>NZ_WJBI01000019.1 GCF_020804225.1 Methanosarcina sp. DH2
GTTACGACTATTTTGGTTTAAACGAGATTCTAAGGCTATCAACCTTTCAGTAAGTTCTTTAATTTGAGTTTCAAGACTCACAATGTAAGCAATAACTTCAGGGTTTGAAGCACACAAAGCAAGAATCTCTTCACGTGTAAGCATGATAACGAAACAAAATAGAATTCAATTTATATCCAATTTTTCCTCGAAAAGAGGAAAAATTGTAGCCTTTAAAAGGCTGCCTGAATAGTTACTAAAAAAGAAGAAAAAGAAAGTAGATCTCTCAATCTTTCTCAACCCAGAAAACAAGAGGACCTTTTTTCATATCATTTTCCGGATAGTTTGCCGGAACATTAAGTCTAACTTCAACAGATTCCTCAATTATATCTTTAAGGTTCACTCTAGGTAAAGAAGGGGATTTGGTGAGCGGGAGATAGTCAAAATCACTTTTGTTTACGTTGTAAGGCAGGTCGCAGATCCCATCCGAATCCGAATCTTTAGCGGTCTGAGAAAACCCGGTTCCGTTCGGGTCAGCCCAGAAATTGCCGCCCAGGTATGGGCCGTCCATAATATTCGTTCCGGAGGCTTTTGTAGTGTTCCAGCTGTTTCCTTCACTGTTTTCAGCCTTCACATTTACAGTGTTGTTAAAGTAATTGTTATAGATGCGGTTATCAGCACTGTCATCCATCAAATAAATTCCTGAATCGTTACTGGAAGTTATTGTGTTATTAAACAGTTCATTGTCGTGGCTGTTTTCCCTTAAAAATATACCTCTACTACTGTTCGAGATAGTATTATTATATACACTGGAATCAAAGACAAAAATCAGGTAAATCCCGTAATTGCAGTCCGTAATCTGGTTGTTACGAAGGACAGTCCTTGCCTGAGTGTCATATATATCAATTCCGTTACTGCAATTTACAATCTCATTCTTTGAAACGAGATTTCCTCCCCCGCAGCAGGCAATGCCTATTCCCCCACCGTTTGAAAGTCGGTTCTGAAACATTATATTATCCCAGCAGTGTGCGCCAATAATGATGTTTCCCTCATCAATTGTATTGTTGACCAGCATATTCTTGCTACACCCTTCATCAATCCAGATGCCGTTTCGGAAAAAAGTATTCTCCGAGATTGTACTGTTCATGGAGCCCTGCAGGTAAACTCCATACTGGTTTTCAAAAATATTGTTTCTTTCAATTGTACAGTTTTTAACTTGATCAAGGCAGATCCCTGCCGGAGGGCAACCAAATCCATTCGATCTCGAGACAAAAATCTCCCCTGACCCGAGCCCATAAGCCTGTCGTGCTTCCGGCTCATAAGTCTCACCCGGCTCTCCTGAGTTTCCGGAACTAAAAGAATTTGTGAAGCGTGCAGCCTCGAAGGTACTGAAAAACTCTCCTGATCCGGTTATATTAAAACCGCTGACGGTTACATTATCCGCTTTAACCTGAAACACGCTTGAATTCTCGTCCCTTGATCTGATAAGTACACCGTCAATGCTCTCAGGTTCCGAAGTTACCGTTATCCCTGAAACATTGACAACGATATTTTCCTCGTAGTCCCCGGCTTCCACAATGACAAAATCTCCGGTTGTAGAGTTATTTACTGCAGCCTGAATTGAAGCTCCTGGCTCAACATAAATAACCTCCGCACTCGCAACGCCTGCAGAAACCAGAAGCAAAGCGATAAACAGTGCAGCACTCGTTAGCTTGCTTAGACAATCTCCGATAAGCATGACTTTCACAGGTGACCCTCCCCAGATAATTGCTAACCAATCGATTCAATACAGGAAGCCTCTAAACCGAGGTTATTGCGTGTAAATGCTATAATTTATACTAATATACAGATTAAATTCATTATTTATATACCAATTTATATTGAAAAATTATAACCTGGAATATAAGAAGACTTAAAACCTAAATAAAAGGAGATAAAGTGTAAAGGAACCTACCCTTACAGAAAAGATAAAGGATATTTCCCTTGGAACTAATGCGGATTTTATCGGTATTGCGGACCCTGCCTGCTTTCAAAATCCAGAGTATACGGGAAACAAGCCTCAGGACGTGATGCCGGATGTAAGGTCAGTTATAGTCCTGGGAGTTGGAGTACCGAGAGGGGCTTTTGATACGCTTCCCAGAGGAAGGGCTGAGTATACCAACACACTTATGGCAGCGACTGCAACCCTGAGGATAGTTGCATTCCCAGATAGCTAAAATGATCGAAAAGGAAGGATACAGAGCAACCATCGTACCTACGGAAGGAAGTGAATTCGGTTACTGGTATGCTGACCGTGAGACTCTCAAAGCAAATATGTCCATCAAATATGCTGCACATTGTGCAGGGCTGGGAAGTTTCGGAATGAACCATCTTCTCATTACAAAAGATTTCGGCCCAAGGGTTCGGATGACAGCAATCCTCACAGATGCCCCGCTGGAAACAGAGGAAAATACTCAGCTACCATTTATCAACAAAACGTGCAGTAGCTGCATGAAATGCATTGAAGTATGCCCGGCTGGTGCTATTTCTTCGGATGGGAAGATTGACAGGGAGAAATGTGCACAGTATATGTTCAATGTACTGGGAGGATTGCGGTGCGGGCTCTGCGTTAAGGTTTGTCCGATGTAAACTTAGGGTGATAGAGTTTAAAAAAGGGGGTTTTCTTAGAATGAGAGATTCGGAAACTATTTTCAGAAAATTGGATTTCATGAGCAGGTGTGTAAAATACCTTGAGTCTGTGGACCCCGAAAATGTGAATCTTGAGTTCGATTATGAGAAAAGGAGTGCGATTGAAAGAAACTTCCAGCTGGCGGTGGAAAGTGCAATCTATCTCGGAGAAATTATAATTTCAGAGGAAGGTTTTGAAAGACCTCAAGATTATGAAAGTGTCTTCCTTGTTCTTGGAAGACATTCCATCCTGCCAGAAGCTTTTGCGGAAAGATTTGCATCTGCCGCAGGGTTCAGAAATATGCTTGTCCATAGGTATGAAGAAGTAGATCCTGGAGTGCTGGAAGAATTCCTGACTGAAAGACTGGGAGATTTCGAGGAATTTGCAGGGTGTGTGCTGGAATATATTGAGAGAAAGGAAACTGTGACAGAAAATGGGTTATAATTTACGATAAGCAGAGTGGCGATGTTTTATATAGAAAATAGTTATGTTCTTTGTTTTGTGGACGACTTCATATATTATTCTATAATCTCCCACTCGAACACGATACAGATGTTCAGCTCCTGATAACTTTTTTGAATCTCCGGGAAGGGGCACATCGGCAAGTTCCTCAATCTTTTTGAGAATATGAGGAAGTCTATCTTTTGGCACATTCCTCAAGTCTTTTTCTACGCTAGCCTTGAAATCGATTGTATAAACCGTCATCGCTCTGAACTTAATATTTTTTTCATCTCTTCAAAGCTAATAGTCTTCTCATCGCGTCTTTCTGCAACAATAGCCAGATCGTGGAGATCCTCTTTCATTTTTTCATATTCCTCTATGGGAAGAATAATTGCAACTTTTTCCCCATTTTCATTAACTACATATTGTCCATTTGCAGCGGTCACATAATCACCTTTTTAGAAACCTCTATAATCTGTTTTATATTCATTTATCTTTTTTCAGGTATAACCTTTTTCTACATTATGTATCTCTAAGCAGATCACCTTCTCAGGTTCAAGCAAGCCTAAATATCTTCATGTGTAATGCCCGGATAATTCCGCAGAATCTCAGATTCAGGTCAGTCCCTGGCCACCAGGTCGATGATAAACTCTACTAGCCAGCCGCGTGCCTCTTATAAAAGATAATAAAACATTGAAAAAATCATGATTTTTTTTCAAAAAAGCGGATCGTGTGGGTTTCTCTCAGTAAAAGTTATTTCACAAGGGCATACATGCAGTAATCAAAGAAATTACTGTCTTTATAAACACCTTTCCTCATTACACCCTCTAAAACAAACCCGGCTTTCTCAAGGGCTTTTCTTGAGCCAATGTTATGTTCATAAGGCTCTGCAAATATCCGTACAATATCATACTGTTCAAAAGCTGTCCGGCAAAGCTGCTTTATTGCTTCGCTCATTATTCCCCTACCCCAGAAAGGTTCGCCAAGCCAGTATGCAATTTCTGCACTCTTACAGTAAACATTGTCTTTAATGAACAAGGCAATGCACCCTGCAGCTTCTTCATTGACAACAATTGCCCTGCAGCATTGTTGTGTTTCGTCATTAGAGCTAAAGCTTTCTACGGTCTTTCTGCAATCATCTAAAGTAGAAGGAAAAGGATCCCTCATATTTTCTGCAATTTTTGTGTTGTGAGAATATTTGAAAAAGTTCTCAGTATCGAATTTTTCCCATTTTCTCAATTCGAAATTCATTTTAACGACATCCGGGGGAATAGAAACACTCTTTTTATATAACTATAAAAAAATGCTTACTGAAAACCTGAAAGACTTTGAAGTATTTGCCTTTTACGCTGCAGAATAAGCAGTGAAACTTGCAGAGTAAAATAAGATATTAAAAAAGCCAAAAATAAGAAAAGAAATAAAGCCGCAAAACGCAGCTTTACTCAATGATGCGGATGCACGTGTTCGTGCCCGTGTATACGTCCTTCTTCGTCGATTTTTGCCTTTTTGTACCTGATGTAAGCCTCATCGACTGATTTCAGGCACCTGTAGCAGAGATCTGCATCTTTTTTTATGACCCCTTTTGAGAAGTTCGGGATCTGCAGTTCCACAGGGAAAACTCCGGTTTTATCTCCGCAGAGAGCGCATTTGCCTTTTCTGCATGAGGTCTGGTTTTTATTTACTGTTAAGTACGTTTTCTGGGCGGAATCCAGGCAGGGTTCACATAGCCCTTTCCAGACCCCTTCGGGGTAGGCGAATTTGAGGAGAGGGCGGATAGCCCGGACCGGGATAACGGTCGGGATTCCGCGCCCGCATAGGTCACAATCTGTCATTTATCATACCTCCTTAGACCAGTACCATTGCTGCTTTCATAGCCAGCTCCACGAAGGGCTCAGGCCAGAGACCCATTGCCAGCACACCGGCAACTGCAACCAGCAGGGCTGCTGCATATGGGAAGGGAATGCTGACCTTTTTACCCTCAGGGGGCAGGAAGTACATGTATTTCACAAGCCGTGCGTAATAGAACAGTGAAAGGGCACTGTTCAGGATGGCGATCACTGCAAGCCAGGTCATGCCTGCCTGAATGGTTGAGGAGAAGAGCACGAACTTGGCCATAAAGCCTGCAGTCGGTGGAATTCCTGCAAGGGCAAAGACGAAAATCGTCATGGAAAGGGCTGCCAGAGGCATTCTTTTCCCAAGGCCCCTGAAGCTGTCAAGATGGTCGGGGATATCGAGGTTTCCTGTCCTTTCCGAAGCTACCATCCAGACAACGGCTGCAGCTGCAATAAAAGCTCCTGCTTTCATAAAGGCATGGGCAAGGGCGTACATAATGCCGCCTGTAAGAGCTACAGGGGTCATCACCGCAAAAGCCATTGCAATGTATCCTGCCTGTGCCAGGGAGGAGTAGGCGAGCATGCGCTTTACACTGGTCTGAGCAACTGCGACCACGTTTCCGAAGGTCATTGTCACAACTGCAAGAATTGTAAAGGCAAACTGCCAGTCAGGCTGAAGGGCTGCAAGAGCCACAATGAAAATCCTGAAGGCTGCCACAAATCCCATCTTTTTGGACCCGGCTGCAAGCAGTGCGGAAACAACTGAAGGGGATCCCTGATAGGTATCAGGAGCCCACATATGGAAGGGCACCAGAGCCATCTTGAAGCCAAAACCTGCAATCAGCAGCACGACTGCAACAAGCCCTATCGGGTTTTGTGTCAGGAGGGCAGAGTTTGCAGCAATCGTGGGGATGCTGGTAGTGCCTGTTGCTCCGTAGACAAAGGAAATCCCGAAGAGCATGAGCGCTCCAGAGACCGAGCCGATCACGAAGTATTTCATGGCTCCTTCGAGAGACCTTGCGTTCTGCTTTTCATAGCCTGCAAGGGCATAGGTTGCAAGACTTGCAAGCTCAAAGGCACAGAAGAGTACTATCAGGTCATTTGCAGATGATACAATCATCATTCCGAAGGTTGCAAAGAGGACCAGGGTGTAGAACTCTTCTGTGTGATCACTGTTTTCAGTATACTTGATCGAAGCAATTGAAACAATCAGGGCAACTGTCAGGAAGACCAGTTTGAAAAACTGGGAAAGGGCATCGATACTTAGAGTTTCTGAGAAAATCGAATACCCAACGCTGAATTCTCCCATCGTCAGCAGCCCGAAGCTTCTAACCGTCAGAACAAGGGCTGCAAGGATTCCCAGAGTTGCCAGGTAACCCAGTACATTCTTGGACCGGGGGGAAAGAAAAACTCCGGCCATAAGTACGACCAGGCCGGTTGCAACTAATACAATTTCAGGTGCAAGATACATTATCTCGTCCATTTCTTACACCCCCAGGACAGCCGCAAGGCTGACTATTGCTTCCGAATTCTTAATCATCATATCAAGCACCGGGCTCGGGTTCAGGCCGAAATAGAGCACAAGAAGGGCAATAACTGCCATTGAAAAGACCTGCAGGGAATTGATATCTTTGACATCCCCGAGCTTCTCATTATATACTCCGAACATTGCCCTCTGCATTGCCCAGAGGTGGTAACCTGCGGTAATCACTATTGCCAGCAAGGCAAGTAAGACAAAACCAGGCAGGTTAGTGAAAGTGAAGGTCAGTACCAGGAACTCGGCAACAAAGCCTGTCAGTCCAGGAAGGCCAAGAGATGCCATAAACCCTACCATCATAACCACAGTGAGCATCGGCATCTTCTTTGCAAGCCCACCGAGATTGTTAATGATCCTTGTGCCAGTGCTTGTCTGGATTGCTCCCGCGGACATGAACAGGACGCTCATAATAAGCCCGTGGGAAAACTGCTGGAACATGGCTCCTGAAACCGAGAGGGCAACAAAGCCCGCTGAACCCAGGATCACATAACCCATGTGGCTCAGGCTGGAGTAAGCAATCATGCGCTTGAGGTCTTTCTGCCGCAGGGCAAGAAGAGCCCCGTACACTATACTGAAAGATCCGAGCAGGCCCAGCATCATGATCATCAGGTCAGGATTGCCGGTGTTCGGGAGCATCGGGAGTGAAATCCTGAAAAGTCCGTACCCTCCGATTTTGAGCAGGATAAAAAGTACACTGCCTGCAGTAGGAGCCTCGGAATATGCATCCGGAAGCCACGAATGGAAGGGAAAGGTCGGCAGCTTTGCCAGGAACCCGAAGAGGATTGCAAGGAATATTCCATCTTTCATCAGGCCGGATTCGAAGAACTGGAACTGTGTGACCAGCTCTCTTATGTCAAACGTAGCAACGCCTGTCTGATTCAGGGAGGCATAAAAGAGCCCGAAGATCCCGAGCAGCATTACCAGAGAGGCAACATGCGTGTAGATAAAGAACTTGTAGGACGCATGAGCTCTCTTTTCTCCACCCCATATATTTACTATGAAGAAGAGAGGCACCAGGGTAAGCTCCCAGAATATATAGAAGACAACGAAGTCAAGAGCTACAAAGACGCCTATGACTGCGGCCTGCATGGTAAGGATCAGCCCGTAAAATCTGTTAGGGGCTTCCCTGTCTTCTTTCCAGCTGAAGAGGATCATGAACGGGATAACGATCGCATTCAGGAGGATAAGGGGCATGGAAATGCCGTCAATTCCAACCGAATAGTTAACCCCGAGAAAGGGAATCCACTTCACAGATTCATAGAACTGCATTGCAGCAGTGCTGCTGTCAAAATTCAGATAGGCGTAAAGGGTAAGGCCCAGAGTCGCAAGAGACCCTAGAAAGCCCAGACCTGCAGCCTGGTCTTTTGTTTTTGTGAAAAAGGTCACGACTGCGAAAATCAGCGGCACCAGAATCAACAACGATGCGACCGGCAGCATCAGAGTACCTCCATTATTAATTTAATGAGTATTATAAGCAGGCTTACACCCGCGATTACTGCAGTTGCATAGGTCTGTACAACCCCGGTCTGAATCTTCCGGAGTTCTTCACCTACACCAACCGTAATAATTCCGATTCCTTCCACAATGCTGTCAACGATCACATCAACTACCTGCGTCAGGAAAGCAATAACTCCGTAGACCACACCGATTGAGAAGAATTCGGTGTAGATCTGGTGCTGGTAGTAACGGTTGTAAAGCAGCCTGTAAACAGGGTTTTTCATGGAAGCCAGGGCCCCGAGTTTTACTGCCCTCAGATAGTAGATCACGAAAGCAATTGCAAGACCTGCAAGTGCCACTATTAACGGGAGCCACAGGACAATAAGAGGTTCGTGTCCTCCTGCCTCTACAAGCTCATTTCTGCCAATTCCTGCAAGATTTCCTATATCCAGGTTCACAAAGCTGTTGGCAAAGGTTTCTTCAAGGAAATTCATAAAGCCGGTTCTTGTGAATGCACCGAAAACAAGGGCAAAAAGGGCCAGAATGGACAGGGGGATGGTCATAATGGCAGGGGATTCGTGCCCGTGATAATTGCTCCTCGGCTTCCCTGTAAAGGTCATGAAGATCAGCCTGAAGATGTAAATGGATGTGAGAAGAGCTGCAGCGATTGAGAATATATAGGGGATCCAGTTGCTGCTGTGTTCTCCGAATAGGTATGCAGCTTCAATGATCGGGTCCTTTGACATGAAACCGCTTGTCCCTATTGAGGTTCCGGGGATACCGAAACCTGCAAGGGCAAGCGCTGCAATTGTCATCGTAGCAGCGGTAATGGGCATTACCTTTCCTACGCCTCCGAGCTCTCTCATATCCTGAGTGCCGACCGCATGGATTACACTGCCTGCACAGAGGAAGAGAAGCGCTTTGAAGAAAGCGTGATTAATCAGGTGGAAAAGTGAGATCCCGACTGCTTCAAGCCCTATTGCAGTACCTAGGCCCAGGCCCAGCATCATGTATCCGAGCTGGCTGATGGTTGAGAAAGCAAGCACACGTTTGAGGTCGTTCATCACAATGCCCATAGTGCCTGCAAAGAGAGCCGTGAAGCCTCCGAAGTAAGCAACTACCATGAGGGAATCAGGGGCTGCAATAAACATCGGGAAAGTCCTTGCGACCAGATAAACACCGGCAGTAACCATTGTTGCTGCATGGATGAGAGCTGAAACGGTTGTTGGACCTTCCATTGCATCGGGCAGCCACACATGAAGCGGAAACTGCCCGGACTTTCCTACAGCTCCTCCGAAGAAAAGCAGAGTGATAATAGTAAGGTGGCTTATTTCAAAGCCGAAGACATTTAACTGCAGAGCCGAAAGCTGGGGGATATAACTGAAGATTTCGTCAAAACGCAGCAGGTATACTCCTTCCTGGAAACCGCCTGCGACCTTAAGAAGATCGGAAGTGAGTACGATTATTCCTGTAAGGAACATTACGTCTCCGATCCTGGTTGTCAGGAAAGCTTTCTTGGCAGCTGCTGCTGCTGAGGGTTTTTCAAACCAGAACCCGATCAGGAGATAGGAACAGAGCCCGACAAGTTCCCAGGAAACAAAGAGCTGCAGGATGTTGTCCGAGAGGATCAGGGAGAGCATTGCCGCGGTGAAAAGTGCGGTTTCTGCAAAATACCTGGCCCTTCCGGGATCATGGGACATATAGCTAACTGCATAGATATGGATCAGCAGGCTCACGAAGGAAACCATTGACAGCATGACTGCAGCCAGGGGGTCAATTAATATTCCTATGTTAAGCACTGCAAACCAGGAATAGGACTGGTTTACGACTTCTTCGGGGTTTGCCAGCAGCCCGAGTGTAATCATGAAAGAGATTACAAAAGAGGCGGCAATAGCAAGGATGGGGACGATTGCCCCTCCTGATGGCATTTTCCTGCCAAAGAAGAAGGTGATCGCAAAAGCCAGTGCCGGAAGCAGGGGGATCAAAAATGCAAATTCTTCCAGAGCCGTTTTTACCACCTCAGAATGTTAAGCTCATCAAGGTTAATTTTGTCGTGCATTCTGTAGATTGCCATAAAGATTGCAAACCCGACTGCTGCTTCAGCAGCTGCAAGGGCAATCGAGAAGATGGCAAAGACCTGACCGTGAAGGGTATCCGTATAGCTTGAAAAAGCCACAAGGTTCAGGTTTGCGGAGTTCAGCATGAGCTCTATACACATGATCATCCTGATCCCGCTTTTGTGTGTCATGATGCCGTAAAGCCCGATTGAAAAGAGCAGGGCTGCAAGACCCAGATAAAATGTTAACGGAATAGCAGTCATCTGTTGCCCTCTCCTTTTGCCATATAGATTGCACCGATAAGGGATGCGAGCAGGACAATTGACAGGACCTCGAAAGGCACCACGTACTGAGTGAAAATTAACATGCCTATGCCCTCGATATTGCTCGGGTCAGCCGGGTTTTCAGGGAGTTCCGAAACCGTATTCCAGGAAGTTCCAAAAACTCCTGTTACTATAACTGCTACAAAGAGCAGAGATACGAGAAGAGCCGTGAGTCTGTTAATGTGCACGGGACCCACCTCCCAGTTCGCGCTTCGTAAGCATAACTGCAAAGAGGATCAATACTCCGATTGCCCCTATATAGACCAGCACCTGGATTATCCCAAGGAACTGGGCATTTAAGAGGATATAAAGTGCTGCAACGCCGAACATGCACATAATCAGGGAAAGCCCGGCTCTTACAACATCTTTTGCAATAACCACAAAGATTGCAAAGAAGACTGTGACAACCGCAAGGAGCCCGAAGACAGCCAGTTCCAGAGCTGCTCCGATAGTTTCAAGTCCGATCATCTCTCATCACCTTCTTCGATATCTACTTCCCTTGCGAGTTTTTCCGGAGTCATGAGCAGGTCTTTATGAGTCCATTTCACCATGCCTTTACAATATTCTCTCCCGCTGGAAAGGGCACCTTTGGGGCACTGGTCAATGCAGAGCCCGCAAAAGAGGCAGTGACCTATGTCTATTTGAGGGAACCACCTCTGCTTCTCGCTGCCGGGGGAAATAGGGGCTTTTACGATCTTTATCGCGCTGTTAGGACATGTATTGGCACAGATTCCACAGCCTATGCATTTGCTCTTGTCAAGGGTCTGCAGGCCTCTGAATCTGTCGGAGAGCGGGCTTTCCACTTCCGGGCACATCCTGGTTACGCGTTTTTTAGGGATGTTTTTAATTGCGTATCTAATATTTTTGAGAACCATACTCTTAAGCCCCCAGATAGAGTCCAAGGCCTACTGCCCAGACAAGGTTCAAGAGGGATAGGGGCAGGAGCTTTTTCCAGCTCATATCTACTACCTGGTCAATCCTGAATCTCGGGACAGCCCACCTCATTCCTATAATAGTCATCAGCACAAGCACTGTTTTAAGAAGCAGGAATCCTGTAGGGGCAATAAGGCCAAGTATTGCATTGTTTGCAACAAATGCCGGAACGTTCCAGCCGCCAAGGAAAAGAAGTGCTACAAGGAAGGATCCAAGAATCATGTGGATATATTCGGCAAAGAACCCGAGCCCGAAACGCATTCCAGTATATTCGGTAATCCAGCCTGCGATCAGTTCTTCTTCAGACTCATTCTGGTCAAAAGGAAGCCTCCCCATATCCGCCATAAGAGCAATAAAGAAGACTATAAACCCGATCGGCTGCAGGAAAATATTCCAGACAAGTCCCTGGGCTCTGGCAATTTCCACGATATTCAGGGAACCTGTCATTACGGCAACGCTGACAACAGTGATCCCGAGAGGTACTTCATACCCTACCATGCGGGCAAAGTTTCTGAAAGCACCAAGAAGGGAATACTTGTTGTTAGAACCGTAAGCAATCATGAAAATCCCGAAGATGGTAATTGCGGACATTGCTTCTATGTAAAGTATACTGACATCCATCTCGGTTACAGCCAGAGGATATTCGACCCCGTTAATGAAGACTGCACCCACAGGGATTGCAACGAGCATCAGGAAAACCGAGCTCATCATAAAAATAGGAGCGTTGTCAAAGAGAAGACGATCAGCATTACTCGGTCTCATATCTTCTTTTGTGAAGAGTTTTATGGCATCGGCTACAAGCTGCAGAAGCCCGAACTTGCCCACCCTTGAAGGTCCATGCCTTAACTGAATATCGGCCGAGAGTTTTCTCTCAATCCAGACAGCACCCATAGCTCCAAGGAAAATGGCTCCCACGAGAGAGAGGCCCACAAGCCCGCGGATCCAGGGGATAAAAGGAATTATAAATTCTGGGATTTCTATAGCCACTATAATCACCTGTCCGCTTCACTGGTGCATCCGTCCATGCTGCCTGAAATCGCTGCAACGTCCGCAACTGTTGTACCTTTGATAAGAGGAGGCAAAGCCTGAAGAGTCGGGAAGTAAGGTCCTCTGACTTTTACCCTGTAAGGCTTGTCTGTACCGTCGGAAATCATGTACATGCCCATCTCACCTCTCGGGTCTTCCACCCTGTGGAATACCTCACCTGCAGGAACTCTCATTACAGGAGTCCTTTTGCTGTAAGGGGTTCCTTCCGGGAAGATAGGCCCGCTCGGGATCCTGTCAAGGCACTGTTCAAGGATGTAGATACTTTCCCTCATCTCGTTAAGTCTGACCTGCACTCTTGCAGCACAGTCTCCTGCAGTTTCAGTGCAGACCTTAAAGTCCAGGTCTTTATACACAAGGTAGGGCTCGTTCTTCCGGATATCGAAGGGAACACCAGTTGCCCGCAGAGCAGGTCCGGAAACTCCAAGGCTTTTTGCAACATCTGCAGTAAGGACGCCAACTCCTGCGGTCCGTTCCCTGTAAATTCTGTCCGAATTGAACATTTCCTCGTAATCGCTAATGACTTTCTTGAGGTTGTTCAGGACAGGGATAGCCTTTTCCTTAAACCCGGCCGGAAGGTCGTCGCGTACTCCTCCGAACCTCAGGTAACTGTGGGTAACCCTTGCCCCCGTGACCATGTCAATCAGAGTAAGGATATCTTCCCTTTCCTTGATTGTGTACATGAACATGGAGACGAAGCCGATGAACTCTCCGAACTCTCCCATGCCAAGCAGGTGGCTCTGGAGCCTGGAGAGCTCTTCTAAAATGACTCTTATATACTGAGCCCTCTCAGGAGGTTCGATATCTAACAGCTTTTCAGCGCAGCCCACAAAGCATTCTTCATTTGTCAGGGCTACAAGGTAACAGATCCTATCAACTATCGTAATTCCCTGAAGGTATGTTTTGTTCTCCAGGATTTTTTCAATGCCTTTATGAATATAACCCAGTTCCACTTCAGCATCCATCACGGTTTCCCCTTTTAACCTCAGGTTTAACCTGAAAGGTCCGGGTTGCATGGGATGCTGGGGGCCCAGGTGTACAATCATTTCGTTTGGTCCGATAATTTCATTTGATCCAAGAATTTCGTCCATTTTTCACCCCTCACACCAGGTTTCTTGCTGTCTTGTTCGGGAAACCTTCGTAGTCTTTCCGGAGAGGCCACTCACCCAGCATCTCTTCTGGGAGCACAAGAGGCTTCAGATTCGGGTGGTTTTTAAACACAATCCCATAGAGTTCGTAGGTCTCCCTTTCATACCAGTTTGCATTCCAGTATACCGGTATAACAGACTCTACTTCCGGAGAATCCCTGGGCAGCCTTGCTTTCAGCATAAGAACTACAGGATGGTCATACGAAGCTATATGATACACAGCTTCCAGCTCGTTCCTCTTAGGATAGTCCACTCCGCACACGGAACAGAGGTGGTCGAACTGAAGGGAGTCTTTAAGGTACTGGCAGACCTCTTTTACTTTTTCCTTATCCACATATGCCCGGATACGTATCGGAGATTCGATCCCTGCTTCGGAAATTGCCTCCGGAAATTCCCCGGTTAATGATTCTATAATTGTTCTGGCATCCATTGTATTCCCTCAAATAAGCCTGAAATCTACTCAGTATTCCGTGCCCCGATCTTTTTTAGCTTTTATTTTTTCCTGAAGTTCCACAAACCCCTGGATCAAAGCTTCGGGTCTGGGCGGACATCCGGGAATGTATACATCGATAGGGAAGATTTCATCGATGTTCTGCACTGTGCTGTAGGACTCATAAAAGGGACCGCCGCTGATAGAACAGTCTCCCATGGCGATTACCCATTTAGGAGCAGGCATCTGGTCCCAGAGCCTCTGTAAAGCTGGCAGGTATTTCTTTGTCACATAGCCGCTGATAATCATGACATCCGCATGCCTTGGGGAGTTCCTGGGAATGATCCCGAAGCGGTCAGTATCATAATGAGCACAGCCCGTCGCGATCATTTCCACACCACAGCAGCCCATTGGCTGGGTCATGAACCAGAGCGAATTTTTCCGCCCCCAGTTAATCAGATCCTGAGCCTTGGTTTTCTTGAGGAAGTCACTGATTGCACTGGTGGTTGTTGTGAGAACGCCGGGAATTTCGTCTTCCGGAGTTTCTGTTTTGTTGTTCGTTTTTGTCTCCTTCACTTCACCCATGTAAGGGCCTCCTTCTTCCAGAGATACACGTATCCGAAGAGCAGTATGAAGATAAATACAAACATCTCAATTACTGCAATTGAGGTAATCCCATGCCCCTTATAGACGGTAGCCCATGGGTAAAGGAAAAGCACCTCAATATCAAAGAGAACAAAAGCAATTGCATAAAGATAATACTCGACATTGAACTGGATCCTGGCAGTTCCTGTAGGGACGGAACCAGATTCATATGTCGTGTATTTGCTGGCTGCCTTGCTCCTCGGACTCAGTTGCTTTACCATGAACATTGTCATGGGTGGCATAATCAGTCCCACGGCAAGAAATATTGCAACCGGTATATAGCTATCAATTATTCCAGACATTGTATCACCTATCAAAGTGCAGCAATCTGAAACTGCAGCGTCGCATGATCTTGATTTTTTGGTTTTTAAATATGGGCGGACAAAAAAACCGTATTCGGACTTCCGGTTATTTTGAAAAACCACTGTGGTCCGAACACAGGTCCTGCAGGAGTACCCACATCGGGAACCCTCTCTTCCGACAGATGGGGCTCTCTGAATACGGGCATTTTACCGCCAGGCTCTGAAAAATTTACATTTCATTGCCCGGGGTTATGTAATAAATTACCGAATGTAAGGGGAGAACCCTTCTTCCGGTGACATGGATTCAATTGCCGTGAAAGTAGTATAATTAATAATTAAGATTCGAAGTAGCTATGCTAGTTCTGCAAATGAATCAGGGGTTATTTATAGCTATTTGCTAGATAATTAATATTATATAAATATTAAGTCTAAATAATTAAAAATCTCTTTTTAAAATATAGGCATGTTGAAATAAATCAGAGGAAAAGCCCTGACCTGATCACGAAATTATATATACACCATAAATATGTTTTTATCTTTTCACAGCCTAAAAATCCTGGAAATTATTTCTCTATAAGCACAAGTTTTTCTCCTCTCATAGCAAGGAATTATATATATCCGCTAATTATTTTTATCTCCATAAAATACCCTGTAATTGCGGCACTAATAATGATGATAAATTGTGGGGATAAAGCGCTCCTGAGGCAACCTTTAAAATGAAAATAATAAGGAACTGAAAGTGCTGAAAATTTCCTCCGTAATTGAAGGAAAAGCGATATCTAATTTCCTTCATCATCTTCTTCAAATATACCAGGGACATCATACGGATAACGGCTACAGGCTGAACAGCTATGACGACCATAATTATGATGACTGACTATAATGGCTGAAAATCTATGATAGTTGAATGATTATAAATGGCTAAAAAGCTACGATGGTTGAGTGGTTGTGGTGACTATAGATCTGGTGACTGAACGGCTGAATGGCTATAATCATTAAATGACTAATAATGGTATCCTGGACGCTTCAGTGAGAGCCCTTAAGTATTATTATGTACAGGTAGCTGCCTGAAAATGCCTTCTCAGGCAATCAGAATATTTAGAGGAACCAGGGGCTTTTAGAGCCTTTGAGTATTGTCTTTGAATACATATTATATTCTGAAAAGGGATAAATTCATAGTATACTACCGATTAGATATTACAACCGGCGCGTAATTCTCAGGGAACCCTGCTTTCCATTTTTCCTGAGAAAACAATGTGAGCAACACGCTATACCAACACATTATAATAAGTCTTTTCACGATAGAAAAGCTGGTGGATCGCATGAAGATAAACGATAACTGTGTAGGGTGCGGCCAGTGTGCTTCTTTCTGTAAAAAAGGAGCCATAGAGGTAAAGGGAAAAGCACGGGCTACCGACGCCTGCGTAGAATGCGGGTTATGTATTCCCTACTGCCCTGTAAAAGCCATTGAGGTAACGGCATGAAAACGATTGTCATTGGGGCAGGCCTCGGAGGGCTCCTAAGCGCTGCCAGGCTCTCAAAGGCAGGGCATGAAGTTGAAGTTTTTGAAAGGCTTCCTATCACAGGAGGCAGATTTACCAATCTCAGTTACAAAGGGTTTCAGCTTTCGAGCGGAGCTTTCCATATGCTCCCTAACGGTACGGGAGGTCCCCTTGCCCGGTTACTCAGGGAAATCGGAGCCGATGTTGATATAGTGCGGTCAGAAATGACCACAATACGTGTGCCTCTCAAAAAAGGGAATTCCGATTATGTAAAAGGCTTTAAAGATATTTCTTTTAATGATTTTCCTTCGCTTCTTTCCTATAAAGACCGCATGAAAATAGCCCTTTTGATAGTTAGTACAAGAAAGAACCACCCTGCAGGAAGCACACTTCAGGCCTGGATAAAGTCCCAGGTCAATGACGAGTGGCTAATAAGATTTGCCGATTCTTTCTGCGGCTGGGCTCTCAGCCTGAAAAGCGATGAAGTCCCGGTAGAAGAGGTTTTTGAGATAATTGAGAACATGTACCGGTTTGGAGGTACAGGGGTCCCGAAAGGGGGGTGTAAAGGGGTTATTGATGCCCTTGAAGCCGTTATTCTTGCAAACGGAGGGAAAATCCATACCGGACAGGAAGTCTCAAAAATCCTGGTTGAAAATGGAAAAGCCGCAGGGGTGGTTGCTGAAAGTAATAAACATGAAGCTGATCTTGTTATCAGCAATCTGGGGCATGCTGCAACCGTTCTACTCTGCGGTGAAGCTCTTTCCGGAAAAGCAGATGCAGGTTACCTGAAAATGCTTGAGACTCTTCAGCCATCAGCAGGTATAAAGATCTGTCTTGCCGCAGATGAGCCTCTGGTCGGACATTCCGGAGTCCTGTTGACTCCTTATACGAGACGTATAAACGGGATCAATGAAGTAACTCAGGCTGACCCTGAACTGGCTCCTCCAGGAAAGCACCTTACCATGTGCCACCAGTATGTGGCCCCTGAGAACGTAAAGAATCTCGAATCCGAGATCGAGATGGGGCTTGTGGATATTAAAGAGATTTTTCCGGGTAAAAGATACGAAGTCCTCCTTATCCAATCATATCATGATGAATGGCCTGTAAACAGGGCAGCATCAGGTACTGATCCCGGAAATGAAACTCCTTTTTCCGGCCTTTATGTTGTTGGAGACGGGGCCAAAGGAAAGGGAGGCATAGAAGTTGAAGGAGTGGCTCTTGGCGTGGTATCGGTTATGGGAAAAATCCTAAGTTGAAGTCAGAGAGCAAAAAACCAGAATTCAGCAGGTGTTTTATCATTCCACCGGAAAAAGTTCCTTTCATAACTTACTCAAAAAACGTTTTCATCCCGGTAACCAATATCTGCAGAAACCAGTGCGGTTACTGCGGCTTTCGGCGGGAGCCAGGACAGCCCGGAGCTCGGCTTATGAAGCCGGCAGAGGTTATTTCTATTCTTGAAAACGGGGTAAAGGCAGGGTGCACTGAAGCTCTCTTCACTTTCGGGGAGTATGCAGAGGAAGTGCCCGGATACAGTGCAATACTTGAAGGTCTCGGCTATTCTTCTACTCTTGAATATCTCCTTTTCCTCTGTGAATCTGCAATCGATATAGGAATTCTTCCCCATACGAATGCAGGTATTATGACCTATTCCGAACTTAAAGCTTTAAAGCCCCTGAATGCCAGTATGGGGCTGATGCTTGAGAGCTCGGCAGTTCTGGATGCCCATAAAGACTGCCCCGGAAAAATTCCGGAACGCAGGCTTGAGACAATTCGGGATGCCGGAAAACTGGAAATTCCTTATACTACAGGCCTCCTTATAGGGATAGGGGAAAGCAGGGATGATAGGATAGAGTCTCTTGAAGCAATTGCAGGCCTTCACGGGAAATACGGGCATATTCAGGAAGTAATTATTCAGAATTTTGCCCCTAAACCAGGGACTCCCATGGAAAACTTCCCTGAGCCAACTGTGGAAGAGATGATGGATGCGGTAGCTCTTGCAGCCCGGATCCTGCCGCGTGATGTGGCATTACAGGTTGCCCCGAATCTCATTGACCCAAAAGCCCTTATTGCAAAGGGAGTAACGGACCTTGGAGGTATATCCCCTCTTACAATTGATTGGATCAACCCCGAAGCCGAATGGCCGGATGTAAAGGCTCTGCAGGAAAAGCTCGGGGAAACCCCGCTCAAAGAACGCCTGCCAATCTACCCTCAGTACGTAAAAAAAGGGTGGTATTCGGAAAGAATAGGCAGCCTCATCGAGCAGCTCTCAGATAGGGACGGCTACAGGAAGCAGCCCGAAACAGAGAAACCGGAGGATTTAGAAAAATGAACAGCAAAATTCCCGACGACCTCATAGAACGCGCACATCAGGGAAGGAGCACAAAAGAAGATGCGCTCCTGCTCCTGGAGATACCCCCTTTTGAACTTTTCAGGTTTGCGGACGAACTCCGAGACCTTGCCGCAGGAGACACAGTCACCTACGTAGTCAACAGAAATATTAATTTCACAAGCCGATGCGTAGGTACGTGCGGTTTCTGTGCATTTAGAGATAACAACGGGTACCTGTTGAACCTGGAAGAGATCATGGGAAAGGTCAGGGAGGCTGAGCAGGTAAAAGCAACCGAAGTCTGTATTCAGGGAGGGCTGCTTCCGGATGTTGGGCTGGACTTCTACCTTGGAATTGTAGAAGCCATAAAGGCCGAGTTCCCGGAAATGCATATCCATGCCTTCTCCCCAATGGAAGTCCTACATGCTTCCCGTATCAGCGGCGTGAAGGTAAGTGAATCCCTTGCAAGGCTGAAACGAAGCGGGCTTGATACGATGCCCGGAACTGCCGCCGAGATTCTTTCTGACCGTGTGAGGGAAATAATCTGCCCTGCAAAACTCAGTACCTCGGAATGGATTGAAGTGGTCAGACAGGCACATGCTGCAGGAATTCCTACCACTGCAACCATGATGTACGGGCATGTCGAAACTCCGGAAGAAAGAATTGAGCACATGCTAACTATCAGGGAAATTCAGAAGGAGACCGGTGGAATTACCGAATTTGTGCCCCTGCCTTTTATGCCTTATAACAACCCTGTCGGAGAAAAAATGATCAGTGAAGGCAGGTACGCAACTCCTGGCCTTGATGATCTGAAAATTTATGCTATTTCTCGTATTCTTCTTCACGGGCATGTAGATAATATACAGGCAAGCTGGGTAAAACTCGGAAAGAAGCTTGCCCAATTTGCTCTCCATTGCGGCGCAAACGACCTAGGAGGCACGCTTATGGAAGAAAGCATCTCCAGATTGGCAGGAGCCTCTCACGGAGAAAGTATCTCTGTTGAAGAACTGGAATGGATGATCCACGGAGCCGGCAGGGTCCCTAAAGAAAGGACAACCCTGTACATGGGAGCGCATGAACTGGCTTCCAGAAACCATGGAAGGGTTGCCGGATGCAGAGTTTTCGAATAAGCCGGACAGCCAGGTAACAGTCAGGGAAATTATGGAATTTTAAAAAGGATGATCGGATGTACACGAAAAAACCGACAACTCCAGAAGACGTGATTGAGAGGGCATATCAGGGAAAATGTACTAAAGAAGATGCCCTCCTCCTGCTTGAAGGAAACCCGTTTGAGCTATTTGAGCTCGCTAATGATCTGCGCGCCAGTACGGTAGGCGACACTGTCAGCTATGTGGTGAACAGGAATATCTATATTACAAACAAATGCGTCGGAAACTGCGGATTCTGCGCATACAGGACAGAGAAAGGATATATACTGAGCGTCGAAGAGATCCTGAAAAAAACGGAGGAAGCCAGAAAAGCCGGAGCTGTGGAAGTCTGCGTCCAGGGTGGGTATACCCCCGAAACTGACATGGAGTTCTATCTTGAGATTATCGAATCAATAAAAGCCGAATTTCCTGACATGTGTATTCATGGCCTTTCCCCCATGGAAATAAATTATGCAGCAGAAATCTCAGGCATGTCCGTTGAAGAAGCCCTGCGCAGGCTTAAAAAAAGTGGGCTTGACTCCCTCACCGGGACTTCAGCCGAGATTCTTTCCGACAGGGTAAGAAAAATTATCTGCTCTGGAAAAATCAATACGTGGCAGTGGATCGACACCATAACTGCAGCACATAAAGCCGGGATTTCCACTAATGCCACTATTATGTACGGGCATGTCGAAACGCTGGAAGAGAGACTGGATCACGTTTTTACCATCCGTGAGATCCAGAAAGAGACAGGAGGGTTTTCGGAACTTATTCCAATGTCCTTTTTGCCCTACAATAACCCGATAGGGGAGAAGATGCTGTCATCCGGAAAGTTCTCAAGCACAGGGCTTGAAGACCTGCAGCTCATAGCCATTTCCCGCGTAATCCTGCATACCCATATCAATAACATCCAGGCCACATGGGTAAAATTGGGAAAAAAGCTCGCCCAGGTAGCCCTCCAGTGTGGAGCAAACGACCTGGGAGGTACGCTCATCGAAGACCAGATCTCTACAGCATCCGGAGGCAGCCATGGGGAATACGTATCTCCGGCAGAATTTGAGTGGATGATAAAAGGGGCAGGAAGGATTCCCATGCAGAGGGATACCCTTTACCGGAAGGTCGATCCGCGGTTTTCGGGACCTGAAGGACTGCTTCCTGGTTATGAAAGAGCGGAAATAGGCAGCAAGGAATAAGAAACCTGAAAACGGAATTCCTCTAAAAAATTCCTCTGAAAGAGTTCCCCTGAGACAAAATGAGGAAAATACGAAAAACGAAAATGTGCAGGAGTCCAGATGAGAGCCGTAATCCCCTATAAGAAAGCCAGCGCAAAATCAAGGCTGTCGCCTGTCCTTAGCCTGGAAGAAAGGGAAGAGTTCGTAGAACTCATGCTGAACCAGGTAATTGATTCTCTCAAGGAAACCGGAATCGAAAAAATTGACATTCTCAGCCCTTCGGCCTACGGACTTGAAGGAATGAAGAAAGCAAGAGTCTTGCTGGATGAAAAAGACCTGAATGAAGCCCTTAACAGATACCTCAAAGAGGCCGGAGAGCCTATCTTTATTGTTATGGCTGATCTGCCTCTTCTTTCTCCGGACCATATAAAAGGGATAACTTCAACTAAAAAGGATATATGTATCGTCCCCGGGAAAGGCGGAGGTACGAATGCCCTGTTTATAAAGAATCCCTCTAATTATAGAGTAAAATATTACGGTTCAAGCTTTCTGACTCACTGTTCTATTGCAACAGCTTCCGGGCAAGACTTCGAAATCTATGACTCCTTCCTGGCCGGCACGGATATAGATGAACCTGAAGATCTAGTAGAGCTTCTCATACATGGAAAAGGGGCTGCAAAAGACTATATTAACCGAAAATTCAAACTCGATGTCAGCAGAGGAAGGGTCGGACTGGTTCCAGTTTGAACCCTTATAGGGAAGTGCTCCCATCAGTTAGTCTGGCGGCCCTTTCCAACAAAGAACTGGAAAAATGATTTGAAATATAAAAACTAAAGAAGAAAAATAAACTAAGAAAAAGCATTTTGATTATTTATTCTTCTTTATTTGCATAGCTACGGAAGTCTGAAATTATAAATTCTTTCTTCTGTTTGCTTTCATTTTCTCTTTTATCTTATGGCTCTTTTTTCTCCCCTTTTACAAAATCGAATTTCCGTTTTTTTCTGTCCGCGCCTCACGTGGCTGTAGTCGACCTGCCTCAAATAAATTATTCTTAATCTGCAAACCAGTTTTCAGTCCGGACAAATACTGCCCTTAATCTGCAAACCGGTATTCAATTCACATGGTAAGGCCCTCAACCAGTCTGTCTGGCGGCTCTTCAAAAAAAGAACTAAGTAGAGGAGAGAGTGAAGTAGAACGAAAAAGAGGCTTGAAAAAATAGTGAAAAGCAATAAATAGACGTGAAAAATCATTTTTTTCAGGTTTTCTATCCAAAATTTTAAATAAATCATCTTTATTAAACTATGAACGAAAAAACGAATGATTCATTGATACTAATAGTCTTTAATTCTTGAATGGATAAGCTCGATTTTATGGAATCAGCAAAATTCGGGAAGGCTATTCCCAGGATAGGTGAGCCTGTGAGATCTTTTACAGATGAAGAAAGAGAGGTCATAAGAAGAAAAATTATGGATCGCGGAAAGGACTGCTTTGCCAGATACGGGATTAAGAAAACAGGCATTGAGGATCTTACCGAAGGTCTGGGAATCTCAAAGAGTTCTTTCTATTCTTTTTTTAATAGCAAAGAGGATCTCTTTCTCCAGATTTTTAAAGAGGAGCAGGAAGTTTTAAAGGACAGCATACTAGAAAGTTCCTTCCTGAAATATAGGTCTGAACCTGATAAAGCTATCAGGGCTTATCTCTGGTATGTTTTGCATGTTGTGGATAATCACCCAATCTGGAGAAAAGTTTTAATCGAGAAAGAACATCTTGAGCTGATAATTTCCCGGTCCTCTGAGGAAGAAATTAAAAATATTCGTAGAAACAATGTGTCAATAATTCTTCCTTTTTTTGAAGAGTGGGCAGCCGCCGGGCTTCTTATTGACAAACCTGCCAGGATCCTTGCCGCAACCACACAGGCCGTCCTTTCCCTTCTCCATTTCAGGAACGAAATCGAGAAAGACGATTTTCCTGAAGTTATGGACACTTTTATTGACCTGCTGGCAAATAATATTACGAAAAAAGGTATATAGATCCAGGGCATGAGTTTTAAGGAACAGAAGCCTCCTACTTAGTATAAATTAATAGAATTTTCTTCGAAGGTAAAAATATAATTTGTGAAGATATATCATAAATAATTTTATACTAAAGCGATTGCATCAAATATTGCTTTCTGAAGAGAGTTAACATACTAAAAAATATACTACGGGTTAATAATGAAATGTATCATAAAGGTAACTGAAGGAGAATTCTATAATGAGTGCATTGGCACAGTAGCCAATAACTTTAAAGTACATAAATACAATAATTGTGGAAACTGATTCGAAAAAATAAATTATATTAAGCAGATAGATCTGAATTCGAAGATTACCTTTCTCAAAAAGAAATTTAAGTAATAGTAAATAGATCTTAAGAGCCAGAAAAGATTTATTAACAGAATGTTATTTCCGAAAGCATTGTAATCAAAAAAGAGATATTCAGGAATTATATAAAAGTCATTAGTTTAAATAATGCGGCATTATATTGGTGAGTCTTTCGATTCTCGCCAAATTATTTGCAAGAGATTGTGTCTGCTGTTAAAGATCATGATTTACCTTTAAAAGTTACAGGTGAGCTGGTGAGCATCAACATAAACAGATATAAATGTGGATATTGTGGGGCCTGTGTGGGAGTCTGCCCTAAAGGAGCACTCGAACTTGTGGAAACCTGGATTGAAGTAGATGAAAATGTCTGTATCGTGTGCGGGATATGCGATCGCATCTGCCCTGTAGGAGCAATTGAGGTAATGAAATGAAGGACATGTATGATGTTCTGGTGATAGGAGCCGGCCCTGCAGGCTCCATTGCTGCTAAAACAGCAGCTGAGAAAGGGCTTGATGTACTTTTAATTGAAAAACGCCAGGAAATAGGTGATCCTGTACGCTGTGCCGAAGGCGTAAACAAAGAGTTTCTTAAAAAACATCTAGAGATCGACAAACGGTGGATCTGTGCTGACCTTAAAGGTTCCTGTATTTACTCTCCGGACGGTACAAAAATAGAGATGGCTGAGGAACTCTCCGGAGGAGAGGTCGGCTATGTACTCGAGAGAAAGGTCTTTGACCGTGCCCTTGCGGAGCAGGCTGCGAAGGCCGGAGCTGAGGTCAGGGTAAAGACAAGAGCTACAGGTCTTATCATTGAAGACGATTTCGTAAAAGGGGCCAGGCTCATGCATCTCGGGAAAGAGTACGATGTGCGTGCCAAAATAGTAATAGGGGCTGATGGAGTCGAATCAAAGGTGGGCAGGTGGGCAGGGATTGACACAGCCCTGAAACCCGTAGATATCGAGACCTGTGCCCAGTACCTTATCGCAGGCACGGATATAGACCAGGAGCACTGTGAGTTCTACATAGGAAATGAGATCGCACCCGGGGGGTATGTCTGGATATTTCCTAAAGGAGAAGGAAAAGCCAATGTGGGAATCGGAATTCTGGGAAGTAAGATGGGGAAATTCAAACAGAGACCGGTCGACCATCTGAACGATTTCCTGCAGAAAAGGTTTCCGGATGCCCGGATAGTTGAGATGGTTTTCGGCGGAGTCCCGGTGTCAGGCAGCATCGAGAAAACTTCAGCTAACGGGCTGATGCTTATAGGAGACGCTGCACGTCAGTCAGACCCTATTACAGGCGGAGGGATTCTCAACGCCATGGATGCAGGTAAGATGGCTGGAGAAGCTGCTTACACAGCTATATCCGCAGGAGATGTCTCACTGGGAAAGCTTGAAGAGGTCTATGAAAAAAGGTGGAGAGCTACAATAGGACATGACATTGACATGAGCCTTATCGTTAAGAACTGCTTTATCAACCTTTCCGACGATGACCTTGACTCGCTTGCTCATTCATTAAAAGACGTAAAATTCGAGAGAATGAGCCTCCTGGATCTGTTACAGGCTCTCTTCAAAGCCAATAAAAAGCTGCTCTGGGATCTTCGCATACTTTTTAAGGATGCAGCAAAAGAAGTAATAAAGAACAGAACATAATGCCTGAAAAACAGGCATCTTTTTTTCTATTGTTCTTTTTTGAGGCCTTTTAAAGGAAAAATTCTTTCTCTAAATTTTACTTTTCCCAGGTTACCCGAATTTTTTCACGTAATCTTAACTTCCCGAGTTTCGCTTCGGGATCACAGGAAATCGAAGATTTTCTGGGAGTTGCACTGCAAGTGCAACAGCACGAGGTCTGTTTCACTCGCTTCGCTCGCTCAAGCGGACTAATTTATAAAATCACAGATTTTACTTCCCGAATTGCGCTTCGGGATCACAGGAAATCAGAGATTTTCTGGGAGTTGCGATGTAATCGCAACAGTACGCTGTCCTTTTCGCTTCGCTCAAGAGGACTAAATTAAAGATATTACTGCGCAAAACACTCTTTTTCATCTTTATTTTTACTTCTTTTTTGACGAACCGTCAGATAAGCTGGCAGAGTATTTTATAAGTGTGAGTTGAAAAGCAGTTTCCGGGGATAAGAAATTGCTTTTCTGCCATGGAATGTAGTTTCTCCGTAGCATCTATCATGGCAGGGCGGCTGTAGCTCTCCGAGGTGCGGGAGAGGACATAAAAATATGTATTTTCGCATATTCGTAAATATCAACTGACTGGTCAGGAATTGCTGTCCAGCTTCGCTCAGTTAACTCTTCATTCCATTTTTGCTTGAAGCTGAAAAGGGGTATTACTGAAAATTATTTGTTCCAGAACTCCGGCGTAAAGAGCACAATTACAGTGTAGACTTCAAGCCGTCCAATCCACATATTTGCTATCAGGATTAATTTTCCGAGAGGAGGGATCGGGTCAAAAGTACCCATCGGGCCTACCACATTAAGGCCTGGACCTACGTTCCCGAGAGTAGCTATGGAGGCAGTGATAGAGCTTATAATATCCATACCCAGCACCGAGAGGATAAGTGCGCTTGAGATAAAAATAAGAAGGTAGATCACCACAAAAGAGAAAATAGAGTTTATAACCTCGTCTGGCACATTTTTATTATTGAATTTTACACTTCTTACGGCTCTCGGATGAAGGGCCTTGAAAAGTTCTACTCTTCCGTGTCTGAGGAGCATAAGGACGCGCACAACCTTAATGCCTCCGCCTGTAGAGCCGGCACAACCGCCAACAAACATAACAAGGAGAAGCACCATTTTACCAGATTCGGACCAGAGGTTAAAATCCGTTGTGGCAAACCCGGTAGTTGTCATAATGGAAACTACTTGAAAGATCGAAAGCCTGAAAGAGTCAAAAAGACCTGTACCAAGGTCGCGATAGAGCAGGAGAGTCAAAAGCCCGGTTGCTGCAAGGGTGAGGGCTGTATAGAAGCGGAATTCATCATCTCTAAGAAGGAAGTCCTTGTCAACATAAATCGCCCTGTAATGTAGGGCAAAGTTTGCGCCTGCGATGAACATGAAAAAAGTTATTATGAATTCAACAAGAGGGCTGTTAAAGGCTTCAATGCTCAGCCCATAAGGCGAGAAACCTCCGCAGGCCATTGTAGTAAACGTGTGAGTTACTGCATCATATAGCGAAAGTCCTGCAAGCAAGAGAGCAATAACCTCCACGAATGAGATTACAAAATAGACCATCCACAGAATCTTTGCGGTTTCCCTTATTCTTGGTTTCAATTTATCTTCTGTCGGGCCCGGGGCTTCAGCCCGGAAAAGTTGTCGTCCGGCAACTCCAAGTTTGGGCAGGATAGCAATGAACAGCACAATAATTCCCATACCGCCCAGCCATTGCATCATGGACCGCCAGAAGAGAATGCCTTTAGGATAGCTTTCTATATCAGTAAGGATTGTCGAACCAGTAGTGGTAAAAGCCGACATGGATTCAAAAAGAGAATTGAGGGGGGAAATTCCTTCCAGGACGAAAGGTATTGCCCCGAAAACCGCAGCAGCAAGCCAACCCAGGGCAACGATCGCAAAGCCTTCTTTGCGCATCCAGTCTTCGTCGGTTTTATAGGAAAGCAGGATTAAACCTGTAAGGACGGTTATTACTATAGACACAAGAAAAGGTGTCAGATTTTCCCCGTAATAGTACGAGACTCCGAGAGGAACAACCATGAGCATCCCGAGAAGCCTGAGTAAACCGCCAAGCACATAAAAAACAATCTTAATATTCATGCCGATCCTCTGTTTTTGCAGCTTATGACCCTTTCAATGTATTCGTATTTATTCCTTACTTATAGTTTCGGACGTAGATATTTACACTTAACTCCCAAGATGCGTTATACCACGGAAACATCGGAGTTTTCATTTGAAATTAGTGAATTATTTTAGGATTTGACTACAAATAATTTCTCAACGTGCGGGACAGCGGAAGATAGAGCAAAAACAATGACTCTATCACCTTCCCGGATGACAAACTCTCCTCTGGGGATAATGACCTCATCCTTGTGGACAACCATGGTAATGATTGCACCTTTGGGAAACTTGACCTTGTTGAGCGGTTTTCCTACAATTTTTGACTGACTGGATGCCGTATATTCGATAATTTCGGCTTTTTCGCCCTCAAGAGTTGCAAGGGCCTCTATGCCTTTCCCCATTGTAAGTTTGAGGACCTCGTTTACGGTTGCTGCCCTCGGGCTTACTGCAATATCGATTCCCACCATCTCGAAAAGAGGTACATACTCCGAACGGTCAGCTCTTGCAATCACTTTTTTGGCGCCCATTTGCTTTGCCAGAAGAGCGCAGAGAAGGTTCTTTTCGTCGCTGTCCGTAACTGCAATAACAACATCCATATCCTCAATATTTTCTTCCCTGAGAAGGCTGACATCAGTGCCGTCCCCGTTTAGTATAAGGGCATTCTCCAGTACCTCGGCTACTTCTATGCAGCGGCTCTTTCTGTTCTCAATGACCTTGAGATCCGCATTTTCATCCTTATCAATAATCTTGGCAAGGTAAAAGCCTACAATTCCGCAGCCAATAAGGAGAATTCTATTTCTGTGGTGTTCTTCGTTCCCGAAAATGCCCTCGAGATTTTCCATGGCTCTGGGCTTGCCCACAATTACCATGTGGTCATTTGCTTTGATTAAATCGTCCCCTCGAGGGATGATTATTTCTTTTTCCCGAAAAATCGCACTGACAATACAGCAGTCGTCAAGCTTGAGGTCCTGCATATGCTTTCCTACAAACCTGTTATCGGGGCGGATGGCAAATTCCATCATCTGGACTTTACCTCCTGCAAACATTTCCGCATCTATTGCAGAAGGGTTTGAAAGAACCTCTGCAACTTCCGAGGCGAGAGCGAGTTCAGGACAGATCATAATGTCCACACCAACCTGAGCTCTGGAAGTAACAGGCACATCAATATAGTCAGGGTTACTAACTCTTGCAATAGTTTTTGTTTCTCTCCAGCCTTGATGGGACCTTATGATCAATTTTGCGGTCATACAGGCAACAATGTTAACTTCATCAACCCCGGTGACAGCCACGAGAATATCCACATTGGAAAGGACACTTGCAAGAATATCGGCATTTGCACCGTTTCCTTCCACGACCTGAACATCAAGCTCATCCGCCCTTCTCAGGGCGTCTTCGTCTTTTTCGATAACAATCACATCATGTGTGAGGGAAAGAAACTTTGCGATATGATATCCAACTTCTCCTGCTCCGATGACCACTGCTTTCATAAGATTCCCTCGAAGAAAAGACTATTTCCAGATAGATTACCCTGCTTGCTTAAGTAGTCTTTGGAGAAAAAAAACGTAAATGGGCGGATTTCTAATAAATGGTGTAGTGGTAGAATTAATAACAAACAAAAAAATAAAAAATTAAGATTAATAAGATCCAAAGCATATACACAGATGGGAAATGGAAGTTAAAAACCTGAATATCTGGGGAAAAACAGAGTCTGAAAAAGTTCAGAGATATCTGTTTTTTTAGTATGTGAGAGTTTACCTGTAGGAATTTACCGGTAAAAGTTCTCATTCAGGAGTGCCAGAAATCACTTGTAAAGAGCACCAGCACAGTATAAACCTCAAGCCTTCCGACCCACATATTGTTAATCAGGACGATTTTTCCCAGGGGAGGAAGCATTTCAAAGTTTGCCATGGGTCCGACGACATTAAAGCCAGGCCCTATATTTCCAAGAGTAGCGATCGAAGCTGTGGCAGAACTGATCATGTCGACTCCAAGCAAAGTCAGGAGTACCGCACTGAAAATAAAAACTGATATATAGATCACAACAAAAGAAAGTATGGACTGTAAAACATCATCCGGTACTGCTTTGTTATTAAATCTGATAGGGCTGACAAGTCTCGGATGAATAAATTTAAACAATTCTCTCCTCGCATACTTTAACATCAGCATAAAACGCACGACTTTCATGCCGCCTCCTGTAGAACCTGCACAGCCTCCTATAAACATGACTGCAAAAACCAAAATCTTTGCCGAATCTTTCCACAGGTTAAAATCAGTTGAAGCAAAGCCCGTAGCTGTCATGATAGAGGTAATCTGGAATATGGCATAGCGGAAAGAATTGAAGAGAGAAAATTCCATATCTTTGTACAGAACGAGGGTGAGCAAGCCTGAAAATCCCAGAAGAATATAGGTATAAACCCTGAATTCCTCGTCTTTGAACAGGAGGTCCTTATCAATTTTGATAGCCCGGTAGTAGAGAGCAAAGTTCGCCCCGGCCGCAAACATGAAAAACGTAAGAATAAACTCGATAAGAGGGCTTCCAAAAGCTTCGATTCCGGCTCCGTAAGGAGAAAAGCCCCCGCAAGCCATGCCTGCAAAAGTATGCGTAAGGGCATCGTAAAGGGACATTCCGGCAAGCATCAGAGCCACAACCTCAATAGCAGAGATAAGGACGTAAAGCGCCCACAGGATCTTTGCCGTATCTTTTATTCTCGGTTTCAGTTTATCTTCGGTGGGACCCGGAGCCTCGGCCCTGAAAAGCTGGCGACCGGCAACTCCTAGTTTGGGCAGGATAGCAACGAAGAGCACGATAATTCCCATGCCTCCAAGCCACTGGGTAAAAGACCGCCAGAAAAGGAGACTCCTGGAATAACTCTCTATATCCACAAGAATTGTCGAACCCGTTGAAGTAAAACCCGACATTGTTTCAAACACGGCATCAAGAAAAGAGACTCCCTCAAAAAGGAAAGGAATCCCGCCAAAAATAGCTGCTGCAAGCCAGGCCAGAGCCACAATGGCAAGAGCTTCTTTCTGCTGCCATTCAACACTACTTTTGATATGTGTAAGAAGCAAACCAGCAAGAAGAGTTACGAAAATAGAGACAATAAAAGGTTCCAGAGGCTCCCGATAGTATAAAGCTACTAAAAGGGGAACGAGCATTGTAAAAGCAAGAAGTATGATAATCTTCCCCAATGCATTAAAAACGACTTTATTATCCATAAAATTACTCCGATCTTAGAAAACTTACCTGAAAAACTTTTCAACTTCAGAAACCGCAGAGGCCATGGAGAAAATAACTACACGGTCTCCGTTATTGACAACGAAATCCCCCCTTGGAATTATAGTTTCTTTTCCGCGTACTACCATGTTAATGAGAGCTCCTTTAGGGAATTTTACTTTGTTTAAAGGCTTGCCGACAACCTTAGACTTCTCAGAAGCCGTATATTCTATGATTTCGGCTTTCTCGCCTTCGATAGTAGTGAGCGTTTGTATGCCTTTTCCCATGGTAAGTTTGAGGACTTCGTTTACGGTTGCTTCCCTGGGACTTACAGCCATATCTATCCCGACCATCTCAAAAAGAGGAAGGTAATCCGAGCGGTCAGCTCTTGCAATCACCTTCTTTGCTCCTAGCTGCTTTGCAAGAAGAGCGCAGAGAAGGTTCTTTTCATCGCTGTCCGTAACTGCAACAACAACATCCATATCCTCAATATTTTCTTCCCTGAGAAGGCTGACATCAGTGCCGTCCCCGTTGAGCACAAGGGCGTTTTCCAGCATCTCAGCCACTTCTATGCAGCGGCTCTTCCTGTTCTCAATGATCCTCAGGTCCGCGTTTTCTTCTCTGTCGATCAGTTTTGCCAGATAGAAACCTACAATTCCGCAGCCAATAAGGAGAATCCTGTTTCTGTGGGGTACCTGGCTCCCGAAAACGTTCTCAAGGTTTTCCATAGCTTCAGGCTTGCCCACAACTACCATGTGGTCATTTGCCTTGATCAAATCGTCTCCGTGAGGAATTATTATTTCGTTTTCGCGGAAAACCGCGCTGACAATGCAACAGTCAGCAAGCTGAAGGTCCTGCATCTGCTTTCCCACAAGTCTGCTTTCCGGATTTATTGCAAACTCAGTCATCTTTACTTTTCCTTCGGCAAACATTTCTGCATCTATTGCTGAGGGGCTTGAGAGTACATCAGCAACTTCCGAGGCAAGCGCAAGCTCAGGGCAGATCATAAGGTCAACGCCAACCTGAGCTCTTGATGTAACTGGCGAATCTATATAATCGGGATTACTAACTCTTGCTATGGTCTTAGTATCCTTCCAGCCGGGTTTGCTCTTTGTGATCAGCTTGGTGGTCATGCAGGCAACAATGTTGATCTCATCAACGCCTGTAACAGCCACGAGAAGGTCAGCATTCTGCAGGACTTTTGAAAGGATATCAGCGTTTGCACCATTTCCTTCAATTACGAGCACGTCAAGTTCATCTACCCTTTTTGACGCTTCCTCGTCTTTCTCTATAATTACCACATCATTTTTAGGAGAGAGGGCTTTTGCAATGTGATAGCCTACTTCCCCTGCACCAATAATTACAGCCTTCATAGAACACCCTCAAAAAACTGTTTTTAATGAATCTGCACTATAGGAATATATTGAACCAGAATCCATGAGCATAGGATTGATTAAACTAAAATTAATCAAGGAGTAAAGACTCAATATAAAAATAACTGAGGCGACAAAATTCAAAACAAAAATAACTGACTTGAAAGCAGTCAAAATAAAAGTAATCAAAGCTAAAATAAACATTAAAAAAATACCAGGCAAAATATTGAAGTGTAAGATGCTGCCTGATACTCGGTTATTTGTAGCAAAGTTTATCAGCGTATTTACCATCTCTGGAAATTAAACGTTTTGCAAACCAGAATTCTCAAACCTATGCTTTTGCATATCAAATACGATTCTTAGCCATAGAATTAAACAGGTATATATAAATGTTTTCGAGCTTCCGTTCAGGAAAAAATCTAACTAAAAAAGAATTCTCTAAGAAAAATTATTCTCGAAAAAAGGAAAAAAGGATAGAAAGATATTAGTAATACCGATAAATGAGTGAAAACCGGGCCAGAGCTTTCTTAACCCTCAAAGGCATCTTTTACTTTTTCGAAAAGCCCTTTGCTTTTTCTGGATTTCTCGCTCTTTTGCTTCTCAGCTTTACTCTTTTCGTCTCCTTCAGTCTTCTTTCCATTGCTCAGGTATTCGAACTGGCGAAGAAGCTCTTTCTGTTCCTGAGTAAGTTTTGTCGGGGTCTTGATTATTACTCTTACGAGCTGGTCTCCTTTACCGTGCCCGTGAATGTGCTGTATGCCTTTGTCCTTGAGTCTGAAGACGGAATGGGTCTGAGTACCTGCAGGGATGTTCATTTTGACCTGGCCGTAGAGGGTATCAACCATAACATCCGCCCCGAGTGCAGCCTGGGTGAATGGTATTGACAGTTCGGAGATTACATCGTAATCGACCCGCTTGAAGTACCTGTGCTCCATCACATGGATAATTATATAAAGGTCTCCGGAAGGCGCCCCTGGTTCTCCTGCATCCCCTTCTCCGCTGAGCCTGAGGGTCATGCCTGAGTCTGCTCCTGCAGGGACATTGACTGTTATTGTCCTTCTGCTCCGGACTCTGCCTGCACCGCTACAGACCGGGCATGGGGACTCAATTATCTGACCTCTGCCGTGACAGGTACTGCAGGTTGTGGTGCTCACGAACTGCATTCCCAAAGTTGAACGGGTGGTGCGAACCTGCCCTGTGCCGCCGCAGGTAGGGCAGCGCTTTGGGCTTGTGCCCTCCTTTGCTCCTGTTCCCGAGCAGGCAGAACATCTTTCTGTCCTTGGAATATCAATATCTTTATGAACTCCAAAAGCAGCTTCCTCGAAGGTTATGTAGAGGTCGTACTGGAGGTCTGAACCTCTCCTCGGCCCCATAGGACCTCCTCTTCTGCCGCCTCCGAAAAACATTTCAAAAATGTCTCCGAACCCGCCAAAGTCCGCGCCCCGGAAAATGTCCTCTGCACTGTATTGACCATCGATTCCGGCATGCCCGAAGCGGTCGTACTGAGCACGTTTTTCAGTGTCTGAAAGAACGGCGTAAGCCTCGGATATTTCCTTGAATTTTTCCTCAGCCCCGGCTTCCTTGTTCCTGTCAGGATGGTACTGCAGTGCAAGCTTCCGGTAAGTCTTCTTTATATCCTCGACTGAAGCATCTTTGGATAATCCGAGAATTTCGTAATAATCACGTGTGGTAGCCATCAGGATTCCCTGTTGTTTTAAAAAAGGATAAAAACCCGGAACCTGCAAGCAGGTTTCCGGTCATGCCTGCAAATTATCAGGCGCTTTTTGTTAGTGTTAATTCTCTTTAATTACTTACGCTTTTCGTCGTCAACTACCTCATAGTCGGCGTCAACGACTGTCTCATCAGGGCCCCTCGCATCAGTGCTTCCTGCTTCGCCTGCAGCCTGTTGAGCCTGCTGGGCTTTCTGATACATAGCTGTCGAAATCGGGTATACCGATTCCTGAAGAGCTTCTGTCTTTGCTTTAATCTCTTCGGCATCCTTGCCTTCAAGGGCTTTCTTCAGGTCTTCGATTGCAGCATTGACTTTTGACTTCTGGTCTTCGGTAGCCAGATCTCCGGCTTCCTTGATAGTCTTTTCCGAGGCATTGATAAGGGCTTCGGCGTTATTTCTTGTCTCGACTTCTTCCCTGCGCTTTTTGTCCTCTTCTGCATGCAGTTCCGCATCCTTGACCATGCGCTCGATTTCTGCATCAGAAAGTCCGCCGGGTTTCTGGATAGAAATGGACTGATTCTTGCCTGTCCCCAGGTCCTTTGCACCCACGTGAAGGATACCGTTTGCGTCAATGTCAAAGGTAACCTCAATCTGAGGAATGCCTCTAGGAGCCGGGGGTATGCCGTCAAGGGTGAACCTGCCCAGGGTCTTGTTTTCGGAAGCGATTCCGCGCTCTCCCTGCAGGACATGGATCTCGACTGAGGGCTGGTTGTCAGCAGCAGTTGAGAAGATCTGGCTCTTTTTAGTAGGAATGGTTGTATTCCTCTGGATGAGCGGGGTTGCAATGCCTCCAAGGGTCTCGATACCCAGGGTAAGAGGATTGACATCGAGCAGAAGGACATCTTTTACCTCTCCGCCCAGGACTCCTGCCTGGATGGCTGCGCCGATTGCAACTGCCTCGTCAGGGTTGATATTCTTGTATGGCTTCTTGCCTGTGAAATTCTCCACAAGTTCAACCACGGCAGGCATTCTTGTTGCGCCTCCGACAAGAATCACTTTGTCAAGGTCATTTGCTGTAAACTTTGAATCGCTGAGTGCACGGCGCATAGATACAAGGGTCTTTTCCAGGAGATCTTCAGTCATTTTCTGGAACTGGGCTCTTGTCAGGTCAACATCCATGTGCTTTGGGTCCCCATCAGGGCCTACTGTAAGGAAGGGGAGGTTGACGTTAGTGCTGGCAACGCCTGAAAGCTCTATCTTGGCTTTTTCAGCTGCATCCTTCAGGCGCTGGAGTACAGCCCTGTCCTTGGAAAGGTCAATTCCTTCCGTTTTCCTGAATTCTGCAAGCAGGTAATCAATAATGCGCTGGTCAAAGTCGTCGCCTCCAAGGTGCGTATCCCCACTTGTGGACTTTACTTCGAATACTCCGCCTCCGAGTTCCAGAATGGATACGTCAAAGGTTCCGCCTCCAAGGTCGTAGACAAGAATCTTCTGGTCTATGTCTCCTTTGTCAAGCCCGTAAGCCAGGGATGCAGCAGTCGGTTCATTAATGATCCTGAGGACTTCAAGCCCTGCAATCGAACCTGCATCCTTTGTAGCCTGCCTCTGTGAATCATTGAAATAAGCAGGAACTGTAATAACAGCCTGTTTTATGGTTTCTCCAAGATAAGCCTCTGCATCTGTTTTGAGCTTCTGGAGGATCATCGCAGAAATTTCCTGCGGAGCATATGCCTTCCCGTTAAGAGTGACTTTATAGCTGGCTTCTCCCATGTGCCTTTTAATAGAATAGACCGTATTCTCAGGGTTTGAGATAGCCTGCCGCTTTGCGACCTGACCCACGAGTTTCTCCCCTTTCTTAGAGAACCCAACGACTGAAGGAGTTGTTCTGCTGCCTTCGGCGTTCGGGATCACGACAGCATCCCCGCCTTCCATCACTGCCATGCATGAATTAGTAGTACCAAGGTCAATACCCAGTATCTTTGCCATATTATATCCTCATAGTTAATTATCAATTAATTATAGTTAGATTACTTGATTAGGTTGCTTATTGGATTAGTGAGTTAAATGTCTTGTAAATTTCTAGTGAGTTAAATTTCTGGTTAAATTAACCGGTAAAAATACTTCTCAAATTCAGTTAATCTGTAATTAGTTCTATTTTATTTAGTTAAATATTTCGTTAAATTAGTTAGTCAGAGAGATTAGCAAGTTACTTCTCAGTTAAACTATTAATTCAAGTTATTTAATAAAGTTCTTCTGTTACTCACAGGGTTACAAGTTTTGATTTTGCTTTTGAAAATTGACGTAATTTTGAGTCTAATGCTAATTTAAAGGTAAACTCAGTTTAGTACAGGTTTATCTTTGAGTAACTCACTTTTTTATTTCTCTATCTCTTCAGGGCTTCTTGCCACTGAAACCAGAGCGGGTCTGACAACTCTCTCGTTTAAAGCATATCCTGATTTATAAACTTCAACTATAGTATTGTCAGGAACGTCGGAGGTTTCTACGTGCTGGACAGCCTCATGCCTGTGAGGGTCAAATTCGCCTGCCTTTTCGCATTTTATCCTCTCAAGTCCATACTTTTCCAGGATAGAGAAAAACTGCTTTGAAAGCTGCTCGATTCCACTTACAATTGAACTCATGTCTTCTGCAGTACGTGCAGATTTCAAGGCGCGATCGAAGTTATCTGTTACTTCGACAAAGTCAAGAAGCACCTGTTCAAGCGCAGCTTTTCGGTTCTCTTCCATCTGACGGGCAGTTCTTTTTCTGAAGTTATCAAAATCCGCTGCAAGCCGAAAAAGCTGATCCTTGAGAAGTTCGTTTTCCTCCCTGCATGCAGCTTCCGGACTCTTTTCAGCTCCGGAACTTACAGGTTCATTTTCAGGACTTGCTATTGTTTCATCGGCTTTATCAACCGAAGATCCAGAGTTCTGAGCTTCTGAATTTTCAGCCTGCATCTGGCTCTCTTCTTTTGAATGCATATTTTCTTTTTTACTGGACTTCTTCATCTATCAATCCCCATGAAATTATTTTAAATGTAGCGCTCGTCTTGATCTGTGATTGTTTGTAATTCTATAAATACTTTTCGGAGCTGCGGACAGGATATCTCCCTGAAAAAGCAAAAAAAAGAAAAATCAGTAAAAGTGGTTTTGAAGTTTATAAGATAGTGCTTTGAGCATTATGACGCCTGCAATCATACAGGCCGCAACTGCCGAAATTACCTGTTCCCATCCAAGAACGGAAATTCCTCCATCTAACGCAAACTGAACGCCTCCTACGAGAGAAACAAACACGAAGGAGAGCCCAAAACCTGCCAGTGCTCCTCCTATAATGGAACTCAGGGTGTCAAGGCCCTGCCTCTCATAAAATACCATTCCCCCTATAAAAATCACGGCAAAGATCATGAGTACGAATGCCGGCGGCAGGGGACTTGATTTAGTAGAGAATATATCAAATAACCCTAGCCCCATGTCAACCAGGAATATACCCATAAGAACTGCAATAGCGAGGGTTTTGACAAAAGGATTTTCAAACAAAGACTGAGAATCTGGGTTTTTGCTGTTGATTTTACCAGCCACCATCAAATATTGTTTAAGTATTATCCAAGTATTATAACGCTTACTTTTAAGCTATAAACTATATAAATTATATAAATCTTTACTTACGTAACCGGATTATTTCCTCTCTTGCACTTTTCCTTTATATCCTCTTATTCATTTAGTTGCCTAATTTTCCATAGCCTTAATTTCACCTAGGGAGTACGAAGTCTGTTTCAGCAGAGTTACGGCTCTGCAGTGCGCTACCCTTTTAGCTGCGCTCAAGAGGACTAATATAGGTTTTTAGTAAAGCTTCATTCGCCCAAGCAAACTAACTTTTTAATGGTGATGTTTTTTTCACTTTGCTCAAGAGGACTAATCTTTGTTTTGTTTACTTCCGTTTTTTGTCGCTTTTATTTTTTTCTTGTTTTTTTCTTGTTTTTTTCTTGTTTGTTTCTTATTTGTTTCTTGCTGACTCCTTCGGTCGTTTTTACTTATTGTTTTTTCTCGTCATTTTTGTAGTAAAGGCAACTTGAAGGCGAGAGTGGCCAAAGGGGAGTGAAATAAGAAATGTCATTTTTCAGGAGTATTTTTTCTATGCAGGACAAAAAGTAATATAAAATGACCGGGTTTTTCTTTTCCGATGAAAATCCTTATTGCAGAATTCGCTGTCGGTACGGATATTGAAAAGTCCCTGATCCCGGAAGGGGCAGCTATGCTAAAGACACTTGCGGAAAGTTTTGTCCGCGTGGGGCATGAAGTGTATTATCCTTCTGCAGGCACAGACATATGTGCAGGCACACCATTGAAATCAACGGCTGAAAACTTCAGGCATGTAATTGAAAGAGAGGCAAAGAAGTACGATGCGGGATTGCTTATTGCTCCTGATGGAATGCTTTCGGAACTGAACAGGATCCTTGAAGAGAATACCGTGAACCTGGGGTGCTCTCCAAGTTCTGCAGCCTGCTGTGCAGATAAACTCATGTGTACGAACATCCTGAAAAAAGCCGGGATTAACGCTCCTGAAATTGCGGAAAAGGCCAGAGAAGGTGGAAAGTACGTTATAAAACCAAGATTCGGATGCGGGGCAGAGGCAACATATCTGGTTGCAGAGTTCGAAAAGACAGAGGAATTCATAGCAAGCGAATACATTGAAGGAAAACATCTGAGTGTAAGCCTGATTGCAGGAAAAAAACCTCTTCTACTTACGGTAAATCGCCAGTTTATTGAGTTTGAAGAGAAAAAGGACAGGGAAGGGGAAAATCCGGCGAAAACCGAGGTTTCAGTAATAAAATACAATGGCAGCCTGACTCCTTACCAGACTTCCAGAGTAAATGAACTCTATGAAACTGCAATCTCCACAGTAAAATGTCTGGACTGTTTCGGGTATGTGGGTGTGGACATCGTACTTTCCGATCTTCCGTATGTGGTGGATGTAAATCCAAGGCCTACAGCCTCGTTATTCGGGATTAACAGGGTCATGAAGGAGGAAATAGGCGAACTTCTTCTAATGAATAGATTCGGAGAACTCCCTGATTCGGTACGAATAGAAGGGGAGTATCACTTTTCGAAAGATATGCTTGGCGAGCTTTTCGGGAAGAGCTGAAAATATGGATAGTGTGAACAATTACGGATCTTAGTTATAGACTTTAATTATAGACTTTAATTATAGACTTTATATAGACTTTAATTATAGACTTTAGTCATAGACTTTAATTATAAACTTTAGTTATAGATCTTAGTTATAAACCTGGAAAAAACACGGAACGGAACTAAAAATGCATTCAAAAATTATAGGGCTTGACATTGGAGGGGCGAACACAAAGCTTGCTTCCTCGGACGGAACTCTTGTGGAACTTCACTACCTGCCTCTCTGGAAGAATACCAGGCTTCCGGAAGTCTTAAAAGAAATTGCACAAAGGCTGAAACCTGAAAGAGTTGCTGTTGTGATGACAGGAGAACTCGCGGACTGTTTTGAAGACAAAGAGCAGGGCATTCACTTTATAAAAGATACTGTTGATTCTGCTTTCGGTCCCGAAAAAGTATATTATATAAACAGTCAGGGAAGGTTCCATAGTGAAGATGGCTCCCTGAGGGAGCTTGCTGCCGCAAACTGGGCAGCCTCGGCCAGACTGATAGGGGAGGAGATAGGAGACTGTCTTTTTGTTGATGTTGGCAGTACTACAAGTGATATTATTCCGATCATATCAGGGGAGCACAGGGCAGGGCTTACGGACTTTGAACGCTTGCTCAGGAGCGAACTTGTATACGCGGGCACTCTCAGAACAAATCTTGCTGCACTTCTTGAAAAGGTAAAGCTTGAGAAAGGCATATGCAGGACATCCTCGGAACTTTTTGCAACGACAGCAGATGCTTATCTCATTCTCGGGAAAATCGATGAAGCTGCGTACACATGTGAGACTGCCGACGGAGCAGGCAGGAACAAAACAGATGCCATGCGCAGAATTGCAAGGCTGGTCTGCGCAGACCTTTCAGAGGTAGAGGGAAGGGAAATATACGAGATTGCAGAGCAGGTAAAAGAAAAACAGATCTCTACCCTGGCTGAAGCGATCTTCGAAGTTGCGGAAAGAAATGGACTTAAGAAGATTGCAGCAGCAGGACTTGGAGAGTTCCTTACAAAGGAAGCTGCAGAAAGGCTCGGACTTGAATGCATTTCTGTTTCAGGGCGCTGGGGAGGAGAGATCTCGAAGGTCTTTCCGGCATATGCTGCCGCCCATCTTCTGGAAGCCGAAAAGTCTAAAAATTGAGTCTCTTAATCTTAGTCTCTTAAACTGAGTCTCTTAAACCGAGTCTCTTAAACTGAGTCTCTGATATTTCTGTTTCCCTGAAGAAATTAGTAATATGACTGAAAATCATTAGAATTGAGGAAAAACCTAACGGACGAGAAATCTCAATGAAAGCTGTGAGGGTAGTCATCAAATTAGGAGGGAGTCTGATCAGCGAAGCTCCAGAACTTATTGACAGGCTCGTAAAAGAATTTGGCTCAGGACATTCAGGGACTGCCCCTGATGAGAGGGTTTCCGAAAGAATTCTGTTTTCCATCCTTATAGTACCCGGAGGAGGGATATTTGCAGATGCCGTAAGGAGAGCTGACTTGAGGTTCGGACTTGGAGACGATGCAGCTCACTGGATGGCTGTGCTTGGCATGGAGCAATACGCCTGCTATTTGCGGGACAAAAGCGGTGCAGTAGGTACGGATTCAATAACAGAACTGCCTCCGGGCGTGTCAATTCTTTTTCCTTACAGGCTGTTGAAGGAAGAAGATCCTCTGCCTCACTCATGGGAAGTTACTTCGGACACAATTGCTGCCTGGATCGCGAAGCAGACAGGAGCCCTGTTCATTAAGGCTACAGATGTTGACGGGATATTCAGGGAAGGAGAACTGAGCAGAGAAATTTTTGCCTCCGATTTTCCCGAAAATTTTGAAAGCTGCATTGACCCTTTCCTGCCCGGATTCCTTCAGAAAAACAAAATGCAGTGCGTAATTATAAACGGGAAATTTCCTGAAAGAGTAATTCAGGCGGTGTACGGGAAGCCTGTACCCTGTACGGCGGTAAAGGGGAATATTTAAATTGTATATCGTATATGACTAGGGGAGAGAAGCAAACCGTATCCAAAAAGCATCATTACATTCAGTTCATCAGATTTGTTGATGTTAATAAAGGTGCCGAAAAAAGAGCAGGATACCGAAGCTTAAGTAAGGTGCCTGATTTACCGGTTAATTCATTACAGTTCACTATAAGGAATAATTAAGGAGAAGAAAAATGTCATCACAGAAAATTGAATACTGTACCTCATGCGGAATCCGTCTTGTAGAGAAAGGCTATGTGAAGTTTCCCTGCCCCCAGTGCGGAGCAGAGATTGGGAGATGTATAAGTTGCAGGCAGCAGGGTAACGTATACACCTGCCCGAAGTGCGGATTCAAAGCTCCCTGATTTTGGCCTGAATGCCGAAAGATCAAGAAGAGCATTGTGAAAGCATCTTGAAACTGGTCAACAGTATCATATAGATTATAAGAGGGATTAAAATGGGCGATGTTGCAGCAAAAATTAAAATTATGCCAGAAAGCGTTGAAACCGACCTTGCAGAATTGAAAGAGAAAATAAAAGCCGTAATTCCTGCAGGGGCAGACCTTCACGGAGATGTCGTTGAGGAGCCTATCGCTTTTGGCTTGAAGGCTCTGATTGTAACATTAATCGTTAATGACGAAGAAGGCGGAACTGAACCTGCAGAAGAAGCCTTTGCAAAAGTTTCCGGCGTCGAGAATGTTCAGGTTCTGGAAGCCTATCGCATCTGAGAAGGAAAAAAGAACCGGATAACGTTTCCGGAAAACTTTTTTCATCATTCTCTTTTTCATAAAAGGGCTCGTAGATCAGGGGAAGATCGTTACGTTCGCAACGTAAAGGCCGCGGGTTCAAATCCCGCCGAGTCCATTAATTAAGTAATCAGAGTCGAGTTTCCACGATCGGAAACTCCATTTATCATTCTGAATTCGCTATCCAGAAAATCAATTTTGAGTTTTTGGATTGGTTCTATCAGTACTGAATGAAAAAAACTCTTTTTGAATCTCTTGAAACTTTTTTTAGATATTTTAAATTCTTTCTGATTTTTCTTTTTTCGATGGACATCAGACGGGCTGGTGGTTGCGTCTTCAGCAGGCATAATTTCAGGAGTATTTGATGCTGGTTGCTAAGGCTTAAATTGATATAAGTGATAATCAATATAACTGGGTTACACTGTTAATTTTTTATAGACATTTTAAAAATCTATCAGATTTTTGAAGGAATATATTTCCCTTATGATTCCGATAAAGGCAAAGACACATTGTTTAACTTTCTAAAAATAGCAAAGAATTAAATACAAATAACTCTTTTTAAATATTAGTGTGGTTATCCCACGCTAGAATAACCCCCTCAGATGGCCAGGGAAAGTTGAAGCTCCCCCTGGCCACTCTAATATACAAAACTCTTTTTAAAGAGAGAATTTTTCAGTTGAGCTTTTCTATCTCGTGGCGTTTTAAGCTTATATTTTAATTCTCTTTTATTGCTTTTGCTTTCTTGATGTTTGTTTTTCTGAAAAAACAATATAAACATAGTTAACTATTATAAAAAGTTCCTTAAATTTTTTACCCAGAAAAAAATATTTATAAAACATCAGGTTTAATTATTTATAGATCTTAACTTTTAAAAATCCGGTAACACATCATATGCTTTTTAAATAATGGATACATAACAGACCAGCGCATATTTTTTTTACAACCCCTATATATCGGATTGAAGGGAATAAATAGCGGAAAAATGGGAAAATCCGCAAAAGGCTATTTTTAACCCTGTTTTTAAGTGAAAATTGATTTTTCACTCTGAGATATAGAGACTAAGGCAAAAAGTAAAAAATGGGGGACTGGAAGTTATTAAGAGTAACAGCTTTCCCGGGAAGAAAGAAGAGGCTGGAGAATTAGAACAGGAAAATTCAATGGCGATTCATGAAAAAATAACAGAGCCCCTCCCTTCAGAGAACCCTAATCCTGTTCTCAGGGTAGGAAAGAATGGAAAGGTTCTTTATGCCAATAGAGCAGCCTGCTTTCTTCTTGAGCACTGGGGCATAAAAGAAGGAGAAGAGCTTCCTCAATCACTGGGGCACGGTATAAGAAGGATTCTTTCGCAAAAAAAGCCTGAAAACCTTGAAATCAACATTGGGAGTGCTACATATGCTCTAAAGCTTTATCCTCATTCGAAAGATGGATTCACAGATATCTATGGGTTTGACATAAGCTACAGAGTACGGGCTGAAGAGAAACTTATGTCTCAGCATGAGAGATTGGAAAAACTTGTTGGGCTGAGGACCTTTGAGTACGTAGAAGCAAACGAGAAACTTGCACAGGAAGTAACCGAGAGAAAGAGGATTGAAAAGACCCTTCAGAATAATCTTCAGTTTCTTGAAACACTTCTTGACAACATTCCAAGCTCTGTATTCCAGAGAGACCTTAATGAGATTTATGTGAACTGTAACGAGAGTTTTGCCAGGAAAATTATGGGTCTTCCAAAGGAGATGGTTATAGGGGGATCATTCTCCGAGTTTCAGAAGAGAGTTCCAAAAGAACTGGCTGAGATATATTATAAACATGACAGGGAACTTCTCAATAATGGGGGAAGCCATTACTACGAGACCAGGGTTATCTGCGCTGACGGCGTAAGCAGAGACTTTCTGTTTCATAAGGCCACCTACGAAAATAGTTCCGGAGAAATTGCCGGAATTGTGGGCGTAATGCTGGATATTACTCCTCGCAAAGAAGCTGAAAAATTTTTCAGAAAAAGTGAGGAGAGATATAGGATTGTTGCCGAGCAGACAGGCCAGCTAGTTTATGATTATGAGACTGAATCAAAACAAATTGACTGGGCTGGAGCGATCCCGCAGCTTACAGGCTGCAGTCCTCAAGAGTTCAAGCAGGTAGATATGGAAAGCTGGATAGAACACATCCATCCTGAAGACCGCGATAAGGCACGGAAAGCACATGAAAAGTGTATGAAAAACGGGGGGAGATATCTTGAAGAATACAGGTTTAGAAGGAAAGACGGAAGCTACTTCTATGTAGAAGATAATGGCGTGTGCCTTCAGGATAATCTTAACCAGGTTTACCGGGTTGTCGGAGTAATAAAAGATATTACAGAAAGAAAATTCGCCGGAGAAATTCTCGAGAGAAGCGAGGAAAGATTCCGCATAACAGCAGAACAGACCGGGCAACTCGTTTATGATTATAATGTTGAAAATAATCACAGTTCGTGGGCAGGAGCAATTGAAGAACTTACAGGATATAGTTTTGAAGAGTTCCAGGGCTTCACTCCCGAAGTATGGGCTCAGCACGTTCACCCTGAAGACCGGGAAAAAGCAGTAAAAGCCCATGAAGAGTGCATTAAGAATGGGGGGAAATATTTTGAAGAATACAGATTCAGAAAAAAAGATGGAAGCTACATCTGCGTTGAAGATGGCGGAATTTACCTGAAAGCCGAAAATAGAGGCATATGCAGGGTTCTCGGGGTAATAAAAGATATCACTGATAGGAAACTTGCTCACAATAGACTGGAACAGAGTGAGAAACGCTACCGTTTAATCGCAGAAAAAACTAAAATGCTTTTATATTTCGATAACTATGCGGATGACAAAACTGATTGGGCAGGAGCAATTCCTCAGATTACAGGGTATAGTTATGAGGAGTTCCAGAAAGTCAGAGTTAATGATTGGATGTGCCTGATTCACCCGGAAGACCTCCAGAAGGTAAGGGCTGCTCACGAATATTGTATGCATTATGGGGGTGATTTCTATCAGAACTACAGATTCAGGAGAAAGGATGGAAGTTACTTCTATGTAGAGGATGAGGGAGTTTACCTGAAAGATGAAAAAGGCTGCGTGTATTTGGCAGCCAGAGTGATAAAAGACATCACGGAGAAGAGGTCTGCACAGGAAAAGCTTCTGGAAAGTGAAGAAAGATTCAGGATAGCTGCCGAGCAGACCGGGCAGATAGTATTTGAACATGACCACCGGGAGAAAAATATCAAGTGGGCAGGCGCTATCCAGGATGTCACGGGGTATACAGTAGAAGAATTTAATAAACTCGGCAATTCATGGGCAGATCATATTCATCCCGAAGACAGGAAAAGAGCGCTTGGTGAACTCAGGACATTTCAAGAAAAAGCAAATAACTTCCGTGTTGAGTACAGGTTCAGGAAGAAGGATGGGAGCTATATCCATCTGGAAGATAGCGGAGTCTATCTGAGGAATAAAAACGGAAGCATTCGAAAAGCTTTCGGAGTAATGAAAGATATTACAGGCATAAAACTTGCTTCGGAAAAACTGAAAGAAAGTGAAGCGCGCTACAGGTCCTTTATGAAAAACTTCAGAGGAATTGCTTTCCAGATGGGGCTTGATTTCAACCTGATCCTCATAGACGGCAGTATAGAAGAGACTACGGGGTACAGAAGAGAGGACTTTATTTCCGGAAATGTTAACTGGTACCAGATTGTTCATCCCGAAAGCATGAAAAGTCTTTTTGATAATAGGGATAAATTGATAAAAGATCCATTGCTCTTCATAGAACATGATTACAGAATAGTACACAAAGATGGAACAGTAAAGTGGGTCCGCGAGGTTTTTCAGAATGTTTTCGATGCTACAGGGAAAAATAGAATTTTGCAGGGTGCGGTTTACGATATAAGCAAACAAAAAGAAGCTGAAGAATCTCTTGCAAAAGTGGAAGAAATCCGTAAAAAGGAAATACATCACAGGATTAAAAATAATCTGCAGGTAATCTCAAGCCTTCTTGAACTTCAGGCAGAAAGATTTGACGATACGGAAGTTCTGGAAGCTTTTCGTGAGAGCCAGAACCGTGTTGCTACAATGGCAATAATCCATGAGGAACTTTACAGGTCAAGAGATAATGAAACCATGGACTTCTCAGCTTATCTTCAGAAACTGACGTCGGACCTGTTTCACTCATACACTGTCAGAAAAGGGAATGTCAATATGCAGCTCGATATTGAAGAAATTTTCCTGGGAATGGATACTGCGGTTCCTCTGGGGATAATTATCAATGAGCTTGTATCCAATTCCCTGAAGCATGCATTTCCCTCAGGCAGGAGAGGAGAAATTCGTATCAAACTTTGCAGGATAGAAGAAAATGCCGAGAATAAAAGTATAAGTAATAGCACTAATAATATTGGTGCTAAGAGTTCAGTTGACAAAAATATCCAGTACACACTGGTAGTTTCGGACAATGGGTTGGGTTTTCCGGAAAACGTTGATTTCAGGAACACAAACTCTCTGGGCCTGCAACTTGTAAATATACTTGTCGAGCAGCTGGAGGGTACGGTTGAACTTGAAAGCGGTTCAGGGACTAAATTCAAAATCTGGTTTAAGGAGCCCTGCCAGTCATCTGAAAATGTATCCAGTATCAAAGGGGAGATACAATGAAAAAGGCAAAAATTCTGGTCGTTGAAGACCAGAACATCGTCGCTCTAAACATCAGAAACAAGCTCAAGAACCTGGGTTATACTGTACCTGGCACTGCATCCACAGGAGAGGAAGCAATTAGAAAAGCGGAGCTGACGAATGCGGATCTTGTTTTGATGGACATCATGTTGAAAGGGGATATGGATGGAATTGAAGCTGCCCGTGAAATAAAAACCCGCCTTAAAATTCCTGTACTATATCTGACCGCTTATACTGACGATGAAACCCTTGAAAGGGCTAAAATGACAGAACCGGCAGGATATATTTCCAAACCTTTTAAAGAAGAAGACCTGCACAGCAATATTGAGATGGCGCTACATAAACACAGAGCCGAAAAAAAAGAAATTGAGAGCTCCAGTAGTGATGAATAAGACTCTTCAAATGCTTTAACGGAATCTGTATCCGATTAAAACAGATACATTTTCCAAACTTGAATTTAAGAGATATTCTAAAAGAGATCTTATAAAATAACGATTCTAAAAGATGTATATCACTCATGTTTTAACTGAATTTTTCCTTTTTATAGTTCCGGGACATAAGAATTTTTCACGGAGATTTGTTCAGGGAATTAGTCGTGTCCAGGAGAAGTAGTCGTTTCCTGGAAAAATAGTCGTGTCCAGGAAGTACAATTGTATGCATCATTGAAATTGAGAAAAAAGACTGAATCTGAGGTCATTCGTGATAGAGTTAATTCTAAACTCATCGAAAAGTGATAGCAACCGGAAGTGAACCAGGATGAGTCTCAGGTAATTTAAAGCTAAGAAAAACGGGGTGGAAAAATGGACAAAGCAAAAATTCTGGTCGTTGACGATCAGAACATCGTGGCCCTAAACATTAGAAACAGGTTAAAAAGCCTGGGGTATGATGTTCCCACTACTGCTATTTCTGGGGAAGAGGCAATAAGAAAAGTAGAGCTTACAAACCCTGATCTTGTTTTGATGGACATCATGTTGAAGGGAGATATGGACGGGATTGAAGCAGCCCGGATCATCAAATCTCGCTTTTCAATACCTGTTATTTACCTTACTGCTTATACTGATATTGAAACCCTGGAAAGGGCAAAACTAACAGAGCCTGCAGGGTATATTTCTAAACCCTTCAACGAAGAGGACCTTTACAATGAGATAGAAGTGGCTATCCATAAAAACAGGTCAAAAAGAGTAGATGAAGGAAAATAAGAAGTCCATTTAACTTTGCAGAAAACGGGTAGAGGAGAGGGGAACGTTAGCTATATGTTATGAGCAAAAACCTCACAATGCGGGCTCTGAGAAATGTTTTTCCTGCTCTATAAACCACTTTTCAATTTGCAATATTTAAAATTTTCCCGCCAGATAAACTGGCGACGTCTGCAAGAAATTAAAAAACAAAATGAAGTTTGAACAAGAGCGCCTCTGAAAGAAACAGAAAAGGCTTGAAAAAACGTAAAAGACTTGAAAAACAGAAAGGGCTTGAAAAAAAAATATTTTTTAGATATTATCTGATTCTATCGTTTGCACCCTTACAGATTTTTTCGCAGCTTTAATTTGCTTTTCTTCTGTCAACTTTTCATCTCTTTGCTTCTTTTTAGAAGACCGAACTGATCTCCGGGAAAAATGCAGTATTATATGATTAATGATGTTGCTTTTTTGAACTTGGTTCTATTTTGACACCCTTCTGCCTGACTAATTTTTAAATAAATTCTAAAGTTTTAAATAACATTGCCAAAACTAAAGCCTGCCTTGACCAGCCGATTTAATGAGGCTCGAATAAGACTTTCTAGCGCCTGGAGTTCAGAATAGTAGCTATATTGAAAAAAAGCCAGAGACCCCCAAAGAACCAGAATATGGGACCTGCAGTATTTATAAGAAACTCGCCTTTGACTGGATTATTCGGGTACATATCGATATATAGTGAGCCTGCGGTCATCGACAGGAAACTTGCAATAGTTATTAAAAGTAAAGCTGTTCGTACTCTGGAAGCCTTTGGATCTGAGCGGGGAAAACCATTGGGAAAACGATTCATAGAATAGATTAGGAGAAGAGAAAATAAATAATTTTTTAAATTAGTCCATTTTGGAGAAAGTTCTCTATCATTATAGAAAATATATATAAGTATTGTTTAAATCGTGACTCAATAAAGAGAAGGGCGTTAACTGCATTATAAAAGTTGTGATTGTGGATTGAACCTGTGGATTGAACTGGAGGTTGGATTATAAACTCCATTAGAAGTATAACGCCCAGAATATTAAAAGTAAGATATCTTATATAAAGCATTCCACTTTTATATTTTTTTCAATGTATATAATTAAACTATATGTGAGTTGCGTGTCAACAGTATTAAATATAGTTAAGAGAATCAAAGCGGTATTTAACGCTAAAAGTCTCTATTAAAAAATTTGAGAATATGTTTAGAGCTTAAGAACTTTTGCAGTTTTCAAAGCCTCGATAACCATAGTTTCAACTTCGAGTTTTTTCTCTTCAAGAACTATAAGATCATAGTTTGCCTTGACTTCTGGACGCTCCGGGACTGCAGTGCAGCCTCCTGCTGACCTTGTAGAGATATCATAAGTTCCAATTCTACGGGCAATATCCGCGATCTCACTTTTATCAAAGGCGATTAAAGGGTGATAAATCGGAATAGCAAGCTGGTATATCTCGGCATGCATATTGGCCGCAGTCTGGGAGGCTACCTGTCCGAGGGACGAGCCAGTAATAATTCCGCTTGCACCTTCTTTTTTCATGATCTCATAGGCTTCCCTGTACATCATGCGTTTGCAGAGAAGGCAGGTGTTTTTTCGGTCACATATTTCTATAAAAGATCTGAGATTAGGGCCGTGAGGGATCTCATAAGTCGTGAATTGATGCCCTGGTGCCCATGCCTGGAGCTGTCGGATGCAGTCAAAAGCACGTTCTTTTGCCGCGTTTTCTGCATAAGGAGAGTTGTTGCAGTAAATAGGGGTGATCATTACACCACGCTTCATCATCAGCCATGCAGCAACAGGGGAATCGAGGCCTCCTGACATGAGCACCACCATATTACCCTGGGTGCCAAGAGGAAGCCCTCCCACTCCTTTAACTGTTTCCAGATAAACATAAGCCATATTCTGCCGCATTTCTACAAAAATTTCTTTATCAGGAGAACTTAGATCAACCCTGGGATTTTTTCCTGCTTTTTCAAGCGCGTTCCAGACAGCATCTCCGCAGGTTCTCCCTACATCCGCTGATGAGAAAGAATGGTTCCCGCTTCTTCTGGCCCGGATAGCAAAAGACTCTCCTTCTTGAATAAGATCTGTTCCAATAAGGGCACAGGTCCCGGCTGCACTCTCAAGGTCCGATCCTGTTATTAATGCAGAGGATGTTGAGACAACCCCAAAAACATCTGCTGCCGCTCCAGCTGCACGTGGATCTGTTGTCTCAATAAATATCCTGCCCCATTCTCTTCGCATCAAAGAGTATGGAACGCCTCTTGAGTCCAGCATTGCGGCAATGTTCTTCATAAGTATTTTCTCATACCAGTTCCGAACTCCCGGACTTTTGAGGGCAAGCTCCCCATATCGGACTATAATAACGTTTGCCTGTTTCTCGGAACCCTTGTTATCCATACTGTTTGTAGAATCGTCATGCATGTTCTTATTATCTCTTTTTATCCCTTTATCAATAGAATTTCAGGTCCGTTTCGACCTTGTCAGAATTGCCTGTCATATATGCTAATGGTTAGATATACTAACGGTTAGTGACAAATGGTTTAAAGCTTTCAGAAAAAAAATTTTTTCCTGGAATAACTGGAAACAGGGTATGATGTGGCAATATACGGGGGACCGGTAGAAAACTTTAAATACACCGTTGTTTTGAGAATTGTGGGAATTACTGTATGTATATGAAAGAATATTAAAAAACATGAAAAATTGTCCTGGTAGTCTATCATTGTTAATCAGTACAAAAAATATACCGACGGTAATATTATTTTTGGAAAATCTATATAAGTCAGGACCTGTATAGTATTGTATGCTATTGTGTACTACGCACAATATCGAAGACATTGGGTAAGACTGGGTAAATATTGCCCACCTATCGAAACGACGCAAGTAATAAAAGACAACCACGCCAGGGGTGGAGTACCAATGGATACTCTGAAAAAGCTTGCAGGAAAATCGATAGTAACAGCAATTGCTGCTTATAGCCTTCTGCTGATACTGTTTCCTGTTGGCTGGATCGTTTTGCTCGGGACCGCTATCGGAAAGCCGAGCCCAGAAAAAGGATCTGTCGAAGCGAGAATCCTTGGGGCAGACCTCGAAGTCTGAACCCCCTAGAGAAAAGGCATGGGTGTCAGAAACCAACAAGGAAGCCCGCCAGGGGTTTCTGGCCAACATTCTTGCCGCCCAGCACCGGTGTCGAAACAAACAAGGGAGCCCGCAAGGCTTCTGGCCAACATTCGCACCACCCTCTTGCAATCTGAGAACTGGTTCGCGGGTGTCGGAAACAAACAAGGAAACAGCAGTTTCAGGAAAGCAATCCGGCTACCTGCCATATCAAGAGGCGGATCTGGAAGGGACCGGAGGAAAAAGAGGAAACGGTCGTTTCTGGCAACATTCAGGCAACCCACTTTTTTTATTGCAACTTTTATTTTGTTCTGTTTTTTATTAGTTTTATTGTTTTTCAGGTGTATTTTATTCTTTTTTATACATTATTCTTTTTTATACACCTACAGATTTTTTTGACTTATTTGAGTTACGTATTTTTTATACTGTTATATGTTTGGTTTCTCTATTGTCCCTTTTTTCATAGGAAGACCGCTCGCATGCAAGCATGGAAAAATCGGGTTGCAATATGAGTCATTCCTGAAAATTCAAAATTCTCATGCCTTCAGTTCCAGTAATTGCGAATTTGAGAAAATGCGTCAAAAAGGAACATGAATTCAATTCAGTAACTTTAGCTTGTAAAGAGAACTACAGTTGTATAATAAAAATATAGAAAATTTGCTAACAGGAACAACTTTTATCTGCTCTCTTTGAAAACAATTTTTCCGGTATGCCTGAAATTTTACGTGCATACCGGAATCTTTTTTTCAGCTTATTTTAACCCTTTAGCTTATTTTAACCCTTTAGCTTATTTTAACCCTTTAGCTTATTTTAACCCTTTAGACCTCATCGGGCTCTGGAACATACCAGTTTTCATTTTCATTTTTCTCATCTTCTTCGGGTTCAGGAATATACCAGTATCCTGTATCTTCAGAAGACCCAGCATTATACTCATCAGTGTCTTTATATTTCTCCCCAGATGCAGAGGAATTATTGTTTAGCTGCTGAGAAATTTCAGTTATGTTTATGCTGGCGTTCTCTAAAATATTTTCCTCTCCACCATACCATCTCGAGGGCAGCGGATAGTTGATGTCGCCTCTATATGTTTCGGGAATGAAGATACGGGTTCCCCTGTTCTGAAGGGCTGCTACAAAGCCAGGGTCCATGGCATCAAGTCTTGCCTTGCATATCGAAGCTTCATCGTAATCCTTTATGCGGTAGTGGGCAAAACGCTTATTATAAAGGGCAGAAGGCGAATTGGGATTTATTGCAAGAGCACTGTCATAGGAGTTAACCGACTCATTAACCTCTCCCATTACATTGTGCAGATATCCCTTATTATACCATGCCGTTATGCAGTCCGGCTTTAACTGCACTGTTTTATTAAAGCAATCAAGAGCGGCATTGTTACTGCTTATTGCGAAATAAGCGCACCCTTTGAAATACCAGGCTGCGGCGTTGTCTGGAGAGTGTTCGAGGGCTTTGTCATAGCTGGCAATTGCTTCCTGATATCTCTCCATTTTAGAGAACGCAAAACCCTTGTTATTAATCGCATCAACATTTTTCGGGTCCAGCGTAAGAATTTGATCATAACAGGCAATTGCTGCTTCGAAATTTCCCGCAGCTTCCAGAGCCTTGCCTTGCCGGTACATTATCTCTCTGTTTTCAGGCGTAATCTTGAGAATCTCCCCATATGTTGAAGAGGCTTCCTCATACTTGCCAAGTTCTTCAAACAAAGAGGCTTTCTCAGCCAGAACCTTCGAATTGGTAGGATCAAGCTCCATGATTCTATCATAATCTTCAAGAGCCTCTTCCTGCCTTTCGGATCTGGCTAAAGCAAAAGCTCTACCTTCCAGAGCCTCTATGTTTTCAGGCTCAAGTTCAAGAAGAGGATTGAAACAGGCGACTGCTTCCTCATACCTACCGAGGCTTACAAGGGCAAGAGATTTACCCTGGAGAGCTTCAGGATCACTGGAGTTAAGAGCAAGTAATTGATCATAGTAAGCAACTGCTTCTTCAGACCTTCCAAGATTACTCGAGGTAGAAGCTATACCATACCAGGCATTACTCGACTGCGGGTCAATGTCCAGGGCTTTTTTATAACACTCCAGAGCTTCTTCGCTCCGTCCGAGTTTGTCAAGGGCAGAGCCTTTCTCATACCAGGCTTCAGTGCGTACAGGATTAATTGCAAGAGCCATGTCGTAAGAATAAAGCGCGTCCTCATACATCTCAAGTTTGCTGTAGGTTGAAGCTTTGCCGTACCATGCTGCATCGTAACCGAATTCCGGATTCAGGTCGTTAAAGTTTCCTGAAAAGTCCGAGCTGTTTTCAGAACTTAAGTACTTGTAGCCCTGAAGGTAAGTCCAGAAACCTCCTGAAATTGCCTTCTGTGGGCTGACATCCATACTTTTACCTTCAACTGTTCTGGAGGTCGAGTTTCCAGATAACAATTCCATATTCTTGTTCAATCTGAAACGGGCAATAGAATACCCTGAATTTATCTGGAGAGCCTGACTGTAACAGTCTGAAGCTTCCTGGTATCTTTCGAGCTGATCAAGGAGAAGACCTTTGTTGTACCAGATTTCGGCACTATCAGGGGCAACGGCAAGAACTCTGTCATAACACTCCAGAGCTCCTTCGTATTCTCCTGTTTTTACCAGGGCAAAAGCTTTACCGTACCATGCAAGCGTGTAATTTTCATCAAGATCAATGGCTTCGTTATAACTTTTTACAGCATCTTTGTACTGCTCAAGTTTTGAAGAATCATAGCCTTTTTTATACCAGACTTTGGCATATCCGGAATCCAGTTTAAGGGCTTTATCGTAGCAATCAGCAGCTTCTGCATATCTGTTAAGTCTGTCAAGGTCCTGACCCTTCATGTACCAGACCGTTGCATGTCCTGATTCGGTTTCAAGAATCCGATCATAACATTCAAGGGCAGACTCATAATTCTCAAGCTTGTCAAAAGCCAGTCCTTTATCATACCATATTTTAATTGCAGGGGATTTAAACTCGGGAGTTTCAGAGTAACTGGCAAGTGAAGAGTCGTAAGCATTAAGCTTTTCGAGAAGACCCTCGCCAGCTTCCTCTACCTCAACTCCCACATTAGGATTAAGGGCTCTATCATAGCAGACTATTGCAGCGTCGTATTCTCCCATCTCATTAAGCACGGAACCTTTGCCGTACCATGCCTCGGTGTTGTCAGGGCTGTAAACAAGTATCTCATCATAGCAATGCAAAGCCTCTTCATTTCTACCAAGCTGTTCAAGGCAGGATCCTTTCTTCTGCAGGGCATTAAGGTTTTCAGGCTCTGAAAGGAGGACAAATTCATAACAGGTCAGGGCATCCTGATACATTTCCATCCTTTCAAGGTCTACACCTTTATTATACCAGGCCTCTACAAGGTCAGGATTAAGGGAGATAGCCTGGTCGTAACACTGTATTGCAGCTTCATAATCTCCTGACATATCATACATTGTTCCTTTCTGAGTCAGGAGTTCAAAATTGTCAGGAGTAATATTAAGAGCCATCTCAAAACAGCTCATTGCTTCTTCGTAATTCTCAAGTCCTGCGTAAGCTTTTCCCTGCATTTGCAGAGTTTCGGAAGAGTTGGAGCCGAGTTCAATTGATCTCTCATAAGAGGCTAAAGCCTCCTGATCAAGACTGAGTTTCTCAGAAGCAATTGCTTTCTGGAACCAGACTCTGGAAAGGTAGTTATCCATAGCGAGACTTTTTTCGTAAGAGTTGATAGCCTCTACATAATTTTGTGTCTTAAGCTGCTCATTACCCTTTTCATACCAGACGCCGTAAGAAACCGGGAAGGTTTCGATAGCCCTGTCATAGCAGACAATTGATTCTTCGTATCTCTCCAGAGCGGCCAGAGCACATCCTTTTCCATACCATGCCATCGATGAGTTAGAGTCCATTTTAAGTGCATCTTCAAAGCATCCTATAGAAAGCTCATATTCTTTGAGAGAATAGAGATTATTGCCTTTACTTAACAGGCCTTCTACAGAAGCCGGACGCTGCGCAAGTACCTCTTCAAGAGTGGGAGCAACAGGTACGTTATCTTCTACAATATTCTTCTGGCTTTCAGCCGCTCCTGCTGCAGGTAAAAAACCTGAGGTAAAAGATAAAACAAAGGCCAGAAGAATGAAAGAACAAATGATCAAATAAATTTTTTGAATTGAGCTCATTAAATACCCCGATTTATTCTAATGAGTTCCTGCGAAAAATTTTTATAAGCAGTCTGTCAGTAGTCTATTAGTTATCAGTATAATTTAAAGTCACTCTGATATGTAATTTCTTAAACAATGTAAACGAGAACATTCAGATATAAAAGTAACGAAATAAATTTCTTTTGCTCCCCCCATAGATAATTGTCCAGCCTGGGCCTAATTTCGTCCTATAATCTCCCAGCAAATACTCATTTAATTTGAGGAGTTCCTTCCTTATATAATTTATGCAGTTTGGGTCGAAATTATCCGGATTATATAATGGTTATCATATTTTTACTATTTTTATAAAACTCTTATAAGGCTCTCATATGACTGTTAAATTCTCATCTTATTGTTATATTTCTCAGAATGTTCTATTCACAGGAAACATTAAATTTATTAAAGTTAGTTATAATGCTTACTGTTTACGGTTAAGTTCCAGTACATTGCAAGTTTTTTATTATGGGAAATTATAATTCTCTTATTTTGCCCGGAGCAATTAGTATTGTTATTAAAACAGCAAAAACCTTTTCAGTATAACATCATTAAAATATGTTTAAAGTATTATGTTTAAAGTATTATGCTTAAAGTATTATGCGTAAAGTATATACCTCAATATTTCTTATTGCAGAAGTATGCAGAAAGAAGACCTGGATTTTTTCCGGAAATGGTTTTTCGAGTATGTAAATAGATTCTTTTCTCCTGACCCTCTTATTAAGGAAAATATTGAGCTAAAGATAGAACACACAGGGAGAGTTTGTGAAAATATCCTTTTACTTGCAAAGTCTGAGAAGATAAGCGAAAAGGAGTGCATGCTTGCTGAGACAATAGCCCTGTTTCATGACCTGGGACGTTTTGAGCAGTTCATGAAATATAAAACGTTTAGAGATTCTGAATCGGAAAACCATGCCTTGCTGGGCATAAGAATTCTGAATGAGGAAAGGGTTCTCTCCCGTCTTTCAGGAGAAGAAGAAGACATCATCCTGAAAGCTGTAGAATATCATAACCTGATGGAGATTCCGGAGTATATAAAAACCTTCAGTAAACTTTATTTTTACTCAAAGCTGATACGGGATGCAGATAAAATTGATATCCTGAGGCTTGCCAGCGAAGAATATTTGGAAGAAGGAAAACACCGGAATCCGGCGCTTGAACTATATCTGCCAGATACCCTGGGGTATTCGGAGCCTATAGTATCAGAGATCTTGGGTAACAGAATGGCAAAAATTGGGGATATGAAAAATAGAAATGATGTGAAACTTCTTCGTCTTAGCTGGATTTTTGATATTAATTTTCCAGTAACTTTTTTCCTTCTTAAAGAGTACGGATATCTGGAGTCAATTATGTCCTGCCTGCCTGATACAAAAGAAACGGGCATTTTAAGGCGGCATTTTGAATACTATTTGAATTCAATAGAGTCAGGGGCCAAGAAGTAACAATGTGCCTTAAAACCGGAAGTTAAGTCTTAAATAAGCCGGTTTCTAAAAAGCCCCTTCGAAATATATTGCCTGCAGAGATATTTGAGATATGTTATCGTATTGAAATCTATATAATTGAATATGCTCAGTATAATATTGGTCAAAGCATTGTTGGCCGAAATAATATTGTTTGAAGTATCAATGGTTGAGTATTCTGGTTGAACTATTACTGGTCGAAATATATTGATTGAAATTCCACCAGTTGCAGTAATATTGTTTAAAGTAATATTGTTTAAAGTAATATTGTTTAAAGTAATATTGTTTAAAGTATCATTGGTCAAATTGGCACTGGTTGAAGTATCTCACTCGATATATTTCCTGCGATTTTCATTTCCCAGGCTGCGCCGGTAATCTGAGCGTATCTGGTTTCTTAACTGTTTTTCAAGTATTAACTCAAGAGAGTCCTTTCCAGTTTCTTCCTGCTTACACGATCCTTCTTCTTTTACGTCGAATGCAGTTTTATTTTTGTCAACCCTGCAGTTAACCGCCCTGAGTCCGGAAGGCTGGTCAATGAATTCCACTTCAATTTCAAGAAGGCTGCGCAGCCTGGGACACAGGGCTTCCATACCCGGGTTCTCCGTGGCATAATGGGTTGCATCAATCAGGCAAAGATCTTCGTATGCCCGGAGAATATCATGCTTGAGCTCTGATGAGATAAATGCGTCAACTCCATTTTTCCTGGCGATTTCAAGGTATTCATTTCGAAAGCCGCTACCTCCTACAACCATTACCTTTTTGATTTCCTGCTTTTCCCCTGAGTACATGACAGGGGCCTGCAGGCAATCCGAAACATGGGCTGCCAGTTCAGCTGAAGAGCAGTATTCAATTTCCCCTATCCTGCCTGTTTCTACAGCCCTGGTATTTTTGAGTCTCAGACGGGCGGCAAGAGCATCATTGATCCCTCCTTCGGCTCGATCGTAATTAGTGTGCATGCTGTAAAGGGATATCCCGTTTTCAAGAGCAATTTTAAGGGAAGATGCCAGGGATTTTGAAATCATATTTACTGGATGAAAGATAAGAGTGTGATGGGTAATGAGTATTTCCGCTCCAATTTCTGCAGCTTTTTTAAGGGTATATGAGTTTGCATCCAGGGCGACCGCAACCCTGTTTACGTCATCTTTAAGACCGAGGACCAGCCCGATCTTGCCCTTATCAAAGTCATCCGCAAGCTCAGCTGGAGCTATCTTTTCAAGAACCTGCACAATTTTCATAAGCTTCATGGAAAAAATCTCCGCAGACCGGGAAAGTTAAAATTACTGGTTTTCTCCGGCTAAATCCAGATTAAGCGTTTATAACATTTAATTCCAGCCCTTACTGAAATGTCAGTTATGGAGATTATCCCAAAAGCTATTTTATTCTTAATTATCTGACTTTTCTGACTAATTATTGTGACCATTGGTTTGATTCATGCCTCTAAACTCGGTCCTGTTTAGGTCCTGACAGACTTTTCTGTTAATCTTACCCTATGGCTTTTTTCTTCTTCTTTACTTCAAGCAGGATCAAGGACTATTCCATTCTCAAGAATATAGCTTTTTCAGGACGTTTGCTAAAACATTAGCAAAAATTAAAATAGAATATATGAAGATATTTTATAGGGATTTGGATAATTTATTTTTAAGAGATAAATTCTTTGAAAAAAATTAAGGAAATTTGAATATTTCAAAAACCATAAGAATAAAAATGAAAATACTGCCAAAAAGCGATAAAGTTTATATTTATAAAAATAATACTGGAAATACAGATCTGAATATAATTTGTTCATGCGGGGTATGCTGGGGGCGAAAATAATACTCTATAAAACTATAATTTGACTGTAGTTACCTATAATCTCTAAAAAATATATCTTTATATTATCACAATATTTTGTAAGTCATAATTTAGTGAGCTATAAATTTCACAAAAGTGCAAAATGCACGTTTCCGGTTCCCCGGATTTGTTGTAAACAGCATCAAAATCAAGGAAGGTAACCATGGCTAAAAGAATTGCACTGATTGCATTAATTGCCGTTTTTATCTTTTCCGTCCTTTCAATTACTGCTTTCGCGGCAGATGAAGTGGAGTGGGTGGAGAAAAAGGACGCGGCAAAACTTTACTGGGGAAATACAATAACCGTAGAAGGTTATGAAATAAAAGCAGAAGATTTCAACGAAAACAAGATGGTGTTCGTTTCGATTTCAAAAGATGGGGAAAAATTAAAGACTTCTCCTCTTACAGCAGGGCTGGAGTTCGCATATAATGATGAGATAAAAGTTTACGCCCAGAATGTGGAACCAAACTACGAAATTATCACCAAAGATGGAAAGGAATTCAAGACCGGAAATTGGAATCCATATGCTGAACTGGATATTCTTGTAAGAGGAAAACCAAGTTTTGACATAGATGTCGAAACTAAAAAAGATACTTACGATTCTAAATTAACAGGTGATAGCAGAATAGATGTAACGATAAAAGTTAAAAATGATGGGGAAGCAAAAGCTGAAAACGTTATGCTGACTGTCGATACAGCCGGGCTGGAAGTACTTAGTGGAAAAACGAAATATACATACACAAAGATCCTGAAAGATGAGACTGTTGAGTCAATTAATCTTACGCTCAAAGCGCCCACTCCCTGGGAAGACACAGATTTTAATATAACTGCAAAAACTACATGCGTAGACATCAAAGATAAGAAGTATGAACATGTAGGTTCCAAAATCATAAAAATCGAAAAAAAATGGGACCTTATTGTCTCAAAAAGTTTCACAAAAGAACGTCATATGGGAGAGCCTGTTTATGTTTCTGTCACTGTCAGGAACAGAGGAATCTGTGATATAAATAATATCGTACTTAAAGATTCTATCATTTCCAATATGCACCTTCAAAAAGACACGGAGCTTGATAAGACACTTTCTCTGAAGTCCGGAGAAATAGCTGAGGATGTTTTTAAGTACACCCTTATTCCCGAAAGGCCGGGGGAATTCACATTTCCGAAAACCGTAGCTACTTTCACCCTTTCAAATGGACAGAGTGAAAAAGTCGATTCCGATGATTCGGAAAAGATAAAAATTTACGGGCCCTATATTGAAATTACGAAAACTGTTGACAAGCAGCAGCTAAACTCTGGAGACGAACTGACTGTAACGGTCACCACAAAGAACACAGGAAACGTTGATGCAAGTGTAACAGTAACCGATACCATACCTTCCGAAGCTAAACTTATAAGTGGGGAAACGAGTTTCAAGCAGGTCCTTGGAAGCGGCGGCGGTTCAAAGACAATCACTTACATCCTGCAGATGCATAAAGAAGGGGAAATCAAGATTCCTGCCTGTAAAGCAACTTTCCTTGACCTCGATAAATATTCAGGAGAGGTCAGCTCAGAGACTCCTGTTGTTTATGTCGGAACGCCGATGACACTTGAAGGAAGCAGCGCACAACCGGAAGGGTCAACCGAGTCCAACCAGGAGAAAAATGAACCTTCGAGCCAGGCGAATACAGGCGGTACGGAAGAAGACTATGGGGATACACCGGGATTCGGTTTCTTCCTTGCAGTAGCAGGAATACTGGCGGTTACCGGGTTCATGAGGAAGAGGCGCAACTGAAAGACTAAAACATTTAAGTGTTGTTCTGGATTCTCCCGGGTTTTTCGGAGAATCCACTTTTTTGTCATCTGGCTCCTGTATTTACCAGACTGCCAGACAAGGCATATGAGGTTGTTAATTTTCCGGCATGGTTACCTTTTTTACCTGCCTGTCCTATTTTTCCTGCATCACCTGTGTAAAAAGAAGTATTTCTCATCCTGAATTGTATTATCCACAGCATCAGCTTTCTTTAATAGCATTATAGTTTCACGTGTTGTTTTATCGATTTGAGTCCAGCTACAGACCTATGCGGCACCGAAGAGAAAACTGAAAAATCTTATTTTTCGGATATTTAGGAATATTATCAACTGATTAATAAGGAGCTGCCAACAAATTAGAATCCAATTAGAATGAATCCAATTAGAATAATAGATTAATAAATTTGCAGTCCGAATGATAGAACTCTTCTATAATCGAGAATAAAGTGAGAAAATCGATGCCTTACAAAGAGATCAAAAATAAAGTATACATTCTAACAGCAAAAAAGGAATTAGATCATGAAAGAACCCCAGAACCGGCTTAAAGCAAAAACCCTGATCCTTACCCATGGAGACTCTGACGGGATATGTTCGGGGGCAATTGCAAAAAGTGCTTACCCTGATGCATATGTATACTTTACAAGCCCTGTCAGCCTTCTTGACAAATTAAACCTTATAGAAGACGTCGAAACCCTCATAATCTGTGACATTGCAATCGAAGAAAGGCACTGCTCAGAACTCCATTCAGTACTTGAGAATTTTTCGGAAAAATGCAATCTATACTACATAGACCACCACCCCCTTCCGGAAAGTTGCGGAAAAAAAGAGTGGTTTTACCATGATACGGGAGTATGTTCCTCTGAACTGACCTACAGGGTTTTTGAAGACCTTCTGAGCCAGGAAATGAGAAGAATAGCAATTTACGGGGCTATAGGTGATTTCTGCGATAATACGCCCTGTATAAAAAGTTGGGTAAAAGACTGGGACAAAAGAAGTCTCTATTTTCAGGCTGGAGCCCTGATCCAGGCAATAATTCATAAAGGAAAAGAATACAATTTTAAAAGAACCCTGCTTGAGCCTTTATCAAAGGACATGATTCCTTCAAATGTCCCTGATCTGCTTGAGCTTGCCAGGGAAGCTGCAATTAACGAAGAGAAAATCCGGCTTTTTGTGAAAGAAAATGTGGAAGTCCTGAGAAACAGCGCGTATATTGTAAATACGAATAACTCCATTTCAAAGGCAGCGATCTATGCCGCATCCTACGGACATAGGGAAGTTGGAATTGCAGCCGAGTACCACGAGAGAAAAGGTGTATATGACCTTAGCATACGTTCCCGTGGAAATGTGGACATAAATCGTATCCTTCGTTCGGTTGCACCTGAGTTTGGAGGAAGTGGCGGCGGGCACCCTGTTGCAGCAGGAGCACGCATCCCCGAAGGTTCGCTGGAGGTTTTCCTCCGGGCTTTCGATGCCAGACTCGGGGAAGTAAATGAGGTAAAACAAAATGGAAACCAGCAAGACTGCAGCTGAAAGCGGCATAAATATTGAGATTATCTTTGTAGGGCGCTCAAATGTGGGCAAGTCTTCCCTTCTCAGGGAGATCTTCGGGGCAAAAGTAAGGGTTGGAAGACGCCCGGGCGTTACCCTGCGCCCCAGACATGCCCAGGAATCGGACCTTCTTATCACGGATATGCCTGGCTTCGGCTTCATGAGCGGAGTGAAAGACCGAAAGCAAGATATTGTAAAAGACCAGACAATACGCTATCTCGAAAAAAATGCCGAAAGAATAAAAATCGGGGTCCTTGTAATCGACGGACCGACTTTTCCTGAAGTAGTCGACCGCTGGGATTCCAGGGACCAGATTCCTATCGACGTTGAAATGTTTGATTTCATGAGGGAAATCGGGATTGACACTATTGTTGCTGCAAACAAGATGGACAAAGTAAAAGCAGATGAATACGACTCTCTCCTTGACGAGGTTTCAGTGCGCCTCGGACTTGAACCTCCATGGCAAGACTGGAAGCATATCATCGCACCGATAAGTGTCAAAAAATTAGATTTGAAAGCCTTAAAGGGACTTCTCCGTGATAGGCTGCACGAAATGAAAAGGGACGACCTGTTCAAGTATGTTTGATCTGTCCTTAAACAGGTCACATCGTTTTTTACCAGTTCTTTTTTAACTCAATTATTTTTGCTTACTCTACTCATTTTTAGAACTAATAGTTGAGACAAGCCTTTCAGAGCCTTTTCAGCTGCTGGCTGTACACACGCCCGATCCGCTGGATTGTGTCTGCTTCTTCCGGGTCTTTATCGTCTCGGACGCGGATGAAGCGGGGAAAACGCAGGGCAAAGCCCGAGTCGTAGTTGGGGCTTTTCTGGATTTCCTCAAAGGCGATTTCCAGGACGACTTTCGGCCTGATTGCAAATACCCCTCCGGCTTCTCCACCTTCCATTAATCCTGAGAGTATCTCTGTAAGTTCTTTTAGCTGCTCGTCTGTAAGGCCTGTACCAACCTTGCCAACCTGCAGGAAGCGGGGAGTCTCGGGGTCATAACAGGCAATAGTATAAGAGCCGATCAGGTTTGCTCTGCGCCCGAAGCCCCATTCTGCCCCCACAATCACAAGGTCAAGAGTCTCCATGAGGGGTTTTTTCTTCAGCCAGTTTTTGCCACGCTTGCCAGGAGAATAAACAGAAACCGGGTTTTTAACCATAACACCTTCGTGCCCGGCTTTTAAGGCTTCCCTGTAAATCTTTTCCACAACCTCGAGATCTCCGGTTATCACCTGACTGGCTACACAGATGGATTTCGAGTCCTCAACAGAACTCTCCACACAGGACTCAAGCACTTTTCGCCTCTCAAGAAGAGATAGGTCAATCAGAGTTCTGCCGTTGAGGTACATAATGTCAAACAGGTTGAGCTGGATAGGAATCCCGAGAACCTTTTCCTCTACATTGTACTTGCGCCTGAAGCGCTTAAGGATTTCCTGAAAAGCCCTGGGTTTTCCGTTCTCGTCTACAGCTACAGCTTCTCCATCAAGGATTGCTGACTCAGCTCTTACATGTTTCCGGACTATGTCAACAAGGTCAGGCAGGGAATTTGTGACGTTTTCAAGCTTTCGTGAAAAAAGAGTAACTGAGTTTCCATTCTTGTGTATCTGGACTCTTGCCCCGTCGAATTTCCATTCAATTGCAACCTCTTTCATTTCCCTGATATCGGCATCTATGTCAGGGCTGATCTGCGAAAGCATCATCCTGATTGGACGGTTGATCTCGATCCCGAGGTTTTCGAGACCTTTTATTCCGTCTTTCTTAGCAGCAGCAGCCACTATGCCGAGGTCGTTTGTAACCATGAAAGAGTGTTCCACAATCTCTACAGGTACAGAAAAGGCTTTTGCAATGGCATCCCTGACAACTCCTTCCCCTACACCTATGCGGAGTTCTTCAAGTGCAAGCCTGGAAATGTATTTTGCTTCTCTCGGAGTTGAAGAGGTAAAGAGAAACTGAAGATTTTTGATTTTAACTTCCTGTGAGCCTTTTCCGGAAGCTTCGGATGCGATCTTGAAACGGTTATAAATCTCTGTTATTGAGAGCTCAGGCTGCTCTTCGAGGAAAGAAGAAAATGTCACCTGGTTTTTTCTTTTTTCCTTCAGGATAAGGAGTGCTGTATCCCCTATATCTCCAGTGGTTCGGATAAGAGATTCTATACTTTGTATGGACATTCCTGAGGCTTTAGAGAGTGAAACATAAAGCAGGCTTGTGCCAATACCGAGCTGCTCTCCACTCCAGGCAGGAAAAACCTCGCTCATTATAAAATGAGTGGCAAGAGGCAGCTCTTCAACGTCAACTTTTTTGAGGAGGTCAGCAACCTTATTTGTAGTTTCTATAGTGCTCGATGTTTTTTCAATTGCCTGGCAGGTTTCTGCAAATTCCCTGAAGCTTGTCATGGTCCACGCGGTTTTTTTAGTTTTTTGTTTTTTCGGATTCTGATCTATGAAGGCCGATTTTTCCTGTACTTATCGATTTCCGTAAATTGCAACCAGATCGCTGAGAATTGCACTTGCGGTTTCTATCGGGCCTGCGCCCTTGCCTGTGACCGTGATTTCTCCCGCAAGCTCGGTGTCTATGGAAGCTACATTAAGAGTACCTCTTACAGCAAGGGGATGGTTGATAGGTACAAGCCTTGGAGCAACATGTATTCTTTCCCTGCTGACTTCTCCTATAAGCTTGATCACATGCCCTCTTTCATAAGCCATTTCCAGAGCTTCAGGCGTGATTTTTGTAATTCCCGTAACTTCAACATCCTTATATGTTGCATCAAGCCCGAAAATTGCATTGGCAAGAATTACCAGTTTGCATGCTGTATCAATTCCTTCTACATCATACGTAGGGTCGGTTTCGGCAATTCCGAGTTCCATAGACTCGGCAAGAATATCCTTATAACTTGCCCTTTCCTCGAGCATTCTGGTGAGGATATAGTTACATGTCCCGTTAAGAATCCCTTTAATGCTTCTGAGATTATTTCCTGCAAGGACTTCATTTGCCAGGTTAATAATGGGCATGGAGCCGCCGACAGTAGCTTCAAACCTGAAGTTCGATCCGGCTGTTTTTGCAGCTTCCATCAGTTCTCCGTACTTCAGGGTAAGAGGTCCTTTATTGGAGGTAACAACATCTTTGCCGGTTTCGAAGGCTGCGAACATATTCTGAAGCCCTGCTCCTCCCGTTACGATATTTGTAGGAGTGGTTTCTATTACCAGTTCATGGTCTACGGACCGGATAACCTCAACGCCTGTGAGTTTTTCTATGGCAACCGTGCCTCCTGTCCTCTTGCGGGCAAGACAGTCAGCCAGGTCCACTCCTTCAGGATTAATAGTAGCCCCTTTAGAATCCACAACTGCAACTACTAGAACTTCCAGCCCGATACTTTTCAGGTACTCTTTTTTCATAAGAAGTACCTCGGCTACACCCTGTCCAATTGCACCAAATCCTAAAATAGAACAGCGCACTGTTTTCATGTTTTCAAATCTCCTATGTTTTTTCAGGCGTGGATGTCTATTGGAAGGACCATAAGCAGGTCTTTTTTTACCGAGACTTCTTTCAGGATATCAAGCGCCTTTTGCAGATCCTCTTTACCTACAGCATCGATTCTGATCAGAGCTGAAGAAAGAAGATTAATACCTGGCATGCATAGCGAAAGGTCGACTACCTCCGCAAACCCTGTCTTGTCAATCTCATCAATCGTGTCCTGGATCCCTGTGTGAACCACGTGCCCTATAAGAACCACATTTATGCTCTCTCTGAAACGCTGTTCCCCAACCCTTACAACCCTTATCCCGTTTTCCTCAAGCTTTGCTTTTATTGCTACTATGTTCTCGGGTTTTGTCTCGAGTACAAGCTGTACAGGCACTGTTTTTCTTGGGGTCCGTTTCTGGTGGTGGTGTAAAACAGTTATCAGGTTAGCTTTGAATTCCGAAAGAGGCTGGAGGGCTAAAAGCATCTGCCCGGGCACATCTTTTAATTCAATGTCCATGGAAACTCGCATACTGTCCCTCATGCAATTTATAATAATTCGATATGAAATCTAAATATGAACTCTAAGTAAGATATGAAGTCTTGGTAATAATGTCTCAATTTAATAAATGTATTAATTTAATAGACATATCAAATTAATAAACATATCAAATTAATAAACATATCAAATTAATAAACATATCAAATTAATAAACATATCAAATTAATAAACATATCAAATCAATAAGTGTATCAAATTAATATCCAGTAGTCTTATCCAATCAGCTTACTGTCAAGGTTATACTAATATATCAGCGTATGGACACCGGCTCAATTAAAGTACACCAAGGAGTATTATGGGCCGGATCTTTCAAACTTTTATTAATCTTTCCTGTTGCTTAGTAGATGAATTCAGTTATATAGTTTGCTATCTGCGGTGTTTGCTATTTGTGGTTTTTCAAAAATGTAAAGTAAAGCATCATTTTATTATTAAATTATTGTGAAGTGCCGTTTTCTCCCGACTCCTTTCTGCTCTGAGATTCCGTCTGCTTGATGGCCTCTCCATCGGGAATACGGATAATGTTTCCTCTGCCCCTTTTGAACTTTTCAACCAATCCGCGTTCTTCAAGATCCGAAAGCATAAGGCTTACTTTGGATTCCGAGTAAGGAGACTTTTTACGGAGTTCTCTCTGAGTAATTCGGTTTCCGTTAGCTCGAATCAGGTCCATAATCTCTTTAAGATCTTCAGGGAGGCTTGCTTCAGGGCTTTCCAGACCGACAGGACTTAACAAATTAAATTCCTCTTCAGATAAGGGATTTTCAGGTGAGGGATTTTTAGATGAGGTATTTTCAGATGAGGTATTTTCAGATGAGGGACTTATAGATATCTCTGATTCTTCTGGCAGCTTTACATTTTGCTGTACAGACATCTCTGTCTCAAAAATATCTCCAGTCCGCTGTTCGACTGTAAGGGGTGCAGGAGGCTCATAATTTGTCTCTGAGACTTCTTCAATCGAACCAACTTCACCGGGTTCTGTATATCCAGATATCTTTGACACGATTGTGATATTTTCAGACCCTAGTGTATCTGGCCCGGGCGAATTTAGATTTTCCATTTCTCCTGGAAAACCTGTTGCCTTTTCAGGAGGGTCTCTTTTTCCTTTTTTCACGAAATAACCAGCCAGTAGAAGTATACAGAGCGCAAATAAAGCAAAGATTAAGACCGTATTTTGCGAGCGTTCATGGGATTGGGGCTCTGCCTCCTCAAGATCCAGGTCAACAGTTTCTAAATCGTTCCCCTGATCGAGAAGCTCTTCCTGATATGTAGGGAAAAGTAAAAGGTCATGAACGTATTCCCCTTCTTCGGAAACTATAACTTCTTCTTCAGCCGTATAAACCAGCGTATTATCTTCAAAATAATTGGCAGTTATAAGGTAGGTTCCCGGAGTAAGGTTAAAAGAGTATTCAGCATCCGTTGCAACAAGGGACTGTTCCGGAGTAGAGTTGATCTCAACTATTGAGTTTTCTAGGGGTTTGAAGCTGTACCACTCATACACGGTCCCGTGAATCGTCGCCGCAAGTACGTTCCCTTGAACGCACACTAGGAAAAAGACTACACAGGTGATCTTGCAGAGCTGTCTAAAATTCACGCAGCTTTAAAGGGGTTTTTAGCATAAATCTTTTCCTTTTCCTTGCCAGAGGTTCAAAAGTGCTGAAGGCAAATTAAAGTTTTATCAAGAAATCGAAGATCTTATCAAGCTTGGAAGTCCGTATATTGTCATTAACCAGCCTTATTCCGAAAAGTATGCTTATATTCCCCTATCATAATATGGACAGTATCTTAACTTGCCAAAAGGAGGCAGTCAGATGAAAAAATCAAGAATTGTTCGATATCTGGCTTATGTTACATTTATATTAATATTATTTTGCGTACTGCCTGGAGGATCACTCGCTACCAGAGACTCGTCAGGGCATGGAAACGGGGTTCAGTATGCAGGCGAGAATATTACAGATTCAGTAACAGATATAGGTTCAGAAAAAGATCCGGAAAATTACAAAAAAAATAATGTAGAGGGCGCTAACGGCACTGATAATTCCTATTCTGAAAATATGCAGGATCAAGACGGAATCCTGACAAAGGATCAAGATAGGATTTCTGCGTATAAGTTTGAAAGAAAACAGATACAGGAAAAACTCCAGTTGCAGAAGGAAGAATACCGGGAAGCAAAAGGTGATTTCCTTAAGGTAAGAAATCAAATTAAGGCAGGAAATCTTGATCCCAATTCCGAAGAAGCTGTAAATGCAACGAGACTCTACCTTAACTCAAGTATTAGTTATATGGTAATCCACCTGGAAAACGTAAAAACGAACATGCAGTACTCAAACGGCAATGGCACAGAAGAAAGAATTGCTGCCATAGACGAAAATATTAAACTGCTTGAGGCTGAACAGGCAGAAGTTGCAAGTGCTTCCAGCCAGCAAGAATTTGCAATTGCGGTCAGGTCAGTACGTGGTGTATGGGATAATGCGCAGAAGATCAGCCTGACAAGTGCAGGACAAACAGTTAGCCAGAAAGTAGGAGAATTCCTCGATAAATCCGGGAAGCTATCAGAAAAACTCGAGGCTGACATTGAGAGTCTGAATGAGACTGGTGTTAACACAGCTCAGCTTGCTACGAGGCTTGCCAGTTATAATTTATATATAAAAGCTGCCCATGAGAAAAAAGAAGCGGCAGATTCTATTTATGAAGACGAGAACTCTACCCGGGAAAACCTGAAAGTGGCAAACAATTACCTGCGTGAATCTCTTAATAACGTCAATAAAGCAAACCAGATACTCAGAGTGATTTTCGACGAACTGAAAAAGTACAATCTCGAAGAAGTTAACGAAATTGGAGTTAAAAACAGTATAGAAACCGAACTTAATAATACAATAAGTATAAACAATACTAATAATAATTTATCTGTATAAACGGCACTTCTGTAAACGGACGAAATCTCTCCAGAAGGAGAAATAAATAACAACTCAGGGAAAAGGACTGAAAACTTCTCTGAGGACAGATTGGAGAACCAAGGAGATATAAAATGGTCAAACTCGCTCATCTGCTTATGCTGTCAGCTTTAATTGTCTGGCTTGCAGGGTCCGGTTGTGTCGGAAACGATGCATCTGAAGTGGAGGAAGCAGGAATAGTCCCAGGTATTGACGGAGCAGGGAATGGAGTACCAGATGACTCAGAGACAGGACTTACCCAGGCTGAGATTCAGGAACTTGATTCTGATATGGCCGAGCTCGAGAACCTGCTCGCAAATGCAAGCCTTGAAGACGAAATAGAAATCGAAACTGTGATTGTAAGTGCAGAAAGGTGAAAGTAGCTGAAAATAGTGAGACGGGAAAAATAGAATATGAAGTAAAATAAAATTAGGTATGATTGAAAGGTGGTCTTCACCTGAAAAAATCTTTTCTCACTCCTGTTTTCTCAAATTCGTCTTTTCAAGAATTAATAACTGATGCAATTCCTTTCATTCATTCCACTCTTTTAGCTTTGTTTATGCAGTTTTCCTTTGAAATTTTATCCCGTTTACTCATCTTTTTTCTGTCTTTTATTCAGGTTTTTTATTCAGGTTTTTTATTCAGGTTTTTATTCAGCTTACTGGCCATCTTTCTACAAACCTTTTCCGAGAGCCATATATGCCCTGCCTTAGAATTTTATAATTTATCTTCTTAAGATGGGGGACAAGCTTATATTGCGTTAATATCCGATTCGGTACCTGATATCTAAAATTCATTTTCTAAATAAAAGTGAAAAAGACAAAAATATCCACTTTCACTTAATTTTTTTATAAAAACTCAATGCAAAAGTTGAATTTTAGTATAAATGCTTTACTTCTATTTTTTAATAATTTATAGAATATAATGGGTTTTAAAGCCCTATATAGTGAATAAAATACATATAAAGCTCTAAGTTTCATATTTATCTATTAATTCTTACTTTTAAGGAAAGTATGCTTATATATTTCCCCATCCCAATAATGTAACAGTTGAATAATTTAAAGAGAGGAAGTCATATGGGAAAATTAGGGAATGTAATACGCTACGTTTCATGTTTAACTCTCCTACTTATTATCACTAGTATCTTATCGACAGCAGCTCTTGCCGGAAACGGGGCTGGGGAAGGTAATGATGCCAAGAATGGAAATAAGCTTGAAACTATCCAGAAAAAGGAATTGATTACGCAAAAGTTTCAGGACAGAAATCAAACACAGAATGGAACTCTGGAACAGGTACAGCTGCGAGAAGGAACTCAGGAAAGGACACAGTCAAAAGAACAGCTCAAGATCCAGAAAAGTAACTATCAAAGCTCGAGGAAAAACTTCCTTGCAATCCGAAAACAGCTCAGGTCAGGAAATTATGGTGAAGAAGAACTGGAAATTACAAGAGTATATCTGAACTCTAGCATCGACTATATGATAGCTCACCTTGAAAAAGTTCAGTACAACCTTGAGCAGTCAAATGGCAACGGTACGGATACCAGGATTGCTGCTATTGAAGCCAGGATCAGCCAGCTGCAGGAAGAAAAGAAAGCTATTGAAAAAGCCGAAGACCTTGAAGATTTCGCAAATGCAACCGAATCGGTGCGCGGAGTCTGGAACAATGAAAGAAATAGCACAGCAGTGGAGACAGGACAGGCTGCCGGCGAGAAGATAAATGATTTCGTTAACAAGTCCGGGGCCATTTCTAATAAACTTGAGAAAGAAATCGGAAGCCTGAATAAAACCGGTGTAAATACAACTGAACTTGAGGCAAAGCTCGCCAGTTACAATGCCCTGATGGACTCAGCCAGGGAAAATAATGAAGCAGCAAAAAAGATCTACAATAAAGAAAATGCTACCCAGGAAGAACTGCTAAAAGCAGACAACCACCTGCAAAGCGCTCTCAATGAAATAAAAGAGGCAAACCAGGACCTTAAAGAAATCTTCGGGGAACTGGAACAGTACAGAACTGAAAATGCCAGTAAAACCAGGATCAGAGATGTTCCGGGAACCGAATTAAATGACATCGGAAACACAAATAACACAAATACTAACACAGACAACAGTTCATCTGTTGGCGGCATTTCTGTGAATGGAACTGAACTCTCTCCTGAAGGAGAAACAAACACCAGCTCAGGGAACGAATCCGAAAACTCCTCTGAGGACGGGTTGGTGAATTGAGGGGGTAAAAAAAAATGGTAAAGTTCACATATATGTTTGTACTGTCAATTTTAACTTTTTGGCTTGCAGGGTCAGGTTGTATCGGAGACGACACCTCTGAAGTTGAAGAGGCAGGTATAATCCCAAACATTCCAGGAATAGAAGATGATACCTCCGCAGAACAGGGACTTACCGAAGCAGAAATTCAGGAGTTTGAAGAAAACATTACAGATCTTGAGGCCCTGCTCGAGAATTCAAGCCTTGAGGAAGAAATAGTTGTTGAAGAGCTGTAATAGTATAAGGAACTATGAAAACAAAGATCTGTAGAAAAAATCGTAAGAAGAAAGAGCTGTAAGAAGAAAAGATGCTCTCATTTGAAGAACATCTTTTCTTTATTTTTCATCTTCTGGATCTCTTCTTCCAGAGTCTCTAACCTTGACTCGAGCTCATGCATATCCTTTCTGGTAAAGACATCTGCCTTTGAGATAGCATCCTGAATCTTGTCAGATATTTTCTTTTCAAGGTCAACCCTCTGTTTTTTGCTTTCTTCAACCAGGTCCTGGACAGCTTTTTTGCCTTCTTCCCTGCTGATATCCCCTTTGTCGACCAGGTCTTTTACAAGATCATTTACTCTCTCTTCGGTCATAGCCCACAGGCCGGCCCCTATTAGCCCGAGTTTTCGAACAGATTCTTTCATATACAAAACACGCATCCTAAACTGTTAATTTGGAAATAATTAATTTGAAATGAGATATGATTTATTAAAAACTGATAATGTATTAAAAGGTAGTAATGTGTTAAAAACTGATAGTGTATTAAACTGATGATACACTAAAAATACTATTGGCTAAAAAGTACCTTTAAGTTAAAAACTCTTTACAATTCTCTGGTAATTTTCCGGCTTGCTTGAGAACGGAATGGGTTTCAGGATAGGCCCGTTATGAATAGAGGATGAGATCATGCCTGAATTTTCGTAAAGTATCACATTCCGGATTTCGCATATGATTATGAAGGTTAGTTTTTCAGGTTGGTAACAACGTAGCCTTCATACTCCTTATATGGAAAAGTAACTATTCAGTTACCATAAAATGAGCCAATTAATATCGTTTTCAATCCTCAGATTTCTCAAATTAAGATGTGGATTAAGGCTCTTAATGTTGATTATTGGGCAGCTGAATAGTTCCCTGGAAAAACAGGGTTTTATGCTCTTGATTTCTTTGGCCTGGGTGAGTGCTGATCAGAGAGGACCTGCAATCTGGATCCGGTATAAGTCTCTTCTTTTTACTCAAGTTCTTCTTGCTATAATGCTTTCACGAATATTGGCCCACCGACGTTCGCGGATTTCATCCCAATTGTTATCCTTTATCCAGGTTCGAATCCTCTCGCTTGCCTCTTCTGAATTTTTAAACCCGACATAGCTTGTAAGTTCTTCCGGTTTAAGTGCAGAAGGGGAGGCAATATACATTTTTTGCAGAACAGCCTGGTCCGGTAACGTTGACTCCCTGTCGAACTTGAAGCCAAAAACAGCGCAATCCGCACTCCCGTAATAACTGCTGACCCCCATAATTTTAATGCTTGAAAGAATTTCATCGGGATAGGTAAAAACATTATCACTACCGCCAGGATAGTTGCCTCCAAGCTCGTTGCTGACAGAACCATCCTTAAATGTAAACCACCAGGCATTCAGAATGTCTCCGGTTCGAGCTGTAACCTTCACTATCTGATTTTCTCTAGAAAGATTAAAAACTCCGCCATGAGGGGGATTTGAACTTCCTCCACTCTTATCTCCCATGCGAGATGTCTGCGTAACCCCTCCTGGGCCTCCACCGTTCGGATAAGTAACCTGACAGGCATCAATCCGGTCCCATGCCCATACTTCTACTTTTGAGATCGGTTGTTCGGGTGCTGAAGGAAGTCTAATCGTACCGCTGTTGTCAGCTGTCCCTACAGCATCAGAGTAAATTTCTCTAGACAGATATACTTCGGCAGGCGTGGAGTACTTCACAGGATCGAAATACTGCCACATATTCTTGAAATCCAGAACATTGATAGTCATTTCCCGAATATATCTGTTTACCGTATTAAAGGGTTCAGTGTAATGTTTATTGCTGGGAGCGTTTTTCTGCGTAGCCTGTAAGCCATCGTTGTAAATCTTTTCAGTGTATGCTATGTAAGAACTGATTGTGTCTGCAATTTGCTGCCGTGTATGCTGCTGTATTTCCTCTGTCCACCCCCAGCTGTTACCGTATAAAGCACCATCCCGAAGAAGACTCAGGTGCATATTCGCAAATTGCGCGAAAAGCGGCAGCAAGGGTAGTTCATAACCCTTGGACTGGAAGTGAGGGAGCTGCTGGAGAAAATCTCCAAGTGCAACATTGTATTTCTCAGATATGTATGTCTGACTCTGGGAGTTCTGTACAGCCCAAAGGTATTCATTCAGATTATTTTCCAGGCCTTCCAGATCTTCCTGAACCTGCTGGTAAACCAGTTCGCTGATTTTTTCATCTACGAGCTGTTCTACTTCGTCCTTGATTTCCGACCACACATCCTGTTGCGAATCAGGCCAAAAAATCTCTACAAGAGCACCAAGTGCAAAACCCACTCCCGGAATTTCCCCGAGAGCTGTGGATATGACCACTCTTGCTGCGTTGTTGTAATCGAGCTCATATTCTACTTGAGCAAAACATATTATGTGTTCAGGCACATCCTTTCTAGCCAAAGTTTCTTGCATAACCTGGTTTTCAGTCACTGGGATTTTCCCCCTCATATTTATTTCATATCAAGATATTTTTCCAAAACTTCTTCTGGAGCCCGCTTATTCTGGAGCCCGGTCTATCAGTATTTTGAGAGTTACAGTTTTGCAGAAACATCTTTCTAATTTTTATTCTGTTTTTCTGCAGTGTTGCATACATTAAAAAACAAAAATCAATAGTCATAGCACGTGCAACACGCCATCCCGACGAAATTTTATTGCACCATATATGAAACTATCTAATATTTTAAATTATGTTTCTGGAACTATTTTTTTCCAATCCGGACAAGCGTTCCTTCATAATATTAGCCTTTTCTATGCAGCGGAAAATAACCCTATATCATTACCAGACTCAGTTGTTCATATCTCGAAATCCAGGAACTATTGGATTCGGTTATTCGTACTTTAAACCCGGGATAGGATATTTTCCGGGAGAAAAACGTTTATAACAGTGTATTTTTTTTAAATATGAATAATCTATCTTTCACAGAGATAACTCCTATTTATCTTTAAATGTTCAGGTGGCGAAATAAACATCAGTAATTGGAAAATCCATCAATTCGATTATTAATATTGTTCTCATGGTTGCGATGTTCAATTTCGCATTTTTGATACTTTCTGTCCTGGTAGCAGGATATATCACAGGAGAAGAGGTTTTAAGTGCTTCAATAGGACCATTAAGAGGTATTGACGAAAGTGTCATGTTTACAGAAAACGAACCGGTAACTTTTATTTTTTCAACAAGGGAACAAATCAGAACAGAACTTTTAAACATCACTATTGTTGACCCGCAAAACATAGAATATTCCTGGCAAAAAGGTTTTGGTGGGCACAATCAATCAGGGATATTTGTAGATGATTTTACTATGTTTACCCCGAAATCATCAGGAATTCACCAGATAAAAATAAGTAACACTCAACAATGGCACTTTTCAGTTTCTCTCTCGTATCCACAAAGAATAATCAGGGCTTTCTTGTTTATACATTCATCGAGTATAGTCGATAAAATTCTCTGATTTTGTCGTATATGAACGATGGATTTATGAAATTACATTCGATCTCGATAGTGTAGTAAAAGAGTAACCTTTCCATGATTCTGGTTTTAACTCTTTCTTCAAAGCTTAATTTTAGTTGTAATCCTGAGTGGTAGAGGGATTTAATGCAAAATTATCCGATGTGATGATAATCCCTCTTTTCATCTTGAGGTTTTTCATCCTGGCCAGCAGGCATTTCACCTCGCATTCTTTTGTTTCCATGTCAGACAAATTCAAGGTATAACATGTCGACAGTTTCCTCCGTCTGTATAGAAATCCATTATTCATCAAATTAGAACACAGGTATGCCGGCCTGTTCAAAGTCTCTGTCTCTTCCTATTGAATAGCAATTTAATAAGATTTATACCGATCGATAATACCAAATAGTGTTATTCTTTTCCTTCAATGAATAGTATATACTGATTTTGGAATAAAGTTGATTTTAAGATGAGATTAATAAAAAAGATTTTTCGATCTATGTCACATATTTTTCTTTTCTTTCTTTAATTTTTGAATTTATTCCTATCTTTATAAATATAATAGCTGGTCAAAGAGGCAAATGGGCTACTATAATTATTTATTAAATGGATATTATATATGCAAATAATATGATCAAATATATGTATCCAAGAAACACGTAGTCAAACTCAAAACTGACTGATAATTTATGTCCTTCATTCTGAAAAAAGCATATTATTTAAGTTAGTTACAAACTTGAGTTCGGACATGTATCTGGAGATAATTTGCAAAGTTGAGTAAGATTAAGGTTGAGTAAATAAAAAAGGATAAAAATATGTGGGGGGTAAAGAACTGAAAAAGAAATATGTGTTTGAAAAGAAAGACCATCTACTTGGTGGTCTATTAGTAGGGACAACAGTAGGGACAGCCGCCGGAGCTGTGGTAGGCTTTGTTGCAGGTGTTACTGCGAAATATACTTATGATAAGTATGTTAAAGAGAAAAGGGTATATAAAAAACTTCATTTAGTTCCAAAGAAGGTACTTAAACGCCCATATCCTGCTACTGTGAAATCTGTTTATCCGGATCGACAAACATTTTCAAAGGACCCGAAATCTCCTATCTGGATCGAATTCGATGCATCTATTGACAGTTCTACTGTCACGAAGGATACAGTTATAGTCAAGAGTTCAGCTTCTGAAAATCCTATAGAAGGAATTCTTGATGCTGGTACCAGAACGCTGATGTTCAGGCCTTATGAAGAGTATCCTCTGGGAGAAGATGAGACTAAAATATCTGTTACTTTGATAGGGACTGACACGGGATCAGGAGTTATCAAAGACGTGAAAGGTGTTTCTTTTGATGGAGATAAAGATGGAGAAGCCGGTGGAGATTTCACATACAAGTTCAAGATTTCGAAAAAATAAAAACTTTTCTACAGTATTTTTTTCTTTCTCAGGACTTATGCAGTTACCTGCTTTGCAGGCAACTTTTGAGTCTTTTTGATTTTTTAAACTAAAGCATACATTGGATCTCTTATGAATTGATTAATAGTATTTCTCGTAATGCTACACTTCGTTTCAAACCATATAATCCCAGTTGTTATTCTTTGGATTTCAAACCTTAGAAATGCTCTTATTGCCATCACAATATGTGCTCTCTGCACACTATTTCTTATTGCCTGGCAGCATTACACGACCACGCCTCGAAATACCATTCCGACGAAGAGCTAAGGTGATCCGCAAAACTGATCTGCATCACCCTGAACAAGGTCAACCTTAACCTAGATGCAACAACGATAAAAGAAATCCTCGACCGTTTAACCTAAAAGACTTTTGGATGTAAATAATATCAAAATAGATGATAAAAGCTGCGGGAAAGTTGATGGCTATATTTTCTAATCATCAAAGTATATTGCCTGTTTTATCCTGAAATTATTTCGCTTTTTAAATTTCTTTTATTACTGTTATCTATCGTATACAGATGACCTACTATTTTACTTCAATTTCGAATTTGTTTCATTTTACATGATCATTCCACAATACCAAAATGTAATGGAACTCACTCAATGTTTAACCTTTTACGTCACCTGATGCTGTATCGTGTAATGAACTTTTAAATGGCTTTGAGTCTGCGAAATTATTTCAGGATACAACAGATGTAAATTCAGTACTTCGCTAATTTTGATTTCCTCATTACGGAAGCTTCTCGATACCTTTATATGTAATGAAAAATGCCTCTCTATGTCTTTTTTCACAAATAAGTTCAGAAATAGGTTTAAAATCGAATTAAAGTCAAAGTACTGTATTGATTCTATATTACAACCTCTCACATCTCATGTAATCCTCAAGATCAATGGTTCACTTACAAGTGAAGACATTATTCGTACTGTTGTGAGTTTGGCAGTCGATAAGAGTTCAGTCCATTCTGTCTCAAAACAGTATTCTGCTGTTGCTTGTGAAACATCTTTACGTTACCATCTTAAGAAACTAAACATGGACGAATTGATCCTATCCAATGAAAAGATTCTTCTTCAAAATCCCCTAAAAACTCTCAAAACAGGTAAGAGCTATGAGTTTGCCATTGATTTAACCAACGATCCTTATTACGGGAAAACAGATTCGTCTAAAGAGAAATATGTAATTCGTAGCCAAGCTAAAAAGTCAACAAACTCTTTTTACTCATATATCTCCCTCTACATCACTAACAAGAACGAAAGGTTTACTGTATCTGTTCTTCCTGTAGAAAAGAAAAAACCAATGGTTGAATACCTCTCCTATTTTCTCTATCTCATCAAAAGACTGAATTTTAAAATCAAGGTTCTCTGCCTTGATAGAGAGTTTTATTCTATAGATGTGTTTGAATTTTTGCAAAGTAATGGTGTTCCTCACATAGTTCCTGTTGTCAAGAAAGGAGAGAAGATGAAGCAACTTATGAATGGGAATAAGGCTCGGAGTACACAATATGTCATGAAGAATTCTAAGAAAAAGATTCTTTTAGACATTATCATTGATGTTAAGTATCTGAAAGGAAAGAGAGGTAAAAAGGGATGTGAGAACCTTGGTTTTGTTGTTTTTGGAGTTAAATGGTCTCCAAGAAAGGTCAGTACAGTTTACAGAAGAAGATTTGCTATTGAATCGTCATACAGGATGAGGAATGTGGTTAGACCAAAGACATCATCTAAAAACGCAACTATAAGGTACTTTTATGCATTGGTATCCTTTCTACTAAAAAATATATGGCTATACATTCAGAAAAAACATTTTACTATTGTCAAAAGAGGACCTCAGGTTATAGATGAGGATAAGTTCAGATTTGAAGTATTTATACTTATTATTAAGGAATGGATAAGAAGAAAGTTAAGAGTGAGGACAACAGTGTGGTGTTTGAGATAAATGAAGGTAGAGTAAAAGTGGAGGAAAGATTTTAGCGAACTACTGAAATTGCTTCCAAAAGAGATTTTGGATTGGTATCATGAAAACTACAATAATAGCGATGTGCGTCTCAGACATGCAGAGGAACTTGCAAGAAGGGGTATTGACGGCATATGGTTGGCTTATCATTCCGAAGAGATCTAGAAGCGATAAGAGAGATTGAGAGGAAATTAATACCTATTGCAAATGATTGGAACAACAATCATAATTTCCCTAAACTTTTCAACAAACAGGATGCTAACCAAAGTAAAATCTTGTAAAATATTTAATCTTATAAGAACTTGTGTTATTGTTGGTGGGGATTCTTGGTCGATCAGTCAGATGTACATGAAAAAACCTTCAGCCCGAGTTTAAATGAAAGAACTGATGCCTTGCAGCAGCTTATAACCTTTTTTGGATCCTTTTCGGACAAGCAGCAAGCTCTGGAGGACATGCTCAGGCTCTGTTCCGATGAAGATAAAACTCTCAGAGTAAAAGCAATAAATGCCCTTGGAACAGTTTTCCCGGAACTTTCGGATGACGAAAAAGAAAAGGGCTGGAACAGCCTGCTTGAACTTATAGGGACTGAAGACCCGGAGGTCTGGAAAGCCGTGGTAGTGTCCCTTATTTTTGCACTCGGCTATGTACCGGAAAAAAGTAAACCATGGAACTGCCTTCTCCGGCTGGCTGAAGATGAGAACAGGCATGTCAGGGAACACGCAGTAGAAGCCCTGATCCTGCTTTTTCCTTCCATGCCGAACAGGGAAAAGGTCTGGGCTGATTTTATAGCCCTTGCAGGGAGCGAGTACGGAGATATCCGTGAACTCGTCTCGGATGCCTTTATTTTGATATACCCTTACCTTGAAGACAGGGAACAGGTCTGGGAAAGTCTGCTTGAACCTGCGGGGAGCGGAGACAGCCATGTGCAGGACAGAGCAGGAGATATCATGGCACGGATCTTCCATCAGCTCCCTGATCGAAAAAAAGCCATGCAAGACGTCGAAAACCTGACCATGGGACAAATGGGTTACATAGCCCGGCGGGCTGTAAAGTTACTACGGGACGATTATCCCGAGCTTTACGATGCAGAAAACCCGGTTGAAGAGCTTTACAGACTTGCAGCAAAAAAGGCACCGTATGCGAGATGGAAGGCTTCTGGCACAGCAGGAAAGGAGCAGGGAGCTTCCAGCAAAAAAAGAAAAGAAGAAGCTGAAAAATAGGCTAAAATGAGGCAGCGAAAGCGAAGGTTTCAAAAAAACTGAAATTTCCTGCCATACTGCTTGTTTACTGATAATATTTCAATGTCATTTACTCGATCACTATGCTTTCAGTCCGGCAGCTGTACAACTGCTGCCAGCACTTATCGTCTCCGGTTATCCCTGTGACACGTGCCCCTTCCCTCCGGTATCTTCAAGCTGCACCACACTTCCGGGCCCTAAGAGGCGTTTTTCTCCATTGCTTACTTTGAATTCTACTTTCCCGGAAGGAAGAAGACCTGCTTATGTGGAGCCGGGTGCCAGTCCCTTAACCAGCCTGAGAGAACCCGGAAGAACGCATACTGGGATGCCCGGTGGCAAGCCGACAGGAAAAGCGAAGGAGCCAGCGGGGCAAAATCCACTTCTATGAATTCAATGTCCATGTCCTCAAAATGTGACATACCGTCAGGATCAGCATATACTCATGTGTATTTCATCCAGAATATACCTCCCAATTTTATTTAGCTGAAGAAAGAATATAATCCTTCCACCTGAACCGGTAAGGCAGGATGAGGCGTAGCGTGAGGATATTGCAAAAATAGGAAAAAAGCAGTAGCTTTCAGCAAATTGAAAATAAGCTTGATGCTTTTTTGATCCTGCCTCCTTTTTTTCTTCATCTTTCGAGGAAATCAGGAGAAACTTCTTACTCTATTCAAGTTTTTCCATCACGGACCTTTGCATTCGTCTACAAATAGTATTACTCTCTCATCTGCGGTTTCACAGCTGATCCAGGAAGGTTTTTCCTTTATTGTGATGGTAAGAATGGACTTTCCATCCCATTCGAAGCTCCCGGTAACTCCTCTTTCTGAAATTTCTCCTTCATTTCCCGGCGGAACATCAATGCCGTAATTCTGAAGCGTATTCTTCATACACTCAAATGCGTCAGGTGTAACGTTAACAAATGTTATAGGCTTACAACTGTTCTCTTCATTCTGTGCCTGAGCTAATCCAAGAGAAAAAACTAAGCAGATTACTATCAGAGAAGCTGCTATCAATTTTATTCTCATTCTTTAACCCCCATTGCGAACTCGACCATTTTATTAGACTGAATGTACGGAATTAATTAATAAAAAAATAAAGATAATAAATTAGTACACAAAATTAGTACACAAAATTATACACAAAATTATACACAAAATTACACACAAAATTAAATATATTAATTTTATATTATTTAAATAATATTACTGCTGATTTATATATAGTTAATCTCTATTAAGTATGAGCTCCAGTCTGAAGTACGAAGTTTAGCAGGTCTTCGCGAGTCTCTATAGTATATTTGTAACTATTCAGGCAGCCTTTTAAAGGCTACAATTTTTCCTCTTTTCGAGGAAAAATTGGATATAAATTGAATTCTATTTTGTTTCGTTATCATGCTTACACGTGAAGAGATTCTTGCTTTGTGTGCTTCAAACCCTGAAGTTATTGCTTACATTGTGAGTCTTGAAACTCAAATTAAAGAACTTACTGAAAGGTTGATAGCCTTAGAATCTCGTTTAAACCAAAATAGTCGTAACAGCAGTCGTCCTCCTTCTACTGATTTTTTTGTCAAGGAGAAACCTAATCCTAAGAGTCTCCGTAAAAAGAGCGGGAAGAAACCTGGAGGTCAAGATGGTCACCCAGGGACAACTCTTGATATGGTTGATGATCCTGAGTAGGTAATAGAACATTCTTTGAGTTGCTGCAAAGAATGTGGCCATACTCTTGAGAATGTTGAAGTTGAAGCCCAAGAGAAAAGACAGGTCTTTGATATTCCTCCTGTAAATCTAATTGTTACAGAACACAAAAGTCAGATTAAGACCTGTCCTTACTGTGGAAGAATAAATAAAGCTGTTTTTCCTGAATCAGTAAAATATCCAGTTCAGTATGGTCCTAATATCTTAGCTTCAGCTATTTACTGTAAAAATCACCATTTTATCCCCTATGAAAGGATTTCTGAATTTTTTGAGGATATTATGGGAATAAAAATCTGTCCTGCTACGATAATTCGAGCAGAAAGAGAATGTTTTCAGAATWTAGAGGAATTYGAAAGCGTTATTCGGGAGAAATTAATGATTTCTCCTGTTGTCCATTTTGATGAAACTGGTATGAAGATCGAAGGAAAAAGGCACTGGCTTCATGTAGCTTCTAATGATAAATACACATGTTATTTTCCTCACTCAAAAAGAGGAGCAGAGGCAATAAATGCTATGGGAATTCTTCTGGAGTTTAAGGGAGTAGCAGTTCACGACGGATGGAAACCTTACAACATTTATGACTGTGATCATGCTCTCTGTAATGCTCATTTACAGAGAGAACTTGCTGGAATTGAAGAGAACTATAAACAGCAGTGGGCTAAAGAAATGAATGAACTGCTCACTGAGATGAAAAAG
>NZ_WJBI01000016.1 GCF_020804225.1 Methanosarcina sp. DH2
TAAGCTTGCTAAACTGCACGAACTAATCTCAACTCAAAGACATGACTTCCAACACAATGTCTCAAAAAAGCTCATAAGCRATAACCAAGCAATAGCTGTTGAGACATTGAATATCAAGGGAATGATGAAAAACCACAATCGTGCTCAATCAACCGGAGATGCAGGTTGGTATAGTTTTGTCCTGAAATTACAGTATAAAGCAGAATGGTTAGGAAAAACTATATTGAAGATAGGACAATGGGAACCTTCATCAAAGACCTGTAACATTTGTGGATACAAATATCAAGATCTAACTGAAGAAATAAGAGAGTGGCAGTGTCCCGATTGCCGAACTAACCACGATCGAGACATTAATGCCGCTATTAATATCAAAAAATTTGCACTCTTGGGACAAGAGGTAGAGCCTGTGGACTCGCAGAGGTTGCTCTGGAGAATGAAGCAGGAAGCAACTCCCAAAAGCTTGAGCCATTAGGCCAGAGCTTTAGGGAGGGGTAGTTCACCGGATGGGTTGCTTGAAATAGAAGTCGGAAGATTTTCCGGCAGAACCTGATGTTCACATCGGAAAGTGATTTAATGAGGACAATTGACTGGAACGAAGAGTCCAATTCTGTGGTTCTGGTAGACCAGACCTTACTCCCGCAAGAGTACAGAGTAATAGAGTGCAAAACCCTGAGTTCACTATGTGAGGCTATAAAATCTCTCAGGATCAGGGGTGCGCCTGCACTCGGTGCTGCAGGAGGCTTTGGAATTGCCCTGGCAGCTTCCCTTAGCGGGGCAAAAAATATCGAATCCATAACCAGAGACCTCGAGGCTGCGGCAAAAACACTTAAATTAACCCGCCCTACGGCCGTAAACCTTGCATGGGGTGTGGACAGGGTCTTAAAAGCAATTTCGGATGCCTTCGATGTTCAAGGAGTGCGGGATATCACGCTCCAGGAAGCCAGGGATATTGCAGAAGAGGATATCGAAACCAATAAGTTGATAGGCAAATACGGAGCAAAATTCCTGAAAGATGGAGATACCGTACTCACACACTGCAATGCAGGAAGGCTTGCCTGTGTTGATTGGGGTACAGCTCTCGGAGTTGTACGTTCGGCTATTGCCGATGGCAAAAATATCAAAGTTATTGCCTGCGAGACAAGACCTCTGAACCAGGGGAGCAGGATCACTGCCTGGGAACTCATGCAGGACAAAATCCCTGTAACCCTTATTGCAGATTCCATGGCTGGCTGGGCAATGCGCCAGGGACTTGTAAACAGCGTGCTCGTAGGAGCTGACAGAATTACCCAGGATGTTGTTTTTAACAAGATAGGTACCTATACCCACTCTATCCTTGCAAAAGAGCATGAAATTCCTTTTTACGTGGCAGCCCCGGTTTCTACATTCGATTTCAAAGGCTGGGAAGGAAGTGTAAAGATTGAAATGCGAAATCCTGACGAACTGCGGTTCTCAGGCTGTGAACAGCTTGCCCCGAGAGATGTTGAGGTTTACAACCCTGCTTTTGATGCAACTCCCATGGAAAACGTGACTGCAGTAATCACTGAAAGAGGCGTATTTTATCCGCCTTTCCTGCTGGATGAGGTTCTCGTCTGAGTCCTTCGTCCCTGATTTTTCGGATTCTTAAGATTACAGGCTTCATTTCCTGGCGCAGGACTTATCAGAATAAGACTTATCCTGAATAGCTCTGCAGGATTTATATATGAGAAATGTAAATTATATGAAAACTGTAAATTATCTGGTAACTATCTAATGAGTAATTCAAATTAATGAATAATTCAAAACAAGCGATAAATTTATAGTTAAGTTATATTTCCTAATCTCAAGATAATATTTCAAAAACAAATATTCCAAAAATAATATTCCGTATAATTATTACAGATTAATTATTACAGATTAATTATTACAGATTAATTATTACAGATTAATTATTACAGATTTACCAACAACGAATATTAATGTCGGACATTGAAACTTAATATTGATACCGAATATTGATATTGCGAATATAAATATTAAATCAAATTTCTAATTGAACTCAATTTCCAATCAAGAACGCAGCTTTTAATCAATTAATCAACATCACATTGCATTCGTAAAGGTGTTTTACTTATGGCTAAAAAATCAGGTTCCGGACTTCAGTCCTCAGCAGGGCTCATGCGCTACTACGAAGCTGACAAAAACGCGGTTCATATTCAGCCCAAAACAGTGCTGATTGTCGGCGCCCTTGCCGGCATAGCAGTATTATTCTTAAGTGCTGTAAACGGCTTCTGGCCGTAACTACAGTTTTCTGGCAGGGTTCCCTTGAGCAGTCATAGTTCTGGAAAAAAAGAGATCAAAAATACGAAGAGACTTTCTTCAGGCTCCAGAACTTCGAAACCCGCAATTTTTCTCCTGGGCTTTCTCCTGATAGTCGTGGGTATCTTCGGGGTCCTGTATAATCCTTCCAATTCCATAAAAGAAACTCTTCCGTGGGAGATTTCGGAGGCAGGCACATTATCTTTTTCCCAGAGAGAAGAGCCTGTTTTTACGGTTCAGGAAATTGAAGACCTCTATTCTCCTGAAGATCCGGATATTCTAAAAATGGTATCTTTTGAGAGCAATGGCGAAAAAGTCCAGGCGCTATTGAGGATTCCTGCAAGCCCTTCTCCCCCTGGCATCGTTCTGCTTCCGGGAGCAGGAGTTAGCAAAGAAGGTGAACAGGGACTGGCTGCAGAGCTCTCTAAAATGGGATATGCAACCCTTACCCTTGACCAGCGCAATCAGGGTTCAGTAAATGTTGAAAAAGACCTCGAACTTTTCAGGGCAGGTCTTGAACCTGTTGAATACCTTATGGTTTATGACGCCCTCAAAGCCGCAGACGTACTTTCCATCCAGCCGGAAATAGATTCCGAAAGACTTGCGATCCTCGGGGAAAGTAATGGCGGCAGATTTGCAATTATTGTCTGCGCCCTTGATCCTTCCCTTAGAGGAGTTATAGGAATCAGCACTTCAGGGTACGGCACTGAAGAGATTGGTTCTGCCGGGGTAGCTGACTCTGAAGCTTATCGGTTCTACCGTTCAATTGACCCGGACACTTATCTGAGTGCTCTGCCGCCTTCAAGGCTTGTGCTGATACACTCTTTTAATGATACTGTAATCTCCCACGAACTGGCACTCAGGACTTTTGACCTTGCAAAAGAGCCAAAGGCAATGTATAATGCTACTGAAGAAGCGCACGGATATACAGCTTCCATGCGTCTCTACCTTGAAAAAGAACTTGCTCTTCTCCTGAAATAAAAAAATACAAAAATACGGTTTTAACCCTGAACTCAATTAATCTGATTAAAAGTGTTTTGAATATGGCATCTTCTCAGCAACTCTCAGGATTACGGGAACTTCATGGAATAGGTGAGCGAGTAGCCGGCAGGCTTGTCGAGCACTTCGGGAGCGAGGACACAGCTCTCCAGGCAATCCTTGAAGGAGATATAGCTTCGCTTTCTGAGGTCAACGGGGTCAGTCATGCGTTTGCCCTTTCTCTTGCCAGGGATGTCAGGGCTCGGGCTGAAGGGTGTGCAATTTCAGATTTTCTGAAAACAAAAGAAGCCCTTGACCTGTACTCTCGCCTGCTTGAGCTGATAAAAACGTTTGCTCACACTTCGCATGCGAGGGACAAGCTGGACCTCTTTTACCCGTTTCCTGCATCCCGCATGGACCTTATTCAGGAGAGGAGGGCTTTTGTAGGAGAGTATCTGGAGCTGGCGGACGTCCTCTCTGCGGATACGGTGTTTCTGAATCTCCTTTCCAGTGTGAAAAAGCTCAGGTCGATACCTGGAAACTTGAGGGTAAGAGACAGGATTATCCTTTCCGGGGACCAGAAAATTCTGGACGCAGCTAAGGAAAGATTTCAGGCATTTTTACCTATCCAGGCAGTAGAGAATTTTTCCGAGTTCGTAGATCTCGCGAGAGGTTACTCTAACGTGATTGTTTTTGATGATACTTATCTTAGCTTTGACCTTCCTGAAGACCTTGAGCCCGAGTTCTTCCAGGACCCTTCAAGAGCGGAATTCTGGCAGATCCTGCCAGAAGTAGAGCTGGCTTTTTTTGCAAGAAACCTGGACTGCATTCTTGCATGTCTGAATATAGCATCAACTCTGCGGTCTGCAGGCTTCGATTTCTTTGAGGAACTCTCAGAAGAAGATCTTGAGGCTCTTAAAACAGCCCTCCTAAAAGTGGGAGATAATGAAAAGCCTGCTGAAGGTTTTGATCCCGAACTTGACAGGCTTGGGGCTGCCCTGAAAAACCTCGATCCCGTACTGACCTTTGCCTTAAACGAGGCAAACCAGCGTATGAACCGGACTCTCGAAGCAAGCTCCCTTACCCTGAGCGGGCAGGAACTCATAAAGCTTGTGAGTGGGGGAATGGAAATTAAAGATCTGCTTGCAAAAGAACTTCATAGGGTCTATACGGGTGAGATTGAAGCTGTGAAAGAGGAACTTGCAGAAAAGCTCAATTTCCAGAAACAGGAAAAACTGATGCTTGACTCCCTTTTTTCCGACGAAATCTCTTATCCCCTCAAGGCAGAACAGGCTCAGCTGCAGCTTTTCAGGCAAAAATTGAATATGTCCCTCGGAAAAGTAAGGCTTTCCCGCAAAAGGGAACTTGCAAAAGGTCTCTCAATCTTCCGCCAGCCTGTAGAAAGGCTTGTCAGGAAGGTCCTTGACTTTGACCTTGGTTTTTCCATAGCCTGCTTTGCCGCGCAATTCCGGCTAAACATGCCGGAGACAGTCCCTGAAGCCGGAATTGGTTTTGAAAAGGGAGAAAACCTTTTCCTGAAAGCCAGGTACGGAGAGATTGACCCTGTCAGTTATTCCATCGGGAGAACAAGCTTTTCACCGGAAGGTCTGGAAAGCCGGGTTGTGCTTTTGAGCGGTGTGAATTCTGGAGGCAAAACCTCCCTGCTTGAACTGTTAGCTCAGTGCGTAATCCTCGGGCATATGGGATTTCCTGTCCCTGCAAAAAGACTTGAGCTGGGGTCTGTAGAAGAGCTTTATTACTTCGGGAAGTCAAAAGGGACTCTTGATGCAGGAGCCTTTGAAACCACCCTCAAGCAATTTTCGGTGCTTTCCGAAGCTTCCGGAAAACTTGTGCTTGCCGATGAGCTGGAATCAATTACCGAACCAGGAGCTTCAGCCCGAATCATAGCAGGGATTCTTGAATACCTCGCCCGGAGCGAAGAGAGCCTTGGGGTTTTTGTCTCCCACCTTTCGGAACTGATTCTTGAAAATACCGGGACAGATATCAGGGTGGACGGAATAGAGGCCGAGGGTCTGGATTCCAGCCTGGAACTGATAGTAAACCGAAACCCTGTATACAATCGCGTGGCAAGAAGCACTCCCGAGTTAATTGTGGAAAGATTGCTGAGGAAGACCACGGGAAAAGAGCAGGAGTTTTATGCCCATTTAAAAGACAAATTTAAAAGTTAAAAAGCAATTTGAATCTTAACGGACTTTTAAATCTTAACGGACTTTTTTAAAGTTAAAATCTATAATTTATATAGATTTATATTTCATGTTCCACTATCAGGATAATTTCTAAATTTCTTTCAAAATAACTTGATCTCGAGCAAATGAAGCATTTTCTGCTATTTTTACGGCTTTTCCTGATAATATCTGTTATTTCCGTTTTTGTAAATACCCTATATTCTTTTTTTGTTTATTTTTTTCTGTTTTCTAAGAGATAATATTATAAATCTTTAGTACTATATATCAATAAATAGTAGTGAGTTGGCTAAGGTTTCGGACAGTTCTTACATTTCTGTTAATCCAAAAGTCTATATACGTCTTAGTGTCAATGCATCTCCGATCACTTTATAAGAAGATGTGCCCTACCTTGGATAGGAAACTGAAAACTCCAGCCGGCTAAATGGTTATTGAAAGGGTTGATACGCAGTTCAGGGAAAATTTTCCCGAAAACTGACTATTTTGGCTGTTGAGTGGATTCGAAGCTGTCTTCTTTTCAACCCTTATAATTATACTGAACAAACATCTGGTAATAATGTCAAATAATAAAACAGGCAAAAATCTTATATTTCGATCTTCTTATATTTTTGAGGATGGATCTGAACAAACACAAAACCCAGGCCACGCGTGATAGGAATGGAGCGGAACTTCCCAATTCAGTGTGCAGATTTTGATAGATTGGTTACGGATAGTGTTGATGGGCTCCGGGTTGAAATATCAGGCATGCCTGACCTGAGCGACCCGTGTCTTTATGCGGACCGGGAATACAGCTGGCTACAGTTCAACGACAGAGTACTTGAAGAAGCTCTGGATGAACGCAATCCTTTGCTTGAGAGAGTCAAGTTTCTTTCAATCTTTGGGAGCAACCTTGACGAGTTCTTCATGGTCAGGGTTTCCGGAGTCCAGAAACGTATTACAGAAGGGACGAAAGAAGACCGTACAGACATACTGGCTCAGGAACAGCTGCAGGTTATCCGGGAAGAACTTCTAAGGCAGCTTCCTCTCAATGATAGCTGCTGGAATGAAGTGCTCGAACCTGCCCTAAGGGAAAAAGGAATTCAAGTCCTTAATTACTTTGAGCTTTCCGGAGAAGATCGGGAAAAACTCAGGGACTATTTCGAAAGAAATATTTTTCCGCTACTGACTCCCCTTGGTTTCGATTCCGGACATCCTTTCCCCCATATTTCAAATCTCAGTCTTAACCTTGCCGTGCTTATCGACGACCCGGACTACGGAGAACGTTTTGCCAGGGTCAAGATTCCTCCTATGTTCACAAGGTTGATAGTAGTTCCCGAAGAAGGCCAGGAAAAAATAATTTCCAGTTTTGAAGAACTAAAATCAGGGCGCTTTGTATGGCTCGAACAGTTGATTGCTGCAAACCTTGATTTGCTGTTCCCCGGACAGCGCATCCTTGGAGCCTATCCATTCAGGATCACGCGGGATGCGGATCTTGGCTTTGATGAAGATGGGGATAAAGATCTTCTGACTGCTGTTAAGCAGAGGGTAGGCAGAAACTATTTCGGACCTGCTGTCAGGCTTGAAACCGATTATACGATGCCTGATAGAGTCTCTAATATCCTCCTTAAGAACCTGGAGCTAACCTCTCCTCTTATGTTCAGGTCAGCATCGCCTCTGGGCCTCTCAAGCCTTATGAAGCTTGCTCAAATTAACCGCCCTGAGCTTAAATACGAACCTTTTAAGCCGAGTAAACATTCTCGGATGGCTGATAAAGAAAACATTTTTGCAGCCTTAAAAAAGAAAGATATCCTTCTCTACCATCCTTATGACAGTTTTGAATCGGTAACCGATCTGGTGGAAGAAGCCGCTGATGATCCTGATGTCCTGGCGATCAAAATGACATTATACAGGGTAGATGATAATTCCAGGATTATCCAGGCTCTTATGAAAGCTGCGGACCGGAACAAGCAGGTTGTAGTCCTTGTTGAACTTAAAGCCCGTTTTGACGAAGAGAATAACATTGGCTGGGCAAAGGAACTCGAACGTAAAGGTGTTCATGTAGCCTACGGCTTTCCAGGACGCAAAACCCATGCCAAGATGTGCCTGATTGTAAGAGCCGAAAAAGAAGGAGGCATCAGGTACTACGTTCATATGAGCACGGGAAACTATAATGCTGTCACAGGAAAGCTCTATACCGACTTCGGCTACCTCACAAGCGACTCATTCATAGGCAAAGATATATCTGACCTTTTCAATGCCCTTACAGGGTATTCAAGGAAGGACCATTATATCAAGCTCCTGGTAGCTCCACAAAATATGAGGCATCAGATCCTTGAACGCATCAGGCGCGAGATTGATATGCACGAGAAATTTGGGGATGGTCACCTGCTCTTCAAGATGAATTCCCTTGTGGATTACCAGTGCATCAGGGAACTTTACAGGGCTTCACGGATTGGAGTAAAGGTAGACCTCATTGTCAGGGGCATCTGCTGCCTCAGGCCTGGCATTTACGGGTTGAGCGAAAATATCAGAGTCATTTCCATAGTCGGGCGTTTTCTCGAGCACTCAAGGGTATACTACTTCAGGAACGGTGGAAAAGAAGAGATCTTTATGGGCAGTGCTGACCTTATGCCCCGCAACCTTGACAACCGGGTTGAAGTCCTCTTTCCGGTATCCTCGGAATACATTCCTGTCGTTCGCGACATCATCCTCGGTACCCATCTGAAAGATAACATAAAAGCCCGCCTTCTCCTCCCTAACGGCAGGACTGAAAGGATTTACCCGCAGCCCGAAGAAGAAGAACTGGATTCTCAGCTCTGGATGCTTGAGAACAGAGAAGCCTGGGAGCTTAAAACGGAAAAAAGCTAAAGAAGACTTTCATTTTCTTTTTTCTTTTTCCTTCTTTTTTGATTTCCCTCCTCTTTTTCTCTTTATTTCTTCCTTTTCTCCTTTTTTAATTTCTCTCTTCTTTTTCTCTTTATTTCTTCCTTTTCTCCTTTTTATTTTCCTTCCTTTGTTGTTTTTCTCTTCTTTTTTCTCTTTATTTCTTCCTTTCCTCTCTTTTTTCTCTTTTCTTCCCCCTTTTTATTTTTCCTTTCTTTGGTTTGTTATGTTATCTTTTTCTACCTGAAGTTTTACTTAAAGCTTTTATACTGCTCTCCAGAGTTTCACATGGGCAGGGTTTTTGAACTTACAATTTTACATATATAGAAAGATAGAAATCAGAAAAATGAGAGACCGAAAAACAAATATCAAATAGAATAAAAATGTGAACTGATATGGTGAAGCTTATAAAGCTCTCGAATTCTTCTAGAAAAACGAAAGGCAGGGCTTTCAGGTGGTTGTGAATGGAACCCGAGAAAATTTCCGAAGGCAGGGTTGTCGCGTTTATTGATATAGGGACTAACTCGGTCAGGCTCCTTCTGGTCCGGATCAATCCCAACGGGTCTTACCAGCCCCTGACCAAGCAGAAGGAAACGGTGCGGCTTGGAGAAAAGGAGTTTATAGACAGGATCCTGCAGCCAAAAGCAATGGAGCGGGCAACGGTTGTCTGTAAAAAATTCATGGAGCTTGCAAGGGCTTACAGGGCAGAAGAGATTATAGCGGTGGCAACCTCTGCAACCCGGGACGCGAGCAATAAGGTCCAGTTTCTTGAAATGATTAAAAAGGAATCAAACCTTGAGGTCTGCACGATTTCAGGGTCCGAAGAAGCCCGTCTGATTTACCTGGGAGTCTCAAGCGGGCTCCGCCTTGGCTATTCAAAAGCTCTTTTTATTGATATCGGCGGCGGAAGCACTGAAGTATCCGTGGGGGACCAGAGCCAGTGTTATTTCCTTCACTCCCTTAATCTCGGGGCAATTCGCCTGACAAATATATTCCTTCCTGATGAAACAGGCCCTGTTTCCGAGGAGCGTTATGAGCAGATCAAGTCACATATCAAGCGCAAAAGTGCGGATATAATAAAAGAGCTTTCCAGGTACAGGGTAGGATGTGCGGTTGGAAGCTCGGGTACTATCGAAAATCTTGCAAAAATCGCTTTTGTTTATTTACATAAGACAACCCATGAAAGCTTCGAGAAGCTGGAATACGAAGACCTGAAGAAAATTGTCAGGGCAATGTGCGCTCTATCTCTCGAAGAAAGGCGCAAATTCCCGGGGATAAACTCTCAAAGGGCAGACATCATTCTTGCAGGCGCTGCAATTATCGAGACTCTCATGGAGGAGCTCGAACTTTCAGAGATTACGGTCAGCAAGCGCGGGCTCAGGGAAGGGCTGCTCGTAGATTATATTTCAAAGAGTGAGTTCTCTTACATGGTCACGCAAATGTCGGTAAGAAAACGCAGCATTATGCAGCTTGGCCTTGCCTGCAACTTTGATGAGGAGCATGCCCATATAGTTACCAGACTCGCCCTTGAACTCTTTGACAGCATTCAGGCTCTTGGGGTCTATGAGTTTCAGGAGAGTGAAAGAGAGCTTCTCGAATACGGCGCAACCCTGCATGACATAGGGACATTTCTCTCATACGATACACATCAGGCACACGCCTATCACCTCATAAGAGAGAGCAGTCTTCCTGGCTTCCAGCCTGAAGAGATCGAAATCATTTCAAACCTTGCGTATTTCCACAGGAAAAACACCCCTAAAAAGAAGCATCCCAACCTTGCAGGGCTCAGCAAAGAAGCTGTGAAAAGTGTGAGGCTGCTCAGTGCCCTGCTCCGTATTGCCGAAGGGCTTGACCGTTCCCATACAGGAGTTATCTCTCACGTCCGCTTTTATATTGCCTCCACTGAGAGCCTTGTGCTTGAGATGCATGCCCAGCGGGAATGTCAGCTCGAAATCTGGGAGGTTGAAAAACAGAAGAGGTACTTCAAAAAGATGTTTGGGTATTCTCTCCAATCCAAAGTTCTTATAGAACAGGCTGCGGGTGCCCCCTTAGTTTTTGAAGGAAGTGTCGAGGTTGAGGAAGTCCCACGGGACTGAAGTCCTTTAAAAATCAAATTCTTCTTTAAAAATCAAATTTTTCTTTAAAGATAATGTTTTCTTCAAGAGTTTTATCTCATTCAAAAATCGGAGCTTCTTCAAATTTAAATTGATTTTTAAAGCAAATTGAAAGTCTGTCAGAGGCTCTCATATAGGCTTCGGACTGAACTTTCAATTCTCTTTCTAAACTCTTCGGTTCGGACTTTTTCCCAGGCGTCCGGAAAAGTGTTGAGCAGGGTTAAGAGTTCTTCTTCCCTGTACTCAAGGTAGGCTTCCACTCCTCCAGGTCTTTGGGAAATTTGCGTTTCGCTCGATACCTTTTCATTTTCCGAAGGTTCCCAGGTCCCTGTCCTCAGGTAAGAACCCAGCATTCCGGTTGCAACTGCTGCATCATGGAGATCTCCAAGGTGGTCCTGCAAAACTTTGAAATCTTTGATTAAGGTCTCAGCATCTTTCCCGAGTACGCTCTCAAAGAACTCCAGAGTATAACGCAGCCCTTTGGCTGCAATTCTGAGCCTGTGTAACCTCTCAACCGAAACATATGGCCCTTCCACCCATTCTGAGTAAGCATTTATGTCGGCTAAACGGGCATATAGAATCGAAGGAAGCACATCCTTTACCCTGTGAGGCAGAGAGTCATGTTTCTCTGTAGTTGTGGGGAGAGCCCAGGTTTCCGGAAAATCAAGAAATTCCGAAAAGTCTTTCTTAAAACGGCTGTATTTTTCACTGTCAAGGTAATCAAGCATGTTTTCCCTGGCTTTTTCTCTCTCCTCTGAAAGTGTAATAAAAAGGGGGTCAAGGTCATGTTCATGCCCCGAAGGCAGGGTTTTCAGGTAATTTTCCGCTTTTTCGCGGAAAACGTCCAGGTCCCGGACTCCTCCCAGAGCACCAAGGGTTCTCCTGAGTCCTTTAAGGTGAGGTTCCAGTTTTTCGGATTCAAGGTATTCATCAAAAACTATTGCTGCCGCCCTCAGCCTGCGGACTGCAACGCGCATGTCATGCAATTCTTCGATGTCCCCTCCTTTTCGGGCTCCTTTTTCATGGGCGAGCATCTGGGAGAACTGGTATGCAAAGATCCTGTGCGCAACAAAAGCCATCGAATCTTCCGGGCTGACGGTGAATTTCTGAGTTTCTTTTCTTTTTTTCCTCTCAATTTTTTTTTCAACTTTGTCCTCAATTTTTTTCTGGGTTTTTCCCTCTCCCTTTTCTTCAGCTTCTTCTTGTTGTTGTGTTTTTTCTGAAGCTCTTTCTGAGCCTTCGGATTCGTGAGATTCCCTGGCCTGTGTAAACCGTAGTTCGGTGCTGAAGAGATATTCCCAGAGCTCGCTTCTTTTTTCCGCCTTTTTTGCAGTTTTTTCTGCATCAGGTCCCAGAAGTTCTATCTCAACTGATCCAGCAAGCTGTCTGAATCTGAAAGGCAAGAACCTTTGATTTTCGGTTTCTAAAGTACTGGCAGTCCGGAGAAAAGCCGCAAGAGTAAGGGCTTTGTTCTGGAAAGCAGGAGAAAGACACGTATTTATTTCTTCAAGCGCGAGATAGAGATTTTTCTCATTTATTGAGAAGTCCTGAAGTTCCGTGATCAGAGCCAGCATCTTCAATTCATTAAGTTTCAGGTCTTTCAATGGATGTGTGAGAATAATCTCCCTGCTGATCAGTGTTTTTTCTTCCCCTGATGCAGTACTTCCAATGTTCTGCAGGAGAGCTGCAAGCCCAAGCAGTTCTCTTTCCTCCTTTCCGAGCCCGTGATAGGCTGAAAGCCCATCAAAAAGGGCGAGAGCTCCTTTTTTTATATTTTCTGCCCTTTCTCTGTCAGCTCCATAGAACTTCAAAAGGGCTTCAGGAGTCCATTCCTCGTAACCGATTTCTGTCCAGCCCCTTTCCGGGCCTCCTCTTCCGGACTGGAAATAAAATACCATTTTCCCAGGAAGTTTTTCTTTAGTTTTTGTGAAAGGAAAGACTGAAAGCCTTTCTTTTTCAAACCGCGAGAGCAAAGCTTCAATCTCCGGTTCCGGAACTTTAAGTAAAAGGCTGAGTTCTGCAGGACTACTGCCTCTATCAATTAAAAGAAGAATCTTGGCATATTTGCCGTAGATGTTTTTGTGGTTTGCCAGCTGTGTACAGACAGCTCTTTCCCTCAGGTCCAAGAGAGTTTTTTCCGGAAGATTCTCCCTGAAAATACAGGCTCTTTCAAACTTGGAAAAAGGGCTCTCTACAAGTTTGTAATGACTGAGCAGGAAATCCCGGATATCCTCAAGTTCATCAATAGTCCCCCCGCTTTTAAGTTCAACTTCAAATTCATTGTACGTTTTTTTCCTGCTTTCGCTTTTGAGGTTTACCCTGTCCAGATAGAGGTCAGCTATTTGCTTTTCTTCAAGCTTTAACTGGCGAATTATTCTTTTCTGTTTAAGAGTAATAAATGGAGACAGGTTAAGCCCTGAAGTAAATTCGAAAATCATATTTCTGATCCGGAGGTCAGGGCACTCAAGTACGGAAAGCCCTTCGGGCAGAAAACTGACGTGTTCCTCTCTCCTGTGGGTTCCGCCTTCAAAACCTCCAAGGCTTTTGATGGTAACCCATTTACCTTTTTCTCCTGAGGCTTTTCTAACCCTCAGGTAGTACCCTGCAGCCATAATGTCTTTATTTTCAGTATCAAGAAAAGCGTCCTCGATTAGCTGGATCTGAGCTTCAGAAATTGTGTAAGAGGCAAGCCTGGAGAGATTTTCAAGCGCTTTAAAATCTGTCTCTTCCGGTACCAGAAATTTCGATTCTATTTCCACTTTTTTCCTCCCCACCCCACTATGAATATCGAGTATATCTTACTTATTTCAAATATAGCCTTATTTCAAATATAGCCTTATTTCAAACATGTAGACTTATTTCAAGTATGTAACCTTATTTCAAATATGTGGCCAACCTTCAAATATGTACTCAGGAATCTATTATATTTTTTAGTTGTCCTCTAATTATTCGTTCATTAATCTTATACTGCTCTTTAATTTAAAGCAACTTAATCTAAAGCAACTTAATCTAAAGCAACTTAATCTAAAGCGGCTTTAATATAAAGCGTCTTAAACACAATAACAGGGTTAAATCATAAGTTTTTTCTTTACCCGGGGATTGGTTCTATATTACCGGATTATTAATTTTCCCGGATGATGATCTGAACTGCAAAGTAATGGTTCAGGGTGAGCTTATTAAACCAGTAATAATTCAAAAAAGCTAAAACGTAATAAAACATATTTATTAAAAATTTAAACAGAACAATAGATATATTTAGCAAAATTTAACTTATTTATATCAAACCGGGAGTTTGACCTTTTAAAACCTGTGTTCAAACTTTAAAGCTCATAAATATTTAATTGCAGTATGCACTATTGAGATCCAACCATTCAAATACTTTTACAGATCAGCACTCAATCAATAGTATCCAGCAATTGTAAGAGATCGGGTAACGAAAATCCAGCAGCAAAAAGTGATACATCATAAAGGATACATCAATAAAAAAGGAGTAAGTTTCCTTGACAGGCAACGATATACTACTCTGGGATGAAACCCTATTTAAGGACCTTTCGGTACTTGAGCCGGATTATCTCCCGGAATATTTTCCCCACAGGGATTCACAGTTAAATGCGCTCAGGTTTGCGCTCAGGCCAGCCCTGCGTGGTATGCGGCCTTTAAATTGTTTGTTGGTTGGGCCTCCAGGAACAGGAAAAACCAGTGCGGTTATGAAGGTTTTCAGAGAAGTTGAGATCCATGCCCCGGGTGTTGTAGCTGTAAAGGTCAACTGCCAGATCGATTCCACGCGTTTTGCCGTAATTTCCAGGATTTACAGGCAGCTGTTTGGGATTTCCCCTCCTAATTCCGGGGTTGCTTTTCGGAAACTCTTTGAAACGGTTGTAAATTTCCTGATTTCGTCGGAAAAAGTTCTGATTGTGGCGCTGGATGACCTTAATTATCTCTGTTGTGAAGGACACGCCAATGAAGTAATGTATTCCCTGCTCAGAGCTCACGAGCAATACCCTGGAGCAAAGATAGGTGTTATCGGGATTGTAAATGATGCATCTGACCTTTATTGCCTGGACTCAAGAGTTAACTCTGTTTTCCTGCCTGAAGAAATATCCTTTCCGAGATATGGGGAGGCAGAGATTCTGGACATTCTTAAGGATAGGGTTAGATACGGCTTTTACCCGAAAGTAATTTCTGACGAAGTGCTGGAACTTATTGGATCGTATGTGGAAAAAACAGGAGATTTGAGGGTTGGGATCGACCTGCTCAGACGTTCAGGTTTCAATGCCGAGCGCAGGGGAAGCCGTATGGTCCTATCAGAAGATGTGGAAAAAGCCTACGAGGCTTCCAAGCTTCTCCATCTGTGCAGGGGCATAAGTCTCCTCTCAGACTCTGAAAAACAGCTGCTCGAACTGATAGCAAAGACAGATGATGTTAAGGCTGGAGAACTCTACAAATCCTTCCACGAGCTGACACAGCTCGGATACACCCGTTTCTATGGCATGGTCAACAGGCTTCAGGCTTTAAACTATGTAGATGCGGACTTTACAGGCAAAGGCAAGCGAGGCAGGACACGAATAATAAAAACAAAGTATGAAGCTGCTGATATCCTTAACTGCCTTAAAAAAGGCTGAATAATGATTTAATTCGAATACATTCTTTTATAAATTCTTTTATAAACTCATTTATAAATTCGTTTATAAATTCGTTTATAAGATTTTGTTGCAAAAATAGCCTGATTGCTCAAAAAAACCTGAAAAAGCCTGAAAGAAAAAAGAGAACGGAGATTCACATGGCTTTTCCGGTGAGAGGCCGGAAAACAGGCTTTCAGGCTTAAATATTTTCTGACTGAACTTTAAAAAAGGAGCAGTAAAAAACTGCCCCTTTCTCTGGATTCAATCAATGTTCGGTCTATCTATTTTTCAGGAACTTACATCATTCCTGGTGGCATTCCGCCCATTCCGCCCATTCCTGGTGGCATTCCGCCCATTTCTTCAGGGCCAGGGGCTGCACGGGTAGAAGCGATGATGTCATCGATCCTGAGGATCATGACTGCAGATTCTGTGGCTGCATTGATTACCTGGGTCTTGACTCTGAGAGGCTCAACTACAAACTCCTTCCACATGTCAACGACCTTACCTTCGTAAACATTGAGTCCTGCGGTCTTCATGCCTTTCTCGTGCTGGGAGCGCAGCTCCATGAGCATGTCGATAGGGTCAAGTCCTGCATTTTCTGCAAGGGTCCTGGGGATAACTTCGAGAGCTTCGGCATAGGCCTTAACTGCAAGCTGTTCCCTGCCTTCGAGTGTTGCTGCGTATTCCTGGAGTCTGAGAGCAACCTCAACTTCAGGGGAGCCGCCGCCTGCAACGAGTTTTTCGTCTTCGATTGCAACGCCTACAACACGGAGAGCATCTTCAAGGGCACTGTCGATGCTGTCAACCACATGTTCTGTGCCGCCGCGCAGGAGGATAGTAACAGCTTTCGGGTTGTTGCAACCTGTGACAAAGGTCATGTTGTCGCCGCCAACCTTCTTCTCTTCCACGAGCCCTGCATATCCGAGGTCTTCGGAGGTGACTTCGTCCAGGTTGGTGATAAGTTTGCCGCCTGTTGCTCTCGCGAGTTTTTCCATGTCGCTCTTCTTGACTCTGCGGATGGCAAAGATGCCTGCCTTTGCGAGGTAGTGCTGGGCAAGGTCTTCAATGCCCTTCTGGCAGAAGACGACGTTTGCACCGCTGCCGATTACCTTCTGAACAATCTTCTTGAGCATCTGTTCTTCCTGGTCTAGGAAGGACTGGAGCTGGTCAGGAGAGGTGATTGAGATTTCAGCGTCTACTTCAGTATCTTTGAGTTCGATTGCACTGTTAAGGAGGAGGAGCTTTGCGTCTTTGACTTTCTCAGGCATATTGGAGTGAATTCTTTCCTTGTCAATAATCATGCCCTGAATAAGCTCTGAATCTTCAACTCTGCCGCCTACTTTCTTGATAACGCTGATGTTTTCCCTGTCAACTGTCTTTTTACCGTTTGTGTCGACAACGCTTGTGACAGCGTCCACGGCAATTTCGGAGAGGAGTCTCTTGGAGGCCTCTGCACCTTTTCCGGTCATGGCGGTTTCGGCGATGCTGACCAGAAGGTCACGGTTAGACATATCCACATACATTGCCAGGGAGTTAAGGACTTCAACAGCTTTCTCGGCTGCCAGCCTGTACCCGGATGCAATGATTGTCGGGTGAATCTCCTGTTCTATTAAATCCTCAGCTTTCTTTAAGAGCTCGCCTGCGACCACGGCTGCACTGGTGGTTCCGTCGCCTACTTCATCGTCCTGGGTCTTGGCGACTTCTACAACCATCTTTGCTGCAGGGTGCTCGATGTCCATCTCTTTGAGAATGGTTGCCCCGTCGTTTGTGATAACCACATCCCCCATTGAGTCCACGAGCATCTTGTCCATACCTTTGGGACCAAGGGTGGTTCTGACTGCTTCGGCTACTGCCTTTGCAGCCATGATGTTGTTACTCTGGGCATCTCTGCCTCTGGTTCTCTTACTTCCTTCTTTCAAAATGAATATTGGCTGTCCTGCCATGATTTAAATCCTCCATTAGTGTGAATTTGGAATGTCTCTGTAATTAAAATCGCATTTTACATGTTTGTACTTCTATATAAACTCATCCCGCAGGTCTATCTAGAATAAATGTGCTTTGATGTTTGCTTCCCTTAAATAACAACCCGGAATGAACCCGTTTTATACCGGATTTCTTTAAGAGAAAAGGACAGATTAAAAAGGCTGGATATGCACTTAAAAGACTATGAACAGTTCAGCATTCGACCTTTTTTAGAACAACCTGAGCAAATAACCCGGAAAATTACATGGAAACAACGTGAAAAGTTAATTTCAGCTTATAACAGGAAAAGTAACATACAATCTGGCATAGAAATATTAGATGATACCAAGATGATATCTGTAATAATATCGGGTAAACATTAAAATTGTCAAGTTAAAGCTGTCAGGCAATTTAAGCAATTACTAAGGGATGTATCTAATGTATAACTCTTAAAACAAAATCATTTTTTTCCAGAGAACTCTATAATCCTTATTTCAACAGTGTCCTGAAATTTATTGTATTAGTTCTCTGGAGTTCCCTGAAATTATTTCATAGTCTTCTGAACTTCTCTGAAATTTATTTCATCAACTATAATAAATCTTACTCATCTACAATTATAAAATATTTCAATACTTCTTCGTATTTTTTTTTTAGTATTTTCTAGCTGTAATTCTGAATATAAGACTAATTCCATATAATCCCTTTTCTTTTCTGTAACTGTTAACATATTTCAGGATGCCGTGAACCGTGCCCGCCTACCCCTTTTATTTTTTATAATCTGTATAATTTCTCTTAATTCTCCACCTCTGTTTGTGATGGATTAAAATTTTGGGTCGTGTCCCCAAATCATTGACTTAATTTTATATAATTTTGAATCTATTATTATTTGGGGGTATTGAAATCACTTCTGAAATCGATTTTTCACAATTTTTTTGCTGGAACAAAGATTGCCCTGATTATGGGATTAAAAATCAGGGGAATATAGCCTTTAAAGAGAGATACGGTAAAAATAATCGTGTTCTTCTTAAATGTAAAACCTGTAATCGTTGCTTTAGTGAAACAAAAGGTACAATATTTTTTGGACTTGATACTCCTGAGGAAGAAGTTCTTAGGACATTAGGTATGCTTCCTGAAAAAGGAGGTATTCGTGGAGTTGCAAGAGCTACTGGGCATGATAAAGATACAATTTGTAGATGGCTCAAGATTGCAGGAACTCATTCAGAAGAAGTTACAACTTATTTCCTCAGAAATCTTAATCTTAAGAGAGTAGAAGTTGATGAGATCTGGTCATATATAAAAAAAAGCAAAAAAATGTGACCGAAGAGGATTCTGAAGAGTATGGTGACGTATACTCACTTACAGCAATCAAAAGTAACTCAAGATTGCTCCTTTTCCATCATGAAGGAAAACGTAGTACAGAGGATGCTATAGAGTTATTTAACGGAGTTGAGAAGATGCGTTCCGCATCTTCTCCTATTCCTGTATTTACCTCGGATGATTGGGATGCCTTTGAGGAAGGGCTTATAAACGTTTATGGTAAAATCGAGTTACCACAATACAAAGGTATTGGGAGAAGACCACTACCGAGATTGGTTCCGCTTGACGACTTAAAATATGTCAAGGTACTAAAGAAAAAGGTAAAAAGCTACGTAGTTGAAACAATTCAATGTATCATTTTTGGAGATCCTAAAGAAATATTCAAAATGCTTGGAACTAATTCGGAGAGTTATATTGGCACTTCATATGCAGAAAGGATAAATCTTACGATCAGGACATCTCTTGCAAGATTTATAAGAAAAGGGATGAATTTCAGTAAAACAATGAAGATGCATCAGAAAGCTTTTGATTTATTCCAGGCATGGTATAACTTTATAAAACCTCATAAGTCCCTAAGATTAGAAATAAACTCTGGAAATAGAAAATGGTTCCAAAGAACCCCAGCAATGGTAGAAGGAATAACCGATCACATATGGACTTTAAAGGAATTACTAACGTTTAGAGTTCCAGTTCAATAACTTGGGGACACGACCCTTTTTTCATTCTTTCTTTTTTCATTCTTTCTTTTTTATTCCCTCTTTTCTGTTTTCATTCACTTATTTCTATATTATTCCCCTTTCTGTTTTCATTCCTATAATTCTCGGCTTTAACAACTGTCCTAATTTCCGTAAAGTATAATGGTGGGGCTTGTAAGCCAGACATGCAAAACAGATAACACTTAAATACATCAAAGTTCGATTTTGTACAGAAATGACCTGAAGGAGATTTTCATGGAGCAGACAAAGATTATCCTTGACGAAAATGAGATGCCGAAGAGATGGTACAATGTCCTTTCCGACCTTCCCACTCCAATTGACCCGCCTCTGGACCCCAGAACCTGGCAGCCTATAAGCCCGGAAGCTCTTGAGCCCATTTTCCCAAAGGCACTGATCAGACAGGAAATGAGCAGTGATCGGTATATCGATATTCCCGAGGAAGTGCTTGATGTTTATAGGCTCTGGAGGCCAAGCCCTCTATTCAGAGCTCATCAGCTGGAAAAAGTCCTCAAGACTCCTGCAAAGATCTATTATAAGTACGAAGGGGTTAGTCCTGCAGGCAGCCATAAAACAAATACCTCTATTGCCCAGGCTTATTATAATATGAAAGAGGGCACAGAGAGGCTCACAACCGAGACAGGAGCGGGGCAGTGGGGAAGTGCACTTTCTCTTGCCTGTAACTACTTCGACCTTGAGTGCAAAGTCTATATGGTCCGTTCCAGTTACTACCAGAAACCTTACAGAAAATCCCTTATGACCCTCTGGGGAGGAAATGTCGTGCCTTCTCCAAGCCCGGATACGGAATTCGGAAGAAAGATCCTTCAAGAGCAGCCTGATACTCCCGGAAGCCTCGGGATCGCAATCAGTGAGGCTGTAGAGGATGCCGTAGCCCATGAGAGCACAAAGTATGCCCTTGGAAGTGTGCTTAACCACGTTGTGCTCCACCAGACCGTAATAGGGACTGAGTGCAAAAAGCAGCTTGAGCAGGTAGAAGAATATCCTGATGTGGTTATCGGGTGCTGCGGCGGTGGGAGCAACCTCGGGGGAATTGGGCTTGAGTTTATAAAAGACAGGCTTGAGGGAAAACACAACGCAAGAGTGGTAGCAGTCGAACCCTCGTCCTGCCCTTCCCTGACAAAAGGAGAGTACAGGTATGACTTCGGAGATACTGCCGAGATGACCCCGCTCCTTAAAATGTACACCCTCGGGCACAAGCACACACCACCTGCCATCCATGCAGGAGGGCTACGCTACCACGGCGACTCTCCGATTATAAGCAAGCTATGTGCAGAAGGGCTTATAGAAGCTGTTTCATATGACCAGTACAATGTTTTTGATGCAGCCGTACAGTTTGCCAGGACAGAAGGAATAGTGCCTGCACCAGAATCTGCCCACGCTATTCGCTATGCAATCGACGAAGCCATTGCAGCCAAACATACAGGGGAAGAAAAGACTATTCTCTTCAACCTGAGCGGGCACGGGCACTTTGACATGGCCTCTTATGACAAATATTTCAGCGGAGAACTTGTCTGACCCACAATGACAATAAGAAATCCAGTCTAAGAAACGTACAAAATAAGTATAGGCCGACAGGTCAAGCATGCAGACCAGGTTTTACAGGCTAAGCATAAAGGCTACGTTCAAAGGCTAAAAAATATAAATTAAAGAGAGAATAGAATAGGATAAGGGTGCTTTTCAGGCACCCTTTATATATAAGTAATTTTTTCCTTACTTTTTCCGTATTTTTTCTGCATTCTTTTCCGGATTTATTTTCCGGATTTATTTTCCGGATTTATTTTCCGGATTCCTTTTCCGAATTTCTTCTCCATTATTCAAACTGCTTCCTGTTCAGGATGTAAAGGATCATCGTCGGGTTGAGCTTGCTTTCTTTCGCCATTTTTTCTGCAATTTTTTCGCCTGGAATTCCCTCTGTTTTCATATTCTTTATTTTAGTCATTACTGAGGGAGGGACGGTATAATACTCGTTTATATCTTTTCTATGGCCCCATACATCTCCTTCAATCAGCTGGATTTTTTGCATCTCTAAAAACATCTCCATAGACTTTGAAATAGTCCTTTGATATGATTTAGGAAGCTGGACTATTTCGAGCTTAGGACAGGTTTCAACAAGCAGAAAAATATCTTTATTCGAAGGCCTGAATGCAAGGTGAATTACCTTTTCATTCGGGTTTAAAGAGAGAATTTCATCTCTGGAACTGACAACTCTTATTTTCATACCATTCCCCAGACCCTAGTTAAGTTCAAGTTAATAAAGTTCATTATACTGCAATATTTAAATATTTTTCTATGTTTCTCCGGGAGTTTTGTTCAGTTGAGTCAAAGAGATTTGAAAAAAAGATATATAGAAAAGTAAAATTAAAAGTCCATAGAGGAATAAACAAATTTCACACCGTCAGACTTAAAATCATTTTTCATATTGTTTTCATAAATATAAAAAATAAGTTATGTGTAAATTCAAGAGTTTCTTTAGAGATCGATCGTTAGAATATTCAGAGGTAAATTATTGGAAAAAGCGTAGAAATTAGAGAAAAATTTATCAAGGATGGAATTCCCAGACCGTAAACCCATCCAGAAATTAAGGTTTAAAATATATGAAAAACTTTTTAAGACCAGGTCTTAAAAAGTTGACTGCCCTCTTCAGTAAGACATCTTTCACGGGTACAGAACAAAAACCGATTTGCCCCGAAAAGTTGTGGTTGAAAGGGCAGGTAAGTCCATGCTTCAGGACAATTCCATACTTCTTTTACTGAGTATGTAAAGAATCATGTCAGAATTCAATTTACTTTCTCTTGAAAGCTTTTCTGCAATCACCTCATTGGAGAACCGGTCAGCTTTTAATTCCTGAATTTTCTCCAGGACATTCTGAGAGACATTGTAGTATTCGTTTATGTCCTTCCGGTGACCCCATACATCCCCTTCAAGGAGATTTATCTTCTGCATTTCCAGGAACATCTCTATTGACTTTGAAACAGTCCTTCTGTAAGATTTAGGAAGCTGTATAGCTTCTATTTTAGGACATGTTTCAGCAAGCATGAATACATCCCTGTTAGACGGCCTGAAAGCAAGGTGGATAACCTTCTCATTCGGGTTCAGGGTAGGAATCTCCTCCCGTGAACTAACTACTCTGATTTTCATATTAATCCCCACTCCTTATTAGAATCAAATTTTTATTTATTTAAAAATCAAATTTTGTTTATGCACTTACATTTTATATACATATCGATTAGCAGAAATATTATTTAGAGGGTCTGTACCCGAAACGAGTTCTAATAGCGTCAGCATGTGCCTGCAGACCTTCTTCCTCAGCTAATGAGATTACAGTTTCTTTCAGACTTTCAAGCCCACTCTTGCTGATTTTCTGGATACTCGAATACTTCAGGAAGTGATTAATATTCAGACCTGAATAAATCCTGGCATATCCCGCAGTGGGAAGCACATGATTGGTACCGGAGGCGTAGTCTCCAACCGGAACAGGAGCATAGTTCCCTATAAAAATAGATCCGGCATTTTTAATTCTGTCAAGCACGAAATCGGAGTCTTCAATCATAATTTCCAGGTGCTCAGGAGCGAATTTATTGCTGAAGTCAATACCCTGCTCAAGAGAGTCTGCAGTCAGGACTGCTGCATTTTCAAGAGAAGCTTTCACAATCTCACTTCTTGCAGTACTTTCAGCCTGAACAAGTACCTCCCGTTTAACAGCCTCTGCAAAAGTCTCTGAAGTTGTCACAAGCACCGAAACTGCACTCGGATCGTGTTCTGCCTGGGCTATGATATCTGAGGCAGCCATTACAGCATCTGCAGAATCGTCTGCTAAAATAAGAACTTCACTCGGACCTGCGGGGAAATCAATCTCGGCAACATCCCTTACCTGCATTTTGGCAGATGTCACAAAAACGTTTCCAGGACCTACAATTTTGTCCACCTTCGGGACAGTTTCGGTTCCGTACGCCATTGCTCCTATTGCCTGAACACCTCCAAGTTTGAAAACCTTCCCTGCCCCTGCAACTTTCGCAGCAGCAAGCGTAAGAGGGTGTACGGAGCCGTCAGCTCTCGGAGGAGTGCATACGATAACCTGCTCGACTCCTGCAACCCTTGCAGGGATTACCGTCATCAGCACTGTTGAAGGATAGGAAGCCCTGCCTCCTGGAGAGTAGGCACCTACACTTTCGAGCGGTGTTGCCTTCTGACCCAGGACAACTCCGGGCTGAAGTTCCATAAACCAGGTGGTTTCAGGCATCTGGGCTTTATGAAAAGCCATGATATTTGCAGCTGCAATTTTAAGGTGCCTCAGGAGTTCAGGACCGACCCCTGAAATGGCTTCTTTAAACTCTTCCTCACTTACCTCAAAATCGGCAAGCTCAACTTTATCAAACTTCTTTGTGTACTCTCTGAGTGCTGCATCTCCATTCATGCGCACATCAGAAAGTACGGAGGAAACGGTTTCTCCAACATCTGCAAGCCCGGACCCCCGGGAAATTAATTTCTGCATTTCAGCTTCCGAAACATCAGACAACTTTTTGAATAACATTGTGACCATCTCTGAAATTACCTGGTAAAACCTGATATAAACTAATCCCGGTAAGTTTGGAATAAGCCTGGTATAAATTAATAGAATTTGATATAATTTGATATAATTTGATATAATCCGATATAATCCGATATAATCTGCTCTCATTAAATCCCTGATCTCATTTAATATTTTACCTCAGGCTCCAGGCATAAAAGAACAGAAAAATAAGAAATGACCATAAATTTATCTGACCCGTACAACCTTATTAGCTATTCCGTGTCGTTTTTGTCACGCTCGACGAAGGAGAGCAGCCTTTCCCACGATAAAAAAGAGAAAAAGAAAATAGGTGGATAGTAACTCACTTTTGCTTTTATTGCTCATTATGGCTCTTCCAAGCTTTTCGTTCTACTTTTTCTTCTTTTAACTTTTATCCTTCAAGTTCTTTCTGCTTCTCTCTACTTCTTCCTTCTTTTTTAGAAGGGCCTCCAGACAGGCTGACGTAGGCTCTTATATTTAGCTATGAATTGAAAACCGGTTTCGGAGCAAAAGGTAAATATTACCTCAAGCCAGAGCACTTTTTTTAATATGTTATCCTTCGTAATTGCGGTACTGATTTACGGCTCTTTTTTTCTTGTCTTATATGCCGGCCTTTGCCCTGTGCGGTGCAGGGAGAGAAAACCAAAAGATGTCTTTCTGTATTCCAGGACAGATAAAACAAATAATTCAGAACCGCGAAGAATTGAAAATAAAAAAGGAAAGATTAAAAGATCAATAATCTTAAGGGAGAGATCAATAGTCTTAAGAGGAAGATCAATAGTCATGAGGGAGATCAATAATCACTGATTGTCCTCTGCCCTTCCAGAGAACTTTTTTCAAGGGGCTCAGTATCAAAGGCTTCAGGCACTCCCACTCTTTTTCCGATCTGCTTGAAGATCCTTTCAGCAATTTTGGGTCCTACAAGAGCAGCTATCTGTTCAAGGGAAGCCCCTGCAAGTTCTGCTGTGGATTTAAAGCCTGCCTCATAAAGTTTCCTTGCCCTTACACGCCCGATGCTCCTGATATCGAGTAAATCCATCAGTTCAGGACCTGCCCCGTAGTGGATCCGCTTTTCAAGTTCTGCAGCTTCTTTTGCCCCTTTCAGGTCAAGGAGTCTGGCAAGCTGGGTGGTCACGTGCATGATCCACTCGGCAATGTCTGCAGTTGCATGGATATCCCCTTCCCCTGTACCGAATTTTAAGCAGAGCTCATTTTCAGGCTTCTCATGGATCCAGTCCATAAGCAGGAGAGAGGTTTTTACCTCGCTCAGGAACCACTCGTATTCGACAATATTGAAGGGGCTTGGGACCTTTGAGAACTCTCCTGCGTGCGCCATTACGTAATCATTGACTTCCTGGTAGTCCTGGCTCCGCATATACATAAGGCGCATATCAGGAGTGCTGCAGACCAGGTGCAGCAGGGTAAGTTCGGTTAGGGTTCCGGCTTCTCTTAAGCCCTTTGCAATAAGGGCTGCGGAGAGAGGGTCAATGTAAAGCCGTGAGACAAGTTTTCCGAAAACCGTAGAAATAAGGACATCATGATCCTTTTCAAGCATTCCTTCTTGCCTCAAGAAATTAAGGCATTCGTCAACGACTGTGGAGATCCCGAAATTTGAGTACTGGAACGCGAAAAAAGTAGCCTCCAGAAAATCCATAAGCTCTTCCTTTGTCCGGGCAAATCCGTTCGAGATCGTTGAAAGCACGTGCGTCCTGAGGGCATTTTCTGTCCCGAGCTTGGACCAGATATCTTCAGCTCCGGCTTCAATATATTTCTCAAATAGGAAAACCAATTCCTCATAGGACTTTGCAAGCAGTACAGCTTCCCCGTAGGGGTCAAGCCTCGGCCTTCCGGCTCTTCCTGCCATCTGCTTATATTCGAGTACCGGAATTGGCTGCATGCCTGCTTCAGAAGAATATCGCCTATAACTCCTTATAACCACACGCCTGGCAGGCAGGTTCAGCCCTGCTGCAAGAGTTGGGGTACTTGAGATAAGCTTTATATGCCCCTCTCGAAAGCCGGATTCTACAAGTTCCCTTAAAGGCGAGGTAAGGCCTGCGTGGTGAAATGCAGTCCCTGAACGGACGCAGGTTGCAAGAACTGATGAGGTATCGGTTTCACTGTCTTCCAGGATCTCGTCTGCAATGCCTGCAAGAGCTTCCCTGTCTTCTGCGGAAAGAGTCTTTTTTACTGCAGAAGCAGCTTTCTTTGCAAAACCCATACAGTTTTTCCTGCTGCTTTCAAAAACAAGGCACTGACCGCCTTCCTTTATGGTATCAAGCACAAGGTTTATAGCTTCGTCTTTTGTGGGCTGCTCAACAGGCTTTTCCCTGTCCCTGCAGAAAAAAGTCCCGTTAAAAAGCACCCCTTCCATAAGTTCTGTGGGCCTCCATTCGCTTACCACAAGTTCGGCATCAAGCCAGGCAGCAAGCTCATCGGCATTCCCTACTGTTGCCGAAAGTGCGAGGATCTGACAGGAAGGGTTCATTTTCCTGAGCTTTGCAAGGGTAATCTCAAGGGTTGGTCCCCTGTCCGCAGAATCTATAAGATGGACTTCGTCTGCCACAACAACAGAGATCTCCTGCATCCAGGTAGTCTCGTTCCTGAGCAGGGAATCCGTTTTTTCCGACGTAGCTACAATGATATCATTTATCCCGAGCCCTTCGTCCCGCCGGTCGTAGTCCCCTGTTGAGATCCCGACCCTTAAGCCCAGTTCGGAGAACTCCTGAAACCGCCTGAACTTTTCGGAAGCCAGAGCTCTCAGAGGCACTATATAGAGTGCCTTTCCTCCTGCAAGCACGGACTTTAACATCGCAAGCTCTGCAAGCAGAGTCTTTCCCGAAGCCGTAGGGATTGCAGCAAGAAGATTTTTTCCTTCAAGCAGGCCCTTTTCAACGGCCTCTGCCTGGGGGGGATAAAGTTCAAGAATCCCGGAGTTTTCATAAAAACGCTTTATTTCATCGGGCAGGTCGAGACTTTCTATCTTCATTGAAAACCAGAAACTCACACATAAGATAAAAAACTATTTTGAAATCGCGATACAACTGCTAAAAACTAATCCTGCAAAAAAGTTGAGGCTCTCTTTTAAGGAACCCCTGAGTTTTTCATAATTTCGATGGAAAATTTAGAAAAACTCAGGCTTTTGCAGGGTTAGTCATTTGCTTAATCAGTCATTTGCTTAATCAGTCATTTGCTTAATCAGTCATTTGCTTAATCAGTCATTTGCTTAATCAGTCATTTGCTTAATCAGTCATTTGCTCAATCAGTCATTTGCTTAATCAGTCTTTTGGAAATTAGTCCTTAGCAGAATAGTAATAGTTTCCGCTATCCTTCTGTTCCCTATCAAGCCTTGAGTCGAGGTTGTTTACGCGGGGACGCCTGGTCTCTTCATCCCTGCGGAAGGTGATGCCGAGATTTTTCAGGAACCTGTTCATGCCGCTTTCCATGCTGAACGGGCCATGTGCTTCACCGTAGATTGAGGGCTTGCCTTCAAAAACCATGAGTCTCTGGCTGAGCAGATCTATCATGTAGATATCGTGGTCAACAACCATGGCCGTTTTCTGGTTGTTTTCGGCAAAACGGTTTATGACTCTGGTGACCATGGAACGCTGCTCCACATCGAGGTGGGCACTTGGCTCGTCCAGGATATAGAGATCTGCTTCCTGGGAAAGGCAGGCAGCAATTGCCACTCTCTGCAGTTCTCCGCCACTAAGGTCAGTGATCAGGCTGTCATAGATCTTCTCAAGCTGGAGAGGGTTTGAGATCTCAACCTCATAGTAACTGGTCCCGAACCGCTTTGTGATTCCCCTTAAAAAGTCCTGTACACTCACAGGGGTGTCTGCTTTGATGTACTGGGGCTTATAGGAGATTTTGACCTCGATCCCAGGGTTCCCTTCGTCTGGCTTTATTTCTCCTGCCAGGACTTTTACGAAAGTCGATTTTCCTATCCCGTTAGGACCTACTATCCCGAGCACCTCGCCTTCACGCAGGTTTCCGCCTGTTGCCTTGAGGGAGAAACCGTCCCCGAACTTCTTTGAAAAGCCATTGAAGGGAATCATGGACTTAAACTGTGTGTCCTCCTTTGGGGGATGGACTTCGAACCTGATGGCTTCAGGCCTGATCCTTATATTTTCTTCAGGGAGGTAACCTTTCAGGTACTGGTTGATACCGACACGCACACTTTTCGGAAGAGTTACCACACCAAAACCTGCAGGTTCACCGTAGGCTATGTGAATTACATCCGTGAGCATATCAAGGACTGCCAGATCATGCTCGACCACAAGCACTGCCCTGTCTTTTGAAATTTCCTGAACAAGGCGGGCTACGTTAATCCTCTGGTAGATATCGAGGTAAGGGCTTATTTCGTCAAAGAAATAAAACTGGGCATCCCTTGCCGCACAGGCAGCAATTGCAACTCTTTGCAGTTCCCCACCACTCAATTCCGTGATTTTCCTGTCTACCACACCTTTCAGGTCAAGGTAATCGACAAGCTCATCAAGAACTCCTCTTTCATCGGTTTTCTCAAGCAGTTCCGAGGTCTTGCCTTTGAAAGCTTTGGGGATAAGGTCAACGTACTGCGGCTTCTGGGAAACCTTTACCTTTCCGTCAATAACGGCTTTGAAATAGTCGTGAAGTGCCGTGCCTGAATAATGTTCGAGTACCGTATCCCAGTCTCCTTTTCCCTGCCCGAAATTAGGGACAAGGGCTCCTGAAAGGATCTGGACTGAAGTACTCTTCCCTATCCCGTTCGGTCCCAGGATACCGGTTACCTTACCTGTTCTCGGCACAGGGAGCCCGAAAAGTGCAAAACCGTTTGGCCCGTACCTGTGAGTGGGTTCCTGCAGGGCTTCAGGAAGCCCTATGATCATGATAGCATCAAAAGGACACTTATTAATGCAGATCCCGCAGCCCACACAGAGTTCTTCGGAGATGACCGGCTTTCCGTCGGCCTCAAAAACAATGGTCTCGTCTCCTGTCCTGACTCTGGGACAGTATTTTTCGCACTCCTTGCTGCACCTTCTGGGCTGGCACCTATCTTTGTTAAGTATAGCTATTCTCATATTAGTCCCCGAAAATTACGTTTTTTTGATTGGTTAAATTGTAAACGAATTTAGTAATATGGGCTATTCATGTAAATTCAGTTTGTGGATTTATTCATGTAAACCTGGTTGTATGAGTTCAGTAATGTGATATGGTTACCTGATTTCAGTTTTTGGAGTTATTTTGTTATTCAAGCACGATACTGAGATGCCTTCGACATTAAAGCAGACAAGCATCAAATATTCTACACTCGCTTTCGTCTAATTGTTTCAATAACTCAATAATCACACAAATCAGTAACGATAATTATGATCGAAGTTATAATGCATATAAATTATAACGCATATAAAGCAATCAAGCACATACAGCAGTTATCGGTTATGAAATACCCGCTCTGGTATATGAACCGTTGGAATGCCGCAGGCATGAAGGTTGTATGCGTGAAATGATATCATTGGTAAAGAGTATAATTGAAATGAAGATAAACTGAAATGAAGATAAACTAAAACGAAGATAAAAAACGATAGCAAAAGAGCCCGGGTAAAAGGCCTTCTTTTTTGGGAAAAGCCTTTTTTGAAGCCCAGGAAAAGAACTTTTTAATTCAAGAGCAGTGTCCAGGTCACAAGGAAAAAGTCCACAATTATGAACTCGACAAAAAGCCAGTCTTTGGCTTTGAATTCCTTGGTACTTATCTTAAGCGCGGGATAAATAAGCTTCTGGAGATAATATGTGATTCCAATAACGATCATTAGTATGACGTACCAGATCCTGTCTTCGCCTGCCCCATACTGGCTGAACATTACAACTCCGGCGATTATCCCAAGTATTGAAGCAACAATTGTTTTTATAATGCCTTCTCTGTGAGCTTTCTGCTTTTCTTCAGGGGTCTTTTGCTTGATAAAGCTCTTTTTTTCGGGAGCCTCAACATTTGCTGCAGCACTTTCTACAGAAGCCTCTGTAACTTTTGCGGGTTCCTTTCTGGATTTTGACTTAGGGGTTTGTTTACTCAACCTGCATTCTCTCCTGAACGATGATTATCTTTCCTGGGGAATATATAATTAAAAGCTTAAGATGATTAAAAATGGGATTATAGATTTCAATGATCATATTTGATTTGGTAATACTGGTTAAATTAGAATTTAGTTAAATTAGAGTTAAATTTGACCTTGTATATTTAAAATATAAGGCTGGAACTTAACTTATTAGACAAGATTATTAGACAAGATTATTAGACAAGATTATCAAACTGGAATCTGAAGTTTGAATTGAAACATATCAGACCGGAGTTATTAAATTAAAGTACCAGATTTAAATCATCATATTTAAATTTTTAGAATTAAATTATTAGGACTGATTTAAAGGGTTTAAATAAATTCATTGCTTAAAACATTGCCTATCTGATCTATAGATATCGAATCGATTCCTATTGAATTTAAATGTTTTGAAAATTTTGAGGGTCTGTGCCCTCCAGGGTGGTAGACAAGAGTGACTTCAGGGTTGAGTTTTCGGACCATATCCTCGAGCCCGCACGCATCAAGGTGGTCACTTATCTTAATAATTGGATAGGGATAATCTGCACGGCAGCTCAGAACGTACTTTTTCACATTCCACGGAAGCTTGTTAAGGTCCCAGGGAGCCACCACAAAAACATCATCCTCATTCCCGGAATCAAGCCCTGCAAGTTCTCCTGCATCTTCAAGCATGCTCCGCGTAAGTGCCCTTGTCCGTGCCTCCATACGGATTGCGCCGTCGTACCCGAAGCCTCTCATTAATTCAACCGCACGCTGGGCTTTTCCGAACTCATATGCCCCGAATGCAACAGGACCGCTCTCAAAAAGGGCGCATTTCATGCTTTCAAGATCATCCGCAAAATGACAGGAGGGGTCTTCAGGGTCCCCGTAATTAGCTTCAGTAATAAGAACATCGCAGGGAGGAAGCTTGCTTGCATCCTTGACATCCCCTGTGACCAGGATTCTTGTCCCGACATCATTTTCCCAGTAAAAAGAAGCCGCTCCGACAGTGTGCTCAGTAGGATAGGTCTTTACCGTGACTCCCTCAATGTCAATTTCATCTCCGAGCCTGCACATGTTTCCCACATATTTTTTATCATGCCTGATTTCAAGAGCAGTTGCAGTTTTTTCCGTACAAACTGCCCTGGGGGAGAGCATAGCCGATTTTCCGTGATGGTCGGAATGAGCATGAGTAATAAGATAGGCATCAGGTTGGGGCTGTTTTCCCGGAGTCCGGGTAGTATCAATGGAAAAGGTACGTAAATCTCCCTCATTGCCTCTGAAACGGAGTGAGACATGGGGTTTAAAGGTTCCTCGGGAGTTACGCTGCCTGAGCGCCAGCACACCAAGGTCAATTAGTTTTTTAGAAATCACGCCAATCCTTGAGGAGATTACACTTAAGGTATTTAAGTTTAGGTAAAACGAATAAACTTGTAATTACACTACTTTCTATAAAAAATAAAAGATAGTATATAAAATTTGGACGCTGCTGATTGAGCAGAGTTAGATAAATTTTAGCAAATGTTTTATATCAAAATCCATATTTTGAATTGCAAGGTTTATTAAATTATACGATTTTTAAGTCAGGTCATACAACGGTCAAGATACAAAATTTGGAGTGGAATTCAGCAAGTTTAAAGCGCTGAAAAACACGAACTTTAAGGGCCGAAGTGCCATTTATGGCTAATATCTCTACTTATAAATGTTGATAAACTAATTACTGCACTGTTTACTCAAATTGATTCACAATTCAATAACGGAAGGCATTAATAATGACTGATATTGAACAGGAATTTTTAAATGATCTAGATCACCAGCTCTGGAGGGCCGCCGATAAACTGCGCTCTAACCTGGATGCCGCCAATTACAAACATGTGGTGTTAGGGCTTATTTTCCTTAAATACGTGTCCGATGCCTTCGAAGAGCGTCAGCAAGAACTTACTGAGCTATTTCAAAAGGACGATGACGACAATATCTATTATCTACCCCGCGAAGATTATGACAGCGATGAAGCTTACCAGCAAGCCATAGCAGACGAGCTGGAAATTGGTGACTACTACACCGAAAAAAATGTCTTCTGGGTACCCAAAACTGCCCGCTGGAACAATTTGCGAGATGTAATAACTCTCCCTACTGGCAGCGTTGTCTGGCAAGATGAACAGGATGAAGGCGTTAAACTGAGATCCGTGTCATGGCTTATTGATAATGCATTCGACGATATCGAAAAAGCCAACCCAAAACTCAAAGGCATTCTCAACCGCATCAGCCAATACCAGCTGGATGCGGACAAGCTTATTGGCCTGATCAATGAATTTAGCCTTACCAGTTTTAATAACCCCGAGTATAACGGCGAAAAGCTTAACCTTAAGTCCAAAGATATTCTCGGCCATGTTTACGAATACTTTTTGGGTCAATTTGCTCTTGCAGAAGGTAAACAGGGAGGCCAGTATTACACACCTAAATCCATCGTTACCCTGATCGTGGAAATGCTGGAACCCTATAAAGGCCGTGTGTACGACCCAGCCATGGGCAGCGGTGGTTTTTTTGTTTCCAGTGACAAATTCATTGAAAACCATGCCAATGTAAAACATTACAATGCTTCCGAACAGAAAAAACAAATCTCGGTGTATGGGCAGGAATCAAACCCCACCACCTGGAAGCTCGCTGCCATGAACATGGTCATCCGTGGCATTGATTTTAATTTCGGCAAAAAGAACGCTGACTCCTTTTTAGACGATCAACATCCCGACTTGCGTGCCGACTTTGTAATGACCAACCCGCCCTTTAATATGAAGGATTGGTGGCATGAAAAGCTGGCCGACGATGCACGCTGGACCATTAATACAAACGGCCAAAAACACATTCTTACCCCGCCTACAGGTAACGCCAACTTTGCATGGATGTTGCATATGCTGTACCACCTGGCTCCCACAGGCAGCATGGCGCTTTTATTGGCCAACGGTTCCATGAGCAGTAACACCAACAATGAAGGGGAGATTCGCAAGACTCTCGTTGAGCAAGACCTGGTGGAATGTATGGTGGCGCTACCGGGACAACTATTTACCAACACCCAAATTCCCGCATGTATATGGTTTTTAACCAAGGATAAAAGTGCTAAGAACGGCAAGCGTGACCGCCACGGCCAGGTGCTGTTTATCGATGCCCGTAACCTGGGTTATATGAAAGACCGTGTAATGCGAGATTTTAAAGATGAAGATATTCAGCAAATCGCAAACACATTCCATAATTGGCAAAAAGAATGGTCAGAAGAAAATAACCAAGCTGGCTTTAGTTTTTCGGCAGATTTAGCGGCTATTAAAAAGCACGATTTTGTACTAACTCCTGGACGCTATGTGGGCGCAAAATCTGAGGAAGACGATGGAACCTCATTTGCTGACAAGGTAGTCATGCTCACCAGCCAATTGAAAGCACAGTTTGAAGAGAGTGACAAGTTGCAAGATCAGATTAAACAGAGCATGGCAGGGTTGGGTTTCAATGTCTGATTCTATTTATGAAGCTTGTTTAGCAGATGTTGTTGAATTTATTGTCGATAATAGGGGGCGCACTGCACCGACAGAAGAACATGGTATACCGTTAATAGCAACCAACTGTGTCAGTAACGAACACCTATATCCCTTAAAAGAGAGATTAAGGTACGTTTCTCAGGAAACATATGAGAGTTGGTTTAGGTCACACCCAATCCCTGGCGATATTTTACTAACGAATAAAGGTAGCCAAAATGGTGCCATATGCCTTGTTCCAGATCCAGTCGATTTTTGTATAGCTCAAGACATGGTGGCTTTAAGAGCTGATCATAATAAAATATATCCTTTATATTTGTTTGCTGTATTGCGTTCAAAGCTTGTTCAAAATAGAATTAAAGAACTGAATGTTGACGCTGTTATACCGCACTTTAAGAAAACGGATTTTAACAAGCTCTATTTTCCTTTACTGGGAGAGAAAGAACAAAAGTTCATCGGTGATTTGTATTTTAAACTATCACACAAAATAGAACTCAACCATCAAATAAATCAAACACTCGAAGAAATAGCTCAAACCATTTTTAAGAGTTGGTTTGTAAATTTCGACCCTGTCAAAGCCAAAATATCTGCCATTGAAGCAGGTGAAGATGCCGAGGGTGTAATTCGCGCCGCCATGAGTACCATCTCTGGCAAGACCAATGAAGAGTTAGACCAATTACAGGCCGAGCAGCCAGAACACTACACACAACTCAAAACCACCGCCGAACTCTTTCCCGCCGCCATGCAGGATTCGGAATTGGGGGAGATTCCAGAGGGGTGGGTTGTTTCAAATTTTGGAGAAGTGTCTGCATGCTTTGACAAAAATCGGATACCACTTTCGAAAAGACAGAGAGAGCAAAAAAAAGGCTCGATTCCATATTATGGTGCTACGTCCATAATGGATCATGTAGATAAACATATATTTGACGGTATTTACCTTTTGCTTGGTGAAGATGGTTCAGTTCTGAAAGATGACGGTTCACCATTTATTCAATATATTTGGGGAAAATCCTGGGTAAATAACCATGCTCATGTGTTGCAAGGGACAAATGGTGTATCTACTGAGCATCTGATGCTGTTTATGCAAGATCAGAATATAACTGCTTATGTAACAGGTGCAGTTCAGTTGAAGTTGAACCAAAAGAATATGAATAGCATTCCGTTTATTAATGCTGGCAAATCTATTAATGACGCCTTTTATGCCTCGATAGCTCCATTGTATGCTTATAAGAGAAATGCTGAGGAAGAGATTAAAAGTTTAAGTAATACTCGTGACACTTTGCTCCCCAAACTCCTCTCCGGTGAAATATCTGTTGAAGCCGCCGAGTTCGCGGAGGAATAGGGGTTAAACTATGAATGAAGACCAACTAGAACAACTCTGTCTCGAATGGTTCCGAGATAACAAATGGGAAGTGGAGTATGGTCCTGACATTGCCCCTGATTCAAACAGACCCGAACGCAGAGATTACCGCGAGGTAATTTTAAAGCGTTATCTACAAGAATCGCTGGAGGAAATTAATCCCCATCTCCCCTTTAATGCCATTGAGCAAGCCATATCCCTTGTTTTAAAATCTGAAAGTTTGGATTTGATAACCAATAATCGCGCCTTTCACCGCTTGTTATTGGAAGGTGTACCGGTTGAATATCGTAAAGATGACAAGACGATTCACGACCGCGCTTTTTTAATCGACTTTGAAAACATTGCTAATAACACTTTTTTGGCAGTAAATCAGTTCACAATTAAGGGAATAAAACGACCGCGCCGCCTTGATGTTGTCTGTTTTATTAATGGCTTGCCCATTGCAGTTTTAGAGCTTAAAAGTCCTGACGATGAGAACGTTGATATCTGGGATGCCTTTAATCAGCTGCAAACCTACAAAGATGAGATCAGCGACCTTTTTGTGTTTAATGAAGCATTGATTGTGAGTGATGGTTATAACGCCCGTATTGGTGCGCTAACGGCGAACCAGGAACGCTTTTCACCCTGGCGTGCTGTCAAGAATGAAGATGATAAGCCACTGCTGGAATGGCAGCTGGAAACCCTGGTGCGGGGTTTTTTCGACCGCGAGATGTTGCTTGATTACATCCGCTTTTTTGTGCTTTTTGAAAACGACGGTGGAGCAATCATTAAAAAAATTGCCGGTTATCACCAGTTCCATGCAGTCCGAGAAGCGGTAAAAGCCACAATCATTGCTGCACAGGAGCCGAAAGGTGTGGCAGAAAAGCGCGCAAAATATGGGGATGAGGTGGTGCCCGGCAGCAAAAAGGCTGGTGTGGTGTGGCATACCCAGGGTTCGGGCAAGAGTATTTCTATGTGTTGTTATGCCGGGAAGTTGTTGCAGCAACCAGAGATGAATAACCCGACCCTGTTAGTGGTAACGGATCGCAACGACCTGGACGGCCAGCTGTTCCAAACATTCTCCAACGCCCAGGAGCTGTTTAAGCAAACACCGGTGCAAGCCAATGATCGAGATGAACTGCGCCAGTTGCTCTCTGAGCGAGAATCGGGCGGCATTATTTTTACCACAGTACAAAAGTTCTCACCTTTAGATGGCGAAGATGTCCACCCAATCTTAAACGGCCGCCATAATATTGTGGTTATTTCCGATGAGGCACACCGCAGCCAGTATGGCCATAAAGGCCGCTTTGTAAAAGTGAAAGATAAAGACGGCAATGTTACAGGTAACAGGCTGGTATTCGGCTTTTCCCAATACATGCGTGATGCCTTGCCCAATGCTTCTTTCATTGGTTTTACAGGTACACCGATTGCCCTTGAAGACAAAGACACACGCTCGGTATTTGGGGATTATGTTTCTATTTACGATATTCAAGATGCTGTCGATGATGGTGCAACCGTACCTATATATTACGAGTCTCGCCTGGCCAAGCTCGATTTAAATCATGCCGAAATCGAAGCTTTGTCTGCTCAAGTTGAAGACATCGTGGAAGACGAAGAAGACGCATCTAACCGCGAGAAAACTAAAGGGGAATGGAGCCGCTTAGAAAAACTGGTCGGGGCTGAACCGCGCATTCGGCAAGTAGCTGCCGATCTGGTGGAACATTTTGAAGCACGCACGGAGTCGATAGACGGCAAAGCCATGATTGTGGCCATGAGCCGTGAGATTTGCGTGCATTTATATGACGCCATTGTAGAATTGCGCCCTGATTGGCATGATAATGACCCCAACAAAGGCGCGATTAAAATTGTGATGACCGGCTCGGCATCCGATCGTGAGTTGTTACAGCCACATATCTACAACAAGCAGACCAAAAAAAGATTGGAAAAGCGTTTTAAAGATAATAACGATCCTCTCAAGCTGGTGATCGTGCGGGATATGTGGCTCACAGGTTTTGATGTGCCCTGCTGTCATACCATGTATATCGACAAACCGATGAAAGGCCACAACCTGATGCAGGCCATTGCACGCGTAAACCGGGTATTTAAAAACAAACCAGGTGGCCTGGTAGTGGATTACATCGGCATTGCAAATGAATTAAAGCAAGCACTGAAAACCTATACCGATGCCAAAGGGAGAGGCGAGCCCACTCTACGCGCCGAAGAAGCGTTTTCGGTCTTGCTGGAAAAAATGGATGTCGTACACGGGCTTTTCCATGGTTTTGATTACAGTGACTTTGCAGACCAATCTTACAAACTGCTGGTGCCAGCATCGAACCATATATTGGGGCTTGATGACGGTAAAAAACGCTTTTTAGATGCAGTGCTGGCGATTAACAAAGCATATTCATTGTGCGGCACCCTGGATGAAGCAAAAGAACTACGTGCCGAAATCGCTTTTTTTTCGGCCATTAAAGCCGCCATCAGTAAATTCACATACGTCGATAAAAAGCGCACTCAGGAAGAGATAAACTCAGCTCTCAAGCAGATTCTGGATAATGCCGTGATTGCCGAAGGTGTTGTCGATGTGTTCAAGCTGGCCGGGTTAGAGAAGCCTAATATTGGCCTGCTGTCTGATGAGTTTTTGGAAGACGTTCGGCAGATGCCCTACCGTAATCTGGCAGTGGAGCTGCTGGAAAAATTGCTGAAAGACAACATAAAATCGAAAACCAGTAATAACGTAGTGCAGGAGAAGAAGTACAGCGATCGTTTGGAGGAAACCCTGCGTAAGTACAACAACCGTGCCATTGAAACCGCCCAGGTGATTGAAGAACTGATTCAAATGGCTAAAGAGTTTCAAGAAGCACTCAAACGCAATGATGAACTTGGCCTCCAACCGGATGAAGTGGCTTTTTATGACGCCTTAGCGAATAACGAAAGTGCAGTTCGTGAGTTAGGTGATGAAATCCTCAAAAAGATTGCTGTAGAAATTACCGAGAAACTGCGTAAATCCACCACGGTAGACTGGCAGGTGCGCGATAGTGTAAGAGCTAGATTACGCATTCTTGTCCGCCGTACGTTGCAGCGCTACAAGTATCCGCCGGATAAGGCCGCAGATGCCATTGAATTAGTACTGAAACAAGCTGAAGCACTTTCAAATTCGTGGACAAATTAATGAATACTGAAAATGGTAATAACGGCTACTTAGAACCTATCCGAAAAGTCAGAATACACGTTGAAAAGCTATAACAGGCTTATAATGTCTAAGTATCTACTCCATGTGTATATCCCTTACCGTAAATGTTACAATGAGTCAAACATTTTTTGGATAGGCTCTTAACCCACCCTAAAAAAATGAAGAGCCATCTTCTTTGTTTATATCCCCAATATACTCACGGTATATTACGTACTTGCCATTTGCTTTCTTTATGCATCTAACCCCAAGTCCACTCTTCTTCAACATCGCTTTTCTCTTCTCGGCATCGGGTTTATCAAGTCCAAAATAACTGAGTTCATCGAGCATATAGGTTTTACCGTTAAAGTTCCTAAAAGTTTTATGCATAGCGACACCGAAGCTATATATTTTTTGAATGGAGAGTAAAGGCTGTCACTTACTTTCTTTAACCTGATATACAATCTCGCTTCCATCTTCCCCTGTTTTCTGAATACCGTCACTACTTATTATGTAATCATCAGTTTCAGAAATGTCAGAAGCGTGATCTTGTATTTCTTTAATTGCCTCACCAATTGTAATAGGTTCATTTGTACTATTTGGTATCTGGATCAGTGTATCTAGTCCTTTTTTCGTGATTAATGCAAGTTTTTTCAGTGCTTCGATTAGAGTCATTTCTGTCATGGTTTTTATTCCTCCTCCCTGAAGTTCTTTTCTTATTCTACATATAATATAGTTTCATTGGTCATCGGTTAAGATATTTTATCACCTTTGTGCTATCGATTTTATAGCAGAAATTGGCCTCAAATTTTAACATATTTGCCTGAAATCGATATCCGGTTCCAGTTCAAACACCTTTTAAATTTTGGAAATTTATCCTGGGAATGGATACAATCTATCATGATTCCTTACTTAGAGCCTATCCGAAAAGTGGTTACCTGCTATAACTTTTACAATATGCAATATGCAAAACCGGAACGGATACTCTGACATTATAGACCTATTGTGACTTTTCAACATGCATTACTGACTTTTCGGATAGGCTCTTAACCGAAGACGCATGAATATAGTTTAGGTCTCTTCTTCTATGTCTTTTATCTTCACAATTTCTTTTATGATATCATTACACTTAAGATTAGCACAAGAGTGACCTATCTTTTTCCAGTTATTCCCTTTCTTTCTTCCAGATGTCTCTAAGACTCTTTACCACACTTAGGATATACTATTGTATGTTTCGTACCACCATGTCCCTGTTGATATCTTTCACCTACTTTAGAGCCTATCCGAAAAGTGGTTACCTGCTATAACTTTTACAATATGCAATATGCAAAACCGGAATGGATACTCTGATATTATAGATCTATTGTGACTTTTCAACATGCATTACTGACTTTTCGGATAGGCTCTTAACCACGACAAAACAAAACATTCCTATAGCCTTCTCTTTAACTGAACATAATGAGTTATTGTAAATATTCAGCTCGAGAAACTAACATTTATATGATAGGACATCCTTTTTTACTTACTAGTAAGTAAGTGTGCTGTTATGAAAGAGATGAACAAGACCAATCAACAGATACTACATTACACAGGGAACTTTTTGCAGTGCCGGGGTTACAATGGATTCAGCTATAGCGACATTTCCCGGAAACTGGGCATAAAGAATGCAGCAATTCATCATTACTATCCCCAGAAAGAAGACCTGGTTGCGACTTTTCTGGAGGTCAGCAGACATAAATTTGCTGCAAATATTGCTCAAGTAGCGGAATCCGGAGGTTCAGCCCGTGAGCAGCTCCAATATTATTTTGATTACGCCCTGAAAGAATTTGATGAAGGCAAAAGTATCTGCCCGCCAGGTTCGGTAATGCTTGATTTTGAAGAGCTTCCGGAAAAGGTAAAAAAGCAGCACCTTCTGTTGCTGGATGAAATCCTGACCTGGCTTTCCAGAGTCCTGAAAACCGGCCTGGAGCAGGGCGAACTCAATTTCTCTGATCCTGTGGATGTACGTGCGGATGCAATATTTGAAACCTTGCTGGGTGCCAGACAGTTATCCAGCATAAAGGGAAGAAAAACGCTTGTCAGGTCAATTTCTCTAATAAAATCGGATCTTGGATGGAGAGACTAATTTTTATGGAGAACTGATTTTATAGATGACTGATTTTATGGATGACTGATTTTATGGATGACTGATTTTTTCCGAACCACCACTTACTTATATGTAAGTAAGTAGAATCTTTTAATATATTGATTTTATAGAGGAGAAATTTGATGCCTGTTATGAGTATTATTTCATGCAAGATAATGCAGGATGAGATCGTCTGGATTCTTGAAAATGACTCTTCGGTCGATGAGGTCATTGTAGTTGAAAATGAAAACATCCGGGAATTCTCAGGAAAACTAAATAAAGTAAACCTTCAGCACAAAATACTCCCCATTGAGAATATCCCCTTGCTTTCTGAGAGAAATAATGAATCTGATGAAAACAATGAACGTGCTAAAATCAGTGAACGCGATAAATATACAGTTCTGATCTACCTGATGGAACTGGGTCTGCACAAAAACCCAAAAGAGCTGAAAAACAAGGTATACAAGACCGTAGAGATCCTCAAGCCATTTTCGTCCGGGATTCTGGTTTTTTATGGCTTATGTGGAAACGTGCTTGGAAATATCGAAAAAGACTTCGAAGGAAATTCATTCGCGTGCCCGGTTCATATCCTTAAAGACGGGAAGCATAGAATAGTGGATGACTGCATAGGAGCGACTGTAGGAGGAACGGATAACTATCTGAGATTACTCAAAAGTGTCAGTGATGCTGGAACTTATCTTTTTACACCCATGTACAGTAAGGGCTGGAGAGAATTGATTGAACTGGATAAACTGCACAAAGACCCGGCTAAAGCATTGAAAATGATGAAAAAAACCCATGAAATGATTGGATATAAAAGGGTTGCAAAAATTAATACCGGGCTTGGGTATACTGAAAATTTCGATGACGCTATAAGAGAATTTGCAGAATTGTTTGATTTTGAAATATTAGAATTTAATAATGGCAACCAGGAAGTTTTCGAAGATTGTTATGGGAAAATGAAAGTGGAAATCGAGAATGGTGGAAGCGTAAATTAAAAATAATGAAAGTAGAAATCAAAAATAAAGAAAAATGATTCAAAAAAGAATTTTGTGTCGCCCTCTGCTACAAGAATAATATTTATTTTTATATTTGTTATTTAATTTAGTATTAGAGTTTTCAGTGCGGCAATGCTTCCGCTTTGATATTGCGTACAGGCGGGCTCAGGCTTTATCAGGAGCATGTCAAGAAATAACTGGAATGTCATGGCTGGAAATACTATATTGTAGATGTGATAGCTGGAAACATAATAACTGGCGATTTCATAACTGGAGGTCCCGGTTTAATTGTTTTGTGCAATACCAACCGTTAACCAGATAGCACCATATTTTTAATTTCCCAAAAATAACAGAACGTAAGAGATGGTTCACTGATGCCTGTACTTAGCATAATTGCCTGTGAAATGCTTGAAGACGAACTTGTCTATGTCCTCTCAAAAGATCAGAACACAGCACGATTGGTCCTGGTTGAAAACAGGCAATGTTTCAGGTTTGTTCGAAAGCTTAAATCCGAAAATTGCCAGGCAAGGCTTTTCCCTCTTGACAGGATACCTTTTATTTTAAAACAGATGAACAGTCCTGTATCCGTGAAAATTCCGGATTTCCTACTGAAGTTTCCATTTTTTGGGAAAATGCATGATAGCATACAGGAAAAGAATAGAGAAACAATTACCGTAGTGGTAAATATTCTCAGGCTTGGCCTGCATGTAGATTGTGACCTTTTAAAATCTGAAATTTACCGAAATATGAAAGAAATGGCAGATTTTTCAGATGGAATCCTTCTGTTTTACGGAAACTGCGGACGCTCTTTGAGGAGTCTGGAAGCTGATTTTAAAGATTTTGATTGCTCACTCTATTTTCTTAAAGATGAAAAAGAAGATATTGTGGACGACTGTATCAGTGTAGCCCTTGGAGGTAACGATGCCTATGCTGAAGTTATGCAGAGTGGAAATGGCACAGGCATGTTCTACCTGACCCCAATGTGGGCCTCCAGCTGGAAGGAAATGAAAAAGACATCAGTAGGCACTTCTGATATCAATGAAAGTTTTTTGAAAAGTCCTTTATATAAAAGAGTCGTCAAAATCAGCAATGAGATCTCCAGAGGAGAAGAATTCGACAAAAATGTCTCAAATTTTGCCCGGGCTTTTGATATGAGCATTATTGAAATGAAGGGCAGTATGAAAATTGCAAGGAATTCCTACCTTAATGCCAGGAACAATGTCTGTAAAAAACATCAGAATCAGGAAAGAAGTTGAGTGAATTCTACTTATGTCAAAATTTACCGGTTAGATTTAAAAAATTAAACTGGAGATTAGATGATAAATGTGGAATCGATGAGGTGTACGATCTATCTCCAGTACGGTCTTAAGGGCATACCCCTGCGAGAAATCAGGCAGAAGCTTCCTTATTCAGGATATAAGCGACCATTTCAGGGTTCAGTTTGCTTTCCCTTGCAACCTTTTTCTCAATCTCCTCGGTAGGTTTTCCTTCGTTTTTCATTTCCTTAATCTTTTCGATCACCGAAGATGGAATGCTGTAGTATTCGTTTATATCCTTCCTGTGTCCCCAGACATCTCCTTCGATAAGCTGGACTCTTTGCATCTGGAGAAACATTTCTATGGACTTTGAGACCGTACGCATGTAAGATTTAGGTAACTGGATTACCTCAATCTTGGGGCAGGTTTCAACCAGTCCAAAGATGTCTTTGTTCGAAGGCCTGAAGGCCAGGTGGACGATACGCTCATTCGGATTAAGTGTAAAGATTTCTTCTCTGGAACTAACTACTCTTATTCTCATGTTTTTCCCCCACTGTAAAGTTTTGTTACATTTTAAGTTGTTTTAGTTTGTTTAAAGCTGTTTTATGTTTTTACTATATTAGAAAGTACTTATACTTATTATAAATAGTTATCTCATTGCACTAACATTATTTAGATAGTATATCGGATAATCCTCTTTAATTCTGGCTCTGGGAAAAAACCTTAAAAAGCCCGAAAAAAGATTAAAGCCACTATATACAGGTAAGCTTTTTGATTTCACTCCAGCTTTTACCCCTTTTCCTACTAAAAATATTTTCAGATACTAATTGAATAATTCTGATCATTAGTCTCTGGATTTCTTATTTTCAACTTGAATTTTAACTGAGATTTTGCAGAAAGAAAGAATAATTAAGCTCCGATAGGGATTGATAAAAAACTATTGGGTTTAGAGCATCAGATGGAAAGATTTTCAGAGAAAATGTAAGGAGAAATGTAAGGAGAAATGTAAGGAGAAATGTAAGGAAAAATGTAAAGAGAAATGTAAAGAGAAATGTAAAGAGAAATGTAAAGAGAAATACCGGGAATAAAAACCTCCGGTCGCGTGGCTGTGAAGAAACCTTCTAAAAAGAAATCGGTTAAAAAGTTACGCGCCCTCAGGTTCCCTGAACCCCGGGCGGCTTTCTTCAGAAAAAATACAGAGATCAGAGAAGTTTATCGAGTTCAGATGCCAGTACACTGCCCTGGGTTACACCCATAAAGCGCTTTACTTCAGTCCCATCCTTCTGAATGATCAGGGTCGGGACAGCATGTATGCCGTACTTTGAGGCAAGCTCCTGGTTTTCATCCACATCGACAACTTTGAACTCAACCTTATCCCCGTACTTTTTTTCGAGCTCTTCAAGAATAGGTTTTTGCATCCTGCAAGGTCCACACCATGTTGCGGAAAAGTCCAATAACATCGGTTTCATAAAATCACCTGCAATACTTGAAGCGACTGAGACTTTTGCTGTTTTTAGTTTATTTACTCTGGTCAGCGTGCAGAGGAATCTTATATGTCCGTACGGCACGGCTGCTGGACCCCAATCCTGAATGATAGATGACCTGAAGGTGGAATTACCGGATACAGGGTCGGGACTCAATTTATTGTATATATTATCGCCGAGAATATATAACGCTTATCTCAATCCTGCGGGCTTGTATTTAAACGTATTCCGAAAAGGGAGTTATGGCAAGCTTATTACTGATTCCCGGTTTCCGGATTCTCTTTTTCCGGAAATTCTTTCCGACCTTTAATAATATTGCCGAAGTACATACACCCTTCCATTGAGATCGTTGGCATTTCCGGAGACTCGTCAACCATTTTTACCGGAGCGCCACGGATAAGCACGCAGGGAACTCTCTCCCCGGCTTCCCCCATAAGGAGCTCAGCAGCTGAAACCAGATTATCTGCCGCTGCTTTGTAAGTCAGGCGCAGGGGCTTTCCGTAGATATCAAAAGTGCCCCTTGCGTCCTCCACAGGCACAAAACCCGAAACCCCGAGTGCGATCCCTGTGCAGCCAAGCCTCAAAGGCTGAGTCCTGCTGTCCCCTATAATCACTCCCAGCCTGCAGGAGTATCGCTGCTCAAGCCTTTTCCGAATATTCTCCGAACTTTCTCTCGGGTCTTCAGGAAGCAGGACTACATGACCGTCTGGAGCGTTCGAAGCATCTATTCCGGCATTAGGAGAAAGGATCCCCTTTGTGATCGTAAGTGCGGCTCCGGGAACGCCACCGAAAAGTTCGTCACATTCCTGAAGCACAAGCTCCATTTCCCTCGCGTCTATCCCATATTTTTCCCCGAGGGATAATGCCCTTTCCCCTGGTTTGACGCTGGCAAGCTCAACAATTCTATTTTCCGCTGTGGCAACAGCAGATTCAGCCAGCACGAAAACATCCCCCTCAACTGGAACGATGCCTGCGCCCTGCAACGAAGCTTCAAGAATCTGCACGATGTCGTCCCCTGCTCTGATAACAGGGGTCTTAATCCCGAACATCTGGATGGAAGTGATTTCTGGACTCATTTTGATGCCTTTAGAAAACTGTGATTAATCTCGGTTTTAGAGAAAATAAAATCAATATAGACAGAATCAAACCGTAAAATACCGAAAGGTATTGATAAATGTATCCACAGCCTCAAGAAAACTTATTCAGAGAATAAAAGAGTTTTAAAATGAGAAATACGCTGAAAGCGATTCTAGATTCAGGTGATATTCCAGCGCACCCAGAAATGGCATTTCCCATCCTTCATCCCCTGAGCCCCACAGATCTGCAGCCGCCTTCCAGCCTGATAAAAACAACATATTGAATGATGCTGTTCCGAAATAAGATAGAATATGAGAAAAAACTCCATCCGGTTAGAAAATACTTTTCCTGACCCAAAAAGCAGCTTTTCAACTCAAAGATTATACGACACCTCTCCGGTTTGTCTGAAATCCGTCAAAAAAAGCAGAAAGAAAGATAGAATTTGAATAATAAATATGAAAACAATTAAAAAGAGGCTTGAAAAAGAATGTTTTGCAGGTAGTATTTATTTTTATTTCATTTGTATTAATATATTTTGTCAGTTGCCTTTTGATAATTATTTGATAATTATTTGATAATTATTTGATGGTTTCTAAAGGTGACATCACTCTTTCTTACCTGCTGGCTTCTGTCCCTTTTCATCTCCAAGTCCGCTTACTGCGTCGAGAACTGTACCAGTACTTAAAAATTAGTCCTCTTGAGCGGAGCGAAAAGGACCTCGTGCTGTTGTACTTGCAGTGCAACTCCCAGGAAATATTCGATTTCCTGTGCTCCCGACGCGAAACTCAGGAAATAAAATCTGTTATTTTTATAAATTAGTCTGCTTGAGCGAGCGAAGCGAGTGAAACAGACCTCGTGCTCCCGAAGCGAAACTCGGGAAGCGAAACTCGGGAAGCGAAAAGATATTGCAGTTACACTGGATTTCTTAATATAACACAAATCATTTTTCAGAAATTCCTGCCATGGAAAGCAATCTCGGAGTGTTTTTATGAGACCCGATTGGCATAACATGGACCCCTCGTGAAAGTTTTATTAGTTCCTTTATCGTTTCGGAAGCTATCAAAAGGCCTTCCTCCAGAGGGGAAGATGCATCTTTCATTCGAAGCATGATTTCTTCAGGCACATGAATTCCCGAGATGTTTTTATTCATATATTCAGCCATACCCAGGGATTTGAGAGGAATCAAACCTGCAATTACAGGCACCTCAAGGTGATTTACTGCTTCCATAAATTCCTCGAATATGCCCACATCATACACAGCCTGTGTCTGGATAAAATCGGCTCCGCCTCTTACCTTTTTTTCAAGCTTTATTAACTGCATTGTCTTTTCAGGGTCTATGCCTGAGACTGCACCTGCACAAAAAGAAGTGCCTCCATCAAGCCTGTTTCCTGCAAAATCAATGCCTGAATCGAGTTTCCTGACAAGTTCAATGAGCTGTACGGAGTCAAGGTCATAAACGGGTTTTGAGCCTGGATGATCCCCACAGGTAGGAAAATCCCCGGTCATCAAGCAGATGTTCCTGATTCCCAGGGCGTATGCTCCCAGAAGGTCGGATTGAAGCCCGATTCTGTTCCTGTCGCGACAGGTAAGCTGCATGATAGGCTCATGTCCCTGATCGAGCAGAAGCTTGCTGAAAGCCAGAGAACTCATGTGCATAATTGAACACTGATTATCCGTAACGTTCAGAGCATCTGCAACACCTTTTAACTGGCGGGCATCTTCCAGGGGAGCTGAAAACCTGGTCCCCTTGGGCGGAGAAACTTCAGCAGTAACCAGAAATTTCCTGGAGTTCAGTTTTTCACGAAAATTAAAAAGCATTAAATAAGAATATTAGAAATGAAATTATTTAAAACCATGCTCCTGGGGGGCATGGGAAACATAAAGAAGGTCAAGCCTGTTAATCCTTTTCAAACGCTCATAAATAAGGGTCCATACACAATTCTTCTCCCTGTTGACCTCGCACATCCCATCCACAGATCCTCCACAGGGCCCGTTAAGAAGCGCTTTAGGGCATTGGGATTTGGGGCAGAGACCACCATACTCGCTTATGGTACAGTCGCCACACATAACGCACTGATCAGAAAGAAGTTTGCCTCCACCGGAACCTCCAAGAGAAAGAGTATTGTTCGAACCATATATAGGCAAATTGACAACACTCGCAACAGAAGAAACTCCACTGCCGCAACCCATAACAAGAATACAACTAGCTTCGTTTATTTTCTCATTTTTCTCGGCAAGAGATTCAAAAGACCGAATGCTACAGGCCGCAGTTGGAAGAGCCCAGCCCACTACATGCTTTCCACTCTCTTCAAGACGCCTGCACATCTCAAGGACTTCAGGTTCTCCTCCGGTCTTCAGTTTTGCAGCGCATACATTGCATCCGATAACAAAGATATTATCTTCGTTTTTTAACAGGTTCAGAATTTCTTCAAAGGGTTTTGCTGAAGTTATGATCATAATTACCTCAAATATCGGTATTCCAGATTAGTCCGATTTGCAATACATTCACGGATCATTTCTGCAATTCGTGGGAGGGAACGAGCCTGTCCATCCAGTTTTCGAGCAAGGCGTCCAAATTGCAACAGGGTACCCATAACAAGCACATCGGTAGTTTCCGTTTCATGGGAAACTGCATCCCTCGCAAGGGCTGCATCTCCTCCCCTTGCGAGCATCTCCTGTTTTATTATCAGAGCTTCTGTGGTTGTAAGATTCCTTATCTTTAACATAATATGGATGCTTTTTCCCTGCATCACCTGCGAACCGACTTTTGTAGCTCCAATGTTTCTCATTGCAATGCCTGCGTCCTGAGGAGTTTTTACTTCCAGAACCGAAACCTCATACCTGCCCTCCTTCACAACACTTGTCCGGCTTCTCAGGGCTCCTGAAATCTTAATAGCGTCAGAAGTCTCGGGGACATCATGTGTACGGATAATATGTGCGCCTTTGTGAACAGCAATTGCTGCTGCAGCCAGGCTGCCGTAGAGCCTTTCGGTTGCAGATTTTCCAAGCACATCTCCTATGAAGGACTTCCTTGAGAGGGCTGCGAGCAGAGGTTTTTCAAAAATCTTCAGACGTTCGAAATCGTCAAGGGTTTCAAAATCATACATGGGCAGCTTTTCTTCTGTCCACCTGCCTATTGCAGGGTCAAGGATAAGGCTGTCAGGTGCTATACCTCCAGCCTCAGCAGCCTGTATGATAGAATCGAGTGCATCAATAATGGAATCCATGCCCAGAGGATCTCCGGGAATTTCTTTAGAGGCCATGACCACAGCCGGACAGCCATGGTCTGCCACCACTTCTATCATTCGAGGGTCTGCTGTAAAACCGGAAACATCATTTATGACCTCAGCCCCTCTTTTGAGAGCCTCTTCTGCGATTTCGGAAAACATCGTATCAACGGAAATTACCGCATCTACATTGCCTTCCAATACTTCAAGTACAGGAATTAAACGCTCAAGTTCTTCCTTTCTGCTTATATGTTCTGCAAAGAGCCATGTTGATCGCGCACCGAGATCCAGAAAAGCTGCTCCGTCCTCAACCATTTTCCGAGCGACCTCAAGTGCAGATTCCGGGCTTGAAATCGAACCTTTGTAAAAAGACTCAGGGCTCACATTAATAATGCCCATTACATGTGCAGGATATTGATCTCCTACTTTTATACCGCAGATATCAGTATCAACGACCATTTTTTTGACAACCAGGCTATATAGCTTTTAACTCAGTTGGCGCAACAGCGCTCGATAAATGTGACAAGACAACAACGCACGTAAGCAATAATATATGTGAGCAAGCAGTTATAATTCTTTACACTGCTCTTGAATAGCAATGAATTTTAAGCCATCCGGAGATTCCTTTTTCAGTTATGAAATCCTTTCAGCGATATTTCCTTAAATTGAAACTGCAGACGCACCTTATTCAGTCGTCCGCAAATATTCCCTGAAAATCCTTCCACTTCGCCACCTGAAAGGCTTCCTGCAGGCAAGAAAAAAATAATTTTTCCGACTGCGAAACCGGGCACTGGAGGATTTGAAAGGAAAACGGGGTGAATGTTCGGTTAAGTTTGCAAATTTAAGGAGTGTCGGATTCCCGGAGACCTGCGATATGAAACTGACAGGATTTAGGGATATCGACATTCTTTTGGGTTATTATACTGAAACAGGGCAGACTAACGACGGAACCAGTACACCATCAATATATCAGGTAGATTTGCTTAGGGTTTACAAATAACTCATTTTAGCGCCCGAACATTTTATCAAAGCCGGACTATCAATTCAAGATTCCATAAATTATTTGACTATTTATTGATGGCAAACAAGACTATAATGAAATAGGCTTCAATAATACATAAAAATATTGATGTGTAAAATTAGTTTATCACAAGAAGGATAAGTATACTGCAGCTATATAAATAGCATTTATAAGACCAGAACCCAGTAACCGTAAATGGCAGGTCTCAAAAAAGAAGGTTAAATTTCCACATGTAAGAGACAAAAAAACAAATTTACTTGTTTTGGCATGACACTTGAAGACTGTATGCCTAAATTGATAATAAGACTGATAGTTATCTACCTTAATCTCAAGGAAGCACAGGCAATCGACCCATGAATTAGCATATGATGTTATTGGATATTCAGGGAAAGAAGAGTGATGTTCAGGGAAAGAAGAGATAAATATATGTGAAACAGCTGTACGTGTAAAAGCACTAAAAAATAAACTAGTTTATTTTTATCTTTTTACTGGGCTTTACATTTGGCTTGTTACAAAATAACATTAATAATTCTTATTTCAATGCACTTTTAAGAATATCTCTACTTTTTTTAGTTCATAATCTACTCTTTCTCTATTATGCATATCAGTACGTTTCCAAAATTTATTTAATAATCTATTCCTTCTCTATTATGCATACCAAAATCAATACATTTCGGAAAATAGTGCAGAAGAACTGATACACCCGACTCACCCTCATTCTTCGTTCAATAAAGAAAATAACATGGTGCTTTTCAGATCATAATTTTACCAACGCGCAAGCCTATCAAATATTTTGCATTGTTAAGAATCAAAAGTTAGTTACACAGAATAAACTTTATAATAGAGTTAATATAAAAAATAACGATGTAAGCTATTTAAAATTGTATACTTGTAATTGATGGCTGAAAAACAAAAGCTTGACAAGGACTCATCAGTTAATACACCTAAAAATCAAATGATTTCGAGGAAAATAAAAAGATGAAGTTAGAGAGAACTTAGAGGAATCTCATGACGGCTTAAATGCTATCAGTAAGGTATAATAGGAAGGAATAAAAATGGTTTGTGAAAGTTTAAACACCTGTCTTTTTTATAATGACAAGATGCCAATTGAAAGTGCTCTGGGTAGAATACATAAGAAAAAGTACTGTGAAGGGGATAAAAATCTGTGCGCTAGATACAAGGTAGCATCTTCAATCGGAAAAGAAAACGTGCCTATCGATCTATTTCCAATTATGATGGAAGAAGCAAATCAAATAATACAAAAATATAAGGGTAAGATAACAAAGAAATTTTGACGGTTTCAACAATGTGAGAAGAGCTAAAATTGTGAGAAGAGCTAAAATTGTGAGAAGGGCTAAAAATGTGAAAAGGCTACAAGCTTCTTAAGTTTGCAAGGAGCCTGATAAATTACAAAAATCTATTTTCTGATGACGAAAAAGCATGAGAGGTCTGTAATAAATATCCTGACTTAGACCGTTTTAAGTCTCATGCTGCTTATTTTTCATTTCAACCGTATGAGTCCCATTATTGAGCAGTTTACTTGGATTTTTTTCACATCCAAGTTTGCTGCCGTGCATGGGTTTTTCCATCAAAACCCATGGAAAAAGACTTTAACGGATAAAGTTTCAGAAGTTTTTCTCCGCGCACATAAGCACGTGCTTCATGAGCATGGCAATTGTCATGGGACCCACACCGCCAGGGACAGGAGTTACGAGGGAAGCTTTTTTGATTACGTTTTCAAAGTCAACATCCCCGTATACACCGTCTTCTTCTTTAGTGATTCCCACGTCAAAGATTACAGCGCCCTCTTTAATCATATCGGCTTTAATAAGGTGCTTAACCCCAGCTGCAACCACTATGATATCGGCACCAAGGGTATACTTCTTCAGGTCGTCGGTGAAGATATGACAGACTGAAACAGTTGCGTTTCGATTCAGAAGCATTGCGGCCATAGGTTTTCCTACAACATTGCTGTGCCCGACAATAACCGCATTTTTGCCCTTGACAGGCACATCGTATTCCTCGAGTGCTCTTATTACTCCGTGTGGGGTGCAGGGAACAAGCCCTTCATCCCCGATCATGAGTTTCCCCATATTATAGGGGTGAAAACCATCCGCATCCTTTGCAGGAGATATGGCTTCCATTGCTTCCTGCGGAGAGAAGTGCTTCGGCAGCGGAAGTTGAAGCAGGATTGCGTGCACGTCCCTGTTCTTGTTAAGGGAATCGATCAGGGCAAGAAGTTCTTCCTGAGTGGCTTCTGCAGGAAGAAGGTAGTCTTCTGCGCTGATACCCACACGCTCGCATGCCCTGTGCTTCAGGCGGACGTACATCTTTGATGCTGGGTCGTCCCCTACAAGGATGGTAGCAAGTCCGGGAGTGACTCCCCGGTTGCTCTCAAGGTCCTCTACTCCTGACCTCACTTCTTCTTCAACCTGCTGTGCAAGGACTTTTCCATCTATGGTCCGTGACTCATAGCTTTCATCTGACAAGTGGTAAACCCCCTATCTCCTCAATTAATCGTAAATCGGGAACCTTGAACAGAGATCCCTTACCTTATCATTGATTTCCGACAGCAGAACATCGTTTCCTGCATTCTTGATTGCGGCCTCGATATAGTCGGCAATAAGCTCCATTTCTTTTTCTTTCATACCCCTTGTGGTACAGGCAGGAGTCCCAAGCCTTACACCGCTGGTTACAAAGGGGCTACGGGTCTCGAAAGGAACCGTATTTTTGTTGGCAATGATCCCGGCCTTGCTCATTGCAGCTTCTGCATCCTTGCCTGTAATGTTCATATTATTGAGGTTTACAAGCATAAGGTGGTTGTCAGTGCCGCCGGAAACAATATCAAAACCCTTCTGCCTTAAAGAAGAACAGAGAATCTTTGCATTCTTTACGGTCCGGGCCTGGTCCTGCCTGAACTCTTCGCTCATGGCTTCCTTGAAGGCGACTGCTTTTGCGGCTATGATATGCATGAGGGGGCCGCCCTGAATACCCGGGAAAACTGCCTTGTTTACCCCTATTGCAAGCTCTTCGGTCCTGGATATAATCATTCCGCCCCTGGGTCCCCGGAGGGTCTTGTGGGTAGTTGTGGTAACAAAGTCTGCATAAGGCACAGGGCTCGGATGTACACCTGCAACTACAAGCCCTGCAATATGGGCAATATCTGCAAGAAGGTAAGCTCCGACTTCATCGGCAATTTCCCTGAACTTCTTGAAATCAATCTCACGGGGATAGGCTGAAGCTCCGCATACGATCATTTTCGGTTTGCATTCTTTTGCCATTTTCATGAGTTCGTCGTAGTCCAGGGCTTCTGTCTCTTTGCTTACACCATAGGGCACGATGTTATAGAGCTTTCCTGAGAAACTTACAGGGCTGCCGTGAGAAAGGTGTCCGCCGTGAGAGAGGTCCATGGACATGATGGTATCTCCGGGCTGCAGTACAGAGAAGTAGACTGCCATATTGGCGCCTGAACCGGAGTGGGGCTGGACATTTACATACTTTGCCCCGAATAATTCCTTTGCCCTGGCAATAGCGAGGTTTTCGGCAACATCAACGAAATCACAGCCGCCATAGTAGCGCTTGCCGGAATATCCTTCGGCATACTTGTTGGTCATGATTGAGCCCTGGGCTTCCATAACAGCCCTGCTCGCATAATTTTCTGACGCAATCAGGTTCAGTTTGTATTCCTGACGTTCGGCTTCCTTTTCGATAGCCTCGAACAATTCCGGATCGATTTTTTCAATATAAGACATTACTGTCACCTTGTAGTCCATGCATTTAAAACTTATTCGAATAAGGGGTTTCTTGCTAGCGTGATTGATTAACTGTTAGGTACTCACATTCTAGTTTGCTTACGTTCTGGGATTTTTACTTACATAAATAAGTTTGCTAAAACCTGTAAGAACTGCCTGACAAGCTGAAAAGCCAGATAGGCTGAAAGTTCTAAACAGTTGCGGGTTTCTCAATAAGCTGGAATTATCAAATGTCTTGGGATCTTCCAGACTGAAAGTAATATAACTGAATGGAGCTCCAATGAAGAGTTCTAATTGAAAGGGGGTCCTGTACAAAGGTAAAGACCCATGAAATATTTCCCGAGCATTTAATAACTCAGGAAGTTCTGGAACATAGTAAGTCTTCGGTTGACCAATATATTCGCGTGAGTATTATATTCAAATACTTATAACTGTCAGAGTATTAATGAGGATACTAATGGGTGAAATCTATTCCGGTTTGGGACTATCTTCTACTTTTGAGCAAGTTATTACCTATCTGCCGGAAATTGCCCAACATTTAACATTTAACATTTAACATTTAATATACTATTGAACACTTTATTTTTTGATCTGGACCTGTATTTTCTCGGTTCAGCCATGCCTGATTAGACTGATACGACCCGTGAGCTCCTTCAAAGAATCTGCTTGTGTAAGGGCCATTAATCAAGGGCTATTACGCTTCTGCCCTCAACTTTAAGTTTACCCTCGACAAAGAGCCTGACAGCTTCGGGATAGATAATATGTTCCTGCTCGAGAATTCTGGCAGTAAGAGTTTCTTCGGTGTCTTCTGGAAGCACAGAAACGCATTTCTGGATAATAATGGGCCCGGAATCGAGTCCTTCATCTACAAAATGTACAGTACAGCCTGCAACTTTTACTCCATACTCAAAAGCCTGTTTCTGGGCATGAAGCCCTTTGAAAGCCGGAAGAAGAGAAGGATGTATGTTCAGAATCCTGTGCCTGTATGCTCCGATAATTTCGCTTCCCAGGATCCTGAAATAGCCTGCAAGCAGGAGAAGGTCCGTATTATACTCTTTGAGGACATTCAGGATTTCCCTATCGTATCCGGCTCTGTCACGCCCTACTGGATCAAGAAAAACAGCACTGATCCCGTGTTTTCCTGCACGTTCGAGCGCATAAGCATCGGCTTTGTTGGAGATAACAACATTAACTGCCGCGTTTTTTATGTAGCCCTTTTCAATGCTATCTATGATCGCCTGGAGATTTGAGCCCCGTCCAGAGACCAGCACTGCAATCTTTACCGTCATTGAAGCTTTTAGATTGAAACAGTGATATATTAGGTTTTTGCATCTTTGTGGCATCGGTGACAGATTAAGAGAAGAGGTTCCAAATATAATTAGGCAGTCGAAGAAAAGGGCATAATTAACTGGAAAAGAAGAAGGAAGAGAAGAAAGTAAGAAGGAAGGAGAAGAAAAGAAGAGGAGAAAGAAGAGGGAAGAGGAAAAAGAAGAAGAGGAAAAAGAAGAAGAGGAAAAAGACGGGAAGAGAAGGAAAGAGAAGAAAAGAAGAGAAGAAAGAAGAAAAAGAGGAAAAAAATAGAAGGAGAAGAGGGGAAAATAAGGGGAAAAAAGAAAAAAGTTATTTCAGGCTCCGGTTAGTTAAGAGAAGAGAAAAGAGAAGCTTAAGCGCCACTCCGGGTTTCCTTGCGCTCCTCTATGAAATCAAGAAGTTCCTGAGAATCACTTATATTGTCTAATTCTTTCTTTTCTATCAGTACCGTATTTTCGACTGATTTCAGCTTGGAACGCCCGTTAATGATGAACACGGACTGAGTTTCCGTAATGCAGGAAATGCTGCTCATCAAATGAGCCCGTTTGATTACTGTTGTGTTGAACTCGCTGACTCCTGTAAGAATAACTGAAGACTTGTCCCGTGAGATAGCCTTGAAAGGTGCCTGCGCAGTGTGAAGGACGTCATATCCGAGCATTGAAATCGTATTCAGGATCAGCTCTTCAGGCAAAAGCATATTATGTTTTACCTGTGATTCTTCCTTTTCAGGCTCTGCCTTCTTTCTCGGTTTTCTGCTCCCGCAGGATTTCAAGATATTTATGGGCCTTGCCAGTTCAACTCCGAAAATGTCCTCAAGCTGGAGTACGACATCAATGGACGCGTCCATACCTTCTTCTTCGTATTTGCTGATAGTCCTTCTTGAAACCCCTACCATGGAAGCCAGGGTTCCCAAGGACATGGACTGATCTGTCCTTGCCTTTTTAAGGAGATCTCCTTCTATTGAAACATAAAGCCCTCCGGGTGCTGCTGAAACCAGAGGCTGGATATTTTCGACAAAATAATCATGGAGAGTCTGGACACTCAGGGCAAGGATATCGTAGCGCATGTAGACAACACTGTCTTCAAGCAGCTGGTCTCTTGTCTTAGCTCCAACAACAATAGCGGAACCTCCGAGATACTCAGCAAGATATTTCATTTCCCTTGCTGTTTCTTCATTCAGGCCGTCAATATTAAATAAAACCTTGCAAAGTAATAGTGTTTCATCTTTACGTGCGGCAACGTCAAAGCTCCTGGGACGTATATTACATCTGTCAGAGAGTGCAAAACCCGCACGCGACAATACATCAATAATTTGATGTATGAGAACCTCTTTTGTCATTCCAACATCAATCTCTGATTGAACATCTATATATACGTTTCTCCAACATAGATAATGTTTACGGGGAGAAAACAAGCCGGAGAATCCCGAAAACTAAGGTATCCCCGCTCCGGAATTGCAGAAATATCAAGGTAGAAAACTGGATACGGAAAAAAATGATCATCGGAATTGACGATACGGACTCAAACGAAGGCATGTGCACTACATATCTGGGAGCACTGCTGCTGGAAGAACTGCAGGAATACGGTACTGTAGAAGCTTTACCCCTCCTTGTGCGCCTGAACCCTACCATTCCCTATAAGACAAGAGGGAACGCAGCAGTAGCCCTGAAACTTAAAACTGCCTGCCCTGAAAGGGTGATTGCACATGTAACATCCAGAATAGAAGAGCTTGCACGCATGGAATGCGAAAAAACCAATCCGGGAGCCGTATTTATTCAGGAAAAAGATTACGAAAACCTGAAGTCCGTCCTCATGAGTTTTCTGGAAGAGGCTGTAAAGGAAGTAATCGAAATAGAGAAAGCAAAGAACCTGATCGCTGAACTGGGGATTATCTCGAGAAGCTTCAAGAACGGAAGGGGACTTATAGGCGCTCTTGCAGCCTGCGGGGCAATGCTGAACCCTGAGGGGTGGGACTGTACTTTCGAGCATCTGGCGTACAGACAGAAGGAAAAATGGGGAACTCCACGCGATGTTGATAAGGAAAGTTTTTTTGAGGCTGACAGGCAGACGTACCCAGAAACCTGGGATACGGTAGATCTTACAAACAGGCTCGTAGTCTGCGTGCCTCACTCAGCAGACCCGGTATTATTCGGGATAAGAGGAGAAAGCCCTGAGATAGTTAATAAAGCTGCAGCCCTGATCCGGGCAGAGCCTGTTGAGCGCTTTACCGTATACAGGACAAACCAGGGAACGGACATGCACCTCCTGACAGCACAGAAGATTGCTGAAATCAGGGATATGCATTCTTATAGACTTGAAAGTACAGTCTCGGCAGTCCCGAAGACCATTGAAGGAGGACACGTTATTTTTGCTGTCCGTGACCTGGAGGAAGGCGAAATCGACTGTGCAGCCTTCGAGCCAACAAAGAATTTCAGGTCACTTATCCGAAAACTGGTGCCTGGAGACCGGGTCGTCCTTTCAGGAAGTGTCACTACCGGAACCCTGAATATTGAAAAAATAGAGATTAAAGCTCTTGCTCCCCTTTACACGGAAGAGAACCCAAAGTGCCCTGAATGCGGAAAACACATGAAATCCGCAGGGCAGGGACAGGGGTTCCGTTGCAAAAAATGCAGGACGCAGGCTCAATCTCTTTTAAAAATCAGGTGTGAAGCAGAAAGAGACCTTGAACCAGGACTCTATGAAGTACCCCCCTGTGCCAGGAGACACCTCGCAAAGCCGCTGGCAAGAGAAAAACACCTGGATATAAGGCTTTATCCTGCCCGATAAAGGAAAAAGCTGCAGACTTAAATTTCCCGGATGCTACAGACTTAAACTGCTCAGATGCTACAGACTTAAACTGCTCAGGTTTGTAAAGCCAGCCCGCAGGTTCTACTATACTCCATACTTATTTCAGCACCTGTGCCTGTTTCCCTCAATCCGGTAAGTTCAGTACAGTTCCGGCACAGGCGGAGCTTTTCTTTTATGTTCGTTTCTCTCGATGCGTCTGTTAACAGAGCTGAGCTGTTCAGCAGAAATTCCGATATTATTCAAAATTTTATCCGGTTCTGCGCCTTCTTCAAGCATTCTGAGCACCTCATCGACCTTCACGTAAGAAATACCAAGTTCTGCTTCATCGGTCTGACCTGCCCACAATCCCGCAGACGGTTTTTTAGTAATGAGAGGTTCCGGAATCCCAAGCCTGCCGGAAAGCTCCCATACCTTGGTCTTATAAAGCCCGCCTATAGGTTCAAGGTCGACCCCTCCGTCCCCATACTTCGTGTAGTAGCCAAGAAGGATTTCGGTTTTGTTTCCGGTCCCGATGACCATGCGGTTCAGCTGGTTTGCGTGGAAATAAAGAAGGGCCATCCGGGTTCTTGCTTTCAGGTTGCCTCTGGTTAACCGGTCTGCAGATTCACTCTCCGGAACTGCAGCCATGAAAGCTGAAATAACGCCTGAGATGTCAATTGTCCTGTACTCAATCCCGAGCCAGTCTGCAAGAGTTTTCGCATCTTCACTATCAGCTGCAGGAGTAAGGCTACTTTCTGGCATATGAATGCCAAGAACCCTGTCTTTTCCGAGAGCTTTTACAGCAAGCGTTGCGGTAAGCGCGGAGTCGATTCCCCCGCTAATGCCAACAACTACTCCGTTTACACCTGCTTTACCAGTTTCATTCCGGATAAAATCAATAATCCCGTTCTGTGCTTTTTCAAGGTCCATGCTCTCAGTTCCTGAAATTATGAATTAGATGGAATTCGGTTATAAATTCTGTTAGAAACTCTGTTATAAATTAAGTTATCTTAGTTAGGGATTTAATTTGAATTATGGTTCATAAGAATGCCTGAATAATAAGATCAATAAGATCTATAAGGTCTGAAAGCTTAATTCAGGTCGTGTTAAACAGTTTTATACACAGAAGCTGTAAATATATTAACCTTCCAGAGAAAACATAGAGAAGGGCAAACTTATTAAATAAATGGAGAATATAAGAAACTTACCTTCCGGACATTACAATATAAATACTTGAGTGTAAAAATATGATAGGGAATTGTCCGGCGCCTGAATATTCAGACATTTGAACATTAAAGCGCCTAAAACTCGCAAAAGTGCACTTTCCGGAAGGGTAAAAACGAAAATAGCTCTATATTGCCAGATTGAGAGCTTACGGACAGTAGATGCTATTTCTGGTATGTTCCAGGGTAAATTCATATACGGGACAAATTTTCCCGGATGACAGGCATTAAAATAAAAAGAGCATCTAATATAGAAAGCAGATAATTAAGAATTACTCGATCCATAAAAAACAGGCAGTTAAGGACTATTCGATCCGGAAATTTCGGGAAAAACCCGATATCCTTTCATTTTATGTCATTACAGATAAAATTACAATCAAAAAGACAACTATTTTCGGGATGATCCATGGAAGAAATACAGTTGAAGGTTGAAAAGGCATATCCTATTGACCTTGGAAGAGGAATTATCCGGCTTGACCCTACGGCACTACTGAAACTTCAGCTCTCTCCCGGTGACATTGTGGAGATAAGGGGGAAGAAAAAGACCACAGCAAAGGTGTGGAGAGCAGACAGGCAGGATTGGGAACAGGGAATCGTGCGCATTGATAACTTTATCCGGCAAAACGCCGGGGTTTCCATAGGGGAGAAAGTGACCATTAAAAAGGTCGAAGCCCCGGAAGCAAAAAAGCTAATTCTAGCGCTTCCGGAAAGCATGACTCAGGGTGGACCTGAACTACAGTTTGGGGAACATGCAAATGAGATCATAAAACGGCATATCCTGAAAAGGCCTGTGTTCAGGGGAGACATAATTCCGATTATAAACTCAATGTCTCAGCCAATGACCGAGTCTCTGACAACAAGCCAGGTAATTCCCCTGGTTGCTGTTGAGACTGACCCTGCAAACACCATTGTCCTGATCACGGAATCCACAAATATTGAGCTCCGGAAAAAGCCGGTACAGGGCTACGAAAAAGCAACTAGAGGCGTCACCACCTACGAAGACATCGGAGGTCTTGGACAGGAAATCATGCGTGTCCGGGAAATGATAGAGATGCCCATGAAACATCCTGAGCTCTTTGCCCACCTTAACATAGAGCCTCCAAAGGGAGTTATTCTCTACGGCCCACCCGGAACCGGAAAGACCCTGATTGCAAAAGCCGTGGCAAACGAATCCGGGGCAAGCTTCCATTACATTGCCGGCCCCGAAATAGTAGGAAAGTTCTACGGGGAAAGTGAGGAAAGGTTAAGAAAGATTTTCGAAGAAGCAACCCAGGACGCACCATCGGTTATTTTCATTGATGAAATCGACTCCATTGCCCCTAAAAGGGAAAACGTAACAGGGGAAGTGGAAAGGCGAGTGGTTGCCCAGCTCCTGACCCTTCTTGACGGGATGGAGGAAAGAGGGCAAGTCGTGGTAATTGGGGCTACCAACCGTGTGGATGCAATCGACCCCGCACTCAGGAGGCCCGGCCGTTTTGATCGGGAAATCCATATTGGAGTGCCGGACACCAAAGACAGGTACGAGATCCTGCAGATTCACACACGGGGTATGCCAATTGAGAAAGACGAAGAAACCAGGATAACAGGGACCGAAACTGAAGCAGGAACTGGAATCGAAGCTGAAATCGAAGTCGATGAAGGTGCCATAGAGAGAGAAAAGAAAGAGAAGCAAAACCTGTACCTTATGTACCTGGCTGAGAGGACGCAGGGCTTTGTGGGTGCAGATCTCCTGGCTCTCGTGCAGGAAGCGGCAATGCGCTGCCTGAGAGAAAGCCTGCCTGACCTTGACCTCGAAAAAGAAACAATTCCTCCTGAACGGCTGGAAAAGATTGTTGTAACTAAAAAGAACTTTGAAGACGCCCTGATGGAAGCCGAACCTTCAGCTCTGAGAGAAATCTTTGTTGAGGTACCTTCGGTTAGCTGGGACGATGTAGGAGGCCTGGCCGAAGCGAAGCATTCGATCATTGAAGCCGTCGAATGGCCTATTAAAAACCCGGAGAAGTTTGTCCAGATGGGCATAAAAGCTCCAAAGGGAATCCTACTTTACGGCCCGCCCGGGACGGGAAAAACCCTGATAGCGCAGGCTGTTGCCAAGGAATCACACGCCAATTTCATAAGCGTTAAAGGGCCGGAAATGTTTTCAAAGTGGCTTGGAGAATCGGAAAAAGCAATACGGGAAACCTTTAAGAAAGCAAGGCAGGTTGCTCCCTGTGTTGTCTTCTTTGATGAGATCGACTCCATCGCTGCTATGCAGGGCATGGAATCTACGGACAGCCGGACTTCGGAAAGAGTACTTAACCAGCTACTGGCCGAAATGGACGGGCTTGAGACTCTCAAAGATGTGGTCATAATTGCCGCAACCAACCGCCCTAATCTACTTGACCCTGCAATCCTGCGACCAGGACGTTTTGACAGGCTGGTTTACGTTGGGTCACCTGACCGTAATGGCAGGATAAGGATCTTTAAGATCCACACAAAGAATACGCCTCTTGCAGAGGACGTAGATCTTGAGAACCTTGCCGGCATAACAGAAGGATATGTGGGTGCCGATATAGAAGCGGTATGCAGAGAAGCTGTCATGTTTGCCCTCAGAGAGAACTTCGATGTAGAAACGATTGAAATGAGGCACTTCAGAGAAGCCCTTAAGAAAGTAAAACCCACAATTAACGAAAACATCGCTCAGTTCTATGAGAAGATAGAGGAGCAGTTTAAAGGAGGTCAGAGACCGGTCGAGACAGCTGGACTTGTGGGATACAGGTAAGAATTTAAATGAGTAACTCTTAAAAGGGAAGAGTTTATAAAGAAGATAGCTTCAAATTGAATAAAATATTAAAAGTAAAAGTATTTAAACTGAAAAGCCAGCTTTACCCAAATCCCGCATAACACTGAGCACGGAGACAAGATCAGAATGTCTAAAGTATTTGCAAGAAACCTCCTCTTCAATAAGCAGGTGATGGCTACCGACGGAACGGAGATAGGAACGCTGAGCAATATTGTAGTCGAAATCAAAGGAGGGCATATTATTGACCTTATGGTTACTCCCAATCCAACCTTTGATGTATCGAGATACAAAAAAGAGGATAACTATATCCTGATTCCTTTTGATTCCGTAAGCGCCATTAAAGACTATATTATTGTAGACAAAATGAAAGCAAGGTCATAATTGAAAAATGGAAGGAAAGATCTTTTACTTTCCTTTCAGTCTATTTACTCTCCGAATTTCGCTTCGGGGTCACAGGAAATCAGAGATTTTCTGGGAGTTACGATGTAATCGCAGCAGTACGAGGTCCTTTTAGCTCCACTTCGTTCTGCTCAAGAGGACTAATTTATGGTTTATAGTAGTGATCCTTGCTGAAAATGACTGAATTCTAAATATTTCTAACCAGTACAGCCTATTCGCTGTAACTAACTATTTTTATCACGGCAGAGTTACGACTCTACAGTGCGTGGTCCTTTTCGCTCCACTTTGTTTCGCTCAAGAAGACTGATTCTGATTTTTAGTATTGAGTTTTCTCAAAAAGGCTGGATTCCGGATTTTTATGACCCATATAGAGTCATTCTCTATATCGAGTCGTTCTTGTCATGCTCGACGAAAGAGAGCGGTTTTTTTCGTAAGGAATAAGAGAAATGAGCAAAAATAAAGAAAGAGAAATGAGCAAAAATAAAGACCAGATATATAGAATAATATTATATTTAGTCCAATAATAGTCATTGTGGTATTTATGAAATCCAGTAAGTATGATGCTGCTTTTGTTAAAAAAAACGTGATAGGACCGAATTCAATGAAAATTGTTGAAGAGATGGCAGAATCATTAAAGCTTGAAAAAGGCATGCGGGTACTTGACCCTGACTGAGAGAGGATTAACTTCAATCTTTTTAGCAAAAGAGTACGGGGTTACTGTTTTTGCTGCTGACCTCTGGATCAGTGCAACAGATAATTATGAAAGGATCAAGTCAATGGGTCTGGAAGATAAAATAATACCAATACATGCAGGAGCATATGATTTGCCATTTGCACACGAGTGTTTTGATGTCGCTGTATGTGCGGATGCCTATCACTATTTTGGAGTTGAAGGGAGTTACTTAAAAAACTATTTAGCCCCACTTGTAAAAAAAGGAGGACAAATAGCAGTTGCAGTCCTGGAGTTGAAAAAGGAATTTACACATGGGGCTCCGGCAGAATTATTGCCATACTGGTTTGAGGATATGAATTATCACTCATGCGACTGGTGGTATAATTTATGGAAAACTTCTGATTCATTTAGTATAAAAGAATGCAAGGAATTAAAGTGGTTAGAAGAAGCCTGGAAGGACTGGCTTTCGTGTGATAATGACTATGCCCGTAGAGATATTGGAGTGATGGAGCTGAGGGTGGAAATTACTTTAATCTGGTTTCAATCACAGCTACTAAGCTGTGAATTGGATTTTTAAAGAAGCCTTTTCCGTGGCTATCTCGGATTCAGGAACGGTAAGTATGGATGCGAAAATGAAAGGCATTGTAAGAGTTGTGCCATACGACCCTAGATGGAAAAACGAATTTTTAAAAATAAAAGCAATGATTGTTGATTGTGCTGGCGACCTTGTAAATAGTGTAGATCACGTTGGAAGCACAGCGGTTGATGGTCTTGCCTCAAAGCCTATTATTGATATTGATGTAGTCATTGATTCGGATGACATTTTTCCTGCTGTAAAAGACAGGCTTTCAAAAATTGGGTTTGAACACGAAGGAAATCTGGGTGTTGAAGGCAGAGAGGCTTTTAAAAGAACTTTTTAGATGACTTTATACCCTACCACCTTTACGTATGTCCGCAAGATGGCAAAAGTTATCTTGAGCATATTGCTTTTCGCAATTATTTAAGGGATCATCTGGAAGCTGTGAAAGCTTATGGAGAACTCAAAATGGGATTAAGCTGAACAGTTCAGAACTGATGTTACGGCTTATGTAAATGCTAAGCGCGAATTTGTACAAAATGTTCTTAAAAAAATTAATAGCTCCTGAATAAAAATTTGCTTGTTGGTCAAATAAAGTTCATGTATTTTTTGACGTTAATTTGTAACATACTGTTTATTTAGGCCTTTTACTTTCATCGGGTTCCTCTTCTATGTTTATTTGTTCTGCTGTATCTTCTCTTTTTTCTTTTATTGATTCTAGTTTTTCCATTAGTTCTTTTTCTTTATTATCATTCTTTACTTTTCTTGCTGGCATTTGTTCACCTCAATAGTTTGATGTCTGCTAAAGTAATAAATATACTGAAATGCTTACTGAACTGTTTTTGTTAATACAAACCTGCGTTTATGTTAAATAGAAAATCAATAGCATAAAATATTAAGATATTCTTGCAATTACTGCTTTATGTTACCTCAACCTGCGAACAAGGAATAAAAGTTCTCTATGAGTTGTTTTTTGATTTGACATTACAATTCATGCATTGATTTGATATTATGTAGATTACTTAAATGCTGGGAGGTTTTAGACATGAAAGATTTTCCGGAGTTTATGAAAAGTAAAAGTAATCACATCAGCAGTAAAGAGCAAAATACTGAAGATATTGATGGTTACTTTTACGAAGGTGCAGATGGCAGTCAGATGGCTTTCTGGACCTGTTATTCAGACAGAATTTCCAGGAAACATGCTCACGAATTTGATGAGTACATGGTTTGCGTTAGTGGGCAATATACAACAGTATTAAATGATAAGGAGTTTATTCTTAATCCCGGGGACGAATTATTCATTTCAAAGGGGACAGAACAATGGGGAAAATGCATTGCCGGAACAAGAACTATTCATGCGTTTGGGGGAAAACGCATTCATAGAGCTGAAGAATAATGGATTTGTAAGAGCAAAAAACACCAGACTCCTTATTGACGGTATAAAAAATATAATTGAATCTGCTCTGTGGGGAAGAAAAATAAGAGTCACTTTTACAGTCTAATTTTTATAAAATTTTTGAGAAAAAACAGAATTTAGAGGATTTGTAAAACCAACAGAAGAAAGATTATTATCATTTAAGTTATAATTATTTTACACGTTATGGCGAAATATTCTTCACCTAATCATTTAAATAGTCGCACTCGGTTGCGATAATCAACTTAACCCGATAAAGCTCTAACTTCATGGATTATTATATTGTTCGTTATAAAAATCGTTCAAATATCAAGATTTTTCAAAATTCTCAACAAATTTAATAATCCAATCTAATAATCCAATCTATAATCCAGTCTAATAATCCAATCCAATAATCCAATCTAATAATCCAATCTAATAATCCAATCTAATAATCCAATCTAGTAATCCATATACTTAGGGGTCTAAAATGAAAGGAACAAAATGTAATAAAATATTTAGGGGGCAGGCCTTAAATAAGACTTTGGGGGTAACGGCACTTGCTTTTTTAATGTTGGTGAGTATTGCAGGTGCCTCCCCATTTGCATACGTTACAAATGGAGAGAGTGACAATATCTCTGTAATTGACACAACTACAGATAAAGTTACAGCTACGATATCTGTAGGATCTAATCCTATGGGAGCTGTAATTAATCCGAATGGGACAAAAGTATACGTGGTAAATTCTCATAGCAACGATGTATCTATAATTGACACGGCAACAAATAATGTTATAGCCACTGTACCTGTAGGAAGTTCTCCTCAGGGGGTTGCAGTCAGCCCGAATGGGAAACAGGTATATGTGACAAAACCAACCAGTAACAATATTTCTGTAATTGATACCACTAAAAATACTGTTGTAAGTACAGTGAAAACAGGAAGAGGTCCTACTGGAGTAGCAGTAAGTGCGGATGGAAAAAAGATATATGTAACAAATTACGGAGACAAAACTGTCTCTATAATTGACACTGCCACAAAAGCTGTTATAACTACGGTATCAGTAGGAAAAGGTCCTAAAGAAATTACGATTACACCAGATGGAACTAAGGTGTACGTAGCGAACTCCGATAGCGGCAGCATCTCTGTAATTGACACGGCAACAAACAATATTACAGACACAGTGAAGGTAGAGGGAGCTCCTTTTGGAGTTGCAGTCAACTCGGAGGGAACAAAGGTATATGTGACTAATAATGGTAAATATTTCAGCACTGTCTCTGTAATTGACATTTCTACAAATAAAGTTACAGCCACGATACCTGTAGGACCCAATCCTATGGGAGTTGCAGTTACACCTGACGGAACAAAAGTATATGTAGCGATTAACCCCTATAACGCTGTCTCTGTAATTGACACTGAGACCAACACTGTTACAGCCACGATGCTCGTAGGAAACAGTCCTTATGCTTCAGGCCAGTTTATAGGTTCTATCCCTGTACAACCAGCTTATCCTTTAGCGAACTTCAGCAGCAATATCACATCAGATTATGTTTTTCTTTCTGCACCTGTGCAGTTTATAGATTTATCGGAGAATGCAACCAAATGGAACTGGGACTTTGGAGACGGATCCGGTTCAACAAAGCAGAATCCCACGCATACCTATTCTGCAACAGGAATCTATACTGTTAGGTTGACAGTAAGCAATTCAAACGGCACAGATTCAAAGCTTGCCACAGTAAATATTGTACCAAAAGGTTCTCCTGCGCCTTCATATGCGTATATTGCGAACTTCAACAGCAACACTGTTTCTGTAATTAACACAGCAAATAACACTGTTGAAGCAACTGTAAATGTCAGAAAAAATCCTTACGGAATTGCAGTCAGCCCGGATGGAACAAGGATATATGTGACGAACACCAACTACGGCTACAGTGGTACTGTTTCTGTAATTGACACAGCCATAAACGAGGTTACAGCCACAGTGGATGTGGGACAGAAATACAGTCCTTGTGGAGTTGCAGTCACATCGGATGGAACAAAAGTATATGTGGCGAATCGTGACGTCAACAGCGTCTCTGTAATTGACACAGGCACAAACACCGTTACAGCCAGGGTGCCTGTAGGAGCCAATCCTCTGGGGGTTACAGTCACACCGGATGGAACAAAAGTATATGTGACGAACCGCTACAGTAATAATGTTTCTGTAATTGACACAGTCACAAACACTGTTACGGCGACTGTGAAAGTTGGACTTGGTCCTTGTGGAGTTACATTCAATCCAGCGGGAACAAAATTGTACGTGGCGAATTGCGAAAATAATGCTATTTCTGTAATTGACACGGGTTCAAACGCTGTCACAGCCACAGTGCCTGTAGGAAAATGGCCTATGGGAATTGCAGTCAGCCCGGATGGAACAAAAGTATATGTGGCAAACTCAGGCAGCAATAATGTCTCTGTGATTGATACGGCAAACAACACTGTTGCAGCAACTGTTAGTGTCAGAAAAAATCCTTACGGAATTGCAGTTACACCGGATGGAACAAAAGTATATGTAGCGAACTCCGGCAACGACGATAGTCTCGGAAAAACTGTCTCTGTAATTGACGTAGCCACAAATAAGGTTGCAGCCACGGTACAAACAGGTTCCAGTCCTATTGCTTTCGGTCAGTTTATAAGTCATCCCCCAGCACAACCAGCTCTTCCTGTTGCAAACTTCAGCAGCAATCCCACATCCGGTTATGCTCCTCTTTCTGTCCAGTTTACGGATTTCTCGAAGAATGCGGATGGGTGGAACTGGAACTTTGGAGATGGATCCGGTTCAACACAGCAAAATCAGGCACATACTTACTCCAGAGCAGGGAATTACAACATAACGCTTACAGTGAACAATACAAACGGTACTGATTCGAAATTTGCCACAGTAACTGTTCTGGCACAGCCAGTGTTTTCTGCATCCCCGACTTCAGGAAAAACGCCGCTTAGTGTTAGTTTTACTGATCAGAGCACAGGATCTCCAACGTCATGGAACTGGACTTTCGGAGATGGAACTTATTCAACGGAAAAGAGCCCTCAGCATATATATAAAAAATCAGGAAAATATTCTGTTACGTTGACATTAAACGAAACTGGGAACAGGAGTGCAGTAACAAAATCCAGCTATATTACTGTTTCAAATGGTTTTGAAGCCCCTGTTGCTGCTTTTTCTGCGTCTCCAGCTTCAGGAAAAGCGCCTTTAACTGTTAGTTTTACTGACCAGAGTACAGGATCTCCAACGTCATGGAAGTGGACTTTTGGAGACGACACACATTCAACAGGGAAGAACCCTGTACACACATACAGTAAAGCAGGATTATATTCTGTTAGATTAACAGCAAGTAATGCAGACGGCAGCAATACATTGACAAAATCCAGCTATATTATTGTTTCAAACGTTTTAGATGGGCCTGTCACCAGCTTCTCTGCCTCTCCTACTTCAGGAAAAGCGCCTCTTATTGTTGATTTTACAGGCCAGGGCAAAGGATCTCCAACGTCATGGAAATGGTCTTTCGGAGATGGAAACGATTCAGCAGATAAAAATTCTGTACACACATTCAATAAATCAGGGCTTTATTCCGTTAAATTGACAGCAAGTAATGAAAAAGGCAGTAATACGTTGACAAAATCAAACTATATTGCCGTCTCAAGCGTTTTAGCTATTCCTGTTTCCAAATTCACTGCGTCTCAGACTTCAGGAAGAGCACCACTCACCGTTAGTTTTACTGACCAGAGTACAGGGGCACCAACTGCATGGAAATGGACTTTTGGAGATGGAAGTAATTCAACAACAGATAAAAATCCTGTACACACATACAATGAATCAGGACTATACTCTGTTACATTGACAACGAGTAGTGCAAACGGCAGTAATGCATTGACAAAAACCAGCTATATTGCTGTCTCAAGCGTTTTAAATGCTCCTGTTACTAATTTCTCTGCGTCTCAGACTTCAGGAAAAGCGCCTCTTACCGTTAGTTTTACTGATCAGAGCACAGGGGCACCAACTGCATGGAAATGGACTTTTGGAGATGGAAGTAATTCAACAGAAAAGAATCCTGTGCACACATACAATAAAACAGGGAACTATACTGTTGCTTTAACGACAACTAATGAGGGAGGCAGTGATAGGGTGCAAAAATCAAACTATATAAAAGTAATTTCTGAAAGCGGCATTGTGATGTCGAATCCAGACTATATTGTCCCTGTCACCGCCTTTTTAGCAACTCCAACTATAGGAAGTATGCCTCTTACTGTTAGTTTTACTGACCAGAGCACAGGGGCACCAACTGCATGGAAATGGACTTTTGGAGATGGAAGTAATTCAACAGAAAAGAATCCCGAACACACATACAATAAATCAGGACGATACACTGTTACATTGACAGCAAGCAATGCAAACGGCAGTAATACGTTGACAAAATCCAGCTATGTTGCTGTCTCAAGTGTTTTAGATGCCCCGGTTTCCAAATTCTCTGCATCTCCAGCTTCAGGAAAAGCGCCTTTAACTGTTAGTTTCACTGACCAGAGCACAGGGGCACCAACTGCATGGAAATGGACTTTCGGAGACGGAAGTAATTCAACAACAGATAAAAATCCTGCACACACATACAATAAATCAGGACGATACACTGTTGCATTGACAGCAAGCAATGCAAACGGCAGTAATACGTTGACAAAATCCAGCTATGTTGCTGTCTCAAGCGTTTTAGTTTCTCCTGTCATCAACTTCTCTGCGTCTCCTACTTCAGGAAAAGCGCCTCTTACCGTTAGTTTTACTGATCAGAGTAAAGGGGCGCCAACTGCATGGAAATGGACTTTTGGAGATGGAAGTAATTCAACAACAGATAAAAATCCTGTACACACATTCAATAAACCAGGACTATATTCTGTTACATTGACAGCAAGTGATGAAAACGGCAGTAATGCATTGACAAAAACCAGCTATATTGCGGTCTCAGGTGTTCTGAATACTCCTGTTACTAATTTCTCTGCGTCTCATACTTCAGGAAAAGCGCCTCTCACCGTTAGTTTTACTGATCAGAGCACAGGGGCACCAACTGCATGGAAATGGACTTTTGGAGATGGAAGTAATTCAACAACAGAAAAGAATCCTGTACACACATACAATAAATCAGGACTATATTCTGTTACATTGACAACAAGTAATGCAAACGGCAGTAATACGTTGGCAAAAACCGGCTATATTGCTGTTTCAAACTCCCTTGTCGCTGCTTTTTCCGCATCTCCGACTTCAGGGTCTGTACCGCTTAATGTCAGTTTTACTGACAACAGCACCGGATCACCAGCTTCATGGACATGGGCTTTTGGAGACGGAAATACTTCAACAGAAAAGAATCCCGTACATGTATACAATAAAACAGGACAATTTACTGTTAGTTTAACAGTAAATAATTCAGAAAGCATGAGTACTGAAACCAGGTCTAGATATATCACAGTTAATAAGTAAATATCTTAGATCGGAAAAAGCGGCTTTGTAGAAACCATCTATACCAGCTTCAAGAGGCTAAAAATAGATAAGAAGACATCAGACATCCAGTTTAAATTAATGGGAATTAGTCATTCATGAGGATTTCTACAAAGCCGAACTTTTAATGCCTTAATGCAAGCTCCTTAAAAGTAGTTCCCGTCGTATTAAACTTAAATTTCATAGAAAAAGCGGTAGAACAGTGGGAAAAAAGTAACCTCTTACTCACTCCAGCAACTTTAAATCCTCCTTTTTTTCCTTTTTTTTCCTTTTTTTTCCTTTTTTCACCTTCTTGTGATTTCCCGATATATTATATTGATTAATCTTTGTTGTGTAATTAGGATAGATACTTACGAGAATTGCGTATTAGCAGCATTACTATTAAAACAAATCCCGAAGTAAGCGTAATGGATATTCCACGATGCTGTGCAAAGTGATTGAGGAAGGATGTAAATCCAAGTCCAATAAGAGCAATTGCAATTACATAGTAATTTTTTTGCCTTGCAATAGAGAGATATAATACCAAATTATTATTTATCAGTTCATTACCCTCTCTATATCCTATCATGTAATCCTTTTTTACTAGCCTTCTGTGGTGAAATATTGCTAGCACGTTAGTAATTGAAATTAAAAAAGCCAGAAATAGACAAAAAAAAGAAAAACCGATATGATAAGCACGAAGAGCTCCCTGGATGTGAGGAAGTCCTCTCCCGAAAAAAAAACTAAGGGCTGTAATAGTGAAACCAAATGTTGTAAATGTCAGAGTTATCAGTGAATAAAATCGATCCAGAATTTTGCTTTGTTCATCGAACAAATCTTTTTCAATATTTTTTTGTATAGTCTGGATTTCGTCTTCTTCCATACCATTGCCCCCATTTTCAATTGTAGAAGAATAGCAGTATTTTATATCTATTATATATCCAGATCAATAAAAAGTAATTTCCTATCAGATTAAATCTCATATAGAATTTGTAGTATTATTGACAGGTGGGTAATATGCACGCTGAAAGCAATAATATTCAGGACTACCTCAAAAAGAGTGAAGCTATAAACTACGACCATGAGCTGATCGTTAGTAAGTGCCTTGAATTAAAGAAAGGCATGGAGGAAGAAGATGAGATTAGCCTGATCAAGAAAATCTATGAGTTTGTCCGGGATGATATAGATCATTCAGGGGATATAGGTGCACAGGAAGTTACCTGTAAGGCATCAGAGGTTTTGGAGTCCGGGCATGGAATCTGCTGTGCAAAATCTCATCTGCTTGCAGCCATGCTAAGATTTTTCGGTATACCGGCTGGATTCTGTTATCAGAAACTTTGTTCAGGTCAGGAGGGAGTTAACAGGAAAGTCCTGCACGGCTTGAACGCTATATATTTAAAGGACTTAGATAGATGGGTAAAATTGGATTCAAGAGGCAATAAACCGGGTGTGGACGCTCAGTTTTCCATATACGAAGAAAAAATTGCCTGGCCGGTTAATAAAGAGCGTGGGGAAGAGGATCATCCGGTAATATTCAAAGAGCCCAATCCGACTGTTGTTGAAGTATTAAAGAGAAGCAATAATAGGAAAGAAATGTGGGCACAATGGGACCTTGGGCTGAGAGATTTGTTTAGTAACTACGAGTAATACCAATATGTGTAAAATATCTAAGAGTTAAATCAAGAATTTCCATATTTGGTGATTTTTAAATCCAGCCGTTTGATTCAAGAAATTCAATAGCTTCTACAGCCCCATCCCCAAACGGTGCTTCTGTCACGTAATTGGCAGCTTCTCTAATTTGTTCGTCCCCGTTTGCAACAGCGATCCCGAAACCTGAAACTTCAAACATTTCTACGTCATTTGCTGAGTCCCCTATTGCTACAAAGTCTTCAGCTTCGAGTCCCATCATTTCTGCAAGTTTCTGGAGCCCTATTCCTTTGTTGATTCTGATACTTTTGACATGGATTGCGTATTTGGTATCAACAAGTTCGACCTCGAAGGGCTGAGTCTCCAGAAGAGCTCTGGCTTTTTCAATGTCGAAGTTCCGCCGGAGAGCAATTTCGGTTTTGCGGTACATGGGATCGAGCTTTGTAAGCTTGAAATACTCGGAAAGGAAAGAGAAGGCTTTTTCACACTCTTCAAGGCTTTCTTCAAAAGTGCCGTTCAAATCATAGCGGACAGTAATAGCGCCTCCGTTCTCAGCAATCACAGCTCCGTCCAGACCGATAAGCCTTGATGTTGTCCTTGCATAACATAGGATGTTGCCTGTGGCAAGAACTACCGGAACTTTTAAGGAACGGATTTTTTTGACGGCTTCCAGATGGAGTTCTCTGTTCTCGCAGGTAATTGTCCCGTCAATGTCAACAACAATAGCTTTGAATTTCATTGAAAAAAGATGGGAATGGGGGGATAAAATGCTTCCCCCATTAATCGCTCTTTGAGTATATGTCTGGATGTATAAGGCTATTTTTACCTTAATTTACATCCTTAACTTAATTCTGTTTATCTTAATTCAACCGACCTTAGCTTTTACTGAATTTTCAATAAATTTTCAATGAACTTTCACTGATCAGTAATTCCGGCTGTGGTGACTGCAACGACAGCTTCCCCTTCTGGCAGGTTGGGTGAGTCTACCAGGCGGATAATTCTCTTTTCTCCTTTGGACTTCCGCAGGTAAAGCCTGAAAGTTGCCGTGTGCCCGACTATATGCCCTCCGACAGGCCTTGTGGGATCACCGAAGAAGGCATCGGGTTTTGACATTACCTGGTTTGTTACAATTATACAGGCATTGAATAAGTCCCCGAAACGAAGCAAGCCGTGCATGTGTTTATTGAGTTTCTGCTGTCTGTCTGCCAGAGTTCCCCTTCCTACATATTCAGCCCTGAAGTGAGCCATAAGAGAGTCAACTATCAGCAGGCGAACAGGTTTGCCCATTTCCCTTAGCTCGTTTGCCAGGTCGGTTGCAGAGTCTACAAGAAGTATCTGGTGATTGGAATTGTATGCTCTGGCGACATGGATATTCTGCAGAAATTCTTCAGGATTAAGTTCCATTCCGTACTTCTCGGAAAGCCCCTTTACCATCTGGGTAATCCTTTCCGGCCTGAAGGTGTTTTCAGTGTCGATTATAATGACGGAACCGCCGAGGCCCCCGTGTTCCTTGTCCATCTGGACGTTCACTGCGAGCTGGTGAGCCACCTGGGTCTTTCCGGAACCGAATTCTCCATACAGTTCGGTAATAGCCTGTGTTTCTATGCCCCCGCCCATCATTTCGTCAAATTCCGTACAACCGGTAGTCAGTTTGCCTACCATTTTCCTTCTTTCAAGCACAATATCTCCGGTCTCAAATCCCCCAATATCAGCAGCCTGTCTTGCAGCATTGATGATTTTTGCGGCAGTTGATTCCCCAATCTCGGCTGTATTTGCAAGTTCAGCAGGCGAGGCTACCGCCACTGCTTCAATGGTATTAAATCCGGCTTCTTTGAGTTTTTCTGCAGTTGCAGGGCCAACTCCTGGCAGATCTTCAAGTGCTATTTCGCTCATTACAAATTCTCCTGGATGCACATGTTTGTATAAGGTGCATAACGGTGGCTTCACTATGTTTCACAGGTATATATATCTAGAGGAGGCGGAGTGAAAGTATTCAGAAGAGCCTGTAGAACGAAGTCAGAACGTTACAGAACCTGGCAAAAAGGAGGAGAAATAAGAGGTCTTTTCCGACAGCTACACTTACAAAAAAAAGGAGAAAAAATGAAGAAATTTTCTAGAAATTCTCTGGAAAACCGAAAAAAACCAAAACTTCTTTTTACTTAGTAGATTATCACCCATCATGCCAAAAGTCGCCGTAGGCGGTACGTTTCAGTATCTTCATGACGGACACGCCAAACTAATTGAAAAAGCTTTTGAGATAGCAGGGAGCGGAAAAGTCCACATAGGGCTTACTTCGGACGAAATGTTGCGAAAAAGCCACGATGTAGACAGTTATGAAAACAGGAGGTTCCGGCTGCTTGAATACATAAAAGAAATGGGGATTCCGGAAGAAAAATATGAAGTCACCAGTCTGAATGATCCCTGCGGCCCAACTCTGGAAGAGGATTTCGACTACATAATTGTCTCCCCTGAGACCTATCCGGTCGCCCTTAAGATTAACAGCATCAGAGAGAAAAAAGAAAAGAAACCTCTGGAAATTGTATACGTCGAATATGTGATGGCTGAAGACGGAACCCCGATTTCTTCTACGAGGATTGCACAAGGAGAAATTGACAGGCACGGAAGGTTAAAAAAAGAGGCTTGAAAAATAGGTTCGAATCCTGAAATACCTGTAATTTTCCGGAAACCCCCTCTTCAATAGGTATAAATCAGGACACAATCATAAAGTGAAGACACAATTATAAAGTGATTACATGCCCAGAGAATTTACAGAAAAAGATATCGAGATTTTTAATAAGCTCGCCCCGGAAGCAGGAGGAAAAACGATGTCAAGGGAAGCAGGACATCATTTCCCCTTTATACTGCGTCCGGTCTCACACAAATTTGCCGAATCTCCTGAAGACTTCAGGGAAAGGCTCGAAAGGTTGAACGCGGATGAACTTGACTATCTTGTAGGGCTCGCCCTTGAAGGAAAAGAGGATGTCCAGTCTCTTGACGAGGACCTTGAAGAACTGGTTGCGGTAGTCACAGAAAAAGTGTCTCCTGAAAGGGCAAAGCAATTAAAGGATTTTGTGGGAATTTTCTAAACAGATGAAAATATTTTAAAGTCTTTCTGGAAAAAGGGTATCCTGAAAAAAGGTATCCTGAAAAAAGGTATCCTGAAAAAAGGTATCCTGGAAAAAGGTACCCTGGAAAAAGGTACCCTGAAAAGAAGGCACTCTAAAAAAGAGAAATAAAGAGCAATTTTGAAAAACATGTCATCAGAAAAACTTATTTTTGGGACTGCAGGGGTTCCCAGAAGCACAAAAGCCAGCAACAGTACCGCAGGAATTGCGCGTGTCAGAGAACTGGGTCTCGACTGCATGGAACTGGAGTTCGTGCAGGGAGTACGTATGGGTGAAAAAGGGGCAGGAAATGTTCTGGAAACAGCCAGAAAAGAAAACATAGCCCTGAGTGTACATGCGCCTTATTACATCAACCTGAACTCCCCGGAAGAAGAGAAATTAAAAGCCAGCATGGAAAGGATCTATCAGGCTGCAAGGATAGGCAGCCTCTGCGGAGCAGAGTCAATAATACTGCATGCAGCCTTTTACCAGAAGAGCAGCAAACAGGCTGTCTATGAAAATGTCTCAAAAGCCCTCAGAGAGCTCACAGGGCAGCTCAGAGATGAAGGGATACCCGCAGTCCTTCGCCCGGAGACTATGGGCAAACGTACGCAGTTTGGAACCCTTGAGGAAGTGATTGCCTTAAGCGAAGAAATCGAAGGGGTTATGCCCTGTCTGGACTTTTCCCATATGCATGCAAGAGAAGGAAAGGAAAATTCCTATCCGGAATTTATGGCAATTCTTTCGAAAGTAGAGGATGCTCTTGGAAAGGAAGGACTTACAAACATGCACATGCACGTGTCGGGAATAGAATATGACAGGAATGGGGAAAAAAGACATCTGACCCTTAAAGAATCAGACTTTAATTATCCTGAACTTTTAAAAGCCCTTAAAGAATTCGAGGTTCGGGGACGGGTCATTTGCGAAAGCCCGATCCTGGAAGAAGATGCGCTTCTGCTAAAGAAGACTTACATGGAACTATAATGTTATAATTCTTAGCTGATAAGTTTATAAGGTTTACCTGGCACTCACAATCCAAACAAAAAAGGATCTGATGGCCGGGGTAAAAGTAAAACCCACAGCAGGTTATAATACTTTTCAGATAGACTCTTAGTCTAATCTATTCACTGATCCTTCTTTTCTGCATTAAATTGATTGATACCTTTTGCTGTATTCTTAAGCAGCTTGAAAGCAAGGTCCGGATCAGGCCAGAATGCCAGCCCACAGTCCGGATTCGCATACTTTATGCGATCTCCAAGAATGGAAAAAGCCGTTTCAAGCCTCTTTTTTATAATATCTGGAGTCTCTAACTCAGTCACTATTTTTTGCACGTACTCCTTTTCCTTCCAGGCATTAATTCCGTACTTTTCATTGATAATACTTATAAGACTGAAAATGTCGGTTCTTGATACTCCGACTCCTACATAAGTATTTGAATCCTCCAGTACTTTTCGGTCCAGAAGATCAAGATAGGAAGGAGTTCCCGCATACTCAAATCCTATGACATTGATAGGGGTCTCACATATAAGCTTATACTTCAATGGGGAATATACATGAATCTCCATATCCGCTCCCTGTTGCCGAGCATAGGTAGAGGCAACCGTAAGAGCCGATATGATGTCAGCGTCAGAAAACTGAATCTTATCGTTTAATCCCAGGCTGATTTCATCCAGAGCTATAACTTTGATTTTGAAATTTTTTGCTGTTTTAAATGCCTGTTTAATGAATTTCTCAATATCCAGTGCAAGGATATGATATGCGTCCGCAAAAGCTGTTGCCCCGAAAGCCTGAAGATACATATCTGTAGGGCCTGCAATACAAACCCTAACTTCAAGAGTCTTTCCTGTCTCTTTTTTATATTTTTTTGCGACTTCATCGATTATTTCCAGCTCAAGGATCTTTGCATTCTCCTCTTTCAATACATAAGGCTCATAACAGTTTTTTTCGTCTTTTATGATATCAAGAAACTGACCTATCATATCCCTAAACTGAGGATATGTGGGAACTTGCACTCCCACATTAATTTTTCTCTGGAAAGCCTCCCTTATTATTGAAAAGAGTTTTTCGTCTTCATTTCGATTTTCAGCTGCAGCCTTTATCCACTCCCTTGTGACACCTTCAGGTGTGGGAAGGCTGCCTTCATCGATAAAAATAATCTCCTGCATACCTGGTATTAAGAAAGGGGAGTTTTTATAGATTTTGAAATTGTTCTGGCATTACAATGTGAATTTTCTAAATTTTGCGCCGCTGACCACTAAAAAAGAAGTAGCAAACCAGTTTATGTTTGTTTAGATGTGATACACCTTTAAAGGTGACCTCTAATTAAAAAAGTGCCTGGAAGTAAGTAAATTACTTTTTTTTGTTTTAGCCCTGTTTTGTGATTTGATTATAATTTGTAAAAATGACTTACTGCCTATACTTTCTAATAGATATAAGATTAAATATACCTTATATGATTCAATACACATTTCAAACCCTGGCACTCTTGTGCCACTATGCTATACTAAAAAGTCATTTCGTTGATATAAGGTCAATAAAATGTCCAATAATCAAACATTATTGTCTTATAGTGGCAGGGTTCGAAATGTGCATTCAAGACAATATTCAAGGAAGTATTCTAGCAAATCCGGTTGAAAAGGAAATTCCATTATTTATGGAATTCCACTCCAGCTGTATTGCTTGCCACTATACTTCTTCTCGCCTTTTGTATGCCAGTACTTTTTCAAGTATGAATATTTTTCCTTATAAATCATTATCAAGTAGACTCCAGACAGGCCCACCAGAATGTAGACCAGCTTCGAGATGACTGATTTCTTCCCAAAAAGAGTTGCTACCAGATCGAAGTTCAGGAGCCCTACAAGACCCCAGTTCAAAGCACCTATTATTACTAACAGTTTGGATAGAATCTTCATATTAGACTGATTCTTCTTTACCAGACCTTTCGCATGCATCTTTACCAAACCTCACATGATAAAGCATTGAGAAAGGACAGATTGTTTTTTAACTGGAAAATTTTTACTGGAAAATTTCTACTGGAAAACTTCGGTCTTTTAATTCCCAATTCCCTGCCCTCTCAAACAATGTTGGAGCTAAGATATTATTAATTTATTCCTCAACCCGGCCAGATTTTTTTCTGGGGAGAAGTATACTCAAAAGGACTTGACGAGTGTTCAAAAGAAGCCAACGGGCATTCAAAAGAATCTAAAGAAAAATGGAAAATAAACAGAAAAATAGTTGCAAAAAGAAAAAGAAAAAGAAAAAGAAAAAAATTATATTTTAAGCGCTCCAGACTTTTCATCGGTCTCTTCGAGCCACTTGCACCCGCCTTCCCTGTTAACCACACCCACGGTAAATTCTATCCCGCTTTTTTCCACATACTCGCGGGTTCTTTTCAGGGCATGGTCTACCATTCCGCCTGCTGTCAGGATAAGGCAGCGTTTTCCACAGAGTGCCATAAGGATCGACTTATCTATAACGCCTGTGGTAACATCCAGGCGGATCCCGTCCTGTTCTGCAAGAGTCTTGCTTTTCTTGCCCATTGCCCCCACGAAGGCAATTTCTCCTTCTGTAATGATTTGCCTGACTTCTGGCAGGGAATAATTGTCAGTATCGTAAAGTAGCACCCCACCGGCTTTAATACCTTTGCGCTTGAGCTCAACAATAGCCCTGCCGTCAGGGTGGATGTGCAGAACAGTTGCATTAATCGCTTCGTAAGGAGACTGAGTCGCATACTCCCCGTACATGACCCCGAGGTTCAGGTTATCACCTTCCCGGACTCCGGGAGGGACCTCAACCCACATCAGGTCGAGAGGCTTTAAAGTATTGACAAGGTCAGGTATGGTTTTAGGGGAGTTTTTGCCGTATGCGAGCCCTCTTCTCTCAATTTCATGATAAATCTCAAGGGTAGTTGGCTGGCGCAGACCTGCTTTTTTAAGAAGCTCCTGCTCTTTGAAGACCTCTGCAGGTGTCCCCTGCCCTATTAGTTTGCTGTTCGACATGAGGTACACATAGTCAGACCAGCGGTAAGCCAGATCCACATCGTGGGTGGATATGATGATCGTACTGCCAAAGTGATTAAATTCGTTGAGCAGATCCATGATCTCGTCTGCTCCAACAGGATCAAGATTTGAAAGGGGCTCGTCAAGGATGATCACTTCAGGCTCCATAGCCATCACCCCCGCAATTGCAACCCTCTTTTTCTGCCCTCCGCTCAGGTGATGTGGAGGCTTGTCCTTCAGGCGGGAGAGCCCGACATGCTCAAGGGCATGCTGCACACAGGCATCGACTCTTTCTTTTGAATAACCCAGGTTTGCCGGCCCGAAAGCTACGTCCTGATACACTGTGGGGGCAAAGATCTGGTCATCGGAGTTCTGAAAAACGATTCCTACGGATTTCCGGATTTCCCTGAGGGACTTCGAATCATACTTAAAAGGTGCTCCATGGAAGAGGATTTCACCTTCTTGTGGCTTTAAGGTCCCGTTCAGGAGCAGGAAAAGAGTGGACTTCCCGGAGCCGTTCTGCCCTACAAAGGCAATCTTTTTTCCTTTTTTGATCTCGATATTTATGCCCTGGACAGCTGCAGTCCCGTCCGGGTAGGTGTATTTAAGGCTCCTGGTCTCAAGAATAATCATAATCTTTTACCTCAAACAATGGATATGTTTTTTGTAAAATAAAAAAGTGCAAGAGCTGAAAGGAAATAAGCAGAAGTTAGCAGAAGTTCTACTGCCCTTACCGGCCTGTTTACTTCGAAGAGGGTCATTTTTCCGTCGTAACACCTGGAATTCATCGCAAGAAAGAGTTTGTCTCCCTGCTCCCAGGACCTTATAAAAAGTGTACTTCCAAGCATGCCAATTGAACTGAGGGAGCGCCTGAAGTTGGAGTAGCCTAACCTTACAGTCTGGGCATACTTAATAGACATAGCCATATCCAGGAAAACAAAGATGTACCGGTAAATCAGCATGGAAAGCTCTATAAGTGATTCCGGAAGCCTGGAAGCCTTGAGCACGGCAAAAAGTTCTATCATTGGAGTTGTAAGCGAAAGGAAGTAAAGGCAGCACATCCCGCTTAAGGACCGTGAAAGCACGAGGAGAGCAAGCTCAAGCCCGTCTGCCTTTACCGAGAAAGGATAACCTGCAAGTTCAAAGGACAGGATCTCCTGCCCTGATCCGGAGAAGAAGGCTATGATAACCACACCCGTAAATGCAAAACCTACAGGGGCGAGCAGGAGTTTCAGGTATAATTTAAGTGGAGCCCTGCCGAGAGCAACTGTTGTAAAGCTCATGCACAGGGCTATGAAAAGAGGAGTTATAGGGGAAGTGGATGAAACTCCTACAAGCAGCCCGAAAAGAACTATTGTCAGCTTTAACCAGTTGTTTTTGTGCCTGAGAGGGCTCATAAGGGCGTAATCGTCAAGGATATTGGTCATGTGGAGAACCCGCAGATAGGTAAATGAAATCAGAAATCAAAGGTTAAAAATAAAAGGCAAAAGATAAAAACTTTCCTCCCTGGAAAGAAGGAGAATAAAAGGGCAGAAGAAGAAATTATAGAGACTGTCGGTCGCCATCGGAATTACTTTTGTCTTTGTATCCAAGATCTTTTTTATAGCGGCTTTTAGCCCTGTAATAGCCAAGGAAGTAGCCGATAACCCCTGCACCGATAGCTGCCTGAAGGCCAAAGAGAAGACTTTCGATTTCCCCGCTTGGAGGCTCCCAAAAAGGTTCTGCATTTGGTTCGTAGGTTCCGCCAGTGATTTCGTTTATTACGTCTTCAGCCTGTCCGTCAGCTCCTCCATATTCAGCGTCCGTTGTGGACGACATATAAATGAACTGTACTGCAAAGATAAGGATAATTGCGAGTACGATAAGTTCCAGTTTTTTGCTCATGCGGAAGTCCCTCTCAGTTTTCTTACGACAGCATCTTCAAGAACTTTCATTTCAACCAGGATATCACTCTTGACATTGACCACATACTTGAAGAGCAGAGCACTGACAGCTCCTTCCATGATTGCAAGAGGCAGCTGGGTAATTGCAAAGACTGCAGCAAATTTGCCGAATGAACTCATAAAGCCTGCAAAGGTGAGTGCTCCTCCTGCAGGATATGCAAGAGCAAGTTCTACAGAGGTGGTTACATAAGTTGCCCAGTCCCCAAAAGCTGTTGCAAGGAAAACCACGGCATAGAAATTGAGCTTTGTTTTCATCCCTGCCTTATAAACCAGGTATACTGCCACAGGGCCAACGATGCCCATGGAAAAAACATTTGCTCCAAGGGTTGTAAATCCTCCATGCGCAAGGAAAAGTGCCTGGTATAAAAGCACGATAGTCCCGAGCACTGCAGATATTGCCGGACCGAATATAATTGCTGCAATCCCGGTTCCTGTAGGATGAGAACAGCTTCCTGTTACCGAAGGCAGTTTAAGGGAAGATAGCACAAAAATAAACGCACCTGCGACAGCAAGGAGAGGCAATATTTCGCGTTTTTCGTTCACCAGCCGATTCATTTTATGAATGCCATACAGTATCACTGGAATGGACACTGCAAACCAGGCCTGCCACCAGGGAGTCGGTAAAAAACCTTCCATTATATGCATCGGATCACCGCAAGGATATCAAGTAAATATTAGTGGGATTAAGTCAAGTTAAATTGAGTTAATAAATACATAAAGGTTACGGTGAGAGAGAAGCAGGTGCGCGGGAACCTATAAAATTAGTTCAAAGGTGGTAGGGCTCTTAATATTTCGAGAAAATAGGACAGAACAAGCAAACTTGAGTAATCGGAGGTATAAACCAGTAGATAAATTATGCCCCATAAAGAATAATTTAAAGGAAATTAGCGTCTATAGAAATTGTTAAGCTAATGTGAAGAAATAGACAATCAATTTCACTAGCAGGAAACGGAGAAACTAGCTGAAAGAAAGTAAAATTGTCCAGGATTGAAAAAAATAGAAGTAAAAAAGAAAAGATAGAAAAAAATAAAAGTGGAGGTTATAACAGTAGATAGTTTCCGTTTTAAGAACCTGGAAGACAGGTCGAAATGGCAAGCAAAGCAAATAAAAATCAACTAAAATTGCTTTAGCAAAAAAGTATTGTATCCTTAAATATATAAGTATATCTATTTGCTTCTTTTAGAAAAGAAGTCTTGAAATAAGATCGCCAGACAGGGTGTACAGTAGAAGAAAAATAAGAAGATTTAAAAGGAAGATCTACCTGGATGATGAAAAATCCATTTGAAAATGAGAGAAAAATAAAAGTAAAAAAAGAAAAAGCAAAAAATGAGAAATCCGTATGATAAAATCAAACCCGCCCGCAACAGGAACAGTTAATCGAATTTAGAAGGGCAAAAATTTAAAAGCTAATTTTAAAAATTTAAAAGCGGCTTCTACAATTTAAAACCGATTTTTACAATATATAAGCCTTAAATTTCGTTTTTCATCGAATAAACTCTTATATTCATTTAATAGATGACAGACCTTAAAATCCGTTACTAAAAAACACTACAGAATAAGCAACTGCAAGATAGCGCCCGAATTTACCAAGAAAAACCAGGACTGAGAAAGACCTGAAGGGAAGCTGCATAAGCCCTGCAACCATGGTAATCACATCCCCTATACCCGGAACCCAGGTAAAAAGCAGAGTGTAGACTCCATATTTATTAAAAAGCCTTTCACTTTTCTCGAGCTTTTCAGGTGAAGGAGAGAGATATCTTTCAAGTACATGCCGCCCTTTTAAACCCAGGTAATAAGTGGTGCATGATCCAAGAAAGTTGCCAGCAGTAGCTACCATAACTACAGTAAAAGGACTGAAACCCTGATAAACGAGAGCGATTACCAGAGCCTCCGACCCAAAAGGAAAAACCGTAGAAGCCAGAAAACTCAGAATAAAAAGATTCAGATAACCGTAGTCGGTAATAAAGGCACTCAGGGATTCAAGCATGGTACTCCTTCTCTTACATTCCTGCTTACTATTCCATTTATATTATATTATCTCTGCGTAACAACACTTTTTTTGTTACGTTCGACAAAAGAGAGCGGTTATTTCCACGAAAAAAGATAGAGAAACCAAAAAGTAAAGATTTGAAACGACATCGAAAACCGGAAAATGTGTAAACAAAATAGAATTGGGTCCTGCTTGATAGTTGCTTACAGATACTCTTTTTCCGTTTTTTATTTTTTACAGCTTTTTTCTCTTTACGGAACGCAAGACAGCCTATTGGGTATCGTTATAATATCGGAATTGAAAAAATGGCCCCAGGGTCAAAAGAAGCAGTCTCAAGACAGATATAAAGGGAAAGCAAAGGGAAAGCCTCCGGTGAAATATCAGAGAAAGTATTCAATTAAGATTCTGGGGACTATCAAATTAAGGTCCAGAAAGTATCAGGTTGAAGTGTACTAAGAAAAAAGAGGAAAAAGACCGGAATCAAAAAATTAATTTCCGGTCCCTGCTACAGAAGAAATGTCCAAATCGGGTTTAGTTCCTTCTTTTCCGAAGCAGTATAAATGCCGTGGCGAGTATTCCCAGGGTTGCAATGCCGCTGAAGAAGGGAGTCGATTCCGTTACATCGTAACTTCCGCTCAAATCTCCGACCTCAACGGTATATGTTCCCGCTTCTTCCTCAGTATGGGAGAACTCAACCAATGTACTCTCACCAGCTCCCAGGCTCACGGTTTCAGAGTCCACGGACTCACCGTTGATCAGGAGTTCCACTTCTGTTTCTCCTGCAATGTTCCCTGCGTTTGTAACGTTCACCTGGATAGTAACTGCGTCTCCGCCTTCAACAGAAGCAGGTTCAATTGAGAGGTCCGAGAATTCAAAACTGGCTCTGTCTTCAGAAACCTCAACAATAGTTTCTCCTTCCTCATAACCTGCCTTTGTAGCATTTACCGTAAATGTACCTGGAGCAGTTACCCAGTAAGACACAATACCGTTTGCACCCGTCTGTCCTTCAATTTTCTGTCCGCCAAAGAAAACATCTGCCCCGGAAACAGGTTGGTTTTCTGCCGAGTCGGTAACCATTATACTTATCTGGTCTCCTTCTCTGACGGTTTCAGGAGAAACTGAGAGAAGCAGTTTCAGGACGCCTGTTCCGACAATGTCTACATCTTTACTTCCGGAGATATATCCGGCCTTGTTTGCGGTCAGGGTAAAGTCACCTTCCTGGCTGGGGGTGTACGTGAGAATTCCATCGTCTCCCGTGGATCCGATGCTCTGATTTCCAAGAAGGAGTTCAACATCACTCACTGCAGCGTCTCTTGCCGTCACCGAGATTTCTGCCGCCTGTCCGACCACAAAGACATCTGGAACTTCAATTACCAGCTGATCCTGTGCAGCACTTTCGATTTCTACAAAGGGATAGAAGCGCAGAACAGACGAATCATCAGCAACCCTGAACTTAACGTTGCCCATCAGGTTAATGGTATTACCCCTTGAGAGGGAAATCGAGTCCTCATTTCTCATCGTAATTCCTGAGCTGGAAATCGTGCTTATTTCCATCCTGCCGAAAGAGTCGCCCTGGGAAAGCTCAAGGTAATCGTCCGAGATCTGGAAGATTCCTTCTATAAACACAGCATCCGTTTCCCGCGACCTGAAGACAGTGCTTACATGGACTGCAATCATAGGGACATCTTCAGCCCCACCGATATCTGCTTCATAAATGTAGTCCCCGTTACTGGGAACTATTCCCGAATCCAGCAGCCGCCCATCTTTGTACAGCTCAACGAGTACTCTGTTTCCGTTAACGTCAACTTCCGAAGCCTTGAGGGAGTAACCGTTCTCAAGAGCTATTGAAGAGCCGGTAAACATAGATTTTCTGTTATCGTCATCAATCAGGACTTTTGAGAGGATATCATCCGAAAGCACACTCACATTTCTTGAGTTTCCAAAAGTATTAGCCGGATAACCCGCAAAATACTTCTCGGCCATGAACCCTATAACTTCATAGCTTCCCCAACTTTCCTGCTCGAATTTTACAAGTGCCGGGCTTGTGGAATAAACAAGCGCATCGTCATTAATTGACCTTCCGCTTATTCCTTCTCTGAGAGTCAGGCTTTCGGTGGAAACGTTTTCATCGATGCTGTAATAGAATCCTTCGAAGTTGTAAGGCGTCCAGACAGTGGTGTTGAACACTTCGTCGTAGACAGTGCCCCTCAGCTCATAGGTTCCGGGCTCTGAAGTCTCAACTATGGGGGCAAAACGGAGTTCGCTGGCATCAGCCACAATAAAACTGAGTTTTCCCATAATATCGACTGTATCTCCCCTGCTGAGGGAAATAGAATCACGGTTTCTCATTGTGATCCCGGAACTTGAAGTGGAACTTATTTCCATTTTCCCGAATCTGTCCCCATTCTCAATCTGGACATATTCATCCGAGATCTGGAAAATCCCTTCTACAAAAACCGCATTGGTCTCTCTACCACTGAAGATCTGAGCTAAATGGACTGCGATAAGGGGTACATCGTCCGCATCTCCAAGCTCGGTTTCATAAACATAATTACTGTTGGAAGAGAGGAAGCCATCATCTATCACGTCCCCGTCCTTTTCGAGCTGTACCCATACGGTATCCCCATTAATGTCCACTTCCACAATATTCAGGGAATAACCTTCTTCAAGTATGAGGGAAGAGCCCGAATACAGGGATTTCCTATCGTCACTATCAATCAGTATCTTCGAAAGCTGTCCATCTGAGATTACACTGACATCGTCATCTACAAAGCTGGAGTTTGCTGTGTACCCTGCAAAATACCGCTCTGCCATAAACCCTATAACCTGATATGAGCCCCAATTCCCATATTCGAATTCCGTCTCAATGAGTCGGGTTTCATACCGCAATCCATTTCTCTCGACGCTCCGACTGCCCGAGGTAAGCTGGATTGTCATATTCTCGGAGCCTTCCCCGGTATCAAGGTCATAATAAAAACCTGAGTACGTCTGGGGCGTCCAGGTATAGGTAAGGTTCTGGCCTGCGTTTTCATCCCAGATGCGGTTGCCTGTTGAACCTGAAACCTGTGCAGCTGCAGTTTCACATAGCAATCCGAGCACCAGAAAAAGACATAGTATTTTTATATATTTTTTAATCCCCAAGTTAGACCTCCTTTTGATATAATGGAGAAGCGGGTGAAGCCATCTGGAAGCCCGGGAGAAAATAGAAACAGAAAAGTTTCCTGAACACTCCCTGGACATTTCCCTTGACCCGAATACCCCTGTTTACTTTTAAAGATATTAAAATATTAAAATATTCAACTATATGCATTTCTAGATATTAGACTAATCAGATAAAAGTTTTTGGGCAATTCTGACTGTATAAAGTGAAAAAACGGAACATATAGAAGGCGAAAGATGGGCTAAAAATAAGAAATAAGAGATTATAACGGCTTAAAAAATAAAACGGGAAGAGATATAAATGTATATTATATTTTTACCAGTTAGAGGTCATATATTACTTTTTAAGCAGTTTTTTGTAGAGCACAAACCAGGGATTATCCAGAAAACCTATTACATTTTTACTGATAAGCTGCCCTATAACCAGAGGAAGAACAGGCATAACTCCGTAAAAAGCAATAAAGACAAAGATAAGGGAATCCAGAGTGAGATTAACAATGTCACTTGCACCTGAGCGCAACCAGATGTAAGGATTTATCATGGTATCATGCTTGAAGTTCGTTTCTTTTTCAAAAAAGCGTTTTTTAAGGGATGCAAAGATCCAGGCATCAAGGTTCGAGCAGACCAGAAAAGAGACCCAGCTTGCAATCGTAATTCTTATGCTCAGCCCAAAGAGGCTCCTCCAGGCATCTTCCAGTTCAAAGAAAGGAGCAGGGGTTAGATTTGTGACCATACCTATGAAAAGCACGAACAATACCTGGGTCGCAAAAGCGATAAGAATAGAAATATGCGTCCTCCGTTCCCCGTAGACCTCGTTAATCATATCCACTACCTGGGCAATAAAAGGATAGATAAAAACTGCTGCAGGAGCAAAGAAAGAGTAAAATCCAAGGTCAAATACGATGATACGCGTGGCAAGGACCTGTGAAGCCACAAGATAAACCACATAGAAAGCGGTGAGTACCGTAAAACCGTTTTCAGGCATTTTTTTAATAACATACACGGATGCATAGGTAGCAATTGTAAGAGTGATAATCCAGTACAGCCAGACGAACATTTTTTCACAACCGGGTTTTATGGAGCTTGAAATGGACCGATGAAACTTGGGCGGACTAATAATATTTGAATAAAGGGCGATAAGATTTGAATAAAGGGCGATAGGATTTGAATAAAGGGCGATAAGATTTGAATAAAAAGCGATAAGATTTGAATGATGAAACTGAAAATTAAAGAGAAGGTAAATCTTCAAAACTGCCAGATTCGGGAAATAGGAATACTGCTCATTTTATTTAAAGTGTACATATTTTTCTTACCACAGGATTCTCTGAAGAATACTTATGAAAACCAGGATTCATTCCCATATAAGAGAATCCTGTATGGGCCTCATCCTCCAGTCAGGAAAAGAGACTTCTTTTTAAAATTCTACTTGTAGATCCACAAATTATAAGTTAAAAGAGAAGGTTTCTGATCTGTAAACCGCAAATTCTGTAAAATCATAAATTAACTGTACCAATAATTAATCTTAGAATTGTTACTAATCTAAGATGTATTACCAGTCTAATAATCAATAATCAGTTTGAGCATCACTACTAATCTGAGAATGAAGATCAATCTGCAGGATCAAAAATTGACCTTCAGGATCGAGAAATAATATGTGGAGCCGTCCCGGGCATGGAAACAAATACCAGCATTCCAGAAGACCTGAAGCTTGCCGTACTTGAAAGGATTAAACCTACGGAAGCCGAAAGAAAAAAACTCACAGCAGTTCAGGAGGAGCTTGCCGAGAAAGTACGGGCTGCATCAGAGAAACTTTGTGTACCGGACATTTTTGTAAAAATGGTCGGTTCTGCTGCAAGAGGCACCTGGCTCTCAGGCACCCATGATATTGATGTATTTATCAGCTTTCCTGAAGAAACACCCAGAAGAGAACTGGAAATCAGGGGAATGAAGATTGCCAGGGAAGTTGCAAAACACGCAGAATATGCCGAAGATCGCCATGCCGAACATCCTTACCTGAATATCATCTACAAAGGCTTTGACGTGGATCTTGTCCCCTGTTTCAGGGTTGCCTCGGCATGTCAGCTCAAATCCGCAGTTGACAGGACTCCTTTCCACAACGAATTCGTAAAAGCCCGTATAAAAGGGCATGAGGACGAGGTTCTGCTCATGAAACAGTTCATGCGCGGAGGCGGAGTCTACGGTTCAGAATTAAGAACACAGGGCTTTTCAGGCTACCTGACCGAGCTACTTATCATTTACTACGGCTCTTTCGAAAATTCCGTAAAAGCAGCCTCTTCCTGGAAGCCCGGAAAGAAAATAGATATTATGCAGCACTCGGAAATGGAACACACCGAGCCTCTGGTAATAGTAGACCCGACCGACCCCAGGCGAAATGTTGCAGCAGCTCTTTCCCTTAACAAATTCTGCATGTTTATAGACCACTGCCGGGAGTTTCTGAAAAACCCGGAACTCAAATTCTTCTTCCCTGCCTCCCCCCTGCCCCTCGAGGACAGAGAAATCCTTGAAAAGCTGGAAATACGGAAAAGCTCACAATTTGCAATTGTCTTCGAAACCCCTGATGTTGTGGACGACGTGCTCTACCCGCAGCTGTATAAAATGGAACAGGCTGCAGCTTCCCTCCTGAACGAGTACGATTTTTCAGTGATAAAAACCGGAGTATGGTCAGGAAAACCCGAAACCGTAATCATGCTCGAGCTTATCTCAGGCACCCTCCCCAACGTCAAAAAAAGAATTGGTCCTCCGGTATGGGTAAGAGAGCACGCTGAGAAGTTCAAAGCCAAGTACGAAGGGGCTGAAAACGTTTTCGGAGGCTATATAGAAGACGGAAAGTACGTCTATGAAATCCGGCGTAAATACCCCACGGCAAAAGGTCTCCTTGAAGAACTGCTTGTAAACTCCTCCCTCGGGAAACAGGTACATCAGAGCGTGAGTGAGGGATTTGAGGTCGTTGAAAACGCAGAGATTTGCAGGCTGAAAGACCCGGATTTCAGGGTTTTTTTGAGGAAATGGGTGTAAATCTACCATCAAGTACAGGTAATTTCTCATTACTTGGTTATTTACACAAAGCGGAATTTTCCGCAAAAATCTTTTTTTAGTGGCTATTATTTGATAATCCTATCTAAAAAAGAAACCGTTTTAAGCTTTAAGTTTTATCGGGACTTATGGTGTTGGGCAGTTGATAAATCAAGAGGAGATTCACAAGCAATCTTTTAGCGAAGATTTAAAAGGACTTGCTAAAGAGTTGAAGCAATTACAGTCTAATTTTTCATTGATGCCCAACAGAGAACAGGTATGGAATATCTTAATTAAATTGCTCAGTTGTGAAGACATTTATGTAAGGTATAAGGCCGTTTCTGCTCTTGGTTCTGTATTTTTCTACTTACCAGATAAACAAAAAGCTTGGAACGACTTACATAAACTGACCAGTGATAAAGACAGTAATGTGAGATCTGCAGCCGCTTCTGCTCTTGGCGTTATATTTCCCCAAATACCTGATAAACAACAGGCGTGGATTGATTTACATAAGTTGACAAGTGATAAAGACAGTAATGTGAGGCATGAGACCGCTTCTACTCTTTATTCTGTGTTTTCCTATGTGCCAGATAAACAGCAGGCATGGAATGATTTATACAAACTGGTCACTGATGAAAATAACGGTGTGAGGTTTGCGGCCTCTACTCTTGGTTCTGTATTTTCAGAAGTGCCAGATAAAAAACAAGCATGGAGTGACTTAATAAAACTCATTAATTATGAAGATAGCTTTGTGAGACATATATGTACTTCTGCTCTTCGGTCTGCATTTTTCCACGTGCCAGATAAACAGCAAGCATGGAATGATTTACATATACTTACCAATGATGAAGACAGCGAAGTAAGATCTGTATCTACTTCAGTCCTTGGTTCTGTCTTTTCCCAAGTGCCAGATGAAGAAAGGGCACAAAACGACTTACATAGACTGACCAATGACAAAGAAAAAAAGATCCGATTTAGTGCCGCCTCTGCCCTTGGTTCTTCATTTTCCCAAGTTCCAGATAAACAACAAGCGTGGAACGACTTACATAGATTGATCAGTGATAAAGACAGTAATGTGAGATCTGCAGCCGCTTCTGCTCTTGGTACTATATTTTTTCAAGTGCCCGATAAGCAACAAGCATTGAATGACTTACATAAATTGATTAATGATGAGGATAGTTTTGTGAGGCAGAAGGCCGCTCATGCTCTAGGTTTCGCTTTTTCTCAAGAGCCAGATAAGCAAAAAGCTTGGAATGACTTGTATAGACTAACCAGCAATGGAGAAGATGTTGTGAGATCGGAGGCCACTTCTGCTCTTGATACTATATTTTTTCAAGTGCCTGATAAGCAACAAGCATGGAATGACTTACATATACTAACCAAGGATCAAAACAGTTCAGTTAGGAAATCAGCCGCTTCAGTCATTGGTTTTTCGTTTTCCTATATGCCAGATAAAGAGCAAGCACAGAATGACTTACACAGACTGACCGATGATGAAGACAGCGAAGTAAGGGATAGGGTCGCTTCTGCTCTACGTACTATATTTTTACAAGCTCCAGATAAACAACAGGCGTGGAACGACTTACATAAACTGACTAATGACCAAAACAGTTCTGTTAGAATGTCGGCCATCTGTTCCCTTGGTTCTGTATTTTCTCAATTATCAGATAAACAAAAAGCTTGGAACGATTTACATAGACTGACTAATGATCAAGATGGCATTGTAAGGGCTGGTGCCGTCTTTGCCCTTGGTTTTTCATTTTCACAATTTCCAGATCAACAACAAGCTTGGGACGACCTACATAGACTGACCAACGATGAAGACACTAGCGTAAGGAGTGTGGCCGCTTCTGCCCTTGGGTCTGCATTTTTACAAGTTCCAGATAAACAACAGGCAAGGGACGACTTAATTAGATTGACAACCGATGGAGACAAATATGTAAGGCATAGAGCCGCCTCTGCTCTTGGGTTTGCGTTCTTTCAAATTTCCGATAAGCAACAGGCATGGAATGACTTACAAAACCTGATCAATAATGAGGATAGTTTTGTGAGGTGGGGAGCTGCTTCTGCCCTAGGTTCTGCGTTTTCCCAAATACCAGATAAACAGCAGGCATGGAACTATTTATACAGTCTGGCAAGTGATGAAAGCGGTTTTGTGAATCATACTGCCTCCCTTGCCCTTGGTTCTGTTTTTTCCCAAGTGCCAGACAAGCATCTAGCATGGAACGATTTGCAGAAACTCGCCACTGGAAAAGAATGGCATTTGAGGCGTGGAGCCGCCTCTGCTCTTGGATCTGCTTTTTCTCAAGTTCCAGATAAACAGCAGGCTTGGAACGACTTATGCACGCTGGCAAATGATCAAAACAGTAGTGTAAGAGCATATGCAAATCATTCTCTCGGAAAAGTTTCTATATTCAGAGCTTCTCAGGCAGAAAAAGAAGATGAGTATAAAAAAGAATTAGAACTAGCAATTAAGTTTTTCGAAATCGCAACACAAAAATCACCTGTTTGGTCGAATCCATCTAAATTTTGCCTTCCTTTTTACCGTTCTTTCCATACGATTATTTTCAAAAAACAGGAAGCGAAAGAAGAGGTAGACAAATATCTGGTAGAAGCAAAAGGAGCAATTCGTGGATCAAAAAGCAAGGAGTTGCTTTTTGAAGCAGTTAATAACCTTGCAAATGCATTAAAAGAAGTCCAAGATCTGGGAAATCTAGACTTAGAGGCAAAAAAAGGTGAACTTAATTTCTATAGAAAATACTGTGATCGTGCAGCAGAACTCATGAGAGAAACAGAAGAAACAGTACCTTTTGCAACAATAGCAATGAGAAAAGGGCTGCCTATACTGGACAGAAATCTAAAAGAGCTTCTCGAAGAGATTCAAAAGAAAGCAAAGATCGCGTGCAAGGAGTTTCAAGGAACTCCTAAAGCAGAAATTGCATGCACTATTAATAGAGAAATTCAAGACCTAGAAATCGGTAGCCAAGAAGAAATGAAGCAAAAGATACAGGATCTTGCATATGTCTTACGAAAGAAAGTAATAGCCTATCCCGATAACGAATACCTATTAAGTAAGATTGAAATGATGAAAACCGAAAAAATTCTGACAAAACAATACGAAATCTTACTTTTTGTGATAGAAAACATCGATACTATGAATGTTATTTCTGAAGATATTGCATTAAAGGCCATTGGAGAAGTAGGGAAAAATCTGGAGAAAAAACTGGATGAATTTTGTCAAGAAATAACAATTTCTCTAAATTCAGGAATAAGAGAGGAAATTGTTATTTCAACCGGTTTTCAACTTGCTGGTTCTGGAGTTCAGCATACTGTTACTATTCCCTTACAGGAAATCTCATACACAGAACTACAAGAAGACCTTGAAAAGATAACGGGAATAAAAATTGATAAATTATCTAAAGTGCCAAAAAAGTTAGCTAATAAAATTAAGGGCTATTTACTCCTGCATGACAAAGAAGATGTTCTTGAAAAGTTAACCTGATACCTCGATTTTTCTAATTTTACATCAAATCCACTGAGACCATCGCTAAAAATCAAATTTAATAAAGAGAGACAAAACCTTCAACCCTTTTCTGGTAATAAAGATACTCCTGGGCATACCCGCAGTAGTGTCCGAAGTATTCCCGTCCCCATTCTCCCATACAGCTCAGGTTTTTGCAGGTTTCAAAGTAACTGTCATCAATGTGATAATGCTGGATGATCTGCCTGATGTGGGTATCTACGGGAAAGGCTTCCATTTTCTCAAAGGCGAAAAGGAGGACGCAGTCCGCAACTTTTTCCCCTATACCGCGAAGCCTCATAAGGCGTTCCCTTGCATACCTGTGCTCAAGGCGGAAGATAGCATCAAAGTCCAGTTCTCCTGAACATACTTCTGCTGCTGCTGCTTGTATGCGTTCTGTCCTGAAGCCGAGCTTGCACCTGTCAAGCAGGGACATATCCGCATTTGCAAGAGCTTCAGGGCCCGGAAAACTGAAATACCCTTCTTCAAGTTCCTCCCCTAAAAACCGGCTCAGAAGGCAGATCCTTTTCTGTATGGTGGGGATGCTTGAAGCTGTGGCAAGCATGTAGGAAATCAGGCATTCCCATGGGTCCTGCCGGATCAGGCGAAGGCCTCTGTAGTTGTTTATTGCCCTGTTTATCAAAAGGTCTTTGTTTATGCTTTCATAAATTGAGGACAGGTTATCGTCCAGACGAAAGTAATCAGTGAAAAACTCAGGCGGGAGTTTTGAGTCAATCAGCAGTTCCCCGCTGTCCACTTCCTGGGAAAGCCGGATAACCTGGTCTTTTACAACTCCTGTCCACCAGTCTCCATCCCTTTTCCAGCGGAAGACCTGTCCGCAGTCGAGGGTATAGTCAAGGTTAAAGATTACGGGTTTAAGTCTGTACATCCAGTTCAAGCCCCCTCAAAAAAGTTCCTGCAGTTAGTGTGTCCCCGAGCCCCACAGTAGTGATTGGAGATTTGGAAAGCAGTGTAGGAAGTATACAGACCAGGTGGCCCCCCATTAAAGCAAAAGCTCCCTGCCCGCAGGCAACTCCACCGAAGGCTTTGAGGAAAAGCTGCAGCTGCTCCCTTCCAAACCTGCTCTCCTGCAGTTTTGAAGCCTCTTTTTCTACAAATTCCCGCCCTTCAAGCCTGCCTGAAGCCGCATATGCTCCTGCACACCTGAGCCCGAAACCCATGGCTTCAAGGTTTTTTTCAGCTGCTTTGAATAGAGACGGGCTTTCTTTGTCATCACACTTTCCTTCATCACACTTTCCTTCATCATATTTTTCTGAAATCCCGGAAGCGCCAGAAAACCCGACTCCATTCGAGTCTCCGGAATCCGGCTTAAAGACAGCCAGGATGAACTCCCTGGTGTGAATGAAAAGTTTTCCGAGCCCGTAGAGGGAAGCAAGTTTACAGGCTGCCTTTCCTGTAGCTTCGGCTTCCATATGTAAGAGCCCTTCAGCAGGGATTTCGTGCAGGTTATTAAACATTGCAAGCTCGTCCTCGTTCATTCCTATGCTGTCTGAGATTTCGGCAGACTTTAAAAAGACAGAATTTGCAATCTCCCTGCTTGCAAAATGCCCGAACTCCACATGGACTCTGAGCTTTTCGTTCTTCGCCTTCCATTCCCTTAGCCGGGAAAAAGAATTTTCAATGACTTCTTTGTATGTGCTGCCGTCAGGATAGGTATCAAGCAGGAGGTGGAAACCTGAGATAAGTGCGCCGTCCATCTCTCCGGCGTGCTTCATGGCATAGCTCTCAAAGGCAGGACTGGTAAATAGCCTGAAATTTAAGTGATCGCAGGTTGCAATGAAACGGTTTTCCCTCGGGACCCTGACCTCGGTGCCGTAAAGGGAAAAGGTCTCACCTTCGGAAAAATCAAACACAAAATGTATGGGGTCCTGATTGTTTAAAGAGGCAGATATGCTATTTCCAGATTCTGCCCTCTGATCTCCCTCTTTTTGCAGGGGAGCATCAGGGAAATATACTGCTTTTTCGGAAAATAGAGAAAGCTGGGTCTTTGAAGGAACTGCAACATTCGGGACTACTCGCGAAGCCCCTAGTTCTGAAAGAGCATTTGCCATTATCCCGGCATTTCCCCCCATTCTCACAAGGGATTTTTCAAAATAGCGGTCCTTCAGAAACTCAAAGACCCCCTGTTCAAAGACAAGCCATTCTGCTCCACACCCATTTTTCATGCAGTAGGCGAGCCCTGCCGTGAAATCGGATTCGGAAAGTATTTTTCCTGGAGGGTTTTTTATTTTCTCAAGGATTTCATCCCTTTCAAAAGTTCTCAGCAGTTCAGAGATTTCGGCTCCGCTTATCCTGTATACGGAATCTATATTTACGTTGTAACCGCAAAGTATGTTCATCTGACCGGTTCCTTTATTCAGACAACTTATTTTTAATTTTCAAATAGCTTATTTCCCTGCCTGTCTCTGTTTCATCCTTGCAAGCATAGCAGCAAAAGCTCCCGCAGAAATCGTATCTCCTATCCCTACTGTAGCTTTTGGTCTGTCTACCACCTTGGAAGGGATGAGAATAGCATCATGGTCCGGCCCATAGATATATCCGTATTCAAATTCATCTGGAGTGCAGAGCTTTCTGCCTGTGCAGTATAGCTGGAAGGTCTCCAGATCTTCTATCCCTTTAGCTGAGACAGGTACTTCCAGTCCGGCTTCGGCTTCCGTAAGGTTATCGATTTTTCCATTGAGGGCCTGGGCAGCTGCCAGAACCGAAGAAAAGAGCAGAGCATCCCTCTGTTCTTTCAGGGTTAAAGGGTGACCTTTCGCCAGAATACAGATATAAAAGCCAAGCGAGTGTACGTGTACCCTCTCAAGTTTAAGATCTTTCATTAGCTGGACAGCCCCCTGGTAAAGGGACATAATTCCATTTTCTCCTTTCCGGATCACGGAATATGAAAGTTCCTCATACCCAAGCACGTTCAGGGCATTTGCCACTTCCACGGTATCAAGGCCCAGGGAATGGACGTGCCTTGCAACAATCTCTGTCAGGATAGCCTTTCTTATAACCCGGTTCTGAATGGATGTAAGTTCTACGTGGATGCGGAGGTCAGGGTTCAGGGACTTAAGTTTGTCAATGACCTTTACGGAATGTTCGACGTAATCGTTATAGGTGGACCCGTCCTCGTATTCTTCTTTTATCATCTGATAACCCGAAAGCATTGCCCCGTCAATCGGGAGGAGGGAGTCAAGCTGCTCGTAGATCTCTTTGTCCATGTCCAGACGGATCCATTTAGGGCGAGAGGAGATGATCAGACGGTTATCCCTCGGTACCCTGAAGGTACTGCCTGCACAGGTTACTTTCAGATCTTTGGAAAATTCAAGTATCCAGTTTACTTTTGACCCGGTCCCTGGCTTGAAGGCTTCCCCAGGAGGTTTCAGGAGGACTTGTCCGTTTTCTACCTTCGGGTGCAGGATATTGCCAGAATCCGCAAAGTATTCTGCCTGTTCCTCAGAAAGCCAGGGGACATAAGCCACCACTTTTTTCAGGCCTAATCGCGCAAGGAGATTTGAAATGATCCCTGCCTGACCACCCATGCGGGCATAATCGAAACCCAGGTGCTCTTTCAGCCACTCGTGGGTCTCTGCAGTATATGCAGGAACTTCCGCGGCTTTCCCTTCCCGCATGGAGATAAGCAGGCGGGCAACAAAATCCAGAGGTTCCGCAATTTCTCTCGGGTATACCGCAACCCTGTCCTGAATTTCAGCCTCATCGAAAAGCCCGACAAGTCTGGACAGGTCTTCTTCGGTAAGGTGTCTGATAGCATCGATATTGCTATTATAAGCTACAAACATCCCATCCAGATAAGGAAGGGCTTCTTTTGCATCGTAAAAAGCTTCTGTATGGCGCTGTTCCCATTCTTCTATGTCCACTTCCGTAAACCCCCTGGGAATAAAATAAAATCCAGAATTAAGAAGTTTAATTGACCTTGAATAACGGAGAATAAAGGAAAATAAAGGGAATAAATCAAAATAAATCCGGGTTTTTGAGTACCAGGGATTATCTTATCCATATTTCCTTTATTTCTCATTTTACGTTTATTTTATTTAACTTTGTGTAGATTGGAGACCTGAGACCAGGCCAGTTGATCTGATGCCAGCTGTGTGAATCTAACAACAGATACCAGGACCATTTCAGGTCGTAAATCAGGCATTAAACTGTATTATTCAGCTACGCTGTATATTCAATCGAGCTACGCTGTATATTCAATCGAGCAGCCAATCCGATTAATGTTGTGTTTTCAGCATTGATTTACGTTGTATATTCGGCATTGATCCTGACATAATCATAAGTCAGGTCGCAGCCCCAGGCAGTTGCCGATTCTTCTCCCATTCCAAGGTCAAGGGCAATGATGATTTCTTCATTTGCCATTATCCTCTTCAGGAGTGAAAGATCAGAAGCCCTGGAAATCTCCCCGGACTTCACAAGTTCAACCTCTTCTCCCCCACCTGAGAATGAGAGGGAAAGCCTTTCCTGCTCAAGCTCGGCACCCGAGTACCCTGCAGCTGCAACAACCCTGCCCCAGTTGGGATCTTTTCCGAAAATGGCAGATTTGACCAGAGGAGAGCGGACAATAGATTTTGCAGCAAGCATAGCGTCTTCATGTGTTTTTGCGCCGACAACCTTGACTTCTATGAGTTTGGTGGCCCCTTCTCCATCCTTTGCCATTTTTTTTGCAAGATCTGTGAACACGTAAATAAGCCCTTCCTCAAACTCATCAAGGCATTCCAGACAGGGCTTGACTCCGGATTTACAGGTGGAAGTGAAAAGCACCATATCATTCGTACTTGTGTCGCCGTCAACAACAACCATGTTAAAGGTTTTATCGACCGCTCTTCTCAGAGCCGCATCCAAGACATCTGCAGGCACATTTGCGTCTGTGTATGCAAAACAGAGCATGGTTGCCATATTTGGTTCGATCATGCCTGAACCCTTTGCAATTGCCCCTATCCTTATCCCGCACTCGAGTTCCACAGCAGATTCTTTTAAGGCTTTATCTGTGGTCATAATTGCCTTTGCAGCTGCGCGGCTGCACTCCGGAGAACTGCCCAACCCTTGAAGGACTTCAGGGAGGTGCTCCCTTATCCAGGAGACATCAAGCCTTCTGCCAATTACTCCTGTTGAGGCAACTGCGACGGTATTAGGGTCGAGGTCAAGCTTTTCAGAAAGTGCCGCTGCCATTTCCATTGCATCCAGAAAACCATCATCACCTGTAAAGGCATTGGCATTTCCGCTGTTTGCAATTATAGCAGAAAGCCGTTGCTGGGTCTCAATCACTCCTTTGCTCAGAGTAACAGGAGCTGCAACTACCTTATTTTTTGTAAAAACACCTGCGGCAGGGCCTTCTGCACGAATGACCGCAATTCCCATTTTTCCGGGTTTTATCCCGTTTGCAGATACGCCCTTTACTGCACATATTCCACCCTCTATTTGCTTCATGAAAACTCACCTTTCACTCAAAGCTTTGCAAGGCCTTCGATAATATCTCCGCGAGTGACAATTCCGACCACACGACTATTCTCCATTACTGGAAGCCTGTTGATCCTGTGCCTGACCATAAGTTCGGAGGCTTCTTCAACAGATGCCTCGGAAGAAATTGTGTGCACGTCCTTTGTCATCATCTCTTCAACTTTTGTAGAACCGACATCAGAAAGCATTTTTTTCGTCTCTTCCCAGCTGAGGAGTTCCCTTATTGGTACCTCTATAACTTCAAAAGGACTTGGAAGCCAGAGGTTTCCCTTTTCTGGAATTACGAGCAACTCAAGCAGGTCAGCCTCGCTTACCACCCCTACAAGCTGTCCATCCTCAAGGACAGGAGCTCCACTAATATTGTTTTCCTTAAGGACTTTTGCAGCTTCCCTGACTGTATCATCAGGCTTGCAGAAGACAACATCAGGGTTCATGACATCTTTTACTTTCATAGGACTACCCCAAGATATATTCCATTCATTACTTTAATCCGTCACCGGTTATATGTTCTCGCCTGCTCTACCTTTAAGGTGCAGCCGCAGGCATCCAGAGTCCGCAGGTCTCAGCCAGCCCGAACATAAGGTTCATGTTCTGGATAGCCTGCCCTGATGCACCTTTAACAAGGTTATCGATTGCTGAAAGCACGACGATCCTGTTATTTTCTTTATCCGCCTCAAAACCTATGTCACAGAAGTTAGATCCCCTGACTGCAGTGAGAGATGGGACTCCTCCCGGAAGCCGGACAAAGGGTTTGCCCCGGTAAAATTCTTCATAAATCCCCCGAACATCTTCAGTCGAAAGAGGCTCTTTTGTAAAAAGATGAGCAGTTGTAAAGATTCCTCTGATGGACGGGATCACATGGGGGGTGAAGTTGATGTTCCTGAGCTTTCCGTCCAGTCTTGTCAATTCCTGGAATATCTCAACCCTGTGCCTGTGAGCTGTAAGCTTATAAGAGATGATGTTCTCTGCGAGGTTCGGGTAATGAGACGTTTCCGTAGGTGAGATCCCGGCTCCTGAAATCCCTGTTTTGGAATCAAAGACTGCAATATCTATTAACCCTGCTGCTGCAAGTGGTGCTGCTGCAAGGGTTGCTCCAGTAGGAAAGCAGCCCGGGTTTGCCACAAGGTCTTCCTTTGCAGCTTCAGGGTGGAGCTCTACCAGCCCGTACACTGTTTTCCTGGGGTCTTTGTGCTTCATTCCATAAATCTTTTCAAATACAGGGACATCAAGCCTGTAGTCTGCGCTGAGGTCGATCACCTTTGTACTGCCATCGAGAAGTTCAGGTACATAATTCATAGCAGTCCCGTGAGGCACTGCCACAAAAATCACATCACAGCGCTCCCTGATTTCTTCAGGCCCCGGATTTTCGTACTTTAAGTCCAGAAAACCTTCGAGGTGCCTGTGGGTACCTGTAACGGGTTTCCCTGCAAGACTCCGGGAAGTTGCCAGTTCAAGCCTAACATCGGGATGGCTTACAAGTAAGCGCAGGAGTTCTCCTCCTGTGTATCCGGAAGCTCCTATAATTCCTGCCTTGATCATAAGTATTCACTGACAGTGTAATGTCAATACAAGATAATTAAGCTTGTTATCGAAAAAAACCAGAGAGAAGGCTCTAAGGGTTGTTGACCGCGCACAAGCATAAGCTTAGCAGACCATTCCAGCTCTGGACCATTTTGGCTCTGGATCGCTTTGGCTCTGAATCGTTCTATCTCTGAATAATTTCTGTTCAGATCATTCTTCAGGCACTATAACTATCTGTCCTTTAACCTCAAGTTCACTCTTTGCAATAAGGGCACCGCTTTCATAATCAACTACCTTTACAGATACCTTATCTCCCTGTCCCAGTTCTATTGCAGGCAGTTCACTCTTTACACTCTCATTCAGGCTAAGAACCTTTTTTTCCCCGGCTTCGAGCGTGCCAAGTGCAGAGTCATTCAGTCTGTATGAAGCATCATTAATATCCATAATAACCGATAGTGAAGAGCTGTCAAAAAAGAGCTGAGCTCCTCCACCATGTTCGAACTCGAGCGAATTTAGATCTTCAGTAAATCGGATCTGAAGTTTTGCTGCTGATGATCCCATATGGGAGGAATCCCCATATTCCTCAAAAAAGACTGAAGAGACCAGACCTGCAAGAATAAAAACAATGAATATTGTGACTGCCGTTCCAACAACAGGAGCGATTCCGTTTTCGTCTGAGACTTTCGACATTGAAGAATTCCTGACCGTCATATTACCCCCGGAATAGAAAAGTCATACAATTAATATTAAGACAGTACAGTTTAAATTTTTAGATATATAAGTGTATTCCAGACATTTATGGACGGGTTTATATCAGCTTCGATCAAGCATACATCTCTGATAAAATTTCAGTATAAGGTAAACTATTTTACCTTTATCATCCTTCTTTCCTGCAAGAAAACTCTTATGAGTGATGACTTCCGGAGTAACAGGAGGAAAAAACTTGAGCAAAAAAAAATTAATTTACCTTGCAGGCCCACTCTTCACGCATGCCGAACTCGAATACAACCGAAAACTGAAGGATATGCTGCTCAACAATGGCTTTTCCGTTTTTTTGCCCCAGGAAGATGCAGAAGATGTGGCACAGGAACGCGAAAGACAGAACCAGGAACGTATATTCATAAGGTGCGTGGAGGGCGTGGATGCCTCAGACCTTATTGTCGCAGTTCTTGACGGTGTGGATGTGGACTCCGGGACAGCCTGGGAGATAGGTTATGCCTATGCAAAAGAAAAACCTGTTATAGGGCTCAGGACTGATTTCAGGGAGCTTGCAGACGGGATAGTGAACCTGATGGTGGAGATGGCCATCGTTTCTCTTGCAAGAGATGAGGAAGAACTGTTGAAAGTACTGGAAAAGTTCCGATAATCTTTTTCTCTCCTGTTTATGTGTTTATAACTTAGTGTGCATCTTATTTTTCTCATTTGTCTTATTTGCCTTATTTATCTTATTTGCTTTATTTGCATTGTCTGTCTTATTTGTCATATTTGCCCCATTTGCCTATTTGCTTCATTAATCTATTTATTTCCCTACTTATCTACCCGGTTCACCATTCAGGATAAATGCCTTTACTTTTTTCCTGAACCACTTAGCAAAAAAAATTTGATGTAAAGCCTGTGAACTGAGTCTTAAAAATGACCTTTGTGTTTCCAAAAAACTCATAAATACTTTTTTTGTCGAATATATATTATCTCCCAAATGAGATAAATATCAAAAGAAATTCAACGCTAGTAGCCATAAAACATAATGATTATTAGTTTTAAAAATGTTTATATGGCAGACCGGATATATTAACTATTGGAGGTTAAGGAAATGACCCTTTCAATGGGATACACTTTTACGAAAGTGAAAACCTCACACGGGCCCGAAGTGTACGTGACCCAGTTCGGAAAACTGGTAAAGGTTGTACCCTGCAGCCCGCAGGTGAAAATATCCGAAGGATATGCAAGGGACTTGATCAGGCAAATCGAGTCAGATTAAAAGATAAGAAATTATCCGACTTTTTCTTTTTGATTCGGACCATTTTCATTAAAATCCTTTTTTTCGGCCGAACCATTTTCGGTGTATTTTTTATTCATGATCACTACATAGTGTACTAAGCCTTTTTTCAACAATATCCTGAACCTGAGTTCTCCAGTCTGGTACTTAGTGAACTTAACTTTCCATGTAGAGACTGTTGATCAGATACTTATCCTCAATCGAATACTTATCCAGCAGGAGCTTCTTAATCGGAGACGAATATATAGCCCGATAATTTAACATATTGCCCAATCGATTCCATTATCCTAGATATAAAGGATAATTTAATTTTAGATCAATAAAATAACCTTAACAAAAGAGAGGAATCGGATAAATTGATCAGAACTTACAGGGAAACAGATCTTGAAGAGATAGTAAGGATCTGGTATGATGCTTCCGTTATTGCTCATCCCTTTATGCCAGCCTCTTTCTGGGCTTCGCATAAATCTGTGATGAAGGAAAAGTACCTGCCTCTTGCCGAAAACTATGTTTTTGAACAGGAAGGAAAGGTAATGGGCTTTATTTCACTTGTCGGAGAAAAGGTATGTGCCCTGTTCATAGCTCCAGAAGCGCAGGAAAGGGGGACAGGCAAAGCGCTTCTAGAGCATGCGAAAGTCCTGAAAGGAAGGCTCTCCCTTAAGGTCTATAGGGATAACAGAAGAGCTATTATCTTTTATGAAAAAAGCGGGTTTAAAGCAGTCGGAAAAGAGATTGATGATCATACGGGCTGTGTGCAGGTTTTGATGGAGTGGGGAATCTAATTTTGAGCCTCAAGATTCTGATGCATATTCAGTTTTAAGTGCACTTACTGAACGCAATGGGTTATCACGAAAGTAAAGATAGAAGAAGAAAGAGAGACGGGAAAGAAGAAAGAGAGAAAAATAGGGAAGAAAAGAGAAGAGAGAAGAAGAGAGAGAGAAAGATGGAAAAAGATGAAAGGAAAGATGGAAAAAGATGAAAGGAAAGAAGGAAGGCAGGGAGTAAAGGAGAGAAAGCAATGAATCATGAAACCGGAGATAGATCCATTAAAGAGGACGAAGATTCACTTTTCCGGCACCTCATACCCGATACGCCAGAAGTGAAGAAAATAAGAAGCCTGCAGGGTAGAGAATATGAATATGCCGAGCTTATCGGAATAGTCGAATATTCGATTGCCAGGCATTTTTATGAGGTTGACAGAAAAATAAAGGACAGGGATGCAGTATCAGCATTAAAGAATATCAAAAGAAACTGTAACAAAAATGTTTCTTATTTTAAACAGGATTTTGAAAAAGAGATTGTCAAAGACCTGATAGAACTCCTTGAAGAAAAACAGGTAACTCACCATGAATTGAAACTGGCAATAGATTATGTTCTGGAGGTTATCGATAACAGGTCCTGGATGGAAGATGAACAGGCATACATAAAATGGGTAGCCTATATTATGGACCTTTTCACAGAAGAGGAGAACGAAGAGTATGAGGAGAGCATAAAAAAGCTTGCTTCCAAGCTGGGCCTATCCGGTAAACACGCAGATCTCATGCTCATGAAAGGGGACGAGGAAGATTATTTTGAATTTATAGAAGAATATGGAGATGTAGAAGAGTATGGAGAAGAAAATGAGGGAGATGAAGGAAAAGAAAGAGATAAAAGAGGAGAATTGACTGAAGAAGGGCTGACTGAAGAAAAATTGATAGCAGAATTGGAAAGCAAGTTCCTTTTGATGGAAGATAACGAAAAATTTGATTTTCTGCTGGAAAATGGTCCGGAATTCTACGAACTTGCAGGACTTTACATATCCGAACTGGCAGAAAAAGGCGAATTTGACAGGATTCAAGAACTTTACAGCAAACTCACCGAGAAATACGACGACTTCCTCTACCTGTATGTTTTTATGGGAGCAACCTACCTTGAGATAGACCCTGCCCTTGCAAAATCCTATTTTAAACTGGCACTAAAAGCTCTCGATAAACTTAATGACCTTTCGGACTCCACAAAAGAAAGATTGAGAGACAGCTTCCTTTCCCTGATCGAGAAAATTGACTGAACTTCACGCCCGATAGATCCTTTATCGTCAGGAAAATTTCATTCACTGCCCGAGAAAGGATCTTTTGTCTGCACTTTGCCTGTATTTTGCCTGTAAATACAGCAGTTGCCTGAAAAATTGCCACAACTAGGTAAAGCGCTGAGCGCTGCTACGCTGACCACTGCTTAGAATCAGCAATTTCATAACAGTTCACGGATTATCTAAGCCATCATTACAGTGCTGGTAATCCATGGCAAAAAACACAGAAGGCTAAAACAGCGCAAACCTCGGTTTTGAAGAAAAACTCTGGCAGACAGCGGATAAGCTAAGAAACAATATGGACGCAGCGGATTAGGGACAGGATGCAGGACCCGGCTGATCCCATGAGGCTTTTAATTGTCTGCGACATGTGGCTTACCGGTTTTGATGCACTCTGCCCTGCACACCATGTATTTCCTGAAATGGCTTCAAGGGCACAACCTCATGCAGGCAATTGCCCACGTAAACCGTGTATTCAGGGATAAGCCTGGAGGGCTTATAGTCGACTATGTGGGGTTCCTTTACGACCTCAAGTATGCTATGGCAAACTACACGCGAAGCGGAGGCCGGGGCAGTCCCGCTGACTACAAGGCCGAAGCCATTGCATTAATACTCGAAAAATACGAAATAGTACAGGACATGTTTTATGGCTTTGATTACAGGCGTATCTTTTCATCATCCCCGAAAGAAAAACTTACAATTGTAAGAGAGGGAGCGGATTTTATCCTTTCGCAGGGCTAGACGGAAGATGAAAGAACGCAGGAAAGAAAGCGCTTCATCCAGCACGTAACCGAACTTTCCAAAGCCTTCACCCTATCAGTCTCACATCTGGATGCAGACCGGATAAGGGATAAACTTGCATATCTCCAGGCTGTAAGATCCCTTCTTGTAAAGGTGGACAGAAAGCCTACAAAATCAAAGTATGGAATGAATTCGGCAATAAAAGAGCTTGTCTCAAAATCGATTGCAAATGAAGAAAGCATCGATGTCTTTGACGCAGTTGAGATAAAAAGGCCTGATATCTCGATCCTTTCTGAGGATTTACTCACCGAAGTTAGAGACCTCCCACAAAAAAATCTTGCATATGAAGTCCTGAGAAAACTGTTGTATGACGAAATCAAGATCAGGTCGCGCAGAAACCTTATCAAGGGAAAGTCTTTTGCTGAAATGCTTGAGCGGGCAATCAACGAATACAAAAACCGGGGCATTGATACCGTTCAGGTCATAGAAGAACTCCTCAACCTGGCAAAAAAGATAAGCGAAGCCGATAAAAGAGGTGAAGAGATTGGCCTCAGTGAAGAGGAGGTCGCATTTTACGACGCCCTCGCAGACAATGAAAGCGCTGTGGATGTTCTGGGCAACGAGACATTAAAGCTCATGGCTGCAAAACTTGTAAAAATCATCAGGCAAAATGCAGGGGTTGACTGGACCCTCCGGAAAACATCCAGGCAAAGATAAAAGTCAGTGTAAAACGACTGCTAAAAAAATACGGCTACCCTCCTGACAAACAGAAACTCGCTACTGAAAGCATCCTTAAACAGGCTGAACTGCTCTGCAGGGATGCGGGTGTCTCAACAGCAGTTTCAGCGGCATAAACTCATATATAATTTTTTGTATAAATTTAGCTTATTCAGTGCAGACTTTATTCCCAATCATTCTCTTTTTTCAGGACGAATTTATTTGTTGAATTCAAGGGTTCTGCAACGAATGAAAAACTAGGCAGAACTCAAAACTATGTTCAACAATGTATATAACTCTTAAAGGTTTTTTATTACTAGATGGTACATTACCTGATTGAATTTAGATTCTATGGTAGTGCAAAATATGAAATTAAGAAGTTGATAGATGAAATCAATCAGAAGTTTGGATTAAAATCTAAAAGAGCGATTCCTCACATCACTTTGGTAGGTCCATTCAGTACAAATGATGAGACAAAATTAATTAGAGATTTTAACCAGTTGTGTTCCAACCACTCTCTAATGGGTTTCGAAGTAAAAGGGTTCAGCACATTTGAGGATAGTAAAGTTGTATTTCTTGATGTCAACCCAGCAAGAAATGGATGAGTTTAGGTGGAATCTTGCTCAAGCACTTGAACCATATTGCCAGCTTAATCAATTCGATCATGAAAGAAGATAAGAGTTTCATACAACGATAGCGATGAAATTATCGAATGACAAATTTGAAGGAATAAGAAAATACGTTGAAAGAAAAAATAGTCTGAAATTCAAACATAAAATGGTCAGAGCAACTCTTGTGAAAGATCAATTAATACTAAGGGAGTATGACTTTCTTTTAAGGCGGCCATTAAGAAGGGAATTGGCACTGGTTAGGGATGTCTATACTCACACATTGCATCTATTAAATGCATATTTTGAAGGTAGTTATAATCCGGGTGAGTATGTAAGCGAGAGAATTGAGATTCCACAAAGAAGCATGGCTGAGAATATCAAAAGTGTATTTCGAAGATCAAAGGTCTTTGTAACTTCTGATTTACATTTAGATCATGAGAATATTATAAAGTATTGCAAAAGACCGTTTCTAGATGCTGCTGATATGAATCAAACACTCGTGCAAAATTGGAATAACACAATTGGTAATAAAGACACTGTTTATTTTTTGGGAGATTTAGCTTATGGAAAAGAGAGGAGATCAACAGATTATTGGCTAAAACAGCTAAACGGAAATGTTTTTTTCATCAAAGGAAATCATGATGAATCAAATGAAATAAAATTTTATGTTAATTTTATCCTTGAATATGCAAATCACAAATTCTTTTTAACACATCGACCTGAGAATGTTCCTTTCAATTGGAATGATTGGGCTATTTGTGGCCATAACCACAACAATAACCTCCGCAAGTACCCTTTTATTGATAAAGAAAATAAAAGGATAAATATCTCTGTTGAACTGACAAAATATAAGCCGGTTGACATGGATTATATTATTAAACAAATAAATTAGTGATGCTTCTCATTAAGGACATTTTTTAATTGAACTAAACCGGTCTTTTGCGCCTAAACTCAACTTTTTGCCCTGCAAATATCCGATTTTTACTGATTAATAAGGCAAAGTTGCATAAACCTGTTTTCTTTAGTGCAGACTTTATTCCCAATCCCCCCCTTACAGGATAAATTAATTAAGGGAACTCCAGAGCCCTGCATCGCCCGAAAAAAACTTATTCTGCATGCAAATTATACGGTTTTCCCGAGAAACATCCGATTTTGAGCAGTCTGAGGGCAGGGGCATGGACAAAAAATTTAAATATAATGAATACTAACTAGATGTTAGTAACTGAGAACCAATAACACCCTCACAGTAACCATAATATAGTAACTGTAGGGCAAGACCACCAGTTACCTTCCCAAAGACCCGTAAACAAAAACCTGCGAACAGACTAAAGGTGAACCTGTACCACCTTTAAAAACGGATTCTCCCCTCCACGAGAAAGAGATGAGAGCCTGGAACTCTCATCTATCCTGCCTGTAAGATATGGACAGAGAAATAAAACAAAAATCTCCACTCTTAAATCTCCACCCCTGGCAGGGTTTTCACATCTTACAGGCAGCTTCCTACGGAGAAAAAAAGAAGCTGTTCCACACCTCCAGAACCACTTACAGATCAGATAAGAGTTCAAGTTACAGATCATTAACCAACCGAAGTAAAATATTAGATAAGAAATAATACAAAACCAGGGAGATTCGAAAAGATTCCAGCAGAACTGGGATCTGAGGATTCCCCGGAGTCAAGTAAGGAGGAATTTGTACATGAAACTGCCAGTAAAGAGACCGTCCCGTGACATGCAGAGCTGGGACCCGTTTGATGAGATAAGAAGGATGCAGGAATATATGGAACAGATGATGAGGGCATTTCCTGCACTGGAAAACAGGTATATGGGCGAGACTTTATCCCCGCTGACAGATGTTGCGGAAGAAGATAGTAAAGTAATTGTTACAACCGACCTGCCGGGCATTGACAGAGAAAATGTAGAGCTGAGCCTGAAGGAGAACTTCCTTGTTATCAGTGCATCTAAAGGAAAGGAAGAGGAGACAGAAAAGGAAGGCTATCTCAGAAAAGAGAGGTCTTTAATGCGTTATTACCGTGAAATTCCACTTCCGGAAGGTGTAACCGAAGAAGGAGCAACTGCCCAGCTCAAGAACGGCGTTTTAACAGTCACCCTACCAAAAACAAAATTCGTGGCCGGAAAAAAGATCTTGATCGAATGATCGGGATGCTACCATAGCCAGATTCACCGCTAAGAAAATTTCTGCCTTACTCACACAAAACGATGAAAACAATAAAACCAGCAAAACCGATAAAACCTACACCGATAGAGCCTATAAAGCCACAAAAACCAGGTTTGCCGACAGGACCTGCAGGTTATCAAGCCTGCAGGCAAACCTTCCTTGCCAATCCATTAAATGTAAGTCCAGAGCTATATTCGAGTCCATTTAACTAAACCGCGAATCATCAAGCAAAAGTAAAATTCACTGAAAAATTCCTTCATTATAAAGACACCTTCCCTCAACCAATGTTCATCTCCGTTTTTTCGTTAACTTATTTTTCACTAACTTATTTTTCACTAACTCATTTTTCACTAACTCATTTTCACTAACTCATTTTCACTAACTCATTTTCACTAACTCATTTTCACTAACCCATTTTTCATAAGATTTTTCATAAAATTTTCTATTTTTTAATGCAGCCCTGGAAAACCTGGAAAAGAGTAACGCCTTTTTGGAATTTATTAAGAATCTAAAAAGTGGAGCAAGGGACTGGATATCGAGAAGAGGTTCTTAAGAGGGAATCAGGAAAGCCAGATACCGGCTTGAAAACAGTAGGTATCGGGAAAAGAAATTAAGGTTCTTCCCGGACGTTCGTCCTCAGAGGCTTATGCAGCTTCCCGACTTTGGTTACCTTCTGGCTCTTCTACTTTTTTGATCACCAGAAAGCCTGCCAGAAGCATCAGCAGGGCGCAGGCGTAAAAGGGCGTTACAAAGGTCACATATCCCGCAAGAAAGCCTCCGAAGATAGGGCCAAAAGCCATTCCTGCTGCCTGTGCAGTTGTTATTATGCTGAGCCTTGAGCTTAAGGAAGCCCCGTCCGAGAGGTCAGCTGCAAGCGCCATTGCAGGCGTGTCTATTGAGGCTACAAGAAGCCCCTGAAAAGCCCTGAAAAAAATAAGCTGGCTTATACTTGTGATGTAACCCATCCCGACAACCAGAGGAACGCTCAGGAAAAGACCGCCGACAATCAGTTTTTTCCTGCCAATCCTATCCGAAAGGCTGCCGAGAGGAGCCTGGAAAAGCAGCCTTGCGAAAATGTAGGCTGAGACAGCAACTCCAAGGGAAAGCTCGGATGCTTCGAGCCGGACTTCATATTCAGGAATAAGGGCAACAACCATCATTATCCCGACCATCATCATTAGCATGGCGCCTGCAAGGGAATAAACTGAAGCGTAGCTTTTTTTTCCTCCTTTTTTTTCGGGAACTGGCTCATGAGGGCGTTTAGTTTCTTTTACAAAAAAACTCACAAGAACCAGGCTTACCACCCCGAGAAGGGCGCAGGCATAAAACCCGGCATCAAAACCCCAGTACCTGGCTATTGCTCCCCCTATAACGGGCCCGAGGCCGAATCCGACACCCCTGATAGTTGTGTAGACTCCCACGGCTTTTCCCCGGGTCTCGGAGGTTGAGATGTGTGTAACCATTGCGATAACTGCAGGTATGGTTGCCCCTACGGTAATTCCCTGGAGCAGCCGGATAAAGAGAAGCTGCTCATAGTTTGTTACCTGCGAATAAAAGAAAGAAAAGAAGGTATATCCAATCAGCCCAAAAAGGATGAAAGGTCTCCTGCAATCAAGCCTGTCCGAGAGCCTGCCCATAAGAGGCTGAGTAAAGGCACTGAAGAGTCCGAAAACCGTCATTACAAGTCCTGCCCGGGCAACAAGCGGAAGCCCGGAAAAAAAGGATGCCCCAAGGTCAGAGATGTATAAAGGAATCAAGGCAACGAGCATCCCTGAACCAAGATCTTCGAAAAACCTCGAAAGGGAGAGGACATAGAGTTCAGGATTAATATTACCAAAAGATCCCGGAAGCGCGTTTTTCTGCAGGTTACAGGTATTCATGTTTGCTCAACTTAACTTAAAAGTGAGTGATATCCAAAAAAAGTGATATCCAAAAATAACAAATATCTTACAATATAAAACAGTGTTGAAATCGTTCTGCTCGAACGCAAGGAAGAGAATATAAAAATAAGTGGTAAATGGGGGAAATATTTCATTTAACCTTACAGAAGATGGTTTTCAATCCACATTATGTAAAGTGCCTCCGCCAGCCTGTCTGGAAAGCCGTCGGAAGAAAAAAGAAATCAGAAAAGAAATAAAAGTAAAAGAACTCAAAACTTTTCTTCTATGACTTCGCCCCCAGGCTCCTTTTCCTTGAAAATCTGTCCTTCGAAACAATAGACCTCTGCTCCTTTAACCCAGGCATCAGGAGAAAGGCCGGCTTTCATACATGTATGGCTCAGGAAATCTATAGAATCCATTTTGTTCTCAGGAGCGACCTGGGGGAGCAGCAGTCCCTGGCAGTAGCCCTGTTTTACAATGAGCCCGTGCTTGCCGATCTCTACCTTATCCGGAAGGTCTTTTGGAGATGCATTGATTTTTTCGGGTTGAGTAAGGATCGTAACCTCAACAGTTATGCTGTCCAGCTCTTCCTCCTCAACAGGTGGAAAGCGCGGGTCACGGGTTGCCGCAGAGACCGCGGAGTCCAGAATTGCTTCTTTAAGAGTTGAGTCAGGGTAAGGATGGCCTATACAGCCTCTTAATAGCCCATCTTCGGTCAATGTGACAAAAACGCCTCTATTTTCCCCAAAAACAGGAGGAAGGTCAATTTCTTCTGCCTGATGATGTGGAAGCACTTCCCCCAAGATAAATGATTCAATGGTTTTCCTTGCAAGCTTGACTGCAGCCCTGCCTTCTGTTTCTGTAAGCATGCCTAAACCAACACCTGTAAACTGCATTTAATCTGTTCATTTAATCTGTTCATTTAATCTGTTAATTATATGTTTAAGCTGTAAATACCAGCCAGTAATAACCTATGCTTAGTATGATGGTATGTCCGGAAACTGGTATAACAGTATGTTATTGGCGCTGGTTAAAGTACATTTCTGGTATTGCCTGAAGTCTTGAAAAGGTAAAGAGGAATGAAAAATGGATTGGAGAATAAATTAGAAAAAGAATGAAGAGAAATTGAAAAAAGAATAGAAAAAGATTAAAAAAATAATAGCAGAAAAGTAGAGGAAAAATAAATTAATTGAAATAAAAATAAGGAAATTCCTGCAGAAAATACCAGACAGAAATCCGTTCTTATTGCCGGAACTCGCAGGAAAAAAACCCTTAAAGCTTTTTAGCTTCCTGATATTTTTTGTAGGCAGCCTTCAGAGCCTCGACTCCGGGCAGCTTTTCTCCTGCAAGGTAATCAATACAGGCTCCTCCACCTGTGCTGATATGAGAGAAGCGATGTTCAAGGCCGAGGTGTGCAACCTCAACTGAAATATGCCCACCGCCTATGATCGAAAAATCGGATTTAATGGCAGCTTTTATAATTTCATGAGTACCAAGGGCAAAATCGTCAATTTCGGAAACTCCGGCAGGACCATTCAGGACAACAGTTTTGGAATTCTGGATTTCGTTAGTATAATTGACGATGGTTTCGAGCCCTATATCGTTAATGGGTAGAGAATCGGAATTAAGCTCAGAGATAGGTACTTCGACCCGTTTTTTGTTATCGTTTAAAGCTACATCCTTTGGAAGGCCAATTTTATCTTTGAACTTCGCAAGCAAGCCTCTTGCCCTTTCGATCTGGTTCTCATATCCCTGAGACTTGATGAAATCCATGCTGGCCTTTCCGATGTCTACTCCCGACGCAGCAAGAGCAACATTTGCAACCACACCCGTAAGGAGTACCCTGTCAGCCCCTCCATTTGTGAGAACGTTTTCGGTAACCCTAAGGGAATCATCCACCTTTGCCCCACCCAGCACAAAAACGCTTGGTCTTTCCCCTCCTTTGACCCCTATGTCGAGAGATATAAGCTCTTTTTCCATTACCCTTCCGGCTCCCGAAGGAAGGATCTCGGTAAAACCTACAACAGAAAGGTGAGACCTGTGAGATACTGCAAATGCATCGTTCAGGAAAATATCGACAAAAGGTGACAGTTTTTTAACCAGATAGGTATTGGCCTGCTCTGCTGGTGTTCTCTCAATGCTTTCTTCCGAATAAAATCGGACATTTTCGAGCATGATAACATCCCCATCCTCCATAGAGGCAATCTGGGTTTTTGCAAATGTCCCGAAAATATCATCCACGTAAGTAACTTGCCTGCCCAGATACCTGGACAGCAGGTGGGCGTGAGGTTTCATTATAGTGAAATCGTTTTTTCCGGGCCTGCTCTGGTGCGCAAGCAGAACGACTTTTGCGCTCTCAAGGTCTTTTAAGGTCGCAATGTGGCTCCTGATCCTCATATCATCCAGAATGTGGCCCTGGGTGTCCATAGGAGAGTTCATATCGACCCTTACAAGAATCGTCTTTCCGCGTATGTCAAAATCATCGATCGTAAGAAAGTTTCTGGAAGTCATTACCCTCAGCACACCTGTAACAAGATTTTATATATATCAGAGAATAAAGCTTAAAATATAAAATTTTAGAGAATCTTATCCTTTCAGTATTGGTTATCTTTGTCATGGAATTTTTTCCATAAATAAGTTTGTTCTGGTTTGCATGTTAAGAGATGGATTACTATTTTTATATGAAAAACAAGAAAAAAAAGGCAATTAATGTAAAAGAAGAAAACAACTATACAAGAGTAAAAGGCAGCTAGCATTAGAATAAAAAATGTACTGATTCAGTGCCAGTTTTAGGAAAAAGATGTAATCTCAGGATAAGGAAAAATGAAGGAGCTAAAAGATATGGCAGCAGAAGAGGAGAATTGCGGAAACCTTGAAGAAAGAGTTCGAAAATTGGTGGAAGCCGGATATGAGACTGTCACAAGGGAGGCAATAGCCTGCATACGATGCCCTCTCCATAAAAGTGCAATTAAAAGAGTAGTAGGAAAAGGGTCCTGCAATCCGAAAGTGTTCTTTATAGGAGAAGCTCCGGGAGAATCCGAAAACAAATCAGGGATTCCCTTCTATGGAAGGGCAGGAAAGCAGCTGGACAAAATGGTCGAGTATATGGAGCTCTCAAAAGAAGATTGGTTCGTAACAAATACTGTCAAATGCCATCCTCCTGAAAACAGAAAACCGAGAGTGCATGAGATTGAATGCTGCAAACCCTTCCTTACTGCCCAGATAACCCTGCTTAACCCTAAAATCATAATCCTCCTTGGTAACACAGCTGAAAAGTCATTCTGCCCGGAAAGAAAACTGGAATGGGGCGTTCCTGTAGAACAAGAAGGAAGAACAATTCTGAAACTCTACCACCCTGCAGCGCTGATTTATACGTCTTCGAAAATAGAAGTCCAGAAGGCTTTTATAGACAAAAACAGGGAGCTGTGGCAGTAAAAAGTAAAAATCCGATAACCAGGAGAGATAAAACCGGGCAGAAAAAGATTCGGAAGGAGCAGCGACCGGAAGCTGTAAAAAGGCTATTGTTCATAAAATATAAATAAAACGATCCAGCTATTATTATTTGAATTCGTTTATATTCGGATTTGTTTTATAATTGTTTTATAACTCTCTGGGGAGGGATAGTATGGCAATGGTAAAAATGACACCTGATATGTTTTCGTGTTCGGATGAAGAGGGAAACCTGTACATCGAAGTCGATATGGTTGGGGTAAAGAAAGAGAATATCGAATTGAAAATGGTCGAGGACGGCTTTTTTGTAAGAGCAAAAAGAGAAGAAACCGGACTTGAATATGCTGGAACTTACGCATTCTGCTGCGGGGTAATCCCTGAAAAGGCTATTGCAAGATATACTGATGGGAAACTCTATGTGAAGGTGCCTTACAGGGAAGCTACAGAAACAGTTGATGTTGAAATTCAGTAAAATCCTGTAATTGAACAGGACCAGTGAAATCCTGTAATTGAACAGGAGTACGGGACTGACAATTGTCATAACTATGAGCATCAGGAAACTATGGAATAAGAAATCCAACTTTCGAATTCAGAAAGTCTGACAAGATGGAGAAAATATGCATCCAGTAATTGATTATCACAGATGTAACGGAGCTCTCGCCTGCTATGAAGTCTGCCCTGCAGAAGTTTTTGATATCGACGAAATAGATCAGGTAAAGAAAGCAGTTGTAGCTCGCCCGGAGAATTGCATAGAGTGCGAACAATGTATGGAAGCCTGTCCGGCAGATGCTATCGAACTTGTTGAGGACTGAGTTCAAAGTCCTCTGTCAGTATCGCCCGGAGTAAAGGAGTGGAGTAACCGGTTAAGTCCCGGAGATTCAAAAAAACAAACTAAAATTTCAGAAAGAAGTAGAAACTCCAGAAACAAATCAGAACTCCGGGAGAGGTAAAAATGCATCCCAGAATTGACTATAAGAAATGTGTTGGTTCACTTGAATGCTATGACATCTGTCCTGTAGACGTGTTTGACGCTGAAGAGATAGAAGAAGGAAAAAGGGCAGTAGTAGCACGTCCTGAGGACTGCGTAGAGTGCGAGCTGTGTGTACAGGTATGCCCGACAGATGCAATAAAGATGATAGAGGATTAAATAGGCAAGAGAAACAAAGACGGAATTATATCGAAAAATATCAGTATATACCCAAAAAATTGGTTAAAAAGTCTATAAGAAAGTCAATTAAAGAACTCTTCAGTGAATTCCTTTTTTAGTTTCCGGAATAAGCAGCCATTGATTTCAAATTTTTATTATTTTCAAGAGTTATTTTTAAGGTTCTTTTGAAATTCGGAGAAAGAAAAAGATGGATTTGCCTGCTGCAACAATATTTTTTGTCATCTTCACTGCCTTAATAGGTGTTGCAGGAACCAGGCTTAGTAAAACCACAGACTAGCTTGCAGATCTTACCGGACTCGGAGAAGCTATGGTGGGGGGAGTACTAATAGGTAGTATTAATTCCCGTGCATGAACCATAACTTCGATTACAGCCGCCTACCAGAACCACCCTGAACTTGCAGTCAGTAATGCAGTGGGAGGTATCCTTGCCCAGACAACTTTTCTTGCTTTTGCCGATATCAGCTACAAGAAAGCAAATCTCGAGCATGCAGCTGCGTCTTATCCCAACCTGATGCACGGCACCCTTCTCATAATTATGCTTTCCTTTATTTTTCTGATAACATTTTTTCTCGAATTTTCAGTTAAGGGAACAAATCCCGCTTCTATTCTCATGATAATCGGATATATTGCTGGAGTACGTATGATATGGAAAGCAAAGAGGAGAGCCATGTGGGTTCCGAAAAGTACGGCGTCAACAGATGAAGATCTGGTTCTGTATGTGGAAGATGGAGATCTAAGCAAAAAGAGTGTTACAATAAAATTTTCTATACTGGCTGCAATTGTAGCTTTTTCAGGATATGTGGTGGCAGAGACAGGCATAGTAATTGCTGCAGAGAAAAGGCTTTCCGAGACCATTATAGGAGGGCTTTTTACCGGAGTAGCTTCGTATTATTCATATTTTTACAATCCAAACAATCAAATCAAGAAGTAGAGTAGACATTAGCCGCCTCACCTCCTTCTATTTTTTTGAGTAACTCCTCTGCAGCGGTCCTGACATTCCAGTATTCTTCCATATCCTTGCTGATCCGGCGCAAACCTTCGGTAGCTTCGGGACCTCCAAGTTCCCCAAGAGCACGAACTTCCGCAGCCCGGACATCCCTTTCCCTCTCAGTATCCAGAGCTTTGAGGAGAGGTTCAACGGCTCTATTGTCTCCAAGTTCTCCCAGACCGTCTGCAGCACCTTTCCTTACTCTATAGTTTTCATCTCCAAGAGAAGAAATAAGAGGATCAACAGCTTGAGAATCTCCGATTTTCACAAGGGAATCTACAATACTCTTTCTTAGCAGCCATGAATCATCTCCAAGAAGGGCAGTAAGAGAATCCACAGCCTCAGTGTCTCCAATATTTCCCAGAGCTGTGACGGCCGCAATCTGAACATTCTGGTTTTTGGCTTGAAGGAGCTCCTCAAGATAAGGGATCGAATCTTTGCTCTCAATCCTTCCAAGAGAACGAGCAGCGACTTCCTGTATCTCGGGATCGCTGTCCCCAAGAGCAGCAATAAGAGGTTGCTCTGTTTGGACAACTTCCTCAGGCTCTTTAAAAAAGCCCAGAGCAAAAGCAGCCTCCTTTCGCACCTCCGGGACCCTATCGTCCAGCATTTCAATCAGGTAAGGAATAGAGACAGGGTCCTGGAGACCATAACACACCTTTACAGCGTTAGCTCGAGTTGTGGGATTACTACTGCGCAGAAATTTAGTAAGTTTTCCAAAAACCTCTTCACTTTCAAAGTGGCCAAGGGCATTAGCTGCCCTAGATCCAACGTCTTTGTCATCCAAAAGATCCAGAAGGGGATCAACTGCTCTAGGATCTCCGATTTCTTCTAAAGCAAGTATAATGTCCATGTGCATAGTGTAATCATCACTGTTGTGCATAGTGTAATCATTACTGTTGAGAGCTTCACAAAGAGGTTCAACTGCCCTTGGATCCTTCAATGCTCCAAGAGCACACACTGCACTGAAAACTACCCCTTCGTTTTCATCCTTTAAGAGCTCAATAAGAGGCTCAACAGCTTCGGAAGCTCCAAGCCAACCAAGTGAAGAAGCTGCATTCATACGAACCTCAGGAGAGGGATCGTCCAGAACTTCAATAAGAGAGTCTGCAGCTTTTTGATCTCCTATTTCTCCGAGGGCACGAGCAGCAAAGCTGCGCACCTGCGGATCATCATCTTTTAAAGCTTTTATTAAAGGGTCCACTGCAGGTTCCCCGATATCGACAAGTGCGTAAGCTGAAGCATAACTAACATTCTGATCCTCATCCCCAAGACTTTTGACCAGCTTATCCACCCTTGCCTCAAGAGGGTCCTGACCAAGGCAACCGGCACAAGCTTCGGAAAGCAAAAGTAAGAGAATCAAAAGTTTTGCATGCCTGCAACTGAAAAGTTCATACCGCTCTGTCATACTCATCACCTGCTCTCCTCCTCGAAGGGATCAGCAATTCAGCAGATACCACCTGATCCTGCCACGTTGAAGTCACATTAATCAGGAATTGATCCTCACCGCTTCCAATTACTACATTCTGGACAGGCATATAGGACTCACCGGAAAGTTCCCCATGTACGATTTCCACAATTGCATAGGGATAATCAGGCCAGGTCCACAGGGCTGTTTTATCCTGACTTCTCACATAATGAATACCGGAAGATGTGAGCACCATCTTTCCTGTTTTTTCGTCTGTCACTGTTAGGTTCGTTGATACGTCTCTTGCCGAGCCTGATCCGTTGTTGATCAGATAGCCGTAGATCCTGTAAATATCAGAAGTATTTCTGCTCTCCATTTCATATTCCAGCTTAAGGTGGAGTTCAGGAGTCGGGATCTGTACAAGGCATGTTCCTTCATCCAGAATCCTGCTGTTCTCGACAACCTTTACATTTACCGGGTATTCCCCTGGAAGCTCATACCCGAGCCATACGCTGATCGAATTGTTTCCTGTAAGAAGATGAATCGGCTTCTGAAGCGAAACAAATTCGACATCCCATGGATCCACAGAATCCTTGGAAATAATCAGCCTTGATGTAGAACGAGCTTCTCCATTTTTATCCACAAAAGCATTCTCGACCTCAAGCCACACGTCCACAGGCTTTGAGCCGTTGTTCTGAAGCACTATATCCAGCTGCCCCGACTCCCTGATCCCAACAGGGGGAGCATGCATATCAACAATTTTCACATCAGCCGAATTTCCATAATACCATAAAACCCCCAGAACCAGGATCAATAAGGCAACTGAAATATAAACCAGGGTACTTTTCCTCATTTTACTCCCCCTCGACCCCTTCATTCTTCTTTCCAGCATTATCCTTAAGCTCGTCAGCAATCGAAATGCAATTGGTAAGCCCGTATTTTTTCTTTGTAATTATGCCCCTTCTTTCCAGGTTCATAAGAACTCGGGAAACCTTGGCTTTGGAAAAATCAAGGGAATTCACGAGTTCATTCTGGAGAATTCTTCCCCCTTTTACTGCAATCAGTTCGATAGCTTTTCTTTCATCCCCTTCAAGAGCCCGCAAAAGAACATCCGTAGGATCAATCTTAGCCCTGACAGGCAGGAGTCCCTCACCAGGAGCATTTTCAGGAGAGACCTCGGATCTCCTCGCCAGAACCTCAAACCCCTTCTCAGGAACTTCTTCTGATACAAGACTGAGAGCTTTTACCTGCGCTGCAGAGCCCATTACGGAAAAAACAGGGTCCTGAAACCCTGAGGACCGCAGGACCTGACCCAGAGACAGCCCTCCTATAAACCCGGAAAAAAGAAGAACATATGCTTCTTTTACTGTATACACATACGGAATATCCACAACCTTGAATGTGTCCCCTTCAAGCTGGATCACCACCGGTGAGTCTTCAAGAAGCATGTCAATGGCTACAATGCTCGATAGGAGCAGGATGCCAACAGCCAGCACGAATCTTTTTCGTTCCTGGATCGTACTACCACCTCATTTACTACCTCCAGTATGTGCGAAACAAATGTTATATTTTTAGTTTGACCTGAACCCGAGACGTCTCAGAATTCCAAGACCACCGTCAGCAGATGACGAAAATTGTTTCGGGGTGGCATATCAAAAATCGGGAGGGGTCTGCCGGGCATAGGATGAAGAATAGGCTGGAAATGGGGCGAAGAATAGGCTGAAAAATGAAAGGGCAGATAAACAGGTTTGTTATAGACAGGTTAAAAAGAAAAAAAGAGAAAAACAATTAGTCCTGAAAAATGTGATCAGTCCCATCAGGTTTTCTTCAAAGTAAGCCTCATATCCACTGCAAGGGCTCCTTTTCCCTCTTCGAAGACCATCATGGGATTAATCTCAAACTCCTCTATTTCCGGAAAATCGCAGACAAGCCTTGAAACCCTTAAAACGGTATCCACCAGAGCATCAATATCCGAAGGCTTTGCACCTCTGACTCCGGCAAGGATCGGGTAAGTTTTGATCCCTGTAACCATCCCCCTTGCCTCTTCTTCGTCCACAGGGGCGATTGCAAACTGTACATCTTTGAGGATCTCTACATAAACTCCCCCAAGCCCGAACATTAACATGGGCCCAAAAGTAGGATCGCGGATCATCCCGATAATTACTTCTTTTCCGCCTGAGAGCATTTGTTGCAACTGGACACCTTCAAGGGATGCATCCGGCCTTTTTTCATGGACCTTTTCCATCATTTCTCGGTAGGCAGCCCTCACCTCACCCCCGTCTTGCAGGGAAAGCCTGATACCTCCCACATCGGATTTATGGGAAATCTGAAGAGAGACAACCTTCATCACCAGAGGGTAGCCGATCTCCTCTGCAACTCTAAAGGCTTCCTCTTCAGTTTTTGCAATGACAGTTTTCACTACAGGAATACCGTAAGCTTTCAGGATGCCAAAAGATTCAAGGCCCAGCGTGCGCCGTTCAGCCTCTCGTGCAACTCTGAGGATTTCATCTGCCAAAACACTATATGGACCAGATTCCGGAAGGGTGAGATCTACCTGCTTCATAATCATATGATACCCTCAGGAAAGTTATTCTTTAAGAGGAATAATTTCATTAATAAGTTATAAAATTGTGTGTTCCAATCCTGAGACTGAAAAATTTTTCCTTTTGTAAAAAGAAAATTGGTGACACCTGTGAAAAATATCTCTACTGACCCCGAAAAAGCCATTTCAGATAACAAACAAAGGACACTCCGGGCTTGTCTGGCAGCTCATTGCAAGAGATATAAAAAGGCTTGAAAAGAGCACTCTAAAAAGAAATTAATTTCCAAAAAGAGCAAAAAAAATGTGAAAAAAGAGTACTTTCAGCAGTATTATTTCTATTTCGTCCTTTTATGTCAGGTTTCTTTTATGTGTCAACTCTTCTCACCTCTTTTTCAATGGAAAGACCCGTTCTCCCACGCCGAGCGTGACAAAAACGACATAATAAAGAGAATAAGGTTGCACTGTTCAGAAAGATTTGTAACTTAGCCCTTATGAGCGAATCTAACTGTTATAACCCATAGATTAGTCAGCTTGAAGAAGCAAAATTCACTGTAACCTATAAATCAGCTTCCTTGAGCAAAGCTCACTACTAAAAACCATAAAGTAGTCCTCTTGAGCGTAGCGAAAAGGACCTCATGCTGTTGCACTTGCAGTACAACTCCCAGAAAATCTCCGATTTCCTGTGCTCCCGAAGCGAAACTCGGAAAGCGAAACTCGGGAAGCGAAACTCGGGAAGTAAAATCTGTGATTTTATAAATCAGTCTGCTTGAACGAGCGAAGCGAGTGAAACAGACCTCGTGCTCCCGAAGCGAAACTCGGGAAGCGAAACTCGGGAAGCGAAACTCGGGAAGCGAAAATCTGCTGGAAAAAATAGAATAAAGGAGGTAAAGGAAAAAATTTACCTTTACCATCAGACAGCTACTGAGCTGCGTAGCTTTACTTCTGTCTCACAGATTTCCTTTGTGTCCCTTGCAATGGTAAGTTCTTCATTGGTTGGGATGACAAGGACCCTGACTTTAGCATCTGGAGTGCTGATATCGATTTCCTGACCTCTGATTTTGTTCTTTTCCTCATCGATCTTTACGCCGATGCCATCAAGGCCGGAAAGAATTCTCTTTCTGATGCTTGCGCTGTTTTCTCCGATGCCTGCTGTGAAGACTATTGCATCTACACCATTGAGCACGGCTGAATATTCACCTATGACCTTCTTAATCTTATATGCGAAGACTTCAAGGGCAAGTTCGGCTCTCTGGTTGCCTTTGGAAGCTGCTTCATCAAGGTCTCTGAAGTCATTGCTAATCCCGGAAACTCCAAGCACGCCGGACTTCTTGTTCATTAAGGTATCGACTTCTCTGGTTGTCAGACCTTCTTTTTCCATAATAAAAGGAACAACTGCAGGGTCAATGGAACCGCATCTGGTACCCATTGCAACCCCTTCGAGCGGGGTAAAGCCCATAGTCGTTTCAACGGATTTTCCGCCTTTAACAGCCGTAATGCTTGAACCGTTCCCGAGGTGGCAGGTGATGATCCTGGTTTCTTCTACGGGTTTTCCGAGCATGGCGACGGCCCTTCTGGCAACATACATATGAGAGGTGCCGTGGAAACCGTATTTCCTTATTCCATGTTTTTCGTACAGTGCGTATGGCAGAGCATACATGTAGGCATATGCCGGGATTGTCTGATGGAATGCTGTATCAAAGACAGCAACCATTGGGACGCCGGGCATGATCTCCTGACAGGCAGTAATTCCCATCATGTTTGGAGGGTTGTGGAGAGGAGCCAGTTCAAAGCAGTCCGTGATTGCTTTTTCTACACCCGCGTCGATCAAAGCAGAGGTGGTAAACGTTTCCCCACCATGCACAACCCTGTGCCCGACTGCATTGATTTCGTTCATGCTTTTAATAACACCGAACTCAGGATCTGTCAGAGCCTTGACAACTTCCGCGAGGGCTGTCTTATGGGTAGGAAGGTCGGTCTGCTTTTCCAGCTTCTTGCCGTCAAATCTCTTCTGCGTGATGATCGAGTTGTCGATGCCTATCCTCTCGCAAAGCCCTATTGCAAGAGCGGATTCATTCGTCATATCAATTAATTGATATTTGAGAGACGAACTCCCTGCGTTTATAACCAGTACTTTCATTTGTAAACCCCAGTTCAATCCATTGCTTTCCAGTTAAATTTAGAGTTTCCGGATAAAATACTACTATATATGAAAGTTAATAAAACGCTTCCTAAATGGTTTCGATTATTTGTCCTGCGCTGCAGCCTGCACACAGGTAATTGCAACGGCACCGACAATGTCTTCGTCACTGCAGCCTCTGGACAGGTCATTAATTGGTTTTGCCAGCCCCTGGGTAATAGGGCCATAGGCTTCGGCTTTAGCAAGTCTCTGGGCAATCTTGTATGCGATATTTCCAGCGTTCAGGTCAGGGAAAATGAAGACATTTGCCTTACCTGCAACAGGGCTTCCTGGGGCCTTTGAGGCTGCAACTTTTGGAACAATTGCTGCATCTACCTGTAGTTCACCATCGATTGCAACGTCAGGGGCAAGCTCCTGTGCACGCTTTGTTGCGGCGATTGTAGCTGCTGTCAGCGGGCTCTTTGCACTTCCTTTGGTGGAGTAAGAGAGCATTGCAACCTTTGGAACATCCTCAACAAGCAGCTCAAAGGTCTTTGCAGAACTTACAGCAATATTCGCAACATCTTCTACGCTCGGCATTTCAACCATGCCCGAGTCAGCGAAAAGGAATGTTCCGTTGGACCCGTATTCACAGTCAGGTACGGCGATGATGAAGAAAGCGGATGCAAGAGCCGATCCCGGAGCTGTTTTAACGATCTGCACGGCAGGTCTGAGGGTGTCTGAAGAAGAGTGGGCAGCTCCTGACACTACACCGTCTACTTCCCCGAGTTTGGCCATCATAACAGCAAAGTAAACGTAATCGTTCATGATTTCAGCTGCACTTTCGGGTGTGACGCCCTTGTGTTTTCTCAGCTCATAGAAGGTATTTATGTACTCATCCCTTCTCTCATAAGTCTTAGGGTCTACAATTCTTGCTTTTGAGAGATCCAGATCTCCTGCGAGCGCTTTAATATCGGCCTCATTACCAACAAGGACAACTTTTGCAATATCCCTTTCAAGAATCTTGGCAGCTGCCTGGAGGGTTCTTATATCTTCAGTTTCAGGTAAAGCGATTGTTTTATTAAGTTTCTTTGCTCTTTCACTGATCTTATCTAAAAATGTAACCAATCAACCAACCTCCTATATAATTAGAGTAATTTATGTTAGCTGGGTCTTGATATATAAATTTACGTAAAAAGCATAGAGAAATATATAAAAATAAAAAATATATATTTCGAGTTACGAACATATATCATTATGCAAATATTTATCCCAATAATATATGAAGTATAATCAGATTTTTTACAACAAAGGCAAGGTAACTTAAAACAATTATTACTGAATATAAATGATAGATTAATATAAAAGAATTCCGGAATGAGACGAATGAAAATATTAGGAATTTCAGGCAGCCCGCGAAAGGGCCAGAACTGTGAGAAGATGATTACAGTAGCTCTCGAAACTGCTAAAGAAAGGGGATTTGAAACAGATACGGTTTTTCTCTCTATCTCAAAGGTGGCTCCCTGCAAAGCTTGCGGAGCTTGCAGAGAAAAAGATTGCTGTGTTATAGAGGATGGAATGGAAGAAATTTATGAAAAAATGAGAGTAGCTGACGGTATAATTGTTGCAGCTCCTGTATATATGGGGAATTATCCTGCCCAGCTCAAAGCCCTTTTTGACAGAAGTGTCCTGCTACGCCGTAAAGACTTCGCACTTAAAAACAAAGTAGGAGCAGCTCTTTCAGTCGGAGGCTCAAGAAACGGAGGGCAGGAAAAGACCATTCAGTCCATCCATGATTGGATGCACATTCACGGAATGATTGTAGTTGGCGATAATGCTCATTTCGGAGGAATTACCTGGAACCCGGCAGAAGAAGACGCCATAGGGATGCAGACAGTCTCCGAAACTGCAATTAAGCTCTGTGATGTTCTGGAACTTATCAAGAAAAAATAAAAAAATGTAAATAATAGTTAAAAGTTTACGCAAAAATAAAGGAATAAATGTCCGTTTCCTGAAAGTAGAATATTAGGGAGAACATGACATAATTCTATCGAAGGATACATTTAAATAAATGCTCGAAATCCTTTGAGCGGATAAAATATTTCATGCAGAATTAAAAATCTGAAATTACTTTTTGCTCAATAAAAAGTTAAGCATAAAGTTCTTCAAGAGGCACGAGCATTTGGAAGTTGATCCAGAATCGAGATTCAGATTCCATAACATAAAAGAATATCCCAGGATAACGGAGTATATCTCCCGGTTTGATACTGAAGCTGCCAGGGTCAACTCAATTGCCATTATAATCGGGCTTTTGACAGGGCTCGTGATAGGAGTTTATGACCGCACTCTCCAGTACAGTAATACTCTTTTCGGAATGCAGCAAGGGTTCTCTTTACATGAGTTCCCACACTATTATGTAATATTCATGCCCGCCCTTGGAGGGCTACTGGTGGGATTAATTTCCCACTTTCTGATAAAAAAACAATACGGTGTTGAAGGGCTTATAGAAACCGTAACCCTCCGCGGAGCAAGGATTAAACTCAGGGATACTTTCCTGGAAGTCTTTACCTCAATAATCACTATCAGTTCGGGAGGTGCCCTGGGAAAGGAAGCGCCAGGAGTCCTTGCCGGAGCCGGAACAGGCGCTCTTGTGGGGAGAATCCTGAAGAGCCCTGAAAGACAGCTCCAGACTCTTCTCGGCTGCGGGGCTGCCGGCGGGATTGCAGCTGCGTTCAGCGCTCCGCTTGCAGGTGTGGTTTTTGTAGTAGAGGTGATTTACGGGGAACTTGAAACAAGGACTTTCATTCCGATAGTTATTTCCTCGGTCTTTGCAACCCTTGTCTCGAGCACACTTTTCGGAATAAAACCCATCCAGATCTCTCCCTATCAGCTGGTAAGCCCCTACAAGGAACTCGGGCTCTACCTTATCCTCGGCCTTCTTGCAGGAATCGTCTCTACAATCCTGATCCGGACGCTTTACTATACAAAAGACCTTTTTTCGGAAATCCCTCTCCATCCTGTCTTCAAACCTGCCCTGGGAGGGCTTGCAGTAGGAGTGATCGGACTTTTTTACCCCAGAGTCCTGGGGATGGGATATAATGTGATAATGGATGCCCTGAACAACCAGTTTACCTTCAAACTCCTGCTGGCCCTGCTCTTCCTGAAGATCCTTGCCTTTTCCCTGAGCCTGGGATCGGGGGGATCGGGAGGAACGATTGTCCCCTCCCTCTTTACAGGCGCAATGTTAGGGGGAGCCTTCGGGACAGCCGCAAACCTGTTTTTCCCGGGGACAATAGCAGAGTCAGGGGCTTATGCCATGGTCGGTATGGGAGCAGTGTTTGCCGGGACTGCCAGGGCACCTCTTACTGGTATTCTTATCCTTTTCGAGATAACAAGAGACTACAGTCTCATCCTCCCCCTCATGTTTGCCTGTGTGCTGAGCAATGTGATGTCAAATGCCCTGTACCCGGAGTCCATTTTTACGGAAGGGCTCCGAAGGAAAGGATTTAAGATAAGGAAAGGTCGGGAAGTAGACATCATGGTCTCCATGCTCGTAAAAGATGCCATGGTAACACACGTCCAGACCGTTTCCGAAGAAAAAAATGTGGGGATCCTTATTGCCCTCATGCAGGCAAGCCGCCATGCAGGTTTTCCAGTCCTTGATTCAAAAGGCAAACTTTCCGGGATAGTGACACTCTCAGACCTCCGGAGCAAAGTAAAGTACGGCGAAGTCGACAAAAAGATAGGGGATATCGCTACCCACGATATCGAAGTAGCCTATCCCGACGAAACCCTTGAAGCCGTCCTCAAACGCCTTGGCTCAAAGCAAATAGGCAGGCTCCCTGTCGTGGACCGCCTGGACAAAACAAAACTCCTCGGCCTCATCACACGGAGTGATATTGTAAACTCATATAACAAGAAAGTCGTAGAAAAAGTCAGGGACACATACTAAAAGCAGTAAACTAAAAAAGGTCCCCCGACAAAAAGAATAGAAATGGAAAAGCGGGGATATTCTGTATAAAATCTGGGGGGCCTTATGCAGGGAATTGAAGGAATTTCAATCGGGGAAGTAGAGGAGTACCTGAAAAACGTAATACTTGAAGATAGAGACGAAATATTTAACTTCTATATCGAATTATCTGCCAGGGAAATTTTGCCAATTACACGCCGACTCTTCGAAGAAAATCTTTCCCTGACTCATGAATTCAAAATATCACAACTTGTAGAAAAAGAGAAACGCCTGATAATTTACGGAGAAGCAGGTTCTGGAAAGACAACTACTCTTAAGTGGTTGAATGCTGCATGTGCCAGGGAGTATCTCGAAGGAAAAAAGGAACATGTCCCTATTTATGTATCCCTTGATTCCTACGTTAAAGGTTCTTTTTATAATTACTTGAAAGCAAAAGCAAAGCAAAAAGGAGTTTCTGAACCTGATTTCAAGAAATTACTTGAAGGAAAAACCCTGCTGCTTTTAGATGGATTGGACCTGCTTACGTATTCTGATAATTTTTCCCCGCTTGAGGAGATTTCCAGCTTTATTTCCGAATATGAGGACTGTCGATATATTATTGCCTCAAGACATGGACCCTCTGGAAGCATAAAAAGTACATTTGCAGTTTGCGAGCTTGAAAAATTATCAGATGAAAAAATAAGGCTCTTTATAGAGAACTACGTCCCTAATAAGAGACAGGCAAAACTCTTGAAAACCAGACACCTGAATAAAACCAATTCGTATCCTCTTCTTCGAAACCCTTTTCTGCTTCAGCTCTGGACTAAGATTTCAATCACTCGAATAGAGATGGAAGGAAAGAAGAGACCTGATCAAGAGCTTACTCCTTCTGGCTTTGATTGTATTCCTTCCAATAAGGCAGAACTTTATCTGGCTTTCATTTCAGATCTGTTTAGAAATTACAGGGTAAAAGAAGATTTCTTTAGATCTGAAGATGTGCTCTTTTTGAAAATAAGCGGTGATATAAAAAGCTCTGAAGAAATAAACTATGAAAACAGAAACTATGAAAACAGAAACTATGAAAACAGAAACTATGAAAACAGAAACTATGAAAACAGAAACTATGAAAACAGAAACTATGAAAAGTTACCTACTGAGAGAAAAGACTATGAAAAAGTGAATGCAGGAAAAACAGGGATTGAAAATTTTCTAATGGACCTGGCATTCAAGCTCCAGTGCAGGAACAGGGTTTCATGTAAGTACAGATGTGCCCTTGAAGTAGCAGAAGAGTGTGCAAAACACAATGTACCCGGAAGAACCGAAGCTAAAAAAACACAGGCCAGAAAGCTTCTCAAGGTATGCTTCGGGATCGGGCTCCTGACCAGAAACCGCTCTGAAGTAAGGTTTGGAATAAACCGATCTTTCCAGGAATACTTTGCGGCTTTAAAGCTGAAAGCATATCTTGAGAACGGCATGGATATCTCGGAAGCATTCAGGCATCCGAGATGGGAAAATGTGGTTATATTTACCTCGGAGATGGTCGAATCAGGAGAAAAATTGGTAGACTCCATAATTTCAAGCAACAATTTGGACCTTGCCTCAAAATGTACCGGAAAAGCCAGCCCTGAAACAAAAGAGAAACTATGTTCATTACTTGCTACCAGGCTCGACAGTAGATATACAGTGGAAAAAATGAGGGCGATTCAAAGCCTCGGAAGACTGGGGACCTGTGGGATTGAAGCCAGTTCAAAGGGGCTTGAGGATAAAGATATAGGGGTGAAAAGAGAAGCTGTAAAGGCTCTTGGGAAAACAAAATCCGAAATAGCACTTGCCCCTCTCACAGCTGCACTTGGAGATGAGGATTATTCTGTGAGGATAGAAGCTGTAAAGGCCCTCAGTATGATAGGATCCGAGAAAGCTGTCGAGCTCCTTAAGAACGCACTTGCAGATAGGAACCGGGCTGTCCGTCTGGAAGCTACGGACTCGCTGATGCAGATCGGATCAGAAAGTGCACTTGAAGTCCTTGTTTCCGCACTTGGGGCTAAAGATGATTTTGTTCGTTTTGGGGCTATAGGGGCTCTTGGCAGAGCAAGCCCTCAGAAAGCGGCGGATCCTCTCATAAAAGCATTTCATAAAGAGGACAAACTTGTTCGATTGGGAGCTGCCGAGGCTCTGGGTCAGATGGGGTCAGAAAGAGCTGTTGAATCATTCATAGTTGCTGTGCAGGACGAAGATGAATTTGTACGATGGATAGCTACAAAAGCACTTGGAAAAATAAAATCAGACCGGACTCCTGAGACATTCATCGATATACTTGGCGATAAAAGCCGTTTTGTCCGAAGGGAAGCTGCGAAAGCACTCGGAACGGCAGGTTCCGAGAAAACGCTTGATCCCCTTGTTTCCGCGCTCTCGGATGAGGATGAATTTGTAAGAAAGGCAGCCGCTGAAGCTCTCGGAGAGATAGGCTCCGAAATGACAGAATCCGAAATGAAAGGATCCGAAATGAAAGGATCCGAAGTGATAAGATCTGAAGTGATAGGATCCGAAACAGCTGTTGAAGCACTTGTAAGTATGCTCAGTGACGAAAGCCATTTTGTCCGTCTGGAAGCGGCAAAGGCACTTGGAATGGTAAGATTCAGAAAAGCTGTTACTCCACTTCTTTCTGTACTGGGGGATGAGAACCGTTTTGTCCGAAAGGAAGCAGCAAAAGCACTAGGGCAGATGGAACCAGAAAGAGTCCTTGAGTTGCTTATTCACGCTCTTGAGTCAGGAAACAATTTTATGAGGCAGGGGGCAGTAAGGGCCCTCGGACAGATAAACTCTGATGTGATAAACACAGATGAAGCACTAAACCAGATAGCAGATAAAGTATTCGATTTTCTTGATGATGCTTTCCAGGATGAAAATAAATTTGTACGGAGGGAAGCAGCCAGATCTCTGGAAAATATATCCAGAAACATGCCTGAAAGAGCCCTTAAGTCCCTGATTAATGCGCTTGATGATGAGGATGAGGAGGTCAGGAGGCTTCTGGCCGGAATACTGAAGTGCCTGGGTTCTGAAAAAGCTGTTCCCCAATTGATCAGCGCTCTCAAATCCCGTGACCCAATTGTAAGACGGTTTGCAGCTGAAGCCCTTGGACAGACGAAATCTGAAAAAGCCCTGGAGCCCCTGATAGATACCATGCTTTTCGATACGGAGGGATTTGTGAAAGGGGAAGCTGCAAGAGCTCTTGGAAAAATAAAGTCCAGAAGGGCCATAGAACCTCTTATTGACGCGTTGCTGGACGAAAACAATGAAGGAAGATGGGGAGCTGCCGAAGCCCTTGGCAGGATTAAAGCCGAAACTGCAGTTGACCCCCTGATCCTTGCTCTTGCCGATAGAGATGATTTCACACGGTTGGCTGCTGCAAAAGCTCTTGGCAGGATAAAACCGAAAAAAGCAATCGAACCTCTGATCAATACACTTTATGATTGGAACCGCTTTGTAAAAGCAGAAGCCTCCGGAGCCCTTCTGAAAATTTGTACAGAAGCAGACAGAGAGCGGATGCAGGCTTTGCTTGATTCAGAAAATGGACTTATAGCAGATCTTGCTTTTGAAATCCTGGAAGAAATTGAAATGCAGGAGTTATCGAAAACCAGACTTTTTTTAGCTTTTGAAGTAGATCCTGAAATGGTAACCAAAAAATGGTAACCGATTTGAATGAAGAGAATAGAATAATTTAAAAAAATCGGTTTAAAAAACACCGGAGTCAGAAAAATGGAAAGAAGTCTAAGGAAAAACTTTCTTAACGCCATTCACGGAAATCTCGTTAATAGGATTCCTGCCCTTTCTGTCACCCAGACCGGAACGGTTGAACTGATGGACATGACCGGCTCAGCCTGGCCGGAAGCCCACTCCAACCCTGAGAAGATGGCAGCCCTCGCCCTTGCAGGCCATGAAATCGCAGGCCTTGAAGCCGTACGTTACCCCTACTGCCTGACCGTGCTTGCCGAAACCATGGGCTGCGAAGTTAATATGGGCACAAAAGACATCCAGCCATCTGTCCTGTCCCATCCTTTCTCAAAAGGGCCCGAAAACCTCAGGATACCTGAAAATCTGCTCAAAAGAGGAAGAATTCCCACTGTCCTGAAAGCAACGGAAATCCTGGCAGCTCGAACAGAAAATGGAACACAAATTGAAATTCCCCTCATAGCAGGCATGGAAGGCCCTCTGACAGTATTTACCCACCTTGCCGAGGTTAAAAACTGCCTTATCTGGGGACTAAAAAAGCCCGACTATTTTAAAACATTCATGGAATCCTGCACCGAGATCTGTATCGAGTACGCAAACTCCCTCTTCGACCGCGGCGCAGATGCCCTGTGTATGCCCGACGGCGGGCTAGTCGGCTCAAGAATGATGCCTCCTTCAATCCTTGAAGATTCAGTCAAACCCTTCTACAAACACCTCTGCGAAAGAGTAAACGGTCCTGTAATCCTGCATATTTGCGGTGATGTTGGCGATTCCTTGAGAACTCTTTCAGAGTGCGGTTTCGAAGCCATCAGCATCGAAGAAAAAGTCAGTTTGAGAGTCGCAAAAGAAGCAATTGGAGACAGAGCAAGATTAATCGGAAACGTCTCTCCTTCAAGGACCCTGCTCTTTGGAACCCCTGACACCGTGAAAGCAGAAGCAAAACAGTGCCTCTCTGCCGGTGTGGATATCCTCGCCCCTGGTTGCGGGATCGCACCGCGGACTCCGCTTGCAAATATAAGGGCGCTTGTGGAAGCAAGGGACGAATGGTATGAGGAAAAGGAATGAAGAACAATGAGAGGGCAAAAGTAAGGGAAAATTAAGTCATCTTTTTAGTTGCTTCACGGCAGTTATGCAGTACCCGATTAAACGGACTTTTGTTTTAACGGACTTCTGTTTTATTACATAGTATAAAATTCCCATATATAGTATAAAACTCCTCATTGTTCGCAGACCCTGCAGCTTCCATACCTGCCTGCAGGAATAGCCGGGGAATCTTTTTTTAACAGGGTTTTATGTAATCAAAAAAGTTACGATTCGGATAAATAAAATATACAGTGACTTATTCAGCCATTATTATTAAAATTAGTTAGTTTTAAGTATATTTATATTATAATGTATATAATTGACTATGAAACTAAACAAGACGGAAGCAGATTTATGAATATCAGATAGTCGCGCGTCTAGTTTCTTAAGCAAGTTTGCAAATTATTCAAAATTAAAAACATGTATCATGGGGGGAATTATGACAGAGAATGAGTACTTGAAAAGATGTAGCAGGTGTATATTACCCGAAACAGCACCAAACATTACTTTTGATAAAGATGGTGTTTGTAATTTTTGCCGTTCTCATATAAAAGTCCAGTATGAAGGTGAATCAAAACTTAGAGACTTATTGTACTCGTATCGCAGAGATAGCAACAGATACGATTGTGTTGTAGGAGTCAGTGGAGGAAGGGATAGTAGCTACACACTCCTTAAGCTAGTAAAAGATTATAACCTGAAAGTCCTGGCAGTTAATTATGAAAATCCATTTACTGATCCCCAGGCTAAAACAAACATTGAAAGTGCTGTAGAAGCGTTAAACATTGATGTTGTTAGTTTCAAATTGAAGAATAACATTCATGAAAAAACATTTAAACATAATTTTACTACGTGGCTTCGCGAACCATCTCCTGCAGCCATACCTATGATGTGTATTGCCTGTAAATTGATTCTTCCAAACATAATTAAATACGCAAGAATGTATGATGTGAGATGCGTAGTAACCGGTGGTAATCCATATGAATATACTTCTTTTAAAAGGGAATTACTGAATGTTTCAACAGATGAAAATTACATGAATCTCTTAACAAAAAGTTTTGGCATAAGAGGTTTTGGAGGAATTACGAATGAAATACTGAAAAATCCACTTTATTGCCATCCGATGTGTATTCCCACAATGATAACAGGATTTTTGTACGGAAATCCTTACAGCTTCGGACCTAGATTTTTGTCCCCGAATATTGAGTTTGTAGACATATTTCACTACATTCCCTGGCAAGAAGAGGAAGTTTTGTCAAGGATCAAGCAGGAATTGAACTGGGAAAGCCCGAAAAGATTCAGTTCGTCCTGGAGATTTGACTGCACTGTAAGTCATTTAAAAGATTTCATGTACATGAAAACACTCAACATGACAGAAAAAGATGATTTTTATTCCAAAATGGTGAGAGAAGGTATGATTACTCGTGAGGAAGCGCTCATAAGGATAAAAGACGAAAACAAACTGCATATAAACGAAATACAGGAGTTATTTGATAGTACAGAAATCAGCACTGCGTCTCATTTGCAAAAAGATAAAAGAGAAATAATTCTAAAAGAAGTGTTGGCCAAACAGGTCAGATAAAGTCAGATAATTTTACCTCAAGATTATAAAAACGATCTTTTTTAAGGATTGATAAGCCTTATTTTGGGGCTCAGGTATCGAACTGATTTTTCCCCTGAGTCCCTTCTCGGGAGGAAGGTGTCCTTTTCGCTTCGCTCAAGAGGACTAAAGAAAATTCGGACCAGTAAAACCTTATTCCCTATACTGAACCTTTCTTGTCCCGCTCGACGAAGGAGAGCGGTCTTTCCCGCGAAAAAATAGAAAGAATTAATTTAAATGGTTTCAATAAGGGAGCTGATAGAGAAGTAACGAAGAAATGTTTTGTCAGCAAGGGATATAATGGTTTTTTCAGAATTTGCTTTAGGCTTTCTTACCAACTTGATATATGATTCTTCTAAGAAAATCCCTGAAGAAATTTCTGATATTTTCTCAAAAGTTTATGATAAAGCGATTGAAGAGTTTTCAAATAAGCACTATAAATTGAATGGAATACAGATTGATACATTTTTTCATCAGAAAAACGTGGAAATAGCAATCAAAAAATATCTGAAAAACCCGGATAAGCTTGATTGTTCAAATGTTTTAATTCAAGAGTTTTTTGAATTATTCGATGAGGAAGATTTCTCCCGCGAAGACGCAAATTTAATCTTAAGCACTTTTTTTGAAATTATAGATGCCGAGATCGAGAAATATCCTGAGCTTATAATATATCTTGATCATTACTTAGCAAAACTAACATTTTGTGAGGTTCAAGAGACAAATCAAGGAGTTCAGGAGTTATCTCAAGACGTCAAAGAAATCTCGCAAACAGTTCAGAAAATACACAAAGTGATTAATGAAAGTAGAGCGGATCAAAGTAGAAAAGAATTAGACATAGATTTCGATGAATCAATTAAAAAATACTTGAACAAAATAATAGAGGAAGAAGGCAAAAACGGAATTAGTGAAGTCTATACCGAACTTTCAGCCAAAGAAATTTTGCCAATAACCCTCAAATTCCGCAATGAGGAAAACGATAAAACGCAAGATTTTGAGGTTATTGAGCTTGTTGAAAAAGAAGAGAAACTCATCATTTCCGGGGAATCAGGCTCAGGAAAAACAACTACGCTTAGATGGTTAAACTTTACTTTTGCCACAAAGTATCTGGAAAATAAAGAGTGTAGCATTCCTTTATATGTTGAACTGAATTCATATAAAAAGGGTTCATTTTACGATTATTTTAAGCGTCAAATAAAGAAAAAAGGTTTATCTGAGACAACTCTCAAAACTCTCCTTGAAGGAAAAGTCATTATCCTGCTTGATGGTCTTGACCTGCTCTCACCTACCGAAAATTTCTTCCCTTATGATGAAATTTCCGATTTTTTCTCCGATTACAGCAATTGCCAAATCATTATATCTTCAAGGCCTGGCTTTTTTGAAAGCATTAGAAGGGATTTCAAAGTCTCAGAGCTGGAAAAACTTACCGATGAAAAAATCCAGATATTCATCGAGAAATATGTTGAGGAAAAAGAACTCGCAAATACTCTCAAAAACAAAATCCTTAACAATCAACAGCTAAAATCCATACTCTCAATTCCGATGATGCTTTACATTGCCATCAAAGTTGCGATAGGGAGAAAAGACCAATCCGATGATTTACTTCCTTCAAACCGTTCTGAATTGTACGAGGCTTTTATTTCTACTCTTTACAGTCATCAAGAAAAAAAAGGAAAATATCTCCACGCGGACAGAATACAGATTGAAAATGCTCTTACTGATCTGTATTTTAAACTTCAGTGCAGGAATGAAGTTTCATGCAAATATTCTGAAACCCTAAAATTTGTCAAAAAAAGCTCTGAAGATCCTATATTCAGAAAAATCAGCCCGCAGGTAATTCTTGAAGATTGCTTCAAACTTGGGACACTTAATAAAAATAATAATTATGTATCATATGGAATCCATCAGTCTTTTCAGGAATATTTTGCAGCTATAAAGCTGAAAGAACTTTTTGAAAGTGGATGTGACGTATCAGAGTCTTTTAGTCATCCAAAATGGGAAGAAGTCGTGATATTCACCTCTGAAATGCTGAATTCAGATTCTATTGATGAATTTATTGATTTAATGATTTCAAATGGCGAAATTTTCCTAGCTTCAAAGTGTGCAAATAAAGCAAGTGAAAAAATAAAGGAAAAATTATGTTCTTTGCTTGCCGATAAATTAGATTCTGCGTATGAGCTGGAAAAAATAAATTCGATTGAAAGCTTGGAAAGGATTGGAATCACTGGGATCAGTGCAATTATCAGAGCCCTGAAAGATAAAGACGTATTTGTGCGGAGGACTGCGGCAGAATCACTTGGAAACATAAAGTCAGAAAAAGCAGTGAAACCACTAATAAACTTACTGAAAGATGAAGATGGATCTGTACGGTTTGACGCGGCAGAATCACTTGGGAATATAAAGTCAGAAAAAGCAGTGCAACCATTAATAAACGCACTGAAAGATGAAAATGAAAACGTGCAGTGGAGTGCAGCAAATGCACTTGGGAATATAAAGTCGGAAAAAGCAGTGCAACCGCTAATAAACTTACTGAAAGATGAAGATTGGTCTGTGCGGTGGAATGCAGCAGAGGCGCTTGGAAATATTAAGTCGGGAGAAGCAGTGCAGCCGCTAATAAACTTGCTGAATGATGAAGATGAACGTGTGCGGGATAATGCGATAAGGACACTGGGAAATATGAAGTCTGAAACCGCCGTGCAGCCACTAATAAACTTAGTGGAAAATGGGGATCCATATGTAAGGCAGAGTGCGGCAGAGGCACTTGCGAATATCAAATCTAAGACAGCCGTGCAGCTAATAATCAATGCACTGAAAGATGAAGATTCATTTGTGCGGGGGAATGTAACAGAGGCACTTGGAAATATCAAGGCTGAGACAGCCGTGCAGCCGCTAATAAACTCACTGAAAGATGAAGATTCATATGTGAGATGGAATGCAGCAGAGGCACTTGGAAATATAAAGGCTGAGACAGCCGTGCAACCGCTAATAAACTCACTGAAAGATGAAGATTCATATGTGAGGTGGAATGCAGCAGAGGCACTTGGAAATATAAAGGCTGAGACAGCCGTGCAGCCGCTAATAAACTCACTGAAAGATGAAGATGTGCGGTGGAATGCGGCAGATGCACTAAGAAAAATTTGTACAATCAAAAATAAAAAGCAGCTGGAAGATCTACTGGGATCAGATCATGAATTTTCAGTTAACACGGCATTTGAAATCCTCTATGAGATCGAAAAAAAAGAAAAATCAGAACCTCTTTTGTTTAAAGATCTCAAGAAAAGAAGCAAAATAACTCCAAAATACAATATATTTGTCAGTTCGGTGCAGAAGGAGCTTGAAAACGAGCGTGTAATCATTAAGGATCTTATGGAAAACGATCCTTTCCTTTCAGAACATTATACCTCTTTACTCTACGAGTATGAACCTGCTTATCCAGAAAAAACACTGGAAGGTTGTTTGAATGCCCTAAATCGTTGTCAGGTTTATTTGCTCATTGTCGGGATGAAATATGGTACTCTTGTAGGAGAAATTTCTATAACTCACAGAGAATACCTCTATGCAAAGGAGAAAGGTTTTCCTATTCTTGTTTTCATCAAAGGTGAAAGGAACATAGAACGTGAGCAGGGAACTGAAGCCTTGCTCAGAGAAATTGAATCTGAAGACTTCAAGTACAAGAGATTCAGGAATGTCATCGAGCTCAAAAATGAAGTTAATGAATCCCTGAAAAAACTACTTCAGGACGAAGACAAATTTTTAAGAATCTAATTTTTTTTCACTTATTCCATCAGTTCCGTATCCTCATGCGAATACGCCGGCGCACAGCAGCAAAGAATCTTCAGCGGCGTGTTTTCTGTATTTTGAATCCTGTGCGGAATTTCCGGTGGAATACAGATAGTATCCCCTACTTTGACTTCGAATTCTCCCGAACCGAGTGTCATTATCCCGCTGCCTTCCGTAATGTAATAGATTTCTTCGGCTATCGCGTGTTTGTGGAGCAGTGTTTTCCCTCCGGCAGGCACAGTGGCTTCGGCAAGGCTCTGCCTGGAGTCGCCGTGGAGTGAGGGGTGCATGAGTTCGCGGATGATTGACCCGTCCTTTGTAATGTAGGGTTCTACCTTTTCGTATCTGGTTTTTAGCTGCATTCAGAAATACTGAAACTGGCAACTATATAATTATTATTCTTTTAAAGGGGAGGTGAAGGTTCATCTTCCTGCAAGAATTCGGAAAAGAGTAATGGGCAGTCAGGGATTTTTTCGGCATCTATCATAATCAAATTAAGATAGAAAGGTCCCCCGCGTTTAACATCTATAGGAGTGGGATCGACAAATTCCTGAATGTCAGCAGGATGCTCGAGATAAAACCTTTCAAGTTCCGGGCGATTCAAATTTTCTTTGCAGGGAAGACCCACAGCATAAATTTTAGAATCTAAAAGGTCCTTGGCTCCTGCATCCAGAACAAGTGCAAAAAAGGAGTATAGCCCATGAGGCAGATCAAGCATGTATCTGGTGTCTGCATCAAGCTCGGATAATAAAAGGTTCTGAGTCATTTTCCTGTACACCATCAAAAGCAACACCTTATCTTCGGAAAGGAGTTCCTGAACCGTATCTGGCAGGAAAAGGTTCCCGAAGACAAACTCGTACTCTTCATAAGTCGAAGCCGTAAAATCATTTCTAACAAACAGCAGACCGTCCTGATCCGAGAGAGAATAACCCATATTACCCTGAAGATCGATTATCGGATATTTTCCTGCAGAGGTATCTTCCCAGAACTTTTCAAGAGCTCTGTCCTCTATTCGGGACAAAAGGTGTATACACTTTCCAACAACAATGCCTTCCAACACTAAACCCCCCTGATGCTGCGGCTATTTTTAGCCAGATTTTCCCGGGCACAAAAACCCGCTTGTCGGATCAAAAGTCATAGAATATTAATCCCCGAGTAATATATAAAGAACATTATATAAATGTATGAGTATGAAAACCTGACCAAATAATTCAGGCTTCCAGATAACAAATGCAAAACGCGAATCCAGACATAAACTCAAATGTAAACTCAGATGCAAAATCAAATGCAAATTCGGATACAAATTCAGATGCAAATCCAGGCAAAAAAGATGAATTCAAAAATAAATGCACAGCTGGAGAGAAGGAAAAATCAGTTTATAGATCCATTTATTATAAATTAGCCCTTTATTAAAAATTGAGTTTTTAGAGGCTCATTTGATCTTTTCTGCCCTTTTTTTAAGGGCATTGTTCAGATCCTGAAAACTGCGTGTTGTACCTTTGTCTATAGACCATGAGGCGCTGATAATAGGAATTGCAATTCCATTGAATATCTCTTTCTGAATAAAATGTACTTTATGACCTGAAATTTCTTCGAGGATGAAACTGTGCTCCCCATCGAGCAGCCCGGGGAAAAAAAAACTTCCTTTCCAGGTGAGCTCTTTTCTTGGCTCCAGGCGAATTATTCTCGGGTGAAGGGTCACGCCTTTTTTTTCCCACTCCGGCTTCATATGGACTTTAATTTTACTCCCTACCTTTGCCTCCCCGCTGATTTCCCTTATATAAGGGTTCCACTGGGGATAGGCTGCAAAATCCATAAGTATCTGCCAGATGCGGTCCGCAGAAGCGAAGATTTCAATTTCTGTGCTGACTTCTTTTTTTAACCCGATGGTTGCAACTCCTCTTTCGCTTTTCCTGTTATTCTCAATCTATCGAAGGCAAACTTATTAACCCTGCTTATTTGAACCGAGAGTCAGAGAGATAATAGTAAAAAGAAGATCCGGGATATACGTTCAGTTAGCTCACTCTGTTGATCGTTAGGTTTGATTGTTAGGTTAGATCGCTCGGTTAACTCATTAAGTCAACTCATTCAACTGATCGTTAAGTTAAATTGTTAAATTACATGTTAAGGCTACATCGTTAAGGCTATATCATTACATATCACTAAGTTAGCTCACTCAGTCGTTATTCCAGACCTGGTCAAAAGTCATTTACTTAAAGTCCTTTACTTAAAGTCCTTTACTTAAAGTCCTTTACTTAAAGTCCTTTAAAACTTTCCGAATAATTTCCTCTTCAGTTTTCGTTTTACGCTTCCTGACATCTGCTCAAGAATAATTGGAGCGGGTGTGCTTCTCCCTGCAGGGGCAACTTTTCCTTCCCTTATTGCCCTGAGAACTGCTTCGACTGTGTTTTCAGAGGCGTCAATTTCAGTGTATGCTTGACCTACCATTTCGGGAATATGAGAATCACTTCCAGCAACGCCTGGAATTCCAAGCCTTTTTGCCTCGGTTAAAGCTTTCCTGTTGGCTCCGTTAAAAAGGCAGCGAGAATTGAAGACTTCAACTGCATCTATATCAAGGCCCTCAAAACTTCCTATCCCGTGGGAACTGCTCTTGAAAGGGTGGGGGATGATAATCGTGCCTCCAAGTTTTCTTGCCTGGAGGATCGTTTCTTCCGGGCTTAACAAAGGCTCAATATTTTCCCTGATCCCAAGAACCAGGATATGCCCTTTTGAAGAACTTACTTCCATCCCTGGAATGACTGTGATTTCAAGACCAAGGTCCATGGCTTTTTTCGCACAGGCAAGCCCGCCTTCAACCGTATCGTGGTCACAGATAGCAAATCCGTCAAGTCCTTTTTTCAGGGCAATCTCAAGGATATTCTCATGGCTTGAATTGCTATCTCTTGAATGGCTGGAATGTACGTGAAGATCGAATTTCATGCTAATATAAAAATGCGGGATGAATTTATATAAATTTTGAAACGGAAACGAAAAAGAGAAAAAGAAAGGAGGCAGGGACGTGACACAGTGTTTTAGATCAAATAAGAAATGGGTGAAAAAATAATGTGAAAAAATAATTAACGAACGGCTTAGATGTGGGATCTCAGGATAGCTTGCTTCACATTCAAGATTAGAGGTATTGGCTCCAGAAAAAAAATCCGTCCGCATTCTTATTTAGGGCAGGAAAAAATAAAAGCATTTCGTTTGAGTACGAACAAATTTAGGTTTAAACATGGGTAAATTTAGACTTAAACATGGATAAATAAACATGGATAAATAAACATAGATAAATAAACATGGATAAATTTAGATTTAACGTACGGATTGAGAAAGGAGGATCAAAATAGCTGCATCAGGATAAACAAGCAGAAAGAAGTGAAAGGAGGAAATTACGAACGGGCAAATGCATATAAAAAATCTGGTGTAGGGGTAGTTTAGGATATTAGGAGGGTCTGATGTCTTCAGTAGACGCCCGTTCGCAGATAAACAAACGACTTTAGGGTATAAATGTCTTTCGTAGTTATACGAACAATATTCAGGTTAGATAGAAAAATTTTCGGAAAAGAAAAATATTGGTAAATATAAGGGCAATATACCAACGATTTTTATAGAATTGGAAAGTCTTATTATTTCCCCATACCGCCTGAAAAAGCACCATAAGTGTTATTTAACATTATTCGTCTCGATTCAACAGCATAAACGTTATTCAACTTTATTCGTCCCGATTCAGTTCCAGAGATCTTATCCTGCTGATTACCTCTGTCCTGGCTTCATAGTCCACTGAAATTCGTTCTCCATACTCAACCCTGTGAACAATACCCTCTTCGTACAGCCAGGAGAGAATTGACATCCCTTTTTCCGAGTTTGGAAGGGAAAAAGAGTAGAAAGACCATGCAGGAAGGTGTTTGATTATTTCGGCTTTTAATTCCTGCATACCAGCCTTTTCTTTTGCGGAAACAAACACGGGATTTGGAGCCATATAACCTATTTCTTCCATAACAGCTTCAAGTTCGGATGCCTTAAGCAAATCGGTCTTGTTAAGCACCGTGATTACCGGAATACCCTGAATGCGGTCCCAGAGAGTATCGTGAGCTGTGGAAAGTTTTTGCAGGATTATCTCAGGTTTTTCGCTTACATCGACTACAAGCAAGATAAGGTCTGAAAGAAAGATCTCATCGAGAGTGGATTTGAAGGCGTCAACCAGCCAATGCGGAAGCTCTTCTATAAACCCTACGGTATCTGTCAAAAGAGCCTTTCTTCCTCCCAGGTCAAGTGCCCGGGTAGTCGGCACAAGGGTTGTAAAAAGCATATTCTGTGCTTCAACGCTTTCGTCAACAATAGAATTAAAGAGAGTGCTTTTTCCGGCATTGGTATAACCTGCAAGGGAGACAAGAGAAAAGCCCTTCCTGTGCCGAAACTCCCGAAGAGACTCATCGTCTTTTTCTGCAGACTCAAGTTCACTTTCAATTCTTGTTATCCTTTTCTTCAGGCCCTGTTCATAAGCGTCCTCATAGTCTCCAAGCCCCATGAAACCTGCCTTTTCCTCTTTTTTCAGAATGGAAACAATAGCTCTTGCCCTGGGGACCTCGTATCTTAGCCTCGCAAGTTCAACCTGCAACTTGGATCTGCGTGTGGTAGCTCTTTTTGCAAAGATCTCAAGGATAAGCTGGAACTTGTCTATAACCTGGCACCTGCAGATTTCCGAGATATTGAAAAGCTGAATTGTAGAGAGTTTGTTATAAAAGATGACCTTTTCAGCCCTCTTTATTCTCACAAGTTCGGCAAGCTCCTCTATCTTTCCTCTCCCCAGTTGATACTTGGAATCCGGAAACCTTATCTGCGTAAGCTCCCCAACAGGAACATAGCCTGCAGCCTTTGTAAGTTCCCTGAGTTCCTCAAAGAGATATTCGCTGCGTTCAGGATCAGCCCGCGGGTTTGTTCTTTTTACAAGAATTACCCTGTTTTCGGTTTCTATTTTTTGTTCTGCCGGAATTTTCACGCCTCAATGTTAAGTTCTTTGATGAGTAGATTTCGAGCGCTCAAAGAAATATGGTGAGCAAGTTCGATAGCCCTTCTCTCAGCTATGGACTCCTGGTACTTAAATGCCCTTGAAAACATACTTTCTGGCACCCACAGGGGCTGGTTGTACATATCCCCTTTTTCTACCACAATTGTCCCCTCAAAGGAAAGCTGGTTAGCCGTATCCTCAATCAGCTGCACGACATCAAGCAAGCCAGGTGCTCTTTTAAGCCAGAATGGAAGGATCTTCACCTGCTTCACCTTTTCGATATGGTCAGCAGAAACAGTAAGGGCTGCTGCCGCACAGACCATGTAGTAGCCTTCTTTGATCCTGTGCCTGCCCGAAATGTCCACTGCAATAATGTTCCACATCTATGTTTCACCCTCTTTCCGGGATGAAAACCCGGTTTTTACGACCCTAAAGAGAACGGCGAGTGTGTCCATTCAGATCAATAATTTACTCGGATCAGTAATTCACCTGGATCAGTAATTTACCTGGATCAATAATTTACCTGTATCAGTAATATTTACTCAAATCTCTGCTCGAAAAAAATACAATATGAAATCGCATTAGAGGATCACATTTTGACCCTGCCGATATCCAGGTACTCGACCCCTTCCCCTTTCTCGACTGCAAAGAGCATTCGTTTGCGCACGCTGTTTGCAAGCCGGACAGCCCCGGACATAACCGGAAGCCTGAACTCGTAATCTGCAGGGATAACGTTCACAAGGTACTCGGAATGAGGAATCTTTTCTATGGTTTCGACTTTCCTGTAGACCCTGAAATGAGTCCCGAACTTGAAACCTGTCTTGACCACATGCCCGGAGTCCCTCAGGGCTTTATATGCACTGTATTTCCGCAGGAAAGAACCTTCGATTTCCGAGGCTTTCTCAACAAACTCTTCGAATGAGAAGACCTTTCCTTTTCTGTCCCTGACAACTATGACCCCTCTGGAAAAGAGGTAGAGAGACTCAACAAGGGACAGCTGCAACCTTTCAGGGTCGAGCATTTTCCCGTAGAAACCTCTGGTATAAAGAGCCCCGGAAGCCTGAGGGTCCCAGGCTATTACCCTGTCTTCGAGGAAAGTTGCATCGGTTTTAACTACAGGGGAAGGCTCAAGCATCTCCCCTTCAGGGGCAGCGGTTTTTACCTCGTAAAAGGTAAGGTCGCTTTCTTCGTCCACCACAGCCAGGATGAACTGCTTGTGTACATTTTCTGCCGAGGCGACAGAGTCCTCCAAAAGCTTCACAGGAAGGAGCTGCCTTTCGGACAGGACATGGACAAAAATTCTTGCTGCACTTTTTCCGGGATGGCTGCCTCTCGGGTATACCCTGAAGTCCGAAGCTGAAGGCTGGACATAATACCCCCGCTCTTTGAGGTCTTTATACACTATATATTTCAGCTCGAAATTCTCCTGCCTCAAAGAAGCCTGTTCGAAAAAGGCCCTGAAATCAAGCAGCCTTCCTTCAAGCTCGATATCGAGTTTTCCTCTGAACTGGAGGTATGCAGCTTCAACAAGGGATAGTTCAAGCCCGTCATCCCTGGGACGCCCGAAATAACCTGTTTTGTAAAGTTCGGCTACCGCTTCCTTTCCGGCAAGGACCCGGTCCCCTTTAAGTTGTGTTTTCAATAGATTCACCTGAAAAGAAAATAGAATAAAAATAAGTTTTATAAGAGTTTATTTTGTATAATTCTGGCTTTTAACAGTATGGGTTTTAACAGTCTTTCTTGTATCAATCTGGATTGTACCAATCAGATTGTATCAATCAGATTGTATCAATCAGATTGTGTCAATCAGATTGTGTCAATCAGGATTGTTATTACAGTATTGTAAGAATCCTGCCTGTAAAACTCATTTATAATAACCTGGCTTAATATAAGGCTTAATATAATATTGTTTTTTCTACCTGCAAAGATAAGTGATCTATGACCTGCAGGAGGATTATGCAATTCTGTGGATCATACCTTAAGATCATGTCTTAGAATAATGTCCTAGAATAATGTCCTAGAATAATGTCCTAGAATAATGTCCTAGAATAATGTCCTAGAATAATGTCCTAGAATAATGTATTCTGATTATGCATTCTGAGTATATATTCTGATTATATATTCTGATCATGTATTCAGACCATGCATTTAGGTTGAAAACCCGGATTAAGTCTGTGTGTTTTGTATATTTTCACCCGGAGTCCCTGAAATCCCTGAACCTCTGGAATCCCTGAACATACGGGCAGCTTCGACAAGTGAACCTGCAAGTTCCCTGTATGCGACCCCGTGCAGGTGGGCGTAAGAACCAAGGGTATTGCAAGCAATAAGCCCATCCCTATCCCCTTTTATTCCGGTGCCCCGCGAAAGAGTTATTGCAAATTCCGCATCATCAGGGATTTCCCGGATTTCGGAGTGGTGGAACTCATGTCCTTTGAAGCTGCTGCCTTCTTTTCCTATAAGGCAGTCCCTATCAAGGGTCCCGATATTGTAACTGACAACCCTTGTCTGCCCCATAATCGTGTGGCCTGGAAGCGCCCCAACCATTGAATAGGTGGACTCTGGCATAGACGCATCGTGGTATGTGCCTTTTCCCGGAACTCCTGTACTGATTTTCTCAGTAAGGTACATGAGCCCACCGCACTCGGCGTATACAGGCATACCTGCAGCGGAAGCTTCTTTAATATCTGTTCGCATGGACTCGTTGGCTTCGAGTTCGGCTGCAAAAAGTTCGGGGTAACCACCTCCTATATAAAGTCCGTCAACATCAGGAAGCCGGAGGTCTTTTACCGGGCTGAAGTAAACAATTTCCGCACCTGCAAGTTCCAGCAGGTCAATATTGTCATGGTAGTAAAAATTGAAAGCTTCGTCAAGGGCAATACCTATCTTTGGTCTGTAAGACCCTGAACTTACAGAAGGGGAAAAAACACTGTTTTCCAAACTTTCCAGGGGGTTTGCGCTCCTTGCGATTTCCAGGAAGCGGTCCACATCAATTCCTTTAGTGATAATTTCTTCAATGCCCCGAAGCCTCTCATCAAACCCTTCGTTCCCAAGCCTCCGCCTTCCTTCAAGAGCCGGCATAAGCCCGAGGTGCCGCATGGAAATCTGCATGGAGGGGTCTCTTGGAATAATTCCTATAACCGGCACGCCAGTGTAGTATTCTATTGCCTCTTTTGCCTTTTCTGCGTGGCGGTGGCCCCCTATATTGTTGAGGATTACGCCTGCAATCTCCACATCAGGGTCGAAATTCTTGTATCCGCTTATAAGGGCAGCACTGGAGCGAGTAATGCTGCGGGCATTGATTACGAAAACCACAGGGCATTTAAGGATTTTTGCAATTTGGGCAGTGCTCCCAAGGTCGCTCAAGCTTTCAAAGCCCTCGTAAAGCCCGCGGACACCTTCAATAATTGCAATATCCGCCCCGTCGCCGGTTTCACAGGCATGAGTATAGACATCAAGAATCCCGTTCTCATCCATAAGGTACCCATCAAGGTTCCTGCAGAACCTGCCTGTGATCTCAGTGTGGTAGCTGGGATCGATGTAGTCAAGGGCGACCTTGAAGGGCTGGACTTTATACCCTCTTGAAACAAGGGCAGCCATAAGGCCCATGGAAATTGTAGTCTTGCCTGAAGAGGAACGGTCTGCAGAAATAAGTACTCTGGGAATGCTCCCTGCCCCTGTTCCGGATTGTTTGCTGTGGGTCATGCTTTCAACACCCCTGAGTTTAATTTATTCATTTATCGCAGTACGGGTAAGTTTTTGCAGTTTATTTTGTCATTTCCCTTAACCGTTCATCGCTCAGGTGGCCTGCCATAACCTTCGTTTCGTTTTGAATGATTGCCTTTCCGAGCTGGCGGTAGATTTCGGCAATGTCGGATTCGGGAGCTTTTTCCATGACGGAGTACCCGTCTCGCTCGCAAACCTGGACTACATCCCGCTTGGGGATGAAAGCCATAAGCTGACTGCCGATCTCCTCAGCAAATTTTTTGACGATTTCCTCTTCCCGGATTGCGTTTCTTGAATTGCAGATAACCCCGCTAAGAGGCATTCCGATCTTAGAAAACCCTTTGCAGATGTTGTTTGCAGCATACAGTGGCATATATTCTCCTGAGGTCAGGACGTATGCCTCATTTACATAGCCCTTCCGGACAGGGGCAACAAATCCGCCGCAGACGATATCTCCGGGCACATCGTAGATTATAAGGTCCTGTTCTTTAAGGAGATTTTCTGAAATGCTTTTCAGCTTCTGGATTGCAACTATGATCCCGCGACCTGCACAACCTACGCCGGGCTCCGGGCCACCGGCTTCTATACATTTGACGCCTGCATATCCTTCAAAGACCACATCTTTTTCCTTTACATCCACACCTTCGCGGAGCAGGTCGAGGATGGTTGGGATTCTCCTGCCCCCAAGAAGGGTTATGGACGAATCACTTTTGGGATCGCAGCCTATGATCATAACTTTCTTCCCTGCTTCCGCACAGGCAGCTGCAATATTTGAGGCTGTGCTCGACTTACCTATGCCGCCTTTTCCGTAAATTGCAACGATCTTTTGTTTTTTCAAAGGATCTTCCTCCCGTTATCTGACTATATCCTGGCTTTACTTTATCCTGGCTTTACTTTATACCGGCCTTACTTTATCCTGACCTGTATCCTGACTCTTTTATTTTCAGGTTTCCTTTGCAACTTCCCTTAAAGTGGCTCCAAACTCGGATTCCACTATTTCGCTGACTCCAAGGGTCTTTGGGTGGAGGTCGATCTCAACCATAACATGCTCGTGCCCCATCTCTTTTAAGGGAAGGACCTGCCTGGGACCATTCGTAATCGAGATCAGTTCCATATCCCTTATGTTCTCCATCGGGACTGCATGCGGAACACCCGTAATAACTGCAAAATCGTAATCACTGTATTTCGTCTTAATCAGTTCGCTGACCTTTTCCCCTGCTATAGGGTACTCATCCATGCCGCCGATGATTTCATGGATCTCAACCCCATGGGCTATGAAGTCACGCATGATGTATTTTGCATGCTGCCTGACCCGCGGAAGCCCGAGTTCAGGATCGATATTTGCCATATTGACCAGATTTTCCTTTTTACCGAGAACAGCTGCAACCTCATTGACTGCAAGGGTAATATCTGCAAACATATAGCCTGTTTCTTTTTTGGCATTCATTATGATGAGACCTTTCTTGCCTTCCTTAAGGAGTTCAATGACACGCCTGGCAACCTTATATTTGAGATCCCCACGGGAAGGGGCAAGGTATTCCCTGCTTGCAGCCCCGAATTTTTTTTCAACCTCTGTAGCTTTTATGAGGAGGTATTCCTGGCGCTCGAACTCTTTATGGTCAATTATCCCGGCATCGAGTGCAGACTCAAGGGCAAAGAGTACGCCTTTAGTGTTGTTGTGATAGCCTGCATGCACTTCGACTTCAATAACCGGGATATCCGGGTTTGCCTCGAGCACGGCTTCATGCATCTCCTCTCCTATAATCATGCTGGCGCAGGTCCCGACAACACCCAGAATTTTCGGGTTGAAGAGTTCGATGGACTTGTTGATTAGCTGTACAAGCCGGTCATGCCCTCCGAAAACAAAACCATTCTCGTCAAGCCCTGTAGTAACTACATGGATGCCGTCCTCCTCAAGCAGCCTCGCATGCTTGAATGAGCAGCCAGGAGGCCCGTGAAGAATTGCAACATCGACATTCAGGTCTCTCAGGGTATAAAGAGCCGCAACTATTGAACTCGGGCGGGGGTGAATAATTGAAATCTCTTTTCCAGTCATGACAAATCCTCTTACTGATAAATCCTCTTATTCTGATTATACGAATGCTAAATATGGGTTTTACCCGGAAAATTCCGGCATCCCGCAGGACAATTAACCCCGACCTGAACGGGAAGAAGGTATCCGGAAGCAGGATCAGTTGATAGTTAAACAAGCAATGGAAACGAATACAGATTAGAAGACCCTGTATAAAATTGTATCATAAAAATCCGGCGAAAAGTCAGCAGCCTGACCGGAAATCCTGCCAATCTTCCGGACCCGGCCGGAGAATTTTCGAAGGAACAACATACATAGAACAAGTTGCATGAAAGATCATCCAGAGTAATAGAGTTAGCGTTTAGCGGAAACATTTCACGGAAGAGAGAATTATATCTTCTGTTCCTGCAAGTTCCAAAGCTTTCAAAAGCCCTTCCGGGAGGCTTTCTGCATAAGAGGCATTTTTACCAGCTACTGCTTTCATCCTTTCTCCAACGAGTATAATATGCCTGCATCTCGTACCGAAGCTCTCAACAAAACCCTGTACTGAGACCGGGGGAAGTCCCTCGCAGACCTGAGAGGCTTCCTCTCCGAGGACAAGAATTATGCCCCTTTTTTTTTCGTCCTTTTTCTTAAGGAGAGCGTATTCAAGAGCTTTTTCAGCAGAGAGGATGTCCATTCCGGAGTTAGAGTTATCAACAAGGGCAACCCCGTTAAGATCTTTTTCCTGCATCCTGCCTGAAAGCCCCCTGAATTCCTCAAGCACGGAAACTACAATTTTTCGATCAACCCCAAGTTCGAGAGCGGCTGCTGAGGCTGCAACAAAGGCGGTCCTGTATGCCGAATTGTGATACCCGGGGCGCAGGGAAGCTGAAAAAATTTCTTCTCCTCTACGGAGAAAACGCAGGACAGAGCCTGAAACTCCGGGAGTAATTGACGGTTCCGGGGGGGCTGACGGTTCTGGAGAAGCTGACGGTTCTGAAACAGCGGATAACTCTGAAGGAATTGATAATTCTTCAGAAGCTGGTAATTTTGAAGCCCCATCTTCAGTTTCAAGAACAAAATCAGGAACCTCAGACAGCTTTACATTGAGCTCTGTATAAAATGGGTCCTTAAAGGTGAGAACCTTTGCCCGGCTTCCTTTTGCGGCCTCAAGGGCTTTTTCTGCCCCGGCATTAAGAAGAAGGGTGCTTCCGGGTTTTGCGTTCAGGATAAGCTGGAGTTTTGCATCACTTGCAAAGGCAGTGTTGTTTGCAATTCCGTAATCAGGGGAAAGGGTTGTAAGGATCCCGAGGTCTGCAGTACCCATACCTCCGATAGAGATTTCAAATATGAAGAAGTCAGGCCTGATCCCTGCCTCAAGACTTTTTTCAATGGCTGTCAGGATACTTCCCGGAGTAATGCTCAGGCCGCTGTGAATAAGAGAAGGAGTCCCCTCTTTCCAGGCTTCAAGCCCGCGCGAGGTATGGAGCACGATATCGAACCTGCGGGAGAGCATATCAGCGAGCAGGGACGCAGTGCTTGTCTTCGCTTTTACGCCAGTGATTTCAATTATCTTTATACCCGAAAGCTCAGGGTCATCTTGCAGAATTTTCCCTACAGCTTCGTGGTGAGATAGAACTGTTTTTCCTTCCGACCTGGCTTCTGCAAGCATGGGATAAGCCGGATCCAGGTGCACAGGCGCTACCAGAAAATCGAATTCGGATAAAGGGAGAGGAGCTTTTGAAAAGCGAATACCGCAGTTTTCTTCAAGCTCCCCGAGCAACGCCGGATCCACGGTCCCGTAAACATCTACTCCGGACACATCGTTTCCCAGAGCTGCAAGCTTTTTTGCGATTGGAATGCCGCCGTGTGTCAGGTCAAGCACGGCGAGCTTCTTCCGAAAAAGGTCCATAACAAAACCGGACCCAGATCTTTAAATCTACAGGGATTCCTGAACCCTCTTAAAGACGAGGTCAGCTATCAGTGAGTCGGCTCCGAGAGGTTTTGCGTAGCAGAGGGGAATTTCTTTTCCATCAATAGTAATGGTTCCGCAACCGTTTTCATCCAGGCTCAGGATTTTGGGGATATCCTTTGTGATATGTACACCTGAAGCCAGGAAAACAGGTACTGCTGAAATCTTTGTTACTCCTGTACCTGAAAAGCCTGCAATTGCTTCTTCAAGGGTGGGCTCACTGTTTTCCATAAACCCTGCTCTAACAATAACATCAGAGTGCTTCTGTGCGATGTAATCTGCGATCTGGCTGACTACCTCTTTGTTGTAAGGCAGTTTGCTCCCGTGGCCAATGGCCAGAATTCCGAGTTTTTCTGTCATTTTTGAAACCTCTTCTAATTTTAAGCTCAATATTATTCAGAATTTGTTTAACACAATTATTTTAATTTGTAACATCAAAGAGTTTAACATAGTTAGGATTTATCCGATATAACCTCTTCGTTTCTAAAGTTTATGTGTCTTAATTCCTTGCTGAAGTCTCCTGTGACTGATTCACATTCTAAAAAAGAAGAAGTGCCAAACATAGTTAAGATCGTTTTAAGACAGTTGGAGGTAAAACATAGTCATTGCCTAGATTATGATTAAGTATCGGCTTATATGACGGAAAAATTAAATCAGAATCAACCTTATGTACGGATAAGATGAACTCTTATGCAAGGTTTGCCAACAGCAATAATATAAATCTTGTACAGTTAAAAACAGGTAAGTCGAATCAAGATTTCAATTAAAAAAATGAAAGAATCACTGGATTTTGGAACTGAGTCGGTAACATGAACATGAATATAATATTAGGAGCAACAGGACAGATAGGTTCAATGCTTGTAGATAATCTTTTAAAGAAAGATCAACCGGTAAGAGCCGTTATTCGAAATGTTTCTAAAGCACAAGAATTAAAAAATAAGGGTGCTGAAGTTATTATTGCAGATTATTTTGATGTAGAAGCCTTAAAAAAAGCCTTTCATGGGGGAAGTTCGGTTTTTCTCTTAACACCTGAAAATCCTGCATGTGAAAGTTGTTTAAAAGAAATCCAAATGATTATAAACAATTATAGGGAAGCTATATTATCATCCGAAGTTACTAAAATTATTGGTTTATCTTCTATGGGGGCACAGCACGAATCGGGAACAGGTAACCTGATGGCCTCTTATATGCTGGAACACGCATTCTCTGACCTTGAAATTGAACAAATTTTCATTCGACCTGCTTATTATTTTAGTAACTGGCTTGGATATTTAGAACTGGTTAAGGAACATGGAATCCTGCCAACTTTTTTTCCACCTGAAATGGAGTTGCCTATGATTGCTCCACCAGATGTTGCTAAATTCTTATCTGATGTAATGGTTTGTAAAACTCCACAGGAAAGAATATATGAGATAATGGGTCCTCATGCTTACAGTTCTTCAGATATTGCAAAAATATTCGGAGATGTATTAAATAGAGATGTAACTTTACAACAAGTGTTACCTGAAGAATGGGAAAGTACATTGATACAGGCAGGGTTCTCAAAAGATGGGGCAAATAATCTCATACTTATGACAAAAGCAGTTATTGATGGAAAAACTAAAAATGATACGGCTAATCAGATTCGTTTTACTACAGATTTCAAAACATATTTGAAAAATAATATATAAAATATTTCATTTTTGGGCTTCTTCAGAAGTTAGCGCCAAAATATTTTGATTAATTACTTCTTCATTGATGAAAACTTGAGCTCCGGTAACATCTAAAAGCTGATCTCAATGTTATTTGCTTTCTTTCCGATGTAAATAAGGCCGCCAACCCGAATATGTTTTCTCTCTAAAACCCATATTTCCCCATCAAAAATAATTTTCAAGAAACTGATAAAGTAAAAACAGGAGTAACTTTATCAGTTTTTTAACTGACATGGTCATAAATACCATAATAGCTATAGTGACTATTATGTCAGAAACCACAACTATACAGATATCTAAAGACACCCGTGATGAATTAAAAAACATTGGGAAAATGGGTGATGACTACAATACCGTTATACGAAAATTGATCCATGAACACAACTGCAATAAACTTATAGACGAAGGCGATAGGCTCATAAGAGAACATCGTGATGAGTTCGTGAGCATCGATGACCTTTAAAGTTCTGATCCACCCTAAGGTCTTCGAAAAGGTTCCTGTAGATCATAGGGATCAAATCAGAGAGGCCCTTCGAGAACTAAAAGACCCCTTGCCAGAGGGAAACAAAAAAGAAGTAAAAGGAAGTCACAAAACGGTCTATCGGCTTCATGTAGGTGATTTTCGCATTTTATACGAAATTGATTTTGAACGAAGCGAGGTTCTTGTTTTTAATATAATAACGGCTGAACAGGCGCATAAGAAATACAACCGTTTTAAATAATCCTCAAAACTTTTTTCTCACTTACCCTTTCTTAGTTTTCCTATGAAACGCGCTCTCAATATATTCAGCTAATATATCTGTATAACCGACTTTCCGCAGATGTCTGATAAATTTATTCCTTTTTCTCGCTAATATCTAAATATCAAAAATGTCGTATTCTGCTTTGGATTTCATTATGTTTGTTACAACACGTTCTCTTGATCATCATGGAATCGTTTCTGGCATTTATGATGAACTTGAAATTGGAAAAGTGATTGATGAAGTGCTGCCCAAGTTTGGGCAGCACAAGTTAGCTCATTCTATTGTAGTAAAAGCAATGATCCTCAACTGTCTTGGTTTCGTAGACAGTCGTCTTTACATRTACTCTCAGTATTTTGAAACTCTTCCTGTTGAAAGACTCCTYGGTTCCGGGATCATTGCATCTGACCTTACTGATGATGTTTTAGGTAGAACTCTTGACGAAATATATGAGGCAGATTCTACTCAACTTTTCATGAAACTTGCCTTGAAAATGATGGAAATCGTGAACGTCAGGACTCAACTTCTCCAATGTGATACTACTAGTACTTGGATTCTTATATAAATCCATAAAATAATTATATTAATTGTTAGATAAATGACCTTATGTCTCGTATAAGCCGTCGCCCCAAATTATCATTTACTCAAAAAGATTTAGACTATCTTATCAAGCTCAGCCGATCTAGAAATCAAGCAGCAAGCATTGTTGAAAGRTCTAAAATCATACTTTTAAGCTATCAGGGAAAAAACGATACTGAGATCTCCAGAGAGTTGAAAGTAGATTATA
>NZ_WJBI01000021.1 GCF_020804225.1 Methanosarcina sp. DH2
CTGTTGATGGAGCAAATCGTCACGATAAAAAGCTTGTAAAAGAGACTTTAGATGCCATTATTTTTGAAAGAACTTCTCCAGATGATGTTATTCAGAATATGTGTATGGATAAAGGATATGATTTTCCTGATATCAGAGAACTGGTTAAAGAATATGGTTACACTGCCCATATCAAAAGCCGTGGGGAGGAAAAAGTAAGAATAGAGATACCAGGTTTTAGGGCAAGGAGGTGGGTTGTCGAAAGGACACATTCCTGGATAAACAGATTCAGAAGACTGCTTATAAGATGGGAAAAGAAAATTGAGAATTACCTTGCTATGCTACATTTAGCATGCGCATGGATAACACTCAGAGCAGCAGGACTTTTCGGATAGGTTCTTAGTGCCTATCCGAAAAGTCAGTAATGCATGCTGGAAAGCCATAATAGGTCTATGATATCAGAGTACCAGTTGCGGTTTTGCATATTACCTAATGTAAAAGTTACAGCACGTAACCACTTTTCGGATAGGCTCTTAATCTACCATCTGGTTGATTTTGTTGTAAAAATCTACTATTAAATTTGCTGCCTCGCTTTCCGTGTTTAGCTGGAAAGTTCGGATTTGTTTTCCCAGTGGCTTTTCCAGGATAACGCCTGAACCGATCAAAGGTGTGATAACCCTTGATACGCTAGAATTAGACAATCCGGTTTCTTCGGCTATTCCTGAAAGGTAAGTTGGTTCACTTTGTTGTTCGATCAGGTTCTTAAGGACTGTCATCTGTGCGGTTTTTCCAAATATTTTTTCCATTGAATCCATTGGTATCATCTCAGAGGTGGCTATTCTCTATAAGTGGTTCTCAGTTACAATAACTACCTGCGGTTATAAACTTCTTTCCTTATTGGACAGAATAGATGATCTGTACAAAATCCCCTCAATATTTGGAGATTCTGTTCTATCGAGAATGTGTTTAATCCCTCTGACTTAGTCTCAAATGCGTAAGTCGTATATGTCATAACTTTTAACTCTCACAATGAAATTCTATGGAGATTTAACATGAGAAGCGATATCATCAAAAAGGGACCGGAACGAGCTCCCAACCGTTCACTCCTGAAAGCGACTGGCGTCACAGATTCGGAAATGAAAAAACCATTCATTGCAGTCGTCAATTCCTGGAACGATATAATTCCTGGCCATATGCACCTGAATAAACTTGCTGAGGCTGTAAAGGCTGGAATCAGGAATGCTGGAGGGGTTCCTTTTGAATTTCATACTGTAGGAGTTTGCGATGGGATCGCAATGGGACACGAAGGTATGAAATACTCTCTTCCTAGCAGGGAAATTATTGAAGACACAATCGAATTGATGGTCAGAGCCCACCAGTTTGACGGTATGGTCCTTATCCCCACATGTGACAAGATCGTGCCAGGACACCTTATGGCAGCAGGAAGGCTTGACATTCCTGCAATTGTTGTAACCGGAGGACCGATGCTCCCCGGATATGTTGATGACGATTACAGGGATTTGATTTCAGTTTCCGAAGGGGTGGGAGCTCATAGCGCAGGTAAAATTTCAGATGACGACCTTAACAGGCTTGAAAACTTTTCCTGTGCAGGAGCAGGGTCCTGTGCAGGAATGTTTACTGCGAATACCATGGCATGCATGACCGAAGCTCTCGGGCTGAGCCTTCCTGGCTGTGCAACTGCCCATGCGGTGGATGCAAAAAAGACGCGCATTGCCAAGGAATCAGGAGAGCGAATTGTGGAAATGGTCAGGGAGAACCTCACCCCGAAAAAGATTGTTACTCAAAGATCCTTTGAGAATGCCATAACGGTGGATATGGCAATCGGAGGGAGCACGAACAGTACTCTCCACCTTCCTGCTCTTGCCCATGAATTCGGACTAAAACTTCCTCTTGAAGCCTTTGACGAACTGAGCAGGACAACTCCCCATCTTATTTCCCTCAGGCCTGGCGGCCCTAATTTCATGCTGCACTTTGACAGGGCAGGCGGAGTTCAGGCAATTATGCAGAGACTTTCTCCTAAACTCCATCTGGAACAGCTTACTGTTAATGGCAACACTATCGGAGAAAACCTGAACGAGCTGGATCTTGTCAACCCGAAGCTCAATAAAGAGATTATTGCAACTCTTGAAAACCCAATTCATGCCCAGGGAGGAATTGCAGTCTTAAAAGGCAGCCTTGCACCTGATGGCTCGGTTGTAAAACAGGCTGCAGTTGATCCGGGGATGCATGTTCATACAGGTCCTGCCAGGGTTTATGACGGCGAAGAAGATGCTATGCAAAGTATTCTTGCAGGTGATGTGAAACCTGGAGACATTGTAATTGTAAGATACGAAGGTCCAAAAGGCGGCCCCGGAATGAGGGAAATGCTTGCAGCTACAGCCGCACTTGGAGGTATGGGACTTCTAGAATCGGTAGCCCTGATCACTGATGGACGCTTCTCCGGAGGGACTCGAGGGCCGTGCATAGGGCATGTTTCTCCTGAAGCCAGTGAAGGAGGGCCAATTGCTCTTGTAAAAGATGGTGATATGATCGAAATCAATATCCCTGAAAGAGCCCTGAACCTTAAGATTTCTGAAGGAGAACTTAAGCAGCGAAAAGCTGCATTTGTGCCTCCGAAAACAGAAATCACAGGTTACCTTGCCAGGTACCAGCGTTCTGTCCACTCCGCAAATACGGGCGGGATAGTGGACTAAGTTTTTATGGACTAAGTTTTTATGGACTAAGTTTTTATAGACAAGTTTTTATGGACAAAGTTTTTAGTAATTTGTTTTGAAGTCTGTATTTATGGAGGATTTTTCCTCTATTATTTTCTTTAATTTTATTCATTTCAAGCATTTTGGGGACTTTCATCCAGGATGTCGTCCAGAAATGTATCGAATTTAATGCCGAAGGCTAGAATAAGAATATGTATAACAATCCTAAAAGGCCTTCTAGCAAATTAGTCTCAAGGCTTGAAGTTAGGTCTTAAGTATCTGGACAAGCCTTCGTTCAGGATTGCGAAGAATGGCGCAGTGCGTATTTCTGCCAAAGCTTAGAAACGAAAGTATCCCAAATACAGGCAAACATTTTAAAAAGTAGATTAGGAAGTTGGAACTTCCCATGATTCTTATTATTCAGACTTAATCTACCTTGTTATTCAGACTTAATCTACTTTGTTATTCAGGTTTAATCTACCAGCTGGTTGATTTTATTGTAAAAATCTACTATTAAATTTGCTGCCTCGCTTTCCGTGTTTAGCTGGAAAGTTCGGATTTGTTTTCCGAGTGGTTTTTCCAGGATAACGCCTGACTCGACCAGGGGTGTGATAACCCTTGATACGCTGGAGTGAGACAAGCCGGTTGCTTCAGCTATTCCTGACAGGTAGGTTGGTTCGTTCTGATTTTCGATCAGGTTCTTAAGGACTGTCATCTGTGCGGTTTTTCCAAAAATTTTTTCAAGTGGATCCATTGATATCATCTCAGAGGTGGCTGTTATCTGTAAGTAAGTTCAGTCCCAATAACTGTCTACGGTTAATAAACTTATCTCTTTATTGAAATAGATAAGAGATATGTCTCTGCATAAATCATCGAAATCTTTTTATTTTTAACTTCTTGTGGTAGTATGAGATCTTTTTTCTCAGTTTTCCAGGCTATCTTAACTAGAAAGCTTACTACTTCGTGGCATCCTTGAGTGTTATTCTCTTGTTTGCGATTTTCACTAAATAACCCCAATTAGGCTTTATACTTACCCCTTTTTTGGATCAGCAGGTCTTCCCTTGTGCCCCTCAAAAAATCTGCAGTATTCATCAGGACACTGTTCCTCAGGGCACTCACGGATATACCGCATTATATCGTCCATTTTTGCACTGGCCAGGGATACGGATGTATCCGCGCCTCCGTAATAGATTCGAATTTCATCGTTCACCACGACCCAGCCACAGGGAAAAACAACATCATTAACGTCGCCGCTGCGTTCATACGTCTCGTGAGGTCCGAAAACCCATCCTTCTGACCTGCGGAGCACTTTCGTGGGATCTTTGAGATCAAGAAGAGCAAGCCCGAGCCGGTAACTTATTTTAGGCGTTGTCTGGCGTACTCCGTGATACATAATTAGCCAGCCCTCAGGTGTACGGATCGGCTGCGGGGATAAACCTATCTTGTGGGCATCCCACCATCCTCCCTCCCGGGCATACAGAAGGACCTCGTGCCATCCCCATGATTTCATATCTGTAGAAAAGGATATCCAGATATTTGCCTTCTTACTGTGGACAGTAGGCGCAGGCCTGTGTATCAGTGCCCATTTGCCATTAAATCTTGCAGGGAAGATAGCAGCATCTTTGTTATCAGGAGGCAGGGCAGGCCCTACTCTGTCAAACTTACGGAAATCCTCTGTAAGAGCAAGAGCTGGTAAGGGACCCGAATCCGAAAAAGCAGTATATGCTACAGCCCACTTTTCCAGCTCATCTATGTAAGTTATACGCGGATCTTCAATTCCATATATCTCTTCAGGATAGTTTACAGGTTCTGGAGTAAAGGTAGGTTCAGTGTCAATTTCCCAGCCATCGATTCCATTATTACTCCTGGCTACCGTAAAATGAGAAAAGCCTCTGTGATCTTCAACTCGCACCAGTAACAGAGTTTTACCATCAACTATCGCAGCTGCAGGGTTAAATACCGAATTAGCCTTATATGGCCAATCTCCTATGGTAAGTATAGGATTTCTTTTATATCTTACAAACAGTTCTCCATGGTTTTTCCAGGTCATATTGCTCCCTTACCCCCTTCTAAACTGTGTTTCCCTCATTCCCTTCCAGATAAATTATTCCCTCATCTACTTGTAGATAAGATTATTCTCTCATTGAACCCGTTTCAAAGGCCATATGTGTAATTTATAGTTTACACACAATTAGTTACAGTTTACACACAATTATTTACAATTTACACACAATTACTTTTTCAGGGCTTGATTCCAAGTACATCCTCTACGTATGCCCTGAGAATTTCCGCAACGCTCCATGCCTGGGCAATAGTACCGCCGGGAGAGTGAGGGTAGTCGCCATCAAACACCTCAGAAATGGTGCCTATGCCTGCGGTATCGAGATGTGAATCAAAGCCCTCGAGAAGGGCTCGCATATATTCAAGACTGCTGTTTGAATTACCATGGATTTTCAGGTAAGCTTTCACATAGGCTCCGAGGAGCCAGGGCCAGACTGTCCCGTTGTGATAGGCTGTATCCCTGTTCATGGCGTCTCCGCGATACTGTCCTTTATATAGGGGATGGTCACTCGAGAGACTTTTGAGTCCGAAGGGAGTTAGAAGATCTTTTTCAACCCTGTCTACAATCGCTTTTTCTTTTTCAGGAGAGAGCATAGTATAAGGGAGCGATACGGCAAAGATCTGGTTAGGACGGATTGCAGGATCTTTAACCTGGTTTCCTGCCTCATCCCGGTATATGAGGTCAAAGAGACAGTCAATTTCCGGGTTCCAGAAAGAATCCTCAAAATTCGAAGCTACCCCGGCTGCAAGAGTCTCATATGAGGAAATATCTTCGCCGAGAAGAGTACCCAGGTAAGAAGCTGTTTTCAGGGCATTATACCAGAGAGCATTTACCTCACAGGCTTTACCCGCTCTTGGGGTCACTGCCCATTCCCCGATTTTAGCGTCCATCCAGGTTAGCTGAGGGCCCTGCTGGATAAGATAATCAGAATCCATGCCGATTCCAAAATCCGTGCCCTGGCAGTAATTGTCTAGAATCTCACCTACGGTATCCCAGATATCCGAGAGGAAAAGGAAGTCCTGTGTATATGCAAAATAGCGGTCCAGGGCATGAATAAACCAGAGGGGAGCATCCACTGTATTGTAAACCGGGTCTCCTCCGAAAGCCGGGAAAGTATTGGGGATTAAGCCTCTACGGCAGTACCTGGCAAAATTGTTGAGAGCGGACCTTGCCTCCTCGAAACGGTAAGGAATTAAAAACAGACCAGGCAGAGAGATCATTGCATCCCTTCCCCAGTCAGAGTACCAGTGATATCCTGCAATCACTGTGTTTTCACCTGTAGAACGATTTTTCACTACAAAAGCGTCAGTCGCCCTGAGAAGCTTAAGAGCAAAAGGCTCGATAAGCTTTGAATCGAGAGCAAGAAGATTCTGGCGGTTTGCTTCCCTTATATAGAGCTTATCAACCTGCTCGAGAGTAAGGGAAGAAACATCTCCTGTTGAAGCAGCAATAAAAAAACGGGAAGTGCCCGGTTTGAGTTCACTTTCAAAATAACCTGGATTAAAGATATCTTCCTGGAAGTTAAGTCCCCTTTGCCTCTCAGTGTCATACTCCAGGTTATAGTGCCACACGGGCTCAGGGTGATACTGGAGATTAGATGAAAGTGAGAAAGTAAAACCGTTGGAGCTTGCCAGTTCCACTCCCGCCTGGCCAGCTTTCTGGAAAAAGGAAATGTACGCAGAGCGAGCAGTGAGATTAAAGTCTCTTGAGCTTACCAGAGGGAAAATCCTTAGCAAAGCCCCCTCTTTTCGGGATGTAATTTCATAGAGAACAAAGGTTGTGTTACTGTTATGAACCATGAAGACTTTTTTCTTTACGATAAAATCACCGGGTTGGTAAACCCAGTGAGGAAACGGGTTACGAACGAATTCAGAAAGGTAATTGAAGCCCGCAGGAGAAATAACTTCCGGATATTTATGGACCGCGAGTTTATAAATCTCTTCATTGACAGAGATTTCCTCATCAAGGGAAGAAAGCACCAGAAGCCTCCCCGGAGAATTCTCCGGAGCTGCTACAAGCAGTCCGTGGTAAGTCCTTGTTCCTGCCCCTATAACTGTGGAGGAAGCATATCCTCCAAGCCCGTTTCCTATAACCCACTCTCTTTTTATTCCTTCCTCATATGTTGAAAGAAAATCTGCTCCAAGACTAGCCCCACCCATATATATTTGATTAGGGTTGATTTATTAAATAGCTGTACGTTCGGAAAAAAACTATTATATCCGCAACTATTGGCTCATTTTGACATACTTGCGAATTATATATTCATCTTCGTATAAATTTAATTTATGAGATCTATACAGTGAGGAAAAAGCCACAAATTATGATCTGGCGATAGAAATCCTGAGATTTTCATTCACCACATCAACTGCATTGCAGGTTACAAATGTACTTCAGGTGCGTTTTCATGATACATTATGGCTAGCAGTGATATAACGATGAAGTTACCTTTGCAACTTGTGCAGGTCATTTTTCGAGAGATTTTGCCTCCTTTCTGAGAGAGATCCAGGTCGAAGCTGACCCGTCTTAATAATCGCTCACTCCTTGATGAAAGCGAGCAGGTCCTTATTGACCTGGTCCTTGAGAGTCGAGGACAGGCCGTGCGGTGCACCTGGATATATTTTGAGCGTGGAGCCTTTAATCATCTTGGACGAAGCCAGGGACGAAGCGCCGATCGGCACAATCTGGTCGTCGTCGCCGTGGATAATGAGCGTAGGAATGTCGAACTTCTTGAGATCTTCAGTGAAATCGGTCTCTGAGAAGGCTTTGATACAGTCGATGACGCCTTTGAAACCGGCCTGCATCCCCTGAAGCCAGAACGAGTCCCTCAGGCCTTGTGATACCCTCGCACCCGGCCTGTTGGCACCGTAGAACTGCGTGGGAAGGTCCTTGAAGAATTGCGAGCGGTCGGCGAGGACACTGGCACGGATACCGTCGAAGACCTCGATCGGCAAGCCGCCAGGGTTGGTAGCTGTTTTAAGCATCAGCGGCGGCACCGCGCCGATCAGCACGGCTTTGGCTATACGTTTCGTGCCGTGACGGCCTATATAGCGGGCAACTTCGCCACCTCCGGTGGAGTGACCGATAAGGATCACATTCTTCAGATCGAGCTTTTCGATCAGCGTCGCAAGGTCGTCGGCGTAAGTGTCCATGTCGTTGCCATTCCAGGGCTGGCTCGATCGGCCATGCCCGCGACGGTCATGGGCTATGCAGCGGTATCCGTGGGAAGCCAGAAAAACCATCTGGTCTTCCCATGCGTCCGCACTCAAAGGCCATCCATGGCTGAAGATTATTGGCTGTCCGTTCCCCCAGTCCTTATAATAGATTTTCGTGTCGTCTTTGGTCGTAATCGTAGTCATGTGATGTGCTCCTTTTTCCGGTTATCAATAGTGCACTCTTTTCCATCTGATTTGTTTATTTCTTCTACAAATGCTCTGGTTGCTGGTTCGAGAAGTCGATTGTTTGATTCATGGATAAGTCCTCCCAGATGGTAATCTGACAATCTGACAACCCAGACCACTGAAAACCCGAACCAGTTTCTATCCGGTTATTATATTACCTGATTGCTTAGAATTTTGCCGTGGTATTTGCAGCATCCGTTATCAGCCTGGAAATAATACATAGATTATTGAGAAAGATATAAATCAAGTAGAATAAAATGTCCTTATTACTAATAATTTTAGGAAGTGCAAATAATATAAATTAAAAAAATGTTTGCCCTTCTACTCTTATAATCTTTACGAGCTGCCTTCAGAAATTCTGTTCCGGAGCAAAACTTTAATAGCTGTCGGGAGAATCTTTTCCATTAATATTTTGCATTTTTAATAAAAATTTTGGGGAGATCTAAAAGGATTTTTCAAGGGGAATTGAAAAGCATGACAGAAAACAGGACATATACATATCTGAACCCGAAAGTGGCCCTTATGGGAGCTGGCTGCGTAAAAGAAATCGGCAGGCACGCAAAAGATTTTGGGGCTACAAAAGCCCTGATAGTTTCAGGCAAAAGCAGGCATGGGGAAGAGCTTGCACGAGACATCTATTATATCCTTGAAGATGCAGGCCTGGAAGCGACAATCTTTGCAGGAGCAGACCCGAACCCGACTGATACTTCAGTTATGGAAGGAGCAGACATTTACAGAAAAGAAGACTGTAATATGATAATTGCTGTCGGAGGGGGAAGCCCTATGGATTGTGCAAAGGCAGTTGGCATTGTAGTATATAATGGTGGAATGATTAATGATTACGAAGGCGTGGGGAAAGTTACGAAAGGGATTCCTCCGCTCATTACGGTAAACACGACTGCGGGTACTGCAAGTGAGATGACGAGTTTTACAATTATTACGGACACAGACAGACACATCAAAATGGCAATTGTTGACCCGCGAATTACACCCGATGTAGCAGTTAACGACCCTGAACTGATGGTTAGTATGCCACCAGCGCTGACAGCTGCAACAGGGATGGACGCTCTGACCCATGCGGTTGAAGCTTATGTTTCCACGATGGCTACCCCTACAACCGATGCGGCTGCTATCAAGGCAATCGAGCTTATCTCAAAATACTTGCCGGAAGCCGTCGCCCATGGGGAAGATATAAGAACAAGGGACATGATGGCACACGCCGAATATCTTGCAGGCATTGCTTTCAATAACGCAAGCCTCGGTTACGTGCACTCCATGGCTCACCAGCTCGGAGGCTTTTATAACCTTCCGCATGGAGTCTGCAACGCAATCCTCCTGCCATATGTGGAGATGTACAACAAGCAGGTCTGCCCCGAGCGTTTTTCTGATATCGCAAAGGCAATGGGGGAAAAAGTCGAGGGATTGAGCCCGGATACAGCCGCAGATAAAGCAATAGATGCCATCAAAAAGCTTGCATCAGACATTGGAATCCCCTCCGGCTTAAAAGAGCTGGGGGCAAGGGAAGAAGACCTTGAACTTCTGGCTGAAAATGCCATGCAGGACATTTGCCGCCTGACTAATCCCAGAGAGCTTTCAAAAGAGGATATCGTTGAGATTTACAGGAAAGCTATGTGAAAAATATCTGAAAAGAGCAACTGAAATCGAAAACTCAAATTGCTGATAGTGGATATCGTTGACAGCAGACATTAATATAAAGGCCAGTCTTTCAGCAGCCTGGTTCGTGATTTGTTTCCCCTTGATGAAAGGTGAACCATTATTAACTTTCCAGATTCTATGATAGGATTAATAAGCCATTTCTTCAAGGAAGGTATCAAGACTGCATAAACATAGGGAGTGATTTTTGATGAGATTATTTGGGGGCCGTGGGGGCCATGAGGAGGAGAAAGGACATGTCTATAAAATGCATGAAAAACTCGTTTCCATCGGAGACGATTACTGGATAGAAGACGAAACCGGAGAGCGAGCATTCCATGTTGATGGAAAGGCGCTCCGCATTCGCAACACTCTCATTTTCAAAGATCTGCGTGGAAATGACCTTTATAAAATTCAGGAAAAATTACTCAGGATCAGGGATACAATGGACATCAAAAAAGCAGATGATGGCCTGGCTGCAACAGTTAAAAAAGATCTCATTAATATTTTGCGGGATAAATGGAAAGTTGAAATTCCAGACGGGCCTGATATGGAAATCCGCGGCAATATTCTGGATCACGAGTATGAGATTGAGTCTGAAGGGAGGAAAATTGCAGACATCTCAAAAAAATGGTTCCGAATAAGAGATACCTATGGAGTGGAGATTGAGCCCGGACAGGACAATGCGCTTATCCTGGCAATTGCGGCTGCGCTTGATCAGATGGCACACGATTGAGTTAGTTCACCTTAGAAGAACATCACAGCAAAACACGAACTAAACTGGCTAAGACAGCCTGGAAAGAGACTGTACAAATATTGGCGAATAGCCGGGTGGCGAGTGTTAAGAGAAGCTTTATTTCCACACGAGCACTAGTAAACGGATCATAAAAAAATGATTAGGAAAGTACTATGAATACAAATAGTCATTCAACACCAGCCAGAATTCTGCTCTACGGTACCGCTGCGGTTATTCTAACTATCGGTATGCAGCAGATAGCAACTATACTCGTGCCCATTTTTTTCTCGATTTTCGCCTTTCTAATTTTTTCCCCTCTCGTCCACTGGCTCCAGAAAAAAGGGGTTCCTAGCACTGTTAGCGTCGGTCTGGCTATCCTTTTTTTCATTGTTGTTGCCATGGGCACCGGGTTTCTGGTTATAGGATCTTTACTTCAGCTCAGCAGCCGTATCCCAAACTATGAAACCCAGTTAATGGAAACTCTGGAAAACCTTTCAATATATCTACCATCCGTCGGATTCTCTGTAGAATCAATCCTGCGTAATGTGGGAGCATTTGCTTTCAGTCTTACAGCGGGAATTCTTACCGGAGTTTTAGATGCCGGGACAACAACCGGGCTTATCATTGTCACGACAACGTTTTTGCTACTGGATGCTGCCGGAGCCCCGAAAAAGGTGCAGAAGGAGGCTGAAAAACAGTCTCTCCTGCTATCGCAGACCACCGAATTTGGCAGAAGCCTTGTGAACTACATTGTCATACGGACTGAAACCAATCTGATAGGAGGTATCGGGACTGCCGTACTTCTCCTTATCGGGGGCATTGATTTTGCAATTCTCTGGGGTTTCCTGACATTCCTGCTCGGTTATATTCCCTACCTGGGTTTTATTCTGGCTGCTCTTCCTCCAATGCTCCTTGCACTTTTTAAATACGGAGTTCTAGGAGCACTGGCTGTCCTTGTCGGCATCTCGCTCGTCAACGCTCTTGTAGAAAATGTCCTTTTTCCCTCCCTTGCAGGAAAAGGCCTTAAGTTATCTCCGTCTGTCGTGTTTCTCTCTTTATTCTACTGGTCTTATGTGCTGGGAACTCCGGGGGCATTGATTGCGGTACCTCTTACAATGGTTGTGAAGATAATCCTGGAAAGTTTCGAAGAAACGCGCTGGCTGGCGAAACTGATGGAATCAAGTGGGAGTGAGGATAAGGATGAAAAAAAAGCGGGAGAAAACGCACTTTGAAAACCCCGGAAGATGCTCCAGCAGGACCGGTATGCAAATAAGTTGATTATCCGGCATCCCGTTCACAGACTATTTTTTTGAAAAAATGATCTGGATATAGGTAAAATTACAAGTTCGTTTAAATATGGTGGTGACCATTTATTATGTACCGATAGCCACGCCTCTTTTGCTCTCAGGGGTTACAATAAGCCCTGGAACACAGCACAAAGTATCTCATCCTGCTAATGCTTCTTCCACTGAAGCTCGTCCTGTTCATCCGGGCCAAGTACAAAGAAGTTGCCAGCGGGCTCCCTACTCTTGATGGCCCAGGCTGCCTTTCCTCGCTTGTCCTTTTTGTAGCTTTCTTTGTGGTCTACATTTCCGATCTCATAGGTGTTATCGGCAGTACCGCAATTATTGCGGCAGTAGTTCTCCTGCTGACTTCATGTTTCATCGCCTATTTTCTCGGAGAGTTTCAGTGCTGCTCTTTATATTCAGCCCTGCATCCCGAAATATCTCAGGTACTTGCCATTGCCTCTCTGATTTTTATGGCAGTCAGACTGATGCTCAGCCCTGAAGGGCTCGAGCCTGTTGGTTTCTCTCCAGACAATAGTCTCATTCTACTAACCGCTGAGCTGGATCTTGTCCGACTTTATTCTCGAATGCCTCAAAGATTGAGCTGCATACTCTGTTGAGTGAAGAAAAGATTCCAGGCCGACTCCTTATTCTTGGCACGCTGCTTACAATAGTTTTGAAGTTTGTCCTGAAGAGTTTTAGTAATATGAAATAGTTGATCAGATTAATGTATCCACCGGGAAACGGAGCACGAGGTTGAGAGAGCGGAAGACAGGAAGAAGGAAATTGAAATCCTGGCGGATGAGAAGCACTCTGGAGCTATAAAGTCTGGTAAAAAGTCGATTAACCCGATCCTCGTCTTTTTACCGGCTTAATCTTAATTTTACACATGCTCATTTATATATATTCTAAATTTTATATATATTCTATATAATAACGCTGTGACTGTTTTTTGATTGTAGAGTTTCGGATAGAAAGGGGAGGAAAGCTATCGGAAGCGCATGTGGATTCCGATCTCATTTATGCGACTACCGACCGCCTTTGAAGTGCAGTACAATAAAAATGGAAAAACAGAAGTAGAACTTCGAATGGGGGAATAAATGAATGGAGGAAGCAATATATGGACCGAGGCAACTCTTAGTCATCGTATTCGGTAATCCTAACTTCCACGGTCAGATCCGGCGTGAACTTGAAGCAGTCATGAATAAAGAAATGGTCAGGCTCATTGACCTGCTGTTCGTATGGAAAGACTAAGAAGGGAATATCAAGTATATGGAAACTACACAGCTGGATGAAGAAGAAAAAATGCTTTTTGGAGCCTTTATTGGAGGACTTATCGGGTATGGAGCCGGCGGCAAAGAAGGAGCGAGGGAAGGCATGGAGGCAGGAATCCTGGCAGCAACCCAGGAAAAATACGGAATTACAGAGGAAGATATTCTGGAGATAACCGAAGCCATTCCTGAAGGTACTGCTGCTGTTCTTATTATCGAACACCTCTGGGCAAAGAGCCTGAAACAGGCGGTCCGGGATGCAGGTGGTGTACTTGTGTCCCAGGGTATGTTTACATCTGAATTGCTTATTGCAGTTGGAGAAGAACTGGCAGAAGAGGTTAAATTTGCAGAGAAGAAAAAACCGGGATCCAGGGTTGAGTCTGCGTCTGAATGGCTGCTCACTCGAATTCCTATATAAAAAAGATTTAGTACCGGAAGCTTTGCTCCAAATTATTATAGAAGAAAGTTAGCAGTAAGAGAAAGATTGGGGGATGTAAATATGAATGCAAATACCAGTTCAACACCAGCCAAAATTCTAATTTACAGCACTGCTGCAGTTCTCCTTACACTTGGCATGAGGGCGATTTCAGATATACTGTTGCCGGTTTTTTTCGCTCTTTTTGCCTTTCTAATCTTTTCCCCTCTGGTTCACTGGCTCATGAAGAAAGGGGTTCCTGGAAAAGTTAGTGTTCTTCTGGTGATCCTTCTTTTCATATTTGTTTTTGTTGGAACCGCAATTCTGTTTGCAAGCTCTTTACTCCAGCTCAGTGGCAGGATGCCAAGCTATGAAAATCAGTTGCAGGGTGTTCTGAACAGTGTTTCAACATATTTGCCTGAAGCCGGAGTTTCCCTGGAATCGATCCTGAGCGATATTGCAGCATTTGCTTTCAGAGTGTCCGGGAGCATTGTTACGGGAGCCTTAAACGCCGGATCAACAATTGTGCTCATTTTTATCACGACAACGTTTTTACTTCTGGATGCTGCAGGTGCGCCAGAAAAAGTGCAGAGGGAAGTTGAAGATCAACCAGTCTATCTTTCGCGGTTTACCGAGTTAAGCAGAACCGTCGTAAATTACATGATCCTGAGGACTGAGACCAATCTGGTTGGAGGCATTGGAGTTGCCATACTTCTCTTTATTGGAGGCATAGATTTTGCTATTCTCTGGGGCCTCTTGTTCTTCATTTTTGGTTATATCCCTTATCTGGGCTTTTATCTGGCCGCTGTTCCACCTATACTCCTTGGTCTGTTCGAATACGGGCCTATAGGGGCAGTGGGTGTCCTTGTCGCCATCACTGTTGTCAATATGCTCGTAGAAAATATCATTTTCCCATCTCTTGCTGGAAAAGGCCTTAAATTATCTCCGACGATTGTATTTCTTTCTTTATTTTACTGGTCTTATGTGCTTGGGACAGCAGGTGCGCTGATTGCCGTACCACTTACACTAGTTGTAAAGATAATTCTGGAAAGTACCGAGGGGACACGCTTGATGGCTAAACTGATGGAATCAAGTGAGGATAGAGATCAGGATGAGGAAAAAGCAGGCGAAAATGTACTCTAAAATGACCCTGCATCGCGTCCGAGATAATCAGGTCCCTGTAAGTATACTCGATAAAATATACTAACCTGTATATAATAATATACATAAAAATGGCTGTATATTATAGCATTGTTTTATTTGAACCTGCATGTGGGGGCTTGCAGGCTCTGTAAAGGGTGAGAGGGAAATAATAATATCGAAATTATCGAATGGAAAGCTTGCATACCGCTTTCCGGCGTTCTCGGACAAATGTCTGGCAAACACCTGTCTATCTTTTGTCTATCTTATCTGATCTTGTGAGAAATCCTCTGGTTAGAAATCCTTGCATCACCCGAAGAAAAAACGTTCCTGCCCTTTCTAATTTAGCTGTCAGGCTGTTGCAGGCTGACATGAAAAATAACCAGTAAATTGAACCCGTAAGCAGAAAAGGAGATTCAAGGAATGGCAACATTAACCGTTTTGAAGTTTGAAACCGCAGAAGGTGCAGAAAAAGCACTTGAGGTGGTAAAGGACTTGAGCAAGCAACATTTGATAAACCTTCATGATGCAGCAATAGTCACATGGCCTGAGGGTAAAAAGAAGCCAAAAACGGAACAGTTAACTAATTTAACCGGTGCAGGTGCACTGAGCGGCGCTTTCTGGGGCATGCTATTTGGCCTGATTTTCTTTATTCCTATATTTGGCATGGTTGTTGGGGCCACAATGGGGGCAATGACCGGTTCCATGACCGATGTCGGCATTAATGATGAGTTCATCAAGTCGATCCGCGGCAAAGTGACTGAAGGTACCTCAGCTCTCTTCTTGATGACAAGTGATGCAGTGAAGGATAAAGTAGCGGAAGCTGCCAGGGGGATGAATTTTGAACTCATTGCCTCCAACCTGTCCAAGGAAGAAGAAGATAAGCTGCGTGCTGCCTTCGAAGACGAATATTCACAGCAGTAAAACCAGGCTTGACCAGGGAGTTTACTCTCTGGTATCATTTTAATTTTTCTGAATCAATAACAATGTAAAAAGAATCAATAACAATGTAAAAAAGTTAAGTTAGTAGGCCATAATGAAGTACCTGTGACGACTCCCTTTTATGCCGGGGCTGGCCAGTAGAGTCGCATGTGGCTCAGCCCACAGATTTTCGGTCATATCCGACTGCCAGCCGGCATCCCTTTGAGTTCATGGATACAATTACGTGTAACCGTGGATGTCAGCGACAAACTGATCGGGGATAAGGAAGTTGAGAACGCATGATCATGACCCGGCAGTAAATGATAACATAGCCTGAGCATCCGGCACTGCCAGTCCTATCACAGAGAGAGAAATCATAAGGATAAACAGCTTCGAAGCGACTTTGCCAGGAGCGCAATGCGCATTGAGCCTGGTCATTCTGTCGCAAGGAGGAAGTGTTGATGACAAAAAACTACCTGCCTTCCCGCATCCATGTACTGGCAAAACCTACCGGAGCTATTTGCAACCTTGCCTGCTCTTACTGCTTTTTTCTGGACAAGGAGTTGTTCTATCCGGGCAGCAGATTCCGCATGTCAGACGAAGTGCTGGAGAACTACATCCGGCAGCTTATCGCAGCCCACCGCAGCCCTCAGGTAACTGTTGCCTGGCAGGGAGGCGAGCCCACGCTTATGGGCATTGACTTTTACCGGCGTGCAATCGAGCTGCAGGAAAAGTACAGAAAGCCAGGCATGACTTTCGAAAATACAATGCAAACTAACGGCACGCTGCTGGACGACGAATGGTGCCAGTTATTTAAGGAAAACAATTTTCTAATAGGGATCAGCATCGACGGCCCTCGTAAACTGCACGACGCCTACAGGGTGGATAAAAAAGGGGAGGGGAGCTTTGAGAGGGTCATGAATGGGCTTCGCTTCCTGCAAAAACACGGTGTGGAATATAATGTCCTGACAACAGTAAACAGGGTCAATGCCGATTATCCGCTGGAAGTCTACCGTTTCCTGAGAGATGAAGCAAAAACAGACTGGATTCAGTTTATTCCGGTTATTGAGAGGATCAATGATGAAGGGCGTACCCTTTACCAGCAAGGAGACAGAGTCTCGGACCGTTCTGTGCAGCCCGAACAATTTGGAAGTTTCCTGAGCCGCATTTTCGACGAATGGGTGAGAAATGATGTCGGAAGGGTATTCGTGCAAACTTTTGAGGCTTCTGCGCGCAGATGGCTGGGGCTGCCTTCCGGCATGTGCGTTTTTGAGGAAACATGCGGGACGGGGCTTGCCCTGGAGCATAATGGGGACCTCTATTCATGCGATCATTTTGTGGAACCGGACTACCTGCTGGGCAATATCATGGAAACAGAGATAGGCGAGCTTGCCGCTTCGGAAAAGCAGTATAGGTTCGGGCAGGACAAATGCGACACTCTCCCGCAGGTATGCCATGAATGCGATGTGCTCTTTGCCTGCAGGGGAGAATGTCCTAAAAACCGCTTCCTGACAACTTCTACCGGAGAAACCGGCCTGAACTACCTGTGCGAAGGCTGGAAAGCTTTCTTCAGGCACATCGACTTTCCGATGCAGATCCTTGCAGGCCTGATACGCAGGGATTACCCTGCACAGGAGGTGATGAGGGTCCTGGCTCTGGAGGCGGCTTTTGAAAGGGCAGGACGAAATGACCCATGTCCCTGCGGCAGCGGGCTAAAATTCAAACGCTGCCACGGCCGCGAGAAAAAAGTACCTGAAAGGAAGGACCGGAAGCAGATAAAACACAGGATTCAGCTTCAGTCTTGACCTAGTATGCGATTTCGAAAAAAACAAAGTGGGGAGTTAAGAAGAAAAAAGCCATATTTTTTATATTCAGCACCGTAAGGCTTCTTAAAATTGCTGATCGAGATATTCATTAATCAACCATCAATCAACCAATTTATCCTGGGGAATTAAGAATGGCAGAAAAGAAACCAAACATACTGGTCATTTGGGGAGATGACATCGGGGTTAGCAACCTCAGTTGCTACAGCGACGGTCTGATGGGCTACAGAACACCCAACATTGATAGGATCGCTAACGAAGGTATCAGGTTTACGGACTCTTACGGGGAGCAGAGCTGTACAGCCGGCAGGGCATCTTTTATCACAGGGCAGAGTGCCTTCCGTACGGGGCTGAGCAAAGTGGGCATGCCAGGGGCTAAGATAGGAATCCAGTCCGAGGACCCTACAATTGCCGAACTTCTGAAACCGCTGGGTTATGCCACGGGCCAGTTTGGAAAGAACCATCTTGGAGACCGGGACGACCACCTTCCCACCAACCATGGTTTTGACGAGTTCTTTGGAAACCTCTACCATCTGAATGCGGAAGAGGAACCTGAAAACCCCGACTATCCACCTGAGGAGGATTTCCCAAATTTCCGTAGGAACTATGCTCCCAGGGGTGTAATCCACAGTTATGCCGACGGACGCATCGAGGACACAGGCCCGCTGACCAGGAAACGCATGGAGGCAGTGGATCTGGAGTTTCTAAATGCAGCCATCGATTTTATCAAACGCCAGCATGAGGTGGGCAAGCCATTTTTCGTCTGGTTCAATACCACCTGGATGCACTTCAGGGTCCACATTCCGGACAGGATAAGGGGGCAATCGGGACGCTGGCAATCGGAATATCACGATGGAATGATAGAACACGACCGGCAGGTGGGAATGCTTCTGAATTTGCTGGACGAACTTGGCATCGCAGAGGATACCATCGTTGCCTACAGCACGGACAACGGCCCGCACATGAACACCTGGCCCGATGCAGCCATGACCCCGTTCAGGAACGAGAAAAACTCCTGCTGGGAAGGAGCTTTCCGCGTTCCGGAGGTAGTACGCTGGCCTGGAAAGATCCCGGCAGGCATGATTTCTAACGAGATTGTAAGCCACCTTGATTGGCTGCCAACTTTCCTTGCAGCAGCTGGAGAGCCGGATATTAAGGAAAAACTCAAAAAAGGCTACAAAGAAGGGGACAGGACTTTCACCGTGCATCTTGACGGTTACAACCTGCTTCCCTACCTTACCGGGAAGGAGAAGAAATCCCCGCGCATCGAGTTCTTTTACTTCTCGGACGACGGAGACCTGGTAGCTCTGAGGTACGACAACTGGAAAATGGTCTTTATGGAGCAGCGTGCCATCGGCACATTACAGGTCTGGGCTGAACCTTTTGTCCCGCTGCGCGTACCAAAAATATTCAACCTGCGTACAGATCCTTATGAAAGAGCGGACCAGACCTCAAATACTTACTACGATTGGCTCCTCGACCATGCCTTCTTGCTTGTGCCTGCCCAGGGTGTCGTGGGAGACTTTATGTCAACGTTTAAAGAGTTTCCTCCGCGTCAGAAAGCGGCCAGCTTTACCGTCGATCAGGTAATGGACAAGCTTTTGCAGGGAATAGGAAGCACCTGATGGTGGAGGCGAGAAGAGAACTGGTCAGGAACTTCAGGGCTGAAACCTGTTCCCTTCCTGAGATGCAGTAGCCAAATTTAGAGAAAATGGGGAGAAATATATGAACGCTGAACAGTTACGTTTGATTGAAGCCAGGGACAAGAAGGTACCCTGGCGTATGTGGGGACCTTATCTCAGTAAAAGACAATGTGGAACAGTACGGGAGGACTACAGTAAATCAGGAGATGCCTGGAACTATTTTCCTCATGACCATGCGCGTTCCCAGAATGAGTTCGAATATGAGCTTCTCGATACTGGAATCTTTGATGACGACCGATACTTTGATGTATTTGTTGAGTATGCAAAAGCTACTCTGGAAGACCTGTTGATCCGGATTACCGTCTAGAACCGCGGACCTGAGGAGACAATGCTTCATATCCTGCCCACTGTCTGGTTCCTCAACACCTGGGCCTGGGCTGAGAATGTGTCAAAACCGCTCTTACAGACTGCAGAAAGTCCGGGTGGTATGTAAATTATCCGGGCATCCCATCCAGAACTGGGAGAACGTTTTTTCTGCGCTGAAGGAGGACCGGAACTCCTTTTCACCGAAGATGAGACAAACTGCAAGGCATTTTCGGCACCTCGAATGCCCTACGCTATGTGAAAGATGCATTTCACAAGTACCTTGTGAACGGACAGGCAGGTGCGGTAAACCTGGAAAGGCAGGGACGAAATCTGCAGCCCACTACACTCTGGCCATGGGAGCCGGCAAAAGCACCGTTTTCCGCCTGCGCCTGGGAAATTCGGTTTCGGGAAAAGACAGTTTTGGAGTACGGCAGTTTGAAATGAACAGTAAGTTGCAAATACACGCAGGCTGAAACATCAGCGAAATAAAATATATAAAAGTATTCTTATAAATATTGACGAGTAAATAGATTAGAGATCGAACCGTAGAACCGCGAGCCAGGGAGTTGTCTTGCAGGTTCTGAAAGAGTGGGAGATATAAAAACAGACAGTTATCGGCTCACAACCAGAGAAGGGAGATTCACATGAACTTAACTCGTCAATTCTTAGCAGAGTTTATAGGCACTTTCTGGCTGGTTCTTGGCGGCTGTGGCAGTGCAGTTCTGGCGGCTGGCTTCCCTGAGCTTGGTATCGGCTTTGCAGGTGTTGCCCTGGCATTCGGACTGACAGTCCTGACGATGGCTTACGCAATTGGTCACATCTCGGGCTGCCACCTCAACCCCGCTGTCACAATCGGCCTGTCTATAGGCGGTCGCTTTTCCTCAAAGGACATCGGCCCATACATCGTTGCACAGCTGGCAGGAGCCATCATTGCTGCGTTCGTGCTATCGCTGATCGCAAACGGTCAGCCCGGCTTCGATCTTGTCGAAAGCGGCTTTGCGGCCAACGGTTATGGGGAATACTCACCCGGAGGGTACTCATTGTTCGCAGCGCTGGTCTGCGAGCTTGTGATGACCTTCATGTTCCTCTTCATCATTCTTGGCTCGACTGATTACCGCGCTCCATCCGGTTTCGCACCGATAGCCATCGGTCTGGGGCTGACTCTGATTCACCTGATAAGCATTCCGGTGACAAATACTTCAGTAAATCCGGCCCGCAGCACATCGCAGGCACTATTCGTCGGCGGCTGGGCAATTCAACAGCTGTGGCTGTTCTGGGTAGCGCCGATTGTTGGAGCTATTCTGGCTGGCATCGCATATCGTGCGGTCGGCAGTGACAACGAATCAGGCTTGGCAGACCGTCACTCTCAGTGAGGGTTGCAGCTCGACCTCTCGGTAAGACCGATAAAAGAGTATAAAATTTAACTGAAATGGTTAATAAAACAGTAATTTAGCGTTGATTGGAGCGGTAGCTCTACCGAGTTCCCACCCGAAAAAACTTGATACAAGTAGATTCCGTGAACAGTAGTTTTTAATCAGCGATAACTTTTCAGTAGATTTTCCAGGAAAACCCAGACCTTCTCGATAGAGGGAATGAAAATTCTTTCAGCCGGAGAATGAGGGTCTTTGATTGTTGGCCCGAAAGAAATCATTTCAATGCACTCGCATTTTGAGCCAATTACCCCGCACTCAAGTCCGGCATGCACGACCCTTATTTCCGGCTCTTTCTCAAAGGTACCAGTATAAACCTGCCTGCACTTCATAAGTAACCCGGCCTGAAGGTCAGGTTCCCAGGCAGGATATCCGCATTCATGTTCAGCCTGTGCTCCTGCCAATTTTGCAACGGTTTCCACCTTTCCTGTGACTTCAGCCAGCCTTGACATAACAGAACTGCGCTGGCTCGAGAGAATTCTTACTTCATTTTCCTCTGTTCTTACTGTTGCCAGATTGTTTGAAGTCTCAACAAGTCCCGGGATTGTGTCCGAGAGCCTGTGAACCCCATGAGGCAGCCCGAGAAGGAGCCCGAGAAGCCTCTCTTCCGTTCCTGCCGAAAAGACCTTTCCCAAAGGCAATTCTTTTCTGGCGACCTTACCTCCGGCTGTCTCAAAAATAGCTCTATTCTCAACCTCTTTAAGATCAAGGACAATTTCAGGATCTGATTCTGCATACTCATCCCTGAGAGTCTGCATAAACCCTGAGACAAAGTCTTCTGCCCGCCCTTCTTTACTCCTCAGGAGTGCAATAAATGCCTCTGCACGGTTTGGAATCGCGTTATGGACGCTCCCTCCACTGAAAAAGACTAGTCTGAGGTTGTCAGATCCGATTTTCTCCTTCAAGCCTGCCAGAAGCCGGGCAAGCAACTGAATTCCATTTGCCCTCTGCCTGTGAATCTCAACTCCGGAGTGCCCTCCTTCAAGCCCTTCAACCGAGAGCCTGAAGAACCCGAACCCACCTTCCTTTCCGTAGTCAAACAGCTCCCATTCAACAGGCAGGGTAACCCGTGAATTCTGCCCTCCTGCGCACCCTACTATAAACATTCCTTCATCCTCAGAGTCCAGGTTCAGCAGGATTCTGCCTTCAAAAAAACCTTCTTCAAGCCCGCTGGCTCCTGTAAGTCCTGTTTCCTCGTCAACCGTAAAGAGCAGCTCGAGCGGCGGATGCTCTATCTCTCCTTTCTTTCCGGCTTCTGCCAGCACAAGCCCCATTGCAATTGCAATTCCGTTGTCCGCCCCGATAGAAGTCCCATCTCCTCGCAGCCACTCCCCATCATACACACACCTGATAGGGTCTTTCGAAAAATCGTGCTCTGACTCTTTGCACTTCTCGCAGACCATATCCATATGCCCCTGCAGCACAATCCCGGGAGAGTTTTCATACCCCGGAGTAGGAGGGACTTTGATCAGGACATTGTTTGTAGCATCGGTTTTTGCTTCAAAGTTGCGGTTTCCTGCCCATTCCAGTAGCCATAAGGCAAGTTTTTCTTCATTTTTAGAACGGCGTGGGATTTTATTGATTTCTTCGAAAGTTTTAAGGATCTGTCGGGTTTTCGGGTGCATGGGGGATCAACTCAAAGATATGTCAAGGTAAAAAAATTATTATAGCCAAGATCTATGCTTTAATTAGTATTCCTTTCAGAGTTCAGTTCTTGCACTCCTATTGTTAGAACAGAGATTTAAGTGTAGTTCCGGTTTCAGTTTTTTCAGTTAATCGATTGCTATTCTTCCTGTGTTTCCAGATAAGTCTGATACTATAAAAAATTTAGAGGGTTTTCTGCCTGGCTGAAAAGCATTTCCCCTGGCCATAGAAGCCTTTTTTGAGCTCAAGTTTCTCTGGAAATAAAGTATACAGGAAATGCAATTAAGACAGAATAAAATATTACTTAAAAAATGCTATTTTCCAGTTTATTTTATCGCTTTTTACCACTTCGTCAAGTCTCTTTTTTGGTCTTTTTTGGGCAGACCGCTCTCTTTTGTCGAGTGCAACAGAAATAACAGGTATAGCGAGTACGGCTGTACTGGTCAACACCCATTTTTGATCTTATAAAGCTTTAACCGATCTTTCAGCAGGCTTCATGGAGAATAGCTCGTCTGGTTAGAAAAATAGTTTTTTGTTCCCTCCAACTAATTTTTACTCTATAATATCGGACTTCTCCGCCAGCTTGTCTGGCGGCTCTTCCCAAAAAGAAGAAAGAAGCAGACAGCAGTATAGAGAAGGAAGAAAAGAATACAAAGAAAGCAAAAAGAAGAGCCTATGAAAAAATCAAAGTTGCGGTGGCGCACCCCACTGCAAGCAACAGGGTATGTTCACACCACCGCTCCAAATTCCGTTAAAGTAGACGATAGCCCTAAAAAATTTAGTTTGAGCAGAAATTAACAACCAAAAAATGGAATTGATAAATCGTACTATCATTAACGATTACCGAGGAAGTATTCCATCCTCGCAGCAAGCTAGCGGGATATTTAACTGAAATAAACCTGGACTTAAGAAAGGAGATCTCAGGTTCAGTTTCCGGATCTACTGAGAAAACAAAAATTTAATTGGCGCTGGATAGCGCCGTCGCCTGAACTAAAAAACCTTGCTTTAGATTCACATAGGTGGTGCTGGTCTTCCAGTCATAAGATCTTCTGTGCGCTTGGCTACCTGATTCTTAAACTGTTTGATGTCTTTAGCCTGGTCGCGCTGTGCCAGCTCGCTTTTAGCTTTGCCAACTACTTCTTCACTGGGCACACCTGCTTTATTCATCTTCCACTGGAACCTGAACGTGGACCATTCATCTGCAATCTCCCTGAATCTCAGGTACTCCATGTTCTGAGGCGTAAGGTCAAGCTGCTCTTCAATTACCCGATTTACATAATCCTTGTTCGACTCAAAAACCACCAGCGGCTCGATAACATCAGCCTGTACGATATTCCTGATATCACGGCCTTCATATTTTTCAAGAAGATTGGCACATGCCTCAAAGTGGGAGATTTCCATCCTCATAAAGTCCTCCCAGATAGCTCTTATCCTGGAATCGCTTTCAGTCTGCGCGCAGGAGAAATAAACATAAGCTTCACAGAGCTGCATGAGCGCTGACTTTTCAAGCATTGTCTCCCGAGGATCGCCGAGTAATCCATACTGGGTCACATGCTCTTCTTCAACGTCAGCAATCTCGGAATAAAGCTGCCGTGCAAGTTCATCAGAATACATGTTCCCATGAGTTTTATAGAAAAGCTCGGTCTGCTGCTCACCTGCAACAATGGTGAGGCAATTCATTTTGGTTTTGATATCAGCCGTATCTTTATTATAGTGTTTTCGCATGGTGTCGTCCGGGTGGCGGTGCTCGACACTTGTGGGTCTTCCGGGCTTCACCTCTGTTTTTCCCTGTACAACAGTATCATAGTCGCCTCCTTCCAGATAATCATAGAGGCAACTGTAGCGGTAGAGGTGATCGAAGTCCTCAAGAAGAGCGAAATCCAGAGTCTGTTTTACGTATGGATCGGACTCGTTCCTTGCAAGGTTAGCAGTGAGATCGACAGCCACCTGTTCGTACCCAAGTGTAGTCTCTATAATAGTCTGATTAGCCGGATTTAACCAGTCAACCGTTTGCTGCTGCATGGAGTCAATGCGCCGTATCAAAGCCATCTGACGCTTGATCTCTGGATCGACAGTCATTCGTTCCATGGCATGGGACATAAGAACTGAGGCATTCTCAATCCCATTCATGAGAATTACGCGTGTCCTTGTGTATGCATCTACAGAGTTTCTGTCATACGGAGCTTTGACTATTTCCTTCCAGTTCATGAACTGCTCTTCTATCGGTATACTATCCATATTAAAAGGTTTAAACTGTGCCATTCCCATATCCTCCAGAATTCTTTACCAGCAGGGCTCTCTGCAGGTGGCGGGTGGTCAGAACCGGTATAATTCCAGTTGCTAAATATAGAACCTGCCAAAGAGCAAAACCGTAACCTGTTGCCATAATTGCTTCGCAGAATGCCCCACACATCTGCAATAATTCCTGCCTTAAGCTTCAACCCCGGCCGCAGGCAAGGCAACTGGCATGTAACTGGTCTTTTTTAGTTATTTTAGTGTATATTAATCTTGCTTAAATCGATTAATAGGATATATGTATAAATTTGATCTATATAAAATCCATCGTATAATAATTCCAAAATGAGTAAAGGTTTCGAGATGAGTAAACTTCAAAATAAGTAAACTTCAAAATAAGTAAACTTCAAAATAAGCAAACTTCGAGATGAGTAATATAGTTTCGATATTAGTATAATAACGAAATACTATAAAATTAACTAAAGGTACTATAACAGCGTGTTCCAGCCGGTAATGGACATGAAAACTGGGTTCTCAGGGGAAAGTAGAGCCTAAAAGGGGGAAGCAAACTTACAATGGTAGATACTTCAGATATGGTGATTTTCTGGGCTGTAGTTATGGCCCGCTTCTTGATACCGCTCACCATTCCTCGTTACCCTCTCCCCGGCGTGCTGGCATGCCTGATCCTGGACGGTATCGACCAGACGATCTTCCAGCTGTTCACGAGCCTGCCTCTTGAAGGCTATCAGAGCTACGATAAATCCCTTGATGTCTATTACCTGACCATTACGTATCTTTCGACCCTGCGCAACTGGTCGAACCTCTATGCCTTCAAGCTAAACCGCTTCCTTTTCTATTACCGTCTGGTCGGCGTCGCTGTCTTCGAACTCACACAACTACGCCCTCTGCTGCTCGTTTTCCCTAACACTTTTGAGTACTTCTTTATCTTCTATGAAACCATCCGCCTGAAATGGGATCCGAAGGTGCTGACAAAAAGCAAATTGATAACTGCTGCAGCCCTTATCTGGATTTTCGTCAAGCTGCCTCAGGAATACTGGATACACGTCGCCCAGCTGGACACCACTGACTGGATCAGGGCAAATCCTTCAAACGCCATCATACTGATCGCCTACGCAGCGTTCCTGCTCGGTATGGCCTGGTGGTTGGTCCGGGACCTTCCTCCCACCCGCCCGGGCCTGGAAATTGCCGCCACCCCCGTGGTAGCTGCCCCGGCTGTCCCACCCACGCCTAAAATAGGGAATGAACAGCGGGAACGCCTCATCGATAACTCCGTGATCGAAAAAATCGTGCTGATCTCTCTCATTACCATCATTTTCGCCCAGATACTTCCGGGCGTGCGGGCAAGCAATCTCCAGCTCGCAACAGGCATGGCTGTCCTCATCATAATAAACACAGCATTGAGCCACTGGCTTGCCAGACGTGGAACTCACTGGAAATCAATCATGAGGGAATTTGTCGTGATGTCCGCAGTAAACCTCGGTATAGTGCTTGCTTTTAATTTTCTGCTGCCCAGGTACGACGGCTCAATCAACCTCTTCAACACTCTATTTTTTGTCCTCCTCCTGACCCTGAATATAACTCTCTATGACAGGTACAAGGTTTTACATGTCAGGAACCATAAGACAGAGATAGGCAGTTGATTTTGAGCCAAAATAATTGAGACGTCAGGCGGAGAAAATATGGTCAGACAGCGAACTCTTTCAAGGGAACTGAACTACAAATATTTCTTACCCGTGAAGCTTCATTCGCTACACTGAATAGTCCCTGTCACGCTCGAATAGGGCTTAGGGATCACAGGAAATCGGAGATTTTCTGGGAGTTGCACTGCAAGTGCAACAGTATGCTGTCCTTTTCGCTCCGCTTCGCTCAAGAGGACTAAATTACGATTTCTTTTATCTGTGCAGCTTCATTCACTATACTGAGTCGTTCTTGTCACGCTCGCCTGCGAGCGGCCTTTCCCGTAAAAAAGAAGAGAAAAGGTGGAAGGAAAAACAATTAAAACCAGAAAGTTAAACAGCCAAAAACCCTTTCTGGATGCAAATAAAAAAGAACTAAAAATTTCTAAAAATTACTTATTTTGCTTTTCTCATTAGTCTCAGTTTCCTTCTGCTTTTTTCTTTTGAAGACATTCCAGACTGGCTGGCTGAGGGCTTATATTTGCTGAACTGAAAAGAAATGGTCTCGGGGTTAAGGATGAAATTTGTCTGGCTGACAGGCGAGCCAGGAACCATTCAGCATGTGAAGAGGGAACTGAAAGCTTTTCTCCTTTGTTCCGAAACAGATTAAACAGGTAATCATAGACTACCAGTGCAGAGACTACCGGTGCAGAGACTACCAGTGGCAGGGAAAATTCGCAAAAACTGATTTAAACCCTGGAGGAAAATCAAGATATTGTGACACATCCGCAGGTAATATGTTAGTGTCGTGAGGGATAAAAATATCAAAATATAAAATTAAATAGAGAATAGTACAAATTAAGTAAAGAGATTTTAAGAGCCATTTTTCAGGCTGGACAAACTGGAAACAATAACAAACCCTTTCCGATTGGGTATTTAAGAAGGGAGGCAAACTTCATAATGGTAGCTACCTCGGATATGTTGATTTTCTGGGCTGTAGTCATGGCTCGTTTTTTTATACCGCTCTCTATTCCAAAGTACCCTCTTCCCGGAATAATAGCTTCTCTGCTCCTTGACGCTGTTGACCAGACAATTTTCCAATTGTTTACGGACCTGCCTCTTGAGGGCTATCAGGGCTATGACAAGGCTCTTGATGTCTATTACCTGGCTATCACATACCTTTCAACCATGCGGAACTGGTCAAATCACTTCGCTTTTGAGGTAAATCGTTTCCTTTTCTATTACAGGCTGGTAGGAGTTGCTCTCTTCGAGTTGACCAACCTTCGTTCACTGCTACTTATCTTTCCAAACACCTTCGAGTACTTCTTTATTTTTTACGAGGCAGTCCGCATGAAATGGGACCCTAGGGTGCTTACAAAAGACAAATTAATAATTACAGCAGCCCTGATATGGATTTTCGTCAAACTGCCGCAGGAATACTGGATACATATAGCGAAAATGGATACAACCGACTGGATCAGAGCCAATCCTTCAAATGTATTCATTTTGATTGGGTGGACTGCAGTCATGATCGGCATGGCGTGGTGGCTGCTCAGAGATTTTCCTCCCATGAGATCGGGCTTCTCGATTGCTGCTCATCATGCAACTTTCAGATTTGACAGTTTACGAGCTGCCCGTGTGAAGGATAATTACACGAGTAAGAGATTTTTTGATGATTTCATACACCACGAATTGATCGAGAAGATTGTGCTGGTCTCTCTTCTTAGCATAATCTTTGCACAGATTCTTCCCGAAGTCCGGGCAAACGACGTCCAGATTGCATTCGGTATGTCTATCCTTATCATAATAAACACCGAGTTAAGCCAGTGGCTTGCCAGACGCGGGACACAATGGAGATCAATTGTGAAGGAGTTCATCGTAATGTCTATTGTAAACCTCATCCTTGTCCTGCTCTTTGATTTCCTTCTGGCAAGGTACGAGGGTTCGATCGACCTTCTTAACACTCTATTCTTCGTTCTTCTCCTTACCCTGAACGTAACTCTCTATGACAGATATCGGCGCGTGCATCTCTGGAGTCACGCGACAATAACTGAGTTTGAAGAATCAAAAAAAGGGATTGAGATTAAAAATAATTGAGATCAAAAAGGATTGAAGTTCAAAGGGATTGAAGAGGAGACCGAATGTGAGAATCTGGCAGGCCAGTAAGGTTTTATGAGAAACGGAGATCACTTTTTAAGTATTTCAGTAAAATCTAGATATAAATCTGGTTTGGCCTTGAAATAAAACTGGGAAGTTATCTGTTAAAAGGAGAGAAAAAGGGAGGCAAACTTCAAAATGCCGGACGCGTCAGATATATTTATTTTCTGGGCTGTAGTTATGGCTCGCTTCTTAATACCACTCTCTATTCCGAAATATCCTCTCCCCGGAATAATAGCTTCCCTGGTCCTTGACGCTGTTGACAGGACAATTTTCCAACTTTTTACGGGCCTGCCTCTGGATGACTACCAGGGCTATGATAAAGCCCTTGACATTTATTATCTGACCATTACATACCTTTCAACCCTTAGAGACTGGTCGAACCTTTTTGCCTTCAGATTGAGCCGTTTCCTTTTCTACTACAGGTTGGTCGGCGCAGCCCTTTTCGGGATAACACATCTGCGAGCACTGCTGTTTATCTTCCCGAATGTCTTTGAATATTTCTTCATTTTTTATGAGGCAGTCCGCCTAAAATGGAACCCGCTGGTGCTTACAAAAAATAAATTGATTATCACGGCAGCTCTGATATGGATTTTCGTCAAAGTACCGCAGGAATACTGGATACATATCGCTGAAATGAGCACAACCGATTGGGTCATGGAAAATCCCGCAAACACACTCTTCTTGATTGCCTGGGATTCGGTCCTGCTTTTTATGGTTTGGTGGCTCTTGAAGGACCTACCCCCTGCCCGGCCGGGTTTTTCATTTGCTGCAGACCCTATCCCCTCCTTCCTGTCTGACGGTGCTGAAAGTGCCAGAACAAGGGAGGAGCATAAGCAGATGAAAATAGTCAATAAACTGTTATCCGAAAAGCTCGTAACCCGTGAACTCGCCGAGAAGATCATACTTATCTCTCTCCTGAGCATCATTTTTGCCGAGGTGCTCCCAGGCGTTCGGGCAAACAGCCTCCAGGTGGCAGCCGGTGTATCTATTCTCATAGTGATTAACACCGCATTGAGCCAGTGGCTTGTCAGGCGCGGGAGGCAATGGAGGTCTATTATTCAGGAATTTGTTGTAATGTCAGTTGTAAACTTCGGTCTTGTCCTGTTCTTTGACCTCGTGCTACCCTTACTTAATGGTTCGATTGACCTTTCTAATACCTTATTTTTTGTCCTTCTCCTTACCCTGAACGTTACACTCTATGACAGGTACAGGCGCACGCATATCTGGAGCTATAACAACAAAAGGTGATTTTGCAGGTGTCAAAGACAAACAAATGAAAAATAATTTTAACTCTTGTAATGTTAGGGTACAATGGTGCAGGTGATGGTCAATCAAGAAAAAATCCATAAAAAAAGTTATAGTAATGATCCGAAAGAACGCGGCGGAGCGGTAGAACAACTGAGAAGAAGTTTTAGTTCCTTGCCAGACAAACACGCTGCCTGGGAGATCTGAACAGGCTGGCCCCGGATTAAAACATAACCTTTTACTTACTATCCCTTTCTTTCAGCTCATAATATCTATCCAGTATTTTGAGCGTATTCTCAGAAACCCGCACCTCCATATCCCTTCCGGGCCTGAAATACGCAAAATGGTGAATCTCCATTCCCGGCTCTGGATCCCCTTTCGCCCGAATCCTGAAAACCTTTGACGCATGAAACTTGAAAAGGTACCTGACATCATAAGCCCGAAGCCCGGTCTCTTCCCTGAGCTCCCGGATTGCAGCTTCGATGCTCGCTTCCCCCTTTTCCGGTTTTCCTCCGGGAAGCCTGAAGTAAGACCCCGAACTGCTCACAAGCAGGACCCCTTTTTCGGTTTCAACAATTGCCGAGCCTCTGCGGTTGTCGTATGCGCTTGGAATATTTTTGCCCCCGCTAAATAGTTGTATTTTACAGGTTTGCTACTTATGGATTGGTTTTATTTCTGAAATTATTTAAAGCTTCAATGAGGCTGGTTGTTTCCTTTCTCCTTTGTTTCCTTTCTCCTATTTTTTATCACGCCTTGACCGCTATTCATGTCCCTAATAAAATCAACACGGATTCCTATAAAATATTTTTTCGACATTTTAGCAACATATTTATGTTAATTCAGTGATGAGAACTAAAAACAAGTTCAAAAGATGATAAAAAATGGCAGGCAACAATAACGAAACTGAAAAAAGGTTATGGGACGTGGCTAACGAACTCCGGGCAAATTCCGGCTTGAAAGCCTCGGAATACTCCGTCCCTGTACTCGGGTTAATTTTTTTAAGATACGCTGAGTTCAAATTCGCTCAGGCAGAACAGGAATTAAAACTGGAGCTGGAAAACAACTCATCCAGCCGGAGAAGGAAAAACGAAATCTCAAAAGTGGATTTTCAGGCAAAAGGAGTCCTTTACCTTTCTGAAAAAGCCAGATACTCTTATTTACTGGACCTGCCGGAAAGTGAAAACACAGGAAAAGCTGTCAATGAAGCAATGGAAGCAATTGAAGCCGAAAATCCTGAACTGACCAACATCCTGCCAAAAAACTACACATCTTTTGAAAATGACCTGCTCGTTGCCCTTTTAAAAGCCTTCAAACTGCCCACGGACATCCAGGGAGATGCCTTCGGCAAGATCTACGAGTATTTCCTCGGCAAATTCGCAATGGCTGAAGGCCAGAAAGGCGGGGAGTTCTTCACCCCCATATCCCTTGTCAAATTGATTGTAGAAGTCATCGAGCCCTACCACGGAAAAATCCTTGATCCTGCCTGCGGGTCAGGCGGCATGTTTGTCCAGAGCGCCCATTTTGTTGAAAACCACCACCGAAAAGCCAGTTCCGAAATCTCTGTCTACGGCCAGGAAAAAGTAGCCGATACCGTCCGGCTCTGCAAAATGAACCTTGCAGTCCACGGGCTATCAGGGGATATTAAAGAAGGCAACACCTATTATGAAAACATTCACAATTCGGTCGATACTTTCGATTTCGTAATGGCAAATCCCCCCTTCAACGTGAAAAAAGTCGATTTTGAAAAGGTCAAAGGCGACAAAAGGCTCCCACTCGGCACCCCTTCAACTGATAACGCAAACTACCTCTGGATCCAGCACTTCTGGTCAGCCTTAAACGAAAAAGGCAGAGCCGGTTTCGTCATGGCAAACTCCGCCTCCGATGCCAGAGGCACAGAAGCTGAAATAAGAAAACAGCTCATCGAAAGTAGTGCAGTTGACGTAATGGTCTCCATCGGCTCAAACTTTTTCTACACTGTCACCCTCCCCTGCACCCTCTGGTTCCTGGACAAAGGTAAAGCCGGAACCGGCCGAAAAGATAAGATTCTCTTCATTGACGCCAGGGAGATTTTCACGCAGGTCGACCGGGCGCACAGGGAGTTTACCGCAGAGCAGATCGAAAAAATCGCAGGAATCGTCAGGAGCTACCGCGAAGAAGAAGGAAGCGAACCTTACGAGGATGTCAAGGGTTTGTGTAAGGTTGTAACTCTTGATGAGGTCAGAGAGCAGGGATATTCTCTAAATCCGGGCCGGTATGTAGGGGTTGCCGAGGCCATTGAAGAGGATTTTAATTTTACGGAGCGGTTGCAAGAGTTAAATGAAGAACTTGAAGGGCTGAATCTCGAAGCAAGGGAGCTGGAAGAAGAGATTGGTGAAAATATAGAGAAACTATTGGGGAAGAAAGTATGAGAACGTCGGAATGGAAAAGTGTAAAGTTAGGAGATGTGATAACATTCCAAAGAGGTTTTGATCTTCCAAAAGGCAAAAGAGAGAAGGGAACCATTCCAATAATATCATCTTCAGGAACTGATGGCTTTCACAACGAGTCAAAAGTTAAAGGACCCGGCGTAGTTACAGGTCGATATGGAACTTTAGGGAAGGTATTTTTTGTTGAAGAGGACTTTTGGCCACTTAATACAACTCTATATGTAAGAGACTTCAAAGAAAATGATCCAAAATTCGTAAGTTATTTTTTATCCACTCTAAACCTTGCCAATCAAAATACAGCAGGTGCGGTTCCAGGATTGAATCGTAATGCTCTCCACCTCATAAATGTAGAAGTACCAGTTATCGGAATTCAAAAAAAAATCGCTTCCATCCTCTCCAGCTACGATGACCTTATAGAAAACAACAAACGGAGAATAGAAATCCTTGAACATATGGCAAAGCTAATTTATGAGGAATGGTTCGTTAAGTTCAGGTTTCCGGGGCATGAAAATGTAAAAATGATTTCTTCTGAATTGAGGGAGATCCCAGAGGGATGGAAAATTTGTAGGGTTGGAAGCTTACTAAGTTCTCTAGAATCTGGAAGTCGACCAAAAGGTGGTGTTGGAGATCTAGGTGAAGGGATTCCAAGTATAGGGGCAGAAAATATTATTGGTCTAGGAATTTATGATTTTTCTAAAGAGAAATATGTATCTTCCGAATTTTTCAATAAAATGAAAAAAGGAATTGTAAAACATAAAGACGTACTTTTGTATAAAGATGGCGCAAAAATTGGTAGAAAAACGATGTTTTGTGATAATTTTCCTCATGGAAAATGTTGTATAAATGAGCACGTTTTTATCCTAAGGTCAAAAGATCAGAAATGTCAAAATTATCTTTATTTTTGGTTAGATCTGGATTTTATGACAGAAAACATAAAAAATCTAAATTCAAATGCAGCTCAACCTGGTATTAATCAAGAAGATGTTAAATCCTTACCAATTTTAATCCCACCCATTGAAATTATAGAGGAAATCAATAAAATACTGGAACCTATTTTGAACCAGATATTTATTCTAGCCAAAAAGAATCAAAATCTCCGCAAAACCCGCGACCTTCTTCTCCCCAAACTGATCTCAGGGGAAATAGATGTTTCTGATCTGGATATTCACATAAGAAACGAGTTTCAGGAATCATAATTCAACCTTCGAAGCCGTAGTATGCAACATGGTCTGGATTTAAGGTGGTTTGACTTAAAAAAGACTCTGCAGAATGCAGACAAAAAAGAGCTTATCAATATTATCCAGAATCTTTACAGGCTTTCCGAAGAAAACAGATGGTGTTTGCTTGCAGGAAGCATGGAGCCAGAAGCTGAGCCAGGAGTACTGGAAGCTTACCGGGAAATAATAAAAAATGAGTTTTTCCCGGAAAAGGGGCATGGGACGCTCAGGTATTCTGTAGCTGAAAAGGAGATAGACAGTTATTCAAAGGCATCAGGGGATTTTGAAGGGAAATTGGAGCTAATGCTTTTCTATGTTGAAAACGGGGTGGATTTTACCAACGAATATGGGGACATAGATGAGAAATTCTACAACAAAATTGTTGACATGCTCGAAAAGTTCTGTAATCTCTTAAAAACACCTGAAGGAAAACCCCTTTACCCCCGGTTTAAGAAGAGGCTTTTTGAAATTAGAAAAAAGTCAGAAGGGATAGGCTGGGGATTTGAGGATGACGTAGAGTTACTTGTAACAGATATCGAGGATTTTTTTGATAATCCCGCAAGAAGCCTTCATAGCCACGTATAAATATTTCCAGACCCAAAATAACCATGAGGGAATATGATCGAGACGGAGCTGCTAAAGAAAATATCGGATGACCTGGATTTCCTGAAAACAAAAATTCTCGAAATCGAGGAAAGCCTTGAGCTAATTGACAGCGAACTGCACCCTGTAAGAGAAGAATACCTTGAGAGGCTGGACGAGATCAAAAAAGAGGGAACTATTTCAGGAAGCGAATTTGAAAAGAAATTCGGGGTAAAGCTTTGAGATATTCGTATGAAATCAGCAGGCACCTTGAAAGAGATCTGGAAAAAATCCAGAAAAAAGACAAAGAGCGTTTTGAAATCCTGCTGAACAAAATGAGTGAAATCCTTGACAACCCTCACCGTTTCAAACCTTTAAGGCACGATATGAAAGGTTTGAGGCGAGTACATATTGATAAGTCATTTGTTCTCGTTTTTGAGATTGTTGAACCGGAAAATAAGGTAATATTCTGGGATTTTGCGCATCATGACGGCGTTTACAGAACGTCCTGATATTACAAAAAATCTCCTCCAGCTCATTGACGTATTTTTTGAAGAAGCACAGAGTTGCTAAACATAATTTTTTAACTTATTTTATACGTTGATTATAAGCCTTTTGTACTTGTTTTTATAATTACGGAGAATTTGTTCCAGCAGATTCTTTGTGTTCTCATTTTTAGCCAGGAAGAAGAATATAATCTCATTGTCCGAAATATATAGTGGCAAACCTGCTGTTAATTCTTTTAACTCCTGAGACCGCGTAGATAGATAATCACGATGCTTTATTCTCGGGAAATGCTGGTATATCATTATAATGGAATTCTGATCCATGCGGTTGTAAAGGCTCTTTGCCTCGCTGTACAGCAGATGTTTCTCTCTGGAACGCTGAACTTCCAATCCGATATCTGGATCTATGAAAATTAAAGATTTGATTAGCGATTCGTCAGGTATCCCACTAAAATACTTTTTTCGGACTTGTTGCTCAAAATATAGGCCTTTCTGCCCGTTGTAAATAGAAATTTTGTGGCCTGCTGAGTTAAAGTGAGACTCAATGTAACCTATACTTCTTTCATCAACTGTTACATCTTTATATTGTTCAAGGAATTTCACGAGTTCTCCATTGCCAGTGCCGGGGGAATTGCAACTCTTCGCATTACAGAAATCCCTCTTGTTTCCTTCATTGAGAGAATCATTTTTGGTCAGCATAGGGATGAAAGTTAGCTGTTGCAAATCTATCCGGTCTAGGATGTGGAGGATCAAATCGTACTTGAATAGGTCTCTCAGGTCTCCAAAGTACTGATTTTTCATAATAGGTTTTCGATGTCAAAGAAATATAAGTTTTTAGAAATTGACGCTCAAAAATAACATTAAATCAATATAATTTAAATAAACGAGTAATCTTAACAAAGGATAAGAATTTTGGAAAAGCCAGGGGAAAAATAGAAGTCGTGTTAAAAATGGTTGCCGAAATAAAAAGCAATGAGGAATTGTTGAGAAATAAATCATCAAGAGAGGAAAACGTTCCGGATGATAATGATTATAGTGAAAACTCTCTTGTAGAAAAGTCCGCAATCCTGGAATTCAAAAAGCTGGGCTACACTCCCTTAAACTGTTTCCATGAAAAGTTCGGGCTCGATGGGAAAGGGACTCTGGGGAGAAAAATACAATCAGAAGTGATTCTTTTCCGGAAACTGAGCGAGGCAATAAAAAAACTTAATCCTGACATCTGCGACGAGGCTGAAGAGCTGGCAATCCAGGAACTGGCAAAGGATAGGAGCAGGCTTAGCCCTGTAAAAGCAAATCAGGAAGTTTATTTGCTAATCAAAAACGGAGTCAAGGTCAAAGTCAGGAATGAAAAAGGGGAAATTGAAGACCAGACCGTAAAAGTTATCGACTTTGACAGTCCCGAAAACAACGACTTATTTTTAGCCTCCCAGTTCTGGATTACCGGAGAAATGAGTCCCAGACGAACTGACCTTTTAGGCTTTATAAACGGAATTCCTCTCATCTTTATCGAGCTAAAAGCTACTGGCAGACGGGTCAAAGAAGCTTTTGACGATAACCTTACGGACTATAAAGAAGCAATTCCCCAGCTTTTCTGGTACAACGCTTTCATAATCCTTTCCAACGGCAGGGAATCAAAAATCGGGACCATTACAAGTGGGTTTGAGCACTTTGGCGAATGGAAACGGGTCAACGACGAAAATGAAGCCGGAGACACTTTGCTGGACACAATGATAAAGGGCAGCTGTGAACCAAGTCGCTTCCTTGATATTCTGGAAAATTTCACTCTTTTTTCAAGCAGCGAAGGGCACCCTGTAAAGATAATTGCCAAAAATCACCAGTACCTTGGGGTCAATAACGCCATAGAATCCTTTAAGAAACAAAGAGAAAACGAAGGGAAAATAGGAGTCTTCTGGCACACTCAAGGTTCGGGAAAAAGCTATTCCATGATCTTTTTTGCACAAAAAATCATGCGGAAATTTCCGGGCAACTATACCTTTGTGGTTGTGACCGACAGGGAAGAACTGGACGAGCAGATCTACCAGAACTTCCAGAACGCAGGCGCAATAAGCGAGGTCGGTGTACAGGCCAGAAGCGGGGAACATCTCAAACAGCTGCTCACCGAAGACCACAGGCTTGTCTTTACTCTTATCCACAAATTCGGGACCAGGAAAGGCGTAAAACATCCTTTGCTTTCGGACAGGGATGACATCATAATAATTGCGGACGAAGCCCACAGGACTCAGTATGATACCCTCGCCCAGAATATGAAGGATGCCCTGCCGAATGCGGGCTTTATCGGCTTTACTGGCACGCCGTTAATAGTGGAAGAAGAAAAGACAAGAGCCACATTCGGAGATTATGTTAGCATCTACAACTTCATGCACTCCATAGAAGACGGGGCAACTGTCCCTCTTTATTATGAAAACCGTATGCCTGAAGTCCAGTTGAAAAACGATAACCTCAATGATGATATTTACCGGGAAATTGAAGAAGCCAGCCTTGATGATGACGAAGAGTCCAAGCTTGCCATAGAGTTTTCAAAAGAGTATCATATCATCGTAAGAGAGGACCGCCTTGAAACAATTGCAAAAGATATTGTGGAGCACTATGTTACACGGGGTTATACCGGAAAAGCTCTTGTCGTATCTATAGATAAGCTCACAACAGTAAAAATGTACGATAAGGTCCGGAAGTACTGGAACCAGTATATTAGTGAACTAAAGGAGCAGAAAAGAGCCACATCCAGAAGTGAAGAAGCCAAAGCTCTGGAAAAATTGATCTCCGAATTTGAAAGCGTGGACATGGCTGTCGTTGTCAGCGAAGGGCAGAATGAGATAAAAAAGTTTGAGAAAAAAGGGCTGGATATAAGGCCTCACAGAAAAAGAATGAATGAGGAAGATCTGGAAAAGATTTTCAAGGACTCAAAGAGCAAGCTCAAAATTGTTTTCGTATGCAGCAAATGGAGAGAGGGCTTCGATGTCCCCTCGCTTTCAACAATTTACCTTGACAGGCCCATGAGAGGTCACAGCCTCATGCAAACAATTGCCAGAGCTAACAGAGTCTTTGGGGAAAAGGCCGGAGGTTTTATTGTTGATTATGTCGGTATATTCGGAAACCTTGAACAGGCCCTAAAAATATACGCCTCACCCAAGTCCGAAGGAATTGAAGCCCCTATAAAGCCGAAAGAAAAACTTCTGGAAGCTCTTGAACAGAAGGTCAAAGAGATAAATAAATTCCTGTCCGGACTCTCTGTAGACTCACAAAAAATTATTAAGACAAAGTCGGGTTTTGAGAAAATAAGACTCTTGAAAAATGCCACTGATGCCATCCTCAAGAACGAGTCAACAAAAAAGAAGTTTTTAACTGAAGCTGGGACCGCCCTAAAAATATACAAATCCTTATTGCCTCACAAAAGGGCTTCAGAGTTTCTTTCACAGATGACTCTTTACGAGGAGCTGGTAAAAGAAATTCGTTCTCTAGATCCTGAAGTTGACATTTCAAGAGTGATCGACAGGATACAGGGAGTTCTTGATAAATCAATCGGGTCCAAAGAATACATTATAGAGGAGTCAAAGAAAGGTAGAATAGTTGCTCTTAAAGATATCAATTTTGATGCTCTGGCAGACAGATTTGACAAACAGCACAAGAACACTGAATTTGAATGGTTGAAAAATCTTGTCTCTTACAAACTAAGAGAAATGATTAAATTAAATAGCATCCGCCTTGATTACCAGAAGAAATTCGAAACCCTGATCGAAGAGTATAATTCAGGTTCTGCAAATGTAGACCAGTCTTACAAAGAACTGATAGAATTTGCTAAAGCGTTGAAAAAGGAAGATGAGAGGGCAATTATGGAAAATTTAACTGAAGAAGAACTCTCTCTCTTCGACAAGCTGAGAAAACCTGACCTGAACGAAAAAGAGAAGAGCCAGGTAAGGAAAGTTGCAAAAGAGCTCCTTGCTACCTTAAAAGCTGAGAAACTGGTTCTGGACTGGAGAAAAAAGCAACAGGCAGTTGCCGCAGTCAAAAAAGAAATCGAAGATGAACTGGATAGAGGGTTGCCCGAATCATATGATTTAATGACTTATGAAGAGAAATGCAGCATGGTTTTCCAGCATATCTATGATTCTTATGCAGGTGATAACCACAGTATCTATGAAGCAGTAGCCTGAGACCCGATTTTCGAATAATCTTCCGTCCATAGCCGCTATAAGTATTGATCCGATCATGAAAACTGGACGATTTGAGCCTCTTTAAACCTTTAAAGCTCGATATGAAAGGCTTGAGGCGCTTACACATTGATAAATCATTTATCTTTATTTTTGACAGAGCAAACCAGAAAATAAAATTATTATCCTGAGTTTTGTTTATCATGATGCATTAATAAAATACCTTAATCCTCTTAACCGCCCCAGGCTTTGCAATAAAAATATTACTGTTTGCAGATAATATCACTCGTGATAATTCATAAATACGGGCTTTTTATAAACTTGTTCGTCTATTAAAGGTTACTCAGTTCAACAATCTCACCTTTCGACTATGAAAAACACATTTCTGGAAAGAGCGGAAAGTATCTAAGAAAGTATTCTATCATAAACCACAAGACGACTGAAAGTCTGTAAACAGAGAAAAAAAATTAAATATGAAAAAAGCGTTTGTAAGTACATGGAGACAAAATTCAGGAATAATCTACTCTCAGCTATTGGATGGTTTATTATCTGGCTTGTTGTCAGGATGTATTTGAATATTTAAGTTCCTTAACTTATTCTACAGCACAAAAAAATCCAGAAGAGATCCGGAAGATGCGGAGCTTTAGACTCATTTATTCAATGATTCAATAATTCAATAATTCAATAATTCAATATATTAAAGAGAAGACTCTGATAAAAGGATTATAAAACAGGGTTCTGATAAGTTCACTCCAAAGAACAATGCTGTTCTGAAAAGTCATTTTTGAAATATCATCTGAAAATTCTCTAGAATAGAATTTTTCGTACTGTAAAAAGAAACCTTTGGTCTCTTTCAACAGTAATATAATAGAAATTCAACAGCAAAATAACAGAAATTACAACAATTTATTATATTCAAAATCCGATTCACCCCTCATGGCTACCTCCTGGTTTCTATCCCACAGCCTTAGAACAAAAAGTTACCTGAAACCAGAGCCTTTTTTTACTGACTCTTCATCCCTTACAAGCGACACTGCAATATCTTCTTCAATTCGGTCAAGAGTAATTTAGAAGCTTCCCACTTTCATCTCGCCAGTGTAGAGACCAGCTTTCCACTCTCATTATAGAAATATGCTGCGTCTCCGTCATTATTCCGGATGGAGCTATCCGATCTCTAATAAAGTATAGTAGCTGAGTTTGTGCATTTTTCAGTATGTGTCGCTACGGTAGTTCCAGGATCCAGCGTGTAATGGCGGAAAAGGTACCAGGTACACTCTTATAGTTTCAGATAATGGAGCTGGTATTCACGAAAAAATTGATCTGAAAAATCCAGATACAAATCCAGATCGCTCGGTCTGTAGCTTGTAAGCATTCTTGTTGATCAATTAGACGGTAAGATCGGACTAAAAGGAATGGGACTGAATTTATTATAGAGTTTGATGTAGAAGAAAAAGAAAATTAATAAAACTCCCTTTACTTTTGATATTTCCCTCCGTACAAATTATTACTCTAATCAATCTTGAGCCTGAACTATTTTTGAACCTCTGAATTTACGATAAATCCGGGTAAAGGGAAATTATATCAGATAATCAAGGATCTCTTTTTAAGGAATTTTCAACATTTATTTTGCCGGGATATATAAGCTTGATTGAATATTTTTACTTTTTGTATTATAGATAAAACATAGATTACTTATTGCAAATGATTTTCAGATTACTAGCTTAAAAATTAATATATGATAAGTTTCATAAAATATGCCTAAAAGCAAATTAACGATTGCCAGAAAGACAAAATTGCTTGGAGAGAATTCTGGCATGATATTGTTGGGGATTTGCCTGGATCATATTTACGTGAATTATGTCTTACGTGAATTCTGTCTTACGTGAATTCGGTCAGGCAAAAAGATCAGACAAAAGAGGATTTAATTGAGGTATTAATGCCTTCTTTTAAGGCAGGGTTGGGGACTTATGATTGATTATGAACGACTGAGTGCCGAAGAACTGGAAGTTCGAGTGCAGAAACGGATAGCTGAACTGAAACAAGCCAATCAAGCTTTACGCGCCGAGATCCTCGAAAGCGCATGCTCCGAAGAAGCCGTACGCAAATCGGAAGAAAAATACCGCACGTTGTTCAATTCTATTGACGAGGGCTTCTTCCTTATAGAGATAATCTTCGACGACAACGGAAAGTCGGTAGACTACCGAATTCTTGAGGCTGACCAGTCGCATGAAATGATAATAGGACTCCGTAATGTGGTAAACAAGCATGCTCATGAGCCTGTTTCTGATACAGAGGATAATTGGATCAAGAGTTTCGGCCAGGTCGCTTTAACTGGCGAGTCAGTCCGGTTCGAATATCTGGCGGAAGGTATAGACAGATTGTTTGATATTTATGCCTCGCGCATTGAGGGTGAGTACAGCCGAAAAGTCGCTGTCCTTTTCAGAGACATTACCGAGCGCAAGAAAGCCGAAAAATCATTGATAAGAAGTGAGAATGAATTCCGTACATTGGCTGAAAATTCTCCTGATGTGATTGCTCGTTTTGATAGGCAATACCGCCATTTATATGCCAATCATGCAGCTGCGGATACTTGTGATTGTTCTCAAGAAGAAATTATCGGGAAAACTCACGCTGAGATGGGCATGGACCCTGAGGAGGCAGAGTTCTGGGAAGAAAACAATAAAAAACTTTTCACTACAAGCAAACCCGAAACAATGGAATACCGGTACGTATCGCCTCAGGGAAAAGAATACTGCTTTAATACACAGGTAGTACCCAGGTTTATTGACGGCGAAGTTGCCTCTATTTTTGCTATTTCCCGTGACATTACAGACATAAAAGAAGCAGAAATTAAGCTGAAAGAAACACTCGATAATTTAGAAGAACTGGTTGAAGACCGGACTTCTCAGCTTGAAAAGGCTTACGGATCATTAAAAGAAAGTGAAAAAGGTCTTGCCGAAGCTCAAAAAATAGCACATCTTGGAAACTGGAACTGGAACATTGTAACCAATGAATTATACTGGTCTGATGAAATCTATCGTATTTTCGGGCTCAGTCCTCAGGAATTTGGGGCAACTTACGATGCATTTTTGAGTTATGTGCATTCGAAAGATCGAGATTATGTGAACAATGCCGTAAACGGAGCTTTCGATGGAAAACCTTACAGCATTGATCACAGGATTATCCTGGCAAGTGGAGAAGAACGGGTAGTCCATGAACAGGGTGAAGTTATTTTTGACGGGAATATCCCTGTCCGGATGATGGGAATCGTTCAGGACATTACCGGGAGGAAAAAAACTGAAAAAGCACTGGAGTTCGCTAATACATATAATCGCAGTCTGATTGAAGCCAGTCTGGATCCGCTGGTTACTATAGGTCCTGACGGGAAGATAACCGATGTAAATAAAGCTACCGAACTGGTTACAGGTTATAACAGAAGCGAATTGATTGGAACTGATTTTTCGGATTACTTTACGGAGCCTGAAAAAGCCAGGGAAGGATATAAGCATGTATTCCAGGAAGGATCAATTCTTGATTATGCTCTTGAAATCCAGCACAGGAGTAGAAAAACGATCCCTGTTCTGTATAATGCTTCTGTTTATCGGGGTGAAAATGGAGAAGTTATCGGTATTTTTGCTGCAGCCCGCGATGTCACCGAACTTAAAAAAGCAGAAAAGGAACTTCAACTTGCCAGCAAGTACAACCGCAGCCTGATTGAAGCCAGTCTGGACCCTCTGGTTACCATTGGTCCTGATGGAAAAATTACCGATGTAAATAAAGCTACGGAGTCTGTCACCGGATATTCCCGGAAAGAACTTATTGGCACTGACTTTTCGGACTATTTTACCGAATCTGAAAAAGCTAAGGAAGGATATAAACAGGTATTCAGGGAAGGACTGGTAAGGGATTACGCTCTGGAAATCCAGCATCGGGATGGACATACTATACCTGTTTTATATAACGCATCCGTCTATCGGGATGAAGACGGTGAGGTTATTGGGATCTTTGCTGCAGCCCGTGATATTACTGCACTTAAAAAAGCAGAAGAGAAGATTCAGACACTTGCGAATGTTGTTGAATCATCGAACGATGCTATTATAACCGAATCTCTTGATGGTATTATTACCAGCTGGAATAAAGGGGCAGAGCAGGTTTATGGTTATTTAGCTGAAGAAGTTCGGGGAAAAAACATGTCTATACTTGAACCAGACAATCTTAAAGGGGAAATAAAGCAATTATCTGACAGGATTAAACAGGGAAAAAAAGTCAAGCATCATGAAACTTTAAGGTTGAAGAAAGATGGTACAATATTAAATATTTCAGTAACTCTTTCTCCGGTTTTTGATGTATCTGGAAAACTTGTTGCTATCAGTAATATTGCAGGAGATATTACGGAAAAGAAAATCACAGAAAATCTGCTTCATGAAAAACAAATGGTTGAAGTCGCAAACCGTACCAAGAACGATTTTCTTGCAAATATGAGCCATGAGCTCAGGACCCCACTCAACTCAATAATAGGGTTCTCTGACATGCTTTATGAACAGGCATATGGAGAATTGAATAAAATACAACTGAGAGCCGTAGGAAATATTTCTAACAGCGGGAAGCATCTTCTGAACCTGATCAATGGCATCCTGGATCTTTCTAAAATAGAAGCAAACAAAATGGAGCTTAATTATAGAGAATTTGAGCTTGCTACTAAGCTTGATCTGATACGAAACGTCCTATATCCCATAGCAGATAAAAAAAATATCGAAATTAAAATCGATATGGATAGCAAGCTTACGAGAATCCGTGCAGATGAGGATAAATTTACCCGGATAATGTATAACCTTGTAGACAACGCTATAAAGTTCTCTTATGAAAATAGCCTTGTAAAAATAGGAGCAAGAAAAAAGGGAGATCTGGTTGAAATAACGGTTAAGGATACGGGAATAGGAATAAAAGCTGAAGACCAGCACAAACTTTTCAAGCCCTTCAGCCAGGTTAACTCATTCTCTTCAAAAAAATTCCAGGGCACCGGGCTTGGTCTCTCACTGGTTAAGCAGATTGTTAACCTGCATGGGGGTTATGTCTGGTTCAGGAGCGATCAGGGGAAAGGGAGCACCTTTGCTTTCGCAATTCCGATAACAACAAAGGTGAAAGTATTCGCCTGCTGTCATTAAAAGAGTAATTAGATGTCCGTATTCGGGGTGATAACGATTGGATAGCTATGCCGTTTCGAACTTTATTACTTAAAAACAGATTTTGAAGCCGAGTCTTAAAGTTTGGAATGGAAAATAATTATACATTATCTTTTAGGCACGAATTCACGTACGTTTTCTACTTTCGAACTTTCCATAAAATTGATGAGATAGCGACCGTTAATTGAATAAAATGTAAATGAATTTGCTTTTATAATTTGCTTTTATATACTCCGTATTTTTTATCGTTAAAGGTTTCTTAAATGACCATAATCGTTGCGTATTTCCTTTTATTTGTGTTGAAGATTTATCCAGAAAACTATGATATATTGCTCATCTGGACCAATATATGCTGGAATTGTTTCTGCTAACTTTTTTAAAACTTTTTCGGCGTTTTCAGGCATTCCGTACTCAAAAGTATATGGTTTTGAGTGGTACGTGTTAAAACTATGCAGTATAACTCCTATTTGCTTCTGTGAATACTTTACATCATATTTTTCCTTTATTAGCTCCAGAACTTCTCTTCTAGTCAAGTAATCCTTTTTTCTAATAATGTTCTTAATTCTTTTATTTGCTCATTGGCAAGCTTGAACTTTCTTCCTCCACTTAAATTTGGTATTAAGGCTGCATAGTCGCCTTTAGTTCAGCAATCCTGCCGGTAATATCCTGTTTTTAGTCACTCCAACTTTAGTAGCTGCTTCTTCGAGAGAATCTCTTAAACACCTAAATTTAACAAAATTTTCAAACCTCTTCCTTTTACTTATTTCCTCCTTATACTTTTATTGGAAAATGCCGCCAGACAAGCTGAGAATGCATTTGTTTACCTATGGATTAAAAAAAGGTTTTCAAGGTAAAAAAAACATTTCTGGTTCCGAAATTAAGGATTATACACATTTCCAACTATTTTTTCTGCAAGATCCCCTATTATCGGCAGTCTATATCTCATTCCCTTATATGCTGTATACATCAGGAAAAGCCAGAGCAAAAATGGAATCAGGCTTAGAACCAGCAGGCCATCTATCAACTGGTCATAAATTGCGACAGGATTGTGAAGGAAAAGGTAAGGAAGCAGTGGCGGGTTGAGATTAATCAGGAAATAATCGATAAATTTATCAACCCCGAAAAAGGTTTGCAGGGCACTGAGCACTATTGAGAGAATCGTAAAGGTCAGAAAAGATTGCATTGCATGAAATCTAACGAATCTATTTTTAGTCTCAAGTACAAAGAAAATCAGGCCTGTTAACCAGGTAAGAGTATAACATAAAAACCCTTCTATATTTTCTTTTAAACCCAGAGATGTCCTGGAAGATGTAATCTCACTTCCAATTTCACTTTCCGGTTCAGTTTTCAATACTAGACCCCCCATAACTGAAATTTTTCCAATAAATACGATTTACTGTGGATGTAGTTCGCAAATCATCTTACAATTCTTAAATTAAGTATTTTTAACCATTAATTATTTATTATAATTCTAATTATACAAAAATCGTTCTTATAAAAATTAATTTTATCAATTGCGGGACAGTATAAAATGACGGGACAGTATAAAATGAGAAAGCCGGAAAGCCAGCAGAGTAATTTGTACAATCGAAGAGGCAGTAAAAGGAAGGTAGACAGAAGAAGGAATTGCCAGTAAAAACCCTTACTATCAATTCAACGGTACATGCGACTCAGAGGTTCTATTGTAATCACTACAAGGGTTAATTTTTCATAGTCTATTCTATAAAGCAGCCTTAAATGCCTGGACCGAAATCGGAATATTTTTTCCTGGCTTTCGATTATTCTTTTTGCGCCCTGTGGGACTGGATCAAAAGAAAGCTCTTCAAGTACTTCCTTGACACGGGAATGCGTACTCTCATCTGCCTTCTTCATAAAATCCTGTGCAGGAAGATCAAAAAAAACTTCGAACATTTCAGAGCCTCATTTCTTCAAGCTTCTTTAATGGTACAAGCCTTCCTCTTGCCTCATTTTCAAAACTTCTGAAAACAAGCTCTTTTTCTTCTGCGGTGAGCAGGGCATCTATATCTACCATATGCTCTTTTATTTCTGCAAGCTGCTTCTTTATGAAATTAAGCTCTTCAAAGATTTTTCTATCAATTTTTTCCCCGGTCATAAGAATCACTGCCTTTGCTTATATAACTTGGAAACTATTATCTGCTACTCAGGGCTTACAAGCAGCATCAAGGAGTTATCCTGTAATATAGAGTCCCCCATAATATAGAGTCCGATCTATAGAGTCACATGATACAGAGCCGTCACATGATATAGAGCGTCTCCTGATAGAGAGTTATCTTCTTACTTCTTCATCAAAGTATCGTGAACTAAGACTTTATGGGAAACTTTAAATTCAGGATGTCCAGATTCAGGATATTCAGTTACATAATTTAAATTTTATATTTCGACTTTAAGATAAACAAATACAAAAAATACAAATACAAAAAATCAGCAAAATTCAAAAGGTAAATATTATAAGAATGACAAAATTATATGCAAAACCTGGAGATCTGTAAAAGGGCGGGAGAAAAAATGGTAAACGAAAACCTCGGGTTTTTCATCTATGTGTTCTCATCCATTTTTGTGGTTGTAAGCCCTATCAGCGGAGTTGTAACTTTTATCTCCCTGACAAGCAAGATGACACGGAAAGAAAAAAATGATGTCGCAAAAAAAGCAGTGGTGCTTGCGTGTATAATTGCCCTATCTTTTGCAATTACCGGAAGCATGATACTCAAGTTATTCAGCATCAGTGTAGACTCACTTCGGGTTGCCGGAGGACTCCTGCTTTTTAGTATTGCATTTGACATGATGCATGCAAAAGTCTCAAGGGAGAGCATTACTGAAGAAGAAATCAGTCAGTCCCAGGAACGGGAAGATATCTGGGTCTTTCCGATCGGCCTTCCGCTCCTTACAGGGCCGGGTACGATCAGCACAGTAATTGTCCTTATGGGGGTGGCAGACGGCGTTCAACAAAAAGCAATCGTTCTCATATCGATTATATCTACATTCATACTTTGCCTGTTTATCTTCCTCTTCTCAAGGAGGATCCACAAGTTTATAGGATATAACGGAATGCTTGTCTTTACAAGGCTTATGGGGCTTCTACTTGCGGCTCTTGCAGTGGACTTGACTGCTACGGGAATAATAAATATATTCGGGCGGGTAATTTGAAGCCTTCAGGTTTGAGAGTTCAAAACTCTTAAACCTTTCCAAATTCCGGCGCATGCAAGTTAAGCAGGCAGGACTATCAGAAAGGATTACTAGCAGGATATCAGCGGATTATAAGGCGAGTTGATTAAGCCTTTCCGTTATACCGTCTGTTCACGTATTCTATCAGTTTACTACCTGTGAGCCTTTCGCTTGATGGACCTATACGGATATAGAACTCTTCGTCATTTCGGTCCGGTTTGAGGAAAACAGCTTCATCGCTTTTTTTGCAGTCGATTTCCAGAATTTTTTTGCCGTTTACAGGCACAAGAGTATACTCTATCATTGAAGCGTAATTGAGGCCTATGTGCTGCTTTATGAGCTGTTTGAAATGCAGGAGGAACCTGTCCTCGTTCGGGAAACCATCATTTTTTATTCCCAGGACTTCCCCGCTGTTAGAGACGCCGACGAGAAGAATGCCGCCATCGGTGTTCAGGTAAGCAACAATTGTCTTCATGACGGCATGTTCTATATTCCAGTCAGGCTTTCCGGTGATAAGGTTCATTCGCAGTGTGGATTTGAACTCAAGTTTTTTGCTCTCCCCCCGCCGGATCAGCTCCAGAATGTAGTCGGAATCATTTGCAAGCTTCACTGCCTCCCGGATAAGTTCGAGCTTTTTGCGAATATGTGTTATGCTCTTGGGATAGGTTGAAAGCCTGCACTCGAACACACCTAGCTGGGAAATAAGTTCCTTTGTAAGAGCTTTGATTTTAAGGACCTCAAGCTGGACCTGCAGGTCAGGAAGATAGAGTTTGCTATGTGTAAGAGAATCGAGGTCCACATTCGGAAGAGATAAAACTCCGGGAAAGAAAGGAACAGCTGCACCTGAAAGTACAGAAGCGCTCTCACCGTTTTCCTCACACATATTCTCAACCGAAGCCTTGCTTTCAAATGCGATTTCACCTGCCGTAAGGGAGGAGACTTCTGCGAATCCAGACCCTCCTGAAAAATGAGCGGATGAGGCTGTACCGTTCAGGGAATTTACCACAGAGGGCACCGAAACCGGCGCTTCAGGTTCCCGGGTTTCGGGTCTCAGGATAAAGCCTCTCGCTTCCCAGGCCTTCCGGATTTTCAGGCCGAGAGGATTGTTGAAAAAGTCCGCAAGGTACTCAGAACTTACCTTATCGGGGTCGAGAACAAGCTGGATGTAAACCCGAAAATCACCTTCTCCGGGGAAAGAACTGGCTGCACTCAGTTCCTGGTAAAGAGGGAGATAAAGGGAATTTTCTTCTCCGGTAAAGCCGTACTCCAAGTCCGGGTCGGGAAAATTGACCTTTAACGTAAGGTCCGAGAGATTTGTCGGCTTCAGGCCATACTGACTGCATAAAGAGTCTATTTCTTTTTCAACCATGGGGATCAAACAGAGAGGGTTTCTGGTATTAATGCTGCTTTCAGGTTTATGCAATTTTTGAGGTTAATGCTGCTTATTGAATTTAAAACTCATATACCTTTTTCTTTTCAAGTTGCTCAAAATTTAATTCTCCGATTAGAAACCAGAAAAACAGGAGGGAAAAAGTTAGAAAATAAAGAGTAAAATAAAGAGTAAAGTAAAGAGTAAAATAAAGAGTAAAATAAAAAGAAAGAGCCGAAAAACCTTCTCCGACTGCGCGATTATATTCCGGAATCCAAACTGTGCCAATGCAGTCAGTTTGTGTTTTGCTTTTCACTATGTGCAGGCAGGCTTAAGCGGCACACAGAATATGGAAAGAAAAAACGCAGGATCTTACCGGGTGTTTTCGGAATAATACTGGCAAGTAAACCCGGGAGTACCTGGAAAAATAAATAAACTCAAAAATATGGACCCGGCCCTAAATTCATATAGCGATTAGATCAGAGCCAGGTTTGCCTGAGATTTGTTTTAAGATTCACAGTTCAGATATCAACTATCTCTACATTATCTTCCGCCTGCAGGTACGTTGATATCCGTTTAGCCTTGAAAATCAGTTATTCGCTTAATATTGACTTAAATGTGGGCTATTTCCTGAACTGCAGATTGAGCGGATGCATTAACAGATGTAACCGAAGATGTAACTGAGGATGTAACTGAGGATGTAACTGAGGATGTGGACCCGCATTTTCTGCAGTAGTAAAAATTATTCGAGCCGATTACCTGTTTTTTAAGGGTTGTGCCGCACCTGACACATTTTGAAGGGAAATCAAACATATCTAAACTCACTCCAGAATCATCAGCGGTTCAAGCCTTGCAGTTTCTTTTCTTGTCCAGTATCCGCACACGGTACAGTATTGAAAACCTCTGAAAAGATCGTTTTCGAGTTCGGAATGACATTCAGGACATCTTTTTAAAAAAAGCGTATGGCCTGGCTCTTTTTTATCCCCTATATTTTGTGTTCTGTTTATTTTCTCCATAATTAATTGCTTCCTTTAAATTTTTCACACTCAATATGTATATTTACTGCATTACATATATAGATTTTCCAGCAGTATGATATTTTCGATGCAGGTATAGTTATATTCTGCAAACACGTACAGAGATTCACAGGCAGCCGCAGATAAACCGCAACTGCCAATTCCCGGTTGAAATTTGGCCAGCCTCATAAAAAAGGAGTTGACAGGCCCCCAGGAAGTTATTTCAGCGCCTTCTGAGCTCTTTTTCAGTTTCGAGGACCTTAAGGGTGATTTTCATAACAGAGTCCGGATTAAGGGAAATTGAATCGATTCCCTCTCTTACCAGAAATTCTGCAATCTCAGGGAAATCACTTGGAGCCTGACCGCAGATCCCGCTGTGCCTTCCGTTACGTTTTGCCCCCTGCACTGCCATTGACATAATTTTCATGACTCCCGGATCTCGCTCATCGAATTCTGCGGCAAGCAGTTCGGAATCACGATCAACCCCGAGGGTCAGCTGAGTCAGATCATTTGAGCCTATGGAAAAGCCATCAAAGAATTTACTGAACTCATCGACAAGCAGGACGTTATTCGGAATTTCGCACATAACGTAGACTTGAAGCCCATTTTCTCCGCGCCTGAGCCCGTTTTGTTCCATCTCGACAATGACTTTCTTCGCTTCCTCAACGGTCCGGCAGAAGGGGATCATAAGAATGAGGTTTGTAAGTCCCATTTCCCCCCTGACCTTTTTCATAGCCCTGCACTCAAGGGCAAAGCCCTCCCTGTAACGCTCATCAAAGTAGCGGGAAGCCCCTCTGAACCCTATCATGGGATTGTTTTCTTCCATTTCAAAATAGCTGCCCCCAACAAGGCTTGCATATTCATTGGTTTTGAAATCGCTCATCCTGACCACGACAGGTTTAGGGTAAAAAGCTGCAGCAATCATCCCGACGCCTCTGGCAAGCTGTTCGACAAAATAATCTTCCTTTTTCGCATACCCCCGTGTCAGTTTTTCGATCTCCCGGATCTCTCCCGGAGCTTTGACCTTTTCCGGGTGCACAAGCGCCATTGGATGAACTTTGATATAGCTTGTGATAATGAACTCGAGCCTTGCAAGCCCTATCCCGTCATTAGGGATCATGGAAAAAGCAAAAGCGCTGTCCGGGTTTCCAAGGTTCATCATAATCTCGGTTTCGGGGCGTTCAAGGTCTTTCAGGCTCAGGGTATCTTTATGGAAGGGGAGGATGCCTGCGTATACAAGCCCGTCTTCTCCCTCGGCACAGCTCACAGTAATTTCCCTGCCTGTCTCAAGGACTTCAGTCGCATTTTCAGCTCCGACAACTGCAGGGATTCCGAGTTCCCGGCTGACAATAGCCGCATGACAGGTCCGACCTCCCTTGTTTGTGACAATTGCAGCCGCAGTTTTCATAACCGGCTCCCAGTCGGGCGTGGTTGTATCAGCAATCAGGATCTCACCGGGCCTGAAAGAGGGCAGGTCAGAGACATCAGGGATCACACGGGCTTTTCCTGAAGCGATCTTATCTCCAACGCTCCTGCCTTTTGCAAGGACTTCTGACTTCTCTTCAAGGACATAGGTTTCCAGAACATCCTTTTCTCTCTGGGACTGGACGGTTTCGGGCCTTGCCTGCACTATGAAGATTTCCCCTGTTATGCCGTCCTTTGCCCATTCGATGTCCATGGGCCTGGATTCCCTATACTTGTTAGAATAATGGTCTTCGATGTCGATTGCATACCCGGCAAGTTTGAGCACTTCTTCATCATTAATACAGAAGCGCTGCCTGTCAGCCTCAGGGACCTCCACATTTCGCGTGAGTACTTTTGAGTCACCCCTGCCATAGATCATCTTGATTTCTTTGCTTCCGATCTTCTTCTGGATAATTGGTTTATACCCTGCCCGGAAAGCAGGCTTGAAAACATAGAACTCATCAGGGTTGACCTGCCCCTGCACGATATTCTCTCCAAGCCCGTATGCCCCGGTAATGAAAACGACATCTCTGAAGCCTGTTTCCGTATCAAGAGTAAAAATCACACCGCTTGAAGCCAGGTCAGACCTGATCATCTTCATGATTCCTATGGAAAGGGCTACTTTGAAGTGGTCAAACTTGTTAGTTACGCGGTAGGAGATGGCCCTATCCGTAAAAAGAGAAGCGAAACAGCGTATACAGGCATCCCGGAGCCCAGGATAACCCCTTATATTGAGATAAGTCTCCTGCTGCCCCGCAAAGGAAGCAGTTGGCAGGTCCTCAGCCGTTGCCGAGCTCCTTACAGCTACGTCCGTATCCTCTCCGTACTGCTCGCAGAGGCGGTCATAAGCATCTTTAATCTCCTCCCACAGGTCGTCAGGAATTCCCGCACCAAGAATCAGGTCTCTTGCAGCCTTTCCCCTCTTTGAAAGCTCGGATACATCCGAAGTATCAAGCCCTTCCATTGTTTTTTTAAGCTTTTCCAGAACCCCTCCTTCCTTCAGCATGTGCCAGTAAGCATCAGAAGTAACTGAAAAGCCGTTAGGGATTTTCACCCCTTTTGAAGTGAGTTCCCTGTACATCTCCCCTATGGAAGCATTCTTCCCGCCAACCAGCGGGACATCCTCGATCGTAGTCTCTTCAAACCAGCGGATGTATTTGTTTTTATCTCCAGGCATATTCCCCGAAACCCCTCATAAGATTTTGTCTGAACTAAATAAGTACTGCAACACATTTAAAGTTTAATGCTGTTGTGAGAAAGTTATCCAGAAGCGCATAAGATATGTACCAAAACAGAAACTTTCCCAAATTAAATTTAATACCCCATTTAATAGTTACGTTCTAATGAAAGAAATGAGTTTGCCTACTTATAAAAAATTAAGATAAAGCCCCCATACGAAATGAAAAACAAGAGAAAATAGGGTTCAAATGAGGTTTTATCCATAAGGCTTTTTATATCAAGTAAATTTTCGTATTGATCTAAAAAGAGAAGTTAAGCCCGTTTTTATGTTCAGACAGGCTCAGTATTCCACCTTATTCTCAGATTCTTCCCATGCCCTGAAAGCTTCAAGGGCTTCTTCCCGCAGAAGCTGTTTGAACTCGATTTTTCGTTCCTGAAGAGGGCGTGAAATTTCCTCGTATATGAAGGAATCATCAAAGCCGATATTTTCAGCATCAGACCTTGTGTTGGCAAAGAAAACTTTATCTATCCTTGCCCAGTAGATGGCCCCAAAGCACATAGGACAGGGCTCGCAGGAAATATAGATATTACATCCGCTAAGATCAAAGGTATTCAGTTTCCGGGCTGCCTGTCTTATAGCACCTATTTCGGCATGGGCAGTCGGATCATTAAGTACGGTAACCTGGTTGCAGCTTTCCGAAACTATGTCCCCGTTTTTCGTTATCACGGCACCAAAAGGCCCTCCCCCTCTTTTTATACTTTCTAAGGAAAGTTCAATGGCGCGTCTTATAAACAAAGAGTCTTTTTCTGACATGTGTCGCTCTCTGATTTATGTATTCATCTAGATGATAAATATAATGATAGGATATGTCCTTTAACGGCAGGATATGCTTTTTATGAAAAAATAAAATCATTTTGTGAAATGAAAATTAAAAAACGGACATTTTGCAGGACAAAACTTAAGTACAAAACATATCAAACCATTAACTGGAGTGATAATGTTGACAACCAAAAGTTTTACCGCTGAAGAAGCAAAGGCAGTCGGGGAAAAACTGGGACTAACCTGGGATAAGTTCGATGTTGACCAGTTCCGCAGAGGCATGGACGTGGAGCTTGAACACGGGACAAGAGACCCCGCTACAAACGTTACAAACGACGACCCCATAATGACAGGAAAGATTGCCCTGGCTCATCTTAACGAATTTCCGGACTATTACGACAGGCTGGAAGAAATGGAAGAGGAAGCTGAGGAATACTGGGAAAAAACTGAAAACTGAACTTAAAAAACAGAATCTCATTTTTTTAATTTTCATTTCAATTTTCGCTTCCCGCGTTTCGCTGCCCGAGTTTCGTTTCGGGATCACAGGAAATCGAAGATTTTCTGGGAGTTGCACTGCAAGTGCAACAGCACGATGTCTTCTTCGCCCCGAATTGCGCCTCGCCCGAATTGCTCCTCGGGAGTACGCGGTCATTTTCGCTACGCTTCTCTTCGCTCAAGAGAACTAAATTATAAGTGTAACAATAATCTGAGCTCAAGTAGAAAGATTAAAAATACCAATAGATGGCGGAGACGCTTGTATTTATCGGAAATCGAAAGACGGGTCCGAGGGATAGGAAAACTATTGTTTCGGTCTGAGGATATTCTTTCGTGTTTTGTCTCTCATAATTGTGAGGTTGGTTTGCCGATTATTTGTGATCTGGCTGACGACCGGTCTAAGACCAGTGCGGCGTGGGGAGAGAACTAAAAGATTTCCTGCGGGACCCCGGCATGCATCAACCAATTGGTAAGGAATCACCCATTTTTTGAATTCACCTTAGATTCCTTTTAATCTCGAAATTTTTACCCATTTTAACTTAATCCAGCCTTCAGTCTCAATCAGGCCTATTTCAGGCAAACAGTCTTAAATAAATTTTAATAAAGAAGAGAATAAGATGTAAAATCATCACACTACAGAAAAAAATATTATAATTAGTTTGCATTGACTTTCCTGACTGATTCCGGAAAAATAGTTCATGAAACCTTAAGAAAGAGCAACAGGAAAAAAGGAATTTAGAGTTTATAACATATGATTTTTCACTTAAGAAAAATAAAAGGGGTAAAAAAAAGCCGATGAAAATAGGTTCTCACTGAAAACTCCTTAATTTTTTGCAGGAAAAGAAATTATATAAGTTAAAGATCATACATATAGTAAATCTATATAAGATTTTCCCATTAGTTGCAAAAACCATGAAAAATGGTATTCAAGATGATCGAATTGTACGCTTCCGATAAACCAAAAGTTCTCATAATTGATGACGAGAGAGATCAGGTAGAACTACTATGTTTACAGCTCGAGGATGAATATATTCCGATTCCTGCATATACCGGAAAAGAAGCCATTGAACTGGTGAAAACTAAGCTCCCTGATTTAATTTTATTAGACCTGATGCTGCCTGAATGCGACGGGTATGAAATATGCAGCATACTCAAAAGTAATCCAGGCTCCAGGTTCATACCTATAATCATAATTTCCGGATTTTTTGAGAAGCCGAACAAAATAAAAGCAACTCAATGCGGAGCTGATGATTTTATTCACAAACCGATAGATAGGTTTGAGCTTAAGACAAGGATAAAATCTCTAATCAGGATAAAAAAGAATTACGAAGCTCTGCATGAAAGCGAGAATCGGTATAAACAGCTTTTTAATAACAGTCCGGCTGTCACACTTCTCGTAGATCCGCTCAATTACCATATTGTCGATGCAAACGAACCTGCATGTACTTACTACGGGTACACTTATGAAGAGATGACTGCAAAAAAAATCACTGATATTGATACGTTTTCTCAGGAAAGGAATAGAGAAATCAGCCAGCAGGTTTTTTCCGAAAAGAAAGGCCATTTCTATTCCTGCCATAAACTTGCCAGTGGAGAAATAAGGCATGTAGAGATGTATATTAATACAATTAATATCAGAGGTCAGGAACTTCTTTTTACAAACGTCTATGATGCTACTGCCAGCAAGAAGACAGAAAGGGAACTTGCAGAATCGGAAGAAAAATTCAAACAGGTAGTAGAACTTTCAATTGATGCCATAGTCATAGGATCAAGTAGTGGAAAGATTGTTGACTGTAATAGGGCAGCCTGCAAAATTTTCGGGTACGATAAAGAAGAAATGCTGGGTCTGAAAATAGTTGATCTCCTTCATGAGGGCTTCAGAAGTAACTTCCCAGATGAAACACCCAATAAAGAAATAATAGAGGGCAAAAACGTAGAGATAATAAACAAAAGAAAGGACGGTACGCTCTTCATAGCTGAAACTGCAACCAGAACATTCAAACTGGGAGATAAAGAAAGGCTGATAGTGTATGTCCGGGATGTTACAGAGCGTAAAAGAGCTGAAGAGGCATTGAAATCAAGTGAACAGAATTTCCGCACTCTTGTTAACAATACTCTCGATGGACTACTTATACTTGATTTTGAAGGAAGGATTCTAGCTGCAAACGCTGCCGTTGGAAAAATGTTTGATCTCGAGCTCGAAGAAGTAACAGGTATGAGCATTGCAAAATACCTCGCTCCCGAGTCAGTGCCCATTGCAATTCAAGACCAGATAAATGTCCTCAATGACAGGGGAGGCTACCTCAGTGTTTACAAAGCAGTTTCTTCCAGAGGAGAGCCGTTATGGATTGAAGGTCTTGGTACTAAAATAATTTACCAGAATCAGCCGGCAAATATTGTGGTTATAAGGGATATAACCGTTAGAAAAAAAGCAGAAGAGGCTTTAATAAATGCAAAAACAGCTGCAGAAACCGCAAACCGGACAAAAAGCGAGTTTTTAACCAACATGAGTCACGAACTGAAAACCCCTTTAAACTCCATAATAGGGTTTTCGGACCTGCTAAAAGAAGGAATTGCAGGGTCCTTGAATGAAAAGCAATCCAGATATGTTCAGTTCATTTCGTCAAGCGGAAAAAACCTACTCGAGATTATCAATGACATACTAGATTTATCAAAAGCAGAAGCTGGAAATGAAGATCTCAACATCGAAGAATTTTCTATCAATGAATCTATCAATAAAGTTATCTCAATAATTCTCCCACAAGCCCAGGAGAAGAATATTAAATTAAATTACAATTCAGAAAATAGAACATTATGGATCGCTGCTGATGAAAGTAAGTTTCAACAGATCATGGGCAACTTATTAAGTAATGCTCTAAAGTTCACACCTGCAGACGGCTCAATTAATGTAACCTTAAAACAGGAAAGAGACCGTGTAATTATTACGGTAAAAGATACGGGAATAGGAATCGCTGAAGATAGCCTTGAGAAAATTTTTAAGCCATTTATCCAGGTAGATTCTTCTTTAAGCCGGACTTTCGAAGGTACGGGACTGGGGCTAACCCTTGTAAAAAAGTATGTTGAAATGCACGGCGGCAACATATATGTTGAAAGCAAAATAGGAGAAGGTTCGTCTTTTAGATTTGAACTGCCAGTAACCCGACAGAGAACAGGTGAACCCGTTCTGAAAGTACTGGAGAAACAAAAAGTCGATAGCTGAAACTCTGTAGCTGAAAAATATCATCTGAGGAATCATCAGCTAAAAAATATCAGTTGAGGGATTATTAGCTGAGAAATTATTGTATGGATTTTGTCGAGTGTATCGGTTACCGACTGACTGCTCTTTTTGTTATTCTGTATTATTCGTCTCTGAGGCACAGGTTATGGAAACAAAGTTTCCTGTGTGAAGTGTCCTGATTTGAAGATATCCTTATATCCTTACCCCATCATAGCACAGCTCAATGGCAAGCTACAAAGTTCTGGTAAGGGATGTTATAAAAAAAGCTGATGTCCTTCTTGAGGTCATAGACGCCCGGTTTCCGGAAGAGACCCGAAACAGTGAGGTTGAAAAGGATATTATTCGTTTAAAGAAGCCTTTCATAATAGTCATTAATAAGTGCGACCTCGTATCAAAAGAGAAACTTGAGAAAACCAAATCCATCCTCTCCAAAATTGCCCCTACGATTTTTATATCCAGCAAGGACAGATCCGGAACAACCATGTTAAGGCACCAGATACTTGCATCCGCCTGCTATATAAAAGATCGTGATATCCTTGTCGGCACCCTCGGCTATCCCAATGTAGGCAAGTCCTCCGTAATCAATGGCGTTACTGGCAGGCACAGGGCGGGCACCTCTCCCATATCCGGCCACACAAAAGGAGTGCAGCACGTGGGCGCAGGTTCGCGTATCATGTTTATTGATACACCGGGAGTCATCCCTTTCGATGAAAACGATGAATATGTTCAGGGCTTGCTCGGGATAAAGGATGTAACTCACCTGCGGGATCCACTCGGTGTTGCCCTTAAGATAATAGAAAAACTGCTCGCCGAAAACAAAACTTCCATAGAGTCATTTTACAATATCACAATCGAAGACCAGAAATCTTACCCTGTAATTGAACTGATAGGCAAACAGTGCAATTTCTTGCAAAAGAAAGGCGAGATAGATGAAATGAGAACAGCTACCAGAATAATCAATGACTGGCAAAACGGGCTGCTCTTGATATAAAAAAATTGAGAAACCTTAGGGTTCAGGAATAAAATATGGACAAGATCCGGGTTACGGTTTTCCCGGATAAAAAGGAAAAATTATTCAAGTTTCAAAAAGAAATTAACATAAAAAAGGATAAGGAACGAAAAGAATGGCCGAAAGTCTGGAGCGAAAATCTGAAAAAGACGAAAAACCGGAAGAAAACAAAAAACCAGAAAAAGAAAGGATATTGAGGAACAAACTAATTCTGGTTACCTCAAAACTTTTGATCATAGTTTTAGCGATCCTGTTAGCTATACTCTCCCAGAAGTAAAGCAGGATGCGGCAAACAGGGCATGTTTATCCAGTCAGCTTACTTTTTTCTTTGACCAGACAGGAAGCTCTACAATAGTACCCGACTCTGGATTTTCCCGGCCGTCATAACAGATAAAGATAATAAGTTACGTAGTACATTTCCTATGTTTCAAAAAATGTATTGAAGTTAATGTTCGGGCAGGTAAATATCGGTAGCGTGGACATTATCGGCAAAATAATCCGTTTGAAGAAACTACTTATAATTATTCAGACTTTTCAGGCTTGCAGAAGAATATGTGAACAGAAGCAGAACAGAAGCGGAACTGGACCAGCAATACCCACGCCTGGAATAATTAGTTTCATCCCAGCTCTCTGAAGAGACAGTCTGCGATTCTTTCAGGCAATCCATCCCGGTTCTCCCTGTCAACCGTCAAAATCTCAAACTCTTTTCTAATCCTCTGCGCCAGCGGGTGCCTGCTTGAATGGTGCAGTACAACCAGAATAGATTTATCTGATTCCAGAACCTTCTCAACCGCAGAAACGAAAGGCTCGGAAATAAGTTCCATCGGCCCGATCTCATCGATTACCACGAGATCGCAGGAAAGGGAATTCCTGATGGCGCTTGCTCCTATTCTTTCAAGATCTTCCAGGTTAACGTGATATTTTCCAAACCTGGGCCCACTGCCTCTAATATAGCTAAGGGTTCCTGACTTTCCTGTCTCGAGGTCCATGATCGAAAAACCTTCCCTCCGTACTTCCTTTCGTATCTCAACTGTCTGGATGCCGCCTACCTTGAAACCAGGCTGGTTGCCAAATTTTTCGACAGCTTTTGCCACGACTGTTGATTTTCCAACACCTGGACTGCCAGTTACTGCAATTCTCAGCATAATCTCTTCTTTCCATACCTTTGTTTCCTTTCTACAGAAAAAAAATAGACGTGATTTTATTTAAATCAGCCAGCAGTACAATCCTACGTTGATTATAAGAACCTTGTAAAATATAGGAATACACATTAAAAACTTATATTATGCTAGCTCTCGTATACACATAAGGAGATGGAATTGTGACTATGGACCAGGAAGTTCTTGCCAGACTGCAGGAAATCGAGAAGAGAATGGAAAAGATAGAAGCCACGCTGGAAAGCATTAACAGTGTCCTTAAGAAAGTAGAACAAAATACCTATTTCGGATGCTACGTCGAGGGAGAAAAACTGGAATAAAATTTATGATTTTTCACTTGAAATCAAACTACTTTCGCCACCCCATCCTTCAGGATAGAAAATGCTGCCGGGCATCGTCCCCGGTATCTCAAAAACTATCGAGTCTCATTTGCCTGGATTTCCTTAACCTATATCAAAAGATCAACCAATTAGCAGTAGCAATCCATTTTTTCCATTGAAGGGATTAAGAATCCGTATTCTGTGAGCTTTTTTCAATTTGTTTTTATTTTCATGACTTATTTGCAGCGGCGCTGGTGCTTTTTTGACCTTTACATCCTTTATAGTACGCCATTTTTCCACTTATGTTGATAAGGAAATAATGGCATTTGCATGTGAAAAATGGTTCATTAAGAATCTAAATATGAGTAAGTAATTATATATGTCCTTTAATAAAAATAGGTATCAACTAAAAACAAGTATCAACAAAGGATTGGCTATCGTAACTTCATAAAGACTATTGTTACAACAGCTATTATTCCCGATAGCCTGTCTTTGTAAGAAAGGAAGCCTGTATGAATGGGACTGAGAAACAGGCTATTAAGGGGGTTAATAGTGGCTAAAATTTCATATCAGACAATATTTGGGGCTATCATACTGATTTTTGGAATCCTCTTACTGTTCAGAACTACCGGAATATATGACACCGGCCAGCTGTTGAGGTACATCCCTTCTTTATTCGTATTATTGGGGATCTATGCGCTCTGGAAAACGGTTTTTCCAACATAGCAGGGCCTATTATTTTAATAACGATCTTCACAACCCTCCAATTGCTGATTCTTGACCTCATTTCCTGGGAGACTATTTCTCGCTGGTGGCCGGCCCTGGTTATATTAATGGGAATTGGAATTCTAGTTAACAGGAAAGGGCGCCCATTCCCTTCCAGAAAGGGCACTGAAACCGTAGATCTGCTCGCAATTTTAAGTGGAGTGGATGCTGACAGCAGCTCCGAATATTTTAGGGGAGGGGACATTACTGCAATCTTCGGAGGAGTGGACCTTGACCTGAGGGGTTCCAAAATTAAAGAACCGCCCGCAAGAATAAATGTGATCTCCATGTTTGGAGGTATTGATGTGAGGGTTCCTGAAGAATGGCAGATCGAAATGGATGTGCTGCCTATACTGGGTAGTGCTGAGGATGAAAGACCACGAAACTCCGTACGCAAGGAAAACAGTACAGGAAAACCCGATCTGATCGTCACAGGATTCGCTGCATTTGGCGGATTTTCCATAAAGGACTGACCGGTTCTGTAATTCGTTTCGGTTTCCTGCTTTCCCGAGAAAGCTCTAATGCAGTGTTCTTGCGGTTTTTGAAGCTTTATAGCTCTGGAATTTGATGTAACTCAATCGGTTATGGTCCTTTTTGCTGCGAAAACATTCTATTTTTTTGACGAAAAATTTCTTTTTTCTGCAAAACAGGACATATGAATTTATTTCCTGCGTACATATCTCAGTGATACTTTTCCGTCCTCATCGTACTTTGTCCATACCGTGGTATTTGTATCCTGTGACCACATGTACTCGAATCTGGTAGTATTTTCTTCGCTTCCGGATTCTATCACGGCTTTGCAAAAGGTTTTGTTTTCAAACTCTTCAGTGCCGGTAATTGTCATGTTCAGAACTCTTCCGGTGGTTGGATTTTTAACCTGGACCTGGGAACCGACAGGGCATCTGTTGCCTTCAGCTTGCTCGGAGAGGCTGATATTTATTTCGGTATCATTACCTGAAATTGATAGTTTTGTTCCGTCCTCGCCCATACAGCCTGAAGCCATGAGGGCTGCTGTTAGAAGTAATATAAGCAACACTTGTTTTTTTGACAATTTTTATCACCCGAGTTTTATCAAAACCTTATTTCCTATTAAAAAATCCATATGGATCAGAATAGTAAAGAATTCTATATAATAAAGAGTTCTTTACGATGAACTCAAAAGACAAAGAATTCTAAACGAGGAAGAACTTCAAACGGCAAGAATTTTAAATTCGTGGAACTTTAAATTCGAGTAGGATTTCTGCTTTTATCAGACTATTATTTCTTGCAATTTGTTTTTCTAATTAAAGATAAGAGACAGCCATAAAAACTATTCTATACTTTCGTATAAAATAGGATATTCGCAGGGAAAAGGGAAGTTCTCAGCACCTGACCTGTTTTCCCGGCATATGCTTAAATATTCTTACTCTATTTAAGGAGTTTAATTTATTACTTTATTAATAAATATATTCTGCCTGAAATCTTTTTTATGCAGATCCACCAATATCTACACACAACAACAGGTAATTCGGTAGCAAGCGGGGAGAGTCAGGTATAGTTGTTACTGCAGGAAATATGGATGGTAGGAACTATGGAAGAGTAAGCCTCAAATAGGAACCATGGAAGAGTAAGCCTCAAATAGGAACCATGGAAGAGTAAGCCTCAATAGAATGCGTCACCTACTCTTTACAAACCCTTATTCTATAATAGGAGCTACTATGGTAGCTTGAAAAGATGGAATTGCACTCTTCCAAACGAAGCACCCCATTTATCGGGATATGAGAATAAAATATGACAAAAAATTTCTTTGTCAATTATTCCTTTGGAAATTCTTCCTTTGCAAATTCTTCTTTCTGTTTGGAGAGAAGACAGGAAGAAAGAAGCTTTAAACATTGAAGTAAAAAGGAATAAAAAAGGATACTTATCACTCCTATACCGACGGAAAACAGATATATACACATCTACAGAGTGGGCTTTACTTCCATGAATGCAGAAAAGAAAACATTATCTACGCAGGAAAAACAGCAAGGAGCGCTTTCTGAAGCCTTGGTGGACAGGACTGCAGAGATGGTAGCTTCTGCTCTCAAAGCAGAGTTCTGCAGAATTTCCAAGTTTTTTCACGACTATTTTGACTCTCTGGAAAATCGGCCTTTTATTCAGGAAATCGGATGTTTTGGACAGCCTGATAAGTTAGATAAGCTTGCAGGCGGGATCAGTGTCTTTGTAAGAAGCCAGGGAAAAACCGATGCGGTTGTAACGCTTTACAGAACCAGACAGAATGAGTTTGCCCCCGAAGAAGTACGTTTTTTGAGGTATGTCCTGGTTCTGGTCCGTAAAGTCCAGAAATGTAAAAAAATTGATACGGAGCTTCAGGACAGGATAGGTTTTTTAGAATCCCTGCTCAAGGAAGTGCCGAATCCAGCTTATTTTAAAGATGTAAGCCAGACTTTTCAGGACCACAGTGAGCTTTTCACCGGGAAAGCTGCTTATTCTCCCGATAGAAAAATCTCAGGGTATTCCATGCATGAGCTGGAAGAAGTAATTCCAAAGGGGCTTACCGCTATCTACAAAAGGAAAAATGGAAAGGTTTCGGGTGTCTCAGAGGAGTTCGGGATGATGCCTGGTATCTGCAGTATGTTCAGGGAAAGTGAAGAGGCATTGGAAATAGCCCTCGAAGTACAGAAAGTGCTCTGGACAGTCATAAATAACAGCCCTGCAGTCGTATTTTTATGGCAAAATGAGGAAAAATGGCCCGCTGATTTCGTGTCTGAAAATATCTCCCAGTTCGGGTATGAGGTTGAAGACTTCACATCCGGAAGGATCCTTTACGGAGACATAGTCCACATAGAGGATATAAAAAATGTTACTGAACAGCTTACCCGCTGCATTGACGATAACTGTGAGGGCTTCAAAATGGAGTACCGCATCTTCACAAAAGGAGGGGAATTGCGCTGGGTTGATGAAAGGACTTTTATCCAGAGGAATGCAGAGGGAAGAGCGACTCATTTACAGGGAGTTGTCATTGACATTACCGAAAGGAAGGCTGCAGAAGAAGCTCTTGCAAGAGCCGAGCAGCTCCGAAAAAAAGAGATCAACCACAGGATTAAAAATAACCTGCAAATAGTTTCTTCCCTGCTTGACCTGCAGGCTGGACAGTTCAGTGACAGAAAGGTTATCGAAGCTTTCAGGGAAAGTGAAAGCCGAATCATTTCAATGTCGCTTATACACGAAGAACTTTATGAATCAGGAAACCTTGATGTTCTTGATTTCTCGTCTTATATCTGCAAGTTAATAGCCGATCTCCGCACATCATACAGTACCGAGAGTTCAGCTATCCGGGTAAACCTTAATGTGGGAAAAGTTTTTCTCGGAGTTGACACAGCAGTTTCTCTGGGCATTATAATCAATGAACTTTTCACCAACGCTATCAAATATGCTTTTCCCCAGGGCAGAGGAGGAGAAATAAACGTCGGACTTTTTGGGGGAGGAACCGGAGAAGCACTAAACGAAAAGGAAGTCTCAGGTAAGGTCCCTGCCCGGAAGACTCCCGATGAATGTAAGGATATGCATGAACGGTTTACTCTTGTTTTTGCAGATAACGGGATAGGTTTTCCTGAAGGACTTGATATCAGAAACCCGGGATCTCTTGGCTTACAGCTTGTAAACGCCCTTGTGGACCAGATAGAAGGCAGCCTTGAACTGGAAAGAAAGAAAGGCGCGAAATTTAAGATCAAATTCAGGGATAATGTTCTGGAAACAGGCTGAGAAAGGTCTGACCGGAAATCTATACTAACCTTTAAAAATAATCTTTTACAGGAATGCTAATCTATAGATGAAGTACTATTTTCTGATCCTACCAGCTCGAAAAAGGTAGAGAATATCCTGACGCAAAGAAAACCAGACAATTGATCGCCAGGAAATGTAATAACTTTTTGTTATTTAGTATTTAAGCTCAGTACAACTTTTCTACAGAATTTCCTAATTAAAATAAAAGGCAGAATAAAATTATCTTTTCAATATATTTTATATTTATCCTAAATTTTATATAGTTTTCTCCCTTTGTTGTATATTGGTCTGGAATACGGGTATTGAACTCTTTTTAATTTTCAAATCAGGGGGTATGTGTAATGGATATTGGCAAAAAAGTTCTCATAATAACTCTGTTTATTTTTGCCGTTCTTACTACTGCTTTTACGTTTACTCACAATATGCAGCTCTCTAATTTTTTAGAGCTCGAACAACAAGATACACTAGAGAATGTGAAGCGGGTACAAAATACCATTAATACTGAACAGAGTTATCTGGATTATATTGTCCAGGACTGGGCCTGCTGGGATGATACCTACCGGTTTATTGAAGACACGAACGAGCAGTATATAGACATAAACCTCCAGAATCAGACTCTAGCCGGGATTAATGTTAATGTCATGATTTTTGTTAATGATTCCGGAGAAGTGGTTTATGTAAAGTCTGTGGATATCCGTACCTCGGAAGAAAGTCCTGTACCCATGGAGCTTCTTGCAATGATAGAAAACGGAAGTCTTCTTACAAAGGCGAGGACGATTCAATAAGCGGTTTTGTTTTGCTTGATGAAGATCCCATGTTTATTGCGTGCCACCCTATTCTCACAACAAAATATGAAGGACCTTCAAAAGGCACTCTAATATTTGGAAGATACTTTGACGACGAACTCCTTGATTCTTTTAAAAAAGTTACTCGCTCTTCTCTTCTGATGTACAGGACAGATGAAGAGCTGCCTTCGGATTTTCAGACAATAAATGAAAATACACTGAAAGAGCAGGAGGGTGAAATCCATAACATTATGGTCAAGCCTTTGAGTGAGGAAAAGATCGCAGGTTATTTCTGGCTAAGGGATATTCAGAACCAGCCTGCCCTGATTGTCAGGGCGGATTTTCCAAGAGAACTTTATTTACACGGCGAAAAAATCCTTAATTACATGTACTTTTTCCTGCTTCTGACAGGACTAATGACCGGGGTTGGAGTTAAGTTTTCCCTTGACAGGCTGTTTATTTCCAGGCTAACTGAAATTGACAGCTTCATTACAAAGATCGGGTCTGAAAAAGACCTTTCCAGAAGGCTGCCACTGCAGGATAATGATGAACTCTACCGCCTGTCAAGAGAGATAAACAGGATGTTAAACGAAATGGATCTTACAGAACAGGAGTTAAAAGCTCAGGAGCGTGAAAAGAAGGTTCTGCTCGACTCGCTCGACGAGCTGGTTATTTTTGTAAACCCTGAGTTTAGAATTATCTGGGCAAACAAAGCTGCCCTTAAACATATGCAGATTAGCCTTGAAAAGGCGGTCGGAATTTTTCTAAAAGCTGCCCCGGACATAAACTGCCCGTTAGCTGAGTATCTCCAGCTTAATCAGATCTTCGTTACCGGGAAGAAAAAGTCAGTAGAGTTTACTTCAAAAAACGGGAGGATCTGGGCTATTCAGGCAATTCCAGTGATGGACGATCAGGAAAATATTATAGGCATTCTCGAAACCTGCAGGGATGTAACTGAAAGCAAAAAAGCCGATCAGCTTCGAAAAAAAGAGATTAACCACAGAATAAAAAATAATCTGCAGATAGTTTCTTCTCTGCTTGACCTGCAGGCCGAGAAGTTCAGTGATAGAAAAGTTATTGAGGCTTTCAAGGAAAGCGAAAACCGCATTGTTTCAATATCGCTTATACACAAAGAATTATACGAGTCAGGAGAGCTTGACTATCTCGATTTTTCTTCCTATATCCGTAAATTAATAGCAGACCTTTTAAGGTCATATAATACAGAGAACTACGGAATCCGGGTGTACCTTGAAGTTAACAGGATCTTTCTGGGGGTTGACATAGCTGTTTCTCTGGGCATTATAATCAACGAACTTTTTACGAACTCTCTGAAGTACGCCTTTCCTTCAGGGAAAGGAGGGGAGATCAACATTGCCCTGTTTAGAGAGATAGCTAGGGACCTAGAAAAAAGCCAGGCCGGATCTGGAAGAGGATCTGGAAGTTATGAGAATCTCACGCTTACCTTTTCAGATAATGGAAAAGGGCTCCCAGAAAACGTTGATTTCAGAAATACGGAGTCCCTTAGGTTTGCAACTTGTGAACGCTCTTGTTGACCAGATAGATGGAAGTCTCGATCTTGAAAGGGGAAACGGCACAAAATTTACGATTAAATTCCGGGACATGGTTCAGGGAGATAACCTGAAAAATGAGCAGGCATAAAATTGAAAAACATATAAATTTTTGAGTAAAAAGAAAAATTGCTTCCACAACCTGGGGGAGTGTTTTTCAGACAGGGAGAGTATTTATTCCGTAGTGTTTTCTCCCTTTTATAGGAAGAAGCGTAGAACCCATGAAACCTTTATTTCATGGGATATAAGCSTCAACTTCCATAYATTTTTCAATTGTTGATTCTGCTAAACTATTTTTCGTATTAAGTTAMTTTAATAGTAGATACTGTCACCACAACCCAAAATGCGAAAACCAAGCTGAGGGAGTTGGATAACAGGGTATCGTATRCCTGAAGRGATCGGGAACATTAAGCCGRAGAAAACCGGAAGCTCTAAGCATCTCAAGTAATCTCACGATCATATATTCCATTTCACCTGTGGTACGCGGGGTAGAGCCTGTATGACTTGTCCTCAGTAGAGGGAAGGGATGACTCAGGAAGCCGGTAAATCTTTAGTTTAGCGGGAGTTTACGGCAATATCAGACCCATTAATCAGGGATCATTTTATTTTTCCTGTTTTACCATTTCGTTTTCTCTATTTCGTTTTCTCTATTTCGTTTTTACTATTTCGTTTTTATCATTTTGTTTTTATCATTTTGTTTTTGCCGTTTCGTTTGAGATTTGTAAAAAGTTTTCGATATTTGACTAACAATAGACCGCATATTGCAGTATTTTTAATTCTCATCCCTGATTTATCCCTACTTGCGAACTCATTTTCCGTTCAGGATGAATTTTAATATTAATACCTGTATATTTTAATATAGGGTATAAAGGAGTGGATAAGACGGGTGAAAATCGTTTCAAAAAAATCCTGATTGCAACGGATGGTTCGGAAAACGCCGAAAAAGCAGTTTCTTATGGAATTGAGATTGCGCGGGCAACAGGGGCTGAAGTTTATGCCCTGCATGTTGTTTCTACCGAGCACGCAGGCACTGCGCGGACGGTTATGGGCTGGACCAAGGCATTTGAAGAATATCTTGCAGATAAGGGAGAAGCTGCAACCGGCCACGTAGAAAACCTTGGAAAAGAAGCAGGAGTTAAAGTAGAGTCAGTGTATCTGAGAGGCAGCCCGGCTGAAAAGATTCTTGAGTATGCAGAAGGGAGCAATATTGACCTGATAGTTATGGGCACACAGGGCATTACAGGAGTCAAAAGATTCCTTATAGGCAGCGTGGCAGAGAATGTTCTCAGGCACTCAAAAGTCCCTGTAATGATTGTACGGTGATTATAAGTTTTTAGGTTTTGAAAGAACTTTGAAAACCTGATAGTTATTTTTACAGTTTTTATTGCTAATACTCAGGCCAGTAAACAGTCTATCTGGAGGCTGTGCCTGGTATTTTGCTAATTGCTTTTTTCAAGGGTCAGGAACCGGAATTTCAGACTAATAGATGTACTCAGGTTATAGAGTATCCTAAAAGCCCGATATAGAAACTCCTGACCCTCTTTTTACATAAATTGAATTTCCTTAAAATTGAATTTCCTTAATCTTCAAATATCCCTGACCCCTTAAATACGGCTCTTGCTTCTTCAAGGCTCAGGTCTTCCGGAGGCACGATAATATCGGACTCCAGAATTTCTTCGGCTTCAATTGCTTCTCCTTTTCCTTTTATTTCGGAAATTAGCTTTGCAAGCTCTGTCCGAAATTCTTCGGTTTTTCCTTCTGTAACAAGGGCTACAATTCTGTTATCTATCTGGTTTAATTCATCACAGAGGGCTTCAGGCGCCCTGTACTGTCCTTCACCCATGATCCTGATTATCATTTTATACCTCCTTTCTTTCTTCCGGACCTTTGCCTTCTTCCCCTGTTTTCGTTTTTTCAGATCCTTTCCCTGCTTCGGCTTTGAGTTTCGCAAGTTCTGATTCGATACTGGTCTGGGTGCTGATTTTTGCAAGTTCACGTTCGATATCGTCCCTGCTGCCTGTGAGGTCTTCAAGTGTGCCGGCTTCCATAAGCTCGTCAATTGCCTCGGCACGGGCTTTCATTTCGTCAGTCTTATTTTCAGCCCTTTCAAGTGCAAGTCCCACATCTGCCATTTCCTCACTGATCCCTGTGACGGACTCGTTTATCTTCACCTGGGCTTCAGCCGCAGAATACTGGGCTTTAATGGACTCCTTCTTTGTCCTGAAGATCTCGACCTTTGTAGAAAGGCGCTTTTCCGAGGCAATGAGCTTTTCTTCCTGCTTTTCGATTTCAATAATTTCCCTGTCAATCCCATCCACCTGCTGCTGGAGGGCAGACTTTCTCTCGAGGGCAAGCCTTGCAAGGTCTTCGCGGTCAGCTGCAACTGCATCTCTTGCCTGCTTCTCAAGTTTCTCATTGCTCTGGATCAGTTTTGCCCTCTGGAGCTGGAGGCGTTTTTTAGAAGTTGTCACCTCTGCAACACCCTTCTTTACATTCTGCAGCAGCTCCAGCTGCTTTTCATATGAATAGTCGAGAGTTTCCCTGGGGTCTTCCATTCTGTTAAGCACTTTATTCATTTTGGACTTGAATACCATTTCCATCCTTGAGATCAATCCCATGTGTTTTCCCCGTTAATTTTTCAAAAATAATTCTATAATCAGGCTGACGTTTTGTTTACTCACTATATTGGAGCAAGGTTCTTTGAAAACCTTTCTGGCACTTTTTCTCGCAGCACCCTTTTCTTCCTATGTCCTTTGGCTGGAGTTATATTTTTAGTTTATCCGTAATCTATTTTATTTCAGTTTATTTTACGCAAGTTTATTTTATTTTATTTTATTTTATTTTATTTTATTTTAGTTTAGTTTAGTTTAGTTTGTTTTAGTTTATTTCAGTTATTTTATATACGTGATTTTATTTACGATACTTTATTTCACTTATTTTATTTACGATATTTTATTTCACTTATTTTATTTCATGTTGTTCTGTTTCCCTTTGAATCGGTCCTCTATATTTTTATGCCTGCATTATTATATTTCGCATATGATTATTCGTAGTCACGCGAACGTTTTATATATTCAAAATACAACTTATCTAAAGATATTATGGCAAGACCTGAGAATAAGACTGAATTCTTTTATACCGAAAAAGGGCTCATAGCCATAGACAGCCCTGTTAAACTCCAGATCCTGAATTTGCTCAGGGAAGAGCCAAAGTCTTTTGATGAGATTGTAAAACACACGGCAAAAGCTAAATCGACCATTTCCGTCCATCTTAATAACCTCAGGTCATGCGAGCTGGTTGAAGAAAACTCTGATCCTGAAGACCGGCGCAAGAAGATCTATTCCCTGACTTCTCATTATATGGGCTGCTCTCAGAAGCCGTTCATCGGGCATTACAGGAACCTGCTGGAAACAGTTGCCACAAATGGAAACGACAGGTTCCGCTTTATGGAGACCCTTTTTTATGTGCTGCGGTTTGGTTTTGAAGCATATGGGATTAACAATGCCCCTGTTGTCAGGATGATTGGAATCGACATTGGAAAACATCTCTCCTCTAACTTTGAGTCAAGTGCCCCTGAAGAGCTTTTTAATGAAATTGCAAGCTTTATTGAGTTTCATGGAGACTGTCAGGTTTCTGTGCTCATGGGAAACTCTCCTGCTTTTCAGGTTGAAGATGACTTCAAGGCCAGGTCCATGCCGGCTACAGGAAAACCTCTCTGTGCCCTCAGAGAAGGTATAATTGAAGGAGTCCTTAAAGAAAAACTGGGAAAAGAGTGCGGAGTCCTGGAAACCGAATGCTATGGAACCGGACACACACACTGTCTTTTTGAGATTACAATATGAATTATTTTTTTAGATGCACGACTTTACATAACTATTTTCCTCAGGAACTCAGCCTTTTAAGAGACAAATATTTCAATGCAAACTGCCTCACAAAAGTTTACTGGAAAACCTGATTTTCGGGTCCAGGCTGAGTTTTTCCTTCAGGAAGGCAGTTGTTAATGAAAATTAACGGGAATCTCCGATTACGACTCCCATTTCAGATTTCAGGCGCGGGCCTATTGCTGCCACGATTCCCGGTCCGTCTGTCTTTTCGCGGCATATGACTGCATGCTCAAGCAACCCCAGGCGCTCGATTTCGTAAATATCCCTGCCGTGCCCTGTTCTTTTTATTGCACTTTTTATTTCAGAGCGAGTAGCACCATTAACAATAACCCGGTCGGTGCTTGCTTTTTTCCAGCTCCACCAGAGGTCAAGCTGTTTTTTGGTGAAACGGGCTTTTGTTTTTTTGTTCGCCTCAAATACTTCAATTTCGACCGGCAGGTGAGGAATCAGGCCGAACCTCGATGCAAGCTGTTTTGGCTTTCCGTTGCCCAGGGCTTTGAGTTCCTCAGCCTCAACATGCACAGGGGTGCCGATATTGACTATAAAAGCGTCTTCCGGAAAAGCCTGAAGGAAACCCATGTACACTTTCCCAGGTTCTGCTTTTTTTACAGGATTTCCGTACCTGGATGTCAGGATATTTTCTGATACCTCTTCATCTTCTCCCTCGAGGGAAAACTCTGTCCAGTTTTCCGGGGTAATAGAAACTTCAACCTTTACCTCAAGGTCTTTCAATTCATTCTCAACCAGGTTTTTCAGGAGTTCAGCCATTCTTTCCCGGTTTTTTCCATAAATATGCTGGAGGGTTACAACTTTTCTCATTTTCTTCCTGCCGATTTATTCTCTTTTGCCTGCCTGCACCTGCCGTGAATCACGTATTTTCCGGCTTTGAGCTCTTCAGGTAAAATTCAAGGAGACCTTCGGTCTCATCCAGGGCTGAAATTACTGTCTCGTCAACAGGAGTTTCTGCCTTTTCAATCTGGTTATGCAGTTTTTTGACATCCCTGCTGTAAGGGCCAAGTTTTCTGGAAACCATTTCCTTGCTCTGTCCCTTTTCAATTGCTTCCCTGTAGATGCTCTCTATTTTATTTCTGAGATTCCTGATCTTTTCAAGAATTTCAGCACTGAAAGGGTCAAGCTCTTTTGCTTTTTCACTTTCGGCTTCTCCTTCCAGTTCTTCGGGCTCTTTGTCTGCAGTTTCTTCGCCTTCCCCTGCTGTTTCATCTTCTCTTGAGGTAAGGCTTTTTTCTCTGGAAAGAGACTCTTTTGCAATTATATTTCGGAACTCTTCAAGGGCAGTTTCCACTTCTTTTCCATATTCGGTAAGTTCAACAAACTTTATCCGTCCTTCGAATGTGAATCTTATAAGTCCGGACTGTTCCATCTTCGAAAGGATCCTTGTAGTATGTGCAAATGTCGAGTCTATCTCCTTTGAAATAACTGAAGCGTACGTTTTTCCCATAGAACCTATAAATAGCAGTGCAAGCGTGGGTTTTTCCTGCAAAAACAACTTTTCTGCATCTTCGTCGGGCATGAATATCACACAGAGTTTTTTTAGCGGATTATTTCCGGAACTGAGCTCAGGCGTTTATTATTCTTTAATAGTTTATATAATATTTGAACAGTTTTTTATTTCTGGTACCCGGATGAGTATTACTTTTCATCCTGAAAGTGCCAGGATTATTTTCTTTATTTCGACTACAGGAGCATCTGTTCTGAAAGAAGTCCCGCTGAAATGAGTTCTTGAGGCTTCAAATCCGCTGGCTTTAAGTGCCTCTATGAGGCTCTCGATACCTGTTGCAGAAGCCCCCAGTTCTTTGCAAATTACATGCTGGTCATAGAACATAGGGATATCGAGTTCATCCCTGCAGAATGTAATTATTTTTCTGGCTTTATCTTTTGTATTCAGAGGGTGCGCTTCAAGCTCTGAAATCACTTCATTGCAGAATTCCGGTTCTTTGAAAGGCCCAAGCCATAAAGGACCCGCAATCTTCGTCAGTGCCCCGCAGGCAGGGCATTCCCGCTCAATATGGACGGCAAGCCCATAAACAGGCCCCCTGAACCCGCACTTGGGGCAGTGAATGCTGAATCCCATGGACTTCAGGGTCCTGTCAGCCTGTTTGGTCCCGGGGATGATTTCGAGATAAGCACGGACATAATGGCGTGTAACATGGGAAAGCAGGGGAGTCATCCCTTTTTCGTGTTTTGCAAGCTCCCTTGCACAGGCTCCGAGCAGAACCCTTAAGCCCATCTCGCTGTGGTATTCCGTGTTCAGAGGTACCGCTGCATACTTTCTGATCCCTGAGTTAAGGTGGGCTCCACAGAGGGGCGCAGTATCCGTTGCAGTAACCGAGAGCATACTCTGCGCCGAGGTTGCAGCCGCATCCAGATAAGGCGCAGGAGTTCCGAATGGGTCGACATCCACGATATGGAATTTCTGCTCATGAAGCAGAACATTAGCGTTCTTGCGCGTAGCCTGGGCTTTTTCTTCAAGCCCGTTAATTTTTATATTTTCCTTTATCAGTTCGAAGGCTTCAGAGCTCCAGTCATTCATGGTCGCATTGATCCCTACCTCTCCTGCGATCCTGAGCCCCCGGATTCCAGATGCTGAAAAGGCATCCACGTAGCGGATCTCCTCTCTCTTTATATCTTTTCTTGAAAGAAGCCTCTCCACAAATGCTGCAGTTGCTGCAACGTTGATATCACGGTTCAGCTCCATCTCCGGGTTATAGAACACCGGCGCTGCCGAGGGAGGGAAATTTGCATCCGGAGGTGGGACCGGAACCGAAATTTTTGTTGTCCCTTCCACTATGGTTCTACAGATCATCTAAAGCTGCTATACTTTGGGATATTATTTTACAGTGATGGTCATCCGCATGTTTGGATATCCGTTAGCGTTGAAATTGTAGCTTCCGGTTTCAGTGAATGTGTAATTAAAGGTGTTTCCGTATCCAAGCCTCTGGTCCTCGAAAAGCCCTTCCTCGCTGGTCAGGGTAAAAACACTGTCTTCAAAATTCCTCCATACAACAAGATCCCCTGTATTAACCTCCAGTTCCGAAGGAATAAACACGTAGTCCCTGAGCCTTACAAGGTAAGTTCTTGGTTCGGTTCCCGCAGACTGTACATTCGTGGCTTCTTCCTCTTCGCCAGTCAAGTTTTCGGTTTGTTCTTCTTCAGTTCCGTCCCCCATACCCGGAGTTAACGTTTCTCCAGGTGTTTCCGTCTCTTCAAATGTTTCTGTTTCCCAGGGCGTCCCCATCTCCCCGAATGTTTCTGTTTCCACCGGCGTTCCCATTTCTTCTGGTATTATTGTCTCTTCTGGAGTCTGCTCTTCTTCATATCTCTGCGTTCCTCCTGAAGTCCCGCCAGAGCCGCTGGAATCACCGGAGTCGTCCTCTTCTTGCTCCTGATCTTCCCCCGAATTAAGGCAGCCAGATATTAATACTGACAGGACTATGAGGAGCAGAATGAACTTTTTTATTGCCATTACTTCCCCCTTGCTTGAGTTTTATTTTTGTACTCCCAGTTCAATATAAGCCTTATTAAATAATAACACTTTCTTATAATAAGCCTTATTTTAAAAAATAGTTTGTTTGTGATCGATTTTACCGATTTTCCCTGAAAAACTAACTTCTGGAGTTAAGGTTAGCCAGCTTATTAGAACCTATCCGAAAAGTCCTGCTGCTCTGAGTGTTATCCATGCGCATGCTAAATGTAGCATAGCAAGGTAATTCTCAATTTTCTTTTCCCATCTTATAAGCAGTCTTCTGAATCTGTTTATCCAGGAATGTGTCCTTTCGACAACCCACCTCCTTGCCCTAAAACCTGGTATCTCTATTCTTACTTTTTCCTCCCCACGGCTTTTGATATGGGCAGTGTAACCATATTCTTTAACCAGTTCTCTGATATCAGGAAAATCATATCCTTTATCCATACACATATTCTGAATAACATCATCTGGAGAAGTTCTTTCAAAAATAATGGCATCTAAAGTCTCTTTTACAAGCTTTTTATCGTGACGATTTGCTCCATCAACAGTAACCGATAATGGTATACCT
>NZ_WJBI01000025.1 GCF_020804225.1 Methanosarcina sp. DH2
TCAAGACTCACAATGTAAGCAATAACTTCAGGGTTTGAAGCACACAAAGCAAGAATCTCTTCACGTGTAAGCATGATAACGAAACAAAATAGAATTCAATTTATATCCAATTTTTCCTCGAAAAGAGGAAAAATTGTAGCCTTTAAAAGGCTGCCTGAATAGTTACAAATAATTATTTTAATGTTTGTGTTTTGGGTGAAAACTTGTTGGTCGTTATTCTGATTTGGTTTCAAATGCAATTATCTTCTTGATATATTTGTTGCAGTCAGTTATAATATTAGTTTCATGCGTAATTATTCCATAAACGGTCCGTACTTCAAAACAAGCTTCCTGGTTTCATAAAAATGAAACATGTGACTATGAATATCTGACTGTGCTTCCTTATCTCATAACCCTCAAAGCCGTCTGTATTTAAAATAAATAATTTAAATTTGCCGAATTGAAAGTGGTTAAAAGGTAATTGCTGGTCAAATTTAGTTTCATACGTAACTATTATATACACCATAATTGTATGAGGTGTTATAGATTAGTTTCATATTCAATTATTTTGCAAATGACCTTTGTTTAAAAAAAGCCTTCCAGCTTCCTAAACAACGAAAGGTAAAATTATGACAGACCCAAGAGAAATATTAGGTCCCATCGTCCACATCTACCGGAGCCACCAGGAATACATGGCAAAAGAACTCGAAGCTTACAGGATAGGGAGCGGGCAATTTGATTTTCTACTGATTTTGTACCATAAGGATGGCATCTCTCAGGAGACCCTTGCAAAAACCCTGAAAGTGAGCAAAGCAACAAGCACAAGAGCGGTCCAGAGTCTGGAAAAAGAGGGGTACGTGTACAGGAAAAGAGACACAGATGACCTCCGGGCTTACAAAGTTTACCTGACTGAAAAAGGGAAGGAAATGAGGGGTGTGATTCATGAAAAGCTGGTTTCTTTTATTGACATCATTTTTTCGGATTTTACACCGGAAGAAAAAGAAATTTTAAGGCTACTCCTCCGTAAAGCTGCATTTAAACTCTTAGAGCCCGGGTTCGAGCCTCCATCTAACAGTCCAGATGACATGCAGTAAAAACGACAGAGACGAAAAATATGGAAGAGAAAAGTGAATTTCTGGGAAAAGAGAATATAGGAAAGCTCCTGTTTAAGCTTTCAACTCCCGTGATCATCGGAATGCTGGTACAGGCTCTTTACAATGTTGTGGACACCTTTTTCGTAGGAATAGCCTATGGAACAGAGAGTGTCCAGGCCATAGGCGGACTTTCTATAGCTTTTCCAGTCCAGATGATAATCATGGCCTTTGGAATTGTTCTCGGGACAGGGGGCTCCTCTATAATCTCGCGTGCCCTTGGCGCACGAGAGAATGAAAAAGCTGAAAGAGTTCTTGGGAATGTCTTTTCCCTGAGTCTGATCTTAAGCGTGCTCATAGCCATCCCCTGCCTTTTCTATCTTGACCCAATTCTAAAAGTGTTCGGGGCAACTCCCGGAGTCCTCCCCTATGCCAGCGAGTACCTTGAAATTATAATTGCAGGCGGGATTTTCTTTGTATTTGGAGTAGCTGTTCAGAATATTGTCAGAGCCGAAGGAAACGCACGCCTTGCGATGAATGCTATGCTTATAGGAGGTGGCCTCAATATTTTCCTTGACCCTGTCTTCATGTTTGGTTTCGGAATGGGTGTGAAGGGTGCTGCAATTGCAACCGTACTGTCACAGGCCGTAGCTTCGGTCTGGCTCCTGCAGTACTGCCTTAAAGGAAAAGGATCTGTGCGTTTCAGGCCAGAAACCTTGAAACCAGACCCGGAAATTGTTAAGGAAATTGGAGCTATCGGTACTGGATCTTTTATAATGGAATGCTCTAGCAGTGTCATGATGATTTTCGTGTACAATGCACTCGCAATTTATGGGGGGGATGTCGCAATTGCCGTTTTTGGCGTAGTAATGAGGATTAATTCCTTTATCTTCCTGCCCCTCCTGGGTATGGGCTTTGGCCTGCAGCCAATTATCGGGTTTAACTATGGAGCAAAGAGATATGATAGGATAGTAGAAGCTGTAAAATTATCTCTTGCAATGACAACGGCTTTTGGGCTTCTTGGCTTGCTTATTATCTACCTTTTCACAGAACAAATTCTAGGACTATTTAGTACAGACCAGCAATATCTGGAGATGGGGAAAACTGCTGTAATGATCATGATTCTGGGAACGCCCCTGATAGGTTTGAATGTAGTCACATCAATCCTGTTCCAGTCCTTAGGAAAAGCCAAACCCGCTTTTCTTCTTTCCATGAGCTGGCAGCTCCTTTTCTTGATCCCTGCTGTTATCTTCCTTCCCCGTTTATACAAACTTCTTGGAGTCTGGGCTGCTTTTCCGGTAGCGGACTTTTTGGCATTTCTACTTTCCGGATTTCTGCTTTTCAGAGTGTACAGGGTCTTCAAAGAACGTAAATATTCTTCTAAAATTAGTGTCGGATCAGAAATTGCAGATAAGGTCTCTCATATCTGAAAGTTTGTAAAAAATTCTTCAGATAATATCACAAAACGTTTATTGAAATATGAAAACAATGAACCAGAAAAGTTCAAACAACCAGAAAAGCTCAAACAACCAGAAAAGTTCAAACAACCAAAAAAGCTCAAACAACCAGAAAAGTTTAAACAAGCAAAAAAGCTCAAACTCAAGCCATCTTAAAAAAGTTCAGTTCAGCCTGAGATATTCAGCTCAGATGTGACTGACTTTTTAGAGTATTTATGGCACTTAAACTATATCACTACAGATACGGTAACAGATTTAATAAATATACCAAGTTATTTATCTAATTTCAACCTTATGCTTGTCTAAGAACATCAGGTCTGATCCTGAAACAGGTAGTGAGAAAAATAGGAACCAGACGAACAAAAGATGATCAGACTCAAGCCACCCTGAAAAGATTCGGCTGATTCAGCTCAGCCTGAAAGATTCAGCTCCGATATGATTAGCTTTTTAGAGGCAATTTATGACACTTACTGAAATTATAGAGACATTTAAAACGAAGTTAAATCCTTCAAAAATTATGGATTCACTCGAAAAAACAGCGAGTTTCTACGATGAATCTGATAATAGTTCAGGGGGAAGTGATTCCGGGGAGGATCTAAAAAATAACCCGTACAGCATTTCAGCTACCGGTTCTGTCAAAAGCTCTGAAGATACCAGAATCACCCGGAGTGARAAAGACCCACTGATCAAACTGACTGATGTCTGGAAGATTTACCAGATGGGAGAAGTCGAGTTTGCAGCTCTCAAAGGAATAGACCTGGAGATCTATGAAGGTGAGTTCCTGGTAGTACTTGGCCCCAGTGGAAGTGGTAAAAGTACACTTATGAACCTTCTGGGCTGCCTGGACATACCCTCGGAAGGCACTGTTTACCTGAACTCAGAAGATATCTCAGAACTTGCTGAATCCGAGCTTGCCCGCATCCGGGGWCAGATGATCGGTTTTATTTTCCAGAGTTTCAACCTCATACCCACTTTGAGCACGGAAGAAAACGTACTACTGCCTCTGGAATTCCAGGAAGAAGATATACAGACGGCCCGAAAAAAAGCAGCATACCTGCTTGATATAGTCGGGCTTTCGGAAAAGAGAAAAAACCTGCCTTCTCAGCTGTCAGGCGGACARAGGCAAAGGGTTGCCATAGCACGCTCCCTGGCTGTGAACCCGCCTATAATCCTGGCAGATGAGCCAACAGGRAAYCTGGACACCAAGACCGGAGATTATATTCTGGAATTTCTGGATGGACTGCATGAAAAGGAAGGAAAGACGATTATCATCGTTACCCACGACCTTGAGCTTGTAAAATATGCAACAAGAGTTGTGTACATAAGAGACGGTGAGATCGAAAAAATCGAGGAACGCAAGAAAAATGAACCAGATGAATTGAGGAATTGAAATGAAAAAGTTCTCTTTACTAACATTAATACTGTTATTTTCTGCATTTATATGCCTTGGAGCTGGAACAGCACTTGGCGCATCAAACGGAAACATAAACTCTTCATCCATGCAGGTGAACCTGACTAACCAGAACCCGGACTCTGCTCGCCCCGGAGAACCTGTTGAACTCACTGTCAGCGTACAGAACGTTGGTACAAAGGATATAAAGGATATTACTGTCACCGTCAATCCGGAATACCCCTTCACAGAAATTTCAGGACAATCTATTGTAAAAAAGGTCTCCTATCTGAATGCACGGCAGGATGACAACGAGGGAGGCGTCCTTAAATTCAAGCTTATGACAGATTCCAACGCATCTGCAGGTACGTATGATATTGACATCGTTACTACTTACAAAAGCGGATCAGGTTCCTCCTCAAGCACGATGACCACTACAAAAACAATCCAGCTCGATGTGAGAGGTAAAGAATACGCTCAGATTGTAACCATAGATAAGGCGAATATTGACATAGCAAAGCAAGAGACTCTTGAATTCATCATAACGAATACCGGAACTTCCTCTCTGAAGAACATGGTCGTTTCCTGGAAAGACCCTAAAGGCGTGATCCTCCCGGTATACTCTGACAATACCAAATATATCAAGTATCTGGATGCAGGGGAATCTGTGACCGTTGCTTACTCGGTAATGGCAGATGTAAACGCAGATCCGGGACTTTACACTCTGGATATAAATCTCACTCTGGAAGATTACGAATCAAATGAAAAAATCATTCAGACTACAGCAGGAGTTTTCGTAGGTGGAGAAACTGACTTTGATGTAGCCTTCTCGGAAAGTGATGCGGGAGAGATTTCTCTTTCAGTTGCAAACGTAGGTAACAACATCGCATATTCAGTAAAAGTATCGGTTCCGAAACAGGACAATTACAAAGTGTCAGGAAGTTCCTCAACGATTGTAGGAAACCTTGAGAAAGGAGACTACACAATCGCTTCCTTTGATGTGACGAGCATACAGGGTGCCGCAGTGGTTGAAGGTGGTTCAGGAGCACCGGGTACTGCAAAAGCAAGTGCTGAAGGGGGAAATTTAACTGCTGCTTCTGTGGAAGGCAATCCACTAAAAGTCCAGATTGAATATACTGATGCGAAAGGAGAAAGAATCACGGTGGATAAGGAAGTAGAACTCGAGATTACCGGTGGAAGTATGACTGCACAGGCAGGCGGACAAGGTAAACGAAGTGGCATCAGTTCATACCTGCCCTATATTGCTGTAATAGTGTTTGCAGGTGGAGTATTCGTGTACAGGAAGAAAATACAGGAAAAAATACTGGTAAAGAGAGAGAAAAAATCAGGAGATAAAAAGCCTGAAGAACAGAAATACGGCTGTAAGACACCCAGAGACTGAAAAATCAACATCCACAGATAACGGAAGGATGCAAGATGAGAAATTCAACCTACCTGAAAATGGGCCTGAACATGCTTCTGCACAGCAAATTGAGAAGCTGGCTGACCATTATCGGGATAGTTATAGGGATCGGGTCTGTTGTTGGCATCCTCTCTCTCGGGGATGCCATGCAGGAGCAGGTACAGAGCAGGCTTGCCGAGATGGACCTGACAAAAATAACCATATCTCCAGGATATACTAAAGCATCATCCAATATGCCCGGTCCCGGAGGACCCGGGGGAGGAGGGGGCACGACAACGGATGTCGAATTGACAGATGATGATATCGATGCACTTCAGGGCCTGGACGGTATACAATATATAGCTGGCCAAATTTCCGGCAGTGAACCGGTGATTTATGCAGCGCAAAATGCAACCCTCTCAATCACAGGCGTGGACCCTCAGGTCTGGAAGTATATGACTACTCTGGAGACGCAATCAGGAAGATTGCTCGAGCCATCTGACAAGTATGCCGCAGTCATAGGAAGTGGCGTTGCCAGTGGAGTTTATGACCAGAATATAGGTGTGAACCAGGTAATAACAATTAACGGTAAAGCAGTGCGCGTTGTCGGCATTCTTGCAGAAGAAGGAGGAGGGGGAGACAGAAGCATTTACATGCCAATCGATGGGGCAGCAAACCTGCTTGATGATGCAGAAGAAGATGTTTATGACACCATCACTGTAAAAGCCAAGAGTGAGGATCTGGTTGACGGACTGATAGAAGACATCGAGGATAAGCTCATGGTTTCAAGGCATATTATCCGGGATGATGACAGGGACTTTTCCGTGACAGCCTCTAAGTCAATGGCTGAGTCCGTCACCGAAATGACAAGTTCGATGACCCTCTTCCTCGGAGCAATTGCAGCTGTATCCCTCCTTGTAGGAGCTGTGGGTATTGCAAACACTATGTTTACCTCAGTCCTTGAAAAGACCAAGGAGATAGGAACTATGAAAGCCATTGGAGCGAAAAACAGGGATATCCTTATGATTTTCCTTTTTAACTCTGCAATGGTAGGCCTTGTTGGTGGCATCCTTGGAGTTATGCTGGGAGCCTGTGTTTCAACTCTATTCCCACTTCTGGGCATGACTATGATGGGAGGGGGAGGCTCTTCAGGCATATCTCTTGCTCCTGACCTTATGGCTTTCGGGCTTATCCTGGCAGTAGGAATAGGTGTGGCTTCAGGAGTAGTACCGGCCTACAGGGCATCAAAACTGAAACCTGTAGATGCGTTGAGATACGAATAACCGGAAGAAACCGGAAATAAGTGAATTAAAAGAAAGGATAAAACCTTTCTTAATTTTTTTGCCAAGGAAAAAGCAGAGAACGGGATAAAATGAATCTTATTGACCTGGCAGTTCTCCCTGAAAAAAGAAGAGAAATACTCTTACTTATAGAAAGGAAACCCGGAAGTTTTGAGGAAATTAAAAGTTTACTTGACATAACTTCTGCTTCATTAAGGCTCCATATAAATAAACTGTTAGATTCCGGGCTTCTTGAGGAAAAAAGAGGAGAATACAAGTTATCGTGCATGTCGATACCGATAATTGAGAATCTGAAAGGACTGCTGGACTCACTGGCTTTCTTTGAGGAAAATATGGGTTACTGGAAGAAACATGACCTGACTCCGGTTCCCGACTTTTTATTGAGAAAGCTCGAAGACCTGGGAAGGTTTGAACTTATTGAATCTGATGCATCACATATGTTCGAAATCCCACAGGTAATTATAGGACATTTAAGGACATCAGGGGAGATTTTTGCTTTTTTCTCCTGCCTGCATCCGGAAATCCCGCTCCTTTATTCAGGATTTGCGAAAACAGGCTTAAAGCTCTCTTTATGTGTGACAGAACCGATAGCTGAAAGATTATTCAATGACTTCCCTATTGAAACAAAAATACTTCTGGAAACTGAAAACACTAAACTGTTTGTTTGCAGCAGGAAAGTAAACCTGCCTGTCTTTATAGTGACAGATCGGTTTATGGCAATATTGTTTTTTCAGAATAGCGGGAAACTGAGCATTCAGTTGATAATCTGTTTTGAAGATGGGGCTTTGCATTGGGGAAAAGAATTGTACAGATATTATGAGGAGTTTTCGGAATCTTTACGAAGCAGAGACCTGAAAGACTGTGGGAATCTGAAGCCTGCGGAAGTATGAAAAATGAACTTTACATGAATAAAGAGGAAAAAATTCAACATAAGAAAATTGAATAGAAAGAAAAGCAGGATGGTAGGTAACAGAATGAAAAAAATTGCTATAATTTTGCTGGCTGTTTTTATACTGGCAGTATCTGTCTGTGCCTGCGAAAGCCTGGAGGCAGGAAATTCCGGAACTTCCCGGGAAACCTGCTGCATAACCAGTATTTATGAGACCATTTCCGGGAGTTTCACTTCCAGTGAGCTCATTGCAGACAGTATTACTTCTTACTGTTCATCCATCGAGAGCCGGATTTCGGAAAGTCGGTATCTAAATTTGATAGATATTTTTGAAAATAAAATTTATGCTGTTGGAAACTGGAATTTGGAGTTCAGCCTGCCTGCCAGGGAAGTAGATATGATGCAAAATAGACAACTTATAGTGCAAAATAACCAGCCCGTTTTCAGGAGGGAAAGACCAGAACGGTTGCTTCCTGCTCCTACCAGAGAAGAGCCTGTAAGGAGGGGAATTCCTGACAGAGATGAATTGAATAATTTCATGGAAGAACAGCCGCTACAACGAAAAAACATAACATCAAATTACCAGACGTATGTCACCCCGGACTCTGAGGCTGTAAACTCTTACATCGAAGAAAACTGTCTTGATGATAAGTACGGGATTTATAAAGCAGCTCTCTCCTGGACCTGGGTATCAGACGAGACTTTGAATAATGCAGAAGAAAAGTGGCTTACTCCGACCGAATTCCTGGAAGAAACTCCTGATTATTCCAGCAACCCGGTATATGGCGAACCTGCGAGTGACTGTGAGGAACAGGCAAATTGCCTGGCTTCCCTTTTGATAGCTTCAGAAGAATACAATGAGAGCACAGTCCGGGTTGCAATAGGAAAAGTCGATTTCGGGGATGTTAGCGGCGGACACGCCTGGGTAGAGGTTTACGAGGATGGAGAATGGTTCCCCCTTGACCCTACTGACGGACCTTACTATGATGACGAAAGTTCAGAATTGATGTCTGCGAATGCATCGGAGATTGACTATGAGAAATATAGTAGTAACATATATCCGGCAGTGGAAATCTGGTATTACTATAATAACGAGTATTTCATAGATTCAGGAACGAAGATTGGAAATGCTCCAGTGTCCTGGAACAAAAAACCGGAGAGCTATCAAAAAACCGGAAAGCTATCAAAAAATATGATCGGGTCGAAAGTGACATTTTCGACCCTTATTTCATTTTAAAATTCAATACTGGGATTGAATCTGAGCAAACCGGATACTTCGGATGAAGAAGAATAGGAGCTCAGAGTCGTTCACTCCTGCCGGAAAAGGGGATCGAAAAACCGAAGGTACTCCCTTTTCCGGCTTCACTTTCAAACCAGACGCTTCCGCCGTGGAGATGCACGATTTCTTTTACAAGGGCAAGACCAAGCCCGGTTCCCTGATATTTTTTAGACGAGGAAGAGTCTATCTGGCTGAAAGGCTTGAAAAGTTTGTCGTGGTCTGCTGCTGCAATGCCAATTCCTTCATCAGAGACAGCTATCATTATATAGTCATTTCTCTGTGCTGCTTTAACTCTTATACACCCATTTTCATTTGAAAATTTAATTGCATTTGTCATCAGGTTGCTGAGAACCTGCATGATTCTCTCCCTGTCTGCAGACACTCTGGGCAGGCTAGTTTCAATCTCAAATTTTATATTTATTCCTTTGCTGGCGGCAAATGGAAACAGCATATCCCGAACTTCAGCAAATGCTTCAGCCAGCCAGAAAGTGCTGTAATGCAGTTCAAAGCTCCCTGCTTCTACCTTAGAGAGATCAAGGATCTCATTGATCAGGTTCAGCAGGTGTTTTCCACTGCTTGAAATATTCCCGACAGCTTTGAGCTGTCTTGCATTAAGTTCTCCATAGACTTTCTCATACAGAAGGTCGGAGAAGCCTATTATTGAGTTTAGTGGGGTTCTGAGTTCGTGACTCATGTTTGCAAGGAATTCACTCTTGGTATGGTTTGCGACTTCTGCGTCATGCTTTGCTCTGAAGAGCTCGATTTCATAGTTCTTCCGTTCCGTAATTTCCACACCTGTTTCCAGAATTGCAATGATATCTCCGGTTTCGTCACACACAGGCTTTGACCTGAGAAGCCATGTCTTTCCCTCGGAAGAGGTGAACTCCTGATCAGTCCAGCCGGAAGCCTGTGGATACCGTGGTTTCTGGATAATCTCTTTGTCCGCAGCCTTGTGGCAATCAGAAGTCATCTCTTTAACCTTAACCGTTAATAGATCCCTGTTTTTGAGGGCAGCCCGGTTCGCCCAGCGAATATTAAAGTTAGGATCCCTGAGCACCACTATTTCTTCAAGGGAATCGAGAATAAACTTTTTTTCATATTCCCTGGACTTAAGTTCCTGCTCAGCAAGTCTGATGCTGGAAAGCATTTCATTGATACCTTTTGAAAGCCTGTGGATCTCATCTTCTCCATCGACGTCCAACTGCTTTGAGATATCTTTCTCTCTTTTTACTTTTTCAAGAAAACTGTCAATAGCAATTAGCCTTGAGACAAGGAGACGATCCAGGCTGAACTTGGTCGCGGTTCCTATAACTATCCCGCTGAGCAGCAGGAAACCGTAAATATAAGTCAGAGTCTTTTTGCCCTGTGCGTAGAGGTCACGCGGGTAATCAGCTCTCATAAGGGCTACGGGCTCCCCGGTAGTATCTTTCAGTATGAAATACCCGGCCACCCTATCATCTCCAAGAATATTAACAGTATTCCCTTCTCCCCTGAAAGCTTTATTGAATGCATCCTGAAAGTCCGGGGGCATTTCCTCGTTTAAAGCATAGAGAGATAGGGAAGACTGTGTACGCTCTTCAAGAGAGGCGATGTAAGAGCTGTCAATATACTTTCCAAGAATTAAAGTCCCTGCAGAAGGACCTTCTTCGAGACTTACAAGGATAGGACGGCAAACGATAAGCATCGGCCCTTCTTCAAGCAGTATGACTCCCTGCATATAATCCGCATTTCCATGAGTCGTGAGAAGCCCACTGTTAATCCTCTCCAGAAGCCCTGCAGGAACCGGAACATTTGTCCTGTTTATCAGGTCTACAGACATGGGATAGACCATGACTCCAGATTTGTTTACAAAAAGCATAATATTGAGATCCAGGTCATATAGAGTGTTGTCTTCCAGGTTGGACTCTATATATTCAGGATTCAGGGTATTCATGAATTCGTATGTATCATCCCAGTAAGCCCAGTCTCTTGCAGTTCTGTCAATAGACAGCGTCTCCCAGGCAATTGCCTGTTCGATTTTCTCCGTATTTTTGAGGGTATCCCGGGTCTCAAGCTTGGAAAAACTGGATAACAGGATGGTATGGGATGCGACTATTAAAAGAACAGTTAATAAAGCAAACATTGTGAAAGTAACTACCAATAATTTTTTACTAACATCCATACACATCACCAACAAACTGCCGGAAGTGAAATCACATACTTGCAACCGTGTAGCATAAAACATAATCCATTCAAAAGCTAAAGTGCAGATATTTGTTATAAAAATGAAGTGAAAAAATATATAAAGGTTGCTAAGTAGAGCAGAAATTCCTGTGCAATTAAGGCAGATACTCAAGATCGGTACTCTTGTTGAATTATCAGTACACTTTTTGAACTGATCCCAGAACTCAAACCGAGTCTCTAAATCTTATATTTTGAGAGGTCAATGGAACCTTTGATAACGAAAACTGATTCTAAAACTGTACTGATTTGAGAGTAAAGTTGTTTTGGAAAAAAATTCATAAAATCATTTTTACACTTCAAGAAGAAGAAATACATATTAGATTCCTGCAGATCTGATTGATAGACCCATAAATTTAAACGAAATTATAAATTAAGTAAAACTTTCCGCCCTGACTGCAGAGTTTTTCGAAAATAGACAAAAGCCAATATTGAATTATAATATTATATAAAAAATTAGGATACAGGGCAGAACCCGTAAGAACATTAGTTTTTCGAGCCTGTGCCAAATCTATAAATTGCACACCTACGCACGCAAAATCAGAGAAGAAAAGTAGTAAATTACTGTAGAGCTGTCCAGAATAATTTTTTGAGGGCCCTCCGGGCACAGCCACATGTCTCCTGTGTATAACAGTTTTTGCTACTTTCAGATTAAATCATAAAAAATTCAGGTTAGGCTGGTAAATTTTTTATACCAATTACTCTTTTGAAAACTATAAAGCTTTTAATATTTTTATTTGTAAGTCAGACTTATTATATAATTATTTAAAGCTGACAAAAAAAGCTTCTAGAGGCATAAATGTAAATATAACTTAAAAAAAATATAAGCAATATACCCAGTTTTACATAGCCGAGGTTTTTAGATTGAGATTTAAAAAAATATCCATGAATATGTACGAGAACTTCCATAAAATGTTTAGTGGAAGTAATCAGAATACTTTCAATGTCTGCAAGAAATGTGGAGGAGCTTGCGAGCACAATAAAATAGGAACTTTGCTCCCTGGAGAAAAAGAATATATGGCAAAAAAAATGGGTATGAGCGTTTCCGAATTCAAACTAAGGTATCTGGATATTTTGAAAATGGAAGACGGAACTCTTATTCATGTATTAAAGCTTGGAGAGTTATGTCCTTTCTTGAATAAAGAAACTGAGGTATGTGAATGTCGGGATTTTAAACCTATAATCTGTAAAATTTACCCTGTTGTTTTTACGGTTGAAGATGGAAAGGTAAACTTTACAATAGACAATTGGTGTCAGTTATCAAGAAAGAAAGTTTGTAGAAACTATTTCAAATCTGCTATCCCCCTTTTGTCCCGCCTTCCTATCCCGATTGAATGGTTTAGTCATGTGGTAAGCTACGATGACCTTTATTTTGATTATGACCAGTTAAGAAAATGCAGAAAAGGAAAAAGTCAGTACGCTGTTTTTACTCTGGAAGAACTTTTAAGCCTTCAGAAAGGCCATATGGAAGCGTATAAAGTAGAAACGCATGATATAGAAGCACATAAGAAAGAAGCAAGTAAGGTAGAAATACATAGGATAAAAGTGGCAGGTTACTGTGTTGATTTCTGTCAGGAAATTGAGGAGCCCATATTTTAATAAGAGACTGAAAAACTTATGGCTTAGGTAAGCCGATATATTCAAACGACTTTTAGTCAGTTGATTCCTTACCCTATTCTTTTTTAAATTTCCTTTACAAATCAGGATCTTCAACCGTTTCCGTGCCGTTAAGTGACTTTACTTCGCTGTTGTCACTGTCTCTTTCATCTCCATTTATCGGAATTGTAAAGGCAAAGGTACTTCCTTCCCCTATCTTGCTGCTGAACCAGACAGAGCCGCCGTGAAGGTTAACAATTTGCTTAACCAGTGCAAGTCCCAGCCCCGTTCCCTGGAATTTTTTTGAAGAAAACGGGTCAACCTGGCTGAACGGCTTGAAGAGTTTATGCTGGTCTTCAGCTTTTATCCCGATTCCATTGTCCTTAACCATTATTTCTACCAGGTCTCCTTTCTTTTTTGCCTCTACCTTCACAAGTCCACTTTCCTGAGAGAACTTTATAGCATTATCTAACAAGTTATACAGGATCTGAACAAAACGAGCTTCGTCAGCACGGATTGTGGTAAGGTTTTTATCCACATCGATTTTAATCTCAATCCTTTTCCTGTCTGCAATAGGAGACAGCAGATTTTTTATTGTACTGAGTTTACCGGCAAGCTCAAATTCTTTATAATCGAGCTCCAGTTTTCCGGCTTCTACTTTAGAAAGGTCGAGAATATCGTTAATCAGATTTAGGAGGTGCTTTCCGCTCCTTGAAATATTCCCTACAGCCTTGATTTGTTTTTCGTTAATTTCCCCGTAAACCTTCTCATACAAAAGGTCTGAGAAGCCTATTATTGAGTTAAGCGGAGTCCTGAGTTCATGGCTCATATTTGCAAGGAACTCACTCTTGGTACGGTTTGCGACCTCTGCAATCTGTTTCTCATGGAGAAGCTGCTCGGCTTTCTTGCTTTCCGTAATGTCTCTGCAAGTTTCCATGACCCCTATAATCTTTCCATTTTCATCAGCCACAGGAATTGCCTGGAAAAACCAGATTCTCCCGTCTTTTGAAGTGAACTCTCCTGACTTTTTCTCACCTGTCATGAAGACCTGCTCAAGCTGGGGGTACTCAACTAACGGGCTGCTGGTGTCCGGAGTAGCTTTTAGAAAAATCCCGACCGCCTTTTCAAGGCTCACTTGCATGTGTTTCAGGGCAGCTTTGTTTGCCCATATTATTCTCATTTCAGGGTTCACAAAAACAACAAGTTCATTGAGTGAATCAAGCAGGACTTTCTTTTCGCGTTCCTGGGCCTTTAACTCCTGCTCTGCCAGATAGATTTCATTTAGCATCCCGTTTATTTCCCTTGACAGGCGATAGAGCTCATCATTGTCTTTCAGGGACAAACGTTTGGAAAGGTCTTTTTCCGACCGAACTTTTGTAACGAAATCATCGATTTCTACTAACCTTGAGATAAACAACCTGTCAAAAGCAAACTTGACTCCAATACCTGTCAATAGCCCGGTAAAAAGCAAAAACAAATACATATAGTTGAGGGTCCTCTCACCATGCAAATAGAGTTCTCTGGGAAAATCTGCTCTAACAATCAGGGCAGGCTGGCCCGAAATATCCCTCAATTCAAAATAACCTGCTACTCTATCTTTACTGAGAGGTTCCACAAGAATCTTATCAGGAGTTTCCGAAAATTTTCGAAACTCTTTCTGAAAATCGGGAGGCATTTCCTGATCGGTCCTATACATAGAAAGGGAAGAACGCGTAACGTCTTTGAAGGATTCAAGCAGGAAGTTATCAAAAAATCTCCCGAAAATGAGAGTACCCTTCGAAGGTCCTTCGTATTTTGTTGTAAGAATCGGATGGCAGGCAATAAGCATAGGTCCTTCATCGAGCAAAACAATACCGCTTATTAAGTCATCCTCTCCTTTTGTAAGAAGAGTTCCGTCTTCGATCATTTTCAGAAGCCCTTGAGGAACCGGCTTTTCTTCCGCAGAATTAACATCCACCGATTTTGCATAGACCAGATCTCCGGAATCATTAACAAAAAGCATTACATTAATCCTAATCCCTGCAAGTGTCTCATTCTGAAGGTCCACATCAATGTACTGCTGGTTCCCATCTTCGATAAACTGATAGGTATCATCCCAACAAGCCCAGTCCTGGACAACATAATTAATATAACCCTGCCGGGCAGAAACCGCGTTTTGAACTCGTTCTACATTCTCTGTTGTATCAACCTGTTCAAGCTCCAAAAAGTTGGATAGCTGCATGTTATGTGTAAATGTAAATGAGGCTGTAAGCACTGCAAAAATTAAGAGGGTGATTATAAGAACTTTTTCGCTAATATCTATTACGATACCCCCGACTGCTTAGAAATAAAGAGGAGCTTGAAGGTTATATATATTTAATATTAAAAGAGGAGAAACTATATAAAAGTTAGTAGACACCTTAAATAAATTTATATATAAATATAACGGACTCATTCTATAAAATTAAACAATTTCAGAAAAAAAGTGAGAATGAACTTAAATAATCGGTATCAAAAACTTAAAGTCCATTTCCTTACCATTTTTAGACAGGAGGTATCAATTTTAAACACTATTTTTTTTCATAGATTCCATCAATCATTTTTCTTGCAGCAAAAATCACTGATCAGCGTAATGATTTCTAGAATAAACTCTCTTTTAGACTAATCTGCGAAAACCACGCAATAGCTATGGAAACATTAGACGTTGATGGTATGATTAAGAATCATCATCTAGCACAATCAATTAATGGTGCATCATGGAATAGCTTTGTAACAAAATTACAGTATAAGGCTGAATGGGATGGAAAAAACATATTAAGGATAGGTAGATTCCATTTGGATTCGGTTAAGGTGCAAAACGCCAAAAAATGCTATTTTTTATGCAACATATCAACTAATTCTGTTGGAAAATCGCTATATGTAGTATTCGAAGTTGTGCATAAAATTCGTTAACCGATGACAAAAGAAGCATTATTACAAATATATAATCTCAATTGATACCAATTTTGAAATTCAGTCCAAAAAATTATGTGCTTATATTTTAAGCGCATAATTCAACATTAGGGGACCTTTATGCGTCTAAAAATGCGGAACATAGGTTACTATCACACTTACTCTTTTTCACTCTTTTTCCTATTCTTTTTCCTTCCTCCGATTCGATTCTCTCACATATTTCTCCGAGAATTGGGAAAGGGTCAAGAATCTTTGTAAGAGTTTTGAAATCAGGGCTAAATCCGTCTTAGATAAGCATCTGAACTTTATCCAGAGAGACTATACGCAGAATATAGTTTCCGGACCTGCTTGTGAAGGAACCAGAAAGTGTTCCTGTTCTCCACAAATATAGCTGCTTGATTTTACAGTCTCTTTAGAGCACATGCACAAGCTCCTTCGAGCATTCCGCAGGCAATTAGAGCATTCTGAAGGCAATTAGAGTATTCTGAAGACAATTAGAGCATTCTGAAGGCAATAATACCTAATACAGGCATATTTCAAATTACAGATACTTCAGGCTTACATTTGTCGTTTAAGTTTTCAAGGCTAAAGCAGGTTAAATTATATGGAGTTAGCAAAAGCAACAGCTAAGTAAGAGAAGATAGCAGAGGAATCCTTAAAAAGAGATAAGGATAATAATATTAATTTACAGCCGTTCCTCAACTTATCCTTCTACAAACCTTCTTTCTATTACAAATCTCTGTATTTACTTATTTTTTAATTTCTCAGGAATCTTTTTATCAGGAGTAACTCCGTAATATTTTGTCCTTGCCGCTCCCCAGATACAGCCTTTTTTCCCGAATATCTTCAGTTCAAGGTTCTGGATAGATTTGCAGACGCTATTGCCTGATCTTGCACCCTTGCAGATAATACAGAGTTTTTCACAAAAAACAGGGGGCTTTCCCTTATTTTCAACCATTTCCTCACTCCAGACTACTCACATTCTCCAGATGCTACACCTGTAATTTCATTGAATACTTATTTACCGGGTGCGGGTGTGAAGAATGTTTTAATAGAACTATTGTATTTCAGGTATATTTCCTGTCACAGGAGTTTCTTTCCAGCTGCAGGACCGGGAGCACACTGGAAGACATCACTTATGTTGACTTCTATGAGGGTTTTTGCAGGAAGACCTGGCTTTGCAGCATTCACAATTGCTTTCATCTTGTCGAATTTTTCACCGGAACCAATAACTGTAGCTTTTCCTTTTATCTGGAAACATCCGCCTGTTTCCGGACCCCAGACATAGATTGCGACATTTGGATTTTCTTCCAGGTTTGCCAGAGATTTAACCATGAAGTTGTCTGCGATCCAGATAGTCTCATCATCTACGAGCTGGCAGAAGCCTATAGGCACTACATTAGGAACTCCCTCTTTTGAAGCCGTTGCAACTGGGAAAATTTTTACCTTTGAAAAAGCAGTTTTCATTTCTTCATTTAACTTTACCATAATATTTCACCATCAGGATGATTTGCAGTATAAATTTATATATTTAAGCGTTAGAATTCTGTACAAGGGGAGTTCTTTGTGTACTTTAATAACCTTTTAGAGCTAAAAAAGCTTTACTAAATATTATTTGAACTAAAACAGGGGTAAAATTCATGATAAAAGACATTAGAAGTCTGGGTGAAGAGATACTGGGAAAAATCGGTTCTAAAAATAGCTTCAAAAACGAAAATGTTATTAACTGGAAAAACTGGCTGCAATTGTACGATTTCCGTCCTGAGCACACGGATGACCCTTATGCATGGCTTACAAATGTGCTTGCACTGAAATCCGTAAATTCGGGGAATTATGGGGTTGGAAGTATAATTGTCGATGCTGAAGGAAAAATTGTTGTTCTCGGGCACAACCTTGTGTATTCTCCATCTTTTCGAAGTGACCTGCATGCAGAAATGGTAGCATTAAATTATTTTGAAGAAAAGAATCCTCAAATAACAACCCTGAAAGGTTATACACTTTATACATCCCTCGAGTCCTGTCCGATGTGCCTGATAAGGCTAATTTCTGCAGGTATTAACAGAGTATTTTATGTTTCTTCTGACCCTATGGGAGGAATGACAGATTCAATAGATCTCCTGCCTCCTCTCTGGAAGGAGCTTTCAGAATCACAGATTTTTGCAAAAGCCCACTGCTCCGCAGAACTTTCAAATGCTGCAACAGGGATAATGCTCATCAATGCAGAGGAACTGCTTGAAGTCCTGAGAAAACGCAGAGAGTAGTGATCCTGCACCCGGCAAATGATCAGGCTAACTACTATTATCCGTTGCTGTATTTTTCCCTAACTATGCTTCTGGTTATCTGAAAGCCAATAAAAATCTGAAGTCAACGGAAACAGCGAACTTTCTGCCGGATAGGTCTCTCCAGTTGATTATCCAGTTAATTTTCGGGTAAAAAGTTTCTGGTGAAGCAAGGAAAGCTGTTCATATAAAAAGAAAAGTCCTTCGTGTGACTTAATCAGTAACTTGATAAGAACTATCAAAGATGCTCTGGCAGATAAGCCAGCCCAGATGAGTGATCTGCAGACATTATCTGCAGATGAGCAGAGCATAAACTATCTCGAAAGAGTTCCCGAAGAGCCTTCAGTCAGATAAAAAACGCAACCATCTGGCACTTATCATTTAGCAATATCCGGCAGTTTTTTTAATACAAACTATTTTTTAACAGATGTTTTTTTAAAAAGACTATTATTTCCAAAAACAGATAAGGTTAAATAAAAAGAGCATATAATGTGATATGAAAAATACATCATAAAGTATATCTTTTAATTGTATAATGGGGGAAGAAGTATTAAGAAACTTGGAATTCTTATAGTGTTACTTTTAGCAGGAGTGCTTTTCGTTTCCGGCTGTGCAGAAGATACTCAGGAAGAGGTTGACACCGAAGAAAGGGTAACTCCGGTAGAAGAAGTCGCTCTAACAGAAGGGACAGAAGAACCTTCAGGTGAAGATGCAGATGAAGGACTGGTACCCGGTCAGGAAGAAGAATCTTCGATTGGGGGAGAAGAAGGAATAATTCCGGGTGAGGAAGAGCCAAGCATTGGCGACAATGAAAGTGGTGCAGAGGACAACCAGACAATTGTTGATGCTGCAGAAGCTGCAGGCTACACTATGTTTGCCTCAGTCGTCAGGGATGCAGGACTTGAGGATACCCTGAATGAAGGGACATACACAGTATTTGCCCCTACCAATGAAGCCTTTGACGCCCTTCCGGAAGGTACGCTTGATGACCTCCGTGCGGACGAACAGGCCCTGAACGATGTGCTGACTTACCATGTAGTGGAGGGAGAATACATGGCATCGGACCTTGAAGACGGGCAGATGCTTACTACTGTGCAAACCGACGAGCTCCCTGTGGGTATTACAGATGATGAAGTAACAATCGGAAACGCAACTGTTGTCGAACCTGACATTATTGCAAGCAACGGTGTAATCCACGGAATCAATGAAGTACTGATTCCTTCCGGGTTGTAAAAGCAGAATTAAAAGCTTTTCTTTTTCATCTTTTTTAATTTATTTTTATCTTTTTAATTTTTCTTAATTTCTTTTCGCTTCTTTATTTTAATTTTGTGCCTGTCCAGCACAGGCATTTTAAGTTTTAATATTATAGAGTAAAAACGCAATTAAAGGCTAAAGAACGGAAAAATAAAAATAAAAATAAAATAAAATAAAATAAAAATAAAAATAAAAATAAAAATAAAATTTAAAAATTGGCTTCTGAATAGAAGAAAAGCTGTGAAGCTTTTCCTTGAGTCTAATTATCTACCGGATTCTATAGTCTGTTCAGAAGTCTACACTTACCCTGTGCCCGAACTCAACACTGTAATCCAGATAATAGACAATTTCGGGTTCTATTTTTATCATGATAGTATCCGGATCAGGCGGCATATCTGCAGTAATAGGGAATTTGGCTGCCATGATCTCCCCGACTTCCCGCAACTCTTTCTCATCGGCAACTATCGATGCCCTGCCTTCTACCTGAAGTGCCTGCATATCAAACCAGTCAGGATCATCTTCATCAACAGTAAATGCTACCTTCGGGTTTTGCATGATATTCTGAACCTTTCGGGTGTTTTTATTGGTTGCCAGGTATATGATTTCGTTTTCGGAAACATACGCCATTGTATGTGCCATTGGCCTTCCCTGAGGGCTTACGGTTGCCAGATTCAGGTAATAGTGATTTGCAAGGTATTCACGAATCTTATCTTTAAGCTCTTCTGTCATATTCCCCCACCAGATGTTATAACTTTCAGTCAGACCTCATAAGGAGATCCGGACATTTTACATCGAGCCTTTCCAGATACTATTTCAAGGTATTCTTCAATCAATGCTATGAAGGGAAAAAATCCATTATGATCTACTGATATTTGCAGTCTTTTTCCCATACGATTTATAGTGACAAAATTTATAAATCTTACTTATAAATTACGAAACTTGCAAATAAAATACGTTTGTATGCAAATTTCCTGCAGGGTTCATCAACGAGATAGGCTTTTGATCTTATCCCATAGGAAATCAGAGGTAATGAACCTTGATTACGCATAATCCGGAAAAATCCTGGAAAATCCTGGAAAGCAATGATATCCATACTTAAGAAAAAGGCCCTGAAAAGATAGGCAGATGAAAAAACCGGCATTCTCGTTTTTTCCAGGTAATTGTCAGGAAAAGGAAGAATTGATCTTTCCAGAGCTGGGCGATGAAATCAAAATAAATGAAGCATTAAGTCGAAATAGAAGAAGCATTAAGCCTTTCGCTTCTTCACACATTCTTTGAGTTTTTCTTCAAGCCGGATCCGGGAGATGAAAACCCCGAACTGAGTCGCAATAGTTTCGATAACCGTACGCACACTATCCGAAAGCTCATACTCCACCCGTGAGGCAAGATAAAAGGCAGCAATAACCTTCTTTCCGGATCGTACAGGGATTATTGCTGTAGCTCTAAGGTTTTCCTGCCTGAGTATATCATCTCTTGAGGTAAGAAGAAGGTCTATGTGCTGCTTATAGACAGGCTGCCCTATCATAACGAGCTTGGCGTTTGGAGAATTTACACTATAATAGGAGGCGTTCTCGACAAAGGTAGGAGAGAGACCACGATAGATAGCAAGATTCATATCCCCGGTTTCGTCGTCAACCAGATAGATGCCTCCGGCATTGATTTCATCAATCTGAAGGCACGAATCAAGCAGCTTATCAAGGGTTTCCTCCAGGTAATTCGAGGTGCTTAGCGCAATTCCAAGGTCTCTCTGGATATAAAGCAGTTTTTCTTTTCTTTTTCTTTCGGTAATATCCAGAATTATGCCTTTAAGGTATTTTACGACTCCATTCTCATCGGCTTCGATAAAGGTTCTTTCCTCAACCCAGCGGGCTTCCCCGGATTTTGTAAGTATCCGGTATTCCTGGGAGAAGTCAACATAATCTTCTTCAATCCTTCTTGAGAGTTCTCTTTCGACCCTCTCCAGGTCGTCAGGATGCACAATGTTCCCATAGAGAAGTTTTCCTGACGTGAATTCTTCTACTGTATATCCGAACTGCTTTATGTTCTCAGAGACAAACTCTGCAGGCCAGTACTTTTCTGGCCGCCACAGGAAAACAGTTACAGGAACTTTATTTATTACTGAGATAAGCTCTTTTGCCATCTCAAGTGCACTGCATAATGCTATCTCATTGAGATATTTACAGGATTTTTGCCTGTTATTACTTCCGTTTTTAGCCGAATTCGAAGCCGCTTTAGCCATCTTATTCTCCGTACAGAAACCTTTTACAGGAAGCTATGAGAAATTTTCGCATATTTAGTCTTTTTGCTATAACTACATAGAAACACACAATGAATTAAAAAGATTGTGATTTGAACCTTCAGAGATATCACGATGGGAAGGCGTAATAGTGATTAAAAGACGAAATGTCTAAACGTATTAATTAGCAGAAAAAAGGAAAAACCGAGGGAAAAATATATAAATCAAACTCAACTCAGATTTCCTTTCAGAAGTTAGAGGATTCAGGTGAGAGATATTAAGCGAGTTTCTAAGCGAGTTTCTAAGCGAGTTTCTAAGCGAGTTTCTAAGCGAGTTTCTAAGCGAGTTTCTAAGCGAGTTTCTAAGTGGGTTTCTAAGCGGGCTTCTAAGTGGGTTTCTAAGCGGGCTTCTAAGTGGGTTTCTAAGCGGGTTTCTAAGCGGGTTTCTAAGCGAGTTTTTTTACGAATTCTGTTATAGCTTCGCCTTGCCAGCCGTCTATTATTTCCCGGACAGCCGCATCTTTTACAAACTCATCTTTTTCTTTAAGAGCTATCTCCTTAACCAGAGGAAGAGTGCCAGGGTCTGCATGCCAGATTTTTGCAAGTTCCTGAACTGCAGTAATCCTTACAAAATTATCTTCATCATTTAGCAATCTGTCCCTTACAAGTCCAAGTGTCTCAGGTTTTTCATGCCAGACTTTTGCGAGCTCTTCCATTGAATTTTTCCTGACTGAATAATGTTCATCGGAAACAGCTTTTTCCATGATCAATTCAAAAGTTCCAGGCTCTTCAGGCCATAAGGAAGTAAGCAGAGTGACTGCGGTTCCCCGGACCATATTATCTTCATCGTGAATGCACCTGTCCCGGATAAATTCCAGGATTTCAGGGTCGTTCCGCCAGCCGTTTGCAAGTTCCTGAATAGCAGCCCCTCTTACGGAATAATGATCATCCTTTACTGCCCTTTCTTTTATTAAAGGGAGGATATCACCTTTGCAGGGCCATTTCTCTGCCAGTGCCTGTAAAGCCTCACTCCTTACAGAGTAATGTTCGTCACTCAGGGCTTTATCTCTTACCAACTGAAGAACCTCCGGTTCCTTACTCCAGTATTTTGCAACGCTCTGGATTGCAACAGCCCTGACAAAACCATCTTTCTCCTCAACAACCCTACGTGTTATAAAATCCAGACTACAGCAATTTTTACCCCAGCACCTGGAAAGTTCCTGAAGAGCTGTACTTCGGACAAACCTATCTTTTGCGTTCTCAGCCCAATCTCTTAGAAGCTCGAGAATTTCAGGCATATGCTTCCAGTTCTCTGCAAGTTCCTTTACAGCAGCTCTCCGAACCTCATAATTAATGTCTTCAATAGCCCTTTCCCTGACCAGGTGTAATATTTCGGGCCTTTCCTTCCATGATCTCGCCAGTTCCTGAAGGACAGTCTTTCGGACTGAGTAATGGCTATCTCTGACAGCTCTTTCTTTTATAAATTCAAAAATATCCTCACTGTCACCACAATTTTTCGCAAGTATGAGAAGAGCTTCACGTCTAACCGTATAATCCTTATCTTTTACTGCCCGATCTTTAAGCAACTCTAGAGATCTAAAAGAAATTGCCTCTTTTTCTTCAGAATCTCCAGGGAGACGAGATATAATATTTTCAGGCATTTCTTTCCACCTACTTATTGTCCACCACTAATTAAATATCTACCAGAATAAGATTGACCTAAATAATATATTCACATTTGTTATTTAAATCATACTTAAAAACATTTATAAATTAAATAGTTTACATGCGAAATTTAAATTGACATTAAAGCGTATTCATTAGTCTGGTTTGCAGTTGTTTTCAGGTTTAAAAGCAGCAGAGAATATATTTTGTAATCTCAGATGCCAGGAAACTAAAAACCTCAGTTAGCAAGAAACTATTTTTGGTTTATTTAAAGCCTTGTTTGAATTAACAAGTCAATCTTAAAGGTCGAGTTAATATATCACCGGAGACATCTTTACAAATATTATTAGCAAAACGCATTTTAAGTATCTCTGTTAAAAGATAAAGGCAAGGGGATTTACAAATATGGAAGATGGTCTTCAAGGAGTATTGAAAGGGCAAAAAATAGCTTATTTTTCCATGGAAATAGGGCTTCGCAATGAACTCCCGACATATGCAGGAGGGCTTGGAGTGCTCGCAGGCGATACAATCCGCTCGGCTGCAGATCTCAATGTTCCGCTTGTGGCAGTAACTCTTGTCAGTAATAAAGGATATTTCAGGCAGAGCCTTGACATCTTCGGGAACCAGACAGAACAAACTGAAGAGTGGGACCCTTCACATCTGATGATCAGACTCCAGCAGGAAGTCAGCGTAAAAATTCAGGACAGAGAGGTTAAAGTCCAGGCATGGCATTATAATTGCGAAAGCCTGACCGGGGGCTGCGTACCTATCATTTTTCTCGATACGAATGTAGAGGGGAACTCATGGGAAGACCGCGGGATCACAGATTTCCTTTATGGAGGTGACCATACCTACAGGCTCAAGCAGGAAATAGTGCTCGGGATAGGGGGAGTACGCATGCTTAATGCACTTGGCTTTAAGGTCCGAAAATACCATATGAATGAAGGACACTCAAGCCTCCTTGCTCTGGAGCTTTTAAAATGTAATGGCAAAGAATGTCTTAGAGTAAAGGATCTTTGCATTTTTACCACCCATACTCCGGTAGAAGCAGGGCATGATAAGTTCGATTATGGACTTGTTGAAGATCTGATCCGTGATAAGAATGATATCGAAATCCTGAGAAAATATGGAGGATCAGACCGTTTTAATACGAGTCTTTTTGCTCTCAACCTGTCAGACTATGTCAATGGCGTTACAAAACGGCACAGCCGGGTCTCAAACGAACTTTTTCCAGGGTATTCGATCCAGGCAATAACAAATGGTGTACACTCCTATACATGGACCTGCCCTTTTTTCAAGCAGCTTTTTGACCGTTATCTGCCTGGATGGGCAAATGAACCCGAACTCCTAGTAAGGATAGGGGGAATCCCTGATGATGAAATATGGGAGGCTCGCAGGAAAGCAAAAAAAGCCCTTATAGATGAGGTCAACAGAAGAACAGGGGCAGGTATGGACTATGAGACCCTGACCATAGGTTTTGCACGGCGTATGACAGCGTATAAACGAGCAACTTTAATCCTCTCCGATCTTGAAAGGCTCAGAAAGGTAAACAGGAGGGGAAAGATTCAGCTTATCTTCGCAGGCAAAGCCCATCCGCATGACGAAGCCGGAAAACAGCTCATAAGGGATATTTTCAAAACTATAGAAACACTCCGGAATGAAATCAAGATCGTTTTTCTGGAGAATTACGATATGGACCTGGCTGCAAAGATGGTTTCCGGAGTCGACCTCTGGCTGAACACCCCAGTTCGCCCTTATGAAGCCTCTGGCACAAGCGGCATGAAAGCTGCCCATAACGGGGTTGTAAACTTCAGTGTGCTTGACGGCTGGTGGATTGAAGGATGGATCGAAGGGGTGACTGGCTGGTCCATAGGACCTCAGCCCGAAGAACACCTTACCGTGGAAGAGGCAAGGCTCTCTGAGCTTGACGACCTTTACAACAAACTCTACTACGTTATAGTCCCTATGTATTACGACCGCAGGGACGAATGGTTTAAACTGATTAACAACTCTATAGGTATGGTTGCCTATTATTTCAATAGCCACAGAATGATGAGGCGTTATGTTACTCATGCTTATCTGTGAACTTCGGGAACCAGGCTGTCCTGAACCAGGTTAATTTCACTCCAGAAGCAAAACAGAACCGCAGCCAGGCCATCAGCCTGAAAAATACTTACATCGGCCTGGAAATCACATTTCAATTAATAAATGAGAAAATGCTTACGCCAGCTTGTCTGGCGGCCCTTTCCAACAAGAAAAAGGAGATAGAGGAAAACGTCTCTTTGTAGAATTTAATTCTTCTTTTAATTGTATCCCTGAAAATCTTTTAGATTATTTTTATTTGCTGGCTTTACTTTATCCTTTTTCGCGGGAAAGCCACTCTCCTTCGTCGAGCGTGATACTAGAGAAAACTTATGCTTTTCCGGATTCTAGCTTTTTAACTTTTTCACGGGCACTTTCCGCTTTTGTTTTGAAACCTTTACTATCCCAGAGATCGGCTGCAATTTTAAAAGCATTTTCTGCCCCTCTCAGGTTTCCGAGCTTCAGGAAAACCTTTCCCTTTTCATACCAGGCGTCGGGATAATCGGGCTTAAGACGGGTTGCCTTCTCAAAAGCGTGCAGAGCTTCTTTTTCCGAACCTGTTTTAAAGAGAATTTTCCCCCTGAGCTGCCAGGCTTCGACATTTTCAGGCTGTTTCTCAAGGGCTCTTTTAAAAGCCTGCACAGATTTTTCCTGTTCACCAAGCTTAAGATGGAGTTTACCTTTTTCAAACAGGGCATCCTGGTCATCAGGGTCTCTTTCCAGGGCTTTTTCAGATTCCTTGAGTTTCTCTTCACACAGACGTATCCGGGAGAGCACTGCATCCTTGCCTTCCCATGCGTTTTTCTGCACAGGGTTCAGGAGAATCGATTTCTCAAAAGCCTCAAGAGCGTCCCGAAAGCGTTCAAGCTTTGTTAGAGCAAAACCCACGTTAGTCCAGAGCCCTGCATTATCAGGGCTAATTTTCAAGGCTCTTTCGAATATTTCGAGAGCTTCTTCATAGCGTTTGAGTTTCAGCAGGGAATTTCCTTTATGAAACAGGGCTGCAAAATCAAGAGGATTTTCTTCAAGCACGCGGTCAAAAGCTTGAAGTGCAAGCTTTAGCCTTCCCTGTCTGTAGAGAATCACTCCTTCTTCATAAAAGCCTCTCATCCCTGTACTTTCCGGATTTCCTTCTTCCCCCCCACCTTCGGCACTGTCCTTTTCAAGCCCGGTTTCAGAGAGGTACCTGAACCCTGCTGAATCTTTCTGCTCAGGCCTGGCATCAAGGTATATGAACTCCTCTTTTGGCACGAAGGATTTGCAGATCCATCCTGACTCAACCTTTCTATTTGTAATGACACAATACTCATTCACGTACTTAGAACAGACTCCGCAGCAGTAGATGTGCCTCTCGAGCCGATATCTGATCTGGTCAATATCGGTAGTAATGAGTCCCTGGTTCAGCCTGTTTTTGAAGGTCTCGTAAGGGATATTTTTAATTTTGATATAGACTGTTGAAGGAGCCGGAGGGTCACATTCATAAGGTTTTTCGGTTTGCTTTTTGCGGATCATAATTTTTGTGGAATGTGGTTTTTGTCAGAATTTATTTATTGGAATCTGCGTTTTGTAGAATCTACAGCCTGTGAAAATTCGGTTTCACAGAAGTTTATCTAAGGTTACCAATGTTTTTGAGCCCTGAGAATATAAACCTTTTTCAAGACTTGTAATCACTCTTTTTACATCCAATCCTTTTTACATCCAATCCTTTTTACATCCAATCCTTTTTACATCTGATCCTTTTTATATCTGATCCTTTTTACATTCGATCCTTTTTACATCCGATCCACTTTCTTTTACATATTCTATTAAGATTGATGCTCGGTAAAAAAGATATTAAAAAAGAAACTAGCCGGAAATTCTCCGGTTATTAACTTAGCAGCCTTCCAGAAACCTGGAACAAAAGGTTATGTGGAAGACGTATCTCCGGGTTCTGGGCTGAGGTTAAGCGGATGACTGAAATTCCACCAGCCACTTTTGTCGCTTTCCCTGCCTTCCGAACTCATAGCCCAGATCCTCCAGCGGTACTGACCTGTGCCCTCCAGAAATTCAAAAGAGTAGCTTGTTCCGGAAATCCCGGAAACTACTCTGGATCCGGAAGTTTCCGAAAGCCACATACCCGTACTTGAATCGTATGAATCTATTTCTACCGTGTAGTTTGCCGCACCCGAAACAGCTTTCCATTTGAGTACAGCCTGTGCAGTAGAAGTGTCGAATACTTCCCCGCTAGCTGGTGAGACCTGCTCCGGAGTAGAGATAGGAACAGAAGGTGTAAGCATAGAAGGTTCTTCCACGAATATGACTTTGGTAGCGCTAACACTTCCTTCTTTGTTTGTAGCTGTCAGGGTATAAGTGGTGGTTTCTTCCGGGAATATACGCTGGCTGCCGGTCAGGCCTGCAGTCCCTATCCCAGGTTCTATGGCAATTTCCGTAGCTTTGGAAACACTCCATGTTAAATTGGAACTCTCTCCTTTAGCAATGACATCAGAATCTGCGTTAAAAGAAACAATTGAAGGTAAATCCTCTGAAGGTAGATCCTCTGAAGGTAGATCCTCTGAAGGCAGATACTCTTTCGGACCTGATAGATTCTCATTAGAGGGTAAAATGTTCTCTTCTGCAGATGTTAAGTTATCTTTCGGAGGCAGAGGACTTCCTTCAACCGTAACCGTGCAGTAAGCCGTATCTTCTTTATCGCCATTTGAGGCTGTAAGCTCATATGAAGTAGTATCTGCGGGTGATACGTTCAATGTCCCTGCGGGCTCTACAATTCCGATACCGGGCTCTATAGTGACGTTTGAAACTCCGGCAACGTGCCAGCTCAAGACAGAATTTTCTCCTGGCTGAATAGAGTCTGGACTTGCATCAAAAGAACTGATAAGCAGATCCTCCTCTTCAACCGTAACCGTACATGTAGCTACTTTTTCTTTCCCTTCATCTGAAGCTATCAGTTTGTAAATTGTTGTTTCAGAAGGAGATACGGGAAGTGATCCACTCGAGTTTACGGCTCCGAGATCAGGCTCTATAGTTACATTCGTTGCCCCCGAGACTTCCCAGCTTAGAACGGAAAGCTCTCCGGGTTCAATAACTTCAGGACCTGCATCAAAAGAATTAATTCCCATAGCTGCTGCAGGAAACAGGGCTTTAAGAGCGAGGGCTATACCTAGGATGGTACCAACTAATTTTATAATTTCTGGCAATGAACTCCATAAAGATCTGAAGTGATCCAATGCCGATTTTTTACTGTCCTGTTTATCCATATAAAGACTCCGGGCAGCCTGCAAATCACCACAAAGCAGTCAGTTATTACGAAAAAAATCAATACCGAAAAAAATCAATTTCATCGTTAAAGGAGAATTTGCTTTAGAGTTTTATTCAAGAATAAAATTCAATCAGAATTTTATGAATAAAATTCAATCAAGATTTTAGGGTTAGTTTGGTTTTCCGTTAACATTTGGGTTTAGATATTCGATATCCCTTTCGACATCATAACTGATACTCCACAGCATGCAGGTTTTCAAACATTATACATTTTTTACTCCAAAGTAAAGATTATATGCTGTGGTTTAATATTATCATATATATTAATTATGGCATATAATTTGAAGAAATAACAAAAGTGTTTCTGAACGAGCTAGGTATTTACACATATTTACATATACCATTTGGGTTACAAAAATACCGATAACTTCAGGACGAATTTCAAATGAATAGTAGAAATTCTGGACCTGTTTGAGAGCTGAAAATACGAATTCGCAATACATTTAAAATGGGACTTCCTGGACAGGCAACTACTAAAAGAGTCAGGGATTTCACTAAAAGGATTATTACACTAATATTTAATACTTATAAAATTAATTAAAGCAATGAATATTTTTAGTAATTACATTTGGTCAGTATATTTTCTAAAATAAGGGAGGGTAAATTTATGAGTTATAAAAAAACACACGGCGTTCCAGCACTATTCTCTTTTTTCATCCCCGGCCTGGGCCAGCTTGTAAAGGAGCAAGTGTCCAAGGCACTTGGTGTCTGGGCAGCCCTGCTAATCAGTGCATTCATGAGCGTAATCGGAATTGGGTTTTTAATGGGAATGGTTGTCTGGGTCGCGCAGATCTATGATGCTTATAATGCCTGAAAAATCCAATGAGAAACCCATAATGCATAAAAAGCAGGTTAAAAAGAACTTACCATCGGTGTTTATCAAATTGGTAGAAAATAATAGTCAGAGCCTATCATCCCGGAAAGACCCTGAGTGATATTAAGGGTTCATATAAAGGTTTATACGGCAGAATCAGATTTATTTCCATTTATCTCTTTTTCTAGCTTATTCAATCCCTGAATCCTCAACTTCACGATATCCACGGCGTCCTCAAAGAGCTGCCTGTTGATCTCGATCCCGAAGTATTTTTTGAGTTTTTCTTCAGGAGGCATTGTCGAACCTGCAGAGAGGTAGGCAATGTAATTTTTGTTGAAGGCCTCTGGCTTTTCTTTATATTGTTTGAAGAGGGCGAGAGTTATTGCCTTTGAAATAGCGTAGTTGAAAGTATAGTAGTTATTTGTCAGGTAAATGTGGTTAATATAGGTCCATTCCGCAGAGTCTTCTTTGTAATATTCAATGGATTCGCTCCTGTATTCTTTAGAGATGTCTGTCCAGAGGGCATTGAGCTCAGTTCCGCTGACATTCCCGTTTTCAGCGCAGAGCTGGTGTGCTTTATACTCGAATTCCGCAATCATAGGCTGACGGGTAAAATAGTTCTGGTATTCCCCTATATGCTGGGCAAGCACTGCAACTGCTGTTTCTTTATCGGAATTTTCGACCACATAATCAACGAAGAGTTCTTCGTTGAAAGTGGAAGGGATCTCCATTTCGTAAATCTGACCTGCGCAGTAGAGATAATCCACTGAGTTACCCATTAAATAGAAATTAATTCCATGTCCAAGTTCATGAGTGAGGGTCTTCTGGTCACTGATAATGCCATTATAGTTCATAAAGATCAGAGCTGGAGACTTCAGGGCATAAAGTCCGTAACAGTATCCCCCTGGCTGTTTTCCATGTTCGGGATCAGGATATACGTCTATGAAATTTCCGGTTACCATTTTCAAAAAAATCTCGTTGAAACAGGAATCCATTCCGGAATAAGATTTCTGGACCTCCTGCAAAGCATCTGTGTAGGTGTAATCTTTACCGGATTGATCCGTCAACTGCAGCAGAAGGTCGTATGGACTGAGAGTTTCAAGCCCGAGTTTTTTCCTTCTGAACTCGTTATAATCCTCAAATATATCTTTTCTTTCCTTAAAAACCGTATTCATGTCGTCAACCTGGTTTTTAGTGAGATAAAGGCCATACAGGCTGGATTCGTAAGAATCCGTGTAGTTCAGCTCACTTGCAGCAAGGTCGTCAAGCCGGGCTTTTTTAGAATAGAGAGAAGCCATTGAACCGGATTCGTTTATCAGGTGGTAAAACCTCTGGTCATAACATCTTTTCCTGTTTTCCCGGCTCTGGTCTGTTGAGAGCAGAGTATTGTAGGACTGAGAATTTACCTGGAACTCTTCCCCGCTCTCAAGAGTTATGTTTCCTGCCATTGTGACTTTATTGGTGATTTCGGAAAGAGCCTCAGTTTCCAGTTTCATGCGTTGATTTTCGAGATCTGCAAGATATACAGCCTGGGCTTCATTCATTGGCCTATGCTCTATAAATCTCATATAGGTTGCTTCAAGGTAAGCCCGATATACCTCAAGTCCGGGCTCTTCGGAAAAGAGCCTATCCCACTCCTCTTTACTGAGCGAGGTCAATTTTACGGTTGCAAATGCACTGACCTTTCTATGTTCTGTAACCAGGTCCTGAGATTCTGCAAGAAGAGAGTTAAAAAACTGGTCATTCACATTTTTACTGAGCTGAGTATACGCGTAAATATAGAGGACGTCAACAGATCTTGAAAACTCCTTTTCAGCTTCCAGATAATCCAGTAAAACCGACCCGGGAAGGTTCTCAAACTCCGGACGGAAAGTCTGGTTTATTTCCTCGGATCTCTTTTTCAATGCCCCAAGCTTTTCCAGGGCATCTCCTCTGCTGCTGAAAAGATAAGAATCATCCCATTCCGTGGTAACCTCATCGAGATTAATCTCTTTAAACATGTTATTCTCACCTGTGTTTCCAGAAGATTTCTTTACTTTATCTGAAGCATCACGCCCTGAAAAGATTGCAAAAAGCAATAATAGTTCGAGAGAACTGAGCCGTTTAACTAACTTTTGTCCCATAAACCTACCCCTTGATCACTATTAAATTGTGATTGAGAACGTAACACATATAACTGAGAATATATTAGGACTGATTCATATTAACCTAATGTCCCGAAAAGTGTTCGAAAATGCAATCAAAAATCTCAACTTCATAATTCATGCCTACTGAGTACAGGTTAGGATGTCAATATAAAGGAAAAAGACTTATCAAGATCGAATTGTTTATATTCTCCTCTTATTAGATGTTAAAAAGGTAAGTTCTTAAAAAAAGGTAAGTCTTATGGATTGCAGAAGAACACATGGAGTTCCAGCCCTATTTTCTTTTTTCATCCCAGGTCTGGGCCAGCTTGTAAAGGGACATATTTTCAAGGCACTGGGCATCTGGATAGCTCTTATGATCACCGGGACCATGCACATTATCGGGACTGGAATTTCAATATGGCTGATTATATGGATCTGGCAGATATATGATGCCTATAATGCCTGAATAAAGAGGAGTAAGAGAAATCTGAAGAGGATAAAAATAAATGTATAGTAAAGTAACTTACTCAGCAATACATCAACTCTTTCTGAGATTAAAGATGAGACTAAAGAATCCAACACTATTTTTTGTTTATTCTCTGAAATATTCTTACTGGTTGATGCCGGGCCGTAAAACTAAGATTTTGCTATAAACATCTATCAATATCTATCAAAATTTATCAAATTGATAGAAAAAAGAAGAAAATGAATAAAAAACGTCATCAATTGATGCTGCTAATATCTAGAGATATAATTGAGAACTATCAATATCTATCAAAAAGTATCAAATTGATAGAAAGAAATATAGGAAATAAACTATCAATATCTATCAAAATCAATCAAATTGATAGAAAGATATAGAAAATGATAATATGAAACTCCCAGAAGTCCCCGAATTTTCAAAAGAGGCCCTCGAAGAAGCTGGAAAGTTTCTGCATGATCGCCAAATTGCAGAGTTAGCTCACAGATACAATGAGAGGTATCTGCACTGGGAGGAGTTAAAACATAGGAAACTTCCCCTAGACCCTGTTATTGTATGGAATCTGATGAAAGTATCCAGAGAGTTAAAAGCAAAAACCCTGGAATTTGGGGACTGGGTTTTCAAATATGTTTTAATAGATGAATTTCAGGAAAAACTCCATATTCTGGACAAATCAGCAGCAGGAAATCTTATAAGCAGCCTTGAAGCCCTGCAGGACAATAGAAGAAAGTACATTATCAGTTCCCTGATGGAAGAAGCAATAGCTTCAAGCCAGATAGAAGGGGCAGCAACTACGAGGGAAGTTGCAAAAAGGATGCTGCAGGAAGACAGGAAGCCAAAAAATAAAGACGAAAAAATGATTGTAAACAATTACGCTACAGTGAAGCATATCGTGGCTTTAAAAAATGAAACCATTACTCCAAATAAAATTCTTGAAATCCACAGGATGATCACAACCGGAACACTTGAAAAATCCGAATACGAAGGCAATTTCAGAGAAAATAACGAGATTGCAGTTTATTCACACGACGGGACATTACTTCATAAGCCTGTAGAATACCCTGAAATTCCGAAATTAATTGATAAATTATGTGATTTTGCCAGCACCAAGGATGAATATTTCATTCATCCCGTAATAAAAGGAATAATCATTCATTTCCTGGTCGGATACATTCACCCATTCAACGATGGCAATGGCCGGACTGCAAGGGCTCTTTTCTACTGGTATCTACTCAAAAACGATTACTGGCTTTTCGAGTACATGGCAGTCTCAAGAGTAATAAATAACTCGAAAAAGCAGTATAGAAATGCCTACCTTTACACTGAATCCGACAGAACCGCGAATGATTCCGGAGACCTCACATACTTTATCAAATACAACCTCGACTGCATCAAAAAAGCCCTTGATGACATCCTCGAATATCTGGAAAGAAAACAAAAAGAACAGTTTCAAGCCCTGAAAATCATAACCGAATCCGGGGACCTGACTTTAAGACAGGCAGAAATCTTCAAGCAGTTTTTAAAAGAGCCTGAGAAACCCGTCACAATTAAAGAAATAGTGACTACTTACAGCGTGGCGTACGCTACAGCCAGAAGTGATCTGTTCCAGCTTGAAAAATTGGGTTATCTTGAAAAAAGAAAGGCTGGAAAGGGGTTTATTTTTATATTCAGGAGAGTTGACAGAAATAATTAATTCTTCCTCTTTCGGATGCTCACTATAATCTCAACATCATAATCTGTAAAAATATATTCCAATCAATTTCTATCAAAATCTATCAAATTGATGGGAAAGATAACAATTGACTGAAGAATATAATTGACTGAAGAACAGGATACAAAAAAGAAGAACATCCTTCTAATTCCTGCTAACTTAAAAGATTACCAAAAGAATTTATAATGTTTTGTCAGTATTTTCTTACCATTTCCTCCTGCCATTCTGTTTCCGGCCACCCTCCAAAGCCTCTCAACATATTTATTTCGTCAAGATAATCCAGTATCTCATCTGCCGAAAAACCAATGTCCCTGAGTACGCATCCGAGGACTGTTCCTGTTCTGCCTATCCCTCCCATGCAATGGACAACAATACCTTCTCCTTCATCCATTTTTCTTCTTATCACATGAGTTGCCTGTCTGATAAGACGTTCCTCTCTTTCAGGATCTTCCGGATCATAACCGTAATAAAGATCCTCCAGTTCTGCAGAGAACAGTACTTTGAGAGGATAGGGATTGTAATGAACCTCTGGATCGCTAAGACAGACTATGTTTGAAAATCCAGCTTCACCAATTTTCTCCCATGGTGTGGACTTTCCGGGACGAGACATACCGGCGAGAAGTACGGGCTCCTTGAGCACGGTATAGAAATGTAGTGGAATTCGGATACCTTCTATTAGAGGCATCTCCCTTGGATTCAACAAAGAGGGCATCATGCTAAGAGTATGAGAAGCAGGAGATATAAATTAGATATAAATTTTCATTAGCGAACCTGTTGAAAAGGTTACTTTATTGATTGCACACGCTGAAAATAATTATTCAGTAAAAATGAATCAAGCGGCATTACAACTTTACTATTTATCATTCTGGTTGCGACTATGAATTAAGAGACTACAAACCTTTTCAATTCCGGCTAAACTTGCCACAACCACAAACTATATAATTAGGCAAGCCCTAACTAACAACCCTGATCTAGATATGACGGCGAAAAAAGAGCATTTGTTCATAGTCTTTAAAAACCTGATCAAAATCAAAAGCGAGTGCTCTTGTGAGATCTTCTCTGAGTGCGGGGTATCGGATATCACTGTGAAGCAGATCGGATATCTGAAAGTCATTGATGAACATGGGGAAGTAACGTTCAGCAGGCTTGCGAAAATCACCAGAAATTCAAAACCCACCATCACAGAGATGGTCAACAGATTTGTTAGAATGGAGTACGTGTACAGAGAAAAGTCCTCTGAGGACGGCAGGATCTTTTATATTCGCCTGACCGAAAAAGGGCAGAGACTAGCCCGTGCCGAAGAGAGCGCTTTGTTGAGGGTTATTGAAAAAATGGCAGATTCGCTGGATGAAAAAGAGATTGAGACTCTGATCAAGCTTCTGGAAAAGGTAAGATAATTTTTTTGTCCTGCCAGATAGTTAGGTTAATTCAAACTAATGATTCGCGATAACCGATATAACTGAAACGACAAAAACAACTGACAATAACCGAAACTACTGAGACAACCAAGACAAGACTTCATAATATTGAGACGATTGACAATGTATTCAGAACAAACCGATAATAACGTAGAAAGCCTCGTAATGCCGCTCTTTGAGATAGTGGTTTACCCGAAAAGCAGGGCAAAATTCCTGGCTGACAAAGTCACAGGAGAAATACTGTTAGCTGAGATGAAAAATGCCGAGTCCGTATATGCCGTCGGGCTGACAGTAAAGAGCGGTACGAAACCTTCGGACTTATCAGAAGATGATCTGTATAAAACAGGCAACCTGCTTAAAATCGCATATGTGCAGCCTGCTGATGACGGATATCTGGTTATTGCGAGGGCTGTCCAGAGGATAGAGGCAGTATCTCTGTACCGGAAGGATGGATTGTTCTACGCCACATATAAGCCTGTTTTTGATCTCCAGGACCTCGATGAAGATATCCGGACAGAAATGATGGAGAACATGAAAAAGGCAATTCAGGATATAAGCAGCCGCTTCCAGGGCGCTGAGCAGTTTACGCGACCAATCGAGAAAATGGATTCCATTGACCAGATAATGGGATTTGTCATGCCCTTCATGCCGGTAAAACTTGCAGAAAAGCAGGACCTGCTGGAAATTATTTCTGTCCGTGAACGGTATCTTACATTTTTTGAAATCCTGATGAGACAGAAAGAAAATGTCAATCTCCAGATGGAAATGGCAAAAAAAGTTACCGATAAGATAAGCAAGTCGAACAGAGAAGCCATGCTGCGAGAGCAGCTGAAGATAATTCAGGAAGAGCTCAACGGTGGTGACGATGCTGCTTCAGGTGAGAAAGGATACCTGGAAAGAATAGAAAGTTCAAAGATGCCTGATGAAGTTCGAAAAAAGGCATTGTCAGAGTTGAAGAAACTCGAAACCGGAGGCAGCCATAATCCCGAAAGCTCTGTTATCAGAAATTATCTGGACCTCATGCTCGACCTTCCGTGGGTAACGGAAGAGAAAAAGAGCATCGATATTGCCGAAGCCCGCCAGGTACTTGAAAGCAACCATAACGGACTTGAAAAGGTTAAAGAAAGGATAATCCAGCATCTTGCCGTAATGAAATTAAAAAAGGAGAAACAGGGCTCAATTTTACTCCTTACAGGGCCTCCAGGCACTGGGAAAACAAGCCTCGGAAAAAGTATTGCGGAAGCTCTTGGCAGGCAGTATGTCCGGGTCAGTTTTGGAGGTGTCAAGGATGAAGCAGAGATCAGAGGGCACAGAAGGACATACGTAGGGGCTCTGCCCGGAAGAATTATTCAGGGCATGAGAAAAGCAGGCACGAAAAACCCTGTCTTCATTCTAGATGAAATCGATAAGCTTTCAGCTTCCTACTCCGGAGATCCGTCAAGCGCCCTTCTTGAAGTCCTTGACCCCGAGCAGAACAACAGTTTCTCAGACCACTATCTGGAAGTCCCGTATGACCTGTCTGAAGTGTTTTTCATAGCTACTGCCAATACCATGGCAAGTATCCCCTGGCCGCTTCTTGACAGAATGGAAGTAATTGAGATCTCGGGCTATACCAAAAACGAGAAGCTTGCAATTGCAAAAGACCACCTGCTGCCCTTTATACTGGAAGAGCACGGCCTTGATGCCGACAAACTCAAAATTGAAGATGAGGCCCTGAAGGTAATCATCGACAAATATACGCGTGAAGCAGGAGTCCGCGGACTTAAAAAGCAGCTTGCAAAGACTGCAAGGTTCATATCCGAAAAGATCGTGTCAGGAAAGACTGACCTTCCTTATGTGGTCAAAGCGGACATGCTCAAAGAGGTCCTCGGAAAAGAGGTAATCAGGCAGGAGGAAGCCAGAGAAGAAAACGTACCTGGTGTGGTAACCGGACTTGCATGGACCCCTGTAGGAGGAGATATTCTCTTCATAGAAGGCACGTTTATGCCCGGAAGCGGAAAGCTTACGCTCACAGGTCAACTTGGGGATGTAATGAAAGAATCTGCACAGATCTCTTTGAGCCTGGTCAGATCAAGGCTTGCAAACACTGCAGATAGCTTTGACTTCATTAAAAGAGATATCCATATCCATGTACCCTCAGGTGCAACCCCGAAAGACGGACCGTCAGCAGGTGTGACCCTTTTCACTGCTCTGACATCTTTGATTACTGGCAAAGCAGTTGACCCAAAGATTGCCATGACAGGAGAGATCACCTTGAGTGGAGCGGTAATGCCTGTAGGCGGCATAAAAGAGAAAGTTCTGGCAGCCCACAGAGCAGGTATAAAGAAGGTGATCCTGCCAAAAGAAAACGAAAGGGATCTTGAGGATGTGCCTGAAGAAGTCAGAAACGAACTTAAATTTGTTCCTGTAAAGACCATTGAAGAAGTCTTAAAAGAAGCACTTGACCTTGATCTGCCAAGGCCGGTGATGTCATATGCAGAAAATTGTTTTGCGCCTGCACAAAACATTTAAACACCAACAGGCACAGGGTGGGATTACGCCTGCAAGAACCGTAACTACCCACTCCTGATTTATTTTTACTTAAATATCAGGAAAATCCTACTTTAATTAGCTTAAAATTACTTGTTTTTATTAAGTTCAGGAAAAAACTGATTGTTTACGAAAATCATACCCTTTAAGTAATAATTATATGAACTTATAGTTCCGGATTCCTTTTTTATAATTGATATAGATTTAAAATACTTATTATGATATTGATTAACCGATTTAGACTGCCCGGTCAATCCTGTTTATCAAATGTCCTTAAGAAGTATAATAAAGAAAATTGCAGTATGACAGTTAATTCTAATAAATCCTGAGAGATTGAAAATAAGAGGAATTGAAAATAAGAGGAATTGAAAATAAGAGGAATTGAAAATAAGAGGAATTGAAAACAGGGGGTAAAATCATGAAAATAGTAGCAATAAACGGAAGTCCTCGAAAGAAATGGAATACAGCGACCCTGCTTGAGAAAGCTCTTGAAGGTGCAGCCTCAGAGGGTGCGGAAACTGAAATAATCCATCTTTATGATCTCAATTTCAAGGGATGTATAAGTTGCTTTGCCTGTAAACTAAAAGATGGAAAAAGCTATGGAAAATGTGCGGTAAAGGATGAACTGACACCTGTGCTGGAGAAGTTAAAAGATGCCGATGCAGTAATCCTTGGATCGCCCATTTATCTTGGAAACTCTACAGGCGAGATGAGGTCGTTCATGGAACGCTATGTATTTCCGTATCTTGTTTACTCCAATGACATACCCTCGCTCTATCCGAAAAATATCCCTGTTGGTTTTATCTACACGATGGGGATAAATGAAGAATACTTCGATATGTTTGGGCTCAAGAAAACTGTTGAATTAAATGAAAATCTTGCAAAGAGAATCTTCGGATATTCCGAATCACTATGCAGCACCGATACCTATCAGTTCGATGATTATTCAAAGTATGTTGCCGATAGATTTGATCCCGAGGAGAAGGCAAAGAGACGAAAAGAAGTTTTCCCGCAGGACTGTCAGAAGGCCTTTGAGATGGGAGCTAGGTTCGTAAAGCGACAAAAAACTCTGGAAACACGGGAATAAAAGCAATAAATTTAAGCTACAGAATAGTTCCTAATATTGCCTTTTTTCACAGCTTTTACTTTTTAACCTTTGTCTCTTTGCTCACTTTCTTTTCTCTTCTTTTCCTCTTTTTATTCAAAAGACCGCTCTCCTTCGTAGAGCGTGACAAACATGGTTCAGTATAGCGAATAATGTTTTTTGGGTCAGGAGTATTTGTGACTTAAAACCATAAATTAGTCCTCTTGAGCGAAACGAAGTGGAGCGAAAAGGACCGCGTACTCCCGAGGCGCAATTCGGGCGAGACGCAATTCGGGCGAGACGCAATTCGGGCGAGGCACAATTCGGGCGAGACGCAATTCGGGCGAGGCGTAATTCGGGAAGCAAAGAAATTGTTTAAATGTTGACCTGTTTCACCACACCCGTGAAGAGCTATGAAAAAATTCAAAGCTGTCCACCGCTGCACGAGAAAGCCCCAGTTCTTCAAACATATCCCTGAAAACCGCCCGGTATTTCTCTTCAGGTATCGATTCCCCACTGCTTCCTGCATGCATTACGATTTCAAGCCTGACTTTTCCTGAGGCATCGAGTTCAACTATGTACCTGTTTCCCTCATCAATAGTCACTGCCTTTGCCTGTGGGATGAAGTATTTTATGGAGCCCAACCGTTTCCCGTTCTTTAAAAAGACTTCTGTAGGGTATGCATTAAAACCCAAACCGGATTCGTAACTGGAATCATCACTGTTTTCCATAAGATAGGCATATACAGCCGGGAAATCCGGAGATTCGTTCACCTGTATTTCAGCGTCCCATGTATGGTTTTGTGCGGCTTTTTTCAGAGCCTCAAGATAATTTTACGAAGCTTTTTCGTCCAGCCCGAAGAGGAGCCCAAATTTATCAATCATCCAGGAGTCATCTGGAAATTCCAATAGCTGTAAGGGAGAATCGGGGTCGGAGTGACTGAAATTCGAGATGGCCACACAGGTTCCGGTCCCTGCTTCAGGTCCTTCTTCACATGTGAAGACCATAAGCTCGGAGTTCTCGTTATAGTTAAGCCTTATATTTTGCACAAGGGCATCACTTCCGAAGCTTTCCCGTACCTCCGGGACATCTCCGGGATCAAAACCCAGAAAGTTTCCGGGCCAGGGCCAGGAACCTTCTACCTTATAACCAGCTTTCTCCGCTTTCGTAAGTGCGGAACTGTAATCAAGAGACCCGATATCAACTTCCTCGGAATAGTACCAGGAACTGTCAAAAAACATATAAATAGCAAAAGGGCCGAAAAAATACAGTACAAAAAGAAGGGGAAGGAGCAATAAAAATATCAGTATGGCTTTTTGCTTATTCATGAAACTCTCAACCCTGTCTCAACCCTGCGAAATGCATCACTAAACTGGAGACTCTGTCAGTATTATGAATGAAATCTCAAATCGTAACTAAAAAAGGATTAATAAATCGGAGCTTTTCACAACATTATATTAAACATACTAACTTAATAAATAGGTTATATTTCTTTTGGAGCCTGTTTGAAAAACTTTTATTATTAGAGAAAAAGCGTAGGTCAGCAGACTAAAACATCCAGATTGGAAACTTTCTCCCGTTTTACATTTTATTTAGCAGATCATATGTATCATCCCGGATTGGAATTGTCTTTGTATCCATGTATCTGTGTATGTATACATAGAAATAGAGTTTTATCGTTTGTCCGGTGTTCAAGCGGTCCCAATTTCCCTCTTCTGCAGGATAAACCATACTGCAAGTACCAGAGCACCACAACCCAGAGCAATTGCCCCGAGCACAGGATCATTATCTGCCCTTCCCATTCAATAGATAAAAGCACATTTTAACAGCTCCAGGGTTCGGTTCCTGTTTCCGGGCCTTCCTCACATATCCATAAGCTCGGAATTTCCTTCATAGTAAGAACGGTAGAAAATACCTTTTAGAAAATGCCCTTGTCACTGAGTACTTGAGAGGGGGTTTAGAGAAACTTATATATATCATTATATAGGAAATAGGATTCTGTATTCCTTCAATATGGGGGTATATTAGAGCAAGTGTTTAACAAAAAAAATACTGCAACAATGTAGTTTTGAAGCTGTATTTATGATGAAAATCGGGCTGGACGCGCAAAAAATTAGGGCTTTGCTATATCTGGCAAAGCAAAGAAGCCATATTCATTTTTTAATCAGGAATGGTATACAATGTTAACTGTTGAAACAAGCGGGATCAAAGGGATAGCTAGCTTTACCACATATGATGATGGGGAACTGAAGGAGTGTAAGCTTAAAGATTACAATTTGATTAGCACAAAATATGGCGATTTTGTTCCGCAATATGGAAGTCCTGGAGTTAGAAGTAAGCAATTAAAAGTTTTGTATTTCCATAAAAGCGGGAAAATTAAAAGCATTTCTTTAGAGCAGCAAACTGAAATAAGCACATCAATAGGAATATTCCCGGCTGAACTGGTAACTTTTTTTGAAGATGGTTCGATAAATAGTTTGTCCCCTTTAAACGGGCAAATTAGCGGTTTCTGGTCGGAAGAAGAAGAAGGTGCCCTAACGCAGAAATATGATTTTACATTTCCGTTTGGCAACTTCAGTACAAAGATAATCGGTTTGCGCTTTTATCCGGATGGAAAAGTCAGGAGCCTGATTCTATGGCCTACCGAAAGAATCACAATTGACACCCCTGCAGGAAAGATCCTGATAGAACAGGATTTAAGCTTTTTGAAGATGGCGGCATAGAATCCGCAGAACCGGCAGTTCCAGTCCCTGTTGAGACTCCAATTGGTCCGATAAATGCATATGATGCTAATGCATTGGGTATCGATGCGGATAAAAACTCCCTGAGCTTTGACAGAACCGGCAGGTTAACTTCTCTTGCTACTTTTGATCTCATTATGGTCAGAAAAAGTAACGGCGAAAAGAAGGTCATTTTTCCAAAGCTAAAACCAGGCCTGATGGAAGAATATGAGAAAGTGCCGATTAAACTGCTCTTTGGTGAGGATTCCGTAGCCATTGATGACGGTACGCGAGCAACCGATTACAGAGTCTCTGAATGTACATTCAAAATCACAGGTGGCAACTATACGGAAGCAACAATCTGTGGTGATTGTTCCAAATGTAAGGGTTGTATGTAACCTGACTACAACTGCATTTACCGCATGTGCAACAAATAGTTCTGTAAATATACTCACCCAGCTTTAGAATCTGGGACTTTTTGTTCAAAAATTGACGCACTATACCCGATGTAATTCCAGATAACAAATCTGGAAGAGTATAGATTTATTGTGGAAAATCCAGGGTAGTTATCAACTCTCCAGGGAATCCCCCGGGAAGCTGAAAAGCACCGCTCGTTTGGGAATTGTTTATTCAGATATCCGGTACAGGGGAATCTGTTCTATTCTGAAGTTTTTGCACGGCTGGTCCAATAAATTCAAGCGGCTCCTCCTATACCCTTTCGCTGCAAAACAGCCCATGCGCCCAGAACCAGAGCTCCGCAGCCTAGAGCAATTGCCCCGAGCACAGGGACCTTATCCGCCCACTCAAGGGAGATAAACCACATTCCTACAGCTCCGAGAGTAAAGTAACTGAAAATCAGCAGGGAAGAAGCCGAGCCTGCATCCCGGTCGACCTGTTCAAGTACAAGGTTGTTGCTCGGGGGGCGACTCAGACCCAGGGAAAATGTGATCAGGAACATCGGGAGCGCAAAGCTCCAGGGACCGTGCTGTCCGGTGAGAAGAAGAAAAACTCCTCCCAGGAAGATTCCTGCAAACCCAGCCGTCATCAGATGCCTTGAACTGATGCTTCTTGTCAACCGTAGGCAGGAGAAAGAACCGACCATCAGGGCCATGGCGTTGAAGGCAAAGAAGTAGCTGTATTTCTGCTCAGTCATACCAAACCCGTTAATGTAGATATCAGAAGAGCCCGCAATGAAGCTGTACAGGGGGAAAAGGCTGGCTGACATGACAAGAACCATAACAATATAGGAAGGATTGAGTAGCAGCCTGCCGTAGGTGTGCATCATCCGGGACAGAGGAACATCTGATACCCGAGGAAGCGTCTCCGGAAAACGGAGTACACCGAGAATCCCTATTACTCCCATGACTGCCTGAATGAAGAAGATCCAGGGCCAGGAGAAATCTGCAAGGATCCAGCCGCCAATCACGGGAGCAATCATAGGGGCAAGAGCCATTATAACCGCTATGTAGGCAAGAATCCTTTCCCTCTCCTGTCCGGAGAAAATGTCTTTGGTCATAGCCATAGAGATAGATGAACTGGCAGCAGCTCCTGCAGCTTGGAGTATACGCAAGCCTATCAGTATAGGAGCACTGGACGCAAAGGCACAGAGCAAGCTTGCCACTATGTAAACTGCAAGCCCGAAAAGAAGAGGGCGACGGCGGCCAAACCTATCGGAAATAGGGCCGTAGAAGAGAAGGAAAAACCCATAGGTAACGAAAAAGCAGACCAGAATTAGATTGATCACGGATAGGGGTTGATTCCAGATTTTGGCAAGAGAAGGAACCGCAGGCAGGATCATATCTGTTGACAGCGCGGGAAAGGCGGTTAGAAGGGCAAGCAGCGGCAAGGTCCCTTTCAAATTTCGCTTTAAATTTTCATTGGAATTATTTGTTTTTTGTTGGAAAGTCATAGCATGATCCTTTTTTAATTTTTACCATTAGTGGTTTTTGTTAGATGGTTATTAATTGGGTAAATAGTTACATGTGTAACTAACCAGAATGATTATCGAAGGAATCGAGTCCTATATAACGGTTACGAAAGTAAAGATCAGAACAAATAAATATGGAAACAAATAGATTTGAAAACCAATTTTCTTTTAAATCAAAGAAGCTTTAGACCTTATATAAGCATGGAAAATCTGAGAAAATACGGAAACCCGCCCTTTACTGCAGCCGTTGTCCACGGCGGACCCGGTGCTCCCGGTGAAATGGCCCCTGTTGCCAGGGAACTATCCAGCAGTAGGGGAGTCCTTGAACCTTTCCAGACTAAAGCAACTCTTGAAGGTCAGGTAGATGAGCTAAGAGATATTTTGGAAGAGCATGGGGCTCTGCCTGTAACCCTGATAGGGTTTTCCTGGGGTGCAATGCTCAGTTTTATTTTCACAGCCCTCAACCCTCAGTTCGTAAAAAAACTAATCCTAATAGGAAGCGGCCCCTATGAAGAAAAGTACGCTGCAAGCATAATGAGTACACGGGTAAGCCGGCTCGTAAAAGAAGATTGGGAAAACTTCCTCTTCCTTACAGAAACCCTTAATGATTCCTCAGCTAAAAACAGGGATGAAGCCCTGTGCAGCTTTGGAAAGTTGATGTCGAAAGCAGATGCTTATGATCCTCTCCCACATGAAGAAGAACTGCTCGAATGCAACTGCGAAATCTTCAAGGGCGTGTGGGAAGAAGCCAGCGAATTGAGGAGCAGCGGCAAGCTTCTGGAATTGGGAACGAAAATCACGTGCCCCGTAGTTGCAATTCATGGAAATTACGACCCCCACCCCTACGAAGGAGTAAGAGGACCCCTGTCAGGAGTTTTGAATGATTTCAGGTTCGTTTTGCTGGAAAAATGTGGGCATAAACCATGGATTGAGAGAGAAGCGAAAGAGAGATTTTATAACTTATTAAAGAAAGAAATTTGTAACTATTAAGGATATAGCTAGCAACTCTCACTTGAGCGCCGCTGTAATACTCTCTAAACAGGCAAATCATTCTTTCTAATTGTAGAAATGTAAACTCTCATCCTGCAGAAAGTTTGCTCTCCTTGTATAGTTCTGAAAGTTCCCGATATTTTCTGCTGTAGTTTCATCATCCTGATGTCTCTTTCTGCCTGGTTATTCTCAAATGGAACTTTCAAATCTGTCAAGAATCTCAGAATTTTTTCTTTGTGTTCTATAAACCTATCCAGTATATTCCTTGCTATCCAGTATATTCCTTGCTTTGGTTTTTGGATTCTTACCACGTTTTCCTTGCTTTTCAGGGTTTAGAGACTGTGCAAGAGTTGTCCCTGGATTACCATCTTGACCTCCACGTTTCTTGCCACTCTTTTTACGGTGACTCCTGGGATTAGGTTTCTCTTTGAAAAAATCAGTAGAAGGGAGGAGACTGCTATTACGACTGTTTTGATTTAAGCGAGATTCCTAAGGATATCAACCTTTCAGTGAGTTCTTTTCAGTGAGTTCTTTAATTTAAGATTCAAGAATAACAATGTAGGCAATAACTTCAGGGTTTGAAGCACATAAAGCAAGAATTACTTCACGTTTCACAAATGAAAAAAAAATCATTTTATATCTAATTTTTCCTTGAAAAGAGGAAAAATTGGGTAGCCTTCATAGGGCTACCTGAATAGTTGCTATTCAAATTGCGTTCCGATTATTGTTTTGGGGGCCAGTTCTTCTCGATCCAGCCTGGGATACGGCCGGAGTCCATTGGGCCAACCTTTACATTTGCACCAAGCGTATCTTCGAGGTCACCCTGCAGACGGGCTGCAAGACCTGGAATGATAAGGGTTTTGTGGTTTGTGTCTGTCT
>NZ_WJBI01000026.1 GCF_020804225.1 Methanosarcina sp. DH2
GGGTAGAGCCTCTGGACTCGCTCTCATTAGAGAGGGGGATGAAGGAAGAGGATCGCTCAGATATTGTTTTTAGGCTGAGTAGTCTCAAGGAAGCCCCTCCCTCAGACGATCCGGTTTGCCGGATTGGACAGGGAGGAGTAGTTCACTTTTTTGTCTGTTATTTGAAAAAAGAAAGGAAAAATCAACTCATTTGTTGAATAAACATTAATTTCCGCAAAAAAGCGGTTTAAAATTGGTTTTCTTTCTTCAGTGTCCCGCTTTGAGAAGTTTACAGACATTTTCCACTTCGGCTCTGAACTGGTCCTGGGTAATCCCGAAAAGGCCTGCAAGATACATGGCTCCGCCTGCACCTGCACCTTCTTTTATAGTGCCATTTTCATACCTGTGAAGCCCTTTAAGGCTTGACTTGCCGAAACCAGGGTCTGCAACGTACACTACAGGTACCCCAAGAGTTCTGGTCAGCTCAATGAAATTTGCGGATTTATCTTCCACTACATAGCGTGTGGTTGCGATAGCGAGCTTTTCCGTATTGAATCCCAGGTGTTTAATCAGGGCGTAAACTGCTGCCATCTGAGTCCCACCGGCAAGGACAACACTGGTTTCAGTGCCCTGGAAGCCTGCAACAAGGCCTACGACTGCAGGCATCATAGGATCTCCCATACAGGCAATAGCTTTCATGGGGTCGTCTTTCAGGCAGCCAAATGTAAGACCTGAGGCTTTCATTCCTTCTTCAACAACCTGTTTTTTAAGCTCAAGGGGATTTTCATCTGCGCTACTGCTAACATTTCCATTATATCCGAGCGTCATTAAAACTCCCATTGCCGTTGTTGTGCCTCCGGGGATGCTTTCTCCGATAATTACCTGATCTACCTGGTTTCTGAGCCTCTTGGCAAGGAATTTTGCTCGCTCGTAAATGCCCTGTACATCTCTTACTGCAATCGACTTCCGGATATCCTCTCCGGGCCTTGCTTTAAGGTCAATACACGGGACCTCCGGCGTTACTATTAAGCCGGAATTTATGAAATGATAGGGAACGTCAGTAAGCTTCAGCGCCGAACGGGTCATAATTGCAGGGGTTGGGGTGTCATAAGGAGGAGTCATGGGAAGCACCGGTACACTGATAATGTTTCCTGTTTCCATAAGTTCCGCATCCCCTGCAGGCGTATAGTCCGTAAGTTCAGCTGTTTTCCCTGCTGCTGAGAGTTTGGGTATATGTGCTGTTTTTGTGCTGGAAAGTATGCACAAAAACATCGGTTTTTTAGGCTTTTTCACTACTTCCGGTTCTATCCAGGCCATTCATATCTCCTCTATGAAATTAACGCAGATAAGTCTATACATCGCAAATAAGTCTATAAGTCACGGATAAGTCTGTGGATAATTCTCAAACTTTTTTCCGGAATGGATTTCGTATAGATAAGCGAGTTCCATGCATAAATTGAGATAAATTGATGTAAATTTCCTCGAAGTCCAGTGAAGAATTCTTCTACTTAGTATTTAATATTTATCGGCACTCAATTATATTTTAATTATACTCAAATTAACTTTACTTTATTTTGCCCAAATTCCAGAACCAGTTGATTAGTCTTCAAGAAACATATGGTAAAGATCAGTTGTGTAAAGGTATAAGGACATTTCATGTATCTATTTTGACTGAAGCCGGGCATTTATGATATGTTAGTTAGTAGAGGTTAATGCCCTGAAAATAAACCTTCCCGGGAAGGGCTGCCAGTTTTTTTTTGAAAAAAAATAGAAAATGACCGTCTGAAGGGATTTTCTCTCTGCATTTATCCTTATGATTATCTTACGCATCTATCCTTATGTTTGAAAACCCGGATTCTTTAAGGTAAATCGTATAAAAGAAAAAACCAGAAATATGAGGCGCAGCTGCCCCATATTTTCCTGCTAATATTTAAGAAATGATGTTTGCCTGGCTCAGTATGTTCTTGCAACGTAAACGCGGGTCTCTGTTTCTTCTCCGCAGGAAGGACATTTTTCCTTTCCTTTTCCTCTGGGGGTGAGGGGAATTCCAAGGATACCTGCCCCTATCCGGTCTTCCATTGCAAGTCCGCACTCTCTTTTGCCGCACCAGGGGATTGTTGCAACTCCTTTCTGAATCTTTTCCTTTACTTCATCAAGTTCGGTGCAGTCAAAGATACGGCTTTCGAGTCCAGACTCAGCTTTTTCATAAAGGCTTTTCTGGATTGCCTCAAATTTCAGGCGAACTCCGGTCTCGATCTCGGAAAGAGGGATCTGTTCCTTTTCCCCTGTATCTCTCCTGACAGTGACCGCAACACTATTTTCCAGGTCTCGGGGACCGATTTCAATCCTGAGGGGTACGCCTTTCATCTCCCATTTGTAATACTTTGCTCCGGGACGCAGGTCACTTGCATCGATCTCTACCCTGATACCTATTTTCTTCAGGCGCTCCTGGACATCCCTGCAGGCTGCAAGCACTTCTTCTGCCCCTTTCTTGAATATGATCGGGATAATGACTGCCTGTACAGGTGCTATTTCGGGAGGCAGGATAAGCCCTTTGTCATCTCCGTGGATGGAAATAGTGGCTGCAATGCATCTTTCTGAAATCCCGTAACATGTCTGGTGAGCATAGCGCTGTTCGCCGTCAGGAGCCTCGTACTTGATATCGAAGGTCTTTGCAAAGTTGTCGCCAAGGTGGTGGACAGTTCCTATCTGGAGTGTCTTCCCGTCAGGCATCACGGCATCAATAGCATCGGTGTAGTCTGCGCCAGGGAACTTATCCCAGTCAGGTCTCCTTGAGCGGAGCACAGGGACTCCCAGCCTGCGGTATATCTCGGTATATAGCCCAACAGCTTCCTTTACCTGAGCCTCTGCGTCTTCCCAGGTGGCGTGCACTGTATGGGCTTCTTTAAAGGAAGTGATCTCCCTGAGCCTTATCAGAGGGCGGGTGTGTTTTGTCTCATACCGGAAGGTGTTGACTATCTGATAGAGCTTGAGAGGAAAGTCTGCATGAGACCTGACCCACATTTTGTACATCGGATATATTGCAGTCTCACTTGTGGGACGGAGAGCAAGGGGTATGTCAAGAGGGTCTTTTCCTCCATGGGTAACCCAGTATACCTCATTCTCAAAGCCTTTGATATGCTCGGCTTCTTTCATGAACTCATTTTCGGGGATAAGCAGAGGGAAGAGAGTTTCCTGGTGTCCGCTATTGTCAAGAATTTCCCTTATGATATTGTAGGTATTCCTCCTTATGGCAAAACCGAAGGGGTACCAGACGTAAAGTCCCTTTACAGGGTAGCGGACATCCATTATTTCTGCCATCCACAGGAGTTCATTATACCAATCACTGAATTCCTCTTTTGGAGGGAGTGCTGCTTCTTTTTCGCTTTCTGCCATACCTTCACCGTATTATTGTGATTTCAGTTAATTCTTATGATAACCCTATCTGAAACTAGTTAATCCAGCATAGTGACTTCATCTATTACCTTATAACGGGATGTTGTCAGGTTATATGCCAGGTTATATATGAGGTGCTGTTACGTATTACGAGATTATTGTTGCATAATGGGATGTCGCTATCTCATATAATAGAACTAAGGACTGGGCTTCCTGGCGGCGTAACGACCTTAGCCGCAGGCACATTGTATTTTTCAACCCGTCACCTATCCGGAAGGCTCTGCTCATGGCTTTTCCGGTTTTGCACCCTGAGCGGCATATTCCTGCTGCTCCGTTTCAGTAGAAAAAATACATGTGCAGCCCTTGACGTGCTTGCCTTTATTGAAATAAAAGTAAATAACTATATGGGGGCTCCACCCCCAGAAATCCTGGCCGGGCTGTTACTAAAAATCGGAAAAAAGAATTAATCTCCTCCGAGGGGTTGGACGTTATCCGAAGTATCATGTTCAAGTTCGGATTTATCAACATCGAAAACTATCATGCCGGTGTTTAGCTTCTCAGCCTCTTCTTTTGAGAGGCTTGTAGCAACAGCCTTTTTTGAAATTATTGCGCTGTTCCCGAGTGGATCTTCAATAATGACTGTAATCTTTCTCTTGCTTTCCATCACTTCATTGAGCATGCACAGGAGTTCCTGGCTGCGGGCGAACTTCTCTTCATCCTCCTGCACCCATTTGCTGGCGGTCATAAGGACATTCTGGACCCTCTGCAGCACACCTTCGATGTTCGTTATATACGAATCAGAAACCGTGCCGGGCTCTACAGCAATCCCCATTTCCGGAATGCGAATTGTTCCTGAAGTTGAGCGGATGACTCTTGCATTCAGGTCTTCCTGGCTCTCTACTGACAGCTCGTAGCGCATGGGCTCCTTACTGGAGAGGATCATAGTATCTGCAAAACGGAAAGTGCACTCGCATCTTGCAGTTATGTACATGATCTCACCGAAGTAGGGGATATTATCTCTCTGCCACTTCATTACAAGGTCGCTCTGACACAGAGGGCAGGAGATCCTTGTCTCAAAGTTTTCATTCTTAAAATAATCCTGATTCAATATTTTCCACCAATAATCTTTGATCTGTCGATTTTAATGCCAGTAGGAGTTACAATCACAGTGTTTCCTTTGACGCCTGCAATATCTCCATGGACATCGACAACAACATCTTTCAGCTCTTTTAAAACCCTGTCCCTTAGCAGGTCATCGCCTCTGATGTTTGAGATATCAACCATAAGGATGTTTCCGTTGTAAATTTCCTGCTTGAGTGCGGAAACCTGGTTGATGCTTGATACTTCTGCAATTTTTACGTAAGTCTCTGCAGGCTCGTCCTCCATGACTTCTTCATATTTACTGAGGTCTATTTCAGTGTAATCTTCGGCACTGGTTGAACTTTTTACACTGCCGCCAAGGATTTTGTCTATGAGTTTTGCCATTTATGCACGCCTTTTGTATTTTTTTAAATTTGGATAGTACTGTCCTATATTGGAATCTATATTAATTAATTTTGCTATTATAAAGCCACACTGGTTTCCAGCTTCTGTTCAGAAGTTTTTTCGTTTACTGTAGAACAATTCATTCCTGAACAAAGTACCTCTCTACAGGCACTCTTAGTACTCTTATAACTCAAAATTCCAGATTTTATCCCCTACATGGGATATTGACTTTATGGCTTTTCCCGAATCTGCATCAACCATCTGTTGCCCCTCCATAAGGGCTTTTCCTATTGCAAGAGGTTTTCTGTGAGTTTCTTCTACTACAATCACAAAGTCCCCTTCTTTTATTTCATGGTCAGCTTCCACGATTCCGGGAGCCATAATGTCCGCTCCGTTTGAAACAAAACGAATTGCTCCTTTGTCTACGATAACAAGACGTTTTTGCAGCCCCATCTCAAGAGCTCCGCGGACCGTAGGGAAAAGATGCCCCTCTATTTCAAACAGAAGAGGCCTGCCTTCCACAAGGATAAGGGAATATTCATCCAGGGTAACCTTTTCGAGAGTCTTGTTTTCCAGCTCTATCATCTCTTCACCGAAGGCGGACTCAAGATCTTTTAGCATCTTAATCTTTGCATTTTTCCTCAGCTGAACTCTTGACTTTACTTTCAATTAATCACCTGATTTCAAAAAGTTGCGGTTATTCATAGGATAGGGTTTTTGAGCCTTTTAAAGCTTGTGTGGGGGCTCATATGCGATTTTTCCCGAAGACTTAATCTCTCTGTATGTTTTTTATTCATTGCTCCTGGCTTCTGCTCAACGTATTAGGTTTTTATTCAATTTTTATAAAAAGTATTATAAGAAGCGCCAGAGAACTTCCGAGAAATACTGTTTCATAGCCTAAAGGCTCTATAAATAAACTTCCAAAAACCGGTATCAGCCCGAGACCTGCATAAATTCCTGTATTAAATAGCCCCATTGCAACCCCACTCGAGCTGATTCTGGATACGGCAGCAACGAGGCCTATAACTGCAGCCCCTCCTCCTGCACCGATAAGGAAGAATGCCAGCAGAGGTGCTTTTACAGAGAGCAGAATCCCTGCAGCTGTAAGGATTACTCCTGCTCTTACTATGCTTTTATAATCCGCCCTGGTCCTTCCTGCAGCAAGGGAGCTTAACATTGCAGCCACGTATGAGGCAGAAATTGCAAGACCCAGCTCCGGTTTTGTTAGGAAGCCTGCACTGTAGTCCGCGTAATTTGAAGTCAACAGGCCTGTGGCTCCGTAGAGGAGAACTGAGATTCCCCAAAGTTTCCAGAAGCCGCTTTCAAAAAAGGCTTTTCCGGATTTTTCCAGATACTCGCCGGGTTTGAAAGTCACCTGGTTTTCAGGTTTCTCTCCTGAAGAGTCTCTAATATCTGAGGCGCCGGATTTTTCCTTTTTCCTGCCAGAGTTATCCGAATATATCAGTTTCCAGGCTTCCCGGAGAAAGAGGGCAAAAGAAAAGCCTGCAAGTAAAGTAAAGATGCTTATTGCAGTCTTGATCCCCAGTTCTGCAAGCATACCTGAAAAAAAAACTCCTGCAGCGAGTCCGGCATTTAACAGGAAATTAAATTCTCCAAGGCTTTGCTGGCGGTCTTTCCATTCCGAAAGTATGGAAAAAGCAGCAGGAAAAAAAGCCCCGCAGCCCAGGCCTTCTACGAAGCGTGAGATGCCAAGAACCCACAGGTTATCGGAAAAGGAAATAAAAAGTCCTGAAATAACAGTAAGTGTGATTCCCAGCCCTGCTACTTTCAGGTTTCCTGTCCTGTCCGCAAGGATTCCGAAAGGGAGCAGAGTGAGCAGGGCTCCTATAAAATATCCGGAATAAAGTAAGCTTGAGATGGCAGGGCTTGCGTTTCCCTTTCCTGCAAGCTCAGGAAGGACAGGGATTGCTGCATTGGAAAGACCCTGAATAGCAAAGACTGAAGAGTAAAGTATGAGTTTTTTCGAGTTCATGAGTTTTTCGGTTGTATATTTTTGCCAGTAATTCGGTCTTCTGTAACCGGTTATTTGATTTTTGCAATCGATTTTTTCCGCAATTTGATTTTTCAGCAGGCTTCCTATTTTCTGATTTTCCTGGGACCGAATTCTTTAGGATCCTTATTATGAATTTTTTCTTTTTTTACTGATGTCTTTATCTTTTTACTTGATATCTTTTTTACTTGAATCCTTGCTTCTGTCAACTCTTATTTGCTCTGGGCCCTGTTTTTCAGTCTTTCAATAGAAGAGTTCCTGCGAGAATACATCCGTTTGCGATAAATAACTTCTCAAAAGTCAGAACCTCTGTAAGGAGCCCTGCAGCAATCGGAAGCAGAGAAAGTCCTGCATATATGGTTGTGTTAAAGAGCCCCATGGCAAGACCTCTGTCTGCATCCATTCTTGCAACAGCAAGGGCAAAACCTACCATTGCAATTCCTGACCCGCCTCCAAGGCTTGAGAAGCCCAGGAAGGGGTGATTGATAGCAAAAAAGGCCCCAAGGGCAGAAAAAACCAATCCTATCCAGATTACGGTTTTTTCCTTTACGACAAAACGCCCAACCAGAAGAGAAGTGACCATGGCGCAGATATAGAGGCTTGCAATAGCGCTTCCAAGCTGGGCTTTTGTTAAAACTCCAAGACTATAGTCCGGATAGTAGGCTATGAGAACCCCGACAGCTCCGTTAAGGATGAAAGAACTCAGCCATATCACTGAATTGTGGCGGTTAAGGAGCCCTGCAACTTCCCTGAAAGAATGTTTAAAATAATTTTTATGAGAGCTCGGGCCTGACAGCAAATCCGATTTCTCACCTGTTTCTTTTGGATTAATAAGCTCTTTATAGCTGGGAAGAAGAGGGATAACCAAAAGAAGAGATAAAAAAGTGAAAATAAGGACAGCGCCTTTGAGGAATATTTCTGCCAGTAGCCCTGAGAATAGAGCTCCTGCAGCCAGTCCTGCATTGAAAAGAAAGGTAAATTCTCCCATGCGGCGTCCGGGGTCTTTGCACTTTGAAAGTGTAGAAAATGCTGCGGGAAAAAAAGCTCCGCAGGCAGAACCTTCAACAAACCTGGCAATTAAAAGAGCCCAGAGGTTTTCGGAGAAAAGGATAATCAGCCCTGAAATGACTGTAAGGACAATACCAAGTCCTATGAACCTGAGATTTCCGAACCTATCAGCCAGAATCCCGAACGGGAGCATTGTTGCAAGGGCTCCCAGAAAGTACCCTGAAAAGAGCAGGCTTGATGCGAGTTCCCCATACGTACTGTGGTAATGGGCTGCAAGTTCCGGAAGGATAGGTATTACAGCATTGGAGAGCCCCATAATTGCAAAAACTGCAACATAAATTAAACGCCTGTCAGGGTTCATAAAACTAAAAACCCGCAATCTCGTATAAGTTTCTTATTGTGGTGTTCTTTCAGAGCCTGTTACTTAGAGTATGTTACCTCTTTTTGAATGTCCTGCGGGTTTTTCTCTTGGACAGGCACAAAATATATATGCAAAACGTAGAATTCAAAATAGTGTTCTGGCATGATATTTTTGATATTATATTAGACTGGAATGAAATGCATAGCTATTTATATAATTAATTTGAATAGGTGTTATTGTGAGTAATGTGAGCGGGAAACTTTTTTCACATACCATACCCCCCACTCCCCATATGACCCCCCACTCCCCAACCCGCTCACACTACTTCTAATTATCCAGCATTTTTTTATCTATTTCTTCCTTTTTTGTCTATTTATGCCAGATCAAATTTTTTCTGTTGCTTCAGCGGATTTTTCAGCGGGGGCTTCCTGACTTTTTCGGTTTTTACTATGTTGCAGTGATTCAGTAATTTGTTTCTTGTCATGCATTGTGATATGGGGTTATAATAAGGCTCTTTACCTGGTAATCTAACCCTCGGATTGTTTTAGTCAAGAACTATCTATTAAGTCTAAACTTTCAGCGAATTTTACTACAATTAATTTTTCCTATTTAAGAACAATGAAATTACTTGCTTATTATCTTTTCTATTTTTATCTTTCTGTTCCGTACTCATTAAAGTCTTATTATTTCCTTTTTTCGTTATTCGTTTCTTTATAAAATGCCTTATGAATGTTTTAATCCCAAAACAAATTAATTCTGTTTTGTAAGAAGCAAATTACTTATAAATGTAAAATTCTTGGAGGGTCACTATTTGACTATAAAATAATAAACATAAAATTGTATGAAACTGATAATTTTTGCAGGAAACTTATGGAATAAAAGTAAAATTAATCCCGGATTCTACTTATTGAAATTAAGTAGTTATGTAAAAGTTGAGTATGCTATAAAAGTTGAGTATTCTATGATAACAGCCTCAAAGCACAGACAAGCCCTAGAGATGTAGAAAACAGAACTGAAAACCGGTAAATATTAATTAATATAATATAAATGATAACACATCATAAAAAAGTAATATGTGAAATTGGGGGATGAATCCCGGTTTAAGGGATTCCAGATCCTTCTCTTTCCTTAAAATAGGCCGCTGTGAATTATAAGGGATGAGAAGAGAATTGCCACCATGTTCACAACTTTAATCAGGGCGTTAAGGGCAGGTCCAGCAGTGTCTTTGAAAGGGTCGCCTACAGTATCCCCGACGACTGCAGCTTTATGAGCTTCTGAGCCTCTTCCGCCGTAATTTCCATCTTCAATCAGTTTTTTTGCATTGTCCCAGGCTCCTCCTCCATTATCCATCATGAGGGCGAGCATAAACCCGACTATAATAAGCCCGATGAGAAATCCTGCAAGCGCTTTCGGGCCAAGGATGAACCCTACAAGCAGAGGTACGATTACTGCAAGGAAGCCGGGCATTGCCATCTCATGGAGGGCTGCTTTTGTCACGATGTCAACACAGCGCCCGTATTCCGGCTTTGCAGTCCCTTCCATAATGCCAGGAATCTCTCTGAACTGCCTGCGGACTTCATTTACGACTTCAAAAGCAGCTTTTCCTACTGCACTCATTGTAACTGCACTGAACACGAAAGGCAGGAGGGCTCCGAGAAGAAGCCCTGCGAGCACCACCGGATCATCGAGGTTCAGGGACTGCCCCTGAAGGTTTACCTTGCTGCGGTAATGTGCAAATAGGGCGAGTGCACCCAGAGCTGCCGAACCTATAGCATATCCCTTGGTAACAGCCTTTGTAGTATTCCCCACTGCATCAAGGGCATCCGTAACTTTTCTGACCTGAGCCGGAAGATTTGCCATCTGGGCAATTCCTCCTGCATTGTCTGTAATGGGGCCGTAAGAGTCCAGAGCAACTATCATGCCTGTGGTTGAGAGCATTGCAACGGCTGCAATGGCAATTCCGTAAAGCCCTATCCCTGCGTCTGCAGCTCCCCCTACAATAAAGTATGAAGCGAGTATGCCTACCACAATTATTACGGTAGGTACGAGCGTGCTTTCAAAACCTATTGATAATCCTGAAATAATATTGGTTGCAGCCCCTGTTTCTGAAGAGGATGCAATTGTCTTTACCGGTCTGTAGCTTGTAGAAGTATAATATTCCGTAATCATCACCATAAGCACCGTGATAATGATACCTACGAGAGTAGCATAAAAAAGCCTTATATCTCCCATAAGGGAATCGGTTACGAAATAGAAAGCAATCAAACTGATAATTGCAGAGCCACCTACACCTTTGTAGAGAGCCTGCATAATCTTCCCTTCTTTTCCTATTTTCACAAAGAAGACAGATATAATTGATGCAAAAATTGCGACAGAACCAAGTATCAGCGGGTAGAGTATAGCATTTTCGTAAGTGCCGGTAATGAGGGAACCGAGGAGCATGGCAGCCAGAGAAGTAACCACATATGTCTCAAAGAGGTCTGCCCCCATACCTGCACAGTCTCCCACATTGTCACCTACATTGTCAGCAATAACTCCTGCGTTCCTGGGGTCATCTTCGGGAATTCCGGCTTCTATCTTACCTACAAGGTCGGCACCGACATCAGCAGCTTTTGTAAAGATCCCTCCGCCAACCCTAGCAAAGAGGCTGATAAGGCTAGCTCCGAAACCAAATCCTACAACCAGGTCAACATCCCCATACAGGATGTAAAAGCCACTTGTCCCGAGCAGTGCAAGCCCTACCACTGCAAGTCCTGTCACAGCCCCCCCGCGGAATGCAACTGACATGGCTTTCTCAAGCCCGCTTGATGCAGCATGAGCGGTCCGGACGTTTGCCCTGACTGAAACGCTCATCCCTATATAACCGGCAGCAGCCGAACTTATGGCTCCTGCAAGGAACCCGATGGCGATTTTCAGCCCATCATCAAGCAAAACGAGAATCAGGAACGAAAGAATGATTGAAACCATTGCAATCGTTTTGTACTGACGATTTAGATAAGCCATGGCCCCTTCCTGAATCGCTCCGGCTATTTCCTGCATTTTCTCATTGCCGGTATCTTCCTTCAGGATGCTTTTTGCGAAAAAAGCAGCGAATACCAGACTTATAACGCCTGCTAAAGGAGCAATAAATATTAAACCTTCCATAAATTTCCTATCCTTTGGTTTTGATACCCATTCACATTAACATATTTTTATAATCCCTTCAAGACTTCCTATCCTTTAGCGTCGATTTCCCTCTCATTATTTCCCTTTCATTATTTCCCTTAATACATTCATACATATATTTCTTTGAAATTTATCATGATTTTACGTATCAATTTAGTATTACTTTCAAGTATAATCTTTAATTGTCAAAGCCTCATTTTCGACGAAAGCGTAAATAGTTATTTTTTATATAAACTTTTGTGCCATTTTGCCTTATGGAAGGTTTATTTGCTCCTTACAATACGACAATTTTTTTCTCCTAAATAGTGATAAACAGAACTCGAATCTCCAGTATATGGAGTATATTTAAAGGCAAAAAGAGGGTCAGATTAAGGGTTTACTCAATATAGTCTCCGGAAATACCTGTGATTATTGTCCCGTGTTCTTTCCGGTACTTCTTTCGACGCTCTCAGTTTTGTCTCTGATTCTGTAAACAGATAGTGGATAAGAATGGAAATGAGGACGAAGAAACTGTTTTTTTCATTCTGTTCACCATTAGATATTTATTTATTCTACTAGCAAGGTAATAAGTTGCCGTATTCCTCCATCATTGAGAGGGGGAACCCTGGTTTTTTGCCTTGAGGGAATTGGGCAGGGACCAGACATGAGCAGGGGCCGTTCAACCTTTAAAGGTCTCATGTATCAGTAAGAGCTGTCTAATCAGGATGAATTGCCTGAATAATACAAGCATTCAACCAGCAAAAGTCGTTTAAATCACAGGAGCTATCTAAAAAACAAATCTATAACAAAAAAAGAAGGCAAAGTACCAGTCTATATTAGTCTATGGAACAGGCAGAATATAACTGTTGAGTAGATTTATATAAGATTGTAGCAACGTGTCTGTCCGCAATGATAAATTTTTGTTGTGTAGGGGCTGAAATTCCCAGTTCCTTCGGATTTTCAATGGAAAATCGAGTATTAATTTATATACAAAGACTCATTTATTATCACAAAAAGTACTTTGGAAGATTACTATCTTAAAGTGCTTTTGATGTGTTTTCCGGTAGGATGGTTGAAATTATGGATATGTTAATCTACCTTGCACCAATATGTGCCCTTATTGGTCTGATTTTTGCAGGTATATCCTACAAAAACGTCCGAGATGAAGGCGAGGGTAATGATCTTATTAAGAAAATTACTGCGTCAATTCACGGTGGAGCTATGGTCTATCTTAATAGGCAATACCGTGCGATCGCTGTTTTTGTTGTTTTCCTTGCAATCGTAATTGCGTTAATTCTGCCAAACGGAGTTCTCACCGCAGCATGTTTTGTTCTCGGTGCAGTGCTTTCCGCAACAGCTGGATATGCAGGGATGCTTACGGCTACTATTGCAAATGGGCGGACCACACATGCTGCCACTCGAGGTATTGGTCCGGCTTTTAAGGTCTCATTTGCATCCGGTACCGTAATGGGAATGAGTGTCGTAGGCCTCGGTCTCTTTGGACTGTCCATGGCATTTATAATTCTTGGAAGTACCTTTACAGACCTGGACCTGCTCACTACCGTAAACATCGTTGCAGGTTTTTCACTTGGAGCTTCATCTATCGCCCTCTTTGCGCGTGTAGGCGGCGGGATATTCACAAAAGCTGCTGATGTCGGTGCCGACCTTGTAGGCAAGGTCGAAGCCGGGATTCCGGAAGACGACCCGAGAAACCCTGCTGTAATTGCCGACAACGTCGGAGACAACGTCGGAGATATTGCCGGAATGGGAGCTGACCTTTATGAATCATATGTAGGTTCAATTGTTGCAACAATGCTTCTTGCAGCGTCAACAGCAGCAACGACTTTCCCTGGCATTCCAGTTCAGAATGTTGTTCTGGTTCCACTGATTATTTCAGCTGTTGGAGTTCTTGCATCTATTATCGGTACTTTTTTTGTCCGTACAAACAAGACCGAATCTTCAGCAATCCACATGGCATTTAATATGGGGCTGATTGTTGCAATCGTTCTTACTGTCATTGCTTCATATTTCGTTACAGGCCAGCTCCTTGGAGAGTACGGGTTGAATGTATTCTTTGCAACCGTTGCAGGGCTTGTTGCAGGTTTCCTCATCGGGCAGATAACGGAGCACTATACATCATATGATAAAAAGCCGACTCTCAGTGTTGCACATTCCTGCCAGACAGGCTCAGCTACAAATATCATCACAGGTTTTGCAAAAGGAATGGAGTCAACTCTCTGGCCTGTTATTATTATCAGTATTGCAATCTATATTTCGTTCCAGCTCGCTGGTCTCTATGGTATAGCTATTGCAGCTGTCGGAATGCTTGCAACGCTCGGGATCTCCCTCTCAGTCGATGCTTACGGCCCTGTAGCTGACAACGCAGGAGGTATTGCAGAGATGTCCCACCAGAAGAAAGAGGTGCGCCAGATTACCGATACGCTTGATGCAGTAGGAAACACTACGGCAGCTATGGGTAAAGGTTTTGCAATCGGGTCAGCAGCTCTTACTGCACTTGCCCTCTTCGCTTCATATGGTATTGCAGTCGGTCTCGATGCTATTGATGTTATGAATCCTAATGTCTTCATCGGGCTTACAATAGGTGCAATGCTTCCTTACCTCTTCTCATCAATGACCATCCTGGCTGTCGGAAATGCAGCAGGTGAAGTGGTTGTTGAAGTGAGGAGACAGTTTAAAGAAATTGTAGGTTTGATGGAAGGCACAGCTGATCCGGATTACACCAAATGTATTGCAATCTCAACACACTCTGCTCTTAAAGAGATGATTCCACCCGGAATCCTTGCTGTTGTTGCACCCCTTCTAGTCGGGCTTGTGCTTGGCCCCGGTGCTCTTGGCGGACTCCTTGCAGGTTCTGTTGTTTCAGGTTTCATGCTTGCAATCACAATGTCTAATGCAGGAGGTTCGTGGGACAATGCAAAGAAATACATTGAACTCGGAAACTTTGGTGGAAAAGGTTCTAATGCCCACAAAGCAGGTGTAACTGGTGATACTGTAGGTGACCCTTTCAAGGATACGGCAGGTCCTGCAATCAACATCCTCATTAAGCTCATGAGCATTGTGGCTGTTGTGTTTGCACCCTTGTTTATATGATTTAGTTTTTCCCTTCTTTTTTTATTTTTTTATTTTAGCTTAGTTTACTCTGGTCTTCCTTTCAGTGTTTCTTTTACTTACTTTCCAGTATTTCTCTTGCTTAATCTATGGCAGGTTGTTTATTTCCTGTGTTTCTTACTGCTTTTTTTGATTATCTGAAGAATGTGCCCTTTCTTCCAGATCTCAAGTTTTCCGGTTTGATGGCTCATGAGGGTTGATGGCTCATGAATTAATTATCCACAGCTTAAGCTCTATTGCGTACCAGGGATAAATGCAAGGAACAAAAATAGCATAGCATCAGCTCTTCATTCCTTTCTGTCCCATAGGCAAGCCTCTTGTTCACACTACGTAAGTTATTCACACACGAGATTATTTACACACAATTTTTTTCACACACTACAGGCTGTTCGTACACGATGGTTATTTATGTATCGAATAGCCAAAAAGGAATACAGTTTCCTATTTGATATTAATACAGTAAAAACCTTTCGGTTTTATACGGTATTCCGGAAGAGTTTTCTGCCTTTAATCAAAAACAATTTCTCTGAATGTGAATTCAGCTATTTTTTAAAATTTTAATTTATTTTGTAAACCCACTTTCTAAATAAGAGAAAAAAAGACCCTATGTAAAGGAAGAATATGTAAGGAAGGATATGTAAGGAAAATATGTCTGTTTTTAAAGCAGCGGTTTTTTCGGCAGGGGGAGTTCAGTTAACTCCCCTTACCTGAAGCAGCTGGAATTCGATCTCATCAGGGATTGTAGCAAGGAACACAAAAGTGTTATACCCCAGTTTCTGTACTTCTTTGATTGCATGCGCCTGGGCTTCATTCAGGTCTCTTGAGTCACTCACAATACAGAAGGACTTCCTGTTTCCCGTATTCACAAGGAAATTAAACGTCTTCCCGTGGATATTGAGGAAAGCAACCAGGTTCTTAAGCTCGTCCCAGGTATTGCACATATGAATGTTCCTTGACCCCATATTTTCCACATACCAGTCCCTGCTCACATAAGAGTAAGAAGCATACTGTTCGTTCAATTCATCGTAGGATTTGATGATTTTATTGAGGTCTTTCCTCAGGTTTACCCATTTCCAGTCCTGTGTTGTGAAATAGCGGGATGCCACTATCTCAAAGATTGATTGCTTATCTTCATTTTCGAGTTTCATTTTCTCACATCTCCGTGTCACCTGCTTTCCGGTGTGTTCAGAAAACATCATCCTGGGCATAACTCCGGTTAAAGCGCAGGGCAAGTTCGGCTTTTTCCAGTTCTCTTCCGAGGTATGCAGCATGGTCCAGGCGCGAGACCAGATCAAGTTCAAGTAGCGTGTCCATAACTTCCCTGGCATTCTCTCCTGCAACAGTGGCTTTTTCATGTTCAGCTACGATCAGTCCGCCGTTTCCGCTTATTTTGTCCGGCACAATCCGGACGCGAATGGGGCCTGCAGGGTCTACACGCCAGTTCTTCGAAGCTCTGGCCATGATTACTTTTTCAGGGAGGGGGCTGTCAGGGCGCCTTCGTTTTTCCTTTATGCAGAGAAGGTCAATGCCAAGGTCCTTCGGGGAGCTTTCTCTTATCCTGCAAAGCTGCATCATCTCAGAGGCTTTTTTCAGCTCTCTTATGGAGCCCAGGGCTTTATCACTGTATTCGGGGGTAAAAAGGATACTCGCCCCTGCTTCTGCTCCTATCCCGCAGAGTGTGGCATTCACTCCTATTGTGTCCACGTCCATGAGTTCCGTTACATTGCCAGCTCCGAAGAATAGTGGAACTTCAGGATACATCCTGTGAAATTCATGGTAGCGCACAATGGATTCGGTTATATTATGGCCTACAGGATCAAGGACAGGGTCAGCTATGATTTTTTCAATTCCGAGCCTGCGGGCAGCTTCAATATTTCTTCTCAGGCTTTCCAGGCTGTTTCCTTCATCAGGAATTACAACTGCTGCAACGCCTGCTTCTGCAACCGCCGGACCTGCAGTTTCCATGTTCGTGCCGTTAAGGCTCAGAACAAGGTCTGCTCCCGCTTCTATTCCTTCTTTTATCATCTCAGGGTCAAGTGTATCGATACTTATGGGGGTGCATGTGAGGGCTTTTGCAAGGGTTACTGTTCTCCGGACCTGTCCTGGTAGGGTGTTAAGTGTAGCTCCGAGGTCGATAATATCTGCTCCACGGGCGATAAAAGCTTCGATTTTTATCTCCAGGTCCGCAGGGTCCATTTCCGCTGCCCCTACAATCTCTCCCATGACTTTCATTCGGGCATTCCCTCCAAGCTTTATTTCTCTGAGGTTAACAGAGGAAATGGCTTCTTCTTCGGTTTTCCTGACAAGCTCAAGAGCCATCTCCTTTCGCACATCTGCGAGAAGCTCACATGCCGGAACTTTTTCGGAAAACTCGACCTCCTCTACAAAATGGAGTACGAAGCTGAGGTCATAAGCGTGCTTTGAACCCAGCCGAATTCTGCAGCCCAGTTCATCCGATGCCTTTGAGAAGTCCCCTGCTACAAGCCCGGGAAGCAGAATAAGGTCATACTTTTTTGAAAACCCTGCCTCCTGATAAGCTCTAATTAGCTTTTTCGGGGTAATAAAAGCGGCAATATCAGTATCTGCTACAAGGACGTCTGCTTTTTCTCCAGCTGCTTTTCTCACGGTATTTTCCGCAAGCCGCCCTGTTGCAATCAAAATCTCCATGTTTTTTAGATAGAATCGCTAATAAAAAAGAGTATCTGTTCGATAACCACTTCAAAAAATGAGTGTCTGTTCAGGAAAAACCCGAGCTTCCTGCCTTGAGGGAGCGTCCTCCTATAAGTCCCGGATTGTTCTCCGGAAAAATCCGGAGAATAACCTGAGGGGAGCCCGGAGATCCTCGGGTCCGGGCTTTGTCTGAGTCTGGTTTAATTAATGAAATCAATAATCGATTCTTCGTGTTTTTTTCGGAGTGGTCCTGCAGTCTCTCTTCTCCTGTCCGCAGGTGGTATTCTCCCGAATCTCTTTTCCTGGATAGGCTCAGCCTCGGCTCTGGACTCCAGGATTCCAGCTCCCGCCTGAGGGCCCAGGATCTGGGCAGACTGGACACCTGTCATGATTGCCATTACCCGGACTTTACCTTCATAGTCGTCCCTGATCCTTGCGCCCCAAATTACATTGGCACTTGCGGAAAGTTCATAGGTAAGCATGGAGGCTATTTCCTCGGCTTCCTTCAGGCTAAGGTCAGGCCCGCCTGTTACATGGACAAGACTTCCGGTTGCACCTTTATAATCAACATCAAGCAAGGGGTGGTTCAGGGCAGTCCTCACGACTTCCGTGCTCTTGTCCTGGTTCTTGGATTCCCCAACAAGCATTACGGCAACTCCACCGCAGCTCATAATGGTCCTGATATCGGCGTAGTCAAGGTTGATCAGAGAGGGCACTGTGATGGTTTCAGTTATTCCTTTCACGGTCTCGGCGATTAACTGGTCCATTACTGAGAAAGCCTGGTCAATCGGAAGGTTAGGTACGTAGTTAAGCAACCTGTTATTGTCAAGGACAATTACTGTGTCTGCTGCCCTGCGCAGCTCTTCAAGCCCTTCTTCCGCTTTGAATATGCGGGCTCTTTCGACCCTGAAAGGGCTAGAAACCATACCTACGACGATTGCTCCCTGTTCTTTTGCAACTTCGGCGACTACGGGTGCAACTCCTGTTCCCGTGCCTCCTCCGAGGCCTGCTGTAATGAAAACAAGGTCAACATCCTTTAAAACTTCTTCAAGAGTGCCTCTTGCAAGTTCTGCGGCCTTTTTTCCTGTTTCAGGATAGCCACCTGCTCCCAGGCCTCTTGTAAGGGTTTTTCCTACAAGGATTTTCTTGTCAGCCCTTACATTGTCAAGGTGCTGTTTGTCGGTGTTAATGCAAACTGTTTCTGCGCCCTCGATTCCTATGTTGTAGAGCCGGTTTACAGTATTGTTTCCTGCGCCCCCGCATCCGACAATCATAATTCTCGGCTGCCCGAATTCTTCAATGTCTTCATCGGAAGAGGAATTTTTTCGGTATTCCTTCTCTTTTTCGCTGAATTTCATTGCTTCCTGTACTATAGATTGCAATTTATCCCCTCGGTGGATTTCGTTTATTGCACTATTTTTATTTTTTCCTTTGACTCCCCACCCTCTATATCGGGGGGCAAATTTCTATTTATATTCAAGTTAAATTGGGGATAACCTGTAAAAACCCGGTAAAAGATTTTCATCCGTTATCTTTAATACGTTGGTATTCTACTAATCTTAAACATTTCGGACATATTTAAACAGTTTTTTAAAATTGTATATGAAGTTTAAATATATCACCCATAAATTTCATATATTTTACTTTTTTCTGCCCTTATCCCTGAACACTCAGGGCGGAAAAGCAGAGAACTTTCATAATATTTATATACTAATATCTGAAGTTTTTTATGGGGTCTTGTTTGTCAGGAAAGCTTTCATGATTATGCATGTCAGGGCAGTTTTTATTTTCTTTCTTGCCCGCTATTTTGCTGGTTTGCTTTCCTCAAATTATTGGATATGTAGCCTCTATGCTACTTTTTCTTTGAGACTCCCAAACCGGGATATTTTCAATTTAATGAAACTGTTTATATTATTACTTTTAAGTAGAATTCTTATCTTAAAAACTTTTTCGGTATCTTTCTAAGATTTCAAGGCTCTTGCTTATTTTTTCCAGTAGTGTGAGATAGCTACACATAAGTGTTTATATAAATTTAAGTTAAATCTTTTAAGTTTTTTTAATCATCTACTCAGATTATCACTCAAAATCTTTTAATTAGTTTATTCAGTTTGTAAGTTCTGAATAATCTGTTTCTTTTTATACAGGAAAAATACGGATATTTAAAATCTTTTTAATATTTACTTATAATAATTTTTACCTGTTTAACTGAATGCTAATTATTTAACTGTTTCAAAGAGAATGCCGGGAAAGCTTTAAGACTGCAAAATCGTTTTTACTTTGAATTACCTTACCTTAACTCTGTACTTAAACTGCACTCCGGAAGAGTCGTAAATTATTCGTTAACTTTTTCAAATATTTCGAAATAATTTCAGTTTCTTTCGGTTCAGGAGCCAGAAGCGTGTTAAAAGCATTAATTTTTGATATGGATGGAGTTCTCGTAGACTCCATGCCCTTCCATGCAGCAGCCTGGAAAAAGGCTTTTCTTGATGTGGGTATGGAAATCCGGGATGAGGATATCTATGCAATTGAGGGTTCAAACCCCAGGAACGGCCTTCCCCTGCTGATCCGAAAAGCCCGAAAAGAGCCCGAAGATTTTGATTTTGAAACCATCACCGCAATCTACAGGCAGGAGTTTAAACGGATTTTCGAACTGAAGGCTTTCGATGGGATGAAGGAGTGCCTCGAACTGCTTAAATCACGTTTTCTTCTTTCAGTAGTCTCAGGTTCGGACCGCTTTATCGTTAACGGGATTCTTGACCAGCTTTTTCCCGACGTATTCGATACTGTAGTCACAGGGGATGATGTTCTTAACTCGAAGCCACATCCGGCTCCTTTCCTGAAGGCAGTTGAGCTTCTTAAGGTCGGGAAAAAAGAATGTCTCGTGATCGAGAACGCCGTCCTGGGCGTGGAAGCGGCAAAAAAGGCTGATATTTACTGTATAGGCGTTCCCACGTATGTAGAGCCTTCAGAGCTCGATAGAGCGGATCTTGTGGTGGGAGACCATAGAAAGTTGATGGAACATCTTCTCAGCCTTGAATTTGCTCCGGGTCACAGGTAATATAAAATTCCTCTAAAGGTACATAAACACCGTTTAAAGGCAATATAAAAGTCCTGTAAAAGTCTTATTTTACTGTTAATTTATCAACCATCTTCTTATCATTGCAAAAAATATTTCTTAAAAAAGATTGTGGCCCCTGAGGGGTCACAGTAGCCTTACAGTTTCGAGGTTTGTAAGAGCACGTGTCTCAATCTTAAGTTTCTTGTAAATAGAACTTGCCAGGTCCACACAGGCTTTCTCGTCTCCGTGTTCGGTGAATACTCTTTCCGGACGGGGCTGCATTCTCTTGACATACTCCATAAGTTGCCTCCTGTCAGAGTGGCCTGAGAAGCCATCTACAACTTGCACTTCCATGTTCATTTTCAGAATTTCGGTGTTTCCGCTCTTTCCTGTCATGGGGATTTCTTTCCATCCCTTCTGGATCCTGCGCCCAACAGTCCCGTCAGCCTGGTAACCTACAAATACAAGAGTATTGCGGGGATCTCCGGCAAAAGTCCTGAAATAGTCCATAATAGGCCCTCCGTTCATCATGCCCGAAGTTGAAAGAATCACACAGGGATGTGGGTTCTGAAGTATCTTCTGGCGTGCATCATGGGAGTCAACTGGTTTGAAACATTCTGAAAGGAAGGGGTTCTGGCCTTTCTGGAAGATCAGTTTCCTTAAATCATTGTTAAGATACTCGGGATGAGTTGCGTGGATTGCAGTAGCTTCCCAGATCATTCCGTCAAGGTAGACAGGGACTTCAGGGATAAGCCCTTTTCTTATGGACTCTTCGAGCACGATCATAACTTCCTGGCTTCTGCCCACAGCAAAAGCAGGGATTAGTGCAATTCCTCCGCGCTCAACAGTATTCTTTACCACCATCTGCAGATGCTTTTCAGCATCCTTAAGTGCAGGCTGGAAGGCATTAGAATTCCCATAGGTAGCTTCACTGATAACTGTCTCAACCCTGGGGAACTTGTTGACTGCAGGATCAAAAAGCCTGGTTTTCTCATATTTGTAGTCTCCTGTAAAGACTACGTTATGGAGCCCGTCTCCTATATGGAAGTGAGAAATCGCCGAGCCCAGGATATGACCTGCATTGTGGAAAGTCAGTTTAATATCAGGGGCAATATCCGTTACTTCCTCATAGTCGAGAGGTATGGTGTGTTTGAGGGTCTTTGCTACCATCCCTGATTCGTAGGGGATCTTCTTCCCTTCCTTAGCTGCCACGTCAATGTAGTCGAGCTGGAGTAGCACCATGAGGTCTCTTGTGGGAGGTGTACAGTAGACAGGCCCTTCATACCCGTACTTGAAAAGCAGGGGTACAAGTCCCTGATGATCCAGGTGCGCATGAGTAACTATAACGGCATCTATCTGGTTTAATGGAAAAACTTCAGGAACATAGAGGAAAGGAGTCATGTTCTCGTCAGAGCCCACATTAACTCCGCAGTCAATCAGAATTCTGGATTCAGGAGTAGAAAGCAAAAAACAGCTTCGACCTACTTCTTTACATCCCCCAAGGGCTGTAACCCTTACCCACTGGTCTTTTGATGTACACTCCCTGTGAATTTTCCTCCCCACGGTTTTAAGGATTTCTTTTCTTTCTTTGAGGTTGTTCCTCATGAACTCCCTGATATTTTTCACTGTACGGGACTTAATAGGAGGAGTCCTGACAACTTTGGGAATCCAGCCGATCTGTTTTGTAATTTCTCTCAGGGTTGCTCCATGCTTTCCTATTACAAGCCCTGGCTTTTCGGCTTCAATGATCACTTCTCCGGAATCGGGGTCAAAATAGTAGCTCGAGATTACGGATTCTTTTGGAACAACTTCTTCAATTATAGAAATAGAATCTTCAGGAGTTGCAAGCACCCTGGGATCAGGACGCATGGCAATCCGTGTCCTGAGTTCTTTTGCCAGGTTGCGAATAATATTCCCGTCGTCTGCGAATTTACGAGGTTCTTCAGTGTATAGAACAAGCTGAGGCCCTTCGAATTCAACGTCGGTAATGGTAACTCCTGCGGGTAGATTTTTCTCAATTTTATGTTTGAGGTCTAATAGCACATCTTCAATAGGCATTAAGAATCTTCCTTTTTGTCAAAAAATCAAAAAGTATCTGGATGTTGAAAAAATAATATTTGAAAAAGGTGTTAGTTTGTATATTGGAATAAAAAACCAACAGTTAAATTATTAGTTTAATGAAGCCCTTCTGGATTTTACTTCTTCAGGATCCAGCCTTTTGAATGCCTCCTTTGTAATTACGACTACATCGATATTTTCTCCGGAAGCTGAGTCTCTTTTCGTTGCATTGTGAATTGCCCGAATCGCAAGATCAAGACCTTCTTTCACAGCCATATCCTCCCTGTACTGGTCTTCCAGTACTCCGTAAGCCATGGGAGAACCTGAACCCGTTGACGAGATCCTTGTTTCTTCAATACTTCCTCCCAATGGGTCCAGTGAGTAGATTGCAGGTCCGTTTTTGTCAACCCCTCCGATAAGGAGCTGGACCATCATAGGGTAGTAGCGGTTAGCATTCAAGAAATTCGACATCAAAGTGGCAATGCCTTTGATTGTCATGGATTCGTTCCTGCGCATTTTGTAGAGTTGTGACTCCACACTTACCAATCGCACAAGCTGCTGAGCGTCCCCTACCGAGCCGGCAGTGGTCATTCCCACCAGGTCATCGATCTGGTAGACTTTCTTTGCAGTTTTGCTTGCGATGAAATGCCCCATTGTGGCCCGCTGTTCACTTGCGAGCACAATTCCGTCGGTACAAACTACCCCTACGGTAGTTGTGCCCTTTAGATATTTGTCATTATCCATAAACATACCCTCATGATAAGCTGAAAATGAGAAAATGTCGCTAAAAAAAATGTTTTAGTTGAGGTGAGCATTTTTAGCTTAAATCGCAGGATTTAGCAATCCATTATCTCATTATTAATATCGCTATATATAAGTTTTCCTCCTTTTTTCTAAATGCGTTTGCATTTAAAAACGGAGGATTATATGATAAAATAATTTTTCGGTTTTTCTATATACTAAATGTCTTTATTGAATATCTTTACTGAATATCTTTATTGAATATCTTTACCAAACATCCTAATTACTCTCATTACAGAAAAACCGGAGTTAGCTTGAACGTTCTTCCACTTCTTCAGCGAGTTTCTTTACTCTCTGAATTACGTGTTCGGATACGTTTTTTTTACGCATGAGTTTTACTCTGTCCTGTATCGTTATCCTGTTCGTTCCTTTTACAAGGTTGTCGGCATGAGCAACGATCTTTTCCTCCAGAGTCCTGGGGAAATAATCATCTTCTGGAAGTCCTAATCCCTTTGCTTCTTCTTTTGAGACCCCTGCGCCTATATGCCTTTTTATTATCTCGGCAACTTCAGGTTCGACTCCTCTGCTTATAGCCAGCTTGAATCCTTCAACTGCATGAGCAATCTCATGTGTCCGGCACCTTCCAGAGTCGTGTAACAGAGCCCCTACTTCTACAAGCTCCAGATTCACACTCTGTCCTGCCGCTCTCGCCTTTTCTGCAATCTCGACTGCCAGTGAGGAAACTTCCTTGCAGTGTTCGATTACATTCGGGGCACAGCCTGATTCTTCAAGCAGTCTTATTGCTTCGGCTCGGGTAGTCAAGATAAGTCCCTTATACAGAGCTCAAGGCATCCACGCGTTTTTTCAGGACTCCTACAAAACGGGAATTATCGTAGTAGACCAGGTCTTCTCCGCACATGGGACAGAGAAATTCCGTTTCCGTTGCTTCGTCAAAAAGAAGACGGACACAGCTTTGCGGGCAAACATAAAACACATTATTCTCCTCAAATTCAAGACGAGTTTTCAGGTTTCGGAGCAATCTTTTCTTTTCCCTCATAAGCTGGTGCTCTATATCGGAAAAGTCCAGATGCCAGAGATAAGTCAGCCATCCGCTATTTGAATCTCTTTCTCTGCGGCAGATTGCAAATTTATTTTCGTAAAGTATAAAAAGAGTTCTTCTCACAGTATTCAGCAGAACTCCGGTTTTTGTAGCAACTTCTTCATCCGTGACCTCGCCTTCGGGCATCCCTTCTATCATTTTAAGCCCTTCTTCCCCTACAAGGCTCATGAGGTATCCTCTAATTACCTTGTCATTCAAATCTACCAAAGTGTTCACCTCGCAAATCCCTTATATGAATTGAACATACCAGTATTAAAGTTTACATTGAGCTTTTTCTCAAAAAGATCTTTCATATCTGGAAAAAACTGCACCTTTAGCAACTGAACCTCATGCTTTTCCGGCAGGGCTCAGAGACTCTCTTTTTTCTGTCTTTCGGTCTACAATAAAAGTCTTTACCCTCTCTGCCCCTCCTTCGAGAGATCGGACTGCCTCGTCTCTTGTTGAGGCTAATGCAAACAGGGAAGTAAGAGGCCAGTCAGGCTCGGTAACAGTTCCCTGGGACGGAATATCAGCACTTTTTTCCCTGAGAATGACGTCCATGAGTTTTCTGTCTATAAAAAGTTCTCGATCCGAGTAAAAAACTCCCCGCGCAGCAAATAATTTCGCTTCTGGTTTTTCCGGTAGTTCTCCTCTAAAGCAACCAACGTGCGCTTCAAAAAGGTTAATTCCTGTCGCCTTTTCAACAGTATCCAGACTGCCCTGGAATCTCGGGTTCACTTCAAGCACTACAGGCCCTTTTTCAGTGACCAGAAAGTCAACTCCGTTTGAGCCGAGGAGCCCGAGTTCAAGCACGAGTTCTTCTGAAAGGGCTTCCATCTCTTCTGAGTATTCTGTCCTGAAAGGGGTTATATTTCCGCAGTAGGCAAACGGCAGTCTCGAGAGCCAGGGTATGCCTATTAATTGCTCGTTTACAGCAACTGCCAGGGATTCATTTTTTGTGGAAAGCAAAGAGACACTTGCAGGTGTTCCTTCCAGAAACTGCTGAACTATGATTTCCTTCTCTGTGATCTCCTGATCCAGCTCGGATAATTCTTTCAGAGCTGACAGCAGTTCCTGCCTATCTCCTGCAACCCGGTTGAATATTCCTCCGCCTCCTGATGCAGGTTTGAGAATTACGGGATATTCAATTGCGTCCAGCTCTTCAGGAGAATAACAGCGAGGGTGGGGCATCCCCATAGCTTCAAGCCTCTTTGCAAGGTGCAGTTTGTTTGAAGCTTCCTGTGCTGCCTCAGGGCTGCTGGCAAGTACAGGGCAGGGAAAACTGCATGGATCCAGCATTTCCATTCCCGAGCCCGGTACGATGGCGTCAAAGTCAAGCCCGAAAGCATTCATTTTAGCCATTATCCATTGAGGGTCAAGCCGGTGAAGTTCGCTTGAAGTCCTGCACTCAAGGAGTGCTGATGCATATGCGCATTCCTGCAGGTCAAGATCTCGGAAAGCATCTATAGAGCAGACAGTATAACCCGCCTTGCTTGCGGAGCAGGCAATATTTCGCGTATCAAACCCAATTGTAAGGATATTCTGCATGTTTCTCCGTTTTTTCGGATTTCTTATTTTTCCTGCGGAACATCGGAATGTGTCAGCGCAAAGATTCCGTATTCTGTCTTCAGAACAGGGATTTCGCTGCCTGCCTCTGCATTAAAGGACATTGGTTTTTTTATTGCGACAGTTTCATAGGTTTCAGGGTCAAGCACAAGAATTGCATTTTCCTCGATTGAAACCAGAACTGTAAGTACCGCATCCCTTACATTTGCAATTTTCTCTGCACCTTTGAGTTCCTCAGGTGTTGAAATAAACCGGGAGCCGTCCTCAAGGCTTATCCCGTTGACCTTCTTGCCTGAACTTCTTATCTGGATAATTCTTCCTCTGAACCTTATCACATCCCCTGGCCTGAATTCCGGAAGGCGCATGGCAAAAGTAATTCTGTACACGTTTTTTCCGTCTTTCATGCCGACAAGGGTTGGAGATTCGGCAAAACTGCCTCCCAGCTCGGAGATGATTAGCCTGCAGACCTGCCTGCTGGCATTCATAGAGCCCATGTAAAGGTCGATACCTTCTTTCTGCTCCTGGTAGTCGCTTATAAATGCCAGACGGTCACCTTTTTTCTTCATGCTCTCCATGGCTTCACTGGCTATGGCAGTGCAGCGCCTTTTTTCTTCTTCTGCAGGGAACCTGCCTGCTGCCCTTATCTGGATGATCGCTTCAAAGTATCCTCCTGACTCACGGCTGCACATATCACAGGCTGTCCGCTGGACCCTTACTTCGGTCTCAGCTTCGGCATGGACAGGTTCTTCTCTTACAATTGCATCTACCTCGGCTTTCACAATGTATATGTAGGGCGTAACTTCCTTAGGCTCTAGATATAATTCTACATCTCCGGCTTCGCTGTGGATAAAAAGGGCGTTTTCTACTGCTTTCAGCACCACTTCTTCTATATTGCCGATATTTTCCCAGCGGCTTCTGTGGAAGTATGCTCCGCAGCTGGAACAGATCCTTAGATGGAGTACAAGGGGCAGCTCGATTAGTTTGAATGTTTCAAAGAAACAGTCCTTGCAAACGGAATCAAAAAGTTTGTCGCATTCTTTGCCGCATTTCGGGCATGTGATGGAATTCATCTATAATCCTTACTGATGGTCTTCTTGGAATAGTAGGTTTAGGGGCACTCAGAAAGTAGAATCTCTACAGTAATACTGAGCAGTTACCTGTTAAGCACTCTCATGCTATTTAAGAATAGCTGGATCTGCTGTCCTTCCTGCTTATCCATGCTCCTAAATATCTGGACTGAAATATAATTCAACCAGACAAGTAAACTAATGCATTTAATTTTCTAAATAAATATTGAAAAATATATAGTTTAGAAGCACATTAAATAGGGTTTTTCCTTATATAAATATTTGTATGATTTTTCCTTATATTAATTACATCCAGACGAGATGAACAGTTAGGCACAATAGAATAACAGTTAGACTCTATAAAGTAATAGAAATATTTACGCATCCTGTTAAATACGGTTAGAGCAACTGCGATACAGTAACTAAAAATACAGAGCAACTTCACGTAAAAAAAATTCATGGAAGGCTAATAAGAAAAGAAAAAAAGTTCCGTGTCGTAGAGACACGGATGCTTTTATATTTCCAATTGTTTCCTGAATTATTGTTTTGGGGGCCAGTTCTTCTCGATCCAGCCAGGGATACGGCCGGAGTCCATTGGGCCAACCTTTACATTTGCACCAAGCGTATCTTCGAGGTCACCCTGCAGACGGGCTGCAAGACCTGGAATGATAAGGGTTTTGTGGTTTGTGTCTGTCTTGAGGTCGAAGCCAGCCTTTTCAAAGGCGTCCTTTACCTTGGCGGAGGTCAGCTGACCACCGGCAACGGCAGCTTCCACACCAATACCATCGGTGTCAACTGCAAGCAGCCAGCATACTATGCCATTTGCTGAGATATCGCTCTCTACTGTATAGTAGGTAAGGGCGAAGTTGGTTGTGAAGAATACCGGGGAGTCTTTGTCCGGGTTTCCAACCTTGTACATACCTCCGTCCACGGAGACCGGAGTCCTCGGGTCGGTGTAGATGGTTTCTGCAAGGTGCACTTCAGGCAGGGTGGAATAAGGCTCCATGCTGTGGAGGATCATTATGTCGCCGTACCTGATGGTAAAGACTGAAGCCATAACGGTTTCCCAGTAAGAAGCACTGACAGGGTCTGCAATTCCTGCCATCCAGGCTGTAAGCGGGAGAGCCATGATCGGGTATGCGATCTCGGTGTCGCCCATAATGCCTGCTCTCCTGACTTTCAGGAAGTTGGTGAAGGTGTCCTTCAGGCCTTTGCCACTTGGGTAGGTTCCAGGGTCAAGCACAATGTCCTTAATACCTGCTTCTGCAAAAGTCTTTGCAAGACCTTTGAGGGCGTCAAGGTCGTTAAAGACCGAAACTACAACAGGGACCTTGTACTCAAGGGCGAGTTCTCCGACTTCTTTCCAGTTGTCTTTGTTTGCAGCGTAGAGAAGTGGGTTCTTGTCCTTTGCAACCTCAAGTCCTGCTTTAAGGACTGCAGGATTGAAGGAACAGAAGATCATGGGCAGGCCTGCTTCTGCTACCTTCTTGACAGCAGCAGCGAACTTTGCAGGGTCGTTGGAAGCGGCTCTGATTGCCACACCGTCGAGAAGCAGGTTGCGCCCTACATAGAACTTCTTGAAATCAGCGATCTTATTGACTCTCTCAACAAGAGCAGCTTCTTCCATGTTGTCTGCAACATCGAAGAACATCTTTGTCTTATTGAAGAAAGTGAGCTTGTGGCGGTACAGAACATCGTCTCCACCGATGTTTGCTGCCCTTTCGCCTACTCCAATGGTAACCTGACGAATCTCAGGAGCAAGGAGCCTGTCGAGTTCTGCAAGTTTCTTTGCAAACTTCTTTTCCTTAACCAGGGGTGGGCAGTCTGATGTCTTGCCTGATCTGTCGATAAGCTTGGAGGCAAATGCCATACATGTAGGCTCACCACACTCTCCACAGTTGGTCTGGGGCAGATACTTGTAGGCTTCTAATGGGCTGTTTATTTTCATGTTTTACACCTCCGCTCCGATCCAGTTGGCAATGTCAACAGGCTCTGCCTCGACTATGCCGAAAAGGGTCTGGGTGATCTGTTTCAGGACAGCGACCGAGGTCGGGTGCATCATCATGAAGAGGTCGTTTCCTGCAAGGGCCAGGGACAGACCTGTGACGATTTCCCAGATAGGTCCTCTGTACTCTCTCGGGCCCCAGTCAGAATCCTGTCCCAATGGAGAACTAACCATCCAGGACTCACGGGCACCCCATGCGTTGGTGGTACCTGAAGACATCGGGAAGGTCAGTTCGTCGTCACCCATAAGGGCTGCAAGTCTGATGCGCTCCATGTTGGTGTAAGCGTAGTCGAGACCATACCCGAGTGCTGCAGTGGTTGGGTCCATGATAATTCTGTCTCTGGGCACATTGCACTGCTTCATGAGTTTCCTGTTAAGTTCCTTCTGGGCATTCATGTCCAGCTGGGTCCAGGAGAGCACATCATGGTCGTATTTCAGTGCTGCTTCTGCAATCTTTGCGTAGTCCAGGTTCAGGCTGGCAGACGCAAGGAGGCAGCGCTCGCCTTCGGAAACTTCTGCTGCTTTTGCAAGAACTTCTGGGTCTTTCTGCGGGTTACCTGATCCGCCAATGGCTATTGGCACATCAACGGCCTGCAGGACTTCCTCAACTGTCTTGGCTGCATCCTTGGCAGATGTGTCCTTAATGAGCGGGTCGGTTGAAATCAGGTGGATTGTGATCATGTCTGCGTTGAATTTCTCAACGTTCTTCTTTGCCCATTCTCCAGGGCTGTCCATAACCTCGTCGTAGTTCTCCTTGACAGCTTTTGCAAGCCCTATTCTCATGTCGAACACGTCAATGGTAACCTGGTTCCTGTTCGGCATTGGAGCATCAAAGTAGAACGGAAGGGCTTTTTCGCCACCAAGCATAACCTGCTTGCCACGGCTTCCGCCGTCTGCAGAGGTGTTGCCTATGGGTACTTCCTGGATCTGAGTTGTCCATTCTGCGATGTTAGCAACATCGAATTTGGCAGAGATAAGGTCCTTGAGTTTCGGGGCTGCCAGAGCAGGGGAAACTGCAGGAGCAGCTGCCTGGGCACCAAAGCCTACCGGATAGCCAAACATACTGGCTATTCTTGCAAAGTGCTGGGCAAGTACTGCACTCTCTTGCCCGAGAGCTGCGGCAAGCATAGGGTCAAAGCCGCCTCCGAGTCCACCGAGATCAAGCTCAATGTCCCCTTCAATAGTCACACCTTCGAGGGCTTCTACATCCATTCCCGCGAACATGTTTGTTATATCTGATAACTTCATTTTCTTTGCCATGTAAACCTCACCGTTTCCGTAATTTTCCGTTTTTGTGAGTGACTTTATAATAAAGGATGTAATACAGGATGAATTTCCAGATTTTTCCCTTGTATAGAAACAGGGACCGGGGCAGGAACGTAATCCTGCTCCGTTATTGATGATTTTAAATACCGTTTCAAGCTCTTAAACCGGATATGGTCTCCTGTTATCTAATTCCGGTACGGTTTTCTGCATTTTTCTGCATTTTCTGCATAATCCACAGGTTCAAAAGGAAGCTGGAGTCAGTACCCCAGTTTTTGTACGATTTTTTCAATTTCTTTTGCAGCAACCGAATCATCCGGGATTTCAAAGAGAGGTATACCTTTTATATCCATTTCCTCGATTTTGGGGTCGAGAGGGATAGTACCTATCAGGCTAAGTTTCAGGTCGCCTGCCAGTTTAACGAGCTCTTCGCGGTTAGTATCCGTAACTTTGTTTGCAATAACGTGAATTCTGCCAACATTCGAATCCAGTTCAGTCACAAGTTCATGAATCCTTTCGGCAGTCCTGAATCCCCTGCGTGAGGCGTCAGTTACAACAATAAGGTCATCGATGTCCCGGATAATCTTCCGGCTGAAATGCTCAAGCCCTGCCTCCGCATCAATGATAACTACATCATAATTCACGATCAGTTTGTCCATTATGCCACGGAGGAGGTTGTTTACATAACAGTAGCAGCCTGAACCTTCTGGCCTGCCCATTACAAGCAGGTCATATCCAGGCATTTCCTCAATGATTTCGTATACCTTACTTTTGAGAATCGATTCCTTATTCATATCGGGGTTATCAGGCCTTGGTTTAGTGATTTCTGCCTGTAAAAACTCCTTTGCATCCCCGATTGTCTTTACGTTCTCACAGCCAAGGGTCTCAGGCAGATTAGTATCTGCATCTGCATCAACTGCCAGTATGAACTTCCCTTTTTTGGAAAGGTAGCGGATCAGAAGAGCCGCTACCGCTGTTTTACCAGTCCCGCCTTTACCCGTTATTGCAATTACTTTAGTCACAGAATACCCCTTTGGATTGTTTTTCGGTTTTAGGCAATTGCCTGTCGTTACTCAGTTACTTCTTTTCTTTCTTTTCGCTAATGATCATCCTGTCAATGGTGATCTTTGCGTTCTTGAAGGTCAGCTTTATTCCGCCACCTGAACCGCCTGACATCATTGGCATTGCAGGCATCTGGAAACCGGCTGCAGGCATCATCATTGGTGCTGCTGCAACGGCGACTTCTTCTTCCTCTTCTTCTTCCTCTTCTTCCTCTTCGGCAGCTACCCAGGTAGCAACTATTGGGTGCTTCTTCTCTTCGAGGAATGCCTTCAGGGACTGGATGTCAGTTGCGTCTTTCTCGGTTGCGATCTTGTCTTTGAGGTCTGCAGGGATGGTTTCGTCAATCTTCTCCTTAAGCATCGAGGGGAGCCAGACAACTCTGTTCCAGCCACCGTCAGCCTGGATGAACTTCGGGGAATAGAAGTAGTTGATACCGATACCGAGGAAACCTACGATCTGCTTTCCGCCACCGGTCTGACCTGCCATTGTGGAGAAGCCTATACCGTTCGGTGCCATTCCCTGGTACTCTCTGTTAACCCAGCCAATACCATCGACTTCAGGGATGTAGAACCCGACTACTTCAAAGCARCCGCAGGATGTGTGCGGGGAGTCGAAGAAGGAGTGTAGTTTGATCTTGTCGAATTCGCCTGCAGAGAGTTTCTTGGCAATATCGTTCACACCGGAGTATTCACCCATACTGGCATCAAGAAGGTCGCCCTTAGCGATTTCAAACTGAGGGCCTTCAGGGTCGACCTTTGCTGCTGCACGGCCGTCGAACCAGTTGATTGCACCACAGAGAGAAACCCTGTCAGGAGAAACTACACAGACGTTGGTCGGAGCAAAGGACTGGCAGAGAGTGCATCCGTAGAAGACATCCACATCTTCATCGTGCAGGTCTTTTGTCCTTAAGTCTCTTGCTTTGAAAAYYTCCTTTGCARCTTCGAGCTGCTTCTTGACCTCTTCTTCATCAGTGTAGAATGTCACCTGCATCTTCTCGATAAAGGGCAGTTCTGTTTTGAAAAGCATCATGACGGCTTTTCCGAAGGAGTCAAAGGAGTCCATCTTTGCAGCTGTGTCCTTGGAAACTCTCATCCAGACATCGTAYCTCTGGTTCAGGTGCATAATGCCCTGGCAGTAGTTAATGAAGTCGTGGACACGCCTTTCTACGACAGATTCAAGGTCAGCCTCGACAAGTTCTCCACCGATGTTGAAGATCATTGCCCATGGATAGGTCTTGCCTTCTTCCATTTCCTTAAGGTCAGGACCGACAATTGTGACGCTGTCGTCTACAATTGTATCCAGATCTGCTGCCCTGACAAGTTCGAGACCGAGGGATTTCGGACCCCCGAGCTCGACAAACATTCCTTCCTTTCTTACTCTTTCTCCTTCAAACATTGGGGAAATCTCAAATGGGAATTCTGCCATTGTGCTTTCGCCTCCTGAATAAAATTATAATGCCTCAATTAATTCATCCAGGGCAGCATAGTGATCTGCCTTGCTAAGGTTCCCGAAGGACATTGTTGCGTTCTGGATGTAGCTTCTCTCAATTGCGATTGATTTTACACTGGAAAAGTTCTTTGTTCCGGACAGTACCTGGTTGACGTAATATTTTATGTGGCCCAGGACGATGATTGTGTCGTAGGTCCCGTTGCCGTCAAGCCCTGGCCAGGCTGAATCTGTTACATAGAAGCCCAGCTGGTGCAGGTTRATGTACTTTGCATCCACGTCCTTGCCCACAAAGCCGGGCATAGAACTTCCGGTTGCTGCAATTGGAATATTTGCCTTCTGTGCAATCTTTACCGCCCTGTCCAGGAGTTCCGGATCAAGGACTTTGGTCCCTACCACAAGAAGCGGCCTCTTTGCTTTTGAAATGAGTTTGGCTGCTATCTCTGGGGTGGTTGCTTTTGCAGTTGTTACTCCGTAGCTGGTAAAGAGTTTGGTRTTCTTGGTAGTGTCTACCATTTTCAGGCCCCCTTGCAGAGTCTCTTRAGGTTCGTTGGCTGTGCCGAGACATCGAACTTAATCTTCGGGCCGGAGATGATTTTCTTCYTCTTCCAGTCAATTTCCCAGCCRTGTTCTGTTTCCAGCCTCTTGAGGAGCTCTTCACGCTTGGCAAGCGGGAGGTCGGCTTCATTTCTTACGAACTTCCACCAGTCGTCTGGCTCTACACCGAGGTACTTCTTGGAAAGCTCCATCCAGTGGGTCAGTTTTATGGATCTGCCCATGTTGTTATCGGACGGGCGGATGCAGGCTTTTGCCATCATTGGGATTGCTTCCTGCCAGGTTTCTGCAGTTGTCAGCAGGAATTCCGGTGCTGGTGGGATGTTCATCTCTGAGCCGTCTCTGSCATCAAAGGCTTTCCACTTGGACTCATCATAGTTCTTGGCAATCAGGGCTCTCCTGTACTTKGAACTGTGCGGGCCGAGCACTGCCGGAATACCATAGATGTTACATCCGGTACCGATTGMAGCTGCCTTCTGTGAGTATGCACCCCAGGCAAGTCCGCATGCRCCYACACGGKTGAGTGTGTAGTCTGCAATTTCTGCCAGGTTTCCTGCCATGGTTCTCTGGGCAAAGATTCCGGCAACTTTTTCAGCGGCTCCAGTAATGTGTGCGTTTGATACACAGGAACCATTGTTAAGCAGCCCGCCGCCTGAGAATGTACCGGGGAATCTTTCGTAAAGGGTCTTGCCGTCCTCGTCCTTGTACATACCAATGTCCATTGCGGAACATCCAGTCACGGCCAGGAGGTAGTTTCTCTTCAGGAACTCTTCGGCAATGTTGTACACATCTTTGGTACCGGCTGGGTAGTTCGGGCATCCGATGATTGCGATGATACCAGGGGTAGTTCCCATAACGAGGTTCAGGCCTTCTTTCCTGATTTCCGCGTCACTTACCTGTCCTCTACCGGCTCTGACCCATCCTTTCTCTTCACTGATGGCTTTTTGTGCAGCCTTTTCAATTACGTTCAGGATTGGGATTTCCTTCTTACAGACCTGTTCGCAGCGGCGGCATCCGATACAGACATCGTGGATGGCTTCTAGGTACTCGTAGCTTCCCTTGGCTGCATATTCCATGGCTTCTGGGATGTCCTGCTCTTCCGGACATGCCAGCAGGCATTCTCCGCACTGGACGCACTTGTCGACGTATACCTTGAATTCTTCATCAGTCGGAATTGCTGTTATGCCTTCTGCATCGCGGATAGGAGCCATTACCTGGGCGAGTTTCGGGACGAGTTCTCCAAGTTTGTCATAATCAAGCATTACACAGCCCGGAATTGTCCCGGACTTGAGCTCCTCGACTATTGAATCAACATCGGCATCGGTACGGTCCGGCAGGCCCATCATGATCTTTTCGTTGGATGCGATCACAGGGATCCTGAGCTTCATAGATTCAGATAAGACGTCACCGCGGACGCACTGTTCGTCGGTAACAATGACATCAGGCATTCCGGAGCGAATAACCTTCAGTTCCTTTGCCAGGGATCCTACGATCTTTGCGTATGGAGCTCTCCTGTCAGACTCCTTGTACCTGCTCATGTCAAATGCGGTACAGCAAAGCCCTGCAATCTCCATCTGGTCGACAAGGTTGTTCTCTTCCATGTAGTCCATGATGTAGGTTACACCGGCTACGTTGTGACCGATTACAACAATGAGAGGCTTGGATTTGTCAAGGGTTCCCATACCGATTTCAATGAGCGGGGCTTCGGGGTCAGCTTTCGGGAAGTCATATGCTGAGATCTGGGCAATATCAGAAATTTCCATGCCGACGTGATCCAGGCTGCCGCTAAATAGGGACTTTGAGTCGTAGTCAATTTCTGCGCTTTCCTGACCTGCGTGGATGGTTGCAAGGAGCTGGGTRAGCTGTTCTTCAACATACTCCATTGGGGCTCTGCATTCTCCGAGGGTCTTTGGGCTGAGTCCTGTACAGATTGTRACRTTGGGGGTCAGGACGTTTGATTCTCCAAGGTTGAGGGGGAGGTCTTCTCCAAAGACTTCTATTACATGGTCAAGCAGGTGACGGCCGTGGGCGGCGTGGCAGGCAGTACCTGTAATTACACGGAGGAAGAATTCCCTTCCTGTTTGGCCAGCCATGTCAATTCCGCAAGCACCTCTCTTGTTTCCGGAAAGGTCACATGGTCCGTAGGTACAGTAGCAGCACTGGTCACACATAGGGGTCAAAACAGGCTCATAGCGGTCAAGAAGAAGCAAGTTCCAGCTTCTGTAGGATGCTATGCTTGCCAGAGCAGTGGGACCCATCGGGCCTAACTCTTTTGCTTTTTCTTCAGCAGCCTCCTTTGCTGCCCCTACAATGTTGTTAATAGTGATCTGAACGGATTCCAGATCCTCTATAGAAAAACTCCCGGTAGTTAGTTTGCTCATATGAGCTTTACCTCCTAAATTTGTTTAAAGTTACTTTATCAGACGATTTTCGAAACTTTCAGCTATTTAAATGACATTTTTAGTAGATCGTTTTTAATTTTTTATAGAATTTACACACTTACAATACAAAATTAAGTACAGTAAATTAAGCAGTTAAAACTTGAATTTTTAGAGATTTGGGAGTTCACTGCTTTTATTTTAGCCATCAAGTGGGTAAGTCCTATATTAGTAAATGTTTGATCTCAGAAAAATAAAAGAGATCTTAGAGACTATCCAAAAAGTTCTATGCATGTTGTAAAATTACAATTAGACAATTAGTGTTTATTATCCGGAATCCATTCTTTTGTTATATGCCGTTTGTAGAAGTTACAATAGGTCACAGCACTTTTCGGATACACTCCTAAATTACACATTAGCGATGTATTATAAATAATTTACACTTTTGTTCTGTTAAAATATAAAAATAAATAATTCCGTTGTATAATTCCTATCTAAACTCTTACAAGCCGTTGACTCGTGATTAAGCATGAAAAACGGCATCATATGCTCATTTTTCATAAGGAAAGAACATGAAACTATTCGAATAGGAACAAAACAAAAGTACCAGTGATTATCAGAACTTTTACGTTAAATTCGGTGTAAAAGGCAGAAAATAGCCACAGGACTAAAGGGCATATGATACAAAACTATTGAGTAAACGTCATAGTTATAATCGCATTTTACACAGTTATGAGTTTATTGCTATTGGTTCTGTACTTAAAATACGGAATCCTAAAAATGGATTCAGAACTTATTAATTTTATCAACAGTTAAATTACTGTAGCATTAGTTATTTATACTTCATCTCTTTTGTGTATTTTGACGGTCGACTGAGTTAAACGGAGTATCAAGAATCCCAAAAGCTATTTATTACAAACTCAATGAAATTCTACAAACTCAGTGAAATTCCACTAAGTGTTCTTGTAATTATTAACGTGTCCTTGGAAAAGCTTGAAGCATTTGTCTTTGCGACATTCTCCAGGTAGAGCAGAATGAGGCTGCTGACAGAATGGGATATCCCGGAAAACTTTCTGGAGCGACCTCCAAAAGCCCCGGGAAAAGTATGGGGCCTTGCTTTAACGAGCTACTTTACTTTTTCTTCAGCAGCCTCTTTTGCTACCCCTACAATATTATTGATAGTGATCTGAACGGATTCAAGACCTTCTGTAGAAAAACTCCCGGTATTTAATTTGCTCATTTTAGCTTTACCTCTTAAATACGCTTAAAGTCGCTTTATTAGAGGATCGTATTTACGATATTTAACATACCGATATTGACTGTGCAATTAATACTGACGTCTGCTTGAAAGTCCCAGCTATTTAAATGACATTTTTAGTAGATCGTTTTTAACTCTTTATAGAATTTACACACTTACAATATAAGATAAAGTACGGTAAATTAAGCAGTTAAAACTTGAATTTTTAGAGATTTAGGAGTTTACTGCTTTTATTTTAGCCATCAAGTGGGTAAGTCCCATATTAGTAAGCGTTGTGATCTCAGAATAATAAAAGAGATATCAGAGACTATCCGAAAAGCTCTATGCATGTTGTAAAATTTACAATTGGACAATTAGTGTTTATTATCCGGAATCCGTTCATTTGTGATCGCTGATTGTAGAAGTTACAGTGGGTCACAGCACTTTTCGGATAGACTCTAAATTACACATAAGCGACGTACTATAAATAATTTACACTTTTGTTCTGTTAAAATATAAAAATAAAAAAATCCGTCGTATAATTTCTATTTAAACTCTTACAAGCCGTTGACTCGTAATTAAGCATGAAAAACGGCATCATATACCCATTTTTCATAAGAAAAGAATATGAAATTATTTGAATAAGAGGCAAAAAGAGATTACCAGTGGATTATCAGAACTTTTACGTTAAATTCGGTGTAAAAGGCAGAAAATAGCCACAGGACTAAAGGGCATATGATACAAAACTATTGAGTAAACGTCATAGTTATAATCGCATTTTACACAGTTATGAGTTTATTGCTATTGGTTCTGTACTTAAAATACGGAATCCTAAAAATAAATTCAGGACTTATTAATTATATCAACAGTAAAATTGATGTAGCATTAGTTATTTATACTACCTCTCTTTTGCGTAATTTGATAGTTGACTGAGTTAAGCGGAATATCGAGAATCCCAAAAGCTACTTATTACAAACTCAGTGATATTCCGCTAAGTGTTCTCGTAATTATTAACGTGTCCTTGGAAAAGCTTGAGGCATTCGTCTTTGCATTGATGATTACCGGACAATATGTTATAGGTGCTTTTGAGATCGTCCTGTTACTATTTTTGATCGACTTCGTTATTATAAGCTATAGCGGTGGACAATTTCAGGCAACCAGGTGACCTGAATCATAAATATTACAATGAAAAATGAGCTTTACGCTTCGGTTTCTTCTAACGAATAGAATATTTATACAGTGTCCTTTGATTTTTGATATTCTCATTTTTCTAAAAAATTCGATGTCTCTGAAATATCTTTTTGTATGGAATAACTGTATCAATAAGTAGTATCTGTAAAATTAAGGTTATATGTTGGGATAAGCCACCCTGGAGTCAATGGCTACAGAGGGTTGCATAATTTTGTCTTTTATATGCTGATATTCGGAGGCATGTTCACGATATTCATAGTGAGAGAGAAAAACTATTTTCTGAAATCTGTTCCCAGCAAAACACTTATGACCTGTATGCGGAGATTTTTTGGTAACTTTAATCGTCTCAAATTTTGGGATTCCTGGTTTGATGGCATTCCAGCTGAGTATATACTTTTGGCGTTACATGGTAGCTTGTGTTTACTCTAATCCTTAATGACGATGTTAAGGTTAATACTTAAAACTTTAAGTAAAATATTGATCGATAGATATTTATTATGTATCGCATAAGTGTAATTGATGGTCAATAGAGTTAAGCGCAGGGTATCTTGCTTTCCAAAGGCCACTTATTACAAGCCCAAAGAAATCCCTCTTTGCTGTCTGGAAATTGCCAACCTATCCATAGAAGAGCTTGAGGCCATTCGTCTTTGCGACCTTCTACAGATAGAGCAGAACGAGGCTGCTGACAGAATGGGAGTATCCCGGAAAACTTTCTGGAATGACCTCCAAAAGGCACGACAGAAGGTAGCTGATGCTCTTGTCAATGGAAAAGCGATAGAGATCTCTGGAGGAGAATACGTTAATACTGGTGAATGCAAGGTCAATTTTCTCTGCAAAGAATGCGATCATGTATGGGAACTAGGGTTCGATCAAGATCGTCCTATAAGCTGTCCGAATTGTGGTTCTGGTCTAATTTTCCGACTCGGCGGCGATGGAAGAGGAAAGAGGTTTATTGAGAATGATTATTGTTGTCCAAAAATAAGGGAAAGCAGTAGGAATACTGGTGAAGAAAGCAAAAAAAAGTGACAACAATAGATATACCATCGATGAGTGATACGGACTGGAGTCTGATGTATGTGCCCATTTTGGCTCATGCGAACATTTTACCATTATAGATGTACGTGATAGAGCCACTACTGGAATCAGGACGATAAGCAACAGGGCTCCCCATGGCGAGCACAATTGTGCTGCCCCTTCGAGAATCTTGAAGTCGCAAAATGTCGGGATCTTACCTGTCTCGGGCATCGGCGAAAGAGCGTTAATCTAGCTCGCTGAAAATAAAATTGCTTGTAGATTGACATACTTTTTGTAGATAAAGTATACTTTTTATTCCACGCATATTGGTAAGTTTTTAGAGGAAAAAGTGAGAAAGCTTGATAGAACAATCGCAATTAATCTATTTATTGCAGCTTCCGCAGCCCTTACAATTCTTCCTGGCCCCGATATTCTATTCGTGCTTACTCAAAGCATTTCGCAGGGCAAGATGGCAGGTGTTTCAACAGCAACAGGTTTGTGCACAGGCATACTCGTTCATACAAGTGCAGCTGCACTCGGGATTTCCGCTTTGATCTATAAATCAGCTCTTGCTTTCGAAATCGTAAAATATGCCGGTGCAGCCTATTTGCTCTACCTTGCCTGGCAAGCTTTGAGAGAAAGCGGGGAACTGGTATCTTCCACTCCGGTACGGGAAACCGATAACTTCGCTCTTTACAGGCGCGGGATCTTTATGAACGTCCTGAATCCTAAAGTCGCTCTCTTCTTCCTCGCGTTTCTCCCTCAGTTTATAAACGTAGAATCGGGTAATGTCCCGCTGCAGATGATATTTCTGGGAGTAGTATTTCTGATACAGGCCTGGCTGATCTTTTCCGCAATCTCTGTTTTTGCAGGGACAATCGGAGATAAAATAGTACAGAAACCGGGGATCGGCAGATATATTAACTGGGGAAAAGCAGGCATCTTTACTATAATAGGGGTAAAACTTGCGCTGTCCCATAAATAAATCCATTAATCGGTTGTAAGTCTATAAATAAGCCCATAAAATAATTCATAATAAGTGAAGTGTTAATAAGTTCACAAAATAATCCATAATAAGTGAAGTGTTATGAAAAACTGGGCGCAAAAAGTTTCCAGACAATAATATTAAGAGAAGGGTGCAGTAGCCAGCTTTCAATCCAATTTTTGTTTTTGAACCTTTTGGACCGGAGGCAAAGTTACTCTATTGATTATACTTTTACTCGTTATTCTGTTTTTACTCACTGCATGTCTTAAGGATACTTCGCTTGATCCAGATTCTAAATACGTTGTCCAGTATGCCGTACATTCCATCTTCCGGCTTTTCAACTGTCATAGTATTGTAAAGATCTTTCATCGATGTTGTTAGCGATGAGGCAGGTGTTTGCATATCAGATGAGATTTCGTGTAACCTTCGGTATTTCTCCCTGGACAAAAATTTAAGTATCGTTTTTTGCTGATCGCTAAACTTCCATTCATAGCGTGCTTCAAATTCGCTATCGAATTCATTTAACATGGAATTAAAAGCACTTTCAACATCTTCCTCATCAATGATATTTTTATTTTTTAGAATTGAGTTCTGATACAGGATAAATCCTATTTTCTGGAAATAAAAAGGAAAGCCTCCAATACATACATATATTCTTTTCAGAGCCCTGTCAGTAATCTGTATATTTTGTGTCAAGAGACGGTCTCTTATATATTTTGTAACGTACTCCTCTTCTATAGGCTCAAGCTGAATTCTTGCAGCCATGAGGTACAGCGGAGAATCTGGCTTTAAAAATACTTCATGCAAAAGGGATACTGAAGATCCAGAGAAAATATATCTGACAGAAGGCTGGCTGTCCATCTGACTTTTTAATGTATTGAAAATATATCCGTTAAATCTCCTTAATTCCTGAAATTCATCAAAAGCGAGAATTATCGGTTCTTTCTTTTCTCCTGAAAATCTCCTGATGAAATCAAAGGTTTCGGCAACCAGTTCTTGTTCGTTGATATCTTTTTCCCGAAATCTGAGGTAAATATTCCCTATGTGTTCGATACTACCTCCAATCTCAGAAAGTGATCTGTAAGCAGCCGTAATCTTTCCTTTAAATACCTGGGAATATTTCTGCACAAGCCCTTTAACATGGTGTTTTTCCTCGTATGCTACAAGCAAAGCTCGTGTAACTATTCTGAAAAAATCACTCAGGCCCGTCATTTCCCTGCAATTGATAGTAACGAAGAGAACTTCACCTTCAACACTTGTTTTAAGGTTTCTGAGCAGTGAAGTCTTACCTATTCTGCGCGGTCCTATGATAACATTGTTCTGTGCCAGGGTTCTTAAGTCCATCTTCAATTTTTCAATTTCATTTTTTCTTCCTATGAAATAAGGAGGCTGGACTTCTCCACCCACCACGAATAGAGATTCAGGCATGGTTTTCTTTCTCCTGCTGTGTATATTTCTATCAAGGACACTTTTTGTTACCTTTATAGTTAAAATCAAATATATTTAAAAATAACTAATAAAATAGTAGTTAAAGATAAATATATTTGAATTTAACGATGCATCTATACATGAAAAATTGAATTGACATAAACTCGCCAGGTGTATCAAACTTAAAACCTTAGTGTGACAGTATAATTCCACTCAGTATGAGACCTCATTTTTTTGTCAAAATCATTTGACAGCCTGCAAAAACTTCATCAAATCTCCTCTAAGTTGTCATTTTTCAGCTCTATAACCTCTAAAAAATGAGAAAAGAGAGAATCTGGCTCTGTTATTCCATTTTAGCATTTTTGGCATCGTATTTTTTATACAGTAATCCATTTACGGGAAGGATGAAATCAGGCTTGTTAGAACTTATCAGGGTAATCTATCAGAGTTCTCCTCTCATAAGCAGTTATAATAATTTCATTATAATGATCCAAAGGTCGGCAGTGAGACTGATACATTAGATTGTAAGGACTGTAACTATGTGGTCAGATTCTATTCCGAAGGAGGTCTGCAAAAGATCAAAAAGCCGTGTTCAAACACACAATAGTTTCCATCTGCACCCCAGACAGAACAGTTTCATACAGAACAATTTATATCTGTCACGAAGGCTGCGGAGAGCTTTGACTGGGTGAGAATGGGACGGTAAAGGTTACATAGGAGATATAGGAAATAGACGGAGAAAAAGAGAATCTGGAATTGAAAAGTACTAAGTAATTTGTATTCTCCGAAACTTCGTAGCATAAACAGAACATTAAATAGAAGGTAATAAAAACTGCTCAAACGCTTATAAAAACAGAATAATCTGCTTTGTTTGCTATTGAGCAGATAACAGGTAAAAGCAGGTAAAAGTATCGGGAGATATGCAGGAACACGTATCTCAGGGAGAATTTTCCGCAGTTAAATTTCCCATGCATTTTGAGGCAAACTTTTTAAATTCTTCAGCTCCGATGACAGGAAACACTTCGATATGGCACAAATCGGTAAATGAGAAATTGTAAGTCACATAATCTTTAATGGACTCTACATCATAAACAGTGATTATACGTCCTCCTCCAGCATCAAACCACTGGTTAACAACTTTCAGCCCTTTTGAAGAAACTTTACTTTCCACATGTTCCCAACGTTTGAATACTTTCGCACTGTTTTCAAGCTCAAATGTTACTATATCCAATAAAAGCATGTTTTTCATTCCCGCATTTGATTGGGATTTATATATTTAATATGTATTATAACATGAATTATATGTCCTATATATCCATGCCGATTTTGTAAGGCGGATAAATTTTTTGAGGAAGATTATATATTAAATCCGGATGTTTCTAAGTCTTTTTTATAATATAATTGAAACGGGAGACCCGCTTAAAACAAATAATGGATACCTTCTCGTGCTCGACTAGTGTTTAACTCATGCTTGAAACTTGATCAATTTTTAATGAGAAACTACTACATTACAAAAATAGAAGTGGCTAAACTATCAAATAGAAGTTAATGTATTATCAAATAAGACTGTACAACTCACTTTAAATAAAACTGTATAACTCACTTTATTAATAATAGGACTTACGCACTTGCCTGCTTTGCAGGCAGCTTTCGAGTTTTTTACTTTTTAATCTAATTCATATATTGGTTTTCTGATATATTGACTTACAGCGTTTCTTGTAATGCTTAACTTTGTTTCAAACCATGTAATTCC
>NZ_WJBI01000034.1 GCF_020804225.1 Methanosarcina sp. DH2
GAATACGTCCCTGCTCCTTGCACACACCGCCCGTCAAACCACCCGAGTGAGGTATGGGTGAGGGCACGGACTCTGTGCCGTGTTCGAACCTGAATTTTGCAAGGGGGGTTAAGTCGTAACAAGGTAGCCGTAGGGGAATCTGCGGCTGGATCACCTCCTAAGCCGAAAAACACTATCACYCAGATGCCGATAAACCGAACAAATCCTCAAACCAGAGATCCATATGGATTCCATCTSGATCTCTCYMKKRMTWRYARAYCARTTKGWWGATYKCTGMMTWWGCAARSCAGAKKYSCTKRGTTCRAAATMMCAGCAAKTYCATTATCATYAAGTGCACCCGGTAAGTAGCTTATCGGGGAAGGATGGATAGCCTGYGCGGAACCGCRGGCATATGAAGTCGTGTATAGGTGCTGTATATTGAACGCTAACTGGACCTGGTTAGGTGTAACAGGAGTTATGCTATCAGGTGGATGGCTCGGCTCAAGAGCTGATGAAGGACGTGCCAAGCTGCGATAAGCCCGGGGTAGGTGCATGGAGCCAATGAACCCGGGATCTCCGAATGGGACCTCTCCATAGTGATCAGTAATGATCGGGAACGCTCCGAATTGAAACATCTCAGTAGGAGCTGGAAAAGAAATCAAACGAGATGCCGCTAGTAACGGCGAGTGAAAACGGCACAGTTCAAACCGAATCCCTTCGGGGAAATGTGGTGTTGTAGGGCTGTTCAAACGTCTCGCGGCAAAACCGAACTTGCCTGGAACGGCAGACCATAGAGTGTGACAGTCACTTAGGTGTAAGCCAGAAGACCGGAACATGTCCCTGAGTACCGTGCGTCGGATATCGTGCGGGAATCCGGGGGGCACCAACCTCCAAAACTAAATACTACTTGAGACCGATAGCGAAATAGTAGGGTGACCGAACGCTGAAAAGTACCCCGAGAAGGGAGGTGCAAAGTGCCTGAAACCTGATAGTGATGGAACGATACGGCATGAAAGGATCTTTGGTACGAAGGAAGCACCCGCGAGGGTGTTGTACGAGTATCACTGCCAGTGTCGTATCTTACGTTTTGAAGAACGGGCCAGGGAGTGTATCTTGGTGGCAATGGCTAACCTTTTATCTGGGCAGCCGAAGCGAAAGCAACATGTGCGCAACCCTCACGGGCGAGGCACGACGTATACAAGTGCGTGGAGTCACCGGGGTACGACCCGAAGCCGGGTGATCTAGGCGTGGGCAGGTTGAAGCGTGGCGAAAGCTACGTGGAGGACCGCAAGCGGTATTGATCTGCAAATCATTCGTGTGACCTGCGTCTCGTAGTGAAATGCTAATCTAACCCGGCATCCGCTGGTTCCTTCCGAAACATGTCGTAGCATGACCTGACCGGAGATTGTCGGTGGAGTAGAGCACTGATTGGCGGTTCCGGGGGGGAAACCCCTCGCCCGCCTGTCAAACTCCAAACCCACCGTCATTGAAGAAAGTCGGAGTCCGGACTACTGGGGTAAGCTTGTAGTCCGTAAGGGAGACAACCCAGCCCGTGGTTAAGGTCCCCAAGTGTCGACTAAGTGTTAACACTAAAGGGCGTCCCAAGCCCAAGACAGCTGGAAGGTTAGCTTAGAAGCAGCTACCCTTCAAAGAGTGCGTAAC
>NZ_WJBI01000017.1 GCF_020804225.1 Methanosarcina sp. DH2
CGCTCCCTGGCTGTGAACCCGCCTATAATCCTGGCAGATGAGCCAACAGGAAACCTGGACACCAAGACCGGAGATTATATTCTGGAATTTCTGGATGGACTGCATGAAAAGGAAGGAAAGACGATTATCATCGTAACTCATGACCTGGAGCTGGTAAAATATGCAACAAGAGTTGTGTACATAAGAGACGGTGAGATCGAAAAAATCGAGGAGCACAAGAAAAACGAAAAGGTGGAATAAAAATGAAGAAATTCTCTTTACTAACATTAATACTGCTGGTTTCAGCATTCATATGCCTAGGGGCTGGAACAGCCCTTGGCGCATCAAACGGAAACATAAATTCCGCATCCGTGCAGGTAAACCTGACCAACCAGAACCCTGATGCTGCCCGGCCCGGAGAAGCCGTAGAGCTTACATTCAGCGTGCAGAATGTAGGAAAAAATGACCTGAAAGATATCACTGTTTCAGTTGAACCTGAGTACCCTTTCTCAAAGCTTTCAGGGGAATCCCTTGAAAAATCGATGTCTTACCTGAATGCACGGCAGGAAGATGATGATGCAGGCGTCCTGAAGTTCAAGCTGCTGACCGATTCCAATGCTTCCGAAGGCACGTATAAAATGAAAGTCACAACCACTTCAAAAAGCGGATCAGGTTCCTCTTCAAGCACGATGACCACTACAAACACCATATATCTCGATGTAAGAGGCAAAGAATACGCCCAGATTGTGACCATAGATAAAGCAAACATTGACCTTGCAAAAGAAGAGCCTCTTAAATTTATAATCACAAACACCGGAAACTCCCCTCTGAAAAACATGGTCATCTCCTGGGAAGACCCCGAAGGCGTAATTTTACCTGTTTATTCGGACAATACAAAGTATATCAAATACCTGTCAGCCGGAGACTCTATAGACATTATTTACTCGGTAATGGCGGATGTGAATGCTGATCCGGGACTCTATACTCTGAATTTAACCCTCAGTTATGAAGACTTTGAGTCCAATGAAAAAATAATCAAAACCACAGCAGGGCTTTTCGTAGGTGGAGAAACAGATTTTGATGTATCTTTCTCGGAAAGTGATGCAGGAGAGATCTCTCTCTCAGTTGCAAATGTCGGCAACAACATTGCATATTCCGTGAAAGTATCGGTTCCGAAACAGGATAATTTCAAGGTAACAGGAAGCTCTTCAAGTATCGTTGGAAACCTTGAGAAAGGAGACTACACAATCGCTTCCTTTAATGTCGCAAGTACACAGGCTGCTGGCGAGAGTGGAAAATCAGGATCCGGTACAGCAAAAACCAGTTCAGGAGACAATGTGCCCCCCGCATCTGGAGCCACCTCTCCATTGAAAGTTCAGATTGAATATACGGATGCGAAAGGAGAAAGAATCACGGTTGATAGAGATGTCGAAATCGAGATGACTTCAGCCGCAATGGCCACTGGAGGCAGGCCCGGAGCAGATAGCAACAACCAGGGTTCCTACCTGCCCTACCTCGTAGTAATAATAGTCGCAGGAGCAGGTGTTTTCATGTACCGCAGGAAAAAACAGTCCGGAAACGGAAAACAGTCCGGAGACAAAAAGCCTGAAGAACAGAAATACAGCCTTAAGACGCCCAGAGACTGAAAAATCAACATCCTTAGGGAACGGAAGGATGCAAAATGAGAAATTCAACCTACCTGAAAATGGGCCTGAACATGCTTGTACACAGCAAGCTCCGGAGCTGGCTGACCATTATCGGGATAGTTATAGGAGTCGGATCTGTAATTGGCATTGTCTCTTTAGGGGATGCCATGCAGGCAGACATACAGAGCAGGCTTGCGGAGATGGACCTTACAAAAATAACCATATCTCCAGGATATACTAAAGCATCATCCAGCATGCGTGGTCCTTCCTGGATGGCAGGGGATGTATCGACAGACTCCGAATTGACAGATGATGATATTGATGCCCTTAAGGGTCTGGACGGTATACAATACATAACCGGTCAGATTTCCGGTAGTGAAGAGGCAAAATATGCAGGAGAAACCGCAACCCTCTCAATTACGGGTGTGGATCCCCAGGTCTGGAAATATACGACGACACTTAAGACGCAATCCGGGAGATTGCTTGAACCAGCTGATAAGTATGTCGCAGTCATAGGAAGCGACATTGCCAGTGGAATTTATGACCGGAATATAGGAATTAACCAGGTAATAACAATCAACGGTAAAGCAGTCAGAGTTGTTGGAATTTTGGAAGAAAAAGGGGCAGGGGATGACTCAAAAATCTACATGCCAATAGATGGGGCAGTAGAACTTATTGATGACGCAGAAAAAGATGTTTATGATAGCATCACTGTGAAAGCCAGGAGTGAGGATCTTGTGAACGGACTTATGGAAGATATCGAGGACAAGCTCATGGTTTCAAGACACATTATCCGGGAGGATGACAGGGACTTTTCCGTGACAGCTTCAAAATCCATGGCAGAATCAGTTACCGAAATGACAAGTTCGATGACCCTCTTCCTTGGAGCTATCGCAGCCGTCTCCCTGCTGGTAGGGTCCGTGGGTATTGCTAACACTATGTTTACCTCTGTCCTTGAAAAAACAAAGGAAATAGGGACTATGAAAGCCATTGGCGCTAAAAACAGGGATATCCTCATGATTTTCCTTTTTAACTCCGCAATGGTAGGCCTTGTTGGCGGTGTTCTTGGAGTTATTCTGGGATGGATTGTTTCAGCTGGTCTCCAATCTATGATGGGAAGTGATATGACTTCAGGAGGCGTAAGCCCTTACCTGATGATTGAAGGGCTTGCCCTGGCAATTCTGATAGGTGTGATTTCGGGAATGGTACCTGCGTACAGGGCCTCGAAGTTAAAGCCAGTAGATGCATTAAGATATGAATGAATTAGGAAGGAATCACCCTTCCTTAGTTTCCTGCTTAAGCGGAAAAGGGAAAGTAGGGAAAAGCGAGTCTGATTTATTTGGCCGTTTTTTTAAAAAGAACAGGAGTCTACGCGGATGTAAAACCCTTAATTTATACAATTTTTCTCCCGAACATCACTGCAAACTGATAGTACTTATATATACAGCTGACATCACGAAAACCTGTTTCTTTAAGCCAGTCCAGCTGTTGATCTAATTTTGAATCCTTATCAAGCTTGGTTCTTTCATAACCAGCCAGTATTTCTTCTTCAGGCAAGCCGCTGCCTTCGACATACAGTCTCCAGGTTGTTTTATTTAAATTTTCTATGAAAGGAGTTTCTCCATGTACCTGATCGGCGTTAATAAAAATTCCGTTCTCTTTAAGTATGGAGTAACTTTTTTTGTAGAGATCTCTTTTGTCTTCATCCTCCAGGTGATGGATAGATAGGGCTGAGATTACCATATCATATTTTTCCACGAAATCATATTTTGAATAGTCTGCTGCAATGTACTTTACATTTGAGTTATTTTTGAATCTGTCTTTTGCCATATCCAGCATCTTTTCCGAGATGTCAATAAGCGTGAATGATGCCTCTGGATATCTTTTCATCATAAACGACGATAATAGTCCTGTTCCGGCACCTATGTCCAGTATATCTGGATTTTCCTTATTTACTGATGCCACGGATACAGTTGTTCCATAAAAATCATTGAAACAGGGTATGAATTTCTTCCTCTGTTCATCATACTTTTTTGAGATAGCATCAAACTTTCTTTGAATTTCACTCATGTTTTCCTCCAGGTCTTTGCACCAGGGAAGGGCGCTTCCTTTCCTTCTTACTGCATATGCGTTTGTTCTGCAATATAATTAATTCATTTTGGCCTGTTACCGTATCTAATATTCGTTTTTAATCTCTCTAAACCAGTTTAGGTGGATTTCTACAAAGCTCAATAAATAATTTATTTATATTTTGCGGCACTGTTAGAGTCATGTATAATGAAGATAAAGCAGCAGCCAGCGATGATAAGAGCCGTGAATTTGGCGTATTGGGGGATGTCCTGAGAGAACTACAAAGGGAAGAAATGGAACATACCGAGACTTGCCAGGTAGAAATTTCAGAGACCAGCATAACAAAAGAAATGCTTGAGTTAATAACAGAAATCAACACAACGTTAAAAGAGATCGCGGAAACTCAGAAGAAGATACTGGAAGAGGTTCAAAAGAACAAGACCGAATAAACCTTCTATTCACACCTTTTTTTCAATTATGGTTTATGTATAGTCGTGCTGGTGACCGCTTTAGTGTTTAATCGTATACTCTATCGCACATTGATTATCACTACCAAAGCTGATTGACCCATCATTTTTACTCTTCAATTCTAGTTTAAAATTTTTGGGAGTGGGGAATCTGAAAGAGGTTTATATCCAACTTAGAAAGATCCGTACATACGACTGTTCTCCACAACCCATTTAATATAATACTAAAGTTGTATTTATACTTCACTTCTGAAAATGAAAAAAGAATTACCTTTCATTATGTCGATTGATTCTATCAATCCTGGCTCCTAAAGGACAGAAAAGATCATAAAAGGTCGGGATTATGCAGGGCGAAAGAAATGATTTGCTTTACATGATAACCGTTTTTTGCTCATGTTCTCCTCCTGAGTTTCACCCAATGTATTATTCTTTCAATTTCATCGGTTCTCCGCAGCAGTCCATATCACCAGCACAGCCCATAGAGCAGCGTTCATCCCCACACTCATTTGTTACTTTAAGTTCGAGCCCGCATCTCTCACAGACAAGAATTTGACCCTGCTTCAAGTTGGTGCAATTCATTACATATCCTCCTCGATATTACTTGACAGGAAAAATATGTAATTTAGGTTAAAATTGCTTTTGAAACAATAGTTCTGAATATTAGTCTACGAACCTGTATTGGTTTGCGAAAGAAGAAACTCGAATCTTTCAGTTACTGTCTTCAAAGTTTTTTCTTGCAGCACAGCTTTCAAGTGACGCATGGGCGACGGCTTTTGCAACCGCAGGCACTACATGCTTATCGAGGGGGTCCGGGATGATATGGTCTTCGGAAAGCTCGCCTGCGGTCACAACATTTGCAAGCGCACAGGCTGCTGCCATCTCCATCTCTGGTGTTATCTTTCTTGCACAGGTGCCAAGAGCCCCTTTGAAGACACCAGGGAAACTCAGGCAATTGTTGAGTTGGTTTGGAAAGTCTGACCTGCCAGTAGCAACAATTCTCGCACCCGCTCTCTTTGCAGCTTCAGGCATGATTTCAGGGACAGGGTTTGCCATTGCCATTACAACTGCGTCTTTTGCCATCGAGAGGACCATATCCTCGGTTACGATTCCTCCTACTGAGACTCCTATAAAGAGGTCAGCTCCGGGTAAGGCTTCTTTGAGGCCGCCTTTTAACTTCTTAGGGTTCGTAAGCCTGGCAATTTCCTCTTTTACTGGATTCATGCCACTTTCCCGTCCTTCATATACAATCCCCTGGCTGTCGCAGGTAAGGATTTTTGCAGGGTTTGCTCCTGCCCGGATCAGAAACCTTATAATTGCAACTCCTGCAGCCCCAAGCCCTGAGATGACTATTTTTAGCTCTCTCAGTTCTTTTTTTACGATTTTAAGGGCATTCAGGAGCCCTGCAAATACTACAATGGCCGTCCCGTGCTGGTCGTCATGGATAACAGGAAGGTCAAGCTCTTCCCGCAGCCTCGCCTCGATTTCAAAACAGCGGGGTGCACTGATATCTTCAAGGTTGATGCCTCCGAAAACCGGAGCCAGGTTTTTTACTGCTTTTATAATCTCTTCAGTGTCCTGTGTGTCCAGGCAGATAGGAAAAGCGTCTATGCCGGCAAATTCTTTGAAGATAATCGCCTTTCCTTCCATAACCGGCAGAGCCGCATAAGGTCCTATGTTCCCAAGCCCGAGTACAGCTGAGCCGTCAGTTACGACAGCAACTGTATTTTTCTTAAGGGTGTAAAGGTAAACAAGGTTAGGGTTTTCACTAATTCTCCGGCACGGTTCGGCAACTCCGGGTGTATAGGCAACGCTGAGGTCGTGGATTGTACGGAGGCGAACCTTGCTTGCAACCTCAAGTACACCCCCAAGCCTCCTGTGCATTGCAAGCGACTCCTGATACAGTGAATCGTGCGTGCCATCATCTTTTTCGGTACCCTTTTCAAAGGCCTTTTGGGAATCTGCCTTAAAGTCCGAATCCGCCTCAAAGCCTTTATCAATATTTTCTTTCAGATCTCTTTCCGAGCCTGAAACCGAACGAATGTCTTTTATTCCGAAAACCCCCTTTGACAAGGCAAATCCTGTGTCCGAAGAGAGAAATCTCCGGAAAAGATGCCTGTAAGAGATATAACGTTATACAGTGATTTATAACGTTATACAATGATTTATAACGTTATACAGTGATTTATAATGCTACATAGTGATTTGCAGAAATAATAGATAAACCCGATGGGGTAAAATGAACCCGGACTAAAGAATGCGGGTTCGGGTTGCAATTAAGAAATATCAAAATTAAGAGGGAATTTTACTTCCACGTTTTCTCAATTTGCATGCCTGTTTTCCAGAAAGAAATATACCACTTAAAGAGAATTACCCTGTATGCAGATTAAAGGAATTGCCCGCGATACTCTTGATTTTATTCTTGAAGCTAGCAGGTCAATGGCTCCGGAAGAGTTTGCCGGGCTTTTGCAGGAGAAGGATGGCATAATCACTGAGGTGCTTATTCTTCCAGGCACCGAATCAAGTGATTCAAGCGCGGTTCTCAGGCTTTACATGATGCCGAATGTAAAAGCTGCAGGTTCGGTCCACAGTCACCCCGGACCCAATCGTAGTCCTTCAGAAGCCGACTTACACCTTTTTTCGAAAACCGGAAACTGCCATATCATAGTTGGCCGTCCCTACAACAGGCAGAGCTGGACCTGCTATGACAGGGGAGGGAATATTAGAGAGCTTCCTGTCCTTGACATAGAATTCGAAGAAGACGAGGAAATTTAATAAAACAAAAAACGATGTGACTGTTTCTCCCTGCAGCATAAAGTTCTGTTCCAGGCATCCAGCGAATGTTCAGGCAACGTCCAGGCTAATATCTCAATCTCGTTCTCTTTAGTAACCTTAAAATCTCGTTCTCTTTAGTAACCTTAAAATCTCGTTCTCTTTAGTAACCTTAACTGTTTTTTTCATTATTATGCCTTAAAAAGTGGCATTTTTCTTCGGACCTGCCTGCTGCCTGCCTTATCCCCTACCAAAAACATTTTATTTACAGATACACATTATTTATGGGATACACCCTGAACTTCATTTAAAATGAAGCAGCTTTAACTTCAAGGTTGTATCCGGGAAACATATCTGGGACTCAAGAACCAGATAGCCTTCACGTATCTGGAGGTAGTAATCCTAATGCCTACATGCCAAGACTGCAGATTTTATACGGCTATTGATGAGCTAAAAGGCGAATGTTTCAGCCTCGGATTTGAAGTACGCGGGAAAACCGATTCCAAGAAGTGCCCGGAGCGGGCTTTCAGGCCAAATAAAGGTCCCAAATCGAAAAACGCCGGAGCGGCAAGGTATTAAAAATGAACCGCGGATTGGGGACGAAAAAAGCTCTATTAAACGAGGTTGAAGTGTAAAAATACATTGATCAAGCCTCCAGCTGGACAAAAAACCGGAAAGCGCAAAAAATCTGTTTCTGCTTGCCGGAATCAAACGGATTTCAGGTTAAGTCCTATTCAACATTTTCTTTTTATATCTCCTTTTTTACCTTTACGTTTCTCTCTATACCGATATCTGTTATTATCCCTTTATCTTGAAGCCTTCAGTTTTCAGCCGTTTTGTTCTTTCTTATCTGTTCTGTTTTGTTCTTTCTCATCTGTTCTGTTTTGTTCTTTCTCATCTAACCATGTACTTTCGCCATCTCTTTTATCCCAATTTATAGGAATTGCGAATGCAAAGGTGCTCCCCTCACCGGGACTGCTTCTGAACCAGATATATCCTCCATGAAGATTAACAATCTGCTTAACCAGTGAAAGTCCAAGCCCCGTTCCCTGGGACGTTTTTGAGGAAAATGGATCAACCTGGCTGAACGGCTTGAAGAGTTTGTGCTGGTCCTCAGCTTTTATCCCGATTCCATTGTCCTTAACCGTTATTTCTACCAGGTCTCCTTTCTTTCTTGCTTCTATCTTTACAGGGCTATTTTCCTGGGAGAATTTTATAGCGTTATCCATAAGATTGTACATTACCTGAACAAACCTGGCTTCGTCTGCAAGGATGCTGGTAAGATTGCTATCTACATAGATTTCAATTTTGATGTTTTTCCGGTCTGCAATTGGAGATAGAAGATTCTTTATCATGTTTAGCTTATTAACAAGTTCAAACTCTTTATATTCAAGCTCCAGTTTTCCGGCCTCTACTTTAGAAAGATCCAGAATGTCATTAATCAGATTAAGAAGATGCTTTCCACTCCTTGAAATATTGCCGGTATACTTTAGCTGTTTTTCATTCAACTCCCCAAAGGCTTGTTCATGCAAAAGATCTGAGAATCCTATTATTGAGTTAAGTGGAGTTCTCAGCTCATGACTCATATTTGCAAGGAACTCGCTCTTGGTACGGTTCGCAATTTCTGCAATTTGTTTTTCCTGAAGAAGTTTCTCTATTGCTTTCTTTCCTGTAATATCCGTGCAGGTTTCCAGAACGCCTATGATCCTGCCATTATCATCAGTTACCGGGATTGCCTGGACAAACCAGGAGTTGCCATCCTCTGAAGTAAATTCCCCTGACTTTTGATTTCCTTTCAGAAAGATCTCTTCAAGCTTCAGGTTTTCAACCAGGGGGCTGCTTATGTCCGAAATATCTTTAAGGCGTATTCCCATTGCTTTTTCAAGGTCCATATGCATATATTCAAGAGCAGCTTTGTTTGCCCAGGTAATTTTAAGCTGAGGATTTACGAAAATAACCAGTTCGTTTAAAGAATCAAGAAGGACTTTCTTTTCCCTCTCCTGGGCCTTTAACTCCTGTTCTGCCAGCTCGATTTCATTCAGCATCCCGTTTATTTCCTTTGAGAGACGATAGAGTTCATCGTCATCTTTTAAAGTCAATCTTTTAGAAAGATCTTTTTCCGATCTGATTCTTGTAACGAAATTATCAATCTCACCAAGTCTCGAAACGAAGAGACTGTCAAGTAAAACTTTAACTCCAACCCCTGTCACAAGCCCGGTTAGCACAAGGAAAAAATACATATAATTCAGAGCTTTTTCGCCGTTCAAATACAGATCTCTGGGGAAATCGGCTCTCATAATAATTGCAGGCTGGCCTGACACGTCCATTAACTCAAAATAACCTGTTATCTTCTCTTCACTGAAGGGTTCGACAAGAGCCCTATCCGGAGACCCGGAAAAATTTTGAAATTTTGCTTGAAAATCGGAAGGAATATCTTCATCAATCCTGTACATAGAAATTGAAGAACGGGTAGTTTCTCTGAATTTTTCCAGAAGAGCACTGTCTAAATACCTCCCGAAAATTAAAGTTCCTTTCACAGGCCCTTCATATTTTGTCGTAAGGATCGGATGGCAGGAGATAAACATAGGGTTTTCATCAAGCAAAACATAGCCGCTTATAACATTATCTTCTGACTTTATGGAAAGAACCCCGCTTTCTATCATTTCAATAAGCTCTTCAGGGACCGGTTTTTCCTCACCTGTGTTAATGTCTACCGATTTTGTATAGACAAGCGAGCCTGTATCATCCACAAAAAGCATAACATTTACTTTGAGTCCGGCAAGAGTCTGGTTCTGAAGGTTTACGTTTATATATGAGCTCATCCCAAAACAAGGTTTACTCTAAAATCAATAAGAATCTCAGAACTGTTTTCCGTGATCAAAAACACGATTGATTATTCAAAATTCGCAGTTTAGAGGAGTAGTTCTGAGTTTTGGGATCGGCTCTATCCCTGATTCCTGTCCTCGATAAAACGGTAAGTATCGTCCCAGCATGCCCAGTCCTGGACCATATTATCAAGATAACTCTGTTCGGTCGAAACTACATTCTGTACTTTTTTTACATTCTTCAATGTATCAGCCTGTTCGAGCTCCAAAAAGTTTGAAAGCTGCATATTATAGGTAAATGTAAAAGTAGCAGTCAGAACGACAAAAATTAGAATTGTTATTATAAAAACTTTTTTACTAATATCTATTCCGAACACCCCACAGGCTATGAAGAAAATAGATAATCGAAAGCTAAAAAGCAATTATTATAACATTAAAAAGGAAAGATAAGTATATAAGACTGAGTCGACATTGGAAATAAATTTGTAGTAAAGTAACACTTGTTCTTCTGATCTCACCCTTCAATTATATCTAAAAAATTAATATGAACTTAAATAGTAATTAATAAAAATATAATTATATTGCATGCAAAATTGACACATCTTTTTCATAATAAGGCTTGGGTCCCTGATTTTATATTTATTCAGGGCCCTGGATGTTAAAAGCAGTTCTAAGTATATCCCTGTCCATACCTGTGAGATGGTAATTCTCAGTATCTAATTCACCGAAGTGGCTAATTGATCACTGATCGGCAGTTATTTATTGGGCTCCAGATGTAACCTCAAGGACTTCCTGAGCGATCTGGATTAGCCTGAACCAGGTGTTCAGGGCAGAGCGCAGGGAAACAACATCTTCAGCTTCAACCATGAGTACAAGGCAGTCTGCACCTTCAAGAGACAGTCCTATCCTTGACCTTTCAGAGAAGTTGTCATTAAGTTCTGGAAGGACAGCCTGATAGATCTTTTCGGCAGTTTCGATTTCAAATGTAAACTCTGCGGAAAGTTTCAAAGAATTCCTCCTGAGAAGGATCTTACCTTAAAAGTTTTAAACTGACTAGTTTTAAACTGACTAGTTTTAAACTGACTAGTTTTAAACTGACTCCAGATCATGATTTTAATTTAAAATATCTGTTCTGAAAACTTAACTTTAGGATCCAGTCCTGATAAATTGATTTTAAGATTTACTCTGAAAATAGCCTGATACTCCTGAATAACCTGAAATTCTAAAAATCTGAAATTTCAGAATCTTCTGAAAAATGGGTTATTTGGTCAGTACTTTTTAAAACCTTTGACGGTAAGCTTAAAAAGAGACTTCCCGCTGCCCATGAAATCAATCTCTTTTTCTTCTGCCACCATCAATGTGGAACGGGGAGGAAGCTGATCAACCTTATCACTTTCTACCCTGTTAAAATGGAAAAAAGACTCAAGTGCGTCCGCAATCTCTCCCTGGCCTGCAAGCACCGGTTCAACATCTGGAAACCAGTAAGAATTGATTTCCTCAGAATACCAGTCCGAAAACCTGAGGGAAAAAAGAAGCTTCCCCGCATCGTCATAAAAGCTGAGTTCCCCAGGGTTTCCGTGGTACTCTCCTGCTACTATGAGAGGCCCGCCCTCTGCAAACTCCAGAAGTTCCTGCATGCCCATCTTGCCGCGGGAAATGCTCCTGCCGGCAATAAAGCGTGAAAGAAGCTTGCAAAGCGTCCGGGTCTTTGCAGAAGGTTTGCGAGAAGAAGTAACTAACATACTTCTTACTCGGCCTTGATGCGTTTGATGGTTGTAGGACGCTCTTTTACCAGGATCCGGTGTCCGCAATACGGGCACCTTATGCCTGTGTACTCGTAGTCAATTTCCACTTTCTGTTTACATCGAGTGCACTTGTAACCCATACAACCTCACATTCCTGAAAATTGTTAATTTACTTTGCCTCAGCAATGTTCTTCATGGTGCGCAGCAGGGTCTGACCAACGCTTGTGTAGGGGATATAGGTCCCACCAGCGAAGGTGTGTCCGCACTTGCTGCATTTCCAGATCCCGGTCCCGAGCCTTCCTACTGTCGGGCGGGCACATTTGGTGCATACATGCGGAGCTCGCATGCGTTCTTCCAGGTCTGCGACAAGCTTTCTGTCTTTTCTCCCGTACCTGGGACCAAACCTGCCTGCAGATCTGGAAATTCTTCCTTTCTTAGTGAATTTTTTTGCCATCGTTAAAACTCCTTAAATGTAAATGTTAAGCCAGAAGTGATAGAGCCCCGCCCTGAACCAATCTATGAGCTGGTTGGACCTGAGACCCGGGTTCTTCTACCATCTTAAGACGTGCACTTAGACCGTAATACTGGCATTTAATATTTATATTTAATTAATCCTGCCTGATTTATTCGCTTTTTGCAAGCCCTTCAAGGTAGAGCTCGCGAATTTCGGTTGCCTTTTCAATTGCCAGGTCTATTGCCTCGAATAGCTCTGCCTCGGTAAGCGGGGCAGGACCCATCTTCTGCATGCCTGCAACAGACCCGTCCGAACTGGAAACGATGGTCAGTTTTGTTTCGCAAACTGCCTCCTCGTCAAGGGAGGGATCAACCATCAGTTTTGAGCCTATCTTGGCTAGGGTTATGCCGACAGGCATCTCTTTCATTGCAAGGGGCACATTCTCGCCCAGTCCCTGCTGTTCGTTCGGGACAACTGTGGTCATGAGGGCTGCGATCGCAGCAAGACAGGATGCATCAATGATATTTCCGTCATCGTTCAGGATATGGATATCTATAAAGACAATCCATACTGATTCTCCAACCGTTATGCAAAGCTTCTTTATATCAATTGCGCCTGATTCTCGGATCCCTCTGTCAACAACCCTTGCCATTTCGATTGCTTCTTCTCTTGGAGGCCCGGGCTCAAATTCTGGAGAAGCTATAGGGTTAAGTTCAAGGTTGGTGATAATCACGCCTTCATCCTGGGAGTCTGGAAATGGAGTTCCGGTCTGGAGCTTCACACCTACAAGAACCTGAGTGTTCCCAAGGGTGACTTTTGCAGAACCTTCAGCTTTGGAAATCACGTTTGTTTCGAGCTTGAGATCCCTGAACTCTTTAAATCCGCGCCCATCCTGGCGCTTTTCTTTGACCATCAGGCTGTAAATATAGTCCTTCTTAAGTGTAGCTATGATTTCACTCATCTTTTTCACCTCTGGTTCCGGCTTCAGAGGGGTCTTTTACTACCTTCCAGGGACCTTCGGACTTTTCTTCTTCAGGCTCTTCTGCCTCCGCCTCTTCAGTGGAAACTTCTGTAGTTTCAGCCTCGGATTCGGCCTCTCTTTCAGGCTCAATAGCTTCTTCTGAGGCAGTGGTTTCCTCAACTTCGGCTTCTTCCTCAACTTCGACTTCTTCCTCAACTTCGGCTTCTTCCTCAGAAGAGGTCTCTTCTTCGGAAGGTTCCTCAGTTTCAGATCCAAGTTCTATTTCTTCTTCGGCTTCTCTGGAAGCAGTTTCTTTCTCGAGCCTGGCTTCAATTTCTTCGAACTCTTTTAGTTCGGGAGTACCTTCAAAAGAGGCTTCAAACTCGGCTTCCTCTTCAAGAGCTTCCTCTTCAAATTCCTCTTCTTCGAGTTCTTCTCCTAAATCTTCCTCTAAATCTTCCTCTAAATCTTCTTCGGATTCAGCCTCAAATTCAGCCTCTTCTTCAAGAGCTTCCTCTTCAAATTCCTCTTCTTCTGCTTCGAATTCTTCCTCGGTTTCGAACTCTTCTTCAATATCTTCCTCGAGCTCAATATCTTCCTCGAGCTCTTCTTCGAAGTCAGGTACTACTTCACTGGAAAGGATATCCGCTTCAGATGGTTCTTCCGAGATCTCTGCTCCTAATTCTTCAGCTTCCTCAAAAGCCTCTTCAACTACTACTTCCGGAGCAAGTTCGGAGGCAGGTACGGCCTCTTCTTTTCCGCCTTCCTTTTCAGCTCCTGTGGCTACTTCCGGGATCTCATCAACAGGTGTCTCAAACTTCTTTCTAAGAACTGCCTGCTGGATTTCAAGGATTTCCTTGCAGCCTTTCTTTACCAGTTCCATACCTTTCTTAATCTCTTCTGGAGTAAGGTGCCCGTCCATCTGGACAAGAGTAATTTCCCCGTCCTGGGTCATTGCTACAGGGAAGTCAGCTTCTCCGTAGTTGTCCTCTTCCTTGTTGAGGTCAAGTACAATCTGTCCGTCAACTTTTCCGAAAGCACAGGAGGTGATGAGCCCTTTCATAGGAATGCCGGCGTCTGCAAGAGCTATGCTCGAGGCATTAATTGCTGCTGTCCTTGTCCCTGCATCGGCCTGAAGCACTTCTACAAAGATATCAATTGCTGTCTTCGGAAACATCTCGGCCATAATTACAGGTTCGAAAGCTTCCCTGGAAACCTTTGAGATTTCGATGCTCCGCCTGCTGGGTCCCGGACGGGCACGGTCTTCCACGGAGAATGATGCCATATTATATCTGTAACGGATAACTGCCGAGTCTGCGCGCTGGCTGCGGCGAGGATGAGCTTCCCTGGGGCCGAAAACGCCTACAAGGATCTTATTCCTGCCCCATTCAAGATAACATGAACCGTCGGCTCGCGAAAGTACGCCGATCTCAATTTTCATGGGCCTTATCTCATCCGCACGCCTCCCATCAAGGCGCAGCCCATCGTCAGCGATTAATTTTTCAGGTTTATCACTCATACTTTAATCTCCAAACAACTCCTAAACCAAAATATTCTAGAGAAGCTTACCTAAAATCCTCTTGACTTTATCCGGAATTCAATTCTTCGGGTCCAGCAGTACATCGATCTTTCTGTATATATCTTCGGAATGATCTTCCTTTGATGTGCTCGCACCTTTCTTCTCATTTCTAAAAAATTTAACGGGCTTGGACTCTTTCTCTTTCATCCGTTCATTTTTCAAAAAATTGTAGATCCGGTCTGTCAATCCGGAACGCTGGGCTTCGACTTCGATTTTCCGGAGAGCCTTGCTCAAAAGCTCTATATCCTCGTCCTTTCCATCAATCCATATTCTGCCGTTCTGGCCTACGAATATGCTGCAGTTTGTCTCTTTCTTCAGCATGGAAATCATGGAACCGCCGTGTCCTATTACACGGGGGACTTTTACAGGCTCAACTTCAACAATCTGGCCTGTTTTGAGTTTATGAAGGCTCGGGTCCCTCAGGGCAAGCTCGATTTTCATGGAGCTGTCTACATCTCTTACCCTGAGAATTGCAGAGTCACCTACGTTCAGGATTTCAGGCATTTCCCGGGATTCGACTCTTCTAGGATACTCGGATACATGGAGCAGACCATCATAAGGACCTGCAATATCCAGTATCCAGTTGGATGGAGTAACCACAATAACGATCCCTATCACCACATCATTCACCGAGGGGATATACGCTCCCGCAAGTGGGATCACTCCAACTTTATCCTCTTTGAGGTTTTCAATACCACAAAGCGAAGAATAGATCTTATCGTTCTTGATATACGTCCCGTATCCGGCTTTTTTCATGCTCTCGGATAACAGGTCACCAGGGATCACTATTTTTTTATCCATCCAACATCCTCTTATAAAAGTTTAGTTTGAGCCTCTCCCTTCGTTAGATGATTTATAAGAGCGTAAAAATCAGTCTGGACTCCCGCAGGAATCCTCACTACTGCAACCCAGGAGCCGTCACGCTGCCATTCTTCCTTTGTAATGCTTCCGGCTCTGGAAATATCTCCGTATGCTTTGGGGGCATATTCGGGAGGGATTTTTACAGCAATACTAATTTCTTCAAAGCGTATCGGGATAAGCGGGCGAATGGCTTTCATCGTAATGGTTACCAGCTGATCTACGCTTTTTAAAGGGTCTATATGCACCTTTGCCTCTTCCATCGCTCTTTCTATCCTTGCGGGAGGATGGGGTGCTCTAGTCTGAGGGTTTATAGCATTTCTGGAAATGGTATAGATAACCTTTTTCTTTTTCTCTTCAAGCATTCGTTTTCTCTGATCAGCGGTGAGTTGAAGCTCTCCGCTCTTCAGGATCACGGCAGCAATTTCAAAGGGGTCGGTTGTCTCAAAAGAGTTGATTATATCGGACTCTGCTGCCCGATCCCCTTTGTTTGCATCTTCGAAGATAGTTTCAACTGCCAGAATGTCTTCGAGGTTTACTTCCTCTCCTCGCTTGTAGGCCAGAGCCCCTTCGGGCTCGACCAGGACTTCGAAATGTTTGCTGCCTCTTTTAAGCCGGGCAGTCACTGCCTCGTCCAGGGACACCATTTTCGAATACCTTCTCTAAAATGTAAGTTTGAGAATCTGAAATTCTCTGCTTACTCATTCTTTAAATATTTATAGGTTTTATTCTTTGTTTTCAGTTCCCTTGTGTTTCTCAAGGATCTGCTGAACGTAGTTCCCAACTTCTTCAGGTTCCAGTTTTCTGAATTTCTTGTCCAGAAGGGATACAACACCTACTTCAAGGGTTCCGGCATCGAATTTGCCTTCAGCTGCTTTATAAAGTGCATCCATCCCGAGGAGGATAGCAGCTTCAATATTCATATCTTCCCTGTAGTCTGCCTCAAAAACCTCAACAACTGCATTTCTGCCTGCACCTATGGCTGTTGCCTTATACTCAAGAAGAGCGCCGCTTGGGTCGGTCTCAAAGAGCCTTGGCTTTTTGTCGTCCACGCCGGCAATCAGGAGTGCAGTTCCGTACGGGCGAACTCCACCGTACTGAGTGTAGGTCTGCTTGTGGTCACAGATTTTCTTGGAGATTACCTCCACACCTATGAGTTCGTCATAAGAAACCCTGTTTACCTGGGCTTCTACACGGGCCCTGTCAACAAGGGCGCGGGCGTCTGCCACAAGCCCTGAGGTTGCGGCTCCTATGTGGTCATCAATCTGGAATATTTTTTCGATTGATTCGGCTTCCACAAGTCTGCTCGTTATTCGCTTGTCGACCAGCAGCACTACCCCATCGGCTGCCTTGATTCCTACGGCTGTTGTTCCCCTTTTGACCGCTTCGCGGGCATACTCTACCTGGAAAAGTCTTCCGTCAGGGCTGAAAACCGTAATTGCCCTGTCATAACCCATCTGTGGTGCCATCTGCATATTCCGTATCTCCTTGCCTTTATTTATGTTCCATATGTTTTAATTTTCCCGGCCAGAAACCGGTCATTTTTTCCCTAAGGATTTCAAATCCGCAGAATCGTCTGCTAAACCACCGCATGCCCAAAAAAGGCTTTGGTCAGTAAGAGCTATAAACCTGTGCGGATATCCCGAAAATTCAGGAGCTTAAAGTCCCAGACCCAGTGTTCAGGTAAGGAAACCGACTTTTGATTCCCTATAAGGTATTTCTTCCTTATTAGAGTTTTTAGCCTTTTACGCGGGACTTTCAATCCTGAACCGATTTTTTCGGACGAAACCAGCGGAAAATACCCGGTTACCGGGAGTTTAAAGGCACTTTTACCCTGTACAGTACATTCTTCAGGCGCAACCCGAATTCACGCACTTCAATTAATTTTTTAACAGGGTTTGAAGGTCCATTCCAATGTTAACTATGTCCGTTAATAAAGTGTATTTACTCAGTTATAATGCTTATGAGAGCCCGGGCTTTCCGGCGTTTAAAGCCAGATCTGAAACCTGCAGGGAAGAATTTATTTTCCTGCATGCTCCACACCCGGAACTCAGGGATACCCCCGATTCAGACCCTTTACCACTCATACGTAAATTGCCAGGAGTCCCGGCAAAGCTGCTCTCTTGTCGATCAGTTCTGCCAGTCAGTATTATACTTTGTTACACTAATACTCATTCAGTATAGTATATATTAGACAGCTTATTCGACAATTGCTGCATCTTTCAACCCTTAGGAATTCGAGCCTGAAACTTTTACTTAAGCATTCGCTTCTTGTGCAAGCACTCGCTTAATAATGGCTGATTGTACCTGCAGATTTCTGTAACTGCTAGGCAGATATCCGGGTTTTACTTCATATAAATAAGACCGGATATAAACGAGACTACATATAAACCCTATGAGCCGGTGTATGTCTGTTGTATGTATAAAGGATACAGGATACCTGTGCTAAAGAACAGGGTATCTGTGCTCCAGGGTACTGTGTTTAAATTTGCAGGATGCCTGTTTTGCCTGCTTACTTGCCAGGGAGACTTTCTCAACTTTTAAGGCGGATAACGCACATCCGCTTCCGGATAAACGCTCCGATTAAGTTTTCCCGCATATACCAGAGAGTCAGCATCAAATAAACCAGCATGGTGGTTTGCGGTAATAGCCGGGATTCTGAAAACCCTAGGCTCACCCCTGATTTTTCCGTACCGCAGATAAGCTTTCCAGAATTTTTACTTTAGCTATTCTTTAGCTATTTACAAGTCTCATTCCAGTTTTTAGGAACTTAACTCAAGATTTAACTCCAGCTTTCACCCTGTAGAAACTTTTCCGTAGCTCGTTTAACAGTGCCTGAAGATCCCAGCACATGAATAGTCGCTCTTTTTCCGTTGATCCGGGTCACAGTGGCCAGTGATGCTCTTGTTTCTTTAACCTTCGTATGAGAGCACTGGATAATTCCTTTTCCGTTTTCAAATCCCAGAACTTTAATATCACAGTCGCTGGTCGTAACATCTCCGAGCAGTGAGGAAGCAGATGAAATGACTTCTTTAACAATGTCACTTCTGCTCACAGGCTCTTCTGAGATCAGCTCAAAAGCGAGATAGCGCTTTTTAGCGCGGAGTGAAGGTAGCAGGCGTTTCAAAAGAGGTCCTCTCCCTCAAGCACTTCGATACCTTCCCTTATATATCCCGGACCAAGGCGATTCTTCTGGAGAATTCTTTCAGGAACAGTGCTTATTGCATTAAGAGCCTCATCTTCTTCAAGCCCGCAAACCTCAGCAAGGGCAATAGTTTCCATGGGGGATCGCAGGTCAAAACAGGACACGGCATCACTGCAAAGTACAAGGGAAACCTCGTATTTTCTCGCAAGCTCAAGGTTTGCTTTGAGGTCGGACAGCAGGCGAATGCGCCTGAAACCCCGGAAATGAAGAAGAGGTCTCAGGGTAATACCTATTGCAACTCCGTTTTCTGCAGCTGCTTTTGCCAGAACCTGGTTTAGCCCGCTGCTCCTGTCAAAAGCCGGGTGGTTCAGGATGTCTACCCTGGGATTTTCGAGCGCAGCTCTGTTGACTGCTTCAGACCCTCCGTGTACAATCAGGACATCCATTGAGTTCCTGAATTTGCCTATCAAGCTGTTCAGTTTTGAGGGGTTTTCCTCCACAAGCTCAATCCCCTGAAAGACCTCAAAACCCTCTATTGAAGGCAGTACTGGCTTTTTATCAGGGAGTTTATCGGAATGGTTAGCAAGGGCAATCCCGCTGTATCCAAGATGCCGGGCAAAGGAGGCAAGTTCCGGAGCAGTATTATCTCCATCCGGAGCTGCATGAACGCAAAAATCATAAAATTTAGGTTTACCCAAATAACTCCTCCACTATGGCTCCGGCTTTTTCCCTGTTCTTCGGATAGGTCTCGATCTTGACCTTTGCAATAATAGCGTCAGAAGAGTTAGTCAGTTTTACCTGCTGCAGGTATGCAGCCTGTTTGTCGAAGCGGAGGTGAAAAACCGTATCATCGTCCAGCCTCTCAGGCATTTCTTTCCTGAGCATACCCATATCTTCTTCCGAAAAGTTTTCCCGGACAAAACGGGCAAATTTCAGGCATTCTGCCTTCTTTTTAAGCTGCACGCTAAGGATAGTAATTGGATTTCCATGGTGCCCTTCGGCCTGAAGCTCTTCTATAAGCTTACTCCCTTCCTTTACGCCGGCACCGGATAAAAAAAAGTCCAGAGCCTCTCGGACTCTGGATACGTCTTCGGTTGCGTGGGCGATCACACGCATTGTTATGTGATGAATCACTTGCCTCGACTCTGATGCGCACGGATGCTCGGCCTGGTCTTTTCAGTTCCCTTGCCGCGTGTGGTCATGCCTCTGCCCTTCCTGCCAGCGCTGGTTTTGCCTCTGGTAGCTCTACCCCTGATGGACGCGTCGCAGACCCAGTTCAGGTTCTTGTCGCTCTTTATTACAGGGTGGTGAGGGTCTACAAGGATGACTTCAAACCACTTGTGCTTTCCATCTTCTCCTACCCAGTAGGAGTTCAGGACTTCAAGATTCGGGTATTTGCGATCTGCACGGGCTTCGGCGATCCTCTGGATGCTCATTCCGCCTGAGATCTTATTCGTCCCCATTTTCTGGGTTCTTCTTCCACGTTTGGGCCTTATTTTACCAAGCCCACCGCGGCGCACGTTTACTCTGACAACTATAATGCCCTGCTTGGCTTTGTATCCAAGGGAGCGTGCCCTATCGATTCTTGTGGGCCTTTCAATTCTGGTCACAGAGCCCTGCTTTCTCCAGACCTGCATGCGCTCCCAGCGGAGCTCGTTCACGTAAGTCTCATCAGGGTTTTTCCATGCATCACGTATATATCCGTAAAAAGATTTTGACAATTTAAACACCAAGTTTCACTTATGTTTCATGGTTCAGCCCTGCCTGCAGGACCACATTCCAACGGGATCTAATCCCGAAAATGAAACATGCGATACAACTGAATCATTTGATTTAAAGCTTTGCCCTTAAGAAAGCTTTTTAGAAACAAAGAATTAGAGAACAAGAATTAGATAACAAGAAAAAGAAAAGAATTAGAGAAAAAGAACAAGAACAAGAAAAAGAAAAAGAAAAAAGAAACATAGGCGAAAAACGAGAGAAAAATAAGATAATAGAAAAAAGTATGGATTCTACATAACAACATAACTGCTCATACTTCTATATCACTAAACCAGATAGTAAATTTTGTTCCCTGATCTCTTTCAAGCTTTATACAGCCGTCTATCTGTTCAACAAGAATATTTACTAACTGGAGTCCAAGAGAAGTCGAGTTCTCTATATCTATTCCTTCCGGTATCCCTTTACCGTTGTCCGATACTTCGAGTGTGTAATGGAAACCTTTTTTTTCTATATAATCTCTATTTTGACAGGAAATACCATTTTTGAAGGCAGAAGCTTCAGTCCTGCGAAGGTTTATGTAGATCTCGCCTCTGCTTCGGGCAGGAAAAGCATATTTAAAAGAGTTTGAGACAAGCTCATTTACAATGATTCCAAGAGGGATTGCAGTATCCATGCCGAGATAAACCTGCTCAAGGTCCAGCTTGAAGCTGAAATTTTTATTTCCAAGATTGTATGATCTGAAAAGCTCTGTAGTTAGCTTCCTGAGGTAAGCTGCAAAGTCGAGAGTGTCTATTTTATCTCCTCTGTATAGCTCTTCATGAATGAGAGCCATAGAAACTACGCGGCTCTGGCTTTCCATGAAAGCTTTGACAACTTCCGGAGTCTTACAAACCTCAAGCCTGGAGAAGGTTTCTGCCTGCAGGTCAAGCAGGGATGAAATTACCTGCAGATTATTCTTAATCCTGTGGTGAATTTCTTTTATGCGGATTTTTTCCAGCTTTGCCAGAGTTTCTTCAGCTTCTTTTCTCTCGGTAATATCATATATCGCACCCTGGTACTTATCCGGGGTTTTGTTATTTCCAGGAATCTTCTGGTAGATTTCGTGCACCCATTTTATTTTTCCATCCCTGTGAATAATCCGGAAATCGATTTCTCCATACGCTCTATATGGAGAATTTCGAACCTTTTCCTCTTCTTCATAAATGCGGGGCAGGTCTTCGGAATGAATTATATCCTTCCACGGCTGCCTGGACATAAAATCTTCTTCATTGTATCCTGTAATCTCTTCAACTGTCCCGTGCATGAATACCGGAATAAAGTTCTCGTCTGCCTGGAAAGCAATTCCCTTGAAGTTTTCTATGAATGATCGATATCTTTCCTCACTCTCCTGTATTTTCTGCTGAGCAAGCTTACTTTCCGTAATATCCTGGACCGTCCCCCTCATTCTAACCGGGTTATTTTTTTCATCAAAAACAACTTCTCCCTGCTCATTGACTATACGCTCTGTTCCGTCAGCTGAAATTATTTTAAAATCTATATTGAAAGGTTTTCCGTTTAAAGCCTGTTTAACCGCATTATCTACGTAATCTCGATCATCTGGCTGTATATAACTTAAAAATACATCGTAGGCAGGTTTGAGTTCTTTAGGGCTGAGTCCGAGGATCCGATAAGTTTCATCAGACCAACAAGATTTATCATTTACAATATCCCATTCCCAGTTCCCAATATGAGCCATTTTTTGAGCATCTTCAAGACCTTTTTTACTCTCTTTTAAAGAATTATAAGCTCCCTCAAGTTCTGCTGTTCGCTCTCTAACTTTCTCTTCTAGACTGTCGAGTGTTTCCTTCAGTTTGTCTTCTGCTTTTTTACGCCTGGTAATGTCGGTAAGCATGCTCATAGAGCCTGTAAACTTGCCATCGTCATCAAAGAGGGATTTTGAACTTACAATTGCCCATAGGGGTGAGCCATCCTTGCGTATAAATTTAAACTCATAGCTCTCGTCAATACCCTGCCATCTTCTTTCAATATTCTTTTTGACAACTTGCTTTTCTTCCTCGCTGGCAAAGTCCCAGGCAAATTTGCCAATCATTTCATCCGGAGTATACCCCAGCATCTCAGTCAATCTTTTATTAACATAAATAGTCCTGGCTTCGGGATCACCTATCCATATACCTTCACTGGCTGTTTCTACGATATTGCGGTATTTTACCTCGCTCTCTTGCAGTTCTTTCTCTATCTTTTTACGTTCTGTCACATCACGAGTGTAGGAGAGTACACCAGTTATCTGCCCGGCAGCATCGTATCGCGGTTCGTAGATAGCTTCAAACCATCGTGGTTCACCGCCAGGGGATAGCTGTAAGAGAACGTGCTCATGCTTTCCTGTATAGAGCACCCGATGTTTGATCGACTCAAGTTGCTGTGCCTGGTCTGGTGGCAGCAAATCCGCTTCTGTCTTACCTATTACATCCGATGCAGATAATGGGTATAACGGGTTATATATCCAGGTATAACGCAGGTCGCGGTCTTGCTCGAAAATAATATCCGGGGAGTTTGCAACTATAACTTGCAACCGTGCCTCGCTCTCGCGAAGTGCCTTATTTACTTCATGAAGTATCTCATGCTGAGCCTGCAACTCCTCATGGAATACTTGCAGCTCCCTGGACTGTTTTTGAATCTGCTCGTACGCTTGACGCAGTTCTTCTTCAGCCTGTTTACGCTCAGTAATGTCTCTGACAATCATGCTCGTTTTTATAATGTCATCTGTATCTGCAAAAAGGTTGGATGTAACATTACATACGAAAGTTGATCCATCTTTTCGTCTGCACGTGAGCTCGGCGTTCATCCGACCGTTTAGCTCCCTTTCCTCAAGTGCAGCCGCAAGCTTCTCGTCCTTAACTACAAGACCTTCCCTTCCCGCCTGTATAATCTCATTTTCGGTCATACCAAAAAGGTAACATGCCTGAGGATTTGCAGAAAGAATAGTGCCATCGGGCTTGGTTAGTAAAATTCCATCAAGGCTGTTTTCATACAGAGATTTATATTGTAATTCAGTCTCCCGCAGTGTCTGCTCAACCTGCGTGCACTCAGCAGTAATTTTCATTCCTGTATTTTCCGTTTTCTCCCATTTCCCATTCTTCCTGGACAAAATAAACTGATGATTTGTAACGATGTCAATTATATCAGTTACACTGCATATCTCGAGGGAATAGGTGCACAGAGCTATCACTGGATACATGCCTGTAGCAGAATCCAGCCTTTCTTCATAATTAACGAAATCATTCCAGCTTTTATTATCCAGCCAGCAGATATTCTCAATGAATCTCAAGCCATCGTAGCCACTGGCCAAAGATTGACTGGCTTTTTCAGTCAGGTTGTTTAAAGCTTTCTTCGAATCAAAAACACCTTCTTTTGTATGCCAGTCAGCATGGGGAATAATCTCAATTTGTCCTTTTTCCAGATAAACATCAATATCAGGAACAGTCTTTTTCAGAGCTGCTTTTGCTTCTTCCTTGTCCAGAGGTTTTGAGGTGATCCAGATACAGAATTCGTTATTTTCCAGTCCTGTTTTCAAATATGGAATTAGTATATGCTTTAAGTCTTCTTTTGTTTGATAAAATTGACAAAGGTGTGTTCCCCACGGCACATTTCCGATGACATCAATGCCAGAATCTCTGATTTCATTTTCCATCTAATTGTCCCCGACTTTTAGAAATAAAGTCAAAAAACATTGATTAAGAGTTCCTTATCTATATTCCAAGATCACCTTTCCAAGACCACCTATAATTCAATATTAAGCCGGTTATTTCCCCTAAGGTACTACAAAAATTCGCAACAATATCCAATCCCTTAGGGAAGTATATCCTGAAACTCTTTTTTAACCAGACCGTTGGCTTGTCGGCAGAACTTTAATTCAAAAATTCTGCTTTTTGTCTTGGTGAAATAGCAGGTTTAATCCGATAATGAGGCTTTGAAAACGCAAGTCTTACCGGAAAAAGCTTTGTGGATAATTATTGTATATTCTATTTATAATATTTTTCTCAATAAAAAATACCTAACTACATTTTCTAGCTAAAAATTACTGGTTCATATATTTATATCATTGAACCATATAGTGAATTTTGTTCCATGATCTCTTTTTAGCTCTATACAGCCGTCTATCTGCTCAACAAGAATATTTACTAACTGTAGCCCAAGGGAACTGGAGTTCTCAAAATCTATTTCTTCAGGAATCCCTTTTCCATTATCCGATACTTCAAGTACATAATGGAAGTCTTTTTTTCCTATATGATCCATGTTTTGACAGGAAATATCACTTTTGGGGGTAAAATCGGCTATGCGAAGGTTTATGCGGATTTCGCCTTCCCGTCTTGCAGGAAAAGCGTGCTTAAAAGAGTTTGAAACCAGTTCGTTTACAATAATTCCAAGAGGGATTGCAGTATCCATTCCAAGATAAACCTGCTCGAGTTCCAGATTGAAACTGATTTCCTTATTACCAAGATTGTAAGAATTGAAAAGATCCGTAGTCAGCTTCCTCAGGTAAGCTGCAAAGTCAAGTGTGTCTATTTTATCTCCTCTGTATAGCTCTTCATGAATGAGAGCCATAGAAATAATGCGGCTCTGGCTTTCCATGAATGCTTTGACAACTTCCGGAACCTTACAAACTTCAAGATGAGAGAAGGTTTCGGCCTGCAGGTCAAGCAGGGACGAAATTACCTGCAGATTATTCTTAATCCTGTGATGGATTTCTTTTATGCGGATATTCTCCATTTTTGCCAGGGCTTCTTCAGCTTCTTTTCTCTCGGTAATGTCCTGAACTATTCCTTTTATTCGAACAGGAGTATTTTTGTCATCAAAAATAACTTCGGATTGCATATGGACTGTGCGTTCTTCCCCATCAGCCCGGATTATTCTGTAATCAATACTGTAAGGCTTTCCTTTTATGGCTTTCATAGCAGTATTATATACATATTCTCTATCGTTGGGATGTATATGATTTAAAAATTCCTCGTAAGTTGGATGCGGTTCCTGAAGACTGCGTCCAAAAATGTGGTCCAGCTCATCAGACCAGTATGATTTCTCAGTCTCAATTTCCCATTCCCAGTTCCCAACATGGGCCATCTTTTGAGCTTCAGCAAGACCTTTTTCGCTTTCTTTTAAAGAATTGTAAGCCTTTTCAAGCTCTGCTGTGCGTTCTCTAACCAGTTTTTCTAAATTGTCGAGTGTTTCTTTTAATTTTGTTTCTGCTTCTTTTCGCTCGGTAATATTAATAAATGAGCCCACGCTCCCGCGCACACGCCCGTTTACATCATGTAGCGGGCTTGCTGATGCGAGAATGGTCTGCCATTTTCCACCAGGCATCAGCACGTCTATCTCTACATCGCGTACGTCTGTATTTTTTAAGGTGGCTTCTTGCATGGGTAATTCGTCTGCGGTCAACTCGTGGTCCTTCCGGAAGAAGCGTATTGACTGTGTAAGATTAGGTGAGATATTTTCTCCTGATTCGGCATTGAAAAGTTCGTTTGCCATCCGATTGCCTGTGATGTTGTTACCTTGCGGGTCGTGACCGATCAGGATAGATACAGGTGCCACTTCCATTATCGTTTCCATTTCTTCGGCTCGCTGGCGAGTTTTCTCTTCCAGATGCTTGCGCCCGGTAATGTCTCTAAGGATCAGTGCTAATTTACCTTTCTCAGGACTGAATACGTAAATATCGAGATATTTATTCGCCATCTGGCTAAAAATCTCAAAGTGAACTGGCTGGCCTGAAATCGCCACCTTATGGTACTTTTCGAGCGCTATTGGGCTTACATTGGGAAATACTTCCAGCATAGTCCTGCCTAACATCTGTTCCCTCTCTACGCCTAAACACCGGCCAAAAGCAGGATTTATCTCAATGTAACGGTAGTCTGAAGGCTCGCCATCATTATAGATAACTTCTACAAGGCCGAAACTGTCGGTCATGTGTGTGAAAAGCATTTTGTAGCGCTCCTCACTTTTCCGCAGGGCATGTTCAGCTTTTTTACTATCTGTAATATCCCTAATGATCATGCTTGTCTTTATACTGCCATCAGCGTCTGCAAAGAGGCTGGACGAGGTCTCACCGATAAAAGTTGATCCATTTTTTCGTCTGAATGTGAGTTCGGCCTTCGCCAGGCCTGCCAGTTCTCTTTCCTCAAGTGCTGCTGCAAGCTTGCCGTCCCTGACTACCAGCCCCTCTCTCCCTGCCTGTCTGATCTCATCTTCAGTCATGCCAAAGAGGTAACACGCTTGAGGATTTGCAGAAAGAATAGTTCCATCGGGCATGGTAAGCAAAATCCCATCGAAACTACTTTCATACAGAGATCTATAGTGTTCCTCGCTGATGCATGCTTCTTTAGCGCTCTTGGTCTCGGTAATATTTCTCCTCCCGCAACTTTCGATTTGCTCCCATTTCCCTTCTCTTTTAATCAAAGCAAACTGGTGATTTGCTATAATGTCGATTATATCGGTTGCATTGCATTTATCAAGGAAGTAAGTGCATAGAGTTATCATCGGATATCTGCCTGTGATATAACCTACTCTTTTCTCATAATTTACAAAATCACTCCAGTTTTCTCTTTCCAGCTTGCAAAAATTCTCTGCCGTTCTCAACCCTTCATAGCCGATGGCAAGGGCATTGTTAAGTTTTTCAACCCAGCTGTCCGTGGCCTTCCCTGAATTGAAAATACCTTCTTTTAAACACCAATCAGCATAAGAAATAAGCTCAATTTGCCCTTTTTCCAGATACACATCAAAATCAGGAACAGACCTTTTCAGGGCTTTTTTCGCCTCCTGGATATTTAGAGGCTCTGATGTGATCCAGATACATAGTTCGTTATCTTCCAGCCCTGCTTTGAAATAAGGGACAAGTATGTATAACAAATCTTCTTTTGTCTGGTAAAACTGGCAGAAATGTGTTCCCCAGCATATGTCACCAATGATCTCAACACCGGAAACTCTGATGTAATCTTGCATGTTCCTCTCCGACATTCGAGTATAAAGTTGAAAGATTCTTTGTCCTTATTTCAAGCGTGTTCTATCAATAATGTAGTTTTATGCTGCTTTATCTAGATTTAGATTTACTCAATCTAAATCTAGATGTATCTTTACAGAAATTAATTTCATTGTTGAATGTTATATAATTGAATGCTTATATAAAAGTAAGAATTAACCATTTGTCTCTGTAATTTTCCTTTTGAAGACTACTCATAAATTGATTTTTCTTCTCAATACTATAGATTAAAAAACTGAGTTCTGGAACCAAGTCTTAAGAGGATTCAGGAGAATACCATATTGAGGAATAAGGTGGGGTTGGAGGATACTTGATTGAGGCTCTCAAATGGTTCTTTTGAACCTGCCAGGGGATCAACTATCAGTTCTACTGTATCAAACATTAATTCTACTTTATTAGACATTAGTTCTAATGTCTTGAAAATAACCATTGTTTTGCTATCTGTCCTTTTTCTGGTACCTTCGGTCAGTGCAGAGGGTTACACACTCGAAGAAGCGACAACGAATATAACTATTGACCCGAATGGTGTAGTTCACGTTGAAGAAGCAATCTCATACGCATTTGACAGAAATTATACCTATGTCTACAGAATGCTTAACACGTCGACAGGAGAATCTATTCAGAATATAGAGGGATACTGTTCGGACAATGCATGTAAATTCAGAGTTGAAACAATTCCTGAGGGCTGTAAATTAATAGGTGAGCTTCAGGAACCTGCTCCGAAAAATTTGACATTCTTTATTTCTTACGACCATTACGGAGCAGTCAGAGTTCATAATGACGTCTCTGAGTTTCACAAGATCTGGGGAGAAGAATGGGAAAAACCTCTTGGAAGCTTCAAGGGAAGCATTACTTTTCCGGTGGACAACGGAAATGAAATCCGATACTGGACTCGTCCGGCTGTCTATACGCAGGAAGAGAGTATAGAAAATAATGTCCTCAATTTAAGGACAAAAGAGATCCCCCCTTCTCACTTGTATAAAATCAGAGCGGTTTTTCCAAGAATCGAATCCCCAAACTCCAGCTTTGTTCAGGTAGATGATGCAGAAAAGCTTGAAGAAATATTAACTACTGAGAAAGAATATCAGCAGAAAGAGTTGAATTTAGAAAGCCTTTATAGAATAACTAGTTACTTTTTGCTCTTTGTCCTAATATTTCCTTTCTTTATATACATTATATATGGAAAAGAGCTAAAAACAGATTACGAAGAGAAAACAGATTACGAGGAGAAAACAAATTATGAAAAGAAAATAAATTACGAAGAGAAGTATAAGAGAGAGCTGCCTGCAGATTCCAAACCTGCTGTAGTTAACGCCATCATGAAGGGGAGAATGGGTATTCCCACAATGGATGGATTTACTGCTACGTTCATGGATCTTGCTAATCGTGGTTATATTTCTTTGCGAAATTTAAAACCCGAAGAGATAAGCTCATCACATATTCCAAAATCCGAGCCAGAAGACTTTATGATAGAACTTAACTATGATGTATATTCCAAAGCTAAAGGAAACCTGTCTGAACTGGAAGACTTTGAAGAAGATATACTTTACCTGTTAAAAGACCATGCTTCTGAAAGAAAAATCTCCTGGAAAGAACTTAGAAAGGAACTTGACGGTAGTATGGATTTTTATCAATTTATTACTTCCTGGAGTAAAAAAGTTCAAACCCATACTGAAATTAATAGGTTCTTCCAATCAACAGGATATCTATATATGAAATGGTTTTCTCGAGGCATTTTAATAGCGGCAATTGTTTATTATATTACAATTTCCGGATATTTCCCTTCCGACGAGTTTCCCCGGGTGTCAAAGATTAATGCACTGACCGCTTTAATCGGTATTTTAGGGTTCTTTATGACAAAAAACTCCGGAATGTTCGTAAAGACATTCGGACGCTGGACCCCTGAAGGAAATCTCTACTATGAACGCTGGGATAATTTTAAAGAATATCTAACAGACCTTTCTGCTCTCAAAGAATACCCCCCTGAATCAATAAAGACCTGGGATTTATATCTGGTATATGCGGCTTCTCTTGGAGTTGCAAAGCAGGCTTTTCAAAATATGTCCCTGGTTGTTCCTTTTGAACAGCTTAAAGAGAGCTACTTCCGTCCAATAAGTTACTATTATAATCAGTCTGACCACAGATATGGAAATACCTGCTCTCCATACTGTCCAGACGGGGAAGGTGGCGATATAGGTGGTGGTCTTGGGAATAGGGGCGGCGGTGCTGAATAAGTACTCATGTTACCTAGAGAGCCACCGAAAAGAAATATGAGAATCAACATGAGAATCAACATGAGAATCAACATGAGAATCAACATGAGAATCAACATGAGAATCAACAGGCCAGAATTAATCAGAACAGCCAGAATTAACCAGCTTTGGAATATGTTACAGTGCCGGGTTGCAGATTACAGGAAATCAAAAGCCTGACCACTTAAACCGGATTTCTATCCATAGAGCTGATCCCAAAACTCATAACTACTTCTCTAAGAAAGGTTTGAAGAAAGGTTTGAAGAAAGGTTTAAAGAAAGGTTTAAAGAAAGGTCGAAAGATGCCATTAAGGCTGCCCTATAATAATCAACCGACTAACTGTGGACCACCAAAAAATCGAAAATAACAAAATATGCCTGTGCCTTTTTTTCCAACTTTTTGTTTTTTCCGATTTTTAAGAAAACTCTGGCAAAATATTAGTATTCTTAAAATAATATAGAGTTGGAGGAATCTGGTTGCGGCTTTTAAAAAGTTCTGTTGAACCTATCAGAAAAGCAAATATTAATTCTACGGTACTGAAAATAGCGATAATGACTGCTCTTCTGCTGGTTCTTCTCTGCCTTGTGCCCTCAGCCAGTGCAAGAGACTATGCGCTGGAAGGAGCAACAACGAATATAACTATAGATCCCTACGGCATAGTCCATGTTGAAGAATCGATTTCATACACATTTGAAGGGAATTACAACGAAGTTTTCAGAATACTGGAGGTGTCTTCCGGGGAATCTATCCGGAATATAGAGGGGCATTGTTCAGATGAAGCATGTACCTTCAGAGTCGAACCTGCTTCCGAAGGGTATGAGTTGATAGGTGAACTTCCGACTCCCACCCCGGAAAAAGTGACTTTTTTTGTTTCCTACGACCATTACGGCGCAGTCAAAGTCCACAGTGACATTTCCGAATTCCACTATAAGCTCTGGGGCGAAGAATGGGAAAAACCTCTGGGAAGCCTGAGAGGAAGCATCGCGCTCCCTGTGGAAAATGAAAGTGAGATCCAGTACTGGATCCATCCGGCTGGCTATACTCAGAATGCAAACGTGGAACAGAATATCCTCAGTTTAAAGACAAACGAAATTCCCTCCTACCAATGGTATGAAATCAGGGTTGCTTTTCCCAGAATTGAATCTCCCAATTCCAGTCTGGTCCAGATAGACGATGAAGAGGGACTTGAAGAAATATTAGCTATTGAGAACGAGTATAAAACAAAAGGCTCGATCTTAAAGAACCTTTATTATCTGACAATTTTGTTTGCTCTTCTTGTCCTGGCATTTCCTTTCTTCGTTTATTTCAGGTACGGAAGAGAGCCAAAAATAGATTATGAGGCGATATATGAGAGGGAACCACCTACAGATTCCAGGCCTGCCGTGGTCAATGCCATCATGCAGGGGAAAATAGGCACTCCTACAATGGACGGGTTTACTGCTACGGTTATGAACCTTGCTAACCTTGGTTACATTTCTCTTCTCACTATTAAATCAGAAGAAAACGGGGCATTCGGTCTGTTCAAATCCGAATCCGAAGATATTTTAATTGAACTTGTCAGCCCCAAATCATATGCAAAAGCTCAAGGAAACCTCCCTGAACTGGCAGATTTCGAGAAAGACGTGTTCAATTTATTGAAAAAACATGCTTCCGGAAATAAAATCTCATGGGATAAACTGAAAAAAGAACTTGGAAGAGGAACTGATTTCTATCAATTTATGCTCGCCTGGAATAAAAAGGTTGAAAGGCATATTGTAATTGAGAAATTCTTCCGGTCCACAGGGAACACATATATGAGTATTTTCGGTATAGTAACTTTAATAGCTGCAATTGTTTATTTTATTGCACTCTCTAACTATTTCCCTTCAAATTCATTTCCCCTTGTATCAAGCATGAATATACTGGTGATTTTAAGCGGGTTTTTCGGGCTGGTTATGATAATTTTCTCCGGGGCATTCGAAAAGGTACTGGGACGCTGGACTCCTGAAGGAAGGCTCTATTATAAACGCTGGACCAACTTTGAAAAATATCTTACCGATTTTTCTGCGCTCAAAGAGCACCCCCCGGAATCGATAAAGATCTGGGATTCTTATCTGGTGTATGCAACTGCTCTGGGAGTTGCAGAAGAAGTTCTTAAAAACATGTCTTTAGTCGTCCCTTCTGAACAGCTGAAAGCGAGTCACTTTTATTATGTGCACCACAGTTACGGCCAGTTCGGTTCCGGCTTCGGGAGAGCCTACTCATCATCCGCCCCATCTTCAAGCGGAAGTGGAGGCGGTGGAGTAGGCGGCGTGGGCGGCGGTTCGGGTGGAGGCGGCGGCGGTGCCCGATAAAACTATTTTGATAAACGGACGGTGGTCTATTTGATAGCAGAAATTCTGGTAGTAGCAGTAATAATTCTCGGTTTGCTCTTCGTTATAATTTACAATGACCTTATAAAGCAAAGAAACAGGGTAGAAAATGCCTGGGCTCAGATAGAAGTCCAGCTAAAAAGGCGCTATGACCTTATCCCTAACCTGGTAGAAACAGTTAAAGGGTATGCAAAACACGAAAAAACCCTTTTAGAAAACATTACAAAAGCCAGGGCTGCAGTAATGTCTGCAAATAACGTACATGAAACGGCAGAAGCATCAAATTACCTTTCTTCCACCCTTAAGTCCCTCTTTGCAGTTGCAGAAAATTATCCTGACCTGAAAGCCAACCAGAATTTTATGCAGCTCCAGAAAGACCTTATGGAAACCGAAAACAAAATTGCCTATGCAAGACAGTTTTATAATGATACGGTTATGAAATACAACATCAGTATTCAGACAATTCCAAAAAATATTGTTGCTTCTATCACGGGATTCCAGAAAAAAGAGTTATTTGAAACCCTGCAAGCAGAATGGGAAACCCCGAAAGTTGAGTTCTGATATCGTGTGCTGGCTCAGATTACTGGCTCAGTCACTTATTTTTTTATTTAGTTTATTTTTTGGTTTACTTTTTTTGGATCTCTGATCAGTTCCCAGAGTTACTCTACTTGTGAACCTTTTAACTCTAAGGCGAGAAGTCCCCTTCCTCGACAGGTCGGATTTATCCGAGATGGCAGGTGGGGGATGAAAGCCGTCAACTTTCACACCTTCTATTGTTATTGATTCCATAAATTTTCTTATACTTTCAACTCTTATTGCATGTTATCCGTAGCTCTTCCTCGCCCTCGTGGTAACAAAGTAGGGAATAGCCGGAACTGTCAGGTACAAACTTTCTGAACTTAGACTATAAGGTTCGTCGAAGAAGTTTCGAAGGTAAAAGTTTGAACGGTGAACAGTAGAGCTTGACTGAGTATCTCGCAATTGAAGGTTGTGAAACCTATTGCAAAATGCTCTGTGGACGAGCTTTCGGTAGCTTGCTACTGGAAATCTACGATAAACAGGTTTATTGAGGAATTGAGGATCTTTGAGATCCAAAGGCATATGAGATAATGTACTCGTAGGAAGCTCATCCCTCGAAACTGAGCCGGAAGGCGAAGAATTCAGGGAGGAGTAGTTCACACACGTTTTCAATCATCCTTACTTACTCGTTTCTTTTTCTTTTTTGTCTGCAAAGCCGCTTTCTTTCGTCGAGCGTACAAGAATGGTCAGGTATAGCTAATACTATGTACAGGTCATAAAAGAAATCCTCCACCCCGGAAACGTCTTTTTAATTCACATGGCATCGAATTCCTCCGCCAGCCTGTCTGGCGGGCTTTCCCATAAAGAAGAAAGAGTTAAGAGAATACAAAATAAAGAAGACAAATAAAGAAGACAAATAAAGAAGACAAATAAAGAAGACAAATAAAGAAGATAAATAAAATGAAGCTTGAAAGAGACTGAAATGCTCCTCTTGTTTTCAAATAGTCTGTTTTTTCTGTTCTAAAGCTTACCATTTTTTTATTTCACATTATTTTCCGGCGTTTTCCTGTTTTTCTGTGGATATCCGGTTTCATCAGGTGATTTTTACTTTTTGATTTCTTATTTTTTTCTTTCTCTTCTTTTTAGGAAAGGCCGCTCTTCTGCGTCGAACGTGACAGGAATGACCTGGTACAGCGAATAGGGCTGTAAGGGTCAAAAAGTTATAATTTATTCTCTTGAATGAAGTTCACTGCTATAAGCCATAGATTGGTCCTTTTGAGCGAAACGAAAAGGACCTTGTTGCTGTTGCACTTGCAGTGCAAGTCCCAGAAAGTCTCTGATTTCCTGTGATCCCGAAGCGAAATTAGGGAAGTAAAATCTGTGATTTTATAAATTAGTCTGCTTGAGCGAGCGAAGCGAGTGAAACAGACCTCGTGCTCCCGAAGCGAAACTCGGGAAGCGAAACTCGGGAAGCGAAACTTGGGAAGCGAAACTCGGGAAGTGCAGCCGGTAAGTAGTCAATAGATTAATATTACTCAAGGGCAAGCTGAATTGTATCTCTTATCTATTCTATCCCGCGCCGCACATTTGAGCTGTTAAGCTTGGATCAGGTCAAAGCATAATCTTCATCTGCATCGGAAAAATAAAAAATTAAATATTAGCTCCAAATATTAGCCCCGATGTGGACTAGCAAAACATGATGTATATAAATGTGAAATAAAGTGGAGTCGAAAAATGGAAATTTCCCGCCTGCTAAATGAAATAAAAGCTTCCAGTCGCTATGAAAACCAGATAGTTCATATTGAAGAAACACCCTCGAGGAATGCGCTTTATTCACCTCTTGAGCTTAAGGCACAGATTAAAGCTGCCCTTTCAGGCATCGGGATTGAAGCCCTGTATTCCCACCAGGTTGAAGCGATCGAAGAGGTTAGGGAAGGAAAAGACATAGTGCTCTGCACAAGTACGGCAAGTGGAAAGTCCCTTACTTACATGATCCCTATTTTTGAAACTATTATGAAAGGACCTGAGACTACTGCCCTTTATATCTCTCCTCTCAATGCCCTTGTAAACGATCAGTTGAAAGCTTTTCTTGAATTTGAAGGGGCACTTAATTCCGGGGCAGGTATAGCCCGTTATACCGGCGCCCTGACTGCAGCCCAGAAACGGGAAATCAGGGAAGGGCAGACGAATATTGTGTTCACAAACCCTGAAATGGTACACATGAGTTTCCTTGCCTGGCACCATCTCTGGAGGCGTTTTTTTTCAAACCTCAAATTCATTGTTGTTGACGAGAGCCATTACTACAGGGGAGTTATAGGGAGCAATATGGCAAATGTGCTCAGAAGGCTTCTCAGGGTTGCGGAATACTATGGGGCTTCCCCGCAGTTTATCTGCTGTTCGGCAACCATAGGAAACCCGAAAGAGCATACCGAAACCCTCCTGGGGAGAGGGGCAGAGGTGGTTGAGAATAACGGGTCTTCACATGGTCCCCAGAAATTCGTGTTCTGGAACCCTCCACTTTACCTTAACGGGAGAGGGTCTACGATCAGGAAAAGCAGCTTTTCCGAAACTTCAACTCTTTTCACGCGGGCAGTCCAGGCTGGGCTCCAGACACTTGCCTTTACGCGGTCAAGGCAGGGAGTGGAACGCATGTATAAAAGCTGCAGGGAACTTTTAAGAGAACGTGGTCTATCTTCTGCAGTCTGCTCTTACAGGAGCGGCTATTTTGAGCGGGAAAGGGAAGAAATCGAAAAAAAGATGAATTCGGGAGAGCTCAGGGGCGTTATTTCAACAAACGCCCTCGAACTCGGAATAGATATCGGAGGGCTTGATGCCTGCATTCTTGACGGCTATCCCGGTACGGTCATGAGCGCAAGGCAACAGGCGGGAAGGGCAGGCAGGAGCGGAAACGAAAGTCTTGTCCTTATGGTAGCCGGCACAAATGCCCTTGACCAGTATTATATGAGAAATCCGGACGACTTTTTTGCAAGGAGCAGCGAAAACGCAGTTCTTAACCCTAAAAACCCCTATATCCTTGCAGGGCACCTGCTCTGCGCAGCAAAAGAAATTCCTCTCAGGGCATCCGATGAAAAGTACTTTGGCAAAGGGTATTCAAGAGTTGTCGAGCTTCTGGAAGCCGAAGGGTTGCTTGCAGGCAGTGATATGAAGTATTCCACTGACCCCTTTCCTTATAAACACGTCTCTCTGCGGGGGATAGATAACAATACTTACTCTCTTCTTGCCTTTGAAGGGGAGAAGAGCTTTCCCCTCGAAAAGGACATAGAGGAGACACTGGCTTTCCGGGAGTGTCATCCGGGTGCGGTCTACATGCACAGAGGGGAACCCTTCTACATAAACAGGATCGACCATGATAAAAGGGAGATCCATGCCATAAAAACACACGACAGCTATTACACAAAACCCATGATAGATTCGTCAGTCCTGGTGCAGGAGACCTATGCGGTAAAGCCGCTCCTGCACGCTCCTGAGGTAGAGGTCGGGCTTGGGGAAGTAGAGGTAACTGATAGGATAATAGGTTACAGGAAAATCAGGACCCATAGCGACGAGATCATGAGTGCACATGACCTTGAAATGCCTCCGATAACTCTCCAGACAGTTGCCCTCTGGCTTAAACTTCCAGACAGGCTTCAGGAATTGATCGGAAAGCATAAGCTTGACTTTGCAGGCGGGATCCATGCTGTCGAGCATGCAATGATTTCCATGTACCCTCTGCACCTGCTAGTGGACAGGAGTGATGTAGGCGGGGTTTCAACTCCGTCCCATCCTGACCTTGGAGGCAAAAGCGGGATTTTTATCTACGATGGACACAGGGGAGGGGTCGGATATGCCGAAAAGGGCTATGACCTGATCGAAGAGGTACTGGACGGCACCTTAAAAGCCATTGAAAGCTGCCCCTGCGAAAGCGGTTGCCCTGGCTGTATCCAGTCTCCCAAATGCGGAAACAATAACGAACCCCTTGACAAGCACGCTGCAATTATGCTCCTGCACGAACTCCTGGGAAAAGTCCCCTACATCCCGCCCGAAAAAAAAGAAAAACACCTTTCCGAAGCCAGAGCCCTCAAGCAGAGCTCGCAAAAAACGGATTCCGGGGATGCCCTTGACAGAGTCAGGAAGCAGCTCAGGCGGGAAACCATAAAACAGGAACCTCAGGCAGGGCAGGAGAAAAAGGAAAAGACATTCATTGCCACGGACGAAAATGGGGGAATGATCGGAGTTGTTTCAGCCCCTGCTCCGGAAAAAGCTGTGGTAAAAATATTCCAGCAGAAGTTCAGGGGAAACGAAGAACCTGCAAAGGAGAAGCCCCTGGAAATCCGTATCCGTGACCTTGGGGCAGGCAGTGATTATAACTTCAGGGTATGGATTGAAATTTCCGAAAATAAAGAGAATGAGAATATTGACGAAGATGTTAACGAAAAGGATGGAAAAAAGGTTGTGAAGAAACTGATTATCAGGAAAGTAAACTGATAAATAACAGGCCTGATAATAGTTCTCAAATCTGGCCATCAAGGCTAAGGGGTTGACTTTATCATAAAGATTTGTTTGCCATATTTGATCAATTGCTTCCGATTTGCTCCTTAGCCCTGACTTTACTGATTTTCGGTTTTTCACTGATTTTTCAATTTAAGATATTCATTTACTTTCGGAGACTGTAATATACCCAGGCATGATTCTGGTGTTGCTGCCGTTTTCATTCGTTACGGTAAGACTTACATCATACTTTCCCGGTTCAGTAAATGTATGAGTTGCGTTTAAAGCGTGTTTTGAATTAATACCATCTCCGAAATCCCAGAACCAGTAAATCGGTGCACCTGTACTGTTGTCAGTAAATAATACTTTTAAGGGTGCATTTCCTGATGTTGTATTCGCAAAGAAGTCAGAGACAGGCGTTTTTAGTGATGGTTCTATTACTGAGACAGTACACACGTAAATATCCGCATTTTCTATGTCAGGATGACCATCCAGTCTGTATTTATTACGCCAATCCATCCAAACTATCCTGTCGCCATAGATTGCAGGAGCTCCCTGCTCTGATTTGTTTGAGGTAATCTGAGTTTCCGTATTAGTAGAGAGATTGTACATGTAGATATCGGCATTTCTATTGCGATCATCCATCCATACTATCCTGTCACCGTAGATAGCAGGATTATCCTGTCTTGATTCATAGGTGGTGATCCTGGTTTCCGTAGATGTAGAGAGATTGTACATATAAATATGGCTATTATTCACGTAAACTAGCCTGTCACCGTGAATTTTGGAATTCGATGCCAATCCGCTGGTGGTAATTTGAGTTTCTGTAGATGTAGAGAGATTATACATGTAGATATCAGTTTTACTCGATGTATTATTTCCATTGCGCCAATCACGCCACACGATCTTATCGTCATAGATAGCTGGATCATCCTGAGTTGATTCATTTGTAGTTATCTGCGTTTCCCGGGCTGTGGAGAGATTATACATATAAAGATCTGCGTTTCCATAGCGAGCATCCGTCCAGACTACCCTGTCCTCGTAAATATCAGGCTCGAACGCGTTTATACTATTTGTGTTTGGAGTTTCTTTAGAGGTAGACAGATTATAGACGCGTATACCAAAGTTCTCCCATACTCCATTGATATTGCGATTCCCCTTCCAAACTATTCTATCACCATAGATTGCAGGTCCCATAGTATAGCCATGGGAAGAACCGTTGATTGTAATCTGAGTTTCCTTGGAAGTAGAGAGATCATACACGTAAATATTGTAATTCCCCAACCCACTTCGATCATCAAAAAACACTATTTTATCCCCGTAAATAGCAGGCATTGTCTGATTTGATTTATTTGTAGTGATCTGAGACTCCGTGAGAGTGTATTGAGGCCTATTGGACGCTATTACTGGATATAGTCTCGAGGAAGTACCGTTTTCATTGCTTACTGTCAGATTGACAGTATAGGTGCCGGATATAGGGTATATGTTGACTGGCATTTTACCGGTAGAGTCAGCGACTCCGTCATTGTCGAAATCCCATACCCTGGATGTTGCATTCTGGGAAAGGTCTGTAAACAGGACAGAAAGAGGTACATAACCACTGCTTACATTAGTACTGAAGTCTGCAATAGGAAATACTGGCTGCCGGTCTTTGGGCATAGAGACGAGAGGAAGGTAATCAATATCATACGCACTGGCTGTATAGATCAAGTCCCCGATCCCATCTGTATTCCAGTCGTTGCAGTTTTGAGAGAATCCGGTTCCGTCAGGTTTTGCCCAGAAGTTTCCGCCAAGGTAAGATCCGCCTGCAATGTTAGTGCCTGAGGTCTTTGTGTTATTCAGAGCAACAGTATTTTTTCCGCCGCTGATGTTTGTTGCCTTTGCAATAAAATAATTGCCTGTATAGTTGCCTGTATCGTTATAGAAATTGATTGTATTATTGAATATATTATTGTAGAATCGATTAGTTCCATTATATGGAACCTCAGAGTTAACTTGTTTGATATATACTCCGTATTGCTTGTTTAGTTCCACCCTGTTATTGGTAACCAGATTACCGGAAGAATCGCCTTCTAATGATATTCCTATATTGTTGTTTGAAATGGTGTTGTTTAAAAGTGAATTGGCTCCTGCGTGGTCTATAGTCGAGCCGCTTAACAATATCCCAATGTTGTTTTTTGAAATAGTGTTGTTTAAAAATGAGTTGCCTCCTGAGTCCCCAACATAAATTCCTATGTCATTAGACATCAGAGTATTATTGTGAACTATGTTAGACCCCGTGAGCCGGGTTAGACAGATACCTTCACTACAATTTACAATCGTATTATTTTCTATGTCAGAAGAAGTTTCAAAAAGTCCAATTCCGTGGCCATTTGAAATATAGTTACCAATAATTTTGTGGCTACCGCCTTCACTCACCCATATGCCACCCTTGAGAAGGGTATTATTAAGCAGAAGACATCTATACGATCCGTAAGAAATACCAATACCTCCGTCGACAAGTAAATTGTCAGATATTGTAAAATTAGAATCATCCCAAGGACCAACTACACTGATACCTGATTTCAAAACTATGTTTTTCTCAATAGTGGAATTATAACAATCATCAGCCCCAATACCTAGTTCCAAAATGTTATTTTTAACAGTGCAGTTTTCAATTTTAGCATACCAGAGTTCACCATTACGACCTTTTAAAACTAAGTTTTCTTGTATTTTAAACCCGCTTAAGGTAATATTGTTTACACTAAGTTTAAAAGCCCTAACAGCAGTATCTTCAGGATTTTCAGAATTAGAAAGGATGCTTATGTTCTGTATTCCTATATCCACACTTTCGTTATAGATACCCGGATAAACAAGAATAATATCTCCTGATGACGAATTGTTTACTGCTTCCTGAATCAATTTGAAATCTGCACCTGAACCATTATTATCTACCGTAATCTCCCTGGCAGATACAGGACTGCAAACCTCAGCCAAAAGAAAAATAGCAGCTACTAAAAAAATGGTTAATTTACTTTCCCACGCCAGATACCTTCCCCCTTTAAACCAGAAATATGAAATTAATAAAATCCTATGAGATCCTGAGAAGAATTGAAATCCTGAGAATTCAGCCATTTAAGAGCTAATAAACCTTATTTTGTGGATTTATATAACTCTAATCTTTTATTCAAGGAAAATATAGCAGGTTGAGAAGTTATATTATACTTAAGTATCTAAAGGTCACTATTTTTGTTTTTAATAGATTTTATCCCTTATTTTCCTGATAAGTTGAAGGAAATAATGTGAAAAGTTTGTCTCGACACTGTTGTATTTTATGATTAACAGTATGTCTCAGGGGTCGGGAATGCAGAAAGGTCTTCAGCAGGCGGTTCTTCATCCTGTTCCGAGATAGTGCATATATAAATATCGGCATTTCCACTGCGTCCATCCTCCCACACTATCTTATTTCCATAGATAGCTGGAGAGCTTGCTGATCCGCTGGTGGTTATCTGGATTTCCCTGGAAGTAGATAGATCGTACATGTAGATATCTGAGTTCTCTATGTATTCCTTGTCATTGCGGTTGTCCCGCCACACAATTCTGTCTCCGTAGATAGCAGGATTCCATGCCGATCCACTGGTGGTTATCTGGATCTTCTTGGAAGTAGATAGATCATACATGTAGATATCCTTGTTTCCATTGCGGTAATCTTCCCAGACAATCCTGTTCCCGTAGATGGCAGGAGATTGCTGATGGGATTCATCTGTAATTATCTGAGTTTCCTTTTCAGTCGAGAGATCATACATAAAGATCTTAGAAGATCCATTGACAGTTGGGCGACTCTCCCACACTATTCTGTTCTCATAGATAGCAGGCTGATAAGAGGCTGATTTATTGTTTGTTATCCGAACTTGCTTTGAGCTAGAGATATCATACATATATATACAGTCTCCATTACATTCACCCTGCCAGACAATCTTATCGCCGTAAATAGCAGGATATATTCCCAACCGATTCGAGATCAGAGTTTTGGTAGAAGTTGAGAGATTGTACAGGTATATTTTCCCGGATTCCCGCCACACAACCCTGTCATCATAGATAGTGGGGAAAAATTCGGAATTGTTTCTGCTGACAATGGGAGTTTCCGAAGAAGTGGATATATTGTATAGATGTACAGTATAAGTTTCATTATGATTACTCTGCCATACTATTTTGTCCCCGTAGATGGCGGGTTTTGTCTCATCTGATTTATTGGTGGTAATCTGATATTCCGTCAGGACGAGTTTACCTTCAAGACGCTGTGCAGGAGATACTGTTACTGTAGATGATTTTGAGTCCATACCTTTTGTATTGTTTACTGTCAGGTTAATGGTATAGTTTCCAGGATAGGTATATGCATAAACTGGGTTTCTCTCTGTAGAGTCAGGAATTCCATCATTGTTGAAATCCCATACTACTGCTGTTGCATTTTTCGAAAAATCTGTAAACTGGACTGAAAGAAGGACCTGTCCACCTGTAACATTGGTACTAAAATTTGCTACAGGAGGAATTTTAGCTTCCTGCACAATTATTTCTTGAATTTTTGAGGATGTCTCTTTTCCGTTGCTTGCTGTTAAATTGACAATGTAGGTTTCCAGGGATGCATACACATGAACCGGATTTTGGCTTGTAGAATCCGATATTCCATTATTGTCAAAGTCCCAACTCCATGCAACAGTATTTTGCGAGAGATCTGTAAACTGGACAGAGAGTGGGACAAGAGTATGCGTAATGTTGGTACTGAAGTTTGCAAAGGGAATTATGGATTCTTGCGATCTGGATACAGATACAAGCGGAAGATAATCAAAATCAGTCCCATTGATATTATAGGGCAAATCACCAATCCCATCCCCGTCCGAATCCGCGCAAATTTGAGAAAAACCGGTCCCATCTGGATTTGCCCAGAAATTCCCACCAAGGTAAGGTCCACCTACAATGTTAGTTCCTGAGGTTTTTGTAGTGTTCAAGGCAACAGGAATTACTCCGGCTCTATTGTTTACTTCTGTAGTATAATGGTTGCTTGTGTCGTTAAAGAAGTTGATTGTATTGTTGAATATATTGTTGTAGAACCGATTTGTTCTATTAAACGGTGCTGTATAGGCAATTCCGTTTAGATATACTCCACATTCTTTGTTTAGTGCCACCTTATTATTTGCCACTAGGTTATTCGAAGAATCCCCTTCCAACCATATCCCAATATTGTTATTTGAAATCGTGTTATTTAAGAGTGAATTTCCTCCTCCAGAACCTTTGATCCAAATTCCTTTATCATTACAAGCCGTCAGGGTGTTATTGTTAATTATGTTCTGCGATGAGAGAAATTCCATAGAGATGCCATTACTACAATTCACAACCGTATTATTTTCTATCTCATTGGAATAAGATTCCCAGAGACCAATTCCGTAACCATTTGAAATATAATTCCCGAGAACTTTGTGGTAACCACATTCTACCAACGCTATACAACCATTTAAAAGAGTATTATTAAGCAAAACACAATAATTTGGTCCTTGATAAACGTCAATATTTCCTTTAACAATTAGATTATCAGAAATTGTGAAATTAGCTGCAGCAAAACTATGTACACCGATGCCTGAGTTTAAAATTATATTTTTTTCAATAGTAGAATCGTAACACTCATAAGCATCAATACCCAGTCTCAGCATGTTATTCCTAACAGTACAATTTTCAACTGGATAGTTATAATAGTCATCATATCCCCGTACGGTTAAACTTTCCTGTACGCTAAACCCACTTACAGTAATGTTATTTGCACCTAGATTAAAAGCCCGAACAGCAGTATCTTCAGGCTTTTCAGAATTAGAAAGGATACTTATGTTCTGTATCCTTATATCCACACTCTCATTATAGAGACCCGGATAAACAAGAATAATGTCTCCAGCCGACGAATTGTTTACTGCTTCCTGGATTGATTTAAAATCTGCACCTGAACCATTATTATCGACTGTAATCACCCTGGCGGATGCAGGGCTATAAACCGTGACTATAAGAAAGACAGCAACCGCTAAAAGAACGGTTAATTTATTTACCCACACCTGTTACTTTCCCCCTTTAAACCAGAAATATGAAATTAATAGGGCCCTTAAAAAAGATCAGTTATTCAAGAGCTAATAGGATTTATTTCCTTTATTATATATTCCTGATTGCTTCCTCAGTAAAAACAATGCAGGTTAGAAAGTTAGATTCAGTTTAAAAGGTCAAAAATCTTTTAATTTATTTTTTAATGCTTCTTATTTCTTAATTTTGCATTCAATTCAGACGCACCTTTATACATTTGAGAAAAATGAAAGTTTTTGTACAGACAGTTTTACACTTAATTAAAGCACAGGGAAAGAGCTGTTTGCGAAAACTACGTCTGTCATAGGCTTTTGTCTATTTTTTGACTTATATTTTCCAGTTTCCTTTAATTCGGCGTATCTATAAACATAAGGAGAAGTAACATAAGGAGAAATTTAAAGTAAAGTAGAATGTGGGTATGTTTCTGCAGCACAAAAGAAGATCACAGATTACTTTATTCTGGCGAATTCAGGGTTTCGGATTTTGGGCCAGCTATTGTTTTATTTTTGAGCCTATCCGAAACTAATATTATGCTGGAATTATAAATAGAAGTGAATTATTCATGAAATCAAAATGATTTCATCACTATGGCTCTAGCCAACAGTTAGTAAACAGTTAGTAAATAGTTCATAGATAGTTCATAGATAGTTCATAAATTCCATTTCTACCAATATGAGCACGGTATCTATCAGAAAATCTTTAATGAACTTTCAAGCAAAAGGTTCTTTAGCTGGATAGGGTATGCAAAGAAGTATTTCCAGGACATAGAATTAAAGGAATATCATACCTTGAAGTATAATATTAACAGCAATAATGAAGTTAAATCAGGTTTTGGGATGAGCCCATAAAGGAAGTGTTAATGTGACTGAACGACAGGTTGAAAGTGTGCTTATCGAAATTCCAAAAGGAAGTCGGAACAAATATGAGTACGATAAGGAAAGGAAAGTAATTAAATTTGACAGAATGCTTTTTTCTTCAATTGTATATCCCTGTGATTATGGCTTTTTTCCCGATACTTTAGCGCGTGACGGTGACCCTTTGGATGCCATGGTATTGACATGGGAACCTACATTTCCGGGATGTGTAATAGATGTACATCCGGTTGCATTATTTGACATGGAAGATGATAAAGGAAGAGATGAAAAAATCCTCTGTGTCCCGAAGAACGACCCTTTATGGAATTTTATAGAAACGATTGAACAGGCTCCTCCTCATCTGTTAAAGGAAATTACTCACTTCTTTGAAACTTATAAGAATTTAGAACACAAACACGTGAAGGTTATTGGCTGGGACGGTCTCGAAGCAGCAGTCAATGTAATCCGGGAAGCTAAATCTCGACATATTGAACAAAATAAATAACGTAATCAGTGATGAGTTATCCTTTAGTTTTGGGTTGTGGGATGTTCACAAGTGGGGACATATACTATCGGCAGCATAATTTCTTTTTTAAAGGAGATTGGCAGCCGTGTGAATGTGAACGACCAGATTCCCAAACTTTCACAGAATAGGGGTGCATTTTTAAGAGGTTTCAAGGTAATAATTTACTTTTTATTTATATTTATGACATTGGATGAAAGTTTTTTATACCGAGAACTCCATATAGTTAGATAGTGGGAAAAAGTATGAAAATAGTGGGAACAGGAGGAGGATTATTTGCAAAAGTTGTTTTTTCTGATGGTGTTCACCTGCCTATTTATGGTCATGATGCTTGCAATTCCTTTCATCCAGTGATTTATGAACTGGTAACTGGCTTTATATAAATATAAAGCACGCCAATAGTAGGGGCTCAGCGCAGATTTTGTCCTGATACGGGGATTCAGGTATGACGCGGCTTTTTGCCGAAGCTTTTTGCCGAATAGACTGTTCGGTGGAAGCAGATGTGGCATGGAGGTAGGTGTAAATACAAATAGAAAATATGGAGTCTGTTAAAGACTTTGGATTACAGAAATTAGAAATAAGTTTATATTGATAACCTTAAAGAAATTAGCAGGTTACTCCGGTGCTTAAGGTTATCCGGTGTTTAAAATTCCGGAGCTTAAAGTGAAATTCCAGGGGGGTTGCCCATGGGTGATGGAAATCAGGCTGTTGAGAAAGAAAAGATCAGCTCAGCATATGATATTGTAATTATAGGGGCAGGGCCTGCGGGGATGTTTGCAGCTTATGAACTTGCAGCCGGGAAGCTGAAAATTCTTGTTATTGATATGGGCAGGGACATTGACAAACGCCTCTGTCCTATGAAAACCCAGACTTACTGTATGCACTGCACTCCGTGTGAGATCATGTGCGGGGTCGGGGGCTGCGGGACTTTTTCTGACGGGACCCTGAACTTGCGGCCTGATATTGGTGGAGACCTTGCAGCCCTGACAGGAGACCAGACAGAAGCCTGGGAGCTGGTGAATAGGGTTGATAAAGTTTTCCTGAAATTCGGAGCGCCTCAGGACGCCCTCCTTACCGAAGGCCCGGAAATAGAGGAGCTAAAACGCAGGGCTGCCTCGGTCGGAGCCCGGTTTATAGAAATTAAGCAGCGGCATATAGGTTCGGACAACGCCCCTGCAGTCATAGGGCGTTTCAAACAGGACCTTGTTGACAAAGGCGTGGATTTCTTGATAGAGACCGAAGTTCAGGACCTGCTTATTGAGGGCGGAGTTTGCAAAGGAGTTATACTCTCAGGCGGAAGAGTCATCCGCGCACGTTACGTGCTCCTGTCTCCGGGAAGAAGGGGCTGCAACTGGGTCTCGGAGATGATTGAAACTCACGATATAGAAGCCCGTTACGGCGGAATTGACCTGGGGGTCAGGGTAGAAGTCCCTGCAATTATTATGGACCCTGTAACGAAAATCAACAGGGATCCCAAGTTCCATATCCAGAGCCGTCGCTATGATGACTTTGTCAGGACTTTCTGCACCAACAGGCGTGGCTTTGTCGTAAAAGAAGAGTATGAGGATTTTATTGCGACCAACGGTCATTCGATGGCAAACACGGAATCGGAAAACACCAATTTCGCATTCCTTGTGCATATCGAATTGACCGAGCCCATGGAAAACACAACCAAATACGCACGCTCAATCGCAAAGCTTGCGACAACAATAGGCGGAGGAAAGCCTGTCCTCCAGCGCATGGGCGATCTCAGGCGCGGACGCCGTTCTACAAAAGAGCGACTTGCCAAAAACCTGGTCATAAACACATTAAAAGACGTCACACCCGGCGATATCTCAATGGCTCTCCCGCACAGGATAGTCATGGATATAATCGAAGGCCTCGAGACTTTAAATGAGATCATTCCCGGCGTTGCCTCAGACTCGACCCTGCTATACGCCCCTGAAGTCAAGTTCTACGCCATGCACCTGAAAGTCGACCGCCAGATGGAGACCAGCATCAAAAACCTCTTTGCAGCAGGAGATGGCGCAGGCCTCTCAAGGGACATAGTCAATGCCGCTGCGACCGGAATCATGGCTGCTGAAGGGATTCTTAAAAAGGTTCAAGAAGGTATCAAGAACGCCGAATAATACTAAAAACAAACTAATACTAAAAACAAATATTGAAGGCTCTAACGGTTGAAAAAATCCTTAATAGGTTAAATAATTTCAAAAATTATTTTCTTTTTTGTTTTTAGTTTTGTTTTTTAAAAGAGGTGCGTTCCCACCTAAAAACCTGGAAGTTCCGAAAGGCGTTTAAAAGATTTAAATTTTTAACTTTTTAATTTTTAGTTTGGGAAGAGTTTTGAGGTATCTGACTTGTGGGTTGAGAGTTTTTCGTTTTTTAATCTTTTAGTTTGGGGTAGATCTTTTTGTAGTAGGTGTTTGTTCGCTAGTGGGTGTTCATTTGATGAGAACGCAATTCATACTATGCACTCCGGGTATATATTATTTTTAACGAATAATCGCAACGCAGCTCTATAATCATTAGTGAATTATATTATCTTTTAGTTTATTGATTCAATGTTTATATTCATAGTATAATAAAATCAAAAAAAATTATAAACACTCTATAAAATCATTGAAATCACTATGGAATACCCTAAAAACTGTTATAAAACATACCGAAAACTGTTGAAAAATATTCAGGGAAATGCTGAAAAAATATTGTACCTTCAAGAGTTTCAAAAGTACAAGAAGCTTGGTAGAGCACAGGTAGAGCACAGGTAGAGCACAAGAAGTTAGTAGAAGTGAACTACAACGAAAGTTATTTTAAAAGAGTTTGCGTTCCCACCTGAAAAACCTGAAAGTTCCGAAAGGAATTGAAAAGATTTAACTTTTTAATTTTTAGCTTGGGAAGAGGTTTGAGGTATTTGTGGGTTGTGAGTTTATCGTTTTTTAATCTTTTTAGTGTGGTAGATCTTTTTAGAGTAGGTGTTTGTTCGCTAGTGGGGTGTTCATTTGATGAGAACGCAATTCATACTATGTATTTGTAGTATATATTATTTTTAACGCATAATCTCAACACAACTCTATAATCATTAGTGAATAAGGATACTTTTGGTTTAATAGCCTAATGTTATATCGGGGGTATAATAAAATCTGAAAATTAGAATAATTTCTCTAAAAAATACTAAAATATGCTGAAAAGCAGTATATCTACAAGAATTTCAAAAAGACCGGAAATCTAAAACACAATAAATCTAATAGTCGAAGCAGGAATTACAATAACTTACCGTCTAACACGATATGATTGGATAACTACTAAAAATTATGTTAGTTCAGGTTATTTTTAATTTTGTTTAAAAGAGTTTGCGTTCCCACCTAAAAACCTGGAAGTTCCTAAAAAATTTAAAAGATTTAACTTTTTAATTTTTAGTTTGGGAAGAGTTTTGAGGTATTTGACTTGTGGGTTGAGAGTTTTTCGTTTTTTAATCTTTTAGTTTGGGGTAGATCTTTTTGGAGTAGGTGTTTGTTTGCTAGTGGAGTGTTCATTTGATGAGAACGCAATTCATACTATGCATTCCGGGTATATATTATTTTTAACATATAATTACAACGTTGAGATATAATCATTAGTGAATCATTGTAACTTTTGGTTTAATGGTCTAAGTGTTATACTGGTAGTATAATGTATTGTCAAAATCAGAAAACCATCGAAGCGTATTGAAAAACGGTTTGTTGAATAAATGTCATACCTGCAAAATTTCAAAAACACAAGACATTTAATAGTTAGAGTAGTGAATTACACTAAAAATTATTTGCCGTCTAAAGTGATAGTAAATTCTGCCGAATGACTGTAAATGGAAAACATTGATAAAAAAGAACTGAGTGAAAGGGATATTTGCTCGAAGTTTATCACGCCTGCGATCAAATTGGCTAACTGGGACGAACGCCAGATCCGGGAAGAAGTTAATCTCACCAAAGGCAGAATCATTGTCAAAGGCTCGGTTGCAAGCAGAGGAAAACCAAAGAGGGCCGATTATGTCCTTTCCTACAAACCCAACATTCCTCTTGCAATAGTCGAAGCTAAAAGAAATATCTATACTGTTGGAGAAGGCATGCAGCAGGCACTTATGTATGCCGAGATGCTGGACATTCCTTTTGCTTTCAGCTCGAACGGGGACGCCTTTTTGCTTCACGACCGGACAGGGACGCTCGGGAAAGTGGAAGAGGAAATCCCGCTGGACAGATTTCCTGCTCCCGAATTCCTGTGGCAAAAGTACTGCGAATGGAAAGGGCTTGATGAAGGAAAACAGAAGATCATAACTCAGAATTATTTTGCTGATTTCAGGAAACCTCTACGCTATTACCAGAGGATAGCAATTAACCGCACAGTAGAGGCAATTGCGAAGGGTCAGGATCGCATTCTTCTTGTTATGGCAACAGGCACGGGAAAGACACTTACGGCTTTTCAGATCATCTGGCGCCTCTGGAAAGCAGGGGTAAAGAAAAGAATCCTCTTTCTGGCAGACAGGAACATTCTGGTCGATCAGACCCGGATAAACGATTTCAAGCATTTCGGAAATGCCATGACAAAGATTCAGAACCGGGAAGCTGAAAAGTCCTATGAAATTTACCTTTCCCTTTACCAGGCAGTTTCTGGGACCGAAGAGGAGAAGAACATCTACAAGCAGTTTTCCCCTGACTTTTTTGACCTCGTAATCATTGATGAGTGCCACAGGGGAAGTGCAGCTGAGGATTCTGCATGGAGGGAAATCCTCGAATATTTCTCCTCTGCGACACATATAGGGCTGACCGCAACCCCGAAAGAGACAAAGGACATTTCCAATATCCATTATTTCGGAGAACCTATCTACACATATTCCCTGAAACAGGGGATTGAAGACGGGTTTCTTGCACCTTACAGGGTTGTCCGCCTTGATCTTGACAGGGACCTTCAGGGCTGGAGGCCGGAAAAGGGTAAGGTAGATAGGTACGGCACAGTAATTGAGGACAGGATCTACAACCAGAAAGACTTTGACAGGGACCTTGTGCTTGAAAAAAGGACTGAACTGGTCGCAAAGAAGGTCACAGAGTTTTTGAAAGCCAACGATCGCTTTGACAAGACTATCGTTTTTTGTGAGAATATAGACCACGCAGAAAGGATGAGGGAAGCCCTCGTAAACGAAAACCCGGATCTTGCAGGAGAAAATCGAAAGTATGTGATGCGGATTACGGGAGACAACCCTGAAGGGAAAGCCGAGCTTGACAATTTCATAAGCCCCGAAAGCCGCTACCCTGTGATCGCCACCACCTCAAAATTAATGAGCACCGGCGTGGATGCCCAGACTTGCAAGCTGATCGTCCTCGATAAGCGCATCCAGTCCATGACCGAGTTCAAGCAGATAATAGGCAGAGGGACCCGGATCAATGAAGATTACGGGAAATACTATTTTACGATAATGGACTTCAAAAAAGCCACCGAGCTTTTTGCTGATCCTGATTTTGACGGCGAACCCGTGGAGATATACGATCCAGGTGAAGGAGGCCTGGGTAAAGGAGGAGAGGGAGGAGAAAGCGGGGCCGAAAAATATTATGTAAGCGATGTGGATGTTGAGGTCGTTACCGAACGCACGCAGTATTACGGACCTGACGGTAAACTGATTACGGAATCCTTAAAAGACTACACCCGAAAGACCGTGCTCAAAGACTTTGAGTCCCTTGACTCTTTTTTGAAACACTGGAACGAAGCCGAGAAAAAGCAGGCAATCCTCGCAGAACTTGAAGACAGGGGAGTTTTGCTTGATGCCCTTGCCGAAGAGATTGGAAAAGACTTCGACCCCTTTGACCTGATCTGCCACATTGCCTTTGACCGCCCGCCCCTGAGCAGGAAGGAACGGGCTGAGAGGGTAAAAAAGAGCAACTATTTCGGCAAGTACGGGGAGCAAGCTCAGGAAGTCCTTGATGCTCTGCTTGACAAGTACGCAGATGATGGGATTGAAAACCTTGAAAATATGAGCGTCCTGAAGGTGCAACCTTTTGACCGGATAGGGACGCCCCTTGAGATTGTAAAACTTTTTGGGGGCAAAGACAGCTACCTCTCAGCAGTCCGGGGGCTCGAGTCCCAGCTTTATACACTTGAAGCCTCACTGCTGGAAGCCTCACTGCTGGAAGCCTGACCACTGAAAGCCTGACCACTGAAAGCCTGACCACTGAAAGCCTGACAGACTGAAGCCTGATTCGAAGGACTTATGTGGGATTACAAAATAGTGTTCCCAGTTTATTTTTTATAATGGTTTAAATCAGCAGAACCACCTGTCACCAAAATCGTCGAAATTCGAATCGGGTTAGCAAAATAACCTGAACCAGAATTACCAAATCATCAAAATTACAATTACCGAATTATCAAAATCACAACTCAATTGCGGGAAAGGAAAAACATGTCTCTGGATACTACAGTCAAAACGATTCAGGATATCATGCGGAAAGACGCAGGCGTTGACGGAGACGCCCAGCGCATAAGCCAGCTTGGCTGGATGCTGTTCCTGAAGATCTTCGATGCAAGGGAAGAAGAGTACGAACTTGAAGATGAAAACTATGTCTCCCCTATCCCGGAAGAGCTTCGCTGGAGGAACTGGGCGAAAGACCCGGAAGGGATTACCGGAGACTCCCTGCTCGATTTTATCAACGAAAAGCTCTTCAAAACCCTGAAGAACCTCTCCTTTGACGAAAACGCCGACCCCAGGGGTTTTGTTGTCAGGGACGTCTTTGAAGACTCGTACAATTACATGAAAAACGGGACCCTGATCCGCCAGATCATAAATAAGATAAACGAGATCGACTTCACGACTTCCAGCGACCTGCACACCTTCGGCTCAATCTACGAAAAAATCTTAAAAGACCTGCAAAGCGCAGGCAACGCAGGCGAGTTTTACACACCCCGCGCAGTCACCCAGTTTATGGTGGACATGGTTGATCCCAGGCTTGGCGAAAAAGTCCTTGACCCTGCCTGCGGGACAGGCGGCTTTCTGACAAGTACAATAGAACACATCCGCGAAAAATACGTGAATTCCGTAGACGACCACCGCATTTTGCAGGAACCCATCTCAGGCGTTGAGAAAAAACAGCTCCCCCACCTGCTCTGCATAACCAACATGCTTCTTCACGGCATAGAAGTCCCTTCCCGCATCCGCCATGACAACACTCTCGCCCGCCCGCTGCGGGACTACACCCCAAAAGACCGCGTAGACGTAATTGTTACAAATCCACCTTTCGGAGGCGTGGAAGAAGATGGCATAGAGACAAATTTCCCGGCAAACTTCCAGACCCGCGAGACTGCTGACCTCTTCTTAGTCCTGATAACGCACATTTTAAAAGACGGAGGCCGCTGCGCAATAGTCCTACCTGACGGCACCCTTTTCGGGGAAGGCGCAAAGACCCGCATCAAAGAAAAACTCCTTCAGGAATGCAACCTGCACACAATTGTCCGCCTTCCGAACGGCGTTTTCAGCCCTTACACCGGCATAAAGACAAATCTCCTTTTCTTCACTAAAGGCGAACCCACAAAAGAAGTCTGGTACTACGAACATCCTTATCCCGCCGGCTACAAGTCCTACTCCAAAACCAAACCCATGCGCATAGAAGAGTTCGCTTCAGAAAAAGCATGGTGGAACAACCGTGAAGAAAGCGAAAATGCCTGGAAAGTCAAAGTAGAAGACATAATCGCCAGCAACTACAACCTCGACATCAAAAACCCCAACACCGTTGAAAACGATCAAGGCGACCCTGAAGAACTGCTGGGAAAGTACAGAGCCCTGCTTGACGAAATATCTAATATAAGGACGGAACTTAAGGAAGAACTTATAAATGCTTTCAACCATAACTAAACTTTATCAAAGAGTGAGGTTTAGATATGGGATATTTTTGTTCTGTTTGTAAATCAGGTATAAAGGATGAAGAATTCGATTATTCAATGAACAAGTACGGACAAGCTCTATGCAGGCAGCATCAGAAGGAAGCTACCAATCATCAACAACCGGAAGCTCCAAAAGCTTCGTCTTCTTCATCAAGTGAAGAGCAATCGATTAATTTTACCAAGAGGGACAGCAATTTTGTGGAAAGCATGATAAAAGGAAGAATTGCTGAAACTCTTATCGAAGAATTATTCCTCTACCTCGATTATTCAGTCTTCAGATACGGCATGGAAAACACAGTTCCCGGCATTATGAAGCTTCTCCGAGGTGTCCGAAGCGACGTTGCCACAAATATCCGCAGGATGCCCGATTTTGTAATCCAGAACAACAAAAATGGAGAGGTTTTCTTCATAGAAGTAAAATTCAGAAAAGGTGAAGTTTTCACCTTTGAAGACCTTGCCAAAGACTACCCCTATGAAAACTGTTACTTCGTTGTCGTTTCAAAAAAGCATATCAAATGCATAACCTACGAAGAACTCAAAGCAGGAGATGCAATTACTCCAACCTCCAGAAATTATCTCGGCAACAGAGAAGAATTCGAACTTGATAGAGACGTGATCATCCAGTTCTGCGATTTTGCAGTAAAATTCTTCTCAGTTGTCTAAAAACCAACAATAGGCTTAAAAATGAACCTGGAAACCTTTTTTGAAAATCTCGACCTTTTGTGTGAAGCCCCAAACAGTATCGAAAAGCTGAGGGAATTAATTCTTCAGCTTGCGGTTATGGGAAAACTTGTACCGCAGGACCCTAATGATGAACTGGCATCGGTTTTGCTTGAGAAAATCAAAGCGGAAAAAAGAAAATTATCCATAAAAGAGAATCCCCTTCCCTTAATTGAAAATAAAGAGACACCATTTGGAATACCTCAAAGTTGGGAATGGGTAAGACTTGGAGAAGTGATCAATTATAACGGAGCGCAAAAAATATCATCAGGAGACTTGCCTGATGATGCATGGATTCTTGATCTTGAAGATATTGAAAAAAATACGTCTAAAATTCTCAATCGCGCGCATTTCAAAGATAAAAAATCAAAGAGTACAAAAGCAGAGTTTAAAAAAGGAAATGTTCTTTATGGCAAACTTAGACCTTACCTCAATAAAGTAGTTGTTGCCGATGAAGATGGCTATTGTACTACAGAAATCGTGCCTTTGAGCATCTATACTGATATCGATCCCTATTATTTAATGTACACACTCAAGAGACCAGATTTCCTTGAATATATTAATTCAAAGACATATGGAACTAAAATGCCTAGACTGGGAACTGAGGATGCAAGAAAGTCGCTTTTACCTCTTCCACCCCTCACCGAACAAAAACGCATCGTTTCCAAAGTCGATGAACTGATGGTTCTCTGCGACAAACTCGAAGCCCGCCGCCAGAAAAAACAGGAACTCCAGAGCAAACTCAACAGCGCTGCCCTTGACAGAATGCTCAGCGCAGAAAATCAGGAAGAATTCGAACAATACTGGCAGCGCATCTGTGAAAATTTTGATCTTCTCTACGACAACCCTGAAAATGTTGGAAAACTAAAGCAGGCGATTCTTCAGCTTGCGGTTCAGGGGAAACTTGTGGAGCAGAATCCTGAGGATGAGCCGGCGAGTGTTTTGATCGAAAAAATTGAGATGGAGAAAAAGAAGCTACTTAATGAGGGGAAAATTCAAAAAGCAAAAAATTCACAGGCTGTTGATGTCGAGGAAATTCCATATAATATTCCTAATGGATGGTTATGGATTCGCTTTGGGAACATTGCTCCACACATAGAAGCCGGATGGAGTCCAATGTGCGAAAAAAGACCTAAAGAAGGCGAAGAATGGGGCGTTTTAAAAATAAGTGCGGTTTCATGGAATGTATTCAATCCCTCCGAAAACAAAGCACTCCCATCGAATCTAAATCCAAGACCGGAATATGAAGTAAAACCAAATGATTTTCTCATGTCCAGAGCGAATACATCAGAACTTGTAGGGAAAAGCGTAATTGTTGAGGAGACAACTCCAAAATTAATGATAAGTGACAAGGTATTAAGGTTATTTTTTTCCAGTTTTGCATCTCACAAATTTTATAACCTATTCAACAATAGCCAAACTGCACGTTTTTATTATGCAAAAGAAGCGTCTGGAACAAGTAGTTCAATGAAGAACATCTCCAGAGAAGTAATATACAATATGCCTGTTCCTCTCCCGCCCCTCAATGAACAAAAACGCATCGTTGAAAAAGTAGAGCAGCTCATGGGTTTGTGTGATGAACTTGAAGCAAAACTAAGGAAGTCTCGGGAAGATAGCGAGAAACTTATGGAAATGGTTGTTAGGGGTTTGTTAGAGGGAGCCGTCGCCGAAATATAAAAAAAGAGTTGTGAAAATCTTCCCGGAAAAACCATATTCACTATCTCGGACCTGTATTTTCACCGAGCGCCAGCTCGGGCCAGTCCTAAAAAGCAAAAAAAGCAATGAAATGATTTTTCACACACAGAATTCATGAGTTTTCATCTCATAAAAAACTGTCATAATGGCACTTTAAAACCCATTTTTTTTCTTTTCTTATATTACGGGAAAGCCGCACTTCGTGCGTGACAAGCTCCGTTAAAGACACTAATGATGTTGCTTTGGCTCTTAACCAAAAGTTTTCAAACTTGGCTGCGAAATTAACAATTTTCCATTTCACCGAGAATTTTCTCAATTAATGGTTTCACAGAAGGTATATCCTCATTTACCGTACTCCAGACAACTTCGAGGTCAACCCCGAAATAACCGTGAATTACTTTATCACGGGTTCCAGTCATTTTTCTCCATGGGACTTCAGGATGGTTCTTTTTCAAGGATTCTGGTAGATTCTTTGTTGCTTCGCCCATGATTTCAAGAGCTCTGATCACAGCGTATACGGTTTTGTCGTCTTCAGCGAATTCATCGAAATCCAATCCTTCAATAAAACTCCCAATTTTGTCGACTGAGTCAAGGATGTCCCTTAAAAAGTCCACAGGGTCTCGATCTTCGGCTTTCATAGGGCTTCAACCTCATTAAGGATCCTTTTTCCTATATTGGGTTTAAGCGCACTCTTCATTACCAGGTCAACCTTCACTCCTAAAAGGTCGCTCAGATAGTCCTCAAGTTCTATATACTTAAAGAAGCCGGGCTTCTTATCAAATTGTACCAGAATATCGAGGTCACTATCTCTGTTTTGCTCCCCGCGAATATAAGAGCCAAAAATCCCGAGATAGTTTACACTATATTTCTCTCTTAACTCAGGCAGATGTTGCCTTAATATTTTAATAAAATATTCTGCGTCTTTTAGCTCTTGAGAAGGCATTAGCTATGGAGTCCTCCAAACATCTCCACATAAATGTGGTGAAACGTGAATTTATCGCTAAAGAGAATATGCGTAGTATCTATTTGTCACTTTCTCCAGTTTGCCTTTTTAACAAATGAATCTACAGAAAGACATCGTTGAGAAGTAAATTAGCTCACGAATTTGTGTGATGAGCTCGGATCAAAACTTAGAAGGCGCGGGAAGATAACGAGAAACTTATGGAAACTGTTGTGAAGGGTTTGTTAGAAGGTGCAGCCGCCGAAAAAACAGAAATGGATAAGCGTATCCCAATCCAGGCAGCGGCTATTCAATTGAAGTAAATTAAATTTTATTTCAATTTTTCAGCCTCATTGAAAAAGTTAGGTTAGTGGGGTTGCTGCCTGAAAAATAAAAAATAAGCTATGAATCAGACCTGAAAGACCATATTCACTGTCCTTAACGTGTATTTTCACCGAGCTACGCGCGGGTGGTTCTAAATGAAAATAATTTATCTGGATTAAATTGTCTTTCCACTTAGCAATAGCTCAGGCTAGTCTGAAAAAGTACAATATTCACTAACATCCAGAAAAAGCACTTTTAATCAAAGCACTTTGAGACTAATTTCTGAAAATATATATTAATATGCAGCTTAATAGATCTCAAATGAATAAACAGTTTTAATCAAAAAAGTTATTAGTTTGGCTTGCATACTATAACATGGGTTTTTGTTGACGGGGTTTATCATATTTTTAAAAGAGGGAAATTGTTACTTTAAGAGAATGAAGAACTTGATATCAAGATACACTTCTGGAAAAGCCAAAAATCTGGACTCGAATCTCGGGAACAAGAAATATGAAATCAAATCTGGCAGACTTAATCCCGATAGCCGGACAACTCAAAAAGCACTTAATTTCCCATATAGATCAGGTAGGGTTTTCGGTGAAGTTAGTTAAGGGAGCAAAAAATCTCCCCTGAGAATTCACTATGAGCTTGACCTCGAAAAAGATATTGCGGTTCTCAAGTATGAAGGAGAATTCAAGAAGTACAGCAAGTCAGTCATGAAAAACGCGCAGAAATTGTGTGAAAAAGGTTTTCGCATTGATGAGGGGGGCTGGAAAAGTCTTTTTCCAAGAGGTATGCTGGCAATATTAGCAGGGTTATTAATTTTAGAAAAATATCCAGCTCTGGCATTGGTAATTGTAATTTACGGATTTTATGAGATGGAAAAATTTGGCTCTTTAGATGATGATTCTGTTATGAGCTATCTGGAAGAAAAAAGATGTAAAAAATGCGGAAGAAACCTGGCTTACGCAGAAACCAGAAAGCCAGAAGTTAGGGAAATAAGTACTCCTCAGGATTATCAGATACTGATAAAAAGGTTTCAAAAATGCAAATACTGCGGGCACGAAAGTATTGAAGAAGGTTCAGAGGGATTCTATACTTCAAAAGCTAGTACTAATGACTCATCGGAAAAAATACTGGGAATGCACCCAAGATGCAATAAATGCAAATGCAGAAATGCTTATGAAGAGTTCAGAAAAGAAGATATAAAAATTAAAGATTCCATAAGGACAACAACCAGATATTATAAGTGCAGGTACTGTGGAAACATAGAGCTCAAAATTAAAACAGAAAATATAGCATATGTAGATATAGGTTCATGAAAACTTCTATCTTCTGAAATCGAATACGAGTAAAGTCAGGATACAACAAGGCAAATGCCATTTTTTTCTTTTTTCTTCTTTATAGGAAAGGCCGCTCTCCTGCGTCGAGCGTGACAAGAAAGGTTCGGTAAAGTGAGTATGGTTGTACAGTCAGAAATATTATAACTTAGTTTTTCGTCTCTTGAATGGCTATTTTTTCCACGAGAAAAAGGTTCAGGAAGGTCCAAAAAAGCACAAAAACCAAGAATGGGTCATGAATGAGTCATGAATCCTGGTATTTAAGATCAAAAATTAAGTACATAATGGATACTCTGACCTTTTTCACCGATTTGTTTGAGAGCTTTTTTATCTGCCATATCCTGAAGATCTCGTTTTGCTGTAGAAGCACTTACTTCGCAAAGTTCTTGATACTCTTTATTCGTGATTTTCCCCTTTTCTTTGATATATTCAACAGCTTTTATCTGACGTCTGCTCAACCCTATCTGCCCAAATTTTTCTTTCATTGAACGGTCACTGCTTAGTTTTTTAACTGTATTTTCTACTCTTGAGATTTCTACCGCAATGCCAAAAAGGAAATATTCGAGCCATCCCGTAAGTTCTCCTTCTTTTGCATCGGCATCTGCAAGCGCTGAATAGTAAGCCTGACGGTCTTCATTGTAGTATTCTTCAAGGGCGAAGAATTTCTTCGTATCAAAACCTCTTTTTGTCAGAATAAGTGTAGAAAGAGCTCTTGCAGTCCTGCCGTTGCCGTCAAGGAAAGGATGGATTCGGGCAATTTCGTAATGGGCTATTCCGGTCTGTACAGCAGGCAAGAGGTCTAAAGCTTCTTCACTGTTTAACCATTCCAGAAGGGATCTGGTCAGGAAAGGTACTTCTTCAGGTCCCGGTGGGGAATAGGTAATCTTGCCGGTTTTTGGATTTCCGACAACTACCCTGACTTTGCGGTAATTTCCTGCAGAAGTGGCTGGCAGGATATCTTTTACCGTCAGCCTGTGGATTTCAAGGAGGATCTCTTCGGCAATTGCATTGCTTTCTTCCAGGCTGTCTATATATTCAAGCACTTCAACATAGTTCTGAACTTCTTTTTTATCCTTCTCGCCTGCAAGAATGTCTTTTCCTTCAATGAGCAGGCTCACTTCTTCAAGAGTAAGCTGGTTTCCTTCTATACTTGTTGTGTGGTGAGTTTGCTTTATAAGAGCTTCTCGCTGGAGCTCTTTCTCCCATGCCGGAATGAGAGAACTATTCATAATAATCTCCCTGGCAGCCTGGATTCTTGCAAGCAAACGCACGATTTTATTTGTGTATTTAAAATTAGGCTGAAACATGACCAGTTATCCGATTTTTTGTCCCTATTAAAAGAGCTATTCCTTTCATTATTAACTTAGCGATGTTTATTCCAAAATCCAGGGAATTCTGAAGTTTATCAGAATAGGCAGCCACCAAAAAATAAATATGGAGTTATATATCTGCCAAAAATTAGTCCTCTTGAGCCAAGCGAAAAGGACACCTTGATACCGAAGCGGAACTCGGGAAATTGAGCAGCTCATGGGTTTATGTGATGAGTTCAAATTTAAACTTAGAAAAGCGCGGGAAGATAGTGAGAAACTTATGGAAACGGTTGTCAGGGGTTTGTTAGGGGGTTGTTAGGGGGTTGTTAGAGGGTTGTTAGAGGGGGCTGACGTCGAAATATATAAAAGAAGTTATGAAAACTCCTTCTAAAAAGTCCTCTTGAGCGTAGCGAAAAGGACCGCGTACTCCCGAGGCGCGATTCGGGGTGTGAAACTCTACCCTAAAACCACATTCGCTATCTTGAACTTGTTTTTCACCGAGCGCTAGCTTGGGTCGGTCCGAAAAAACACAAAGATAAAATAAAAGGATTTTTTACATACAGAAGCGAATGAACTTGTTTTTTATCGAAAAACCTACACACTGGCACTTTGAAACTCTTTTTTGCTTTTCTGGTATTACAGGAAAGCCGCACTGCGTGCGTAACGAGCTCCGTTAAATACGCTAATTTTGTTACCCCGGCTCCTATATCATATAACCAAAATTTGTGAAAATAAGTGTGACTAGTATATTTTACTAAAATATACATTTCATCAAAAGTATAATTTATTAAAATATATTTTGTCATTAATTTGTATCATAGCAAAATACATAAGTTCTTGGTACCTAAATTAAAGCATGGAAAAAACAATAATCAAGCAGACAATCCTTGAACAAAGGGGACTCTTCGAGAGAGAAGAAGATATTGTAAAAAGGACTGTTCCTGAATACCTCCTTCAGAGCCAGAAAATCATTGTGATAACAGGCATAAGAAGGTGTGGAAAATCCACTCTGCTAAAAGAGATCTCTGGAGACTTCAAAAATCACGCTTATGCAAACTTTGAGGACGAAAGGTTCCTTGAATTTACAGCAAAAGACTTCAATACCCTGCTTGAGATATTCCTAGAGCTTGACCCCAAAACAAACACATTATATTTTGACGAAATCCAGAACATTTCTGGGTGGGAAAAATTTGTCAGGAGGCTGTTTACGGAAGGGTACAAAATATTCGTTACCGGTTCAAGCTCAAATCTTCTGAGCTCAGAGATTGCAACAAGCATCACCGGAAGAAACCTGAAGTATGAGCTCTTTCCCTTCAGTTTTAAAGAATACCTGCTGTACCGGAAATTTGAGACAAAAGACACTTACACAACAAAAGAAAAAGCATCCCTTTCCGGATATTTTGAGGATTACGTGAAATACGGAGGATTTCCGGAAATCATAAAATCAAGAAATGAAAAAGAACTCATGGAGATCTATCAGGACATTTTGATAAAAGACCTGCTTGTAAGGCTGCAGATAAGGGACTCAAAGGACTTTCGGGATCTTTCAATGTATCTGCTTTCCAATATTTCTAGAAAAATGAGCTACAATAACCTGAAAAATCTCCTGGGATTCAGCAACACCTCAAAAGTAAAAAATTATATTGAATTTTTGGAAGAAGCATATCTCTTCTTTACCCTGAAAAAATACGCCCCCTCCTTAAAAAAACAGATCATGAGCCCAAGAAAGGTTTATTCAATAGATACAGGCCTCGTAAACGCGGTCTCGTTCATGTTCTCTGAAAATACAGGGCCTTTGCTTGAAAATATCGTATTCCTTGAACTGAAAAGACGTTTCCAGGAAATATATTACCATGAAGACAAAAAAGAATGTGATTTTCTGGTCAAGGAAAAAGAAAAAATAATAAAGGCAATCCAGGTAACGGCTTCAATCGCAGACCTCAAAACAGAAAAAAGAGAAATCGAAGGTCTTAAAGAAGCAATGGAAAAGCACAACCTGAAAGAAGGATACATAATTACAAAAGACACGGAAAAAACAATAAATCTGGAAGGCAGGGTAATACACATAAAGCCGATAATAACATGGCTTATGGAATAACACCATCGATACCCTGAAAATCAAAACTTAAAAATATCGAGAAGATTATGTGATACTTATGGAAACAGTTGTCAGGGTATTTGTTGAAGAGGACTGCGACCTGAAATGTAAAAAACGAGTTATAAATCTCTCCTGAAAAACTATATTCAGCATCTTTAATGTGTCTTTCACCGAGCGTAGCTCGGGCCTGTCCGAAAATGCATAAAAACAAAAATAACGGGCTTCTTAAAGACAGAACTCAGCGAATTTTTCCGATTTAAAAATGGAACATCAAAAATTTATTCTTTCACTAAAAGAAGGCATGAGCAAGTTCAAAAGATCACAAAAGAAAAAAAGGCTTTTTAGAGACAAAGTTCAGTAAATCTTTCTGCTTTTAAAAAACAGGTAAGTACCAATTTTTTCTTTTCTTCTTTCTGGGACTACCGCTCTCCTTCGTCGAGCGTGACAATAACGGTTTGGTAAAGCTAATGACGTTGAATGGGTCAGAGACTTTATAACTTAGTTTTTCGACTCTCATTAGTGAAGTTCACCATTTTATCTTGTAAGTTAGTCCTCTTGAGCGAAGCAAAAAGGACACCGTGCTGTTGCACTTGCAGTGCAACTCCCAGGAAATCTCCAATTTCCTGTGGTCCCGAAGCGAAACTCAGAAAGTAAAAGCTATGATTTTATAAATTAGTCTGCTTGAGCGAGCGAAGCGAGTGAAACAGACCTCGTGCTCCCGAAGCGCAACTCGGGAAGCGCAACTCGGGCAGCGAAACTCGGGCGGGAAGCTTTAAATTGAAAAAAACGTGATATGCCGCCATGCAAACTGCGGAAGAAAGGGAAGAGCTGTTTCGCAAAATCTCATCTTTTCTGAAAAAATACGGGGCAACCAGAGTCTCAGTTTTTGGGTCTTACGTTAGGGGGCGAAGAGCAGCCAGAGAGTGGTATTGATGTCCTGGTTGAGTCTGCTGATCGAAAAAGCCTGCTGACCCTTGTGAACATTGAACTGGAACTTTCGGATTACCTGGGGATTAAGTTTGATCTGTTAACTGAAAAATCGATCAGTCCCTATTTGATAAACGGAATTAAAAAAGAGGCAAGAGTGATCTCTGAATGAATTTCCACCTAGCCAAAGCTCGGGCCAGTCCGAAAAAGCAAAGAAAAAAGAAAGATTTTTTGCACATCGAATTCAGTGAGTTTTCTATCTCCTAAAAAACTGTCACATTGGCACCTTAAAACTCATTTTTTACTTCTCTGATATTAAGGACAAGCCTCAATGCGCGCGGGACAAGCTCCATTAAATAAGCTAACTATGTTGCTCCGGATCTTATCACTTAATCAAAAAACGACTGTATGAACTAAGTTCATTAAAACGGAACAGGTTATGAATAGGTTATGAACGGGCCAATTAACGGATCGCCAATAGGTCACCAGTGGGCCACCAATTTCAATATTTTCTGTAAATTTTGCTCCGGTGGCCTGCTTCATGGCCTGCTTCAATGACAAAAATAACAAGCTGGTCGTTCTCTATGGTCATTAAAACTCTATATTCGCCAACCCTCAAAGAATAAATAGGGGAATCAGATGCTGTTTTAAGCTTCTTAATATGAGAGTAAGGATTTTCTTTGATTTCTCCTACAGCAAGAAATAGCTTTTTTGCGACCTCAGGCGGCAGTTTTTTAAGATCTTTTAAAGCTGAGGAGGTATAGATAACCGAATACATTAATCGTCCCTGATCCCGAGTTCAGCTGCAACCTCTTCTTCAGTATAGTACCTGCCTTCTTTAATGTCTTTTAATCCCTTCTCAATTTTCTTTATGGTTTCTTCGCTGAGAGGCTCGGAGTCGACTGCCGTATTCACAAGCCTCTCGACAACAGAGTTGTAGGACTCCTCGGGATGCCTTTTCAAGCTTTTGAGCATCTCCTTAACTTTTGGGTCAAGACAGATTGTCGTTGTAGCTGCCATATAGCATCCTATAGGATATTATAGGATATGAAAGTTTGCCGGAAAAAGAAGTATAGTAAAAAGCAGTATAGTACTCAGGATTTTTCCCAAAAAATCGTATTCAATATCAAGATCCTGTTCAGTCACTCATTCTTTTTCAAGCTCCCTGTCTGCACTGACTTTTTAAAAAGTAACCAGAAGAAATGGCTGTATGAATTAATTTCATTAAAATTGAATGAGGAGAATGAAATTTCCTCCTTCAGGCATGGGTCATGAACGAGCCATGAACGAGCCATGAACGAGCCATGAACGAGCCATGAACGAGCCATGAACGGGTCATGAATGGGTTTCCAGTCTTCACATGTTTAAGATCAAAAATTAAGTACATAATGGATATTCTGTCCTTTTTCACCTATTTGTTTGAGGACTTTTATCTCCTAAATTCTGAAGGTCACTTTTTGCCGTAGAAGCGCTTACTTTACAGAGTTTCCGATACTCTTTATTTGTGATCTGTCCATTCTTTAAGATATCCGATAGCTTTTATCTGACGGCTGCCCAGTCCTATCTGCCCATATTCCTTCATTGAACGGTCACTACTCAGTTTCTTGACCGTATTTTCATTCTTTTCGGGAAGTAAAACTAGGGAAAAAGGGAATGGAAAAAGAGAATGATAAGATATCTGTAATATGGGGAATGGGCATCTGGATTTTGGGGAGTTGGGGGGTATGGGGGGTTATTAAAAAGAGTTAAAAAACAAGTCTTTAACGACCTTTCCAGATGCCCAGTATCTTAGTGGACTCCATGGTATATATAATTAAAGTTTAATCGTTTATTCACAAAGTGCTATCAAGGCAATCCTATGTGATTTGCGGGCGGACTGTTTAATCTAAAAAATAGTCCTCTTGAGCTAAGCTCACTGCTATAACTTATGAATTAGTCCTCTTGAGCGAAACGAAGTGGAGCGAAAAGGACCTCGTGCTCCCGAAGCGAAACTCGGGAGGCGGAACTCGGGAGGCGGAACTTGGGAATCAAATTCTACTGGTACAATTCCGGAATATTATTCCCTCGACCTCTGACATATAATTTTTTGAGAATAAATATTATATTCAGTGTAGTGTAACTGTATAATTGCATTAGGGGTATTGCATCAGGGGGAGCTGTATGACTGTTAAAATTGTTGTTGCGGGGGATGTGAGTGTAGACTGGTATTACTGGCCGAGACCTTCATACTCAAGCAAGGAAGATACAAACTGGAAGCTGTACGAGGGTATTGATACAAACCCGCAGCTGGGTGGAGCTACTCTCTTAGCAGAGTGGTTGAGGGATATTCTCCGGATTAGAACAGAGGAATCACCTTACTCATTGGCGTCTCAGAGCTGTGAGGATCTAATTAGAAAGAGCCTCAGTGAAGTTCTGCACACAAACGTATACCTGGATTTATTTCCTCCGTTCTCTTCCAGTGATACAAAAGAAGAGGTCAAAGTATATAGAGTTAAAAATTATTTGGGGCATATAGCTTCGGTCGATAACAAGCAGCATCCAGCTTCCCTGGAAATACTCGAAGACCGGCAGGACGCAGACATCGTTATAATTTATGATGCGGGGAAAGGTTTTCGTTTTGAAAAAGAGGCATGGCCAGAAGCGTTGAAAGGTGACCGAAAACCAGTTGTGATATATAATATGTATCCTCCCCTGTTCAAAGGAGATCTCTGGAAGCATGTCCTCAGATATCACAAAGAAAAATTAATCTTAATAATGAATGCAGATGACCTGAGGAAAATCGGTACGAATATAAGCCGTTCAGTTTCATGGGAAAAAAGCGCTATAGAATTTTTATGGGAAATTTGCCATAAAGAGGACCTTGCAGAAATAAAAGAACTGAACAATGTAATTATTCGTTTTAAGTATGAAGGTGCCATTCATTACAGAGGAAAAACAGATAGATCAAAATTATACTTTGATCCTGTATCAGGAGAAGGGGAATTCTGGAATTCTAAAAGATTTGGAGACATGAGAGCTACAAACCTGGTTTTTGTTGCTAATCTGTCTTCATGTTTAATTTCTAAATTTAAGGAAAAGAAAACTGAATATCAAGAAAATCAAAATAAAAATCAAAATAAAAATAAAAATCAAAATCAAAATCAAAATGATTCTCAAAAAGGGAGTAATCAACAAGCCTGCGTAGAAAGCGCTATTAAAGAAGGCCTGGAAGAAGGTTTAAAAGAAGGCTTAGTTAAGTCTCGAGAGTCTTTAATATACGGTTACGGCGATAGTAATGGGAAGCCAGATTTCTTAGAATATGCCTGTCTAAGCACAAATAAGAAAGCAGGTGAAAAGAAAGCAAGTGGGGGGTGTGCTTTAGATCAGGATAACTCATCTAAATACAAATTATCCCAAAAAATATCTTCAAAATCACCTGCCGGTTACATGGCAGATGTCCTGCTGCCATCAATTGAAGAGATAGCTGAGCACTCAGACCCAAATCAATCAAATTCACACTTCTGGACGATTCTTAAAGAAAATACAAAAGAAGAATCCGGTAAAGCCTCCGTTGAAAAGGATTCTACTTACGTGGAACAGCTTGCTTTCATAATAGTTAAAAAAGGGTTATCCAGCATTAAAGACTTCCCTGTGGGTAAATTTGGAAAACTAATTACTGTAGATAGAGCAGAAATAGAAAGCTTCAGAAGTATAAAAAATGTAATGGAAGAGTATATACATTCTGAAGAAAATCTGAAGCCACTGTCCATTGCAGTATTCGGATCTCCAGGTTCCGGAAAGTCATTTGGAATAACCCAGATAGCAGAAAGTATTGACAGTGGAAGAATTGTGAAAGTGGCATTCAATATTTCACAGTTTACATCTACAAAGGATTTAACAAATGCTTTTCACAGAGTGAGAGATATTTCCTTAAAAGGAAAAATTCCATTAGTATTTTTTGATGAGTTTGATTCCAAGCTTGAGAACGAAGAGCTGGGCTGGATAAAATACTTTTTAGTACCAATGCAGGATGGGGAATTTCTGGACTTTGAGACCATGCATCCCATTGGGAAATCGATATTTGTTTTTGCTGGAAGTACTTACAACAGGCTCAAAGATTTCTATGAATTTTGTAGCTACTCAAATATACAGAGCAAGTCCTATCCGGGAATAGACCCACGCAGAAAAATCTCAAATAAATGTCCTGATTTCCTGAGCAGACTTCGAGGATATGTAAATATTCTCGGACTCAACCGGGTAAATGAAAAGGATGAAACCTATATAATCCGAAGGGCAATCCAGTTACGCTCCTTAATTGAAGAAAACGCTCCAAAAGTTATCAGGGAAAATAATGCACGTGTTAGCTGCGGGATATTAAATGCTCTAATTAATGTGCCAGAATATATGCACGGAGTTCGTTCAATGCAAGCAATAGTAGAAATGAGTGTACTCCATGAAAAAAACTCATGGGAAACGGCTTATTTACCGCCTAAGGACCAGCTTGAGCTACATATTAAAAGCATAGACGAATTCTATAAACTCTTAGCTCAAAAAAAGCAATCATGCACGGAAATTAAATAAAACGGATATTAAGTGATATACTTCAGCAATAGAGAAATGGTTTGCACATCTTAATCATAAAGGAAAGGGAAAAGCAGAAAAAAGTCCTGACCTGTAAAATGGATGATTCTTTTGCAACAACCTTAAAAACCAGCTAACTTCCTCAAGCACATCAAAATCTACCAAAAATCACATGAAAGAAGCCACCTTTAGAATATTCAGGAAGGAATTTACAACACTGGGATAGAAACCCCGGTTTGAAATAAATTTTTAATTCTTTTAATAAAATAATGCAGAAACAACAGTCCGGCACTACAAACCCTTAAGTTGCGAGTACATTTCGCTCCCAAACAATCTCCTTTACTGTAATTCCTAGGCGCAATTAAGAAAATAAGGCTCTTCGCTGTTTCGAGTGGGTAACTTACATTCGTTTCCTAAATGTTGAAGTAGCAGATCTAAAATTTAGAAATATTTGTTGTTGAAAATCACATTCAAGATTGATGTTTCTGTTTGTAGCCTGGCTACTTTCTAACTAAGCAATAATCTTCAACCCACACAAAACAGCGAAGAGCCGAAAATAAAAGCTATAATTTTGTAAAAATTAGTCCTCTTGAGCTAAGCAAAGCGGAGCGAAAAGGATGCGTACTCCCGAGACGCAATTCGGGCGAGGCGCAATTCGGGAAGTAAAAATAAAGATGAAAAAGAGTGTTTTGCGCAGTAATATCTTTAATTTAGTCCTCTTGAGCGAAGCGAAAAGGACACCGTGCTGTTGCACTTGCAGTGCAACTCGCAGGAAATCTCTGATTTCCTGTGATCCCGAAGCGAAACCGGGTAGCGAAACTCGGGCAGTGAAACTCGGGAAGCGAAACTCAGGGGAAAACGGATTGTCAACAAGGGAAAAAAGAGTTGTCAAAATATAGGTAATATGGGGATTGGGCATCCGGATATTGGGGAGTTGGGGGGTATGGGGGGGTTATTAAAAAGAGTTAAAAAACAAGTCTTTAATGACCTTTCCAGATGCCCAGAATTCTAGTCTACCTCATGATATATAAAATAAGTAGATTTAATCACGTTTTTTAAAAGTGTCAGTGAAGCTTTTTACCGGGTGGAGTTCGGGTCTTTCCGGAATAGTAAACCCCGCATAATCCAGCATAATATCCTCACGAGCGAAAGACTTATTTCATTTTTAAATACGCTATCAAGGGCGCTAAATCAAACATCTTAAATAGAAGTTTGTCACCGATTAAAATCGCAATTCTTTTAACAATTGAAGAAGTATTGTCGACTGGTGAACATACAGTAATAATTAAAAGAGGATAGAAAGACTAATGAAGAAAAGAAGGCGCTTTTGAATTGTACAATCAATCTGAGTTCGGCAATCTCGAAACCTATCTGTTAGAAAAGAAATATAGTAAAAAAACTAGCTGCGGACAACCCCCTGATATTTATATATTTACTGGCACAGTTGGGTTTAAAAAACACAGTTTTGAGAGCGTTTCTGTCATTTTAATAAATACTTTTAATGAAAAAATTCTCGGAATAATAAGCAAAATTTTCTTACTTCTCTGTATAACAGGAGCTTTCGTCACAACAATTAATTTCCTGAATAGTGAAACCGCAGACTGGTTATATATCGTGGGTATGGTAGCATCCCTGATTCCACTCATTATTTCTCTATGCATGCAAAAGGTGCTCGAATACCATAAGGATACTTTTTGCGAAAAGTGTGGGAATAAGCTTGCCTGTGAAGAAGTAGGCGAGCCAGTTATGAAGGAAACAAGTAACTTCAGTGGCTATACTTTAACAGTTACAAGACACTGGAAGTGCAGATACTGCGGGAATGTGGATACAAGGGAAGGACCTGAGAATATTTTTGCAGATAAAGGAGAAATGCTGCCCGCAGTTTATCTGAAAGGTATTGAGTGTAGTAAATGCAGCGGTCTAAGCACAGTTGTAGAGTTTAAGAAGCCCGATATAAAAGAGATTGGAAATAAGAGGACAACCAGAAGATATTATAAATGTACACTGTGCGGTTATGAGGACATTAATGAAAGTGAAGAAACAATTAGCCGTAGCACTCATGCCGGCTGATTATTAAGAGTTGGTTCACAGCAGAAAGATAATCGCTTTTATCAGAACCTGCCAGCTCAATTTACCGGACCGTACCAGCTCATCCATTAGAGCCTGCCAGCTCATACCTCTGTACGAACCTTTGAATCAAAAACGAAAAAAGCCAGAGTGATTGCAAGGACTTGCTCTTTATTTCAGTCGAATACCCCGCTAGCTTGCTGCGGGGATGGAAAACTTCCCCGGTAACCGTTAATGATAATATGATTTATCAATCCCATTTTTTGGTTGTTAACTTCTGCTCAAACTAAATTGTTTAGGGATATTATCTCCTTTAACGGAATTTGGAGCGGTGGCGCGAACATACCCCGTTGCTTGCAGCGGGGTGCGCCAGCGCAACTTTGATTCCAATTTGCTTGAGCACTTTTCTATTCAATATCACTGGTGGTCTTTCTCTATAACTTTTCTTTTTCCAACCGTATATGATCTCTTACATTGTCTAATATAAAACCGAGAATCAGAAAAACAAAACCCATAACAAACTGGTAAAGTTGCCCTATAAAAAGCCCATATATAAACAGTAAAAATCCCGACATCATAAATAATATACTCAGAAGATAGAGCGATAGCTCTTCAATCCCCTGATTCAGAAATTTAGAGAAAATATCATTGATATATTTTCCTGTATATGGATTGTAACCATTTGAAGTAGCATTTCCAGAATTATTTCCAGAATTATTTCCAGAATTATTTCCAGAATTACTACTGTATGAGTAACTTGATTTATTTTCCAGGAACATCCCCCATTCCAAAATATTTTATTGTTTAATTCAGGTTTTTCACTTCTTTAAAAATAATATACCTTTCTAGAATTAAAAGCTAATGTTAGGATGATCTTCTGCAGAACTCAAAATTGCCTGTATGATCGAAAAAATAATTCCTGTATAAGTTATCTCTAATTCCGGTTCAACAGTTATATAGTGCAATTGGCGGACTATCATTTAAAAAAAGAGTAAACTGATTTTTTATAAATTTAGTTTGCCTGAGTTTCAAATACGGTTTTAAAGTACATACCTCCAGCCATCTTTTTTCAGGCGCTTCCTGTGTACCTCATAGCCGGGCATAAGTTCCCCTACCAGTTTCCAGAAACTGGCAGAATGGTTTTTTTCCTTTACATGACAGAGTTCATGCACAACTACATATTCAAGCTGTTCGGGCGGAGCCATTACAAGCTGAAAATTTATCCTGAGAATATTATCTGCAGAGCAGCTTCCCCAGCGCTTTTTCTGATGCTTTACCTTAAAATCCGGAGGCGCTACCCCCAGTTTCTCCGAATAAGCTTTCAGGAGCTTGCCAACCTCTGGCTCGGCACAGTCTCTGTAAAAACTCCAGACCGCCTCCTTTACGAGTGCTGGCTCCAGTTCTTCAGATCTCATTCCAGGAATAAGAACAGTAAGTTCCGAACCGCTGAAGGAGGCAGAGGGTTTTTTAATTCCGTCCACATGAGTTATTTTTATGGGATATTCTCTGCCCAGATAGAGGTACATTTCACCGTCATTATACCGCTTCTCCTGATTGGGCAGCCTGTTTGCCTCAAACCAATCAAGCTTTTCCCGTACCCAGCCAGCTTTCTTCTGTACCATGTCCCTGATAGCCTCACGGCTAAGACCATGAGGGGCTCGGAACTCCACTTTAAGGTCCGGGCGGACTAAGATCGCTGCTTTTCTCCTCTTTTTGCTGTAGACAATTTCGTATTCTATTGTCCTGCCGCAAGCTTTGATATTATCGTTTTTTCTCATAGATGGTTCCTCACACCCGTTTCGCTTCCCGAGTTTCGCTTCGGGATCACAGGAAATCAGAGATTTCCTGCGAGTTGCACTGCAAGTGCAACAGCACGAGGTCTGTTTCACTCGCTTCGCTCGTTCAAGCAGACTAACTTATAAAATTAAAGCTTTTACTTTTCAAATTGCACCTCGCCCGAATTGCGCCTTGGGAGTACGCATCCTTTTCGCTCCGCTTTGCTTAGCTCAAGAGGACTAATTAATAAATGCTGGGACATCTTTTTCGCTTCTTTCCGGGTCTTCAGTGGGTCATCTTTTAGTTAAGATTAACCAGGGAATTTCAGTATTAGATTATGAATACTGCATGAAAAATATTCTTTTTCTATCGCTTTTTCACGTCTTTTTATTCTTTCGGATTTCTTTTTATTTCTTCCTTTTTTACTTTTTTCTTTTCTTTTGAATGGTTTCCAAACAAACTGACATGGACACTTATATTTAACTGTGGATTGAAATACGGTTTCGGAATCAGGAGAAGTATTTCTCGAGCCAGGGAGATCTTTCTGAACTTTCTGGTAAGCAGCTTGAGGGAGCAGTTGTAAGGAGTATCTGCGATGAGGAGATAAAAGAGGCTGTCCATTTTGTCCTTGTAACCAAAATACTCAACCCTATGGAAGACCTCATTATCCAGACCTTAAGGGTACTGGGGATTAAAACAACCCGTAAAAATACCTGGGAAAAAATCGAAAAACTTATTCAGTCGGGGATAGAAAGCAATAAACTGACCTGACCTGCACTCTCAATTAAATGAATGAAATGATTTATTTTATAGAGTAAGCCCGAAAAATGGTTAATCTATTTTTACTGTGGCGATATTTAATTTATTTTTCAATTTTATTTGCTCTCTTTCTACAAATCGTGTTATTCTCTTTTTGTCTCTCTATTTTTTGTTTTTATTTTTCTTTTTACTGTAATATTTTTAACAATCTGTAATAATTAATTATTTTCAAATAGTCTTATATCCACGCTGTAATATCTCTCTTGCAATTATGTTCCTTACAGTTAAAGAAAATAACAGGCCATATACAGCAGTCATCATGTCCTGTATCCTGTTTGGCATGATAGGCATATTTGTAAAAGAAATTAAAGATATGGATGCAGGTTCTATTCTATTTTACCGGCTATTTTTCGGATTTGCGGTCATTCTGGGGTATCTTGTAATATTCGGAGGAATTGGAAATATTCAACTGAAGCAGAAGAAGTTACATATGCTTTTGCTTGGGGTTCTTAATACAATAACAATGTTTACGTATTTTTCCGCGATCAAACATACCGGCATTCCAGTAGCTGTGCTTCTCCTGTATACAGCGCCGATATATGTCACCCTGCTCTCTCCTTTACTCCTGAAAGAGCACGCGACTTTCCGGGATATGCTTGCACTTACCCTCTCTATCTCGGGTATACTGCTTGCTGTTAACCCTTTAAACATTTATGGAAGTACGGCCTCAGATGATGGGTATTACATCACAGGAGTCCTTTTCGGACTGCTCTCAGGCCTTTCATACGGTTGTTCGATCATGACCATGAATTACCTGAAGGAAACTTATTCGGTTATAGGGCAGATGTTCTGGTCAACAGCAGTGAGCCTTGCCCTGCTTCTACCTTTTGGGATTTCCGTATCAGGCCCGGTCCTGCTCGAAAACCTGAAGCTCCTGGTACCTTTAGGCATCATTGCCACGGCTCTCGCATCTCTTCTGTACTTTAGAGGGGTGGCGCGTATAAAAGCGCAGACCGCAGCCGTGCTCTCCCTGCTTGAGCCGGTGAGCAGCATCTGTTTCTGTTGCATGCTCCTCGGAGAGCCTGTGCAGCCAAACACAATCGGAGGCTGTCTCTTTATCCTTGCAGGCGCTGCACTTATCGGTTATAATGCCCCGATCCGGCAGGGAGCTTCAGAAAAGTATTTCCAGGACATCTGGGCAAGATTTTTCCAGCCTTACATGCCCCTTAGACCGGGGAAGCTCTGATTTTCTTCCCCTTAAGCCTTTTTTAAAAAAGATTATTTTTAGATCAAGAATTAAACTCTCCAATTCCTGATTTACCTAATTTCTTTGGCATGAAAGTACGTGAAGACTCTATTCCTCACGTACTCTCTCCTTCCTTATTTCCTATTATTGCGATTATCCCACTAATTATTGTTATCCGTTCATCAATTGAGAATGTATCTGTCTCAACTATCTTCCTTTTTTGAACTTCTCCCTTTTCATATCCTGTTTCATCTTCGTACATCTTATCATTTGTTATAAGATGCCATACCATTGTTGCAATTTTTCTTGCCAGGGCAATAATTGACTTTGCATGTCCAATTGACATCTTTTTCCTGTTAAAAAACTCTTTTAACTCACTATTTTTCTTCCTTGCTGCTGCCTGAGCAATCTGTGTTAAAATTCATCTTGCTACTTTTGATCCTCTCTTTGTGATTCTTCCATTATGGTATTATATTTGGGCATGTTATTCGAAGAATATCATGTGTTTTTTTTCTTTCTTTTTCCCTCGTTTTTTCTTTTTGCCTTTATTTTTTCTATTATTGTTACTTTTCTCATTATGAATAAGATACAAATAATTCTCAAAATTAGAGCACTGAGTTTTCAGAGCTAATTTAAGACGCTTTAATCAGAACCATTTTTATCCGAAACCATATATAATTGACTGCATATATTAGATATTTACTTGAATTTTCTTTTGAATAAATTCTTCAATTTTTGGGAGTGAGCAATCGGGCGATGATAATTTCCTTGACCAGTATACGTGTCGGATTTTGTGATTCGTTAAACCCTTAAACGCTTTATTTTTTTCTATTCAAGTCTTTGATTTATTTTTTATTTGGTTTACCTTTGAGCCGAATGGGGAATTATTTTCAGCTTAATGAGAGATTTAGAAAGGGAGTGGTGATATCATTTTATGTGAATGTGACGAGTTAGTGGAGGAAGACATTTTTAAAGATTATATAAAAACTTCTGCTAGTCCTTCCACCAGAACCATAGGTCACAGGAAATGCGGGATTATTTTCAATTTTATTGATGACAAAAGTTAGAAAAAATATTCTTCTCGAAAAGAATTGAAAATTTTGGCAGCGAAATTTGCAGATAAAAAATGAGTTACTTAAGGAAAATATCGAAAAACTCCTGCTTGAAGTGGACAGACTCAAATCCCATGGTCAACTATCGGATGCCGAAATACTAATTGATGCATATAGGAAGATTCTGGAGTCGAAAAGCACACTGAAGATCCATCAGAATCAGAACCACGTTGACAGCAACGCATCTTGTCGGAAATTACTTTCTGGCTTCTTGACACATAAATTTTGAATGTATTAGATCACCAAACTATTATTTATTTTCAGGAGGTAACACTTTGAAACTACGTATAACAACTTTCAACCTGGAAAACCTCGATGACAAGCCCGGCCAAAAACCAACGCTGGAAGAGCGCATTGCGGTTATGCGCCCTCAACTGCAGAGAATAGATGCTGATATCCTGTGCCTTCAGGAAGTCAACGGCCAGGAAGAAATAGGACACCCTCGCCGCCTTCTAGCTCTGGACGCCCTTCTCAAGGATACGCAGTATGCCAGCTTTAACAGGGTATCGACTATGGATGAGGGAGGGGCACAGGTTTATAATGAGCGTAACCTCGTTATCGTGAGCCGCTTCGAGATCCTGGAACATCAACAGTACAAACACCGTTTTGCTCCTGCTCCGCTTTACAGAATAGTAACGGCAGTAACGAATGGAGGGGGAGAACAAACCGCGAAAGAAATCACCTGGGAGAGGCCAATCCTGCACGCTAAAATCAAGATTGGAGGAAAGATCCTAAATGTTGTTAATCTTCATTTGAAATCCAAAATACCCACGGACATTCCAGGGCAGAAACTGGACAACTACACCTGGAAAACAGCCTCAGGCTGGGCAGAGGGATACTTCATCTCTTCCATGAAAAGAGTAGGACAGGCTCTGGAAACCAGGATGTTAATCGATAAACTATTTGATGAAAATGAAAATGCCTGGATTGTAGCTTGCGGAGACTTTAATGCGGACTTCGATGACGTGCCTGTGGAAGCTATCCGGGGGAGGGTTGAAAATACAGGCAATGGCGAGCTGGCAAGGCGCATCATGTTGCCCTGTGAAATGAGCATTCCTGAATCCGCCCGTTTTTCGCTTTACCACCAGGGCAAAGGGAATATGCTGGACCATTTGCTGGTATGCAGGGATATGCTGGCGTACTATAAGGGTTCCGAGGTGCATAATGAACTGTTGCATGACGAATCTATTGCCTTTGCGACAGACATTAAATTTCCGGAATCAGACCATTCACCGGTGATCGCGGAATTTGAAATGCCTGATTGAACTGCCTGATTGAACTGCCTGATGATTTTTTTTAAACTAAAATTGTAACTGTCCCTTATTCTATTTATAAATATGATTCTTGTAAGATCACAAGATGATAAATGACCGGAAATTCTCGGACAACTTCTTTGACACCAGTGCCCATAGCTACGGGGCTGAGTGCAGGAGGAGAGTTCAGGGGTTTAATGGCAGGGGATCTGCAGCGGGTCTTTTAGTTATTCGTGCAAAGGTTTTCACTTGAAATTGAATGGGTCTATTCAAAAGCTTATCCCAAAATCTATTTCTATGAAGCTTGTATTTTAAACGACCAATCGAGTCCCTGATTATGAAAGGTAAAATGAAAGGTAATTCTGAAAACTGTTAATGATTAAGAATAAAAGGGCGCTGGAATAAACTCAATAATAAAAATTATGCAACATTTCGGCCTTTAAATGAGAATCTACTTTTGTCTTAAAATTACTTTATATACAATTGTCTTAAAATTACTTTATACAATTTTCTTCGAAAGTAGGAAAAAAATTGTATAGCTACAAAAAAATATAGAAATAGTTACAATTATAGCTTTTTCTCCCCTGGCAAGATATATTTACTTCACCAAAATAGTAGCATAAAAACGATCTATGATCGAACTCTCTCCTTCCCAGTCACGCCAGTTTCTGATGCTAAGCTTGTGAGACCCAGTGCCCGATGCGCGAAACTGGAATACTCTCACGCCTGCTGCACCAATTGCATCTCCCACTTTCTCGAAACTGTCACCTACCGTTTCCAGTCCTCCGGCGGTCTCAACCTTCCATCGGTAGCCGGTAGTGGGATTCTCGTTTAAACGTACAGTTACGGGGCTCTGAGCCTCAACCTCTAAGGTACGGCCCTTATCCTGGTCGTTCAGTATCATCACAAACTTCTCCAATAAAGGTTTCAGATCTCTATTTCTAAGAAAAACAGCGGCAGAGAAGCCGTATTTTCAGCCGATTTCCTCAAGGTCCGCGCTTCTAGCAAGACGCTGCCCATCTTTATCAAATTTATGTTTCATGGGTCATGCTAGCGCTTTTCATTTAGTAATAAAGACCTGAATTAAATAAAATATATTACAAATGCATTACAAATACAATACGTAATTACTAATTCATATTACATTATACTACAAATACGATGCATAATTACTAATTCGTATTATATTATTCTCGATGAAATACTCCAAAACTCATTATCAATCTTTTTCAAAATTGAACTGATAAATCCCAAGGTAATATTCCGGGCGTGATTCGGTATGTCTGAATCTGAAGAATAATGATATTCTGGTTCCAAACAGTTGGAAATAGGTTCGGAATGAGTCATATACTTTAGCTTTAAGTCTTCTTACAACAGGCTACATGCAGAAAGATGTTCTCGTACTACGTCTCGTACTGCGGCTAAAGTCAATATTTATCTATTTTTGTCTTCACCTGCATATTACGTTGTTTATTCAGGAGACTACCGGCAGTCTCCTGAATAAAAGAATATGCTGGACAGATATCTCTATTCCGGTTAATCTCGCCTTTTACGATTTTATGCATGGGGCAGAGGTATGTCTCGACTGAGAGTTTCGCGAGCTCTACTCCGAGAGCTCTCGAGTTCAAGTCCAAAATTCCCTGTTTCAACCCATTTCATTGAGATAAGAGACCAGAAGTCCAGTGCAAACTTGTTCAGGACGTATTCATAGGGCAGCCAGCCATACCCCTTATCACCCCAGGCTGTACCCCAGGAATTGCGAATAAGGAAAGCACCAGTGAATTCTTTGTTGCTAAGGGTGTTTCTGATTTTCATTTTGTCATCATAGCCGATAGCAACGACCGCGTGACCCCATATTGCCTTCTCGTCGAGGCCTGGGAAAGGAATTCCACCTTTGATATCTGTATCATTGAAGGAGGGAAACCCAAAGAAGCCGAACATTGAGGGGATTCCTGCCGCCAGATACTTTTTTACACTGAAAAGGACATCCTCGGGCGGCAAATTCATGCCCTGCGGGTCGTGGCAGAAGTAGTTAAGGGCTTCGAAGTTGTCCGCAAGTGAATATACAAAACTTGAAGGTTCGTCATCAAAGGTCGGTTCTCCGTTCGATCCCGGGTTTTTCCTGTTGGTGTAAGGAAAATATTTTTCAGGTGGGACACCACAAAGAGCAAGCGCCCCCATAGTATTTCGGAGCCATGCTCCGGTATCTCCCTTGACTCCCATCAGGTTCCTGGTTGTCTTGTAGACAAACAGTCTTGACCCGTCAAGATGCTTCCCAAATGCCCGCCGCTGGAAGTATTCTATCACTCCCAAGCCTGCATGGGCAGTACAGGAGCCCAGATCCAATTGATCTTCAATCGGCGAACACCAGTTCCTGAGATCTACGGAAACGGGTAGTTCCAGAGCTCCAAGTTCCTTTCTGGAAGCTGGAATTCCGAGTTTTTCTGCCATCTCGGGAATCTGAGCGCTTTCCTCTGTATAGTCTTTTAAGGACGGTAACGGAGGGAGCCATCCGGTTCCAAAACTCTCTCCAGTTTCCGGAATTTTCACCTTTTCGAAGGCAGCTGCTATTCCAATCATTTCATTACCCCACTCACTTTGGTTTATTGCCTTTTGTATCCTATAAAATAATTCGTTTACCTGATATTGATTATTATTTAAATTTTGCATCGAAAATTTTGGTTTTTATCTTTTGCCTGATGCACCGATAATAAGCCAGTATTTTTTCCAGGACACTCGAATATTCATATCTTTTTTCTGATTTTCTGCTCAGTATATATCTCGGTTTCTGTGCCAGTTAAGCTTGGAAAACTGCCCCCAATCCAGACAAAGGCGTTCAGGGTGACTGCGACTCGTTAACACCAAGCAGCCTAAAAGTAACAGCGAGATTCATCCGAACAATATCCAGTGCAAGACCGTAGTTGATGTGGTCAAGCGTGTCATTAGCAGTATGGATATTTATGTTTGAGCTATCGGTTCCCTCGATCGTGAGAACCGCAGGAATAAGCTCATTGATAAAAGGTACATGGTCACTTGCGAATGGGTTCTCTGATGTCTGGACAGTCAATGATGTGTATGTCGCAGCTGCTTCAGCAAGTTTTTCCATTAAAGTCCTGGAAACTGGAGCCCCTTCGAGCAAGACCGTTGGCAATGCGGTATTTAATGTCGCAACCATATCCATATTGATGACTGCACTGATACGGGCGCGTTCACTGGCTTCCAACCCGCTGACATATTGTTTACTCCCGTGAAGCCCCTGCTCCTCCCCACCAAATAGTATGAGTCGCAGGTCATGTTTTGCAGAATGCTCAGCAAGCACACGTGCGATCTCCAGAACCCCTGCAGCACCGCTTGCATTGTCATCTGCGCCTGGAGCGGGCGCCTCCCTTCCCCCAGTAAGGTTAACCGAATCCAGGTGAGCAGTAACAAGTACCAGTTTACGGACTCCATTTTCAGTACCTGGACGATCTGCTATGACATTATAACTCCCGCCACTTCCAACATTTATTGGAAGCAATTCCACCTGATAACCAAGGCTCTGAAACTGATCTGCCGCCCATGTCGCTGCACTGGTAAATTGAGAGCTTAAGGAATGGCGAGTCAGGAAATTCACCAGTGAGCTCAGGGAAGAACTGTATCTAGATTGTGATACCGCCTCAATTTTTGCCTGCACCCTTGGAACGGCCAGCTGGGCTTCAGGTTTCACGATGTCCATAATTACGCTGTCCATTGCCAGTGGGCGCACTGCCCACCAGTCATCCTTGCTTTCAGCGAAACGGCTTACTTCTTCGGGAAGCAAGTCGACTACTATATAACGGCCTTTTTCTATGACTAGCCGGGCTTCGGGATATGTATTCTGGAATGCCCTGCCGGTCTGGATAACAAGGTAAAGCTGGCCTTCCAACTCGCGGGTCTCTGCCGGGTCGAGACTTACGCCTGCCTGTCTGGCTTTATTGGTGAAAGCATTCCATTCTTCAGAATCTGTCCATACTACAGTTTGATCCCCAAGACGAACACAGTGCGCTCCGTAACTCCTTGCCGATTCCTCAGCAATGCGTTTTTCGCTGGAGTCCGAGAGTAATATATACCTCCCCATTATCTCACCTCCGAATACAGGTTAGGAAGATGCTGGCAACTGCCGCACCTTCAGAATCCCCGCATCAATCTGAAGGATTTCCAGGATTCGAGGCGGTCGAACATTGCCTTCAAAAGATACACGCACACGTCCAGGACCCTCTATCTCCCAGTGTCCATTAATTCCACGAGAGGCATCACTAGGACCAATTTCCCAATCGATGAATACTCCATCTGGCCTGAACTCGATCCCTCCCCGGCCGCGAGCTCGCGGAAAGTCGTACTCAATTGGTCTATATACAGTTATTCCATTCGTATCTTCCTCAAAGGAGTGCATCCATTCCTGAAAGATTTCGTTAGGCAATTCGGTCATAGTTTATCCTTTTATCCTTACCAAAACAGAAGTCCTCAATTACCCAGCTCATGTATTCATAACCGGTACTGACGGCTCCATTGTGAGTTATTCCATATTTGTAGTATAACGCAGAGCCAGTACGGTAATAAAACACGTCAAGGCGTTTCACCCTGGCTTTTCTCCCACGTTCTCGACAAACTTTTTACCTTCAGGTGCTTTTTCCATCTCTGCGCTTTCTGCCGCAGTAAGGAACGATGAGTGCGGCCCGTTCCGCATATCTACGTTGAGTTGGCACCTCAGAAGACTCTTCTATTTTCCCTAGGCTTTTTACTCTCAGGTGCTGATACTTCTGTCCTTTCCATAGGTTATTTCACCTTGGCATAGGCACTTTACCTTTAGATGGTGCCTTTTCCATCTCCGCGCTTTCCGCTGCAGTAAGTAATGATGACCTAGGTCCTTCGAGGCATGCATTTATACGGGTTGCCTGACCCTGTGTGAACATCACCATACATTTATCGTCTACATAGTCCATGTAATTCATGAACATATCACCATCTGGTGCATTGTTGCAACTTATACGTGGGAATCCTGGAGAGCCATAGTTAGGTCCTCCCTGATTTGGAGTATCATCAACCTCGTCCGTGCCTGCACATCCAGTACCGTCATCCCCCCAGATATGGAACAGGTCCAACCAGTGGCCTACTTCATGGGTTGCAGTTCGTCCTTTGTCAAATGGCGGTTTGGCAGTTCCAGTAGTACCAAACCCTGTATGAGTAACTACAACACCGTCCGTTTCAGCTGGCCCTCCTGGAAACTGTGCATAACCCAGCAGACCTCCACCAAGCTGACAGACCCAAATGTTTAGATAACGGTCTGTCGGCCACGCATCCTTACCACCAGCTGATGTGGATTTCACTTTGTCATTGGTACCAAAGGAAACCGCTGAGGTCTGAGTGCGAGTTATTCCTGTAGTCGGATTTCCATCCGGATCTTTTGTTGCAAGGAAAAACTCAATCCCCAGGTCTGCTGTAAGATTACTCCAGACAGAAGGTACCTGCGATATATCTGAATTCAACTTGCGGAAATCTTCGTTAAGAACATCTATCTGGCTCTGGATCTGGTCATCAGAGATATCCTGCTCTTCTTTATTCCATACAACATGAACTACTACAGGAATCCGGACGATTTCGGTCCGAGATACTGCCCGTAAGCCCGTTTTATATGCGAGAGCCAAATTTTCAATTTGATTACGCTCTCTAACGTACGACGCCGATTCTGTAAGCAACCTGCGATGAACTTCCATTACTCCACATTTGCGTTTAGTTGGTGCCTCAGGTGACGCTTCCCCGCTCTCCTTACTTTCAAATTTTTCTACCATACGTATACATCCCTCACTCAGTTATTCGTTCGGATCATTTATTCGGAACTCCAGATATGGAAATCGGTAAGGTTCATTTCGATATCATCCCAGGTCAATTGCGCCTTGATATACCTAGATATTAATCCATATCTGCCTGAATACAAAAATGACAAACTTTTTACAGACCAATTTTACAGACCAATTATTGATCCAAATATCCAGCGAAAAACAATTCTTGTCTGACAACTAATTCTGCCTTACAGTTAAAGATAATTTAAGCTGCCGGAGCCCATATTAATTATATAATATATATAAATAATATATAATAATAATCGAATTTAAGATACTCAACAATAATTAGAATAACTCAGGATTCTTACCTTTTTTATTCAGATTTCGTCCCCATAAGGAAGAATCAGCTACGGTAAGAAGTAAACAAAATATCAGAAACTACACAGAGGCGCCGTTGGCTTATTTCGTGCAGGCCGTCCCTAAATGTAAATTATAACAAGGAAATAGGTAGCAATGGAAAACTTGGCTCTGTAGAAACCCTTAATTAAATCCAAATTATTTCTATATTTTTTTGTTTAGTTATACACTATCAGCAAGTTTTATTTCTTTGACTTGATTATAGAACTTTCTTACCCTCAGTACTTCTCCGAACTTCCTTTTGACAATAAAGTGTAACTTAACAATGATGCCTACTATGTTTAATTTTATACATAGAGTGCGTAAGTCCTACGGGATAAATACTGGCTTTAAGGTCAATGTGTGCATGAATTTCGGAGAAAATTTAAGTTCTGAATTTAAAGCTAACGTTACCAATTATCCAATTGTGTGGATAATGTGAACTTTAAGACAGCCTCTAAGCTTCGGCTCTCTATGCCTTTTCTTGCCTTAGATTCAAGAATCTGAGACTTATGTGACTACCCCTGGACTAAAGAATTAGGTGAATGTAGTATGTAGACAAATTCTGAGGAACAACCAAGAAAATATTCTGATTTGGAGAACCTGTGCAGCCAAACACAATCGGAGGYTGTCTCTTTATCCTTGCAGGCGCTGCACTTATCGGTTATAATGCCCCGATCCGGCAGGGAGCTTCAGAAAAGTATTTCCRGGACATCTGGGCAAGATTTTTCCAGCCTTACATGCCCCTTAGACCGGGGAAGCTCTGATTTTCTTCCCCTTAAGCCTTTTTTAAAAAAGATTATTTTTAGATCAAGAATTAAACTCTCCAATTCCTGATTTATCTAATTTCCCTTTTTCTTTTTCTTTTTTCAAAACCCCTTTAGCACTTACTTGTTACAAAGACCATAGCAGCCACTACCGTAGTCCACTTACCGTCCTTGTCGCCTTTTGCAGTCTGACATATATGGAAAGTATCAAAAATGTGTCCGCTTGCCTTGTACACCTGTTCTCTCTCATGCCAGGCCATTTCCGCATCAAACTCTATGCCAAGGGTTGTTGCCAGCATCGTTGCTGCCAGGTCTTCAGCATATTCTCCGGCAATAACCTCTTCTTCTCCAAAAGAGTGGTGTTCGGAAATGTAGCCATAATTATCTTCATTCACAGGTACAGCGGTCCCTATAGCTGATGCCATCAGGCGGTGCGGCTCGTTAGTATCGTTTCTCGCAAGAACACAATGGACAATTGCACCTGGCTTCAATTCTGAAAGACCTTCTTCTTTAGGTACGAGTTTACAATTGGGAGGCAGAATACTTGATACGCTCACAAGGTTGTATTTTTCAATTTTTGCATCCCTTAGTGCGAGTTCGAAGGATGCTAATCTGTCCTTATGGACCCCGGATCCTTTTGTCAAAAATGCTTTTCTAGGGATCATGATAACTCCTTTAAGTGTTTATGCTTCATACATTTGCTGTGAGATTTCCATTGTCTGGGCAACCAATACACACATAAATGATTTATGAATGATTTAAAACTCTTCTACAGTCTAGAGTGAACTTTTCGAATGAGCTATTAGCTTAAACCAATATTTCATGTTCCAAACGTACAGGAGAGTTATGAACTTTACCCTTTATCACTATCAATTTTCGGCTGTGGAAGTCCCTTCCGGAGAACTGCATTCCCTGGATAGAGTTCGGTCCTCAAGCTCATCAAAACTTTCAGAGAATTTTTTGTGTCCGGATACCGCTCTCTCGTAAACATCCGAATTTGAGATTCCTTCGAAGATAAACCTGGTCTCAAGGGGAATGTCACCCGTATGGACCATTATATCCTTCTTTTCTACACTGACAGTGACCTGGTCCGGAGAAAGCCCTGATTCAGCCATATAATCGAGAATCAGCTTTCTTCCGAATTCCTCCGCGAACTCGATAGCTTCACTTCTTATAACGAAATGCCGCCTCCCCACAGGAGTGTAGACAAAAACCCCTTTAGTCCTCATGTCATATCTTGACTCGCTGTAAGTTGTGCGGACTGTTATTTCAACGCGTTTTGTCCCTTTTCCCACAAGGGCTCCCACAGCATTCCCTACCCCGGAGTATTCCGGGACAATTATTTCGGCATCGATCAGTTTTTTCAGGTCGCCCACATAAGCTCTGACCGGGCCTCCCAGAAGCACAACCGGGATATCTACCTTAAAGCGGGAGAAAAAGCTGCCTTCAAGCATTTTCTCAATTTCATTTCTGTCAACCCCTTCCATAAGGAATGAAAGGAGATCTTTTGCCATATTCCTGGCAAAAAGCCGTTTCACATTCACACAGAACTCCTGCCTGCCGGTCCCGGTGAAGTTTGCAAGCAGCGTAGCCCCTATGACCGAGGCTTCAGAATCCCATTCAGTGTATTCTCCAAGCACATGCAGGGCATCAGTCGGAGTAAAGCCGATAGCCTGAACAAGCCGCTTCTGGATCAGGGAGTCCATTATTTTTTTTGAAGGGAGTATATTTCTGTCCCAGTAGACGTCTTTAAGAGAAAGAGGTTCATTTCCTATAAGGGCAAGGAGTTCTTCTTCTTCTCTGTTCAGGTCAACAGGTTTCTGTTTTGTCCTTACAAAGAATTTTGTTGCCTGGATATGCTCATTCATTTTTAGCCTGTCAGGAATCCAGCGCTTTTTCAGGGAATTCATAAATGAGGGGTAAAGGACAGCAGCCCTGCAGAGTGGGATAACCCTTCGAGGCCCGATATTTGTCCGGGTGCCCTGGACCCAGATATGGCTGTCCCCTCCCATTGCCGAGGTCTCCATCCTTAGTGCCCTCACCTTTGTCTGCCAGCCTCCCACAACTGCTCCGTTTTCACTGAGGTAAGGAAGCCCTTTATGGATCATGGAGACATCCGTACTTGTCCCTCCAACATCGATAACCGTACAGGTCTCATGTCCTGACAGATAGGAAGCCCCAAGGAGGCTTGCAGCAGGCCCTGAAAAGACCGATTCTATGGGCTTTTTCATGGCTTCGTGCATGCTTACGACAGACCCGTCGCAGCGGAGCATTGCAATTCTGGACTCAAGCCCCCTCCTTTCGATCTCGCTTACAACGGTTTTTAAAAAACCCTCTGCTACTGGCAGGAGCTGGGCATTAAGGTAAGCTGTAACCCCCCTTTCATAGGCTCCTAAGGACTGGGCAAGTTCATGCCCGCAGACAACAGGAAGCCCTGTAAGTTCCTGGATCAGGGCTTTTATACGCAGTTCATGCTCAGGGTTGCGGACGCTGAAATATGAAGAGACTGCAAAAGCCGAGACCCTGCCCTTCAGCCTCAGTACAAAGCTTTCAACTGTGGAGAGGTCAAGTGCTGCTATTTCATCTCCATGGCTGTCGTGTCCACCCTGCACCATTATGCAGTTTCCAATCTCGGAATCCGCAGGGATTTCATAATCCCCTACAAGGACCAGCCCTACAGGATATCCTGTCTTTTCCAGGATGGTATTGGTTGCAAGAGTTGTAGAAACCGAAACCATAGTCACAAGCTTCAGTTTTTCAGCTTCAAGCCCGTCAATAGAATTCGTAATTCCTTCAAGAAGGTCGGGATATGTTGTGAGTGCTTTATTAGAGCCGACAACCTTTCCATCCGAGTTCCGGATTAATATGGAATCGGTATAAGTGCCGCCGGCATCGATACCTAGACTGTATGCCATTTTTTTAACTTCCTGATCTTATTTTTATATCTTCGGAATACTCATAATGTGCCATTTGATGATTCCGATTATTACTACTATTATGTCTTTGATCTCTGAAATTATTCGTAAGCTATTCTTTTTCTTTCCCGTGCCATAATTTGCTGTTCAAGGGAAGGAACACTTTAATTCCAGCCAGTCCCTGAAATACATTTCCCGGATAAGAAATCTGGATTTCTGGAGCAAACGGATTTTAAAGAACAAATTTGGATCTCAAAAGCAAAGCTTGAGCTTAGTCATTATCTCAAACTTAGAGCTTCCTGTTTTATCTTTGATTTTATTTTTACATTTTATCTTTATTTTTATCTTTACTTTTGACTTCCTGAAATCCGAATTGCAATATCTGCACTATTGGGGGAAAAAATATAAATGTTCCGGGTCTTCCGGAACTCAAACTTTCGGCATTCCGATTCCGACAAAGACCAGTTTTGATTCTACGGGCATTGTGCCTGCTTCACTCAGGGAAATATCTTTTCTGCTCATCTCTATCTGAACCTGCCCTTTGTCAAGGCCAGCCTCGACCATGTATTCCATTACAAGTTTTCTTCCTAGAGATTCTGCGTGCGCCAGGGCTTCCGGGTAGCTCCCGAAGGTTTCCCTGCCCTGGGGTGAAAAGAGAAGTACAAGCCTTTTCCGATCTTTTGAATAGGTGCTCTTAATAAGAATTTCAATCCTTTTTATTCCCTTCCCGACAACAGCCCCTACAGCATTACCTACTTCCGAATATTTGGGGACTATAATGTCAGCATCAAGAATTTGCTTTAACTCCTCTGTATAGGCTACTACAGGTCCTCCTATAAGCACGACAGGTATCTTCATCCTGAACTGCGCGAACCTGTCCGACAGGATAATTTTTTCAATTTCCTGGGAAGGGACATCTTTTAAGACAAAAGACATCAGGTTGACTGCCATGTTCTTTACAACGTCCTTTTTTATGCGCCTGCACAGTTCAATATAGTCTGTCTGCGTGTAACGTTCGAGAAGTTTTGCTCCGGCAATTGAGGCTTCCGCATCCCAGCCCCTGTAATCTCCAAGCACGTGCAGGGCGTCAGTCGGGGTAAAGCCAATTGCCTGGATAAGGCGTTTTCTTATCAGGGAATCGAGAAGTCCCGGAGACAGGGTTTTCTGAGTTTCCCAGAATATGTCGTTAAGGGAGGTAGGGGAATCTCCTATCCTGTCAAAGAGTTCCTGCTCGAAACTTCCAAGATTAGAAGCTTCTGCCCCTGTCCTTATGAAAAATTTTGTGGGCTGCACATTCTCTTCCAGGTGCATGGTTCCGGGAATTCTCCCTTTTCTCAGGACTTCAAGAAAGCCGGGATATTTGACAGCAGCAACACAGAGTGGAATTACTCGACGGGGGCCTATGTTGATTTTCAGATTCCTGACCCATACATGGCTGTCCCCTCCCATTGCCGAAGTCTCCATCCTAATAGCTTTGACCTTGGTCTGCCAGCCCCCTACAATAGCCCCTTCGGAGCAGAGTTCGGGAAGCCCGTTTTCGAGCATGGAAACATCCGTACTCGTCCCGCCAACGTCTATGACTGCACAGGTCTCAAGCCCTGAAAGGTGGGATGCCCCTACCAGGCTTGCAGCAGGGCCTGAAAAGATTGATTCGATGGGTTTTTCCAGAGCTTCGTTAATGCCCACTACGGAACCGTCGCATTTGAGCATTAGCAGCCTGGCGTTCATCCCTCTTCTTTTGATCTCCTCCCTGATCGAAAGGATAAACTGACTTGCAATAGGAATCAGCTGGGCATTAAGGTAAGCTGTAACCCCTCTTTCATACGCTCCGAGGTCAAGGGAAAGCTCGTGTCCGCACACAACAGGAAACCCCGTAAGTTCCTGAATACGGGCTTTGATTGCCAGCTCATGGGCAGGGTTCCGGATACTGAAATATGAAGAGACTGCAAAAGCCGAGACCCTGTCTTTTACCTTCCTTACAAAAGCCTCAACTGCTTCCATATCAAGAGAAACAAGTTCAGCTCCGTGATGGTCGTGCCCTCCTTTTACCACGGTATAAAGCTCAGCGTGCATTTTTTCCGGGATTTCGTAATCCCCTACAAGGATTAAACCTACAGGATAGCCATTTTTTTCAAGGATTGTGTTTGTAGCAAGAGTTGTCGAGACTGATACCATTTTTACGTCTTTTAAGTATTTCTCATCCAGCCCGTCAATGGAGTTTTTAATTCCTTCAAGGAGGTCAGGATAGGTCGTAAGAGCTTTGTTCGAGTCCATCACCCTGCCATCGGAATCCCGGATGATGATCGAATCGGTATATGTCCCTCCTGCGTCAATGCCCATGCTGTATTGCATTTGAATATCTCCTGTTAATTTTTTCATGAATGGGGTTCATAAATTCTTTTGTTTGTGAAATCTTTTATTAGATTATTTTGCCGGATATAAATAGTGCCTAAAAATATATAATAATTAGTTGAAGCTAACATTTTCCTGCTTTGAAAAAAATCTGGTAGCTTTTCATAAGCAGTCATCAAACTTGTGTTTCAATCAGGATTTCTTTATTTAAAGCCCAAGATTTATATAATTAGCCATATAAATCTCTCTTTTAAGGACCTGTTAAGAAAGCCTTAAAAAGTACTTTTAAGCCTGAAATAAGCTTTTTAAAATGTTCTTATAGACTGATTGAGGAGGGTATATGATACTTACAGAGATTTTTAATCAGCTAAAGGAACTCGAAATAAAATTCAATGAGATCAGCTACCCGCCTGAGACTACTTTTCAGTCCTCCTTCTCCTTTAAAATCCGCAAAGCGGAACAGGATTGTTTACAGCACCATTTGCCTGCTTTTGAGATTGAAGAATTTCTCGAAAAGGTAGAACAATGACATATAGAGTGACAGTTCATCCTTCAGTTCGTAAAAATCTGAAAAAGTTGTACATCCTCGATCAACCGGTCTATGATTACGTAAAAAAGCGTCTCCGACTCCTGGCTCATAAGCCTGAAATGGGCTATCCTCTTGAGGCTGGGTTCCAGGGAAAATGGAGGATTCACATAGGACCCTACGTGCTGATTTATACCTTTGACAGTGCCAGCAATATACTTACCCTTCTTACTTTTGAGCATTATACCCGGGCATATGATATGGATACGGCTTATGTTTAAGGAGTCTTATTTATCTCTATTTTTAACTATGGCTATTATCTCTATTTTTAACTATGGCTACTGCTTTCCAAATGGATCTTTCCGCATCGCCGATCTGCCGACGCTACCTGCCTTTTGAATTTTACTTTTAACAGGCCATATCAGGATAGAAAAAGTTTTACTCATATCCTGCTGCGATCCCCTTTTTAATCGGTTGATATTATTCTCGAATATCCGGAAATGGCGTCTTCATAGTGTTTCACCATGCGCATGCGCCTTAAGTCAGCGCCAGTCGGATATGAATAAACAACTGTCAAACTTATGATGCTGCCAGAAAAAAGAGTAATCTGGAAAAATTCCGGAGAAATCCTCCGTTTGATTTGAGGAAAAGCCTGTCTTGACCCCAAAAAACCGTTTTTTTATGTAGTTTACAGGACGCCTCCGCCAGCTTATCTGAAGGTCTATAGAAAGAAGCAGAAAGTTATCTTTTTACTGGTTATTTTTCTATTTTAGTTTATTAAAAGTGGTCTTAGTCATTTTTACCTGTTATTTTTTCTTTTTTTCTCCTGTCTACCTGAGATTCTGGTACTCCGGCTACTGGCACACCGACAGTCAGCACTCCGACTGTTTTTGCTTTCAGGAGAATTTCATTCTCAGCTTTGTTTTCACTTTCATGTTTAGTTTCGTTTTCTATCTTACTCTCTTCTTCCAGGCTCATAAGGAGAGAGCTTGCAAGAATAAGAATGCAGCCGATAAGTGTGCTCCTGGATACAGGGTCGTTTAAGATCAAATAAGCAAAAAAGATCGCACTTACAGGTTCAAGGAGGGAGATAATACTCGCATTCTGAGCTTTTACCTGTTCAAGTCCTGTGAAATAGAGAATAGAACCTATAGAGGTTATCATTACCCCGAGGAAGAGAAGGACAGGCAGGTTCTCAAGCAGGGCTGCGGGAGATATCTGCAGCATAAAGGGAAGGAGGATCACAAGGGTCACGCCTGTTGAAAGGAAAAGCTGTTCCAGGCCTGAGTATTCATCCCTGAGATAGCGCGAGGTCATAATTATGCAGGCATAGAAAAAACCCGAAAAAAGCCCCATCAGTACCCCGAATAAATACCCTGAGCCAGCTTCTGCCGTGCCGGGAACGAGATTCTCATGACCCACAACCACCACCACCCCTATAAGGGAAAGTGTGAGAGCAGCAAGGTTTCGGGTGCTTATTTTTTCTTTGAGGATTACAGGGGCAACGAGCAGGACATAAAGAGGGGCAGTATAAAGCAGGAGCACTGACATAGAAACATTCGTAAAACTCACAGCCGTGTAATAAGAAAGCATGACTCCGGCTTGCCAGACTCCGAGAAGTAGCACGGCTTTCCTTTTTCCTCGAAGCCGTATCCCGGAAAGTTTTCCTGTAGCTGCAAGGTAAGCGGCAAGAACCAGAAAACCGAAGAGGAGCTGGCAAAAAACAACAGGTCCTGCAGCCATATTTTTTATGTACAGGAAAAAGATTCCTGCAAACCCGTAGATAACGGATGCGACAATAACCTGAGCATTTGCTTTTATGTATCTGGGCTCCATGACTTCATCAAATAAGAGTCCTGTTTAAATAAGACTTTCCCGAGCGTCCTGAAAAACTTAAGAACCAGGCTGACAATTTTAGGAATAATTTGAATGAAATGGACAATGTTCGATGTCGTTAAATACTGTCAAAACAAAAAGAATAATTATAATAATAATAATACTAATAATAATTACAATTACAATAATTACAATAATAATAATAATAATAATAATAATAATAATAATAATAATAATAATAATAATAATAATAATAATAATAATAGATAGGCGAGTGTGGAAAAGGATTTGCGGGGGCGTGTTTGGGTTAACTTCTAACTATCATCACATCAATCCCAAGCATGCCTATCCCCTTCAACCCGCATATATCCGGTCAGCACAGCAATTCAGTGATGTTTATTCTTTTCTTGCCTGCTTCTTTCCTGTTTCCAATTATCTTTGTCTTTTCTTTCCGTATGCTTAACTTCTTCCCGAAGCCCTGGGTATGGGAGAGGAATCAGACTGAGATGCCTTATTCTTTACTCCAAGCACTCTCACGACAACCATGCTGATCTCAAAAAAGATGATCATTGGCACTGCAACCATAACCTGGCTGAGGACATCCGGAGGGGTGATGATAGCTCCTACTACTAGAAAGACGATATAAATGTGCTTGCGGTAGGTTACAAGCGTGCTGTACTGTATAAAGCCGTTCCGGGTCAGGAAGGTGAGTACTATAGGAAGTTCAAAGATCAGCCCGAAAAGAGCTGTGCCTGCAGCTGCAAACGAAATGAACTTGAAGACCGAATAGGTGGCAGTTACCCCTGAGCCTGCTGCGTTCAGGTAGAGGTAGTCCAGAAAGAGAGGCAGCATGAAGAAGTAAGCATACGACACCCCGAGGGCAAACATTACGAGAGCTCCCGCACTAAGGAGTATAAACTGGCTCTTTCCGACCTGTACCGGACTTCTTAACGAAAAACGCCTCGATACAGCCCGGTAAGCATAGAATGCAATAAAAGGCAGGGCAAAGAGCAGCCCTATTATAACTGAGAGCTTGAGCTTCAACATCATTACTTCAAGAGGGGATACGTACACCAGCTTTGCACCCTCAGGCAGTAGGTCATTTTTCATCCTCTCAATCAGCGGACCCGTAAACTGAAAAGAAAGAGCAACGCCTGCAAAAAGGACTGCAGCAACTACAAGCAATTTCTTTCGCAGGGTCAGCAGGATTACACTTAAGTTTTCAATTGCTTCAGACATATGGAGTACCTATCCGGCAAATAGAAGGAACCGATTATCCTTCAGGAAATGGTTATTCCGTTTGATTATTTCTTTTAATTATTCGTATTCCTTTTGACTACTTCGTTTGATTACTTCGTTTGATTACTTCGTTTGATTACTTCGTTTGATTACTTCGTTTGATTACTTCGTTTGATTACTTCGTTTGATTACTTCGCTTGATTATTCCGTTATATGTTTATTATACTGGGATAGCAAATTTAAGGTTCCAGATCAAAGCATTGTATTTCAAGCTTTTTGTTTTCGGCACTGTAATATCTAACTATATGGCTGCCGTAACTGTAATATCTAACTATATGGCTGCCGTAACTGTAACTGTAACTGTAACTGTAACTGTAACTGTAATTCTCTTAATATTGTAAGTATTAAGGACGGTAAATATATATCATGGATATATGGTTTTAGAGTATCCCTGATTCAGAATCTCCTGAGCATTCGGCACATCCTGAGTGCGTGCATCAGCACGGCATGGGATGTAGTGTAATAGATGTTCCGATATTAATATATTTATTTAAATGCAGTGTAAGACAGAGAAACCAGGTGGAGAACCCTGATAGTAAATGAGATCGCAGACCGGACAGAGAATTAGATAAATATCAGATAAATATCAGATAAATATTAGATAAATATTAGATAAATATCAGATTAAAAACAAAAAGATAAAAACTATGCATTCCCACGATACCGGAAACCAGCTCCCTGACGCCGGAAACAAAGTTAATGGAAACACTTATTCTTCCGGGGTTCCAGGGGATGTCGAAGAACCCCTTATGGCTCACCTGTATGAGCTCAGGAACCGACTTGCTGTAGTTTTTGTCTGGCTCTTTCTGGCTATGCTGGCTGCATATCCCTTCTCTGAAAAAGGGATGCTGCTTGTCTGGAAATCATTCATAAGCCCGGAGCTGGATATGGCAGTATATTCGCCTCTTGAATGGATCTTTGCTCGTCTCAAGCTCTGCCTGGTCTTTGCACTTGCAGTATCAATACCGCAATTCTTCTACCAGCTCTACAGGTTTGCGGGCAAGGGGCTTTATCCGCATGAGAAGCGATTTTTCCTGAAAGTCATTCCTGCCTCTTTCCTGCTATTTGTCCTGGGAGCCGCCCTGGGCTATTTCATTGTCCTGCCTGTGATGTTCAGGTATGTTATCTTCTACTCAGGGGACGTGGCATCAGCTCAGCTTTCCGTTCAAAACACCTTCTCAGCCGTGACCACAATACTTGCAGGCTTCGGGATCGTATTCCAGGCTCCTCTCCTTGTGATATTTGCCGTGAAAATGGGGCTTGTAAAGTATCAGACTCTCAAGAGGCAGAGAATACTGGTCTACAGCGCAATTGTAACTCTATCACTGTTCCTTTCGCCTGACCCGACTTTCATAGCCCAGATACTGGTCGCGCTTCTCCTTGTAGTGCTTTTTGAGTTCAGCCTGCTCCTGGTCAGGCTTTTTTGAGGCAAATCCGGAGATTTAAAGGCACCTGCGATATCAAAAAAGCCATAATCCAGATAATCCCCAGGCAGTAGTCTCCACTTAAAACCTGCCTGCCCTGCTTTTTGCAAGAATTTTTATATTTGATCGTCGATAATAGCCGACAATGATAGGTTCCACGGAATTGATTGCAATCCTTATAGCTGCACTGTTCCTCTTCGGGCCCAGGAAGCTCCCTGAACTTGCACGGTCTCTTGGAAGTGCAGTAGGAGAATTCAAGAAAGCACAGAGAGCCGCTGAACTGGAGCTTACGACCTTCGATTCATATACCCGCAAAACCGGATATGGAACCACTGCCGGGGTAAAAGAGGACGAAAAGGAAAAAGAAACCGAAGACCTGAACACTAAAACCAGGGCGGACCTGAGCCTTAAAAATTCACTGGAAGCTCGACCTTCCATTTCAGAGGATGAAAATCCCGAAGTTTTCGATAACAATGGAAAAATTCAGGAAAATTAAGTTAACAGGAAATTAAATTCACTGTACACAGGTCTTCAAAAAAGCCCAGAACGAAGCTTCTGTTACCGGTCCGAAATCTCTGTTACCGGATTCAAAGCTTCAGTTACTGAACCAGCTTCTGTCGCTGATTATAAGTGTAAGGTGGTATCATTTTCTTAGAAGCTAATAAAAACTGCATATAAATGAATATATAAAAATAAGACAAATAATAAGTAAATAATAAAAGGCTTATATAGTAGAAGTAAATCCTCATTCTCTACTAAATGGCAGTTGTTCAGAATAATTTTTGTTCTGCTAAAACTATTATTATCCACTAATAAATAATCTACTCAAAACTACTCAAAACTTAAAAACACCAAAAAAGGTAAAGAAGTCGAGGTATAGATATGTTTGGCGGGGTAGGTCCCACAGAACTGATTTTCATATTAGCAATAGTTATGCTCCTGTTTGGGGCAAGCAAACTCCCTGAACTTGCCCGCTCCATGGGAAGTTCCGTGGGAGAATTCAAAAAAGCCCAGAAAGAATCCGAACAAAACCTGAAGGACTTTGAGAAATCCTTAAAGGAACCCATAGCTCCAAAGACCAAGGTACAGGAAACTGCTGTAAAGCTCGGGCTTGACATAAGAGGTAAAACTGACGACCAGCTGCTTGAAGAAATCCAGAAGTCCGCAGAAAAGCCAAAAGAGGTTTCTGAACCCTGAAAAAGCTTTAACAGCAGGTATTCTCTTTTATACTATTTTAGTAAATTTATTCCCCTTTAAATTTTTTATTGTGGTTCTAATTCTGCAGTACACATATAGAGATAATCAAAAGCTATCAGGAGGTTCCCTGTGACAGAGTTGATCAGTGAAGTTGACAGAGATGACAATTTTCTTGGCCTGCGCCCCAGAGAGGAATTTTACTCGGGAAATCATATCCACAGGGCTTCTCAGCTCATCCTTCTGGACCCGGAAAACAGAATGCTCCTGCAAAAGAGGTCGCCTGGAAAATACTGGTTTCCTGACCGTTATACATATTCCGTAAGCGGTACCGTTGCAGACGAGTCCTACGAAACCTGCATTGCGCGGGAAATGCTCGAGGAAATCGGAATCTCAGTCCCTTTCAGGAAATTATTCAAAATCCCCTGTATCCTTGAAAATAAAGGAGCTTACCACACCGTATTTTCAGGCAGATGTTCGGAAGAAACTGCAAGCCTTATCCGGTATGACCCCGAAGAAGCCGTTTCCATTGAGTGGGTAGAACTTGAAGAACTGCACAGGGCTGTTAAGACCGAACCTCATAACTACACTCCTTCCCTGAGGGCAGGCATAATAAAAATTTTCGAGGAAGGGTGCGGAAAGTATCTTTTCTAAATCCCAAAGATATAGCTTTCCGTCCTGTCATACTTCCCGCCGCTGTTTACAGTTTCGTATAAGTCTACAGTTTCGTATACCCATAATTCAAAAATCATCTTACCTCAATATTCCTACCTCAATATTCTTACTTCAATATTCCTACCTCAATATTTCTACCTCAATATTCTTACCTCAATATCCTTAACTGATATTCTTAACTTATTCTTAACTCAATGTTCTTAACTTAATATTCATCTTCGTTCAATACCTTTTTTGCACCCACATACTCTCCAACAATAGGGATATTTTCTCCGCAAACCGGGCAGGTCTTTTCAGGAGTAATTTCGTATTTTTCTATATCGAAATAACCTCGGAGAATCAACATTTTGCCGCAGTTCGGACAGAAAGTGTTGTTGCGGTCGCTCCCTGGAACATTGCCCATATATACATATTTCATCCCTTCTTCAGTTGCGATTTTACAGGCTTCATTCATTGTTTTCACCGGAGTAGGGGAAAGATCCTGCATCTGGTACTGAGGGTGGAAGCGCGTAAAGTGCAGGGGGGTTTCGGGGCCGAGGTTTTTGTAGACCCATTTTGAAAGTTCCCTGAGTTCGTCAGGAGAATCATTTACTCCAGGAATGATCAGGGTTGTGATCTCGACATGGATTCCGAGCTCTTTTGCAAGGGCAGAAGCCTCAAGTACGGGAGCCAGTTTTGCACTGGCAACATCATGATAAAATTTTTCATTGAAAGCCTTGATATCAATATTAGCGGCGTCCAGATAGGGTGCGATATGTCTCAGAGGTTCAGGAGTCATATACCCGTTTGTTACGTAAACCGTGCCAAGTCCGGCTTCTTTTGCCAGTTTTGCACTCTCATAGGTATACTCGTGCCAGATTGTGGGCTCGTTATATGTCCAGGCAACAGACTTTGAGCCTGAGAAAAGCGCCCTTTCCACGAGTTCCTCCGGAAAAATATCCTTTGTATAAGCGTCTTCCAGGCAGACCTGAGAAATCGACCAGTTCTGGCAGTGTTTGCAGTGGAAATTACATCCGATAGACCCGACTGAGTAAACATAAGACCCCGGATGAAAATGGTAAAGCGGCTTCTTTTCTATAGGGTCAACGGCTTCGCTCGAGACAGTGCCGTAAATAAGAGAATACAGGTCTCCTCCCCTGTTTTCCCTGACCCCGCAAAATCCTCTCTTTCCGGGGGCAATCCTGCAGCTCTGGGCGCAGAGACTGCAGTGTACTTTATTGTCTCCGATTTTCTCGTAGAACATGGCTTCTTTTATCACATCAATCCCCATTCATTGATTGTTTTTCAGGATAATAACGGTTACTGTTGTAGATTTTATTTAGTTCAAGTAAAAGAAACAGAGCGATCATTTTTTTACCAAAATTTTCCATAAACGAACGTGAAATTCTTCGAATAACAGGCACAAAAAATGAAAATGCTTTCAAGCATTTTCATGCTAAATTAGTAACAAGAAATCTATTAAATCCTGTAAGAAATATTCAAAAATCAATTTAATTTATCAAGATAACCGATCACCATATCATAAAAGAACAAAATCAAAGTTGCGCTGGCGCACCCCGCAGCTTGCTACGGGTATTCGACTGAAATCAACGCCTTATGCCATTCCCCTGTACTTTTTCAGTCACTCATGAGAACACACCGATTATTAAGCTTCATCTCTGAAGAAATCAGTTCTTTTTTCTCACTTCCTGCACGTTTTCTGGGAAAAGTCTCTAAGGCGAAACACTGAAGTAACAATCTATACAAAGCCGAATCCGAAGAACACTGAAGCTCTTGCTGAAAGACGCTCCAAAACAGGTAATTATTGAGCCTATCTCAAAACTATCCTGTCCTCTTAAGGCATATTTTCACAGGAAATAGCAGGATCCTGTAAATTTTCCAATGATGTCCGACTTTTACACTCAAAACAAGAAGAAAAGGAACTTGAGACAAACTCTATTCAAAATTATGTATTCATAAAAGATCCATATATTATTCTTCTTGTAATCAAACCAATTACTACTGCACTCAAAAAACTAATCAATGTACCAATCAATATGTACTCCACATCGTCTCTTCCTTTTGATTCAAAACGAAAAATTGACTTCGCAGTGATTAGTAAGCCAATAGCAGAATATTCTCCAAGTAACACAAATGTCAACAATAAAACTCTTTCAATTCGACCAATATTCATTCCAGCATTTAATAGTTTTTCATCTTTAGGATAATCAATTTGATTTTTTAAAATTGAAGTCCATTTTCCGATGACAATTCCAGTCGGCCAAATGGTAATAATATACGAGATACAAATTATCCATAAGTTTGTATAACTGCCCAAACATAAAGAATCAATGTTTATTTCAAAATTTACAATTTGCTTCCATATTAAAATAATAATTATAATATGTAAAAACTGATCCACTATGAATAATAAAATATCTGCCTTACTATCATAATTGTTTTTGGAATCTGAATCAGAGTTACAAATTTTTGTTTCTACAAACAATTTAAAGTAGTCTATTACCACATGTGTAGTATAAATAACGACCAATATGAGTAAACAGGAAATAAAGGGAAATTGATAAAAATATAATATTACAGACGCCAAAAAACCAGCAGTGAAAGAATGTATATGAAGCCATTTTGAAAAAAAACCATTTGCTTTGCGATCTTTTATGGAGACATCTGGTTGAAAAGGAAAATCTGCAAGGAGATGGGAAAGAATAAGCAAAAGAAGTAATGAAATATTTATATTAGATATGTCTGTCATGAAAGTTCCTACGATTTTCTTCTATGCGTGGCTTCATTTTTTGGGAGAGTACTCTTTAATAACATATATATTTATCCAGCATGTATAAATCATTTAATTTAGTCTCATATCTACTCTTTTTTATAGGTTTTAACTGACAATTCAATCCCTTCCATTTTTATCATGATCTAATTTTTTTACCAAAGCCTCTATTGCTGCATTGCCTCTATCCTGTCTTAATGCATAAGCTGCAATAACACGAACTTTTTCGCTTTCGTCCCGATCTAATCTCTTTATCAAAGCCTCTACTGCCGCATTGTCTTTAGTCTGTCCTAATGCATAAGCCACAGCAACACGAACTTTTTCGCTTTCGTCCCGATCTAATCTCTTTATCAAAGCCTCTATTGCTGCATTGTCTTTAGTCTGTCCTAATGCATAAGCCGCAGCAACACGAACTTTTTCGCTCTCATCCTCACCTAAAACCCAAATTAACGGAAATACCGCATCTTTGGCTTTAATCTGTCCTAATGCATTAGCTGCAGCAGCACGAACTTCTTCACTTTTATCACGAGATAATATCTTAACTAAAGGTTCTATTGCCATTTTATCTTTAGCCTGTCCTAATGCATTGGCTGCAGCAGCACGAACTTTTTCGCTCTCATCCTCACCTAAAACCCAAATTAACGGAAATACCGCATCTTTAGCTTTAATCTGTCCTAATGCATCAGCTGCAGCAGCACGAACTTCTTCACTTTTATCTTGTTCTAATTCCCATATAAGAGCACCTACTGCCTTCTTATCCTCAATTTGCCCTAATGCATTAGCTGCAGCAATACGGACCTTGCTGCTTGGATCAGATTTTAATCCAGATATTAAAGGATCTACCACTTTTAAATTTTTAACCTGCCCTAATGCATTAGCTGCAGTAACACGAACTTCTTTATTTTCATTGTGTTCAAATTCCCTTATAAGGGCCTCTGTTGCCCCCTCATTTTTTGCTTGTCCTAGTTCGTTAGCTGCATATCTCCTTATAGACTCATCTTCCGAATTTCTCAAAACATCCACAAAGATATCCACTGATTTATCTGTCTCCGATTTCAACGAGGATAGATCTTCCCTTTTAGTCATTTCATATTGGTTTTTAAGATTTACGATTCTGGAATCAAAATCACTTAAGAATATCTCACAATTATCATGAAAATAACGATGGAAATTTAACAGAGAAGTTATACTTTTGCGATTCAACCATCTTGAAATAGTAGATTGATCTTTATTATATTTTATTGCAATTTCTTGTTGGATAGACGTAGAATCAACTGATGTAGAAACGTATTCCTTCACTAAGTTCAATTCCCTATTTGATAAATTGTCTAATATTGCATCATAAAAATAGCAACTAACATCCATAAAATCATTTATTTTTTTTGAGGGAGTTCTAATCATTAACCTCAAATCTTTATCACTCATTTGATTAAAAATTCTTCCAGCTTCATGAAACGCCTCCCCATCCCATGCCATAAATTCATCGGACATAGTTTCTTCATAGATACTTCCAATACCGATCGAAATTCTTGCATCTGATTTCCTCTTATATTCCCATTCAACTGCCTTTAAATGTGATCTAATAATGGTTACTATATCCAATGCATACCGAGGATCAGTCAACACACATCTAAAAGAATCTCCCCAATAAATATTAAAAGGATATATTACAATATCCGCATTATATTTACTGTTAATCTTACTGAGCATTTCATTAGCCAGATCAAAAGCATTCTTTAATTCATCCGTAAGTTCCTTTCTCTTTTGATCCTTAAATTTAGATGAAAATATTAAATCACCAGTAATAACAGCAAAAGTATTTTTATACATTAGAAACACCAAGTATTAACCATGCATGAATTCAAACTGACAAGTTCACAGAATTGTTGCATAAAATAGAATTATGCACTTACTATATATAGTGAATGCATATTTTACCACACGTGTGTCATAATAGGATATTTTTTATTTCGAAGTGATTACGTATATTAACTGATTGAAGTTCTATTTAAAAAGAGTTGCTATTTCCAATGCATGCTTTAATCAAACAATGCAAATCTAAAAGAAGCTTCCCAACAGTTATCTAAAGAATACTCCACCCGTATGGTTGTGGATCTTCGCCGTTTTGTTTAGCAGAAAATAATTGCTCAGTTTGGATGTAGCAGTATCCCTCAGACAGTTATCGATCTTGAATGTGATTTTCCATAAAAAATTCACTTATAATCCTTTAGATGTTGATTCCACATTTAAGAAGTGGATATAAATTACCCACAAGAAATAGCAAAAATCGATCTGAATATCAATTTGTTTAGTTCTGGATTAAAATCAATACTTAAATTACCAAAGATTTTCAACATTCAAAACTTTATAAATAAGTGCTTAGCAAATATACAATTAAGTATTACATTTATATAAGGAGCACTAACAAATATTTAACAAAATTTAATTTACTTCATACTAACTTTTCCATTCAAAACATAGAAGAGCCTTCATGTGCTTTTTTGGTATTTGAAATGCCAAGTGCTAATTGTCCTCTCAAATAAATGTAAGCTTAGCTAATAGCATGTTTGTTGCATAAAATGCAATTATGCAACTCATATATATAGTAAATGCATATTTGATCTCGTATATTCCTTTTTTGATCATGTAAAAACACTGTGATATTTATCAGTTAAAAATAGAAACATATTAGATATGAACATCGAAAAGATCCATAAAGTCCAGAGAGCGCAGAAAAAGCCTTGGAATTCCATTCATTAAAAACGTAAGCATAAGAAAATATTCATTAAAGATTAATCTTATGGATTTGAACTCACTGCCAGAAATTTCATACGTAATTAAGACTACCAGATTTTAGAGAATGATTTGGAATTCAGAGAGCTTCATTATGGTTTGTATAAAATTCTTAAACAATTTAAACTTATTTATAAGTAATAAAGGAAAAACTATTCAAAAATTAACTGAGAGAATGACTGCCCTCTACTACAATTACTTCTTTTCAGCCTCTTTCTTAATCCTAGAATGAGTGAACATAACTTTAGGATCTAGATGTATTCCACGCATCAAATATTGAGACAGATTTTCACCATCCTCGTCTTCATCATTTGGATCGGAATGTAATGGTAAATGAAGTGCCTCATACACAGCAAAACGATGTAAATCAAAGAATCTCGCAGAAGATCTCCTAAATTTGACGCAGCACGGACCCCTTGACATGGAAAAACTGAGAACAACTCTCCAGAAAGCTCTTTTTGTATATCCTGCGGGAACGGGGACTTGATCCCGCAGGATATACAAAAGGAGGACCAGACCAAGCCCATTTGCCAGAAGCATTGAGGGAAGGTTGCTTCTAATAACGTTCAGGATATCCGCCAGAGGAGCCGGATAGACAGGTAGCGGGAAAATAACCAAGAGATGGAGTATTCGACCAGAGCCCCTAAAAAATGCCGCCAATAAGCCCGATTCCTGTCCTCTCTCAAGCTGTTCTGGAGTTTACCCAGAATTCACTCCTACTTTCCATGCAAACACGATCCTTGACCCATCCTTCATATCAAGGGCGCGGAAAACCTCAAGCCCGTAATTACCCAGCATTTCCACGTATTCGTTAAAAGGGAAGCTGTTTTCGAAACTGTACCCTGATCCTCCTTTTTTCACATCTTCAAAAGTCCAGAGGTTCCAGTCAAGGCTGAGAAAAGGGCTGGATTTCGTTTTCTCATCAGGGACCTGCCTGGTTATGAAAACGCCTCCGGGATTCAGGGCTTCGGCAATTTTCGGGATCAGGGAAGGCACTTTTCCTCCGGGATTAAACGAAGAAAATATAACATCATAGTCGCTTCCGATTTCGTCTTTAAAAAAGTCCCCTGGAATTATATCCACTCTTGAAGCTCCATATTTTTCTATGAAATATTTTGTCTTTTGCGTAACAGGCGGAAGGTCGAAAACAAAAGCCTGAAGGTTTTCATTTAATTTTGCAAAGGCGATTGCATAGAGCCCGTGTCCTCCTCCCAGGTCAAGCAATTTTTTTACATTTGTAAAATCCACATTTTCCAGGACGACCCTGACCGTTTCTTGAAGCAGACCACAGCGTGCGTTTTCAGCTATACAATGGACTACTTCTCCGAAAAAAGGCCCTTTCTCAACAATCTCAGGCCCATTCTTCATAATCTGTGGAAGGCGGGTCCAGAGTTCAACATTCCTGAGCCTTTCGGCAAGGTAATGCTGCTGAGAAAACGGGGAACTTTCCAGAAGATACGTTGCACTGAGTTCCGAGACAAGGTACACTGCTTCACCATCTTTTGTTCCATCATCAGGTTTTCTGTCCTTAGATTTATCTTCATCTTCGCCTTTGTCTTCGCCTTTGTCTTCGCCTTTGTCTTCGCCTTTTCTCTGAATCTGTGTATTTTCCTCTCCCTCATGTGCCCCCTCTTCAAACCTGTCAAGAAAACCGAGACTATGGAGGGCCTCGCAAAAGTGGGGCATAAGCACAGGGTCGCATCCTAGCTTTTCAGCCAGAACTCCTGTTGATAGGGGGATTTTAAGGGCTTCAAACACTCCAAGCTCAAAAGCCGAAGCAATGAGCCTGCACTCCCTAAGACCCCGGACAGAGGAATCAATAAGCTTGAAAAATCGGTCGGCATCTATCTCAGGCTTTTGCATTAAGTCAACAGGTGTTTCAGTTTGATTTTTAGCTTTATTTTCCATACCATCTCTCCTATTTTCCGTATACTTTTCCTATTTACATATATTTTCTCTACTCATTATTTTTACATATCTTTTTGATCCGATGGGACCTCATTTACGGGTTATAATAAATTAAAATAAAATAAAATAAAATAAAATAAAATAAAAGTAAACCAGATAAAATGAATTAAGTAAAAACAGGTAAATCGGATACGTGGTAACAAATTCTCTCACCGCACCACTACCTGAAACCGACAATTTTTCCTTCCTCCATGAAAGCGATTTCATCACTCATCCATTCCACGACCGGCATATCGTGGGAGATGAATAGAAAACTGATCCCGTACTCAGTTTGCAGTTTTTTGAGCAGGAAAAGGATCTGGGCCTGGACAAGCGGGTCGAGCATGGATGTGGGCTCATCCGCAACTATGAACTCCGGTTTCATGCCAAGCACTCTGGCTATTGCAACTCTCTGGAGCTGCCCTCCACTCAATTCTCCAGGATAGCGAAAAAGCAGTTCTTCACTAAGGGAAACAGCCTCGATAAGCTCCTGTATCCGTCCCCGTTCCTTGTCTCTGTCACAGAGCCTGTGAAGCCTCAGGGGTTCGGCAATTGCATCATAGATTTTCATCCTCGGGTTAAGGCATGATTCCGGGTTCTGGAAAATAATCTGCATTCTTGTCCCCAGGCTTTTCAGGTCGCTGCCTTTGAAGCCTGAGATATCCTGTCCATCAAAAAAAACCCTCCCAGCAGTGGGTTCCAGCAGCCTCAAAACCGTTCTCCCAAGTGTGGATTTTCCGCAGCCGCTTTTTCCAACAAGTCCCAGGGTTTTTCCTCTCCCGATCTCAAAACTGATTCCGTCAACCGCCCTGTGGACCTCTTTTTTGAACAGCCCTGAATAATAGTACTTTTTCAGGTCCTCTACTTTCAACAGTGTCATATCCCCTCCCCCTCACACCTGCACCTGAAAGCAGCCTGAGCAGTAAGGAAAGGTTGTGCTGCAGTTTCCTTTTTCCTGCCCTTTTCAGAGAGTAAGCAGCGGGTAAAGCGTTCCCCTTCAGGTCCCATAAGTCCCGGATGGGCTACTGAGCAGGCCTCAACCCGGAAGCTGCAGCGCGGATGGTACCTGCAGCCGGAAGGAGGAGAAACAAGGCTCGGAGGCTGCCCTGAAACCATCCTGAGCCCTTTTCCGGGAAGCGAGTGCAGCAGGTCAAGGGTGTAAGGATGTTTGGGATTAGAAATGATCTCGGCTGTCTTTCCGATTTCAACGATTTCTCCTGCGTACATGACTGCAATCCTGTCCGTGAAACTGCCGGCAAGCTCAAGGTCGTGCGTGATCAGGAGCATGGAAGCATTTTCCTTGCGGACAAGCCCGGCAATCAGTTCCGCAATCTGCAGTTTCGTATCCTGGTCGAGCCCTTTTGTAGGTTCATCTGCAACCAGGAGCCCGGGCCTGAGGGCAAGCCCTATTGCGACCATTACTCTCTGCATCATCCCGCCGCTGAACTGGTGAGGGTAATCGCACCCTCGGGAGGAGCTTATTCCCACAAGCTCAAGCATCTCTCCTGCTTTTTTTTCAGCTTCCTTTTTTCCCATGCCCTCGTGGTATCGGTAGATTTCTGCGATCTGCCTTCCTGCTGAAAGGACAGGGTTGAGGCAGGCTGAAGGGTTCTGGAGCATAATTCCTATTTTCTTTCCCCTGAAGAGCCTCATTTCCTTTTCAGTCAGGGTGAGGAGGTCCGTGCCCCTGTACACTATTTTTCCTTCAAGTTTTGCTTTACCCGAAAGCAGCCTCAAAATGGCTTTTCCGAGAGTAGTTTTTCCACAGCCTGTTTCTCCGATAAGCCCCAGAATTTCCCCTTCCTTTATCTCAAGGTAAATGCTCTCATTGGCTGTTACAGTACCTTTTGAGGTTTTGAAAGAGACTTTAAGATCTTCTATTGAGAGAATAGAATAACTCATCTTGCCAGCACCTCCTGATTCGCAGGCTGGCCAAAGCTGTCCCTCAAACCGTCTCCTGCAAAATTGAATGAAAAGACTGTGAATATGATCATCAGGCCAGGGAAAAATGTGAGTTGGGGAGCTGTGCGGAGGTACGGGATTCCGGCTTTGAGCATGGAGCCCCATTCAGGGTCAGGAGGCTGGATCCCGAGCCCGAGAAAACTCAGGGCTGCAGCAAAAATTATAACATGTGCAATCTCAAGGGTCCCGAGAACGATTACAGGCCCCATGCAGTTTGGAAGGATGTGTTTTCGCATAATGTAGAAACTTGAGGGCCGCAGAGCCCTGGCAGCCTCGACAAAAGCTCTCTTTCTGAGGGACAGCACCTGCCCGCGTACAAGCCTGGCATAAACAGGCCACTGAGTAAGGGCAAGGGCAAGGACAACGCTTGAAAAGCCCGGGCCCAGCAGCCCTGCAATCACAAGGGCAAGGATGATGTTCGGAAAAGCCATTACGATGTCCACTCCTCTCATTATCGCTTCATCCAGAAAGCCTCCCATGTACCCTGAAAGCAGTCCCAGAACTGTGCCTGCAATGGACGTTGCTGCAACTACAAGGAGTCCGATGCCCAGAGAAACGCGCGTACCGTAGACAACCCTTGAAAAAATGCAGCGCCCAAGCTCATCGGTTCCGAAAGGATACTCGGAAGACGGAGAAAGAAGCCTGCTGTCAAGCTTCTGAGCGAGGGGGTCGTGGGGTGCGATCTCAGGAGCAAACATTGCCAGAAAGCAGAGAACAGCGATAAGCAGGAGGCCTGAAATCGCAAGCCTGTTCTTCCTGAACTCCCCGAAAACTAACCTTTTTTCGGCCAGGTACGCCTTTTCGGTGAGCTTTATTTTTTCAATCATGTCTGTCATATCTTATCCTCGGGTCAAGAACTGCATACAGGATATCGACGGCAAGGCTGGAGAGGGAAAAAAGTACTGCAATAAAAAGGACGCATCCCTGGATCATGGAAAAATCCCGCGCAAAAATCGAGTCAACAAGGAGTTTTCCAATACCGGGCCAGGAAAAAATGGTTTCCACAATTACGGCTCCTCCGAGAAGGTAGCCAAACTGCATTCCTGCAAATGTGATAACCGGGAGAAGAGCGTTTTTCAGGGCGTGCCGGAAAAGAATGGTATGCTCGTCAAGTCCCCTGGCACGTGCAGCCACAATATATTCCTGACCCAACACTTCCAGAAGGCTTGCGCGGGTAAGCCTTGCAGTAACTGCAGCAAGTGAGGTTCCAAGGGTAAGGGCAGGAAGGACAAAGTGCTTGAGGCTTCCATAACCGAAACTGGGGAACATGTGGAGAGTAAGGGCAAAAAGCCAGATCAAGAGAAGCCCGAGCCAGAAGTTCGGAATAGAAACCCCTACCAGAGAAACAAACATGCAGCCTCTGTCAAGCAGGGAATTTTTCCTGAGTGCGCTCAGAATTCCAGCAGGCAGGGCGATAAGGAAGGAGACCAGCAGGCTTGCAATTGCAAGCTTTGCGGTTGCAGGCAGTTTCTGGAGGATTTCGGCAAGGACATCTTCCGAGGTCACAAGCGATTTTCCAAGGTCCAGCCGGAGAAGGTGCCCAACCCATATTAGGTACTGTATATGCACAGGAGCATCAAGCCCTTCTGCTTCCCTCAGGGTTCCGATCTGGCTGGCGCTCAGGTCTTCCCCGTACCTTGCAAGGGCGATAACTTCTGCAGGGTCCCCGGGAGCAAAATACATCGCAGAAAAAGCTATAAACGTAACTCCTGCGATTACGATAGAAACCATTGCCAGGCGTTTTGCTATGTACTTCCACATGGGTATCTTCCGAACTCTACATTTTTCCAATTTTACATTTTTCCAATTTTACATTTTTCCAACTTTATTTTTCCAACTTCATTTTTCCAACTTCATTTTTCCAACTTCATTTTTTCCAACTTTATTTTTTCCGAATTTTTTACGCCTTTCTGAACTTTATTCTTCACTCACTTTCCATGATAGACCCCTGAAAGGTTCAGCCAGGGATCTTCAGAGCTTATGGTATAGCCTTTTACTGAAGAGCCGGTTGCAACAACCTTTTCTTCGTGCACGAGATAAAAAGCCGGGACTTCTTCTATCACAAAGGACTGCAGGGAATGGTAGAGTTCTTCCTGTTCCTGTGTATCAACAGTCATATCTGCCGCGTTGACGAGCTGGTCATAGGTCTCATTATGATAATGCGAATACGGGCTTCCGGAATGGTGTACAAAGAAGTGCTTCGGGTAGGGGCCCCAGACGAAATAGCCACTTCTGAGTATCATACCAAAGTCCCCTGTGTTTTCGAGTTTGCTTATAGCTCCTTCATCAAGCACCTGGATCTCAACGTCCATTCCGACTTCCCTGAGGGTTCCCTGCACAACCTGAGCCATGGGGTTATGCCTGGCTGCCCAGACTCCTTTACTTACTATCAGGGTCACATGCAGGGGTGTTCCGCCTTTTTCCTTTATCCCGTCCCCGTCAGAGTCTTTCCATCCGGCTTCTTCAAGGAGAGCCCCCGCCTTATCGAGGTCCTGCGTATATGTCTCAAGGTCAGGGTCTGAGTACATCATTACAGGGGAATAGGGCCTCCCGCCTGCCGGCTTCCCGATGCCTTCAAGCACTTCGTTTACGAGGGTCTCAGTATCGATTGCATAAGCAATACTCTGGCGTACTCTCGTGTCATTGAAGGGAGAGTTGTCGCAATTGAACTGCAGGAAGTCCGTAAAGGTCGTAAGTTTCCTGTGGACCTGAATGCCTTCTTCAGCTTCGAGCCTTTCGACATCGTATTCTGGAACCTTGATGACCATATCCACCTCTCCGGTCTCAAGGGCAATTACCCTGGTAGCCGCCTCCGGGATTACCTTGAAAGTAACCTTATCAAGCAGCGGTTTTTCTCCCCAGTAGGCTTCGTTTCTTGTGAGCACGATTTCCTGGTCCTTTTTCTGGGTTTCAAACATGAACGGTCCGGTACCTACTGGTTTGACAAAATTCCCTTCCGCATCAAGACAGCCCGGACACATTACAGGCCAGGCTACATGGGTCAGGTAGAAAGGCAATGGCATGGGTTTTTCCAGGACGAATTTTACAGTGTGGGCATCAAGAGTTTCCACACTCTGAACCGGCTTTAAGACCGCCTGCCTGACATAGGACTGGTTGGAATAAGAGAAGACAACCGAATCCGCATCAAAGGGACTCCCGTCATGGAAAGTCACATTTTCACGCAGGTGAAATATCCAGGTCCTGCCGTCATCAGGGGTTTCCCAGGATTCCGCAAGCCCGGGGATGACGTTCAGGTCCGGATCCAGCCTCACAAGGGTCTCATAGACCTGGGACCAGACAAACCGCGCATCGCCCGCTGCAAACATGTTAAGGTACCAGCTGCTGACATCCGTACTTATGCCCACAACAAGCTCCTGGGAACTTTCTACGGAACCTGCACCTTTTGCAGTCCTGTCTTTTTCTTCACCTATGCAGGCACTTGCTCCGATTACGGCAAACAGCATACAAATGATCAAAATGAACTTGAAACTCCGATTCATAAATAATCCTCAATTTTGGTGGGAGAAAATTTAACTAACGAACGTTTGATAGAATTTAGAACGATAGATAAAATTACAGGCCGATGAAGTGATATTTAAGTTGAAATCGTTTGATAGAGTCGATGGGATGGTAGTTTAGGTGAAGATAGCTTGGGTAGGAGGCAGTTTAATAGAGAGGTTTTAACAATGCAGGATATCTGGGGCCTGTGATCAGTTCATTCTTTTTAATGGAGTTAATGCAGGAAACAAAACCGGAAAATTTCAAGCTTTTAAAGGACTCCAGATCTCCCGGTTAAGTTTGTTCAAGTTAAACCTGGTAGATCTTTTTTTTCAAAGCGATAATTCAAGATACATTTGCCCCTTCAATTATTATTTTACTAAAATATTGTAATATTTAATAAGATAAAAGATTTTTCTTATAGCAATACAAGTAAACGCTGTTAACTGAATGTATTACTCTCAGGGTCATGTGTTGAAGTAAATTAAAAATGAAATGAACCGCCAGTAAAACAAAAATAAACTGAAAAACCTGATAAAGTTTGAAATAGACTGTTTATAAAACTCGAAAACACTTTTATACTACAGCAATAGATACGATTAAGGATGCGATGTAAGGAGATAAAATCTTACATAACCTTCAAGCCTTCCCTCATGAAACTGGGGCTGTTCCTGATTATATCAGGTATTCTCTATATGATCAGTCTTGAGAACTACCTGCTCTTTCGCATTATTGTAAGTCTTTTTAATGTTATAATTGCTTACATGGTTTTCATAATAGTATGGAAATCAAAGACCTTTTCAGAGAATCGGTACCTTACATTCATCGGGACTGCGCTCTTTTTCATAGCTTGCCTTGGTTTTTTGCGTGCTTTTGCATATGAGAAAATGGATGTGTTTCCCGGGTATGGCGCAAACCTTCCTGTGCAGCTGTGGATAGCCATAAGGTATCTGCTAAGTATCTCCTTTTTTGTGGCTCCATTACTATTTATACGGGGTTCAGGCAGTGAAAAAAGGAGTGTAAAACCTGTTGAAAACAGCCAGTTTGCCCAGAAAGTGTTCATTGTATATGCTGTAATTACGGCCGTTCTCCTTCTCTCAATCTTCAAGTACAGAAATTTTCCGGACTGCTATATTGAGGGCTCCGGACTAACTTCTTTTAAAATCTTTAGCGAATATTTGATCTCTTTTTTATTCCTCGGGTCAGTGTTTCTCCTGTATCGGAAAAAAGACCGATTTGATAAACATGTTTTTAGTATACTTATAGCAGCTATAGTAGCGTCCATTTTAGCGGAACTTGCCCTTATTCACTACACAAACACAGAAGAAGCTTTGAACTTTATCGGACAGATTTTTAATGCCCTTTCTTTCTACCTTATCTATATCGCAATCGTGGAAACAGGCTTTGATGAGCCCTGCAGCCTTCTTTTCAGGGAACTTAAATTCAGGGAAGAAGCCCTGAAGAGAGAGACTAATTTCCTGAAGGATGACCAGGGAAGGATTTACAGGATGCTTGGAGTGGAAAGACCCATACCTGAGAGTATAATGTCAACTGAAAAGCTGCAGGGTAAAACAGAACAATACAAAACAGAACAATATAATACAGAACAATATAATACAGAACAATACAAAACAGAACAATATAATACAGAACAATACAGCTCGTTCTTACAGGAAATGCAGGGGCTTATAGCGTTCAGACTTGACGAGAAGGGTGCCCTGGTTTTTATGGACGGAGACGTGAGGGAGATCACAGGCTACAGTAAAGAAGACTTCATTTCCGGAAAAGTGAAATGGACTGAAATAGTTCTGCCCGAATATCGTTCATTAATTATCGAAAACCTGAGAAAGATGGAATTAGAACCCAATTCCTCTCCGGAGCTGGAATATCAGGTAAGGAAAAAGGATGGGAGTATAAAATGGGTCAGGCAGATCATACATATTACTCCTGTAAAATCCGGAATCTCAGGAAAATTCCAGGGCTTTGTCCGTGATATCACTCAACGTAAAAAGGCGGAAGAAACTCTCGCCAGAACTGAGGAAGCCCGTATAAAAGAGATTCACCATAGAATTAAAAATAACCTGCAGGTTATCTCTTCATTGCTCAGCCTTCAGGCGGATAAACTCAATGATAGGGAAACTTTCCAGGCCTCAGAAGTCTTTGAAGCTTTCAGGGAAAGCCAGAACCGTGTAGTCTCCATGGCTCTAATTCATGAAGAACTGTATCAGGGGAAGGATATGGAAACCCTGGAGTTTTCGGCTTACCTCTGGAAGCTCACTGCAGATCTTCTCAAGTCCTATAATATCGAAAATGAAAATATTAAGCTTAATCTCGAACTTGAACAGGTTTTTCTGGGAATGGACACTGCAGTTCCCCTGGGCATCATTGTAAACGAATTAATTTCAAATTCTCTGAAACATGCTTTTTCGGAAGGCACTGAGGGCGAAATCCGCATAAGCCTCTACGGGTCAGATGATAGTAGAACAGAAGGAAAAACAGCTAAACTTAAAAAAGGAAGTGATTTGCAATTTACACTGACTGTGGCAGATAACGGAAAGGGCCTTCCTGAAAATATAGATTTCAGGAATACAGATTCTCTTGGGCTTCAGCTTGTAAACATTCTCGTGGAACAGATTGAAAGCTCTATCGAACTTAAAAGGAATTCTGGAAAGGAATCTGGAACGGAATTTAAGATTACTTTCAGGAAACCCGAAAGATAAAGGCAGAAAGACACAGACAGGGCATTTAAATTGAAACTTTATATTGAAACTTTAAATGAATTTCTAAAACCAGTTTTTAACTGATTTTTAACCGGGTTTTGACTGAACATTTGGCAAAGAAGAAAAACAAAGCAAATAAGAAAAAACAAATTAAGAACGATAAATTAGAAAAAAAGTTTTAGAAGGCTGCATCAACATAATCAACCGGCCTTTTGAAAACAGCTGTAATCATGCCGTCTTCATCGATCTCATTTGAAAACTTGATCAGTTCCCAGCCTTCAACTCCAAGGTTGTTAAGGTCTTCTTTTGTTTTTGACCACTCGCTGAACCTTATCTCTTTAACATCGTATTCCCAGACGGTCACTTGTATTCATCTCCAGTAAAGTTGGGTAATATTATCTCATATATTAACTGGGGATATCTGCTATATTTATCTTTTTAAAAAATATATTTGCCATTAAATCAACTAAACTTGATTTGGAGGGGAATAGAGGCATTTGCCTGAAAATCTACTTCGATTGTAAAAGATACCTGAGACCTGCAAAAGAATAATTTCCGCGTTCAGAAGATATTTCTCAGGAAGTTAAAGGTTCGACTGGATACTAAAAGCAGTAATGAAAAGCCCTGATAATTTGTTTCTTACTGGGTTATAAGCAGATAACCCGATATACAATTGCGGTGTACAATTGAATTAAAGTTTCTCCGGAAAAAAGATTAAAGTAATTAATAACAGTAAAAGCCATAAAACAAGCCTGAAAGAGCCCAGAAAGAGCTCAGGAAACAAAACGAAAAATCTGACGATCAAGTGACAAAAAAGAAATAATTCTGAGAGGAGAAAGGCCTGAAAACGAAAATAAACTCAACCAGTTTCGGTTCGGTTATAGTCAAAGGGAAACTCTTTAAGTACGATATCCTTATCCGCCTGGACGGGCAGGTCGAAAAGCGCAGGAAAAAGCTCTCGAAAGAAATCTACGGGACATCCCATAAAATCTCTCTTGCCGAAGCGGAGTACATCTATGAAGAAGGAACCAGAAAGGTAATTATCGGAACAGGTCAAATAGGGTTTGTAAAGCTTTCAAAAAAAGCCAGAAAATTCTTTAAAGAAAAAAATATCAAGACGAAACTCTTTCCAACCCCTGAAGCAATTAAGCTCTGGAACAAAAGCAAAGGAAAGACCATTGCGATGTTCCACATAACCTGCTGAGTTTTTCTCCCCTCATAAAAGCACAAAAATTAAAAATAATGAGAATGAGTTATCAAACAAACTCAGACATCATTTAACTTAAATTTCAACCAGCTCGTATTCCCTGCTCCCAAGCCCTATTTCTTCAGCATATTCAAGCTGGTGAGTGCCGTCTACTTTGGGCCAGGTCCCTTTGAACTTGTCAGCCCCAGCTTCGTGATTGCACTGTAGAGCAGAGCCTGTAATTCCTTTCTGCCTGTTCACAAGGTCATAGCTTGCCTGGTCCAGGGCCACAGGATCGGTTGATGCAAGGATCCCTATATCAGGTACAATTGGGGCGTCACTCCAGGGCACGCAGTCGCAGTCCGGTGTGATTTTAAGCAGGAAATTGATATAGCCTACCCTTCTCTCTTTTCCTTTTACCGCCCCGTATGCATATTCAGTCATATATTCAAGGAAGTTCGGGATATCGCGCTCCCAGTCTATATCAATAGCACCTGCCGGACAGACTTCCATACATTGCCCACAGCTTACACAGGCCTCAGTTTCAATCCTTGAAAGTTCACCTTCAAGAGCAGCTGCTCCGGCGGGACAAACTTCAACACATCTACCGCAGCCCACGCACTTTTCTTCATTCACCTGCGGGCTTGTTGGAAAATGCTGGTCCCTTTTCCCGGCAGCAGGCGCACAGCCCATTGCCAGGTTCTTGATAGCTCCCCCGAAGCCTGCAACAATGTGCCCCTTGAAGTGGGACATTACGATCATCGAGTCTGCAGCAACGATGTCGGATCCTATTTTCACGGAATTGAAATGCTTCTGCCTGATCTCGACCTCTGCAATGTTCTGGCTCCTGAGCCCGTCTGAAATAATAAGCGGAGCCCGGACAACAGAATAATCAAAACCATGCTCTATGGCTGTTGTCAGGTGGTCAACTGCATTATGCCGGCTCCCGGAATAAAGGGTGTTCGTATCCGTGATAAACGGCTTTGCTCCGGATGCCCTTATTTTATCTACAACCTGCCGGACAAATACCGGGTTGATGTAGCCGTCATTCCCGTATTCTCCGAAATGGATCTTGATCGCAGTCAGGTCTTCTGCCCCCAGCAGTTCGACAAATCCTGCCTCATCAAAAAGTTTCTGGATCTTGCTTATCTTACTCTCGTGGGGGTTTTTTGCCCTCAGGTCTGCGAAATAGACTTTACTTGCCATTCAAGTACCTCCATAAAATAAGTCTAATTAATTACTCTTACCCGTCCTATGTGGTCAAGAAAGTCTTTTTTGTTTTTAGGTGTTACGCTGTTCGGGAAGAAAGGAAGAATCTGCTTCATTCGGGAAGGTTCACGCAGCACGCTGAGACTGTATAACTATAATAAGTAAGGCTGAGATGACTGATAAATGACTGATAAATGACTGATAAGTGACTAATAAGTGACTAATAAATCTTGCCTGTGTTGAAAGTAAACTTATTTTATTGCTTCCCAGTAAATTTCTTATACTTTTTTTGCGTCAACTGCCATTTTCTGGTATCTTTCCTTTTCAAGCCTCTTCAACCCGATCTCAGACCTTTTCGACTGGAATTTAGCTCTTCAGCTAACCTGTGATAGCTGACAAGCCGCTCTTCCGGAATAAGCCTGTCCTCTACCGCCTCTGCAGGACGGCACAGCCCGGCTCATTTCAGAGGCTGATTAAAAAATAGAACAGGGCAGTGAGTGCCCGCAGATTTCTATGGTTCCGAGGTCAGAGATATTCGAGCGAGGAATCCCATTCAGGGCCTTCTTCATCCAGTTTTGCGTCGATCTCTTCAGCTTTTTTACGGTATTCTTTTGCAGTTTCAGAGTCCCCCAGCTCTTCAAGGAGATTTGCGTAGTTGCTGAAAAGCAAGAAATTACTTTTCAGGAGATTAAGGTCTTCCGGGTCGGATTTTTCCAGGCTTTCGTTAAAGGCAAGGGCTTTTTCAAAGCACTCTTTTCCTTTTTCCGGCTGATCCGTAACCGAATATCCGATCCCGAGATTATTCAGGGCTCCAAGCATATGATGCAGGTGCATGGGGCTTTCAGGGTCGTTTTCATACAGGATTTTTAGGCTTTTGTATGCATATTCGTATTCCGGGATTGTTTCTTCCAGTTTATCGGCATCCCTGTATATGTCCCCCATTTGTTCGGCAAAACTGGCAAGTATCTCCTGAAGCCTCAGGTTCATCGGGCGGGATTCATATAATTTTTCAATGGTTCTGAGGGCAAGTTCATAGTATTTTCTGGCAATGCTTGAGTCTTTCTTTTCGGACTCCAGTTTTTCAAGAAGGGATATTCCTAAAAAGAATGCTTTGCCTGATGTAAGGATTAAGAGCGCCGGGTCTTCAACCTGTTCAACAATTATTTGTTCAAATCTTTCAAGAGCCTGCCTGTGGTAGGCACCGGCTTTTTCCTCGTCTCCAAGTTCGGAATGCAACATTGCAAGTTCAAAGTATGTAGTTTCCATATCCAGAGCATGATCATGATCCACATCGTGGTCATGGTCCGTATCATGGTCATGGCCCATATCGTGGTTGTGGTCCAGGCCGTGGTTGTGGTCGTGGTCCAGGCCGTGGTTGTGGTCGTGGTCCAGGCCGTGGTTGTGGTTCTGATCGTGGCTATGGTTCTGATCGTGGCTATGGTTTGTATCATGGCAACTTTCCGGAGGCATCAGCTCAAGGAGCTGTTTCTGGACTTCCAGGACCCTTTCATACGCACGGATTGCTTTTTCGAATTCTCGATTATTTTTGAACAGCAGGCCCAGACTTGTCAGGGTTTCGAGGAGCCCCTCATGGAAAAATTCGCTCTCGGGATTGGATTCGTAGGCTTCTTGAAATACGGGGAGAGCCCTTTTGTGGTACTGCACTGCAGTTTCAGGCTCCTCCTCCGCATATAGCCTGCCGATCTGGTTCCAGGTATCAGCCTTGTTAGCTTCTAACATGAGTTTATCGGCTTCCGTGGGATGAAGGTTTTCGTAGATTTCGATCTCCTTCTCATAATAAGCCCTTGCCTTTTCAATTTCTTCCTCTTCAACAAAAAGGTCTCCAAGCTCCCGATAGACATCGGAAAGCTTCAGAGAGTATTCAGGGTTTTCAGGTTCTTTTTGCAGCAGGTTTTCATAGATCTGCAATGTGTCCTTATAGCAGATTTCTGCGCTTTCGAATTCTCCTATCTCCGAAAACAGCTCTGCAAGTTCGTCTAAAGACCTGGCAAGGTTTTTATCGGTTCCAAGAATCTCCGGGTATTTGTCCATCAGTTCCCGGAAAGTGTCCCTTGCCTTCGTATAGTAATCCCTGGCTTTCGCAGTCTCTTCCGTATCTGAAAATATTAAACCTGAGTCTTTGTACATATCTGCAAGGGCCATAGAAAAAGGAATGTTTTTGGAAACTGGAATGTTTTCAGAGATGTCAATATTTTCAGAAACAGGAATATTTTCAGAGATAGGAATATTTTCAGAAACAGGAATATTTTCAGGCTCTTCTTCTATCTCGCTTTCAAGCAGGCTCAATGCTTCTTTATAGCACTCCTCTGCCTTTACAAGATTTTCTTGGTCCGAATACATATCGGCGAGGTAGCGGTATGCGTAGCTCAGGTAAACTTTGGTTTCGGAGCTTTCAGGGTCTTTATCAAGGACTTTCCCGTAAATTTCTATTGCCCGGTTATAAATGTGCTTTGCCTCTTCTAAACATCCCTTTTCTTCGCATATCCTTCCAAAATTCATAAGCGAATCATCAAGGCTGCTGAGATGCTCGGACACTTCTGTTTCACTTTTGAGCAATTTCTCAATGATATCAAATCTTTTATAAAAAAGCGGGGATGCTTCTTCGATTAATTCTCCGGCTTCAAAACAGAGCCCTATGTGTTCGATCGTTTCCAGGAACTTTTCCAGGTACTCTGGATTTTCGGGATCTGATTCCAATAATTTCTCAAAGCCCAGAACCGCTTTTTCAAAAATCTCTTCCATCGGATAGATGTATTCTTTTGCTTTATCAGGATCTTCGAGCTTCGAAAGGATGTCTCCAATGCTTCCGATCGTGTCTCCTATAAAGGACTGATACTCTTCCTTTTTCGGTTCTTTTGAAAAAAGCTCCCAGCTAATTTCCAGCGCCTTTCCGAAAAGTGTAAGCGACTCTTCGAGTTCGTCAATTCTGTATGTTGCAAAACCTTTAAAAAACAGGAGATGGTATGAAATCTCAGGATCCTTCACTTCTTTTTCAATCTTTTCAACCTTATCAAGGCTTTCAAAGGCCTTTTTATATTGCTCTTTATCTATTTCGTCGGCTGCTTTCTTCAATAGGCGAAGAGCAGAATCTCGTAGCTTTCTTGACATAGAAATAGCATAGGTTTTTTCATATAATAATTATAGGTCATGGAGGGCTCAATGTAAACTATCCCTCCCTTCTTTCTATCCTGCTTTCTATGAATTCGAAAATGATTGAGTCCTGACGATTCTTGCCTTCTCTAATACAATTCATCTTACGGCTTACCCGTAAATTTCTTATATTTTTTAATAGTCACTGCAATTTGCTTGTGCTTTTCCTTTTCAAGCCGTTTCAGCCCGATTTCGGATTTTTTTGACTGAAATATGAGTTCTTCGGTCAACCTGTGATAGCTGTCCAGCCGCTCCTCAGGAATAAGCCCGTCCTTTACTGCCTGCAGGACAGCACAGCCCGGCTCATCATGGTGAGTGCAATCTTTAAACCGGCAGTTACAGGCTGCATCAACAATCTCGGAAAAAGCTTTTTCAAGGCCTTCGGCAGAGTCTCCGATCTGGATTTCCCTGATACCTGGATTGTCTATAAGAACCGCTCCATTTGGAAGAGGGAACATTTGACGGACTGTAGTTGTATGCCTCCCTTTTTCATCGTCTTCTCTGATACCCGCAGTTCTCTGGACGGTCTCACCAAGAAGAGAGTTAATAAGCGTGGATTTCCCGACACCTGAAGAACCTATGAGTGCAACTGTTTCGCCGGGGTTAAGGTAAGGGCTGAGTGAATCAAGCCCGGTTTTTGAAAGGGCGCTAAGAGGAACGACAGGTACATTCCCTGCAATAGACTGGATTTTTTCTACCAGCAGGGTAGGGTCATCTGCAAGGTCGATTTTGTTAAGTAAAATAACCGGATTTGCCCCGGAAGAATAGACAACTGTAAGATACCTTTCAAGCCTTCGCAGGTTGAGGTCTTTTCCCGCTGCAGTTACAATAAAAATGGTATCAAGGTTTGCAGCAATGATCTGCTCCCCTCCCCCGTCTCCTGCTGCTCCTCTTGAAAGGCAGGTCCTTCTGGGCAGGATATTCACAATCATGCGTGAGCCCAGTTCCGGTTGGTCGAGCAAAACGACAAAATCCCCTACAACTGGCTGCTTTCCAATTTTCTGGAGTGCACCGGAAATTCCCGCCTGTACAACAGCTCCCGGAATTAGGACCTCACAGACTGTTTTATGCCTTGATGAGACTCTCCCGGCAATATAGGATCCTTGATAGACTGAAAATGCCGATTCAAGCTCTTCGTCCCAACCTGGAATATTATCAGTGCGCCTGTGACCTGAAATGCGACCTGAACTTTCCGTTTCGCGATGGTTATTCATTAAATGGAAGTATCCGCTTAAATGGATAAATCTTTTGATATTTTATCTTTTTATCAGATAATTGCATCTAAAAATTTCTTACTTTACTAGATGCAGAAATTCATTCTTAGGATAAGCATCTTCATTTCACCAGTAGATAAACATCTTCACCCCAAAATTTACTCCTCTGTTTCAAACTCTTTTTATAGAAATACAGAGAAGTATGGGAAAGAGTAAGAATGAATGGGAAAGATAAAGATAACGGAAAAGAAGATGCGATGGGCTCTGGACTCGCTCTTGGCATGTCATTGGGTTTGATAATTGGCATTCTTATAGACAACATAGCCCTGGGGGTTGCTTTTGGACCTGTTCTTGGAATGGCTTTAGGAGCAGCTTATGGTAAAAAAGAGAAGGAGAGAGTACGTGAAAAATAAATAGTAATGTACTTTCATGCCAGATGAATAAGATAAATATTGGAAACTTCTTAAAAGACATTTTGCTTATTCTAACTTTTTCTGTGAATTCCAGCAGGGCAGTCGGTTTCATTTTCATGTAATATATTGAATATAAATATTCAGTTCTGGACAGCTTTCCATAATATTAAATAAGCTCCTGAAAGGTATGAAAAAAGAATAAACATTCACAGACAATAAATTTATACTGCTAATTCAATTGATGTTGAGCTGATCCCAAAACTCAAAAACTACTTCTTTGAATCTTGTTTTGAAAGGAACAATCGAACTAATTATCAGCAAAATAGCTATGGGCACCTCCTAATATGGGAGTAAAGAGGCTTTTGGGATAGGCTCGTTGATAAAAAACTACCAGATTCAACGTTAATAAATAATGATAAACAGTATTCATATGGTGATAATATGAAAGTTAAATACGCTACCATCATAGTTGAGGATATGGACGAGTCAATTAAATTTTACACAGAAGCTATGGGATTTGAAATAGATAGCCAACACGATCTCCCTGGAGCAACAATCATATTATTAAAAGGGGAAGGGGATGCTATGATAGAGCTCATAAAAAATACAGAAAATGAAACTGGTTTTTATTCGATGGGGATGGATGTTGAAGACGTAAATACCACAGTGAAAGAACTCAAATCTAAAGGTGTCAAAATCATCATGGAACCCAGACCAATAACAGTTGGAACTCTTGCTTTCATAGAAGACCCAAATGGAGTCAAGATAGCGCTAATTCAACACCACTAATCATTTTTTTCAATTCATTGCGGTTCTTCTCTATTTCATTTGCGCATTTCGTAACAGCAAATATAAACGCCATCATGAATGACCAGTTATTTTCTTTATAATGTGCTTTTGAAATATTATCCTTTAGTGAGGCAGAACGGTATATATTAATATGGCATTAACTTACCATTAATATGGGATATATATGGTTCAAGCGATTATAAACATTGATGAGCGTACTAATCGAATTTTGAATATTATCAAGGCGAAATACGGTTTAAAAGACAAAAGTGCTGCGATAAATAAAATGGCTAAAGAGTATGAAGAAGAGATTTTAGAGCCAGAGTTAAAACCTGAGTACATTGAAAAATTGAAGAAAATAGAAAAACAGGAAGCTATAGAAGTGGGTACGGTTGAAAACTTAAGGAAACGATATGGTCTTTGATTTTTATGTATTTTTTAAAATCCTGTATTATCCAATAATCTCTATATAAATTTTAGAGGACTCCCTCAAGCCTGGTTGACATTTTCTCAGATAATCTCATAGTACAACTTAAAGAGATCTTCCCATATCTCAGCCTTCCAATTCCCAGCAGCCTTTGGAGAAGGTTAGTTAAATTTCAGAGTCAAGGTCCATGCAGTTTAATAAGCCGATTTGCTTAGAAATTCTTTCACAAGCACCCTCGTCCCGTTCATTTGAGATATCATTCCATGACCTCCAGTATCATATAATACAAGCTGCGATTGGTCTATTTTGTTGTGAGCGTTTTCCGCATGTTTGTAACTTACCAGCGCATCATCTTTAGCATGGATAATCAATGTTGGTGCACTAAGATTATCTGCAGGTACGGTATAAAATTCAATCATTTTTTCATCGTTTACGGTGCCTTTATACCTTTGAGACATTGGATGCATTATATCAAGCATTTCCTGTGCCAGTTCTTTCTGTTCCGGGCTAAACGTTTCGTATACCTGTGACGGAATTCCCATCAGTTCCAGAATTGTAGATTGAAAAAATCTTGTGAAGAGCCAGTACACATAGTCAGATTGCTGGATAATGTGAATAATACTAACATAAAAAGGATCCTGGTCGCCTGGTGCCGGGCCCATACTTACAGCAGAAATCAATATTAATGCTGAGCATCTGTCAGGATAGTCGTTTGCAAACTGAGTGGCTGACGGACCTCCAGCTGATACGCCAACAACAATTATTTTATCTATGCTTAAATTGTCCAGAAGAGTTTTATAAGCAGCGGCTTGCGATCCAATTGAAGCATTATCCGGAATGGGTGACCGAAGATAGCCATATCGTGAAACCGAGATGAATTTATAATCGTCCCCGAAAATTACTTTGCCCGCCCAGAGTCCCTGATCATAACCTCCTCCTGCGCCATGTAGCAATAAAACCGGAGTCCCTTCTCCCTTTACAGCATACTCAATATCTCCATACTCTGTTTTCAAAATATTACTGTTCGCAAGCAATTGCTCTTCTGCTTCCGTCATCGTCTCGTGGTAACTCGGATAAGTTAGAGCAATTAGAATAACAGCTGAACAAATTAAAAATGCAAATATAATTAGTAAAATATTCCTGCTTCTTTTCTTAATTTCTTTCAAGAATACCACTTCTAATTTGTAGTCACTATACCCCGGACTCAAGTCCAAACATGTTTGCAACCCCTAAATATCCCACTTTTGAATACTGTTCAGCAATTTATTTCTCAACAGCATTCAAGCCATTTAATAGAAAATTCTCTATACAATATCCCATAACTCACACCTCTTATAATCATTCCGACCTCTATACAAAACTCAAAAATGTAAATTTTGATTGAAAATTTTCGCACGACATTATCCGGTTGGCATGACAATAAGAAGCTCTTTAAAATTTCCTTTGTGGGTCCGGAGGAATTAATTTTAATGGAATTGGAATACACAGGTTTTCTGACAAAACCTATATATTTTCTTTGTTTCCTGCTAAATAGTGTGTTGCATAAAAGAAAATTGAAAAAATGTTATCTGAGAATATTCTGCTTTTTATGTTCATTTCCTTGAAACTAAATTTTATTTCTGTGAAACTAAATTTTTATTTCCATATTTGTGATTTTTACAACAGAACCGGAAAAACTATAGGTGTGGTCTACCAGTGAGTAAGTCCTAAATAGTATAATCATTTGGAAACATCAATATCTAGAGATGGAAGCATGTTGGAAAGCAGAATTATTGCCGCAAAATCTGATGACAGTTATATAGAAAGGATGCACTTTGAAGGCGAGGTGCTTTCGGACGTCGATATCGCAAGGACAGAATTTGAATCGGTACAGTTTATACAATGCCAGTTCAGCAAATGTAATTTTTCAAAAACCAGCTTTTACAATTCGGTTTTTGATAACTGTAATTTTGCAAATTGCAGTTTTACGGAAAGCTACTGGAAAGGCTCTAAAATATTAACGTGCAAGGGCGATGGCAGCAAGTTCAGCAAGAGCCACATGAAAGAAACCTCTTTAGAGGACGGGTCCTTTCGATATGCAGATTTTTCAAGTTCTGTATTGGAGAACTGCACCATTCAGGACTGCAATTTCACGGAAGCGTTCTTATCCGAGATTCGTTTAAAGAAACCCACACTGAAAGCGGTTAATTTCACAGGAGCGGATTTCTTTAAAGCTTTACTCAAAGACATCGACTTATCGGACTGTATCATTGATGGGATCACAGTATCCGATACACGCAATGAACTCAGAGGGGTTATAGTCAATGCCGGGCAAGCAATAGAACTTGCTGCGCGGATTCTGGGAATCAAAATTGTGTAAGGCATTGACTCACTCACATAAATCAGAGGAGAAATGAATGATTTGTCCAGTGTCTATCAGGAAAAGCAACGCTTTTATTATGTCCTCTGGAAGATCGAAGGCTGTAACTATATTTAAATTGTCTGAAAAATAACTGTTACCGCTTCCGTATTCGGAAGGATTGAAAAATAGAAACGTTTAAAAAGATAGCTACAATATAACGCGTTATAAATAATTTATATATAGTGTTTTTAATTAATTGGGATAAATTTGGAGTTAAATTTTTTTGCCAGACAGTAAGTCGAAACTGATTTTGGAATGTTGGAACGATGTTTCAACAGAGGAAGATTCACTTGGATTCAGGCCCTACGTTGAGGCTATCATAGAGTTTCTTACTGCCGATGGTACACGGCCTCCAATTACCCTTTCTATTGAGGGACAGTGGGGGTGCGGTAAATCTCCTTTCATGAGACAATTACAAAGAGAAATCAACAAAAAAATAGAGCAGAAGAAAAACCAGAATATTTTACTGTATGGTTCAACTGCTGGAGATATGAAAAAGAAGATGAGTTATGGGCTGCTTTTGCACTTTGTCTAATGAAACAGTTGTCAGATCATCTTTCCTGGAAACAGCAACTGTTAGCACAATTAAAATTAAGGTGTCTCAGACTTAAATTTAAATGGAAAGGTAAGAATTCAAATTATCTTCACATTCTTTCCTTTATTTTTGCGATTTTTATATTTATTTATTCTATTATAAGTCTTGTAAATATAAATTCTATAAATGAATTATCAGTTACTATTTGGGCGACATTGGCCGGGATTATAGTCCCCGCATTGTATTTTTGGAAAGATCTTAAAGACGTGGTTGGGAATCCTTTTGAATTCAGCAAATTGGAAAACTCATTAACAACCTTCCTGGCTCCTGCAGGCTTTAATCTAAGGTTGTAATTTTCCGTTCTTATGAAATCCTTACTTTCCATAGCTCCGCTTTCAATCAGGCTAATAACTGCCAGATCCACAAGGAACCTGAAAGGCTCCTAAAGGTCATACGCTAAACTGTTCTTGCTTGGTGTCATTTCATGCAGAGAGCCCACATGAGCGTCCAGACCTACAGAATTAATAGCTTTCAGGCATTCAGATTCAAGCGGAGAACAGCCATAATTCAGCATTGTGTTTACCATATCTCCTGAACTCATAGCTCTTCTGAACTGGTCTATCCTGTTACAGAAATCATATTCCTTTGGAACCGCCTTTGAAAAATCAATCCAGTATTTACCGGCTAAGGTTCCCTCTGTTCCCAAAATTTCCCTGGTACTCTTTACATCTCTTAATTTAACAAGTTCGTCCGATAGTCAAATTTAATTTCCGGATATCTTAGACTCAGGAAATCAAGAACAGTCTTGGACTCCTCAAATTTAGCCTCAATAAACTTCTTTGCTATCTCAAGCCTTGCTTCCTTATCTTCAAAAGTATGTTTCAAGAACCAAGTTACGAGTTCCTTCTCAAAACATATGCCATGGATAATAATCCAAAGAATTTAATGATTCCATTAAATCCAGGCATTTGTTTGCTCAAATCACTTGCAGAGTCTTTCACTTCAAGTGTAAGTTCTTTCTTTTGAGCTATAACGTCTTCACCAGAAAAAGAGTAATGTACTTCGGCTTTTATATTATAAATGCCAGCTTCATTCCCTTGGATATCGATCGTCATGGGTTTAATATCGTCACCAGGCTCAACTTCATAAGAAGCCGTGTATATGCCTGCACCAGACCTTGCAAAAGAACTTCCTGTTACCGATACCCCACTCGGTGTTTCAATAATAAGCTGGACCTGCATTTTTGAATTTCCAATAGGATTGAGTGATTCAAGCGTAAATTTTGCATTTTCACCTACTTTTATACTACTCTTTGTGGTTTTAAATGCTACGTAAGGTCCTTTCTTCGATACAGTGACTGGAGTCTCTTTAAAGGTTCCATGCACATTGATATCAGCGTCAGCGGCTTCTATTCGAATAATATGATCTCCAGTTGTGAGGGAGGAAATTGACGTCGAATAGGTTCCTGCTGTTGAATAGGAGTCAATTATTTTTCCATCTAATTTACAAGTTATTTTTCCAATGCCACTATCGTCTTTAACTGAGTATGTAACTATTAAAGACTCTCCTTCTTCTAGTATTTCATCATCATCTCCATCAATTCTCATGGATTCAATGATTATGTTCGGAGTACTTTTATCTTCTAATTTTAAATTAACAGGATAATTAGATTCACGCGACTTAATGTTTATAAAGGCACTTTCTCCATAATACCCATTTTTTGTTACTTTTAATATTGAATTAGTGTTTTTCTTAGCATCAATAGTAATCTTTCCATCGATGTTAGTAACCCCAATATATTTTTCGTCCAAGAAAACCTCAGCATTACTTATTGCATGATGTTTCCCATCCTTCACGGTAATTGAAATGGGGGTTTTAGAATATGTTAAATACAATGTTTCTTTTTGCTCTTTCTTGTAATCTGTTTTAATAATCTGGACTTTTGGATAATAGTCTTCTTTAGTTACATTGAGAAAATGTTCTTCTCCTTCAGTCACTTCTTTTGTCAATTTTCCATTGAAATCCGTTTTTCCTAGTAACTTACCATCTAAGTAAACATCAGCATCCTCAAGGTAAGAAAGACTTGAGTAATCTTTTACTTCAATTGTTAAGTTAATGTAGGAATATATTTTTGCGACACTAAAATTTATTACCTTTTTATTATTTGACTCAGAGACCTCATTAATCTGAGCAGATTTGCCTTCACTATTGGACATATCAGCATAAGCTGAAACTGAAYGRCTTCCACCACYTACTTCTCGATTCACTGTCCATGTAAAGGTGGTTATTGCAGAAGATCCTGCAGATAAATCATTGACTTTTTTAGAATCTACAAACTTCCCATCTACATATAAGCAAAGATAGGAACTGCCTCCAGTGCTCAAACTACCTTGATTTTGAGAGGTTACTGTGAATGTGACAGTATCACCGGTTTTAGGATTTACAGGATCCCAAGTTATGCCTTGAATCACGAGATCTGGTTGCTGGGCAGTTATCTTGAAGTTTTCTGTCATTTTATTGTTTGACTCGGAAACTTCATTAATCTGAGCAGATTTACCTTCACTATTGGACATATCAGCATAAGCTGAAACTGAACGACTTCCACCACTTACTTCTCGATTCACTGTCCATGTAAAGGTGGTTRTTGCAGAAGATCCTGCAGATAAATCATTGACTTTTTTAGAATCTACAAATTTCCCATCTACGTATAAGCAAAGATAAGAACTATCTCCAGTGCTCAAACTACCTTGGTTTTGAGAGGTTACTGTGAATGTGACAGTATCACCGGTTTYAGGACTTGCAGGATCCCAAGTTATGCTTTCAATCACAAGGTCTGGTTGCTGAGCAGTTATCTCAAAGTTTTCTGTCTTATAATTATTTGATTCAGAGACTTCATCAATCGTAGCATATTTGCCTTCTTTGTTAGACATATCAGCATAAGCTGAAACTGAATGGCTTCCACCACTTACTTCTCTATCTACTGTCCATGTAAAAATAGCTGGTTCAGAAGATCCAGAAGGTAGATCGCTGACCTTTTTAGAATCCACACGTTTTTCATCTACATATAAGCAAAGATAGGAACTGTCTCCAGTGCTCAAACTACCCTGATTTTTACAAGATACCATGAATGTAACAGTATCACCAGTTTTAGGATTTGCAGGATCCCAAGTTATGCTTTCAATCACAAGGTCTGGCATATCTTCGGCTTTAACTGTTTGGATAAAGATTGTTGAAGATATAACCAAAAACAGCATAAACAACTGGCGTAAAATTGAGTCTAGTTTAGAGCCTAATATCAAATTGTTTGTATTAAGCGTATGCACCAACCACCAAACATTATTTCATATGCGAGAGAGTTGTTTTCGTTTAAAAATGTTCCTATTTTTCCTTAATTTGAGGTTTCCTGTATTCTTCACATTTATTTTTCTTACTTTCTCCTAGAACAACTATTGGTAAAGCTTCCAGTCGTTCTCTAGCAAAAATATGAATTTTTATTGATTCGTATCTTTTTTCCAAGATGCACATTCATAAGAGCCCTATTTGATCTTCGATTTTGGATCCCTATATCTACACATTTAGTCAAGCTAAGTAAATGTGATTTTAATTAGAAAAGTTAAAAAACCAGAATTTCTAGAAAAGAGTATAAAGAGATGAAATAATGCAAATATCTAAGCGTACCTTTCAGGGAATAATTGTTATAATTGCTATCTTGGTTCTTTCAATATTATCGGCATTAGTTGCAAATAGTGGAACGGTCAACGCAAGCTCGATGTCATTTCAAGATGCATCAGAGGAAGATACTCTTGCAAAACTTAGACAACCGCCTGTTATAAGTTTGACTTCCACAAAAAGTACCATAGAAGCAACAGACCCGGCCATAATAACCATATCCATAATAAATCCCTCTACGAATGATATGAATTTTGATGTAGATATTATTATAAAAACCCCAATTGGCATTTATGTAACTTCGAGTACTTTTCTGAGTAGTGGGTCAAATCAATATATAGGGCATTTTATTGTTAGGCCTGGTGAAGAAAAACATGCAACTATTCAGATAACTTCTGCAGAATTAGGCAAGAAAGAAATTGAATCACAGATCACATATTATCCTGAAGGCAATAAAGACGAGTGCAGGACACTTCAACAAACAATGTCGGTATTTGCAAAAGAAAAGTCACAAGAAATTAACACTACTGATAAAAGTGCCTTCCAGAAATTGTGGAACTGGATCGTGTATGCTCTTGGGGCTATTTTTATCGGAATAGTTGTCGAACATATATCAAAGAGAATTAATACCTAAAAACCAAATCTGTTCTTTTGGCTTTATAGTTTTTTTGAGCTGGATAATTCCAACTAATTGAGAAATAGAGATTTTAATAATAATAAATCAAAAATTTTTTTAATAAGATGCCTTTTGAAAAAGGTTAATCCTTTGATTAAGCCAATCTCTTAAAAGAGATAACTAATTTTTGGCTAAGACAACTTTGTAAAAAGAGAAAATTTAACTTTTAGTTAAGGGAAATTTCTAAAAAAAATGTACTATTCGTACTTTTCAGTAGTATACAAAAAAGTTAATTTCTTATTGAACATATATTATTAAAATTAAAGTAATTTTTTGTTTAGAGCTATTTAGAGCCTATCCGAAAAGTGGTTACCTGCTGTAACTTTTACATTAGGTAATATGCAAAACCGCAACTGGTACTCTGATATCATAGACCTATTATGGCTTTCCAGCATGCATTACTGACTTTTCGGATAGGCACTTAGT
>NZ_WJBI01000035.1 GCF_020804225.1 Methanosarcina sp. DH2
ATGCTACGATTGATGAAGTCTCTGAATCAAATAATTATAAGACAGAAAACTTTGAGATAACTGCTCAGCAWGCCAGACCTTGTGATTGAAAGCATAACTTGGGATCCTGCAARTCCTAAAACMGGTGATACTGTCACATTCACAGTAACCTYTCAAAATCAAGGTAGTTTGAGCACTGGAGATAGTTCTTATCTTTGCTTATATGTGGATGAAAAACTTGTAGGTTACAAAGAGATTGATGATCTTCCTGCAGGATTTTCTGAACCAGCCATTTTTACATGGACAGTAGATAGAGAAGTAAGTGCTGGAAGCCATTCAGTTTCAGCTTATGCTGATATGTCTAACAAAGAAGGCAAATCTGCTCAGATTAATGAAGTTTCCGAGTCAAACAATAAAATGACAGAAAACTTTGAGATAACTGCTCAGCAACCAGACCTTGTGATTGAAAGCATAACTTGGGATCCTGCAAATCCTAAAACTGGTGATACTGTTACATTCAYGGTATCTTGTAAAAATCAGGGTAGTTTGAGCACTGGAGACAGTTCCTATCTTTGCTTATATGTAGATGAAAAAMRTGTGRATTCTAAAAAGGTCAGCGATCTACCTTCTGGATCTTCTGAACCAGCTATTTTTACATGGACAGTAGATAGAGAAGTAAGTGGTGGAAGCCATTCAGTTTCAGCTTATGCTGATATGTCTAACAAAGAAGGCAAATATGCTACGATTGATGAAGTCTCTGAATCAAATAATTATAAGACAGAAAACTTTGAGATAACTGCTCAGCAACCAGACMTTGTGATTGAAAGCATAACTTGGGATCCTGCAAGTCCTRAAACCGGTGATACTGTCACATTCACAGTAACCTYTCAAAAYCAAGGTAGTTTGAGCACTGGAGATAGTTCTTATCTTTGCTTATATGTGGATGAAAAACTTGTAGGTTACAAAGAGATTGATGATCTTCCTGCAGGATTTTCTGAACCAGCCATTTTTACATGGACAGTAGATAGAGAAGTAAGTGCTGGAAGCCATTCAGTTTCAGCTTATGCTGATATGTCTAACAAAGAAGGCAAATCTGCTC
>NZ_WJBI01000014.1 GCF_020804225.1 Methanosarcina sp. DH2
TTGCATGAGAAAATTGCTAATCAGAGACATGACTTTCAACATAAAGTTTCAAAAAAGCTAATCAGCGAAAACCAAGCAGTAGCAGTTGAAACTTTAAATATTAAAGGAATGAAAAAGAACCACAAATTAGCACAGGCTATTAGTGATTCAGCATGGTATTCTTTCGTGCAAAAATTAACATACAAAGCTGAATGGTCTGGTAAAACAGTTTTGAAGATAGGTCAATGGGAAYCATCTTCAAAAACYTGTARCGTTTGTGGTTATAAGCATCCAAATTTGACAGAAGATATTAGAGAGTGGCTTTGTCCTTCCTGTAATGTTTTGCATGATAGGGACATTAATGCAGCTATCAATATAAAGAAATTCGCCGTAGGGACTACGGTTTGAGCCTGTGGACCAGGAAAAAACGGCAACCGCCTAGTATGAAGCAGGAAGCACCTTCCTCAAAAATCTGAGTTTACGAAGATTTTAGGTAGGTGTAGTTCACGTTTTGGGTAAATTTCCGTGGTCAGGAAAACTATTTCTCAGGCCGGTGGAGAGTTTCTACCTTTATCACTTATACCCGCACTGCTCAAGCCAGGTAAGGGACCTTATCCATTCCCCTTTTGGCTCCCTTGAAGTACCGACTACAAGCCGCTTCATATCCCCAACTTCTTCGACCACACCGCGGGCTTCTATGATTTCACCGGGAAGCGCCTGACCCGCGTAAGTATGGGTATAGGAGAGCACATGGTCAATTTCGTCATGCTCCACTTTGTAGTATGCAGGGCTGTCGAAAGCAAAGTCAGCGTTTTTGACTTCGGCTTCGATTTTCATTTTGACGGTATCTTTTCCCCGCAGCAGGGGCTCTTTAATCTGATCCCATTCCCTTACGAAGAGAAGGTCGAAATATGTGCCCTCAACCATGCCGCGATTACCTTTCCTGGACTCATGCAGCATGAACTCGTCAAAAGAGATCTCAGGTATCCTTTTCCTGTAGATCCTCTGCCACATGTCCTCGTCAAGCTCTTCGATAGGCCCCTCCTGCTGTTTTGCAATGGCTATGGCATCCCTTGCCCTGAACCACATAGGACCATAAACAACAAAATCAACATCAGAACTCTCATTCTGCAGTCCTGCAAGCATTGAACCCGTAACTCCCATACTGGTCCGGGGAATTTCTGCCATATCAAGCACCTTTACGATTGCCCTTACACGGCTGTCAGAGTTCACAAGCTCCGGAATGCAGTCAGAGGGACGCAGCACCTGCTTTACCTCGGACTCCGGGACAACATGCACGTCCTGCACCCAGTCAGGCCTGTTTTTTTTCATGAATTCGAAAGCAGGACCGAAATCATATTTTTTGTACTGCTTCCCGTTTAATTCCCTTTCCCCATTTTCATCCGGAACGTAGCGGAGTGTGGCTCTTATTCCATCATTACGGAAGTAGTCAGAAACCGCAAAGAGCCAGTCATCTTTTGTAAGAAGAAAATCCCTCAGGCGTGTTTTAAGCATTTGTACCATCCCTGAAACCTATAAAGAATACTTGATTTTAACTGTACTTAACTACCGCGATCCCTTTCAGATAAGAATAACCTTCTAATGACCTAAGGACCTGATAATGACCTCAATCGTGACCTGTAGCGACCTATCTGTAGTGACCTGATCGCGGATCTTAATAACTACTTTAAAAACGACAGATTAATAACATCTTAACTGCCGTTGTTTCAAAATAAACAGCAAGATAAGATCTATTGTAACATTCATGTATTTAACTGTCAGTATTTTAATTCTTAAGTACAGGTAAGAAAATGGAGTAATATATACCTGGAGTTATATATACTCAAGAAGTAAAATAAAGAATACTGAACATTATCGAGAAAATAAACGGAATAACCTGCGTGTGCAGAAGATCCGAGGGAATATTTTTGAGAAATGATCAAATTGCAGAGGCGCTTGAAGCCTGGATTATCCGACTGAGAAGAGAATTTCACCAGTATCCCGAACTCAGTTTCGAAGAATACGAGACCCAGAAACAAATTCTGGAAATCCTTGAAGAACTGGGAGTAGAAGCCAGGAAGATTGCTAATACCGGCGTGCTTGCAAGCATCCGGGGTACAATGCCTGGCCCCTGCATTGCCCTGAGAACAGATACGGACGGGTTGCAGGTTCAGGAAGAACACACAGAAAGAAACAGGGACTATATTTCCAGAAACGATGGAATAATGCATGCCTGCGGGCACGATGGGCATATGGCAATGCTCTTTGGGGCTGCAAGGCTCTTTTTAGAAAACAGGGATTTTCCGGGAGAAGTCCGCCTGATCTTCCAGCCCGCAGAAGAGATCCCACCCGGCGGTTCGGAGAGAATAATTGCCGAAGGCGGGCTTGAAGGTGTGGATGCGGTTATGGGCATGCATATCTTTACTAACCACGAATCAGGAAGCGTGGGTTTTCGTCCGGGGCCTTTTATGGCAAGCACAAACCGTTTCGAAGCCACTTTTAAAGGAAAGGGAGGTCACATTTCAAAACCTGAAAGCTGCATTGACCCTGTAAGAATGGCAACGGATTTTATAACTAGCCTCTACCCTGCCCTCGAAAAGCGGCTTGAACCGGATAAGTATATCCTTGGAATAGGAAGAATCCAGGGAGGAGCCCAGTTCAACAGGACTCCTGATAGTGTAGGGATCCTTGGGAGCTACCGGACATTTGACAGCGAAACTACAGACATTATCGACTCTACGATAAAAGAGTGCCTTGAGAAAGTAAAGGGAAGATACGCAAAACCGGGCGAAGAGTTCTCAGGACTTCCGGAATATGAACTTGATATCCTGCACGGTTATCCGGTCCTGGTAAATAACCCTGTTTTCACAAATGCGGTTAACTTAAAACTTCAGGAAAATTTTCCCAAGCTCACAGTCTATCCTGAAATAGAAAAGACCTTTGCTGCCGAAGATTTCGCAAGCTATCTCCAGATGGTGCCAGGCATTTTTATTTCACTCGGCACCCGGAACCAGGAAAAAGGGATCGTTGAGATTAACCACTCATGCACATTCGATATTGATGAAGATATCCTGCTCACAGGAACCGAAATCTTCTACACCATTTCTCTGGATTTTCTGAAGCACCCTGAAAAATATCTCAACTTTCAGAAGTATAATGGCCTTCAGGAGTATCTTGAAAAAGCCTGATTGGAAAAGTCTGAAAGCCGGAAGAAGCGAGTAATAAGGGCAGGTGAAAAGGAGCAGGTAGAGGAGCAGAGTAAATACAGGAAGCTGTTCATTTCAATGTAAGGAGAGAAAAATATGATAATTCAGAGGTATGATGATTACAGAAAGGAAGAAGTTCGCGATGTCGTCCTGGAAGTCCTGCTTGAACACGGCTTTGAGTATCACAGACTTAAAGATGCCGACCTGAAAGACATTTATGGCTACTATTTCGTAAGAGGAGGCACCTTTTTTGTAGGACTTGCAGATAACAGGGTAGTGGGCACTGCAGGAGTCCGCAAACTTGATGGAAACCTCTGCGAAATCAGGCGCATTTATCTTAAAAAAGGCTTCAGGGGAAAAGGTAATGGAGAAAAGCTTTTTCTGGCTGCTCTGGATTTTGCCGAGAAAAACTGTTCTGGCGCCATTCTTAAAACCGATTCAACACTCAAAAACGCGATAGGAATGTATCTCAAGCACGGCTTTACATTTGTAAATGAAGAAGAAGGATACCTGTACTATGAGAAACGGTTTTAACAGAAGTTGTTTCATATAAACCGTTATGGGCTACGTTGTTGAAACCGTTTCGCAGAAAAAGATCTGGAATAAACGGTTTCACCAGCAAGTACAGGTACTTTATCTTTATGATGTTTTCATTTTATTTCTTACTTTTTCATTTAGTTCCTGCAAATTTTCATTTGATTTTCAAATTCAATATTATTTTTCCGGTAAGCTACAGGACCCACCTTCTCTTTTTGCAAGAGCCTGGAGATACTCAAGTACGGCAAGCACGAAAGCCGAATGGGACCAGGCGAGCGGAAGGACAGAAAGGGCTCTGCCTCTGTCGTCTATCTGCTCGGGCATAAGACCCGAAGGATGAGCGTAGGCAGCACACCAGACAAGAAGCTCAAGAGCCCTTTCCAGGTCCCCCATTGCCGAATGCCACTGGGAAAGCCAGAGAGTGCAGATAATCCAGCTGTTCATATAACCGTAGTAGCTGTCATGGAGATACCTGGCAATCCCGCCTGAGGGGCGCAAAAGTTCATGTTCGATTGCTTCCATTGTCCGGACAACTCTCGGGTCATCGGGAGGTAGGATTCCGAAATACCAGACTGCAAAGACCGAGGAATCAAGGGTTGATTCTTCGAGAGAGCGCCGGAAACGTTTGAGTTTACCATCATAAAGCCTCTCAATAATTGCCTCTTTTACCCGGTCTGCAGCCGCTTTCCAGATATCTGCATTAGAGTAATCTCCGAGTGAGCGGGCGAGTTCACAGGCACCCCTGAGCCCTGCATAGACTGTGCAGGCACTGTAGGTATGTACACCTTTTCTCTCTTCCCAGAGGTCAAAACTTGAGATTGGAAGATCCGTTTCCTTATCAATTGATTTTGTGAGATAGTTAGCTGCGGGAATCACAAGACCTCTGTAATACCTGCCTGTTGTCCATACGCTCCTCGCAATCTCCCAGTTATTGTAAAGAGCATAGAGAGGAAGCCCTGTCTCATCAATCTGAATCATGGGCACTGGATGCCAGGTGCTCCCGAAATCTCCTGCAGGCGTGTATTTGTGAAGAAAATTGCCCCTGGTGGTAATGGTTTTTGAAAAAAACTCAAAGGTCTCAGCACTCAGGTGGTGATACCGTGCCCTGTCAAGGGCAAGGCAGACCCAGGCAGCATCTCTTGGCCAGCAGTAAGTATAAAGGTCTGCCCCGAACTGCCTGATATCCGAATCACAGGACGCGATCACAGAACCCGTAATATCCATATGCGCCACGGCCGCAAGAAGACTTCTGTAGAAGCTTTTGATAACTTTTTCAGGGAGCTGCGGCATCCAGGCATACTCAGGAAGGACAGATACACGTTCGGTAAATGAATTCCAGAAATTGAAATTATGGTGGAAAAGGTCACTTTTTCCGGCTTCTTTTACCCTTTTATGGACTTTGAGTACATTACAATAATTCTTTCCGAGGACAATCCAGAAGTGCACCCTCGTTGCTTCTCCCGGTTTCAGCTCAGGAAGGGTCCACCCCAGTGTGGAGTCTACCGAGCCGTGAGCTACCGGATTTCCACTCAGGTTTGCATCGCTTTCCATATCTTTCCAGGTACCTTCAAGCCCTTTCCATTCGGCAGTTCCTACAGCGTACTGGTCAAATGCAGGTTCACTGGCGTGCAGGAAATAGCGATCGCGCTTGTAATGGATAAGGACATGTTTATCAATTACAGCGGTTTCTCCGATCTTGGTCTCAAGAATCCTGTAATTCTGGTTGGAAAAAAGGCGGAGGCGCCTTGAGGAATTGGAAACATTCCTGACCTCGAATGTCCTGTAGAAGATATTTGTAGACGGGTGGACTGCCTCCCATACGGTAACTTTGAGCCCCAATTCCGGGTTTTCAAAAACTGTTTCCCCTATGTTTGAGGTAACTTCTCTGCAGGCTTCAGGTACTCTTTCACTACCTTTTTCATTCCCGGTTCCTTTTCCTGTCTTTTTCTCTGCTGTATTTTTTGCATTTTTTTCTTCAGGAGCCCCTGAGATTTCAAGGATCCTGTTGCAGAACTCTGTCTCAAACTCCGACTTATATCGCTGCCGGACAGTCCAGTTTTCGAGCCAGCTGCAATAAAGGGAATCGAGGTCACATACACCGACCCTTATCAAGTTCCCGTGATTCTCAAGTCCCACATACGGGAAATAAACATCCCTTATAGTACCTCTCTCATCTTCACAAATCAGGATTTTTCCATTTCCGAAAATCAGCGGCCTAATTCCAGACACCTCCGACTCTATTTTCTATTATTTAGCTCTATTCTGTATTTTTCTTGACCGTGTTCTATCGTGAGAAATCAGCACAAACCTGATAGGGTTGTGGTTTTACTATATCTCACTTTTAGATCTTAATATTTTTTTAAGCCTGACCTATAAGTTAAAAGCATGCATCACACTCTGAAATCGGAATTATTAAAGCCGATTGTTAAAGCTGATTGTTAAAGCCGATTGTTAAAGCTGATTGTTAAAGCTGGTTATTAAAGCCAATCTGTTTTACAGCTTGTCAATAAAGGTTGAACCGTTTTTGGACCCTGCTCTCGAGTGTGCTGAACATCCCCCAGGATTAAGTTCGAAGAGTACGGTACGTGTCACAGGCGACCAGAAAAATCAAATCTATTTTAAATTTAAGTTCTTATAACAATTTAACATCTCGCCTAAAATATTTAAGGGGAAGAAAACCATGTAAAAAATGACAACTTTAGATTTAAAAACTGTGATCTTCAGGAGATACACATTAAAATAATTCATAAACTTGGAATCAGGGAAGAAAAAGTATACTCCTAGCGCATGCGATTTTCAGAAGTACGGAGTGACCAGCCTGTTGAAATGAATTTAATTTCTTGCTAAGGATATATATAAATTTCATACGAAAGTTTATATTTAGTTGAGTTATTGTTAATATGAATTATAAAACGAATTCTTTAAAAAAAGTATCCACATACAAAAATGTGCGTGTCTACTATGGTTTACGTAAAAAAAATATGCCCCGTTTGCGGGAAAGAATTCTTTGTCCTCAAGAGTGCCGAGGAAAAGGCAATATACTGTACTCTGGCGTGCCTGGCAACAGCTCAGGATAAGTTCGAACGCAGAGGCAGGGCCTTACCAGGCTTTAGCTAAGCATTCTTATTTCAGGCAAAAGAACTCAAAAACTAAAAGGGAAAACACCCGGGAAAAGGGAACGTTTTCCGTCCTTTTTTATTTTTGAAGTTTTTATTTTCCAGCAATTTTTTTTGCGATCCTGGCTACGTGCCTGCCCTGGTAACGTGCCATTTCAAGTTCATTTTCTGACGGCTGGCGGCTTATGTCTTCTCCGGCAATCGTTGAAGCTCCATATGGGCTGCCGCCTGTAATTTCATCCATTCTAGTCTGCCTCTTTTCTGCATAAGGAAGCCCGACAATGACCATTCCGAGATGAAGCAGGGTAACATGAAATGAGAGGATTGTGGATTCCTGTCCCCCATGCTGTGTATTACTGGAGGTAAAAGCGCTTCCCACCTTTCCTACAAAAGCATCCTGGCTCCACAGATATCCGACACCGTCAAGGACTGCACGCATCTGGGCAGTCATCATCCCGTAGCGTGTAGGAGTCCCGAATATCAATGCATCCGCACCAGCCAGAACCTCTCCATACATGTCCCGGGTCAGGACGGGAATATGGGCAAAGAGTTTTTTAGTTTCTATTGCCCCCATTTTTTCCAGAATTTCATCCGTTAATGTCTCAGGCACCTGATAGATTTCAACCTCTGCTCCCTCAACTTCCCTTGCTCCTGCAGCGACAGCTTCTGCCATCTTATAAATGTGCGCGTGAACACTGTGAAATATTACATTTACCTTAACCATCCAATCCCTCTTTAAAAGCGGCTAAAATTGTACTTAGATGCGATTCGGGTTCCGAAAATAAAATAAACTGATGTAAGCCCCCTAAAACTCCAGAATCCCTCCCTAAAGGTAATTTCTGATACGTTATATAGCTTGTTAGTAAAACTCAGAGTTCCTTTATCGGAGTTACTTTATCGGAGTTACTTTATCGGAGTTACTTTATTGGAGTTACTTTATCGGAGTTACTTTATTGGAGTTACTTTATCGGAGTTACTTTATCGGAGTTACTTTATCGGAGTTACTTTATCGGGGTTACTTTATCGGGGTTACTTCATCAGAGCTATTTTTTTCGATTTTCCGGAGGTATCAAAATAGTTATTAAGAAATATGATGTATAAGCTGGACATGCCCTCTCTTTCTATTGTAATGCCTTCTATGAATGAAGAAGAAACTATCCGTATTTGCATACAGAAAGCTCAGACTATATTCAAAAAATATGGTATAGAGGGGGAAATAATCGTTGCTGATAACTCATCGGATAAAACCGCAGAGATCGCAGCATCCATGGGTGCAAAAGTTATAGGCCCGATAAAAGGGTACGGGAACGCCTATCTCAAAGGGCTGGCCGAAGCGAAGGGTGACTATATTGCTATTGCAGATGCAGATAACACTTATGATCTCCTTGAGCTTGACAAATTTCTGGATCCCCTTATATCAGGAGAAGCTGATTTTATAATGGGCACACGGCTTAAGGGTGAAATCAAAAAAGGAGCTATGCCCTGGCTGCACCAGTACATCGGCAATCCCATCCTGACCGGAATGCTCAATTTCCTGTTCAAAACAAAAATCTCGGACGCACACTGCGGAATGAGGGCTTTTACTAAAGAGGCCCTTGAAAAAATGAACCTTAAAACGCATGGTATGGAACTTGCGTCCGAGATGGTAATTGAAGCTGCAAGATGCAGGCTGAGGATTAAAGAAGTCCCCATAACCTATTACTCACGTAAAGCTCCCTCCAAGCTGCGCTCTTTTCAGGACGGCTGGCGGCATGTAAGGTTTATGATGTTATACAGGCCAGTCCCTTTCCTCTATCTGCCCGGAGCTTTTGTGTTTATCCTGGGTTTTCTCATAACCGCTTCCCTTCTTCTCACGGACAATGCTGCATATAACCGGCTGCACTCATTTATTTTGGGCAGCATGCTCCTAATCATTGGCGGGCAAATTCTGGCCACTGGCGGATATATGAAGACATACGGCATGATACATGGAATGTACCGGGACGACAGAACAGGCAGGAAATTTCTGAGCTACCATTCCCTTGAAAAAGAACTGCTCGGAGGCTCCCTTATCCTGGGCTCAGGCTTTATTCTCGGGCTGAAAGTCGCCTATACATGGGCCAGTTCAGGATATGGCTCTCTTGAAGAAGTGGAATCTGCAGTTATTTCAATGGTCCTTGCAGCAGTAGGGCTCCAGCTGATCTTTTCTGCAATCTTTGTAAGCATAATGCTCCTCGAAGTTGATACTGATTGGTAAAGTGATTTAATGAAAATTGCCTTCGTATACGACGCTGTCTATCCCTGGGTCAAAGGGGGCGCAGAAATGCGCATTCACGAACTTGGGAGGCGGCTTTCTTCACAGGGGCACGATGTGCACCTGTTCGGGATCAAATGGTGGGAAGGCGTAGACGTAATTCAGCACGAAGGTATGACCCTGCACGGCGTCTGTAAAGCTCGGAACCTTTATGTAAACGACAGGCGTTCAATTCCCGAAGCGCTTGTGTTTGCTATAAAGCTGTTTCCAGCTCTCCTGAAAGAAAGATTCGACCTTATCGATGTAAGCGTATTCCCCTATTTTTCCTGTTTTACAGTAAAAGCAGTTTCAGTCCTGAAAAAGACCCCTGCAGTATTTACATGGCATGAAGTATGGGGGGATTACTGGTACGAATACCTTGGAAAAAAGCAGGGGTTTTTGGGACTCGTAATAGAGATCACAGTTGCAAGAATCTCAAAGAACAACATTGCGGTCTCGGACTGGACAAAGAGCAGGCTTGAAACCCTGGGGGTGCCAAGCAGTAGGATTGCACTCCTGCCCAACGGGGTCGACTTGAAGTTAATTTCTGAAATCAAACCTGCAGGTCAGGATTTATCGGGAAGCTCGGGAGGCAAAATATATGATATTATCTTCGCAGGCAGGCTCATAAAAGAAAAAAACGTTGATGTTTTGATAAAAGCTGTCTCCCTGTTAAAAAAAGATTTTCCTGAAATCTGCTGCTGTGTCGTTGGAGACGGACCGGAAAGGAAATTTCTGGAGAAACTTACTATTGAGCTTGATGTGCAGAAAAATGTAAAATTTGAAGGGTTTCAGGAGTACAGGGCATTAATTGGAAAAATCAAAGCTTCAAGAGTCCTTGTGCTGCCTTCTTCAAGGGAAGGGTTCGGGATGGTTGTAATCGAAGCTTTTGCCTGTGGGGTGCCTGTAGTGACAGTTAGAGAGAAACATAACGCGGCACAGGGGCTGGTTGAAGATGGAGTCGACGGGTTTGTCGTGAGGCTGGATGAGAAGGAAATTGCTGAGAGTGTAAATAAAATTCTTCAAACTGATAATTATACGGAAATGACAAAATATACCAAAAAAGCTAGAAGTTCTGACTGGGACACGCTATCCACAGAACTTCTCTCAATTTATCTAAAACTATTATAAAAAACAACCATTTTCACAATTACATATGAAAAATTGCCGTGGAAGCTACAACTTTCTGAAAGAATGTAGTAACTATGAATGAAAAAGGATATCGTGAAAGTGTAATTGACAGTGAAACCAAAATTTTGTAGAACCGAACGTTGACAGTATAATTGAAGTAGTAAAGGCAATTTCAAAGAACTCTAGAAGACAAAAGGACGCTTATTTAGAAAGAGCAAAAATGTTTGACAAAACTGTATTTACCGAAAAAGTAATTCTGGTTACATCAAAAAGTAGGTTATAAAAGAGCGACGCTATTAAGGATCAAAACAAGAAGCTATGATTTACTTATAAAGTGTTATTTTGGCTGAAAATGATAAAAACGAAAAGATATGATTTTCTTATAAAGTGTTACTTTGGCTGAAAATATCCGTTCTTTATTAAATATTTACTACAGCGTGTTTAATTACAAGAGTATTTGTAGTAATAGCCCATAGATCAAATAGGTAGATGAGGGGATATATATTTAGTACCATGTATAAAATAAAAAAAGCTTTATATATAGTATTGCCTTTCAAAAAATAGAAAAAACCTGTCCGTAGAATTCTTCGTTCGAAAATTCTAAATTTTTCACATGTATACGGATGAGAATTCAAAATATAAAAAAGAAATTGTTAAATTATAAAAAAGAAATTATCTAAGCAGGGGTATCAATCATAAATATCTTGGTAACTGGTGGGGCAGGTTTTATTGGTTCCCATCTAATAGAGAAGTTGCTTAACGTAGGTAACGAGGTCACATGTTTGGATAACTTCAATGATTACTATGACCCTCAAATAAAAAGAAAAAATATAGAACCTTTTTTAGAAAATGAGAACTTCCAGCTCATCGAAGGAGATATTAGAGATAAAGCTCTTTTGAAAGATATTTTTAGGTCAACTGACTACGTTTTTCATGAAGCTGCCCAGGCAGGTATAAGAATCTCAGTTAAAGATCCCATGAAACCTCATGAAATTAACACAACAGGCACCCTAAATCTGCTGGAGGCAGCTGTCAATTCCGGTGTTAAGAAAATTATTAATGCCTCTTCATCTTCAGTTTACGGAAAAGTAGAATATCTCCCTTTTGATGAAAATCACCCCAATAGCCCAGTATCACCTTACGGAGTTTCGAAACTGATGGCTGAACACTACTGCAGGGTTTTTGAGGATCTCTACGGCTTAAAAAGTGTATCCCTGCGCTATTTTACGGTTTACGGGCCAAGAATGAGACCAGATCTTGCAATCAGCATTTTTACGAAAGCTGCCCTGAAGAATGAAACAATCCTCATTTTCGGAGATGGAGAAAAAACCAGGGATTTCACCTGCATCGATGACATCGTACAGGCGAACCTGATCTGTATGAAAAAAGGCAGCGGCGTTTATAATATTGGTAGCGGGCATTCTATCACTATCAATGAGCTTGCGTCAAAAGTTATTGAGATTAACGAAAGTGAGTCGGAAATTGTTCACACGAATTCTGTGAAAGGAGATGCAGAACACACTCTGTCAAGTTCTAAAAAAGCATTGAAGGAAATTGGATGGAAACCTAAAGTAACAATAGAAGATGGGCTTGAGAGGTATGCAAGATGGATCTCGAACTTTCAGTTGTGATTCCTGCTTATAATGAGGAAGAAAATATCGAACCCTGCTGCCAGGAAGTTAAAACTGCTCTTGAGCCTCTTGGGATTAATTACGAAATAATTTTTGTGGACGACGGTTCTACTGATCTTACTTTTAAAAAACTTAGTGACCTCAGTAAAAATAATGAGAAGCTGAAAGTGGTTAAGTTAAGGAAGAACTTTGGGCAAAGTGCAGCCTTAAGAGCCGGTCTTGATCACGCCACTGGCAGAACTATCGTTACTATGGATGCAGATCTTCAAAATGACCCGAAAGATATCCCTAAATTACTGGAAAAACTCGAAAAAGAAGATCTTGATGTTGTCTGTGGGTGGAGATTTGACCGAAAAGATTCCTTTTCAAAAAAACTTTTTTCAAAGCTCGCAAATCGGATAAGGAAGAGATTTACAGGAGAAACTATTCATGATTCCGGTTGTACTCTACGAACTTATGTAAAAGAAAGCACCGAAAGCCTTGAACTATACGGAGAACTGCACAGATATATTCCAGCTATGCTTTCCTGGAAAGGGTATAGAATAGGAGAAATAAAAACGAACCACAGAGAACGAAAGTACGGGAAAACAAAATATAACTGGAAAAGGATTGTTAAAGGTTTTCTTGACCTTTTGGTTGTAACTTTCTGGCAGAAATATTCCATGAGACCAATCCATATTTTCGGAAGCATGGGGATTGTTTTAAGTTTTATAGGTGGAATCGTTTCCGCATATCTTGTTATTTTAAGATTATTTTATGGAATTGGGATTACAGATAGACCATTATTTACCGTTGGTATTATGTCTCTGGTTATAGGCACACAATTTTTTACCATTGGTATCCTTGCAGATATTTTGGTAAAAATATATTATGGCCAGAACGGCCGGAAGAATTATTTGGTTGAGAGGATTATCGAGTGAGAGTTTTGATGTTGAATTATGAGTTTCCTCCACTGGGTGGAGGAGGAGGAGTAGCTGCCAAAAAACTTGCAGAAGGCTTTATTAAGCTCGGTTATCAGGTCGATTATGTCACAACCGGATTTAATGACTTAAAAAATTACGAAGATGTTGATGGAATTAATGTTTATAGAGTTAGTGTCATCGGGCGAAAAGAACTATCTACTGCTACAATCCCATCTATGATCAGTTTCCCTTTTTTAGCTTACACAAAAGCTTGTGAATTGTGCAAAATAAATCAGTATTCATTTATTAACACTCACTTTGCTATTCCGACCGGACCCCTGGGAATCTGGATATCTCGTAAATTTAACCTGCAGAACATTCTATCCATATATGGAGGAGATATCTATGATCCTTCTAAAAGTTATTCTCCTCACAAAAAATGGTACTTAAAGAAAGTAGTAAAATGGGTGTTAAGTAATTCAAGATATGTTGTTGCCGAATCATCGAATATCAAAGATAATGCATTAAAACACTATAATATTGAAAAAGACATAAACATTATTCCTTTAGCTTACGAGCCTGTTATATTTGGAAAAATCAACCGCGAAAGTTTGGGTTTGGACAGGAATATATTTTATACTATAAGTATTGGAAGATTGGTGAAGCGAAAAGGCTTTGAATTTTTGATTAAAGCTATTAAAAACACTCCTGATAACGTTCATGCGTTGGTTATTGGAGAAGGCCCTGAAAAAGACAATTTAGTAAATTTAGCTAAAGAATTGAATATTTCAGACAGGATTCATTTTTTAGGATTTGTTTCAGAAATTGAGAAGTTTCAATATCTTCAAAACTCTGATGTTTACGTGCTTTCTTCAGTACATGAAGGGTTTGGGATCGTTTTACAGGAGGCTATGCAGGTGGGTCTTCCAATAATCTCAACTGATAACGGTGGTCAGGTTGATTTTATAAAAGAAGGAAAGAATGGATATCTTGTTCGTTTTGGAGACGTTGAAGCTCTGGCCAGTATGATAAATAAATTTGAGCAAGATGACCAGCTCAAAGTTAATTTTTCAGAGTATAATAAAGAAGAAGTTAAGAAATTCGAAGATAAAAGGATATGTAAAGAATATCTGGGGATATTGGGATGAGAAATAATAATGAAATGATAATAATGAAATGATAATAATGAAATGATCCCGATTCAAAAATTATTTTTTACATAAATATTGGTACCCATATAATCCTAGCAGCACATAATAAACGATTCCGATGATATGAATAACTATCCCCGAATTGATTGCAAGTTCTTTAGTCAGCCCTATTCCAATAAAACCTATTGCCCACCCAACTTCATAAGTTCCGAACCCTCCCAGGCCTTGAACAGGAAGAACGGACATAAAAACTACAAAAGTAGAGGCTAACAAAACCTCAAAAAAGCCAATATTTATATCTAAAGATTTAATTAAAGTATAATTTAAAAAATATAAAGTAAGCCAAATGATAATTGAAATGATACATAGTTCCATCATTCTACCGTTATTCTTTATATTTTTAAAACTGCCAACTATCTCTTTTGCTTTTTTTAGGAATATATTAACTAAAAAATTATTATCTAGTTTGAGAGTTATGAAAATTGTATTAGCAAACCTCAAAAAGACTTCACCTGCGTATAGCAAGATCACTAAAAAAATAGCCAGCAAGACCGTAAATAAAACAACTAACCAGATAACGCTAGAAAACATTTCAGGCAAATCCCTTACAAACAGCGAAGAAACAAAAAACAGTAATGAAATTGTAATGAAATCTAGCACCCTTGCAACCATCAATGTTGCAACGCCTTCTCCGGTAGACTTATCATGATATTTTTTTAAAATATAAATATAAGAGAGTTCACCAGATCTTGCTGGAAGAATACTATTTACCATATTGTGAACACATACAATGTGAAAAAGATCGGGAAAGGATATTTTTTTGTCTAAAAGAATATGGAATCTTAATCCCCTAAAAACATAACTCAAAATATACAAAAAAAAACCTAGGATTAAATAAATTTTATTAATATTCTTAATCGTTGTTATAAGGTCCTCTATTCTGATCTGAGATAATATTATTCCAAGAAGCAAAAAAGTTACAAGCACAGGTATAAGCTTTTTTCTAGTAATAAATTTCATAAGTAATTTCCATTTTCGCACTAATCAAAGATCTATTTATTGCATCACGGCAACGGTCAGCAATGACAGTACTCCATATAAATATTACGCTTAATGTATACTCATTCAGCTTTATAATTGTAGGGTTTTTACCTCAGATTGTAAAGGAAATAAAAGGTTTTCGGAAGCTTTAATTCGGAAATAAAGACGTTTTAGTGAAATTAAGTTACTGATTTTTATAATGCTGAACAGTTATAATATTACATGCATTTGTGTATATTAATTCTTTCCACATACAAATCACTGGAAAGCGGCTGAAATACACGGAATTCAAATACAGAATCTTCGTGCTCTTTAACACTTAAGGTCAAATTCTGAGAACAGTATTTTCCCTCAATTAAATCGTTTGCATATATATCTTTCGTTGAATCAACTCTTTGCTCCCCGTTTTTGATATATGAGATGTCTATACTTGCAATATTAGAAGAAGCGTTAGTAATATTCTCTGCTTTCAAAATGTACTCTATAGTGTATTTTCCTTCAGGCAATGTTATGTATGGACCATAGACTAAATGACCAGACTCATTAAAAGTTTTATCACTATAAAAAGCATATTTTCCTATTTGTTGATCATATATGAGCGAACCTGTAGTTTTTTGGCTACGGAAAAACAGATTGTTGTAGACAAAATTGTCATCACCTAGACTGCTGGACTCAAGAGTTTGATTGTTTTTTTCGAGGATAAAACAACAACTGTCCGAATAATAAAGCTCATGATTTTTTAAATAAGAAGTGATGCTTTGATATAGACTATAACTCGCTAATGAAGTCTTTTTTATAATTATATAATCATAGTAATCTGGATTATCTCTTTCATTATAACCTGTATATGTAACGTTAAGGTTTCTATAAAAATAACAACCTAAATCCCCTGAACAAAGAATACTATCATCACTAGGAATGAGGCTGATATTTTCAAAAAATTCATGAGCTTCATCTTTCTGAGCTGAATTAATATCTGAAATTGCTCCACTAACTCCCCCATAGACAAAAAACGAATAAAGACTTAGAGATATTAGAATAATTAAAACCAAATTGAATTTTCTGGTGCTAATTTTTTGCTTAATAGATGAAAGGGAGAAAATAGCAGAACAAATAATGACGAAGACTATTACCGATGTATAATGAAAATTAATCATACGTTGGGCTGGAGAATTTGCTAAAAGATTCTGTAAAAATACTGGGGATGCAATTAGTAGGATTGTGGGACTAAAAAAGCTAATATAACCTACAGGTAAAAATAAAGTTAGCAAATAATTTAAACTTTCTTGAGTGAACAGGTATTCGCAAAGCAGTTGGGGATTTGTTAAGAGACTGTATATTACATCAGTGATTGATGTGCCTAAATAAGAATATCTGCCAGCTAACATTCCAGACTGAGGTGTTAGAATATACCCATAAAGCTGATTAGATAAATCTGCGAAATAGGGCTTTAAATAAAATAATTCAAAAGAAAAGATCCCAATACCTAATAATAAAGGAGTATAAACCCATTTTTTATCGTACTTTTCTATAAAAGCATACACCCCAAACATTATAGCTACTAGAGGTATGTTCTCTTTACAAATGCATGCAAGAAACAAGAAAAATAAAAACTTATTAAAAGATTTAATATACATGTAATAAAAAGAAAACAAAAGAAAAGGCAGTGCAAATATCTCTTCTTTAACACTTTCTAAAAATAGCCAGCTTACAGTCGGGTGTAAGAAATATATCATGACTGAAACTAATGATATCTTTTTGGATTTAGACACTTCATTAGCTAACCAGTAGACGGGAAACGCACCTAAAGATAATAGAAAGGAACTGATAATCGAAAAAGTAATCGGATGAGGATAAATATAAAAAAAAGGTAGAAGTAATAAAAAAATATACCTCTGATGGCCAACAAAATCTATAATTTCCCCATTTATTGATGAATAAAAGAAATGATCATGGACAACAGTATTATGAAAAAGTTGATACATTATTCCTTTGTCAAAAGGATTAAAAGGACACATATATTGATAAGTTGAATTAAGCAAAAAAGTATAGAAGAGAAAGTTAGAAAAAAATAGAAATAGAACTAGAGCATCAAAAGTATCGTATCTTACAAATAATCCTTTAAGGTTATGGATCACCTTTTTTGGATTAAAGTATGCTTCAAGACTTGAGTTTAAAGCTTTAAACACATGATTAGCTTTTGATAACACAATCTATAATCTCCGGATATCTCTGATTCATTGTTCGATAGAAGAGCATATTAGACTCGTGTATGCTTCGACTAACTTTTCCCATCTTCTTTATAGTCAGAAGATCAATCATTAGAGATCCATTTTCATAAGATATAAATCATCATATAATAAGCTTTCAAATTTATTTGCTATATTTGGCCAACTATTTTCTTCAATTTTTTTCTTTGCCAGATCGATGGTTTTTTTACGAAATTCATCATTTGAATAGATTTTTATTAATCCTTCAGCTATTTTATCTGGAGAACAACTTGAAATCTTGTACACTTCCTCATTGAACTCACTAAATATTGGAATATCTGTTACGATTACAGGCCTATGAGATGCCAAAGCAAATCTTATAGCCGCACTGGAAGCTTCTTTGGTCTTTTTGTAAGGCATAACAACAACATCTGATACCTGCAATAAGTAAATTATTTCCTGCTCTTCCAGGAAATCTGTAAAGAATATAACATGATTGCTTAGCCTTAACTTGTTAACCTCTTTCCTGCATTCTTCGTAATATTTTTCTGAAGTTTCATCTGGAAAAATGGAGCTTACAACCAAAAAAAGTACATCAGGATATTCGTTGATTATTGAAGGTAATGCCTTTATTGTTTCTAATACACCTTTGTGTGGCAAGAGAAAACCAAAAGTAGAGATTATTTTGGAATTATTAAAAATTCCTGATCTAATTTTTTCTTTTTCATAATCATCAAAAATTACATTTCCTTGAGGAATTTTTATGACATTATCAGAAATTCCCTTTTCGGATAACTTTTTGACATCATTTGTAGTGTGAACCCAGATCTTGTCTACAAGTTTTAGCTCTTCCGTGATAGTGTCTAATTTAATGGGCTTATTCATAAATTCAGTATCATTTATGGAATGGAAAGTGATTATCAATTTTACACCCTTGCCTTTTAGTTTTTTGACCATATCAGCCAGAGCATTCAGTTCAAAAAATCCAAAGTTGAATTGAACATGAACGATGTCCAGATTACTTTCCAGTATTTTATTGCTAAGAGTGCTCAAGTCATCGAAATATGGTTCCCAACAACGGATTACGTTATCTTCATCACTTGCTACAAGTTCTTTAGAGCTAACTTTGTTTGCAAAAATTATAATTTCTTTAAAATTGCTTAAATTGTTAACTAAATATTTTGTATACTCGGAAATACCACATTTCGTATTCCAGGTAGAGACGACTCCTAATTTTGGTTTAAACTGAACACTCCTCAAAAATTCGATTGCTTTTTTAGCTGAAACTTCCCAGTTGAAATTATTTTTGATATTTGTGTACGCCGCTTCTATTTTTGTTTTTACTTCGTTACTATTTTTATTTTCATACACATGCCTCATCAAACTGGATAAATGGTCTATATCAGGTTCTGCCCATAATGAACCTTCCATTGAATATTCTTCCATTAGATGAGTTTTAGAGGGCTTCAGTTCAAAATCAATTAAATATGAATTTTCGTCATCGCAAAAATCCAATTGTCCACCATATCTCGTAGCTATGACTGGAATTTTATAAAGCATCGCTTCAGCAATGGTCAAACCAAATCCTTCACCCCTGGAGGGAGACACATAGCAGTCACATTTTATATATAAAGATACCAAATCATTTTGGGTAATATCTTTATCAATATGAATTATTTCGGGACCGTCAGGCCCTACAATATTTTTTATTTGTTCAGAAGTATGGTTATGAGGATTTGGGAAAGTCTTCAAAACCAGGCAGACATCGTCCTCTTTACTGAACTCTTTAGCATAAGCTCTCAAAAGTACGTCTATCCCTTTTCTCGGGAAACCCGAACCTACATTAAAGAACAAGAACTTTTTATTTGTGTTTAGCTTCATGGGCAAGATATCTTTTTGAAAAACATCTACTTCAACACCATTAGGTATGACTTCAATTCGACTCTTTACACCGGATTTGATCAACACCTTCTTCACAAAATTAGATGGAACGAGTATGCCATCCAAACTGTTGAAGTCATTTATCCATTCCCATGGAACAGAAGACTCTTCCCAAGCGAAGTATATGAGATTATATCTACCCTGCATATCTTTTATTCTCGGGGGATATATATTCCTAATAGCAAAAGTTGGATATCTAATTTGATTTTCCCACAGTGTTTTAACTTTATTGTCTGTTATACTACCTTTTTTTGGCACATAGTCTCCAGCTCCTGTTGTCGCAAAGAGCGAAACATTATAGCCCAGTTTGTCTAATGCTATTGCTAAATTTCGATTTACGATAGACAAACTATAAGAATCTTCAAATGTACCCTCTATTCTTATTGTCGATTTAGAATAAGTATCTTTAAAGTCGGTATCTATATAATCTTTTAAAATTCCTGCAATTCTCTCTCTGCTGAAAAACTCCAGTCTTTCAGACTGCTTTTTAATAATTCGATTTCTCAATACCTTATCTTTAACTAACAAGTTAATTAGTTCAGCAATCTCTATGTAATTTTTATCATTAATTATGATCCCGGCGCCACCAAGTGTATCAGGAATTGCAGTAGAATTATATGCGATAATTGGAACTTCAAAATACATGCTTTCAAGTAATGGAACACAGAAACCCTCGTGCTCGCTCATAGTCAAAAAAATATCACTTACTTTATAATAAGATACCAACTCATCTAAATTAGTGTGCCCTGTAAAATATACATTTTTCAGATCTAATTTTAGGATTATATCGTTCAAATAGTTATAATACGAATCCATCCCGTTATAAGAACCTACTAAAAACAATCTGGATTTAGGATTTATATATTTGTTATAATTGTAAAAACACTTTATCGCATCATCTACTTTCTTATTTGGACTTATTCTACCAACAACTAATATATTGACAAATTCATCATCGTACTTTTTAATTACCTGATTATTCGGAGTGATGTCAAATTTATTTAAGTTGACTAAATATGGGAGAACACCCGTTTTAATAAATCCTATACTAATCAAGTCTTGTCTATTAAATTCAGAATCTGCTAGTGCTACATCAACAATATTTCTGATTTGATTTTTTAGTTCATAAATCCCAATTTTTGTTGCATGCTCGTATTCAGAGCTGAAATTCTGGAAAAATACAGGTGGAGTTATATTGTGATATAGTAATATTTTCTTATCAGGCAGTGAACTAATAAAATCTAAAAGTTCAGAGCCATATCCTATAGAGTAATGCACTATGAGAATATTTTGAGGGGAACTAACTTTTTTATATTCAGCATAATTTTTTATGTTTTTTAATTTGGGATGGATAAACTTAGCATAAATATCAGATTCGTAACCAAACTCGTTTAGAATCTTTCTTATTTCGATCATTTCATTTCCAATCGCATCCCCATAACTTACTGAAGGATGGATTTGATGAATTTGGAATCTTCTCATAAATCACACCACTTACTATTTTTGGCAGCTTATTCTTTTTCTTCAGTAACTATGCATACTATTTGTGTATCTTCACGATAATATTCCAATTTTTCAATGTTGAATCCACCATCATTGAGGATTACTTCCCATTCTTCAGTAGTCATTTTTCTCTCATTCCCAAACTCACGTTTCGGGTAATGTATTGAAGGAACAGAGAATACAACATATTTTGCCGTTTCAAGTTGCTTTGAAAGTATTTTTATAAGGCCTTCATTATCAAAGTGTTCCAGTGTGCCCTGTGAAAAAGCTACATCAAAATATTTATTTTTAAAAAGGTTTAGAGAGTTTGCATCAAGCATGACGAAATTAGCATGTCCACCTAATCTCTTGTTAGTGTTTATTGCATTGAAAATTACATTTATATCATTATCTAATCCCAGAACTTGATATTTTTGTCTGGAGAAATAAATTGACATCGTAGCAGTACCTATGCCAACCTCAACCAGTTTAGGCACCCTTTTTTCCGAAGCCTTGTGTGCATATTCTTCTATTAGTGAAATAAAATGTTTATGATGGTTCATATTTCCTAGCAGGTCTGCTTCGGAAATATCTTCACTATAATATTCTCCCCATGAAGAAGATGCTACTGCGTTTCCTGAAGAAGTTAAGGAATTAGAATTCATAACTTTCACTTTTTGTTCAAGCTCAACAACTTTAGCGTCCAACGCACTAGCTTGTGAATTTGATTCCTCATTTTTAATTAGAAGCTCTTCATATTTTCGCATGAGGTCTTCATTCTTTCCAAGAATCCCTTCATATTTCCCAAGAAGTTCCTTATTCTTCCCCAGAAGCTCCGTACAGATCCTACAAATGCACGCATTTAATTCACTTTGTTGAGAAAAAATTGGGTCTACATATCGTTTAACTTCCCCGTTTACCAGATTGCGCGCTTTTACCAAAAAAGACCCTATAAAAGGGCGATGTGAACTAATCACATAGCTTCTGTTTTGAACATCATAATTTGAAGTTAAATATTCAAGATCTTTGGCTGCCATTCCATCCACCATAGGAAGAAAACTTTTTTCAGGGTTTTTTATAACAAAGTTTGGGATCGATTCTGAGTAAGCACCAGCTTTTTTTCTGCTCTGAATATTATCTCTTATCTTTTCCAAAATTTCTTTTGCATTGATTTCATCATCATGAACTTCAAAAGTATTCATATCAGATCGCCCTCTCTGAATTTAATAGCCAGGAGCATGAAAGACCCAATATACCCTCCTCATATCCAGTTGGAATTACGGAGAATGAATATTGCTTATCCTTATGATCTAACGGAACGTAGTCTTTGGATTGTACCAAGTCTACTGTCATTAAAAACTTCCCTGTTTGTAAAGGTATTTTTTCAATTAGCAGATCTATATAGCCACTTCCCAGAATACTATTAATCGGATAATTTTTAAGATAAGTATTTGTTCCAAAAAGATGCTTACCCCTTTCGGAATACAGCGCAATACCAAATACAGGGTCCTCTACAAGCTCCTTTGAATTGTAAAAAATACGTACTTTCATTGGGTCAAGGGAATTAAAGTTAGTATTTGCATGGTCAAATTTATCATAAAAACTTACATCAACGATCTCTGCTATTTTTCCAGAAATCTGGCGGCAAGTAAGCCCATCTTTACCATCTTGTAATTTGTTTTCGTTTGATTCAGGTTCGTTATTATTCGAAGGAGAAGTTTCCACTTTTGAATAAACGTATCTATCTATCACTTCAGTTGGATCTCCTATTGCAACCTGCCTTCCTTTATTTAAAAGTAAAACCTTATCACAAAATCTCCTTACCGCCCCAAGATCATGGGAAACAAAGATTATTGTAATTCCTTTTTTCCGGTACTCATTCAAGACATCCAGGCACTTCTGCTGGAACTCCATATCTCCTACAGCCAGTACTTCGTCCATCAAGAGAATTTCCGGATTGGTTTGAATTGCTGTTGAAAAGGCAAGCCTTACCTGCATGCCCGATGAAAAATTTTTGAGTTTCGTATCCCTGAAGTTCTTAAGTCCTGCGAACTCAAGAATATCATCCAGTTTATCATTGATTTCTCTTTTTTGCATGCCCATTATAGTTGCATAGATTTTTATGTTCTCTGAAGCCGTGAGGTCCGGCTGGAAGCCAACTCCAAGTTCAAGGAAGGGAGTGAGTTTTTTTAGGGCAGTAACACTCCCTAGTGACGGACGTAAGATATTTGCAATAATTTTTAATAGAGTGCTCTTTCCACTTCCGTTCTCTCCAATAATTCCAAGAGCTTCCCCCTCTTCAACTGTAAAATTAATGTCTCTAAGTGCATGGAAAGTTTCGTATGTAGGAGGCTTGAAAACCCCAGTTAAAGTTTCAAATATAGTGGTTCTTTTTTGATGGGGTATGCGAAATGTCTTATGCAAGTGTTCAACCTTAATTGCAGTCATCAGATTTCCTCCGCAAATCTGGGTTCTAATCTGGAAAAAATAATGTATCCAACAAGAAGGAAAACTATTGATGAAAGAAACATAAATAAAAGATCCTCTATTTTCGCTGGAGACGAATAGATAATAGTATCTCTTGCAGAAATAATAATCCGTGCAATTGGATTCAATAAGATAAATCCCTGTAGATTTTTAGGAAATACGTCAAGTGTGTATAGTATAGGAGTTGCAAAATATCCAACCTGCAAAAGAACCTGCCAGATAAACTGTACATCCCTGTAAAATACATTCAATGCGGAAAGAGCCAGGGAGAGACCAAATGAAATAATAAAAAGGAAAAACAGAATAAATGGCACGTATACCAGGTTAATGGAAATTGGTACTCTGAAAAATACCATAAATATTATGAATATCAAAGACTCGAAGATGCTCATAAGCAAAGCTGTAATGCATGAGGAAACAACAAAAATATCACGCGGAAAGTAAATTTTCTTAACGATACTCGCTCTTCCTACTATGGAAAACATTCCGATAGTGGTAGCTCTGCTCAAAAAACCCCATAAAATAATTCCAAGAAGCAAGAATAGCTGGTAGTGCTCCACCTGAACCCTCATTAAATTTGAGAAAATAACATACAGAACTATGAGCATAAGCATGGGCTCCAGAAGTGACCAGAAATAACCCAGTATAGAATTTTTATATCTCAATTTAAACTCGCTCCATGCCAGTTGCCAGATAAGATTCCGGTAGTCATACATCTCTTTAATGTGCTTAACGATCATTATTTACCACATTTTTTATCTTTTCACTAAAAATCGAAAGATCAAAGCGTTTTGCCTGCTCAAGACAGGCATCCCTATATTTTTCGGGTTCACAGGATATGAATTTGACAGCCTCTATAACGCTGGGAACATCTGCATTTATAAGAAGACCCGTTTTTTCGGTTACTGTCTCTTTAAATCCGCCCTCATTCACAGCCACAACAGGTTTTCCACTTGCCATGGCTTCCACAGGCGTCATCCCGAAGTCCTCGTCCATAGCAGTGCAGATAAAACCTTTACAGCGAGAGTAGAGGTCAAGCAGCTCTATCTCAGAGACTTCCCCAAGTACTTTTACATTATCTGGCAGATTGTTAATGACATTTTTTGCATAACTTTTTGCATGGTCTCCTTTTGAGTATCCTCCTACAATAAGAAGTTTTTCTTCGGGCATTTCCCTGAAGGCTTCTATCTGGAGCTCGACTCTTTTTTCAGGATAGAGGCGATTTACCGAAAGCCAAAAATCTCCATATTCTTTACAGGTGAATTTTGCAGTCTCAACCGGAGGATAGATAACCTCAGCGTTCCTATGGAGATATTTTTTGATCCTCTGTAACGTATTCTTCGAGTTAGTTGCAATCTTACAGACGTGGGAAAGGTAATATTCGGAAACCGGTCTGTGAAGTCTGACCCATATTCTGAAGAAAACGGAAACAAAAAATGACTGCCTCATCAGAAAGGTATCATAAAGATCGTAGAAGGCCCTCGTAGGAGTATGGCAGTAATACAAATTTGGTTTATGTTTTTTTGCAGCGAAATACGCCCAGTTCCCGGAAAAAATAAAGAAATCATACTTTTTTGAGAAATCACACGTTGCAAAGAGGAAAGATGCTGAAATCTGCTTCAAAGGAGGCACCTTTGAAGTCTTACCAAGACTTATGATGTGTATATCGGAATAGCCCATCTTTTTTATGGATTCAATATTTAAGTCCGTAGTGATAACATCGGCATTAAAATATTTTGCGAGCATCAAAACCAGTTTTTCTCCACCGCCAATAGCTCCGAAGTAGTCGTGAAAGATAGCTGTTTTCATGTTTATTCTCATTTTTTTAAATTATTTCACGTTAGATTTAAATTGTGATTTATATGTGTTTCGAAGCGATTTTTAATTTGAATAAAAATTCAGTTATCTGCTGCAGCATATATTCAAGCTTGATACTTGTTTCCCCTAAACGAACTTTTTTTACCATATCAGATCATCAGTTATAGCCTGAATAAAGGATCTAACAATAAAAAGCTGAATACATTCGTTTTAATTTCACGCAGTAGAAACAATTTAACAGAAAGCTAGCAAAAATAGGAAGCTAGCAAAAACATGGTATACAATTAGTTTATATATTAAGAAGTTATGCTTTTTGCAAATAGAGCTACGTTTTTAAGAATAATGAATGTCCTATTTCCTGCAGGATAAGAATTGGGAGCAAAATAAGGTGATTCCTTGACAAAGGTCGCACTGATCACAGGCATAACAGGCCAGGATGGCACGTATATTTCAAAACTTTTATTAGATAAGGGATATGTAGTGCATGGGATAAAGAGAGAATCTTCTACTGCCAGAACAGAAGATAAAGGTGGTGCGCAGAAAAACATAAATCTTCACTTTCATTTCTGCGACATAACCGATTACTCAAAGCTTATAAGAATTATCAAAGAGGTCCGCCCGGATGAAATATATAATCTGGCGGCTCAAAGCAATGTACAGATCTCTTTTGACCGACCAGAATATACAGCAGAAATTAACGCACTCGGCACCCTGCGCCTCCTTGAAGCCATACGCACCCTTGGACTGGAAAAGAAAACAAGGTTTTTTCAGGCTTCCACGGGGGATTTATTCGGAAATTCACTGGAAATCCCGCAAAATGAAAGTACTCCTTTCTACCCGCGAAACCCTTATGCAGTGTCCAAATTGTATGCTTACTGGATTGCAATAAACTATCGTGAAGCTTATGATATGTTTGTCTGCAATGGTATCCTGTTTAACCATGAATCCCCAATAAGACCCGAAAATTTTGTTACGAGAAAAATTACCAAGGCTGCAGTTAGAATAAAAAAAGGACTTCAAGAGAAACTGTACCTTGGAAATCTGAATGCAAAAAGAGACTGGGGGTTTGCAGGGGATTACGTTGAAGCTATGTGGCTCATGTTACAACAGGATGAACCGGATGATTATGTAATTGCAACAGGTGAAACACATTCAGTACAGGATATGGTGGAATTTGCATTCAGAGAGGTTGGGCTTGAGATCGAATGGGAAGGAGAAGGGCTTGAGAAAAAAGGGAGAAACGCTGCAACAGGTGAGATCCTGATAGAAGTGGACCCCCAGTTCTATAGGCCTCTTGAATCAAGCTTATTAGTTGGAAACCCTTCAAAAGCCAGAGAAAAACTTGGATGGATGCCAGTAGTAAATTTTGAAGAACTGGTTAAAATGATGGTCAAAAACGACCTGAAATTCGTAGAAAGTTAAAATATTTGTTTGAAATTGCGTGGTAAAAATGTCTAAGGTCGCATTACTTACAGGTGTAACCGGGCAGGATGGAGCATACCTTGCCGAACTTCTGTTAAACAAAGGATATACTGTGCATGGAATGCATAGAAGATCGTCTCTAAGCAATACAGGACGTATAGATCATCTCCTGCAAGATCCGCATCAAAAAGGCTCCAAATTTTTTATGCATTACGGAGACCTGACCGATTCAGCAAATGTTATCAAACTTATTAAGGACATAGAACCTGATGAAATTTACAACCTTGGCGCCCAAAGTCATGTCCAGGTTTCTTTTGAGATCCCGGAATACACTGCAAATTCGGATGGAATTGGAGCCCTTCGTATCTTGGAGGCAATCAGAATTCTTGGGCTGGAAGACAAATCTAAGTTCTATCAGGCATCAACCAGTGAATTATTCGGGAAAGTACGTGAAGTTCCCCAAACAGAAACTACTCCCTTCTACCCGCGAAGTCCCTATTCAATAGCTAAACTGTATGCTTACTGGATTGCCATAAATTATCGTGAAGCTTATGGCATGTTTGCCTGTAACGGCATCCTGTTTAATCATGAATCCCCTTTGAGAGGAGAAACTTTCGTCACCAGGAAGATTACAATAGCTGTGTCAAAGATTAAAAAAGGCCTTCAGGATAAACTCTATCTTGGAAACCTCAATGCCAAACGTGACTGGGGATTTGCAGGAGACTACGTTGAAGCTATGTGGCTCATGCTGCAGCAGGATAAACCCGAGGATTACGTTGTAGCAACAGGGGAAACTCACTCCGTTAGAGAATTTACTGAACTTGCATTCAGAGAAGCAGGTATCGACATAAAATGGGAAGGAGAGGGAATTAGCGAGATAGGCAGGGATGCTGACAGCGGAAAAGTAATTGTGGAAGTTGATCCGATGTTTTACAGACCGACTGAAGTGGACCTCTTAATAGGGGACCCTTCAAAAGCCAGGGAAAGACTTGGCTGGAAAACAAAGGTCAGTTTTGAAGAACTGGTAAGAATGATGGTAAAAAGTGATATGAGATAACTACCTCTGGAGTGGGGTAGAAAATCCTTTTTACTAAAAAAGCTTGATTTCTAAGATTGGGACTAAAATTTATAATTACTTAAAAATTGAACGTGAGTGATATGGAGAAGTCAGAAAAATCCTGTCAAAACGAAAACGCACGAAAAAAAATTTCAAAAAATATTTTCGTGCTTGGGGCTGCTCTCTTAGCCGGCTTCATCATGCGCATGCTCTCCTATGCTTCACTTACTGCAGACGGAGGCATAACCTTCACGGGATATGATGAATTTTATCATATGCGGCGCATTCTTTATACAGCCTCTAATTTTCCCCATTCTCTTAACTTTGATACCTATCTCAACTATCCTTATGGTTTTGAGATCGGCTGGCCGCCATTCTTTGACCTGTTAGGTGCCCTGCTTGCAATAATTATGGGAGGGGCGCGGCCTGATACGCATACTGTTGAATTTGCCGGAGCTCTTTTGCCCGTACTGCTCGGAGTCCTGACAATAATTCCGGTATATTTGATAGCGGCTTCAGTTTTTGACAGAAAAACAGGGCTTGTTGGAGCTTTTGCTTTTGCGGTTCTGCCTGCCCATGTATACGTATCCCGCTTTGGGGCAGTAGATCACCACGTAGCTGAAGTATTCCTCTCAACAATAGCCTATGCATTTTTCATACTTGCCTTAAAGCTGGCAGGAGAAAGAAGTCTTTCGTTAAGTTCGCTCAAAAACATATCTTCAGACAGGAAACTCGTAAATCCTCTGCTTCTTGCAGTGGGTTCAGGGCTCTTTTTTTCGCTCCTTATCTTCACATGGGTAGGAGCTCCTGCCCTTATCGGCTTTGTTGTCCTTTATTCATTGGTTCAGGCAACACTCGATCTTAAAGCAGGGAAAAAGTCAGATTACCTCTTCATCTGTTCGTCTGTAGCCCTGTTTGCAACACTTCTGTTTACTATCCCCCTCTCAGCAGGAGCAGCCCGTCAGGGGTTTGAAATGAGTGCAATGTATCTTTCCTGGTTCCAGGTGGTCTATGTGCTGATCCTGCTCGCAGGAATATTTCTTTTATGGAGTTTTTCGGCATATATCTCAAAGAAAGGAGTGGACTGGAAGTACTATCCTGGCGTATTAATACTCATTTCCGTTTCGGGGTTTCTTTTCCTGCGGATATTTTCCGTCGAATACTACGCTTTCATTATCGAAGGACTGAGTTTCTTTTCGGGTAAAGGCGAATATATAAGCACAATTTCCGAAGCAGTCCCCCTGCTTCTGACCGCACAGGGAAAACTTACCTTCTCGGCAGTACTGGGAAGTTTCGGGCTTTCTTTCCTGGCTGCACTTGCAGGATTTTTCCTGCTTATCCTTGAGTTAAAAAGCGAAAAATCAAAACCAGAAGTGGTATTCTTCATTGTATGGACACTTTTTTATGCGTACCTTGCCCTTTCCCAGAGACGTTTTACCTATCTTTTTTCAGTTAATATCTCAATTCTTACTGCCTATCTCCTCTGGGTTCTGCTGGACTCGCTTGATTTCGAAACAGAAGTGAAAAAGCTGGTAAAATCCGGAAAAGGAATGGAAAAAGGCCCGCGACCTGCCCTTCAAACAGGAAAGAAAACGCCATTAAAAACTAAATCAAAACCAAAAACCAGACAGGGGACGGAATCAAAGATTAAGGTTGCCGAACCGGACTATTTTAAGCTTGTTTCAGGTATGGCACTGATAGGACTTGTCTTTGTACCCTCCTTATGGTTGGGTGCTGCTTTTGCAAAGGATGCAGTCTCAATTGACCCTGAATGGAAAGACTCCCTCGAATGGCTTGAGACTTCCACACCTGCAACCTCCTATTATCTTGAGCCTTCAGAAATCCCTGAATACGGAGTCCTTAGCTGGTGGGACTACGGAAACTGGATAGTATACGTGGGAAAGCGGCCTGCGGTTTCAAATAACTTCCAGACAGGCGTAGAAGATTCTGCACGCTTCTTTCTAACAGATTCCGAAAAGGAAGCAAAAACAATAATAGAAAAGCTCAATATAAGATATGTAATAACCGACACACTGATGACAGAAGGTAAATTCGGAGCTATTGCCAAAATAGCGGGAAAAGAGATCGGTGACTACTACGAAGTCAAAACCGTGCAAGAAAATACAGGTCTCAAAACCGTTGCAACTCCCAAACAGACTCTTCTGCAGACCCAGTTATATAAGCTTTACAAACTCGACGGGACATCCCTGGGGAATTTCAGGCTGGTTCATGAAAGCACTATAAATACCACAGATGGGAATAGCAGCGGAAACACTGTAAAGATATTCGAATATGTCAAGGGAGCCACTCTTTCAGGCACTGCAAGTCCTAACGAGACCGTGATGGCAACACTTGAGCTCAGCTCAAATACAGGCAGGACATTCACATATCAGAAAGGGAGCGTGGCAGATGAGAAAGGTTCATTTGAGATAATCGTTCCCTATTCGACGGAAGACACAGGCAGAGTACATGCAATATCCACCTATTCGCTGACCACAGGAAAAAACTCAACCGTTTCAGGAATTCAGGTGGCTGAAAACGACATTTTAAACGGGAATAGAATTGAAACGAGCAATCCCTGACTGAAGCAGAAAATATATAATAAAGCTTGCCGCTCCGCCCGAGTTGTGCTACCCGAGCTTTGCCCCGAGTTTCGCTTCGGGAGCACGAGGTCTGTTTCGCTCGCTTCGCTCGTTCAAGCAGACTAATTTATAAAAATAACAGCTTTTACTTCCTGAGTTTCGCGTCGGGATCACAGGAAATCAGAGATTTTCAGGGAGTTGCACTGCAGGTTCAACAGCACGAGGTCCTTTTCGCCCCGAATTGCGCGTCGGGGGTACGCGGTCCTTTTCGCTGCGCTTAAGAGGACTATTCAAAGTCTGGCTGGTGGCAGCTATAATCTTGTGCGGCGCAGGGGGAGAAAAATAGAAAAATTCCCTCATGGGGGGCCTGAATAGATTAACCAATTAATTGGGGTACAGTAAAAATAAGTAGAGAATAAAAAGGAATCTGAAAAAAGGAATTCAAAAAAGGAATTCAAAAAAGAAATCTGAAAAGGTGGGGGAAAGAGAAAATCCTTCTTTCTTTCTCTCATAGAAAGTTTAATAATGGCATTTCTACCGAAAAAGTCTGCTTTTTTCCGAAGGTTTACCTGCGAAGATTAGTCTCCTATACTTCCAGGTATTTCTCTTTTATTCTCCTGTACTTTCCACTCCGACGGCACTGAGGAACCTCTTGACAACTGCTTCGTTAACAAGCCTTAAGAGTGTCTGCCTGTCTTTTGTAGCGCTGAAAACCCCGAGGGGTATCTGGGCACCTGCTGCGTTTGCATGCCCTCCTGCATCTTCTCCGAAAGCCTGACGCATGATCTCTCCCAGGTTTACCCTTATATCGGTGCTACGGCCGGAGATATAGATGCGGTCCTCGGTGACCCCGAAGACAACGGTTGTGGAGATCCCTTCCAGGCTCAGGAGGTAATCCGCAGCCTGAGGAAGAGTATCTCTATCGCGGATGTTCCCGACATTTGAGAGGAGGTAACTCCCGAGTACCTGCCGGTTTCGGATAGCTTCTCCGAGCACTTCGAGGGTCTCAATAGCCATTGCAGGCTGCTCTAGCTGGTCCAGGATCCCATGATTTGAAAGGGGATAGAGGTAGGAAGCAGCTGAGAGATCTGCGGGATCGGTTTTCCGCTTGAAGTCCTGCGTGTCAGTCCTGATCCCATAGAGAAGAGCCGTCGCGAGGGTCTTCGATATGTTGATATTTAACTGCTGCAGGTACTTTGTCATGATAGTGGCTGTTGCCCCGAAATTGGGCCGGATGTCTATATATTCAGCCTTTATCTCGGTTTCTCCGGGTGGATGGTGGTCTATCACAATGCCCACATATGAGTTAAGAGGAACCATATTGTTAACGCCGGGGATTGAACAGTCTATCAGGGCAATTTCATCAAAGTCATTAGGGTCATGCTCTTCCATCTTGCTGAGATCTATTCCGAGAAGATTTACGAAAGCTTTGTTCTCCTGATGTCCGATCCTTCCGTGATAGAGGATATTTGCTTCAACCCCAAGGCTTTTTGCGATCTCTTTTAAAGCAAGCCCGCTGGATATTGCATCAGGGTCAGGGTTGTCATGAATTACAATAGCAAGTTTTTTATCCCTTATCCCTTTCAGCCATCTGGCAAGCCTGTTGCCTCTGTGAACGGATTCAGCCCTCTCAAGAGAGCGAGAAAGGGAACTTGCAACGAGCTTCGAGGGCATAAAGACGTAGTCTGTTCCCAGATCTTCCATTTTTTCTTTACTGATAATATCAGAAGCACGGGAAAAGATCTGGATATCCGGGTTTACTGCTTTTTTAAAGTTTTCAATTCCTTTCCTGTTAGCCTCATTATTGGAACTCAGGAAGAGTATTGCAACGACGTTTTTAAGGTCAACATTATTAATGAGTTCAGGATCAGAGATATCTCCAAGAATAGTTTCAAAGCCTTCTTCTCTGAGAGTTTCAACCTTGGCCTCGTCTTTATCCACTATGATTACAAGCTTATTGCTTTCCCTGAGCTCTTTTGCAAGTGCAAAACCAATACTACCGCTGCCCAGAATAAGGTACCTGGGTTTAACTGTGCTCTTAAGGCTGCTATCCGCATCTTTTGAAGAACTAGACAAAAATCGTCCTCCTGCTCTCATGTAAGTCCAGACATGTGCAAAGGAAAGCAAACATTTGATCAGATTCCTGCCTGCTTACAATTTTTTACTTTTCTCTCTATTCAAATCGCAATAAAGGAATAAGGTAAAAACATTACATTGTTAGACATAAGGCTATTTAAAATTATTTCAATACTAAATTCGATACATAAAATAATTTAGTTTTATAATATAATTTAATTTTTAGATTCGCTTTCGTTTTTTCGTATTCACAACTGGAGTGCTGAATTTACCTGTTTTTCTCTGCTAACCTTAGTTATTAGTTACTCTTACTATACATTTGTTACTACTGCTGAAGTTACCTGCTATGGGAATAAACTTCACGGGTAGCGAACGAACTGGTCTTATATTCCTGAATATAAGTCCGTCTCTACCGCATAACCTGGTTTTGAAGAATTATCTGCTTTTCAGCGGTATATATGCTTATTAGAATGCAGCGTATATAGTAATAAGAATAGATTGAGAACAGATAAGTTTTCCTCAGAATGAGTTGCTTCAGTATAAAAACAGCAAGTAAGCTCAGGCAAGAATACCTGGAGAAAAATGTGGAAAAAAATGTATGAGAAAAAAGATGGAAAAAAATGTAGAAAAAAATGTATGAGAAAAATATATGAGGAAAACAGCCGGAAAGATATCTGGGAGGCATTCCAGTTTTCGGTATACTGAGGATTCAAACTTACAATCAAAACTATGTAAAGGAATAGATAAAAAGACCTGCAGGCAACAGCATGAAATATATCAGCTCTTTACGAATGAAGGCGATAGATACAAACTGTGCATATATGGGGCTGGCCCCGCTCCAGCTAATGGAAAATGCGGGCGCGTCTATTGCACAGAGTATAAAGGAAAAGCTTGGGAGCGGGAAGGTACTGTTTGTGGCAGGCAGGGGAAATAACGGAGGCGATGCTTTTGTTGCTGCCAGGCACCTTACAGGCATTCCCGGATACATTGTAAAGGTAATCCTGCTTGGAAAAGCCCGGGATATAGGGACTGAAGAAGCTTTTCATAACTTCTCTCTGTTGAGGTTCAGCAGGGTGCAGACATTTGAGATAAGAGATTCAAGCCAGCTTGCAGCTTGTGAATGGTTTTCAGAAGCCGACCTGCTTGTGGATGCTGTTTTCGGCACAGGTGTCAAAGGAAAAATAAAAGAGCCCGAATCAACTGCAATTGACCTTATAAACAGGGAAGGAAAAGCCGGAAAAACCATAATTGCCGTGGATATCCCGTCCGGGCTTGACCCTGATGGAGAAGATTTTGAAAAAGCTGTATATGCAGACCTTACGGTAACCTTCCACCGCATGAAAGCAGGGCTCCTGGGAGAGCAGGCTAAACAGTATACAGGTACGGTAAGGATTGCAGAAATCGGGATCTGCGCGGATGCGGAACGTTATGTGGGTCCCGGTGACCTGCAGATGCTGCAAAAGAGGAAGCCTGAAGCGCACAAAGGAAATGCTGGAAGGATCCTTATAATAGGGGGAGGCCCTTACTCCGGAGCGCCTGCACTTGCAGCCCTTGCAGCCCTGAGGGCAGGGGCAGACCTGGTAACAACAGCAGTGCCTGAGTCTGTAGCCGGAATAATAGCATCCTATTCCCCTGACATTATTGTCCGGAAACTCTCTTCAAATATACTCTGCCCTGAAGACCTGTCTATCCTGCCTGATCTAATCAATTCCCACGATGTGGTTGTAATGGGAATGGGACTTGGGAGAGCGGCAGAGACCCTTGAAGCTGTAAGAAAGATACTGCCCTTTTGCAGAAAAGCAGTCGTCGATGCCGATGCCCTTTCAGCTCTTTCAGGTACCCTCTTCGAGACCCTTGCAGGAAACTGTGAAATAATAGTGACCCCACATGCAGGAGAATTTTCGCGCTTAAGGGATATGGAAATTCCCGAAACCCCTGAAGCTCGCGAAAGAGCTGTAAGAGAGTTTTCGGAGGAAAAGGGCGTGGTGACAATCCTGAAGGGAAAGATAGACATTATTTCTGACGGGAAACAGACCCTTCTGAACAGGACAGGGAACCCCGGCATGACCGTAGGAGGTACTGGAGACGTTCTGGCAGGTATTACAGGGTCTCTTTTTTCCAGAAACCCAACGTTTCTTGCCGCAGCCTGTGCAACCTTCATCAATGGGGCAGCCGGAGACCTGGCTTTTGAGAAAGCAGGGAATGCGCTGCTTGCAACTGATGTAATTGAAAAAATTCCTGAAATAATCAAAGAGGCAGGAATAGGGTAAAAAATTAGAGTATAGAAAGCTGCTCTAAAAAGCGCAATCTGACAAGAAAAAATATTCATATGAAACAATGTTCAGACAATACTCAAATAATACTCAAACATAACCATACCATATTCGAATAACAACCACTCAATGCCGGAATGTGAGGGAAAGAAATATGGTACATGATTTTGAGAGAAAAATAGATGTGGAAATCGAAAGGACAAGAATAAGAATTACTGTTTTTCACGGGGAAGATGAAGAAGTTATAAAACTCAATCTGGAAGAAGCCGAGGAACTTGCAGAAAAACTGCAACAGACGATTGAGGACTACTCGCAGCGCAAACAAATCAGGATTGACTAAACAGGAATAAATTAAAAAACCGGAAGTTCAGGGCAAAGAAACCAATTCAGGGCAAAAAAACCAATTCAGGGCAAAAAAACCAATTCAGGGCAAAAAAACCAATTCAGGGCAAAAAGGCCGGAAGTCACAAACAAAATTAAAAGTTATATAGAGCTTAAAAATTATATATAATTCCAGACAGATACGAAAAACGCGGTGATTTTGTGGAGAAGTCGTTTACTCATATTGAAGCCGGTAGGGCAAAAATGGTCGATATAAGCGAAAAAAATAATGTTCCCAGGCTGGCACGGGCTGCAGGAGAAATCGTACTTTCCGCAGAAACTATAGAGAAAATAAGGACAGGAACCGTTGAGAAAGGAAATGTATTTTCAACTGCAAGAGTTGCAGCCGTGCTTGCTGTTAAGAAGACCCCGGAGACAATTCCATTGTGTCATCAGATCCCGATAACAGGGATAGATGTGGATTTAGAGGTAGGGGATGATGCGGTTTCTGCAGTTGTGGAGGTCCGTACTGTAGGGAAAACCGGAGTTGAAATGGAAGCTCTGACAGGGGTTTCGGTTGCGCTGCTTACTGTCTGGGATATGGTAAAATCTGCCGAAAAGGATGAAAGCGGAAATTACCCGCATACACAGATAAGAAACATCAGGGTACTTGAAAAGCTCAAAGGGCAAAGTTTCGAAGAGGCAAAAGCCGAAAAAAGAAAGGTCCATTTAAAATAAGCTTTTTAAAGGATGGGATATATCAAGACGGCAAACTGAGGTATGTATCTTGAAGATTATAGGTGGACCAGCATCACAATTACTTGCCAGCCGCACGGCCAGGGCTCTAGGGACAGAGCCTGTACTCAGCGAGTTTAACCGCTTCCCTGACGGGGAACTTTACCTTAGAATCGCAGATGAAATAGAAAACGAAAAAGTAACTCTCATCCAGAGCACGCCAACAGATTCTGACTTTGTTGCTCTGCTCCAGCTTATCGATGCCTGTGAGGAGGCAGCTGAAATCAATGTTGTGATTCCTTACATGGGCTACGCGAGGCAGGACAAGAAATTCAAACCAGGAGAGCCCATAAGTGCCCGCGCTATTGCCCGCTGCATTAACGCTGACAGGGTCTTCACAATAAATATTCACGAAAGGAGTGTACTTGAACACTTCCCCTGCCCTGCCAGGAATCTTGACGCAGCAAACCTGATGGGCACATACATTGCAAGTTTCGGCCTCGAAAATCCCATGCTGGTTGCTCCCGACGAAGGGGCTCGGGTTCTTGTAAAGAATGTGGCTTCCGGATATGGTTTTGACCATGATCATCTTCAGAAAACAAGGCTCAGTGGAGATACCGTTGTGATCAAGACAAAAAACCTTGATGTAACCGGCAGGCATGTTGTCCTTGTGGATGATATGATCGCAACCGGCGGAACAATGGCCGAGTCAATCCGAATGCTTAAAGCACAGGGAGCAATTGATGTCCACCTTGCCTGTGTGCACCCTGTCCTTACAAGAAATGCGGCTTTAAGGCTGTTCAATGCAGGAGTAAAAGATATAATCGCAACCGACACTCTCGAGAAAGCTCAGAGTAAACTGAGTGTTGCCCCTCTTGTTGCAGAAGCACTTTCAGGTAATTCAACTTTGAGTTAAAAGCCTATTAAAACCCATTTAAAAAAAACCAAATTACTTAAATTCTCTTTTTTACTGGCAGAGCACAGTTGCTGCAACAAGCAGTTTGCCCTTTTTCTCTCATAACTCCCCAAACTCTTCAGAATTCACAAAACAAAGCCTCTTCCTGCCCAGACAATACATATCAAATAAGCCGAATCCTCTCAATAAGTCCCACAGCAAGCTATTATAACGCCGTAAAAAAAAGTAGAGATTCAGCTATTACATCAACAAGTTCTACTAAATCGAAAACGACATATCCACCAGCTACTTCTTCCGTGATGATGAACGCATAGCCAGACAAACAGCTGAAGGCGTTGAGTGGTACCTTTTCGACCACCTCGGCAGCACTTCCTCCCTGATGGTGGACGAGACCGGACTTGAGGTTGAACGCACTGAGTACTTCCCATACGGCCAGTTCAGGTCAGGCGGTCTGGAGAAATACGGTTTCGAAGGTCAGGAAAATAATGATGATACAGGGCTAATATACTACGGTGCAGGATGTACTACGGTCGCTGATGTACTACGGTGAAAGGTATTATTCGCCTGAATACAGGATTTTTGTTCAGCCAGATACACTGCTTCCTGATCCGTATAATACGCAGGCATTAAACAGGTATGCTATGCGCTGAGTAATAGAATAAAAGCAGTAGACAGTCAACTACCCCTACCTGCCAGCCTGCGGCTGTCGAGAAAGGAGTATCCTGCTTATGAGGATGAATTTGGATGCCATTAACAATGCTAAATGGTTAAATCATCGTTATAAACATGTAGCAGACAAACGCATACTACGAAAAAAATAATGTAAAAAGGACTTCATCTTCTCATACGGAATGCAAGGTTATGGCTTGCCCTGGGCTGGACAATTCTATATAATTGCCTTTTTTTGCCTGGAAGATGGAACGGCAGGAGATAAGGGCGTGGGCGCAGAACTTGCCGCCTTTCCTTTTCCAGTCCCGGGTCTGTCCCTGAAAACCTCAGCCTTGAAGACCTCCGGAAAAACCCGCTTGCCTGGCAGTTTGCCGGGATAAGTAGAAACTTAAAGATTCATGCCATTTCCGGGCTCTGATCGTTTTATTCCATTTTATCACCGTTAACTATTTTTTATATTCTGCGTATTCTTAGTATTATGACCCTTCCAGAAGTTTGTCCACTTGATGAAAACCAGACATGCAAAGGGCGGGATTGCCACCTCTTCTGCCTGGAATGGAGAACAAGGGAACCTACCTGCCTTATAGGCTACAATACAACAAGTAAAGTCAGGTCCGGCAAGGACGGCCGTAAAAAAGACACTTATGCAGAAGACACCTTTCGCAAGTTAGAGGGGCAGCCTGTGCACAGATGGAAAAATGTCTCTGAAAAAGGAGACTGGACACCTACCAGACCGGCAGAAAGGCTTCACGAAAGACATTTAGAAAGGCCTCCTGAAAGACATTTAGAAAGGCCTCCTGAAAGACATTTAGAGAAGTCTCCTGAAAGACATTTAGAAAGATCTTCGGACAGGCCTGTTGAGAAAAAGGAAGAGAAACCTTCTCATGCTGTGGAAAGAGACCCCCAGAAATATTTCTTCGGATGCCGCGAAGCAGCCATGGATACAAAACCTGAAAGAAGCCCTGAAGAAGATTTAGAAAAAAGGCCGCACGGGAGACAGGCTTCCAGCGAGGCTGAGAGAGCTTCCATTAGACTGGAAGCTAGGCTGAAAAAAGAGCCTGTCGAAGAAGACCCGATTATATATGCAAAGCCGCAGCCAAAGGCTCAGGAAAAACCAAAAGTCCAGGAAAAAATAATTTCCAGAGATAAGCATGCAACAATCTTTGCATCCTGTGACGGAGAAGAAAAGAAAAATATTTATCCTTCCGGCAGGGAAGAAAAACCAAGAAAGACTACTGAAAACGGGGAAAAGCGAAAAAAGTTTGACGAAGTAATGGAAATTGATCTTCCAGATAATTACGAAGAGGAGTTCTGGAGTTAAAAAATTTCCAATCCTGAAAAATAAATAATCAGGATGCTCAAAATTAATTTGTGAAGGTAAAATTAATTTAGGGTTAACCTCAAGTTAACTTAGGGTTAACAGAGCCAGCTAAAGTTAATAAAACCACTAAAGTTGATTGAATAATTAGAAATTAACTTAGAATTAACTTAAAATTAACTTAGAATTAACCTAGAATTAACCTAGAATTAACCTAGAATTAACTTAGAATTGATTTAGAGAAAACTAGCATTACCCGGAATTGTTCAAAATTACTCAAATTAACCTGGAATTGATCGAATTAACTTAGAATAGAACAACAGGTCGGAGTTTTGAAAAAAAACCGTTTAGAGCCCAAAAAAGAAGAAAATGTTTTTTTCATTTTCTGAGTTTCCAACAGGCCTGCAGGACCTGCTTGATGAAACCTTTCCTGGTTCGTGGATTGATTCCGGGCATTATGCCTTCTAAGATTTTGCTTCTTAAAGCAGGGTATGTGAGTTATAATTAGAGATTTATATAGAAGAAGATGAATAAAAATATGAAATAAATAAAGCTCCTGCATATTGGAAACGTTAGGTTTTCGTTCGTGTTATTCAATTTTATTTTCTATGTTAAAGCAAGAATAGGGATGCAATGATTAAGGATGGACCGCCAGACATACCAGAAGATGTACAGTTCACTGCATAACTTTGGAGACGTTTTCCGCCTCTCAGAGGAATACACCAGACCTGCAGGCATGATTGCTACCATTCTTAACCAGAAGGTCGTGAAAATGACCAGGTTCAAGCACAGGAAGGTTTATTCCAGAGAAAAGGAACTCTTTTTGAGGTGGAAGCAGGGGCGATCTATTCTTGAACTTGCGGAGTATACACTTTTTCCTCCAACACTCATGGCTTCCTTGATCCTTAAGAACTGTGAGCTGTCCCGAAAAAGCATAAACTGGCTGTTCAAGCACCTCGATTGCATCGAAAGCCGCCGCCTGAGAAAAGAGGTCAGAAAAGCCCTTGACGCGGACTATTTCTTTTCGCCTCGTGCCCATGAGATGCAGTGCAAAAAAGGCGAAATGGGAGAAGAGATTATCCGCAAATGGCTGGATGACAGGAGCATTTCTTACTGCACTGAAGCTGAAATTAGGGCCCAGGGAGACGGCAAGACTCCGGACTTTGTCCTTTCAGACCCGATCCCCATAGAGGACCATATGGTCAGGTGGATTGAGAGCAAAGCTCTCTTCGGGGACGATTTTGAGCACAAACATTACGCAAAGAAACAATTCAGGGAATATGCCGACATTTTCGGAGAAGGCATGGTAGTCTACTGGTATGGTTACCTGGAAGACCTCCCGTCCGAAGGTGAGGGCTACCTGATAAAAGACCACAGCTTTTTTGGAGAATATAAAGAGCAGACTGATGAATTGTTCAACTATCTGGTATACTGGTGAGTTGCCCCGCCCGAGTTGTGCCACCCGAGTTGCGCCACCCGAGTTGCGCCACCCGAGTTGCGCCTCGGGAGTACGCGGTCCTTTTCGCTCCGCTTCGCTTCGCTCAAGAGGACTAATTTATGGCTTATAGCAGTGAACTTTACTCAAGAAAACTGAATTACAATATCTCTACTCTTTGCAACGTCATTCACTATACCAAACGGTTTTTATCACGCTCGACGCGGTAGAGCGGTCTTTTAGACAAAAAAGAGAAAGGCCAGCAAGATGCGAAAAATTAAAGCAAAAATAAATCGATAAGTAAAAGCAGCTAAAAACTCCAAGGAGTCAAAAGTATTTAACGGTACAAATAACAGAGTAAAATAATGTATTAAAAGTACTCCTTTCAAGCTCCGTTTTTATTTTTGTTATCTTATGTTTTTTCACATTTTTTCCCGACCTGTATCTTTATTTCTTTTCGCTTTTTAACTTCGAGATTATAAATACAATTATCCTGGCATATCATACAGGATTCATTTTTGCTTCATCCAATACTGTTTTTATTAGATATATCGTAAAGAGCGTCAAGACCAGATTGTATTAACACGAAAATATAATTATCCAATATATAACTGGAATACGGGGGGCAAATATGCTTAAGATAGGATGTAAAATTGGACCTGAACAGTTTCCACCTTTAGAGATGCTGGAACAGGTGATCGCAGCCGAGAAAAATGGGTTTGAAAGTATAGATGTTAGTGACCATTTCCATCCCTGGAGCGAGGAGGGACAGGCATGTTTTACCTGGAGCTGGCTTGGAGCCGCAGCTGCAAGGACAGAGACCATTGAACTGGGTCCGGGGGTCACATGCCCAATTTTGCGCTATAATCCGGCTATCATTGCGCAGGCAGCGGCAACTGTCTCTTCTCTGGCTGGAGGCAGAACCTATCTAGGAGTAGGGACCGGGGAAGCGCTCAATGAATACCCGGTGACCTACGAATGGCCGACTTTTAGAGAGCGCCAGGCAATGATGATTGAAGCCATACAACTTATCCGCAGCCTCTGGACCGGAGAAAAGATAGATTTCGAAGGGTGCTATTACCGCATGAAGCAGGCTAAACTGTATACCCTGCCCAAAAATGAGATTCCCATATATATTTCGTCCCTTGTTCCGGAAAGCGCCTACCTTGCCGGATATTACGGGGACGGGCTTATGACCGTAGGAGGAGCTCTGGAGATGCCGGAATATGAACAGATGCTTTCTGAGGTCAGAAGAGGGGCCACTGATGCCGGCAAAGACTTTGAAAAGATGCCAAAAGCTATAGAACTTTTTGTAGATTATACCGGAGATCTCGAAAAAGCGGTTGAGAGCTTCAAAAAATACTGGGCAGGAGCTTTAATACCTGCCCTTTTCCTGAATAAAATCTATACTCCTACCATGTCTGTGCAGAACGGCAAAGTAGTTGGTAAGGATATTATTCAGAAATCAGTCCTCATATCAGATGACCCGGAAAAGCACATAGAATTTGCAAAACAGTATATTGATGCAGGTTTTACACATCTATACTTTCACTCGGCAGCACAGGACCAGGTAGCTTTTATCGAGGGTTATGGAAAAGACGTTTTACCTGCTTTAAAGAAAATGGGATAAATATTCCCGTTAAACTTATTTTTTTCTGCTATTTAATTTTAATTTTACTTTGCCTTTTAATACGTTCCATACTGCGCAGGACTTTCCTTTACCGTGCAAGAAAGTTTTTTTTAAAGCCTTAAGATTGAAGACATATTGGTAAGAGGGTCTTTTTCTACCTGGAAAACATGGTCTGCAGAATCGATAAGAGAGTCATCGTGAGAAACCACTATGATTTGACCGACTCCAATGCTTCGCATCATATCTATGAGTTTCAAAAGCTGCCTGATGTGCCCGCGGTCCAGAAAAACTGTGGGTTCATCAAGGATCATTGGAGGAAGCCCTTCTGCCCTGTCTCCGCCAAAGCCAAGTGCGAGGAGCCTGTAGATTGCACAGCGCAGGACAAGGTTGAAGATTGCACGCTCGCCTCCGCTCAGGAGTTTGGGCTCGAGAGGGGTGCCGTCTTTTCTGTAAACAGTCAGGTTGTATTCCGGATCAAGCTCGATATGTGAATAAGCGTTGTTTGTATACATGAAGCCGAACATCTCATTTAAGAGGACGGAGAGGGCACCTATATTCCTTGCCCGCATATCAGCCCGGACGCGCAGATAAGTATTTTCAAGCTCTTCGGCATTTCCGTATACGGCTTCAAGATACAGCCGTTTGTTTTCAAGAGCCCTCAGCTCTTCTTTGAGTTCTCTGAGGCGCTTTAAGCTGTTTTCAGTCATGCCGATTTCTTTAAGTAAAGCATCTTTTTCGACAGTTACATCCCGGATATTCTCTGCAATTTTTACCTGAGCCTGTTCAAACTGAGAGCGCTTCTGCTGGAGTTCTTCAAGCCTGTTTCCTTCCAGTTTATCTTCCAGCTGCTTTATCCTCTCGCTGCGTTCAAGGATATCGCGGTCAAAGAAACCTACCTTTTCTGCCAGATTTCGTATAGCAGTCTCAAGCTCGGAGATTTTATGCCTGGTATTTTCCATGCGGAGCAGGTTAGCCTGAAGTTTTTTTGCCTGCCCGAGAAGCCTTTCACTTTCGGCATGGGCTTTTTTTGCCTCATTTTCTTTTTTCCGCACGGCTTCGAGACCAAGTTCGAGAGCTTCAAGTTTTTCTTTTGACAAAGTTTCCTTTTCTGCAAACACTTTTAATTTTTGATTGATCTCTCCAAGCCTTTGCCCGTAATTTTCGATCAGAGCAAGGGAAGTCCGGATTCTTCCGTTCAGGGCTTCGATTTCAGAGACATTTTCGGCAAGCTTTCTTTCAAAAGCTTTTGCCTCATGGAGAGCCTTTTCACTTTCACTGTGAGCGTTTTGAGCCGCCCTTTCCTGGTCCTGCAGGGCTTTAGTGTCCGAAAGAAGCTGACTAAGTGAGGCTTCAATTTCCTGTTTCCGTCTATTAAGGCTCTCAAGCTTCAGGGAGTCTTCCTCTATCCGGGCTCTATGGGTCTCTATCAGTTTCCCGGAAGCTTTTGCCTTCTCCGTGAGCTTTTCAATTTCAATGTCATAATCCGAAATCTGCTTTTCCAGCTTCTTTGCATCCTTGAGTCGAGTGAGTTTTTTCTCAAGTTCAGCATGTTGAAGCTTTATTTCTGCAAGTTCCGAAGCAAGCTTTCCTTTTTTCTCTTCGCATTCTTCTGCCGTGCACGCGATTTCTGACCCTTTAAGTTCCTGCCCGCAGGTAGGGCATTTCCCTTCGGCAAGCAGTTCCCTGTTTTTCCGGAGGATGTTTTCAATTTCCCTTAAAGTAGCCTCAAGCTCTTTTTCCCGCCCATGCAACCTGTTTTTGTTTTCCAGCAGAATCTCGCTAAAATCTTCCAGATTATCGAGCTGGCCTCCGGTAAAGCCAAGCCCTTTCAGTTCGGATAAAACCCCGGACTTTTGCTCCCGGATATCCAGTACTGATTTTGAGTTGTCTCTGAGTTCATTTTCAAGAACCTCGATTTCTGTGCTTCCTTTCCGGAATGCAGCCCTGCAGTTTTGCAGTTCCTTTTCAAGCTCAAGCAGGTTTGAGTCTCCGGTTTCTTTTTCCTGAAGGGAGAGACCAAGCTTTGCCGAAACCTCATTTTTCCGGTCCCTGAGAAGACTTTCTTTTTCTTCAAGCCCTTTTATAACCGAAGCGATTTCATCAATAGCCCCAGGGTCTTCACTTAAGCCTGTTTTAAAGCCCGCTTTTTCTTTCAGTCCTTTATTTTCCTCTTCGAGCTTCCTTATATTTTCCCTGTACCCTTCAATTTCCTTATTTGCAGCCCCGATACTGGCCCTGCACTCAAGCAGAGTATGTTCAGCTTCAATCCTTTCTTTTTCAAGCTCGTTTAAAGCATGTACGCTGGTTTCTTCTTCTTTCAGGAGAAGGGCAAGTTCTTTTGATGCAGAGTTTACCTTTTCCCTTGAAGAGGACTCCTCTTTTTCCTGGCGCAAAAGCAGAGGTTCAATTTCGAGGCCTCCAAAGCAGCACTCATCTCTCAAGCCAGTGTTTTCTTCCCCGAGTTCAAGCAAAACATGCCTGTACCCCTGGGCTTCCCCTGAAAAGACTTCCTTTTCCTTAAAACAGCCTGCCTTATCTTCCTGAGCCTTAAAGATAGCCTGTTTCAAAGCCTCAATTTCCTGCAGGCGTTCCCTGTAGTCTGCAATTCTGAGGTCAAGTTCTCCTTTACGAGCAGCTGCAAATTCTTTTTTGTCATTAAGACTATCCAAGGCAACGTCAGCATCTTTCACCTTTTGCCTGAGCCTGTTAAGTGAGGCAAAGGGTTCAGTGCTTTCAATTCCTTCGATTTCGGCTTTCACGCCCGAAAGGCTGTTTTTTGCATCCCTCTCAAGCCTTCGGACAGCCGTCTTCGCATAGCCGGCTCTTTCGCGATACTCCTCAAGCTTTCCTAGCTGCAACAGGTCATCAATCATGCGCTGCCTATCCTTTGGCTTTGCATTGATAAGAACGTCAATTTCTCCCTGCCGGATATACGCGCAGTTCCTGTACGCTTCTTCATCCATGTTCAAGAGGGCACATACCTCTTCATAGGTTCGGGTCGCTTGGTCAACAATATTCTCCCCGTCCGCATAGAGCACGCACCTTGAACTTGAAGCATTTTCACTTTTCGCAGAGTACCTGAAAGCCTGCTCAAGGAGATACTCCTTCCCGAGATGTTCAAAGCCCAGGTTGATTTTTGCACTCTCAGCCCCTTTGAAAATCATATCCGCAAGTACAAAGTCCTTTGAAAGGATCTTGCTCCCGAAAAGCCCCATGAAGCAGGCTTCGAGCAGGCTTGATTTCCCGCTCCCGTTTACCCCGGAAATAACTGTCACTCCATCTTCGAAAGCAAAGTCCAGCTTTTTGTAGCTCCGGATATTTTCTATGTACAGGTTTTTCAGCTTCAAAGGTAATCACCAAGGTTATACTGTCTGGGCACAGCAGGCTTTTCTTTTCCTCTTTTCTGGCTCTGCTTTACCGGTTTTACGATTCTATCCGGAACCTGGGATGGTTTTTCATTCGGGGGTATTTCATCCACAGACTTTTCATCCACAGACTTTTCATCCACAGACTTTTCATCCACAGACTTTTCATCCACAGACTTTTCATCCACAGGTTTTTCATTCGCAGATTTTTCATCCGGAAGCTTTCCGATTTTGTCCCTTCCGTCTTTTTCGGGACTGATTTCTATTCCGAACCCGGATAGATTCCCAGCCTCTATCTCTATTTTATTTCCGGCGTCTGTCCCGAACTCGGTTCTTTCTTCTCTATCTTCCCCAGGAATTTCTCCAGGAATTTCTGTAAGGGTTCCGGGAGTTTCCTCCAGAGTTTCAGATGAAGAGGGTTCTTCATCCTGGAAACTGACCAAGGGACTAATAGTAACTCCAGAATCAACTTCTGGACCAGGAACGACTTCGGGAATTTCGGTTTCTACATGTGCCTCTGCGGGTCCAGCATTTTCATATAACCCGGCAGTTTCAGAGGATTCGGCACTTCCGTATGTTACGGGTACATGAAGAGATTCAAGGCTCTCATTAAATGATTCAGGGGTTTTAGCGAGAGTTTCATGAACCTTATCAGGAATTTCAGAAACTTCGTCAGGGTCTTCAAAACTATTATTGAGAGATTCAGAGCTTTCAATTCTTGCAAAAGCCCTCAGGATCTCAGATTTTCCGGCAATTGTCGCAAAGTCAGCCCTTCCTGCAAGTTCGAGATTTTCAACCTGTCTTTTAACCTGTCCAGCAACACCTTCAGGTTTGAATTCTTCAGGCTCCCCAATCCCGATGGGACCTGAAGGGCTCGCAGAGCTGTCAGGACTGACAGGAAAGGTAGGAATAATGGGAACGATAGGAACAATAGGACTGACAGGGATCTCTATCTTGAAATCCGGGTCTTTGAAATCCAGTGCTTCAATCAATCCCGAGAGCCGGTTCTCTGTTTCTTCGTCCACCCTTGACCTTGACACGTCCGGGCTCCGGATAATCTCATCGACTATCAGCCCGCCGTCGTTCAAGCTCATCCTGCGGATCTCTTCGGCAACTGCATGGTCGGGATCAGAAAATGCAACTTTGATAACTTCCTCGGGGAGGAGACCCTCTTTTACCCTGAGGTCGTTAACCTTTGCCACGAGGGCTCCTTTGCTTAACAGGTATTCTTCGATCTCGCTGAAGGAGAGGACTGGACCTGAATCTCCTGAAATATCCAGGAACACCACCGACTCCGGTAGCTCTTCAAGGTGCTCGTTTACGGCAGAAAAAATCTGTTCGTATGGCTTTTCTTCCCCGTCAAGTTTTGCCGTAATGAACAGGAAATTTCGGGTAGGGATAGTTCTTCTGCTTATTTCCAGCCCTTCCCCGGAAAGAGTGATAATATTGTAAGAACGGGGCTCGCTTTCAGATGCACTATTACGCTCTGTGCTGCCCGAGTATGTAGCCCAGGTCTCCCCTACCTTTATCTTTTCATATTTGTGGTAGTCCCCGAGAAGAATTGCATCAACCTTAAAAGGAAGGTTTTCAAGCACCCCGGTGCAGTCCCAGTCCGCATACGGGAAAGGCTGCACGATCTGATGCATTACAAGCAGCTTCCTGCAGTTTTCCGGCAGGGATTCCGGAACTTCAAACCCTGAATAATCGTAAAGAGGAATCTTTGACTTCGGGACGCTGTCAATCCCGTAAATTGCCGTGCCTCCTCCCCCTACCAGCTGCGGTGTTTTCCCGAGCCTTGCTGCAAGCCCCATTTCCTCAAAGAGGTCCAGCCACTGGATATTTTGCTTGCTCTCGTGGTTCCCGACAATTCCAAAAAAAGGTATGTTTGCAGCCTTCAACCGGAACAGGAGGTTCATCGTCTCAAGGAGGTCTTCAAGGGTCGGGTTTCTTGAATCAAAAAGGTCTCCCGCATGCACGACAGCATCAACCTGCATGTCAACCGCATCCTGAATGACTACCTCAAAAGCCTTAAAAAAGTCCTGCCTACGTACCTCGCTGTGGTACTGCCGGTATCCCAGGTGCGTGTCTGCTGTGTGGAGTATCCTTGTTTCCTGAACCATGAATATCAGTCTCTGGTTTTAACGCTATAAGGATTTGTATATTAGTATTTAACTCATTTCCACAGACTCGTGGCTAAGAGCTCATGTTAATTCAGCGAAGCCTGAACATTATTCTTAATCATTTCGATTAACGCGTTGGAGTGGTTACTCATGATTTAAATCTACTCTTTTTATAAAAAATCACGAATTCAAATAAAAAAGCATATATGTCAGAAATAATATAAATTACGATTATAATTTGTCACCTTTTTAACAGAATACAGAAAATTAGGCACACTGCCAAAAATTAAGAACAAATTTATTACTTTTGACTGCAAAAATAGGGGTGAATAGCAAAAAATCAGAAATAGTCATAGTAATTAAAAGGTGGGAGAAAGATGATTCCTAACTACAGGTACAAACCCGGAGCCTATTATATTACCATTTTTATTATAACCTATGCTCTCTGGTTTTCAGGGGCATATTTAAGTTTTCATGATGATAGCGGACTGTATATATTATTAATGTTACTTGGAATGATGACGCCTTTTCTTATTGCATTATTTATGATATTTACATCTAAAAATTCGGATTTAAAAAAGGATTTTATCAACAGGTTTATCAATCTCAGGTTAATAAACCCAAAAGTGCTACTGGCATTTTTTTTAATAATGCCACTCACTGTTCTGGTATCTATCTTTCTTTCTCTTCCATTTGGTGGATCGACTTCTCAATTTCAATTTGCTGAAAATTACTCTTTTTCATCAGGGTTTGTCCCTGCGTTTCTTACTCTTATCCTGGCTTCAATTTTTGAAGAGCTTGGATGGAGAGGATACGGCTTTGAAAGTCTGCAAAGCCGGCACACTTTCTTTACGGCATCGATTGTTTTCAGTATACTCTGGTCGCTCTGGCACTTCCCGCTGATCTTTGTCAATCACTTTTACCAGTACGAGATTTTCCACGAAAACATCTGGTATGCGGTGAATTTTTTTGTCAGCATTATCCCTATGGGAGTGATTATCAGCTGGATCTACATAAAAAACGGAAAAAGTGTTCTGGCAGCGATTCTCATTCACATTTGCATCAATTTCTCGCAGGAAGCTCTGCAAATGACTCAATTTGCAAAGTGCATTGAAACTGTGGTTGTTACTATCGTTGCTGCCATTATTTTCATATCAGACAAAGAGATGTTTTTTTCGAAAGAACATCTTACTACTGGAGTTGACGAGTTACCGAGAATGACAGGATCACTGGAGTTAACTGAGTGACAAATCTCTGAGGTTAACTGAATTTCCCCGTCGATTTTTGCCATAATGAGAAGGAAATTGCGGGTAGGAATAGTCCTCCTGCTGATTTCCAGCCCTTCCCCGAAAAGAGTGATGATATTGTAAGAACGGGTCTCATTTTCGGACGCACTGTTGCGTTCGGTACTGCCCGGGTATGTGACCCAGGTTTCCCCTACCTTTATTTTTTCGTATTTGTGGTAATCCCCGAGGAGAATTGCATTAACCTTAAACGAACGGCTGAAACCGATATGCTTTGAGAAATCAGAGAGAAATCATCAACCACGCCGGAAAAAATAGAGAGACAAATCATCTACTTTTTAATAGTATCAATCAAAAAATGTCACAAGATCTGAAAAATGAGCATGCACTGAAGAATCATCACATTGAAAACGTATCAACATTAGATATCATCATATTAATGGTGTCAAAATGAGAATTGTAACCTGGAATTGTAATATGGCATTCAGGAAAAAGTATGAGAAAATTCTTCCATACAATCCAGATTTACTGATTGTTCCGGAATGCGAACATCCGGGCAAATTTACTGATGACTTTTATTCGAATGTTTTGTGGATCGGGGATAATAAAAACAAAGGCTTAGGGGTTTTCAGTTTCAACGACATAGAAATTTCTTTACATGAATCCTATTGTGAAGAATATAGATATGTTCTCCCGATTAAAATGACCAATCCAAAAGCTACAAACCTTATCGCAATATGGTCACAGAATAATAAAGAAGATCCTAAAAGAAGATATATAGGAGAGGTTTGGAAATCGTTGAATTATTATAAAGATATGCTCAAATCTCCAGTAATTATTGCAGGAGACTTCAACTGGAACGTTATCTGGGATAGAAAACCTGACTATCCTCTTTACGGAACACTCACCAATGTAATTCACTTTTTAAAACAACTTGAGATACATAGCGCGTACCATAAATCTGCAAATATAAGTTTTGGTCATGAGAAAGAACCAACCTTATACTTCAGGAAAAACAGAAAAACTCCTTATCATATTGATTATATATTTGCATCAACGGACATCATAAATTGCACTAAAGAATTTTCTATTGGTAAATATGAAGACTGGATCGCTTTAAGTGATCACATGCCATTAATGGCAGAATTCGAGTAAATTTACTGGTTTTTTCAAGTAGCTAACCTCTAAAATCAGAGTTTCACTGGTACATCCAGACGTTCTCCGAACCAAAAAGACATTTATTCTCTAACAAATGAAAAATGAATTAGGAGTTATACAGTTGAAGAAAAATAGTAGTACGGAATTTCAGAGTATCCAAGACAAGAATTTGATTATAGTGCCTAATGTGTCCGGTTCAATGCTTCAACCATGTAGATCCTGCTTTCTTACTTCTTTTTGCTTGTGTACAAATTATCATCCCCTGGGAGACCATGACTATGTTCATTTAGGGAAGGAAGTATAGAGTTTCTTTCCGGCAGTATATCCCTCACCGTATCCGGCTTTATATCCGTTAAAATATCCGCCATCATATCCAGAATCTGGCCCATAGTAGATCATAATGAATACCTTTGGATCTTTACCAGCTATTCCATCTTTAAATCCATCACCGTACCCTATATGGTATCCTTCTCTGTATCCGCGATCATAGCTGTCAGATTTTTCGTTCCCATATTTTGTCGAGAAAGCTGCACTTACTGGCGCAGCTGCTAATGAAGCTATAAAGAGGACTAACAAGAAAACGCCCAATATCTTTCCTTTGCTTCCAAATTTTTGTTTTCCCATTTGCTACTCTCCAAACCTTTACCTGATTTAATCTAGTGCATCGATTCCAAAAATAAATCCTTTATTTTGTAGTAGATTCGTGATATGTAGGCAGACTCAAAAGTCTAGGTTTGTGAATATTTCGAAATCGCAGTACTAGTATTATAATATCCAGTCACAAGACTGACATTTCAAATCCCTGTACTTCAGTTGTATAACATCCACAGCAATCGATTTGTTAGGTTATTCGGGTTAAGTGCTTTTAATTTTTAGATAAATAGATTTGAATTTCAATTGCTTGTAAGCGTATATGCATATATCTGATAAATATATAAGTCAAATAGAATAAAATTTCCGTATAATTAATAATTATAAAAAAATGAAGGCGATAAAAAGGTAAAGAGACTAAAAAGATGCCTGGCAGACTCAAACACTCCGTGGGAACCCGGAGGGGCTCAAATATCATATAATTTTGCCCTTTACCATACCTAAATTTTTAACTTTTAAACTCGAATTGCAATTATCACATCATCGAAAATAGAGCCTGATCGAAAAGTGGATTTGAGGTATATTAAAAACCCAGTTGAAAACTCATCATTGAATATCCACCCATAACTCCAGATTCTTGCCTAGATCAGCTCATTAAAGTGCGTTTCCGATCTCAGACAGCTACCTAAAAAAGCTGTTCTAAGCCTCTTCCCGAACCAAAAAGACTTTTATTCTCTTAAACTCAAATAAGAGACAAACTCGGACTTACACAATTGAATAGAAAAATAACAGGATGAATGCGTAAGTCTGAAGCTATTGAATTATCGAATTTTATTGAAAAGGGGTTTTTTAAATGAAAAAGATGACAGAACAGCATCTTATCAATGCATTTGGTGGGGAAAGCCAGGCACATATGAGGTATTTGCATTTTGCAAACCAGGCTGAAAAAGAAAAATTCACAAATGTAGCCCGCCTATTCCGCGCAATCTCTCATGCTGAATACGTTCATGCAGGAGACCATTACAAAGCATTAAAACATCTCAATGGGGGATTTGTCGCAAACAGCATGGCAGCTTTTGGTCCAGGGGACACAATTAAAAACCTTCAACTAGCAATCGACGGCGAGACATTTGAAATTGAAGAAATGTATCCCGTATACATAGAGGTAGCAAAATTCCAAGGAGAAAAAATCGCGCAGAGAAGTTTTGAATGGTCGTATGCTACTGAAAAACTGCACAAACAGCTTTTTGAAAAAGCATTCGAATCGGTTAATGCAGGAAAAGATGTTGAACTCGGCCCTGTCCAGATTTGCGAGGTATGTGGATATACTCTCGAAGGAGAGGCACCGGATAGATGCCCAGTATGTGGTGCAGTAAAAGAGAAGTTTACCGCGTTTAGATAATTTCCAAAAGGCGAGCTTATCCTATAACTCAAAACTTACTTTTTTGAATTTCGTATTTTTAGAATATGTATAGGATAAGCTCAAAAATAAGCTCAAGCAGGATTTTCACCTGCGATAAAGAGCAAAAGCCAATGCAAAAACTGAAATTGCGCCGGCTAGTGTAAAGGCTGGCGTGGATGCAGTAAATACGTTTTGAAAAGCTATTGTGAAAATATTTATTTTCGAAAAACTACTGCGGAAAGTGGATTAAATGAAATATTGTCATTGCCTGTACTTTAAGTTCAAAATATAAAATATATGTCAACGAATATTTTTGAAGATATTTTTCTTCATTACATTTATTAGTTTATTCGACATTTCAATAAACATGGTAGGAAAATTGATAGAGTCGACAACGAAATTTTTCTTTTTAGCCTTGTTGGTGATAGCTATACCCGCAAGTATACCTACTGCTTGTGCCGGGGATATAACTGTTGATGTTAATGGTTCTGAGAAATATACATCTATACAGGCTGCAATTAACGAATCATCGAATGGAGACAACATAATTATCTTATCTGGAGTATATATTGAAAATTTGGTCATTGACAAACCTTTGACTATAATTTCTAAAACCGGAGATCCAACAGATGTGACAATAAAAGCTCCTCTTCCAGATGTTGTTGCAGTAGAGATCGATGCTAACAATACTGTATTTAAAGGAATTACTATCGCTTCTTACTACAAACTTGGCCAAGATTATGGTATAGTTATTATGGATAATGAAAATATTACTGTTAAAAATAATATATTTATTGGGTGTAAGAAAGGGATTACAATCATAAGGTCTTACAACTGTACAATTGAAGATAACTATATGGAAGGCAAGAAAGGTGGAAAAGGAATCGACCTATATTTAGCAGGAAACAATTTAATTCGAAGAAACACGATTACAAAATCTGGTGGTGCAATATGGGAAGATTACTGCGAAATTGGTAACGTATACCACGAAAACAACTTATCTGAGAACTGGAACGGGATTACCTTGATTCATGATTCAGATTATAGTTCGGTATACGACAATTTGATACAAGGAAATGAAAATGATGGTATTTCTATAAGCTGGGCAGATAATAATGTAATTGTCAATAACTGGATTCTTGAAAATGGACAGGGAATCAATATCTATGATTCAAAACATAACAACATCAGTAGTAATGTGATTATGGATAATAAATATGGGATAGAGTTTGCGAGCGCTTATTCAAATCTAATCTATAATAATTATTTTAGAAATCCAAAAAATATTGCATGGGGCGATGGCCGTAATACTTGGAACGTGAGCAAAACACCCGGGAAAAACATAATTGGCGAATCCGATATCGCCGGAAATTGCTGGTTAGATAACGATGGAAATGGGATAAGTCACGAACTGCCAGATTTAAATGGTGATGGGATTTGCGACGAAGGGTATGACGTAGAGTATGACGGATGGGATTACCTTCCATTAAAAGACAACGGAAAAATACCCCAGAAATCAGACCGAAATTAAACAAGCACCTATAAACTTTGATTTAATAATCAATGCTCTTTTATTAGCAGTTGTGATTGTTAAAAAAAGAGGATGAAAATAAAAACGACGAAATAAGGTATTCAGTTTGCTCCAACAATAAAACTTATTAAGGATTCCGAGTGCCGGGGAAATATTTAGCGGCGGAATACTGTAAGGATCATTACCAGTGAAAGGAGAGTGCCTATAGCTGTGAAGGCGGGAGTTAATTCAGGGAAAGTTGTAGTTTCTGGTGATGTTGAGGCAGGAGATTGGCCTTCGTAGTATTCGGTGCTTATATATGGGTAAGCAATGGTGAACCCGCTGTTAACTAAAATATTTCCCGTTTCAAAATCATTTATCTGGTATACTAAATCTATTGATAAGACTCCACCGGCCCAATTTTCGGTTGGGGCAACTATCCATTCATATGATTTAGTGGATTTCTCCTCTACAACATCCCCGGTATATATATTCATTCTTTAGGTTGAACTATTTATCACATAAAAATTATTCTTTTCTATCTCACTTAGCATTACAGACAATTCAGATTTTTTATATATATCTTAAAATCAATCCTTACTGTGAATAATGGTTCATCTATTTTTAATATAGGTTTTGGGACTTCTGTAGTATCTAAGATTTTGCCGTTGAAATAAAGGTCGTATTCATAAACTTCTCCATAAGGATTATATGCAGACGCTAAGTTCGTAAATAAAATTAAACCTATCCCGATTATTGTTACCTTTTGTCTCATGATTACCCCCAAAGCTCTGTTAAAAGAGCACAATATATTATTGATTTTTCAATTCTAACTCCTGTTTAATCTCCAACTCCCTTTGTTCTAGATCCAATGATTGTAGCAGATTATCCTGTTAGGTGAAATGTGATCTACTCGGTATTAGAATAACTTGAGCTAATCGGATTAAAAATAAATTTCATCTCCCGTCACAGTATTTACTGGCGAGAGAATCTGAAAAATACAAGCACAAGTGCCGAAATAGCTGTTATTAAACTGAAAGCTGGCGTGGCTGTGGATGTGGAAGAAGGTTCAGTTTCTGAAACGGGATGGTTTTCAGAAGTGGGGATTTCGCCTTTATAGTATTCGTTTGAGATGGTACAGTAGGCGACCGTGAAACCACTATTCAGAATCGGCTCTGGGTTTCCTTTTTCGAGGAAAGAATAATGGAAGTTGATAGGAAGCGAGCCACCTGCCCATCCTTCAGTTGGTTTAACAGTCCATTCAAAAATATGAGATTCGTTTGGTTTTAAATTAACACTAGAATATCTACCCATTTGGGAAGGACCCTCAATCACTTCAAAATCGCCACTTCCGATCTCTGATATTTGTCCAGACACCTTATATTCTTGATAGACTGTAATGTTTACTTTTATGTTAAAAGGCTCCCCGACCTTTAATATAGGTGTTGCAACCATTTCGCCTGGCAAAATTTGATCGTTAAAGTATACGTCCATTTTTCCATACTCACTTAGTGCAGTGGCATTACTTTGAAAGAATATAAAACTGAGAATTATTCCAAAAGCTATGTTTCTTAGTCTCATTATTATTCTCCGTACTTTATCGTCAGGTTTTCATATCCAACTGATTGCTCAGATATACCACCTTCTTTATCCCCAACCCCTTTTACACCAGGGCCAACAACTGTAGCAGCATATCCTGAAAATTTGAACTTAATTGGAGTATTGGTTCCTAATTTCAGATTATATCCTTGTTCATCAGTTTTTATCGGATCATAAATTTCGGAGTATTTTCTCACATACATCTGCCCTTTGTGACCAAAATAAGGTTTAGGAATCACTTCATTATCATTATCGTTAATAGTAAACATTTCGTACTCTCCCTTCACCTCATATGTCCAAACATTAACCGTAAAAATCCAATGCGGAGGTAATACAGGTAACCCGCACGGAACAGCTGCCATCGTCCTATCAAGCCTTTTTGTGACCTTATCTGCCACCTCCCCCGAATACCTATCAACGGTCTCGTCTGCCAGATTTTTCAGCTCACCATCAATAATCCCAAAAAAAATATCAAGAGCCTCCCCCTTACTTGCTGTGACTGCACAGATCCCATTTGCAACACCCATTCTGACGTCTGTGTCAACTCTGTTCAAAGTGGCTTCAAGTTCATCGGGCCCAACCGAAGGGTTTGAATTCCGAATTTCTGTTTTCACGATGACGGCAAGTTCGGTTGCGAGCTGGTCTGTAGTAGATTTTTCAATTAATTCTTCATCGGAGAGGCTGTTAAGATAACCAGCTGTAACTGCACGGACACGGTCTTTTTTGATCCAGCCGGAAATAACAGGGTTTGAACTTACTTCACCGGCTACCTTGTCAGTGATCTGAAGTCTCATTTCCCGTGCATAGACCAGTTTCAGGTTGTGGACTTCCGTATTAAGGCGGGCTGTGTCTAAAGAAACTCCCTGTTCGCTGAGGTTCTGCTCCAGCAGGTTAACTTCTGTGTTCAGGGTGGAAATGCTCTGGCTGATCTGCTTGGAGGTTTCGGTCTTTACGTATTCACCGCTTGAGGAGATGGCGTCTGCAATTTCTTCGGAAATGTTGGTTGTGAAAATGCAGGTGTTCCGGACACCGAGGGGGTAGATTGTTTTCCCTCCCATAGAGTCACCCCATTCGTATTCTCCCCTGAGGTCGAAGTCCGGGTCGTGATAGAGATAGTTCGGCTTCTGGTCAACTATGAGGGTCAGGTTTTCAGTCCAGTTGTATTTGCTTTCGGGCTGGCCTGTTACTGTCATTGTGGAGATAATGCCCATATCCTTTCCAAGAGCAGAGGCGGCCCTATCTATTGCAGGGTTGTCGAAAAGGGTCATGGGACCTGAGGTTACACTATCAAACGCACCGGTACTGAGGCCTTTTTTCTCAAGGGCTTTGAGGATGTAGGAGTTAAGGTTGGTATCCAGTTTTTTGTTTTTTTGTTCGATGTCTTTAAGCAGCCTGTTATAGGCTTCGTTTCTTGCAATGTATCGGGCAGAATCGCTTGAACTGTACATCTTCCCGGCATGGGTGAGGTGTTGCTTTTTGTTTACATAGGCTTCCCGGCTTGCTTTGAGGTCAAGAATGAGTTTTTCGGCAGTTTTCACCTGAAGGTCTGTAGGGTCTTGGCCAGGGGATTCAAGGAGAGAGTAGTTGAAAGTGGGGTTGTCCTTTTCAACAGCATCAAGCATTGCCAGCACTTCTTCGGCCATCACCCTGTGCAGCCAGGGTGGGATATCACAGTTGACAGCACGCTGTGCAAGATACTTCCTGTCAGGGTAAGCCCAGAAAGCGCTTTGGATTGTTCTGAGGTCCACATAAGCAGTTCTATATTTGTCTGCAGCGTCGGAACAACAGGGATCAAACCTTTCTGCACCGGCTGTGTACAGGGTTGTTTCCCTGTATTCCCTTTCTATAGGATCGGTATAGGTAGATATGCCCTTGTAGCTGCCTGTCGGAGGACGCTGGTGATAAATTATTGTAAGGTTTTCGGATTCGGTTTCTGTGTGGAAAAGGGATTCGGAATCGGTCTTGCTTATAGTTTCTGAATCAGAGCCGCTGGATGAGGCATAATTTGCTTCTATGGATGTGGTGCCGTCCGCGTGATGGTTGACCGTGTGCCAGACGTATGTGTATGTATAATCATAATTAATTCTCCACGTTGTCCTGATTCTATAATAGATATCATAGCGGACGCCCCAATCAAAAATGTGGTTTTCTCTGCTGAGATAGCCGTCACCTGTTCTGTTTTCGGCAACAAGCAGGTCATTAGCTCTGTACTCGTAGTGAGGTTCAACTCTTACGTCAGCTACCTCTACGGACCTCAAGCTAACAGAGGCATCTATAATCTGCCAGCTTTTTAGCTTCCCTCTTGGAGGATCGATTTCAGGATCCAGAGTCTCCGAATAGAAATTTGTAACAGAGTTACTCCAGGGATAAGAGGGCACACGTGACCCTGCATGTGTACCTGATGCAAGATAATCAGAATCCCAGCTGACAGTGTACCCGCTGTATGAAACCGAATCCCGGTCAAAATCCGCTGTGATTGTTGAAGCCAGAGGGCCAGGGGAATTAAAGCCGTCCCTTATAATCTGTCCCTGGACAGGAGCAGTGTAGACACTGTTTGTAACCGTGTGGATAAGGTCAGGATTTTCCTTTGCCCACACATGGTCATTGAAGACCCAGCCGTCAAGGACTCCTTCTGTGTAGTCTGAAGCTGAGACATTTATTTCCGCATACTCGGAAAGCTCGTCGTAGGAAGTGTTTGATTCCACAAGGGATTTCTCTATACCTTTTTCCACTTCCAGGGAAAAGGATTTGTTCTGTGCAAGGGAAGAATAAGTAGTCGTGAGATTCACTCTCTCATCCATTTCATAATCATAGGGAATCACAGAGACGTTCGAAGTGGTTGAGTTCAGCAGGTTCGGGCTGGTCTTTGCACTGCTGGAAGCGCGGACATCTTCATACAGAACCTTTCCATTATAGTAAGTGGTGTATGTAAGAGCCAGAGGGTCAACCGAGTCAAAGATTTTTTTCTGAGTGTAAAGTGTGGCTCCATTGACAGAACTTGCAAGGGCAGGATTTGTCAGAATGTTCAAAGGGCCGTTTGCATAATGTTGCCAGGGGCCGTAAATAAAAGTCCTCAGGTTTGTTGCCCCGAGCACGATATTGGAAGTTGAGTCCAGGCCTGAAGATGTTCCGAGTGCGGTTTCATATTCCCTGACAAGCTCTTCGAGCAGGGGTTCCCTTGAGGTGATAAGGGTGGAGAGGTTCATGCTCATATTGAACGTTTCTCCGGATTCAAGGTCTATAAGGGTATAGTTCAAAACAGGAATTTCAAAGATATAGTAAATCGTATAGCTTTTGTCCGCAGGGGAAATCTCCCGCTGAAGGGTCCCTTCAACTTTTCTTACCTTTATTTGCTCGGGTTCTATATCAGGTTCCACATTAATGGCATATTCCCTGAAGGTATGGCTGTTGCCCTGGTAGTTTGCCGAAAGCAGCCTGTTGAAAGATTCTGCCGTGATATCCTTTATAGGACTTGCTTCAATCTGGAACCAGTCCGAGGCTTTGAGTTCGTCTCCATAATAGAGTTCAATGGATGCATATCCTGCTTCTCCAGTTTCCGGAACTTCCACATACTCATCAAAGGAAACTTTTTGAAGAAAACCGGTAGCTTTACCATAATTCACACGTTTGAGTTGCTTCCCTGCAGAATCTTTTACGACCAGGACAACGTCCCTGTTTTTCCAGAGTGATTCGATTCTACCCCAGACATCGGAGGGCAGGTTTAAGGAGATTTGAAGGGTGTCTCCTTTCTCAAGGTTCTGGTTTTGTGGAACTGCCATAAAATTGTCTTCGGAGAACCTCTCAACAGGAGAGCCTTCGGGCAGAATAACAGGGTGTTCTCCCTGCCATTCCAGAGCTTCCATCCCGGCATAGTTAAGACAGCGGGAAAGATCATACACGGCGAGATTGATAGCCGTCTGCCTGGGATCGCTTTTCTCAGTAGTATAGATTGTTTCGGCAACTTCGCTGTCCATTTTCAGAAGGTAGACAGAAGTAAAGGTTGCAGCAAGGACAATGAAAATCCCTATCACAGCATAAGGAATATAGGCGCTGGTATCCTGGAAAAACCAGGAACATTTGAAAAAAGAGCGTTTAATAAATTGTTTCCCAGCTATACGCCTCACCCGCAAAATAAATATTGTAAAGAATTGAAGAATTAGAGTAAAAAATATTAGATAGTTTTATGCATAAATAGTTTCCTTTATATTGGAAAAGCATATAAATAAAAATAAAAGATAGATAAATAAAAATAAAAGGGAGATAAATGAAAAAAAAAGTAAAAAGCAAATCAAAAAAATTGAAAAAAATAATTTATTTTATTTGTTGATACTGTTATTTGCTGACACATTTCATCCTTAACTGATAATTTTCCCCAGGAAATAGCCGGGCTTCGCGCTCGTAATTTCCACTTTAGCATACTCACCGGGCCTGAGATTGGAGCCACTAATCACAACCGGGCGGTAGGAATCAGTACGTGTAAGAACATCCCCCATCTCCGTATATTTCGAGACAAAAACCCTGCCTTTCCAACCAATCATCTCGTGCTTGGACTCGATCTTTATCTGCTCACAGACTTTATGTAGAGTGTGGGAGCGCTGCACGGAAATCCTGGAATCGAGGTTCCGGAAAGAAAAGGCTTTAGTGTGCGGACGCGGGGAGTATCTGGAAATATTGATCTTTTCCGGGCGGTATTTTTTTACCCATTCTACAGTCTCTTCGAAATCCTCATCGGTTTCCTCACAGAAGCCAACAATTATGTCGGTAAAAAGGGAGAGGTCTTCGAAGCGAGAACGGAATTTCATAATGATTTTATCCACAGCGTCCATTTTATGCAGGCGGTTCATTTTTTTCAGTACAGAGTGAGAGGCAGACTGAATCGGAAGATGGAGGAGCTTGAAAACTTTATCGGAGTCGAAGGAATCTACCAGATCGTCCAGGATAGGAAGAACGGAAAATGGGTTCATCATGCCGACCCTTACCTTGAAATCACCGGGAATTCCCGAAATCATGCGCAGGAGCTCAGGGAGTTTGACGCCTGTATCCATACCGTACTGGCTGTCGTCCTGTGAGGTGAGCCAGATCTCCCGGCAGCCGTCTGCAACTGCGGAGCGAATATCCTCTACGATTTCTTCAGGCGGGAAAGAGCGAAGCTTACCCCTTGCATACTTTACTATACAGTAGGAGCAGGCGAAGTTGCAACCCTGGGAGATCTGGCAGATATGAATAATGGGGTTGGAGCGCTCACGCGGGACATTAAGAAAACCCATGGGCTCGGAAGTCCGCAATTCCAGGTGCTCTCCTCCGGAAATCCCTGACTTTTCCCTCTTTTCGATAGAGGAGAGAAGATCGCCCAGACGAGAAATTGCATTTACCCCAAGAATATGGGCTTCAGGGTTTGCATGCAGGATATCTTCAAGCTGGACTTCGGGCATGCAGCCGGAAACAATTACCTGGATGCCCTTCTCGCCCATAATGCGGATCTTATAGAGGATTTTTTGTTCTGTTGTATACTTGACCGTGCAGGAGTTGCATATATAAATCTCTGCCTGACTGACAGCGCCAGGGCTCAATAATTCGTGCCCGAGCCTTTCCACACTTGCCTTCATGATCTCTGCTGATGCCTGGCTTGCAGAACAACCAAAACTCTCAAGATAGACTTTCATACTCTGCCTTCACAATTTGATTTGACACTTTGACGTGACATTTTTTAATTTTATTTTTTGATTTTATTTTTTAATTTTATTTTTTGATCTGACATTTTTGATTTGGTTTTTTGATCTGACATTTTGATTTGACATTTTGACTTCGTACTGTGACTTGATATTTTGACTTGACACTTCGAATTAATACTTCGGCTCAAAATTTTGCAGTTTGCCCTGATATTTATAACGATGTCCATAATCCATATTCACTGATTATACCAGAAGATACCTGAGAAGATACCTGAGAAGATACCTGATCCACACCGGTCCGTGTTTCAAAAAGTAGTGGAAATAAAAAGATGAAAAAAGGATTTACAGGTAGAGTGGAGTCTCCCGCTTATCCTTGATATAAATACTGTCTGTGAACCTGACAGCTCCAGATGCACCCATGGAGACTGTGTGTACTCTGGCATCTCCGCCACCAAAGAGGTTGGCTTCACGCAGGAAGTGACCCGGAGTTACGGCTGTTGCGGAAAAAATTACATCTTTTCCTGGAACAAGTCTATCGGTATCAAGGATGTCATTAAGATTCTCAAGGGTGATTCCCATCTTTTCGAGCCTGGGCATTTTTTCTTCGATTTCTTCCTCAATTTTGTCTTTCGTCTTTCCGTTTGCAACGGTTGGCAGGACAAGCCTTGCAAGGATTTTTCCACCCAGGATCTTGATTGCAGCGGCTGTCAGGACAGCCTCTCCCGAACCACCTGCTCCCATAACCATATGGATCCCTGAGCCACGGACAGCAGTTGCAACGCCAGGCATAAGGTCTCCGTCGGTAACCAGCCTTACGCGGGCTCCAGCTTCCCGGATTTCGGTTATTTTTTGGACGTGTCTGGGACGGTCAAGAATCACTACCACAAGTTCTTCAACGCTCCTTCCGAGCGCTTTTGCAACAATTTGAAGGTTGTACCTGACAGGGGCATCCAGATCGATCCTTTCATCAGGATGGTCCATTTCATAACGAACAACATCCGGACCGACAACTATCTTGTCCATATAGATATCCGGACCGTGGAAGATCCCTCCCCTTTCAGCCATAGCCATGACTGCAACCGAACCCGGGCAGCCGTCTGCTGTAAGGTTTGTGCCTTCCAGAGGATCAACTGCAATATCAACTTCAAGGTTACCTTTCCCTGTCCCGACCTCTTCTCCGATATAAAGCATAGGGGCTTCGTCCCTCTCTCCTTCCCCTATCTTAATTATGCCTTTCATGTCAAGCTTGTTCAACATCCTTCGCATGGAGGCAACTGCTACCTGGTCGGCAAAGTGCTTGTCCCCGCGTCCCATCTGATAGGCTGCGGCAATTGCAGCAGCTTCGGTTACATGAATGAGCCTTGGCAGCAAGTTGTATTCAATAGGCCCGGCACACTCGAACATCTCTTCTACAGTCTTTGGATGAGGCATGATAATCGACTCTTATTTCCTGCTTCCTGATAAAATCCTGAAATAAAAATCCTTTTCTAACTATTCCCTTTGTCTGTTTATGTGATCTGTTGGCACAATACTATATTAAGGAATCTATTAGCAAGGTCCAAAGACAGATATTTATTTCATGAAATATCTATCGAAGAAAACCCTATAAAAATATCAATAAGACAGTATAAGGTTGACCCGAATCAATTATAAATACGGAAATATTAAACACGAAAACTTTTTATTACACTCACAACTGAAGTGAAAAAACCATGAAAGTCCACTGCCTCCAGCACCTTAAAAATGAGACCCTTGGAAATATAGGGACCTGGGTGTCCCTGAGAGGGCACAGCCTGACAAAAACCCTGCTTTATGAAAAACCTGTCTTTCCTGAGCCTGAAGACTTTGATTTGCTCCTGATAATGGGCGGTACAATGAGTGTTTATCAGGAAAAGGAGTTCCCATGGCTCAAGCCTGAAAAAGAGTTTGTAAAAAAGGTAATAGATACAGGCAAACCTGTGCTTGGAAGCTGTTTTGGAGCACAGATGATTGCAGAGGTTCTCGGAGGAAAAGTTACCAGAAGTAGGTTCAAGGAAATAGGCTGGCACAGGGTGAAATTTTTACCAGGAAAAGACACGAACAATGAGGAAGGGATAAGCTCAGAGTTCCCTCCAGGCTTATTTCCCGAATTTACTGCTTTCATGTGGCACGGAGAAACTTTTGAAACTCCCGCAGGCGCAGTAAGACTTTTCGAAAGCGAAGCCTGCCTGAATCAGGGTTTTATTTATAGAGGAAACATTCTCGGGCTGCAGTTTCACCCTGAAGCTGACAGGCAGTGGATAGGGAACCTTATAGAGGATTCGGGGCACGAGCTTGTTGAAGGAAAATTCATCCAGTCTAAAGAGGAAATACTCAGGCATGAACATTTTCTTGGAGGCTCCCGAAATATTGCTTTTTCCCTGATGGACTGGTTTGAGAAAAAGTGTGAAAATTGAGGTAGAGGCGAAAAGGTCATAATATGAAATAGGAGCTTAAAAAGATAATCCTGTGTTTAAAAATCAGGTAAGCCTGGGCATTAATTTAAATCCAGGCATTAATTTAAGTTCTGTTCAAGTTAATTTCTGCTTATTTTAAGAAGTCTGCGAGAGCTACTCTTTCGATCACGAGTTCCGGGATATGTTCTTCTCCTGAGGCTTCTATTTCTGCATCTGTAATTTTGAAGAGAGAAAGGATCCCTTTCCTTTTCGCACTGGAATAAGCAAGCAGTTCAGAACACGGTTTTTCTTCGATAAGATTCTGAAGTTCGGAGAAAGCAGGAAGCAAATTATCCATTTTTCCAAGCAGCACGAAAACCGCATTATTTTCTCCTTCATGCAGGCCTATAGAAAAACTCCTTTCAATCTGCCTCTCTCCGGCTGCATAACGCATGATCTCGATGCCCGGGTCTTTTGCAACGTTCCTACCTGCTGCGACAGCTCTGAGAGCCTTCCCTACTGCAAAATGAAGGTGTCTTTCGCCCGCGACAAGGTCGGCATTCAGACCCTGGATTGTTACTCTGTTTTCGGAAGCTGTTGTATTTATTGTCTTTAGAAAACCGGGAAGGTTCGGGATTCCCACCGCTCCGCAAATAACCTGGATTTCCCTTTGCATTTCCATACTCCTGCCATATCCCGGACTCTACAATAAGGGTTTCGGTTGAGGAAAATGTGTGATAAAGCAAGCAGGCAATCTGGACCTGATATAAAGGTTTTTATTCTTCCAATGTATAAACTTAATGACTAATAAAATTAATGGAGTAGTTATATATATATTATAAAAGTCCCTAATATATTTTGCACTTAAACAGTTCGGAGAGCTAAGTCCATATGTCTCCGGGAAGGTGTTAAACATAAAAAATAATAGGATCAAGTCAGAGTTATGTTTCTGTTCAGTTATTCCGTCCAATGGCCTTACTGCGATCTATAAGGAAGCGGAAGAAAGGACAGAGCTTACAGCAGCTTATATTAAGGCAGGGCTGCAACAAAACGAGCGCTGCATCTGGCTTGTCCCGAACCCTGAAAGTGCAGAGTTAGCAAAAGATTTGCTTGCAAACTCGGAGCTGGATATCGAAAACTGCATAAAAACAGCAAGGCTCAAGATAATCCCCCTGCAGGAAGCGGCAGCCGTTTCTGTCAAGCAGCCTGAGGTTTCAGAGATATATTTTGATTGGAAAGCAGGAGCTCCGCAAAAAGAGATTATTAAGTTTATCCATACAGGAAACTGGCGGTACCTGCGCATCAACCTGGAAGTTAAAACGTTTGGAAAATCAATTACCGGCTCCCTTAAAGAATTAAGACGTATCCTTGCTGAAAATATACCTGAAAAGAAAATCAGGTCACTCTTTATGATTAAAGAGGAAGATCTTTCCCCAGGGGAGGTTTTCGACCTTATAGAAGCCGGGGAAAAATTGCTGACAAGAAGAAACGGAAAATGGAAATTTCTCAGAATAAAGCAAGAAAGTCCGGACAAAAAGTTTAAGACATTACTTGAGAGTTCAGGGGACTCCATTCTCATACATGACATGAAAGGCAGGGTTCTGGAAGCAAACCATGTAGCCTGTGAAATCTTCGGATATACACGTAGCAAAATGCTCGGAAAGCACATTAAAGATTTACGGACCAATATCCACCTTACCGAGTTCGGACAGCAGATAGAGAAGCTAAAACAAACCGGATATTTTATTTTTGAAATGGACTCCCTGAGGAGAGACGGCACGGTTATTCCTCAAGAAATCAACAACAGGCTAATTGAATACGAAGGAGAGGCAGCCGTAATATCCATCGGAAGGGACATAAGTGAAAGGAAGCATACCGAAGAAGCCCTGAGGGATTCGGAAAGAAAATACCGGATGCTTTTTGAAGAGTTTCCCGGAGGAATAGCCCAGTTCGATACAGAGGGAGTAATTACTCTATGCAATGAAAGCTTTGTGAATCTTGTTGGAAACCATGAAAAGGAAAAAATCAGCTTAAATTTACTTAATCTTTTAGAAGAAAAAAATCCTGAAGAAAAAAATCCTGAAGAAAAAAATCCTGAAGAAAAAAATCCTGAAGAAAAAAGTGCCACACACCTCCCAGAAGTTCCTGTACACTATGATATGAAGTACATATCTGGCAATAAAAATGGAGGGAATGGAAGGATACCTGTTGCGATAACATACAAGCCTCTAATGTCTGAAAACTCAGGACTTGCCGGAGGCATCGTACTTGTAGAGGACCTCACTGAGGTAAAGAGGCTGGAAATTGTAAGGCTTCAGCAGATCGAGTCTCTTCGAAAACTAGTGGATTCAATACCTGTACCCGCCTTTTGTAAAGACAGGAATGGAATATATATTGCCTGCAACAGGGCTTTTGAAACTCTTATGAGGATGCAAAAAAAGGAAATCCTGGGGAACTCTCTTCGTAGTTTTACCTCTCCTAAATTTGCTGAAAAGTACCATATAATGGATATAGAACTGGTAAAACATAAAACAACCCGGGTCTATGAAACCTCTTTAAAGTTTGCTGATGGTTCTGTACACCAGGTAATGCTCAACAAGTTCGTATTTAGCGGCGTGACAGAAGAAGACTCGGTGCTTCTCGGTATTATAATTGACATAACCGAACGCAAGCAGGCTGAAGAGAAAATGCTTCAGGCAAAAATGGCTGCTGAAGCTGCAAACAAAGCAAAAACCACTTTTATTGTCAACATGAGCCACGAACTGAGAACTCCCCTGAACGCGGTTATAGGTTTCTCAGACCTCCTCTTAAGTGAAACTTTTGGTCCTCTTAACGAGAAACAAAAGAGGTATACTGAAAATATTTCAAAAAGCGGTAACCATCTTCTTGACGTAATCAATGATGTACTGGATATCTCAAGGCTTGAGCTGGGAAATATTGAGCTTTATTATGAAACAGTGGACGTACCCGGAATAATTGAAGAAGTTCAGAGAGTACTCTCTCCCCTCTCAGTTGAGAAGAATATCAGTATAGAAACTAATATTGGACAGGGATTGAAAACCATAATTGCTGATAGGGTAAAGCTCAAACAGATCCTTTACAATATTTTGAACAATGCAATTAAGTTCTCTTCCGAAGGCGGGAAAGTAAATATCGCTGCAGAGCTTCGGGAAGATATGGTTGAGATCAGTGTAAAGGACGAAGGTCTCGGCATACACGAGGTTGACTACGAAAAGGTTTTCCAGCCATTCGTACAGATCGATGAGTCCATATCCAGAAAACACGGAGGGGTGGGGCTTGGACTCGCACTCGTCAAAAGGTTTGTCGAACTCCATGGAGGGAAGGTATGGGTAAAAGCAAGTCCCGGAAAAGGCAGTACCTTCATCTTCAGAATTCCGAAAAGACCTGAAAACAAAATCCAGGAAAAAAATGCTACGAATTACTTACAGGTCTTGTATAACCCTGAAATTGAAAAGGAAGAGGAAAGAGTTAAAGAAGAAATAAAATTAAAGGTAACCTGAGAGTTAAAGAAGAAATAAAATTAAGGGTAACCTGAGAGTTAAAGAAGAAAAAATTAAGGTTAGTTTGAGGAAAATAATATTATGGGATAAGAATTAAAGTTAGGAAAAAATAAAAAAGAAAATAAAAGAAAAGCCGAAGTTTCAGTATGGGCCCTGAATTATCAAACATTTGAGAACAAACTCAACCACAAGTAACCCAAGCACCACCATTAAAAAAAGAATAAAAAGGTTGAGGATGATCTGGCCGACTTTTGTCCTGACCGACGCCAGTTCATACATCTGGATTCCCATATATAAATATGAAATGGACGATATATAACCATTTGGAAATCCCCATACTTACCTGAATAGTTGAGCTTGAAAATTCAGGTTAACAAAGAAGTTTCAGGCAATTGCTTTTTTAGCGACCTGCTCTTCGCTGCAATTATCTTCTGCTGATCAGCCTTTTGTTACATTTTATTATTAATGCTCTTCCATTACTCCTTTTTGATCCTTTTCTTCAATTACCTTGACAAAATGTCTGTCTGATAAATCTTCTTTTCCGGACCAGAAAATTGCTTTATGGTATTTCCATACATCAGGGTCAAACTCAAGAATGCCTACATGGACAACAAGTTCAAAGACAAACCAGTAACCTGCAAGCAGATGCCCTAAACGGATCAGTCCCAGAGCATCAATGTTAAGCAAAGGCGCAATATACCAGGCTGCAGAGAGAATCCAGCCGGAGATAGGGATCCCTAAAGGAGCCCAGGCAATATTGTAAAGCACTATTCCCGTTATGGCAATAACAGCAATTGCAGTGCTTTCTAAAATAATAAGCAGCTTGAGCAGGGGATGAAGTTTCGTGACATAATGTCCCTTGCGTTCATCATAAACCGTAAAAGCAGGGTACTTGCCTTTCCCGAAAAAATTCCTGACAATACCGAACAGGCGTTCTGCATCATCCTCTCCGAACATGTAGGATTCCCTGAAATGCCTTATTCTATCCCTAAAACACAACCTCTGCCCTTCGCAGGAAAAGACATTATAGGGGACCAGAAGCCAGTTTGCGACCAGGAAAAAAGGAACTGCAATCATGTGTAGAGTCCGAGCTGTATGAAACTCCATGAAATCCCAGCCAAAATAAATCTTGAACCCTGTGATAAGAAGGGTAAACATAGCAAGTAAATGAACCAGATGAGTAACCCTCTCAAGCCAGGTGTACCGTTCAACGACCATCCTTCTGGAAGCAGGTTTCTCAGCAGACCGTACCATATCAAGCCTCCTTAAAGCACCCTGATTATCTGATCCGGATGTTTTCCGGTTCGATCAATTGTATGGACCGCACATGCGAGACAGGGGTCATAGGAGCGGGCGGTATGCAGGATACCAAGAGGGTTTGCATAGTCTACCCCGAGGGCATTTTCAGCAGCTGAGATTTTAGTTCCTATGAGAGCCTGCTCAACAGGGCTCGGAATTCCCTGCGCGTTCCTTGGAGCAAGGTTCCAGGTACTCGGAACCACAGCCTGGTACAGAGTGGTCATGGAGTCCGGACCTGTAGCAATCCAGTGCCCGAGAGCTCCACGCGGAGCTTCCCATAAGCCCATCCCTTCCGAGTCCTTTGCCATGGAAAGGTCGGTATGCACTGCAACCTTTGCATCTGGCTCCAGATCCTGTAAAATCCATTTCATAAGTTCCGGGATAACTACAAGGATCTCCTGCATTCTTGCAATCATTCGGGTATAGTTATTTGCAGGAGAGTAGCCGTTTTCCTCAAAGGCCCTCACCAGTCCTGTAGTGAGAGGTTCCCCCATAATCAGAAGACGGGCAAGAGGTCCAACCTCACAGGGAATACCATCGTAATGGGGAGCTTTTGCCCAGGAGTAACGGCTTTCCGACCCTCCCGTGTAATTGATTTTATCGGGATCTCCTTCGGGGACTGTAATCCCATTCCAGGGGGCTCGATCTTCTTCCTCATCAACATAAAATGAATGGGTAATATTCTCCGAAATCTTCCTGTAATCGAATTCTTCAAGTTCCAGATGCCCGTTCATATGACCTGAAGGAATGACCCTGTCATCCGCAGGGCTTCCAGGGTCATACCCATCCCCTTTCTCAGGCTTGAAGAAGAGTCCATAAGAGAGAAAACCGATTTTATCAGGGTCACTGTAACCTCCTGCCCGATCCATTTTCATACTGATAGGCAGGTCAAGAAGCTGTTCCCCTATCAGTTCCGAGCCGAAAGCCGCAAAAAGAGGGACGTCTCCCCAGCCGGAGGAGTGTGAAAAATCATTGCTGGCAAGGGAATTCCCCAGAAGTTCCTGCAGGCGTTCCAGGAGGAAATCGACAGCGTTTTGCGGAGAAGAAGCCCTGTAAGTATTTTCAATCCAGGTATCGGGAGAAACTCCGAGAGTAAATGTTTCAACAAACTCTGCAGTCTTCGAGACATAAGCTGCAAGTTCTCCGATATCTCCTATGTGTGGAGAGTAAACCACTCCTCCTACATGCTGCAGGACAGAATGAGGCATCTTGCCGCCGAAAAGGGAAATTGCTTCATGCAGGCGGCGAAGTTCGCCTATAGCACCAAGGTAAGAAGAGCCAGCAGGATGACGGATACCATTGTACTGATTAACCAGAGGCGCAAAACGCCCGGATAATTCCCCCCATACTGCGCTCCCCATATCTCCGTGCTGTATCAGGATATCATGATAAGCAGGGTTTGCAAGGTCCGGACCCCAGAGCACATAGATATGGGCAGCATGGCTTGCAATCAGATTCATTCCCTGGTGAATATTCCGCATAACAAGGGCATCTTTGGGGACCTGGTCAGCAACCCCGAAAAGGTCATCCAGAGCATTTGCTGCAGCTATGCTGTGGCATACAGGACAGACCCCGCAAATCCTTTCGGTCATAAGTGCTGCATCCCTGGGGTCATGCTTCTGAAGAAGCCTCTCAAAACCTCTAAAGAGCAAAGCATTGCTCTGGGCATCGGTAATCACGCCGTCTCCGTCAACCTCGGTGTTGATTCTGTAATGCCCTTCAATTCTTGAAACCGGGTCTACGGTTACCTGAACCATTATTTTTCATCTCCTGTTTTTTCTGGAGCATGTTCTTCAGAAATATCCTTTTTTTCCTCAGGCTTTTTCAAAACAGTCCTCCTTATGGCGTGAGCACCTGCAGCAAGAAGCGCCCCTCCTATTGCCACGCCTGCTATAGTATCGAGATCGGTACCGACAATTCCGGTATCTTCAATCTCCACGTAAAAAGGTCTGGTGCTGTCAGGAAAACCTGCCTGCACGCAGCCGATACAGGGAGAGCCTGCCTGCGGACAGAAATTGCGGTGTCCGTTCCAGTGGCGAGTGGCACAGTCGGCATGGGAATAGGGGCCCTTGCACCCCAGTTTCCAGAGACATTTTTCTCCCCCAACAGTAAGGTCAAACTCTCCACGGTCATAGAATCCGCGGCGTGGGCAGTTATCGTGCACTGTATGGTCAGGAGGGTAGAAAACTTTAGGACGTTTCCATCTATCCAGCACCTCAGGTAAATCTTCAGGCACCCTGATCTTCCTCAGGGCAAGTGCCCCTATCGTCAGAAAAACCCAGTCCGGATGAGCAGGACAACCATTGATATTAATTACCGGAGTATTGATACTAAGTAGATCGACAATACCCTTTGACGAGTCTTCAAGAGTAAAAGCAATCCCGCGGTGATCCAGAAGCTCACTCACGTCGCTCTCAGCAGCATTTACTCCACTATGGGTCGCACACTGCCCTATTGCAACAATTACCGAGGCATTTTTTGCAGCTCTCTCGTAAACCTCTTTATAGGGCCTGCCTCCAAGGATCAGATATTTCCCTGAGCCGTCAGGCCCATTCGGGACTCCACCCTCAGAAATAAGAATATAGCCTCTTTCGTGTTCAAGAATCTCATCCAGCAGGATTTCAGAATTCAGTTCACTGTTATTTGCTGGCTTTCCATCCACGAAAATTCCCTGCTGCATCATGAGAACTTCCTGATAAAGCAGATTTAGATTAAAAATCTGGAGTAATTCTACAATATCAGGGGATTCTCCGTCCAACATTGATATGCTGCAACCAGTACATTCTACCCCATGGAGCCATACTATTTTAGTTTCAGGGAGTTCATTAAGGGCTTTTGCCATATCGCTTTTATATGTTTGTAAAAACAGCGAGGCCCCCAGTACCCCAACCGCCTTTATAAAGGTTCGGCGGTCCATCATCATGAAATCAAGATTTTTAAACTTTTCAAGTAAAGATTCTCCACTCGTTCTACTTCCCCCGAAGAAAATAAATAATTTTTATATAGAAATATAATAAAACATAAACCCTATTGTATTAAAAGACTATTACGCCCTTGAACACGGTCATCCAAACTGTATAACCACCACCTGTCATGGCTATTCTTCAATTTATTAAAGCAGTCTAATTACATTTAAAAAAAATATGGTTTTTTCTAAAGATTTATATATTTTAATGACCAGTTTATATATTGAAATTTTAAATCTAGTATCTGCAGTGTAATATGGAAAAAACAATATGCGCTGCATACTATAGGGAGTAGAATTATGGATAATGTGGGGAATAGAATATGACTATTGGGGACGGTCACGATTTAAAATCGTCGAGGTTTGCAGGCGACGAGGTTTTAGAGGCTTGCTATGACAAAGAAAAGGTTCTTCGCAGAGGCGATAGCGGCTCAGCAGTAAAAAAAGTTCAGGAAGCTCTGATAATTCTGGGCATTCCTGTGCCCAAAGTTGGAGCCAATGGTATCTTTGGCGACGAAACTGAGCTGGCTGTCAGGAGCTACCAGGAGGCACGCGGCTTGAAGGTTGATGGGGTAATAGGGCAGGATACTATAGAAAGTCTGGACGCGGAATTCCCCAGGGTAGTACAAGAACCTTCAGTTTCACCAGCAACAGAACCATATGTTTCTGAGGTTCCAACTCCATTGGAACCGGAGCCTCCGGTTAAACCACCCAGGGCATCTACGGTTAGACTATCCGGGGACTATCCGGAACCTGTAAGAGCGCCTCCGGTCCCGATAGTAGAGGAGCCTCAGGTTCCGCCAGTACAGGCTCCTGTTGTAGAGCGAGTAAGTGCGCCTGTGATCGAACCGGTAAAGGCACCACCTGTTCCGCCTGTACCGGAGGTATCAGCTCAACCAGAGAGTGCAGCCAGGCGTTTAAAAACAACACCGCCTTCAACTGCACCTGTAACTCCACCTGTAACTCCGTTGCCCCCGCAGGCTGACAGCCAGGGCAGAAAATTCCATTCGTCAGGGATATGGAGTGGGGATAGTTACTTTGAAGTCCAGGGTGGCCAATCAATGCACTTTGAGGTGAAAAATATCCATGCTCTTGCATCAACTATCCGGATAAAAGCCAATACTGGAGAAGCTCAAGAAGCTATGATTTTGTCTCAAACAACTGCCACTTTCGAATTCTCCATGGTTGGCAAAGAGCCTTTTAACTGGAGATTTGAGATTGAAACGGATAGTGATGATACAGCTTTACTTGAGTGGTATCTCTACAGTACCTGGGTACCAGGAGATCCAGATAATTTTTGAGCGGAAAGAAAAAATCTTTCCTTTTTTTAATTTGCCTGCTCAGCACGTTCTTTAAGCGCCCGGTTCATCTCGTTAAAGCTACTTTTCGTATCTTTAAGCAATTTAGTAGAAAATGGGATCAGTATCCCGTTAAATTCCTCATGTTGAATGAAACGCACCTGATTCTCATTCAGTGGTTCGATGATAAAGCTGTGCTCGCCGTCAAATATCCAGGGGATAAAAAGACGTCCCAACCAGCATAATTGTCTTTCAGGCCTCGCGATAAGAACGGTTGGATGCAATGTCATAATGAGATTTCCCGCACGCATCTTAGCTGTCAGCTTTTCACCTGGACTTGGAGTTCCGGTCATATTCTGAATAGAGGGATTCCACTGAGGATATGCCTTGAAATCGAGTAACACCTGCCACACCCTGGAAGCAGATGCGTTAATGACTGCTTCAGCCTGAATATCTTTATGAGTAACAGATGTATTTACAGAGACAAGCCTTACTACATGGAGAACTAATAGGAAAAAAAGCATTCTTATTATTAATTTGATAGTAGATTTTGACATTGTTTTCCCCCTCGTTTATAAAATTATCAAATAAATATATTAGATTAAAAAGAATCTGTTAATTTATCAAATAAGTATATTAAATTAAAAAGAATCTGTCAATATATGATTTGTATCTTTATATTGATCTTTCATTGATTTTTGTATAGTTTATCAAAAATAAAGAAATTCTGCCAATAAATCAATGAGAAAGGGTTTTGAGATAAAACAGAAAAAAGCCAAAGCAAAAATCAAAGCAAAAATTAAAGCAAAAGTCAAAACAAAAGTCAAAAAGAAAAACCAAAAAGAAAAACCAAAACAAAAGTCAAAACAAAAGTCGAAAAGAAAAACCAAAAAGAAAAACCAAAAGTTACAAAAAATAGATTAAAGAGTGTAAGAAAGCTCGTCCCTGATAAGCACTATAGTTTCATCCACAGCCTCGAGGACTTCAGGACTGATATCACAGGAAATTTCAGTAGCTAATTCTCCGATTTCTATCCCTATTACTACAATTTCCGGAAGCGACTGTACCTGCTCTCCAATTCTCAAAACATCGGTAATTGTAAGGTCGTGCACAGAGACAAGGGTGTGCGGTTCAGCACCTTTTATCAGGTCCCTGCCTTCGATACGATGTATCGAACCTGTCCGACTGCCTGTCAGAACTGCATCGACTATTATGACTTTTTTCGCACCGTCAAGCAAGTTAAGGAGATCAAGCCCACAGACACCTGCATCCGCTATATCAAGGCCTTCGAGTCCTTCAAGTTCCGTTTTTTTAAGGGCTTCGATAACTTTCAGGCCGACGCCATCATTGCCCATTAGAGGGCTTCCGCAGCCCAGGATTCGGACAGGAGCATGTAATATAGACATATTATCACTTTAAAGAGTTGATTATGTGTTTATTATTCTTTTTTAGCTATTGTATTTTTCTAGCTATCGTATTTTTCTAGATATGGTACTTTTCTAGCAACTTTAGATCCATGCAAATCTATATGCCTATATTACATTCCTTGCATTCTTCCCGGGCTCTGGAATTCCCTGAACGTTAATCTTTTACGACTTCAGAAGGCGTATCGGACGAATCGTGCCAGAGTTCCCTGTCAGGAAGGTGTTTTGGATTGGGCTTAACAATTTCCACATAGTGAGCATCTGACAGGTCCTCTTTTCCGGACCAGAAGATTGCTTTGTGATACTTCCAGACGTGCGGGTCAAACTCAAGGATACCCACGTGGACAACCAGTTCAAAGATAAACCAGTACGTCAAGAGCAGATGAGAGGCCCTGAGGAACTGCAGGGAACTCATCCCGAATGAAGGTGCAATCAGGTCTCCTGCAGACAGGACCCATGAACCTATAGGGAGCCCGAAAAGTGCCCAGTCAAGCCTGTAAAGTACAACGCCTGAAACGGCAATTGCAAAGATGGCGGTGCCCTCAAGCACAATAAGGATCTTCATTACGGGATGAAGTTTGGTTTTGTAGTGTCCCGACACTTCATCATAAATGGTGAATGCGGGATACTCACCCTTTCCGAAGAAATTGAGGATTATTGCTTTCAGGCGTTTTGCATCTTCAGGACCGAAGACATAATGGTCCATGAAATGTGCCAGTTTCTCCTGAACTCCACCTTCGCTTGAAGAGAAGATGTTGTACGGAATAAGGATCCAGTTCACTGCAAGCAAAGCAGGAACCATGATCATGTGAAGGGCGCGGGCGTTGTGGAAACTCATAAAGTCCCAGCCTGCGTAGATTTTTAACCCGGTAATGATGAGCACCAGCATTGCCACAGCATGGATGGTGTGGGCCGTCCTGTCAAGGACGGTATAGCGCTCAACAACCATCGGGTTGTCTTTGGATTTCATCTATAGGTCGCCTCCTTATACTATTCTTAAAGTACGTGGAGCGTTTTTCCCGGTAAGGTCAATGGTGTGGACTGCGCATGAAACGCAGGGATCATAGGACCTGCCGATATGAAGGATGTTAACCGGATTGGTGTAATCGACGCCAAGAGCATTGTCTACGGCATTGATCTTTGCCCCTATAAGGGACTGCTCAAGAGGACCGGGCACACCTGCACCATCTCTCGGGGAGAGGTTCCAGGTGCTCGGGACCACGGGCTGATAGGTAATAACCTTAGAGTTGCTGTCGGTAGAGACCCAGTGCCCGAGAGCACCGCGCGGAGCTTCCCAGAGACCCATGCCTTCGGAATTCTTTGCCATTGAAAGGTCGGTGTCAACAGCGATCTTGCCGTTAGGGTCATAATCGACAGTTACCCACTTAAGGAGCTCATTTGCGATAATGGCTGTTTCCTGGATGCGGGCCATCATTCTTGTGTAAACGTTAGCCGCAGAGTAACCGTTCTCGTTAAAGGCCAGAGCAAGTCCGGTCACAAGAGGCTCTTTAGCTGCAAGCATACGTGCAAGAGGTCCGACTTCACAGGGAACTCCGTCATATCTCGGAGCCTTATTCCAGGTGTACCTGCTCTCGGAACCCTGATCGAAGCGGATTGCTTCAGGATCGGTAAACGGATTGGTCTCACCTTTTGAAGGATGGACATCAGTTGTGTCTTCATAGAAGGCGTGAGCAACACTCTCGGTAATCTTGCTTGCATCAAAATTCTGATATTCGAGGCTTCCGGTTACCACGCCTGAAGTCAGGAAGCGGTCTCCTGCAGGGCTGTTCGGGTCATATCCGTCCCCATTATCAGGGTTGTAGAACCCACCATATGAAAGGAAGGCGATCTTGGAAGGGTCGCTGTATCCGCCGATTTTGTCATGTTTGAGGCTTGCAGGAAGGTCAAGAAGGGTCTCTCCAACAAGTTCGGAACCGAAGGCAGCATAGAATTCCGCATCTCCCCAGCCGGCTTCTCTACTGAAGTCGTTTGAGTCTACGGATTTGTCAACAAGGCCTTTGAGGTGTTCAACCACAAAATTTACAGCTTTCTGAGGGGAGCTTGCCTTATAGGTGTTTTCAATCCAGGTATCGAATGGAACTTTCAGAGTGTAATTCGAAACAAAGTCCATGACCTGAAGGTAGTAAGAAGAAAGCTTGCCAATATCTGCCACATTCGGCTTGTAAGTATACCCGCCCGGATAGGAAGTTACCTGATGAGGCATTTTTCCGCCGATGACTGCAATGGCTTCCTGAAGACGTTTCTTTTCAGGAATTGCTGCAAGGTAGGAAGAGCCTGCAGGTATAGCTTCCCCATCGATCTTGTAGCTGATAGGGGCAAACCTGCCAACCATTTCTTTCCAGACTGCGTTTCCGGTCTCTCCGAGGGGGGTGAGGACATCCCGGTATGCAGGGTTTGCAAGGTCAGGACCCCAGAGAATATAGATATGGGTAGCATGGCTTGCAATAAAGTTCAGAGCCTGATTGATGTTTCTTGCTACAAGTGCATCTTTCGGAACGGTGTCAGCCACGCCGAAGAGCTGGTCAAGGGCGTTGGCAGCTGTGAGGGAATGGGAAGTCGGACAGACACCGCAGATCCTCTGGACAAGAAGGGCTGCGTCTCTCGGGTCCTGGTTCTGCAGCATTCGTTCAAAGCCTCTAAACATGAGGCAGGAGCTCTGGGCATCGGTTATAATGCCCTCAGCATTTACTTCAGTGGACAGGCGAAGGTGACCTTCAATCCTGGTTAAGGGGTCGACTGTAACGTTTACCATTTTTTATTCACTCTCCTTTCATTCTCCGAACAGCATGTACCCCTGCAACTACGGTAGCAGCACCGACTGCAGCTTTGGATAATGTGTCAATATTTGCCCCAAGAAGCACGCCCTTGTCTTCAGCTTCAACATAGAAAGGTCTTGCCGAGTCCGGGAAGCCGGGTTCAACACAGGCAATACAGGGAGAGCCTGCCTGAGTACACATGCTTACGGAACCATTCCAGCGGCGAATGGCACAGTCTGCGTGAGAGTAAGGAGCTTTACAGCCTAATTTCCAGAGGCATTTTTCTCCGCCAATCTGCTCGTCGAACTCTCCACGGTCATAGTAACCGCGGCGGGGGCAGTTTTCATGCACTGTGTGGTCAGTAGGGAAAAAAACAGTGGGTCTTCCATACTTATCAAGGACGGTATCCAGGTCGTCAGGAATCTTAATCTTGTTAAGGATTACCGCACCCAGGGTAAGGAGAATCCAGTCAGGGTGTGCAGGACATCCAGGGATGTTAATTACAGGTTTGTGAATGCCAAGCTCTGTGAGCATGCCTTTTGAACTGTCTTCCTTTGTAAAAGCTACTCCCCTGTAATCCAGAACATCGGAAACAGCGCTGCTTGCACAGGTAATTCCTCCATAAGTGGCACAGGTTCCAACTGCAAGGATAGCATTTGCACGTGTTGCAGCTTTTTCAAAGAGTTCTTTAAAAGTCCTGTTCCCGATAACGCAGTAACGCCCCGAGCCGTCCGGACCGTTTGCAATTGCACCTTCCACAACAAGGATATAGTTGCCTTCTTCGATAAGTTCGTCAACTAAAAGCTCGGAGTTCAGTTCAGAGGTGTTTACAGGCTTGCCGTCGACAAATAGCCCCTGCTGGGCGAGGAGAGTCTCATGGTAAGCAATGTTAACATTGAGCTTGCTGATTGCCTGGACAATATCAGGATTGCCCCCGTTTAAAATGGATTCGGAACAGCCGGTGCACTCAGCACCATGAAGCCAGATAATCTTTGTCTCTGCAAACTCAAGCGCACTTACAATCTCTGTTTTATAGGTGCCGAGAAATGTAGTTGCACCAAGCACGCCTACAGCCTTCATGAAAGTACGCCGGTCTAGTTTTAAAAAGTCTAAACTATCCAGTGTACGGATAAGATTCTTCATTCCAGTACTCATCTCTACCACATCTTGTTTTTTACCCAAATTATATGTACGAAAGAAAATCTTAATTTTAATTTCCACTGAAATTATATAAATGAGTATATAAATATACCGATAATGTTTTCAATGAGGGAATAGTATTTAAGGTTTTTTACACGATGTGATAAATATATTAATACGGTAGATGGAATTTTTTTAATAAACATAAAAATATAATAGTTTGTTTAAATAAATAATCCATCTTAACATACATGATAAACCGGTAAAAGACACTTTAGCAGGACCAGCTAACCTTAAAGAAAAAAAATAATTCCCTCTTTAGAGGAATTCTCTATCCAGAAATTCAAGATGAAATGTAAAAATAGGACTTGAAATCAGAGATTTGTATGACAAAATATGAAGAATCAATACAAAATTAATAAGCCTCCAGAGAAAACAAAAACCATTTACAATACGGGAAGGGAATTTAATAACAGGAGTAAACTCACGACAAGCATAATGTATGACTTATCCCCTGTCAGGTTCCACAAAAAACTGAACCTCTTATTTTCACAGTTATTCCCTGAGGAATCCCTCTATTTATTGTTAACCTACATATTAATAACTCATCAACCCGTAACTATACTCTCAGCCTCTAGATGTACCAAGCCTTGAACCCGTACTTTAAGCCTCATGTACTTGATAATGAGCGGCTTATACTTGTGTTCTTATCTATTTTCAGATGCAGTATCAAGATACCTGTATCCTCAGTTGATTAACCTCTACTTTCGTACTGATTAATGTTTCCCGATTGATCGTTTTTTGAATTATGTAAATCCACACATGGAGCCTTAATCAGCCGTGTACGCAGAACCGTGCTCATTTCTGCATTATTGTCAACCATGCCAATGACAATTTATTAGCACCCTCATTTTTGAAAAAAGTGCATAAGGAAGTTTTTAAAGTAAAGAAACGTTTTAAAAAAAATAGCTTTTTTTATATGAAAACGTTAAGAAAGGGCTTAAAATATTAATAATTTGATACAAATATTGGATAAAAACGCCCATAAATAGTCAGAACAGATTTTAGAGTATTATTATCAGAGTTTCCTGGCCTGCTCTAAAATAAGAGCAAAAAACATGTATAAATTTTGAAGGTGAAATTAAAAAACAAAAAGGATATAAAAGAGAACTATACAATTGTGCAAAATAAAATTACTAATATACTTATTTTTATAAAATCCAGTGATTTAGTTCCCGTATATCCCCGTATACCACATTAGTATACTATATTTTCATACTATATTTTCATACTATATTTTCATACTATATTTTCATACTATATTTTTAGTATGCCATAATAAACCCTGTATATTAGCTGCATTCGTTTAGTCATAAGAAGTAAGGGCAGACGAAAAATAGGAGCGGTTAGGGAAGGTAAGTTCCTCATCAATCATTAACCTCAGAATTATAGCCTTGATAAAAGTCTTCTCAAAAGAGCTCATTAAACTGAACCAAATACTAATTCTCAAAATATTAATTCAGATATCAGTTAAATATCAATTCAAGCATCATTCAAATAGAATTCGAGCATAACTTCAAGTATCAATTCAAGTGTTAATTAAAGCACTATTCAAAATCAATTAAAGCATTATTCAAAATCAATTAAAGCGTCGTTCAAGTATTATTCAAATAGAATTTTTAAGTATCAATTCAAATGAAGAGTAATTGCATTAAAACCAGTCCTCTTAAAAAACAGTCCTCTTAAAAGATTGTTCTTATTGGACTGTTTTAACTGAAAATAGATTTCGTATTACCAGATTTTGAAAAGAAAAAGAAGAGAAAAGCAGGAAAGAAAAACAGTAGAGGTAATATGTGTATAGCTATTCCTGGAAAAATTAAGGGCATCGTCAACGAAAACACTGCCACGATTGATATGGGCGGGATATGCAGAGATGTAAATATGGACCTGCTCGGAGGTGCCAGTGAATCTCTGCTCGGGAAATATGTCCTTGTCCACGTTGGGTACGCAATATCTGAAATCTCGAAAGAAGAGAGTGAAGAAACCATGCGCCTGCTCAGGCAGATATCAGGCCTTGAAGATTCAGATATCTTTGAAACGAGGTTCTCCGAAGAAACGGACGCTGAATGAAATGGAAAACAAGGACTCTTCTTTAAAGCCCGCTCTACCTGATCTTGAAAAAAAGCTTCTGGAAAGGATTTACGCTTCTGAAACTTCACTCCGCATAATGCATGTCTGCGGCACTCACGAAAGGACCATATCAAAATACGGGCTCAGAAGTGTGCTTCCGCAGAATATGGAAGTCATAAGCGGTCCCGGATGCCCGGTATGCGTCACCCCCGAAAAAGACATTGACATTGCAATTGCCCTTGCAAAGAGTGGAGCAGCTGTAGTCACTTTTGGGGATATGATGAGGGTCCCGGGCTCGGTAGAAAGCTTGCTGGATGCAAAGTCTGAAGGAGCAGACGTAAGGATGGTCTACAGCATTGATGATGCTGTATCCCTTGCAAATAAAAAGCCTGAGCTTGATATTGTTTTTTTTGGAATAGGCTTTGAGACCACAGTTCCTGCAAATGCAGCTGCCCTCCTAAGGAATACACCTGAAAACTTCAGCCTACTTGCCTCCCAGAAGCAAACTCCTCCTGCAGTAGAGCTTCTTGCCAGAGATGCCGAAGTTGATGCTTTTATCGCTCCCGGGCATGTAGCAACCATTATAGGGACAAAGCCCTTCGAACCTCTTGCAGAAAAAGGCTTTCCTGTTGTTGTAAGCGGGTTTGAGGCAAGAGACATCCTGCTAGGAATAAATCTGCTCCTGGAGCAGGCAGAGAAAGGAGTCTCAAGAGTTGACAATGGATATCCGAGGGTTGTAAAGGCAGAGGGGAACAAAATAGCCCTGAAACTGATGAATGAAGTATTCGAAACCTCGGAGTCCGAATGGAGAGGCATTGGCAACATAGAGGGTTCGGGGCTTGTTCTCAGGAGAGAGTATGAGGAGAAAGACGCCTCAAAAAAGCACGAAGACCTTTATGCCGCTTCCCTTTCAGAGATTAGAGCTAAATCGGACAGAAAAGATAAGAAGCGCTGTATCTGTGCAGCTATCCTCACAGGGAAAGCAAAACCCTCCCAGTGCCCGAGCTTTGGGAAAGACTGCACCCCTAAAAATCCGACAGGCCCCTGTATGGTCAGCCAGGAAGGTATGTGCTATAACTGGTTTAGATACTCGCGGGAAGGGGGAAGCAGGTTTGCATGAGTATTCTATAGCCTGTGAGATCTTTGAGCAGGTAATAGCAACTGCAGAAGCTCACGAAGCCCTGGAAGTCAGGCATATAATCCTGGAAATGGGGAGACTTGCTCATACAAATCCGGATCAGTTGAGCTTCTGTTTTAAGGCAATTGCAGAGGGGAGCATTGCCGAAAATGCGGAGTTTGTCGTAGAGATGATACCACCCTCCCTGGAATGTGAGTGCGGATACACAGGCACTGTGGACGAAACACAGATCGGAAAAGATGGGGAACTCCGAAGCGAACTTCTGGAATACATAGCAGCGCTTGAATGCCCGGTATGCGGAAGAAATGCTCGCATCACAGGTGGCAGAGAGCTGATTATAAAAAGCATTGATATTGAGACAGAAGTAGAAAAATAAACTTCAAAGCAGGCAAATATATAAATGTGGTAAAAGGTAGCAGGTTTATAAAATATACTTATAAAAAATCCACTTAAATACCCGCTAAAATTCACAATAGATTCACTAAAAATTCAACTCGAAATTCAACTAAAAATTCAACTAAAAATTCAACTAAAAAACTTCATTCAAACATACATACCTGGACATACATCCTGCTCCACAAAGTTGAATTCAATACCAATGAGTGATTTTCCATCAAGATAACCAGTAACCCCGAGTGATGTTTATGTTAATGCATGTAATCCACATGGGACACGATGTGTTCAAGGCAAATGACAAAATCGCCGAAAAAAACAGGAAGGCTCTTGACAAACATGGAGTCTTCTCAGTCAACGTTATGGGAGCCATCGGGTCAGGAAAGACCACTCTGATCGAAGAGGCTGTCAGGCACCTCAAAGAAAAGTACAGAACAGCGGTAATCGCAGGTGATGTTATCGCAGAGATGGATGCTTCACGCTTTAGAAAACTCGGGGTGCCGACAATCCCTGTAAATACGGGAAAGGAATGCCACCTGGATGCAAAGCTGGTGGAAAAAGCCCTCGATGAGATCGATCTTGAAAATACGGACCTTCTTATCATTGAAAATGTAGGCAATCTGATCTGCCCTGTGGACTTCAAGCTTGGAGAACATCTCAGGGCAGTTGTGGTGAGCGTCACTGAAGGAGACGACATCATCCTGAAGCACCCCATGATTTTCAAAACTGCAGAACTTGCAGTCATAAACAAGGTTGACATTGCCCATGCAGTTGATGTTGACGCCGAAAAAATGAGGGACGACATCCTCTCCTTAAACCCTGACGTGCCGGTTATCCTAACATCAAAACACGACTGGGATAGCCTTGAGACCTGGATAAGCTTTATTGAACTCGGGCTCAGAAGAGCACAGGAAGCTCAGAGAAATTAAGCCGATTCAAAGCGATTCAAACGCTGATAAAAGCAATTCAAACGCTGATAAAAGGAAAAGGAGACCGGACATGAAAGCCAATACTATTTCCCTGGAGCACGGGGCAGGCGGAGAAGTAATGCAGGCGCTGATAGGGGAGATTATCCTTAAGAACTTCCATAACAAAAGCGCAGGCTCGATAGGGCTTGACAGCCTTGATGACGGGTCTACGGTCAGACTTGAAAACTTTAACCCTGCCTCCGAACTTGTGCTGACAACAGACAGCCATGTGATAACTCCTGCTTTCTTCCCGGACACAAATATAGGACGCTTGGCGGTTTCAGGCACCATTAATGACCTCACTGTAATGGGAGCAAAGCCCCTTGCCCTTACCTGCTCAGTCATAATCCCTGAGGGCTTTCCAATCCATGAGTTTGAAGAGATAATCAAAACAATGGATAAAACCGCTGCTGAGGCTGGAGTGCCCATAATTACAGGCGATACCAAGACCATGGAAAAAACCGCCCTTGACTCAATCATCCTGAATACAGCTGGCCTCGGCATAACGGACAGCCCTGTAAGGGACTCAGGCCTGAAGCCAGGAGACCGGCTCCTTGTCACTGGCACTATAGGCGACCACGGGATCTCTCTTATGGCTCACAGGGAAGGCTTTGACTTCGATACCGATCTTGTCTCGGACTCCGCACCCCTCTGGAAACTTATAGAGCCAGTCCTGAAAATAAAAACACCGGAAGGAAAACCGGTAGTTACAGCTATGAAAGACCCGACTCGGGGCGGGCTTGCAAACGCCCTCAACGAGATGGCATCAAAATCCGGGGTTGGAGTCATGCTTGAAGAAGACCTGATCCCCTTCAAGCCCGCAGTCACTGCAGCCTGTGAAATGCTGGGCCTTGATCCCCTTGAAGTGGCAAATGAAGGAAAAGCCGTCATCGGAGTCAAAGCCGGCTTTGAAGAAGAGGTTCTTTCGATCTTGAAGCAACATCCCTACGGCAGGGACGCAGCTCTTATCGGAGAGGTTACTGCAGAAAACAAAGGAGAAGTAATCCTCAGGAACCGCTTCGGCGGCATGCGTTATGTGGACGTCCCGGCTGGAGATCCGATTCCCAGAGTATGTTAAGAGGGAAGGCTGCCGTTAGATCAGACAGCCGCCTAGTTATCTCAAAAAGGTGCAATTAGGATTCCTCCTTCGCCCTTCTGGAGAAATACTTACCTTAACCCCGGAAACCATTTTTCAATTCACAGGCGATACGTGTCTCCGCCAGCTTGTCTGGCGGCCCTTCAAAAAAAGAAAGAGAAAGAGACCTAAATAGAGCATTTTTTCAGGCATCTAATTCTTTTTTATTTACTATCATACTGGGTTTTTCGGTTGTTTTTATTTGCGGGTTTTTATTGGTTCCCTCTTGGTTTCTTACAGGCTCCCTCGATCGCTTTTACTTAGGGCTTTTCTCTTTTTTTATGTCCTCTATCTCTTCTTTTTCTCTTCTTTATTATATTTTTAGGAAAGCCACTCTCCTTTGTCGAACGTGACAGAAACAACCCGGTATGGTGAATAAGGTTGTACTGATCATAAATATTTGAATAAGTCGTCCGAGCAAAGTTCACTACTAAAACTTATAAATTAGTCCTCTTGAGCGAAACGAAGTGAAGCGAAAAGGACCGCGTACTCCGAGGCGCAATTCGGGCGAGGCGCAATTCGGGCGAGGCGCAATTCGGGCGAGGCGCAATTCGGGGCGAAGAGGACGCGGACTCCCGGGGCGCAATTCGGGCGAGGCGCTTTTGGCGATAGCGGTCATTACATACCTCGTTTATAATTATGCGATCTGAAGTGAGAACTATTTTTAAGGCTGTAGAAAGAAGATTCCATGCATGGAGCTAAAATCGAGAAACGATATAAATAATGCCAGGCGAGAAAGAGAGTAGATAAAGAGAAAAAATAAAACCTGGAAAAGTAGAGTGATAAAGATGATAATACATTTTAAAGGGAAGAGCCCGAAGATTGCTGAAACGGCTTTTGTTGCGGATTCTGCAAACTTAATCGGAGATGTTGAGGTAGGGAGTTTTTCAAGCATATGGTTTAATGCCGTGCTCCGGGGAGATCAGAACAAAATAAAGATTGGAAACACGACAAGCATCCAGGACGGCGTGGTGATTCATGCAGACCCTGAAAACGGAGTTCAGGTCGGCAATAATGTGTCAGTAGGGCATGGGGCTGTGCTGCACGGGTGCAGAATAGAGAATAATGTGCTTATCGGCATGAATTCGACTGTGCTGAACGGAGCAGAGATAGGGGAAAACTCAATTGTCGGAGCAAATGCGCTTGTACCTCAGGGGAAGAAGTTTCCGGCTAACAGCCTCATTATCGGAGTCCCAGGCACGGTAAGAAGGGAAACAAATGAGGCAGAGGTTGAAGCCATAAAAGAAAATGCTGAGGAGTACGTAGAGATGGCAAAAGAGTATAGAGAAGAGATGAAGAAATACGCCTTCGCAGCATCAAACTCAAAGACCTGAACAGGAGGAAACCAGAGAAGAAATAGCAGGATTAAAAAGGGGAAGAGAAATGCCAAAAATAGACTTTAAAAAAGAAAATAAGGAACTTTACAACCCATCTGCAAAAGAAGTTTCAATTTTAGATATTCCTGAAATGAATTATCTAATGATAGACGGGAAGGGAGACCCTAATACATCAAAGGAATATCAGGAAGCAATAGAAGCATTATTTTCAGCGTCATTTAAGATAAAGTTCATTTCTGCAAAAGAGACATCTCAGGACTATGTGGTAATGCCTCTTGAAGGGCTCTGGTGGGTTGAAAATACGGAGGACTTCAGCATTAGGATAAAAGCAACTGGAAATGGATAGCAATGATAAGGCAGCCCGACTTTATCACGAAAAATATGATGGAAAAAGCCATAGAAGAAGTGGAGAAAAAGAAAAATCTTCCTGCACTTTCCAGGATAAGGTTTGAAAGCCTGCATGAAGGCTTATCAGCCCAGATAATGCACCTTGGCCCGTACTCCGAAGAAGAACCAATAATAAAGAGACTACACGGTTTCATTGAAGCGAATGGCTACGAATTTGACGGGATCATGCCCGGTGAAAAGCACCACGAAATATACCTGAGCGATGTATGCAGGACAAAACCGGAAAAGCTTAAAACCATTATAAGGCAGCCCATAAAACAGAAGAAAAAGAAATAATAATGTCCAGATACTTTAAAAGCGGCAGACACTTGAAGCATCCTTAAATTGAAAAATAATAAGTAAAAACTTATCCATTCTGTAGAAACTGACTATGGAAGCTAACTTTTTACGGTTTAAACTGCATTCGAAAGAACTCAAAAAGGATTCCGGGAAGTAAGTCAGTGAGCAGGATTCAGAAACAAACCTGTTAAAGGACATGATTATCTAAAGGGAGTAAAAACGATGGAAAAAACGCATTCCGAACAGTCCGATACAACCGCAAATGTTCACTCGGTAGCTGATATAACTCCCGGATACGGAGTGGAAGAAACCAGGCACAAAAGAAAAAACCCGGCTATTGCAGCATTATTATCTCTAATAATTCCAGGGCTCGGTCAGGTCTATGCAGGAGACCTGTATAGAGGATTTGCACTGTTCGCCGCACTGGTAGTCAGCCTCTGTTTGATAGCTCTCATTATCGGGTTTTTCTCATTCTTCGCTACATGGATATTTGCAATATCAGATGCATATAAGATGGTTAAAAAGCAGAATAGTGGAATTGAAAAGAGAAGAAATGGGATTTCTGCGTGATCTGATACGCATATTTTATAATACCCATATTTGACAGGTTCGAAATCAGCTTCTCTTTTTCTATTTGATGATGAAACATGGCCAATATACCTGTTTTTTCAGATCTGGTCAGCAATATACTAACGGACTCTGACCGGGTCCTTAAATATTTTATCTTCATTATTCTTCATTATTTGATATTTCATCATTGTTTATTACTCTTCACCGATCTCTTTTCTGAATTCTATGTAATCTCGTTCGACTTCTTCAAGTTCGTATTCCATTTTAGACCTCCGTTTTAAAGTTATAGCAATTGAAGTTTCTTAAATAAAGCTTACATTTATCTTCTATTATAGGAATAAGGTAACCTATTTCCTATTTTATATTATAAATAATTTTCCATCAATGGAGATTATCTTTACAGGAGCTATCATATTATATGAAAAATCATGGCTTGCAGATCCTCAAAAATAGCCACCGGAATGTGAATGAGAGCTGAAATATCGAGTCTCACTCAACTAATTGACATTGTTGAAAAATAATTAAATCTTATTGTCGGCAGGTTTTCATTTGTGCCACAGTAGAAGTTGTTTGTAACATAAACAACAGGAGCAGGAATGGTATTAGCGTATCGATAAGCGGAAATTATGGCACAGCTGTTATTTCCCTGCTTGATGCTTATTTACACTTCTTCTACTTTTTCGATTTCATCCGGCAAAAGCACCAGCTGTTTAGAATTATTATTTTTATTCACAAATTCAACTTCATAGGTTTCATCTGGCTCACGAAATGCAACCACTATGGAACCGACATCTCCTTTTTTAATACATTCCTCAGGAATGTCCTTCTTTACTCTTACAACATCCATTTCTGAAAACTTCACGTTAATCACCCCCCTTAACCCACAAAGTTGTTGGTATTGAACTATCAGGTTCCACTTATATAGGGATATGGTGCAGGGCTGGACAAAAATCCTGTACCCAGGGCGAAAATACCTTGCACCGTAGTACATCAGCGACAGTAGTACATCCTGCACCGTAGTATATTATCCCTGTATCATCATCATTTTCCTGACCTGTGAAACTGTATTTCTCCAGACCGCCTGACCTGAACTGGCCGTATGGGAAGTAATCGGTGCATTCGACCTCAAGAACATTCTCACCAACCATCAGGGAAGTGCTGCCGAGGTGGTCGGAAAGGTAACTTTCGATACCTTCAGATGTTTCCTTAATAACCTTGATTATAAAAATAATCAAAGGGGATTATAAGCAATAAAAAACTCCGTAAAGGGTAGATTAAAAGTGTTCCAATAGATCCAGGATCAAGAAGAAAGTTTTAACAATAGTTTATAAAAAGAGAGTATGAGGGTGCGGTTCGAACGCACGAATTCCTACGAAACCAGGTACTCAACTTTGTCGTATTAATGACGTAAGGTTTTTCAAAAAATATCCGAACGAATATTACAAAAAGATAGGGGTAAATTCAGGAAGGTAATAATAAAAAACAAGGTATTTAATGAAGATATTGGACTATTATTCGGGTTGATAGTCTTTGTCCGGGAAGAATCTCTTCATGGAATTTCATTAAACTGATTTACTCTTTCTACCAGTTCCAGCCAGTTAGCACAATCCTCCCTATCTTTGAGTAACCGGGACTGTCGGCTTTTTCCCGGTTCACCAATGATATCGACAGCATAAACGCGATAGGCGCTGCTTAAAGCGCCGATGTTTGGGAACCACATCGTGGAGCCTGTGACAGTAGCATGCAGCACAAGCAGTGGTGCGACCCTTTCGATCCGCTCGTGATGACATGGGTAGTTCCGAATCCGGTCATTACATCATTTTCTTCAAAAGGTACTGGCCAAAGTTTCAGGATCGCATCATAAGCTGATACATACTCAGCTTCACCTTTTGAGCTTTTGAAAGAGGCTAGTTGGCTGAACATTGTAAAATCTTCATTCCTGGTAGAATCGCTTGAGAAGGCAAACAGAATCGGGTCTTGATATTTCTCCGAGGTATTGGACATGGACAAAGTTATTACAAACCTGGATCCATGCGTCGCCCGTCGAACCCTTGAGACGATCTGATATTATGAAAGAATAAATTATGAAAAAATATGCAAGAAATAGCGACTCGCCAATGCGCTGCTTCTCTTATTCTCAACGAGTTCATCATTGCCGGGAACAAAATAAAAAACCGGACTAAGCCGTAATTATACAGGGGATGGAATTTGAACCCAGGAACTCCTAAGAGAATAGGCCATCAACCTGGCGTTTTGACTTGGCTTGTGAAGCCCATCTCGAGATAGCAAATGAATAGACATTAAGATCTTAGTATAAACTTTATTATAAATTTATTCTGAAAAAAGTATTTCTGTAAAAAAGCATTAAATTTGAAGCTAATATATTAGAATTTAGTGCGAGGGATGGGATTCGAACCCACGAACTCCTACAAGACTAGGCCCTCAACCTAGCGCCTTTGACCTGGCTGGGCAACCCTCGCATTTCGATGTAATTTTCGATGTAATAAATGAATTGGTTTTAAGGACTTATTATAAAATTTTACATAAAAACATATTGAATTTAAAGTACCAATATTAATTCAATGTTAAGAAATCTGGTGCGAGGGATGGGATTCGAACCCACGAACTCCTACAAGACTAGGCCCTCAACCTAGCGCCTTTGACCTGGCTGGGCAACCCTCGCATCCTGTTTTCCTTTTAAATTCCGGCGCGCCTTGCGCCTTGCACTTCCTCACAATATCATGGATAATATATAAACGTTTCGAGTCATGAGGAACGCTGGTAATAATTGATAGAATAACCCGCAGTAAACGGAGTAATTCCCAAGGTGTGCGGGTAGAGGAAACTCCCCGGACAGAGAGCTTTCCGGGGCCAGAAAGGAATAAATTTTTGGCTCCGGAAAAATTGGTTTGAACCACAGATGAAGCTGGGTTCAGAGCTGGTTCAGAATTGCCAGAAGACCTTCGGCTTTGCCCTTAACCACGTTTGTGGCGTTAAGAACAAGATCTTTAGCTGTATATGAACCATCGGACTCCATGGTAAAAACAAAAGCGTTTTCGTAGAAGTCCACTTTTATAGCGTTAATGTCGCATACCTGCTCACAGAGCCTGCAGAGGGAACACCTTATGACGTCATCCTCAGCAACCCTTGCTCCGGCCTCTTCAACCCTGATAATGCTCTTAGGACACTCTGCTGCACAGTGCCCGCAGGCATCGCAGTTTTCAATGGTTATAATAGGCACGTTTTTGTAGCCGCAAGCAACGCCTGCCTGCCATTTTACGCTGTCTCTGCCGTAACCCATATGGGCGATAGCCTCGAGTACAAGCTTCTGTCCTTTCTTCAGCTCAACAATCGGTACATTAGGATCTGCTGGCTGGATTTTAGGGTCAGAAGAGATGAGGTCCCGTGAATGAACAATCCCGGGTCCTTCTGCACTGAGGGTCAGGGAGACCTCGCAGGCAGGGCAGCCTTCTCCTCCGCAGATTTCGCACTCAGCCTGAGGCATATACGTCTCTATATCCGTTACAAGCGGGATTAAGGAGAGACGGAGAGCCAGCTGTTCATCATAGAGCACGGAGGTGTTGTCATAAAGGTTTACATACTCAATTGCAAGAGTGGGTACATCGGCGATCATGGCACGCCGGATGCCGTTAGCAAAAGCCGTGGTTGCCTTTGACAGCACAAACTTTGCGGATCTATCCGATAACTCCAGAATGTCTACTTCCATCGTCATATACCTTAATTCCCCTTAATTTTGAATACATTAAAAAAAGAGAATTTTGAAGAATTCTCTGAATAATTCTCTTTATACACGCCTTCCGCCTTTCGGACGGGTGCCGTCGTGCGGGACAGGAGTAACATCTTCGATCCTGCCAATGCGGATTCCTGCTCTCGCAAAAGCCCTGATTGCAGCCTGTGCACCGGGTCCGGGGCTTCTCTGCTTGTTTCCTCCAGGAGCTCTTACCCGGATGTGAATGCCGTTGATGCCCTTGTCCCTGAGCTGGTCAGCAAGCTGGCCTGCCATCTGCATGGCAGTGTAAGGAGAACTTTCGTCCCTTGCAGCCTTTACGACCATACCACCAGAGGACTTTGCAATGGTTTCAGCCCCGGTGATATCAGTTACTGTGATAATTGTGTTGTTAAATGAGGACTTAATGTGAGCTACAGCCCATTTCATATCTGCCATGTTTATCTCCTCCCGCCTCTCTTCTTCCTGCCGCCGCCTCTCTCAGGGGGCTTTTCTCTTGCCTGCTTTGCCTCGGCAGCAGCCTTAAGGGTTGTTGCACTGTCTGCAAGGAAAGATGCGACCTGGACAGGCCTTTCAGGGTGAGCTTCACTAATAAGAGGGGAGTTCCCGTAATACCCGATATGCATCTCATCATCCTTTGAGACCAGCATTCCCGGAATTGTAGCCTTTCTTCCGTTTATTGCAATGTGGCCGTGAGTGATGAACTGGCGTGCCTGGATAACGGTCCTGGCAAGCCCGAGACGGAGAACCTGGGTCTGGAGCCTCCTTTCAAGGATATTTTCAGTCTTTAAAGAGAGAATATCGTCAATATTGGCGTCAGATTTTATAATGCCGTAACGGATAAGCTTGGAAAGAATTTCTTCGGACTGGGTCCTGTAGTGTCCTTCAAGCTCTGCTTCCTGCCCACCAGCGACGCGTGCAAGAAGTTTTCTGGCTTCGGACCTGTACATCCTGAGCATACTTGCTGCTTTCCAGACTTCCCTTTTGTTTCTGAGGCCGTATGCCTTCACGAGCTGGACTTCAGCTGCCATCCTGGCTTCCTGCCAGGGATGCTTGGGAGTCTCGTAACTTTTACTTTTTTTACCTGGATATGCCATTTCAAATCACCTTAACCGAAAAATTACTTCTTCCTGCTCACACCAACAGTTGATCCGCGGCGGCCTGTGGATTTTGTCCTCTGTCCTCTGACCTTAAGGCCTCTCTCATGCCTGAGACCTCTGTAGGCACGAACCTTCTTCAGGTTGTTAATGTCTTCCCTGAAAGTCAGTACGATATCCGTTCCGAGCAGGTGCTTGTCCTGTCCGGTGACCAGGTCTTTTTGCCTGTTAAGCATCCAGGTAGGGACGATATCCTCAAATCTTCCGATTGTAGTGTCGAGTTTGGCTACTTCCTCATCCGGAAGGTATCCAAGTGTAGCAGCAGGGTTAACGCCTGCGCTCTTTGCAATAAGTATTGCAGTACGCCTCCCGATTCCGGGAAGACCTGTAAGAGCATACTGTACGGGCTTTGCCCCCTGCAGGTCGGTATTCATAATCCGAACAAGATGCCTTAGTTCTTCTTTATTGTTTTCTTCTGCCATGTATTTCCTCCATTGGAGTGCATACAGCATCCTGTAGCCCCTGATCGAATACCCTGAAAGAATACACGAAAAACTCAGGAGCAGCTCTCAAAAGGAGCTTCTTTACAGCATATACTGATGAGTTCTTTTACATGCAGCTGCCAGTATATAAGGATATCTGCGCTCGCCCCCCGCTGAAAGTGAATGTTCGGAAGGACTGATAGATGTTAACTGGAGATTTTTGAATAAGGAGAAAATGTGAAGAAAAAGGATATGTAATTAAAATTAAGCTAAAATTGTCATGATATGATTTCTCTATTGTGAACTTAGGAGAAAAAACTATGTTTCAGAGGGGAAATTGATTATCACAATTTAAGAAGGCAGCTGTAGTTTAACCTTTTTTCCTTTTTGTGTACGCATACCCGCGAAAAGATATAATTTATCCTCTTGAAAATCGCTTTTTCTGGCGATTAAAAGTAACCAGTGTCCGGATCAGACATAAACTTATTTAACCTGGCCATTGCAGTACGCATTTTTTTAAACCCGCACTTCATGTAAAATCCTTCCCGCCCGGGAACAGAATACAATATTATATTCTCAACGGGCAATTTATCGCATAACCTGTCAAGCATTCCTTTTCCAATACCTTTTCCCTGATACTCGGGCAATACTACCATATCATAAATGGCTGCCTGATATTCACCATCGCAGAGAGCACGACACATACCGATTAGTCTGTCAGAATCACAGACAATTACAGCTGCATAACTTGCCTCGAATGCCCTCCTCAGTTGTTCAGGATCACGTTTTTGCTTACCAAGCGGGGCTCGCTTAAATAGTACAGAAGCTTCTTCCCAGTCCACTGCTTTCAAAGAGTTACTAAAAGTAATACTTGAGGTATGTGAAATATCCGCAGGAGAATCACTATTCACCATTGCTAGCTCCGAAATTACAAGCATCTCAGTTTAAAGCTATTTCACATTTAAAAAACAGAATTTGGACAAAGTCAACAGATTAAAGAAAAAACTGACGCCGAGGGGGAGATTCGAACTCCCGAGGGGCTAAGCCCCACAAGCTTTCCAGGCTTGCGCCCTACCACTAGACTACCTCGGCACAGAACTTATGGCACGACTTATACCATAACGGAATAGTGATATATAAATCTTATTCTAGGAATGCATAAAGAAGGAAGAATTGTAAAGGTTAGAGCTGAACACTCTCCTCTTTTTTAGTCCAACCTTTTGGATAAGTTCCTGCTTCCATAAGTACCCGAATAGGAGAGGCTGCAATACCTGCAGAAGCCTTGAGGATCTCCTGGGTGTTCATTTCAGACTTTGCAAGAGCCACAAGCTCACCTTTTAAGGTAAAGAGACCTGTAAGTTCCCCTTTAGTCAGATTGGCGTCCAGGCTTGTAATGCCAGGGACTGCCAGGGAAGCGCCCGAACAAACTGCATCTACTGCACTGTCCCTGAGGATAATTTTGGGGAGGTGGGATACAGCCGATTCCATTGGTCTTATCACCCTTCTCAGTTCGGACTCATCTCCCTCTTCCTTCCAGAACACATATGCGTCTTTAAGTTCATGAAGAGTGACAAGGGTTCTTTCCGTAAACGGCCCTGCTTTAGTCCTGCGAAGCCCCTGCATATGCCCGCCGCAGCCCAGAGCAAGCCCGATGTCATGACAGAGTTTCCTGATATAAGTTCCTGCCTCACACCCAACGCGGATAAGAACGGACGTGCCCTCAATTTCAAGCACCTCAATATAATAGATTGTCCTTACCCTTATGACACGTTTAACAGCTGATTTGATAGGAGGCATCTGGTAGATAGGACCTGTAAACTCCTCGCATATCTGGCGGACCATCTTCGGAGGCATAGCCCTGTGAAGCTTCAGATGGCAGATATACTCTTTTCCCGAAAGGCGCAGAGCAGGTACGGCTTTTGTAGCTTTTCCCAGCAGCGTGGGCAGAAGCCCTGTGACCTTGGGATCAAGAGAGCCAGCATGCCCTGCCGTATTCACGCCAAGTATAGCTTTTACCCAGGCTGCAACTTCGTGGCTTGTAGGTCCGCTAGGCTTGTCAACATTCACCACTCCTTTTTCGATATATTCAAGAATGGGGCGCTTTTCCGGAGGACAGCCGTACGATGGATTTGTCCAGGCGCCGGACTTCCGGACAAGGGTTCTTTCAACTTCGGCAGGCAGTTTGCCGGCGGATGACATGGTTTTTCAAAACTCCTGGGTTATGTTTATTGATTCAAATGGGTAATGCGTACAGATATAAATACTCTTTAGATCTGAATTTCTTTAGATCTGAAACAATCATATTTAAAGTATTCAAATAAATCAAAAATACCTGTAATAAACCTGAAGTCTCAGAAAAGTCAGGCAATTTAAAGTAAATAATTTACAGTAAATAATTTACAGTAAACAATTTTCAGTAAACAACTTCCGGTAAATAATTTCCAGCAAAGATAATTACGCCCTGTTCAAGTAATCACTGCAGGGAATGTGTCGTAACGGTTGCAGAGAGTTAACAGCACATGAATCGAGCAAATATCCGGCAAGAATCATAAATTGGTATAGATACATCATATCAGGGCACGGCAAATAAAACCCTGCGCTGATTTAAAGCCCTGCTCGGAAAATCCCCTGGAGAAATCGGCGGGCTGACGAGAATCACTCAGGCCCGATAAGAGAGTCAATAGCGACCCTGAGGATATCAAGAGTCTGGTACTGGTTCCATTTTTCAGAATCGATAACAATATCGTAAATTGATAAATCTGTAATATCAATCCCGTAATAGTTCTTATAACGGAGGGCTTCTGACTTTTCCCTTTCAACCGTTTTTTCCAGTTCTCCATCAAAGGAGATTGATTTTTCGCGCCTCTGGATACGCCTGACCCTTGTCAGCAATGGGGCTTTAATCCAGATTTTAAGCACATGCGGTACCCCTTGAGCCATATGGCCTGCAAGCCGGCTTTCGAGAATGATATTGTCCTGGGTATGGATAATGGATTTCTGGTTCTTATCGATGTCAAGGTCAATAGAGGGATTCCTTTCAGCCAGGGCTCCGAATTCAGCCAGGCTCATTCCTCTCTCCTTCGCCATCTTTCTGAAGATTTCACCCGAAGAGACCAGCTCAAGCTCATAATATTCGGCCAGGAGCCTTGAGAGGGTTGTTGTCCCGCTTCCGGGGAGCCCGCTCACTGTGATCTGCATTAGACCCCACCGATATTAAGTGCCTTCCTGATAAGCTGGCTGACCCCGAGAGAGGAGATAAAGTACCAGTAGATCCAGTGCTGGAAGGGACCAAAAGCTTTCGAAGTAAGCAGCTGCTCGCCCCAGAAGGGAAAGACCATGGTTGCAGCTCCGTGCCCGCTAATGTAATAATAAGCCCACATGAAGAGAGGAAGGGAGATGATACTGATATAAGCCATGGGCTTAAACTGCTGCTTGGACATCTTCATCTGGTCTTCCATCATCTCCTTACGCTGGTCTTCAAGCTTTTTCAGCATATAGGTATTCTGGGAAAGCTGTGCCTCCCGGAACTCCTTCTGAAAAACCTTCATGCGCTCCTGAGTATTTCTCATGAGATCCCAGTCAATAGTGTACTTCTGGATAAGAGATGCGTATAGGGCAGTGATGGCAGCCATAACTAAAAGGACCAGGTGGAAGTTGTTCTGTCCGACCAGCATGAGCACAGGGTCCATTAAAACGCCTACTGCTTCACCTACTGCCTGCCTGAAGTCCTGTCCAAGGATCATTATCCCGAACATAAGGGAAAAACCGAAAGCCAGCAGGAACCGGTCTATTTGCTTTTTTAATACCTCTGAAACCAAGTTGTCCTCACCATTTAAGGTTCAATAAATATAATTCTGAAATTTTGGATATGATCTTATGATTCCTTCAAACGAAGAATGAATCAGAGAGAATGAAGCCTGATAAAACATAAAGCACAAATAAACAAACTCTAAGGAGAGCCGTATTAAAATTGTTTACACAGGGTTTTCAGGATAATAAGTTTCGATGTATATATAAGTTCTACTATTCACTCGAAGTTTGATAGCGGCATTTTTCAATCTGGAAACAGAAAGATGCAGTATGGAAGAAGTCTATCTCAATACTCAATAACTTCAATCCCCGAAATCCGTCTAAATTCGAATCCTTCGTAATAATTTGCCTGCCCTGATAAAATATAATTATAGCCATCAATTTATCAAAAGTTCCTGCTGGTTTTCCATCGGAAAGCAACTGGCAGAGAATGAAGCAAAGATATCATTTTCCAGCCGGATTGCACTTCGTTAGCACGATCCTTTTTGGCAGTTTCGGTGGCTGTAAAGATTTCGAGGAATCATATTTCCGAAAATTAAGAGGCTTACTTTAAAGTTTTGGTTCACTGGGATGGAGAAGAATAAACGGAGAGGCTCTTAGAGATCACTTCCGGCAGGACCCATACCTCAAAGGTAAGCAATTTATTGTTTTCGCTTGTCCGGTGTGAACGAGTCGTTGAGGAAAAGTGTTGAAGCATCTTTTTTGAAAGTGCTGAATCAAAACATAGTTTTAAATAATTTCTCATAAATTATCATAAAAAAGCTTCGAAGCCTGAAAAGAGAGAGCCAGGTTCGGGATAGAAACTTCGAAAGAAGGTCCGGTAAAGTACCTGCAGGCATGAAAGAGGTTAAAAATGAATCTTCCAAACCCCCATAAACAGCACCCGAGAGTCAGCAAAAAGGCATGGATATCCGAAACTGCAGTAATAATCGGAAATGTAAGCATTGCAGATGACGTATTCGTAGGGCCCAATGCAGTCCTCAGGGCAGACGAGCCAGGGTCATCCATAACAGTTCACAGAGGCTGCAACGTGCAGGACAATGTTGTTGTCCATTCCCTCTCACACTCAGAAGTTCTGATCGGCAAGAATACTTCGCTTGCTCACGGCTGCATTGTACACGGCCCGTGCAGGATCGAAGAAGGCTGTTTCATAGGGTTTGGAGCAGTTGTATTTGACTGCAATATCGGGAAAGATACACTTGTCCTCCACAAATCCATTGTCCGTGGAGTAAATATTTCCTCAGGCAGGATGGTACCTGATGGTACCGTGATCACCAGCCAGAATTGTGCTGATGCTCTTGAAGAGATCACAAAAGACCTTACCGAGTTTAAAAAATCAGTGGTCAGAGCCAATATTGACCTTGTTGAAGGATATATAAGGCTTGGAGAAGAGGGTTGAAGGTAAAGATGCTTTACCTGTCCGGAAATATTCAAAAATAACCAGAGAGATCCTAAAATATCTAGAGATATTCACAGATATTCAAAAATATCCAGAGATATTCGGAAATATCATGGAGAAAGGAAAAAGTGATTCCGATCGAAAAACTCTGACCGAAATTAAAGGTATTTTCCCTCCAGCTTTTCCAGAACCTCTTTTCCTTTATCCGTAAGCATGTATTTTTTCCAGGTCGTTTTCTCAGGAGTCAGGCATTCGATTAAACCCCTATCTTCAAGCTCTTTTAAAGCGCGGCTGATATTTTGCGTAGACCTGCTTGCTTCATGGGCAATATCCGAAGCCCTCACTGCAGTATGCTTTTTCATAGACTCCATAAGTATTAGGCGACGGTCAACGCTGATGACCCATTTCATCAGTTCATCTATTGAGTTTTCAGTCATGTTAAGCAGGTTCTCCAGTAAAAGCTTCCTACTGAGATAAGCAGTCGCATAATATTTAAAATTTAATCACTCTGTCGTGTAAGAAATTTCTGGTACGCCCATTCAAGCGCTTAAAGAAGCCAAATTTGAAGAGATTCCAGAGAACGGCAGTCAAAGAGAGGCAGATGGCAGTCAAAGAGAGGAAGTAATATATGGATTACACCCAACCTGAAAGAGTTGGCCCCAGGTTCAAAAGTTGAAGAGTTGGAAAAGTTAGAGGCTGGAAAAATAAAACTCCAAGGGCTGCTGAAAGAAAACAAAAAGCAGCCCGGACTTAGTTCAACTTATTAATTCAACCTCTGCAACAAATTATTGCTTGCTGCTCTGCGGGCCGTGACAAGCTCGTCCAGCAAACTTTCTGCATCTTTTTCAATCATCTCAATAAGTTCTTTCCTATGATTTGTAAGCTTTTCTGCAAGCTCCATATTTTCCACTGCCATCAGCTGGACAGCCAGAATTGCGGCGTTGTCCCCTCTTCCGATTCCCACGCAGGCAACCGGGATCCCGGTAGGCATCTGTGCAATCGACAGGAGGGCATCGATCCCATCAAGGGCTGAGTTAACAGGAACCCCGATAACAGGTTTTATGGTGCTCGAAGCCACAACTCCGGGCAGATGAGCAGAGAGCCCGGCAATAGCAATAAAGGCTTTAACATTGTTTTTATGAGCACTTTCGATTATTTCGGCAAGCCTTGCCGGAGTCCTGTGAGCAGATGCAACTGTAATTGTATATTCAATGCCAAACCGATCAAAGATTTCGGTTGCTTTTCTTGCGATTTCTTTGTCCGATTTGCTGCCAAGTATTATTACGACGTCAGTCATGGATTACTCCGTATTCATAGATATGAGAATGTATGATAATATATGATAAATTATTTAAATTTTTACCTCCCGAAGATTCACTAGAAATAAAAAAGAAAAAATCCCCTGAATCACACAGCTGCATAGCCGGACTACCATCCAGAGAGTTAACTCTCTTTACTTCGGAGCGATGTTCCAATTCTGAAATCCTAAAATTCCCTCGCCAGCTTATCTAACGGCTCTTCGAAAGAAAGACTAAGGAAAAAGAAGATCAAATATAAAGAAAAAGAAAAACAATAGGTAACTTGACATTGTCAAATTAACTCATTTTTGTAGGTATCACAATTTATTTCTACCCAAATTTACACCATTTTGAGAATTTTTACCTTACTATTTTTGTTTCTTATATTTTCGTCTTAATCAACGCTTCCATTATTTTCACTGTCACGAATTATTCCTGTCAAAATTGCATACTTACCAGTAACCAGAGCAAGAATCCATTTATTCTGATCCGAAATTTATTATGAACCTCTTAACCTGCTAATTCTTGCCTTCCTTCTCAGTTCATTATCTTGATTTAATATTCTTGCAATTTCCCAAGCATCGATTCTTTTCAAAGGATTATGGTATTTCAGTATCCATATGACCCCAGGAATTGAAATCTTATACATTTTGTTGAATTTTTTCTGATAGGAGATTAAAATAAGCATCGCAAGCATTACCAAGGCCATATGATGATGCCATGCATTCCAATTTCTCACCATATATTCTGCCATTCCACAGTTTCCTTTTGCATCCTGAAATGCTCTCTCAATCCAATACCTTGAACTCTGCATTTTTGCAAGTTCGTCTAATGGAGTATCTTCAGAGGCATTACATAGTGAATATTTAATTTCACTTGTTTCTGAATCTTTACTTATGAGAAGCCATAATGGCTTCTCACAAGGTAATTTATTCTGACGTCTCCAAACTTTTATAGCCTTAAAACAGACTTTTTTGTACCCTCTTTCCGTTTTTCTAACTTTGATAAGTTTCCATCCCTCAATTGAACTGGAAAGAGAATCAACTCTTGCTGATAATGTATTCAAAACCTTAAGGATAGTGGGTTTTCTTCCTCTTATTCCCTTTTTCACAGGTACCTCAGCTACTGGTTTCTCTACATAAACAAGAGTATCGATAGCTATGTCTGCAACAAAAGTTAAGCCTCTATTTTCAAGTTCTGTCAGTAACTCCGGGTTTTCACCGTAGAATCCGTCCATTGTGACATATGAAAAAGGAATACCTTCTTGTATTGCATTATCAATCATTTCAAGTCCAAGCTCATGCTTGGTTCGGAATTTTAGCTCATCATGAGGAATTTTAGCCTTTAAGCAACGTGCCTTGTCATCAATCCATTTTTGGGGGAGATATAACCTCCCATCAATCAACATTCTCTTCTTTTTCTTAAAATAAGCAAGGAAGACACCAACCTGGCAATTGTCTTTTTTTCCAAGGTTGCCACAGTACTGATGAGAAACTCCAACAGAACTATTTCCAGATTTTTTTATGCTTGATTCGTCAAGTATAAGAACACCATTTTTACCTATAGTTTGAATGGCTTTTGTTCGAACAGATTTGAGGAGATCTGCAGAACGCCAAGGAGAAGTTGAGAGGAAATGGCTTAGTGATTGGTTGTTAGAGCGTTTACAGCAATAAATTGCCATTTTTCTCATATTTTTCCTATATGGAAGAAGCATCAAACCATTAAGGTAATCAATACAGGTTGAAACCATACAACGAGTTTTAGTTTGAAAATAGAATTCAAGATTCGTTTCAGAAATGTATTTTTCTACAGAGATAGTGTTTGACTTGATAAAGTCTCTTGTTATTTGTTTCACCATCTCAAATTTATATGGGAAAAATTATACTTCATGGTAGACACGAAAAGGAAATGTGACAAAGTCAAGATAAAAACCACTGAAAAAAGCTCCATGACTTAGCGCCTTTAATGATTCAGATAAAAAGAACAAAACAGTATTCAAAAATAGTTTTCTCTAAATTTTGTTATCAGTTCGTTCTATCTTTTTTTTGAGAAAGACCGCCCTCCTTCGTCGAGCGTGACGAAAACGGTCCTGTAAAGGGAATATAGTTGTACGGATCAGAGATACCTGTGTTAGTTCTCTTGAGCTTGGCGAAAAGGACCTCCTGCTGTTGCACTTGCAGTGCAACTTCCCGAAAATCTCCGATTTCCTGTGATCCCGAAGCGAAACTCAGGAAGCAAAACTCATGCGAGACGCGATTAGTATTGCCTGATTATACTCTACCGCTCTGCACCTCTTTTTAGCCCGCCCGCATAAAACAGATTAAAAACCAAAACAATTGCCGCTCTTAAAAATTTCAATCTGGAAAATCAACCGTTTAGCAGGCAATCAAAAAAACAGAAAAATAACAAAAACAGGATACAGAAAAATAGAGAAAGTAAAGAAAAGTGAAAACAAAATAAAGAAAAAAAGAGAATTCAGGCAAACTTTGCCAGAATTGCCTTAATATCCTCAAAAACCACTTCTATATCCTTTGTGCCGTCAAGGGTGACAAGGATGCCTTTTTCTTTATAGTAGTTGATAAGCGGCTGGGTCTGCTTTTTGTAGACATCCAGGCGGTTCTGGACAGCATCTGCAGTATCGTCAACGCGCTGGAAGACCTCGCCGCCGCAGATATCACAGATGTTGTCTTTCTTTGGCGGATTGGAGATAGTGTGGTAGCTTGCCCCGCATTTGCACATAAGGCGACCGCTTATTCTTCCTACAAGAACTTCGTCAGGCACCTCGAGGTTGAGGACGATATCGATGGGTTTGTCAATTTCGTCAAGGATTGCTTCGAGGGCATCAGCCTGGGGGACAGTCCTTGGGTATCCGTCAAGAATGAAGCCTTTTTTGCAGTCATCCTCTTTCAGGCGATTTTTAATTATGCCGATAAGCACCTGATCAGGGACAAGTTCTCCCTTGTCCATATATGACTTGGCTGCAAGTCCCAGTTCTGTTCCTTCTCTAACATTTGCCCGCAGGATATCCCCTGTGGAAATCTGCGGAATTCCATAGAAATCAACCAGTTTTTTGGCCTGGGTACCTTTGCCGGCACCCGGGGGCCCGAAGAGTATTATGTTCATTCGAAGATCCCCTTTTTGTGTCCTTTTATTTGATTGTTTTCCTTTCCGATCTTTTCTGATCTATCTTTTCCAGTTATCTCTGCAATCAGAGGTTTCCGGCCTTACTGCTCCCCGAAGAAGGAACGGATCATCGGGTGCATCTCCATCATCTGCTCGGAAGCGATATCCTCGTACAGACGGTACACAATGCTTACAGTCAGCAGCAGCCCTGTACCTCCGGCAGATCCAATAGTACCGAGCAGGCTTGCAACCAGGGTAAGAACCCCAATGAAAGCTCCACCTATTACAGTTACCTTTGGAATATAGCGCTGCATAACTTTTTCAATACTACCGATGTTTCGCCTGAAACCAGGGATCTGCATTCCTGAATTGAATATCTTCTGAGCTGTGGGCTTTGCTCCCATGCCTGTGGTTTCTATCCAGAAGAGGGCGAAAATAATCCCGCCTCCGATAAGCATCACAGCATCTGCAAAGACGTGAAGCACTATCTGCCAGGTAGCCGGAGCCGCTGCCCCATAAGCTGCAAAGGACTCCCGCACAAGGGATGGAATCCAGTCATAAGGGCTGTTTATGGGAGCCAGGTAATACATAATTCCGTTCAGTGGCGTTGAGCCGCTGAATTCTCCGAGGAATGTAATTCCACGGCCCGAAAGGATGATCCCGACCATCTGGATGTTAGCCTGAAGAGCCCTGACAAGGATCATTGGCAGGACTGATGCATATATGAGCTTGACAGGGAAACGGCCCCTTGCTCCTCTAACCGCACTGTGGGCGAGAGGGATCTCGATTCTCGTACTTTCCACATATACTACGAGCAGGAAGATAATAACCGTGCTCAGGAGAGCCAGAATTCCTCCTCTGATCAGCAGGAACATCAGGCCTTCACCGGATAAAAGGAAGTCTGCACCGGTATTCTGGGCGATGTAGATCCATTTGGGAATGAGTCCAACAGGAAGCCCGTTCTCGAGTTGCCAGTTAAATATCCCTGTAACGATCTGCTGGGAAATTCCCGCAACTATGAAAAGCCCGACTCCTGACCCGATACCCCATTTGGAAACCACTTCATCCATGAAAAGGATCAGCGTGCCTCCGATAAAGATCTGGACAAGAAGCAGTAAAGTGATCACTCCCAGGCCCACACCAAGAGCAGAAGCAAGCCCCGGATCCGGCTGGATATATCCACCAAGAAGCTGCGGTAGAGCCTCCAGAATGATCATGACAAAAACAAGGAACTTCTGGGCTCCCTGAAAGAATGCCTGATCTTTGGGGTTCGAAAGGTCCATTTTGATAATGTCTGCCCCAACAAGAAGCTGCAGGACAATAGAAGCCGTGACAATTGGCCCTATACCAAGAAGGACTAAAGATCCCGAAGCCCCGGCAAAGAAGGCACGGTAAGATTCAAAAAGGTCAACAGAATCCTGAGACATCCCGAAGAGCGGTACATTTGCAAGAGCAAAGTACAACACCAGAACTCCCAGAGTCCACCAGAGTTTATCCTTAAAGTGGACGTGTTTTTCCGGACTTGCTACTGCGGGTAACTTGTTAAAAAACGGTTCTAAGGTATCCCTGAGAGTCATCGATTACACCATTCAAAATATACTTTATTTATACTGATTTAAATATTAGATTATGTTTTACCTTAAGATAATGGTATATATCACATCTAATATAAAAAGGTACTAAAAGAATGAAATAAGTAGTGTCAGAATGACACCACTTATTCGGCATCGATGCAGCTTCCACCAGCGTTTTCAATTTTTTCGCGGGCAGAGGCGGAAAACTCCTCTGAAGTGATCACAAGGTTCTTCGTGACACGTCCGCTTCCAAGCACCTTCTCGATTCCGAGATTTTCAAGGTTAATGTGGTATGCCCCGTCCTTAACTTCAGCAAACCCTTCTTCAACAAGATAGGAAGCGAGTTCGTCGAGCTCACCAACATTTACTATGGAAACGTCCCTGGACACTTCAGCAGGGCGCTTGAAACCGTGCTTCCCGTAGCTGTACCCACGCATCATAGCTCTTACGAAGTGGTGTTTACAGCCACCGGCTTTCCCACGGCCTCCGCGGTTTCCGGCTCCACGCCTGTTTTTATGGGTCCCGCCTCCGCAGGTCCTGGACCCTCTGAACTTTTTAATATCCATTTAAACCACCTTATCTCATCTTGTGCAGAAGCACGTTGATATTTTCATCGTGGTTTCCGAGTACGCCACCCTGCTGGACTGTCCTTTTAATCCCGGCATGCCCTTTTCTGGGCGGGTGAAGCCTGAAAACAGGCTTCAGTTTGGGGACATCCTTAAGGGAGGCTTTACCCTCTACAACAGCTTCGGCAAAGGCCTGTATGGAATCATAGTCCGTGTTTTCACGGATGTATTCTTCCGTAAGGCGGTTGTCGCCTTCAAGCCTTCCGCGGTTTTCGAGGACTTCTGCAAGGATACCTGCATCAATCTTTCCGTATGCAACGTAGTCCTTTACCTTATGAACCATACCCTTGTAGTGAGGATTTTCCGGCACAAACACACAATGGTTAACTCTGTGCAGGCGAAGCATCTTCATGGTGTCCTCAATGGTATAGCGCACGTTGACCTGACCTCTCAGTCTCACAACTGCATACATCTCAGACTTCCTCCTTACCGTAGTACAGAGGCAGCCTTATAACGTTGACCTGGTTAAGGGCATCGTAGGTAGCCTTTGCAAAGTTGAGGGTTGACCTGGTGGTTCCGAAAGTCTTGGTCCACACGTCTTTAATGCCAGCTTTTTCGAGCACCTTGGTTGCAGTGCTCCCTGCGGCAATTCCGAGTCCCCTTGGGGCAGGAATGAGGGTTACACTTACACTGCCTGCCTTCCCTGTAACCTCGTAAGGTACGGTATGCTGCAGCCCGCAGGCACATTCCCAGGAACCGCAGCCTCTGCGGATATAGGCAATGTTGAGTTTTGCAGCGTCGATTGCCTTGCGGATTGCAGGCCCGACCTGAACGTCCTTTGCCTGTCCGAGCCCTACATAGCCGTTTCTGTTTCCTACGATTACGGTTGCTCTGAACTTTACACGGCGTCCGGAGTCAGTCATCCTCTGGACCATGTTGATATCGAGCACCTCATCTTCCAGGTCAGGAAGCAGCATATCAATTATCTGGGGTTCCCTGATAGGCAGGCCTGACCTGATTGCTTCATCCATGGAAGCAACCTGTCCTTCAACAACTAATTTTCCAAGCCTGGTTTTCGGAACCCAATCTTGATCGAATGCCATTTAATCACCTTAACTAAACTCAGCAAAGATTTTCTCTTTGGTTGCTTCAAACTGCTCTGGCAGGTCTGAGCTCTCTTCTCTGTATTCGGCTATGTGCTCTCCGCGGATCCTCTCGTCCGATGGGAACACTTCCGGGCTGCAGGGGATTTCAAAGCCAGAATCTACAATCCCTTTAAGGGCGGCATAGACTCTTGAACCTGCGGAGGAAGCCTGGAGTCCTATATCCATGATGCCTCCTTCATATCCTTTCTGCAAACTTTTCAGCCCGAATAAGAGCCCTGTAAGATATGCAGCCGTTGTGTTTCCGGTAGCTCCTGTGTAACCGTACTTTGCAAGTTCACTCGAAACGGCTGATGAATAAGTTATGTCCCCTTCAAGGGTTGGAGCTATTAACTGGATCTGAACGTTTCTTGCACTCTTTCTGACAACCACACGGTCCTGCCTTGAGAGTAGTAATTTAAGGCGGAGGTGGTAATTGGTGCGTCCTTCTCTTCTTCTTCTAAAAGGAACCTTATATCTTGGTCCTGTTGCCATCTTCAGCTCCTCCAGGTTATTCTTTCTTTAACATTTTTTCGGACTCAAGATGAGAGTTAAGGTGGGAAACGCTTCTGTATTCTCCGCCTTTTGCCTTTCTGTAGAGTCTGCAGTACACTGACTTGTCAAGTGCTCCGTCTGCACGCAGCTCCTTGAGTCTGTTTCTAAGAGCCCGGATCTTTTTGATCCACTGTTCCTTCTTGGGAGTACGGGCTCCTTTCTTACCCTTTCTGGAACCATGCCCCTTGCAGTGCCCGTATTTACGCTTGGCAGCAAGAGCTCTGGCTCTGCCTCTGCTGACTCCTTTTACAGGCTTTGCCTTAATGGTGCCTTTCTCAATGAGCCCGCGGATATCTTCTCTTGTGATTGCGGAGGCAATTTCTTCGGATGCTTCGGGGTTAAGCCATACCCTGTCAAGCCCGCACTCAAGAACTTTGGAAGCCAGCTTCCTCTGGTTCAACAGGTCTGACATTTTATTCACTCCTTCCAGGGTTCAGTACTTTAATCCCTGATTCTTCAGCTTTTGCAAGAATGAGGGCTTTCTTTTGTGCACCTATTGTCCTTGCTATTCTGATAGCCTCGAAAGACGGGTCAACAAGCTCAAGCTCCGCAATGCTGGAAATCAGAACATCAGAATAACCCGAAGGGTGCAGGCCTTTGACTGCAGCAGGGCTTCCGTATCCTACCTGGGCAAGAGCACCTTTTGCAACATACTTTCTGCGCTGTTTACCCTGAGAACCTCTCGGGCGCCTCCAGTTGGTGTCAAGCCTTTTGAACTTGTGGCTGCAGGTTCTCTTGAAATGGGGTTTCTTCCCCTTCTGGACCTTTCTCACATTGAATAATCGTTTGGATTCAGGATCCATATCAAGGGCGGAAACTGAGGTACTTTCAACTTCTTTGAATTCTTCTGCCATCATAACCACCTTCAGGCTTTCTGCACTATGTAGATTCCATCCTGGAAGATCCTCGGATCGAACCTCTTAATCTTGGTCTTCTGTTCTATGTTTGCGGCAGTCTGCCCGACATCTTCCTTGTTGATTCCGGTGACGGTGACCTCGTTTCCGCTTACCTTAACCTTTGTCTCGCCAAGGATTTTTGCAATTCTTGGCTTCTTTTCTCCAAGGAAGTTCCCGATAAACAGGGTTTTGCCTTCAACTTTTACCTGCATGGGGAAGTGAGCGTACACAATGGACATCTTGCACTCAAAGCCTTCACTTACGCCTATGATCAGGTTCTTGATATGGGAAGCAAAGGTTCCTACCATGGCTTTCTGCTCTTTCCTTGAGGATTCGGCATCCACGAGTACTTCGCCTTCCCTTAATTCTATCTTGATTCCGGGGTACCAGAACGTTCTTTCGACAGTTCCCTTAGGGCCCCTGGCTGTAAGGACATCCTGAGAGAGAGAGACGGAAACTCCTTCAGGAATCTCTATTTTTCTTGCAATTTCCTTAACCATTTCCTGTTCCCTCCTCAGTACACATAAGCAAGAAGCTGCCCACCAATCTTCTTATCGCGGGCCTCGTACTGAGACATGACCCCGCTTGAAGTGGTTACTATAAGGGCACCAAAGTTCTTTGCTGGCAGAAACTGCTTTTCCCAGCGTTCAAAGCTGCCAGTTCCTACGGAGTACCGCGGCTTGATTGCACCGCACTTATTGATTCTTCCCACAAGGGTAACGCTGTAGATTCCGGCTTTTCCATCGTCGATAAACTCGAAATCTCCAATGTAGCCAAGATCCTGCATAACCTTCAGGACGTTGCCGATATTCTTAGAAGCAGGCCTGACAATACAGGAGCTCTTTCCAATGGCTTCCGCATTTTTGATTGTGGAAAGGGCGTTTGCAAGAGGATCAAGTAATACCATTTAAATCACCTTACGAGTATTTCTCAAAGCCCATCTCGTGGGCAATCTCCCTGAAACAGTGCCTGCAGAGGTAGATGTCGTATTTGCGGACAAGCCCCTGTTTTCTTCCACACCGTTTGCATTCGTTTACTCCTCTTCCGGACTTGTTTATTGTATCTGTCATTTACATGACCTCCACGCCGTAACTTTCGTTAAGGAAGGTGATCGCATCGTCCACCGTAACCCTGTGGTCAGCAGGGATCTTTCTGGTTGCAATTCTCCTCTTGCAGATCCTTTCTCCCGGGCGCTTGAGTACAACAGTTACGTCCATTCCGAAAACCCCGATATTAGGGTCATATCTCATACCCGGAAAGTCGGTGTGTTCTTCAATTCCGAAAGAGACGTTTCCGAGGGAATCGAACTGTGACCTGCTCAGGGTCTTTTCGATGATCCCGAGAGAGGTCTCAAGGAACTCCTGGGCTTTCTGGCCCCTGAGGGTTACCTTACAGCCTATGGGTTCATTCTTTTTGATCGCGAAAGCAGGGAGAGTCCTTTTTGCAAAGCACCTTATGACTCCCTGCCCTGTGATAGTCCGGAGGATTTCTTCGGCGTTTACCAGGTGCTGGCCACTTTCTCCAACACCCATGTGAACAATTACCTTTTCGACAACAGGTGTGCGCATAGGATTACTCACTTAGCTCACCACCAAGCCGGATTTCGGGTTTGTCCTTGCCAATAACGATTACGTAGTCTTCGATTGTTTCGAAATCGGTTTCCCCGGAAATCATTACTGTGTTGTGTCTTGAACTCTTAACTTCCTTGATATCCATAATCTTTCCGGTTTCTCCAGAGTGCTGGCCACCTATAATCATTGCAAGGTTGCCGACTTCAAACTTCAGGTGTTTTACTACCTGCTTGTCAGGAATGGAAAGAATCAGGGAGTCCTTTGTCCCATACTCGTTAGAGCCAATGATGTTGGTTCCATCATTGAGGTTAAGCTGTACTTTTCCTCCTTTGATGGTTGTCTTGTTGTCGATCCTGCACAGCTTGTTTACGTTAGTTTCGTTAAGCTTGTGGAGGGTCAAACGTCCCTTATCATCCTGGAGCATCCTGTATGCTTCATTTACGAGAGGGAGTGTAATTACATCAAAGAGTCCTACCGGGAACCTGAGATCTTTCCTGGGAATTCCGTCAACAAGGACTTTTCCTTCGGAGAGGATCCTTTTACCTTCCCTGCTGTTATCAACAAGCTTGAGAACGTCCCGGATTATGATTCCGAGCGGAAGACTGCGTGCCTGGCTGTGAGGCCCCGGGCGGGTAGTGGAGATCCACTTGTTACCTTTTCTCCCGACCTTCCAGCTCTTCGGAACTGATAATCTTTTCTGGTGTGTCACAAAATCACCTGCCTCACTTCTTAATGCTTGACGCTCTGCGCCCGTCCTTCGTTTCCAGTTTTGTGATCATGACATTGGAGGGGTTAACGGGCCTTGGGACTTCGGTGCCGTCCACTTTTGTGGAGATGACTCCGTCCACTGCAATCGTGCCGTCCATAAGGGATACGGACTGGACTTTTCCTTCAGTGCCCTTGAAGTCTCCGCGCATGACCTTTACTGTGTCGCCAGTGATAACTGCAGCACTTCTTGTGCCGTACTGCTTGGACAGTGCCTCACTGAGCCTTGCACCCATATATTTCTGCCTGATGTGGAGAGGTGCAGTGTATCTTGCCTTTCTTTGTTTTCTGGGCTGTTTGGATACCATTGCAATCGCCTCAGACAATAATGGATGCTGTAGTTCCGATTTTCGGGAACCTTTCAGCCACTTCCCTGGCAACAGGGCCTTTTATGTCCGTGCCTTTGGGGATTCCGTCTTCGTCCGTAATTACCATTGCATTATCTTCAAATGAGACATGCAGTCCATCCGGACGGCGGAACTCCTGCTTCTGGCGAACCACGACTGCAAGGAGAACCTGTTTCCTCATTTCGGGTGTGCCTTTCTTTACGGACACTACACACATATCCCCAATTCCTGCGCAGGGCATTCTGTTTTTGACACCTCTGTACTTCTTGACAGAGATAATCTCAACCACTTTAGCCCCTGTGTTGTCCACGCAGGCGATCTTGGCACCTGCATTGAGTGCTCGCGGAATGCTTGAGCGTATGCCTTTCATTTAGGCACCTCTGCTTTGACGACAACGTAGGATTTGGTTTTGCTTATAGGCCTGCACTCCGCAATCGTGACAATGTCACCGACTTTTGCGGAGATACATGCCGGATTATGTGCATGAATCTTCGAGCGTCTCTTTTCATATCTTTGATATTTCGACACCATTTTCATGTATTGCCTTTCAATGACTACCGTATTGTCCATTTTGCTGCTGACCACGGTACCCACAAGGAGCTGACCTCTTACCGGAAGTGTTCCGTGGAAAGGACAGTATGAATCGTCGCATTCCTCTGATGGCGCCGGTATATTTAATCCAATATCTCTTGCCATGAATTTAGCCCCATTTACGTAGCTTTTTAATGTTCTTGATCCGATTTTCGGGTTGTGAGAGCAGCAGGTTTCCCTGAATTTTAACGAATGTATCGGATCTGCGGCCTTTTTCTGAGAGCTCGGCAGGGATCCGGAAGATAAATTCCGAATCCGCCTTGGGAATCTTCAGTTCCCGGAACCGGGAGTTTTCTATTACAAGCATATTTTTCGTCTCGTTGATTACCCTGCCCCGGATTCCTATCAATGATGGATTAGTGGAACAAATTACCTTAGTCTCGAGCCCTATCAGTTCATGAAAGATAAGAGTCGAAGGCAGAATTTCCACTTTAGATATCATTTAGCTCGTGCTGAATTGTCTTTATCCGGGCGATCGTTCTCCTGATTTCTCCGATCCTGCCAGGGTTATCCGGAGCTCCACCTGCAGAGGTAAGAGCTCTTTCCCTGACCAGTTCGTTATTCAGGTTTTCGAGTTCGTCAGCCCGCTCTTCGATTGTCATGGTCCGGATTTCGTTGGTCCTGAGAATTGCCATTATTCCTTAGCCTCCTTGTGGACCCTTGCCATTGGATGCCAGTAGTCATAGCTCTCATGCTTATGCTGCCAGACGCCATTGACCTGCCTGCGGACTTCCTCTGAACCTTCAACATAGATAAGTTCGGCTTCTTCGGAATCCTCGGATGATTCAACCTGGGATTCTTCTGCTTCTTCAGGCTCTGCAATTTCAGCTTCTTCTACGGGTGCCTGTACAGGAGTTGCAGGAGTTACGGGAGCTGCGGGAGCTGCAGGAGCAGAAGTTTTTGCCTTTGCGCTTTCCTTTCTGGGAGCTTCGGCTGGTTTCTCAGCCGGTTTCTCGGCTGGCTTTTCAACAGGCTCAATAACTTCAGCTAATTCCTTAACTCTGAATGAGTCGGGCAGGACAACGCCAGGTTGAATAATCCTGACTTTGCAGCCAAGGGTTCCGAGCTTTTTGACTGCTACTGCAAACCCTTCATCTACGACTTCTTGTACAGGGTTTCCGGAGTGCTTTATGTACCCGTCAATGAATTTTTCGACTCTTGACCTTGCACCTGTAAGTTTTCCGGAGATTACAACTTCACAGCCAAGTGCGCCTGCACTCATGACTGCCCTAATGGTGTTGTGTCCGGCTTTCCTGAAATACCAGCCTCTCTCAATGGAAGCTGCAAGCCTGGACGCCATCATCTGGGCATTAAGTTCAGGTCTCTTGACTTCCTGAGCGTCAATCTGCGGGTTTTCGAGGTTGTATTTGGTTGCAACGTCGCGGGTAAGTTTTCTGATGACCTTCCCGGCTTTCCCGATTACCATTCCCGGCTTTTCGGAGTAGATAATAATCTGGGTGCCCATGGGGGTCCTGTTAAGCTCCATGCCGCCGTATCCAGCTCTGCTAAGCTGTTCTGCAAAATACTCGTCCATGGAGGCCTTGACATACCCGTCATTGACGAACTTTCTCTCTATTGCCATTTAGCGCACCTCGGAGAGGATCATCTCGATGTTTACAGTTTCCGTGTCTTTAGGCGTTGCCCTTCCTCTGGCCCTTGGCATGAACCCGTGAATTACTCTTCCGCGCTGGATTGCAGCGTGGGTAATATACATGTTTGCGGGCTCGAGACCTTTGTACTCGGCATTGCTCTCTGCATTTTTAAGGACTTTTAAAATCTCTTTTGAAGCACTGACAGGGTATCTTCCTCCAGCCATGGGACCTTTCCTGTGACCTGCCCCTTCGGAGTGTCTCTTGAAAGGAACTGCCTGTTTCAAGACAATTACATCTTCAAGGAATTTCCTTGCTTCAGAGACTTTCATGCCCTTAATTTTACAGCAGACTTCACGGGACTTCTTCGGGGAAATGTGGAGTTCGGAACCCATTGCTTTAGAGGTGGTTTCAGGGTCTCCATTAATTGAATAGTTGATTTTTGCCATTCCCTTTCACCTCATTTCAGCGGTACGAACTTGCTTGAACGGGTTGCTCCCACACCGGCACTGCCGTGGTTAACTTTTGATCTTGTAGGTGCAAATTCTCCGAAGCGGTGCCCTATCATTTCAGGCTGGAGCTCTACACTTACAAACTGTTTCCCGTTGTGGATTTCGATAGCTGTTCCGATCATTTCTGGGAGGATGATCATGTCCCTGTGGTGGGTCCTGACCGTCTTTCCTTCCTTGAACTCGTGAAGGACTTTCTTCTGCCCGTCGGTAAACCCGCGTTTGATGCTCCTGCGCTCTCTTGAAGGCAGAAGTTCTGCAAACTCTTCGAGGCTCAGTTCCTGAAGTTCTGAGACGGTCTTCCCGCGGTAGGTATACTCACCCTTTCTCTTCGGTAACCTTGATGATATTTTCTTTGCCATAACGAATACACCTCATCAGCGCTTCATTCCGGTCCTTCTTGCTGCAATCAGTCCGACCTTTCTTCCAGGCGGGGCGTTTCTGCTAACCGTGGTTGGCTTCCCCGGGTGTTTCCAGGCACCGCCACCGAATGGGTGGTCACGCGGGTTCATGGCAACAGCTGAAACCCTCGGATACTTTGCAGCCCTTGTTTTCAGTTTGTGATACTTTTTCCCGGCTTTGAGCCAGGGCTTGTCAACTCTGCCACCGCCGGCAACAATACCGACAACTGCCCTGCACTTCGGGTTAAGCCACTTTATGTTCCCGGAGGGCATAGCCACTGCGGTTCTGGTAGGTTCGTGGGTCACAACGGTTGCATATACTCCGGAGGAACGGACAAATTTGCCGCCGTCGTTTGGCTTTGATTCGATGTTGCAGACGAAGAAACCTTCAGGCACATTTCCGATGGGTACAATATTCCCTGGCTTGACCTCGGCATCGTCTCCGCATTCGATTATATTCCCTATTGCAACGCCTTCGGAAGCTAAAAGGAAAAGTTCCTCTCCGTTTTCAAAGGCAACTTTTGCGATAGGGGCTGAACGGGCAGGGTCGTGCTCGATGTTTATGACTTCTCCCTGAAGGGAAGTATTTTCATCCACACGGGGATGTCTGAGGTCGGCCTTGAACTTGTGAGAAGGAGCTCTGTAGGTCGGAGTGCCTCTACCCCTGTTCTGTGATATCAGTCTTTTACCCATGATCACACCTCACATAAGTCCTATTCGGGTTGCAATCTCATGTGCCGCTTCAGGCTCTTCAAATGCAAGGACTGCTTTCTTCATACCCTTCATTGTGGTCATGGTCCGCACGGATCTTACTTTGAATCCGTACATCTTCTCAACATCTTCTACGATCTGCTTTTTGTTTGACCTGGTATCAACGATAAACTGAAGCTTGTTTTCATCAAGCAGCATCATCGCTTTTTCAGTAACAAATGGATAATTGATAGAACTCATTGGAATGCGCCCTCCAGTTTTCCAATTGCAGACTCTGTCCAGACAGTAAGGCGACCTGCGTGAGTGCCCGGTGCGAGAAGTTCGGCATTCAGTGAGTCGACTGTTACGACGTCTACTCCGGAAAGGTTTCTTGCAGCCTTCATGATGGGAGAGTTTTCTCCTGCAACAATCAGGACGCTCTTTTTATGCTTGTATTTCCTGCCTCTGAGCTTCCCACGGCCGGCTCTGATGTGCCTTCCGTACTTTGCCCTGAGTACATCCTCATACAGACCAGCAGCTTCAAGGAATTCTATTACCTGCTTTGTCCTTTCGAGGTTTTCAAGGTCATTTACCGCAACAATCGGAAGTTCAGCTTCAAAGATGTGGCCCCTCAGGCTTACGAGAGTAGGGTCTATGGTTGCTGCGATTGCAGAGCGGATTGCATAGCGGCGCTCTTTAGTGTTAACTTTCTCACTCCTGTCAGTTTCCGGCTTTGGCGGGTGAGCTCTCCGACCTCCCTTTGCGTGCGGGACTCTTGCAGCCCTGCTGCTGTTTACGAGCCTTGGGACATGGGATACGCCCCTTCCGGAACCCCAGCCTCTTGCCGACGTCTCCATACCTGCATAGAGGCGTGGACCGTAGGGCTGAAGCCTGTTTGCCTGGGCTGCGAGTACTGCCTTTTTAATGAGGTCAGGGCGGTAGTCTACATCAAACACTGCAGGGAGTTCAATTTCCCCGACAGCTTTTCCTGTAAGGTCTATAGTTTTTGCTGTAGCCATCTTAGATCACCCCTGCTTGGATTCCCTGCTTATGTACAGGATGTTGGGTTCGCCAAGGTCGGCTTTTTTTGCCCTGATAGGATCTCTGAGCCTTATAAGCCTCTTGGAAGGCCCTGGGACACTGCCTTTAATCAGCACATAGTCTCCACGGATAAGGCCGTAGTTAATGAACCCGCCATCCGGAGTGACTTCCGTTCCGTCGGTTCCGATCTTGAGGATACGCTTGTTAAACTCAGTCCTCTGGTGGTATCCCATCTGACCCATCTGGGGAACTCTCCAGGAAACGCGAGCCGGGTGGAAGGGACCAAGGGTACCGACCTGCCTGAGGCTTCCCTGCCTGGAGTGCTTGCCCTTCTGCAGCTGAATACCCCAGCGCTTTACAGGGCCCTGGGTACCTTTACCTATGGTAATTGCGGCGGTGTCAACAAGTGTTCCGTTCTTGAAAATATCGGTAACGCTTACAAGGGTGCCGAGAATTGACTTTGCATATTCGAATTTGGTGCTGAGGTCCCTGGCACTGATCCCGGATTCCATGATATCCGGCACCTTTTTGGGGACACCGGTAAGGCTCTTTGGAAGAGTATAGACAACTGCCTTGACATCGCTTATTCTGCCTTCTTCGATCAGCTTTCCGATAGCTTCAAGAGCTTCAGCCTGGTTTTCTGCTGCAGGGATGGGGATCCTGCGTTTGAGTTCAGGATCAAGGTCTGATGCCCATACCTCGGCGATTGCCTTTTCCCCGGTGCTGTCTTCGGTGTAAGCCCGGATAGCTGCGACCCTTATTGCAGGAGTTTCGATTACAGTCACAGGTACGGAGATCTCCATACCCTGGGTAAGGCTGTTCTTTACGTCATCAACCATAATCACGTGGGTCATACCCACCTTATAACCTGCAAAACTTTGCAGCTTTGGCTCGCCCGTAGCTTCCGGCCAGGCCCTGAACCTTGGAATGTGGCTCTTGGCCCTCTTGCGCGGACTGAATGCGAGGGAACCTCGTTTTGGTCGGTGTATGCTTGCCATATTTCTACTCCGTAAACTTCAATTGAAATACCAGCCCCTCCGGTCGGAGCAATATGGGTGACAAAAGAGAAATGCGCTGGATTCCCCGAACGCTACCAGGTGGGGGAGGGATGTCGTTCAGACCTGCCGGCGGAAAGCCTCGAGCAGACCGGAGCTTTATGCTCCTGGTACCCTACATTCCTTCAGGCATCTGCAGATATTCGGTTCCCTTATGTTCCTGCTTCGGCAGGAAACATAGATTAAAGGACCGACCTTACGATCCTGGCAGACCCAAATCCAGGCACTCGGCCCTGATTTGAAACATATAGCAATCTGATTTTGAAACTTCAGTATTCAGTAACCTGATTTCTAACTCAGTTAACCTGATTTGAAACTTCAGTATTCAGCAACTGCAACCGCAATTCATCGAAAACCTGAAACAGTTTCGTGCGATTTTAGACGCCTCGAAGGCGTCAAAAGCGGGCGTTTCAAAGCATTGGCCCTTTGACACTCATGTTAATCCGACTTTTCTCACTGGTTTATATTCAATGCAGGAATTCTACCGCAACGGCAGAAAGCCCTTACTTCCGGAGATTTCCGGGAGTTTAGCATTAAGCATCACATTGATCTGATTAAATGTTTCAAGTACGAAAATACCTGAAACTTCACATCTCTGATGTACTTTGCCTTTAAATAGCACATCTAATATATAAAGCCTTTGCAGATGGAGGGGAAAAATAAGAAAGAGGAATCAATGGCAGGGGAGAAAAAAGATGAGAAATTAAAGAGTTAAAAGCTGCAGGAATTACACAGACATATGGAACATTATATAGAACACTATATAATACATTGAGGCTGACAGATCTTCACTATTTACCAGCACCCTGGATGGACCTTGAAGCAAAATTCCTGAAAAAAAGGTATCCGAAGACTTCCGGATGGGTACAGAGTCCGGCTAAATCTCAGGAACCTGCCTGTTTTTCATCAGAAACATTTTTTACAATTTTAGGGATCTTCCTGCCCCTGAAGTTGATTCCGCCTGCAAGTGCCACACCCTGTGTTTTCCGGACTAATTCGGCAGAGCTGCTGTCAAGGCTGGCAATAATTGTTCTTCCTGCCACCATTTCGATTCTCCCTCCTGACCCGAGGACTACTTTAAGGATTCCCTGGACCTGAAGGGCAGTAGCATTTTCTGCAACCTTTATAAGATATGTTTCAATTGGCATCGAAAAACCTGCAGATCAAAGTTTAAGCCTGGAAAAGGTACTGGAGCGCAATTGAGTTACAGGCGCCGGTATTGAGACTGCAAGGCTGACCGGGACCGACAGGTTAACCGCAGAGCCTGCCCCCGGGTTCTGGCTTATAACCGTACCGGCAGCAACAGTCGAGATGGCTTCCGAAACCGTTCCGACCTTTATCCCCTGAGCTCCGAGTAAAGAAACCGCCTTTTCAAGAGGCATGCCGATGATGTCCGGAACCAATTCAGGCTTCGGTTCAGGAGGTACTGCAGTTTGTACTTTCAGGGAGGCGGCAGTATTTAGGGAGGCAGTATTTGGAATAGCAGTATCCAAGGCAGCAGTATTTTGAGCAGCAGTATTGAGAGTAGTTCCCGCTGGAGTGGTTTCTCCGGAAAGGGCTCCCTTATTGAGAGGTTTTACTGAACTCTCTACCGAATTCTCAACCTGGGCCGGAAATTTAACTGAGGTTTCGGCCCGGGTCTGCACTTGAGTTTCTGAGGAGGTCTTTACCGGAGTTTCTGCTGAGATCTTTATCGGAGCTTCCGCATGCAGATTGACTAAAGGTACACCGGCAGAATTGTCCCCGGATACCTTAGATATGATTTCGGGCTGCGGCTTCGGGAGTGGCTCGGCAGGGACTATATTCGCCGGTTCTTTTACAACGGTTCCGGGAAAAGACTGAACTGGTTTTTCAAGTACTACTTCCTTTTCTCCTGCTGAGACGATAAGGTCAACTTTTGAGTTTGCTTCAACTTCAAGTCCTGGTTTGGGGTTCTGCGCAAGCACAATTCCCGGGTTCCCGCGCGAGAGCTGCTCTCTTACTCCACCCAGCTGGAGCCCGGACTTTTCTATGACCTGCTTTGCGCTTTCAAGCTCAAGCCCGAGCAGGTTTGGAACTTTGAAGACCTTTACAGAAACCGTAAGGACAATTGCAGAATTAACTTCGGTTTCCGAACCCGGAGTGAGGCTCTGGGCAAGGACTGTACCGGGTGTGCTGTTCGAAGGCTTTTCTTTGACCCCTTCAAGTCGGAGCCGCGATTTTTCAATGAGGGTTTTTGCAGCATCAAGCCCGAGCCCTGCAAGGTCCGGGACTTTTACAGACGAAATTTTTGATACTGTAAGGTCTACATATGCCCCAGGTTCTGCAAGGGAGCTTTCCGAAGGGAGCTGGGTTATAACCGTACCCTGAGGCATGCTGCTCTCCTTCTCAAGGATATCTCCTGCCTTAAAGCCTGCTTCAAATAGTTTGTTTTCAGCTTCTTCTTTTGAGAGCCCCACAAGAGCAGGAACCTCTTTATAAGAACCAATACCCGATTTTTCGGGAACCGCCTTTAGAGAAAACTCTATTGTGCTGAGGTTTTCAGGGCTGATGATGTCATCGGCTTTTGGCATCTGGAACCTCAGTTCCTCCCCTTCGAGAGCAATATTGGTTTTCAGGGTCACATTCATGCTGCTGACAAGGTACTTTGGGCCGGACTGCACTTTCTTGAGCCCTCTGTCCATTTCTGCAAGTGAGGAGGCAAAAGAACTGACAAGGTTTGAAGAAGAGATTACAGGCCTGCTTTTCTGCAAAATAGAAATCCGGGACTCAAGTTCTGCTTTCTCATTTGAGAGCCTTGTCACCTGCGCTGCAAGGCTGCTTTTTTCCTGTTCAAGGAAGAGTTTTTCCAGAAGCAGCTTTTCCGAACTTTCTTTATAGGCGAGGGCTTCCTTTTGAATGGATTGAAACTCGACTTCCGTGTTATTCAGTTTAGCCACAAGGCTTGAATAACTGCTCGAATCTATTGTCCCTGCTTTCCTGAATACTTCCAGGCTGCTCCTGAGATCACTTATATTTGTCATTCCGTTCCTCCAGAAAGAAAATTTCCTGACAGGGGCATTATTCCTCCCTCACCCTTGAAGATGCCGGAATGGACACTATTTTCGCTTTGATACAGCTTGAGCCCTGCACATCATAACTGTAAAGGGAGTTGTACGAGGCATTAAGGGGAGAAGCATTGAGGACAGGCCTGTAGCCCCTTATCCGGTTTTTAGAGTCTCTTTCTTCTTCAAGCTTCACAGTAAGCGACATCTTGAGCTCAAGGTCTACCTCGGGAATGTGATACCATGCAGCTTGAATGTCATACCCGCTTAGGGCTTTTTCTTCATCAATTACTATCTGGGTCTTTATGGAATTTCGGTCAAGAGCCTGCTGAGTCTCAGCAACGGAACGCCCGACTTCCCCCAGAAGCCTGGAAAGAGGGGTAATAAGCACTTCTCCGATTTCTTCCCCGTCATTAACCACAATAACAACTCCTTGAAGTAGTCCTGGAAATAAGTTATGGAAATAAGTTATGGAAATAAGTTCTTGAATAAATCTTTGAATAAATCCTTGAATAAATCCTTGAATAAATCCTTGAAATAAGTCCTGAAAAGGATATAAAAAAACACGGCAGTACAGCCAGCCTGTAAAAAGGGTATTTCAGAGCCATACCTGCCGCAACTACAGTCAGGTTCCCCATTATTTCAAAGGAGCCTTTCAGTAGTAAGAAATATTTTATCGGAGGCTTTAGTTAGGGCTGGCTGCCGCAGCAACCTTAACCGTTACCTTGGGAATTGTCCTCTCAGGGGCAGGGACAGGCCTGAGGGTTGTCCTCAGCAGGCTTGTGCCTTCTTCCTTAAAGGAATATTTAGAGCTGTATTTTGCATTAAACGTGGAGGTATAGGCAACGGTAGTTGTATTTTCAAAGCTCCCCTTGCTTTTTCCGAAGAGGAGTTTTGCAAGCCCGCCGGACTCCATACTGCCGCTGATCTTTGATTGGTTATTTAACGTCAACTACTCGTCACTAAAGTGACAAGCATGGATATCCCTGATTTCTCAGATCATATTATCCGTATGGGTGGGTGACTTACACCCCTGTGACTCTAAGATATACCTATAGTCACGTGTTCTGTGTTCGATATTCTGAGCACCATTCAAATCAGCATTAAGATCGAAACCACATGCTTTACATCGAAACGTTAATCCGTTTCTATTATTTTTAGAGATGTGGTTACATCTACAACAAGTCTGAGATGTATATTCTGGATTTACATACTCGGTTATGATTCCAGCATTTTTGGCTTTATATTCAATGAATTGCTGTAACTGATAGAAAGCCCAACTATTATGGAGATATTTTTGTTTCTTTCTCAACTTGTTATTAGTATGATCTCTGATACCTGTCAAGTCCTCTAAACCGATTACAGAAACACTATTTTCAATTGCGAATTTTACAATTGCTTTAGAGATACAATGATTAACATCTGTCATTAGACGTTTCTCTTTGCCTGCTAGCCGTTTCAGTACACGTTTAGCTGACAAAGTTCCCTTAGATTGTAATCTTGCTCTCATTTCTTTGTAGATATTTCTCTTGTTTTTGATTTCTCCTCCTGCAAAAAATTTACATTTCTTATCAGTAGTAGAAGCAACAGCGAGATAATTAATACCTACATCAACTCCCATAAAAGTAGAAGCGTTCTCTATTTTCTGGTCCGGAAGCTCTTGAGATACAGTGAGATGGAAATAGTAATCTCCATCTTTGTGTTTCACAACTTTAGACGCTTCAAATTTCCACGGAGATTTAAAAAATTGTAATGCATATTCATAGTTCTGGATTTGGTATGTGTTTCTTCCGTGACTGAAAGTAGTAATACTTACCGAATTTTCAGTTATCGTATAATCTCTCTTGTATGATAATGTCATAGAAGTAGGAGAATAAACTACTTTCTGCCAATAACTCATACCTATTTTTGCCAGTTTTACTATTGTTTTGTATGTTCCTGCTACTTGTCTTGGTATAGTACAGCTTACCTGAGATTTCAAGCCTATATTTTCTCGAAGATAAGGATATACCATTTTTTGTAATTTCATAGCAGGTATTATTTTTCCATGTTCAAAAACAACATTAGATGTATAATTCATACCTTTACTGTATTTTTGCATGGTTTCCACTAAATTAAAATCTGGATTAAGTATTTTCAATTGTATTGTTTTTGTGGATTCCATAATATCTCTGATTCACACAAATGTATTTAGAGATTTCGTGTGAAAATTATACTTATGCAGGAGTTGTTAAGATGACGCATTCCTCCCGCCACTAAAGTAACGGGAATCCTGCTTATTTATCATAAAACACTTTGTTAAAAAGATAACAAATTTACTTAAAAAATATTTGCAAAGTATTAACCTTTACACCCTCTGAACTTTTACGAAGAAAACACGCTATAGAATCCAAAGGAGAAAACTTTATTAATAAAAAAAGAAGAAAGTTAATTAAAAAATATGAAGAGTTGAAAGAGAATAAATTCTACTGTTTACAATGATACAGTATAAATTTAGAGATACACTAAAGAGGAAGCTTTCTCTTTCTTCATCTTCCCCTGAGATGCTGAAAGGCACTCAAGTTTACAGTAGATTGCCTTTTCCTCAACCTTTTTCAGGACTACAAACTCATTCCCACAAATCGGACAGATTTTTTTTACGTACTCCACTAAATATCACCCACTCGTTTTAACTTCAGTTTTCAATTAGGTTTTTTAACAGGCGGTAACTACGTATTTTATTCCCATATAATGAATTAGAGGCATAGGCGAATATTATTACCTAATTGCATTTATCGAATCTGAATATATGCCACCTTATTTATTCTTTCCCTGAATTATACTCCGACCCACTATTTAATCGTAAGATACGATTGTACATAGCTAGACGTTAGATGAGTAAATAACTTTAGGAAACATAGTTTCTGAAAATTGGTACTTAATAAGTGGCTGCTTTTGGAGAAACTGTAGAGTTTTCAAAAATGAGCTCAAGAAAAAATTACTGAAAAAAATCAAATTGCGTGCGGCCACCCTAAGGAGGCTGTCCGACAATTACTATCAGTAATAAAAGAATTCCTTCTTTTTCGATTTAAAGGTTTTAGACACCTTTATTTACATGATTTGGACTTGAAAATGAATTGTCGGACAGCCTGGGCATTATCAGAGTCTGAGTTTTACTGATTATGAGATGAGGGATATACAAAAAAGACTTGCTGAATGGGGGATCATTAGAGTATGATTGACTGTCCCTCCCATGGCTTGACGACCTGCCGGAGGGGAATACCTTTTTCATGTGGTATGTAAAATAAACGTCGTAGATCGCCTTACAGTCGCTCGGGTATCAGGGCATAAAAAATGCCTCATGGATTCTGGAAAAGCAAAGAATGATGATAATCTCCCTCAAATTATTATTGACCGCTTATATAAATCGTTTAAATATATGGTTTGATAATTTTTAATTTGGACCGGGCGCGCGTTAAAGTCTAGGCTCCAAATCAATCCATATATGAATATATATAGCCTCATTTTTAACCTGTTTTTATTTTTAACTATTGAAATCTATTTTACTGATTTTACTCTATTTATTTGAATCTATTGGACATTATCCTATATACCTAAAGTGTCTATTTGCTGTTATTCGACTTTAATATGTGTTTATTTCAAACTATACCTGGCTATTTGCAAAAATATATATGTATTAGTAACGTATATTCAAGTATATGAGTCAAAGATACGGATCAGCCCCGAAGCAGGCGAACCTTTGTGCTAAACGACCGGTTTTTTGTTTTCATTGCAAGAGAGTTTATTTATCTAGAGCTAAACGACCGGTTTGCTCGAAATGTGGATCATCCAGAGTCATTAATTATTCTGTAGTTTCAGAGAACATCGACGCGCTTCAGAATAAAGGGCATGTAGAAGAAATTACAAAGATCCTTCAAAACCAAGAGGTTCGGCAGCTAAAATTGGAACGTGCATTGGAGCTCCAAAAATCAAGTGTGGAAGAGTTGTCTAATAAATTAAAAAGTTCTTTCACTGTAGCACCTAAAAAGGTTAAGCCTGGGGATTACCCAGGGCCCCTTGTTCTTTCTAGGGATGAATTCGACAAACAGATGAGTGAATCTGGGCAAAAAAGACAAAGCCATTTGAAGGGATTTCAATCGTATAAGGAAAAATACCCCACAAGCAACGGCTGATAACTTATGATTTCATTCCCTCCTTTTTTCTTTTTTTCTCCAAGTGCCTGATAGGTAGTGTAGGGGTTCATCAGCCTCTGATTCTTTAGTAAAATGAAGGCTTAGTTTATTGATCTCCTTTTTTCGAATCTCTTTTGGAGGATTCATAAGGTCCAGAATCTTCTGGGATCTTTCGATTTCTGTAAGTACATCAATCTTGTATTTGGCTTCTATCAAATTCTCGTATTGTTTCTTTGCCTTTTCTTGATCTTTCAGGCTTGCTACTGAAAGGAATTCTTCTAACAGACTTTTAACCTGTTGATATTCGTCTTTAATTTCATCTAAACTCTTCCCTTCAAGATCTATGGGAACTACCCCGTTTTTCTTCAGAATTCCTTTATAGTCCCAGAGATTTTGTTGACTTCCTTTTTGGATTGGTCTCAGGCACAAATGACACATTAGCATCTGAAGTAAGTAATATTTTGAAACCGTTATTTTGATATTTTCATCGTTTGTTGATCCCACAACGCTAAATATAATCTTTCCGGCTTTATTAAACCCGAGATAAGCTTTAGCTTTACACGTCAAAGAACTTTGATACTTTTTTCCTCCTTTCTTCTTGAAAGAAATTGAAGCAGGAGCCGCCAACAAATAACCCCTTTGTGGAAACTCAGACGAATTCATTTATTGACCTCATTTTCATTCTTTTCTTCTTGTTCAATTCTGAACAGCATCTCAATTAGCGCCGTGTTCGCCGCATCACTTATTGAAGAAAACATCGCGTTTTCCTTTCCCTTTCCCACATACTTTGCCAATTTCTTTTTAATATAAGGGCTCACTGTGATAGTGATTCTTTCTTTCCCCGAGTTGTTTACCATATACATATCATAGTAAACAAAAGTATAAATACATTTGAGTAGTATATAATCTTTGCATACTATAGTATGCTTATAATATGCAAAATGGAGTGGCATGTCATGACAAATGTAAATTATGATACAATTCAAATGCGTTTTTTCAGCACCTGTTTAACGTCATTCAAAACAGTTGAAAAAACATCAGTTCAGGTCAGTTTAGTTCCAGACACATCTGTGAATCTAGGGGAAAATTGTATAAAGGTCCCTGGTCCGGTCTTTGAGTTTTTCTGTTCCATTATCGAAAATGGCAAAGTAGCTTCGGTTAATGCTATCTCAGCGACTCTCAAAGACGATTCTGTTATTTTCTCGGGGGATATTTAAGATAGGGGGATGAAAATGCAAACTGAAAACCAAATATATCATGAAGAAGACCACGAAAATCTTGAAAGTCTTAGATTGAAACAAGAAGTCACAAAAAAATTGCTGTATTCGATTTTAATTCAGCCTGAAACGATTGATTCATGGAAAATTCGTCATGGAATCGAAATCAAACAAGAGTTAGTGACAATTCTTCATATTGATTTGGAAGAAAATTTCGAAATAGAAACCGAGCTTGAAGATGATCCTGAATCAGAAGATGGTTTTGAGATCGAAGAGGGCACTGAATTAGGAGAAGGGGTTGAGATAGAAGGTGAGTTCGATCTGGACGATGATTTTGATTTTAATTCAATTGCTATAATCCGCAAGCGAGTCCTATTCGTTGCGAAATTGAACGAGAATGCACCATATCAAATTGATTATACATGTGAGATCATGGATGGGCACATGTCAATCGAGATTGATCCTACTGAATATATAATCGATTATGGGACGCATGATGACGATTCCGTTATTTTTTCTGGAGACGTTTCAGGGGTTTGAACCATGTCTGGCGACAACCTTAATGCAACCATCGAATCAATTTTTTTGGAATCTTACCAAACTCGTAAGGTTCCGCCTCAACTTTTAAAAACATTTAAAAATATCAAATTCGTAACCACAACACATGACTCCCGTCGGGTAGTACGCATCCGCCAGGATCAATACAAAAATTTGATAGATTTTATGGTCAGAAGAAATGCACGGAGAATTGGTTAATCCGTGAGCAAAATACTTAGCAATGTGCGGAAACCAATTATTCTCAAGCCCTAGGAGGCATATTTTCTTTAAGGTAGAATGGAATCACCCAATACGCTTATGAAAATTGATTGTGGGGCGTCTAAATCATTTACATTTTTTTGATTATTTTCAATCTGAAAATTATCTATGATTAAATGTTCAATTAGTGGGTACTAATCAAACAAAAAAATTACAATTAAAGCAATATAAAAACAAGATATAATACAAGACAAAAAACAAGACAAATTCAAAGTCAAAATTTGGTGAAAATAAAGTGAAAATAAGGTGGCAATTCAGCCAGTACTATTCCCAGTAATACCGACTGATCCTCAACCTTAGTTATCTAGGGTGGTATTTTTTTTATAACTTTCTGTATACAGTTCCATTCAAAATTGAAAAACCATTATATTAATATACCATTGTTGGAAGCGCTTTCCAGCGCATAAGGCTGTTTTAGATTTTTGCTATTATATACTTGCTTAAAGAAAAACGAAAAAGAGAAATCACATTAGAGCTAACTGCTTTTAATGAAATTCTGTAAATTTCGACAGAAAGATAATTTTACTAAATTACTATGGTTTTGTATCTGCTAGATATTGGCATCAAATTCCTATTAAGAGGCACACTCTATTGTCAGCTTTAACCATTATATTGTCCACTTTAATCGTTATATCCTCAAGTTTGATTGAGATCACAAAGTGGATTAGTAATCCAGATAATTCCTCATTAAATCTATTATTTTCAGGAATTGTAGCTATATCAACGGTTGTATATGCTGTACTTACATGGAAATTAGTTTCAGAAACTAGTAAAATGAGAGAGGTGCAGACAGAGCCAAATGTATATGCATTTATCGAACCTAGAGATGAACACAATGAAATAACAGATATGTTCATACAAAACATTGGGTTGGGACTTGCTCGTGATATAAAGTTCGCGGTATTGTCAGACTTTATCTATTATAAAAGTGAACGCTTATCAAAGATTTATCAGTTATCAGAGATATACCTCATTAAAACAGGAATCGAGTACATTGCACCTAATCAAAAAATGAGAATTTTTTCAACCTCACTTAATGACGTTCGTGAGCTTAATTCAAAAAACTATCTGAAAATGAAAATTGAATATACAAATAGCGTGGGTAAAGAATACGATTCAGTATATCTGATCGATTTCTCCTCGTTACCAGCAAATGGAATGAGTACAGGAGGCGCATATAAACGCGATGTTCTAAATTCGATTAAGAAGATACAAGGAGATATGCACGAAATTTCGTCAAATATTGAAGAATTAATAAATTTTTCAAAAAAAGAAGTGGTCGATTCGAAAGATCAATCATTTGAACCCGACAAAGTTCATTGATGTCTTTTGTTCTTTCGTTTACTTTGAAATTATACAAGCCTTTATTTCCCTTTGGTTAAATCGAAACTCTTCGCTAAGGATAGTTCCCACACATCTTAGAGCGTGTCTTAAAATTATATAATGCTTGGTAGACAGTTTGTTCGTTAATGATGGAACAACGTCAACGAATTCCTTATCAAAGTGACTTATCAAATGAACAATGGGAAATAATTAAGCCCCATCTCCCTACTACTCAAACTAATAGTGGTAGAAAACGCATTCATCCTTATCGAGAGATATTAAATGCGATCTTCTATTTGCTGTGTTCTGGTTGTGCCTGGCGACTGTTACCCCACGACTTTCCACCCTGGAAAACTGTCTACCATTATTTCCGTGTTTGGAGGAATGACGGAGTTTGGGAATGCATAAATGCTGCATTGAGAACTGATCAGAGAGTTGCATGTGGCAGGAAATCAGAACCTAGTGCCGCTATTTTAGATAGCCAGTCAGTCAAAACAACAGAAACTCCAGGAACGCGTGGCTATGATGCAGCTAAGAAGGTTAAAGGGAGAAAGCGTCACATTCTAGTGGACACGATAGGGCTATTGTTAATTGTTGTAGTTCATGCGGCAAATATTCAGGATAGAGATGGAGCTAAACTTGTTCTGGAGCAAGTTAAGGGTAAATTTTCTCGATTGGAGCTTATATGGGCTGATGCTGGTTATTCAGGGCAACTCATTGATTGGGTCAATTATGTTTGCGGTTGGATATTGCAAATAGTAAAGCGTAGTGATGATATCAAAGGTTTTCAGATACTTCCTAGAAGATGGGTGGTCGAACGTACATTTGGATGGTTAGGGAGATATCGACGTTTAAGTAAAGATTACGAAGGATTGACAGAATCAAGTCAAGCATTCATTTATGCTGCTATGATTCATATTATGTGAAAAGACTGGCTAAGATAAAATCATAAAAAATGAGAAAATGTAATTTCAAGACAGCCTCTTAGATTCAGGCGTTTCAAAACATCAACCTGATAAAACGGGACGACCTATTTTAAGACCCTAATGATAAAATTTTCACCTTCCCTAATAGCTCCTTTGCCTTCCTTGAGTGCTTGAGCCCGAAGTTCTCGTAACCCGGCCCCACCAACGTCATGCAACCAAACAAGAACCTCTGCTGGATTATTTGGGGTATTGCTAATTTGACGGGCATTCACAATCAACATCTCACTGTATACATTGGTGTCATAGTATGCCTTCCGATACTGTCTCTCTTGAGAATTATGATCTTCATCAGATGTCTTTAACGCATCTGTTGAAGCATGTTCGCCTACAATCAAGGTAGATACGACATTGTCTCCTTCACCAAACATGATAAACGTAGCAGTTCCATTGCCTGTCTCAAGACGCCCACTCACCTTGGTCCAAATATGGACCGTAAATATATAATGAGTGTCAGTTTCCTCCATATCTACTCTGCCTCTTGCACGAGTATTGCCAGAACTTTGTTCTTTCAGCTTAAGATACCCTTCCATAAAATCCTCCTTGTTTTAATTCCCCTTTCTTTATATTATTATGCCTATATTTAAGATTTTTCACCACAACCCCTGTAAGTAAGCTAAATTTATTCCTGTCCAGAATGGAGAGTGATTTTAATGAAATAGAGTAAATTTAAAAGAAATCGCTAGGTATTATAAAGGGAAACATTCGGGACTCTACACCACACCCCATCTCGACCTGGAGCATTCCTTTCAAAGTCTCAAATGTGGCTCTATGGTCTGGTGGCGATTGCAGATACTTCTCGATCTTCTCAGCCCTGGATTCCTCAGTCTTTCCAGGTTCCTTCTTAGCTTCTCATAGCTTGTGGATAAGCTGGAACTGGATAAGCTGAGCAAGCTGCGAAGTATTCATCTAAAAATAATTCATCCCATCATCTAGGATGGTGTTCATATCCAAGCCGTGCTCTTATAGCGAATCAAAATACCTGGGAGCGATGGCTTTCGGGCGGCGCTATCCAATATCGACAGCTACCTTAACCAAGCCTTGCCCGAGCTGGGCCACCAGGGCCAACCTTCCCGAATTGAGCACCGAGTCGCGAGCAGGAAGACAATGCTTTCAATTTATACATTGCTTTAGTTGCCTCTTAGAATGATGGTAAATAGGAATCCTCACTTAGAGCGTGTCTTAAAATTATATAATTCTTTGTAGACAGTTTGTTCATTAATGTTGGAACAACGTAAAAGAATTCCTTATCAAAGTGATTTATCTGATGAACAATGGGAAATAATTAAGCCTCATATCCCCACTCCTAGAACAAATAGAGGTAAAAAACGCATTCATTCCTATCGAGAGATCTTGAATGCCATCTTTTATTTACTGCGTTCTGGTTGTGCATGGCGTATGTTACCCCATGATTTTCCTCCATGGAAAACAGTTTACCATTATTTCCGTTTGGAGGAACGATAGAGTTTGGGAACACATAAATGCTGTACTTCATTCTGAACTGAGAATTGCATACGGTAGAAAACCAGATCCAAGTGCAGCAATTTTAGATAGCCAATCAGTTAAAACAACAGAAACACCAGGAGTACGTGGCTATGATGCCTCCAAGAAAGTTAAAGGGAGAAAACGGCACATTCTGGTGGACACAATAGGGCTATTGATGATAGTTGTAGTTCATACAGCAAACATCCAGGATCGAGACGGAGCAAAACTTGTTTTGGAACAAGTTAAGGATTCATTTCCTCGATTGAAGCTTATATGGGCTGATGCTGGTTATTCAGGTCAACTAATTGATTGGGTCAACTCAGTTTGTGGTTGGATACTAGAAATAGTAAAACGCAGTGATGATGTTAAAGGATTTCAGGTACTTCCTAGAAGATGGGTAGTAGAGCGTACATTTGGATGGTTGGGTCGATATCGACGTTTGAGTAAAGATTACGAACGATTGACAGAATCAAGTCAAGCATTCATATATGCGGCGATGATTCATATAATGATAAAAAGAATGGAGAGAATAAAATCTTCTACCAAATAGGAAAAATAATTTTAAGACAGCCTCTTAGACCTTGAGTCATGCCAAGCACATCGATCTTCAATGCATTCTGAAAATTCGGTTATGATCGTTGATGAAACCATTGGTGCAATCGCCGAACCTATTTGTTCTGTTTTGCTACTGTCATATGATCTCATTGGACATAGTTTTGTATTCATTTATTTCAATCCCCTTTTTATTTGATATGTTACTCTACGAAAGTGTATACGTTTTTGATTCAAGAAAACTTACTCCATGTCAAACTCTGTTAATATTTCATCGTAAGAGTGCTCAAATGTGAGTAGTCTGCCGTCAGGCTCTAATCGCAATTTGCTGGCAATTGCTAGCTTGGCATTGAAGAATTTTGACATGTAGCAAATAGCTCTCAAATGTGGTCTGCTAACTCCGAAAACAGCATGACCTTTTGCTCCACTCGCTGTTAATACCCTCTCAGCAGATTTTTTCGATAAGAACAATACTATCATTCTTTCAGCAGTGGGTGAATAATACGAACCCGCATTTTTCCCGTCTTCAGTTAACTGCATGATAGTCCAAAAAGGATCGCCATAAACGTTTTCATTTGGTACAAGGCATTCAGTATGTGCAAGCAATAGTCCATATATGTTTGGTAGCTCGTCGGCGTTTATTAGTTCAATACCATAATGTTTCCCAAGAGTTTTAGCACCTTCTTGATATCCCTTAGCTGATACCATAAAGCCACGAATATTATTACAATCATCAAGTTTTGCTTTAAATTCCTGAAGCATCCCCTTTGTTATCTTTCGATTATGGTTTTTGCACTCTATTCCGACTCTATGATATATTCCCGCTATTTTAATTTCGTAAAAGACATCGAACTCGTGTTTAGCTCCAGATCTTCCGATTTCGATGTGATTCTTTTCAATCTTTGCGTTTTTCAGATGTTCGTTTTTTAATGAAGCTGAATAAACATTTTGAACAAAGTCTTCCAATTCCTGCCCTACATCTTTCCACGACACTATATTTCCTCCTTAATAGGTCTTACAACCTACTTCCGGTACATTCCCCGTTATTAGAAAAGCTTGATACTACCAGAATTTACAAATGAGTTTTTTCCGCATTCTCTGAAAACAGTTTAATGTTTAATCAACTGCTTGCTTATGGATTTTTTGATTTTTTTCTATCTGCCTATTCTGGAATCAGGTAATATTGCATGCAGGTGCATTATGTGGGTGTAAATCTTAACTTTTATAATTAGGTTACAGTCGATTTAAACTTTAGAAACTAGATGATTAAAAGAAAATCTATATAATACAGTGTAAGAGTGTACAGTTTACATTTTGGTTAATAAATACTAAATCTATTTAATTAAAATAGAGGTCAGATTATGGACATACAAATGAAGGTGACAGCACTACCTGAAGCGGGATTTAGAACAGTGAGCAGTAATGAGAATATTCCAATTTTTGTTGGTAAAGGAAATACAAATTACGTTTGTGGAAATTGCGAGAATGCACTTTGTGAAAACGTAGATGTGGGTCAGATATCTGGAATTAAATTAGTTTGCCCTAAGTGTGGATGGCAGAACGAGTTTGAATAAACAAACTGGATTTTGAAAATAACTAAGTTATGTCTTATACTTGTTAATTATCTCTACCAATTGAAAAATCATTGTAGAAGGATTGCTTTCTTCACTAAGGATTTTCACTCTATTATCCAGATGTATTTGACAAACCTTTTTGGAATGTTCCATTGCAGTTCCAATTCTTTCTTTTGTTTTATTATAAATATTTGGATCATTTTTCTCATATGAGTTAAGAAATCTCCGCAATCTCCTTTCGAGTGGTTTAGGCTCTATGGGTTCAAAATAATGTTCAAAGTGTGAAAGAATCCAGTATTCAAAACAAGGATTAGATAAAATTAATTGCTGGTTGGCATCACGTATAATTTCTTCAGCTTGCCTCAGATCTTCGTTTGTATTAGCATCTCTATCAAAAACATAAAAAATTGAGTCACCTTTAAGAAAATCTCTAGCATGGTGTTTTTGATAATCTATTGAATAATTTACTAATCCGACAATATTTTTATCTTCACAAACTATAGGTTTAATCTGCAACCCGCGAATTCTTTCCTTTGCCCTAAATTGAACAAAATAATTATATTCGGTTTTTCCTTCACAAAAGATCCAAGCAGTATTTACAGATATTTTTCCTGAGCGCCTTACCATTTTATCAATTCCAGATTTTTAACTCAATTAACTCAAAAGAGTTTCATCTATGAATGGCACTCCTCCAACTCTTCCGCTAAGGTAAGCCCGTTCAAAATCTGTTACCTGCCGAATATCATAATCAAGAAGTGAGCTTAATTGAGTATACTTATTTGGTTCTTTTGAGCAGAAATAAATCTGATCCATTCTTAAAAGTTCGTTATCAAGGAGTGTGGTATCATGAGTAGTAAATATTAACTGACCATTTTTGTTTTTATCGCTGTGGAAAAGCCTTATGAGTAAACGGGTAATTTCGGGATGAAGGCTACATCCGAGTTCATCTATGAAAGCGACTTTTCCGTTTTCCATGATGTCAAATAATGGACCAAGTATAGCAAGTGCCTTTTGTGTCCCTTCTGATTCTTCTAGTGCATCAAAAAGAATATCTTTACCATTTTCTGCCTTATGTATAAATTTTAGATCGAAAAAATCACCTGTTGTGTCTCTTTCATACCTTTGATTAACGCTGAACTTGACTTCTTTAATAGGTATTATTTCTTTTTTAATTTTGATGTCCTCGATTCCACCAAAATCTGCTTTTTTCATTATTTCAAGTATCTTATCTTTGAACTCAGGATTCTTGTATATTCGGTTTAAAGTATAGTTTGTCCATGTAGGATTAATGTTAATAACCAAACTTTCTGTAAAGAACTTATAGGGGTTTTTTGTTTTTTGATAACCCAATTGAGTTGCTCTTGAAAGGTATAGAGTATTCTCAATAACCTGAGGCTTTATAAGATTTTGTTGTTCGTTATCAACCGGAAAATCAAAATTTTCTTTGTCTTTTCTTTCAAATATTTTGTTTTCTTTTTTACCTGTGAAGTAAAACAAATATTCGCTAACAATTTTTTTGGAGTTGCAAGAGAATCCATATCTATAAGTTATGTTTTCATGGATGAATTTCATTTCAAAATAGCTGGGGTTTCTGGAACACTCAGTGCTTAGCTTGAAAGGAGTTACTGGAATTTGTGTATTTACATTAAAATTATGTGAGTAAGTTATCATCCAGCACATGAAATCAATTGCCTTTAATAAATTAGATTTACCTGATGAATTAGCTCCATAGATTGCGACAGATTTAAGCAACCGCCCATTATTAGGGACTTTAATTATATTTTGAGGAATCTTTTTACTTGAACTTGAATCCATACTTAGGGTAACTCTCTCTTTAAAAGAAAGAAAATTTTCAACTGAAAATTCTATAATCATACTTTTGAATAGGTAATTCTAACTTATATATGTATCCATTTTTGCATTTTTTCTGCAAAAAATCTAATATTTACCATAATTAGCTAAGTTATCCTATTAATTTTGCATTTTTTCTGCAAAATAAGGATCTCACCGCAAGCCCTCAAATCCCATATAAGTACTACTATCCCGCTTGCACTCGTTGGCGATATCCAATAAAATGACAAGGGCGATAAGTTTGTATTTTTTAGAAAACATAAACCTTAACTGTAGATAGTGGACTGAGTAAAAGTAACCATCCTCATAAGCAAAAGGAAGAATCAGAGTAAGGAACTTGAGAGACACAAGACAATCTATGAGGAAATGAACGCCACAACTGTAGTCTTCACTATCTCTCAGATAAGCCACTCATAAACAATAGTAACTCAGTTAGAGGTGCTACAAATGCAGTAGTTTTCATATAAAACTACTGGATTTTGCTCTTTATCCTAATAGATGAACCTTGAAAGGAGCTTTATTCAATCAATAATAAAGTACTTTTAGGAAAACAACTGTATAGTATGTTGTGAAAGAAAAGTACCCAGTTTCAGGATTTACAAGGGATAAAGAAGCCATCTATGTAAATGGAATTCGTGTTTTTGTCCCTGCAGAATATGATAGGTTCAAGGCAACGATCCCGAAGAAAAGGCATAAAGCTCTTTTTGAGTTATCAACAATAACAGGCATGAGATATGCTGAGATTCAAAGATTGTATGGCCATCCTGAGTGGTATTCTGAGAATAGAAATCAAATCCGATTAAATGAAGAAGCACAGAAGAAGGCAAAAAGAAAAGCAAAGGAAAGGACAGTAGACTTGCTACCTTCTACTCTCCCCTATATTCTTGATCAATTTTTCAATGGGCCTGCTCCTCCAGATATTGACACTTGGAACCAGAATCTTAAACGGTGGGCTGTCAAAGCTGATTTTAATCCTTTTGGAATCTCAGCCAAAACCACTAGAAAAAGTATTGAATCTTGGATGTTAAGCTCTGGAGTACCTCCCTTTAAAGTTTATCAAAGGCAAGGCCATGATCCGGAAACGTCCCTTTATCATTATCAAGGACTGAGCTTTACGGATCTGGAAATGGACCAGATCAAAAAAAGATTAATGGAATGGGGAATTCTTAGAACTGATTAAGCTGGTAAGTTTTTGATCTTATTTTACTTAAATTTAAAAAATTAACTTTTTCTTTCATATGTTTATTTCACTCTTTCTATATTTTCTTTACATTAGCAAACTTACAGTCTCCAAAGCTTGTTTATTTTATCAACCGATTCTTTATAAAAAATGATATTATGAAAGTTTTGTTTTTTAAGACAGCTAAAGGTCTACTATGTTTCTCTTAAGGATTCTGAATGCCTCTTTTGCTTTCGAGGGAAAGCCTCTATTATAGTCCTAGTGCCTTTGTAGCTACCATAAAAAAGGTTTATCCCACTGCAAAAGAGTTAGACTGTTCTTCGTTACTCTTTACATTATTTTGGCAATGCCACAAAGCTCGCTTCTAAAGGGCTTCTATTTCTTTTTCTTGTTATCCTAAGAACTTAATTTCATATACACATTAGAAACTAAAATTTGAAGCTCTCATAAGCTTTAATTTATTTAGGGACATATATGAAAAACTAAATAAAATAACTAATAAGCAAAATTCTAATAAATAATGTGATCTGACTGAATTTGACGGTTAAATTTCTGAATAGGCAAGCTTTTTTCTTCAAAAAAGAGCCTATTTTTTATATATGTCTCGCTTTCTGGTACGCAAAATAAAGTAAACAGTTAGGGTATTCCTATGTTAGAAGAACTTCCCACAACCCTTACTTTAAGGCAAAGAGATGCAGTTGAACGCACTTCGGGTCCTCTTTTAATCCTTGCAGGGGCAGGTACAGGTAAGACTACCACAATCACTGCAAAAATTGCCTTCATGATAGAAAAGCAAGGAGTTGAATCCGATAAAATTCTCACCCTTACTTTTTCAAGGGAAGCTGCCAGAAATATGGAAAAGAAAATCTCTGAAATTCTGAGGCAGGGGACCAATTTAAAGGTGAGCACTTTTCACGCTTTCTGTGCCGAATTGATAAGAGATAATTCTGAAAAGTGCGGGGTTTCGGAGCAATTCACTATTTTTGAGGAAATTGATGCAGCTATCCTGATTTATAAGGAACTGGGTACAACTTCAAGAAACGCAGCTTTATACTCTAGCACAATCGCAAAAGCAAAGGACCTGAACATTTCTATTAGTAAGTTCAAAGATTATCTTGAAACAGGAAAGAAATTGTTACTGAATTTTGCTGAAGAAAGTAGATTTGAGCAGTTTTATAACGAGTGCAAGGTCAACCTTAACACATTCCATTTAAAGGACAAAACTCAGCAAAAAGCCCTGAAAGATGAAAAGAAAAATTGGCAAGAATTTATCGGACTTTATGATGAATACCGTAAATATACTGATTTCATCCACACCTGGGAAATATATGAGGAGAGAAAGAAAACTCTAAATTGCCTTGATTACGGGGACCTTAACAGGATTGCCCTTGATTTCCTTAACACCTATGGCACAGTAGAGTTGAATGATACCTACACCCAGATTATTGTTGACGAGTTTCAGGACACAAATTACGTGCAGTTCGAACTTATCAAACACCTGACTGCAAGGGAGAAAAATATCACAGTGGTTGCAGATGCAAACCAGAGCATTTATGCCTTCCGGGGAGCATACTCAAACAATATTGAGGAGTTCAAAAAGCAGTTTGTGATTTCAGAAAAAGATATTGTATCGCTGGATACGAGTTTCAGGTCAACAAATAAGATCTTAAAGGTATCCCACAGGCTGATCTCACATAATTACCCCGAAGACCGAAAAAGTGAATGTCTCCTTCTCAAGAACTGCAATGATAACGAGGGCAAAAATGTAGTCATCCAGGAAACAAAAGATGATGGCGAAGAAGCAAGAAAAATAGTAGAACAGATTGAAAATTATATCGAAAAAGGCATTCCTCTAAAAGAAATTGCAGTCCTTTACCGGACACATAACCAGGGAAGACAGATCAGGCGGGCGCTCCAGAGGCGCGAAATTCCTATGATTGTGAAAGATGATGCAGACTATTTGAAACAGCCCGAAATCAAGACCGTACTTTCCTATCTCTATATATTAAACAATCTCATGGACCCGACCCCCAGAGGAACTGAGGCATGGTGGCGGCTCTTTCACTACAATAACAGCCTCGAGAACAGTGATTCTGTCCAGATAGGGGAATACGTCAAGAAAAACAAAATTTCTTTTCAGGAAGCTATCTACCACCATCTAGATGAGATAAGATTAAGTGAAAACGGATTCAAAACCGTAGAAAAAGTGAAAGAAACAATTAGGGTTCTTAGTGAGAAAAAACTGCTTGATGTCTCCGACCTCCTTCTTGAAATTTACGATCTAAGTGGAATTGTAAGACACCTTAACGGGCTAGATACGCTAAAAACCAGGGAAGCTTTCCTGAACCTCCGGAACCTGCACGAAATAGCAAAGAATTTTGAGCAATTTCATAATAGAGAGCTTTTTGGTTTCATCGATTACCTTGAGATCCTTGATGAGATGGACGGCAACCCTGCTCCTGCAAAGATCAGGGAGGACGATGCAGTAAGCCTGATGAGCATCCATGCAGCAAAAGGGCTTGAATTCAGGGTTGTTTTTGTGACAAGCATGGCAAAAGACAAATTCCCTATACTAAGGGGTGGGCAAGATTTTCTGATTCCACTGGAAATGATGGAACAGTATCGTGACTTTTTCTCAGCGCGGTTAAGTGAAACAGAGCTTGAAAAGGCGGTTAAGGAGCGGAAGAAAGAAATAAGACTTGAGGAAGAACGCAGGCTCTGTTACGTAGCATTTACAAGAGCAAAAGAAGACCTTATACTTTCGCTTTCTCTGGAATACGGAGGCAAGGAACGGGAACCTTCCGAGTTTTTGATGGAAATTGGATATGACCACTGGAGGGACCTGGAAATTCCTATGAATAAGGGAACAAACGCCAAAATAGAAACGGAAGCTTTTTTTGATGCTCTTGACCTGTCCTACCGGAGAGACTTTGAGATAAAAACTGCAGGACTTGTAAGAGACAACGAACTTGAACGAGAGAAAAACAAGTGTATACAACTGCTTATTGAATCCCTTGATAAGGACCTTGAGGAAGCTGTACACTACCTGATGGTATACAGAGCCCTCAAGGATGGAGTATGTGGGAATTATCTTGAAAAATTACAGAAAAAGTGGGGCATGATAGATCCTGCTATGAGAGCAGGAGAGATCCTCGCAAAAATAAAGGCCAGAAGCAATGGGTTGAGGTTCAATCCAGAGACATTTAGTTTCAATTTTTCAGCTTTGAAGGCATATGAAAACTGTCCGAAACAGTATGAATTGCAGGAAATTCTGCGCATGCCAAGCCGGAAGAACGAAGATTCCACAGGAGCTATGATAAGGGGGAGTTTCGTACATAAGGTACTTGAAACTGCAGTTAAAGAAAAGGTTGCAGAAAAGCAGGCACTATATGAGATAGCTGAAACTCTTCATAAAAAGCCAGAATGGATGTATACAGATCTGGAATCGACCCTTCCTCTTTTTGAAGTATTCTGGATCCGAAACAAAGACCGGATCTCAAATAACCTCATGGTCGAACAGTGGTTTTCAGTTCCTATAAACGGCTTCGTTTTCAAGGGTATTATTGACAGGATTGATTTGCTTGATCCCTCCAAAAAAGAGGTCGAGATCATCGATTACAAGACCGGGAAGTATGATGTGAGTCCAGAAGACCGCTCAAGGCAGCTCCTGCTCTACGCAAAAGGCTTTGAACACATGTATCCCGGATACAGGGCGAAGCGACTCACACTTGACATGCTGGCCATAGAAAAACCCAGGAGTTTTGAGCTTCAGGAAGATGGGGAGTACAGGAGTAATGAAGGCAGGGTAAGTCCCCTTGACAAAGGAGCAATCACCTCTATGGTGGAGACTGCACGAAATATTGCTCATGATTACGAGCACGGATTTGGGAAGACGGAAGATCCCGACAACTGCAAAGAATGTGAGTTCAGGCTGTACTGTGAGGGAATCAATATATGAAAGGCGTTTTTTCTCACCCTCTTTAATACTGCTAAAGTAAAAACAAAAAAAATCTAATTATTTGATTAAACTATACAAAAATAACAAAAAATATTTGCGTTCGAAAGGAGTAAATTCATGAAAGAGCTTCTCGAGCAGCATTGTTTAGATGAAGATGCAAAAGGACTACTTCTTCTGAGCATGCCTACCGGTTTTGGAAAAACCTATAATGTACTGAATTTTATTTATAAAAATTACAAAGATTTTGCAGCACAAAAGCGAAAAATATTCTTCATAACCAACCTTAAGAAGAACCTTCCTTATCAGGAACTAAAAGAACGGTTCAAAGTCGATAATGTAGAAGATGACTACCACAAGCATGTACTTTTTATTGATTCAAATGCTGAAAGTGTTATAACTCATCTTTTGTCCGTCGATTCTCAGATTCCTGATAGTTTCAAGACAGGAGATTACACTCGTCTGAGATCTTATATAGAAACGTTAACGAATAACGGGAAATTGCCCAAGACAGTCAAAAGTGTTCTCTCTAAAGAAATAAGTGATTCTCTGGAACCTTCTTTTAGGAAATTCATTAGTCATCAGCTTCGGCAAGAGTTTAAGACTAAAGAAAAGAGGCTGAATGCGATAAAAAATAACCCCAGTTACCAATGGATTGGCTATCTATATCCTTCTGTTTTTACTGATGAGAAAACAATTGTTTTTCTTAGTATGGACAAATTTGTTCGTAAGAACACTACCCTTGTAGAGAGCTCATATTTTTTCCAAAAACGTTTGATTGACAGAGCAGTAATCTTCATAGATGAATTTGATTCTACCAAAGAAAATGTGCTTAAAAGCATCATAGAATCGGGCGTACGCCATCGAATTGATTTACTTGATCTATTCCTCAATATACACAACCATCTTATGGAAAACGAATATCCTGAAGGCTTGCTACGGGAATCTGAACAGAGAAAACATACGGCTGCTGGAAAAAATTGGCCTTCACCTGAGAATATAATTAACAATTTTCAACAACAAGCTGACTATATATTCAGAAAATATAACCTTCAGCATACTTGCAAATCTCATGAAGAGTTTTCTTCCAATAAAAGGAATTTTCTCTTTTATGATTACCAGTTCCATCATGTCCTAGATGCTCGATACAAGAGAATTGAGGTAGTTCAGGACACAAAAAATCGTACTAATTGGATTAAAGCCTTAGAAGCTGAAAAAAAAGGCTCAGGGGTAAACATTCGTTCCTTACTTAGTGAAATTTCTGGGTTCCTTACATATTTCCAAAGAGGTATCGGTTATTTAGCTGAAAACTACTGCCAACTAAAAATGGAAGACAATACCGTTCAGGAAGTTTTTCCTTTAGATTTAGCTGTTAAGACAGTTCTAAACCATTTCCGACTTGATGAGTATAATGTGGAACTCCTTGCGGACAACATTATGGAGCGTAATGTACCCTATAAATTACGTCCTGAGACCAGTGTCCTTCAGCAACAGGGATTCTATGATACTGGTTTCCGTTACCACGATATTGTCGACAGCGATGAGCACGACACTCTCTCAAAAATCTATATGTTCAACTTTTCAAGGACTCCAGAATCTTTTTTGGTTGAAATCTGCTCGCAATCAATGGTTGTAGGAATTTCCGCTACTGCTGGATTATATACGAATATAGGGAATTATGACTTGGAATACCTGCGTTCCCGGCTTGGAGATTCGTTTTCTAGGATTTCAGGTAATTCTTTGGAAAGAATAAAAAAGCAGTTTTCTAAGAATACTCGGGGATACGATCAGGTTTCTATTAAAACAGAGTTTATTGGAAAGGATAATTCAGAAACTTTGGAATTACTTCAATCCTTGCTGGGTGATCGGGAAGCTGCGGTTGCACTGCGTAACAAGGTGAAATACAGCAATCCAGAATCAGGAGAACAGGAAATTGACTATATTTTTTCCCGCTATGTACGTGCCCTAATAGCATGGAAGTACTTTCTAGACAACTCCGAAATTCATGCATTCCTTTGTTTTTTCAGTAAGTTTCCCAAATTATTAGATCCAAAGTTTGATTTGAAGGTTTTTTATGAATATGCAGAAATGATACAAAGTGAGTATGCATCCATAGAAAATGAACCTATTTCTGACACCATCGTTGTTTTGACTGGCGATGAATTTGATGAGAATAAAATCGGAATACTGGCTGCACTAGAATTTGGCAAAAGACGTTTCATTCTCTCCACTTATCAGACAATCGGAGCCGGACAAAATTTGCAATATCCAATCCCTGCATCCATAAATCCTGTGAAGGTCAATGAATTCTCTGCTAGGAGAGAGATGGATTTAGACGCAATTTATTTGGATCGCCCAACAAATCTGATTGTAAATATTTTCTCGGATAATCTCAAAGATAGAGATTTCATAAAATATCTTTTCCAGCTCGAATTCCTTGTCGAAAATGGAGCAATTTCTCCCAAAACGTTTGAAAATAAGCTGGACGAAGCTTTCCACCTATTTGTCGGCAGGTACAGACAAAAGAAGAGAGTTGAAGACCTTATCAATCTCTATCAAACCGAGGCATATACGCGTTTTCTTAATAAGATGATACTTCAGGCTATTGGACGAATTTGCCGAACGAACATGAAAGCTCAGACAATTCATGTTCTTGCAGATTCTTCTGTTAGAAAGCATTTATCGCGTTTTTCTTTACCAGACGATGTGATTCCTGTCAGAGAATATACTGCATTACTTGAATCATCCAGAGACGCAATTGTCAAATCAGCCGACTATTCTGAACTGCAGAATCGAGCGTCAAATCGGAGTAACAGGTCAGCAGCGTTTATTTATCAGTTATTAAAAAATCCATGGACCGAGGACAGTATAAAATTATGGCAGGAACTTAGGGAACAGGTGCTTAAACAACCTTCAATCCCTTTAAAAAAGGATTGTGATCCTAAGTGGAATCCAATTTACGTCGAACTTCCATACCTAGGTCGTTTGTATAAATACACCCAGGAAAAAGATTACAGAGATGTAGAGGTTTTCTTTTCGACTGACAAGGCAATGCAGGAAGTTAGTGAAAGGGCCGCAAGGTTGCAGGAATTGATGGCAATAGAACCTCTGCGCAGGCTCTTTGAAGAAAAAGGTTGGGCCATCAGTTTTCCTGAAAGTGAGCTCATTCTAACTCCAATAATGTTTAATAATATCTACAAAGGAGCTCTGGGAGAGGTATGTGGTCACTACATTCTGCACGAGATTTTAAGAATCAGCCTTAAAGAATTAGATGTTCTCACTTTTGAGTTATTTGACTTCAAAGCGGATGCCAATATTTATGTTGACTTTAAACTTTGGAATAACCAGGTTGCTGTTCCCGCAGATGAAGTAATCCCAACGATTAGAGAGAAAATGGAAAGATGCAATGCAAGCCGTGTCTTTATAATTAACATTTTGGGAAAATCCGGGGAAGAGTTCCGTCCAGTAATATCTTCTGATAATAAAATTATTGAGATTCCCTTTATTTGCCAAGATAAATCTTTCAACGACAAGGCTCTAAAGTTTATTGTGGAGGTATTTTCAAATGAGCATTAAAACAAATCGGCTGGAAATCGACTTTAAAATTGATGCAATTGAACGAGATTTCGCGTTTTTCCGATTTAAAAGGGAGGGTAAAGAAGGATGGCGCGGAGCTCCACAATTAGATCACCTGATTGGCGATGATTACAAAGCAAATGCTGTTCTTTTTCAATATGGTAAATTTGCCTATGCAATGTTTAAACGGCCATTGGATACTTATGAATTGATTTCAAGAATCAAAGCTGATGAAGATTTTTCAGATGATGTGGTCGTAGAAGTTCCCCCCAAAGCTTGTAGGACAGAAGCAGATGATTGTATATGTGAAGCTTGGCTTGCTCAGATTTTGATAAATTCACTTGCATCTTCACGGTCACGTTTTGAACATTTACATTACTGTAATCTGACCGGGGATTTCCTCGTAGTCCTTGATCAGAAAGACAAAAACACAGATTTTATTGATGTCGCCAAAGTCACACTTGATAAGGACTACCTGCTTAACGTGAAAATCGTACGCCACTGTAAGCTAATCTCTATTCTGAAAGAAGTAAAAGCAGGAACATTAGATGCTAAAAAGATTAAGAACAAGCCGAAATATGTTTTACATGAAGGAACAGGCACTCTTCGCAGATTGTTACCGCGTGATGGCAAGTCAGACTCAAAAATAACCTACGTCCCAATGAGTTTTGGGAATAAAAGGGCACATGTTCCTTTTATTGATTTCAGTTCTTGCAACCATTATGATCAAAGTCGGGCAGGCGTATTGCATCGTGTTCTGGATAGTATTGAAGAGAATCTTTCCGAGTACATATCCATCAAACCGTGGATTTTGGAGGTCTCTCATAATATCGAATTGACGGAGACAATTTTGAAGAATCCCAAGCAACTTCGATCAAAGCTTGATGGACAACCGATTCATATAGTGGATAGAATTGGATCAGAAGAATCTTCTGAAATGGTTCAAACATTAAAGAAAGCCCTTTTACTATATCTAACAGATCATAAATTGCTTACTGTAGGGAAAAGCGACAAATCAGGAGCATTGAACTTCAGAATTATACACAATGAAGATTACTATGAAAATAATGGTAAAGAGGATGAACACCTTGATTCGAATTGTGATATTTATAGACAAAATATTACTATAGAGAATGAGGACTCTATTTCAGATGCCGTAATTAAAACAATTGTCAAAGAGCAATTAATTAAAAGGGATATAGGGGAACGTAATCTGAGTATCTTTGACTGGAGTAAATTAGATGCAAAAAAAACATGGACATTTGCTACATATGATAAGAAAGGAAAATATATTGTGTTCATGGATATTTTTCCAGATGGTTGCTTTGACTTCCGCAAAATTGATCCGAATTCTCTTGTCTGGTATGGGGAATATCAAGAGTATGTCGAACTGCTCACGGAAGCAAAAAATAATGAATGGAAAACAAATCTAATCCTTGAGGGGCTTGTCATTTCAGAAGAAGGCGACAAGAATTTCATATATCGTACAGGGGAAATAAGCCTTCCTGATCTTGTTAAGATCAAGGAGGTTATAAGAGAAGTAGATATCAAACTTCCTGAGGGAATTCAAACTGGAAGTGAGCTTGCTTCTATTGTCGAAAAATGCTTTTCTGAGATACCTTATGCAAATGACAACAAAGTGTGTCAGTTAAAAGAAGAACTGAACAGGCTTGGATATCAAGAATTATCAAAAAATGATTTCAAGAAAATCCTAAACTCCTGCCTTGGAACTAATTCAAAGGCAGCAACTCATCTAAGAAACGCCTTGTATGAAGAGCATGGAATTAGGTTACATTTCCCAAAAACCAAAGATAATATGAGTACTCTTTTTGATGCTTCACTTAATATCAAGTATTTCGGGGAAAACGAATCTGAAGCCTACTACTTTGTAGGAGATCGTCGGGAAAATGTTAAATTTTCATTTAAAGACGCTTGCCATCTTCGTAAAATCAAAGCCGTCAATGGCTCAAGATTAATATTCAAAGAGCTTCTCCCCACCATGGACGTCGATTTTGTGCGAACAGGACAGAGCACCGTTTTGCCTTTTCCTTTTAAGTATATACGTGAGTACGTGAAGTTTGAAGAGTAATTATTAATGGGAGAGATCGAATGGCACAAACAGCTTATTCCGGAAGAAGAGGAAATGATTTTGGGCACAAAATGGGCTATGTTGCTGCAAAATATTTGGGGACAGAATTGCTTCAAACCCCTGGAAAAAGTAATGAAGCTTACTTAAATGGTGAGTTAATTGTCATAAAAATCGCTCATAAAACTACTTCCAGCGTAGGGATACCATATAATGTTTTAGATCGGGTCAAAAGTGTTGTAGCTATTCTTGAAGATAAAAATTATTCAAAAAATGGGTATCATAAGTATATAATGTATAAAGTAGATGCAGATTGGTGCAAATTAAAATCGACTCCCTCTCAAAGCAGTCAAAGTGCATCGAAAAAAGTAGGAATGGTGACATGCAAGAACATTAGGGGGCATGGAGAAAAAATAAGTGAATTGATCTGTGATTTCTAAATGAGAAGAGAACCTTATTTGGTCGTGTCCGTGAATTACGGGTTTGGAAAGACGGAATCTCCTGACAGCTGCAAGGACTGCGGGTTCAGACTATACTGTGAGGGAGTTGATCTATGAAATGTATTGGAAGCTGGAGCCGGTAGAATGACTTTTTCTGAAATACATAGCAAGCCGACAACTATAGATTCAGAGGATCTCCTTACATCCGATATTTTCGGGTGTTGCTCTTTTTTAAGTTACCCTGAGCTTCTTGAGCATGTTTTAAGAGAAGCGGTGCATTTTGGTTCCAGGGATAATCTCTGTGTTCCTGAAACCGTGCTTTCAGAAGAATACCTTTTTTGGCCCAAGTTTCGTACAGGAAGATCACAAACAGAACCTGATGTGTTGATAATACTCAGGCACTCGGGAAACCGGTGTACACTTGTTTTAATCGAAGCGAAATTCAATTATGAGAAGTCTTCTGAAGCTGATTACACAGTAGAAGATGTAACTGACCAGCTGGCAAGAGAGTTAATGATTATTGAGAATCGGGAGATTTGTAGCCAAAATCCTGCTTTGGAAGGCTTTGAGATAGCATCAAAATATCTAATTTATGTGACGGCGCACGATGTTATTCCTGAAAAAGCGCTTAAAGACTCCTCAAATGAATTTTTTGAGAAGACGATGAATCATGGAAGTATTTGTTATAGGGATATTGCCGAAGTCCCTCTATACTGGTTGCCCTGGTGGAAAATTGAACAACTCATATCCAGGAATGGTTTTTTTGGTCATGAAGAGGGCGCAAAAAACAGAATCGTAAAACATATACGTGAAGTGTTGAGGGCAAAAAGGCTCTGCAGGTTTTATGGATTGAATCCCTTCGACTTCAATTCAATTGCATATTCCTATTTATCTATAGCTAAAGTTCGGCTTGAATCTGACATGTATGCAAAATCCTACACTTTTGATACAATGTTTTCAAAAATCCCATACGGATATCTCATTTTGGATAAAGAAAAAAGGTACTATTTCGGACTGGTAATTCCGAAAATCGTTTCCCATTATCAACCGGAGGAAAAAATATGAATAACTCGGAATTTTCTGAAAAGCTAGATCAATCTTTTAGAAACATGACTTCTTTTTTTCAGGAGCTTGCCTCTCTTTTGAGGGACTGCGACCGTCTCATGGGAGAAGAAGGATATACGACCTTTAATGGAAATACAGCTGTGTATGAACAGAGTAGATCAGTGCTTTATCCAGAAGCATGGTTCCCGGCATATCTTAGCAGAGCATATGTGTCTGAAGAGGAAGCTGAGGACAGATCCTTTAACCGTGTTCTATTCATAAGCCTGTTTTTAAGATATGGGGGAGGAGGCTGCCATGACGTTAGAATGATAGGTAATGTTCCACTTCTCGTAGCTGGAATTATCGTTCCAGCTAATCCGAAGTCATTTAGATTTGAAGGCTGGCTAACAAAAAGGTGGTTCTGGGTTGATGAATCTGAAAAAATGAATGTTTTAAATGAGAATATTCCGAAAATCAGAGTTTTCGATGTCAAAAAAGGAGAGTACAACAACTCAAAGTCAATCAAAACATTTGCATATCCATTTGAAAAGGTTACGGGAACAGCTGATTTAAGAAGTAAAATAATTGAAAAGCTGCTCGAAATTGCAGAAAACATTTCGGATGCAACAGATCCGGAAATTCTTACGTAATGCATAAATCGTGAAATAAGGAGGGAGCCTTTGTCCCTTCTTTAAAAAATATAAAAACTGGGAACCGGGATTGGAATCCGGCTCCCGATTGAAAGTGCTTCACAACAATTTATGCAAAACGTTTTCGTTTCAATTCTTCTGATTCAACTCTTTTAAGCTTTAACTCTCTAATTATACTGCATCAAGGTCTACAGTCCGGGCTTCGGGGAACCTTTCTACAAGCATCTTTACGGTTTCGGGATGGCAGGTGAAGTAAAAGACCTGGTTTCCTGACATAAGGTCCTTTATAGCTTCACAGGTGCTTTTGCAGCGTTCAGGGTCAAAGTTCACCAGCACGTCATCAAAAACGATAGGAAGAGATTCCGAATGCCTCCCGAATTCCCTTATAAAACCGAAACGCAGGGAGAGATAAAGCTGTTCAGCCGTTCCCCGGCTGAGTTCCTGGATGCCTTTATGACGCCCTTCCCGGTCTTCAACATAGATTTCGGAAGAGTTGAGCGGGGAATAAATCCTCGTGTACCTGCCCCCGGTAATCTTTGAGAAAAAGGCCTGGGATTCCACGATAACTGCAGGCTGCCTTTCCTTTTCATAGACTTGGATTGCTTTAGTAAGGATCTTTTGGGCTAAGACCAGAGAAGCCCACTCCCTTGACTTTTCGTGTAGTCCTTCCAGCAGGCTCTTCTGCATTACCCTTGCCAGAGAACCTTCACTTCCGTGTTCGAGCTGTTCAATCTGGTTTCCTATCGCTCCGCGCCTGTCCATATTCTCGGAGGTCTTATGTTCAAGAGTTTCCAGGCATTCCTCCAGCCGGCGGTTTTCTTCTTTCAGGCCCAGGGGATCGGAGGCTTGCAGTTCTTCTACGAAAATATCATACTTTTCCCCGTCCCCGGAAATCCTCCGGATCTGCTGTTCAGCTTCCCTAACCCTGTTTTCAAGTTCGGTTCGCTGGGCCCAAAGCCGTGCATTTTCACAGAACTCTTCTTCCGTCCCTGCAGAACCGGATTCAAGAAGAACTGCAAGTTCTTCTGCAGCTTTTTCATACTTATCCAGGGCTACCTGAAGTTCAATATCGAGTTCTATTGATTTTGTTTTCAGCTGCTTCAGGCTTCTTACCTCATCGGATGCCTTTTCAAGGTCCGAACGGAGTTTTTCAACCTGGGTGTCAAAAGAAAGTCCGGAAAGCGGACGTCCACATCCTTGCAGGACCACGGCCACCTTTGCTTCATAGGCTTCTATCGACATTCTGCTGGAAGTTATCTCTTCTTCAAGTTTCCGGATTGCCCGCTGCCTGTCAAAACACCTTCCGATTACCGAAAAGATTTCAAGCACACTTTCTACTGAAAGCGAGGGGTCAAGCCCGTAAACCCCAAGCCAGCGAGTCCACTTTTCGGACAGAGCATCACGTGCCTTTTTCTCCTCAAGGAGCTGGGCTTCCAGTTCTTCTTTTTTACGGTTAAGATCTTCGGACTCAACTTCAAGTTTTCTCACTCTTTCGGCTTGGTTAAATGCAAAACTTACGTCCTCCCGGAGCTTTGCTATTTCACTTTCGAGTATGATTCCCGAAACAGACCTTTCACAGGCTTCCAGAACACAAAGGGCTTCTTTTTCGTACTTTTTAATAGCAGCTTCCCTGAGCTGTACCTGTTTATCCAGTTCTTTAACACTTTTTTGCTTTTCCAGGCAGGCTTTGATCGCAGATAGGAGGTCAAGCACATGCTCGGTAGAAATTTCCGGGTCGAGTCCTGAAGAAAGAAGCCACTCTTTCCATTCCTGAAGAACCTCTCCTTGCCCTTCCTCTCCTGCCTTCAGCTTACCCTCAAGCTCTTGATAACCTACACTTAACCTCCCCAGCTTCTTCTGGAGCTTATCCTTTCCCTGGCGCAGTTCTCCGGCAGTTTTCAAATCTACCAGGATCCTTTGCAGCTCATCGGCTTTCTGTTCCCGTACCGAAGGGTCAGGAATGTCTTCAAAGCCGCACTTTTTTGCCCGGGTTTTCATTTGTTCTTTCAGGGCGCTAATCTCTCTGGATAGCTTTTCTTTTGAGTTCTGCACTTTCTGTTTTCTGTATTCGGTTTCCTCAAGGTGTTCCTCCCCGGCAGGAGGGTTTGAGAACTTTTTCCTGGCTTTCAGGAAGTATGCGGCAGAAGTAGCGAAAAGGAGGAAAAATATAACAAGTCCGGAAAGTAGGGTGCCGTTCATGTACTCGTATGCTAGGACTATGCCGCCTGCAAGCAGGAGCATTCCTGCAGGCCAGAGAGGAAGCCCTCCCTCATTCCCGATTTCCCTGGGTCTGAAAGTTGCAAAAAGCATCTCTTCTTTTTCCAGGTCTTTATCCAGGATTTTGAGTTCGCTTTCCTTTTCCCTGAGGAGAGGGTGGTTCACCCTAAGGTAGCTTACAGCTTCAAGCCCCTGTTTCACTTCTTCAGGGTTGAGAAGCTTTGAGTATGCCTCGAGCTTCTCTTCCAGGGCTTCGATTTCGCCGCGGACTTCTTCGATTTCCCCAAGGGCAAGTTCGAGCCTGTCGCGGTATCTCTCGATTGTTTTTTCTGCCTCCTCCATTTCCCTTCGCTTTCCGAGCACGGTTTCCTTTGAAGGGGTTGAACGCTCGAAACGGGCAAGGGTATTTTCGTCCCAGCCTTCCCCAAGCCCTGAAAGGGTTTCCTCTAGTTCGGCTTTTCTGGTTTGGACTTCCCGGGTTTCGAAAAGGAGGAAGTCCTTATCAGCCCGATATTTCTCGATTCCGTTTCCAAGTTCGATTACCTGGTCTCTGTGCACTAGGAGGCTTTCTTCAAAGACATCTTTTTCCTGAAGGACCCGCTCGATGCTGGTGAGGACCTGCTTGAGCTCGTTTTTGGTCTCCTTTATTCTAGTCTCAATTTCCTCTACTGCCTTCCGCATCTTGATGATGGTTTCCTTTGCAGGGATGGAACGGTCAAAGCGGTCCAGAGCCTCTTCATCCCAGTCCGGTCCAAGTTCCAGGAGGAGCTCGGAAAGCACGGCTTCTTCCTGCCTGAGGTTTGATTCCAGGGTAGGGAGCGTTTTTACTTCGGACCTGTACTTTTCAAGCCCGCTTTCCAGTTCTAGCACCGCATCTTTCTGTCCGAGCAGGCTTTCGTCTGGAGAAAGGCTTCGTTCATTAACGGCATTTTTTTCCAGTTCCTGCTCCAGCCTTGAAATGTTCTCCCTTATTTCCTCAATTTTTTCCAAGAGCCTTTCAAGCTTTTCTTCCCCTTTTTCTGGAAAACTTTCAAGCCCGGGCAAAGCTCCAAGGGCACCTTTTGACTCTTGCAGGGCTCTCCAGTCTTCCCAGACGGAAAGCAGGTTTTGAATGTGGTTTAATTTTTTCCGTATATTCTGAGACTTTTCTTTTAACTGATCAATTTCCAGGTTTCTCTGTTCCAGTTCGAAATGAAGCGAATCGTATTTTTTCTGGGCTCCTTCAAGCTCGGCAATTTTTTCTTCGGTTTTCCTTATTTCCCTGAACAGCTCGTTTATGAAGGGCTTGCTTCCCTTGGGTTTATACAGCTTGCTTTCCATGCTGCTGATGGATTCCATCAGCCCGGAAATGGAAACTCCGACCCCGGTGCCTGCACTGTAAAGTTTACTGTTGATTCTCTGGTCGTTCAGGGTCTCAAAACTCTGCAACTCTTCAAGGCCAAAAGCATAGATGTTTTCAAAGACGTTCCTGTCCGCATGGCCCAGGAGTTTGAGAAGTTCGGTTTTGCCCCCTGTATTTCCATCTGGAAGCACGACTTTTACGTCGTCTTTTCTGCCTGTGTTTCTTTCTATTACCCAGCGCTCCCCTAAGGAATCAGTTACAGCAAGCCTTCCCCCATGCTGCCCCCCTTCAAGCGGGGGATAAAGGTTGCAGAGCCTTGTGTTGGGGATGCCAAAAAACATCCTCCGGATAAAAGTGAATAATGTTGACTTTCCTGCTTCATTTGCCCCTGTGAATATGACCAGGCCTGAGGGTAGGTCTTCCACCGACTTCCCGCAAAACTTACCGAAACCGTCGATATAGATGGCATCAATTTTCATGATCTTCCTCCGTGAGTAGGGCATCAAGCAGGATATTTTCAGCGCACTGAAGCAGTGATTTCATCTCTCCGTCATCAATTTTGCAAATGAGTTTTCTTCCGTTCCCGGAGTTAAAGAGAGGGGCAAGAACTTCATGAAACCCGTCCAGCGCCTTTTCATCATTCTTTAAACCCTCCATGATTTTAACCAGGTCTCCCACAAAGTCTTCCCTTTTCAGAAGCTGCTCCCTTTCTATGGGAAAGAGCGTTTCATCTTCAATGCGCTCTACCCAGACGAACTGCCTACCCCGGATCTCGTCCTCCCTGAGCAAATGGAGGAGATCTTCAAGAAATCCCTCTTCCCTGAGAGTGCGGTGCAGCGGTCCCCTTCCGTTGAGGACAAGCCTGCAAAGCGCTGACCTCCCTCCGGAATTTTCCCTGATGTCCTCAAGCTGGCTTTGAAGACTTTCGATCAGTTCCCCTTCTTTTTCCAGCCCTGCTATGGAAATTTCCCTTATATGCCAGCGGACAGAGTCGGTCTCAATGAACCTGGTAGAAATGGCTCCTCCAGAAGAAACCTCCACATAAAAGCACCCCCTTGCCCCGGTTTCGCCGGGATGCCTGCCTTGTGGGTTTCCGGGATATATCACAAGGGGGGCTTCTTTGCAAACTATAGAGGGAGTATGGATGTGCCCAAGAGCCCAGTAATCATAGCTTAACTCCCTGAGGTCCTGCAGGGTACAGGGGGCATAAGGGTCATGCTCCGGGTTGCTTCCCACGCTGCAATGCAGCAGCCCTATCGTAAATGGCCAGCTCTCTTCTTTTTTTGGGAATTCTTTCACAAGGTTTTTCATGATGTGCCGTGTTGGGTAGCTCATCCCAGCAACAAGGGCGACAGTTCCTCCTTCCTTTTTGAATTCCACAACTTCGGCCCCGTCTCCCCTCATGATATGTACGTTTTCGGGCCACTTCAGGCTTGCCGACCAGCCGTCAAGGGGATCATGGTTCCCGTGGCAGATAAAAACCTGAATTCCGGCTGCTTCAAGCTTCCTAAGCCCCTCTATAAACCTGACCTGTGCATAAAGACTCTTGTCGGCACTGTCATAAATATCCCCCGCGATAAGCAGGAAGTCAACTTCTTCATCCATACAGAATTCGACAACAGCCTCATAAGCCTGAAAGGTAGCTTTCGAAAGCCTTTCCCCCAGTTCCGGGTCAATCCCGGAAATTCCTGTAAATGGACTGTCAAGGTGCAAATCAGCAGCATGGACAAAACTCAAAATTCCGTCCCTACCAGCATCTGCTGACATTTTTCTTTTTTTCATTGGAGGTACCCCTAACATATATATAAAATTTATACCTCCAACTGTATATTTTTAACCCAATTAAATATTTTGGTTTGAAGGTTTCAAAAACAAATATTTAAAATCAATTATTAATTTCGTGATTGTTTCTTAAATGTTTAATCCTTAGACTAAAGGAGCTTAAAATGACGCCATATTTCTCAAGATTTTATAAGACATTGAATAAATGCCGGCTCTGTAGAAAACCTATCCAAATCAGTTGCAACAAGCTGAATATTAATCAACAAATAAAAGATCAACCCTAAAGTTCAAATTAATGGAGACTTTTCACCTCCAAGAATTTTTATAGAGCCTTTATGCCATCGACTAACACGCATTTATTTGATCCTCATAAAACGATTTCGTTTGCTAGCAAAATTTCTACGTGGACCGTTACTTCATCAAAATATAGATTTATTTCGTACTGCTTGTTGAACTTTAAAGAGATACTTTTAATAATAATCTTTAAAGATTTTTACTATTCCTTCGAATATAGTACCCCGGGAAAATAGAGAAATACTACACGATGATAAGTAAAGTGTGAGGAAATTACTTCAAAAGAACAAGACTTAAGAAGATTAGTGCTATCTTTAGTAGAAAACCCTTCATGAATAAAAATCAGATTTAATTAATGTTTTCAGGCATGTGATTATGAGTAAACTTGAAAAACTTCAACCGGATGCGACTGTGAAATATATTCCCGCAGATAGTACACGAAGAAAACTACCTGGAAAAGGTTTTAGAATCCTCTCTTTTATACCAGCCTTTAACTGGATCTCGTTACTATATCTAGGCCTGATTAACTCCAGTATTTTAAATATCGTTTGTGCTGTCGCTTATGGATTAATAACATTTACCGTTCCCTCTTTATCTCCTCTTATTTGGATAGTGGGTATAGTTCACTATGAGGTCTCATATCGAATTGTAAAAAAGCAGATAATCAGTGACACAGGGAAGTCCACTACGCAAACAAAAATAACCCCTATTCATAATAGCACCTCCGTATCCAATGGATTCTCCGATATTGCTGTTCTCAAAGAACAGGAGTCTAAACAATCAATTTCTGCAATGCCTTCATATGCTCCGGAGGATGTTAGAGTTTCCGTTTCTCCTAACAGTACTTCCATCGCCAGCAGATTTTCTGATATTGCTGTTCCTGGGGAACTGGAGTCTAAACAATCAATTCCTGTAAAGTCTTCGTATGCTTCGGAAGAAGTTAGGTTTTCCGTTTCTATGCAAAATCCACATACGAAGTTTTTCACAGATATGGAGAGGAATGCTTCAAGAGAGGGGAAAACTGCAACCTTTGTCCCCTTTATGTCCTACTGGCCAACGTATACCAGCATGAATAAGGCTCAACAAGCATGGTATTTTTATTGGCGCTCCCAAATTCACCAAGGAAATTACATTGATACCGATTTGTCCTACATTTTTGTGTTAATTTATGAACTTCTCAGCGGCATCGGGTGGCAAGATCCACAGGATGGGTACCAAAAGCTCATGCAATTATGGGCAGCATATCGGAAAAAATTCCCTTCCTTAGATCATTATCTAATGGGATGGACATTTGATTTTACACAGCAGTACAATTTGGAATATAGGCTTTCTGATGTAAATGAGTATCCTCGATTAACTCCCTCTGTCATGACAGATATTTTAATAGCACGACATGCAGAAGATGTGCCACTTAAGCTTCATTTCTCGTTGATTGATGCTTTAAGTGATTATTCTCTTGTTAACAGCAAATTTTACAAAGACGGGAATCAAGATCTTATGCATGAGGCAATCCCAAGGGTGATTGCACTAGCAGATGCCGCTTTACGTAAAAATAAACAAAAAGGAATTTTAGATACTTATGGACCGTCTAGTGTAAAGAAGCAGGAATATTATGCTTTTACAAGCGCAGTCTGCCCGCAAGCCAACAAAAAAATATACGTTACCGTAAAGGATTACTCCACATACCCTAACTTAAGAGCTTATATCAAAGAGCTTGTCAGGTATGGCGAAAACACTCTGCGTGAATTGCGAGGATACCAAGGACGATTACGCGGCGTGACGATTGATGAGGAAACTGCAAAACTGATTCAAAATTTCTTGAAAAAGGAATATGGGCAACAGGCGACACAAGTAAATGGATTTTCGAAAAAGCCAAAAGTCCCATTAGATTTTGAAAAAATTATCGCAATCAAAATTGAGTCCAAAGAAGTAACTCAGACGCTTGGTCCGATCAGTCTTGATCCAACCATTCCTGAGAAAAAAGAGCTGTTAACAGATATTCAAGAAGTCACTGCAATCTATACCGCTATTTCACCCAGCGCACGCAGTCTTTTAGATCGCTTGGAAAAATCATCATGGGAGTGCAGTGTAGCACAAGGAGATGAACCTTTAATAGCGGAGATTAACCGTTTGGCTGAACGCTATCTCGGTTGCTCACTTTTAGTAGCAGAGGCTTCTAAAATAATCGCCGAAGATGATTATCGGGATGAACTCGAGCATATTTATCAGAACCATCCTGTAACATCATCCGAGGGAAACGGTTCTAAACTATTTGATTCATCAGTGTTAACCCCTGAGATGAAAGATTTTGTTGATGCTCTTTTACCGGTACAGCAAAAAGCGCTCTATGTACTGATAACAAGTGAGAATCCACAGAATGATTTAGAAACAATTGCCGAGGAAGCAAATACAATGCCGCAGCTCCTCCTAGATGACATTAATTTGCTAGCAGTACAGCAAATTGGAGAAATTATTGTTGATGCTGCAGATCAGAAACCTCAAATTTTGGATGAATACATAGATTTACTCAAACAATCTGTCGCATAGGAGAGAAAACAAAATGCCGTCTGTAAAGATCAGCCGCCGTGAGTCAGGCGCTCTTATGAACTCATTAACCGCAGGAGTGGTACCCAGAATTGGTCTGCGACACATAGCTGTTGGCAGAAAAAATGAAGTAAATGCCTTTTTACATGACATTACGACCATTGAAGACGGGGGAGCATCTTTCCGCTTGGTTTCTGGGCAATACGGCAGTGGAAAAAGCTTTTTGCTGCAAATGATTCGTAACAATGCAATGGAACGGAATTTTGTAGTAGCTGATGCAGATTTGTCCCCCGAGCGCCGTCTTACCGGAACAAAGGGCCAAGGGCTTGCCACCTATCGTGAGCTTATGCAGCATCTCTCAACGCTCACAAGACCAGAAGGCGGTGCGCTTGAATCTATTCTGCAAAAGTGGATCAGTTCTTTACAGTCCAGCATAACAAAAACAAGAGGGTTTCGTCCGGGTGACCCTGAAATTGTTGATGCTGTCAGCGGTGAAATAAGCGAAGTCTTGACCGATCTGTCTGAAATGGTATACGGTTTTGCGTTTTCTTCTGTTATTGAGGCTTACTGGCGAGGAATGAAAACTGGGGATGAAAATTTAAAGCAGGCTTCGTTGCGATGGCTTCGCGGAGAATTTGCTACAAAAACCGAAGCCCGTCAGCATCTTTCGGTGGACTGCATTATAGATGACCAGAGTTGGTATGAATTTTTAAAGTTATTTGCGGTTTTTGTAGCCAAAACTGGATATAAAGGTCTGTTGTTATTTTTGGATGAAGGCGTGAATCTTTATAAAATTACACACAAACAAGCCAGAGATAGTAACTATGAGAAAATATTAACTATTTTTAATGATACTATGCAGGGGAAAGCGCAATATATTGGTGTTTTTCTTAGCGGTACACCTCAGTTTATTTACGACGAACGCAGGGGCCTTTTTAACTATGAAGCACTGCGCTCACGTCTTGCTGATAATCGTTTTGGTGCACAGGGTTTTGCGGATTATACGAGTCCTGTAATTAAGCTCAATCAACTCTCTGTCGAAGAGATTTACGTATTGTTACAACGGCTTTGTGAACTTCATGGTGCCCACTATTCTTACTCGTGCTCTTTTGGAGAAAACGAGCTCACTACTTTTATTAACATTGTAGTTGCACGTTTGGGTGCGGATCAATTGTTGACCCCACGTGAGATTACTAGAGATTTTTTGGGCCTTTTGAATATTCTGCATCAAAATCCCGATCTGACTTTTGATATGCTGATAGCAGAAAAAGGATTCTCAGTAAAGAGTGCTGAACTAAACCCTGAAGAGGTATCCGAAAAAGGGAATGATCTCTTCGCCGAGTTTGATATATGAGCAAGACTGCTTTTGAGCGCTATGCGCCATTTATACAGGAATATATTTATCGAAAACAGTGGACAGATCTGCGTGAGGTTCAGGTAGAAGCTTGTGAAGCAATTCTGGACACAGATGATCATGTTATCATCGCTTCGGCAACCGCTTCTGGCAAAACAGAAGCGGCCTTTTTTCCCATATTGACCTCCCTTTATCAAAATCATCCGGATACAATTGGCGTGATGTATATTGGACCGTTGAAAGCGCTGATTAACGACCAATTTGAAAGGCTTAGCGGACTGCTTGAGGAAAGCTACATCCCTGTCTGGCCTTGGCATGGGGATGTATCGCAATCGGTGAAAAAACGTGCGCTAAAAGAAGCGCAGGGAGTACTCCAAATTACACCTGAATCACTTGAAGCATTGCTGATGCTGCATCCCGGTGATGCAACGCGATTGTTCTCTGATTTGCGGTTTATAATCATCGATGAAATTCATGCGCTTATGGGAACAGATCGTGGTCTGCAAGTGCTTTGTCTCTTATCACGGTTAGAAAAAGTTGCAAGCTGTAAACCTAGACGTGTTGGACTTTCCGCAACGCTGTATGACTATGAACCGGCCATGCAATTTTTAGCAGCAGGAAGCAACCGAAAAGTACGGGCAGTGGGTATCAAGCACCACCAACGGACGATTTCATTGTGCGCCGAAAGTTTTGTCCTACCTGATGACCCTGAAGAAGCTGAAAAAGTTATGCAGGAATATAATGATTTTCTCTATGAAAACTGCCATAGTAAGAAGTGCCTGATTTTTACCAATAGTAGAAGTGACGCAGAAAAAACTATTGCCGATATGAAAGAAATAGCACTGAAGAAGAATGAGAGAGATGTATTTTATGTCCATCACGGCAGTGTTTCAGCCGCACTGCGGCATGAAGCGGAATCTGCTTTGAGGGACAGTAATGGACCTACCGTTGCAGCTGCCACACTGACATTGGAACTGGGCATCGATATTGGCGACCTGGATTCCACTATACAAATTGGCGCACCCTATTCCTGCGCAAGCTTTGTGCAGCGTCTTGGACGCTCCGGAAGACGCAGCGGAAAATCGCAAATGATGTTTCTTGACGTATATGAGCCATCAGACAGAAACCCTTTTGAGCAAATGCCATGGGAATTATTGCGTGCCATTGCAATCATTCAGCTTTATCTTGAGGAGCGCTGGGTAGAACCATTTGAGCTTAAGGCAAAACCTTTCAGTCTGTTGGTGCATCAAACGCTCAGCACTTTAATGACATTTGGTGAACTCAGTCCCTCTGCACTGGCGAGAAACGTCTTGATGCTTCCCGCATTCCATAGTACAGTCAGCCAAGAGGAATATCGCGAACTACTGCGGCACATGCTGGCAAATGACTATTTGCAGCGTATTGAGGGCGGAAACATCATCGTTGGCTTAAAAGGCGAAAGGGTTGCAAATCACTATTCTTTCTATGCGGTATTTCAAGATGAGCAGGCCTATCGTGTGCACAGTCAAGACGGCGAAATCGGTACATTGGACAGCTGTCCAATTGTAGGTGAAGTCTTCATTTTGGCTGGTCGAACATGGAAGGTACGCGATGTTGATGAGGAGCGTAAAATCATATATGTTAACCCTGTAAAAAACAACCGCATACCAAGTTGGAAAGGTTCTGGAGGACATATCCATACGAAAATTATCCGGAGAATTGGGCAAATTTTGAGGGAGGATATTCAATATAGTTATTTGCAACCAAAAGCATCGCAGGTCATTGATGATGCTCGCTTTATTGCCAGAGAAGCAGGGATACTGCAAAAAAGTATTATTCCCTATGCTGAGCGATCATTTTACTTGTGTCCATGGGTAGGAAGTAAAACGTTACAGACAATTAAGAATCTGCTGGCGTGCAGTCTAAAAGATTCGCTTCAAATTTATTCTGTTTTTGGAGGACATCATTATTTGCAGATAACGAGTGACCTGTCTATAGCCGAGTTTACCGATAAGCTGTCCAAGCTTCAAATTAACTTCAATGACCCCGATATGGTACTACCCGAAAATCAAGTACCAAGGGTTGATAAATATGATAAGATGGTTCCTGATGAATTATTGCGAATGGCGTTTCTTTGTAATGAATTGGACGTGAAAGCGGCCGTTGAGGTACTGAAAGGACTATAATAATAGATATTGATAGTATTGTCATTTATGGCAGGAAAGGGGAACCTTACTCTGGATGCTGTCCGATGGTTGATTAAGCATAATGTTCAGATTTCTATTCTTAATTGGGATGGCAAGCTCTTGACAACAACGCTTCCTCCTGAAAGTGCAAATGTAAAAACAAAGTTTGCTCAGTATCACTCACATTTCGACCCCCTCCCAAAAAACACAACTTAATTTTTTTATTCACACAGTTTATAATTAATTTTACTCTCGTTTACACATCAATAGCTCAAGCTTATCTAAATATAGATACCAATTCATAAATTTTTATTTGTTTTTCTAAATTTGACCTGGCTTTTTTTGAACATTGTGGTATTCAAGCCAAAATCATTGATTTTGTTGAGCATGTGTCCACAGTTGATCCAATAAGTTTATTCAGTTGTTGCAAAAATCACCTTATTTTTGAGAGGGGGTCGAAATGTGAGTATGAACATAACACTGATATAATTATTCATTTCAGCCGATAATTTGCTGCTTTCAGCAAGATATGCTGACGTAATTTGATCGTATCCTTCTTTGGTGAGACATTAAATCAACGCCATCGACTTATAAACCGCATCAATCGGATCTTCATAAAACGAAATCTGGAACTTACTGAAAAGGTCTGGAGGTACTGTTGCAATCTTTCCCGCAGAGGCAATAGGAATCAGAACCCTTTTTGCTCCGGCATCAAGACATACCTGTAAAAGGCCTGCAAGATTTTCAAGTACAGCTACAGACCCTCCAATTGTCATACTTCCGAGAATGGCAGTCTGCTCCTGAAGCGGCCTTTCCAATGCTCCTGAACAGAGGCTTATGAAAGCTGCAAGGGCGAGTTCCTCAGACATGCCCACCCCATACAGGTCCTGGACGTGCAAAAAGTAGTCTTTTTCTTTTACGGAGATGCTCTGGCTTATGGATTTTGCGTTGGCCCTGAAGTAATTAAAAGCTGTTTTTATTGACTCTTTGGCCTGAGAATTTGAACCCGTGCCTGATTTTTCGTATTTTCCCGAGCCGGATACTACCTGGACTTCAAACTTGTAGGCCCCAATCTTGCCAGATTCCGTAGCAGCAACTGCATAGGCTTCTCCGGGCTTTGTGATGCCTGCGGGGATGATCTTGTTTCCGCCGCTTTCGGGCACGGACACGAAGGCTTCTGTCAGGTTTTCATTGTCAATGTAGGAGAAATTCACATCGAAAAACTCGATTCCTCCTATTTTTTTGAGCTGCTCTTTTACACGCCTTCGACCTACGAGAGCGTATTCAAGGATCTCCTGCGCCTGCTCTCTGGTGATATTCTCATCCGGGTAGATGAGTTTCATAAGGCCTGAGAAGGTCTTTTTAACCGCAATTACATCACGCTGGTTCAGGTTGTTTCCGAGTTTAAAGAACCTGTTTATATTGTCGGCATAGGACCGCTTCCTCATTTCCCGGAAGAATTCTGCAATATAGTCAACTATGAATCCATACCTGTCTGTAAAGTGTTCAGGCCTGAACTTCGGGATTTCCCAGCCAGGGATGTAGTAGTGCATCCTGTCAAAAAAGGCGGTATCGCTGTTCATGGCGTCAGGGAAGGGAGAAAAGAGGTTTGAAGTCTTTATTAAGGACTCTATACTCTGGTTGACATTTCCAACAAAGACGATTGACGCATTTGCATTCTTTTGCTCTTTTCCTCTTGCAAAAGAGCCTGAGGCCATGTAGTCTTTGAGGATCTGGATTCCGTCTTTGTCTTTGAAACGGATTCCTGCAACTTCATCAAATGCCACAACGTCCCAGAACCCCACAAGCCCTACCTGTCGGGTGGACATGTTGTAGAAGAGGTTTGCAACTGTGGTCTGCCCCCCGGAGATCAGGATGGTGTTTGGGGATATTTCCTTGTAAACGTGAGATTTTCCTGTGCTTTTCGGGCCGAGTTCGCAGAGGTTGTAGTTATTTTCGACAAGAGGAACAAGCCTTTCGAGCATATGCCATTTGAGGGGAGTTTCAAGCTGGGTGGGCTCCATCCCAATGCTTCTCATCAGGACGTCGATCCACTCATCTTTAGTGAAGTTTTTCCTTTCCACCAGGATCTCCTGAAGGTTCATATTAGGGATCTGGATAGGTTTCAGGCTGGAGATGACGAATGGCGAAGAAGCTGATTCTGTAGAGTACTCCATCTTGATCATGCACCAGATTCCGCCGCCTAGAAGCTTATCGTATTTTATTACATAATCAGAGTCAATCTCAATGTTTTTAAGCCCAAGGTTGGAGAACTCAGCTTCGTAGACGTCTCTCCTTTCATTGAGTGTGACCGTGATCTTATCAATAATGGTATAGTATCCTGTCTCCCTGATCCTTGATTTGATCTTTTCGGCTTCATCAGACCTCACATAGTTCTGGGACAGGATATTTTTGACCTTCTGGACGCCTTCCTTAATTACATCCTCGTCATCATCTGCGCAGTAGGAGCCTAGAAGGTATTCCAGTACATAGACAGGGACGTTGTGCCCGACCTTCAACAGCTTTGTGAGGTCTTTTCTCACAACCCTGCCTGAGAAGTACTGATTTAATTTTCGGTCTGTTTCAAGGCTTACTGTTTCGAGATCTGCTTCAACCATTTTATCCTGTCCCTAAAAACTTTTTTTATTCCTGAATCTTTATGCCTGATTCACTTTTTCAATTTAAAAGTCATCAAAATCGCCGATTAAAAGGTCAAGTTCGAATGGAATCCGGGCAATATCTTTGATTTCATTTGTGTCTTCATCAATCAATCTAAGGTAATATGTTTTATTTTCGAGACCGTTGCCAAGAGTAAGTATAACAGTGTACTGCCTTTCTTCAGGCTCATCGGATTCACTGTTGGCAATAACGATTTTTTCGTCACTGACCATTTTCTCCTGCTCAGCATCAATATCCCAGAGTGAAGCTCTGAAGGTACGGGGTTTCAGCTTATCAGTCACTTTTTCGGTCTGGAAAATCCTTACTTTAAACTTGCTGCTTGTGATCTTTTTCCGGTCATTTATTACCGAGACATTGACTTTGCCGTATTTGATGCCTTTCTTTTCCAGGGTTTTTTCATTCCTCCGATGGTTATATGTCAGAACTGGAATGACAATTTCCTGAGGAGAGGCTCCTCCATGCACGAAATTGAGCCCGCCTCCCTGGAGCTTGAACCTGAGGTCAGTCTTTGGGACATAGGCAAAGAGGGAGGAATGTTCCTGCCCGAGCATATGGCGCATGTCAAAGCTGTGTATGTTATCCAGTGAATTATCCGGTGCAAGCTCCTGGTCACTCAGGATAAACCTCTTTGTGGTATCAATTATGCGGGTTTTGTCAAACGATGAGGTTTCTACCTTATCCACATTTTCCATATTATCTCTTCTGTACAGGAAACCATGATCCGCTGTGACAATGATGTTGGTCGTGTTTAGGGTTTCACTCAGATGCTTGACCATTTTCTTGATTTCAAAAACTGTTTCTTCCACGGCATTGAAAACGCTGTTTTCCGAGGACTGCTTATCCCCGGTTGAGTCTATCTTATTGTGATATATGTAAAGGACTCTTTTTCCTTTGATCAGTTCTCTTGCCTCTTCCCGGCTGAATTTAATAAAGTCTTCATAGTTCAGTGCAAGTGAGCCTTCACATTTACTCTGCAGTATTTTGTTCCTTTTTTCAAGTCCTTCGGAACTTATGCCGTCCACAAAGATTTCTTTCCCTCTGTATTCCAGCGCATTATGCGGGAGTAAACTTGCCATTCCAAACTTCGTATATGAGGGTAAGACTCCTGCCATGTAGCTGAGTTCGGGAATTCCCCAGGTATCTTTGTTGAGGGTTTCAAAAAGCTCGGCAGCTGCCTCGTAGCGCAGTGCATCGGAAATGATAACTGCAACTTTACTCCTGTCATCTTTTTGCAGAATCTTGTTTACATGCTGTTTGTAGAAGTCTTTCTGGCTTTCTGCAAGCTCAATCTTCCATTGCCCTTTAAGATCAGATTCAATAAGGCTACTCCATTTCAATAACAGTCTTCCGAGCAGCTTGTTTGTGTAGAGGTCTTCGACCTGGGGCCTCAGGTTTTTCTTCAGGATGTCCTTTTCCTGCTCTTTATCATAGTAATAGTAGAATTTCCTGTAGAAGTAATCGATCTGGTAGTAGGTCTTAGCATACGCTTTGAATAACTCATACAAACTGGGGGTGTTTTCAAGCGCATCAGCTTCTTTTGGATTATCATAGTATTCCCTGGAAAACCGGAAGAGCTTAACCGCATATTCAAGCGCATTGTAGATGTTTTCGTATTCGGAAAACCAGTGTTTTGTCCGGCGGGTGTCGATCCAGGAAAGATAGTTTTTGAAATCCTCTTCAGTCGAATCTACCGGACTGTTTAGGGACTTGAGTATCTGAAGGATTACAACTCTGTCAAAGGTTTCCACGGCTTCAGCTTCAAGGTAGGTCTGGACATCATGTTTATCAAGTTCTGTCTGCAGGTTTTTTTCCAGATCCTGACCATTTTCTGCAAGCATTTCCCTGGTATATTTCTCAAACGTTTTGGAATCCCGTGAGCTGTCCATCCAGTGCTTGAGGAAGATCTGGCACTCATTTTCCTTCCGGTCAACATACTGGTCATAGCCTGAGAGGAAAATTCCGGAATACCGCTTCATATGCGTGATCAGGAAACTCAGGAAAAGCTTCTTCAGGGTAGGATTTTTTGTCGAAAACCCAAAGTCCTCCTCAGCCAGTTCCCAGAAGTTTTCATCCAGCCCGAATTTTGAGATATTCTCCCAGACCGGGTTTTCGGCTTCTTCCAGGGATTTGAGCATGATGTCCCTTACAATCTGTTTGAAATCAAGGGCCTGTGTCTTTGAAAAAACAGCCAGCATGCCCAGAATGAACTCTTTTTCCCTCCAGTCCCGCTGGTGGAGCTTCTTTAAGGGCTGGACTCTTTCTTTCTGGTTGCCAAAGAATTTCTCGTATTTTGTGAAGAAGTCGTCCAACTCATGCCCGTCAATTTCAAATTCGCTCTTGATGTCCGAAATTCGGTTGTTTTCAAATCTGGATGAATAGAGCTGGATATCAAAAAGCCAGTTGTCTTCGTGTGCCCTTTCTTTTTCCGGGCAGTAGATAAGGTAATTTGACCCCTGGTCTTCGACTTCAAGGAGTTTTTTAGTTTCAAAATAGTTATTGTCAAGGATATGGAATTTGATTGCCTGTTCTTCCAGGACCTGTATTATTTCTTCAAGCTCTTCTCCGGGAGCCTGCTTCTCCTGGTCCCAGGCGGTTTTGTCTCTGTCATACCAGAAAACTATTTTTCTCTTTTCATAGTCTTTCAGTTCCGAAGGGGAGAATTTCTTGAGTATACTCTGGCTTGTTTTTTCTACGTTGACCATGAAAATCCATATCCTGTGTTCCTTCTCAAGGTTTTTAGTAAGCATTGAAGGTTTAGATACTTTATGATTGTATGATTCGGTTCAATTGTAAGCACATAAATGCATAAAGCTTTCTTTATATACTTTAGTTTCATAATTTGTATATAATTGTCTTTTATTAAATAACGAAATATAGAATATTCTAATAATCCTAGTGGTATTATGGCTAAAAATATGACTAAAAAAGGATTAGAAAGAAGACTTCGAAAATGCAATAATCTATTGGAAATTAATCCATTTAACTCAGATATTTTGTATAATAAAGGGAATATTTTGGATGAACTTAAGCTTTATAAAGATGCAATTGAAGCTTATGATTTATCTTTGGAGATAAATCCCAAAAATGAAAAAATCCTGAGTGCAAAAGGGCTTACTCTTTCTAAAATGAAATCGTATAAAAAAGCACTTGATGCTTATGACCAAGCTCTAAGAATTAAACCTGAAGATACTAAGATTCAATGTAAAAGGAGAAATGTTTTAGATTGTTTGGAAGTTCAAAAATTGAATCAAGAACTAAATATTTATGAAAAAAAATCAAAAATAGATCCAGGAGATCCACACAACTTCTATAAAAAAGGAAATTTTTTGCTACAGTTAAAAAGGTATGAAGAAGCGTTAAAAGCTTATGACCAATATCTAGAAATGGATCCGGGAGATGAAGAAGTATTATGCATAAAAGGAAATATACTTTCGAATCTTGGAAAATATGAAGAAGCTATTGAAGCTTTTTCCAACTTCTTAAATATTAAGCCAGCTTCTCTTAAAGTTCAAAAAAATAGAACTTACGCTTTAGTTAAATTGGGAACTGATTATTTAAATAGCAGTGAGTATGAAAGCGCATTCAAAATTTATGGTGAATTATTAAATTCTAAAGACCTATCATCACAACAGGATATGTTTTTAATATTGTCTGAATCAATTATTGATCTAATAAATTCCGAGAAGTATGCTGACGTAAAAACAATCTATGAGGGTATTTTAAGAATCCGGTTGGGAGAATCAGAAAAGGATATTTTGATCAATGAAACCCTGTCAAATTTGCCTAAGTTTCTTACGACATGCGAAACTTCTAAAAAATATAATGAAATCATAATGATGTATGACACTTTAATGAAAATAAACCCGGATAATATAGACATTTTGAAAAGAATAGGTGATTCATTACTTCATTCAAAGTTTTACCATAAAGCCCTTGAAGTATATGAGAAAGTAACTACCCTTGACTCACACGATATAGACATTTGGTGTACTCAGGGAGATATATTATCTGAACTTAAAATGTATGATGAAGCCCTAAAAGTATGTGAAAAAGCACTGAAATTTAACTCTGGGAATTTTAGGTTATTATGTATGAAAGGGGACAGCTTGCTTGAATTGAACAAATATTTTGAAGCATTGAAAGCATATGAAAAAGCACTAGAAATGAATCCTGATTGGCCAGCGATATGGCGTAAAAAAGGAAATGTCTTTTCTAAACTTGGTTTTTATGATGAAGCAAGAGAAGCTTACTCAAAATTAGAAGAATTAAATAACAGGAAAGAGTCTGGAAAAAGCAAGGAATGGTATGATGAAGACAATCCAATTAATAGATATCATCTATATAAATAAAAAAAATGTCTTACTTTCTAAAATAAAGATTAATGAAAAAATTGAATAGTTCATTATATTTTAAAACAGATGTTGAGTGATTATGGCGTGTTTTCCCCTTTATGTCCCCTTTAGATGATATCTCCTTTTTCACCTATGACTCCTGATATTCTGATCTTTCATTCCTCTTCTCCCGTGGTCTTTTTATCTAAAAGTGACTTCCCTTTAGCCGTCAGGCGGTATTTCTGCTTGTTGCTTGTGGGTTTTTCCGGAATCGTCATTTCAATTAATTCTGCATTGAGGGCAGGGTGGAGATAGTTATCTCTGAAGGTAGGTCGATGCTTAATATTCAAAATGCTGCGGAGGTCAGAGGGGGATTTTTCTCCGTCTTTAAGTGCCAGTAACAATCTTTGAACCTGGTCATATGACTGGGTCGGTAGCTAGGTCGGTGACTGGGTCGGTAACTGGGTCGGTGGTTTCAACCGCAAGGGATTTTGCAAGATAAACAATGAACTGCACCCGCCATCCCGATCTCGATGATTTCCGGTTTGGGCAAACCAGGGGTTTCGGATTCGCCGGAGTTGAGGAGTTTCTGGAACTTCATTGCACCCGATTCTTTATTTTTCTGTTATTTAGTGCGGCTTATGCGGCATTGGCGTGTTTGTGTCGCCTTTATAGAATTTTGATGGCGGCTTTGTTTCTGGTACCGTTGGCTTGATTATGGCGTGTTTGTCCCCTTTATGTCCCCTTTATGTCCCCTTTGTCCCCTTTAGGAAGTATCTTCTTTTTCACCTGTGGTTCTTGATAGAACATATTCTGTTCCTTTCCCTGTAGTGCCGATTTGTTCAAATATCTTTAAAGAAACTAATTCTGCCAAGTCCCGGGAAACCGTTCTTTTAATTGTATTGGATATTTCCTGATATTCTTTATTGGTAATCTTTCCTTTTTCTTTTACGTAGAATACAGCCTTGATCTGTCTCTCATTTAGCCCGAGTCCTCTAAGATATTCTTCATTGAAAATCCCTTTCCTGAAAACTACTCTGAAGCCCTGGTACTCTTCAAAAACAGGCTCTTGAACCCCTGCTTCCCTGCAGTAACTTATCATCTTTTCAATGCCGCTGCCCCACTGCTCGATTATTCTGGTATCAAAGAAGACTTCTGCTATCCCTTTGTTCCTCAATTTCGAGGCATGAGGTTTTAAAAGGTCTTCCATTGTAAGGCCCAGAGGAAGCCCTCCAGGACTCCATACAATCAGTTCGTTCTCGTAGATCCGGATCTCAATATGAGCCAGAGCTGTATAGTCCCTGTGGCAAACCGCATTTACAACAGCCTCCCTGATCGCTTCTAACGGATAGTCCCAGACCTCTTCCCTCTCAGGTTTTCCAGTCATAACGAATTTTACGCTGGTATTCTTCCTGACAAAATCCATGGCTTCTTCGACCTGTTCAAAGAGCGTACCTTCAATGAGACGGTCGTCAATTACAAGCGTCTGGTTCTTGAACCGTCCACAATGGATTACAGCCTGGGAAAGAAAACGCCTTCCCTCCTTGCAGAACAAGAGCCCTGCAGCCCAGGTAGGCTTTCCATTCTTCACAAGCTCCATCTTTTCGAGCACCTGAACAGGGTCTTCCTCTTCTCCAAACCCTTTCCTTCCGGAAACTTTTGCCTTTCGGATATATCTCCTGACCTTTTCAAGATCAAGGTCTTCAAGTGCCTTTCCAGCCGCTGGAAACCTATCCCAGCTCATCCCGGTAGACTGCAGGTGCATTTCCGCAATTTCCTGCGAATTCATACTCCGGTTGCTGTTATTTACTCGCTTGAAACACCTGCCCCGGACGGATACAGGTTTTATAGGATACTCCGGGACATTTACCGCTACAACCTGTTTCCCCTCAAATTCAAACACCTCAATTTCAGGGATAAGCTGTGGCTCGGTTTTGTCTGAGATCTGGTTTGCCCATTTTGCCAGAGTCTCTTTTCCAATATCTACCCCGGTGACGGCCCCTTTATCAGAAACCCCTATAAGGATCATGCCGCCTTTTGCGTTGGCAAAAGCTACAGCTGATTCTACGGTTCTGTCATCGAATTTCTCCTTGAATTCAAGGATTTCGGATTCTCCAGATTTTAGAAGATTTTTAAGATCCATGTTATCAGTTTATAATTTCCCAAAATCTATATCGTAGCCTGCTGCTTCCAGTTCTCTGGCAAGTTTATTTTTCCAATATCCACTTGAATCATACGGAGTATAAAGTCTTCCAAAGATGTCAGATGGGAACTCAAAATTTTCTTCTTGCCTGAGTAGAGCAAACACATTTTCTCTACCAAGTCTTCCAATGAAATATCCAAGTTCCAAAATTACATTCTGACGTGCTCTATAACTTGCGGAATGCGGATCCTGATCTTTTTTATATCCTTTGTCATCAGGTGAAAGAAGGACTACAGCAAAGGAGACGTTTTTAGAATGCTTTTCAAATTTTTCAAAAATTGTTGCTCCCCTGTCTGCTTGTTCATGTAAAATGATAGGTTCTAAACCTAACCTTTCTAATATCCGAGCTGCTGCTTCTTTCATCTCATTGTCATGACCATGAACAACAAAAATCTGATTACTCTTAGGTTTTACCTCTTCCATTTTTTCACCTAATTTCTTTTTCTTATATCCAGGCTCTCCTTTAATGAGATCATCAGTAACATCTTCCCCTTCCTTAGTCACGAGCCACTCAGTTGAAATTTGTGGTGCTACGGCTTTTTTTGGTCTTTTTGTTCGAATAATAGGCATCAATTCTGCAGAGTTCATTTCTGTTTTATTAACCTTTATCCTCTCGATATCCTCAGGAGGAATACTTTTTCCATTAACAAAGATATTCTCACCATTTTCATAGGGAACTATAAATTGACTAAGAAGTTTTTCTTCGCTCAAATCAAGCTTTAATTCATCAGTCACTTTACTGGATTTCTGCCGAATTTTAACGTGGTAGTACATTTTGCCATCCAAAATATCCATTAGATTTTTCCCACCAAGCCCTCAAACTTCTTATAATTCTCCACAACCCCATCATCCAGATCAATCTCAATCATCTGATCCGCTTTATGCTGAAGCAATTCATCGTATTTTATGAGCTCATCGATTTTCTTTCTCAGCTTCACCAACTCAGCCTCGGCTTTTCCCCTATTATCCTTACTTCCGGAGATCTCTTTTTCCAGAAGCGGCCTCTGAGCATCCAGCTTCGACTCAAAGTCCAGCAGATAATCGATCCTCATCTTCGCCAGGGTAGTCTTATCGTACCTGTGCATGTAAACGAGCGCATTGAACACTTTTCCTTTTTCAGAAGAAGTAAAGAGCCAGTAAATTGGTCTCTTCTTGTACATTTTCAAGTGATCGCTGTAGAAATCCTTCAGGAAATAGTTTCGGATAACCTTTTCAGGAGCTTCTCCTTTCTTCGAAAGCGCCCCTGCAATAAAGTCTAGGTTTTCGGAAAGTGTCTCAGCTCCAAACGTAAGTTTCAAGAATTCTTTGAACCGGTTTACGATATCATCCGTGTAATATTCGTCATCGAGAATCGGGATGATATTATCCTCATCCGGCAGGAAAGAAGCTCCAGGTACTTTTTCCTTAAAATCAGCCAGCTTTTCACCCTGATTTGCAAGAATCAGCCCTTCTTTTTCAGGTGAATATCTTCCGAACATGCAGCCAACAGCATAAGAAATTAATTCTTTTACAGTATTGGTCAGCAGCAGAGCTTCCAGTTCTTCTTCTGTTTTGTTGTTGCCATAGCGGTAATAGGGATTGCAGGTTAGCGTGATCTCAGAAAGAGGAACATCTGGAGTCAATTCATCCTGCAGTCCGTAGGCTTCAATGAAAATCCGATTGTTTTCTTCCTCCAGCCGCCGCATTTCAAGAGTCATTTCTTTCCAGTGGACACAGATTTTGAAGTAGGTTTCGTGAAGTGTTGGTTGGCGGAGCTCGGATTCTAATAGTGGGAAGGTGGTGAAATCCCAAGAGGTTTCGTAGGAATTCCAATCTGCACGGGAAATATTAACTATCGATTCAGTTATCCTTCTTGGATACAATTTCAAACAAGTCTCAGACGTTGGAATATTGCCTATATCTCCACTGGTAAAGCTCATTGAAGGATTAAGGATCTGTAAAAAATAAGTGGATAGGTTACTACACATTAGTGACAAAATTGGTTCTAAAAATTCGGGATTTTTTGGAAACGCAGAGCGTCCAGTGTCATCAAAAACAAATCCATTATCACGAAGTCTAGAAGCAAAAGATGACGAACTTAGTTTTGTCCAAGTAATACCCCTTTTAAAGAAAAATTGAGTATTCTGAGGTCTCGATTTTAACTTTCCTCTAGAATCTCTAAAACTTCGTATCTCTTCTCCATCAGATTGCCAATTTACAATTACTTCGTTGTTACCATACCATTTCCGAAATTCTCCTCCACTATTACAGGGATACCATTTTAACAAACTAGCTTTACTTTCTTGGTTCGAAGTACATTTAAAGTAAACACTTTTTAAAGAGACTTCATACCACATTCTTTGGAAACGTGTATTGTCACCTGTAGCAAGCCCGGCTTTTGGAGTTGCAATATTCCCCAAAGACTCCATACTTGCAAATGTTTCTCTAACTTTTTCACTCACCCAATACGCAATTGGGTTCCCAGTAATTTTCGTAAAGTCGATGGTGGAGGCAGAACTTAGTCGTTCATTTCGTACAGGGAATTCTAATGGAACACCATTCTCATCAGTTTCATAATATCGAATACAACAAAATTTTCCTTTGATATGTGGATTCAATCTATGCTGGAAAACTGTTGCTGTTGTGCCAAAGTTAATCCCCATACTCGTTCCACCTTTACCGAGGTAAGGCATATGAACCATTGAATTGATAGTTGCTGATTTAAGAAATTTATTGCGAAGTTCTTCATATGAAGAAAGGAACATCCATGCTTCCATCGTGACCATTGCATTGTATCCGCATTCAACAATTAAATTGAAACCACGTTCTATAAACATGGCAAAAAGGTCGAATTTACTGTCCGGATAATTTTCCTGAGAAAAAGACCTCAACTCATTGTTCATGCCTTTACCACCCATATACGGCGGGTTGGTAATAACTATGTGATATTTTGGGCTGAGATAATCTGCCTGCTTCAGAGCCTGCGTGACTTTTAGATGAGTTGCAAGGCATGAGAGGTTGCCGGAAAGATTTTTGGATTCAAGCAAGCTTAAGAGACCCGACACATTCTTTGCAGCCGGGCAGATAAGTGAGCCGAAGTTATCAGCCTCGGAAAACTGAAGAAGAATGGCTCTATGGGTATTGGTGAAAAGACCACTTCCAACTGCATCTATATAACCGCTGATTTCGCCTTCCTCAAAAGCGACGTTCTCCAGCATGCAAATATTGGGCTGAACTGTCTTTCTAAAGAAGTGGCGGTCTTTACCCCTTGCCTTCATGGTCAATGCAAAGCCAGCAAGTTCCCCTGCACGTTTATCAATTTCGATCCCGAAAAGGTTATGCTTCAGGATAAGTTCCGGTATTTCGGAAGGGGTGTAGCCTTCTTCTTCATAAATCGAATATAGTAGGTCAAAAGCATAAACCAGCATGTGCCCTGAACCGCAGGCAGGATCGCAGATCTTGAGTTTTTCAGGAGAATTAATCTTCAGAAAATCGGTTTCATGCTGTTCCGGCTTTATGTAATATTCCATCCGGTCAACAAGGCTGGATTCCGGGCGGTTGAGCATCCACAAGCGACCCAAGGAGTTTTCCACAAGGTAGCGGACAATCCAGTGAGGGGTGAATAGCTGAGTTGCTGCCGGGATATTTTCTTTACTAATTTTAATTCCCTTTCTGAGGTCGGCAAAGACCTTTTCTTTCTTTGGAGCTATATAGTCCTGATAAATCCAGCCTATGATTTCAACTTCATGCCAGTCCTCGTCCGGAATAATTGAATTAAGGTCATGCAGGATGGAGCCTGTATGGAGGAGTTTGTCGGGGAAAAGGAGTTCGGTATAGTTTTCAATTTCCTCAAAAAGGAAGGGCATGGTGTTGTGCAGGTAATTGCAGAGCTTGAGAATCAGGTATTTGTAAAGTTCGTCGTCTTTGTTTTCGGCTTTGAGATCAAGAACGAGATCTTTTTCAAGGTTCAAGAAGTCAAGTTTCAGGGCGTTAGTAAGAAGGTCGGGCTCAGGTTTATCCGGGTCAGTTGAAGTGAAAACTTTGATCTGGTCTGGAAGGCAGCCGTTCATCTCCATGAACTTAAGGGCTACAAGGCGGTTGAACCAGGTATAGGTCGCTTCTTCCATGACCTGTTCGTAGCCTTTCTCCCTGATCTGTTTCACAAGCTGAGAACGCTGGTTTTTGATTCTTGAGTTAAAGACGCTGCCGTTGATCACAACTGAATCGGCATGCTCTTCTACGGCATGGATTTCTTTGGAGGAGATTCCGTAGCGAGCTGCCTGGCTTCTTACTTCTGCATTTAACTTGTCCCGAACCTTGTTTGAGAATTCGATAATTTTTGATTTGTCCATTTTTCATCCGACCCTTTTAGATTCTAATGTTTTCCTCTTTGACAAGTTTCATTAGTTTCCCTTTGAGCTGGGTAATGTATTCCTCGATATCTTCTTCGCTTTCCAGCATTTTTTCTGACTTGAAAAAGGAGAGCTTGTCTATTACTTTGGTGGTCCTTTGTGGAACCTGTGGAACTTTGGGTGGAATACATCCTCCTTCTGGCTTTCCTGGATTGTCAGTGCCTCCACCGTAGGGTACTTCCGGCGTTTTCTCCCTGAGTCTCAGGATTTCAGCATCTCTCAGCCCGTAAGCCTCTACCCGAAGAGAGTTTATCATCGGGAGCTGGCTCTGGACAAGAGCGCAGTCCTCAGCGTCTTCTATGGTCCTTTTGACTACATTGAAGAGTCCAAGCACTGTTTCCCTGAAATCGTCTGAATACTTCTCGTCTGAAAGGTCCTTCCCAAGTTCTTTTGTAACCGTATCAAGGCTTTCTCTTATCTCTTTTTTCTGGGCAGAAAGGGCCTCCTGAATCGAAGCTTCTATCTTCTTCTCCAGCATGGGAAGCTGGCGGACCTGGGGGTAAGGCTTTTCCAGGCTCAGGATTGCATCGACTTCCTCAATGGCTGCTTTTGTTTCTTCCCCGAGGAACTGGGTGTTTCTGCAGTAAGCTTTGTACTTGCGGGCAAGCCTCCGGAAGATGTCAACCTGGGAACCTTTAAAGAAGTTTTTCACCGGCTCTGCATCAGCATGAAGTTCTTCAAACTCGGTTTTTCGGGAGGCAATGGCTCTGAAAAAGGCTGAGGGGTCAGAGTTCTCTGTCAGTTCCTTCAGGAATTTCCTGTAGGCTTCTATCTGGGTTCTGCCCGGGAAGCTCTTTTCTTCCTCATACCTGCCTTCGATTATTTGCAGGCCTGAAAGCTCTTTCTGGAATATTTTCTTTGCCTCTTCGTAGAGCTTCTCTTCTTTTTCTGGCAGGTCCAGTTTCTCAAAAAGGTCTTTGAGGATCTGCTTAACGGCTTTGAGTTCTTCTTCTCCGGTCTTCTCCCTGATTTCTATGACCAGTTTGTCAGCATCGTCTCTTCTTGTCAGGTGCTTTGCTGTAGCATCCACGTTATTGAACAGGCACTCGGACTGGTAGCGGAGTTTAATCTCTTCCCTGAGGAAAAGGGTTGCTACAAGCCCTGAAATCGTCATTTCTTTCCAGCCGTAGGGCTTTTTCATGAAACGTTCCTTTAAGTCACTTAAAAGAACCCTCCCGCTCCTCACCTGCTTAAGCTGGATATATTCAAGCACCTCTTTTAAAGCCAGCCTGTTTATGTCGCTGCATTCACCTCCAAATCTCTCAAGGTCGTCCGAACGCAGGACTCTGAGCACATCACTCTCGGTTTCGTACTCCTTTGTGGCATATCCGGCTTTGTTGTAGACGTTCTCTATAAGGAGGTCAAGCCCTTCTTTTATGCGCTCTTTCGGGCTGGATTTCCCAGGTGTTACTTCCTTGTTATCAACAAACACTCTCGAATCCGAGACTCCTTTCTGAATTAGCTCTGCTGCGTTTGCTCTTGCGCTTATGGCATTCTGCTGTTTTGTGGACAGGATGTTCTGGATTTCCACATTGTTCCGGTTTGAAGAGTTCTGCTTGAGGTATTTCTCTATTCTCAGGTAGGACCTGATTTGATCGATTAAATCGTCTTCCGGAAGTATGAAAAGCAGGGTGTCCGCTGAATCGATATTGCTTAAACTGTCGCCGCTCAGGGACTGCTGGTTGCCTTTTTTACTATTATACTGGTCTGAGAGGGGGGTCAGGAATTTGATCGTAAGGTCTGCACCTGGAACAGCTTTTACCCTGTCGTCAATCGCTTTGTTAAATTTGTAATCCTTATGGGAAGCCGAGCAAATTCCCTGTTTTTGCTCGTAGAGCATCCCATGGACTTCTTCAAGAATCTGGTGCTCTTCGATATCTATCCCTTTGATCTCTCTATTGATATCTTGCTCCTCATTTGTCAGGAAGTAATACTTGTCTTCGGACTTGTTTATCAGGGTCTGGTCTTCGAGTTTTCGCAGGGATTCGATGATTCTCTGTTTCAGTTTTATCTTGTCTTCGTCAACCGAAGTGATGGAGAGCACTATCAGGTTATCGAGGTTTGGCTCAATTTCCTTGATATTCCTGATCATAAACAGGACTTCCAGAACCTCACAGTCCTTTTCATTGAGGAACTCATTTTTCCGGGCGTGGGAGATCGTCTTTGCAATAATCGGGTCAAGGAAACCTGCAATAGTCTCATAAAAAGCATGGAAAGGAATCAGCAGCCCCACATTATTCTCGCCGTAGTTCACCGTCGACTCCTTAAAAGCACCAAGGAGTGACCTTTCTCCTTTTGCCAGGTGCTTCCCAGTAAACCCGGTTTCTCTTATTTTTTCAAAGACCTTCTGCGCGAGATTGAACTGGTAGGGGACAAAAGGATATACGTTTACAAAGTCCTCTTCGTTCTTGTAAACCTTTATTTCAGCCCGGTTTGAAAAAGCAAGCAGGTTCCTGAGTATTGTCTGTTTTTCAGCATAGTAAGAGGCGAGGACTTCCCTGTATTCCTCCTTCTTCTGCAGGATCCTTTTCTTGATGACCTCGTCCACATTGGCGCTGGTAAGTCCCAGCCGGGTGTTAAAACGCCCCTGGATCTTGGAAAAATCATTGCCTTTTACGTGTTCCTTTGTAACAGTATCAATATCAGCCTGTGAAGTCACTGCAACCCAGGCTTTTCCCTGAAGCCTGGTCCCCAGATCTTCAACAATGGTCTGGAGGTTGAGCATCAGCTCGCTGTTTTCTCCTATATACTGCCCCACTTCGTCCACAAGGAAAATGATCTGGTGGGCTTTTCCTTTCGATTTGCAGTACTTATTGAGCTTATTTGCAAATTTCTCAACGCTGAAAGTATAGCTGGCCCCATCGCTTTCAAACAGCCTTGAAGCAGATTCCCTGCTCATCGAGCCGCAGGTTGCAAGGGCCTCTATGATATCATCCTGCTCAAAACCGTAGGCGACTCGTCTTTCTTCCCAGGGTTCTCCGTTTATACGCTTAAACTCGGTTTTGAAAGGCTCATAGAGTCCTTTTTCTTCAAGCTGTTCTTCAAGGTCTGCGATCCAGAAAACGTCTCCCATATACCCTCGCATATCATTGAAAGCCCTCATGAAGATATTTACAATCTGCTCGTCGCCCTTGTTTGCAGTGTTTGCTTTGGAATCAATATTAAAAAGAATAACGTCTTTAGTGCCGGTAGTAACGGCTTTCTCAATATTGGCAAAAATCGCGGGGTCTGTTATTTTTTCCCTGAAAAACTCGAGTGCTGTCTTCCCCTGAACCGCTCTATTTGCCAGTAAATACGACAGGATTTTGAGGAAATGTGATTTACCCGATCCGAAGAACCCTGAGATCCAGACCCCTATTTTATCCGTGGGTTCTTCCAGTGTTGCAGTATAGTTCCTGAAGAATGTATCAAAATGCTTTAGAGACTCGCCTGTCACCACATACTCATCAAGTTCAGTATAGACGCTTCTTTCGTCTTCCTGATCAACTTTAATTACCCCGTTGATATCCCTTCGGATATCTTTCTCAAATAAATCTTCTATTTTTATTTCTGTGGCAGTCATGTTTAGCACTCTGAGTAAATATCAGTCTGAATAGAATTTCAATGTGAATAGAACTTCAATGTGAATAGAATTCCAATGTGAATCAAATTTAAGATAATTAAGAGTATAGCCTGAAAGTTTAAAACTTCCCTTCAGCCTGAAACTTCCCCTCAAAAAGAATCCGGGGCAACCTTCTTAAATTATATTGCTTCTGGCATCAAGCGGAAAGCTCTGTAGTAGTTCTTGCTTTTAAATTCGCCAAATAAGCTCAGGTCAAGCCCGCTGAATTTTCCCGGATAAAACATCACAAGGGGCTTTTTGCCTGTAACAGAATGAAGGTTGTTAAGGACGGAATGAGCTCTTGTCATTGGCCATGCATTTCCTACTCCTGTCAGGAAAATCAGGTTGTAATCAACTTTAAGTATCTCGGTAATCTCTTTTTTTGTGGCTTCTTGATTCAGAATTAATCTGATCTTCTCAAGCAAGGCATCTGAACCCTTTTTCTTTTCAAACTGAATTATTTTTTCATCAGTAAGCTTCTGATTCAGGATTTTGAGACATAGATTGTACAGATTAATCTCAACTATCTTAATCGAGTGTTTGATCTCAAAGCTTGAGATCATCTTATTTAGAGTGTCCCTTACAAGAAGCTCTTTTTCCGGTTCGTAATCAAAAATCCAGTATGGAATCTCGTTTCCCAACCCCTTGCAGTCCAGAAAATCCTTTGTTTTGATCTTGTCGTTAAAGAGTTCGAGACGCTCTTCAAGTTTCATGATCTTAGAATACAGGCGCTATCTATAAATTGGTTATTATTTTCAACCAGTACTGTAGTATTTATTTTCAAGCTCTCTGCATCTAATGGTCTCAATAAATTAACAGTTCAATGCTGAGGCATATATTGGCACATACACCAACCCTCCCTGCCCTCATGCAACTGATGACTGCATGCCTTGCAGGGAATGGGCTTTTCTCTCAGAGCTTCATCAATTGTGTACACTCTGCCGGAAAGTTTCTGGCATTCAGAACAGGAAGCGTCTCCACCGGTAAAAACAAAAACTCTTTCAATGCCTTTCTGTTGATAAGCCATCAGTTCTATCTTTGCTGACATCTGAAGGGGTTTGAAGAAATCTCGGCTCTGTAGAAATCCTTAATTTGATACAAATTATTTCTGCAACTTTTTTATTTATATTGTAGACTAACAGTTTAATTTTTATTTTTTGACTTGGTTGAAGTACTTTCTTGCCCTGAGTATTTCTCCAAACTTCCTTTTGACAACAGAGAACGTTGTTTCCGCTATATTGCGTTTATTGTATTTGATTTTGTCAAAGCTTAAATACAGCTTTTTTTCTGTATTTTCCCTTTACTTTCTTCCTCTTTCTCTCTCTTAGAGGTATAATTAAACTGCTTTGATTTCTTCTCTAACCAGAGCATGAATTTTTTCAGAATCATACCCTTTATCCATCACGTAACATTCTGATTTTCTTGTCTTATTTGATTGTCTTATCAGAGCATTTACATGTTTGATATCATGATCCGTTTTTTGACTGATTTTCCATCCCAATAGTTCGTAACCAGAATTCCTTCTTTACTATTTAATCTCATTTTGTCAAAAGTTCTAAAGCTGTTTTATTCATACGGAGAAAATGTCTCTATTACAGCTATTGATGCAACTGGGTTTACGAGTTCTTATGCAAGTTATTATTATCTCGAAGAACAGGAAAGATCCGAAGGAGCTTCCTGAAAACTTCAATATCAGTAGACACAGATAAAAAAGTAATTTTGAAGAGTAGTGAAATGAGGAATCTTATCAAGGTCAAGTTTTTCCTTTATATCGTTCATGATATCGATAAGTTCTACAAAATCACGATAGTCTGCGCTTATATACTCATTCAATAAAACCAGAACAAGAAGCTGATGTTGAGTATAAACATGTTTGGAATATTTGCAGGAGTAAAGGTTCAGTCTTCTAGACTGAACCGTCTTAAGAAGAGATCAATAAATTTGATATACTTATTTGATGACAACAGGGATTGCTCCTTCGTTTTTTGTGGGGACAAAAAATAAGGAGCAATTTTACAATTTAATTTTTATAAAATTTTTGGGTAAAAACAGAATTTAGAGGATTTCTACAGAGCCGCAATATTCTGTCTACGAAATGACTAGTCTTGTATATTCCTCGTAAGGCTCAATTACTCTTGAATTGATTTCACTAGGAAATTTAGCATTATGCACTACTTTATTTCTTAAACTCATAAGACTTCTATTTTCTGGAGTGCAAGTTACTCCATATTCATTGATAAGAGCACCTAATTTATCATTGAAAGTTGTATGTTGATAGCCAATAGAACTTGCAATTGATTTCGTTGTTTCATCGTCAAGCTTAACATTTTCTTTTCCGAGAGCTTTTAGCTGTCTTTACCAGTTCTCCATCCACGTTAAAGGTGAATCACTTGCAAAGGTTTTCGTCGAGTTTTGAATACCAAGTCTTCGTTACAATCATTACAAATATATAAAAACTACTGGAACAATTATTAATGATGCGCTCCACATAAAAACAAATGAGGTTGCTATATGCATCGTTTCCAAGAAGAAATAAGTTCATGTATTGATTGTAAGAAATGCTGGGATGTATGCCCTGCCAACATGGTTACTGAAGGTAATCGTTTTACTCCGCAAGGAAAGATCAAATCACTTGCAAAGATAGTCGCAGGTGAAGAGCTTACACAGGACGAGATGGACAATATTTACCTTTCCACAAGGTGTGGAGCATGTGATGATGTATGCCCTGTAAGTATACCAATCACAGATATCATCCAGTATGAAAGGGAGTTGTTAGCAAAGCAGGGTAGAGAGCCTGCCAAGACCACGGCCATCTCAAAGAACATTATTGAACGTAATAGTCCCGGAGGTATGGACCCGTCAACAAGGTTTGACTGGATCACAGATGACCTTGAAATTGACGAAAGCTCGGAGATTGCCTATATGACAGGCTGCTGGATTGCACACAGCCAGCCGGACATAGCCAGGTCAACTATTCGCCTGCTCAACCATGTCGGCATCAAGCCAATGCTTCTGAAGGAAGAGAAATGTTGCGGGCTTTTCCTCATAGACAACGGGCATCTTGAAGAGGCAGCAGCGCATGCAAAGAAATTCGTAGACTATATCGAATCCCTGGGAGTGAAGAAAGTTATAGCTTCATGCCCCGGTTGTTACCTAGTTCTGGGCCGTGAGTACCCTAAACTCTACAGGGAGTTGAACTTTGAAGTTGAACATTCTCTCAACCTGTTCAGAGATTTGATAAATGATGGTACTCTCAGACCAAAGAAACTTGAGTATACTGTTGCGGTAAGGGATGCCTGTCCCCTGAGAGAATCAAAGGATGTATCCCGTGATATCCTCTCGAGCATGGATGTGAAGATAAAGGAGCTCTTTGACGGCAAACAGGTATGCTGTGGAGGTCCTGCAGGTCTTAAACCCAACTTCCCGGAAATATCTGCCGATATTGCCATGATGTCGGTTAAGGACTATAAAGAGAAGGCCGATGTGATGATCTCGTATTGTCCCTTCTGCATGCATCATATAGGCAGTGTTTGTAAGTCAAAGGATGAAGAGTTGAATATGAAGGATATTTCAGTTTTGCTGGCAGAAAGTATATTTGGAAATATGAAGGAGGAGGAATTATGAAAGTCGGCTTAATCAGATGTATACAAACAGAAGATATGTGTCCTGCTACTACTTGCTTCAAGGTGATGAAAGAAAAAAAGCTTGCTTTTGAAGGAGTTACAGAGGACATCGAAGTAATTGGTATCAGTACTTGTGGCGGCTGCCCAGGAAAGAAGGCTGTAACAAGAGCGGCGGAAATGGCAAAAAGGGGCGCTGACACGATTGTATTTGCCTCCTGCATATTTAAAGGCACTCCTATAGGCTTTCCGTGTCCTCATGCACAGGTAATGAAAAACGCTATTGTTAGGAAACTTGGTGATACCGTAAAAATCATTGATTATACACATTAATCTTCGTAAAAGAGGTAAAACTTTGAATACAATAGGACTTATGCAATTGAGCCTGAAAATCAATAAGCTTTAAACCTCAAGCTGATCAAAATAAATTTGATAATAGTGTTTATTGAGCTTGATTTTGTGTATTAATCCATAAGTCCTATTGATAAAAAATAATAATTAAATTACAATGATTTCCAGACCTTTGCCAATGATTCGCCTTTTACATTTCTCAGAGTCTATCAGAAAAGCGTTGTGGCTCACATAATCTTTTACAAAGTTAGCAGGCACATCGGGATGGATATACTTATATTATAGGTATTATTGACTTTGCTGCATGCCATTATTGACTTTTCGATAGACTTTAGTCCTTTTTAAGCATCAATGTGAATCCAGAGATAGAGTAGTTTGTTGATGGAAACTTTCAGGAGGCGGTTACTTGATACTTGATTTAATTTGGTATACAATAATAGGTATTGTGGCAGGCATATTAAGCGGATTATTCGGAATTGGTGGCGGAATTATAATCATTCCTGCATTAATGTTTTTACAGGGATTTTCTCAGTTGAAAGCCCAAGGTACTTCTCTGGTCGCAATGCTTCCGCCTGTTGGAATACTTGCGTTTCTCGAATATTATAAAAGAGGAAACGCCGATTTATCTGCGGGTATAATTATTTGTATTGCTATGGTTGTAGGTGCAAAATTCGGAGCGCAGTTTGCAAATACGTTATCAGCAGATGTGATGAAGAAGGGTTTAGGTATATTTTTCATGCTGGTAGGACTTAAAGTTTTCATGGGAAAGTAATTTACATAGCTTACGGTACACTGCCGATATGTGCCCGGCTACTGCTTGTTTAAAGGTGATGAAAGAAAAAAAACTAGCTTTTGAAGGGATTACAGAGGATATCGAAATAATAGGTCTCAATACTTGTGACGGTTTCCTGGCAAAGAAGCAGTGACTCGAACAGCGGAGATGGTTAAAAGAGGAGCTGATACGATTGTTCTAGCATCCTGCATATTTAAGGGTACACCTATAGGCTTCCAGTGCCCTCATGCACAAGATATGAAAGATGCTATCGTTAGGAAACTTGGCGATACTGTAAAAATTATTGATTACACACATTAACCTTTCTTAGATGAGATAAATTTTTAATAGTCTTAGGGACGATGAATGAAAACGAAATTACAGTGATTTCCAGACCTTTGCTAACGATTCGCCTTTAACATGAATTTTAAATTCATAGAAATATCCAAATGGTGTCGTTGAGGTTTCAAGCCCCTTCGCAGTTAGTTTATCCTTGATTGTTTTAACGGCATCTTCCGCAAACTCGACACTCGACTTACTCTCAGATAAATGCCCAAATGAATGCAGAACTACCTTTTTTCTATCCGTTTTTTTAGCTAACCAGCTAATGTTATTAACAGCTTTCTTAACAACCTTATCTTTCTGATCCTCATCCTCTTTCTCAACGTTGATGAAAATAACAAGGGAGTCTGTTGTTGATTCTTCTACATCACAGGTCTCAGCAGATTCTACGGTCTTGCTGAACGTTTTATACCAGAAATCATTAGTATCGAACATTAATAACTTCATTTTAACCACGCAAAAGCACTATTTTATTCCTTTCCAGGCTTTGAGAAGACAAGACCGTAATGGTATGGTTTCAGATCATGTCTGCCCTCAAACTTAAATCCGCCTTCAATAGCCCATTTAATACATTGCTCTGGTCTGGGCCGTATTGTCATTGGTGGGCCTCGAGGTGTTTCAGGATCATAGTTCCAGTGTATTACGCCTAATTTCCCTCCGGATTTTAGGATTCTATAGGCTTCTTTAAGGAGTTCTTCCGGCTTTTCTGCATGAAGAATGTTAAAAAACATTGCATAGTCCACACTTCTGTCTTCAAACCCGGAACCTTCATTAACAAAATCTCGAAGAAGCGTTCTTATATTGTTTAATTTTTTTTCATTTGCTCTTTCGACAACTCTCTTTATCATTTCTTCTTCGACATCAATAGCATATACTGTTCCCTTTACGATTTTTGCTGCGGGTAAAGTAAAAGTTCCATAACCACATCCAAATTCCACTACATCTGCCACATTATGGTTAAGCTCCATAATACACAAGATTTTTTCTGGCTCAAAGAATTCTGTCCATATCTTTTCGTTGGGCATACCACTTTCTCTAACTTTCATGCTCAATACCCGACTCTCTTTAGTTTGTTACATGTTAACGAATCTCATGCATAACTTCGAATACTGTTTATAATGATTTTATTGACTTGAAGCTATAATTAGTTTTAATATAAAAAACAATACTTTTAGGCAACCTGTTTCTAATCAAATACAAATGAAGTTGCTTGAGGTGTTTTTTGCTCAAAACTTTCGAAATATTTCAGGAAATCATATTTATTTTGCAGGAATAGAAAATGATTTAATATACCAACATCGTTTTTTCATAGAGAATATGCAACAGTTTAAAAGCCTTGACTACGTCAAAAATTCATATAATAAGCGGATTTGCCAGATAGCAGAGGAGAGAAAAACTGGAAAGAAGATAATTGGTACTTTATGTCTTTTTGTGCCTGACGAGATCATCTTTGCAGCAGGTGCCGACCGTGTCATACTCTGTGGGGGTAAGAACGATACGATATCAATAGCTGAGCAGTACTTGCCCAGAAATATCTGCCCGCTTGTCAAGTCCTCTTTTGGTTCGATTGTTAACAATGGTTGCTCAGGCGTAAAATCGTGCTCTCATTTTAGCATGGTAGACATGATAGTTGCCGAGAATACCTGTGATAGTAAAAAGAAGATGTATGAATTATTGGGAGATTATGTTTCTACATACGTTCTCGATCTTCCGCAGAATCCCGACAACCCAGAAGCTATAAAATATTTTTTAAGGGAGCTTGAGAAGTTCAAAGGTGTCATGGAACAGCTGACAGGTAACAGGGTCACAGTTGAAAAATTAAAGAAGGAAATAGAGTCGTCAAACGAGACGAGACAACTGATTCACAAATTATATGATCTGCGGAAAGTAGACCCTCCGTTAGTCAGTGGGCTCGATGTACTAAAGATCATGCAGAAACAGTATTTCCTCTCACCGGCCGAATTGAAAAGATCTGCCCGGATGCTCATCGAAGAAGCGGAACAGGTTAAAATGGATTTGGGGCATAAGCCCAGAATAATGATATCCGGTTGCCCGATGGCAGGAGGCAATACCAAAGTGCCTGAGATCATAGAGAACAGGGGCGGTGTCATTGTCGTGGAGGAAAGCTGTACGGGCACAAGGTCATTCTGGGACTTAGTTGATGAAAATAAAGACCCTATGATTGCACTGGCAGAGCGTTACCTCAAAATACCCTGTTCCTGTATGACTCCAAACGACAGGCGTATAAATAATATTCTGGAGCTTGTAAGGGAGTTTAAAGTAGATGGCGTTGTGTATTATACCTTACAATTCTGTCACGGATACAATATTGAGAAGTACAAGGTACAACAGGCACTAAAAAAAGCCGGGATACCTATGCTTGCTATTGAAACAGATTACGGGGACTCAGATATTGAGCAGATCGGACTCCGTGTAGATGCTTTTATGGAGATGCTTTCATGATCTCAATGGGAATAGACTCAGGTTCGGCCACAACAAAGGCCGTTCTTGTTAACAACGGTCAGATTATCTCTAGAATTGTGTTACCAACTGCATTTGATTTTTTAACTGCTGCAGAAAATGCATATAATAAAGTACTTGTCGATGCAGGAGTAAATAAAAAGGATGTAAATGGAGTATATGCAACCGGATACGGTAGGAATAGTATAAAGTTTGCCGACAAAGCTGTAAGTGAGATTACTGCTCATGCTATAGGTGTTTATTACCTTTATCCAGAAGTCAACAGGGTTATCGATATTGGAGGCCAGGATAGTAAGGTTATCTCGGTTAATAACGGGAAAGTAACTGATTTTTTAATGAATGATAAATGCGCGGCTGGCACGGGTAAATTCTTGGAGTACACTTCAAGGGCGCTTGAAGTGCCTATAGATGAATTTGGGCCTTTAGCACTAACCTCAAAAAAAGCTGCAGGCATAACAAGTATGTGTACTGTATTTGCCGAGTCTGAGGCCATATCTCTCCGGGCAAGAGGGTTTAAAAAAGAAGATATTGCAGCCGGACTAATTGAAAGCGTTGCCAGAAGAGTTGCTGTCATGGTCAGACAAGTAGGGCTAAAACAAAATGTGGCCTTCGTGGGCGGCGTGGCAAAAAATACCGGCATTAAGGTGGCGCTGGAAAAAGAATTAAACATTTCACTTTTTGTACCTCCTGATCCGCAGGTTACGGGAGCACTTGGAGCTGCATTATACAGTATCAGCTAAAAACTCTCAAGTTTTCCCCGTTTTGGTTGCTTTCTTTTTTTAGAGATAAATCTGGGAATTAGCTTAGCCAAATGTCAAAATTTTGTCAGATTCTTCAACTATATGGAGCATATCATGCATGGTTGAGATCGGACAAAACTCGCTTCCTTCCATTTGCCTTGTTTTCAGACAAGTTCCACATGCAAAGATTTTGCCATTATTCTCCACAAAAAGCTTTATTTGCTCTTGAACATTGAACTTCTCGTCCCTGATATTCTCTGACTCCACCCCTTTCCCTAGAAGAAAAATTTTCACTTTGTGGTCATTTAGCAATGAAGTAGTTCCGAATCTAAAGGCATTCCACACTGTTTCGGGTTCGTTAGTGTTTATTATTATTCCAATTATCATAGTATTTTCTTTAACTTTTCATTTATATGAGACTTTGCCGTTATCTGTAACTCACAGTAACGAGGTGTAAAATATTTGCATCAAGTGTAAGATAAATAATATACCCAATTTTCCGCAGATGTACAAAAACGACACCTATTTCTCAATAAGGCAGTATTTTAAATGTTTATCTTATCTTTAAGGAATAATATCAGACAAATTTATTTCTTTTTATTTTTCTTCTCTTACTTGAATCTTCTAAAAAAAAACATTTAGTCCTGTATGTTAGACTCTGAATAAGTTCTATTAAATAGTTCTTCCATGAAAAATCTACAGATGGATACGAATAAACACTAATTGAAATCATCTGCGTTCATCTATGTTTATCCATGGTTCATTGATGATATATGGATCGATACACAGTTTTTGTACTATCCAATTTTTTGCGATCACGGATTCTTTAATCTGGAGTCCAGATACTCCTTTAAAACTGCAGCGTTATTAAAATCTTCATTTTTTGCGGCATAGAGCAGGGTCAGGTCATTTTCTTTCGCTTTATCTATGAGTTTCTGTACATGCTCTTCCTTTAACTCCAGTTCTTCAAGATAGCATTTCCTGAACTCTTCCCATTTTTCAGGATCATGGGAAAACCATTTTCTAAGCTCGTCCCTAGGAGCTATCTCCTTTAACCATAGATCAAGCCTGACTTCATTTTTGCGAAGTCCCCTGGGCCAAAGCCTGTCCACAAGTACCCTGAATCCGTCTTGATCTGATGGTTGTTCGTAAATCCTTTTCAGTCGAATCAGCTACTTCCCCCCTTTTAATTATTTAAACATTTTCCGAGTGCGTTTATTCCTTTACTCATTTTTAACTTTCCGGATAGGCTCTAAATGGCTTCTGCATATCCAGATTTAACGACCAAGAACAATAGCCCGAAATTTGAGTTGCTGATTCTAATATTGCAGTTTGTAGCAATTATTTTTAACAGTTCTATCTCCTTTTTAATTCCATCGTTTCTTTCTTGGCCGAGATCAGTTTGTGTCTCAATTTGAGATGCTCGCACCTCAGCTGCTTTAGTTTCATCCCGCAACTCTCATAAAGTTCTGATTCTTCAAGATCCGATTCCGCACGTAACTTTTCGACTCTCAATATTTTACCTTGGATACTACCGGTTTTTTTAAATGTAAGATTATATGCACAAAAAACTCGTTCTCAGCAAATTGAAGATCTAAACTTGATGGCTTTAAATTTTATTTTCATGATCCTTTTTCAGGCAATTACTTGTAAAGGTTCCCATCTTTGGGTAAAATATCTTGATAGCTTTAAAATAAGAGAAAAATCAGCTTCTTAAGTTTCAAAAACTGGATTTGTGCTTTTCAACCAATTTCTCATATACTTCCAAAGTTTTTTCTGCTATGGTTTTCCAGTTGTATTTCTGTTTAAGAAGATCGTTCCCTTTTTCTCCCATCCTGTTACAGCCAAGCCCTTCAAGAATATAATTTAGGCCCCAGGCAATAGAAGAGGGTTCTTTATAAGCAATAATGCCTGTTTTGAAGTTTTCCACAAGGGCAACTGCATCACTTGCGACTATCGGTTTACTTGCGTCCCAGGCTTCAAGTACGACAATTCCGAAAGGCTCGTTCCTACTAGGAATGCAAACAAGGTCACAGGCATTAAACCAGTCTATCACAGTATTATCCGGGGCATACCCAAGAAAGTTACAGGAATTACCGATCCCAAGTTTATGAGCTTGATATTCACAATGGGCGCGCATTTCCCCTTCTCCTATGAGTACAAACTGTGCATTCTTTTTTTTCAGAACCCTTGCCGCAGCTTCTATTAGCAGGTCAGGCCCTTTCTGATATGCCATCCTTCCAGTAAAAAGCACAACTGGAAGACACGGATGAATGCCATAATGCTTTTTTATATTCCCTGGATCAACTTCTCTTTTAATCTTTCCCACATTTATGCCATTAGGAATTTTCCAGAGTTTGTAATCGGGAATTTTGTAAATTTGCTGAATTTCTTTTTTCAATATTGTCGAAGTAGTGATCACATCGGAGCATTCGTACCCTCCGAGCCATTCCCTATGCGAGATTTCCTTTGCCTCCCACCAGTCTCCATAACTATTTCCATTACGTCCCCATTCAGTGCTGTGAAAAGTCAGAACAAAGGGCAGCCCGAACTCGGCTTTTATTCTGCAGAGAACATTTACAGGATGCCAGTCGTGCCCGTGCAAGACGTCAAATTCTCCTGCTTTCTCTCTTATATTCAGGAACCGATTGTACATATTGTCGCACATCATGTTCATCTGTTCCACTATCCCCCCAATTTGATCACATGTAACTCTGTGATAGTGGACTCCAGTGATTATCTCATCATTATTTTCATGGCCCCGTGTAAAAAGGTGAACCTCGTGCCCCTCAGCTGCAAGAGCTTCTGAGAGTTCGGATACATGGGGGGCAATTCCCCCAACACGTATGGAATACAAACTTTCCCAGGAAAACATTCCTATTCTAATTTTTTTCATAGGCTCACTTATCCCTTTTTGTCAAGGTGAGAGTCAAGGAACTAAATCCCAAACAGGATACTGTGTGCCTGGCGGAGTTTAACCCTGGTTCCCAGGTGAAGAAAAATTCCTTAACTGCTGCATCAGGCCGAGAAGGTTAGCCTCACCCCACAACTCGACAATCTTACCATCCTTAATACGGAAGATCTCTATACCAGTCATGGTTATTGTTTTTTCTGTGGCCGGCAGACCCATAAAATCGCCTTTATGTATACCATGGGCTGTGAAGCGAGCAGTCACATTATCTCCTTCGGCAATCATATCTTCTATTGTAACATTGAGATGCTCGAAGGCTGCTCTGCATGAGGTAATTACTTCTTTTATTCCATTGATTCCTGAAGATACAGGAAGAGGAACATGAAGAGTGAAATTAGATGATAGCAGTTCATTGGCAATATTTAGATTTCCTTTGGAGGGCCCTTCCTCAAAGAATCGACGGACTATTGCTTTATTTTCTTCTGTAGACATGTTTCCCCTCTATTGTTTTATTTATCCTGTTTGTGTGATTTGGCCTCACAGCAAGCGTGTGGATTCGGTTTGTCTCGGGACTTTAACAACGAGTACTCTAAAGATTCCAGCTCCAGGATTCAGAAGGCGGTGAGGAACTTTTGCAGGACTTTCAATTAATGTATCCCTACTGACTTCCTGTTGTTCATCCCCAATCTCAACAATTCCTTTCCCCTCAAGAATATAGAAAAAGACATCTGTGGGAGTGCTATGCTTTTTTAAGGCTTCTCCTGGCTTTAGTTCTATGTGTACTGCTTGGGCATGTTCTGTATCATAGAGCATTCTAACGCTTACATTATGAGGATTCGGCTTTTCAGGTGAAGATTCCATATCAATAACTTTCATATTGTTCCCTCTTTTTGACCATAATTTTATGTTATTCAGTATATTTTAATAATTTAGTTAGTGTTGCGTCAATGTTCAGAGATTTGATTTCTGAATAATCACAATTAATTTATACGATATTTTGCTGTTGACGCAATACCAGTTTCTTCCTAAAGTTCAAGCTTGATTCAGAAGTACTTTCATATCCGCTTCAACGGTTGTGTTTGGCCTGATATTGAAATTATCAACCAGCACTTTAAGGACGTTCGGCGAAACAAAGGCTGGGAGTGTTGGGCCTAGGGTGATGTTCTTTACTCCAAGACTCAGGAGGGCAAGCAGGACAAGCACGGCTTTTTGCTCATACCATGCTATGTTGTAGGAAACAGGCAGGTCATTTATATCTTCAAGCCCGAAAGCCTCTGCAAGTTTCTGAGCTATTACTACAAGAGAGTATGAATCATTACACTGGCCTGCATCGATTACTCTTGGGATTCCTCCGATGTCGCCCAGGTCCAGCTTGTTGTAGCGGTATTTAGCACAGCCTGCGGTCAGGATGACTGTGTCTTTCGGAAGGGCTTTTGCAAAATCGGTGTAGTATGCTCTTTCTTTGTGCCTGCCGTCGCAGCCTGCCATAACCATGAATCTGCTGATTGCTCCACTTTTTACGGCATCTATTATCTTATCTGCAACAGAAAGGGCTGCATCATGTGCAAAACCTCCAACTATTGTTCCACTTTCCAGTTGCTCGGGAGGCTTGCTCATTTTTGCCTGTTCTATAAGGGGAGTAAAGTCCTTTGTGCCATCTTCTTTTTCGTATATATGGGTAAGCCCTTCAAAACCCACGACTCCTGTAGTATAGATCCTGTTTCTGTATGAATCCCTTGGTGGGATTATGCAGTTTGTTGTCAGCAGGATGGGGCCGTTGAACTTTTCGAACTCTTCGTTCTGTCTCCACCAGGCATTTCCGTAATTGCCTACAAAATTGTCATATTTCTTAAAGGCAGGATAAGAGTTTGCAGGCAGCATCTCGCCGTGGGTATAAACATCAATTCCTGTGCCTTTCGTTTGTTCAAGGAGCTGTTCGAGATCTCGAAGGTCGTGCCCACTGATAAGTATTCCAGGCTTATCTCTTACACCTATGTTAACTACTGTTGGTTCAGGGTTTCCATATGTTTCTGTATTTGCTTTGTCAAGCAGGGCGAGGACAGCTACACCTTTCTGTCCGCACTCCTGGACAAGGTCGATTAGAGCTTCCACTCCTAAGCTGTCGTCTGTTGTTGCAACCAGTCCTTTTTCTATAAACTCAAAGCTTGCTTCATCTTTATACCCCAGAATATAGGCATGGTGTGCATAAGCGGCCATTCCCTTCATCCCGTAGGTGAGAAGTTCTCTAAGGGATCGGATATCTTCATCTGCAGTTGAGTGAACAGCAACATCCAAATTTCCTATGTTTTCAGGGGTAACTGTAGCCACTGCAGGCAGGCCTTTTTCGGCATCTATTATTCCCGAAGGAAGCTTTGCCTGAATGTTGTCTCTGAGCTCAAATCCTTTCTTTATATAGGATTCAATTTCCTCCTTGTCAAAATTAGTGTTAGTAAGAGTGGCAAAGAAGCCGTCAAGAATAAAACGATCTGTTGCTTCTTCATTCAGACCTGCAGCTCTTGCTTTAAGATTATAAAAAGAGATGCTTTTGAGAACATAGATTAATCTGTCCTGAAGATCTGCAACTTCTCCTTTCTTGCCACACACTCCATTTTTCGTACAACCTATTGACTTAAAAGTTTCTTGACATTGATTACAAAACATACTTTATCACCTTTAAAACTGTTATTCAGTTTACTCTCAGTTTTTTCATCCTGTCATATATAACGATTCAGTTTCTTAATCATTGAGGTGTAGTGTAATATAGTAGTAGAATGTATCTGTAAAAAATACAATAGGGAACTATTTTCTATACGATAGTGGCTCATATATAGGAGACAGTTTCGATATGGGTACCTTAAAAATAAAAATTCAATTTCACAAGCTAGAGCTTGGATTTTATCCTCTAGGTTGCAAACAATAGAGATTTTTTCTTTTTGTTGACACTTTATTCCGCCTTCAACAGTTTCTCTTATGATGTATTCGATCTTGTGCAGGTAGCCCAGAGTAAAGGATAGTTGTCCAAGCAGCCGGTACAGAATAGAAATTCCACGTTTCGAGTTCGGATTACAAATAGCAATCTATAAGGAAAACCGAATCATTAACAATTTTTATATACATTAATTCTAATGCCTTTTCAGGAAGTGATCTTATATGAATGAGAAAAAGGTTGATGAGTCTTTACTCAAAAGTAAGGGCTTTCTGCCTCAGAGGCAGGAAAACATGGTTTCAATGCGGGTTAAAGCTACTGGTGGCAGGGTTGACGTAGAAAAGCTGCGTGCAATTGCTGATGCTGCTGAGAAATACGGACATGGATATATCCACATAACTTCAAGGCAGGGAATTGAGATTCCTTTTGTCAAACTCGAAGAGGCTGAAGAAGCAAGTTCTGAACTTGAGAAGCAGGGAGTTTTGAAAGGCTCGTCTGGAAAACGAGTAAGAGCAGTAGTTGCCTGTCAGGGAAATGAGGTTTGCAGATTTGGGTTGATCGACTGCCAGCAAATAGCATACAGGATAACTGAAAAATATGTAGGAGAAACTGTTCCCAAAAAACTCAAGATCGCAGTAACTGGCTGTCCATCGGCTTGCGTAAAACCCCAGGATACCGATTTTGGAGTAATGGGTACGACAAAACCACAAATTTTCTCAGAAAATTGTGTTGGCTGCAAGCGCTGTGAAAAAGCATGTAAAATGGAAGCAATAAAGGTTCTGGAAGATAAAGCTAGCATAGACATGGAAAAGTGCATCCTTTGCGGGTTATGTATAGCAGCCTGCAGGAAAGATGCGCTGAGGGTGGAAAAAACCGGATACACAATCTTTGTCGGAGGTAAGCTGGGAAGGAAGCCTGGACATGGGACAAAGCTTCTTGAGCTTGCGGATGAAGAACAGCTTTTCTCAGTCCTTGAAAAAACCTTTGAGTATTACAGGAAAGAAGGTCTTGATGGAGAAAGGTTAGGAGACCTCTTTGACAGGTTGGGATTTGAAAAATACAGGAAAGAAGTTCTTCTTTGAAATTCCAGAGTTTTTTCCAGGAATAACGTTGATAGGCCTATGAGACTCTGGCCACAGTAATTCTACTTCAGTAATGGCTTTGATTCTGTCGATATTAAATCGTTTTCCATGTAGGATTCAGCCAACATTTTAACGAAAATATACGATAAGCTTTTTAGTACATTATATGGGCGCTACCACTGCTCATTTTAAAGCCTATTGATTACTTTGTACCTTACTTTCCGCAGATCCCCACTCAAAAGTAGTATTTTTCACAATTCTTCCCCATCAACCTTATTATCTTGCCCTTAACTTCATCCATGTTAGCAATTTGAGTTACTACTTTTGAATCAACTTCCACTTTTACTTCTGTAATCTCCCTCATTAGCATAAAAGYCCACTTCAAAGTGGGCTTTTATGCTAATGAGGG
>NZ_WJBI01000030.1 GCF_020804225.1 Methanosarcina sp. DH2
CCTATACACGACTTCATCTTTCCATATMCCATTTATAGGTAGAGTCTGGCGGCCATAGCGGCAGGGAAACTCCTGTACCCATCCCGAACACAGAAGATAAGCCTGTCCACGTTCCTTACTGTACTGAAGTGTGCGAGCCTTCGGGAACTCTGGATCGCTGCCAAACTCACCCTATACTACTTTCAATTCTAATTTTTCTAAAAAATCTAAAATCTATCTTTGATACTGTTTTTTTTAAATCGTTTTTCTGATATTTGTTTTTAGAATTCTCTAATTTTGTTTTCCAGACCATATTTTTGTCTGATTTCTCTTTTCTTTTGTCTGCTTGAGCGAAGCTTAGTATCAGTATCTATAAATTAGTCCTCTTGAGCGAAGCGAAAAGGATCGCGTACTCCCGAGGCGCAATTCGGGTGTGCGAGCCTTCGGGAACTCTGGATCGCTGCCAAACTCACCCTATACTACTTTCAAACCTATTCTAAAACTGTTTTCTAATATTGTTTTTTACTTACTTTGATATTGTTTTTTGATCCTACTGATATTTTTAATCTATTTTTGTGTCTTTTCAGAACCTTTTCTTTACTAAACTTTGAAGCTTCAGACTTTTGAGCTGTGTTTATCTATAAATCAGGTCCGTGTCTTAAAGTCCTTATATTTCTCTATTGCTTTCAGATAATTCTCTGCTTCTTCAGAAGATAATTCCTGTATTTTGCATTCCATTTTAATGTGGCAATTCTCAGCAGGCCATAAGCCATGTAAAATGGGATGATTCTGGTTATTTTACGGAATTTTTTTGAGAACTAAAAAGAAGATGGATAACTTAAGTTCCTGCAGGCATGAAGATCTGTAAACTAAAGCCTCAGAGTTTAGGTTTATTTTTCAGAAAATATGTTTCAAAATCGTTTTATTATCTCGAATTATTATTCTCACTAATTATATAAATGCAAGATTTCTTTTTTTCAGACTTAATATAATTAATTAAGGGGAATGCTGGCTCATGAAAGGAAAATCCATCCTAAATATTTGTATTCTCTTATCCTACGTGCTTGTGGCAACAGTAGCCCAGGCAGATGCTACAATTATTAATGTAGATATTAATGGGGAGGGGAACTATAGTTCGATTCAAGAAGCTATCGACAATGCACAAAATGGGGATACAATCCTTGTAAGCCAGGGAGTATATCAGGAAAATATAGAAGTGAATAAAGAACTCAGAATTCTTTCACATTCCACTCTCTCAGGCGACCAGACTAAAACCTATATTATAAGCGTGATTCCGAAAGCTAATGTTTTTGGTATCTATTCAAGCAATGTGACAATAGACGGTTTTTATATCTCAGGAGACCCTTATGAAACTGATTGGTATGAATCAGGGATTTACCTTGAAGGTGTGAAGAACTGCTCATTAAGTAACAACATGCTGATACAGAATGATCTGGGTATTTCTCTCAATGGTTCGCAAGGCAACTACATTGTCAGCAATCTAGTAAGCCTTGGGAATTACGGTATCTCTCTTGTTGATTCTGAAGGAAATGTACTGTCCAATAATCTTGTGGTGACAAATAATCAGGGAATTTCGCTGAATAATTCGGCTAATAATATCCTTATGAACAACACTGCAGGCTCAAACGCAATAGGGGTTTTCCTGGAAGCATCTCAGAGGAATACTCTTGCCTATAACCTCATTTCTAAAAACGAATACGGAATTCTTGGCCAAGAGGCAGAGTCCAATACTTTAGTCAATAACAACCTGTATATGAATGACATTGGAATTTACTTTAACAAATCATCTGGCAATACAGTTTACCAGAATGATTTCATTAATTTCATTAACGCCATTGACGAAGGAAATAATCTTTGGAACAGCAGCTCAGCAGGTAATTTCTGGCATAATTATGCTGTACAGGATGCTGACAGAAATGGCATAGGAGATGCTCCGTACGTTATCAATCAGACAACCGAAAGCATAGATTATATGCCTGCGGTAAACGAAACTTATCCCGGCATAGATGGTTCTGAAAACATAATCAACGACAGCAGTACTATAATAGTTTTGTTAAATAAAAAATACTCTATGAACCAGCAGAACACTCAGGAAGAAACCGCTGTCGTCGAAGCAACCGAGCTTGGGCAGGTAAACACATCCCTTCAGGAAGGTCCGGTTTTTTTGAGACTCGGGGCTGAGTGGTGCTCAAAATGCCAGTCTATGAAACCGATCATAAAAGAACTGGCAGCAGAATATGAAGGAAAAGCTACTATCATGTCCTTAGATCTGGACCAGAATCCTGAACTTGAAACCTATTTCGGAGTAGAATATATTCCTGATTCCTTCGTAATCGTAGGTATTGAAGACGGAGAATACGTTTACATGCAAGGGGACGGGAACGTTAGCAAGGACAGATATCAGGCCAGAATCGTCGGACTAAAGAATAAGCGAGCATTTGAAAAACTTCTGGATCTTTCTCTTCTCAATGAAATGGGGACGAATCCAGATAAGGGACCTTACTTGCAGACTTAATTTCAAAACCACTACATGCTGAGGATTTAAATCTCCGGTAAAACCCGAGTCCCGGGTGAGAAACATAATATAAAAATCATAATATGAAAATCAAAAATGTAAAAACAATCCGAAAAGAAAGAGAAAGAGGAAAGAAGTAAAAAGTAAAGTAAGGTAGAAGGCTATCTTACACGTCTTTTTTTGTTTTGACTCATAAAAATGATAGTCTTTATGTACAGCTAATTACTTCACCTTATTCTCCTCTCAGCTCAAGCCCAACCTTAACTCCTCTAATTACAGCTTCAGTGATCTTTTTCCCGAACTCAGTACTCGAGCCTGCATAGGGGATTTCCCGTTTTTCCTCACTCCCTGAACCCGGACCTGAGTCCGTTTCATAGGCAACCATCACAGCATCCGTATTCGTGCCAAGGAAAGTATATCCTTTCTCAAGAAGAGCAAGCCCTTTAGCTTCGGTGGCTGTGATGATCGCGCCGAAGAGAGCTGTTTCAGATAGTTTTGCCTTTGATATTAGAATTATGTTTATAGTTCCTACCTTTACCCTGAACTCTGAGCCGTTGCTTACGCCAGCGGTTATAAAGGCTGTTAGATAGTCGTCTTCAATAATCTGAAGGTATTCCATATTTACGGCGGTCAGGAGACCGAAATAAGCTTTTTCAATGCTTAGTCTCAAGGCTTCTTCCCTTATGAATTCCTGAGAGCTTGGGGGGTTGAAAGTTCTTGGCACCTGTTTGTTAAAAAGGTACTTTACCCGCGCGCGGCCGCCGTTTAAACCTGTGCTCACGGCTTCGAAATAGCCTTCAATAATAAGGGTGCTGTCCTTTATGTGGTATTGCATGTAAGAGCTCCGTTTTAAAGAAGATGTATTTCAGTATAAATGAAGAGTTTGTGAGATAACGCTTTCTGAACGAGAACAACTTTATTTGCTTTAATGAATGGCTCTTAAAGAAACTGCTCTTACCAGATCCTTTTCTTTAAGATCAATTACAAGTTGCTCAAGAAGCTTAAATTCTTATGAGATTATATTTTGCTTAAACTAGTTAGAATTTTTATACAAAATACTCAAATATATTAGTAGAAGAGACCCGATAGATTTGATATACAGGAATGAGCGAGAAATATCATGTCATGTACCCGGATCAATACATTTTTCGGATTTATTTTTAAAAGTCGGAGAAGTATAGATGAAAAATGATATTAGAGATTCTGGCATCGGTATTGTTGGAAATGTGCCTTCTGGAACTCACTTCTGTCAATTGCACCAGACAAAAGAAGATCTGATAGAGATACTCATTCCTTTTTTAAGAGCAGGATTGGAAAATAACGAACTTTGTATCTGGATAACATCACAGCTCTTTGAAGTAGAAAATGCAAAAAAACTCTTGAGAAAGAATATTTCTAATTTTGACGATTATTTAAATAGAGGGCAAATAGAAATTATTCCCTCAAATTTGTACACAACAGAAGGTATTTTTGATTCAAAAAGAGCAATTAATGACTTGATTAATAAAATCAACCATTCATTAACCAGTGATTATGATGGGCTAAGATTGATCGAGAATGTTTGCTGGATAGAAAATGAGGGTTATAATCATTCCATTGATTATGAGAAAAGCTTCGACTCCATCATGCGAAAATACCCTGTAGTAACTCTATGTACCTATTCTCTTGATGAGTGTAATGCTGCTGATATCATCGAGATCGCAGCAAATCATCAATTCACTTTAGTTAAAAGGAAAGGAAAATGGGAACGGATAGAAGGTTCAGAACGAAAGAACACCAGAGAGATAAAACACGCAGAAGAGCTGGAAAAACTTCTCCAGGAGTCCCAAGTTACAAAATCTCGCCTTGAGGCAATATTGGAATATCTTCCTGCTGGCGCGATAATAGCAAAAGCTCCTTCTGGCAAAATGATCATTGGAAACGAGCAAGTAAGAAAAATATTCCATGGAAATCTTCCTCTTTCTGTAAATGTAGAAGACTACGGTAAGTATATTGGCTTCCATCCGGATGGGCGACGGTACACCGAGGAAGAATGGCCTATGTCACGTGCTGTACAGAAAGGTGAGGAGGTTATTGGAGAAGAGATTGAGTTCCAGCTGGCTGATGGAACCCGCAGGATCATGAGTGTTAGTGCAGCTCCAATCCGAGACGAAGAAGGCCGGATTATCAGCGGTTTTGTGGTAGATGAAGATATCACGGAGTGTAAACAGGCTGAAAAGACATCACAGTTTCATCGCCAACTACTTGATACAGTCATCCAGAATATTCCGGTCGCCATCAATCTAATGAATGGAAATGACCTGCGAATTGAGATAGTGAACCCTGCTTATCAGACTATTGCCCCTGGAAAAGAGATGGTTGGTAAAACTCTGAATGAACTATGGCCGGAGACTAAAAAAGATTTTGTAGATTTGTGCCGCCAGGTTCTGGCTACTGGCGAGCCTTACCATGAAATAGACGAGCTGTATCTGATCTCCCGTTTCCCCGGCGCTCCTGTTGAGCCGGCATACTTCACCTGGTCATTATTCAGGGTTGATCTGCCCGAAGGAAAGGGCAAGGGGATACTTGATATATCCTGGGAAACGACTGAGCGCAAAAAGATGGAATCTAGGTTAAAAAGGAACGAGGAACGTCTTAACAGCCTGGTTAACAGTATTAAAGATGGCTTCTTAGAACTTGATAGGGAGTGGCGGTTTACATATATCAACAAGCGTGCAGCCAATAATGGAAATTTTGAGCCTGAAGACCTTGTAGGAGAAAAAATCTGGGAAAAATTCCCTTACATGGTCAAAAGTAAGTTTGAGGAAGTTTACAGGAAGGTCATGGATACTCGCATGCCAGCTCATTTCGAGGTCAAGGGTTTGATCCGCGATCAGTGGTATGAAGTAAGCGTTTATCCCTCCACGGCAGGAATTTCCGTTTTCTGGAGAGATATCACAGAGCGTAAGCAGGTTGAAGATGCATTACGTGAGGCATACGAAGAAATTCAGGCACAATCCGAGGAGTTACAGGCATCCAATGAAGAATTACAGGTTCAGGCTGAAGAGCTACAGGTTCAAACTGAGGAACTTCAGGAAGCTTATGAAGCATTGAGTGAAAGCGAAGAGCGCTTCCGTATGCTCTTTACAAACATGACCGAGGGTTTCTTACTTGCTGAGATTATCTGTGATAAAGATGGTAAGCCTTATGACTATCGTTTCCTTGAGGTGAATCCCGCCTATGAGCTCAATACGGGCATAAAGAGGGAAAAGGTATTAGGCCAGTCTATCTTGGAAGTTCTTCCCAAAGCGAGCCGCACTGCTATTGAAAAATTTGGCGAAGTAGCTCTCTCAGGTAAGTCGACGCATTTTGAGGTTTTTAGCCAGGCAGCAGACAAGTATTTTGAAGTTTATGCATTCAGCCCTGAGAAAGGAAAGTTCGCGGTGATTTTTAGAGATATTACCGAACGCAATAAAGCTGAAGAGGCTTTACGAGAGAGCCGGACAAAGCTGGAGGCTGCTTTTGCCAGCATGACCGATGCAATATTTATTTCCGATGCTCAGGGGAGGTTTATCGATTTTAACGATTCGTTCGCGACATTCCATAGGTTCAAGAACAGGGAGGAATGCTCCAGGACTTTCGCTGAATACCCGGATATCCTGGATGTATTTATGGCAGATGGGACACCGGCACCTCTTGACATGTGGGCAGTGCCTCGAGCCCTGCGGGGAGAGACGGTTACTGATGCCGAATATATCCTGCAACGTAAGGATACTGGAGAAACCTGGGTAGGGAGCTATAGCTTTGCTCCAATTCGTGACAGGGACGGCGTAATCGTCGGGTCAGTTGTAATAGGTCGCGATATTACCAGTCGCAAAGCCGTAGAAACAGAGCTATCACATCAAAGAGAAATGCTCCAGCAGATCTTCGACAATATTCCTGTCCTGCTAGTTACCTGGGATCCTCATCTGAAGCAGTTTACACTGAACAGCTATGCTGAACAGGTGCTCGGTTGGACTACCGCCGACGCCAACAATGGAGATTTCATGGCCAATGTGTATCCGGACCCAGCCTACCGTGCTGAGGTATCCTCATATATGCTGTCGCTAAAGACAGGCTGGAGAGAATGGATCGGCACGACAAAGGACGGGCAGCATTTGCCTGTCGAATGGGCCAATATCTTCCTGACTGACAATACAATGATCGGCATCGGTGTAGACCTCCGTGAGCGCAAAAAATCAGAAGCTAAGCTCAAAGAGACTCTTGACAATTTAGAAAATTTAGTTAAAGAGAGAACAGCAGAGCTTGAACAGGCTTATAATTCGTTGAAAGAGAGTGAAAAAGGTCTTGCTGAAGCCCAGAGAATGGCTCATATTGGAAACTGGGAATGGGATATTGTAACTGATAGAGTATACCTATCTGATGAGATCTATCGAATTTTAGGATTTGAGCCTCAGGAATTTGAGGCAACTTTTAAAACGCTTTTAAGCTTTGTACATCCAGATGATCGAGAATATGTAAGTAATGCTGTTAAAGGAACTTTAATCGGTAGCCCATATAATATTGATCTCAGAGTGATTTCAGCCGATAGAGAAGAACGCATAGTTCATTCACAGGGTGAAATTATCCTTGACGAAGAAAATAATCCTGTCCGAATGAGAGGAATAGTCCAAGATATTACCGAGCGCAGGCGAACTGAAGAAGCATTGGCAAAAATTGAGGAAGCTCGTATAAAAGAGATTCATCACAGGATTAAGAATAACCTGCAGGTAATCTCGTCCTTGCTTGATCTTCAAGCAGAAACCTTCTCACACCTGGAGATTTGTAAAGTTCCTGAGGTTATAAAGGCTTTTAAAGAAAGCCAGAGCCGTGTAGCTTCAATGGCTTTGATCCATGAAGAACTTTACAAAGGTAAAGGATTGGACAGTTTAGATTTTGCAGCCTATCTTCGAAAGTTGACTGCAGACATTTTCAATTCATATAATCTTGGAGGCAAAGATATCAACCTGAAACTTAATCTCGAACAGGTTGATCTTGGCATAGATACCGCAATTCCTCTTGGAATTATTGTAAATGAGCTGGTCTCAAACTCTTTTAAGCATGCTTTTCCTGCTGGGAGAAAAGGCGAAATTCAATTAAATCTTTGCAGGATCGAAACTTCTGCCACCAAAACTGAGATTTTCAGTTCAGATAAAGACTGTAATGGAAAAAATGAGTTCCGATATATGCTTAAAGTAACGGATAACGGAAAGGGGATCCCACAAGAGATGAATCTTGAAAACATGGATTCTCTGGGGCTTCAGCTAGTAAATATTCTTGTTGAACAGATAGATGGCTCTATAGGACTTAAAAGAGACAGGGGAACAGAATTCACTATCTGGTTTAATAATATAAAGATATGAACTAATTAGAGGATATGAACCAGCCTCCTTAAGGATGAAACCGTCATTCAGTTAACGTCGTCTCATATCTGCTTGTCCTCAAAAGGCTTTATATAACTTATAAATAAACATCTTATGAATCAGAAACTAGCTAATAAATTTATAAATCCGACTTTCCGCAGATGTCTGATAAATTTATTCCTTTTTCTCGCTAATATCTAAATATCAAAAATGTCGTATTCTGCTTTGGATTTCATTATGTTTGTTACAACACGTTCTCTTGATCATCATGGAATCGTTTCTGGCATTTATGATGAACTTGAAATTGGAAAAGTGATTGATGAAGTGCTGCCCAAGTTTGGGCAGCACAAGTTAGCTCATTCTATTGTAGTAAAAGCAATGATCCTCAACTGTCTTGGTTTCGTAGACAGTCGTCTTTACATGTA
>NZ_WJBI01000023.1 GCF_020804225.1 Methanosarcina sp. DH2
AAGCTGAATGGTCTGGTAAAACAGTTTTGAAGATAGGTCAATGGGAATCATCTTCAAAAACTTGTAACGTTTGTGGTTATAAGCATCCAAATTTGACAGAAGATATTAGAGAGTGGCTTTGTCCTTCCTGTAATGTTTTGCATGATAGGGACATTAATGCAGCTATCAATATAAAGAAATTCGCCGTAGGGACTACGGTTTGAGCCTGTGGACCGGGAAAAAACGGCAACCGCCTAGTATGAAGCAGGAAGCACCTTCCTCAAAAATCTGAGTTTACGAAGATTTTAGGTAGGTGTAGTTCACACACCTAAGTTCTCCGAACTCCCGTTTCGGATGACCATGACAGGGACTTTTGAACCTCTTATTACTTTTTCTGCAACACTTCCCATCAGAAACTTTTCGAATCCGGTTTTTCCGAGTGTACCCATTACTATCAGGTCCATGTTATTATTTTCTGCAAAATTGATAATTTCATCACCAGGGTGGCCATCTAAAAGAACCTCTCTTACCGCCACTCCTGAGTCCTCTACGATTTTTTTAACTTTAGACAATATTTTCTTTCCATCGTTCATTATTACTTCGTGGATCGTTTCTTTGCAGGCAGTCCAATTTTCAGAAATTACAGAAGGTGTATCCACTACGTAAAGGACGTGGACAGTGGCTCCGCTAAGCTTTGCAATCTCAATACCGCAAGAAACAGCTCTCCGGGAGTTAGCAGATCCGTCTGTTGCAATCACAATATTCCGGTATAAATTACTTGACATATATTGTCCTCCGTCACAAATTTTGATTTGCATTAAACTTCCATGAAAAATTACAGTGTAATACAGGTGTAAAGAACTAAACATCCACCATGGTCTACAACTTCTTTCCCGTTCTAAAAAAAATGTAGGCTCAAATGTGTAAACTCTAAACACTTTATAATAATACACTCATCTCATTTTAAATATGAGTGTATGAGACAGTAAGAAAGTGGCAATTCCGGAAAAAGTTACTCACAGCTTCCAGTTATTCTATTCTAAAATAAACAAATATCACTTCTCAATCTGTCGGTATTGTCGTCAAGCATGCCCGCAAATAATACCTCAGTTTTCTCCCTATCTCGCCGCGCAGGGTTTTGGCCGGTCCGCCACTAACTAAGAAAAAAAGAAAGCTGAACATCCAATGCAATTAAAAGAAATCCAATACAATGGGAAAACAGCCACTTGATATGAAAAATCACTCTCTTACTTCAGGAGGCTGGGTTTAAATTCACAGGATTACAAGTGCTCTCTTCCGTTTGTGTAGCGGTCGTTCCCAAAAATTTCGGACGCCTCCGCCATCTTTCCTGGCGGCTCTTACCAAAAGGAAGAAAAGGGTAGAAGGAAGAAAGGGGTAGAAGGAGTAAGGAGTAGAATGAAAGAAATTTAGAAAGGAGAAGTCTAGAAATAATAAAAAGCAGTGCAAGATAACAAGTTTAGAATTTGAAATCAGGAAAGTGTAAAAGAATCAGTTTGTAGAAATTGGGATATAAATACAGATGCTCAACATTGAAAAGAAATCCGTTTTAGCACAGATTGAAGCATTTGAATCAAGCGGCAAAAAAGAAGGATAGAGAGTGAATATCAGCAGTGGAAAGGATCTAGCTTTCATGACTTAAGATAGTATCACAGATTGGAATACATATAAAACTGTTTTTTAAATTTTGGATATTCGAAAATGCAAAAATAGTTTATAAATAAAATAAGAAAAGAAGGTCTGATTTAAATATTCTTTTTTATTTTCCTTTTCTTTTCTTATCCTGTTCTTTTGTTTTGTTGTCCGGCATCTTAACTTCCTCAACTGGTTTTTGAACTTTGCCGTTAGTTTCCTTATCTATCTTATCTCGTTTTGCTGCTTTCTGTTTCTTGGTCGCCAAGTTGTAAACCTCTGGTAATCCTTTTTACAAATGAATAATTATAAAACAGTCAGATACTATATAAAGGTTCATCTTTCTTCAATCCGTTCTCATAGTTTCCTATAATTGAATATCTGAAATTCAGCCCCGGTACTTTATGAACAGCTGCACACTAAGGACGAACAGATAGAAAAACTAAATAAGAGGATGCATAAGCAAGCGGTCCATATTCAAGTTTGATACAGGAAAATAGCAGGTTAAATATCAAGCTGCTTCCGGAGACTATGGAAAATAAATATCACTTTCTCTTTCTTCTGTAAAACAAATAGAAAATAAGGATAATCAAAATAAAGAACGCTGCAATGAGTAATTCTCCAGGTATTACTTGAGTAGTCATTATAACAGAAGAGCTTGAAACAGTGGACATACTGTTATTAAAGATTGAAAAAAGTTAAATAATTTTTCCAAAAGTTCTCTTTTTTGTTCTCTTAAAAATACTTCAAAGCCTGGAAAAAGTTTTACTCTTTAAAATGAACTCTAAAAATAAACTTAAATAACAAAGTTGATTGAGGACCTCTATTATAAGTCCTCAACTGTATTACCGCATGAGACCTGCCAGTTCTTAATCTTCTTTACGGTGACCTTTATGGTTTTTGCAAGCTCAATTGCATCGGCTTCAACAAGGGCTTCTATGCTATTTATTCCTGCATCCTCGAGCTTCCCTGCAGTGGCTTTTCCTACGCCTTCGATGTCTTTAATGGATTTGGGCCTTTCTTTTTTCGGCTGCTGGGCCTGCACTTCCTGCTGGGTTTTCTGCCATTCGATAAAATTGCACTGGGGGCAGCCAAGATCCCAGGCTCGTTTTCCCTGATTGATTATGCGGATATGGTGCAGCCCGTGAGTCTCACAGGATTTATCTGTGACAATTATCTGGCCACTCTTTGGCAGGGGCAGGGAGAAGGTGCAGTTAGGGTAGTTGCTGCAACCTATGAAACGGCTTCCCCTTTTCGAGCGACGGATCATGAGATCGTTTCCGCATAAGGAGCAGGTGCCTATGATTTTATCCTCTCTGAGGCCTGCTTGCAGGGACTCTATAATATTATCCCTGTTTTTGTCAAGTTCCGAAAAGACCTGCTTGAGCATCTCCCTGGACTCTTCAAGTACGGAATCTTCCTTGATTTTGCCTTCTGCAATTTTGTCCATGTTTTCTTCAAGCAACTTTGTCATGTCCGGTTTCGTAATTGTGGGAGAGTATTTCTCAAGAGTATCCATTACGGCAAAAGAGGTATTTGTAGGCTGTACCGGGTTTCCGTGGATATAAGCCCTGGAATAAAGCTTGCTGATAATCTCGTGACGTGTAGCTTTTGTGCCAAGCCCGAGGTCTTCCATTATATTGATCAGCCTGCCCTGACCGTAGCGTCCGGGTGGCTGGGTTTCTTTATCCAGCATTTCTTTCTTTATCACTTTCAGGGAATCTCCTTCCCTGAGTTCCGGAAATAGACGGTCTTCCGGAGCATTGTAAGGATAATACCAGCGCCAGCCGTGTTCCAGCAGCCTTGCTCCGTTTGCCCTGAACTCTTCCTCGTCGATATCAAGCCTCAGACGCATGGTCTCCCAGGTGCTCGGGCCAGCAAAGGTTGCAAAAAAGCGCCTGACCACAAGCTCGTAGACCTTCCATTCCTCTTCTTTTAAGTCAGTTTTCTTTGCCAGGGAAGCAGGATAGATAGGTGGGTGGTCTGTTGTTTCTTTTTTCCCACGGGTGGGGACAAGTTCAGCTTTCTCAAGAAGGGCATTTGCATATTCCTTGAAAGGCCCTTCCTTAAAAATCTCAATTAGAGCCTTCAGGTCCAGAGTATCTGGATAAACCGTGTTGTCTGTCCTGGGATATGAAATGTATCCGTTCGTGTAAAGAGATTCAGCTATACGCATGGCGTTTGCGGGGCTGAGCCCGATTGAGTTTGCCGCGCTGATAAATCCGGTAGTATTAAAAGGAGTAGGGGGCTGGTCAATTTTCGTCCCTTTTTCTATCTCTTTTAATTCCGCTTTTTTTCCAAGTTTCTTGAATACCTTTCCAGCTTCCTCTTTGTCCAGGAAACGGCGGGTTGAGTGCTGGGCGGAAAAAGTTTCCCTTGATGCGGTTTCAAGTTCGGCATGGATCTCCCAGTAAGGGGTCGGGACAAAGATATTCCTTTCTTTTTCCCTGTCAACTATAAGAGATAGGGTTGGGGACTGCACCCTTCCTACAGAAAGGAACATTTTCCCGAGCCTGCCTGCTGCAAGGGAAATATATCGGGTAAGGGCAGCTCCCCAGACCAGGTCAATTACCTGCCTTGAGTGACCCGCATCTGCGAGGTTAAAGTCAACATCTGTAGGATTTGCAAATGCAGCATCAATTGCTTTTGGAGTTATTGCACTGTAACGTACCCTGTCAAAAGGGATATCCGGGTTCACCTTCTTTATAATGTTCAGAGCTTCGACTCCTATCAGTTCCCCTTCCCGGTCGTAGTCAGTTGCAATGGTGACCCTGTCTGCTTCTTTTCCAAGGCTCTTTAAAGCAGTCACTATCTTCCGGTTGATCGGAGTTGTTGTAATCTCGGCGTCTATCAGGGCTCTGGCATCAACCTTCTGCCAGTTGTTGTACTCTTTTGGAAAATCTATCCCGACAATATGGCCGGAAAGCCCTATTACTGCAGTCTCCTGCCTGTTTTCGCCGGATCCGATCTCGTACCGGTATACGTCTACTCCGCTGACTCTTTCCTTCTTGGGACTTTTTGGAGCCAGAATCGCAGCTATCCTCCTTGCTGCTATGTTCTTTTCCGTTACGATAAGGTGCATTTAAAACTCCGGTATAACTTTTCTTAAATTTTGTGGAGGAATACTGGCGTACCCCAAAACTCCTGCCAGTCTGAGTCGAAGCCTGCCTCCTAATTCTTGAAGTTTCCTTTTGCAATATAAATTTTTGGATCAAATATTAAGATTTTCTGCCATCCGTAACTAAAATCAGGTTCAGATATTCCTTTTTTGCCTGTTTTACTTTTTTGCAAAGCGCTTTTTGATCCGGTTTTTGCTTGAGGCTTCAAAATTCGTCTCAAAATTTCTTAAGTTATCTTATTCTTCATTGGATTCTTCTTATTCTTCATTAGATTCTTCTTATTCTTCATTGAGTTTTCCTGTTCTTCATTGATTTTTAATAAGTGCCAGAGCAAACTCTACAGCTTCCTGCGGGCTTCTTGCCCTCTTTACGCCTTCTATTTTCCATTTACAGTCGAGTACAAACACAGGTTTTCCCATTTTCAGCCCAAAGGCGATTTCCGAAAGAGTCCCGTATTCCCCGGAAACAGCAATCAGGGCATCCGAGGATTGGGCTATAAGGGCGTTTCTGGCATGCCCCATTCCACTGAGAATCGCTATGTCTATCCATGGGTTTGCGTCTTCTCTACAGGTTCCGGGTAAAATCCCTATGGTCACCCCTCCTTCCAGTTTTGCTCCATGCGCTGCTGCTTCCATCACCCCACCCAGGCCTCCGCATAGAAGAACAGCTCCTTTTTTGCGATCTCTTTTCCCACAGCTTCTGCAAGGGCTCTCGTCTCATTGCTGCAGGTCCCGGCCCCTATAACCCCAATCTGCTTTCTTACTGGTGCTTTCACTGTATATAACTCCTTTTAGCTCTTTTATTTGAGGTCCGGTCAGGTAGCGCCTCTGTTATCGAGTGACTTCGATATAATTGCTTTTCTCTGGATGTAGCTTTCTCTGGATGTAGCTTTCTCGTGTAGGTTCTCTGAATGTAGCCGCCCTCAGATGTAATGACTCTGGATTTCCACAATCTCGGTACTGTTTTTTGCAGTTGCGTATTCATCAAGAGGCTCCCTGTTCAGTTCAAGAAAGCTGTGCCCCCAGTTAAACTTGGAAAGGACCTTTTCTGCCTGCTCTTTGTGCCCCAGAATATAGAGGGCTGCTGCAAAGGCTTCTGCCGAGTTGAGTTTGAAGGGCCTTCCGAAGTTGACAGGGTTGCCTGCAAGAAGATATGGAAGAGCCCTGTGTTCAAGATTCAGTTTTCCAAGCTCAGGAAAAATTCGTTCAACTTCTTCCCAGGAGCAGTCAAGTACGATTATTCCTTTCTTAGGGTTATCAGCTGGCGACAGGGCTTTTTCCGCCATCGGGTCGAGCAGGATCGCTGAACGTGGCAGCCTCTCCACCCTGTCATAAAGTCGGGCAAGCTCAAAGCGAGCCATTTTTCTTCCTGTGCATTTTTTTGGGTCGCACTGTCCGGCATGGTAGATATAAAGGGAAATATCCCGGGGCTTTTCAGAATTCATCATTGATCCTCTGGAATGTGGGCTTTATATGTCTTACGTCTTTGCTTCTTCTCTCTTTTATTCACAAATTCACCAGGCCTGTTCTATGGCAATTCATCAGTCTCGCCCTCATCCGAAAATTTCCGGATTTTTGAGCCTTTTTAGCCGGAACTTTCTGGAAACGTTGCGCAAAAATTTCGGAATTTATTTATACACCTCACTGTTTATTCTCTAAAATATTAGATATGTTAGGCTGTTTCATTCAATTTTTATTTTATTCCATGTTCAAGAAGATTTCAAACCTATATGCTCAGGTTTTTGCACCCTTTTCCAGGTAGGTTACTTTTTCCTGGACACCTGAGATTTTCCATTCCCTTTAGCAGAACGGTACCTGATAAAAACGCCAGAGGGGTGTGAAAACATGTCCACAAACTAATTACTTGAGAGAGGTTTTTCATGATAAATGTGAAAATTATCATCAGTTTATTGCTTTCTGTTATCCTTATTTCGGGATTTGCGGCAGCAGATCCAGGTGAGGAGACATCTAATGAAAATGAATCCGCTGCACAGTTTACCACTATCTCAGACCCGGTTGCAGAAGAAAGTTCCGGGGAAGAATATTCTTTCGCTCCTATTAATCCCGAATTTCTGGAATATCAGGAACAAATGGATAAAAAAGAAAATACTGAAAAATTGCTCTTTTCTTCTCTTAACTCGTTGACTTCCGAACAAGAGGCTGAAGCTGAACTGGAGGCTGAAACTGAACCAAAGGCTGGAGCGTATGCAACAGGGCTGAACCCTGCTCCTGTAGATCTTTCGCATCTTCAAGTGGTTGAGGGTATGGAAGGTTCAGGTTCTTCCGAATCTTTCTATGACCTTCGGGCTCTTGGGAGAGTCAGCCCTGTAAAGGACCAGAAAGATGAGGGAAGCTGTTGGGCTTATGGTTCCTATGCTTCGCTTGAGTCCTATCTGCTCCCCTCAGAAACCTGGGATTTTTCGGAAAATAATATGAAAAACCTGCTTTCACCCTATTACCCCGAGAGCTTTGATTATTATGAAGGTGGCTTTACTCTGATGTCTGCAGCTTACCTCACACGCTGGAGTGGGCCTGTCATTGAAACAGATGATCCCTATGATCCTCATTCCAGTATTTCTCCCGAAGGGCTTCCGGCAGTAAAACATGTGCAGGAAATTCTGTTCATCCCGGACAGGCATGGGGCTCTGGACAACGAGAATATCAAGTGGGCTCTGCAGGAATACGGGGCAGTTGCCTCCACAATATATGTAGACCTTGACCTTTTTGCTCCTGTTAGCAATAGCTATTATTACGCCGGCCAGGAATTTCCCAATCACCTGGTTGCTATTGTCGGCTGGGACGATTCCTTTGATAAAAATAAATTTAATCCGGCTGCTCCGGGAGACGGCGCCTTTATTGTAAAGAACTCCTGGGGGCCTGATTGGGGAGAAGAGGGTTATTTCTACATCTCCTATTATGATTCGAAAATAGGCAAAGATAATGCCATTTACACAGCAGAGGATCTCGGTGACTTCGATTCCGTATACCAGTATGACCCCCTGGGCTGGGTCAACAGTTTCGGTTATGCCCGAAAAACATCTGCCTGGGCTGCCAATCTCTTCACAGCCGAGGAGAATGAAACACTCAATGCTGTCAGTTTCTATACTACGGATTCAGGGGCTGAGTATGAGGTCTATATCTATACCGATCCGGTTTCCGGGCCTGTAAATCCTGAAGGCTTGAAGGCATCCGAAAACGGGACATTTACTTACGCAGGGTATCACACCGTCCGGCTGGACCGGGGAGTTCCCCTTGCCGAAGGGCAGAATTTCTCGGTGGCGATCAGGTTCACCGCTCCTGAATACGGATATCCCCTTGCTCTTGAGTGCCCGGTGAAAGATTACAGCAGCCAGGCTTCTTCCTACGCCGGGGAAAGCTATGTCAGCCCTGACGGCCTGAACTGGATAGACCTTTCTTCTATCCTTAAAAATTCAAACGCCTGCATAAAAGCGTTTACTGACAGAGATGCAGCTCCGGAAGCTGCTTTTGTACGAAATGTTACTTCGGGAGCTGCCCCGCTTACGGTTAATTTCTTTGATGCCAGCATTAATTCCCCGACAGCCTGGGAATGGGATTTTAACTCGGACGGGACCATAGATTCAACTGAACAAAACCCGGTGCATACGTACACAAAAGCAGGACTTTATACGGTAACATTTTCAGTGGAGAACGAATTCGGGGCTAATAGTAGTTCCAGGACGGACTGTGTTTCCGTGGGGGAACAGGCGGCGATTCTGTATGTTGATGATGACAATGCATCTGGTACTGTATCCGGCACTTATTCTTCCATTCAGGAAGCAGTGGACAGGGCAGCTGCCGGTTCAACGATTATTGTCCGCGAGGGCTGGTACAATGAAACTGTAAATGTTGATAAGACACTGACAATCCGATCCGAGTCCGGGCCTGAAAACACCGTGGTCCAGTCTGATAATCCGGAAGATTGTGTGTTTTACATTACCGCCGACTCCGTAAATATCAACGGATTTTCCATAGTCGGAGCAGGCAAGTACTCAAATGGGCTTTTATCCAATTATGGAATCCTACTTTATAATGCCAATGAAAACAGCATCTGTAACAATATCCTCACAGACAATCTGCTCGGAGTTTGCCTGTACAGCTCATCTAACAATACGGTGCAGGCAAACAACGCCAGTTCAAATATCCATACAGGGATTTACCTGTATGATTCCCATAATAATACTCTCTACAGGAACAGAGCTATTTCAAACAGTTGCGGCATCTACATTAGAGGTTCCGGGGGCAACAGGCTCCGCTGCAATGAGATGAGGAACAATAAATATAATTTGAAAATTACAGATTTTGCTTCCTTAAACGATATAGATAAGAGCAATACCGTTGACTGCAAGCCTGTCTACCACATTATCGGGGAAACCGACCTGGAAATAAACGCATCTTCCAGGGCAGGGGTCGTTTTCTGTATGGACTGCCAGAATGTGACGGTACGGGACCTGGACCTGGAACACAACTATTGGGGAGTTGTCCTTTGCAATACAAGCATCTCCCTGCTTGAAAATAATACGCTTGCAAATAACAACATAGGAATGTATCTCCTGGATTCCGGGTATGGGAAAATCGCAAACAACAGTGCGGTTTCAAATGGGGAATGCGGTTTCATGTTTGAGAACGCCTGTGGAAATACCATTGAGAACAATACAGCAGATTCCAATATATTATACGGGCTCTACCTTAGCAATTCCTGGGGAAATACTCTCCAAAACAATACGATGTCAGACAACTGCTTTAACTTCGGAGCCGAGGGAATGCTTGAGCCGAACAGCATAGAAACAAACAATCTTGTGGACGGCAAGCCGGTCTATTTCTACGTAAACGAGCCTGAAGGCATTGTGCTTGATTCAAGCTCAAACGCAGGAACTGCTTATTTCATTTCCTGCCAGAACGTTTCAGTCAGGGATCTTGTCGTGGAAAATAACGTGTGCGGTATTTACCTTTACAATACAAGTGGGGCAAGGCTTGAAAATAACAGCGTATCGGACAACCTTTTTGGGATCTATCTTGAAAGTACTGATGGCGGTATGCTTGCCAACAACAGCGCCTCATACAACGATGCTGGCATTTATGTTTTAAGTTCGGAAAATACTACCATCACAGACAATATCCTTTCGGAAAACGGATATGGTATCTGTCTGGCTATTTCCGAGAACAACAGCTTGCTTAATAACAATGCCTCAGACAATTACAACGGAGTTTACGCATATGAGTCAGAAAATAATACGTTTGAAGGAAATCTGGCAAATTGCAATTTTGAAGGCATCTATCTGGAGTCTTCAGACAATAATAAATTAATCAATAACGATGTGTCGGAAAATAGTTACGGCATCGATCTGACAGATTCAAACAATAATTCTCTGGATGCGAATACTGCAAGCTTAAACTATTACGGGTTTTCGATGTGGGTTTCCGAAAACAACACAGCTACGGGCAATGATGCCAGTTCAAACTTAATGGGTATTTTACTCTGGGTGTCTGAAAACAACAGTTTAATCAACAATACTGTCCTTGAAAATCTGTACGGTGTCTACCTTATAGATGAAAATATAGGCATCGGGGACAAAATAAGTCCAGATGGCAATACTCTTACGTCGAATGTTGTCTCAAACAACTTTGGAACGGGCATAATGTTCGATGAGAGTTATGGAAACCTGATTTACAACAATTATTTTAACAATACAAAGAATGTTGAAGACGAATACCTGAACACCTGGAACAGTTCCGAAGTCGGGAACTACTGGAGTGAGTATGAAGGGCAGGATGCTGATGGTGACGGAATAGGAGACATACCCTATGTTATCAATTCTCACACAGGCAGCCTGGATTATCTGCCAGTAATCTGTCTTTTCGATTGTCCGGTTCTGCCTGAAGATAACATTTCTGAAACGCAGGATACTCAGGATTCAACTAACATTTCGGAAGGGCCCGCAGAAAACTTCTGGGCAGTTGAAGTCTCGCAACAAAGTGTATCTGAAGACTCGAAAACCGAGTTCAGCTTGAGCAGCCCTGAGGCTGGCATCCATGGAGTAAGTTTTGAACCCTGGAAACATTCTACATTGGTCGCCTTCGGGGTTGAGGCGCTTAAAGAGGATTCCTCAGGTGCCGACCGGGAGCTGGACAGTAAGCTGAACATTGATCTCTCCCAGGATTTTGAGGCCTCTCAGGTCATTGAGGTCTCCCGGGGTATGAGTCTTCTGGCAGGCAGCGAAGAATTTGAAAATCCCGAGAGTATCAAGAAGACAGTTATGGAATTAAGAGTTTCAAAAGCCTGGATTGAAGAAAATAACGTCGATATCTCCACGATCATCCTTAAAAGGTTTAATGAAGGAGACTGGACTTTCTTTACAACGGCGATGACTGAAGAAGACGATGAATATTACTTCTTCGGGGCTGAAGCTCAGGCTTTTCCCAGTATGCAACTATGGGAACAAAAATGACACTGGGGATTATTCGGAAAAAAAGAATTCCGATACTGAGCTCGCGAGAAGAGGTTTAGGTTGAAGAAAACCTTAAACCTAAAATCTTCTTATTTTTTCGATTTGATTTTGATCCCTTTTCCAATTTAATATCTTTCGCTTTTTTTCGCTCAAGAGGACTAAATAAAAATATCACTTACCTCACAATTGTATTAGCCGTACCTAACGTTTCTGCCACGCTCGACGCAGAGAGGAGTCTTTCAAACAAATAAAAAGATGAAGAAAAAGATGAAGAAAAAGATGAAGAAAAAGATGAAGAAAAAGATTAATAGCGAAAAATGCTTATTTCCATTTCTGCTTTTATGATTTTCACTGTTTTTTCAAACTTCTTTTTTCTCCTTTTTTCTTTATCTCGGATTTTTCCTTCTTTTTTTTCTCAACTTATTACTTTATTACTTTTTCAATTATTTCCCTTTTTTCGAAAGACCCCCAGCCAAGCTGATGACGTTCCTGATAAAAGAGTCTTTTTTGAGTACTAATAATAAGTTACTTTATATCCAATGATTTATATATAATTGACAATATCACTGCTTCATCCTCGGGAGAATGTGGGGAGGGAATTAATCCTGGTACTGAAACTGATATTGAAATTAACATCGAAATTGAGATCCCAAATGAATCTCGTCTTCATATGCTGCAGCGATAGATGAATAGTTTATTTCAGCCTTCATCATGCCGGGCTTTCAATGATGGAATAGATGTACTCAATCAGCACCTTTTACAATGAGATAATTTGAGATTAATTAAGGGTAAGCTGTACAGATGTGAATTTCATCAATGGACTGTTCGAAATGAAGAAATTGCTCTTCTTTGTGGGAGGAAGGCTGTTTTCTTTTTGACTCTGGCTATTCCGGAGTGTATCGGGAATTCTCCGGAAACAGGAAACTCAGTGCTCAGAATGAGTAATGTCTCTTTAGCTGTGCTTACACCTGTATCCTGGTAGCTGGAAGTATCGATTGAAGCACTAAAAGAACTGGGGAGTTAGATTAATATGGAACAACCAATCGATGTCATTGAACAACCAGTTGATTCTGAAAGCGAGGTAGGGTATGAAATTCTGGAAGCACCCTGGTGGGTGGTTCTTCTGGAAGGGGTTATCGCTATTATTGTTGGCTTATTCCTGTTATACAGACCTGCAGTAACCACTATCTTTCTCTTACAAATCCTGGGTATTTTCTGGCTTGCAGGAGGAATTCTTTCCGTTTTAGGGGCGTTCATATTCTCGGGGAATAGGTTATGGAAACTACTTTCAGGTATCCTGAGCATTATTGCAGGAATCGCTATACTGATGTACCCTATTTACAGCCCTTTCGTAGTACTCACATTCTTCGTTATTTTCATAGGGATATGGGCTATAATCAGCGGTGCTGCAAAACTTGCCTGGGGACTTAAAGGGGGAGGGTGGGGGATGGGAATCCTTGGTGTCCTCACCATAGTCCTTGGTCTGCTCCTTCTAACCAACTCTCTGGCAGGAGCCCTGGCTCTACCGTGGGTATTCGGCTTCTTCCTCGTTATCGGGGGAATCGGGGCAGTCATCGGAGGACTGAAAATGCGAACCTGAAGAAGGAGTTTTTCAAAAAAAAATAAGGAGACAAGAATATGGAAATACCTATCGGTATTACTATACTGGCCGGTGTGGCCGTGCTTCTGGCATTTTTAAACGTGATTGCAATGCTTCGGTTTCTTGGATTTTTACCCTTTCTGGGGGTTCTGGATATCCGAATTTTCAATTTCTGGTACGCCCTGATGTACGGTCTGCTCGCCTACATATGGGCCTGGGTAGCCCAGCTCTGGCAGGTAGACCCACAAGCCTGGCTCTCCCTGGCTGTCATTGCAGTCTTTAACCTGTGTCTGGCTTTTGTGGTGCTGGTTACCGGAGGCTCCTGGTATGACATTAATCTGTCAGTTATAGTTCACCCTTATTCTTATTTGCGTCATGCTGCCTGGGGCGAGGGGAACATTCGGAACGGATTAAGGAGTGGTGTGCTGCTGGCAGTAGATTACGATTTTCAGGGTGATGAAAAAAGGGTTCCTGATCTACTGCTCCAGCTTTGTTTATCCGGAGGGCAGTCTGCCCGCGAACTGGATAAGGGGATCTTCTTTACCGCAGGTATTGCACCTTATCCCCGGCTATCGGAGATGGTAAGATAGAGGGAAAGACCGTACTTGTCGCACTAGCGCTTGCAATGTTTGTGCTAGTTATTGATACGACGATAATGAACGTTTCGATTTCGACGCTCATTGAAGATTTTGATACTGACGTTGCCACTGTCCAGGCTGCCATTACACTATATGCCCTTGTAATGGCATCTTTTATGATCACCGGGGGAAAGATCGGAGATATTATTGGCAGAAAAAGGGCATTCCGAATAGGACTGATCATCTACGGTGCTGGTTCTCTCCTGACTTCAATCAGCCCGACAATGGCTGTATTGTTTATAGGCTGGTCGATCCTTGAAGGGTTTGGAGCAACCCTTGTCATGCCTGCTATCCAGACTCTCGTGACCTCAAACTACAGCGGGAAGGACCGTGCCCTTGCCTATGGCATAATAGGGGGAATTGTTGCAGGCGCAATTGCTCTCGGGCCCATTATAGGAGGCTGGCTGACAACTGAGTACACCTGGAGGCTTGCTTTTGCCGGGGAGGTAGTGGTCGTGCTCATTGTCCTGTTGTTAAGCCGGTATATTCAGGATTCGCTCCTTGAGACTGAAGAGAAACCCAGGCTGGATATAGTCGGCTCGATACTCTCTGCACTTGGGATGGGGTTTATTGTTTTTGGCGTATTACTGGCAGGGACCTATGGCTGGTGGAAAGCACGTCAGCCCTTTTACATAGGAGGAATTGAAATTTCCCCGTTCGGCCTCTCCCCTACCTCAGTGTTTATTTTAGCAGGAGGCATTATCCTGCTGTGCTTTGCCCTCTGGGAACGCTACGTCATTAGTATGGGGAAGATGCCGCTCATAAGGCTCGATGTGCTCAGGGACCGCGGGGTTACTTCAGGCGTTTTTGTCCAGATGGTTCAGACCCTTCTCATAGGAGGTTTTCTGTTCAGTATGGCTCTCTTCTTTCAGATCGCCCTGGGCCTTAACTCGATGCAGACAGGCTTTCTCTACCTTCCCCTTTCCATACCGCTTTTAATTGCTTCGCTTACAGCATCCCGATTATCTGCCCGCATAGCTCCAAAGCGCATTATCCAGGTTGGGCTACTCGTACTTATTGCAGGGCTTTTACTGGCTATTGCAACCATTAATGTGGAGGTTAGAGGGCTTGGCCTGCTGACAGGGTTTGCCTTAATAGGTATAGGTGCAGGAGTTATAGCATCCCAGATAATGAATCTCGTCCTCTCCCAGGTACTTCCTGAAAGAACGAGCGAGACAGCTGCCCTTATGAGCACTTCCCAGAACCTGGGCATGGCTATTGGGACTGCCCTGATGGGCTCCATCGTCATTGCGGGCCTGGTGGGAGGAGCCATTACTCTTACTGATGACAGTACTGTTATTCCAGAGGACCTCAAGCCACTGATAATATCGGCAGTAGAGGAGAATGCCCGCTTTTTGAGCAATGAAGAACTGACGGATATTCTGAAAGATGCCCCTCCTGACCTTTCACAGGAGATCGTGCGGATCAATGAAATCTCCCGCATTCAGGGGATAAAAGCTTCCCTCTGGGGGCTGGTGATTTTTTCAATATTCGGAATTATTGTCTCGATCTTTCTGCCGCCTGAAATTTTGGTTTCTCCAGAAACAGAGCAGTAAAATAGCCAAAAAGTTTAAAAAAAATCTGAAAAGATTTAAGGCTGGAAAAATTATTTCTGATCCAGATCCCAGGATGAAAATATTTTTTCTCTTTTTTATTCACTTTATTGAGGATAAAAACCTGTTTCCCTACTTTTGTGGCAATTTTGCTTAAAAAGCAGGACTTTTCTGCCAATTAAAGGTCCTGAGCCCGTTTATTTCAGAATTATAATATTGAGAATGAAAAAATATATATCCATAGTTTTTGCAGTAGAGTTGATGAGATCTTCCTTGATCACAGTTCTCCTGTCTTCCGAGAAGAGGACAGATCTGCTTTTGTTTCTAAAAGAGAAGCCCAGGACCATCGAAGAAATCAACTCCGAACTCGACACTAACTCTGTCGCTATCCTGCCCCAGCTTAAAAGGCTGAAAGAAAACGGGCTTGTGGTTCAGGAGGACAGAGCATACAGTCTCTCCCTTCTGGGGAAAATCCTTGTTCGAAGAATGGAATCTCTTGTGAAAGCTTTCAGGCTACTTGAGGACAACTACGATTACTGGTCAGGTGTTAAGCCAGGAGGAGCCCCACTCACATTTTTTAAGTTAATGGAGGAACTTATGGCATTGATACCTGACAGCAGTCAGGACGAAGATGCTTCTTCAGCATACCAGAAAACGACTGAGGCTCTTTACAGCTCAAAACAGATTCTTCTGATCATTTCACATTATGATCTGCGCTATCCGGGCATCTGTGCAGAAAATGCAAAAAAAGGACTGAGGGTATCAATAATACTAACTCAATTAGTATTTGAAAAATTTATAGAAGAATTTAAAGGAGAGCTTGATACCCTGCTACTTCTTGAAAACTTTGAAATTTATGTGCTGAACGAGAATATCACTCCACCTACAATTGCTGTAACTGATACTATGGTTCTTACCTGCTTTTCTACCGGTAAAAGTTATGAAAGTGAGAACAACACTATAGCCAGTTTCGGAGAAAAAGCCGTGAACTGGGGTCAGGAAACTTTTGAATACTTCAGGGTACTGGCCAAACCTCTGGGACCCATGCCATCAAATCAGCTTCTTCTTCCAGATCAGAGGGGCGATTCTAAGTAAAAAGAAAATAGCTCTGAATTGTGCTCTTAGAACAGAATGCTCATGAATTATCGTGTATGAAGCAGTATTGAAAGGAGAAGGCTGCCTTTTTTATTCTTGCATCCTTTCAAGCACTTTTTCAGCTTTTTCTCTTACCTCTGCAAAAATATCTTTGCCTTTTGAATCAATTCCTACAATAAGCGGCCCGAATTTTTCAACCCTGAGAACCCAGACAGCTTCAGGCATGCCAAGGTCAAGCCAGTGGACGGTTTTTACTTCTTTTATTAGCTCTGCGGCAAGGGCTGCACATCCTCCTGTGTATGCGAGGTAGACGCACCTGTTTTTGAGTGCATCTGCAACACCTTTCATTCCACCTTTTCCGATAATTGCCCTTACTTCATTGTTTTTCAGGAGAAGAGGGGTCATTTTTGACATCCTACCGCTGGTTGTCGGACCTGCTGAAACTACTTTCCAGCCGGATTCGGTCTGCTGCATAAGGGGACCGCAGTGATAGATAACTGCTCCTTCAAGGGAAAAAGGAAGTTTTTCTCCTTTTTCTTCCATTTCGAGAATCCTTGCATGAGCTTCATCCCTGGCTGTAAGGATTTCTCCTGAGATGTAAACAATGTCTCTTGCAGTGAGTTTCTCGATATCTTCTAACTTAAGCGGGGTCTGCAGATGATATTCCATTATTCTACCTCCCCGAATACGATTGAAGCATGCCTGTTTGCCCAGCACTGTATGTTTATGGCAACAGGGAGTGAAGCGGTATGGCAGTGTGCGGTTTTTACGTGTACTGCAAGGGCGGTCGTACTGCCTCCGAGGCCCATACAGCCGATTCCAAGGGCGTTTACCGCGTTCAGAATTTCCTTTTCAAACTCGTTCATGGGGGCATCCAGAGGCTCAAGAAGGGCTTCTTTTGCAAGCCTGGCTGCTGCATCAAAAGAACCTCCTATCCCCACACCTATTGTCAGGGGCGGGCATGGCATCCCTCCGGCGTTTACCACGGTCTCAAGCACGAAATTTTTGATACTTCCGGTTTCTGTGGGGTTAAGCATGCGCAGTGAACTCATATTCTCGGAACCTGCACCTTTTGGGGCGGCAGTGATTTTTAATTGTTTTCCCGGAACCAGCTTCCAGTGAATATCCGGGATTCCTGATCCTGTATTATCCCCGCTGTTTTTGCGGCTCAGGGGATCCACTGCATTCGGGCGCAGAGGGACTTCGACTGTTGCAAGGGTAACTGCTTCCTTTATTGCAGCTTCAAGGTCAAAACCCGGCTGAAACTCGTTCCCGAGCTCGGCAAAAAAGATCATGATGCCTGTATCCTGGCACATTGGAACAGCGTGATTTTTTGCAAGCTCGATATTCTTCAGAATTGCCTGGAGCTGGGACTTTGCAACCTGATTTTCTTCTATGGCTTCAGCTTTTCTGAGCGCATCCACCACGTCATCAGGAAGCTCGATTTCTGCTTTTCGCAGGAGGTCTGCAATAGACCGGATAAAGGTTTCACGGCTGATTTTTGAAGACAAAAGACCACCAAAATGGATTAGACGGATAGAAAATAAACATATGATAAATAGAAAATAAACGCAGGAGAAGAGATTTTAATCCCGAATGCCTAGCGAATAAATCCTGAACTTTCTGGGAATTGCGCTCTTTGATTAAATAAATTCTTGTCCCCTGAACGCTCAAGGTACAGTCTTTGCTTTTATTTTTGCGAGTCTGCAGCCGGCGGCTTTATACTGACATGTTTTTCAGGATACGCTATTCTGCTCCTTTTGCAGATAAAAGACTCTTCCAGATCAGCAGCCATTTGCTTTGCGAGCGCCGCGGGAATGCCCATAATCATCAACTCGGGTGGAAGCCATGGGTTTCCTGTAGGATCGACAGGCCCAACATAAGCTGAGTCCTCAGGTGCATTTTCTGCCATGCCCGCCGGAAAAGCAATCATCATGGAACAGGTAGGGCCTCCGGGTATTACCGTTTTAAAGAAGGGATTGGAGTTGCTGAACTGCGCCAGCCCGCAGAGGTTTCTGATCTGCTCACTGCCTGCAAACAGGATAAAGGCCCTGACAGTCTCAGGTGCAACTTCATCAGTACACGGCGCAATAACTGTGTATTTGCCATGGGGAGTAATTTTCCCTGCGCGTTCTTTCTGCTCATCGAACAACTCAGGGGTCGCCTTTAAGTGTTCGGCTGCACCGCCCCGGAAGTCCGGAGTGCCCACAGTCACGAAGTACTTCAACTTCGGGTGCGGTTCAGCAAGCCCCATCCATACCAGTCCGCCAGCGCAGCACTGTTCGTGTCCGACTTCGACATAGAGGGCGGGAGTCTCATTTAAGAGGGCGGAAATGTAAACCGCCTTTGCCACACAGCGGTCTACAGTATACGATGGGACTGCACTCTGCGGGATCTCATCCGTTGCATAGACACAGAGAGGGCGCAGTTGCAGCCTTCCGGCTTCTGTAAGCTTTTTTCCAAGCTCTTCAACGCTTAACGTTGCAACATTCCCCATTACATCACTTTCCCCTGAATTTGCTTTGAAAATACTCTTTCTGCTCATACTGTTTATTTTTTATTTTCACTCTTTAATCCAGCCCTTTTCCATCCAGTAGTCGCAATTGTGAGCCCAGCGTTCTTTATTGGCAAGGATAGAATGTTTGAACCCTTCTTTCCATGCCTGCTGCCTGGCTTCCTGTTCAGGGTATTGTCTTTTCTCTTTTATCGCTTCAACAAGGTCTTTGCCCATTCCACGCGATTTTTCGATTGCTGCTTCTACCGCTTCAGGGCCAAGGTACATTGAACATCCCACGCCTCCTATAGATTTACCTCCGCACTGTACCATGAAATTGTTCATAATATCCAGGATAAAATCGAGCTCGTCGCCGCCTGCAGTTGTTAAGGACATGCTGTACTTTCCTTCAAAGAGCTGCTCATGGATAACAAGCGGGCATCTATCAAAAACTGTCTTGAGCTGAGCTGTCACATTTGTTATGTAGTTAGGGCTGCTCCAGATTATGCCGTCTGCAGCCAGTAACTTCTCCAGCAAAGCCGGAAAGTCATCATTTATCGAGCATTCACCTTTTTTATGACATTTATCACATGCTATGCAGTATTTTATATCCAGCTTTGCAACATCAATAGACTCAACTTCAGCTCCTGCTTCTGCAGCTCCTTCAAGGGCTGCATCCAGTAATTTTAAGGTATTGCTGTTCTTGCCTCTCGGGCTTGATGATATACCGACTATTTTCATGGTTTTCCCTCTCTTTATTTTTACAAAATTTTTACAGAAATAACAATACTGTATTCAATTAAAACTTTATTGTGTTCTCTATTATATTCGCTGGTTGGGGAAATTACGAATTATAGCAGTTTCAAAATAGAGTTTCTTTCTGGAAGTGATTTAAAAACATAATTCCTAAAAAATAAGAGACCATTTTTGTTAAAAGTTCAAAATAAGAATTTTGATTGAGCTTGAGTGTTTTAATGCCTTAAACCCAACCAAATTTACAAAATAGTAGGTAGTTATCTTTTCATAAGTGTTGCAATAAAGAATATGCAGAGGCTACTGAATAAACTGATTCCAGGTAATAAAGGAACTTCACATTTTGCATATATGTCTCTTATTGAGTTTGAATTAACCATGTGCCATTCAGCCTTGTTTCCATCAATAAAATCAGCATTGGAATCAATTATTTCATTTGGCATCTCTAAATAGTAATGTATTTTTATAGCGGAATCCATAGCTTCATTCATGCCGAAGGGGTCTTCTTCATCTTTTCCATAATCTGAGGCTAGGTCCCCAATCGGGTCTCTATATGTTAGATAATCTCCGCTTATTTCTGTATATGCTTTTTCCGAAGAAAGACCTGTCATAATTATCCTGACGTTGTCTCCATTTCACTCTTCCTTATAATCTCCACCCTGCGAGGTCACACTCTCTCGCAAAGATTCTCCATTTTCGGAAGCCTGGGAATTTAACATACCATATACAAAGGAGTTCGTGTCCATTATCATGTTATATTGAACAATCTCTCCGTTTTTGTTTACCTTTGATTCAAATGACATGTTAATGCATCCGCTCATAAGAACCATAAGGACAATAGATAAACCCAAAACCAATTTTTTCGTTTATAATGTCTCCTGCATAGTAATGTAACTGTATAATTTATTCAAAATTTTCTCTTGATATATATTTCGATTTTGTCTCAATAATCAATTCTAAAGGTGCTCTATTTTCTTATGTTCCGGAGACACTGGAAAGGATTTTACTATTACAGTTCATCGAGAATAAAAAGCAATAAATTTTCGGTTTTACCATTTTAGGTTGCGGGTCAGTAACTGAAAATTGTATACAGAGGAGTTATTCTCAAAATACATAATTATTTTCAACTTTTACAAAACAGTGAAGAACCCAACGTGGCAGAAGATCATATCTTACGGAAGAGCCAGTGTATTTTTTTAAAATCATTATTATATAATTCTGAAAAAACTTAAGAAGTTTTATGTTCTACACATTCATTATTTGGGTTCATGGAAGAAAATGTAGGTGTTTCTCTGGATAGTCAGGTTGTGGAAATGGTTAAAATAAATGAAAGCGTTTTTTGCCGATCCTGCGGGAAGCAAATCAGGTCAGATGCTGAAATTTGCCCGCATTGTGGAGTGAGACAAAAAACTAATGTTCAGTCTCTATCCCCAAAAAATCCTGGTTTTGCAGCTGTAGCTTCATTCCTGTTTGCGGGATTAGGACAAATTTACAACGGCGAATTTGTAAAGGGTTTTTTATTCATGGCTATCCAGATAATTAATTTTTTACTAATATTTGTTTTCATAGGAATGATTACTTATCCGATAGTTTGGGCAATCGGTATCTACGATGCTTACAAGACTGCTGAAAAGATCAATGCAAAAATCGCAGAAGCCTAAATCTGTTGATTTTTTTCTGTTGATTTTTTTCTTTTGTAAATTTATTGCATGGTACGGTGTGGGATCAAGAATACCTAGCCCTTCGCAAGCTGTCCGACAATTTCCAAAAGTAATAACTTAATTCTTATTTTTCTGTTTAAAGGCTTTATATGCTTTATTTTTTCATATTTTTGTTCTGAAATGGAATTGTCGGACAGCTCCTTCAGAATACACACGGATTGATTATCAGACCAATTTTAGGAGTTAGTTTGTCTGGTCTGAGAGCACCTCAAATGTGAAAAGATTGTAATGTACAAAATTATATTCATAGACCGATAGCTAATCAACTGTTTATCAGAATACCAAAATAATTGGAAACGTAAGGAAAGTGAACTGTTTATTAACCCTGACCCCTAACACATTGCAGATATTCTTCCTGAGCAAAGCCGAGGGTGCTGGCTAAGCAGAAAAATAGATCAACGGAACGATAATAACATGTTTGAACAAACTTTTAAAAACATCGATGATACTCTTCGTAAAGATGCCGGTTGCAGTAGCGAACTTGATTATGTGGAGCAGACTTCCTGGATTCTTTTTTTGAAATATCTGGACGATCTTGAAAGAGATAACAAAGATAAGGCAGAGCTGAAGGGTGAGGTTTATACAGACATTATCAGTCCGGAGTATAAATGGGAATCCTGGGCAGTTCCCAAAGACAAAGAAGGTAAAATAGACCATCAAAACGAGCTTACAGGCAGTGATCTGGAGGATTTTGTAAACCTCAAGCTGTTTCCCTACCTGAAAAAGTTCAAAGTCGATTATCACGAGAACGCCAATACTATCGAATACAAAATCGGGGAGATCTTAAGCGAGTTAAGAAATAAGATTCAGAGCGGATACAACCTGCGTGAAGTCCTGAATACGGTCGATGAACTCCGCTTCCGTTCTCAGACAGAAAAGCATGAGATGTCGCACCTGTACGAGGATAAAATTAAGAACATGGGCAATGCTGGCCGAAACGGCGGCGAATATTACACTTCCCGTCCTCTTATCAAAACAATTGTGAAGGTGGTTTCTCCCTCCATCGGTAATAAGGTGTATGATGGGGCTGTGGGTTCTGCCGGTTTTCTGGCGGAATCCTTTGAATACATGAAAGAGAGCAAGAAACTGACCACGAACAAAGACCTGACCACCAGAGATATGGAGATTCTTCAGAAAGAAACATTCCACGGTAAAGAAAAGAAGTCGCTTGCCTACATCATCGGCATCATGAACATGATTCTGCACGGCATCGAGGCTCCCAATATTGTGCATACCAATACCCTTACCGAGAACATTTCCGATATTCAGGAAAAAGACCGTTACGATATCGTAGTTGCCAATCCCCCATCTGGCGGCAAGGAACGCGCTGAGGTACAGCAGAACTTCCCTATCAAAACCGGCGAAACCGCTTTTCTGTTCCTCCAGCATTTTATAAAAATTTTAAAAGCAGGCGGCAGAGCTGGCGTAATAATCAAGAACACCTTTCTTTCAAATACCGATAATGCGTCCGTGAGCCTGCGCAAAATGCTGCTGGAAAGCTGCAATCTGCACACGGTTCTTGATTTACCAGGCGGTACTTTCACGGGTGCAGGGGTTAAAACAGTAGTTCTTTTCTTTGAAAGATCTTGAAGAATAGTCCGTCTTTTGTAACCGATAAACAGCATATCTGTGCAAATTTTTTAACAGAAAACTTGAATCCGGTTTAAATATTATTTTTGTCAAATTCTCCAATTATGAAAATAATCGGTTCATTTATTCTTCTCGTTTCTCTTTCCATCGTTATCTTGTGCGGCACGATTGCTGCTGAAGATATGATGAATGACGCCAAAGCAGAAAACAGTACTGAAGCTGCCGCAGCGCAAAGCGCAATAAGCCCAACTCTGATATTAATGGGCTTTTCGTCACTCGTTATCGGTGCAATGATTGTGATTAATGAATATAGGTGATGCTTATGGGCTTATATGAAAAAGCAAAAAGAGTAGGGAGGTTGTGAGCATGATCAAATATGTTTACGGATACCCTGTAGAATGTTTACGGATACCCTGTAGAAGTCCCAGACCCCGAACCTCTGCAAAAGCGAATAAAAATCGGCATGCTGCGCGAGCTTTTTAGACGGCATGATATTCGTTTTTCGATGGATCGAGCATGGAGGTGGAGATAATACCCCCAGCACAAACAATGCTCCCAAAAATGCTTGATGCTGCCAGTACAATGCAGGAATTTACAGCTCGCACGCTTGCAGACAAGATAGGGACTGATCTGAAAAAGGTTGCAGACCTCCTTGGACTCCATAACCGCAGAGGATCTGGATACTTCAGGAGGCTGCGGAGAGATGGATGTCTTTGGGTGTATACCAAGCCTGAGTTAAGCGGAATACTCCACTGAAAGAAGCGCGAGAAGCGGAAGCCGCAAGGCATGTACGTTGGCTCGATGCACAGGAAGAAAGGCGGAGAAAGAAAGAAGCTGAGCGAAAAGCACGTGCGGAAGCAGCCAAAGCCAGAGAAGTAGAATGGAAAAGAGACCGCGAAGCGAAAAACGCGGAGCGGAGAGAGCGGATTGAGGCTATACTCGCACCATATCGAGCTTGGTCGAAGCGGACAATGAAAACGATATATGCGTATGTGGGGGAAAGAATTCTATTTCGTGTTCCGGCACACATCTGCACGCAGTATGGCTGGAAAAAATACAGTAGATTTTCAATTCTGACCGATCCTGATACGAAGAAAATCACCCTACTGGAAGCAGGTGAAGAACACGAACACGAAGAAATTGTTTTCGGTGACACTCTCCAGATCTCGATTTCCGCGCGGATCTGTGAGGCTACTGGATGGGAATATGGGGATGTGATTTCGGTGGATTTCAAGGGACGGGAAATTGTACTTCAGAAGGTGAAACGATGATCATACCTCTATCTTTATGGGTGTTTTTGGCTGTTTTTGCAGTCGGAGCATTCTGTTTTTGTTTGTTCGTCAAGGATCGAAACAACTATAGCAATGTGATTGCAGGCGCTATCGCGATTGTCCTCTGGTTTGTCGCAGGTTTGCAACTCTTCATAGGGATCAGCTCGGAGGGCGCTGTATATGTTTCAGGATCTTTGGCTTGGATATTCCTTGCGATCGGAGTGATTCAAGGCATCATCACCTTTGTGTTGGTCTTGGACATAGTTGCCGAACGAAAAAACAGCAGGAGCACTTACATGGGCTTAGAGGGCTTGAAATAAGATGGTTGACTCCGGTAAGGCTCTGACAGTGATTGCAGGGATTACCCTCGCAGCCTTTTGAGGCTGCTGAAAAAGAGATAAAGGGGCTGGTTTATCCAGCATTCCACTTAATTTTATTTAAGAAATGTGAGATGTGATTATTTATTATGCTTGAATTTTGGTTCTTTAGCAAAAAATGCCTTAATAGGGTTTACTTTTTGCGGTTGTATTCTAGTACCTATTTTTGCATCGTGAGGGTATATTGTAATTGGACAATAATCACCAGAAGCAGATTTAGAATGCGTTTCTAGTGTCTCTCTCATATTTTCACCATACCTATTTACTATTAAGTTTGTATTAATATCTTTTGGCTTTTGGAGTCAAATTCAAGTTATATCTATAAAAAATAGCTTGATACACAAACGAATTATTGGGAAGTCCTGATAATTTGGAATTGTTCTGAGTAAGATGGTTTTGTGTGTAATTATTTATTGATATATTGTCTGATATGTTATCTGAATCGTTAAAACTATCAGACGTTACATTAGGTTGTTGTGTATCTACACATGAGTACCATATGGAAAATATAAATAATAAAACAGTGCTTATAGAAAAAAATATTACAGCCGTTTTTAATAATGAATTTTTTGTTGCATTAACTTCATTGTTATATGAAATTCCGTCGTTTAATCCGTCCGACACTGTTTTAATAAATGGTCTATTTCTGCGAATATATTCACGCATTACATAATCTGTATCTAGTACCCACATTGACTCATTACCATGAAAAAGAGACTTCATAGCAGCAACTAGCGTAATAGTGAGTGAGATAATGCAAATGATGTAAAACACTAGCATATATACATGACTTCTAAGTGCATTTAAATGACTAAGACCCAAATCTGCACCGAAGACCAATAACACTCCGATAAATCCTATAATACAGGTGGCTTTGTTCTCTATGCTTTGTGTTCTCTGCCATTCAAGCAAATATCTATCATTTAAAATCTCATATACATTGTCGTCTACGTTGCCATCTAAATTAGGGTCATCACTCATAATCGCTCAACGCTCAGTTGATAAGAACTCACGTTATATATAAAATAGTGTAAATTGTATAAGAGTAAAGCGATAAAAAATTTAAATTACACACGTTTGGTTAAACATCTGAAAAAGATGTTTTCCTTAAACTCAATTTTTCATTACCTTACTTGTCGTAAATTGTCGTAAATTATGACCTTATATCTCTTTCCAGCGTGATTGGTCTTGATGCATCCATTCTCTGGGCTTGTGCCTTCAAGCGTGATTTCATCTCCTACTCGTACCCACGCAAGAAATCCACCATCTATTTCAACACGTTGCGCCTTTCCGGCTTTCCCTAGATCTTCAAGAATTTTTTGTAGTATTTCAGGCAGAGCTACTGGAAGATTAGTCTAAGTGTTTAGCTGTTGCTATCGACATCAGTTTCAACATCCTATGTACTATTCACGCACATCTAGGAATATGCAAAATAAGAATTTCAAGCTAATCTACGAAGATAATCTGTAAATAATAGACGATTCAAAGTTTAAAAGCGAACTATTATAAATATAAAAATAGAGTATATGCATAACGAAAGCCTTTCCATTAAGGCGTAATAGTCCGTTAAGGAAGTGTTGAAAAATGGGTGAACTAAAATGGATTTGTCCGAAATGTGGCAGTGAAGAGACCGTTGTTTTACAACCAGCTGAAAAGGACGGGTTGCTGGAATTTGAGTACGAAGGTAAAACCCACAGGTCTCCGACCACTAAAAAAGATGATATCATGCTCCTTTGTACTACTTGCCGTCACAGGGAAATCATCAAGGAGTACAAATACCAAGAAGCCTGCATAAAATCACAGAGATCAAAAACCGGAAACGGCTGCTGTATGACGGCAGAGATCATTGCAACAGGTGTTGCTATTGGGATAGTTGCAGGTTCTATTGCTACATTACTCATTGTTGGATTTTTTGGTCTTCTCCTTGGTGCGTGATAAGGTGGACAAACTAAAACGGATACCAAAGTCCCATTTGTATTCTACTTATAATTACCACAATCATGGTAATAACCGGATGCATAGAAGAAAAACCAGCGGTAGAAAAATCGGATGATTATAAGCCAGAATTCAGTAACCGTACGCTTATGACGCATGCAAATAATACAGCAGCAGCACAAAAAAGCTATGAAACTGTTGGAAAAAAGTTTAATGCTGCACTGGCAGATGTTGAGGATGCAGGGGATGTATACAATCTAGATCCGACACCTGAGAATGCAAATGAGCTGAATAGAAAAATACACATATTGAGATCTGTGGCGATTGATATGCAGGTCGAAGAGAAAGCATATGATGCTCAACTCACAACGATGTCCAATTATCTAGATGATAACAGGGAAGAACTCAATGCTATTACGAAACATTCTACATTAATGGAAATCAATTGATCATCAAATCCCGCGCACAGATTGAAGCTAATCACAATACGATCGAGAAAGCCCTTGCAACAGAACCTGTGGAGTATTAACATGTACATCAGGTATATTTTTGAAATAATTTTCGATTTTATCGCGAACTATCAAAAAAAGCTCCAAGAGAAGTAGACCTATTTTTTACTAAGGCTGAAATTCAGCTGGTATTACTAGTACTGCGATTCCGAAGTATACTCACAAAACTTGACTTTTGAATACATTCACAGATAACGAATTTTTTCATTAAATTAGGAATTTATTTTGGAGTCGATGCACTAGGAATGAGGCGCAAACCCGGGCAGAACTCATCGATCCGAAGCTGATTGAAAGTGGCTGGAGTGTAGTAGAAGGTTCAAAAATCCTTCGGGAATACCATCTAACTTTAGGTAGAATTCAGACCGGTGGGAAACTCGCTAAACCGCTCATAGCTGATTATGTACTTGTGTATAAAGACCGCAAAATTGCGGTTATCGAAGCCAAAAGCGACAAACTTGAAGTGGGCGAAGGTGTGGCTCAGGCCAAAAACTATGCCGAAAAAATGCACATCGAAACGACCTTTGCTGCCAATGGCAGGGAAATTTACCAGATATGCATGAAAACCGGCGCAGAAGGATTAATTGACAATTTCCCAACGCCTGATGAATTATGGAACAGGACATTCGCCACTCAAAACCATTGGCGTGAAACCTTTTCTCATGTCCCGTTTGAAAATATGGGCGGCACAAAGGCTGTGCGTTACTATCAGGAAATTGCGGTCAATAATACCATGGCTGCCATTGCCGAAGAAAAACAGCGTATCCTGCTCACCCTAGCAACCGGCACGGGAAAAACCTTCATCGCTTTTCAGATAGCATGGAAACTTTTTCAGACGCGGTGGAACCTGAAGCGTGATGGTAAACGCAGGCCGAGGATTTTGTTCCTGGCAGATAGAAACATACTCGCTGACCAGGCTTTTAATGCCTTTTCAGCCTTTCCTGAAGATGCACTGGTGCGTATCAGCCCTAAAGAGATCAGCAAAAAAGGGAGTGTGCCGACCAACGGCAGCATATTCTTCACCATCTTTCAGACATTCATGAGCGGCCCGGAAAACACGCCGTATTTTGGTGCGTATCCTGCGGATTATTTTGATTTTATTGTCATCGATGAGTGCCACCGGGGCGGCGCAAATGATGAAGGTAACTGGCGCAGCATCATGGAATACTTTTCTCCGGCAGTCCAGCTTGGTTTAACCGCGACGCCCAAACGCAATGACAATGTGGATACCTACAAATACTTCGGCGAGCCGGTATACATCTACTCACTTAAAGAAGGCATTAACGATGGTTTTCTCACGCCTTTTAAAGTAAAACGGATAAAAACCACATTAGATGACTATATTTATACTACGGATGATCAGGTCATTGAGGGCGAAGTTGAAGCAGGGAAAATCTATACTGAAGCTGATTTCAATCGAATCATCGAAATAAGAGAACGTGAAGCCAAGCGGGTAAAGATCTTTCTTTCTGAAATCGACCAGAAAGAAAAGGCTATCGTCTTCTGTGCCACCCAGATTCATGCAATGGCAGTTCGGGAGCTGGTCAATCAATATAAAACAAGCAGGGAGCCGAACTACTGCGTTCGTGTTACTGCAAATGATGGTTCACTTGGCGAACAGTATTTACGTGAATTTCAGGACAACGAAAACACGGTCCCAACGATTCTCACCACTTCACAAAAGCTTTCCACTGGTGTTGATGCCAGAAACATCCGAAATATAATTCTCATGCGTCCCATAAACTCCATGATTGAGTTTAAGCAGATAATTGGACGCGGAACACGGCTTTTCGATGGAAAAGAATATTTTACCATTTACGATTTTGTAGATGCATACCACCATTTTGCCGATCCGGAATGGGATGGTGAGCCGATTGAGCCTGAGTCTAAACCTGAGCTGCCGAAAAAAGTAAAAGATCCGAAAGAACCCTACATTTCGTCGAGAGAGGACGAAAAAGAGGCAAAGAAAAAACTGAAAATAAAGCTGCGTGACGGAAAAGAGCGTGAGATTCAACACATGATTTCCACCTCTTTCTGGAGTGCAGACGGCAAACCGATTTCAGCACAGGAGTTTTTACAAAACCTGTTCGGCATTTTGCCAGAATTTTTCAAGGATGAAAATGAGCTTCGTATAATCTGGTCTAATCCGGTGACGCGGAGTGCATTCCTTGAAAAACTTGCCAAAGCAGGATACGGTATGGATGAGCTTACAACATTACAAAAACTTATTGATGCTGAAAAAAGTGATTTGTTTGATGTACTGGAGTACGTCTCTTTTGCCCTGCAGCCAGTCACAAGGGAAACGCGGGTAAACAGGGCTCAATCAAGAATTTTCGAAGGATTAAATGAGAAGCAAAAAGAGTTTCTGGATTTTGTCCTCTCGAAATATATAGAAACAGGTGTTGGAGAACTCGGCCCGGAAAAATTGCCAGGGCTTCTTGAACTCAAATACCATACAATAAGCGATGCTAAGGCAGTCTTGGGCGGGATTGCCAAAACAAGAGAACTATTTGTTGGATTTCAAGAATACCTTTACGCACCGGTTGTTGCATAATCTGATGCAGGGTAAATGCGAAATTAACTGCAAGGAAAATCAATTTCTCAGTAAAATATATCTCATCCGCCACCAATCACAATGAATATGCCTCCAGGAAAGAATAATAAGGTCTCGGAGGAGGGTGCCAGAGGCAAAACTCCTTCCAAACTATACACTATGGTCGTCCACTTGATGGGAGGGCCTATGTGTGACGAGTTCGAGGGTCTGATTATTTCCCGCACCATCCAGATCCGGGGGGAGCAAACTTTAGAAGACCTCCATGAAGCCATCTTCAGGGCATTTGACCGCTTCGACGAATATCTCTATGAGTTTTTACTTGGCGTGGGTCCGGATGACAGGTCTGCTGTCTATTCCCTGCCAGCGGACGTAGAGTTTCCGGGCCTGGAAGAGGAAATGGCAGGAGACGTCCGCACTACAACTATTGATTCCTTGGGCCTGGAAGTGGGCCGAGCTTTCGGCTACCGCTTCGATTTCGGAGACGACTGGCTACACCAGATAGATGTCACAGCAATTGAGGATTATTCGGGAAAAGGAAAATATCCGAAGATCACAAAGAAAGTGAGAAAAAGCCCTCCGCAGTACCCTGATGGGGACGATGAATAAGGAATGGTTTCTTTGAATAACCTTTGAAATAGCTTTTGATACAGAATAATTACTGCCGGGCTTGAGTCAAAAAAGTTTAGGGATTCTTTTGGTAACCCCATATATTAAGAGAGATATCAACCATCAGTTCAGTCAGGGATTTTTCGCTCTTGATAAGAGAGAGGGAATAGATTACATCGCAGATGATAATACCTTTTACCGCAATCCCCCAGTCTATAAGAACTTCAACAGGATCTTTGTCGCCTATCTCAACGCCTTTGAAACGGCAAAAAAATTCAGCTACAGCTTTGTAATACTCGTTTTTAAAATCCATATTTTTGACTTCGTCCACGATCTCGCTGTCGAGCAGTGCAGTCATAATCAAGGCTTTTGTCAAAGAGCTGTTGTCTTTCCAGTATTGCTGCATATTGTTTATTACGTTTCTTATGTAGCCAGGGAAATCATTAAAATTGACATTTTCGGGCTTTTTTGTCATCAATAGCTCATCCGTGTATTGATAACTGATCTCCTTAAGGATGTCAAACTTGCCTCCCGGGAAGTATTTATAAATCAGCCCTATACTCACACCGCCAGCCTCAGCTATATCCCGGATAGTCACATTTTCATAACCTTTTGTCTCTATCAGCTTACATGTGGCATCCTGAATAGAGCTAATCTTCGCCTTTTTGTCCCGTTTGATGCTTTTCTGATCGTCCTGAACAGTCTTTTTAGCTGGCATATGAAATCACCTATGTGAACATTGTTCAAAAGCTTTATTACTAAGTTGTATGTATTAACATCTCTTAAGTGAACATTGTTCATGAGCGTTATTACCTACGTTCCGCATTTTTGGCGCATAAAAGTCCCCTGATGTTGAATTATGCGCTTAAAATATAAGCACATAATTTTTTGGACTGAATTTCAAAATCGGCATCACAATTGAGATTATATATTTGTAATAATGCTTTATGAGCTTAAAATATGGGAACTAAGGATGTTTACAATGACAATTAAAGCAGTAAAATCCAAGAATGAACTCATGGTCAGTCCTGCGATTAAAGCTTTCAGCAATAATTGAAAGATGTAAAACTAGTGTATCGATTCAAAAATGAATCCATAATTGAAGGAAAAAATTAATTGATCAATGGATAGGTTTTATAGTTCATGTTTTGGAACGTATTTTGGAATCGAAACACTAGTACATCGATTCCATATATCCTTAATAAACCACGGATAAACACACATGAACACAGATGAACACAGATAATTTCAATTCGTGTTTATTCATGTCCATCTGTGTCCATCTGTGGTTCTTTTATGGGAAACCCATTGACCTGTGTTGATTTCAAAATCCAATTTTATTTCCATAATTTGGAATCGATGCACCAGTAAAGAAGAGGGCTCTGAAGAATTGCTCAAAATCATCGGAGATTATTATCAGCAAATGATTTCATTAGATTTAATTTTTAAAAATCTTGTTGAATTTACAGAAAAAATTCAAAACGAGGTGAGTAAAAAATGAATCCGAAGACAAGACAAACATATTTGCTTTTATTAGTTTTTGCAATTATTTTAACAGGAATTTCTATTGTTGAAGCAGAAATTTCTAGTTATGCGTGCGTAAACGCAGAGGTTCAGGAAATAAGACCCAGTTCAATAGGTATCGATGAAGAATTCACCCTGGGAATTAATCTTGAGAGCTGCGGTACTAAAACTCCTGAAGATATTACTTTTGAGATAATCAGCATCCCTCCAGATATAATAGTTACAGAAAATTTGGTTACTAATGTTTCAAAATTAACTTATAGTACAAGTGAAAGGTACCTGATATATCACATGCGAACAACCCCCGATGCTAAACCTGGTCCTCATCTTCTAAAAATGAAATTAACATATGCAAATAAGCCCGTTGATACAGAAAAATATTATGAAGTTGAAATAAGGGTGATAGGCGAAGATGCAGAGCCAAGAATCTCTTCTGTCAAAACCAATCCTGAATACATCTATGAGGGAGATACAGTTGACTTAAGTTTAGGCATAGAAAATTTTGGTGACACAATTGCAAAATCTGTAGTAGTTAGTATGGATCATGAGTTTAAAGGAATTAAAACTTCTACAATTGGAACTCTTGGCTTAAATGCAAGTCAAACTGCATTATTCAAGTTTAAGGCAAACAAGTCAGGGGAGTTTGAAATCCCTGTCATTATAGAGTATGAAGATGATTTTGGTAAGCAAAAAAATGCATATGCCATTAAAATAACTGTGCTTGATAAAAAAGGAAGCTTGAATCTTGCATCTGTAAAGGTAGATCCTGTCCTTCCTTACATGGGTGATACTGTAGAATTGACTATGAGAATCGAAAACTCTGGTGACAGATCAATAAATTCAATAAGAGTCTATGCTGACCATCCATTCAAAGGATTAAAAGAATCCTTTATAGGAACTCTTGATCCAAATGAAGATGGGCCTGCAGTAATTACTTTTTTAGTTGATCAAGCAGGAGAATACGAAATCCCTGTAACCATAACGTATGGTGATGATTTTGGTGAAGAACAAATTGAAACGAAAATTAATCTTATAGTCCTGGAAAGTAATAATAGAGCAGGAACAGCTGCAATTGTATTGCTTATTCTGGCAGTTATTGGGGGACTAATTTACACTAATTATAGAACAAAAAAGTCAAAAGATGAGATAATTAAGCAGTTAATGGAAGGCAGCGGTGACTCTGCTAACAACGAAAAATAATGAGAGGTCTTCAACATGATCAACGATATCAGAGTGGGGGGCCTCATTGCATACTGCAGTGTAAAAAGAGGAAACAAAAAAACACTAATGTTCATAGTTTTTGTTCTCTCACTCATTTTTATGAACTTAGTATTCCTTCCATCAATGATAGGGGGAATGACTGTTCTATTTACCGGATTTATGCAAGACTACCCTTACGGGGATATTGTCATTGAACCATCAGGTGACAACACCTATATTAACAATGCTGATAACGTTTTGCAGAAAGTCAGAGCGGTCGAAGGTGTGAGAGCTGCAACAAAACGACTGGACGCTGGAGCATCTATTGAGCATAAGCAGAAAGTTGTAGGGGCAACTATTACAGGATTGCTTCCCACAGAAGAGTATGATATTTCACAATACCCATACATTATCAGTGAAGGAGATTTCTTAGGAGAGCTTTCCAGGGATGAGATTATCATTGGTGCTATGATCGCAGGTACAGGTTTTGGATCAGAAATATATGATAACCTGGGTGAAGTAAGACCAGGATCTCTTGTTGACGTAACATACAGCAATGGCGTAAAGAGGACCTATAAAGTCAAAGGCATCATGGAAGGCTCATTTGAACTTGTTGATCTTAATGCCCTGGTACATTACAAAGAAATTGAAGAAGTTTATGGTTTAGAAGAGAGTAAAGCTACCAGTGTAGTCGTAAGGATTGACAAGCAAGGAAGTGAAGAACAGGTACAGGATAAAATTAGAGAAGCTGGGGTGAATGAGCAAATCTTCACATGGGCTGATAAATCCGAAACTCTCATAAAGCAAGCAATGCAAAGCATGGGTGCTATAAATATTATGTCAAAGTTTGTGAGTTTGATCGTAGGTGCAGCACTGGTACTTATCATTATCTATATCAACGTACTTAATAGGAAAAAAGAGATAGGTATTTTAAAAGCAGTAGGCATTACTCCAGGATCAATAGTATTGTCCTATGCATTCCTTAGCATGTTCTATGTTTCTTTAGGAATACTCGCAGGATTGACTTTATACTTTTCACTTATGCTTTACTTCCAGGCAAATCCAGTAACATTCTACGAAACCATGGAAATAAGACCCCAGATAGATCCCATGCTGCTTATTCAAAGCATAGTTACCATGCTTACGCTATCAGTAATAGCCGGGACACTCCCTGCCTGGAGTGTATCAAAAGAGAGCATACTCAAAGCTATATGGGGACGATAAAAAATGATCATAGTGAAAAACCTGAAAAGATATTATGGGACTGGGGAAACTGCTGTCAAGGCTCTCAAGGGCGTTTCGTTTGAAATAAATAAAGGGGAATTTGTAGCGATAATGGGTGCATCTGGAAGTGGAAAAACGACTCTGTTAAGGATATTGGCATTGTTAGACGACGCAACAGATGGGGAATATACCATTCGGGGATTACAGGTTTCCAGCTTGCCTGAAGCAGAAAGAAGCTATTATAGGCTAACGCAAGTCGGTTATGTCTTTCAGGATTATGCACTCATTAATGAAATGAGTGCTGCGGAAAATGTTTATATCCTTTCCATGATGGAAGGAAAATCAAGGAAGGAATCTTATGAAACTGCTCTTGAAGCATTAGATAAGGTTGGTCTGAAAGGGAAACATAACAGGGTTCCTGATGAATTATCTGGTGGAGAAAAGCAAAGAGTGGCAATCGCAAGAGCCATAGCAAAAAAGCCTGACATATTGTTTGCTGACGAGCCATGCGCAAACCTGGACACTAACAACTCAAAACAAGTACTGGAGGTGTTCAAAGAATTGAATGAAAAATATGGCCAAACAATTGTAATGGTAACACATGAACCGTGGCATACTGAGTATGTTGATAGAGTAATTACTCTCGAGGATGGCAACCTGGTTAACGATGAGAAAAAAAAAGAGGTAAAGAATAACCCCTACGTTCCGCATTTTTAGGCGCATAAAGGTCCCCTGGTATTGAATTATACACTTAAAATATAAGCACATAATTTTTTGGGCTGAATTTCAAAATCGGCATCAATTGAGATTATATCTTTGTAATAATGCTTAATATGCGCTTAAAATTTGGGAACTAAGGTTGTTAATAAGCTGTATTCAGTAAATCTAGTAAGATTTATGCATAGCCCAGAAAATAATTAAAAATCTTTGAGATCAAAACAATCTATTTGTCATCAAATCGGGGAAAAAAACCATGAAAGCCGTGCTTTTCGTACTCTTTTTGTTTTTTACACCGATCCTCCCGGCCTCTGCAGCGGATACCTCCCAGATTGAGAGAGCAGGTCAAGCCCGCATAGCCGAGCATTTACACTTATTATCATAGCCTCTTTTGGTGTGGTAAGTGCCCTGAACCTTTCGGTTATTGGAGCAACAGGCCAGATCGGTATGCTCCGCGCTATGGGTGCCTCTGCCTCAAGCATCCAGAGGATATTCATTCTCCAGAGTGGAATCCTCGGCCTTATGGGCACCCTTGCCGGTACTTTTGCAGGAGTCCTTATAGCTCTGACAATAGGCCAGTATGAAGTCCCGTCAGTTCAAAATCTGACCTCTATGGCGGTATGCCCTTTATCCCGGTTGTTGTACGGGCTCAGAATATTGTATTCATTATTGTCGCTGTGTTTCTGCTGAACCTTTTACTCGTGAGGTCTACGGTGTCCATACTTTCGGGTAAAGGTAGCAAGGTTAATTTTTCGGGCTATTTAACAGCTTACAAACGGCTTTTTTTCCTGTTTACAAAGCCGCATGATTGTGTCTTTTCCGGTAATGACTGCGACGGGCAGTCCCCCTGGCGGTTGCAACCATTGACCGGTTAAAAAGAGATTATCCAGACCTTTAATCCGTCCGGTGTGGGCCATCATTTTTCCCCGAATGGTCGGTAAAAACGGCATGAATGCTCCCCTATAGGCATTGCAATACCGTTCGTAAGTTTTCGGCGTGGCGACATCAAGGACTTTGATTTTTCCTTTCATCCGGGGAAAACGCGTTTCAATTGCCCGGAGGATCTCTTTGCCTATTCTTTCTTTTTCCCGTTGATAGGCCTCGGGATCCCGGGCGAGAGCATCCCAGGCTTCGTAATCTGCATGGAACTGGTTGATGCTGCAGGTGATCAGAGTGTGGCCTTCTGGAGCAAATGCCGGCTCATGCCGGTAGTGCGTCATTGTTAAACGGTTTATAGGTGATTCATGGATCTCAAATGGGGGCATCGGAAAGGACAGGCTCCGTGGAAGGGTTCCGATTGTGCCTTCATAGCCTAACGCCACCAGAATTTGTGAGGCAAGTGGATAATCTGTTGGGTTACTATATCGCTTTTGGAATTCGCGATCCGGGTACTTGCCTTTAAGTAACCGCTCATAAAGTACGTGCGCATCGCATGCTGCAATGATATAATCGGCTTCAAAGATTTTGCCGTTGTGACAGATGACGCGATGGACTTTGTTGTGATCTATGGTCAGCTCAACGGCTTCACACGGAGCTTCAATAGCTCCACCCAGGGCAAGGTAACGCTCAACCATGCGCATTGCCAGCGCCTTAGAGCCACCATAGGGAATGGAGGCCTGGCCTTTGGTAAAGGCCGCGAGCGCAAAGAAAATAAATGAGGCGCTATAGCCTTCCGGTAAAAATGAAGCAAGAGCAGCCTGAAGCGCCGGATGCTTAAAGGTACTGGCGTAGTCCTTTAAGCTGATCTTACCATATTTTCGCATAACTGTTCCCGCATCTTTCAATGAAATCATCAACCGGAATCTTTGCATAAACGTCATCAAGTCCTCAGGTTTTTCAACGGGTGTTTCATACGATTGCAGCTTCTTGATCGCCTGGCAAAAATCTTCAATAACATCTTTATCTTCCGGTGATAGTTCAAGCCAGCTGTACTTAAGCCGGTCAAGATCGCGATAAAGATGTACCATAACGCCGTCGTGCTCAAAAGCCAAAAAACTCTCTGGATGGAAAATCTTAACCCCTTCCAGTGCGCCAACAGTGACCCAAAGGTCATGAATCGGTGTTCCTACTTTTGTCCCAACCAGCCAGTGGATGCATCCATCGATGTGATAGCCTTCTCGATTCCAGCCGGTACATTCCCCGCCTAAATTGTGATTTTTCTCCAGGATAACGCTTTCAAATCCGTTCTTTTGGGCAAAGATTCCAGCGCTCAATCCGGCGATACCCCCACCTATAATAGTTATTTTCTTCATGGCTCCGTCCCCTTTTGTTTTATTTGTTGTATTAGCAGGAGATCCTTCCCCATTTCCATAAGTAGCGTTTCAGCGGCCTGGTCATCAAGCGAGGACAGATGACCATTGGCGATCATGACCGACATCCCCGTTTGAAAGATCCGCATTTTTAAAAGCAGGCGCTTGCGTTCATCATACGTCAAACCACTCATGCTTTCATCTTCAGCCAGTGCTTCAACCATAGTGTCCTGAATGGTTTCATACGAAGTCATGTATGGATTTTGCTGCATTACCAGTTCACGAAAAAAGACCGGGTATTCCCGCGCAAACACTAAACTGGCTTTCCCGATGTTTTCAAAAAGATGCTGTCCTTTTTGTTTTGCCAGCAGTTCATCCGAAAGGGCAAAAACACGCTCGACCACAGCCTTAACCAAATCATCAATTGTCCCGAAATTGAGATAGATCGGCGCAACCGAGCAACGAAGGCGTTTCGCCACGCTGCGCGCGGTGATGCCGGCAAATCCTTCTTCTTTTGCGATGGCAAAAGCGGCTTCTACAATGGCTTCTTTGTCATATTTTGTTTTGGGTGGCATACAGACCCCAATTGAATAACATATGTTATATAACATGTGTTATTCAATGATAAAATATATTGTCAAGAGAAAAAAACGGGGAATGTTATCAAATGATTAAAATAACGAAAAAGGAAGGGAAAAACAGACCGGGTATATACGTAACCCGGCAGAAATCCACGCAGATATTTCCAGGACGGGCGAAAGGCCGCCAGGACACTGGTTAGGTAAACATTTTACAGGCACAGGAGATGATGTGTTTTTTTCCATCTGGATAAAGAAATATGGGAGTTCTCTTAAATCCGGAAGAAGGAGAAAGATAGTTTCATTCAGTCCCTTTATTCTTATTTTTAAGTTTATCAAGCAAAGATGACACTCTTTCTTTAGCTGCTTCTGTCTCCTGAACATCTCTGTTAATGCTGAGATTCAGGATATCACCCTCTTTGCTCTCCGGAGGCAGTAAAAAAAGAGGGATACTGAGTTTTATTGACTCCTCTTCCCTTAAAAGCAGCACCACGGTACTGCCTTCTATCCTGTCGAGAGTAACTTTGAAATTTCCCATCGTCACCTCTCCAGTACAGCCACCAGCTTTCCGCTGCTGTCATAGAGAGACGCCGTGTCCCCATCGTTGTTCCAGATAGGGTTTCCTGATCCCCAGTATATTTCAGTAGCTGTATCCATACCCTTTCCTGTATATAGAATTACAGTGGCCTGAGAATCCAGTGTGTAAGACGTAAAGGTGTAGGTATGTTTGCTGCCTTCATCTTCAATCTTCCAGCCTTTTAACGAAACAGGAGAGGACCCTTTGTTTGTGATCTCTACCCATTCATCCTGCAGGCTCAGGTCGCTAACATAGACGACTGATTCTGCGGAACTGAATATTCCACTCGCTTCGTCTTCTTCGGGTTCGGAATCTTCTAATCCAGCTTCTTTTGACTTGGTTCCTTCTGGTGCGGTTTCAGTCATCATCAAAGAACTGTCAGCCCCGCTTTCAGCAGGCTCGGTTCTGGTCACTCCACCTCCAGATTCGGTTTTCTGAGCAGTTACTGTATAAGTAGATCCGTCTGTTGTAACTACAATTGAGCCGTCAAGATCGGTTCTGTAAACCATGGAAGCTTTCTGTAACCTTTCAATAACTTCTGTATGGGGATGCCCGTAGTCATTACCTGAGCCTACCTCGATTACGCTTATTTCGGGACTTACAGCAGAAATAAAGGTTTCTCCACTGCCGGACCCGCTGGCATGGTGCCCGACTTTGAGAATATCAGAGTCTAGGTCGTGCCCGGAGTCTATGAGTTTTTCTTCAGTCTCAAGCCCCGCATCACCCATAAGCAGGAATGAAACCTCCCCGTAGATTACTTTAAGGACCACGGAGTTTTCGTTCGGTTCATCGGAGTATTCGGGGCCTGGATTCAAAACTTCCACATCAACAGCAGGGTCAAATTCTATTTCTTCTCCTTTTTCAGCTACATCAAAAGGAATATCTTTCTCATCAATGGTGATCAGCATGTTTTCATATGTTTTTGAGGTGTGCGGAAAGCCACTGTCAATGAAAAGCCCAACCTGGAAGCTGTTGAGTACCTCACCCATGCCGCCTATATGGTCCGAATGAGGGTGAGTTGCAACAACATAATCAATGCTGGAGATGTCATTTTCGTGAAGATATGCTGAAACCCCTGACCCCTGGTTTCTTTCGCCTGCATCTATGAGCATAGCTTTTCCATTATATTTCAAGAGAATCGAATCTCCCTGGCCAACATCGAGAAAATGAACCGTCAGGTTTTCATCAGCCGGGTTTTCACCTGCAGCAGGACTGTTGTCTGCAAGATTATCATGTGCAGGATTATCATCTGCAAGATTATCATCTGCAAGATTATCATCTGCAAGCCCGGTATCCTTAGAATCACTTTCTGCAAGCCCGCTGTCCTGACCTGATGCTGTTCCTTCAGCCCGAACCTGAGCCTCAATCAGGTCTGTTTCTCCTACCTGCGGTGTGGTTTGCTGGGGCTCTTCAGCGAGCGGAACGTCCTTTATTCCTAAGTTTATTACAGCGATAATTATTAAAACAAATATTAAACCGAAAATCCAGCGCGATAATCCGCTTCCGAATGTTTTTCCTGATTTCGTCAATTCGATCACACCATATTTTTAGCTAAACAATATAAGTGGATTTTATATTAAACTGCCTTTTTATATTCCACTTACACTTTCAAAATTAGGGTTATTTGCCAAAAATGTGCGATTATTTGCGACAGTGTATCTCAGGAATTCTGTTGCGGGTAAGCCACCAGGGTACACCATAAACAGGATTAAGGGCAAAATTCTATATCGGGGATTGACCCATATGAGAATTCAAAAACTAAGGAAATAAAAAATTATAGTCTGTCAAGTTAAGTCCAGGAAGGTAGTTTCGATAAGCTGGTAAGCTTGATAGTTGGAAAACCGTTAACTCCGCCTTCTCTATATGCTCCTTATTATAAATGGTCGATTATGGGGACGGTTAAAAGTTATAAGGTTTATTGGTGAATTACTCTTTTTATTTTTTACCTTTTTTATTTTTTACCTTTTTTATTTTTATTCTTTTGTTTGGAAAATGAATTTCTGTTTCAGATAAGGTTTATAGATATTCAGCTTGCGTTTTTTACTGGTTATCCAGCTTTTAAGATATATTTTTTGGAAGCTGCCAAATTTCCTGCAAAATCAAAAATCTTAGGACACTAGGAGAAGAAATCTACATCCAGAGAACCGAATTCGGTTCTGTACATAAAATTTGGTTCGAATTTACAATAAATCCGAGACACCGCCAAAATTTGACTTACTATGACACAAAAAAGAGTATGGATAGTTCAATTTGAATGTACGAAACCTTATGAAATGTATTTATCTGCAGATTCTCGAACAGATGTAGAAAGCATTCAATCCTTATTTTCCCGAGAATAGTGCCTGAAATGTTAGCCGCGATTTTGAGGTGTTTTCAGGCAAAATCTCAAAAGGTTTCATACATGTCCTGAGATTGCATTCCGCAGGCAGGTTTCCCAGTCTTCGGGATGCTCTACGTTGTCACACTGCCACTCAAACTCACGCCTTGCAAGTCTGATCGTTGCACGTGCTTTCTTGAGTGGGATTAACTCTTTACCAATATCACCGATGCCAATCACATCCAGGCAGCTCACAACATCAATCGTAAAACCTTCCAGACTTTCTGGCGGTATTGATTCGCCTCTTGCATGTATTTCTGCGCATTTAGCGAGATATTCTGCAATTACTTTTATCAGTTTTGCGTCATGCATGATTCTAACTCCTTTGTACGACAAGCAGGTAATCCACTGCGTCACACTGAACTTTAGATTTGAAATAGTCACGAAAATGGCTATAACATTTATTAAAAATGCAGACACATCTTTCTGAATTCAGCCCAGTTTAAAATACAGATGTATTTATCTGAATTCAATGATACCTTCAAATCCTCATTTTTCAAGGATAGCGCCTGTAACAGCTATTTAAATATGGTTTTTTCTGAGGTTTAAAGGTTTCGAAAGCATTTTGAATTAAGGAATACTGTGAAAGTCTGGAGTCAGCCAGGAATGTTAAGGAATTTTATAATGATTTGCACTGGAGGTTTCATAGTGACCAGCTCAGCATGTATTACTGGACACCATTTGTACAGCAAAAAGAGCACCTGAAAGCAAAGTTGAATCTCGATCAACGACCTGGTGAAGGCTACCTTCAGTATTATACGATCAAATCCTAATAATAAAGACGCTAAAGAAATAGAGGCTAAATTAATAAGCTGTTTCGGCATCAGGGACTGGAGCCGGGAACCCTTTGTAGAGATTGGAGCTGGAGGCCCTTTGAAGCTGGTTGCCATATCTAGAAAGCCGGATTCCATGTTGAAGAGGCAATAAAAGAGTTAATCGCATTCTCACTATATGGTGCATCGCTCTCAAACAAGAACGTCCATATATGCGGGGAAGCTTATTCGGACTTTCAGGGTTTTATCGAAGGCGGTTTACGGACACCACTTCAGGTTATAAAGCACATTAGTTGAAATCGGATACTTGTGATGCTGGTTGAAGGGATACATAAAAAGGCGTTTATTAGAGATTCTGTAAAAGTTATCTGGGATAAATAATATCCACTAATTTGGACTGGATGGCTTGAGATATTTTTTCTATTTTTTTCAGCTGCTCTTTCACACGCCTTCTTCCTACGAGAGCGTACTCAAGGATCTCCTGTGCCTGCTCTCTGGTGATATTCTCATCCGGGTAGATGAGTTTCATAAGGCCTGAGAAGGTCTTTTTAACGGCAATCACATCACGCTGGTTCAGGTTGTTTCCGAGTTTAAAGAACCTGTTTATATTATCGGCGTAGGATCGCTTCCTCATTTCCCGGAAGAATTCTGAAATACAGTCAACTATGAATCCGTACCTGTCCGTAAAGTGTTCAGGCCTGAACTTTGGAATTTCCCAGCCAGGGATGTAGTAGTGCGTCCTGTTGAAAAAGGCTTTATCACTTCTTAACTGGAAAATTCTTTTCAATCCATATAAAACAACGAAGAGCCTAAAAGTTGTTGTGAAATTATGACCTTTTTTCAAAATCGAGTGACTTCATTCGTAGCCAAAAATGAGCCTGAGATTGACCTATAGAGAAAAACAGAGAAAGAACAAAATTTTATGTAAAAGGTTGCTGTCATGGATTGTTAATAAAATGATCTTCAGATCCTTATATCCATCTTCTCCCAGTCTATTTCCAGTGCATCGCCGATTTTTGCAAGCACCAGATCAGCACCGGCTTCTTTTAGAATCTCTGGATCTACCGTCTGAGCCACTCCTATAGCGAAAAGTCCTGCGTTCTTAGCAAGTCGCATATCACCTGGTCCGTCTCCAAAATAGACTGACTGCAACGCAAACTGTTTTAAAGATAAACCTTCTTTTTCAGCGAGCATTTCAATATGCTTTGGACCTTTTTTATAAATATCGAACCCTAATAAACAATCAATGTAAGGGAAAATACCAGCTTCATAAAGACGCTTCATCATCGGTCCGGTACCACTACCAGAAGTGATGAACACCTTGTAGCCTTTGGCTTTGAATAATTTTAAAAGCTCTTCTGCTTTCGGAAACATTGAATATGTTTCACTATAAATAATGTTACAGAATTCGTCCATCAGTTTTGGGACTGCATCTTTAGGCAGTTTGTGGTATTCCAAAATATGAGAAAACTGTTCATCCCACGGTGTGCCTGTTGCGGCAATGGAATATGCAGCTATATTAGGTGATTCAATTCCCGTATATTGTTTCACTATATCGCAGAAGACTCTGGTGTAAATTGGCATAGCATCCACAAGAGTTCCATTAAGGTCTGAAACAATGTATTTTATTTTTATTTTCATAAACCTCACTCCCCATGATTTTAATTCTAGATTATCGATTTCTAATTAATTCCTTTTTCTTTTAGATTGTAATTCCTCCAGGCATTTCGTCCCTTTCTTCAACTTAATGTTTCAAGGCAAAAGTGACTGATTTTCATTAATCTGGTTTATATATCGACTGATTCTTTCCCTTAATTCGTTTACTGAGTCTACTCTTATTCCTCTCAACATGCTTCTTGTCATTTTACTGAAAAAACTTTCAATTATATTCAACCACGAAGCATGTTTGGGTGTGAATACAAATTCAAATTTATCAGGAGCACTTTCCAGGTGTTCTCGAGTTTCTATTGAGGTATGTATTTTGTGATTATCCGTCAGAATTTTGATTTTTTCTCTTGGATAAATTAACTCAAGTTCTTTAAGGAATTGTACGAATTCCCAGCTTCTATGCCTTTCAAATACTTTATAATGAATTCTTCCTGATATCAAATCGATTTCAGCTAATAGCGAAAGAGTTCCATTTTTTCTGTATTCATATTTTCATTGAAAAATCAGCACCAACATCAAATGGTAGATCAATATAAATTAATCTTATTCCACTATTTGCTCTATTTCTTTTCTAATGAGGCCATTTTTCAAATTGCTTATTGTCATTTTGTTTTCAAATTGCTTATTGTCATTTTGTTTTCAAACTGCTTATTATCAGTTTGTTATCACTCCAAATTAGTTTATTTGTCCAGCCTTTGAGTTGAAGTCCCCTACTGCCCATACAGGAGTCAAAGAGTGTTGATTGTAGCTTTATTCTTTTCTTGGATCGGGCTCCTCTAAACTCTCTATTTTAAAAAAGGCAACATATAATTTCACACTTCACTATTTTTTTCCGTTAAAGATGAGTTCGATTTCTCTTTTATTCGAGGATAAAAGAAAACAATTTAACCATAAAATTAAAGTTATGTAAATTTGTTATTCAATGTGTAAATAAAAAAGTTTATAATGATCAACAAGAATTTACTTTAATATCTTTAATGTGATTTCATATGATAAACAGTATTAAAATTAACCAGTTTTAAATTTTTTAGCGATGCTGAAAATAATGCTAGAGTGATTTGAAAAGGAGAGCTTATGAGACACTTCATTACACAGGACACGCCTGTTACGGAAGAGGCACTTAATGTCATCGCCCACTTGCCCACGAAAAGTCTTCCTGCGCTGGTTGAAGATAAATTCTTTGCTAAACTGAGCGACCGCAATTTTATGCATATAGCAGTTTTACTTGCGCAAAAAAGCTATGATGAGGGCGGCTGCCCCATCGGTGGCGTCATTATCGATAACAATACGCGCCGGATTGTCGGCAAAGGTCATAATACGCTCGTGCAGGATAACGACCCTTACAACCACGGTGAAACGTCTGCCATACGCGATGCGGGACGGCAGGACTTCAGCGATACCACGATTTTCACAACGCTCAGCCCCTGCGACATTTGCGCTACGTTGATATATATGCGCCAATTCGGCCGCGTGGTCGTCGGCGATGTTACTAACGCCTCGGGCAACGAACAGATGCTGCGCGAGAAGGGTGTCAAAGTCGATATCCTTGAAGACCCTGTAGGAATAGCATTGTATGCGAAATATCGAACCGAAAAGCCGGAGCTCGACATGGAAGATTGGAAAGGCCTGGCTGCTGTTCGCAAAGCTCGAAAGGACTATGCTTAATAAAGGTATGGTCCTGTGGTATCAGAAAAACTTCAGTAAGATTATTGCAAAAATAGTTGTTTTCCCATTTCCTACTATTAGAAAAATTCTACAACCTTCCGGCTTAGTATCCCAATATCACTGCAGCTGAGTTATGACGAGAAAAGATGGTTTCCCCTGATCGGGCAGTTCCATAAGTTTAAGCTCTTTCTGCCGGTTGTAGAATTGCATAATGATTATTTTTTTAATCATTATATTTATAATCATTCTCCTGGAATTTGGATTTGTTTAAAGCACAAAGAACATTTATGCAGCACGCTTACAACGACAGGTACTCCCAAAATGTAATACACAAAATTAAAGAAGATATGCCAACAGTTAATATGGATGAAATATAGGGAGAGCTCAGACCAAGGAAAAATAAATAACCGGTTCTATTTTGTAAGCTGAAGCCCAGAACTTAAAAATTGAATCAACTTTCAATTATATTTTGTCCATTCAGAAAATAGATTTTTTTCATGTATGATTTTATGGAAAGGCCGCTCTCCTTCGTCGAGCGTGACAAGACACGTTAAAAAAGCGAATATGGTTCCCCTGTTTTTCCAAAGAACGTTTCTTCAAAGCTGTCTGCAAGATTTTAATCAAAATCAGTTCTTTTACCAATTCTGTAAATTCAATAAGTTTTAGAAACATCGACCTTCATCGCCGCAGGGAAGAAATACTAATTACAATTAGTACTAACCCAGATTAGTATTTTGTAAATTCAATAGCAAAAGAAGGTTTTCACGATAAAGCCTTTTCGAAATCCTCAAGATCAAAGGCCAGATAGCCTTTTTCGCGGAGGGCTTTTTTGCCTTCGATTTTTCTGGCAAGGAGGCCAAAAGTCTCGGTGCGGGTCTCGTTTTGCCACTGGACGATGGAGGCTTTTTCGCGGAGGGCTTTGAGGAAATTTTCGGCAGCGGATCTGGTAAGAATGCGCCATTTGCATTCAAGGAAGGTGATTGAGTTTTCGGGTTCGTTTACGGCAAGGATGTCTATTTCTTCGGTTTTGTGCCACCAGCGGCCTGTGAGCCGGGACTGGGGGAGGAGGGTGGGGAGAAGTTCTTTTTCGGCGAAAAGTTCGAACTTTTTGGCAAAATACATGGCCAGTGCTTCGGGGTTAGGGGTCAGGCTGGAATTTTCCCGTTCTATAGCTTCCTTATTTGCGGAAACAAAATTGAACCAGAAGTCAAAAATATGGTCTTTTATCAGGTAGATGCCTTTTTTTGAGGTTCCAAAGAGAGAGACTCTGCGCTCAAGGAAGCCAAGGCGGATCAGGTTTTCAAGGTAGGGGTAGATCTGGCGGGCTTCCATACCTGCATAGTTTGCAATCTCGGAAGGTTTTGTGTTTCTTGCGGCTACGGCGTCGAGAATTGAAAAATAAGTCTTGAAAACTTAATTTTAGAGGGGTTGAGCAAAAATACCCAACTTTTTTTATAGTTTATGCACAGGTTTTTGATAAAACTTGGCATTAGACAAATTAGACAAATATATCTGTGAATTTTGTAACAAATAATTTGAATGCAAAAACAGACTCTGTGTGGTCTGGGAGCTGAGATAAATTTCAGTAAGCTCTGAAGCCAGTCCGAAGGTCAGCCCCTGCAAACTACATAGCACAAAACTTATGACACTGCCCCGTTTTTAGACATATCAAAACAATGAGATAAGGTACGGAGAGAAACCGGCACGAAACTTATTTATTAAAAACTAAAAACCATACTGATCGATGTATGTCATATGATGCATGTAGCATATGACACATATTGCTATTTATAGTCTTGTTATAATATGATTGTTGCAGAAAAATGAATATTTTTCAGAGAATGTATGGCAGTACATTTCCTGAGTAATTTAATGAGGAAAGTACAGTGACAACCAAATTGGTCTTCAAGAATAAGAAGTTTTTCTTTGAGTTAGAAACCTCTGACCGACTGATACTGTTATGTATCGGGCTGATTTTCCATCAGATTTTTTACTTACAGTTAGTATAAAAAATATTGACTTGGTAAGAAAATCCGTTTTTCTTTTTATATTTTTAAGAAATTACTATCAGTCAGCTTTTTCGATTGAATATGATGTATTACTGAAAAATTAATGGAAAAAAATTCCTGTATATCTTCATAAATTGTAACGGTTCTATGTAGTCTGCGGGGGCTGGAATAAATTTCAGTAAGCTCTGAAGCCATTCCGAAGATCAAACCCCGCAGACTACAAGTACCGCAAATAAATGTGATTTATGTACTTTGTTTAATTACTTCTTAAAAAGAATACACTATACATCAAATTAATAAAACAAAAATTCACTCACAATAAGACGAGTTAACCAGTATCTTTTGTTCGATTTTTTACAATGATTTGTAATTCTTCTGTTGACATCATATTAAGGTCATTTTCTAAACCAATTGGATTTCCAATTCTTTCTTCAGATCATAGACAAAACATAGCAAAGTTTTGCAGCCAAGATGCTTTCCATACTTTGCAATGTCAATTAATAATTGATCCCCTACTTGCTTGCTCTCGAGATTTTCCCTCATTTTCTTAGCTTCAATGACAATTTTTTCATCTTCTAACAAAATCTGGGTTTTAGGTTGCCTTTGAAGAGCAGGTTTTAGCAGATTTTAGCAAACAAACAAAATAGATTTTTTACTTAAGTAAACCCGTCACCAGTGCAATAGTTAGCATGCAAAAATAAAAAGATAAATTTAGGAAGACGTGCGTTATGTTAATCGTGTAGTGTTCAGAAAGGTGATTGAGTGGTTACTGAAAGTCCTAAAAAGCATGAGAAATCAACATTTTTAGAAGAGTTGCGAAACTGGAAAGAACCAACAATACCACAAGATCCAGATTTAATCAAAGATCGAATAACAACTATTATTGGTTTAACTGGAGTACTAATGGGACTTCTAGTACACGCAGTCACAATAATAAAATTCGATGATTACGGCAAAATGGGAAATAACATCAGACTGTTCTTCTTCCTAGCCATCTATTTCCTCACCATGTGTGGTTTGACAGGGCTCACAACATTCGTTGCAGTCACCGCCCCAAACGATAACGACCCAGCAAAAACACTAAAAAAATCAATTATATGGTTGATGATGACATTTTTCGCAATATCAGTAACTATTCCAATGATATTATTTCCAGACAGTAGAATATTCAACATACCAATACCAATGTTATATTTCTTCCTCGTCTTAATCACAGTAGTCTATGAAGGTTTTACAGGATTAAAAGACGAACAAATTACCGAAATAAAAAATGAGCAAGAGATACACTGATTTTCCTCAATTGACGAATTAACAGGTTCTTTTAAATTAATTCAATAATGGGAGCAAACACAAACAATCTTTCATCCTGTACGCATCTCGTTACTTCCGGGTTTGGGTTCGCTGACTATATCCAAAAAACAGGATACACCCATCCACGCAGATAGTCCGTGTAACCTTTCGTACCTTCCACGTAGAAGGTGGTGGCCACGTCTGGCTCGTTTAGCAGCGCATTCTGCCTGAAGCGCTCAGGCAGATCATAAAAGTCAAAAATGGAGCTTTGTAAAAATTTTATAGAAAAATTGGCACACAGCCAAATTGCTATTGTACGTTTTTTAGTATCTCAATTTCGCTCTATCTTTGTTAATTTCATTTAATAACTCTTTTTCGAGTTCAGCAAGCTGTCTCCTCTTCCATCTGACACGTTCTTGGAGCTGCCCCTCTATGGATTGTGCTCTTCTCTCTTCAGGAGTAAGATGAAAATCGTTTAAAAATCGATTGACTTTGTTTTTTATATTACTATTTGCTACGTTTTGAAAATCGGAAGAATCTGTGAATTCTTCCAAATTTTCTAGTTTTCCATTTTTTATCCGTTTTAGTAGAAGTTCATGAATTTTTACTCTACGTTCTATCTCATCTTTTTCCTTTTCTCTTTCTTTGTTTTTGAATTCCGCTTTATGCAATCTGTAGGTAAGAAATGCGAAGATTATTGATATGAAGCTGAATACTAGTATGATGAGATCTTTTAGTTCCATCTTTTTCCCTTTGTTGTGTCCTTTAATCTGAAAGAATTTCATTTTCTGAGTTTTTAGGGTTTGTTATTTTTTCCAGTTAGCCACTGCAAAACTGATACATTTTCGAAAAATAATAACAAGCTTGGTCTAGCTCCTTCACGACGTCTCATTTTTAAATAATATTCAGAAGAGTGTATTCTTTAAGTTTTATAGACAGTAGCTCATAATTAATTGTAAATAAGATCTCTATGTTTGTGTCCGCGGGGAGCTCGTGGCTAGCTTCCTGCAATTAAAAATCTTCTTTTACTGAATAGTAAGAAATCTTATGCAGTTTCTGTTCTAATGTTACTTTATAAAACTTCCATTTTCAATTTGGACACATGTAATCTTCATTGCTGCCTTGAGTTTACTAAGCGAGCTTGCTCACCTGGTTATAAGCACAGATGCTGCTAAGATGCGCCATCAATAAAACGCTCTTTATGGCAGCTGGTCGATTCTACTTTTCTTCTTTTTTTGCCAGTGACCGCCCGATATCGCTCACTTTGCGAGCATTCGGGTGTTGAGGAACTATTTATTTGATTGTACACTCACGACTAATTATGTTTTGTATTAAATTTTAAGATAGTCTCTTAGAACCTATCCGAAAAGTAAAATAATCGCAATACAAGCTAATGTGCTGTAAAAACAAACTAAAAACTGGACACAACTACGAGAATATGATAAGAAAAAATAGGATTAAGCTTCTGTGCTCATTTCCGCATAACAATGTTCAGAGTAGTAGGACTTTTCGGATAAGCTCTAAGCCAGCTTTTTAATTTCAAAACACCCTATTTATGTTAAGTGAAGCAGGATTAATAGAAGTGCAACGAGTTACACAACGGCGAATTTGTATAATAAATGAAGGCAATGACAGAGTAAAATCCGAGCACCTAAATACTGTGTTGTTCAAAATGAAAAAGATGATATGAATAATTACATTTAGCGACAAAGGGAGAAATAAGAATATGAGAAAAATTGTTGTTCTATCTTTCATAACACTCGATGGTATTATGCAGGCTCCCGGCGGACCCGAGGAAGATATTTCGGGCGGTTTCAGATATGGGGGCTGGACTGTTCCTTATTTTGATGAGTTTTTAGGTAAGGTTATGTACGAGCAGATGAGCAAGCCGTTTGATTTACTACTTGGAAGAAAAACATATGAGATATTCGCTTCCTATTGGCCACATCATAAAGACGAGGGTCCTGGGATTAACCAGGCAACAAAATATGTCGCCTCACATAAGTCCATGCAATTTACATGGGATAAATCGGTTTTGCTGCAAGGTGATATAGTTGAAGCAATAAAAAAACTTAAGGCGCAGGATGGGCCTGAATTACAGGTTCATGGCAGCGGCAACCTCATCCAAACGCTTTTGAAACACGATCTGGTTGATGAATTATGGCTAAAAATATTTCCCGTGACACTTGGCTCAGGAAAGCGCTTATTTGCCGAAGGAACGATCCCGGCTGCTTTCAAGTTAACCGATGGTAAGGTGTTGCCAAGCGGTGTCATTATTGCCAATTATGAGCGTGCAGGCGAGGTTAAGACAGGATCTTTTTGAGGAATGTATCTTAGGGGAAAAACAGAAATACATAATGAATATCAATAGAATGTCGGGTGGAAGACAGCATGGAGAAAACCAATTGCCCAGTTGTAGAACCGATCTGGATTTAAAACACACTCAAGATAATTATATAAAGACGTAAAAATAATATAGCATTAAGCTTTTGCTAATTAGCTTTGAAAATTAGCTGGCGCCGTGGCAAACTTTAATTTTTTTGCTAGTATTAAGAAAAAACTAGCATTCCGCCTGATGGCGAGGGATAGAAAGAGTAAATGATCCCTCCTTACAAACGGGTGATATTCTAACTATCCATGGATATTTTTTAAGTATATTATTAAAAGAGCATTTGTTCAATCCTAAAATTATCTCGCTTTAAGATTCATCATCCTGGGATGTCATCATCCTGGGAGGAACTCTACTCCACCCCATGTTCGGTGTAGATAACGCTAATAATTTCAACGGTGAAAATAGGAGAGTTTTAGGTATAAAGATCCCGCAGCGCCTTGTTGACTCTCAAGGAGTTACTAAATTTCTTTTTTAAATTCATTATAAAACTTCCCTCCATGCCCGCATGCTCGCAAAGTGAGCGATATCGGGCGGCCACTGACAGAAAAGAAGAAAAATAGAGTCAATAACTTTATTCATACGCCACCTGCTTCATCCAGAGTCCATTTTCCCGAACTTTTCCGAGAGTATCTGTATATGCTTTTTCATCATTTGAAAAATTAGCAATTGATTCAGTTTGCGTATCAAAAAAGCAAAAATTTTGTTGTAGAACAATATTAAATTGAAGAAAAACAATATCAAATTGATATAGAAAAACAACAATGAATTGATAGAAAACAACAAAAATCGACCTCAGTAACCATATCTTATCGTTTGAAAGTTCACAACTGATTCGATTTGTGTGTCAAAAAAGCATTGGAGAGATCTATGAACTGGAGAGAACATATCGTTATTGACCCAGAAGTCCTTACAGGCAAACCCATCATCAAAGGTACACGCCTTGCAGTAGAGTTTATTATCGACCTGCTGGCTCATGACTGGACTGAGTTGGAGATCCTTCGGAACTACCCCGACCTGACCCATGAAGATATTCAAGCGTGTTTGGGGTACGCAAGCGATTTGCTCCGGACAGAAAGGGTTTATCCTATCGAGATTTCTCAGGAAGTAGACTGATGCGCCTGCTGGCAAATGAAAACATTCCTCTGAGTGCGGTGGGGGCTCTCCGAGCCTGTGGACACGACGTCCTGTGGATAAGAGAAAAATCGCCGGGTATCACTGATATAGAAGTTATGGAACTGGGCCATAGAGAAAAACGTATTCTTGTTACATTCGACAAAGACTTCGGAGAGCTGGTTTTTTCCACAAAGCAACCCCCAGCGCGTGGAATTATTCTTTTTCGCATACCCATGATCTCTTCAGCCTACATAGCGAAAGCCCTTGTAAAAGTTATAGATTCACGTGATGATTGGGAAGGACATTTTGCAGTTGTTGAAGAGAATAGAATTAGAATAAGGTCATTGAAAAGAGATTAAAAACGTTTTTTGTTAAGTTCTCATAAATAGGGCAATTGATAGCTATTATATACTTAACATCTCTTTTTTCTTTCAATTGGGTGAATGCTATGGATAAAAGAAAACGTTTTGAAAAATACGACTGGTTAATCTCAAAAACTCAAAGCATACTCAAACATTATATCTGTCCTGAATCATGTAATGCGAGTTGCTGCAGACATCATATTATTGACTTTCATAGAAAAGAATACGAGAAAATCTTAAAAAATGTAGATAAAGAAAGTGCGAATATTTTAAAATTGAATGCGATAAAATCAGAGCTAGAAGGATGTTATAAAGCAATAAATGCCGTTGAGAAGTGCCCATTATTGATAAACTCAAAATGCAGAATATACGATAATAGGCCGGAAGCATGTAGAAATTTTCCTTTTGTAATTTTTCAGGATTTGGAAGCAGGATTTGGTTTAACGTTGTTATTGTGTCCGATGTCCGTTAACATAATTCAAGATTATGCACAGTGGTATAAATTGGTAAACTCAACAATGTATAGTAAATTAAATGCCGTGTACGAACAGTATAAAAACATAGACAAAAATAATGATTTTTGTATTCAAATGAAAGAGCATAATTTAGATTCGTTCATTGAATTTCTTGAAAGGAAGTAATCATTATTCGTTTCCTTTTTTTGCATAAAATATACTCCTTTATGCGAGGGAGTATACTGCGTGGCGTTATACCAAATTAAAGTTTGAGCCCATCCCAAAACCATTTTCATTCCTATATCTAGAACTATTTTGATGATCCGAACCTCGATTGACTATTCCAAATTCGAAGTTCGTAAGAGTAATTTTGAGTTTTGGGATCAGCTCGTTTATCTATTATTTTTCTTTTCTCCTGCTGTGTATACCAAGTATCATATCCAGACCTCCTATACACGCCCACATCATAGCTATAGCTATATAGGGAAAGTATCCACCGATAAAATATGCAATAATAAAACCAATTGCTGCAATATAACTCAACGAGGCAATCACGAACCATATGTTTATTTTCGTCTTATTTCTCTCCAAATTACTGTTATATCATTCTTTCATAATTTTTAAGCACATTACTCTCAAGAATTTATTACAAGAAATAGATTGTTCAATCCTAAAAATTATTTCTCTTTAAGATTCATTATCTTGGGGATGAGCCCCTATCCCGTCCCAATATTCAGTGCAGATAACGCTAATAATTTCGATGTTGAAAAATATGTTACAAGCTTAAGGACCTCTCATGCCTTGTTTACGCCAAAGGAATGGTCTCCTAACCAAATTTAAAATTAATTGAGAATTAGGTATTTTCTCCCAATTCTGCGAAAAAGTAAAAATAAGAACCTATTTGTTGTGTTAAAGAAAAAAAATAGGCTGAGTTATCTGAAATTTGCAGGTTTCTCCACGCACTGCCCAATAAAATTTGTGTTTTGTTCACAGGAACTAAGTGAGAAAATGGAAAAAAGACATTTTTATATCTGGTCGTGTCCCCAAGTTATTGAACTGGAACTCTAAACGTTAGTAATTCCTTTAAAGTCCATATGTGATCGGTTATTCCTTCTACCATTGCTGGGGTTCTTTGGAACCATTTTCTATTTCCAGAGTTTATTTCTAATCTTAGGGACTTATGAGGTTTTATAAAGTTATACCATGCCTGGAATAAATCAAAAGCTTTCTGATGCATCTTCATTGTTTTACTGAAATTCATCCCTTTTCTTATAAATCTTGCAAGAGATGTCCTGATCGTAAGATTTATCCTTTCTGCATATGAAGTGCCAATATAACTCTCCGAATTAGTTCCAAGCATTTTGAATATTTCTTTAGGATCTCCAAAAATGATACATTGAATTGTTTCAACT
>NZ_WJBI01000024.1 GCF_020804225.1 Methanosarcina sp. DH2
ACTTCAGGGTTTGAAGCACACAAAGCAAGAATCTCTTCACGTGTAAGCATGATAACGAAACAAAATAGAATTCAATTTATATCCAATTTTTCCTCGAAAAGAGGAAAAATTGTAGCCTTTAAAAGGCTGCCTGAATAGTTACAAAAATTTAAGATTTTTTTCTCTTTTCCTTCTCAGGTGCCACAGGCTCGGTTAAAAAGAATCCAGATGATGCGAAATCTTTGACATCCATTTTGTGAGATTTCTCACCGGAAGAGATAGCAGGAGTGATGAACCGGAAAAACTCACTGGCAAACTGCTCGTAGCTGAACCCCTCCGCCTCGATCACCAGTTTCCATTTATTTTCCATTGACAGGATACCCATGAAGGAGATCATAAGGTACATTGAGGTCAGGAATGGATCGAGATCTGCCCGGATTGTACCGTCATCGATGCCCTCCTGGATCGCATCCCGCAGGATCAAACGGCAGGTACCATATCCCTTTCCAATCTCTGCGGTACACGGGTTCTCTTTTGAAAAACGCTCAGAACCGTAAAAATGGATCATTCGAAGATAATCGGGGTATTCCTGCGAATATTGGTAATAAGCTTGGCCCATCAGGACTACCTTGACAATTCCTGGAACCTGTTTCTCCATGCATTCCGTATATTTTTCTTTAAGGATCTGGATACCACGGAGTACAATGGTTGCGAAAAGTGTCTCCTTATTTTTAAAATACAGATAAATAGTAGCCTTATTCAGTTCGACCTCGCGGGCGATGTCTTCCATGGAAACATCTTCATAACTTCGAGAGAAAAAGAGACGCTCGGCTGCATCGATGATCTCGGTTTTTCGCTGTTCCTTTTCTCGCTGTCTTCTATCGGCGATTCCCATATTGCTACTCCAGCTAACCCATATTTATATTATGACTGTTAGTTATACGATTTAAGAAATGAATGTATTCCAATTTTCTACTTTTACTTCCAGTTTTACCGATTGGAGATATTCATTAGATAAAACATTCAGGCTCCTTTCGCTGGCTATAGAGCGTATGGAGACGCACTGATGCGTCTTTAACCAGCCCGGGTTTCATCGATCTGGCGTTTTGAGGACAGCTCTTGATACACGCACAGCAGGTAATGCACTTTCCTGTATCAATCAAATTACTATTTTCCGGATCGATAGCACCAGTAGGGCATCCCTCTGCACAGGTCCCACACTGGGTACACGCATCACTGACCTCAATAAAATCAACATTCCACAGCTTCGAATCCCCCCGGTAGGGATGGCAGCCGGGTATATTTACATCAGAGATCTGGTCAACTGATGGAATGGTGTTGAGTTTTTCCTGTATTTTTCGTCCAAATGACTCTGCGTGGTATAAGTCGCTTGCATCCGGACGATCTTTGGCCGTTGGTGTTTCGTCGCTGGAAAATGAATGTTCCCCAATATAGGCCCCACCGGCGATCGGTTTACATCCACACTGAGTCAGAATATCTTTTAGCTCGATGAGTGCGTCCTCATACACACGGTTGCCATAGACGACAACACAGACCGTGGGGGTGCTATGAGCTTGAATTGCATTCAGCCATTCAAGTATTAGTGCCGGCACCCTTCCCATATACACCGGCACACCAAGAATGAGTAGTTCTTTTTCCAATGTCTGTAACGGTTGTTTTCTCGCATCTGGTCTGGTAATATCAATTAATTCCACGGTACCTGGGTTAATACCATGCGCAATGCCCTGAACAACCGCTTTTGTTGTTCCGGTAGGTGAAAAATAAACTAATTTTACAGATTCTATTTCCATTTCATTTACTCCATTAGTTGTGTATGAATTGTATCGCTACCTGTTTTTACGGGATTCCCACTTTTTTGTTGAGTGTTTATGTGATTCATCCCTCTCATAGGAAGGTATAATCCCCAATATTGTGTCTAGAGACAGTCTCGCTAGAGATGTATGACTCCAAGTAATCTTATTACTATTGGTCATTAAATAACTATTGGTTAGTAAGTAACTGTTAGTTACTTCGAAATATTTCCCAGGGAAAAATATCAGATGACCGCAGTCAGGGAGACGTTGCTATTGGGAGAAACGATTTTACAAGAGTGGCATTTTTTTGGGATACTTATAACCCATAAATTTAGTGCGGGGATATAGTTATCTTGAATTTTTTGTACGCTGTTTTGCATGTTCTATGCACAACTGACCTTTAGGAAGTAACCTTACTTAAAATATAAATTTTTCTATACATTCGTTTGAATTAATATTACGAACTTTTGTACGCTACTGTAAAACAAAAGCAGTTTAGATTCTTTACTAAGTGCCTATCCGAAAAGTCAGTAATGCATGCTGGAAAGCCATAATAGGTCTATGATATCAGAGTACCAGTTGCGGTTTTGCATATTACCTAATGTAAAAGTTACAGCAGGTAACCACTTTTCGGATAGGCTCTAAATAGTTTTGTGATAAATTAAATTCTGTGCGTGAAAATCGGTTTAAGATAGCTTTGACAATCTTGCTTCTGGTAGACGTGAGCGTCAGGTTATACTACCAGAAGGGCCGCAGAAAGTTCGAAAGAGTAGCAGTAAAACACGAAAAAAGAGAGAAATTCTTCTATTACCTGGTTGGAATGGGTATTATTCCCATATTCTACTATTTACTTACCTCCAGGATAGACACTTTTCGCCTGCCCTTCCCTACCCGGGTCCGCTGGTTAGGAGCAGGCATAGTTTTTACGGGCGATTTTCTTTTTATCTGGTCTCATAGAGCTTTAGGCAGTAACTGGTCACCCATCCTTGAAATCAGGAAAGAACATACCCTTGTAACCAATGGTCCTTACAAATTCATCAGACATCCCATGTATGCAGCTATTTTTATAGTAGGAATAGGGATCACACTTCTTTCTTCCAACTGGATAGTTGCCCTATCTTATATGTTGCCTGTAATCTGCATGTATTTGGTCAGGATATGTGACGAAGAAAGAATGATGATAGAGCAATTCGGAAACGACTATCGGAAATACATTAGGAGTACTGGAAGTTTGGTGCCAAAGCTGAGAGCTTGAGAAATAAAAGTAAAATTTAGGAGCAAATGAGATCTTCAAATTTAGAACTATCTAAATGGGATAGGAAAACATCACGAAGAATCTGAATTATATTGGCTTGTATCCGGCTTCCCGGATTGCGTCCTTTATTTTCCTAAGGTCTGTCCTGACTTCTTCAAAGTTCACAACTGCTTCCCTATTCTCCAGGTTTACATCCACCTCTACTACCCCTTTCACGGAAGCAATAGCTCTTCCTACTCTAACAACACAGTGGTTGCATTCCAAACCTTCAATCCTTATGATCTTCTGTACCATAGAAATCGCCCCCTTCCCTACTAACAGATTCCGGGTTTTGATTCACCCGATTTTGCCAAGTCTTATAAAAGCAGAATGGTATTACAAATATTATTCTGATATTATTCTGTACAGTATTATTTTAGATTCCGATTTATTAGAGCTTTTGTATTGAAGATTCAATACTCTTAATACTCTTAATACTCTTAATACTCTTAATACTCTTAATACTCTTGATACTCTTGATACTCTTAATACTCTTAAACTCTTCTTCACTCTCCATGCAGCGAAGTGATAACGGCTATGAGGATCGCTCCTGCAAACCCAACCAACCCGACCCAGGAAAAAGCATTTCCGTTTAGCAATATAAAGGCTGAGACAACGAGCAGGACAACAAGGAAAAATTCCTTTGAAAAAAGACTGTGTTTATTATCTTTTTGTCTCACTTCAAAGAGTCTGTCCCCCATGTATTGCATTTTGTTGGCAACCTCCCTGATTGCAGCCCTCATCTCGGCTTTTTCGTCTACTGGCTCGGCGGAAAACTCGATATGAAGGGCAGCCCCCTTTGGAGCATTGAGTTTTTTATAGGCATCCATGAGAACAGGAATTGCAATGCTTTTAATATTGTACCTCGGGTCTAGTTCAAGGCAAACTCCTTCTATAAGCAGGATCGCTCTTTGCAGGGTTGAAAATTCCCCTGGAAGCCGGATATCGTACTTCATGCCGAGTTTTGCGTAGTTATCGCTCTGCCTGCCTTCAAGCCCGTAGTTCTGGTTTGCAATCAGCTCATCCATATCCTTCCTGAGCCTGCGGACATCCACATCTCTCGCATCCGCGCCCCCGATTTTCAGGAAACCCTGGGTTGCCCCTTCGACATCCCTGTTATTGATAGCATAATAGAATTCCAGCATGTTCTTCTTGAGCTCGTCATCTATACTGCCGACAGCCCCGAAATCAATGAAAGCAATGGTATCGTTCTCCTGGACCAGCATATTCCCACCGTGTGGATCTGCATGGTAAAAACCGTCGATATAGACCTGTTTCAGGTAGCTCTTGGTGATCGTACGTGTGTATTCGGATTTTTTGCTTTGCGGCACAGGCATGTCAATTATATCTTTGACCTGGGTTCCCTGAATAAATTCCATTGTAAGGACGTTCGCAGAAGAATAATCCGAATAAATTTTAGGCACAGCAACATTTTTCACATTCTTGAAGTTGTCTTCGAAGCGGCGAATACTTACGGCTTCAATCCTGAGGTCAACTTCCCGTGTAAGCATCTCCCGGATCTCAAGTAAAAAAGCGTCAATATCAAAGTTCCGTCCTACTTTCAGAATCTTTTTCATAACAGGCTTGAAATCATCCAGGATTGAAAGATCAATATTTATAATGTCAATAAGGTTCGGGCGAAGGATTTTTACAGCTACGGGTTTGCCGTCAAGGATACCTTCATAGACCTGAGCAATTGAACCGCAAGCAATCGGATCAGGGTCAAAGCTGTCAAAAATATTAATGAAGGCTTTAGCTTTTCTCTCCCTTGCCGCTTTCAGTTCATCTTCACTTTTTTTCCTGTTCCTCTCCTCACGCGTCTGATACTCACATACACACGCAAGGTCCAGGGACTCAGCCATTTCCTCAAAAGGTACGGGCTTAACCTTATCCTGCAAATTCGCCATTTCAATGACATAGGGCTGGGGAACAAGGTCAGGCCGCTTGCTCATAGTCTGCCCCATCTTGATAAAAGTAGGTCCGAGCTCTTCAAAAGCCTGCCTGAGTTTTACCGCTGTCTGCCTGTTCTCAACATCAAAAGCACAGGTACAATCAGGATTTGAGATATAATTGGTACGCAGGTCGTGATAGAGCTCAGGAATAAGATTGTACTTGAAAAGGACCCGTGTGACCTCAAGGTAACGCTTTGTTTTCCCCAGCATCCACTATGGATTGGACGTTATTGTTTAATAGAGTTTCTTTACAATAAATAAAGGAAAATGAGCTCTAACGCTAATTTTTTGAGATGTAGAACTATTTTTAACAAACCTTCCCTGGAACCTGCAAAATGGAGGAAGCAAAAGTTATTGTTTTCAATACGGGAATGTGTCTTTATGAGTGTGTTTCTTTATGAGAGTGTTTTTTTGTATATCTCTTAACCCTGCAGCTTGCAAAGATATCAAAAAGAAGCAAGCTTGAATTTGGCTGAAAGTTTGAATTTGCTGAAAGCTTGAATCTGGCTGAATATAGTAGTGCACAGTTCAGGATGTTATTATTAGGACTTACGCAGCTGAACTGAAAAGTCAATAGCATCAAATCTATGAAAGTATAAAATAGATGTTCAGGTCACAATTTCTTTGTGCTCATTTTGCACCTCAAGTGCGTAAGTCCTAATTATTATATCTAAGATTTCATGGCTTTCTTGAGATTTTCCGGGGACTATTGAAGAAAAATAGAAAACGGCCGGGAGCAGGTATTCGTAACTGCAAAAAATCGAAACTGTGTTGCAGGAATGGAAAACGATTTAATATATTTCATCACAAAGCATTTTGTGGAGAGAATGACACACTTTAAAACTCTTGAGTATATTAAAAACTCATATAGTTCGCGGATTTGCCAGCTAACAGAGGAAAAGAAAGCCGGAAAGAAAATAGTTGGCACTTTATGCCTTTTCGTGCCTGACGAAATCATTTTTGCGGCAGATGCTGATCGTGTTATACTGTGTGGGGGTAAAAATGATACTATATCTATAGCTGAGCAGTATCTACCCAGGAATATCTGTCCGCTTGTCAAGTCTTCCTTTGGCTCGGTCGTTAATAACGGCCGTTCTGGTGTAAAATCCTGCTCTCACTTTGGCCTGGTAGATATTGTCGTCGCCGAAAATACCTGCGATAGTAAAAAAAAGATGTATGAATTACTGGGGGACTATGTCCCGACCTATGTGCTCGATCTTCCGCAGAAACCCGATAGCCTTGCTGCCGTAAAATATTTCCTGGAGGAACTTAACAAATTCAAAGGCGTCATGGAACAGCTGACGGGTAATAAGGTCACCGTCGAACAATTAAAGAAGGAAATAATCTCGTCGAACGAGACGAGAAAGCTACTTCACAGGCTTTATGACCTGAGAAAAACGGACTCTCCGCCAATCAGCGGTGTGGATGTGATAAAGGTCATGCAAAAGCAGTATGTTTTATCGGCAGAAGATTTTAAAAAAGCCCTTCGCAGTCTCATCGACGAAGCGGAGAAGATTAAGGCTGATTTTAAGACTGATTTTACTCGCAAGCCCAGAATAATGATCTCAGGCTGCCCGATGCCTGGCGGGAACACCAAAGTACCTGAGATCATAGAGAATAGGGGTGGTATCATCGTTGTGGAGGAAAGCTGTACTGGCACAAGGTCATTCTGGGACCTTGTCGACGAGAGCAAAGACCCTATGACTGCACTGGCAGAACGTTATATCAAAATACCCTGTTCCTGCATGACTCCGAACGACAGGCGTATTGACAACATTCTGGAACTTGCAAGAGAGTTTAAAGTCGATGGTGTGGTGAATTATACCCTGCAATTCTGCCACGGCTATAACATCGAGCGGTATAAGGTGCAACAGGCGCTGAGGAATGCCGGGATACCTGTGCTTTCGATAGAGACGGATTATAGCGATTCGGACGTTGAGCAGATCGGACTTCGAGTGGATGCTTTCATGGAGATGCTTTCATGATCTCAGTCGGGATAGATTCGGGCTCGGCCACTACAAAAGCCGTCCTAGTAATTGACGGTCAGATGATCACTCGCAACATACGTCCAACAGGGTTCGATTTTTTATCAGCTGCAAAAAGCGTGTGTGAAGATGTACTCTCTAATGCCGGAATCGATAAAAAAGATGTGACCGGCATATACGCAACCGGATACGGCAGGAATAGCATAAAGTTTGCCGATAGAGCAGTAAGTGAGATCACAGCTCACACAATGGGTGTTTATTACCTTTACCCGGCTGTCAACGGGATTATTGACATTGGAGGCCAGGACAGCAAGATTATTTCAGTAAATGACGGCAGGGTAACCGATTTCTTAATGAACGATAAATGTGCGGCTGGCACGGGTAAATTCCTAGAGTACACGGCAAAGGCGCTTGAAGTGCCGATAGAAGAACTGGGGAATCTGGCTCTTGTTTCAAAAGAACCTGCCAGCATAACAAGCATGTGTACCGTATTTGCCGAGTCAGAAGTTATATCTCTCCGGGCGAGAGGCTTTAAAAAAGAGGATATCGCGGCGGGACTCATTGAAAGTATCGCCAGAAGGGTTGCGGTTATGGTCCGACAGGTCGGGTTAAAACAGAACGTAGCTTTCGTAGGCGGTGTGGCAAAAAACGCAGGCATTAAGGTATTTCTGGAAAAAGAACTGGGAATCTCGCTTTACGTACCTCCCGAGCCGCAGGTCACGGGAGCGCTCGGAGCTGCGCTGTATGGAATCGGTAAGAACAGTATAGTTTAAAAAATACTTGAAAGAGGGAGTAAATTAAATGAAAAGAGAAGCCACGGATATTACTGAGTGAGAATCCCGTGTGGAAAAAGATGTCGTTAATGCATTGCAACTGCAAGATTAGAGGTATTTTTCCAACTCTGTTTTCACTTTTTGTACTTCTTCCTGCCCATACTTCATATCCATATTCTTCTTGATGCCCAGATCGGTGACGACCAGGCAAACCTCTGGCTTTATCCCTGCTTCGTCCAGTGTTCTGGAGGCACAATTATTCGAACACCCGTCGACGCAAATAACCTTCCGTCCTGACCTGTTAGGAACTACAAAGTTCTCAATATGAGCACCTATTGCAGCGACACATCCGATCTTTGCTTTTTCTTCCCAATAAAGAAGCTTGCAAGCATCATTCGTTGCCTGCCCTACATTTGAAGACCCTGAGCACTGGAATATCCAGGGAAGCTGTTTTTGAGTTTCTTTATTTTCTTGCACATTTACACCTTTACTTGTTTCTATTCTGGATATTGATTCATCTATTCATTTGTTCATTTGTTTAGCATACTGAGTCGTGTAGAGAAATTCCGGTGTCTGTAAGGCGGTACATTCCATTTTCTAATTTCAAGAATCCGTCATTTAACAGAAAATCCATATGGAACTTAAAGAAGAAATCATTTAACCCGGATTCCTCCTTTAACTGTCCTTCAGGCTTCCCGAAAACCCCAACTAACCTGAGAAGTTTTCTTCTTGCTGGATTTATAGAAGCTTTTTCCATTGCCCAATGTCCCTGTTTGACATTCTCAGCTTCAGTTGATTCTCCTTTCTGGTTGAAATAAATGTCAACTTCGTCTATATCTTCAGTCATGTCAAAACTCCATTTTTTGAAGCAAAAAGCTTTTTTCAAAGTTCTGAGAGGATTTAGTAATTATATTAGTAATTATATTATGGCATCTCTATTTTAAGTATATTTTGAAATTCTTTTTAAGCTATAGCAAATCAGATTTTTAAACATTGAAATTTCAATTTGTACTCATTTGTAGAGTCACTTCTGAATTTCAAGTTACTTGGAGCACTTAAAAAGACTGTTCAGTCATATTACTAAAATTTGGAAAAAAGTAAAATGAAGATAGAAGTGCTTTTAATCCTTAAAGCAAATAATGCCGGATATCTCCTATTGCATTTTTCCAAAATTTTTGTCCCATATTATATTTTAGTCCACTCTACCTGTGAGCCGGCACTAATGCACGCTGCTACTGCTAGTGCTTCTGCTATCTCTTCTCTTGTGCATCCTGCTTCATATGCTTTCGGCAAATAAAGATCAACGCAGGCCTGACAGCGCACGAGTACTGCAGCGACAACAGCAATCAACTCTTTTGTTTTAAGGTCAAGGAAATTGTCTGTGGATAACACAGTATCTGTCATCTGTTTGTAAGCTTTAGCAGTTTCAGGCAATGTCTCTTTTAAAAGCGGCATTTAATACCCTCCCGAATCCTATTGATATCTATATTCAACTGATTTTCAACCTGCTCATGGCTTTGCTTTTTGCCAAAAGCAGAATTGTATTGCATCCCAGCGTTACTTCTTCTCATCCTTTTTTGAAGGACTATATCGAACGTCAGCACCGCTTTTTCCAAAAGCAGAGTTAATTACAAAGCTGGCGCTCATACTCCTCGGTGGTGGAGGATGAGTATCCAGAAGATCCTCTTCATCATCTACAGTATATTTAGTATCATTTTCTTCTGATGACTGTTTATCCTTTAACTCCTCGTCTGACAACATTCTCACCTCTACCTTCTCACCTCTTTCTCTTTTTCTCATTTTTTAAAGGATCTCACGTATTTTATTTAATCACGTTTAATTATTAGAATGTAGGTTTAAAAGGATAATGATACTATATCAAAAATTGGCTTCATAATGATTTAAATAAAACGCATTTGCGAAGCTTTTATCTAAAGTGGAAAAATGAATCTAGACTTGATATTTGTTAGTAGATTCCTTTTTTGTAAAAATAAAAAATAAAAAATTTTATGATACTATTGACATTTATCTAAAGTGGAATAGGGTAAGAAGAATTATCCTGAAAGGGAATCTTTTTTAAAATTATTCTTATGATTGGATACCTATTTATACTAGTGATTACAAAAAAATATTCTTGTCTTTTGCTTTTTTAGTAGAATCTTTGCTTATATTTCAGTACTCAATTTAATCTTCCGTTCTTCTACTTTAGAGAAATGCAAAGAAATTTTCTTTGCCAACTTCTTTTCGTTAATTTCGCACTTAGTCTCCTGCATTTGAATTACGAACCCTTTATATAACCTAAAGTAATTACAACTCTTCTATATGTTTATATATTTCACTTAAAATGGAAATGTTATTATGGATTCTCCCTCTGAACAAAAAAAGCTTTTTAACTTCACTGAATCTAAAGCCTATAAAGAAATCTATAAAGAAAGGTCTATTTTGGAAATTGATTATGTGCCTGAATCTCTTGTTGGAAGAGACAAACAAATACAAAGCATTGCAGAAATCTATTATCCTTTAGGCGATAAAGAAAAACCTAAAAATACCTTGATTTACGGACCTCCCGGAAGCGGAAAAACCGTTACTATAAGGCATATTCTAAACCGGTTATGTTCAGAGCTTCCTGATGTGAATATAAGAGATATTATTATTCCATGCGGTGAACATAATACAATTGTAAAAATTCTTATTTTTTTAATTAAAGGTTTAGGCTATGAGAAAGACTTGCCATTAAGAGGGGTCGCATCTGGCTTTTTCTATGATCTTTTTTATGAGCTTCTTCGACAGAAAGATTATTCTCTGACATTGATTTTCGATGAAATTGACAAGATAAAGGATGATAGTATTATTTACAATCTCATAAGGGCAGAGGAGTTTAAAGAGGTAAACGGAAGGCAGTACATTCACATAATCGGCATTTCAAACACAGATCAGTTTATCAACTCTCTTGGCCCTATTGTAGCCTCTTTTTTCCAGCCAGATACAATCGTATTCCCGCCATACAATGAAAAACAAATTATAGACATCCTGAACAATCGTATTCCTCTTGCATTCTGTCCTAATGCAATAAATAAAAAGATTATAGAATTATGTGCTCAATTAGCAGCAGATGAGGGAGGAGATGCTCGGAGAGCAATACTCCTGTTACAAGCAGCCGGTGATATGGCAATTAAAACGGAGTGTAACAGAGTGCAATCCGGTCATGTACCAATGGCAGTGGATAAAATAAACAAGGACGTCAGCTATCGGTTTGTATCTAACATGTCTTATGGAGAAAAACTGGTAACTTTAGCATTAATAAAAACTGAGAAATACCTGAAACCCGACAAATTTGTAATAACAGGTAACGTTTATAAGGTCTATGTTGACATGTGCAAAAAAGCGAACATAAAGCCTACTTCTCTGGGGGCGTTATCTCAGAAAATAACCAAATTCAATATGATGGGGATTCTAAATGCTACAGTTACAAGCAGAGGCAGGGGCGGGCAAACAAGTGAGATAATATTCATAAACAACCCTGACTTTATAGAGGAAGCAATTTATCAAGACTGTAAATTCGTTAGGTATTATAATTATGTTCCCAATGTAAAATAATTACTGTCAACCCATCACAGGGACTTATAAAGTTATTAAGAATTACACAACTCAATAGGACAATGAAGCTTTTCACGTCTTTGCTATTATTTTCCTGAAAACATTCTTAAAAGCCAGATTTTTTGCTTCCTGAATAATAAATCCGGCTTCTTCTATATTCTTCAGCATATTCCGGGTTGTATGGTCTCCAAGAGGAAAACAGAAAAGGATCAATTAATTCTTCAAACTTGACAATAAAAGGGTTGCTGCTGCGTATATGCTCAAGGGCTACCAGCTTTCCCGAGGGTTTCAGGACACGCCTCATTTCTTTAAGAGCTTTCGCAGGATCTGGGATTGTACAGAGAACAAAAGTCGTAACCACATAATCAAAGCTATTATTCGGAAATTCAAGATGCTCTGCGTCCATAAAGAAAAAATTAATATTTTTCATTTCCCTAGCTTTTTTCTAGCTTCTTCGAGCATCCCTTCACTGTTGTCAATTCCTGTAACCTGAGCATTTGAAGGGTAGTATTTCAGATTTCTTCCGCTCCCCATTCCGACTTCCAGAACTTTTCCGCTAAGGCCTGAAAGTGCCTCTTTTCTACATTTTCGAAAAAAGAAAAGTTCCAGCGACAGGTCTATCGCTTCATAAATGTGTGCTATTCGGTTATATTTTGGAGCTGCGGACATTGTGTACACTTTAGGCATCTTTGCGGATATGGATGTGAATATAGGTTTTAGAGTCAAAACTCTCTGAATTAAATTTTTACGGTTTTGCCCTGATCTTTTTGAAAACATCCTTAAAAGCCAGATTTTTTTCTTCCGTTATAGTGAACCCAGCTTTTTTGAGATTCTCCACTGTATTTCGGGTCATATCGTCCCCGATAAAGAAAAACATAATCGGGTTGATTAAGTCCTCAATCCGGGCGATAAAAGAGTTTTTGCTGCGCATGTGTTCAAGGGATACCAGCTCCCCCGAAGGCTTAAGGACGCGTCTAATTTCTTTTAAAGCCTTTACGGGATCAGGAATTGAACAGAGGACAAAGGTTGTAACAACATAATCGAAGGTATTGTCCGGAAATTCCATGTGCTCAGCATCCATAAGGAAAAGAGTGACATTTTGCATGTCCTCTGCTTTTTTTCGGGCTTTTTCAAGCATCCCTTCACTGTTATCGATTCCTGTAACCAGAGCTCCCGAAGAGTAATATTTCAAGTTCCTTCCGGTCCCCACTCCTACTTCCAAGACTCTGCCTTTGAGTTTTGAAAGTGCTTCGTCTCTCCACCCTCCGTATAAAAAAACCTCTACCGGGAGTTCCAGCAGGTCATAAATGGCTGAGATTCGGTCATACTTTGAGACTACGGACATCAAATGAATTTACGCTTTCATACCTGATATATTGCCTGGGAAAACTCCCGAAAACCGATTCATATTTAAGTGTTTGAAATAATACCACGCTTCGGATTTAGGTTAATGATTAACAAAGACCCGATAAAGATAAGTCGAGATCTAAGGCGAGCTTACATTCATAATATCATTTATCTCACAGGAATCATTATTACATAAAGACTCTCACAATACAGATCTATTTCACAGTTATACATTTACAATTACACAGAGGAAAACCGATGAGCAATATATTACGCAGAGGCAGGCTTGAAGCTGCCCAGGATGAGGAAATTTTACGTTACACCTCCTCTATGGAGGCTGACAGGTGGATTTTTAATGCTGATATAGTGGTGGACCTTGCCCATACGGTGATGCTGAAAGAGCAGGGGATTATAAAAGAAGAAGACTGTGGCAAAATCCTCAGCGGGCTTTTAAAGATAAGGGAAGAAGGCATGGAAAAGCTCGACTTCAGCTATGAAGACATACACATCTCTCTTGAATCCAGGCTCATCGATATGGTCGGAGAAGACATCGGAGGTAGGATGCATTCAGGGCGTTCCAGGAACGATGAGGTTGCAACCTGCATCAGGCTGACCCTACGAGAAGAGCTTATTGGACTGCTAGAAGAACTCTTTACACTCAGGAAAACTCTTGTCACGCTTGCAGGAAAACACATTGAAACCCTGATGCCCGGCTTTACTCACCTTCAGCATGCCCAGCCGACCACGCTTGCCCACCACCTCTGTGCTCACGAGGCCGCTCTCGGAAGAGACTTTGACAGAGTGCAGGACGCTTTTTCCAGGGTTAACCTTTGCCCGCTCGGAGCTGCTGCATTTGCTTCTACAGGCTTTAATCTGAACAGGAAACGTACGCAGGAACTCCTGGGATTTGAAGGCCTGCTGGAAAATTCAATGGACGCGGTCAGCAGCAGGGATTTCCTTATTGAATGTGCTTCCGTTTTTTCAAATCTCATGATAAATCTGAGCCGGATGGCTGAGGAACTTGTAATCTGGTCTTCGTCCGAGTTTAATTTCATCGAACTGGATGACACATACGCCTCTACCTCCTCGATTATGCCCCAGAAGAAAAATCCGGATACTGCAGAATTAATGCGCGGAAAAACAGGAGTGGCTGTGGGAGCTCTTATGTCCCTGCTCACAATCTGTAAAGGACTGCCCCTGAGTTATAACCGCGACCTGCAGGAAGCAACACCCAATATCTGGCGCTCGGTTGAAACCGTAAGGGCTTCTGTCAGGGTAATGGATGGGATGGTCAGAACTATGAGGGTTCATTCCGAAGTGCTTGCGGCGGAATCAGTCACTGGTTTTACGACAGCTACCGAACTTGCAGATACTTTTGTTCGGGAAACGGGAATTCCCTTCAGAACTGCCCACCAGATTGTCGGGATGCTTGCAAAGGAAAGGGAAAAGCCCACAATGGAAAAAATTGATTCTGCTGCTGAGGTTGTGCTTGGAGAGTCGCTTTCAAGCAGGGGATTGACAGAAAAGATGGTAAAAGAAGCTCTCAACCCGGTCTCGAATATCAAAAGAAGGAAAGTTACAGGAGGTCCTGCTCCGGAAGAAATGCAGCATTATCTATCAAAGAGGCAGGCTGAGCTTGAATTGAATGAGCAGGAAATTGCAACCTTGAAAGATATAATAGACTTGGCTTTTGAAAACCTGCTCGCAGTAGTTGAGGAGTACAGGAAAAGCTGAATTCGGCGGTTTTAAGCACGAAAAAACACGTTTAATTTTAATATTATTTAGACCTCTTAGTATCACACATTCTTAGTATCGTACAGATTATACTGCATTATACATCTACTGCAACGTCTATCTGCAATGTCTATCTGCAATATCTATCTGCATTACAGCACTTTTACAGAATTACAGCACTTATACAGAATTATAGCACTTTAAAAATTCAGCAGAAAGGGATCATTCATGGAATTCAAACAGGGCGATTGGGTACGTATTGAAAAGAACGGTACTGTCTATGAAGGCAAAGTGATGCCTTCCATGGAAGGGTATATCACAATAAAAATGAAAAGCGGGTATAACGCCGGTTTTTCTATTGATAAGGTCAGGATAACTCTTCTGGAAAATAACGGGGAAATTGCAAACGGAAGCAATGGAGGCAGAAACGGCGTAAAAGAGTCTAAAAATGTAACGGAAAAGATTTCAAAGCCCGGACTCCCAAAAATCGCAATTCTTTCTACGGGTGGAACGATTGCCAGCAAAATCGACTACCGCACAGGTGCAGTCACATCCCAGTTTACTGCTGACGATATCCTTGCTGCAATTCCGGAACTGAAGGAAATTGCAGACTTTAAAGGCAGGGTAATTTCAAGTATCCTTTCAGAAAATATGGACTCGGACTCCTGGCAAAACCTCGCGAAAGCTGTTGTTGAAGAAATAGAAGCGGGGGCTGAGGGAATAATCGTTACTCACGGGACAGACACAATGATGTACTCTGCCGTAGCCCTCTCCTTTATGATCGAAACTCCCGTACCTATCGTGTTCGTAGGTTCCCAGAGAAGCGCAGACCGCCCGAGCAGCGACAATGCCATGAACGCAATCTGCGCAGCCAGAGTTGCTATAAGCGATATTGCCGAAGTCGTGGTGGTTATGCACGGCACAACCTCTGACGATTTCTGTGAGATCCACCGGGGGACTAAAGTCAGGAAAATGCACACCTCCCGCAGGGATGCTTTCAAGTCCGTAAACTCCCTTCCGATAGGGACTGTAGACTACAGTACAGGAGAAATAAAGACTTTTATTGACTATACCAGGCGCGGAGAAAAAGCCCTGAAATTTAAGCCGGGTATGGAACCAAAGTGTGCCATTGTAAAGTTCACTCCGGGAGCAGATCCGACAGTCCTTGACTATTATATAAGTAATGGCTATAGAGGGCTTGTTATTGAGGGTACAGGTCTCGGTCATGTTTCCACAAAATGGATTCCCCTTCTCCAGAAAGCTGGGGACGCAAAAATGCCTGTAATAGTCACATCACAGTGTCTTAATGGCAGGATCTGCGACCGTGTTTATGATACGGGCCGTGATATGCTGAAAGCTGGTGCAATCGAAGGAGAAGATACTCTGCCCGAAACGTCCCTCGTCAAACTGATGTGGGTGCTCGGCCAGACAGAGGATTTTGAAAAAGCTGTCAGTATGCTCAGGGAAGACCTCAGTGGGGAAATTACTGAGTGTACGCATAAATAAAAACTCTGAGAAACTGTAGTAAAATAACCTGAAAAATAACCTGAAAAATAACCTGAAAAATAACCTGAAAATCTGTGTAAGTAAAAAAAGCAGAAATCTTTTTTACTTTTTTTATTTTTTGACAGGCTGCTTGACAGGCTCGCTGAGGTATTTTACATTTTGAGGATCTAAAAAGATCTCCTGAGTAAAATGAATTACTTCCCGAGCCTGGGAGTATTCTTTTATTAGTCCGGTTCTTATGATTCTTTTAATACTATGGTAAGCTCATCTGTTGTTATTTCCTGCCAGCATGTCGAATACAGTTCATAAGAGGCAGGATAAGTCATGGATCAAGTCCGGCTGCAGGAAGAGAAAGAAATCAGGAGTTTCCGGAACTAACCTCTCGTATTTTAAAGTTCACTTCAATGCGAAATTTACCCCGCTCAACATATTTAAATAACAAAAAGCTATAATGTACTGTGCTAACAGGTGTCATGTTAGCCAATAGCAGGAAAATTCTAGGCAGGTGTGTAGTAAATGTTAGTGTTAGGAATTGAGGACCCACAGATCTGGCTTGCATATGTATTTTGCGTATTAAGCGCACTCGGATGCATGATTTACGGGGTATTGAACTGGAAAGGCGGGGAAGAAGAACAGGCAGTTAAGAGTGGGGCTCAGAGAACAACAGTTCAGGATCAGTAAAACCGATCCTGGGTTAAGTTTGACTCTTATTTAAGGCGATTTTTAAATACGCCTGTGCAAAACAGCAGTTAATACTATTCTGGAATGATTTTTATGGCAGTCAGTACTTCAACTCTTATCCTGTTTGTTATTATTTATCTTACGGCCACTTTCTATGTTGCCTACCTGGGATACAAGAAGAATTCCCAGACCGAAGGGTATATGCTCGCCGGTAGAGGTGTCCATCCTGCAATTATGGCTCTTTCCTACGGAGCTGCGTTTATCAGCACTTCTGCAATAATAGGGTTCGGAGGAGTAGCCGCTTCTTTAGGAATGGGGCTTCTGTGGCTTGTGTTTATGAATATATTTTTTGGGATATTCATTGCTTTCGTTATTTTTGGTCCCCCTACACGGCGTATGGGGCTAAATCTGGGAGCCATAACTTACCCTGAATTTATAGGAAAACGCTTCCAATCAAAGTTTATTCAGGGTTTTTCCGGGCTCCTGATCGGCATTTTCATGCCTCTTTACGCTGCAAGCGTTATCATAGGAGCCGGAAGATTCCTTGAGACAACTCTCGGGGTCAACTACAATATTGCTCTTATAATCTTCACCATCATAATCGCTTCTTATGTGCTTAAGGGCGGCCTTCTCTCAGTAATGTATGTGGATGCCATGCAAGCTGTCCTGATGCTGCTGGGAATGGGTTTTCTGCTTGTCTTTACTTACAGTAAGCTTGGAGGAGTTGTTGAAGCCCATCAGGCTCTTACCAGCATGGCAAGCCTTGTTCCTCAGGCTCTTGTAGACCAGGGACACAGGGGCTGGACTTCAATGCCTGCACTTGGCTCTCCTATATGGTGGACAATGTTTTCCACAATCATAATGGGTGTGGGAATAGGAGTACTTGCACAACCGCAACTTGCAGTCAGGTTCATGACTGTAAAAGATGACCGTTCCCTGAAAAGAGCAGTCGCTATTGGAGGCCCTTTCATCCTGATGATGGCAGGAGTCGCTTATCTTGTAGGAGCTCTCTCCAATGTATATTTCTTCAAGACTACAGGCATGATTGCCCTTCAGGTCGTGAAGGATGGAAACACCGATCTTATAATGCCTACATTCCTGAACCATTCCATGCCTGAAATGTTTGTAGCGCTCTTCATGCTCAGCCTGCTCTCAGCTGCAATGTCTACCGCAGCTGCCCAGTTCCATACGATGGGTACAGCCATAGGGTATGACGTCTACCAGCAGAGCATTATGAAAGGCAAGTCCACAGCGACAGTTCATGTTACAAGATTAGGTATTGCCTTTACCATCCTTGTCGCAGTCGTTCTGGCATATATCCTGCCCATAAGTATTATTGCCAGAGCTACTGCCATGTTCATGGGTCTGTGTACGGCTGCTTTCCTGCCCTTGTTTATTGGAGCACTTTTCTGGAAGCGTACAACAAAAGCCGGAGCAACTGCAAGCCTTGTAATCGGGTCTTTAAGTAGCCTCTTCTGGCTGACTTTTGTCCATGCAAAAGAAGCAGTTCCTCTCGGGATCTGCCAGGCAATTTTCGGAAAGGCAACTTTACTTTCAGGCACCTGGACCGTTGTAGACCCGATCCTGATCGCGACTCCTCTCTCTCTCCTTGCCCTTGTAGTGATAAGCCTTATGACACCCCAATTTTCACCTGAATTCCTGAAGAAGGCTTTCAGGCTCAGATTTGAAGATGAAGAGGAAGTGTCAGAGTCAGCGTCACACAAGGCAGTCGAATCAACAGGCGTTTAAGCCTGCTCCTTTAAAAAATCAGGCGCATTTTTATGCGCTATCTATTTTTCCATTTCACCTTGTTTTCGCAATAAACAAAAGCAGGTATACTTACTATATGATTTATATTGTGGATTAAAGTTTTCGGAGTAACTGATGTATCTTTATACTCATTAAGGGAAGGCGGGATGAAGTGGCATACGAGTTATCAGGAATAATAGAAATTTATTCAGAAAACAAGAAGCGAAGTGAAGAAAAAGAGAAAATGAAGGAAAATGAAAAAATGAAAAAAATGAAGGAAAGTGAAGGAATGAAAAGAAGATGATAATGAAGGAAAATGAAAAAAATGAAGGAAAGTGAAGAAATGAAAAGAAGATGATAATGAAGAAGAGACAGAAAAATAGGAAAATAAAAAGATCCTGTTTTGATAGCTCTTTTTGATGGATCTATTTACTTCAGATTTTGCAGAAGCTTTCAATTTTCTTTTCTGACAGGCAGGGTCTGCCCCCCGTGAGGCATCAGGTGAACTTTTGCGTCGGGATTTTCCGAGATAACTGCAGACAGGGCGTCCTGCACACTTGTCATTGGAGTAAAAAAGGCACTTCTGGCTTTTTCTTCCGGGAGCTTCGAGACAAGGTAGAGCTTGAATTTCTTTGAAGCTTTTGCAACGATCGCACTCTTGTGTCCTCCAAACTCGAAGCAATGCTTGAAGCGCTCTATTGCATCCTCTGGTGTTTTACACTCCCTGTTCCAGCATTCGTATACCTGGTTTCCTATCCCTTCGGCACATTCCGCTACAAGGATAATAGAGCCGCCATCCTTTACAGCCTGAGTTGCGTTGTCCAGAGCTTTGTTTGCCTGATAGAGGTTGATATCCTTGGGATAGCCTCCGCAGGAAACGACCACAGCATCTGCAGGTTCTACGGGCACTTTATACATGGCATCCACAATCTCGACCCCTTTCCTGTGGGCTTCGATAAAATCGCCTGCAACGGCAGCGACAATTCCTTTTTTGCTATCAAGGATAACATTAAGAATAAACTTAAGCCCGAAGATCTTTGCAGCTTCTTCCATATCCTGCCTGACAGGACTGTCTACCCTTCCGGAAACCGCATTTTCCTCTATCATCATTTTGTGGTTGGTAAGCACTGCCTCTTCAGAGCTTACACCGGGAAGTACGGACTTTGCCCCACCACTGTACCCTGCGTAGTAATGGAACTCAATTCCTCCGGCCCCAATAACGAAATCAGCACCGAGCACTTCTTCAAAGACATCAATAGGAGTCCCGCGGCTGGTTACCCCGATCCTTCTGCACCTGGAAGTGTTGTGCTGGATGCACCGGATTTTTTTGTAGATATCGTCTCCAACCAGTTGTTTTGATTCCTCTTCAGTCTGCTGGCGGTGAAGCCCGAGAGCAAAGACAATTGTGATATTCTCATCCTTTGCCCCCCCAAGATAAAGCTCTTTAAGTAAAGGAGGAAGGATCTTTGCCGTAGGAGTAGGCCTGGTAACATCGCTTACGATAATCGCAATCCTGATCTCAGGGTTTACAATCTCCGAGAGTCTCCTGCTCTTGATAGGATTCTCGAGCGCTTTCCTGATTAAAAGAGCCTCATCCTCTTTATTTTCAGGCTCCGAAGGCAGGATCAGGCTGGAAATATTCTTCTCAGGGATATTCAGCTCAGAAGTCCCATTTCCGAAAGCAAGTGGAATCTTTTTCATATTTGTCGTCATGTTCATGTCGATGATTTCGTATTGATTATATAAAACTATATAGGTAAACAATATTCAGGATTAAAATTACACTTTTAACTTAAGTCGAACAAACAGTTCGAGTTTTGCGATCTATTTATTTTTGCGGCTTTACTACTGACCTTTTCTTTCATTTTCGGACAGGCAGAGTCCACCCTCCATCGGGTATTATGTGAACTTTTGCGTCGGGATTTTCTGCAAGAATATTTTCAAAGGCTTCCTGTACGCTTTTTGAAGGAATGAAGAAAGCTTTTCTGCTTTCCTCCTCGGAAAGTTTCGAAACAATATAGAGCTTGAACTGTTTTGCGGCTTTTGCAACGATTGCGCTTTTATGTCCTCCAAACTCGAAGAACTGCTTGAAGCGTTCTATAGCATCATCCGGGCTTCTGCATTCCCTATTCCAGCATTCGTAGACCTGGTTTCCTATTCCTTCTGCACACTCAGCTACAAGTACAATCGAGCCTCCTGTTTTTACGGCAGGGACAGCATTTTCCAGGGCTTTTGTTGCCTGGTAGAGGTTGATATCCTTGGGATAGCCCCCACAGGAAACAATTACTGCATCAGCAGGCTCTACGGGCACTTTATACATTGTATCTACATATTCTGTCCCTTTCCTGTGAGCCAGGATAAAATCCCCGGCAACGGCGGCAATAATTTCTTTTTTGCTATTGATCACCACGTTCAGGATAAAACCAAGGCCTGCAGTTCCTGCAGCTTCTTCAATATCTTTCCTTGCAGGACTATCGACTTTACCCGAAAGAGGTTCGCCTTCGAAGAGTTTGCTATAATGACTGTGGAATGAGAGTACGGCTTTTTCCGAACTGACCCCTGGGAGGATGGACTTTCCTCCTCCGCCATAACCTGCATAATAATGGAACTCTATTGTCCCGGTGCTGATAATCAGGTCTGCATCCAGAACTTCTTCAAAGACTTCAATAGGGGTCCCAAAACTCGTTTCCCCTATGTGCCTGCACCTGTCTTTATCGTGCTGGACAAATCTGATACTTTTGGAAATATTCTCACCCAGGAGCTTTCTACACTCCTCTTCAGTCTGCTGGCGGTGAAGTCCGAGAGCAAAGACAATAGTGATATTCTCATCCTTTGCCCCCCCAAGGTGGAGCTCTTCGAGTAAAGGAGGGAGAACCTTTGCTGTAGGGGTGGGCCTGGTAACATCACTTACGATAATCGCAATCCTGATCTCAGGGTTTACAATCTCGGAGAGTCTCTTGCTTTTCACAGGGTTTTCGAGCGCTTTCCGGACTAAGCTGGCTCCATCCTCCTTTTTTTCGGGTTCGGAAGGCAGGATCAGGCTGGATATATTTTTCTCAGGGATATTCAGCTCAAAAATCCCGCTTCCGAAAGCGAGTGGAATCTTTTTTATATTTGCCGTCATGTTCATGCCGGTGATTTCGTATTGGTAATATAAAATATTATAGGTAAACAATAAAGGTATGCTTTAAATGCAATTTAAATATGCGCTTCAATCCCGGACTCAGACCGTTATTGAGAAATTTAGAAGATATATCCTTAACTTTCATTAGTCGCCCCAATAACCTTATGATTCCCTTATTTTTCCCATGATTTATCCCATACTTTCACCATAGAGAAAAGCATCATTATGAAAAATCAATGAGCTTGAAAAAGAGCCTGAGATATTCCTGAAAAATTTATTAAAAATCTTTCTCTATAAATGAAATTAATTGAAATTTTGTAACAAGAGGGAGTCCTCCGAATAGTAAAATAATGTTAACTATAAAAAGTAGAAATATTCTAAAGGTTCGAGTTTAACACATATCTTTTTTTAAGCATGCTGTTAAATTCAGAAGTAATTCCTGTGATTTTTAACAGTAAAACAAAGGCTTTTAAGAATTTAATACAAAAAGAAAACATTCATTTAGATTAGATAGTAAATAGAGTGAAATTTGTACTGGAAAATGAGAATTTTGGACAATAAAAGGATTTATATGCCTCAGAAAGGTCCAGGTATACGAAATAATCCCTTAAAACATTAAACAGAGAACTTCCTTAAGATATTTAATAACACTGTTGAGTCAAAAGTTATAAAACTTCAAGGTGAGTGTAGAGATAACTATAAATTAATTTTGGTGATTTAGTGAGGAGCTTCAATCGTCTAAAAGTGTCTATTTTCATACTGATTATGTTAAATTACCTGTGGATTGGAGGAGCGTACGCATCCCCGGATGCAGATGGCTCAAAAATAGTTGAGAATACTAATCAGGGCACCATCATCCTGTTTTCGCAGAACTATTCCGAGACAGATGACCTTCCAGCGAATGTTTTTATCGCGAAGGTTCGCAGAGAAGAGATTTACGATAAATTATATTCTAGTATATACGCAACGCAAGAATCAGAAGTATGTTTTAATAACACTTCAGACGGGTTGAAGTATACGAATGTAAGAAACTCTCCTCTAATCCCATGCAGTTTACTCCCAGGTGTGGATATTATCTCTTGTTTTGGAATCAATGAATACATGGGACGCTTTAAAAGCAATCTGGATATTTTTACTTTCTGTAAATGTACCTCTGTCCCGATAATTCACTATCTTGAGGAACCAAGGCAGGCAGGGGCTCTGTACATATGCAACCTTACACCGATGGTTAAGTGCGCCTATGAAATATCAATGGATATAAATGCGGATGACCCGCAGAGCTTTATCGAACTGGATAGTCCGGGCTCAAGACTGATAATTCAGGAAATCGAAGGACAGGTTATACTTAAAAGTTACTACAGAGACTCTTCTGGAGAAACCGAATACGAAAAAGTTATTCTTGGTGATGCTTCGGAAAAAGCAAATTTCAAAATAATATTTGACGGTTACAATAAAACAAACATAATTTACGCACAGGATGGCAGTTCCATAATTACTCCATTCTATGACCTTGACAGGCAGCAGCTGCCGTACATCGATTTTTCAAGTGGATATATCAAGTTCACATCTTTCATCATTGGAGAAGGTACCTGCCTTAATGTTGATATATACAATATAAACCAGACAGCGGACAGAAAACTCATAACTGCAGTCGGGGATAGTAAGATGATCCCGTTCGGACTTGACGGACCTCTACCAATGAATACAACAGGGGAAGGAATTGACTACCTGAATGATAAAGGGTATAGAGGTACAATGTGGTTTGATAAGGGAATGTTTGAAAAATCAAACGAAACATACGTAGATTATCTGCGCGGCCTTGTAGCTAACGATTCCTGGGAAGTTGGCATACACTATACAAAAGAATTAAACAGCCTTCCACTTGAAGAAGCATACAGGGTGATGGATGAAGAATACTTATATGTGTATGAAAAAATCGGCCAGAAACCAACAAGCTGGTGCTGTCTGAGAAACCGCGATAACCTTACGCATGCGATTTATGCATATGAGAACCTGGGAATGACCTGGAGAAACGGGGACGCAGCAATTCATGCGGAAAGGGATGTAGGAAACCTGTACGATGATACATGGGAATGGTGGGAGCCTGCATCAAAAGCAGGCATGTCCTATCCGGTATTCACCCATCAACTTGACATCGAACCTGCAATAAAATACTCAATAAGCCGCTCAATGTTCCGGGACTGGGTAGATAACTACTACGCAAACAACATGACCATAGTGTCGTTTTACGAATACAACCAGATAAGCCGCAATACATATGATGCAAGTTTTGAAAACCTGCAATACAGCGAGGAACTTCTTGCATTCGACTCACATACAAATGGTGCTCCCGCTCTTGTAAACGTAAATATAACCGTAGGAAACAGTACACAGGTCTACGATACTACACTCGACGTGTTCCTCGACTATGAAACGGAACAGGACAAATCAATTACTTTCCGGGTTGAGGACGGCCACAATTATAAGGTATATATAAACAATATTGAGTAAGGTAGAACTTTGAGTAAGGTAGAACTTTGAGTAAGGCATAAGTTCCACAACCATGGAAGGCACAAAAAATGAACGCGGGCACAGCCTAGTCCGTTCTTATTGTGCCTTCCGTTATTAGCTTATTTTCTGTCCTTCCAAGGTTAGTCTTTTTTTCTGTATCTTCCGGGGTTAGCTTATTTTTCATTACCTTTTCTCAGATTCGGTATAATGCAGTATGACAGTCAACACACTTCTAATTCTAACAGTCAGCACACTTTCAGCCCTGGCAGCCATCCTGCTTTTAATTAATTGTAAATAATTCCTGCGCTTATATACTGATAACTGCAAACAGGCTTACTGATGAATATCTGCTTCATAAGAAAATGTTTATAAATGTAATGCCTGGGGGGGACCTACTTATCTGTGAGATAAGAAGAAAGGAATTGCAGTTAACCCGGGAGTAATAACTATGGACAAAGAAAGGATTTCCTATCACGAGTCCGTTCAAAAGATGTATGAGCGGATAAAGAAAGATAATATAACAAATGTATGGGACCGTTATGAGGCTCAGGGAATAGGGGGAGTCCCGGACAGGAGATGCACTTTCTGTATGGCAGGAGCCCGTTGTGACCTGTGTTCAAATGGTCCCTGTCGTTCGGACGCTGAAAAGGACAAGAGGGGAGTATGCGGGATCACTGCCGACGGGATGGCAATGAGGATGATGCTGCTCAGGAACGTAATGGGGGCTTCGACCTATCACTACCATACAGACCAGACCATCCGGACTTTGAGGGAAACCGCAAAGCGCAAAACCCCCTACAGCATCAGGGAACCTGAGAAACTGAGGACATTTGCAGGCAGGCTTGGGATAGAGACCCTTGGAAATGATTCCGAAATTGCTCTTCGCCTCTGTGATTTTGTGGAAAAGGACTTTAACAGGCCCTCATACGAGCCAAGCAGGATTGTCGAGGTTCTTGCCCCTCCGGAAAGAAAGAAAAGGTGGGAAGAACTGGGAATATTCCCGGGCGGGATATACGGGGAAATGATGCTCTCCACAAGTTCCTGCCTGACAAATGTAGACGGGTATTACGTAAGCCTTGCACTGAAAGCGATGCGCCTGGGAGTTGCAATGGCATACCAGAGCCAGCTTGTAAACGAGTACTGCCAGGACATCCTTTTCAGAATTCCAAAGCCCCACAATATGAGGGTAGACCTGGGGGTGCTGGACCCTGAATACATAAATGTGCTCCCGAACGGGCATGAGCCTTTCCTTGGCTTTTCCATGGTCCAGCTCGCCAGAAAATCCGAGTGGCAGGAAAAAGCAAAAGCATCCGGGGCAAAAGGACTGAGGGTCATTGCCAGCATCGAAACCGGGCAGGAAATGATCCAGAGGTGGGAGGAGGACGATGTCTTCTATGGTTTTACCGGCAACTGGATTTCCCAGGAAGCGGTGCTCGCAAGCGGAAGTGTGGACCTTTTTGCTGCAGACATGAACTGCTCGCTCCCGGTAGCCCCTCTCTACGCCGAAAAATACGGGTTCAAACTCATGCCCGTAAGCGAACTCGTGGCCTTTGAAGGCATCAACGAGCGCCTGAACTACAACCCGGTAGAAGCCGATAAGCAGGCAGCAAAACTTCTGAATATGGCAATTGAAAACTTCAAAAACCGAGAAAGTTCAGGGGAACCTGTGCCCAATCTTCCGGTAAAAGAAGCAGTCGTCGGCTTTTCAACCGAAAGCATCCTTGATGCCCTCGGAGGCACCCTGGACCCCCTGCTCGACGCCATAAAAAGCGGTGCAATCAAAGGTGTGGTCGGGATGGTCTCCTGCACAACATTAAGGGACTACGGGCAGGACGTGCATAGCGTTGCCATGGTAAAAGAACTGATCAAAAGGAATATCCTTGTCCTGTCCATGGGTTGCGGGAACGGAGCTATGCAGGTGGCAGGCCTCTGCAGTCCCGAAGCCAGGGAGTATGCAGGAGATAGCCTGAAGGCAGTTTGTGAAGTCCTTGGAGTCCCACCTGTGCTCAGCTACGGGACATGTACGGATACTGGCAGGCTTGCCGACCTTCTCGGAGCTATTTCCGCAGTCCTGGGCGCTCCTGTCCCTGACCTGCCGGTAGCTGCAGCAGCTCCCGAATACATGGAGCAGAAAGCCACAATAGATGCTATCTTTGCCCTGGCTCTCGGGCTCTACACTTATGTGAACCCTGTCCCGACCATTACCGGGGCACCGAACCTGGTCAAACTGCTGACAGAAGACTGCCGGAAAGTTACAGGTGGAGTCCTGAATGTGGAAACAGACACCGTAAAGGCAGTTGACGGGATAGAACAGCACATAATGGAAAAGAGAACGAAACTGGGGATCTGAAACCCCGGATTTCTACTTTTTTCCACTTCATTTTTATTGAGAAAAAAATCCCTGAAAATCAAAGCCCGACCAAATCAGAGCTCGATCGATTCCCCGGGTTTCATGATAATTACCTTCGTGTCAACTTTTGCTTCTACAGCTTTTCTGAACTCTTCAGGGTCCTGCCTGATAACATCAAAGGTATTATAGTGCATCGGCACGACAACCTCAGGTTCTATTAATTCTACGGCTTTTACGGCTTCCTTTATACCCATGGTAAATCTGTTCCCTATGGGCAGCAGGGCTATTTCGGGCTTGTAGAGTTCTCCGATAAGCTGCATGTCCCCGAAAACACCCGTATCCCCGGCATGATAAATGGAACGTCCGCCAATACCTATCACAAACCCTGCCGGGCTGCCTCCGTCGAAACTGAAGCCTGAAGCATCGATTGAGGAAGAGTGAAGTGCATGGGTCATGGTAAGGGTCACACCTTCAACTTCCATTGTGCCTCCCTTATTCATGCCTTCGGCAAAGACTCCTTTTGATTTTATGTAGTTTGCAACCTCATGGATCGAAATGATCCTGCAGCCTGTCCGGGTGCCAATCGCGATAGTATCTCCCAGGTGATCTCTGTGCCCATGCGTTACGGCTATTATATCCGGGTCAAGATCTTCAGGGCTGCAAGGAGCTTTCGGGTTTCCGGAAATAAAAGGGTCAATCAGCAGTTTCTTTTCGGCTTCGAGCAAAAAAGCAGCATGCCCAAGCCAGGTAATTTTTACATCAGCCATCTTTTTACCTCGTGTCCACTTATGTTTTTTTCAAAACGTAACAATGCGTAATGTAATTTTCGATAATGATCAGGGAGTAACATAGATACCAGCTAAGACAGGTATAATAAAAAGAGTAAATCCGAAGAGGAGGACTTTAAAAGGAGTAACGCCGAAGCATACCTGTGTAGTAAAAGGGTCACATTAATTAAAGGGTCACATTAATATGTACCTCTCAATTAAAAGCAAGTAAGAAATGAAGATCAGCCTGGTAATCCACGGGCCCGAAGTAATCGATTCGGGAGAAGCGGAAATAGTTCTGGAAAAGCTTTCCAGCCTTGGCAAAGTAAAAGCAGAACTTTGCGGGACCATGGGAAAGACAGCTATTCTAGATGCAGGGCTTGAAAATGTTATAGATATAAGCCGGCACCTGAAGCCGAGCGCCTGCATTGAATTCTTTTTTGAAACTTCAGACCTTGTTTGCCTGCTTAACAGAGGAAAAACTTTCGAAACCGGCAGGGTTTTCGGGTCAAAGGTCGCTTCCCGCCTGAAAGAACCTGACAAGAAGCCACTGGTCCATATCGAAAGCCCTGGCTTCCCTTCCGGAAAACTCATTCCCCTGAACAAAAAAGCCGGCAGATGCATTGAAAAACTCTCAGAAGCCCTTGAGATCCCTGCCGAAAAACCCCTGCCTTTTTACAATCCGATTTCCATAGAAACCTGCTCGAATGACGGAAAAACCCGAGTCAACCGCGAAATCTCAGGAGTTCTTCCCGGGGAGAATATCTTTGTAAACGGGATTGTAATCGGAAAAGCCCTGTCCTCAGAAATAAGAATAATCTCCGAAAACGGCTTCATTACCGCAATCGAAGGCGGAGAAATAAAGGACCACGGGCTCGAAAAACTCCATAATTACGAAAAAAGGAATCCTGTTGACCTCGTCGGAGCCTGGATAAAAAGCGGGGATATTCGAAGAAACGACTCTTCACTCCCGGATGCCAAAAAACAAAACGCTGTTGCCCGAAAATCAGGTTCCACCTCCAGAGTCGGGACAGGAAGAGTTGTGCCAGGAAAAGTTGTGCTTATAGACCACACCGCCGAAAATACCTATGAACTGGTTTCCGGGGCTGAACTTGCGGTTACAGTCGGAGACGACACCACAGCTATTGCAGGAGATATCCTCTACAGGCTTGGGATCCCGATTATTGGAATCACTGACGGAGACTGCGATAATGTTACCTGCGAACCAAAAACCTTTCCGGGATCGGTTATTCTCAGGCTTGTGCCAGGAAGCGATGATATCGTGGGTGAGAGGGTAAAGCAGGAACTCTTGAAGGGTCAAAACTCAGCTGTTTTTGAGAATCTGTTTGCCTTTAAAGAAGATGTTCTGAAACTGGCAGAATCGTCGATTGAAGCTGTTTTTGAATATTGAGAATAAACGAATAAGAAAGCAACGGGTGGCTCTTTTTCATTTAGAGATCACTCTGGCTTCTTTTTTAATTCCATCAATCAGGTAAGGACTTATCGATTTTCCAGTAAGCAAGATGAATTTTATGCCCAGGTACTCAGAAAGCTCCAGTTCTATATTCACCAGAGTGAGCAGGCTTTTCCGTTCTGCAAACTTGACCAGGACGTCAATGTCACTTTCTGGTATCTCTTCCCCCCTAAAGTAAGACCCAAAAATAGATGCTTTAGTTGCCCCACCCGAATCGCAGTTCGGGAGCCTGCAGTTCGTTTCACTCGCTTCACTCGCTTAAGCAGACTAATTTATGGATCTCTCTAGGCCGTGTAACATTATTCGCTATTTTATGTCGTTCTTGTCACGCTCGACGCAGGAGAGCGGCCTTTCCCAAAAAGAAGAAAGAAGAAGAAAAAGAAAAAGCCAAAAATAAAAGTCAGAAAGTAAAAGTGACATAAAAAACTGTATGCGTAAACGCAAAATGGAATTAAATACGCATTCACACCACTCATTTTCAAGTCTCGTATTCACATTTAGTTCATTCTTTTGATGGGCCACCAGAAAAGCTGTCTGAAGCGTCCTATTAATTGTGGATTAAAATGTGGCTTCCAAGGATAGGGAGAAGTATACATGAAACATTAGAATGAGCGTAACTATTCAGGCAGCCTTTTAAAGGCTACAATTTTTCCTCTTTTCGAGGAAAAATTGGATATAAATTGAATTCTATTTTGTTTCGTTATCATGCTTACACGTGAAGAGATTCTTGCTTTGTGTGCTTCAAACCCTGAAGTTATTGCTTACATTGTGAGTCTTGAAACTCAAATTAAAGAACTTACTGAAAGGTTGATAGTCTTAGAATCTCGTTTAAACCAAAACAGTTATAACAGCAGCCGCCCTCCTTCCACTGATTTTTTTGTCAAGGAGAAACCTAATCCTAAGAGTCTCCGTAAAAAGAGCGGGAAGAAACCTGGAGGTCAAGATGGTCACCCAGGAACAACTCTTGATATGGTTGATGATCCTGAGTAGGTAATAGAACATTCTTTGAGTTGCTGCAAAGAATGTGGCCATACTCTTGAGAATGTTGAAGTTGAAGCCCAWGAGAAAAGACAGGTCTTTGATATTCCTCCTGTAAATCTAATTGTTACAGAACACAAAAGTCAGATTAAGACCTGTCCTTACTGTGGAAGAATAAATAAAGCTGTTTTTCCTGAATCAGTAAAATATCCAGTTCAATATGGTCCTAATATCTTAGCTTCAGCTATTTACTGTAAAAATCACCATTTTATCCCCTATGAAAGGATTTCTGAATTTTTTGAGGATATTATGGGAATAAAAATCTGTCCTGCTACGATAATTCGAGCAGAAAGAGAATGTTTTCAGAATTTAGAGGAATTTGAAAGCGTTATTCGGGAGAAATTAATGATTTCTCCTGTTGTCCATTTTGATGAAACTGGTATGAAGATCGAAGGAAAAAGGCACTGGCTTCATGTAGCTTCTAATGATAAATACACATGTTATTTTCCTCACTCAAAAAGAGGAGCAGAGGCRATAAATGCTATGGGAATTCTTCTGGAGTTYAAGGGAGTAGCAGTTCACGACGGATGGAAACCTTACAACATTTATGACTGTGATCATGYTCTCTGTAATGCTCATTTACAGAGAGAACTTGCTGGAATTGAAGAAAACTATAAACAGCAGTGGGCTAAAGAAATGAATGAACTGCTCACTGAGATGAAAAAGTATACCGACGAATGCAAGGAGCAAGTCAAAGAACTGGATTTTGAGCAAATTAAAGCATTGGAAGAAAGGTTCGATGCTATCATAATTAAAGGAATTGAAGAAAATCCACAATCTCTAAATCCTGAAAAGCAAGGAAAACGTGGAAATAATCCAAAAACTAAAGCAAGGAATCTGCTGGATAGGTTTATAGAACATAAAGAAAAGATCCTGAGATTCCTGAYAGATTTGAAAGTTCCGTTTGAGAATAATCAAGCAGAAAGAGATATCAGGATGATGAAACTACAGCAGAAGATATCAGGAACTTTCAGAACAACACAAGGAGCGGAAGCTTTCTGCAGAATTAGAGCTTACATCTCTACAATTAGAAAGAACGGATTACCTGTTTTGGAGGGTATTATAGCGGCGCTCAAGGGAGCGCCGTTAACTATAATCTGAATAGTTACAAATTTTTTAGGATTTTGAAGTTGAATTTTTTCACCTCTATTGAATTTATATTCTTGATTCCCGCCTGCTCCATGCGAGACAGGCGAGTTCCGGCATGTTCACAGTAAACTTGAATCTGTTATTCCCCAGGGATGCAGGCGGGCAGGCTTCGGAGAGGTATGAACCGCGGGGGGTCTGGGTTCGGGTCAGTGTAGTTACAAAAGAAGGTAAAAGAATTTTCCAGAAAGAAACCGCGAAAGCGTTTTTTTCGGGGACTCTCCGGAGAGTCTGCAAGAATCAGACTCTATACCAAATGATAAGCCGAAGGAAAAAGAAAAGCTATGGACTTTAGACGGGCATCTGAGTTATTTATTTCAGTCGAATACCCCGCTAGCTTGCTGCGGGGATGGAAAACTTCCCCGGTAACCGTTAATGATAATATGATTTATCAATCCCATTTTTTGGTTGTTAACTTCTGCTCAAACTAAATTGTTTAGGGATATTATCTCCTTTAACGGAATTTGGAGCGGTGGCGCGAACATACCCCGCTAGCTTGCTGCGGGGATGGAAAACTTCCCCGGTAACCGTTAATGATAATATGATTTATCAATCCCATTTTTTGGTTGTTAACTTCTGCTCAAACTAAATTGTTTAGGGATATTATCTCCTTTAACGGAATTTGGAGCGGTGGCGCGAACATACCCCGTTGCTTGCAGCGGGGTGCGCCAGCGCAACTTTGATGCAGAGATGAGTTTTTGAAAAAATTATAAATTCTGGTAGCATGCGAATTCCCTGAAACTGTAATCTAAAGATTTTATGGGTTGAGTTCCACCTCTCGCATAAAATTTATGAGTAGGTAAAACCTGTTGCTCCTTTTAATAAGATAGGGTGAGAGAAGGAGAATTTAATATGAATGCGAAGGAGATCAGAAAGATATTAGGGAAGAACATATTATGGAGGACTTCGCTAAACCTCGTTTTTTGGCAGATTGCTCATAAAGGGTATATAATCAATTTGTTGAAATTGGAGGTAAATCGAAATTCTCTATGACTTTTTTGTTCTTTAATTGATATATCAGTTAGACTTCATTTGGATTATTGATAAAATAATTTGTACAATACTAATAATAATTATTAAATAGGTTAATCTTAATACAGAATTTTGTACATTTTTATTGTACTCGATATTTTTCAATGCTAATATATTATCAGAGTGGCGATTCAAGGTATTGACAAATTCATCAATATAATTTATATGACGCTTAATTTTTGTCATAACGTTTCTAAATAAAAATCTATTTTTTTTGTCCAATGATTCAAATGCCGGACAATCATCAACAAGCATAGAATCAAACATATTAATTTCTATTTTAAACCTTTCGAAATAAAAAAGGTATTTAGTAATCTCTTCTCTATTTATAATTGCTTTTTTAAACTGATTATTAGCAACGTATTCTGATTCTTTAGATATTAACAAATTTAATTCTGTACCTGTTCTTTCCTCAATCTCTAACCATCTTTTAAAAGCTAACAACTCAAATGAGTAATTATCAAGGATGTTGAATCGAAGTTTTTATGTCAAAATACATATTATCAGCATTTGCTGTTTGGCGATCCGCGATTATTGAATAACTCGGAAAAAGTGCACAGTCGTTTAAAGAGGTCGGTAGAAAAAGATAATTTTCATATTTGTATGCATTTATACAAGGGACTGAAATATCGAGACAACTAAAAAAATAGTGATTATCCGATAACCACTTAAGAGTGTCTTCTGATTTTTCAGGATAGTTTAGAGAAAATAAATCAATAGATGGGACATATGAAATGTGTTTCTTAGCTTGTGTGAAAAAAATACCTTTAAAATATGCTGATAAAAATATTATAATTTGATTTTTGAGATCTTCTTTAATGCCAATTATTTCTTTCTTTTTGATGAGATAAGGTAAATGATGAATGGTAATTTCGGAATTAAAAACTGTGTTTTTTTCTTTGATTTCCTCATGGTAAGTATATATTATACTATTTATTTTGTCAGAAATATTCGGATTTAAACTCACCTGTATTTGTAAAGTAACTGTAGATGGAAGAGTAGCTTGTAGAGTTATGTTGATTCCATCAATGTCGTCGCCCAAATCTAGAAAAGCAGGCTTTGGAAAAAACCGATGATCTTTTAGATTTGAATTAACAATAGGTGGAAGATATAAATATCCTCGAAATGCATTTTTTTCATCAGCTTGAAGTATATCTCTATAATTCAATTTAGACTTCTCGTAACCATTCAAATTTGCATATAATAGATCCAATCCATCGAAAAGAAGATTAAAGTCTTCGATGTAAAACATTTCTAATAATATAATTGAATCATAGTGAACTTCTTCCTGATTGGAGAGAAAACAATTTTCATTTTTTTCTTTTATATTTCTACTTGCTATATCATTTAAGATGTTTGGATTAGACATTTATCAAAGGTAGAATTCTTAAATCTATTAATATTTTTTGTAGATATTTACCAAAGAAATTAAAAAATCTATTTTTTTGAGGCAGTGTCCCTAATTTTCTGTAAAATTACATTCGAAGCTAAAATTTATAAAACGCACAGGTTTTGCTATAAAATCTATGCATCAATGAAAACTAAAAATATGAAAAGAAATACTTTTTAGAGGGTATAGCTTCGTCTATTACTGTTTTTAGGGCATCCATATAATAGACTCTTTAGAACTCTTTACGGGCTCGCTATTGAAGAAAAAAGAAACATCATCCATTTGCTAGAGGAAGCATAAAAGAAACATAAAAGAAGGCAGTTAGAAAGAACTATTCACCTTCTTCCTTTTCCATGTTCCATTATCTATTAAAGGACTTCTGGCAGGCCCGTAAACCTCCCTTAGGAAGTACCTAGAATAAAAGAACCTTAAGAGGTGGGCTATATCTGCAGGCATAAACCCTGACGGTCTTTCTAAGTCAAGTAGAAAAACGTTGAAGTCGTGGTTAATTGCTTCCGGGTTCTTGAGTCAACTGTATGTTTATGGCAGGTCACGATTCATTAACCAGTATGAGACATCATCATGATCTCGCTTTTTCAGATGATGAATTAATGGACATTAAAAACAATTGATAGCATGGGGATTTTCTTTATAATAAGCCTACCCCAATAAATAATGCGGTTAAATCAAGTTTTGGGATTAGCTCATTCGTTAATTATACAGTTTCTCATCCTGCAGTGTTTCGGGGAAGAAAATACCTTGCATTAAGTTTCCAAAAAGTCGACATGAATCATTCACACCAGCATATTGCCTGCCATTCTTAAAAATGGTATCATTATTTGCTCCTATTTCCATTTTTGAACCATCTCCAAGATAAAATGTGCACATCATATCTGCAGGTCCGCCATTAGCTTCTCCAAATCTAAAACTTAATATTTTTACAACATTGACAGCTTGCTCAATATCTTCACCATCAGTGAGAGTAATGGTTTCATTTCCCTGCATAATTTGCACAGATACGACATTTGCTATTTCCAGTTCGTGAGCAGCAGGTAAACCATGTGCAAAATAAAAATATACTAATAGAATTATAGTTGTAATAGCAGTTGAAATAGCAATTTGCAGTATAAACTTTGCATTCTTTTTGATCACTATATTTTTACTCCATTACGCTTTCTGTCAGTTAGTAACATACTTCTTTTATTCTATATTCTTAAATAAAATTACTTGTCTATCTTATTTCACTTATTTATATTTCTTTTTATGACCATATTAATTTATTATCTTTTATGATTCCCAAATATAAAGAAAAGTTTTCCAGAACAAAAGTTAAATCAGTAGCTCTAAAATCTACTGCCGTAATGTCCGGAGGCGTAGCTGTCCTCTTGCAAATGCCTCCGCAGAAAAAAAGATAGAAACGATAAAAAAGAATAAAAAAAGATCAGCAGGATGAATAAAATTTGAAAAAATTATCAATACAGCTCTTAAACTTCCAGCCCCTCTTCTTTGAGATAATGGTCAATCAGTTTTCTTGAAATACTGATCTTTCCGGGAAGTACAGGCAGTTCATCTGCTGAGAACCATTTTGCGTCCTCAATTTCAAACCCGTCAGGCTTGATATCTCCTGAATCATATTCTGCTGTAAAACCGATCATGAGAGAATTAGGAAAAGGCCATGCCTGCGTCCCGAAGTAAGTAATGTTTTTTATTCTTATGCCGACTTCCTCCCAGACTTCTCTGGCAACCGCTGCTTCAGCCGATTCTCCTGGCTCGACAAAGCCGGCTATCAGGCTGTACATTCCAGAAGGGAAGCCCGGAGACCGTGCGAGCAGGACTTTATTTCCATTTCTTATGAGCACAATTATAGCGGGTGAAATTCTTGGATAGAAAAGCTCTCCGCACTCTGGGCATTCCTTACCCCTTTCTCCCGGCTTCTGCATAGTTTTTGTTCCGCACCTGCTGCAGAACTGGTTTGTCCTGTCCCATTCCATTACCTGCACTGCTTTGTTTACAAGCTCAAAGCATCCCTCACTGATTTCGGAGTGTGCTTGCCTGAGATCAACAAATTCCATCCCCTCAGGAGTTTTCGCATCCGCGGGAAGTTCAATAGAAAAACAGTGCGTTCCCTCAAGCACACCGAGATACTGTTCCCTTACCGCAGGAAGCCCAAGTTCCCTGACGTCCAGCAGCCTGGGAATTGCTCCGGGGTTTTTATGAGTTTTAAGAAGAATGTCACGGCCCCGGAAAATGAACCAGAGAGCCTTTTCGGTTCTTCCGGCTGGTGGTTCTATACCTACGATAAATTTCGGGTAAATGGGTTTTTCCCTGTTTATGGGGGTCATAATGCTCATACTATTGGGTTTTGTTCTATATATGATTACAGGGACGCCCGGTTATATCCGGATTCGCTTCCCGCGTTTCGCTTCCCGCGTTTCGCTTCGGGAGCACGAGGTCTGTTTCACTCGCTTCGCTCGCTCAAGCAGACTAATTGACGGGTTTAAGCAATGAACTGCGCTCATGATGACTTATTAACAAAATTGCAAATCTAATATCCTGGTACAGCCACCCGGTGAAGGAGATTGAAGGCCTGTTAGACTGGCTGGAGGAGGCATTACTGTAATAAGAGGTTAAAAACGATTTCAGGGGTCAAAGGTGGATTACAGAAGTTTTCCTCGGACTACCATTAATTCCTCAAATGAAACTTTTTTTCTTAGTACAACATCGACCTCAAGGCCCATTTTTATCATCCTTTCTTTTACAGCTTCAAGCCCTGTAATGGAAGAGATTAGCACCAGAATTTTCCCTCCGGGTTTCAGGTAGTTCCTGACAGCATCGAAAAATCTATCAAGGGTTTCCCTTCCGCTGGTTCCACCGTCAAAAGCATAATTTAACCAGCCAGGGACTTTCTCTTCTTCGGAAGTGGGAAGGTAGGGTGGGTTGAAGAGGATAAGGTCAAAAGAGGCTTTCTGGCTCCCTGGCTTCAGTCCCCTGAAGAGGTCGGTACGGATTACTTCAACCTCATTTGCTTTTGCACATCTGGCAGCATGGGGGTTGATCTCGGTTGCAAGTACGCGGATGCCTTTAACATTTGCCTTAAGAACAGCAGATACAAAGCCTGAGCCTGCCCCGATTTCAAGGATGCGCATGCCTGGCTCTGCTTCTTCAAGGGCGGCGTCGGCAAGCAAAAAGGAGTCTTCTGCTGGCTCGTAGACAAGGTCTGAGGCTCCGAGTTTGACCCGGGTATTTTTATACTCTATTTCAACCATAATTTATCGGGATTTAAGGTCATAAATCATGTTTGCAACGCTGGCAAGCTCTTCAGGAGTAAGGTTTTCAGCTCTTTTGTTCATGAAATCCTCAGGAAGCTGGTTTACAACTTCTTTGACATCCGGGATTTTGAGCTTATAATTTGTGTTCAGGATTGAATTCCTCAGCTTTTTCCGGCGCTGGCTGAAAACTGCAGTAACAAATTCGAGGAAGAAGGCTTCGTCGCGAACCTCGAAGGGGGCAGGGCGCGGGATCAGTTTGACGACTGCGGAATCGACTTCAGGCGCTGGCTGGAAAACGCCTTTTGGGACTTTCATGAGAATGGAAGCATCGGCAAAATAATATGTATCGACCGTGAGGCGGGAGTAGTCTTTGCAGCCCGGAGGAGATACCATGCGTGCTGCAAACTCATACTGGTACATAAGAATCCCAAGTTCGAATTTATAGCGCAGGAGCTTGAAGGTAATTTCCGAGGAGATGGAATAAGGGAGATTTGAAACGACCTTGTCAAACTCAGGGAAATCGACTTTCAGGGCGTCACCTTCTATAATCTCTATATTCTCTACAGCATCAAAACGGTCGTGCAGGACTGAAATAAGGGGAGGGTCAAGCTCGACTGCAATCACCTTTTTTGCGCTCCTTGCAAGCCTTTCGGTAAGATTTCCGATTCCTGCACCGATCTCAAGAACCGTATCCTGAGCAGTTAGCTCAGCAGCAGCAACTATCCTGTCCAGGTAGCCTGTGTCAATGAGGAAGTGCTGGTCAAAGGTGCCTCCTTTTATATTGTACTTTTTAAGAATAGAACGAACCAGGGCTGAAACCTCCTGAATAAAGTAAGCGTTTTTAAGGTTTTTATATATTTATAATATTTTTTAACCACTGTATAAATTGCTACATTTCTTTGTAAGTGTTATCTAGGTACTTTAATTCACGTTACAATTGCTTTAAAAGTGAATTTAAGAATTTTGCAGAGCACTTTGTAGTTTTGTATAATATTTTATAATATCCTGTAAAATTTTTTGTTTGAATTAAATTAAGGAACATAAATTAAAGTAAATAAACCGATTTAGTTAAAGTTAGTAAACTGTAGATAGGTAGACTCCGCAGATGAATTTTCAAAAGCCGAAAGTTAAGAAGCCAGACAGGCAGAAGATATAGAAAAAAATAGAAAGAAAAGGGATTCACCGATCATTCGGGCCCTGGCGGCGGGGAGGAGTGGTGAACAGCCTGTACTTGATGAAATCATCCTTGAGTTCTTCTTCTATCCTGTGAGAAATTACTTTAGCAGGGTCATGAAGGCTCGGGATTCTCTCGCGGATATCCTGAAAGCTCTTAAACTCTCCTTTCTTGCGTTCATCAATGATAGACCACATGAGTTTTTTTCCAATCCCGGGAAGGAGTTCAAGCATATGCAGGCGGGTTGTGATGGAGTGGGCATCGTTGAAGAACTTTACGAACCTTTCTTCTGTGTGCCTGACACAGGCTTCGAGGATGAAGGGCAGTTCCAGATTGGCTCCTGTGGTAAGGTCAGAATACCCGATCCTCTGCTTTACATGGTCTATTTCATTCCTGTCCCCGGGCCCTATGTAAACCCTGGACTGGATTTCAGGAACTACGCCGGCTTTGGGGACCAGTTCCATAAGAGTAAACTTTTTATCCCCTACAGCCTGCACAAGAGGTTTTTTCTGGAATGCTGTCGTACCGTCAACGGATTTCCCGTAGGGAAGATAATCGAGCACCCATACATATTCCTCCCTGTCCTGCGAACTTTCCATAGATTTTCCGGATGAGCGCGGAGCTCTTTCTGACTGCCTTTCAGATTGCGGTCTGCCTGTCGGCCGTCTGCCGCCAGAAGAAGGTCTTTCGGCAGACGATCTGCCAGTGTACGGTCCACCTGATTGCGACTTCTCTACTTTCATCAGCACCCATCCTATCGATAAATATGAAACCCCATTAAATCTTATTCATGTCCAGGGCTCAACCTGGATGTACATAGCTTCTTTCAGCTCTTCTATCTGGTTCGGGACCTTCTATGGATACCAGACCTGTGAACCATTCCCCGAGCATCAGCTTCCGGAAACTGGAGACTGACCTGTACCTCAGTATTCTCAGGTTCGGGAATCTGGAGAACTATGAGAATCTTCTGAGCTAAATTCTTCAGGTCAGGATACTCCCTGATACTCTAAAGTACTCTAACCAGATTTCGGACACTTCCCTCATGAATAACAAGATAAACTGCTATATAGCTTATTCTCTTTACTTTTTAATTATTCCATAGCCGCGAATACATAGTCCAGAATCTGATCCAGCTCTTCATTGCTCAGGGTGTACTTTTCTTTCGCATAGATTGACCTGAGTTCATCTCTGGATTGAGGCAGGATATCCGCTATCCTGATTGCAATAACGGGCCTCATTTTTTCAAGTTCAAGTAACTTATTAACAAGTTCTCTTGACTTTTCCCCGCTAATTTTTGAGAACTGTTCCGCATGGTGCAGGGCTTTTCTGAAACTGTATGCAACCTCGAGCCCCTGCTCTCTGCGCTCGTCAGCGATCCCGGAAAGTATATCCTTGACCTCGGCCAATGTCAATAACTCTTCGTTGAGGACTTCCTTAATTATCATTGGAATACACTCTTTCAAATTAAAAGTTTCAGGTAGTTGTATTTCCTTACAGAGCAACCTGTTTAATGTTTTATTGTAAACTCTGATTCCTGACGCCAGTGTTTTCTGCCTTTAAGTACAAGTACCCGGCATGCGCCCGGTAAGCCGGAACTGTTTTGAATAACGTTATCCTGAACTATCTCAGCTATATGGTATACAAATGATATATAATTATAGATGTTCATTTACCAGGATAAGAAACTAATTTTTAAAAAGCAGTTATTTCAGATCCCCTTTTAAGCGTGCCCTTTTAGAAGGTTATTACGGGATATCAGTTCTGTTACGTTCAATCCTTTACCGGGCAGTTACTCAGGCTGTCACTTATCGGAATATTTTGTTAGGGTTTCAAACCTCCGGCTGGAGACCTGCATACCTTAAACTCCGTAATAAAAGGGAAGATTAGGTTGTAAAAACCTAATTGCCTTGCTCGGAATCAGTACTTCTGAGGTTTCAGGTGCTGAGGAAGAGAAAATACTTCCTTCATTGCGTTTCCGCTGCGGACTGCGAGCACATATGAACGGCCGCGCTGTCCTATGACTTTTCCTGTAGAACCCTGGAATTTAGGATTTGGCATACCTCTCTGGATGCTTGGGTCGATGTCAATGTGGACCATCTGCCCTGCTTCGAATTCCTGGATTGCCCTGACTACAGGGGAAATTCCTCTTTCACGAACCGTCTTCTGTAATTTGTACCTTGTGCAGCGTTTTTCACCGTGGGAATTTGTCATCGCATGTTCCTCCGTTAGATGCTCGATTAATTTCTCTTTAATAAAGTTTCTGTTTAATAATTGATTTTCCTCTAAATAAGATGGATGTTATTTAAATGAACCGTTCATTAAGCCACTCTTTCCCTGTGGCTCGACCGGCTAATGAAACTGATTCAGATTGATCCAGATTGATTTAGATTAGATCGATTAAACTTTTTAATGTCTATTTTCAGATTTATTTTTAGATTTATTTTTAAATCTATTTTTAGATCTATTTAGTTATTTAAGGCAGATTTAGCTATCTGGGATTCAGATTTTTGGGGCTTAAATTTCGACGTTAACCACATCAAGATCTTCCACAAGCGCAGGGACTCCTAAAAGCCCTGTCAGGCTCGGGTTTGTCCGGTCTTCATCCCCGGAAATCAGTTCTTTAACGTATAGTCCGCCTTCACAGTTTACAGTTATATATGCATAACCTTCATCTGTCAACCTGTCAAGCGTGATGCTGTGCACGTACCTTTTCCGGACGAGGTCTGCCCGCCTGTGAACCACACGCTTTGGGGTTTGCTGGGCGATCTCTGTGCCACTCAAAGACTCAAGGCAGGATTTAAGCTTTTCCTCTGAAACAGGCTCTTTAAATGTAACTTTAAGCTTATAAGTTTTATCCGCCTTTGAGCTTTTCAGGGTCTCAATCATGCCTTTTTCAACAAAGCGAAGGTCTCTTACCTCAACTTTTCCTGCAGCATTTTCATTAATTTTCGCAGTGAGTGCTTCAAGATCAGCCTGGCGCTTTAAAGGGGATTTTGCTTCTACTACGAAGGGCCTGCCGCTTCCGAGCATAAGGGCATCTATATCTTCCCTGCCCGAACCATGGAAAGCCGTATCAACAGCCTCAAATGCTTCAATAACAGGACCCTTGATAAGCTCATCTACGGATTCAGGATATTGTTTGCCGGTAAACCCGCAGCTCTCGCAACCTCTACCCTTGCATTTCCTGCAGGGCCAGCGGGTCTGGGGGATTCCTCGGACCTTTTTCAGGTAGCGCCCGTAAACATATACCGAACGGACCTGAAGCTCGAATTTGTTTACTGCAAGGTCAAGGGTGATTACAATATCCGGGTTTTCAAAATCCACCTCTTTTCCAACCTTTTCTGCAATTCTCTTGCCTACTTCCCGGTTAAGTTCGGACTTCAATTGCTCGGCATAGGCAGTCCCTGCCTCAGCCCACAATATCTCTTCGTTTTCACTTAAAAGCCCGCTGACCTTTGTGCCGACAAGGAAGGTTGAGTACTCAAGACCTTCAAGAGCCTTTACGGCTTCGTCCGCCCAGAAATCCAGTTTCTTGAACTGGTCAAGGCAGACCCAGCACTGCTCATCCTCACCCTCAATTCTGAGAGTTTTCCTTGCATGGGCGCTGCAGGGAACAAGTTCCTTTAAGAGAGAATCTTCATTCTCACTTTTGTAAATGCGGTCCCCTTCCAGGACAAGGGCGAGTTTTATTGCCTGCCCGCGTTCTCTGTTGCTGAGGCCTGTAGATAATTTTGCAAACTGACGGCCCATGCAGTGGTCACATATAGGGCCTTCGTGCAGAATCTTTTTTGAAATTTCAAGTACGTCCATTTTGTTTCACTTTCTCTAAGCTCTTTATTCGGGGAATAGACCTGGAGTGGATAATTGAAAGGTGATGTTAAGAGATTGTATTGAAAGGTGATGTTGAAAACGGTATTGAGAGATTATATTGAAAGAGTTATTGACAGAGTGTGTCGAAAGTATTTTGGAAGATAATATTGACAGATTATTTGAGGGAAGATAATTGACAGATTATTTGAAAGTACTGAAATGCAGTCTTGCAGGAGATGCGTAAATTTAAGGCATGTGCCCTAAAAGGTGCATCAGGATGAGTTTCTATCCTGATACAGGCAAGTGAGATATAACTTTTTGGATTAAAACACGACAAAGCTACAGCTCAGTCTTCAGCTTCAGAGCTGGCTCCTCCCGGAATTTCCCCTCTTTCCGCTTCAACCCTGTCCAGTTCGTTGTGAATAAGGGTTATGCAGTGATTGGAGTGAAGGGAAATGGGACCAACCGAGATAATCCTGGCTCCTGCTTCAAGGAGTTGTTGTTCTTCTTCTTCTGTAACGCCTGTATGGTCGCCCAGAATAAATACAGGGTCCTGTATTTCCCTGGCAAGTCCCCTGATATCCTCGCCGTCTTCTCTGAGATAAAGTAGGGTACGCCCTTCAAAAGAAGCTATAAGGGACTTAAAGTCTCCGTTGCGGATCCATACACCAGGAGTGGACCGGGTATCCTGTTCGGTTGCATTTTTCAGAAGGGCTTTATTGATAAGTGAACCACTGCTTCTTTCGTCGGGGTTCAGGTATCTCAAGTGGAGCCCTTCAAATCTGATAATTTTTCCTGGTTCAGGTTCCCCCAGAAGAAGCAGGTGAACATTTACATCCCTGCGCATTCCGAAAGAGAGAAAAAGGGCAGAGCTTACACAGCGGCAGAGTATATCCATTCTTCCTGCAGACCCCGGGAGGTCATTTAAAGAAAAATCTCCGCTTGTCTTTGCTTTGTGCCCTATGATAACGATATCACGCATGGGGCAGTATATTACGTAAGGGATATAAAACATGTGTGCATGTTCACAGAAAAACGCATAACATAAAATGTAAAAATATTGTATGAAAAATTCAACCGAAATTAAAAAATCATAATTAATAATCATAGATTAAAAGGTCATAATTAATGATCATAGATTAAAAGATCATAATTAATGATCATAGATTAAAAGATCGTAGAGTTAAATATCCTGGAATTAAAAGTTAATAAAGTTAGATGATCACGATAAGGATGGGATACGGATGAAGATACTCGCAATTTCCGACCCCCATGGGGACTATTCGAAGATAAAAAACATCATAGAGAAAGCCGGGGACTTTGACCTTGCCGTGGTAGTTGGAGACATTACCAATTTCGGACCCGATGAGAAGGTAGAAGAGCTGGCTGAAATGTTTGATAAGCCCGTGCTTGCAATTCCCGGAAACTGTGACCAGAGGAGCATTCTCAAAGCCCTTGAGAAGTCAAAAGCCGTAAGCCTTCATGGAAAAGCCGAGCAGATTGGAAAAATCCGGTTTATAGGGCTTGGAGGTTCAAACCCCACTCCTTTTAACACTCCTTTTGAGCTTTCCGAAGAAGAAATCGAAACCGCCCTCGAAGGGATGGTCTGCTCAGCCGAAAACTCAGAGGAATGCGGGACAATAGTGCTCCTGACTCACGCTCCTCCTCATGGAGCCAGAGACGAACTCCCCTTCGGGCATGTGGGAAGCAAAGCCATCCGGAAGTTCCTGGATAGAGTTGACCTCATTGTCTGCGGGCACATCCATGAAGCAAAAGGCACTGAAAAAGTAGGAAAAACAGTTATTGTAAACCCTGGGGAAGCCTGCAAAGGGTCTTGCGCTCTTATAACTATTGAAGAGACCGAAAACAAACCAATCGAGGTTGAATTCGTGGAAGTATAAAGTAAGCTTTATCCAGATTTAACCCAAACTTTATCCATATTTGATCAGCCAGATTTCAACTGTCCCATTGTTTATTAGCCAGGTTTGATCAGGTTTTCGGAGTCATCGGCATAGATTTTTGAAATTTCCATGCACTCTGAACCTTTTTCTCCTTTAAGGAGCATATTCATTAGCAAGAACATCCTTACTATAGAATTATATTTTTGCTTCGCATTCTTCCATTATGTCTTGACCTGTATTATAGAATTTACATCAACATTGTTATTTATTTAACGATGTTATTCTACTGGCATGCAGAAGTACAGATAAAGAAATCTGAGAGGTTGAGCTACGAACGTTGTTGACGAGTTCGGTTTTGATCCGGTTTTAGTCGATTTCTTGGCAAAACTTGCCATTGCCTTTCTGATAGGTATCATGGTAGGCGTGGAAAGGGAACACAGGGGCATTGAGCATGAGATCTTCGCAGGTGTAAGAACTTACAGCATAACCTGCATAACGGGTATGCTCGTTGCTCTCGTGAGTGAGTCAACAGGACAGGGCTTCGTTTACGTAGCAACGCTTTTCTTTGCAGCCATCTGCTGCATAATCACCTATGCCAAGATATTTCTCTACCGACGCATCGGAGTAACAAGCCCGGTTACTCTCTTTTTTATCTTCGTTATGGGCGTCCTTGTCGGCTATGACTACGGCCTGTATGCAATTGTCTCATCCATAGTTATATCGTTCCTCCTGATTCAGAAACAGCCTCTCCATCAGTTTGCAGGAAACCTGACAAAAGAAGAACTGTATAATGCAGTTCAGTTTCTTGCGATAGCTTTTATTCTCTATCCGGTAATGCCGGATAAGCAGTTTTTCGGGCTTATAAACCTGAGGACAGCGATCCTTATTGTAGTCCTTGTTTCACTTATCAGTTTCTTAAGTTATGTGCTTCTGAGAAAATTCGGGACAGAACGCGGTCTCTGCTATTCAGGTTTTCTTGGGGGTTTCGTTAACAGTGAAGCCACAACAGGGGCTCTTGCCGGACTTTCAAAAAGAGCAGAAGGTATTGCTGACCCCATCCTTATGGGGATTCTGCTCTGTAATGTTTCCATGCTCATCAGGAACCTTATACTAGCCCTGATAGTTGATCCTACAGGCCAGACGACCCTTCTCATGCTTCCTCCCCAGCTTGTAATTATCCTTGTATCCGCTGTGATAATTCTCAGGCGCAATAAGAAAATATGCCCTACAGGCGGAGGAGATCTCAAAATTGAGTCTCCTTTTTCACTCGGACAGGCATTTAAATTCGGCATTGCGTTTACCCTGATCCTCGTTATAGGAAACTTTGCCTATAGCACCGTAGGAACTGTCGGAATTTATGTTACTGCACTGGGAGCTCTTGTCAGCAGTTCGGGAGTGATAGTTTCCGTAACCCTCCTTGCAGTGAATGATGGGACTATCTCTTATGCAACCGCGGCAAATACCGCTGTGCTTGCAAGTCTCATAAGTACTGTAAATAAAATACTGCTTTCAAAAATCTCAGGCTCTGCCAGTCTTTTCTCCCTCGCATTAAATAATTTCGGTATAATTGCATCCATTGGGACTGCCGCTTTACTTTTATGGAACATCCTGTGAGAAAGAACAGGACGATTGTAAAAGCAAAATGATTGTAAAAGCAAAATGATTGTAAAAGCAAAATGATTGTAAAAGCAAAATGATTGCAAAAAACATAAGTGTAGTACTTCGTGTATGAAGTGATTATGCAAAATGCGGGTCGGATATTGCCTCTCTGCAAAATAATGGATTTCTAATAATACGATATTTATAAAAAGCCACACATATTACTCATTAAACGGATATCTATCCGTCAGCATGGCAGATTGGGGGGAAAAGATGGTAGCCTATAAGGAATTTAAATTAGGGATACTGGGAGTTCTTATTTTTATCCTGCTTACGGGCCTGACAACTTTGGCCCTGGCTCAGGAGGAAACTACCGAAACCAGTAAAATGAATCAGAGCAGCACCTCTAAAGAGGATGAATCTGTTTCTCGGATGCATAATATTGTTTTAGTAAATAATGCCTTCAGTCCTGAAACAATAGAAGTAAACCAGTATGATACAGTTGTATGGCGTAACCTGAACAGGCCGAAAAGGACTTTTGTCCTTGTAAGCGAGGAAGATCTATGGGAAGACTTTTCTCTTGGCTATGGTAAGTCTTTTGAGTATATCTTTACTGAAACCGGAACCTTTGGTTTCAGCATAGAGGGGGAAAGTGGCCTTGAAGGTACGGTTATGGTGAGAGAATCCGGGGAAACTGCAGGAGAAGCTCCGGTGTCGGAAAGAGAAACTCAACCTCAGATACAGCAGGAAGAAAGAGGACAACAGGATGAAAGAGAACAGCAGGATAAAGAAGAGGTAACTTCTACACCGACTGAGGAAGCAACTCCCGGGCAGCCGGCAGAAGAAGTACAAAGTTCCGAAAATTCAGTATTTATACGTGAATCTGACTTTTACCCGAAAACTCTTGTGCTTAACACTGGGGAAACTATAACCTGGAAAAACCTGAACAGGCCCAAGCGCTCATTCACGCTGGTAAGTGAAGAGGGACTTTTCGAAGACCCGGTTCTGGGTTACGGGAAAAGCTTTTCATATACCTTTGATGAAGCCGGAGACTACACTTTTAAGCTGGAAGAGGTTCCTGGTTCAGAGTTAGTTCTAACAGTAGAGTAAGAGAATCAGCAGGGGGAGCAAATACGGCAAATACGGCAAATACGATTCCTGCTGGTAAGCTAGCTCAAACTAAAGCCAATTCGGGTAAAAATGAAGAATAAGCCTTTATAGAATAGGCTATTTTTAGGCAGCCTTTACTTTTTTATATTAACTACCTTAATCAATATATTCGAAGATGTTATCTCTCCTGAAGGTATTGCGCAGGTTGTTTAGAGCCATTAAAAATTTTAAAGGAAAGGACTGTTTTATTCTATCTGGAAATGTGTTTATACTGGTCTAAAACATCTTTATATGCAAGTAAAACACTTAAATTTCATTAATAATTTTGCTTTGACAGGCAGGTAACTAAAAGAAATGTACAAAAATATATTTATAGGTACGTAAGTATGCATGAAGATTTCAAAGCTTAAAAAAGAAAAAAGTCCATTAAAGTTAGAACTTAAGATTAAATAACATTAGCTATTAAATAAACAAGAATGAAGAGTTAATATTCGAAATATTTAGATATCTGAGAGTCAAAATACCATAAATAAAATTAAAATAAAATTATTTGGACTTTAACTTATTTCTATAGACTTCCTAACTCCATAACCAAAAAGACGTGGGGAATAAAATGAAAACAAAGATTATTGTTCTACTTCTAGTCTTAGGAGTCGTTTTGTTCTCGGGATGCACCGGGAATGATCAGCCCTCCCCGGAAGAAAACACGACACCTGAAGAAACAGTAACCCCGGAGGAAATTGAAACTCCGGAAGAAACGGAAACACCGATAGAAACTGAAACTCCTGAGGAAGTTGAAACTCCGGTAGTAACTGAAACTGAAGAAGAAGTAACTACGGGAGAAAATGAGACCGAAGAAGGACCGACAATTAACACGTCCAGTATAAGGAAAACTCCCTATACTATAAGACTGGACAACTACAGGGCATATCCCTCAAGCCTTGATATTAAACAAGGCGAAACAGTAGCCTGGATAAACTATCAGGACAGCCCGAGGAGAGTCTTTACCTTAACCAGTGAACAGGAACTATTTGAGAACACAGGTCTCGTGTACAGGCGTTCATTTGCCTATACTTTCAATGAAACCGGAGCTTACAACTTCACCGTTGTCGGGCAGCCCAGAATGAATGTTAATATCACTGTGACCGAGCCCTGAATGAATTCTCCGAACAAGCTTCCGGAAAAAGTTCTCTAAAGGAATTTCCAAAAAAATCCTGAAGGGTTCACTTAAGGGATTATTCAAAGGATTAATGAACAAAGTACTTACAAATTATATACAGCTTTATCTGGAAAGGCAGCAAAACTTTCCAGTAAATTTACTTTTTTGGATTTTAAACTTTGCACTCATTTTCCATTTCTGATAGCTCTCTACATCCACATTCTGAATAAACAGGCATGCAAAAAACCAGCTAATAATCTGATTTAATCTGATTAATAATCCAATTAATAATCCGATTAATAATCCGATCAATAGTCCGATTAATAATCCGATCAATAGTCCGATTAAGAGCCTATCCGAAAAGTAGACTAACTAGATTTTAGGGTAATATTGATTAGTGGTAAGACGAAAAAACGTACAAGACTATGAGATTTCTGACGAATTTTGGAATAAAATAAAAGCATTATTACCTCTCTCTAAACCGAAAAAGAAGGCTGGAAGACCTCGAAAAGATGATAAGAGAATACTGAGTGGTATTTTTTATCTCCTTCGTACTGGTTGCCAATGGAAATCTCTGCCACGATTTTATGGAGCTCCAAGCACTGTCCATGATCGATTTCAGGAATGGCAAAAAGCTGGATTATTTGAGACTATGTGGAAAGCTGGTCTTCTTGAGTATGATAATAAAAAAGGATTAGAGTGGGAATGGCAAGCAATTGACGGTGCTATGACAAAAGCGCCATTAGG
>NZ_WJBI01000015.1 GCF_020804225.1 Methanosarcina sp. DH2
ATCTGCTGGATAGGTTTATAGAACATAAAGAAAAGATCCTGAGATTCCTGACAGATTTGAAAGTTCCGTTTGAGAATAATCAAGCAGAAAGAGATATCAGGATGATGAAACTACAGCAGAAGATATCAGGAACTTTCAGAACAACACAAGGAGCGGAAGCTTTCTGCAGAATTAGAGCTTACATCTCTACAATTAGAAAGAACGGATTACCTGTTTTGGAGGGTATTATAGCGGCGCTCAAGGGAGCGCCGTTAACTATAATCTGAATAGTTACCTTTTTTATTCTTTTAAATTCTTGTTATCTATCTTATTTTTTTTATTTTACATTCGTTTTACTTTTTTATTAACCTAATTTATCTATTCATTTTATTTTTATATCCATCCCATTTTTTATATGTTATTTTCTTTTTTCTGTCAATATTTAAAAAACGTACCCCTTCAACTCCCGATCTCTCTTATTTTTCCAGTTGTCATAAGATAATTATATCTGCCTGTATGCTTAGCCTCTTCTATAGAGTACTGTAAAGGATACTGTAAAAATCCTCGTGCCTGATTTAGTTAATAGCTACTATTGAAATGTATGGACGCGCTTCTAGTTATTTTTGTTATGCTGTCTAAAAGAAGATTAAAATGCACAGGTTCAGGAAGGGTTTTTTACAGTTCTTATTTGTATTGGTTTACTGGACCTGTTTAAATCCCCATTTCCTTTTAGGTCAGTACCTTACTGGAAATAGATTATAGTACCGGAAATAAATTCTAGCAAGGTAGGCAAAATTCTAGCTACTCTCAAAACAGGGTTAAATGGAGTTTTGAGACAGGTTCAGCAGGGGTGTGAATTAATGGGAGCAAGCAGAATAATTATTCTAGTAGCTATTGCGCTTATCGCAAGTGCAGTTTACATGCCTGCATCCGCAAAAGAAATCATTGCGGGTAATGGCTCTGAAGCGAATTTCAGCTCCGTCCAGGAAGCGATAAATAATTCGTCTCCGGGGGATGTAATTCTTGTTTTACCGGGAATCTATAACGAAAGTGTAGATGTGAAAGTAGAAGGCTTGAGTATTCTTTCGGGATCCGGAAATCCTGACGATACTGTTGTTACGGTTTTTATTGTAAATGAAAATAATGTCACTATTTCCGGATTTGGCATACAGAAGTATGTAATCACCAGTATAAATCAAGAAGTAAAGTACTGTGTTGTAAAGAATAATAGATTTTTAGGAGTGGGCGCAGATACGGGCCCGACTGGTATTGTTGGTCAACACTGCTTTAATTGTGTGTTCTCTGACAATGTACTTTTTGATTCAGTTATCGGATTGCAGGCAGGTGGAGACATAACCAATGTTACGATAGAAAATAACACCATACAGGGCGGTTATATCGGATTGGGGAGTTCCAGTGAAAACAGAATTATCAACAATATGATATCAAACAATATCTCAGATACTGATGATAGCTATGGAATTACTCTCTTTGAAGGGCATTCTAACTATATAGCGAATAATCAGATTTCAGGCAGCAAATATGGTATTTTGATAGCTCGGCTTTCAGGAGCCAACGAGATAATCAATAATACTCTGACTTCCAATTATGTGGGACTCTCGGTAGCAGATGCTGCATCAGGCAACAATATCACCAGCAACATAATCACAAACAATAGTATAGGGATATGGGAAGAATATGCCTGGAATAATCTGGTGACTGATAACAACGTGTCATTGAACAAAGAATATGGAGTATATCTCAACCAGGTCAGTTATGAGGCTCCATACACTGGAACAACTCTATTCTACAACAATATATTCAACAACACAGTCAATCTCCTGAATGACACAATCAACTACTATACTGCAGATGCAGTAAATAACGGAGCAGGAATGACACCTGTTGTCTGGAATACTACAAAAAAGTCGGGAACCAGCATTTTAGGCGGATCTTATTTGGGAGGTAACTTCTGGGCAAAGCCCGATGGGACTGGCTTTTCGCAGGTCTGTATAGATTCGAACGGAGATGGAATTTGCGACCTGCCTCACAATATCACTGAGAACGATTCTGATTATCTCCCGCTTACTGCACCTCCCGCTCAGCTTGTAGATGGCCAACTCATCCTTACGGAAATTCGGCTCACAAAAAATGAGTCCGATCAGTATATCCCTGCTATCAATGGGAACAGGATAGTATGGACGGATACTCGCAATGACAATGAAGATGAAAATTACGATATCTATATGTATGATCTATCTGCTTTCAGGGAAACTCAAATCACAACCAATGAATCATGGCAGAGTTCTCCAGCGATATACAACAACAGGGTAGTGTGGGTAGATAATCGCAGTGGAAACTGGGATATCTACATGTATGACCTTTCTACTTCCAAGGAAACTCAAATTACCACTAATAAATCAAATCAGTTCAATCCTGTAATTTACGGGGACAGGATAGTCTGGACTGATGAGCGTAATGGAGTGGGTAATACCGATATTTACATGTACGATCTTCTTACTTCCAGGGAAACTCAAATCACAACCAGTGTACTACGTGATCTAGGTATTGCTATTTATGGGGACAGAATACTATGGGCAGTTAACCGCGAATACCAGGACGCCGGAAACACTGACATCTATGTGTATAATCTCTCCGAGTCCAGAGAAACCCAGATCGCTACCAACAAATCAGTGTACGGTCTCGCAATATATGGGGACAGGATAGTGTGGGCTGATGATCGCAACGGAAACGCCGATATATACATGTATAATCTCTCTACTTCGAAGGAGACTCAGATTACCACAAACGGATCAGAACAGATATATCCTGATATCTACGGGGACAGGATAGTGTGGGAGGATTGGCGTAATATGAACGATGGGGGTAGGCGTAATGTGAATAGTGATATTTACATGTACGATATCTCAACTTCCAGGGAAATTCAGATTACAACCAATGAATCGATCCAGCAAGCGCCTGCTATCTATGGTGACAGAATAATTTGGATGGATTGGCGCAATGGACATCATGACATTTATATGTGTATTATCTCGTCGAAAGAAGAATCAAAACTTAAATCACCTGTTGCTGACTTTTCTGCATCTCCAATTTCAGGATATGCACCATTAAAGGTACTATTCACCGACAACAGTACAGGTTCTCCTACCTCATGGCTCTGGGACTTCGGAGATGGCATTCATTCAAAACACTCTATGAATGCAACTCATACGTTTACCAGGCCAGGAAAGTATAATATCAGCCTTACAGTTGCGAATGCAAATGGCAGCAACACAACCATAAACCCCGGTTTTATCAACGTTAAGAGTTCGGAAGCTCCTGTTGCTGATTTTTCTGTGAATGTGACATCAGGAAACGCGCCCTTGAAGGTATTGTTTACGGATAATAGCACAGAATCTCCAACTTCATGGTTCTGGGACTTTGGAAACGGAATTAACTCCAAGCATGCCATTAACGCAACACATACATTTACTAAACCAGGTGTATATGATATTACCTTAACAGTAACCAATACGGCAGGCAGTGACACGATGAAAAAAACGGAGTATATAACAGTACAAAGTACGTAATCTCCAGACTGACCTGATTTAAAAATAATAAGAAAGATCGGGCTAAGAGATAGTATGAGTTGCTATTAAACCTGGAAAATGGATTATTGATTATACTGACGTTTATATAACTGATTGTTTATTGTATTTGAACTGAAAAAACAGAAAATATATCCATGGTCAGATCTCAGAACTTGATTCTGTTTACGGTTTTTTAGCAGCTGACTCCCTACCTGAATTTTTCATTAAGAAAAAAATTAATCAGCCTTTATTGAACAAAAAACACAGCTAGTTAATGTCTTTACTTTGAAATTTGTTCCGATTTAAAGAGGGGGACAAGAAATGGGGATAAATAGAGTAATTATTCTTTTAGCGGTTGCTATCTTTCTCATAGAAAGCGCAGTTTATAGCCCTGTATCAGCAAAGGAAATTATTGTAGATGACGATTTTGAAGTGGGCTTTATGTCAATTCAGGAAGCAGTAAATAGCTCATCCCCAGGGGACACTGTCATCGTGAAATCTGGAACTTATAAAGAAAATATAATTGTAAATGTAACCAGGCTGACTATCAGGTCAGAATCAGGGGAGCATGATGTGGTTGTAGAACCTCTTAATAAAAACGAAAGCATTTTTCTTGTAAAAGCCGATAATGTGACAATTACTGGTTTTAGTATTAAAGGAGCTGGAGAACCTCCCAACTATCCCAGAGGCTTTATCGCCAGAAACTTTACTGAAGCTGAGAGTCTAAATAGGGGTTTAGCTACTGAAAACATTCCTACTTCTATAGCAGAGGAGATTTTTAAGACCAGGGGATCCGAACACTACCGGCCTCCATGCGGGATCTCACTTGAAAATGCCAGTAATTGCATTATTACCGAAAACATGCTGTTTGAAAACTATAGAGGAATACGCTTTGATAATGCCAGTGACAATACTGTTTCAAAAAACCTGTTTTTCAATGATGGGATTGCTGCGAGCGAAGGAAGCGTGACAAATAATCTGACAGGAAATATCATTGAAAAGGGTTACATTTTACTGGGACCATGGGCATCGAATAATTTAATAACAGGAAATAAAATTTTAAACGGCACAGGAATAAGCTTTGCCTGTTGCGGAGGAGGCGATATTGTATCCTATAACACGATTATTAATTGCTCCAGTGGAGTCGATGCATATGATCGGAGCATAGAAATTAGGAATAATACGATTACTGACTGCTTTCACGGGATAGACCTTTCACTTTCAGGTGGGACTGGAATCTATAATAATAAGATCTCAAACTGCAGCATCGGGGTTAATTTAGGAGATGCTTGTCCTGGCATTCAAGTATCAAATAACACAATAACCTCCAGTGCAGACTGCGGAATCCTTATTCCAGACCATGAAGGTGATGAGCAGGTCTATAATAATTATTTTAACAATACTATAAACATAAAGCTGGGAATCAGTGACGGAAATACCTGGAATAATTCTCTTATCTCTGGTACTAATATTGTCGGGGGCCCGTTTATAGGGGGAAATTTCTGGGCAAACCCGGATGGCAAGGGTTTCTCTCAGACCTCAGGGGACTTTGACCTTGACGGCATCTGTGATTCAGCTTATGAGATTGGCGGTCCTGAAAATATCGATTACCTTCCCCTCTCAAGACCCCCAGAATCTGTGCCCATAACCGTAGGAGATGACGAGCCAGATGCCGATTATGACTCAATCCAGAAGGCTGTTTCGGCTGCTCCTCCAGGTTCAACCATTCTTGTTTATCCGGGGACTTATGTAGAAAATGTGGCTGTAACTATAGAAGGCCTGAAAATTTACTCAAGATCAATCGACCCTGAAGAGGTCATGGTTCAGGCTCTTAATCCTGATTACAATATCTTCCATGTGAATGCAAACAATGTCACATTCTGCGGGTTTACCGTGAAAGGTACAGGTGGGGAATCAGGAGAAACAGCAGGAGTATATATCGATTCTGTTTACGGATGCAGAATATGCAATAACACTGTATTAAACAATAGGAACGGCATCCTTCTCTCTTCTTCAGATGGGAATATCCTCAGGAGCAATAATGTAACAGAAAATGTCTTCGGTATCGTCCTGCTCTCTTCAAGCAATAACATTCTCGTAAAAAATACTCTCGTTAAAAATATCCTCATCAAAAACAGTGCAGAAATTAACAGAGACTCCGGAATATATCCCGATCTTTCAGATAGCAACCCTCCGGATAATAATACTCTCATTAATTCTTCGGATAATAATACTCTCATTAATTCTTCGGATAATAATACTCTCATTAATTCTTCGGATAATAACATCCTAATTAATTCTTCGGATAATAACACCCTAATTAATCCTTCAGATAACAATACTCTCATTAATAATACTCTCATTAATAATACTGTATATGGTACAGATTCTTCTTTCGGGTCTGCTGTTTATCTGTCCGGTTCAATCTCAAATATCCTTCAGGATAACGAGATAAGGGCAAATTCCTATGGGATCATGATGGAGACTTCGGAGAATAATACAATTACTCGAAATAACCTCAGAGAAAACACAGCCTGTGGAGTCCTGCTATCCGATTCTAATGGAAACAGGCTGTATGACAATTATTTTAACAATACAATAGATGTGAAGATGAAAAAGAGTGAAATCAATCACTGGAACATAGACAGGATCCGGGGAACGAATTTTATAGGAGGCCCCTATCTGGGTGGAAACTTCTGGGCAAAGCCGGATGGAAGCGGTTTTTCGGAAAATGCTAAAGATTCAGATATAGATGGCATCAGTGATTCAGCTTATATTATTGAAAGTACAGGCATAACTGATTCTTTCCCTCTTACGAGAGATCCCGAACCTGTACTGCTTATAGAGAACGGAGTTCCTGTTAAAGATTTCTCCAGGATTCAGGATGCCGTGGATTCTGCAATCCCAGGGAGTACAATCGTTGTTTATCCCGGTACTTATAAAGAAAATATTATTGTAGACAAGGAAAATATAAGCATAGTTTCAGAATCAGGAGACCCGGGAAATACAATAATAAAGACTTCCAATACTACTGAAGACGTTATTAATGTAACTTCAAAAGGCGTTAAAATTTCAGGGTTCCATATAGCCGCTGAACCCGGTTATACAGGAGAGAGAAAAGCCGGGATATGTCTATACAATACTTCTGAAAATACAATTGATAGCAATGTATTTTCTAAACATCTTTATGCCGTATATATGGTTTCTTCCGACTCTAATAATGTTATAAATAATGCTATGGAAAAAAATGAGCGGGGTTTATATCTTGAAGATTCGGAAAGAAATTCTATAACTAATAACATGGTTCTGAACAACATTGAGGGTGCCGTTTTGAATCAATCCGGCAATAATTCCCTTTTAAATAATACTATATCTCTGAACAAATATCAGGGAATCTATATTTATTCCTATATTTATTCCGACGAGCATGATTCAGCAGGTTCAAATCTGATTAAAGATAATCTTATTTATGGAAATGATTATGGGATTTATACATCTTTCTCTGAAAATAATACTGTATGGAATAATATCATAAATCTTAATTCAATGGGAATTTTTCTTTCTTATTCAAGTAATAATTTACTTAGGGATAATTTGATAGAATCAAGCAGGGATTTTGGGCTTTACATGTATTCAGGCAGTAACAATACTTTCTATAATAATCTCTTTAACAACACCTTGAATCTGGATCTCGCCTATGACAACAGGAATATCAGCTGGAACACAACAAAAACTTCAGGAAAAAACATCATAGGCGGGCCCAGCATAGGGGGCAATTTCTGGGCAAAACCCGATGGTACGGGTTTCAGCCAGAACTGTACGGACTTGGATGAGAACGGGATCTGCGATTACTCATATGAGGTTGATGAGAGTGAGTTTGACTACCTGCCGCTGTGCGCTGCCCCTCCTATGGGTATGGAAAATGGCTGTAACAGTTGAATCTCTGCTTGCTCTATTAGCCAGCCGAAATTAAATCCCATTAATCTCTAATCTGGAGCTATGGATTAGCTCCTAATTTTATTTTACTTTCCGTTTTCATTATTCTTTAGTTATGGTTGTCCACCGCTAACGGTTAGTTTTAGAGTAAAATGAAACCAATAACTTTGCTAGCTCTAAATTCCGAGTGCCCGATTCTAACCCGTGAAACCATAGCTATAACAGGTCACTCCTGTCACTCCAGAATTGCGTCTCGGGAGCACGCGGTCCTTTTCGCTTCGCTCAAGAGGACTAATTTATGAGTTATAGCAGTGAGCTTCGCTCAAGAGGATTAATTTATGGGTTATGTTGGTGAGTTTCGCTCAAGAGGATTAATTTATGAGTTATAGCAGTGAGCTTTGCTCAAGAGGACTGAATTATTGATATTTCGAACCCATAAAACCTATTTGCCATATAGAGCCGTTCTTGTCACGCTCGACGAAGGAGAGAGGCCTTTCCCAAGAAGAAGAAAAAAGAGGAAAAAATAGAAACTAAAAACAATGCCGCCTGTTAAGAGTGTCATTTTACTCAATTTCCTTTTTAATAAAAGACATAAAGAAAGACACAATAATTCCAAGGACAATAATTCCGGCCCCGACCATTATAGCTGCAGGGTCATAGCCTCCATAGGGTGCAGCAAGGTTTGACCGGGTTTCTCTGTAGACAATGTATAACAGGACAGCCGGAATTATTATTTTTATGCAGATATCCCACCAGATTCCGGCTCTGATATCCGAATAAGCGTTAGCCCATTCTCTTATTTTATCTGCACCATAGATCCAGCCGATTGCCACGGTCTCGAGGATGCCCACTATAATCAGCCCATAGGTATTGATAAAATGGTCTATGATATCAAGCCAGTAAATTCCCGCTCTGGTTGCATAGATAAGGCTGAAGAGCAGCCCAAAACAGATGGTAAGATCAACTGCCTTGCTTCTTTTCATCTCAAATTTGTCCATTATTGCTGAGGCAAAAGCTTCCACAAGAGAGATGAGAGAAGAAAGTGCAGCAATGACTATGCACAGGAAAAAAGCAACTGCAGTAAGGGTTTTTAATCCAGGGAGCATATTAAGGGCTTCTGGCAGCACTACAAAGACAAGGCCTATGCTCTGTGCCACTACTTCTTCAATTCCAAGCCCTTTGGCATAAGCCATATATCCGAGAGTCCCGAAAACCGCAAAACCCATAATGAAACTGAAGGCTCCGTCTGCCAGGCTGATAATGAAGGCGTTGTTTACAATATCACTCTTTTTCGGAAGATAACTTGAATAAGTAATCATTATTGCCATGCCAAGGCCCAGGCTGTAAAAGGCCTGTCCGTAAGCTGCCTGCCAGACCTTTATGTCCGTAAGTTTGCTGAAGTCCGGCTTCAGGTACCATTCTATTCCGTTAATCGAGCCTTCGAGGGTTATTGCTCTTAGTACAAGCACAATTAGAAGAATCCAGAGAAGAGGCATGAAGATCCTGCTTGACTTCTCGATTCCTGCCTGCACACCTTTTTTTTCAATCACCCAGACAATCAGCCATGTCATCAGCAGCCCTATGAGGACAGGGTAGGAGAAGTTTCCCAGATTCCAGGGAGAATCGGACACGTGTAATAATTCGTTATTGAAAAAAGCTCCCGTATCCGAGCCCCACCCAAGGGTGAAAGCTTTTACCAGGTATACAAAACTCCAGCCTACTATGACAGAGTAATATGTCGTGATAATAAAGCTGGCAATTACACCCCACCAGCCCATCCATTCAAAACTTTTCTTTGCCCGCTTAAGTGCTATTGGAGCTGAACCCAGAAACTTGCTTCCAAGCCCGAACTCGAGGATCAGAAGAGGAATTCCTGCAGTCAAAAGAGCAATCAGATATGGGATCAGGAAAGCCCCTCCTCCGTTTTCATACGCTATGTAGCTGAACCTCCAGATATTCCCAAGACCGACTGCAGACCCTATTGCTGCAAGAATAAATCCGGTTCTGGTGTTCCAAACTTCTCTTGTCACTAAAAATCACATCCCATAATCCGTTTTTGTTTCCTGCATCCGGAATAGTTCGGGTAAAAAATAGACTAAATCCGATAAAATAACTGCAGATTAGTCAGGAAGCGCCTTATTTGTCCAGCACGCTTCCAGTTATTCAATAAACATAATTTTAATTCCCTATTTAACCCAGAACTCCTTTTTTTAAATACGGATCAGGTAACTTTTTTCAGAATCTCCCAATTTTTTCTGCCGTATAAGTCAAATAACATACAGAGCAAATACTTACTTACATAATCAGGCCAATTATATGTTCAGTGCTAATTTGTCAGTATTAATTTGTCAGTATTAATTTGCCAGTGCTAATTTTTCAGTGTTAATTTTTCAGTGTTAATTTTTCAGTGTTAATTTGTCAGTGTTAATTTGTCAGTATTTTATTTCTAAACATTTCAATATTAACAATAGTGATAATATGTTTAGAATTTAATTATTATTGTTCATTCTGGCTGCAATCTTGACTGAATAAATTCCCTGAACTTTCCCCGGCAGGTACACTGTAACAAAAAATTCATGTGCAATAAAGTACTTCATTATAAATTATATGAGGCATTCATTGGAAATAAGGTTATTTTTGTCATTAGGTCTGTTTTTCTGCTTTATTTCAGGAGCGGAAGCTGCAGGCCCTCTTGTTCAGGATAGCGGGAATGCGAACCTTTCGGAACTTAAGGCTTTTGACCTGTTATACAAATATGAGACCGGGTGTATAGTAAATACCGTATCAATGTCTTCAACAGGGAACTATATTGTAGCCGGGGGGTTTGATCACAAAATTTACTATTATAATTCCAAAGGGACGCAACTCTGGAATTATACTACAGAAGATATTGTATATACAGTATCGCTTTCTTCAGATGGGTCTCGAGTTGCGGCAGGAAGCAATGATAAAAAAGTGTATCTTTTTAACCGGGAAGGAGATCTGCTATGGAGCCGCAAAACAGGAGGCAATCTCAATAGCGTAGCGGTTTCTTCCGACGGTCGGTACATTGCGGCAGGCAGCGAAGACGGTAAGATTTACTTCTTAGACGGGGAAGGTAAACTTTTATGGAGTTTTGATTCAGGGAACGCCGTCCGAAGTGTTGCTATCTCCAGAGATGGGTCTTACGTGGTAATCGGAAGTGCTAATAATTACGTCTACCTCCTTGACAGGGAGGGAAAAACGCACTGGGGAAAAAAGACCGGAAGCCTGATCAATTGCGTAAGCATGACTCCGAATGCTAATTATGTGGCTGCTGGGGGATCTAACTCTAATGTTTATCTTTTTGACCGTAAAGGAGAATTTTCATGGATGCACAACCCGAATTCGGACTGGGTCAGCAGTGTTTCTTTAACAAATAACGGCTCGCATCTTGTGGCAGGAAGTTTTGACGACAAGGTTTACCTGTTCAATCGCACCGGAGAAAAACTATGGGATTACAAAGTAAAAGACGACGTCTATGTTGTAGAAACATCCACAGACTCCTCATTCATTGCAGCCGGAAGCTGGGACGATAACCTCTATGTCCTCAATATGGGCGGGGAAGAACTATGGAATTACAGCTGCGGAGGGAATATTAACAGCCTGGATGTTTCTCGCGACAGCTCAACCATTGCTGTTGGTAGTGATGCAGGAGCAGTATATCTTTTTGAACGAAATTCCACAGCTTTTGCACTGCTTCTCGGAGACGAAAGCTTTTTGCCAAAAGAAACGGTCAGGGAAACGGATGCTGCTCTTGCAGTAAAAGTTATTCTGCCTATAACAGAAGATACTGCAATTACGGGGGGAATTGAAAATCAGGTCGAAGACGCTTCAGCTACCTCAAACAGCGCGGCTGAAAATACCAGAACTGAAGAAGACTCGGGTTTATTTGAGTTACCTTCTGAAGAGAGTTCTTTAAAGGTTCTGGAAATATTTGATTCGATAAAGTTTCCTTTTGCTCTCCTGATCGGAGCTCTGGCAGGTACAGCCTTCTTCTTGAAAAGAAGAAGCCTCAAACAACAGGAAATGGATGATAACCTGGAAGATTTTGAAGACCTTGAAGAAAACAACTCATCCGAGAATAACTGAGAAAATCTGGGATGCGAGGATGCGAGGATGCGAGGATGCCCGGATTTTCATCCGGGTTCATTTAACTTTTCCCCCGATTTCTTTACTTGCAGCCTCGGATAGTGTTCTTATATGGAACTCCGAACCGAGTTCTTCTGAAACCTTTCTGCATTTTTCCACATCAATCTCGGGGATCTTGACCACTGTAACCCTTATGGAAACCCCAGCTTTTTTTGCTCTCTTTACAAAATCAAGCACTGCTTTGTAAGCATTTTTGTGGACAGGTCTGCAAAGTTTATTATATTTTTCTTCGGATTCTGCATTAAGGCTGACTGAAATCGAATCCATGCCTGCGTTTTTCAGTTCAGAAACTACATCCAGTCCAGGATTAATCAATGCAGCATGCCCGTTAGTGTCAAGCCTTACTCTCATACCCCGGTTTTTAAGCCAGCGGGTAACTGTCAGCACCACATCGAACCTGAGGGTAGGCTCTCCAAGACCTGTGAACACGATTTCCCTGTAGTTTGAAAGGTCCAGCCCTTCAAGAGCTTCGATTATCTCTTCTGTTGACGGTTCTTTTGAAAGCCTCAGGTCGTACCCATAAACACCGTCTGCAAAGTTGCGGATGCAGAAGACACAGTCTGCACTGCAGCGGTTTGTAAGGTTAAGGTAAAGATTATTATGGGCTTCATAGTAGATTGTGTTCATACGAATCAAAATTCTTACATTCCTTATAACCATGACGCATTTATCGTTTTTTACTCTACCTTTTACTCTGCCTTTGACTTCACCTTTTACTCTACTTTTGCTCCAATTTTTACTCTACCTTCTACTACTTTTTATTCTACTTTATGCTCTACCCTGTACTCTACTTTCTACTATACTTTCCACTCCACCTTTTACTCCTCTACTTTGCTCTCTTCTTTAGCTTAATATCCGGCTCAGACGCAGGGTTTCTCTTATATTTTCTTATTTTTCTGCTTTTTGTTGATTTATTTCAGTTTACAGGTAATTGCCCTCCTTATCAAGCAGAAAGTTTATAGGTGATTATGTACTTGTAAGGTTCAATCTGCAGCATTTAGCTAGCAGTATCTATGTTTCAACTCATTTACTTTCCGCATTGAAGCATTTCAGGTTCTTTTTCTAGGAATTTGAATCTCCAATGTTGACAGATATGTGTTAAAAACCTATGATTGATGAAAAATTGCGATATCCGCAATTTCGAAGGAGAAACTTAAATGGCACAATTCGCTAAATTCGATGTTCCTGAAGAACTCACAAACAAAGCACTTGAAGCTCTGGAACTTGCCAGAGACACTGGAAAGATTAAAAAGGGCACAAATGAAGCTACCAAAGCAATCGAAAGAGGCAATGCAAAGCTTGTCCTGATTGCCGAAGATATCGAGCCTGCAGAGATTGTCGCTCATATCGGCCCTCTTTCTGAAGAGAAGAAAGCTCCTTACATCTTCATCAAGAACCAGAGAGATCTTGGTGCAGCCAGCGGACTTGGTGTCTCCTGTGCAACTGTGGCAATTGTAGATGCAGGAAAAGCAGCTGAAATGATCCAGGACATTTCTCAGAAACTTGAAGCTCTTAAATAATCCTGATAACATGGGGTGCTGATTATGGCTGAAGAAAGCACAACCGGCGGCTTCGCTGCCGAAGTTATTGACGTTATTGGGAACACAGGTATGCATGGTGAAGCCAGCCAGATCCAGTGTAGGGTTCTGGAAGGCAGAGACAAGGGTCGTGTAATCACAAGGAACTGTGTGGGCCCTGTCCGTATCGGTGACATTCTAATGCTTCTGGAAACGTCAAGAGAAGCAAAGAAACTGACTACCAGGTAAAAAGGTACGCGGTGAAAATAAATGGAACAGAGGAAATGCTATTTTTGCGGACAGATGCTGGAGCCTGGTACCGGTAAGCTCTACGTCAAAAAAGACGGCTCTACCTACTTCATGTGCTCCTCCAAGTGCATGAGCAACTTCGCCCTTGGCAGGCTTCCGCGCCGCACCGAGTGGACTGAGAAAGGCAAAATCCAGTTGAAAAAGGCATAATGCCGTATTAGTTCAACACAGTAAGGTGTGCAATATGGAACAGACATACGTTATGGTGAAACCTGACGGAGTCCAGCGCGGTCTGGTCGGAGAGGTTATTTCCAGAATCGAAAAGAGAGGCTTAAAGATTGTCGCTCTCAGAATGAATGTTATTGCCGAAGCCACTGCAAAAGAACACTATGGTGAACATGCAGCACGGCCCTTTTTCCCCTCCCTTATCGAGTTCATCACTTCCGGCCCCTCAGTCTCAATGGTAATTGCCGGAAAGGATGCAGTTAAGGTTATGAGAGCAGTAAACGGGGCTACAAACCCTGTGGATGCTGCTCCGGGAACTATCCGTGGGGACTTTGCTCTGGATGTAGGCAGGAACATTGTTCACGCATCCGATTCACCCGAAGCTGCAGCAAGGGAGATTGCAATTCACTTCAAGGACTCTGAAATCAGTAAGTATTCCAGAGTCGATGAGGTCTGTCTGTACGAGTAATGCAGGTGCTTCTTCAAAGTCTTTTCGTGTACCTGATTTTTTCGGCACGATTCCAGGACTTTGTTTATCAGGCGCCTGCAAAATGGGTCCTTCCGGGGAAACCCGGGCCCTTCTGGACCTGCAGCAAATAAGACGCGGGAATGAGAGAGGTTTTGTATATGACCGACAAGAAAAATCTACGGACTCCTATAGTCTGCGTGATGGGGCACGTTGACCACGGGAAAACTACTCTGCTTGACAAGATCAGGGGTACTGCAATTGTTAGCGGAGAAGCAGGGGCTATCACCCAGCACATCGGAGCAACCGAAGTCCCTATAGACGTGATTGTCAATAAGCTCGGAGACCCAAGGCTCAGGGACCGCTTTATGGTGCCAGGGCTGCTTTTTATTGATACTCCGGGACATCATGCCTTTACAACCCTCAGGAGCAGAGGAGGCGCACTTGCCGACCTTGCAATTGTTGTTGTTGATATAAACGAAGGCTTTAAACCCCAGACCCACGAGAGTTTGCAGATATTAAAAAGGTTCAAGACTCCTTTTGTTGTCGTCGCCAATAAGATCGACAGGATAGGCGGCTGGGTTTCACAGAAAGATATGCCTTTTGCAGCTACCTTCAAAAAGCAGTCCGGTGATGTCCAGGCACGGGTTGAGACAAAGCTCTACGAGGTAATAGGTGAACTCTATAACCAGGGCTTTGCCGCAGAACGTTATGACCGGGTTACAAACTTCCAGAAAACTCTGGGCGTAGTCCCTGTAAGTGCTGTTACAGGAGAAGGTATCCCTGATGTCCTTATGGTGCTTTTAGGCCTTGCCCAGAAATTCCTTGAGGCAAATTTGCAGTACAATGCTAAAGGCCCGGGTGTAGGGACAGTCCTTGAAGTAAAGGAAGAAAAAGGTCTCGGAGCAACCCTTGATGTTATCCTCTATGACGGCACATTAAAGAAAGGAGATACGGTTGTTATCGGAAGCCTGGGCGAGCCTATCCAGACAAAGGTAAGGGCTCTTTTAAAGCCAAGGGAACTTTCTGAAATCCGTTATGAGAGCAAGTTCCAGCAGGTGAATAAAATCACTGCTGCGGCTGGTGTGAAGATCTCTGCTCCGGGTCTGGAAGGCGCACTTGCAGGCTCTCCCATAAGGGTTGCGACGGAAGAAACCCTTGAGGATATCGTAGCCCAGGTAAAGTCCGAGATCGATGAGGTCAGGATTGATACGGGTTCAGTCGGGATCATGATTAAAGCAGATACCCTCGGCTCCCTTGAAGCCCTTGTCCATGAATTCCAGAAAGATGAGGTCCCTATCAGGAAAGCTGAAGTAGGAGACATCTCCCACAGGGACGCGGTTGAGGCTTCAACTGTTGAAGACCCCCTTTACTCGGTGCTTATAGGTTTCAATGTTAAGATTCACCCTGATGCCAGAGATTTCCTGCAGGAAAGCAACGTAAAGGTACTCACAAGTGACGTGATCTACCGCCTGATTGAAGATTACCAGAAATATGTAAAGGAACAGCAGGAACTGGCTGAAAAGAAGATTTTCGAAACGATAATTCGTCCGGGAAAGTTTAAAATCCTTCCAGGATGCGTTTTCCGGCAGAGCAAACCTGCCGTCGTCGGGGTAAGGGTGCTTGGCGGAGTCGTGCGGACAAACGCAGATGTCATGCTTGAAAACGGAACCGTCGTGGGCAAAATAAAGGGACTGCAGTCCGAAGGGGAAAATATTCCTTCTGCAAAGGTGGGCAAAGAAGTTGCGATGGCAATTGACGGTGCAACCGTAGGCAGGCAGATCAAAGAAGGAGACGTGCTCTATATTAACGTGCCTGAAAGGCATGCTAAGGTTCTTGAGCACGAAATCTACGATTCCCTTTCAACCGATGAAAAGGAAACTTTTGATATTTTCCTCGGACTCAAAAGAAAAGATAATCCTTTCTGGGCAAAGTAAAGGCTGATATGCAGGGCAGCGGTATAATTCACAGCTAGAAGGGACTCAATTAAAGAGTCAGGTAAAAAGTCAGGTACAGATCAGGTAAAACCCGGATAAAAAAAGGCAAGGCAAAGATTATTACAGATAAATCTGATTGGAGGATTTCACATGGCAAATTTTAAAGTTGTAGTTTCTGACCCAAAAGAAGCGCGTGCTTACCAGATCGACATTAAGGATGCTGAAGCAAACGCATTAATTGGAAAATCAATCGGTGACGTTGTTGACGGTGCCATTTTCGGGCTCGCCGGCTACAAAGTCAAGATCACTGGCGGCTGCGACGGCAGCGGTTTTGTTATGAAACCGGACCTTCCAGGCCCCAGAAGACAGAGAATTCTGCTGGCAGTAGGTGTCGGCTATGTTCCCAAACTTCCGGGACAGCGCAGGAGAAAGATGATGCGCGGCAAGGAAATTGCTCACGACATCGTCCAGGTAAACGCCAAAGTCGTTGAATACGGAAGCAAGTCCATAAGAGCCCTTCTCGGCCTCGAAACCGCAGCCGCAGAAGAAGCTCCGGCAACAGAGTAATTTCAAGTTCCGCCTTCGGGCGGGATTTAAAATACTCTTTATTTTTCTTTTATTTGATCATTTTTTTGCAGATTCCTTTTTGCATCACTTCCCATTTTATAGGTCTATGATTTTCTTTCAGAGGCGTTAGAGTTTTTACCTTGAGCACAGCGAAAATCTGGCTTCTCACTTTTAATCACCCTGAGTACATTTAAGCTTAGAAGAAAAGGACTTTCAATCAAACTCCCGGTTTTTCCCAAAGAACACTTTATATAACAATTTACAAGCCACCAATCTACCGATATCTGTTTGCGGAACCGTATCCCCGTATCCTACAGTTAGAAGTGTTGTGATAGCCCGGCAGATACTCAGGGATATACTGGCAAAACCACCAGTTTCTCCTTCTATAAAGTGCATCAGAATACCTAAGATTATTGTTAAGCTTAGGATAAAAAACAGAAATAAAACTAATTTACGGCAAATCTCATCTAAGGTTCTCGTAAAACGCCTGTTGAAAATTTTAATCACCAACAACCAGTAATACACTAAATGTGATCGCAACGCATAGGATTTGCTTGGAATAAAGTTTCGAGAGTGGTATTATCGACGGTTAGGAGATAAACTATTATAGACAAGATATAACTTCTTTTCATAAAGCATCATTATCAGTCGACTGCTTTAGAAGCAGGCGAGTAAAAGAGTCATGAACTGGACTATTTGAGTCTAAAAAACTGCACTTCAAAGATCTCAGGTTAAAATATGTTACTCAAGAGGCAGGATCAGGCAAGCCCTGAACATCTCAAGACTGACATTACCATGCCTCCGAGTATACATCGGGTTCAAATTTGCTCAGGAGGTATATTTGAACTCCATAGTTATTTCTAACATACTCAATATAAACTATAAGGTTTTTAGACACATCATCAAACAATCAGAATGAATACTTAAATTATGATTGCGTTTTTCAGCAATAATACTGAATGTGACAAGTTGTTTGATACTTTGGGAAGATCATATATGGATACGAAAAATAGTGCCATATGAAGGCATTTTGATTTTTATGTCTGAGATCTGATTATTTAGAGGAAAAATGGGTGTTAAACTATATTAATGAAAATTATGAATGAAAATCGTGTCCAATTTATGGAAGAGATCGGAATATGAGCCGAGGAGCATCTGGTGCTTAATTAAAAACAATGGGATTTAAAGTGTCTTTATTTGTTTGAGCCTGTAATTTGTTTGAGCCTGTCAAAGAATTTCATATACGTTCTTCGAGTGCATCCCGATAAACAGGATTTATGCTGTATATTGTACTCCTTCCCATTTTATTTTCTTCAATAAGATCTAAATCTTTTAATTGTTTTATATACCAGGTAACTGTACCTTTGGAAATTCCTGTTGTCCGGGCAAGATCCCTGTTGGTGTTGCATTCTTCTTCTAATATCTTAGAAATTATCTTGCGGGCCATCTCATTTTGAAGGACTGAAATAACCAGTTTTTCTTTTTCACCGTATGTGGAATTATTCTGGAAATATCGGACTTTTCCGTGATCACTGTGAGTTTCAACCATATTCTCCGTCTCGAGAATATTAAGATGATAGCGCAGAGTCCCACGATTCAGGTCCATGTAATTTGCAATCTCACTGATACAGGTCCCGGGACTGGCTTTAATAAAGGCATATATATTCTTTCTCTTTATAACCCCAACAGCATTTGAATGGTCTGCCACTCGAAATCCGAGTATTGCGAAAAGAAACTTTGCAGGTAATAGTAGTATATCTATTACCGACAGGATCTGCATGATAGCCAGCCAGAGCAGGAACTGCCAGTAGACTGTAAAGTCCCTGGCTACTGTTACTTCTTCTCCCGCCCTGGATACTCCAAATTCATCACCTGGTGCTGGGCTTACGATATATTCCGTAGCTCCGGCTGCCATTATTAAAAATAAAGAAAAAAAGAGAAGGAGATAGATTCTCCTGCAATTAACGCTGCGCAACGTTAAACGTGTAATCTTCAGTACCACTAACCGATTCTCCGTAGACTTTGAACATCCATGTTCCCTGTTCCACATATCCCTGTGAGGGATCTATATTAAGGCGTATCCTGCCGTTTACGCTTCCGTCAGAATTGTCACGATAGGTTCCGACTTTGCTTCCTGATGGAGTGTAAACGTTAAGGGTGAGGGAATCACTAGTACCACCCCAATTCAAATCAACTTCAAGAGAACTTACTTCTGAACCTGCATTTATTTTGTGAGTAACAGTCTGCCCCTGGATTATGTACTGAGTTGATCGGAGAGAAAAAACTGAATCCTCTGTATCAGAAAGATTTTCTATCCATGGGCTAACAATGTAATCTTTTCCGGCAGAAGCCAGACTGTCTTCAGTAACGGAATTTTCCGCGTGTTCCTCTTCGGCTGAAACCGTAGGCACAGCCATCAATCCTATTATTACACATAATACAAATATCATCCAGGATTTCAAATAATCATCCAAAAAAGAGCTTAGAAGTCCGGATATATATAACTTCTGTGTAAATTATCAAACAATCATCATATCTGCCTTTATGAAAGAATGTTACTAAATTAAAAAAATAGTCTAAAAAAAGACGTCATAAGACCTTTTATCTGGCATATTTCGTCAAAAAAGAAATAGAACGAGGATGAAAAGCACCCTCTACATCAGAATTAAATCGTAAATTTTATAAACTATTCAGATAAATTTCATAAAAGCTGCTTCCCTGCCCCATCTCCGGGCCTGCACTCATAAACCTCCGTGATCTTCATGACGGTAAGGGCTTTTGCAAGAAATATCTCTACATACTTCTGATCACTTTTAGCTATTTTTCAAAAACTTGGAACTAAAAATGAAATGTTGATTTTAACTGATTTAAGGCATACATCCTACCAGCATACATCCTATCAGATATGATAATATTCCTTTTATTTTTGATAGAGTTAAATACTCCCTGAAGTAAACAGGAATAAATATACCATGTAAACAACGTACAAGCCTACTGGAATGCCGACAGTAAGAGTGGCATTTTTAATTGACATATTTCGCGCATGCAGAAGTGCAAATACCCAGATGTATGCAGACAGCAAGAGACATAAAATTCCAATTATTTGCGAGGTGTAATACAGGGGATTATTTGAGAACATTTGTGTTACGCTTTCGGTTATGAGTTGCGGGTCCTGCGACGAAAAATCTGCAGATGCTGTTAGCTTGTACGTTATGACAACACCTATTAAACTGCTAAATATTTGTGGTACAAATCCATAACCTATAAACTCTAACGTCCTCTTGAAAGAGCCTTTTGAATCAAACACATAAGATATAGAATATAAAATTCCGGTCAGAAGGAACCAATATAAAAATGTCCCAATTAGACCTCCAGCAATACCGAATACAATTGCTATAGTGGATATGGATGAACTCATGTCAGAAGGTAACAATCCACTAAATTGATTCATAACCAGAAAATTTGAGACCATTGCAATTATAGCAGTTACAAATATTATCAATACAGGAAACTTAAAATCAACATTGTTTCTTGACTTTTCCCTGAAAAACGAATTCGGATCAAATAACAGATTATTAAAGTTTAGGTTATCCATATTTTTCACACCGTTGTACATCTTATGCAATAGATGGCACAAGATTTATAGAAAGTCCATATGTTTATCAGCTATTTAGATTTAACTTCTTATCTTGTTTTTTATCTTACAGCTTAAATCATAATCCATAATCCAAAAAATATAAGCGCAAGTCCACTGATTTTTTTCAGATACACTTTATATGAACGAATCTGTTTAGACAGAGTATAGCCCCCTATCATACCAACTCCAATAAAAGGCGTCAATACCCCTCCGCTGAAAGCAAGCAATAGAGCCAGATCATTAAGTGTCCCGTTTGTAATAGTCTTGTTGAGCAGTACAAGGAGCATTGGAGCAGTGCAGGGAACTTTTACAAAAGAAAACAATATCCCAAGAAAGAAAACTCCACCCAGAGTACCCGCATATTTCCTGGCAGAACTCTGAAAATAATTATCCAGAACTACAGGAGATTTCAAGACCCCCAGAAGGTTTAAGCCAATGAGAATTACAACGATGCCTGTAATATAAGAGAGACCTTCCAAATCGGGAATTGACTTTCGGAATGAGAGCAAACACAGGCCCAATACTAAGTAAGAACCTACCAGCCCCAATCCAAATACCGTTGCACGTACCATGCCGTTTTTTGCACTATTGCTCGTCCCTGCAGTAAAGCTTAAAAGAAATCCCAGTATGGCCATCAGGCAGGGTGAAAAACCTGCAAAAAGACCAAGAGAATAAGCAAATGGTAAATTCAGGTTTGTGTTTATATACTCGTTTTCCTGTTCTTTTCTCGTTGCCTCTTCTGTGGTATATTCAGTAATATTTTCCTCTTCCACAAGATATTCATCAATTAAAGTTTTTAGGTTTTCTTCAGTAATTTCTTCTTTGGGAATTTTTGTTTCATTGTTTATCACAATAGCCGGGACTTCAAGAAAACCGTATTTGTTCCATTGGTTGAAACCATCAGCAGTACTGGTTTCAATTTTTGATATAATAATAGTATTATTATATTGGGTTTCTATTCGATCGACAATTGGATCGGTTATTTTGCAGTCATGGCAGCCTTTTTGATGGAAATACTGAATTGTGATCTGATCTGCACCGGCTATCGGAATAAGAATAAGAAACAAATATATGACAGCCAGGGTAGCTATTGTACGAGAAATCCTTTTCATGAGAATCCCTAAAGTGTATTGTTTCTCTCACAAACTTGCATATGTCGATAATGCAAGAAAAAGGATACAGAGTCAATCATATTTTACAGAATTTCCGCTACATTGCCTACGGAACCTATTCTTTGATGACATAAGTAGCAAATATTGCAAATATTATCCCTAGAATAATCCCATTGGTAACTCCCCTCATTAAATTATGAATCAAGTATCCTAATAATATGCTGATGATCAAAGGTACTAAAAAAAATAAAATTTGTTTTTTCATTAAAGACTCCTCCATTATCAACAGTATTTAGCTTTTCGTTTCATAAATCTGTGTATGCTGATAATAGGAAACTCAATTATCTGAATTCTGTTTACGCTGCGACCATTTTATTCCTAATACCAGAAATATCAGCAGTATTCCAAGAATTATACTTCCTTTCAAAATAGGAAGAATAGGATAGCCAAGAACAAGGTAACGTACAAAAATGAAGGCACATGCGATTACGTAGAAAACCAGTAATCTCATAGGATCTTTTTGATTTGCTTTTCTCTCACCATAGGTTATTTTAGATAGTGTGCTTCCAGTAAATAGTATAACCAAAAACCAGAATATTTGATCTATATTGTAAACTAAAGAAGCGTAAAGGTAAGCGAGATACAGAAGTATTGTAATAATTAGAAGACCCATATGTTCTCGAATTGACGAGGAAATTTTAGTTTTTTCATCTTTATAGAGCTCTGTGATTTTTTCGTCATGAGACTTTGAGCTCAAAATATGGTTAATTATAAAGGAAATATTATTGTTATCAATTTGTTCCTTTTTTCTATACCAGACCATAAAAGAGAAATGGATAGCTGTAAAAAAGAGGGCCAGAATAAATACCCCTGACATCCCTAGCGGGATATATCCTTCCCTATTTAGGAGCCCGATTATTAAAAAACTAAAAAAAAGTACTGGGAATGAACGCAATAATTCCTCTTTTACAATATAATTTATATTCATATGTTGACCGCCTCTGTACCTTTTAGAGGTTTAAATTTAAATTCAGTATCTTTTATGCCTGAATTTATAGAATAATTCTCATATTCTAGTGTCATCAGAAGTTTGTCACCGTCATAACTTTAGATCTTTAGCAGCATCCAGATTTTGGAATCAATCCATAAAAGATGATGCCAATCTTCAGGTTCGCTTAGTTTACTCGAAATTACTTCGAGTTTATAAGTTTTAACTTCTCCTAAATATTCAATACCTTTGTAGTTTATAGTACAATTATCTGATATAGAATCAATAAATTCACTATATGTTGGAGTGAACTGTAAAGAATTATGTGAAGTGTTATTCGTTAACCATGTTTTGTTTTTAATTGGATCGTATTCCCATGTTAGTATTCCATCTAAACCAATTGTTAAACGTGTGGAAGGATTTACCCGGTCGACTCTTTTATACATATTAGGCTTTTTGATTAGAAAACTAGATTCGGTGGTTATAGATTCATTTCCTATAACATAGTCAATTTTTCATCATAAGATATATCATGTATCTTGCTGTTTATTTATTAAGTTTTTAGAGATCGATTCTGAGTTCACTCTTTCTTCAAAACCATAATAAAAAATTGCAAAAATAATTATTGCAAAGTAAGGAATAAACTCTTTTTTGGTACCATTTTCTCTCCTCATAAAAAATGAGAGATTTTCACCTCTCATATTATCATGAAAAGCCCGCTGATTTTTCTAACTTTGCTGTTTAGTTTCAATTTATTCCACCTCTTTATTTTTGTTTAAGAGGCAAGGAACAAACCTTAAAATAGCTTTAAAGTAATTTGTTTCTTGCCTTTGGGCACGCAGGATTCAGGGGAGGGCTCAAACTTTGCTGAATCCTGTAGAACATTCCCACATTCAAAAAACTCATAATCCCTTAAAAGTTTTATGTGTAAACTCTCAAACAGTCAGGCATAAGAGAAGAATACAAATCTAAAATAAGTTAACAAAAAAAATAGTTTGAGAGCTTACACAGAAGTTATAAATAGTGTTACTTGCCACCTATCGATTTGGCCTGCATCTTCGATGTTTGGACATCCCTTTTAGGAAAAGTAGCAACACTTTTTTAAGACATTATAATTTTCTATAATAAAAATTAAGTAAAACTGAACTCTACAAGATTTTTAGCCCCACAATATTGCTACTAACTACTTTTTAGTTATAAAATAAGAAAAGTTAACTCCAAAGGTAAAGTCATAAAACAAACAATCTGATCAGTTAAAGGAAATTTCATTTTATTACTGAAATCATAATCAAGATTTAACTCCTTATTCCAAAAATAAGGCAGGTTTGGAGTTTAAGAAATGATGAATTGAAAAACAAAAGTATTCTGACATAAAAAAAGATGGCAGTAAAATTGCGGTTAACTTTTCTAGATCCTTTTTGTATGTAACATATACAGAGTAATTAAATGTTTACTTGTATCTTTCTATCAGGTTTTTGTACGAAATGTTTATTTTATAGATTATACTTCTTCCTCTTTTTGTTTCCTTTATAATGCCTATTTCCTTAAGGTTTTTCATATACCAGCTAATCGTACCCCTTGAGACTCCGATTTCACGCGCAAGCTCCACGTTTGTATTGCATTTACCATTTAATATTTCTGAGATTATCTTCTGGTTCGTTACGTTTTGAGAAATCACAAAGATTTTCTTTTCTCTTTCACCATAAATGGAGTTATTCTGGAAATACCATGTTTTTCCACTATTCTTATAAATATCAATTTTATTTTGAGTTTCCAGAATTTGTATGTGATACTTAACCGTTCCCCTGTTTAAGCCAGTATTTTTCGCAATATCGCTAAAACACACTCCAGGATTAGCTTTAATATAGGCATAAATGCTATCCCGAGCAGGATTGTCAAGTACGTTTACTCTGTCTACAATTCTGAACCCGAGTATTGCGAAAATAAGCTTTGCAGGATTCAGCAGTATATCTATTATCGATAATACGTGCATCAGGGCCAGCCACAGGAGGAACTGCCAGTAAACTGTAAAGTCCTTAAGTTCTATTACTTCTTCTCCATTAATTGAAGCTCCAGATTGATCGCTCGGAAAAGGACTTACAGTATATTCGGTAGCCTCGGCTGTTGTTGCTAGAATAAAAAATAGTAAACAGATGATAAGCTTTTTTTCAAGCTTAGTGCTGGTAAAGATTAAATGTGTAGTCCTCGGTTCCACTAACCGATTCCCCATAAACCTTGAACTCCCAGCTTCCCTGTTCTACATACCCCTGGGAAGGGTCGATACTGAAATGTATCCTGCCATTTACGCTTCCATCAGAATTATCACGGTAGGGTCCCAAGTTACTTCCCGATGGGGTAGAGATCCTAAGCGTAAGAGAATCACTCGTATCTCCCCAGTTCAAGTCCACTTCAAGATAATTTATTCCTGAACCTACACTTACATAGTGAGTTTTAGTCTGTCCTTGAGTTATGTACTGGGTTGACAGCACAGAGAAAATGGGGTTTTCTGCATCAGATGAATTTTCTACCCAAGGGCTAATAATATAATCTTTTCCGGCAGAAGTAAAAGTATCTTCTGTGTCAGAATTTACCGTGTATTCCTCTTTGGCTGAAACCGCAGGAACAAAAATCAGTCCCATAATAATACATATTATTAATATAGGACTTACGCGGTTGAAGCACTTTTTCATAAGTTACATTAAAATACTTTTTTTAATATATTGGTATAAATATAATCAAAAAAAAAAAAATCTCTGGGTTGAATTAAATAAATCCTCCTAAATGCACTGATCTTGATTACATCAACTTTCTTATCGCTTCTTCWCGCGTATTTAGCTGTACCGAAGCTTCTAAGTGCAGTTATTTAGATTCTAATMATCCAGCTCATGACTCTTTTACCCGTCTTCTTCTAAGGCAGCCTCCGGATACGGAGGCTTTATGGGAAGAAGTAAAAGATATAGTCACTCCTTACACTGGATTTCTTGTTTTCGATGATACTGTTCTGGATAAACCATATTCCAAGCGTATGGATCTTGTTTACAGACAATGGAGTGGTAAACATCACCAGATTGTAAATGGCATCAATCTTGAAACCGTTRTCTGGACCTATAATGACGCTATAATTCCTGTTGACTTTAGAATTTACGATATAAATACTGATGGAAAAACCAAAAATGATCATTTCCTTGATATGTTGAATAAGGCAGAAGAACGTGGTTTTAGACCTGAATTTGTTCTGTTTGATACGTGGTATTCCAGCATAAAGAATCTCAAAGCAATTAGGAAAAAAGGATGGCACTGGTTGACAAGGTTGAAGAAAAACCGRTTAGTTAACCCTGATAAGACTGGYAATGTMGCAATTGAATTGTTAACTATTCCACCASAAGGTATGACGGTTCATCTGAAAGAATATGGTTTCATTAAAGTATTTAGGATAGTTTCCGGGGACGGAGACACGCAGTACTGGGCTACAGATGTACTGGATATGCAGGAAGAAAAAAGGAAAGATTTAGGGAAAAAAGCCTGGAAAATTGAAGAGTATCATAGAGGAATAAAGCAGTTTTGTGGAGTCGAAAGGTGTCAGGCAAGAAGAAATAGTGTACAGAGAGCACATATTATGATGGCACTAAGAGCATTTCTAAGATTTGAAATGCAAAGAATAAAAACAGGAATTACATGGTTTGAAACAAAGTTAAGCATTACAAGAAACGCTGTAAGTCAATATATCAGAAAACCAATATATGAATTAGATTAAAAAGTAAAAAACTCGAAAGCTGCCTGCAAAGCAGGCAAGTGCGTAAGTCCTATAATATTTTCCATCTTTTCATATTACTACCCAAAAAAGGTTAAAAGCCCGACTATATATAACTACTGTGCAAATTCTCAAACAATCAGCATTCCTGTTATTATTAAATATTGTTACGAAATTAGAACAATTGACTGAAAAAAAGTCGCCGGATAACTCTTATCCAGCATATTTTATGAAAAAAGAGATGCTGTGAGGATGTATTTTCGTCCTCAACGTCAGAATAAAATCGTAACTTTTATAAGCTATTCAGATAAGCATTCAGAGAAGCTGTTTTCCGGCTCCCTCACCGGATCTGCACTCATAAACTTCTGTAATTTTCATAACGGCAAGGGCTTTTGCAGGGAACCTGTCCCCCATGCTTTTCACAGCCTTATACATTTTTTTGTAGTCTTCCCCTTTCGATTTGATTTCGAAGCCTCTTTTTATTCGGTAGCATTAGATTTTCAACTGCATACAATGTCTGTTCAAATATAAGTTTTTTCCAAGCTCCAAGCAACTTTTTAAATGACAAAAACACTTTTTTATATTTATGCTCCTTCAATAATTTTAAGGAACAGTTTCTGCAGATTCATTTCTTCTTCCTCGAACATGGATACTGTACCACCTGCTTTCCTGACAGCTTTTGCAATCTCCGTACGAAGCTTCGTCTCCGCATGTACTTGCAGAGTTTCGTCCTGAATTTCAAAGTCGGTCACCCCCTCCACATTTTTCACGGCTTCTGCTGCCTCAGAGAGCGGAATATCCTGAACCTCAAGCAAATAATGCAAACCCTCCTTTGCTCTGATTATATCCCGTAGGTCTTCGACCGACCCGACTGCCAGCAGTTTTCCTCTTGCGATTATTGCTATGCGGTCGCAGATCTCCTCAACTTCTTCCATGGAATGCGAACTCAGAAAAACGGTAACCCCTTTACTCCGGTTAAGGTCTTTTATAAGATCACGCATCATCTGAGCTCCAAGGGGATCGATGCCGCTTGTCGGCTCGTCAAGGAAAAGGACTGAAGGTTCATTAATAAGAGCCTGTGCAAGCCCGAAACGCTTACGCATGCCTGTGGAAAAACCGCCTGTTTTCTGGTCGATGGCACGGGTAAGGCCCACGGTTTCAAGTAAATTTACAATCCGTTTTTCCCTGACTTCGGATTCGATATCATAGAGTTTTGCATAAAAGCGAAGGTTCTGCCTTGCAGTGAGGTTGTCATAAAAACCGGCAGGTTCCGGAAGAACACCTGTTGTTTCCCTTATGTTTATTACCTCGCGGACAATATCAAAGCCTGCAACTTTCCCGCTTCCTTCGCTTGGTTCAAGCAAACCGATTAGCATTTTCATGGTTGTGGTCTTACCAGCCCCGTTCGGGCCCACAAAGCCGAAAACTTCTCCTTTTCTTACCTGCAGGTTCAGATTATCAACCGCATGTATTTGATTCTCCTTCCCGAAAATTTTACTCAAATGAATGGTTTCTATAGCGAATTCATCTACTTTCGGTACGATTTCGTTTAGTTCTAATTCCATGCTTATTGATTCCATACTCGTTGATTCCATTTTATCGCCTTCCGAATTTACGTACTACAAAAACAAGCACAAGGACTGCAAATCCAAGCATTGCTATGCCTAGAAGTCCGCTACTTGCTGATTTTTCAACATTAACCTTGATACTTTTCTCAGAACTCACCAGGTCGTCACTCTTTGCCCGTATAAAAATTTCCTTAATACCGGAGCCGGCATTGGCATTTGCAGTTATCTCTACAGGAACACTTCTGGACTCTCCTGCTTCCAGCTCATCTATCGTTCCGAAACCCTGAATCTGCGCACTGATCCCATTTGCCTCATTAATTTCAAGAGTAACATCTTCCAGGTCTTCATCTCCTCTGTTTTCAATATTAACCCGGACTTCAGAAGAGCTGCCCGGATTCAGCGTCAATTCGCTGGGATTTGAATTGACTTTGAGCAGTTCCTCGTTTTCGATGTCGTTGTTAATGCCTACCTCAAGCTGCCGGGTAACTCTTTTATCCCCGCTCACCGCTGCTATTATGACCGGATAGAGTCCACTTGTGGCGTTTTGAGAAGGCTTGACCTTTACTGTAAATTTCTGTTCTTCTCCTGCAGGAAGCATCAGGGAAGCAAGCCTTCCTTCCTTGTCTTCCTCGGTAAGAAATTCGGCTTTCCATCCTTCAGGTAAGCTTAAGACTTCAAGTTTCAGCTTAAGCGGTTGATCATACCGGTTTTTCAAAGAAACCGCAAATTCCGCAGTTTTTTCAGGTCGAATATCAAATCCCATTATGTTGGAGTTCAGCTCTACGTACGCACTTAAATCCTCATCCAGGGAAAGTTCAGGGTTTATGCTTACGCTGAGCGGCAAAAATACACTCCGGTTTCCTTTTTCCGGGCATGCGGCTATCAAAATTTCGTAATCTCCTTTTGTTGCATTGAGCGGAGGATTTACAAGAATTTTAAACTCCTGGCTTCCATCTCCAGGAACTCCTAATCTCGTAATTCTGGCTCCGTCAGTGGAAAGCAGATCAATTCCCCACTCCTCGGGTTTCGAAACCAGAAAAATCCGAAAGTTTGCTCTACTATCATATTTATTTTCTACAAAAGCCCCGAAACTGACAGGAATCCCGGGATGGGTCTTTTTTCCAGGGATATCAGAATAAATCTCCAGGTTAGGCATTGCTGCCCTGTCAACCGTTACTGTAAATTCCCGAAAGATTGTATCAGAATTTGAAATATATTCCCCATAGGGCTTCAGACCTATTTTGATAGGATATTCTCCGTCCTTTGCATTTTCAGGAACTCTGATTTTAAGGATTAACTCCTTTTCACCAGCCTCTTTGGGCAGAGTTATGTGACTGACCTGGCTACCGTCGGCATAAATACCTGCAGTCCAGTTTTCAGGCACTTTACTTATGAAAAGCATGACCGATGTGCTCTTTGAGGTATTGTACCCTTTTTCCACAGTAAAGCTGAACTCTACAAGGTCCCCAGGTCTTGCAACCTTGCCACTGATGTCGTTCCCGACCGTGACCTGAGCGAAATCCGCTCCGGCCGGAAGAGACATGAGAGAGAATAGTGTGAGTATTATCAACACGATTGGGAGGAACTTCTCTCTTATATCAAGCACTTATATCCTCCCTCAAAAATTTCAGATACGCAGCTATCAGGAGGATTAGAGGAGCTGTGAACAGGACTGCAAGATTTGTCCAGAATTCTTTTAACCACTGAGCTAGAGTAAAACGAATATCCAGAATCCCACTTATGTTTTCCCTTTCTCCTCCTGCCCCCCATCCAAGGCTCGCTCTTCCAGTACTTAACTCTGCATAATGGTGCATTGGGGACAAAGCCGCAAGACTGTTAGTTATATCTAGGCTTCCAGCACTTACTATAGGTTCAAGAGAATAACGGAAAAAAGTCAGTATCCAGGTAAACATAATACTAAGAGTTAACCAGATAACAATATTATAGACAATTGAGTCCGTAGATTCTCTAATAAAGATAGAACAAACAAGCCCTATACCAAGGAATGACAGGGCATAAAGGAAAGTAAGAATAAACCAGACTGCAATTCTGTTTAATTCCATTAAGCTTACTTTTGTTCCCAGAAGGAGAATAATTGTTCCTAAGGAAATTCCGCTTGAGATCAGCATCACTACCAGGAGAAGAAGTACAGCTCCAAGCACTTTTCCAAGAATTATCGTGTCCCTGAATACGGGATGTGTTAACAAAACGTTCAAAGATGCTGATTTTCTTTCCTTTATTACGCTATCAAAGCTTAAGGAGATACCTATAAGTGGGCTGAACCAAGCCATCATTAATGAAGTATTATAAAATCCTTCAAGAACCGCTGATTGAGGTACAGGTATCTCGCCTATTTGGCTATAGAATTCTGTCTGAAGGATTTCTCTATATGTGACTGCAAATATTGCCAGTATTAAAGTTCCGAGTAAAGACAAAAAAATAGGACTCCAGAAGCTATCTGCAAATTCTTTTTTGGCAATTATCAGAGCTTTTTCGAAATCGCAATTCATTCTATCTTCCCCTCATATGTCTCTTCTAAGAAATGCTACATATGAAACTATAAACATCAGTGAAGGTATGCCTGTCAATATCACCAGATTTGACCAATAATCAGCAAACCAGGTTCCAAGTCCAAATCTTGTGTCAAAAATTCCAAAAGTGTCTTTGCCTGATGAAATTCCAAAACTTCCATAACTTACACGGACTCCGGTTACGGCTTCAGCATAATAACTCGCAAGAGAAAGTTTTTGTAGGTCTTCACTCATGGTCATGGCCTCTTCATTATTATTGAGGTCGACTATTAATTCCCCGGTGATAATAGATGAAGCAGCGGTAACTATAGCTCCGAAGATCAAAACCAGATTTATCCAAACTACAAGTCCGGAGATAAATGAGCTTTCGGAACTCTTAGAAATAACCGAAATTAACAGGCTGAAGGCAAAAAAACCTGAGAGATATAAGAAAGTGAGTAATGAAAAGATGAGGATCCGGTTTAGTTCAGAAAATCCAACATCTATCCCTGTTAATATCAGAAGTGTGCCTATTGAGGCGATGACCGAAATAAAAACTACAAAAATAAGAGCTCCAAGACCTCCTATGATTTTTCCACTTATGATATTGTCCCGGAAAACAGGATGTGTCAGCAATGTGTTCAATGATTTCGAATTTTTTTCCCTAATGACCGAATCAAAGCCAAGGGAAAGGCCGAGGACAGGAAGAAAAAGTGTTATTACCTGGGCAATATCAAGAAAGCCAAATTCAAATATATTAAATCCGTTTTTTCCATAGTCAACACTCATTGAAAGAATGATCAATGTGAAAATTCCAAGTAACATCCTGAAACTAGGGCTGCATAGATGATCTGCAAATTCTTTCTGAGCAATGACCTCGATATTTCTCAGGTCTGCCTTCACAGAAAAATCCTCCTGCAAATGAAAAAAAGAAGGAGCAGGACGACAGTAATTCCCCTGAAGCCCGGAACCTGAAATTCGGGCCTTGAATCTTCCTCTTTTTCAGAATCAGAAGATGTTTCCGAAACTACGGATTTTTCCGGAGATGCAGAGGAGTTCTCTTCCACGATAAGGACTTTACTTGCGGGTCTGTATCCTGCTTTGCTGGCATTTATCACATATTTTCCTTCAGCAGGACAGCTGTAGTTCAGAAAGCCTGAGCTGTTGGTAAAACCAATTTCTTGTTCATCAAGGGTTAGCAAAGCATCTGCAACAGGTTCCGACATGCAGTGGACTCTGAGTTCGCAGTTTTCTCCCCCAGTGGGCGTCAGGAAATCAATAGAAAGAGGGTCTTCGTATCCTCCGAGTTTTATTATAGATAAATCTGTGGGGTCGTTGCTAACGAGCAGTCTGCTCCCGTCAGGACTCCAGCCTTCTAGAAACCTATAATCTTTACCATCTTCAGTAAGTTGTATTTTTGTTGATCCGTCCGGAGTGAAAACAAAAATAGAACCTGATGAAATAAGACTGATGAAGTCTCCTGAAGGGTGCCATTCATAATCCGTTATTGCAGACGCGATAAGGTTTTTTTCACTTCCGTCAGGATTTATCGTATAAAGATTATCGTCCTGTGCAAAAGCTATTTTATCTCCTTTAGGGCTCCAGCTGGGTTTGAAGATGATATATCCTGGAAATTCTTCAAGCAATTTTACATTTTTTCCTGTAGAATCTGCCAGAAATATATTGACTCCGTCATCGTTTACGGTACTGAAAATCAGGCTTTTCCCATCTGGACTGAAACTAAAAACATCTTCATTTCTGAAAAAAGATCCTGTTGAAAGTTGAACTTCATCTGTTCCATCAACTTTAATTGAATAGAGACCGAAATTATCATCAACATAGAAGATTCTGCTGTCATCAGGGTTCCAGGCAATCACTATCCCGTTATCCGCCAGTCTTTTATTCTCAGTTCCGTTCTCATTTATTATCCAGAGACCAGTTTCTTCGTCTTCGGTCTGGCCAGTAACGCTATACGCTATTTTTTTGCCATCGTTGCTCCACAGTGCAGCCTCTACACGATCAGATGTATCTGTAAGCTGCTTGAGCACATAGCCATCCTGGTCAAGTAAATATAATTGATAATTCAGAGGGTCCAGATCCATTATTATAAGGGCTTTTGTACCTTCCGGATTCCACATAAAATTAGTTTGCCATTCAATATTCAGAACATTTTCCTTTACTTCGTCAACTGATGTATAATTACATTTACCTGCAGTCTTGATCAATGTTTTATCCGGGTCTGCAATTACATAAAAGTCCCTTACTCTGGGAATATTTGAAAAAATTTCAATCCGGTTTCCATCCGGACTCCAGGATGTTTCCTGTGTCTGCAGGTTTTCCGGGATGTGCAGGCTCAGGGATTTTTCTTTTGTGTTGCTTGGAGTTGATGCAAGTTCTCGAATTCCGCTTCCATCTGCATTCAGCATATAAATTGCATGAAGAGTAGCTCCATACTGAGAGTTAATAGATGCTTCTACCAGCAATTTGCTACTATCAGGACTCCATGAACCGCTAATTATGGGTTGTTCTTTGAGATTGGTTCCAGAAGATTCTACAAGACTGTCAAAATAAGGGTTCACTATTTGTGATACGGACGTAATTTTTTCAACGCCCACACTAAGATTTTCAGATGAAGCTGCAAGACCTGTGGATGTGCTTGAAACAAACAGGATTAAAAGTAAGCTCATTTGCAATATCTTTCGCATATAATCCCTTATGAATGTAAATTTATTCATTTCTCGGCTTCCAGAATATTTTAAAAAAATAAAAAAGTCAGGCATCTATATCCCTCCTTAAAAAAGTCAAAAATGAAAGAATAAAAAGCGGCAGAGGAGCTATAATTAAAAAGAGCAGATTCGGCCAGAACTCACCAAACCATTGAAAAATAGTAAAGCGTGTATCAAAAATTCCCTTGATTACAGGTTCACTATTAACTCCTCCCCAGCTAAGATCAATATCTCCGACTGATACTTCGCTGTAGTGATGAAGCGGTGAAACAGTTACCATTTTGGATGCCAATTCGAAAGGTTCGGATTGCCCGGTAACAATTGATGCAATTGCAATAATGATCGAGCCAGAAACAATGCAGATTGAAAGCCATATTATAACATTGTACACCAATGAATCCTCAGCATCATTGGACACGATAGATAATAATATTGCAATTTCAGCGAAGATTAATACGTAAAAAAAATTGAAAATTATGGATACTATAATTCTTATGAATTCTGTTTCACTCATGGAAACGCCAGAGAGCATAAGAATGGTTCCGGCCGGAACTATCGTCGAAAAGATAATGACAGTCATAAGAACGCCCATTATCCCGACCATTTTACCAGCTATTATGTTATCTCTGAAAACCGGATGGGTCAAAAGTACGTTCAGGGACCCAGACTTTCTCTCTTTTACAATAGTGTCAAATCCCAGTGCAATTCCGATCAAAGGTGAGAACCATCCGATTTGCCAAGTAACACTTCTGAAGCCGGACATTAATGTAAACTCACCTCCAGACTGCTCCACCATATATTCTCCCAAATATACACTTCGATATGAAAAAGCAAAAATTATCAGGGTATAGGTAGCAATTAAAGCTAAAAATAGTGAGCTTGATGTGATATCTGCAAATTCTTTTTGTGCAATTTGGAATATATTTTTTACATTTGGGATCATACTTTTTATTTGTCGGCTCATCGTCTTTCCCTCAGTTACTTATATCCTGCTTCAAAAAAGCCATAAAAGATATGATAAGCATGATTAATGGTGCTGACAATAAAATTACTATATTTGTCCAGCATTCTCCCAGCCACTGGTTAAGCGTGTAACTTAGATCAAATATTCCTTTAACGGAGTCAGGACCTATTTCCGAAACTCCTCCCCAGGTCATCTCTGGAACTCCGATCACAAGCTCCGAATAATAATGAACTGGAGTTAGTTTTTGAAGTTGTGCGTTGAGAGCCAACATGTTTTCATTGTTGCTGTAGTCAAAAATAGATTGACCAGTAACTGTTGTCGCAATCACAACGATAAGACCGCCGTATACAACGCATAAGATCAGCCATGCACAGATTCCATAACCCAGAGAATTGACCGCATTTTTTGAAACGATTGAGGTGAATATCCCCAGTAACAAAAAAAATGATAAATAAAGGTAGGTCAATACCGTAAATATGAATACTCTGCTCAATTCAGAAAAAGTTACTTGAATACCGGAAACGAGCAGTATAGTCCCTACTGACACTATTACAGAAATAAAAACCACAAGCACAAGGGTTATCATTGCACCCAGGATCTTACCTGTGATGATGTTGTCCCTGTACAATGGATGGGTCAAGAGAACATTTAAAGAAGAAGATTTTTTTTCTTTGATTATGCTATCAAAACCGAGTGAAATTCCTAGCAAGGGCAGGAACACAGCAATAATCTGGGCTACATCAAGAAAGCCCATTTCAAATATACTGAGACCATTTATTGAAGCGCGATAGCTAAAAGAAAACAAAATTATTGCAAAAACTGAAACCAGGGAAACAAATCTCGGGCTCCATAAGTTATCTGCAAACTCTTTCTGTGCAACCACCAGGACATTTTTAATATTCACTTCCATTCATATCCCCTGATTAACCTTACTATTTTTTGTTTATTGTATGGAAATAAAATAGTACAGATATAAGCCCAAAACACGTTAAACATGCAGTAAATCCAGGCAGTTCTGCATCATTTGCATCTGGGGGAGTCACAATTTCCAGGGCAACTTTATCACTGATTTCCTGTTCACCTGTATAACCTTTAACTGTGACTATCCGACTTGTGGTAGAGTACCCTTCTTTAACAGCTCTAATCTGAAACTCACCTTCTTTGCTAAACCTGTATACCAGAGCTCCTTTTTCGTCTGTTGTTCCAACAGATTCATTCCCTGCAAAAATGGTTACACCACCAATTTTTCCGGAACTTGACCTGACTGAAATATTAATATCAGACTCGCTCACAGGACCTCTTTCAATTTCTATGAACATTGGCAAGTCATATTCAGGTAATTCCAGAAGATAATCCTGAGAAACATAATCCTTGTAGGAATTCTCCTCATCGGAAGAGGCTTCTGGAGAAAATGTCCTGGCAATGAGATAACGTCCAGCCGGACTCCAGCTTATCTCCTCAATATAAGAAACGGGAAGTTGAATTGTCTTTAATTCTTTTGTGGACGCGTTGATTAAGGCTAACGTATTACTCTGAGTTTCATTTGCAACTCCAAGAACCAGGTCCCCTTTGTTATTCCAGGCATATCCGTTTTGAAATATGTCCCAGTGTTTTTCTCCTGAGCCGTCGCTGGACATTAAAACATACTCAATAATACCTCGATCAGATAATCTATTGTATTTACCGGAAGAGTGAGTTATTTCGATAAATTCTCCTGAAGGGCTTAAAGATACAACAAAATCACTGGAACTGCTGAACAACCGGGTTTTGCTGTCCCCATCAGCAGACATGGAATAGAGGGTATATATGCTTCCAGTCTCATTTTTCGAGAGTTCCTGAAATATAATATTATAACTGTCAGGCAACCATCCATAAACAATACCGTAATTAAGAGATACCGGCCGATTGGATTGTTTATTTTCTACATCAATAATGTGTATATCAGAAATTAGCTTGCCAGACTCTTCATTCCCTATAAATTCGTATGCAGCAAGTTTGCTGCTATCAGGACTCCACGCAGTCCTGTCAAAGCAAATATTATCTGCTGAAAAAACTGTATTTACCTCATTGCTTGCAGGATTCAGAATGAAAAGATCTCCCTCTTCTGCAAAAACGACCTTTTTTCCATCAGGAGACCAGATAAAATCATTATTACTAAATTTAGTTTTATAATTCTTTACCGGAGTCTCTTCTGAAACATTATCTACCAGATCCAGAATAAACACAGATGATTCCTTATTTTCGTTAAAACCAGCATACAGCAGCTTATCACCTTTCGGAGACCATTCGTAGACAGGTCCCTCCAGTGAAATCTGTTCCTTTGCGAGCAAATCCAGACTTTCCGAGTCAACTACATTAATGTAGTGGGTTCCGCCAATAAAATGAACATTACCACCCGAAGATTCCTGATACATGAATGAATCTCCCGCGCGGTTCCATACTGGTATAGCTATTCCGTTGTGTCCATTTCTCTGGCGAGTATAAGGTGTGTTTTCGGCCCAGGCTATTAGTTTTTCCCCGGACCCGTCCCCATTTGCAAGGTACAGAGCCTGCACCTGTGCCAGTGTTGTCTGGCTCTCCTGATTCTTCGTACAGACATCAATTAATACAAAAACAAGAACACGAGTTCCGGAAGGGTCCCAGTAAAAAAATAATATCGGACTTCCATCTACATCAAGGCGGCTTTTGTCCACGCGGCTTAAAGCATCTTTACCAATAGTCTGATTGAGATCAGATACTAATGAGGCATCCATTGGATCAGAGCTTATGTTATCTGCAGAGGCTAAATCCATTGCAGAAATCATCAACACAAATATTAACAACATATACAATAGATTACATTTCCTATACATTGTTCCACCATTTGCGAGTGAAAAAAATTAAAAGGAGAAAAGATCAATTTCCTTCTCTTTAATCAAGCTGCGGATTTCTTCCAGCGAGGAACTTGTATAGGCTATTTCCTCCATCGATTTTAATTCGAGGCAAGGGATCAGTATACACATCGCCCCAATGGTCACTATAGGAGGAACTGACGCGTGCTGTATAAGAACTCGATGTTTTGTACAGCCTCATATCCCCATTGGCACCATCAATAAATTGTTTCTCTAAATCTATGTACACATTCTCTCCAGTATATGCAGTAAACTTAAACCAGTCTGGCACACTCGAACTTTTTACATAACTTCCATAAATCCAGAGAGTTCCTTCTGGGACACTAATTGTAGTCGCCTCACCATAGGTATGTCCAACTGCCATGGCGGTTCCCATGTTCAGAACTAGAATCGCTGCAAATAACATACCGATTTCAAGTTTTCTCTTTATTGTCATATATTTTTACCTCGCGATTTTGCTCCCGAGGCAGGATTAGTAAGACTTAAATATTCTTAAGGTTAACATGACCATGCCTCCGGGCATATGGAGGTCAAGTGGATCCTTCAAAGAAAGTTTGACCTCCATAGAATTACTACTAACACACTCTATATAAACCACAAAGTTTTTCGTCAGATCATTAAACAATCAGGATAGATATTGAATTTATGATTTCGTTTTTCAATGATAATATTTAATAGCACAAATCATTTGATGCTCCAGATAAAGTTCATATATAAACACAAAGCTGTACAATAAAAAATATTTTGGTTTATTTATGTTGAGCTTTAATTACGAGCTTATCCTAAAACTCAGAATTTGCTTCTCAAATCTTATATTCCGAATAATCGACCAAGTTTCTAATCATGAAAAATAATCCTAAAAATTGTTAATGAGTATAAGTTAAATGGCTTTTAAGATAAGCTCTATTAGAAAATGAGGCAAATGAGCACTGAATTATACGAATAAAAACTACGTCTTTTTTTTGAGAAGGTTCATAATATAAATCTAGGAGAATGGAGGAGTCTAAGCGAAAAATGATAGAGTTTAAAGTACTTTCGTTTATTTGAGCCTACTATTCAAACAATTTCATATCCTTTTTGATTACATCCCGATAAACAGAATTTATACTGTATGTTGTCTTCCTTCCTATTTTATTTTCTTCAATAAGATCTAACTCCTTTAATTGTTTAATATACCAAGTAATTGCACCTTTGGAAATTCCTATTGTCCGGGCAAGATCTCCGTTAGTGTTACATTCTTCCTTTAATATCTTTGAAATTATCTTTAGAATCATTTCATTTTGAAGGGCTGAAATAACCAGCTTTTCTTTTTCACTGTATGTGGAATTATTCTGGAAATATCGGAATTTTCCTAGATCATTGTGAACTTCGATCATGTTTTCCATTTCTAGAATATTGAGATGATGGCATAGAGTCATCCGATTCAGACCCATATTATTTACAATCTCACTAACACAGACCCCAGGATTGGTTTTGATAAAGGAATATATATTCTTTCTCTTCAGAACTCCAACAGCATTTGAACGATCCGCCGCTCGAAACCCAAGTATTGCGAAAATAAGCTTTGTAGGATACAGTAGGGTATCTATTATCGATAAGATTTGCATAGTTGCCAGCCAAAGGAGGAACTGCCAGTAGGGTATTGGGATGACTTCAAGTTCTACTACCTCTTCTCCGTTAATTGAAGCTCCGGCTTGATTACTTGGAGCGGGGCTCACAATATATTCCGTAGCTCCGGCTGTAGTTGTTAAAAGAAAAAATAGTAAACAGATGGCAAGCTTCTTTTGAAGCTTAGTGCTGGTAAACATTAAATGAGTAGTCCTCGGTTCCACTGACCGATTCTCCATAGATCTTAAACTTCCAGACTCCCTGTTCCATGTATCCCTGGGAGGGGTATATATTGAGGCGTATCCTACCGTTTATGCTTCCATCAGAATTATCACGGTAGGTTCCGATTTTGCTTCCTGAAGGGGTGTAAATGCTGAGAGTCAGGGAATCACTCGTATCTCCCCAATTCAAATCCACTTCAAGATAGTTTACTCCCGAGCCCACATTTACATTGTTAGTTATAGTCTGCCCCTGGCTTATGTACTGGGTTAATCACAAAGAAGAAATAAAATTCTCTGTATCAGAAGAATTTTCTATCCAGGGGCTAACAATGTACTCTATTCCAGCAGAAGCCGGAGCATCTACCGTGTTTGAATTTTCCGTGTGTTCCTCTTCAGCTGAAACCGCAGGCACAGCCATCAATCCTATAACGATGCATAATACTAATATTTTCCATCTTTTCATAATACTACCCAAAGAAATGGGTTAAAAGTCCGAATATATATAACTTCTGTGTAAGTCATCAAACAATCATCATATCTGTCTTTATGAAAGATTACTACTAAATTAAAAAGATCGTCTAAAAAAGGCGTAATGATACCCTTTACCCGGGATATTTCTTCAAAAAAATAGAGATTTAAGGATGTTTTTTCGTCCTCAGCATCAGGATAAAATAGTAAATTTTTTATATAGCCTCTTAAAGGCTTTCAGAGAAGCTGCTTTCCAGCTCCTGCACCGGATTTACACTCGTAAACTTCCGTGATCTTCATGACAGCAAGGGCTTTTGCAGGGAACCGGTCTCCCATTTTCTTGACAGTTTTGTACATATTCTCGTAATCTTCCCCGTCCGTTTTAACTACAAAATCTCCCTTTATCTGGTAGCAGCCCTTGACTTCAGGACCCCATACATAGATTGCTCCTCTCGGGTTTTCTTCAAGGTTCTGGCGAGTCTTGTGGAAGTAGTTATCTGCAATCCAGATAGTTTCTCTGTCTTCCTGGAGCTTGCAAAAACCAATTGGTATTACGTTCGGATCTCCATTTCTGGAGGCGGTTGCAAAGGGAAAAATCTTCATTTTTTCAAAATCTTCGACCATTTCACTGCTCAGTTTGACCATTTACTTCACTCCTTCATTGAAGCTTTTTTTATTAATATGGATACAATGAATATATAACTTTGAAGGCATCAAAAACATAGAATGTTCAAAGGTTTCAGTTCTGCTTTTTTACCTGCAGGAAAAATATGCAGAAAAAAAGCCTAAAGGGAAGAAAAAAGTAAAGAAGCGTAGAGAAAAAATGACGAAATGCAATTAATGTAAAGAAAAAGAGATAGGGGTAAGAATAGAGATAGGGAAAAGGAAAGAGATAAGGATCAGTTGCCGGAAACAAAACCGTGGACCTGACCCGTGTGCCTCTTAACAGTTGAGAATCTTGTCCAGGAAATACTGGTGGATGCGCAGATCATCGGTTAATTCCGGGTGAAAAGCAAGAGCCAGCACGTTTCCCTGTTCTGCAGCAATAATCATATCTCCAAGCCTGGAAAGAACCTTCACACCTGGCCCGCAACTTACGATTCCAGGAGCCCGGATAAACACGCCGGTAAAAGGAGAGTCAAAGATAGCTACTTCAAGTTTCGCCTCAAAGGAATCTCTTTGCCTCCCAAAAGCGTTTCTGTTGACTCTGGTATCCATTATCCCTAGCAGTTCCTGGCCTGTCTTCTCTACCTGCTGGTCTCCTTCCTTTGCAAGCACGATAAGTCCTGCACAGGTCCCGAGGGTAGGAACTCCTTTTGCAGCCGCCTCCTTAATCTCTTCCGCAATTCCCTCGCGGGCAAGTAGCCTGCAAAGTGTTGTACTTTCTCCGCCAGGAATCACAATCCCGCTACACTTCGGGACAATTCCTTTATGCTTTATCTCAACTACCTCTGCATCTATTCCTCGTTTCTCAAGGGCTCTCCGTAAAGCATCAACATGCTCAGAAACCGCTCCCTGAATAGCGATTACACCTATTTTCATTAAAAACACCATTTTCCAGAAATTAATCATTCATTTGTTGACTCAAAAAATGTAAAAATTAAATTGATTCTACTCTTACAAACCTATAAGAATAAATCTGTTTTTAAAAAATTAAATTTTAGCCCCTTGAAAGAAGCTAATTTATAACGTAAATTAGTCCTTTTAGCTCAGCTCAATAGTAACCCGTAAATTAGTCCTTGAGTTTAGCTCACTGCAATAACTTCCAAAGTAGTCCTCTTGAGCGAAGCGAAAAGAACTGCGGGCTCCAGAATCGCAATTCGGGTGGCGCAACTCGGGATTACTTAGTGGATTTTACCAGCCGCGTTCCTGAAGGGCTTCCTCTACTGGAATCATATCTGCACAGATACCTTTCATACCTGCACCCACGCCTTTTGAGATTTCAGCGAGTTTTGCAGGGTTATCGTAGTTGTTTACAGCTTCAACGATTGCTTTTGCCATCTTTTCGGGGTTTTCAGCTTTGAAAATTCCTGACCCGACAAAGACCCCGTCTGCACCAAGGCGCATCATAAGTGCGGCATCTGCAGGGGTTGCAACTCCGCCGGCTGCAAAGTTTACCACGGGCAAACGCTGCATTTTAGAGGTTTCAACTACAAGTTCTATCGGGGCTTCGATATCCCTTGCAACCATTATAAGTTCTTCTTTGGTCTTGCCGGCAAGAGCACGAATTTCTCCCTGGATCTGCTTCATATGCTTTACTGCCTGGCTGACGTCGCCTGTTCCGGCTTCTCCTTTGGTCCGGATCATGGCTGCACCTTCGTTGATCCTGCGGAGAGCTTCTCCGAGGTTTCTGGCTCCGCAGACAAAAGGCACTGTAAACTGGGTCTTGTCTATGTGATAGAAAGGATCTGCAGGAGTAAGGACTTCGGATTCGTCAACCATGTCAACGCCAAGCGCCTCCAGGATTTCGGCTTCGACAAAGTGTCCGATCCTTGCTTTTGCCATAACAGGAATGGTGACCGTATCAATGATCTGCTGGACAATTTCAGGGTCTGCCATCCGGGCAACTCCACCCTCTTTTCTAATATCTGCAGGGACAGCCTGAAGGGCCATAACAGCAACTGCTCCGGCTTCTTCTGCGATCCTGGCCTGTTCTGGAGTTGTAACGTCCATGATCACACCCCCTTTCTGCATCCGTGCAAAGCCCCTCTTGATAAGTTCGGTCCCATGTCTCAATTTTTCAAAGTCCATGAATGTCATCCTCTTTGTTTTGATCAAATCTGTAGTATATTGCCGTGAAAAATCTTTTCCACAGATGAAAAGGCTATAAGACCCTTTCCGCCAGTTACAACCAACAGGTTGCGATTTTTAGTTTGCTGTTTCTCCAGTGAATTGTGAATACGCTCAATAGTTAAAAGCATTATTTAAGCTATTCCTTAATTATAGAGCACAGATTAAATTAACTTAAAATGATTTAAAATTTGTTATCTTTTATACTGAGCATCAACATTGGTATTAACTGTCCTGTTTATCTGGCCTTTTTAACATCAGCTGTACTTTGAAGCCTTAAGTAGCCAATTTACAGTATTTTCTTAAAATATATTTATAAATAAATTTCCCAGTTTGATCTGGCTATCTCGAAATCATATGATTTAATCTTCCTAAGTGATTATATAATTTAGTTCAATATATTACATGTATTATTATATAATACAGCACATAATTCTTGAGATAAAGTACAGGAAATGAGATTAAATCCGAATCTTCAACGCTCAGTTCTCCAATATAAAGTTTTTGTAAATTACCCGAGAGACAGGACGCAAAGATCTCTTTTAGAAGGTGTATGCTTCCCTCAATAACTCCTTTTCCTCAGATAAGTATACGAAAAGCTGTATGAAAAAAATAATTATAAGGCATGCAGAACCATTCAATATAGAGCATTTTTTCCGGGATGGTTCTGGATTTCAGAGATTTACTGTTTATTTACTTCGGGGGAGTCAGAAGATGGGGATTAGACGTATGAAGGTATTATTGATATGTGCTTTTTTGTTTACTGTACTTACCGCGTTGCCAACACATGCACAGATGGAACAGGGCGGGTCAGGTGCGGGGATAGGTTCTGGAATGATGCAGGGTTACGGTTTTGCGCAATATGACAGCAGATTTAATGGTTTTGGTTCGATGTCCTTTAAAGAAGTATCAGATAATTTCGGAGTCCCGGTTGAGGATGCCCTCTCTGACCTCGAACTTCCGGAAGATATGGACACGCAGCTCACAGTTCTGGAGATTGAAGAGCTGTATGGTGTCTCAGGACAGGAACTTGCCAGTTACATGGCAATGAACATGCAGCAGGGGAATATGTCCCTGAATTCGAGGGAAAAACTCTTGATGCGTCAGCAGGCCATTCAGATAATGCGAGCCGGTAGAGGCAGGGGAATGTTTTTCATGCGGCAGGGGAGCTTTGCCTGCGGAAATTTTACCACCTTCAACTTCAACGAAAGCGGGAGAATAGAAAATTTCGCTGTAGGAGGAAACCTTCTCTTTGACTCTGTTGAGGTTTCGGGTTTTGAGTACCTTGACGAACAGATTACGGAAACAACAGTGTTTTACCAGGATATTGACAGCCAGATCCTTATTCAGGATTCCCCGATGGGAATTCTCCAAGTCAGGGCTTTTGCAAATAAAACCGTCACTTTTAACCTAGCAGATGGGGTAAAAGCAAGCCTGGAAAAGGATATTTCCAGTGAGCTTGAGAGTCTAGCTCCCATAAAAGTTATCGCAAACAATTTTGAAGGATATCTGGTGTTTTTCAGGAATCCCTGTGCCGAGAACCCCGAAGGATCTATCAACGGGACTGATGCAGGGGTAAAGGGTGACGAGATCACAGTCAATCTTATAGAAGATAGTGTGGTAATGTTCAGGGCAAGTCCCATGCAGCCTTCATTGATGCAAACCGGATACAGATACAGTCATGATTATGCTTACATGAATCAGGTGCTTAACAGGGAAATAGCAACCGGAAATTTCGGAGCTGAGATAGCTTTCCGTGCAGGTTCGGATCAGGTTTCCGTTACAAATTATGCTCCTGTTAACCTTAAGGTAAGGGACAGGGACCGAGACCGTATTGTGCTCTGTGTTGAATCAGAGATTCCGGATGGAAGAGTTATTAACATAAATGTGGATAACGAAACCATCAATCTCACCAATCCCGAACTCCTGAGGATCAGATATGACGGTTCAATAATTGAAGAAGCTGACAATATTGATGAACTCTTTGAAAGCGGAAACAAATCGCTTTGCTACAGGCTGGAGGAAGATGGGACAGTTTCACTCGCGGTGTATATCCCACAGTTCTCGGGACATGAAATCATAATAGACCTTGTATCCGAAGGAAAGGAGAGTGCAGCAGATGTATTCGAAACTGATGAACCGGCTCTGGATAAAAATGAATTAGATGGAGCCGATGAAGAAATAAACGAAAATAAAGAAAGGGTTTTAGAAACTGGAGAGCCTAAAACTAAGAACGAAGAAAGTGATACAGAATCGTCTCCAGCTTTTGAATTATGGTTTGCAATCACGGGCATGGCAGTAGCGTATGGGCTGAAGCACAGGGAATAAAACTCAGAACCATATTGCCTTGCTAAATGGTAGAAATCTTCAAAAAATTGAAGATTTTACCCAATTTATCCAGGATTCTTGTTTATTTCGCGTATTCTTTTACCCCATCTCTTCCGTACAGGTTAAGTTTCATACAGATACTTACAGAAATCCATATAGTAAATGCAGGAATGAAGCTCTTTAAGAACTCTATAAATGTAACTCCAAGGTAACTGGCAGTGTTGGTTGTGTCAAATCCTGTATCAAGAACAAGGGCAGATACCCCAAACAACATGAGAGCAATAAATACCCTGGTAGCTCGCTGCCACATATCTCCGGTATCTTCCGGAAGCCCTTTATGCATTATGAGAAGATATGCTGCGTTCGTGCCAAGGAAATATCCTGCTACTTCGCCACTTATAAGGTACAGGGCTGTAAGAAGGAAAGGGATTAGGAACATGATTGAGTAAAAAAATAGATTCTTCTGCCTGAAAACAGGTTCAAAATTCTCCTTTTTGAAAAAATCATCTTTTAACGGGCTTTTAAGGAAGCGCGTAAAAATAATAAGAATAATTAAACCCAGGGCAGCTCCTCCCAGCACGTCTCCTAAAAAATGCCTCCCCAGGTATATCCTTGAAAAAGCTATGAGCAAAACTACTGCAGGAGCTAGCCTGCTGATCGTTCTGCTGTTGAAGATGCTGGAGGTCCCTCCCCAGAGTGCGGTGGTAAGTGCGACATGCCCTGAAGGGAGACCGAAGGGAGAATCTGGAAATATCTCCTGAAGGCGAAAAGCCTTAAGAACCTCCCTGTCAGGAAGTTTAAAAAAGCCTGATTCCCCGCTTCCATTAAAAGGAGTGGTGTTTTTTATTCCATCTTCCAGGTTAATTACCCTGCGATCTACAAAATCCGGCCTTGGGAAGGCAATCATTACCTTAAAAACTTCGGTAATCAGGGCAGTCCAGAGCAACAGCTGGAAAAGAAGAAAACCTTTCTTAAAATCAATCCCGAAAGCAGTGATAATTATTATGCCGGCAAAAAAGGCGGGAGACCCCATTGAGGTTATCAAAACCATGAGGAAAGTAAACCATTCGGTTCCAAGGGACTGTAGGTAAAGTATAGGTTCGGTCTGGAACAAAGGACATAACTCCTGATAAATACGCGTAATATGAATTGTAGAAGCTTACAGCACCCGGAAACTGCCCACGTACTCAGAAAAAAATCTTCACTGTACTCAAAAGCTCCTCGACCGTAAAAGCCTCTGTTGATTTTATATTGAATTATTTAAATGTTGCTTTCTAAATAGATGGAAACCGGAAGCTCAAACTTAAAGCTACAGACTGAAAACTTTCCTTCAGAGTATCTTTCTTCACATTCCCTGCAGATTATCCGAAAGCGCCTGCCTGACTGTTCATGCAGTATGTTTCCATCACATGAACAGCTGCTCTGTTTTGTCAGATTCTTAAAACTTGAAAAGCTATTTATTATTGTGACAGCAAATTATCGGTTGCTTTAATTTCATTATCTCTGAATCTAATAGAAATCCTCCCCGAAAATAGAAATTTCCTTCCTGAAGCGATCCACTTACGAAAAATGAGGCTAATTATTTTATGTTGAACCAGATAGATGACACCCGCAAGAAACGAGCAGTTATCATTTTCCTTGCCACCATTCTTTTCATCTCCATGAAAGGGTTTCTGTCTCCTGTAGTAGGTGTTGGCTTTGTTCTCCAGAAAGAAGTTATTGGGGTCAGTGGGGATCAAAAGGTTGTAATATTCCAGAGTGATATCGAAGGGATCCTGGCTGAAAACGATTCTCTCAGGCTACTCCTTCCTGAAGATTCCGAAAATCTCCAGATCAGTGAGATAACTGAAACCGAGCTTAAAAAAACGTACCCTGAGATCGAGTACATTGTTCACATGAGGCTATGTACTGAAGATTCGGTTCGAGAGTACAGAGTGAACAGAGAGGATTTCAATATCCTTAATATAGGCACTGTTGCCAGATTCGAAGTTTATCGCTCTGAAAGGACAGTAATCAGAAGAATTATTGAAGTTTAATTTGTTCAAATGGCAGAAATGGAGAAACAGGATTTCAGAGCTTCCTTTATTTGTTTTTTTCCTTTTTCAGGCAGTCCATTTTTTTATTAACTGGCGCTTTTTGGGGTCAAAAAGAAATAATTGCTGGCTTGCCCGAATTGCGTCTCGCCCGAATTGCGTCTCGCCCGAATTGCGCCTCGGGAGTACGCGGTCCTTTTCGCTGCGCTTTGCTCCGCTCAAGAGGACTAATTTATGGCTTATAGCATTGAACTCCATTCAAGAGGATTAAATTGATATTTTGATCAGTATAACCATATTCACCATACCAGACACAGAAAACAAAGCGGGGAAAATGCGCAGCTGTACAAAAAAAACAGAACCAAATGCTGTCCGGTCAGTTCTTTTTCGTTTTTTTGTATCCTTTTGACTGGTGGGGCCGGCAGGCTGGCGAAGGCACTTTATAATTTTAGATTAAAAGCAGTCCCTGAAGTCAGGAAAAATGCTTTTAAGGAAAAGTGGGCATTTCTTAGCATCAAGCTTCTCTTTAATTGTGAATTCATGCCAAACCTAATTTTATTCTTAAATCAGTAACGCTTTAGAGAACTATTTATTATGATAAGAAATTCGATTGATAATTAAGAATATGGATTAAGAGAAGCAATATTAATTTCGGGATGGTTGGCTGCAACCTGTCTGACAAAAAAGGAAGAGTCAAAAGATGAGTTTCCTGTTATTCTGAATGAACTCAATCAATGGATAAGGGCTACAGGCTTTCGGTTAAAAGTTTTCGGTTAAAAATTTTCGGTTAAAAATTTTCAAATTTACCTTTTTTGAGGGAATTTACTATTCCAAGTTTTATACTCTTCAATATATAATTGGTACATACTTATATTATGATTAATAAATTGCATGTAATTATAGTACGAACGGGGAATTTAATGTTCTGGAATTTATGATAATCATGAGAGCATGACATTCTCCGGTTGTAAGGTTAATATGAGGGGGTTACATGAATCGAACTAAACTACTAATAGTGTTTTTGTTTCTTGTAAGTTTTCTTGGAGCTACAGGCTGTGTGGAGTCTTCGGACTCAGATGAAGTGCCAGAAGAACCCGTTGATCCGGAACCAATCCCGGATGGGCCGGAGGCTGATGGAGGTGACGGAATTGAAATTGGGGGCAATGCTCTTGCTTCCGAGTCCAGGACTGTGAACTCTGAGACTGCAGAGGATTCAGGTCAGATTCGGACTCTCACAGTTAACATCACAAGCGAAGAGCAGGACTATCCGGCATATATTGCTGCTCCGGCTGCAGAGGGGAATTATTCGGCTGTGGTGCTGCTTCATTCCTTTAACGGCCTTGAGCCAGGCTACCGTGATATGGTGGACAGGATGGCAGGTGACGGATTTGTCGTGGTTGCTCCTCAGTGGCAGACCTATTCCCGCTCACCTCCTGATTCAGAGGTAGAAGCCCTTGTCAGAAACAGCGTAACTTACCTGGAAAACAGGGATGATGTTGATCCGGAAAAACTGGGGCTTACCGGTTTTTGTGCAGGCGGCAGGTATACTATGCTCTTCCTGCCCCAGATTGAGGAGTTCGAATCTGGGGTTGCCTGGTATGGTTTTCCTTATTCAGGCGGGACTGATACCCAGCCGGACGAGCCGGCAAGCCTAATAGACCAGATGGAAGACCCGGTCCTTGTCATCCACGGCACACGGGATGAGCCGAGCAGTATCTCAGATATCTACAAATATGCAGGCGAACTGGATGCAGCTGACAAATATTTTGAACTGAAAGTTTACCAGGGGGAACCTCACGGCTTCATGATCGAAGAAGGAGAGCTTTCTGAAAGCTTCGTTGCACAGGACGCATATGAGGAGATGGTGGATTTCTTTGACAGGACGCTGAATTACAGGACACTGGATAATTCATCTGAGTGACCTGAGAGACATTATTTACCCCATCAATTCATTTTATTTTTATAAAAATAATAATTCATTCTATTTCTGTCAAAATAGAGATTTATATTTTGCCTATCTCCAGGATTTCTCTTTTAATATGCTATTTTTATTTTTCATTATTACCGGAAGTAAAAATAACTTTGTAACTCCCGAATACGATTTTTCAAAAAAGAAATATAGCTTTAATATAGATTTAATATAGATTTAATTATTATAATTAATCAAAAATGCTTTTGCCAGGAACAAAGACTATGGTAAACACACTTTCTCACCTGGGAATAGGTTTTCTCATTGCCCTGGCTTTAGGCCTGAAAGGAAGGAAAGTAAATATTGTGGCTTTTCTTTCCATACTTCCTGATCTGGACTTTATTCCATACTCGGTGTTTATATCTGTTAGCAGCAGCCTGACTCATGAGACCAGAATCCAGCTTTTCTATCTGTTCGGACACAGGGAGTTTATGCATTCAATCCTGTTCATTTTTCTGGTTATGCTTTTAATCTGGGTAAAAAGCAAAGACTGGATTCTTACTTTTGGAGGGTTTCAGGCCATTTTATCCCATGTTTACCTGGATTATATTACAACCTGGAAAATGCGACCTTTCTATCCGTTCAGTACAGATGCATCCATAATGGGAGCAGCCTATTTCTATGATCCCCTGCTAAATTTACTTCCACTTCTGCCCCTCTCCATTGTAATTTTGAGAGGTTTGAAGAAAAGGGGAATAATAAATGGTAAATTCAATAACTTTTGCAGTTTTGTGAAAAGGAGTGATGATAAACTCTACGCTTCTCTTATCCTTGTGCTCCTTGTCTGGATTATTTTTATGCCTGTTTCAAAAGCCCTTCTGATCAACCATATATCAGGGGTAGAAGAAGCTCAGATAAGTTACCAGAATACTTATCCCGAATCAATGAGCAGGTTCCTGACTGCATACTCGTTTAACTCCACTCATTATAAAGTCCTGAAAGTCAGCTATCTTTCAGGAACCGAAAGGAGTGGGTACGTTGAAAAAATTTCAGTAAATGGAGACATCCCTGATGCTCCTGCCTATATTGAAAGAGCTGAGAAGCTCTATAGTGCTGGCGTTCCTCAGGAAATCGATTATCCGGTTTATGTGGTTTCTGAAGACAATGATTCTGTAATAGTGACCCTGACTGATGCAAGAAACCCATATGCTGAAAACTGGGCTTATTTTAAATCAGTTTACAACTTTATTTTTGATAAGGATAGTGGAGAGTATCATGTTTATGCAAGTGTCCAGGGAGGGAGAGAAGAGAAGCTTGGTGAAAACTGGTTTGGGTGATCCTTTTTCAGAGAATTTTTTCAGGTGATCTATTTGGGTGACTCCTTAATCCTGAGGAAGAGCCGTATAAACAGGTTATAAGTCCTGATAGGTTCTGAGTTCTGTTTTGTCTTTTTATCTTATATAGAGGTTAATTATTCATTTGTTTATATTAGGGAGTAATTATCCATTTGTTTATATAATAGAAAGTAGATATAAGGGCAAAGTTATCATAGCATTAAAACTTCCTTATCCGGATCCATTCCCAAATTGTGGTTTTCTTACACCTCATTCAGCAAAAACACATCTCAATAACATCTGTTAATGCACACCTTAATAACATACTATTAATGCCACAGAACTTAAATTCATGGTAGATTTATGGTAAATACACTTTCCCATATTGGAATTGGTCTGCTCCTTGCCCATGTCCTAGGTCTTAAAGGAAAGAAGAGGCTTGGCCTGGTTCTCCTTTCTGTAATTCCTGACCTTGACTACCTCGGCTATTCGCTATTCACGCTCATCAGCGGCGGAGTAAGCCACGAGGCTCGAACCCAGCTTTTCTTTTTGCTGGGCCACAGGGAGTTTACACATTCGGTTTTTTTCGCTTTTATGGTCGCATTGCTCATCTTGCTTAAAACCAAAGACAGGGCTTTCACATTCGGAGGGTTTCTGGCTGTTTTCCTGCACATCTTCCTGGACTACACTACAAGTGCGAAAATGCGGCCCTTCTATCCGTTCAGCACAAACGAGTCTGCCCTCAGGGCTATATATCCTTTCGACCCGGTGATAAATGTCCTTCCTCTGCTGCCTCTCTTCATCGTGGCTGCCGAATATATGAAAAACAGAAGACAGTGGGATACTAAAAACAAGGGTAGCTGGAACATTAAAAGCAAGGGTAGCTGGAGCGTTAAAAACAAGGATAACTGGAATATTAAAAGCAAAAACAAATGGAATCTAGAATTCAAAGACAGATGGAGCATTAGAAGCAGAGATATATTGAATAGAAAATTAAGCAGACTAAACGGGTTCCATAGTTTCGTAAACAGGAACGAAGGCAAATTCTATGCCTCCTTTATTATAGTTCTCCTTATCTGGACCACAATGTTCCCTGTTGCAAAAGTCTTCCTGGTAGACCGCATCTCCAGAGCAGAAGGGACCGAGATAAGTTACAACGACACCTACCCTATATCCATCGGCAAATTCCTTGCAACATATTCCTGCAGCGATTCCCAGTATAAACTCCTCGAAGTCAGCTACTGGTCAGGAGTTGAAAAAAGCTTTTATGTCGAAAAGGTAACCGTAGCCGGGGATGTCCCGGACGCCTCTACTTATGCTGAAAGAGCCGGGAAACTCTACAGTAACTCGGTGCCTCAAGCGATCGATTACCCTGTTTATTCGGTTTCTGAAAAGGATGGGTATGTAACCGTAATTTTGAGCGATGCCAGAAATCCATATGTTAAAAACTGGCCTTATTTCGATACGGTTTACAGGTTCGTATTTGACAGGGAGAGCGGAGAATATGAGGTATATGAGAGCCACTACGGTAGAGCAGAAAAGAAGCTCGATAAGAACTATTTTGAGTGACTCATTTTGAGTGATTCATTTTGAGCAATTCCGTAAGCAGGTAGATTTTATTGAAAATTTGCTTAATAAAAATAATATAATTTCCGATTGCAGCTTTCAGAAAATAAAAAGGCTGCAATAGGAATTAGCACATCGCGGGTAAAGAAATACTTCTCCCATTAGCAATTAAATAAGTTTCTGGCGCTGCGCTGGACTATGCCAGACTGGGGACACCGGAATTATTCCATGCCCATATTTTGAATTTTCTTGAAGTACTTGTCAATTTCTTCCCAGTTTACTATATTCCAGAACGCGTCTACGAATTTAGCCTTTTCATTTTTGTAATCGATATAGTAAGCGTGTTCCCACATGTCCAGAACCATCAAGACCGGATAATCCGGAATCAGGTTTACATTGTGCTTTTCGATCTGCATGAGCCCAAGCCTTTTGGTATCATTGCAGTAAGTTAATGCCACCCAGCCGGAGCCTTCTACGCTTGTTGCAGTCTGCGTAAACTCCTTTTTAAACCTTTCAAAATTTCCGAAATCTTCTTTGATCACATCAGCCAGTTCGCCGACAGGTTCTTTGCTGGCGTTGCTTTCAGGAGTCATCTCCCACCAGAAGTAGTCGTGAAGGACGTGCCCTCCTAGGTTAAAAGACAGACCTTTTGCAGCGGATTTATAATCAAAATCCGTGCCTTCTTTCCTGGCTTTATCCATCATTTCCAGAAGCGAATTCGCATTAGTCACATAAGCCTGATGGTGTTTGTCGTGGTGTATACGCAGCTGTTCTTCGGAAATATAAGGTGCGAGGTCTGCGTATCCATATTTCAATGGTGGTAATTTGTACAATTCTTTAGCCATATTATCCTACCCTCTTGTAATCAATTGGTTTCGCAAAATTCGTACTGGAATATGGACCTGTACTTTCCAGTCCAGGAAACTTAGTTCCAGTTCAAGAAATCCCATTACAAATCCTGCTAACCAATTTTCCCCTTAACTACGTTAACAGAAATCTATTTTAAAATAAATCTATCTCAAACCACTTTGCTGTTTGATCGTTTCAAATACATATTAAACTGCCATATGGCATTCTAAATGCAGAATATAGTTATACTTCACATCTATTTAAAGGTAAAAGATACAAACTATGAGATATTTTTGCAGAAAATATATCTGATATATTCATCAAAACGTTTGTGCTATAATTATTTATTTTCGCTTTCGGCAGGTGAACGTAAAGATTCATTTTTATCTTTTACTGCCATTGATTATCTCAAATATTTGAATATTGTATCAGTATTGACCTTTTTTGCTATCTAACTAGGATTAAAACTATTTTATATCCGGTCTCAAAACCCATTTTAATTCTTTAACAGTTAATTTCTCAGAACTGATTTTGGAATCAGAGGCTTAATTGGCAATTCAAAATACGAGATCCAGAGATGCTAATTTTGAATTTTGGGATCGGCTCTAAAATAAATTTTTTGTAAATAATATTTATTCCTTAATATAATTCGAAAATAAGAAATTTTTGTGAAATGACAAAATTCAATTGAATTAAAATAAAACCGCAAAAATATATCTGAAAATAAGACAATATAATTAGTACTAATTTTTCAAAAAAGTATTGAATGAGCTGATCCCAAAACCAACTTTATTTCCACATCAATAAGAGTTTAAGAACTATTTTCCCAATCAAAAGATCGATTGATTATTCCAAATTCGAGATTTAGGGGCTTAATCGTGAGTTTTAGGATCAGCTCAATATTAAAAATATACTTCGTCCCATATTTTATAGGCCAAGTATCGTCGAATTTTGGATCTGATTAACCTTTCCGAATCGAAGCTGAAAATAGAACTTTTGAAAATGAAATTATAATTGACAAATAACTATCAGAATCAATAGTAAATAGGAGATGATTAAAGTGACAGTAGAGGAAAACCTGCAACTGATGATAACACTGGATGATGCATGGAACTCACAGGACTGGGATACATTCAAGAAACGTCATGCTGAAGAGACCGCCGTATACTGGCCGGGTCAACCGGAACCAACAAGAGGAAGAAAAGCGCATCATGAAGAAGCTGTACAATTTTTTAAGACATTTCCGGACAACCATGTAGGGAACAGACCTTATAAGGTGCTTTTTGGCCAGGGCGACTGGACCTGTTCTGTGGCTACATTCACGGGCACCATGAAGGGACCCATGATAGCGACCGATGGAAAGGAAATTCCACCTACAAACAAGAAGTTTGAAGTTGAATTTTGTACGGTCGCTCACTGGAAAGATGGCGAAATCATCGAAGAAAAACTTTTCTACGACCTTATGTCACTGATGAAGCAGATTGGCTTGATGTAAGGAAGGAAATAATCAGTCGTTCAAATCTACCTGCGCTTTTGGTATCTTCTGCTTTTTGATATCCCCTACATTTTTGATTTTTCCTGCTTTTGGCAAGCCCTTTCAATTAAAGATATATATTTTCACAGTTCTCTCCCTTAATTAAGGGATAAAACAAATGGTAAACACACTCTCCCACCTGGGAATTGGCCTTCTGATCGCTCTCGCCCTCGGCTTTAAAGGAAAGAAAAGAGGCACCCTTGCATTTTTATCAATCTTCCCTGACCTGGATTTCATCCCATACATCCTCTTTGCCCTCGCCAGTGACAGCGTAAGCCATGAGACCAGAAACCAGCTCTTTTACCTCCTGGGCCACAGGGAGTTCATGCATTCCATCCTTTTCATCCTGCTTGTCACGCTTTTCATCTGGATTAAAACAAAAGACCGCAGGTTCACAGCCGCCGGGTTTGCAGCCATTTTTTCCCACAGCTACCTTGACTATGCCACCAGCTGGAAAATGCGCCCTCTCTACCCGTTCAGCACCGAATCATCCATAATGGGAGCCGTCTATTTCTTTGACCCCCTGGCAAACCTCCTCCCCCTGCTGCCTCTCTTTATCGTACTTATAGGATATGCGAAAAGTAAGGGAAAATGGAACGGAAAATTCAACAACTTCTGTACTTTTGTCACCAATAACCGGCGCAGCCTCTACAGAACCCTTGCAGTTGTGCTTGTGGTCTGGCTTACAGTCCTGCCGGTAGCGAAATTTTTCCTTGTTAACCATATTTCTGAAGCAGAAGGGACAAAAATTAGCTACCAGGGAACTTACCCTGTCTCCTTCGGAAAATTCCTGGCCGCATATCCATATAACGATACGCATTACAAGATTATGGAAGTCAGCTACCTGTCAGGCATCGAAAGAAGCGATTATATCGAAAAAGTTAACTCAACCGGTGGCGCTCCTGATGCCTCTGCCTACGCAGAGAGAGCCGGGGAACTCTACAGCACAGCCGTTCCTCAGGAAATCGATTATCCTGTTTATTCGGTTTCCGAAGATAACGGTTCGGTAACTGTCCTGTTGAGCGATGCCAGGAATTCCTATGTTGAAAGGTGGGCGTATTTCAGGACGGTTTACAGGTTTGTTTTTGATAAGGAGAGCGGGGAATACAAGGCTTATGCGAGTGAACAGGAGGGAAGGGAGAGGAAATTGGAGGAGAATTATTTTGGGTGAAATTTATTTTCAAAGTCACTTAATTCATAATTCCAGAACCAGGGGAGATCATTTAATGAAAAACCAATAAAATCTTCGTCACGAGAAATGACTCCTAAGTCTTTTGCTTCTTCCCAATATTGTTCAACTGCTTCAAAGAATTCCTGAAATATTTCAGGGTAATATTTCAAAATTCCAATTAGCATATAATTAAAATTAGCACTTTCCTCTAATCCGTGATTTCGTTTAAAAAAAGATGAGCGCGCTTTATCATATAAATGCCACAAACAATTTTCAATGTTGGAGGCCAATATATCCATTGCTTTTGAAGCAGTTTCATCTTTTAGCTCTTTGCCTTTCAGAAGTCTTGCAAACAATGGATGATGAGCATTATAGACGACCTTTTCAGGCTCCATAATAAATAAATCAGGTGGATGAACAAATAGTGGTGTTTTTTCTATCGTTGAATCACTATGCATTTGGCATGTGAACTTACGATAAGAAATAGAAAAAGTACCTTCACTTATTTTGTTGTTATTGAAAGTTTTGATTACTACACCTGGTATGGAAGTGAGATATATATCAGATAAATTTCCCAAAGTATGCTCAAAAAAAATATTTCGTCGCCCTTTACCTTCTTCTTCATGCATCAAAAGAATTGCCTCTGTACCAACAAGACGCTTGGTCTCTTTTAATATAACTGTATCAGGTATTTTCTCTGGCCAGTCATTGATATCAGTAATTGCTAAGCTTGTTGCATTCAGGTTTTTCATCGTTTTGTATACTCTTTGTCCATTATCTGAAATCGTTAATAAAGGAGCATAATTCATAAAAAGATTTTTAATGTTGTCTTCAAACTCTTCTTCTCGATAAGTAAATCCTTGAGAATGTCCTCTATGCAAACTCAAGATTTTATTTTCCAATAATTCATTGACACATTTAATATATTCTTCAGATGGACTTGAATCTCTAAGTATTTTCAGGTATGTCTCAAATCCGTCCAAAAATTTAGATTGAATTCTATCAATTAATTTTCTATATTTTTCATCCTCTATTATATTTGACCGATTTGGAGACAATGATACTTTATAATGACCTGAAAGATTTATTGACGCTTGAATATCATAAAATAAATTACTAGGTAAGAGTTTATCGTAAGGAATTGAAAATCCTCTTTGGGCAAAAACGCTATAATTTGAGAGAGAAAATCTAGATTTACAAACTAGCAATTTTCCTTCAATGCCTTCTTTTTCGCCATCGAACGTAACTTCAAAGTATTCATTTATATTATTTGCATCATGTATTTTCTCACCTGGCAAATAAGGCTCATACGTCTCGATTTTCTCACTTGTCTCAATGACTATTGGGTACTCTATAAAAGGAGCAATTTCAGAGATTTTTTTAGTTAATGATGAAGGAGAAAAAGGATGATTAGGTTTCAAAGACAGAGTAATTTTAGTTCCAATTTGTGAACTAGTGGTCGGCCTTCGAATAAAGTAATCATAAGCAGTTGGAATTTCGACGTTTATAGGGTCAGGTGGATGTAATGGGTCAAGTGGTTTTCTCCTGCTTTCCACTCTAAAGTTGGAAGCTACCATAAAAATAGAGAGGATACCTATTCCGAACTCACTTACTGGATCAATTTCTACTCCTCTTGACCGGCATTCTGAACTGTTGTAATAACTTTTTCCAATTTGCAAAAAGTAATTCTCGAAAATATACTCATCCATTCCAATTCCATTGTCTTCAATAATAAGTTCCCCGTTTTTCAAAGTAACTTTTATAAACGGAACGAAAGAATTTCCTTCATTCTTTTCCATTGCTTCCCGATAACGAACAGCGTCTACAGAATTCTGTAAAAGTTCGCGGAGTGTTAAAGAAGGATCTCCATATAATCTCTCCCCCATCAAAAGATCAATAACTCGATGAAAATCAAGTTTAAAATGGAAATCAGAATAGATATATTCATCATTAGATCTAATGTTCTCTTTTGTAACTGGTTTTAATAGATCTAGTCTATATTTTTCTGCTAATTTATCTTTATATCGTGAAGTTAAGAGGACACTTTCTTTACGTTCGGTTTCTATCGTGTCAATAAATTCTCGGAGTGCACGTTCGTAAATTGGATGTTCACATTCTGCTTCTACACTAATTTCTTCTGGAGAGATTTTGCAGCCAAGAATCGAAAGATGTTTTTTCCACTCCTTTATGCTTGTTTCATCCTTTGGATTAATAAAATCAAGTAAACATCTGGGAGTACGTTCTGGATCAAGATCCAAAATGTCAGCTAAACGAAGTATGACAGATAAATACTGCGCATTAACATTCTGATCTCTAACCAGAGCATCACGACGCCAGCGTTTTGTATCGTAAAGATCTCTTACAGGCAAACCGTGACTATCACATACTGCTTGCACTAATTTATAATATGGAACTCCTTTACATGATATGGGTGTTTGTTCCAACCCATATTTTTCTTTGATTAATTCGCGCGAACGTTCTACGTGTTTTTTACGGAGAAATTCAGTAAAAAGTTTATCTTCAATAAATGTCGCTGAACGATGATCTTCATTCTTTTTGGCTTCATCAAGTTTAAGGCTTAATTCCTCATTAGAAACAAGAAGCTTAGAAAATTCGGGATCGTTTTTAATGATTTCTTCTCTTTCGTCCCGTGAAGCTGTCATCCCTGCATCATGAAGGTATGCAGCGTAAATGAGTATAGACAACTCGATAATGTTTAAATTCTCAAGAGTATCTGAGGGTATTATTTTTCCCATCAGTTCTACTACTTTTGCGCTATGATTGGCATTATGCAGAGTGAATTCAGGCATGTTTTCAGGAATTCTTTCTAGTAAAGGAGTAATTTCACGAATGACTGAGATTATATTTTCTGAAACTTCATGTTCCCCCGATGATTTTTCTTTTTCAAGAAGTTTCTTAAACAGTACTGTTTGTTGTAATCTCAGAATCGCATCTTCGGACATTTATTTTCTCCTTTACTGTTTGCGATTCCTTTTGACGTATGACCTGATTAATTTTTTGTTTTTAATTTTACATGTTAGCTAAATACTTACACTTTTTTTCGCGCTTCTCCGCCTGCTTCGCAGTCGTATGGTGCCCTGTTTTTAAGAGGCATCGAAACTCAAACCAGCCTACAATTATGAAAATCCTGCAAAAATTAACGGGCGATCAAGAATCATATTTCATTTTTAAACCTTACATTGCAATATACCATTCATTTATAAACACCTGTAAAATGCCAACGAAAGCTATATAAACAAATTTTCAAGTCAGTAGCATAAGGCGAAGGAAAAAAATCTCTAGTGCTTCGATTCCAAAGTGAATTCCTTATTTAATGAGAAAATCCATGATCATTGAACAGATCTAAACCTCAAGTTTTAAGAACCTACTTCGGAATCACAGTACTAGTAACAGTTTCAGCCTGAACCCGTCTTTAAATTAAAAAATACTGTAAAAACCGGTACTCGACCTGTTCAAAAATCGATTCAAAAAAAGTGACACTGCAAAAATAAGTCCCCCGCCCGGTTCCCCTCCGGACTGAAACCCCGCCGTCGGAAATTTTCATATAATTTTTCACTCCGACGGAAGCTGGCTGACTTTTATCAGAAATAAATCTTGATATCTCGAAAGGGAGAGGCTATCTAAGTTTGCTTGTCAAACCGGCCTTAATTATGAAAATCCTGCAAAAAATTATGTATAGGTATACGAAAAAGCCTGATTATGCAGGGTTATTCATTACTATATCCCAGTTTTGCATTACTCTCCTTGGCTTTTGCAAGGTATTGAGCAGCTTCTTCAGTTTTGCCCATTTTTTCAAGTACACTAGAATATTTTTCCAGGATCATGGAGGAACGGGCAAGGTAATTAAAGTCCTCGGGATCGGTTTCAAGCTGTTTTGCATTTAAACTCATTGCTTCTTCGAGGGCTTCCTTTGCTTTTTCCAGATCGTTTTGGGCTAAGAATGTGATTCCCATCTGGTGGAATGTGCCTTCAAGAACAGTTAAATAATTCAGATTTTAGGGGGTTTTTTCGTGTAATTTTTTGCGGAATGCAAGGGAACGTTCGAATTCTTCAATCGCCTCCTCATACATTTCGTTCTCTCTTAAGGTGATGCCCATCTTTTCAGCGAGTTCGGCAATCAATTCCTGATCTCCTATTGTTTCCGGTTTGACTGCCTGAAGTTTTTTCTCTGCTTTTTGAGCAAGCTCAAGGTACTCTTTGACAATACTGCTTTCTTTTCCTCGGGCTTCTTCCCCGAGTTTGAGAGTTGATCCCAGAAGATAAAGACCAATTATATGCCTGCTAAGATCTTCCAGATCTTCAGAAGATTTTTCCAGTAGTTTTTCATGAATATCAAGAGCCAGCCTGTGATAATGGGCTTCCTGCTCAATATCCCCTCTTTCAGAGTAAAGAAGTGCAAGGCTGGTGTAAGTTGCCGCAAGGTCTTTCCCATGTTCCCATTCTTCGGGGTCAAGGTCAAGCATACGCTGCTGGACTGCAAACAGTTTGCGGAACATCTCAACGGCCTTTTCATACTCCTCCAGGTTTTTGAACAATTTAATTAAGTTGTTGAGGACTGTCTTGAGCCCTGAATAATGTATCTCCATTTCCGGTTCCAGCTCGAAATTGTTTTCAAGCACGGGCAGAGCATCCTCAAAGTATTTCTGTGCTTTTTTTGGGTCTTCATCAAGATAGAGCTTTCCGATAGCAGCCTGTATCTCAGCCTTATATGTCTTAAAGTCCAGAGCATCGGGCTCTTTTTCCAGAAGGCTTTCGTAGATTTCGATTTCTTTTTCGTAGTAGCTCCTTGCTTTTTCGGTATCCCCCTGTTCTGCAAAGAGTTCTCCGAGGTCATCATAGGTATCGGAGATATAAATTATGGGATTCAGGTCTTCAGGGTCTTCATCATGCAGGTTCTGGAAAATATCCAGTTTGTCTTTATAGCAGAGCTCCGCAGCCTCTAATTCCCCTATTTCTGAAAAACGACCCCCCAGGTCATCCAGGTACATTGCAATTTTTTTGTTGCGTGCAAATTCTGAAGGGTGGTTTATTATCAGGCCCCGGTAAATTTCCCTGGCTTTTGTGTAATTCTCTATTGACTTTTCGACGTCTTCGCTTTCGGAAAACGCAGTGCCGAAGTCTTCATAAATGTTGGCAAGGGAGATGGCATATGCATTATCCTCAGGAAACTCTTTACATAGATTTTCCATCAGTTCCACAGCTTCTTCGAAATAATTCTCTGCTGTTTCCAAATTATCCATGCCTGAATACAGGCTCCCAAGGTAGCTGCAGGTATAACTCAGGTAATATTCGGCCAGGCTATTTTCAGAGTCTTTCTCAATCATTTTTCTGTAAATGCCCTCTGCTCTGAGGTAATTGCCTTCGGCTTCCTCCAGGTATCCGGAATTCCGGAATAAATACCCGTAAAGCTCGACGTCCCCATCAAAGTCACCGAGAAGATCCGTCTCTTCAGACTCAAGCTCGAAGATTTTTTCGTAAATGTCTATTTTTTTATCGAAAAGCTTCACAGTCTCATTCATTAAGTGCCCTGAATGATAACATAACCCCATATGGCCGATAATCTCCAGAAACCTCGAAAGCTGCTCCTTATTTTCAGGGTCTGATTTCACCAGTTTCTCAAATGTCCGGACAACTCTTTCGAGCTGTATTTTCATCGGTTCCAGCAACTCTTTAGCTCTTTCCTTATCATTGAGCTTGCCAAATGAACTCCCGATTTCCTCAATCGTATTGCTTATGAATTTTTGATAGTTCTCTTTCCCCGGCTCTCCTGAAAACAGAGGTCCGATAACTTTGAGGGCCTCCTCATAAAATTCCAGAGCTCCTTCAGGATCTCTAGCTTCACTTATTGCATACCCCTTCAAAAATAAGGTGTGGAAAGAAATTTCAGGGTCTTTTTCTTTTTTCATGAGTTTATCAACATCTTTCAGGCTCTCAAGAGCCCTGTCATACTCTCCGTTTTCAATGAAAGTGGTTGCTTTGCTGAATAAACGATTCGCAGAATCCTGAAGCCGTCTTGATACCATAATTGCAGTTATTGTCCTGATACATAATTAATACCAACGAACCTCATTACTAATGAAACGGCCTGGCCGAGGTAGCAGAGTTGAGCCAGCAGAGTTGCGGCTCTGTAATGCGCTGCCGTGTCCCTCACTTCGTTCGCTCAAGCGGACTAAATAACCTCATTTTTATTTTCTCCCGGGCGGTTCTCCCCCGATCAGCTCTCTCGAACCGTTCGAAAACTCGATGGTCCACAGAGCCCCGGCAAAAGCTCTCGCAATCATTTTCTTAGAAAAATGGAAAGGTGGAGGCCGGGATTTCTAGAAAGGAAAGGCAGCAAAAAATCCAGGCATTGTAATTATTCAATTCCAAGAACCATCTTCCATAGAGAAACGTACCTGATCCCTTCTTCTTCTTTTTCCAGGTTTTTTGTGAGCAGTATAAGTTCAGAAACTTTCTCTCCGAATTGCTCTTTGAATTCCAGCAAAGCACTGGTTTCTCCGGTCCTTACGCGGTCTGTGTAGGTGCAATTTATTCCGTTGAGGGTTCCATCCCTGTTTTTGACTACGAAATCCACTTCTCTTTTTCCTTTCCAGTAAAAGAACTCTACTTTTCTCCGTTTCAATTCCAGAAAGACAAGGTTCTCTGCCAGTCTCCCTTCATCTGCAGAAAACGTGAAAGCTGCCGCGTTCCGAAGCCCGTTGTCTATGCAGTAGAGTTTTTTAGGCATCTGGGATGAGATAGAATCCTTTACCGAATACGAAAAGAAGTGCAACTGGTATATCAGGTAGGCCTGTTCCAGATAGAGCAGGTACTCTTTCAGGCTGTTGATAGAAAGTCCTGCAACCTTTGAGATTTTAGAATAACTCATCAGGGTCGAAACATTTGAAAGAGAATAGTTTGCAAGCTCGATCAGTTTTGCGCTTTCTCTGATCTTCTTCCCGGCTATAATATCCCGGAGGAGGATGCTGTTGAAATATTCAGTAAGCCGCATGTGGTTGATACCATTATCTTCCTCCAGGACAACTTCGGGAAAACCCCCTTTGAAAATATAGTTGTTAAAGTGGTGAAGAATTTCGTTTCTTTGGGTGTCAGTGTCCTTAATTTCAAATCCTGCAAAATCGAGAAACTCCTTAAATGAAAGGGGAAAAACATGCTGGGTGATCATCCTCCCTGTAAGGAGGGTAGAAAGCCTGTCCGAAAGCATGGTGCTGTTCGAACCCGTGAGCACGAACTTGAGCTCTTCCCCGTAGAGGTCGTAAAATTTCTTTACCCATTGTTCCCAGTTTTCTATATTCTGGATTTCATCCAGGAAAAGGTACTTTCGCCCTTTCGGGGCGTGCAATTCGATATATTCGTCGAAGATTCGGTCGAGCAGCCCCACATTTTTGTCCTCGAAAGGCTCGTCGAGGTTGAAGTACAGGATATTTTCGGGTGCAACCCCTTTCCCTATCAGGTGGTCTATTGCCTGATACATAACTGTCGATTTCCCGCACCTCCTTACTCCGGTGATGCAGACTATCTCCCTGATGTCCAGAATCTTCAGGATTTTTTCAAGAGTATCCGGCCTGGAAATCCTTTTCCTGGAATCAGGAACTTCTCTCTCCGTCCACCAGGGATTCCACATCTTCATGAGCTGTTTCATGAAGAAATATTTGCTCTGTGGTTATTTATACTTTTCATTATAATGAAAGGTTTTGATGCGAAAATAATCATTATAATGAAACATATTTAAACGAATTCAATTAGCTCAAATGGATAAAAATAAAAATAGAAACTATCCTTAGAAGGTTTGATAGATTTTTTCAGCTACCCGACTTAAAAGATATTTATTATCGGTTATTAACCTCAGATAGTTCTCAAATAAATCGATTCAAAAAAAGCGACCCTGCAAAAATAAGTCCCCCGCTCGACGCCCCTCCGGACTGAAAGCCCGCCGCCTAAAGTTTTCATGTATATTTGCTATTTCGGCGAGAACTGGCTGATTTTTCTCAGAGACAAAAGCCAGAAACAATCGGTCATAAGTTGTACTCTATTTTAAGCCTTACATTACAATTTCATATAATTATACAAAAGCTTGTAAATTGCCAGAGCAAACTATATAGACTCAAAAAGTGGGTTACGGGGGTTAGTTACTGAAAAAGCATTAGCAGAAGTATTCAGTGTACTTAGTTAAAAAAGCATATCGAATGATTACTATTAAGAAATGTGTGTTCTAGATAGTATATATAAATCGAAGTGGTATACTATTTATATTCATTGAAGTTGAGATCTGGATATTCCAATCTCAAAATGAAAATGAATATGCTCAAATAGAAAAATTGGGTGTAGGGTAGCTTGCGGAGAATCATAAACGATGACAGATGTATCGTTTTATGGGATTTCAGTAGTAACTCTCTCCGCTGTCGCAATAAGTAAAAAATAATCTACCTTCCGCCTTCCCTTCAAGACTGAGACGAGATGCCGGAAATCCCTCCCCAATAGGTTTATTCCGGCAGGAAATTCGAGTGAAGGAAAACTATCCTTCACTCATTTCTGTTATTCAGTACTCATCTTCATCTTCTTCTTCGGCTTCTTCTTCGGCTTCTTCTTCGTTTTCTTCCTCAGCCTCTATCTCTTCTACTTCTTCTCCCTCGGATTCGTCGATGTCTTCAAGTTCTTCGATTTCTTCGACTTCGTCCTCTTCGACCTCTATTTCAGATCCTGCTGCTTTTGCTTCTCTGGCTTTAAGGGCGGTCAGTTTCAGCTCCTCTTCGGCTTTTCCGTTTTTGATCCTTGCCATGCCAACGACTTTATCCCCGGCTTTCATGTTCATTATCCGTACTCCCTGTGTGTTTCTACCCTGAATGGAGATGTCTTTTGCAGGGATGCGGATGATGATGCCTTCGGAGCTGGTGATCATTAGCTCATCGTCTTCGGCTACGGATTTGACGTTCGAAACCGGGCCGTTCCTGATGTTGGTCACGATTGTAATCACGCCTTTTCCACCGCGGCGGTGCGCAGGATACTGGGAGTATTCCGTCCTTTTACCGAAGCCGTTTTCGGTTACTGTCAGGAGGGTTGTGGTTTCGTCGACCAGGTCCAGGCTGACTACTTCGTCGTCGGGGCCGTCAAGGGTCATGCCGCGTACGCCTCTTGCGGTCCTGCCCATGGGACGGACATCTTCTTCAGCAAAGCGGATGGCTTTGCCTTTCTTTGAGACTATAACAATTTCCTGTTTTCCGTCGGTAAGGAGAACTTTTACAAGCTCGTCACCTTCATCAAGGCTGACTGCAATAATGCCGGCTTTCCTCGGGTTCCTGAACTCAGAGAGCGGGGTCTTCTTGATCGTACCTGCCCTTGTAGTCATAAGGAGGTATTTGTCTTCGGCAAACTGTTCCACAGAAATCATAGCATTGACCATTTCGCCTTCCTGAAGCTCAAGAAGGTTTACTATGGCTTTGCCTCTCGACTGGCGGGAGCTTTCCGGAATTTCGTAGACTTTCTGCCAGTAGAGCCTGCCCTTGTTTGTGAAGAAGAGAATATAATTGTGGGTTGACGAAACGAAGAGATTTTCCACAAAGTCTTCTTCCTTCATTTCCATGCCGATAATCCCTCTGCCTCCGCGTCGCTGCATGGTATAGGTGTCAAGAGGAAGGCGCTTTATGTAGCCGCTGTTTGTAATTGTGACCACAACGTCTTCTTCCGGGATCAGGTCTTCATCAGTCACATCTCCTGTGTACTGTATGATCTTTGTCCTGCGGGCGTCCCCATACTTTGCCCTGAGCTCAAGAAGTTCAGTCCTGATAATTTCATACTTAAGCTCATCGCTTTCCAGGATCTTTCTGAGTTCTGCGATCAAGTTTACAAGGCTTTCGAGTTCCTCAAGGATTTTCTGTGTCTCAAGCCCTGTGAGGCGCTGCAGGCGCATATCCAGGATAGCCTTTGCCTGAACTTCGTCAAGAGCGAAGTTTTCCATCAGGCCCTGCTTCGCTTCATCGCCATTTGCAGAACCCTTGATAAGAGCAACCACTTCGTCTATGTTGTCAAGGGCAATCCTTAATCCTTCAAGTATATGGGCCCTTTCTTCACTCTTTCTGAGATCGTAAAGCGTCCGCTTCTGGATTATTTCTATCCTGTGTTCCAGGTAAATTTCCAGAATCCGTTTAAGATTAAGCTCTTTGGGCTTTCCGTCAACAAGGGCAAGGTTGATGATCCCAAAACTGGTCTCCATCTGAGTGTGCTTGTAGAGCTGGTTTAAGATAACATTGGCATTTATGCCTCTTGAAAGCTCGACTACAACCCTTATTCCGTCCCTGTCAGACTCGTCCCGAAGATCGGAAATTCCGACAATGACCTTATCCCTGACGAGCTGGGCAATGTTTTCGATCAGCCTCGCCTTGTTCACCTGGTAAGGGAGTTCGGTTACTATAATTTGCTGCCTGTCTTTTTTGAGTTCCTGAATTTCGGCAACTGCCCTGATCTTTACAGGACCTCTTCCTGTTGTATATGCAGACCTTATGCCTGCTGTCCCGAGGATATGCGCACCTGTAGGAAAGTCCGGACCCTTTACTACAGTCATCAGCTCCGAAACCGGTGTTTCCGGGTTTTCGATAAGCATCAGGGTCCCATCAATAACTTCAGTTATGTTATGGGGCGCCATATTAGTTGCCATTCCGACAGCAATTCCGGTTGACCCGTTGATAAGCAGGTTTGGAAGCTTTGCAGGGAGGACTTCCGGCTCTTCCATGGACCCGTCATAGTTAGGTCTGAAAGGAACAGTTTCCTTATCAATGTCAGCCAGCATCTCCTCTGCAATCCTGTCCATACGGACTTCGGTGTATCGCATAGCTGCAGCCGAGTCCCCATCAATGGACCCGAAGTTTCCTTGCCCATCAATTAAAGGATAACGAAGTGAGAAAGTCTGGACCATACGCACAATACTGTCATAAACTGCAGAATCTCCATGCGGATGGTATTTACCAAGCACATCTCCTACAACACGGGCTGACTTTTTGTAGGGCTTTTCATGCGTAATCCCTGCTTCTTTCATGGAAAAAAGAATCCTGCGGTGGACAGGCTTTAAGCCATCACGGGCATCCGGGAGAGCCCTTCCGACGATTACACTCATCGCATAGTTAATGTATGAGCGTTTCATCTCGTCGTCGATAAGGATGGAGGTGACTCCTGTCCTTTCTGGTTCTTCGTCCGGCTCTTCGGGTTCTTCATTCAACTCTTCGGGTTCTTCAGCCGGTTCTTCAGGGGCGGTGTCAGTTCCGGCTTCCTGCTCTTCAAATCCGGATTCATCGGCCGGTTCTTCGGCTGTAAGGCTGGACACTTCTTCTGTTTTGGGACCTTCACCAGGTACTTCCGGAATAAGGGTTGCCTGGTAAGATTTTTTAATTTCCGCTTCTGTCTTCATTTCTGAATCTGATTTGTTTTCTTCTTCATGTTCTGCCATTTTTCACCACCTCAGATATCCAGGTCCACAACTTCTTTTGCATGCGTTTCAATGAAGTTCCTGCGCGGCTCAACCTCATCTCCCATAAGGATACGGAATATCTCGTCCGCGCGGATTGCATCCTCCAGAGTGACCTGCAAAAGAGTCCGGCCCTCAGGGTTCATGGTGGTTTCCCAGAGCTGTTCCGGGTTCATTTCTCCAAGACCTTTATAACGCTGGATAGCGAGTCCTTTCTCTCCGATTTCCTTTATCTTTTCGTCCAGCTCTTTGTCTGAATACACATAGTAATCCGCCTTTCCTTTCTTTACACGGTAAAGAGGAGGCTGGGCGATGTACACATACCCGGCGTCGATCAGGGGCCGCATATAGCGGAAGAGCAGCGTAAGGAGAAGAGTTCTGATATGAGCTCCGTCTACATCGGCATCGGTCATGATAATGACCTTGTGGTAGCGTGCGTTTTCCAGGGAAAAGTCCTCACTGACTCCTGTCCCTATGGCTGTAACCAGAGAAACAACCTCATTGTTTTTCAGAATTTTTGCAAGTCTGGATTTTTCCACGTTCAGGATCTTACCCCTGAGAGGTAGAATTGCCTGGAAACCCCGGTCTCTACCCTGTTTTGCCGAGCCGCCTGCAGAGTCTCCTTCAACAATATAAATCTCACATGCTGCAGGATTCTTCTCAGAGCAGTCCGCAAGTTTTCCGGGAAGGGTACTGACCTCGAGTGCATTCTTTCTCCGCGTAAGTTCCCTTGCCTTCTTTGCAGCTTCTCTGGCTCTTTGGGCAAGAAGGGCTTTTTCGAGAATAATGTTTGCAACCTTCGGATTTTCCTCAAAGTATTCCGCAAGCCCGTCTGTTACAAGGGAATCGACTATCCCTTTGACATCACTGTTTCCAAGTCTTGTCTTGGTCTGCCCCTCAAATTGGGGTTCCATAAGCTTGACACTGATGATTGCAGTCAGCCCTTCCCTTACATCGTCCCCGGTCAGTTTTTCTTCTTCTTTGGAGAGTTTGTTGGTTTTTATATAATCATTTGCGACCCTTGTCAGAGCGGTTTTGAAACCAATTATATGGGTCCCGCCTTCATGAGTGTTGATATTGTTTGCAAAAGAGTACACGTTTTCGTTATAGCTGTTCGTATACTGCATCGCAATTTCTACAACCATATCATCTCTTTGCCGCTCGAAATAGATCGGTTTTTCGTGGAGAGACTGTTTTTTCTTGTTCAGGTACGCCACGAATTCCACTATTCCTCCACTATAAGTGAAGGTTTCTGCCTGCCCTTCCGGGCTTCTTAAGTCTTTCAGGCTGATTGTTAGGCCCCGGTTCAGGAAAGCCAGTTCCCTGAGCCTGTTAGAGAGAATATCGTACTGGAAGTCTGTGGTCTCAAAGATTTTTGTATCGGGTTTGAAAGTGGTCTTTGTGCCTGTAACATCGGAGGTTCCTATTTCCTGAACGTCAGCCTCAGGCTTTCCGCGGATATAGCGCTGGAAATACTTCTTTCCGTCTCTACTCACTTCTACTTCCAGCAATTCTGAAAGGGCGTTTACAACGGAAACCCCTACTCCATGCAGTCCTCCGGAGACCTTGTAGGTATTTTTGTCGAACTTGCCTCCTGCATGCAGGACGGTCATCACGACCTCAAGAGCTGACTTTTTATGCACTGGATGGGGGTCAATAGGGATACCTCTCCCATTGTCCAGGACGGTCACGCTTCCATCGGGATTGATCGTGACATCGACCTTGGTACAGAAGCCTGCAAGGGCTTCATCAATACTATTGTCTACAACCTCATAGACTAGGTGGTGGAGCCCGCGGCCATCCGTGCTCCCTATGTACATGCTTGGGCGTTTTCGGACAGCTTCCAGGCCTTCGAGTACCTGGATGCGCGAAGCGTCATAAACCTGTTTATCACTCATCTTAGTTTATTCTCCATAAAAATCTGGTAAAATTATTTAATTGAAATCTCGTGACATGTTACACATTTTTAAAAACTCGCAGGAAAACTCTGTTCAAAATAGAACCTTAAAAGTCGTGCCAATTCTCTAAGCCTTCGCTTTTTATTATGCTATTTTTATATTTAATTTTTATGTTTTCATCACGAAACAAATTCATTATGCGCTCATACATTTTAAGCCTTTAGATCAGCCGCATATTTCGCCTGATTTTTCAGTCTCAACTCTCTCCTAAGAGGCAATTTTTAGCATAATTTTATGTCCAGATATGCCCTTTTCAGACTAATTTTTTAATATGTCTTTGGTTTAAATAAATATTTGCTGTTCCGCAGGGGAAAATTTGCTTTTCTTCGGGTAGTCAGGGCGTAACTCGCGGCATTTCAAAAGCCTCGATAAGTATTTTTGTAACAGAATCCCAGCTTTTTTTCCTGGACATATCAGGCACATAATCAGATCACTATATGGCAAAAGACTACTGTATAGCAAAAGCGTAACTGTATGGCAAAAGACTACTGTATAGCGAAAGCGTAACTGTATGGCAAAAGCATCACTATATGGAAAAGTATCGTTGTACAGCAAAAGTGATCACTTAGATATATACATTTATTAGCAAATTACACATGATAGTATGCTTTATGAAAACAGCATACGATTATGCAAACAGTGAATTTTCCATATATAAGCGATTGATACTTAGAGACTTGATCATACAGGTCATTCTTTAATTATATTTAGCTCCTCGAAACCTGCAGGTTCCAGCCAGCGCAAATTTCCGATTATCCACAGTACCCGGGATGATCCGGTTCACTGCCACGGTTCCGGTATTATTGAATTCCCTATACTGCTGTGTCCATCTGATTTATAGGAAGAAGCGTAAAACCCATGAAACCTTTATTTCATGGGATATAAGCGTCAACTTCCATATATTTTTCAATTGTTGATTCTGCTAAACTATTTTTCGTATTAAGTTAATTTAATAGTAGATACTGTCACCACAACCCAAAATGCGAAAACCAAGCTGAGGGAGTTGGATAACAGGGTATCGTATACCTGAAGGGATCGGGAACATTAAGCCGGAGAAAACCGGAAGCTCTAAGCATCTCAAGTAATCTCACGATCATATTTTTATTTCACCTGTGGTACGCGGGGTAGAGCCTGTATGACTTGTCCTCAGTAGAGGGAAGGATGACTCAGGAGGCAGGTAAATCTTTAGTTTAGCGGTAGTTCACCTTACACCATTCCCAGTTCTTTAAGCCGGTTCGGAAGATATACCTCGGTTACGAAGTCTAGGCCTTTTCCTGCAAAAGCTTGTTGTTCAGCCTTCTTACCTATATCGAGCTGGAGCTGGATCTGCTCTTTCCAGTAATCAGTCTCAAAGCGAGGATCGGAAAGTTCACTCCTCAGTGCACTTACATCCTGCTCGGTGAGTTTGTCAGTTGAGAGTTCGTACTCCACAATATCCGAGGGCTGAAGTCCCAGGAATTTGGCTGCAGGTGTTGCCATGAATTCCGAAAGGTGAGCACTTTTTATGGCTCCGTAAGCAACAGATGCATAGATCCTGTAAGACCATGGGTCGCCGTCAGTAAAAACTGCTACAGGGATCCCCAGCTCCTCGTTCATACGCTTGATCATCCTGCGGGTTGACCGAGCAGGCTGGCCCTTTAAGTGGACGAGAATCGCATTATAAGCCTCGTCAAACCCGTTTTCCATCAACCGTGCATACATACCGCCGGTTTCTATGGCTATAATCATGCTTGCGTCGTTGCTCTTGAACTCGATATTTTCTACATTGAAAGGAATCTGATATCCACCTTCCCCTACATCCTTCTGGCAGTGGATATTCCGCTCCCCGCGCTTTGTCTGTTCCGAGATCTCAATCGGCCCGAACATAGTGGCTCCGTCTTCTTCAGGACGCATGTGGAAATACTCCCTCTGAAGGCTGGTCAGGAGTTCCAGGTCTTCGATCAGGCGGTCGCTTTCAGCCTGCTCTTTGAATTTGGCAGCATCCCAGCCCTCGGATATATAGTAAAGTTCTCGAAGTGTTGAGCCGCGGTTCTGGGAAAGGTGTTCGTTTATGAGGAAATCTGTCGCATAAGTAGTTTTCAGGAGCTGAAATGCGCCTTTTACGGTCTTTGCACTCCTTTCGCTCTCCCTATCCCCGTAGACCCAGACATCGCTCTCATCGGAATATTCTATGTTTGCCTTGGTCCGGCTCGGAAGGCTGACGCTCGGAATAATCTCATCTTCAAACTGGTTATAGATCTTTTCTGCAAGCTCAAGCAGCCTTTCCTTTGCCAGGGCATCTCCCTGTCTTGTTTTGCTATTTGATACTCTTGCCATTTCAAACACCTTTAAACGCTTTTGCCCCGGTTACCAGTTCTTCTTCAAGCCCTTCTACAATCAGCTGGGGAAGTTTTCTGAGCTCTTCTTCGGTTGCAGATTCTATCCTGTAGCTGAGTACTTTTGAGGATCCTGCAGCTGCCGAAATCTCCCAGATGTAATCGTAATCATTGCCCATGGTCACAACCTTTGGCTCAGGTTTTACCCCGTTGATTTTGCAGGGAAGCATTTCATGTACCCTGAAAGAATAAGCTGAGGTCCCGAAATTCTTGACCTTAATAGCCACATCTGCAGTCCCATCTCCGTTGCTTTTAACTTTCCTGTGCACAAGCAGGTTTCCCATGATTTTTGCAACAACAGGATTTATGTCAGGGACGTCCTTTTCCAGGATATTTGCAACCTTTACTGCCATTTTCGGAAGCACCTTTGTAATTATAATCTCTTTTTCCCTGCGTTTCTTGAGGTTGCTCTGCTTGCTCAGGTAATGCTTGAGTTTTCTTGCAACTTCTTTGATTGCGAGGTCCACTTCTTCTTTAATCACAGGGATATCTGCAATTGCATCCTTTGATTCGGAGGTAAAGGGCACGTTAATAGAAGCGACATGGATCAGGAGAAGGACAGGACCTACAGGAATCCCTCCTCCGGGCTGGTTTAAGCCATACTGCTTCCATTTGATGTCTTCTACGGCGTGCGTGGTTACACAGCCTCCCTGCTGATAAAGTAAAGGCACACGGTTTGCAAACCGCATGATACTTATTTTATCTTCCTTCGGGAGATTACCCCCATATGCAAGCCCGACTTCCACCACAAAGGGGTTTCCTGAGTAGACAGCCGGTTTTCGTGTGCTTGTAGCAATGAAGTCCACATTTGTTTCTTTTTCAAGCCCCCGGTAGATCAGCTCTTCTCCTATCGGGGAGAGGCAATCTGTAGGGGGGGCCATGATCTTTACTTTCCCAAAAGCTTCAATCAGCTTCCTTGCTTCGTGGCGGCCAAGTGCCTGGGGATCGATTTCGGGATCGAGCCCTGCAGCCTTGCAGATTTCCTCCGCAGTAAGCAGCCCGATCTTACAAAAAGAGTAACGGAGAAATGGGGAAAGCTTCTGGCGCTCCGTGTAATGGAGCATTTTCAGAAGGGTTCCAAGTTCGATACCTTCGGGATGAGGCAGGATTTCCTCGGCAGGGTCGGGCATTTTATCCGTAGCCCTTTCAAATACTTCCTCGTTGCCGTCAGGGTCGATAAGAGTTATCCTGGCGTGGGGGTTTACAATTGCAGTGGCTTTAAGGTATTCGTAAATGGACTGCCTTCTCCCTTTTACGTAGGCAGCTTTCATCTCCAGTTCGACCTGGGTGCCATGTGGGCGGAACCAGTCCCTGACCTCATCTATCAGGATGTCAGGCTCATTGGTACTTGTATTGATCATGAGCTCGTAATAGTGGGCAGGGGACGTTGAGCTGGTTTTTGAGAGGATTTTTGTGTGCCTGCCTGCAGTCATCTGGGAATAGAGCACTGCTGCCGAAATTCCTATTCCCTGCTGCCCCCGGCTTTGCTTGAGAGCATGGAACCTTGAACCGTAGAGCAGTTTTGCAAAGACTTTAGGGATCTGTTCTCTTATAATTCCAGGACCGTTGTCTTCGATAATAACGGTTACATAATCCTGTCCTGTCCTCTCGACCTGAACAAGGATATCCGGCAGAATTCCGGCTTCCTCACAGGCATCAAGAGAATTGTCAACCGCTTCTTTTACGGTTGTTATAAGGCTTCGAGGCGCGGAGTCAAAACCCAGGATCTGCCTGTTCTTTTCAAAAAATTCTGCTACACTTATCGATTTTTGTTTTTTAGCGAGTTCTTCTGCAATGGGGGCTTCCATGGACTTTTACCTCAGGGCTGAAAAGTTGATCCGATGTTTAAAATGAATTTGATATTTAAAATAAATCTGCATTTAAAACAAATATGGTGCTAAAATATAGTAGATTATTTTTGACTCTGGTCTTATTTTTTACTTTTATTCTCAAAGAGGTTTTATAACAATTCTCAAAGTAGAATTTGCTGTCTAAATTCAAAGTAGAATTTGCTATCTGAAGCAGGATTTCTTTCATAATAAAAGTACAGGGTAATAAATATTAGCGCCTGCTAAAAAAGATAGCGATTCTTCCGGTTCGTTTCTGCCGGAGTCTGGTGCTTTCAGGCACCGGTTGCTCAGAGTTCCGCACCGACAATTGTCTGGGTTGCGGTTACATTCTCGCTTTCCCTTATCCTGTCTACCACGGCATTGAGGATGCTCAGGTCTTTGACATCTACGATTACGACAAAATCGTATTCCCCGAAAACGTGGTAGACGTCTTTGATTCCTTCTATAGCCTTTAATTCCCTGTATGCTGCTTTTTCGTATCCGGGCAGCACGTTTATCATTGTGACTCCTATTACCATGGGTATCAATAAGAGGTAACGGCTGCAAGATATTTATTTTTATCCGACAACCCGGAGAAAAAGCTGTGAATTGGATAAGTACTTAATATTCTACTTTTGGCTCATGAAAAGGATATTCCCTAACGATAAAACCTATCAGATGAGTAAAAGATTAATTGAGAAGCAGTACAAAATGATTTCAGAGAAATACAAAGATGCTGACATTGAAGGATTGAAAGGCAGTAATAAAGCCGTTAAAATCCTAAGGATACAATAAAGAGTGCAGTGTCAGTTTTTGATACTGATCTAATTGACTGTAAAAGCATTTAGAGGTAAATATGATCTCTGTCTCTATTCTGTATGCTGTATTTCTAGATTAAATTGTTTTTCGTCCAATTTCAGCAGAACATGAATAGAAGCAAGGAAAGTATAAAACATCCAATCATACCAAATATCTTTGTCGTAATCGTTTTGTTGCTTTCTATTGAGATGGCGGATATCAAAATTATTAATTATATTAAAGAGATTTTTTTCATCGGCTTTAGGTAGTCGTATATCACTTTTTTGAAGATATTCAAGAACATCAGCAAGTGTTCTTACAGCTTCTTTCTTATCTTCAACTGAAGAATTGTAGCGAGAAAACTTTGAAATTGAGTATTTTACCCTTAAATCAATATTTTCAGGATCATTTGTTTCAACAGCTTCTTTAATTAATGTTTCAAAGCCTGGGGATGAAAGCTTTTGGATTTTCCCATCTACAATTTCATAGCCAACTTTATCAATTTTGAAAATGTCATTTATATCATTAATAGTATTATACAGTCTTATATTAAATCCTGTACTCTCCTTCTCTTTCATGTAGATAAAAAGCTCAATAGCTCTCAAAAAATCCTCTATGGAACAGTTTAGTAATAATTCGTTAATGGCTTTTTGGTCATCAAGTATATCAGAGATGTTTGGTATTCCCTTGTATTTGCTAATTTCATACCTTAAGTTATGATAATCATCTGTTAACGGTCTTCCACTAAACGCCCCAATTTTTCCAAAAAGTACATTTTCAGAGACCACGAAAATGACTTTCTGTCTTGTTTCAGTAGGAATATTATCATAACTGAGAAACATTTTTTTCTCTACTTCTTCTTTTTGACAAAAAAGATCTTTATGAATCATCATTAAGACTCCATTTGTAGGAAAATATAATCATTGTTTCTTTGTTGAACTTTGGGTTTTAGCTTACAATTTATTTCTATAGGATTTCAGTTTTTCAATTATGTGAATAACTTCATATTCTCCTTATAAGCTTTGAATATGTACACTTTTTTATGTTTACCTTAACTTTCGTTTCTATTTCTCATCCTTTGAGTATAAATGGCAATGTTTATTTTAGTTCACTATCGATTAAGAACAGATAAACGTTTGTGGCAAAGGAAGAGTGCATGGATTTAAGGGAAGCAGTTGAAAAATATAAACAATCTAAGATTCCTTCTTTATCTACAACATGTGAGAAGGCAAGCCATCATTCCAAAACATGTTTACTTATTGCTATTATTCTTTTCTTAATTTTTATCTATCTAATACAACAAGTTCCACACTGGCAAGTAGCTCAATTTGGAATAACGAACCCAAAAGACTTAGCGGATGCTGAAAACAGTTACCGTGCTACATTAGCTCAAATATTTGGTGGTATTGCTATTGTTATTGGGCTTTACTACACATGGAGGAGAATCTCCATTGCTGAGGAAAATCTAATAGTTGCTCAAGAAAGTCAGATAACTGAACGCTTCACCAGAGCTATTGAACAGTTAGGGAATGAAAAAATTGAGATTCGGCTAGGCGGAATATACTCACTTGAGAGAATTTCACAAGAATCCGATAAAGATTACTGGCCAATAATGGAAATTTTAACAGCTTATATTAGGAGCAACTCACCAGCTAAAGTAATTGAAATTAAAGATGATTTTCCATATTTTCAAGCTTCCGAAGATAAAAAAGATGAATTAGAAGTCATGGATTTTCAACCTTTCAACGAATATGAAAAAGAAGAAGCGGAAGTAAATAAACTACCTTTAGACATTCAAGCGATACTTACTGTTATTGGAAGACGGAAGTATTCAATTTCCTCTGGTGAGCCTAGTTATCTGGATTTGAGAAAAACTAATCTAAGTAGATTTGTTCTTATAGGTGCTAACCTTGAAGGAGCTCTTCTTTACGAAGCTGATCTTCAAGAAGCTAGACTTCAACGTGCTAACCTTAAAGAAGCTAACCTTGAAGGAGCTTACCTTCAAAATAGTCTTCTTGTAAAAACTGATCTGCCTGATGCTATTCTAAAAAAGGCAAAACTTCAATGGGCTGACCTTTTTGGGGCTGTTCTAACAAATGCTAATCTTCAATTGGCTAATCTTGAATACGCTACCCTTTCAGATGCTAACCTTGAAAATGCTGACTTTGGACATGACACTGATTATAACTTTGAACGTTGGGGCGCCACTTGGGCTGCTGGGGCTACTCTTGAAAATGCTTACCTTTATAATGCTAACCTTAAAAAAGCCAACCTTCGTGGGACTAATCTCAAAGGAGCTATCTTTAAAGAAGCTAACCTTGAAATGGCTAACTTGGAACATGCTGATCTTAAAGGAGCTGATCTTGAAGGAGCTAACCTTGAAGGAACTTACAATCTAACAATTGAGCAGCTTTCAAAAGTGAAAACACTTTACAATGCAAAATTAGATGAGAAGCTAGAAAAGCTATTAAAAGAGAAGTATCCAGCCCTTTTTGAAAAATTTAAAGATAAACCTTTGTTTCCAGATGAAATATAACGAGATTTCTTCAGTACCTAATATACCCCATACTGACAAATAAATTTTTCACATGTTAGGTTTTCGAGAGTTCCCCATTGTTTTAATATTATCAGGGTATAATACAAGCGCATGCCCTCTGAGTCGCACAGGGATGAAGACATCTTCGAATCCCAGTTTATAGACAAGTACCTCAGCGAGTACGCGAGTATCTCTTCAATAGTACGTGAGGCGCTACCCTTTGAACTTTTGGCGACAGTAGGAGGAGTCATTGCCGGGATCATTCTTTCCGGGATGACCAGCGAACTTGAGATGATTCCCGGGTTAATTGTTATTTATCCTGGCGTTCTCGGGCTGCGCGGGAACATTTCATCAACCCTCGGCTCCAGGCTCGGCAGTGCAATTCATATGGGGCTGATCACTGACATCGACAGGAATAACCCCGAACTGACAAATAATATTGCAGGCTCCCTTCTCCTTGGTTTTATTATGGCGATCTTGCTCGGGTTTTTAGGGCATTTTGTCACCCTTGCCTTGGGATTTGAGAGTGCAGGGGCTTTTAAGCTTATCCTTATCTGTGCGATTTCTGCTCTCACATCCGGCGTAATCCTCTCTTTTGTTGCTGTCCTTCTTGCCATAGGCATGTTCAGGTTCGGCTTTGATCCCGATAATGTTGTCACGCCTTCAATTGCAACTATAGGGGATATCGTTTCCATGTTTATGCTTTTCCTCTCGGCAAAACTGGTGGTGATGCTTTGAGAAAAGCCAGGGGGCAGACCAGTTATTACACTGTAAGGGGCATTGTCAAGCGCGGGATTCCAGTGCTTTCGATCACCTGTGTGATGGGGATCCTGGTAGGGCAGATCCTTAACACAAGAGAAAACAGCCTCCTTTCCATGCCTGCAATCCTGATCCTTATCCCTTCTCTGATCAAGATCGGAGGGGATACCGGCAGTATGCTGGGTGCCCGGCTCTCATCGGCTTTCCATATGGGGCTTGGAGACCGGATTTACAGAAACCCTGTGGTACACAACAGCGTTATTGCAGCATTAATTGTGGGCTTTGTCTCTTCAATTTCTGTCAGTGTGCTGGTTTACCTCGCAAGCAAATTTATGGGTTTCGGCATGCCTTTCATTACCCTGCTGGAAATCAGCCTCATTGCGGTTGTAATAGAACTTTCGGTGGTATACTCTGCAACAGTTGGCATTGCCTTTGCTTCCCACCGCTTCGGGATGGATCCTGATGATACTGTTATCCCCTTAATAGCAAGTCTTGGTGACCTTGTAGGAGTAATAGGAATCCTCATAGCCCTGCATTTGCTGAATATTTTATAAACTGGATGTGACTTAATACTATCACTTTTATCCGGGACATTTCTATTTAAGTTATAGAGAGTTCAATTTAGGAATAATTCAAAAATTAATAATTACTATGAGGTATATACCTCATACATACCAACAATCAGGTAGAGTTGATATAGAGACCATGTTCCCCAAAGAATTCAGATACAGTCCAAGGAATCTTATAGGCCTTTTGACTGAGATGAAGGATACCTCCGAACTCATGGTAGACCTGGCATATTCTGCAATGGTCTATGATGATGAGGACATCGCAGAAGAGGTGCTTAACCTTGAAGATAAGATGGATACCCTCGACTATCATATGAAGATGGCTGCAATGTTAAGCACGCGCAGGGTTGATGAGGCTGAAGAACTCCTGGGAGTCCTTAAGGTCGCTGCATCCTCGGAAAATATAGCAAACGCTGCAGGCGATATTGCCAAAATCGTCCTTATGAATATGGGAATTCCGATGGAATTGAAGATAGCCCTGAGAGAAGCGGAAGAAACTATTGTAAGGGCAACCGTTGCTTCAGAATCTGTAATGGCCGGGCGTATTCTTGGAGACCTCGAGCTGGATATAGAGACCGGGATGTGGGTAATTGCAATCCGCAGAAGTGAGGACTGGATTTACGACCCTGATAAAGAAACCCGAATCCGCCAGGGAGATGTGTTAATTGCCAGAGGGCATGACGAAGGGGTTCCTATATTCTTTCAAATGGCGACAACAAGAAAATTTATTCCGAGGGAAATCGAGCACGATAAAGTCTTAAAGGACCTCGAACATGCCGTGGACATAATCGTGGACATGAAAAACATGTCTGAACTCTCGGTAGGACTTGCGTACTCTGCTATCCTTTTTGATAACGAAGATATCGCATACGAGGTCAGTGCCCTTGAGTCCGAAATGGATTCCATGAAGTACGAACTCCAGCACTGGGTGCTTGAAACCGCAAAACACGTTGAAGATGTAAACCTGCTCAGGGGGATCCTGCACCTTGCCAGCGCCTCGGAAGCCATTTCAGATGCTGCCTATGGGATAGCAGATACTGTCCTCAGGGATATTGAGCTCCACCCGATCATTACCCTTGCAGTTCGGAACTCAGAAGAGGTAATTACACGGCTACAGGTCGAAAAATGCTCTCCGATAGTTGGCAAGACCTTCTCGGAACTGAGACTCGAAACCGAAACCGGACTGCATGTAATGGCAATCAAGAGGGCTGAACGCTGGGTCTATGCTCCTAAAGGCAATACTACTGTCCAGGCAGGAGATATGCTTATTGCCCGCGGTTCCAGGATTGGAGAAGGGGCGCTCATAGAGATGTGCGAGTGCAAGTTACGCCAGTAATATCACCCGAGTTTCGCTTCGGGAGCACGAGGTCCTTTTCGCTACGCTTTGCTTCGCTCAAGAGGACTAATTTATAAAATCACAGATTTTCCCTTCCAAATTGCGCTTCGGGATCACAGGAAATCGAAGATTTCCTGGGAGTTGCACTGTAAGTGCAACAGTACGAGGTCCTTTTCGGCAGAGTTGCGGCTCTGAAGTGCGCTTTCCGTTTCACTCGCTTCACTCGCTCAAGCAGAATAATTGATGGGTTTAAGCAATGAGCTGCGCTCAAGAGGACTAAGTGCCTATCCGAAAAGTCCCGTTGCTCTGAATGTTATGCATGCATATGCTAAATGTAGCATAGCCATGTAATTTTCAATTTTCTTTTCCCATCTAATAAGCAGCCTTCTTTTTCGGTTTGGGGAGTGGGAGTAAAGGTTTGATTTTATTCCAGAATTCATTAGAAATCTCGTAGTCGTAACTGATTTTACGTTTTGTCATTACAAAACATTACCATGAATTGTAATTTTTATATTTTTCGGATAGGCTCTAAGTTGCAAACTTCTCTTACCGGTATAGCAGTAGTTTGCTATACCGGATTGTTCCTATCACGCTCGACGCAGAAGAGCGGTTTTTCCCGTGAAAAAAGAGAGAAAAGAAGCAAGTAAAAGCTTAAAATAGTTTAAATTTGCCAAAAGGAGTAGAATTAAATTTTATCTAAAAAATATTCGCTCTCGACTTTCTTTTTATTCTTTCTTTTTATTCATTCTTTTTCCTCTTTTTCAGCACTCGTTTTTGTTCTTATTTGTTTTATTTTATTATTCAGGTCGCCAGATAAGCTAGCGGGCGCGTTTATAACCTGTGAATTAAAAACCGGTTTTTAGGGTCCACCAAAAAGAATTTCCTCAGCCCATTCAGGGTATTTTCCTTGATATCAGTTTCTCTCAATAGCAACGCCATCTAATGGGTCAGTTTTGTATCTGACTAGAAGGAAGGTTACAGAATTATATGGTGCTTTTATACATCGGGTTACAATTACTCTATGGGAGTTTGATATGGTAATTGTTGGACTTTCGAGAAATAAGGACACCCTGGAATCCGTAAGAACAGCGGTGGAGCTTGCAGGTGGGCTTGGGATAAAGGAGGGAGCAACTGTATTGATCCGTCCGAACGCAAATACTGCAGACCCTGCTCCGGGTTCGACAAATCCCGAGGTGTTGAGGGGCGCTATCAGGGAAGTAAAAAGATACAGCCCCGGAAAAATAATTGTGGCTGAGAAGTCGATGACGACCCTGAACACGGAGAAGGTGCTCAAAAGGTTGGGGCTCTGGCAGGTTGCGGAAGTTGAAGGAGTTGATGAGATCCTGACGTTTGACCATATGAAACGGGAACATATGGAACCCAGGAAGGCTTATTCCTGGCCGCTGGGATTTGATGTGCCTGAGTTTCTGGCGGCTATAGACTATACAATTGCTCTTCCGGTAATCAAGACCCACTGGACTGCAACGTTTACTATGGGCCTTAAGTCCCAGATCAGCATAACCGCAGACAGGGACCGGAGACAGCTTCCTCACGGGCAGGGGATGGATGTACTCTTCGGAAATATGATTGCCGAATCTAACCTTGTTTATAAGCCTGATTTCTATATCTCGGATGCTACAAAATGTTTTGTGACCGAAGGCCCGAACATAGGGACTCTGCGAGAACCCGGGATTGTAATGGCGAGCAGGGATGTGATTGCAAACGACATTGCAGGACTTGCCCTTCTGAAAACCCTGGGCACGGTCCCGAAGATCCAGATGAACTCGGTCTGGGCTCAGCCCCAGATCAAAAGGGCTGTGGAATTGGGATTGGGGGTGCAGAGTAAAGAAGAAATTACAGTAAAGGGTTCAGGAGTCGAGGAGATAAATGAGATTATTGACAGGCTTGCCTGACCTGCCCTTACATGATGTAATCTGATAATAGTATCTGGAAGGTCTAGAAAGAAGATTTAAAGAATTTCAGAACTCCCTAAATTGCCATAGTTCCCGAGGTAGTCAGAGCTGGCAGGGGTGAAGGCCTGAGTGATTTAACAGGATGAAATCTCCTGCATCTGCAATACCCTTCGGCTTCAGATTTTTCAATGGCACGCAAATATGCTGATATATCACCATAATTTATTTATTTTCGACGATCCCATAAATAATAGGGGTATTTTCTATGAAATGTGAAATATGTGGAACAGAGAGCGATGCAAGATACTGCAACGATTGTGGCAGAGTGATGAACGACGTTATAAGACGAGTAGGCGAAGCTCGCTGGGCAGCAATTGATGACTGCTCGTTTATTTATCCGCTTGTACGGCGCGTAGGGAAGGGAGAGGCAACAGTTAACGATATAATTCAGGCTCTTGAAGTTGAAGACTGATCTGTACTGTCTTCAGGACTTCAAACTTATCAGAAGATGGCTTTAAAGGTTGTCTGACCTGAAAAGTGTTCCTGAACTGAAGATAGTTCCTGAGCTGAAGATAGTTCCTGAGATGCAGTTTATTTTAACCTGATTTTCAGGTTACCGGAGGTACCGATAACGGTGACGTGGTCCGGGAATTTTGGGAGACGGATTAAAGCTGTATGGGAAGTAAAGTTAATAGAATTCAATAAAATAAGCCAGGTCCTTTTTCAGGGACCCAAGCTCTAAAGTCAGGTTTCAGGGCCCTAAGGTCAGGTTTCAGGGATCTAAGGTCAGGTTTCAGGGATCTAAGGTCAGGTTTCAGATTAGTTTAGACTACGGTCTTTCAGTTCAAATTCTAAAGTCGGGCTCCGAGGTAAAATCCTTAAGGTTATATCTCTTTAGCCTTAATATTATAGTGTCAGGCAATTTTCTCTGATCACAGAGACGGTGCTATACATAAACAGAAAAGCCGGAACAGTTGTTTCAGCGTTCCTGTTTGCAGAAGTGCTCATAATTTCAGGATGTATTAAAAATGAACAGGTTGAAGCACCTGCAGATGAAGAATCTTCCAATGCCGGCAAAGGGGATGAGGATATGGACATCCAGACTATAAAGGTTTTTAGCAGCGCGTTTGAATCGAACAGTACTATTCCCAGGAAATATACGTGTAATGGGGAAAATATAAATCCTCCACTGGAATTCGCAAATATTCCGGAGGAAACTGAAAGTATGGTACTGATCATGGACGATCCTGATTCTTCCATGAATCCGTTTACACACTGGATCGTCTGGAATATCGAGCCGGTGGCAAAAATTGAGGAGGATAGTATCCCAGGGATTGAGGGAATGAATAACTTCAGGAAAATCGGCTACGGTGGGCCATGCCCTTCTTCAGGCACGCACAGATATTTCTTCAGGGTTTATGCGCTGGACAGGCAGCTTGAGCTCAAAGCAGGAGCAGGAAGAAAAGAGCTTGAAAGCGAAATGATAGGGCACATCATTGCCGAAGGGGAATTGATGGGGAAATACGGTAAAACCTGATCATGGGAAGCAGTCTAAAAAATGATCGAAAAAAGGTCTTATCCTGAAAAGATAGGTCTTATCCTAATAAGATGTACTTTATTATGCGGTATGGTTTTGATCATAAACAAACCCTGATATAAAGTAAGCCCTGATAAACCTGATTTCCGTGAAGATTAAGGGGGGAAGATAGTGGAAGGAAATAAAAAGGCTGAACAGAGTAACCCAACGTCTGAAGAAAGTACGGAAATATTTGAAAACCCCGGAGAAGGCCTGGAAAAGGCAACCTTTGCTGCAGGCTGTTTCTGGGGAATTGAAGAGGCTTTTCGGCAGGTTAAAGGTGTGGCTGCAACTGCGGTTGGATACAGCGGAGGGAATTTTAAAAAACCTACTTACGAGCAGGTCTGCACCCTTAACACCGGGCATGCAGAAGCTGTAAGGGTTATTTTCGATCCCGAAGTTGTTTCGTATAAGACCCTGCTGGATGTTTTCTGGAAAGTACACGACCCGACCACAAAAGATAGGCAGGGACCTGATGTCGGAAACCAGTACCGTTCCGTAATATTTTACCACAGCGAAGAGCAAAAGGCTGCTGCTCTCACCTCAAAGGAAGAACTCGAGAAGTCAGGATCTTTCAAAAACCCTATAGTAACCGAGATAGTGCCGGTTTCTGATTTCTATATGGCAGAAGATTACCACCAGCAGTACTTTGAAAAAAAAGGATTTTTACAGAATGTACTCAGGAGCTTTAAAAAATAAATGATGGAGACAGGTTATAGGGACAAAAAAGTAGGGAAAAAGGCCTGGGCCCGTATGATAAAGTCATGCGCAGACTGTAAAGTAATAAACAGATTGTGTACAGTTGCGCACAGAACAGCATCAGACGTGCCTTAAACAACCAGACAATAAGGGCAGTAAGCCGGATAGTACTGGGTAATAACTATACAGAGTCACGACATAAGCCGGAACTACAGGCTGATACAGTACAGACCATATAAAAAGATTAATTTAGAAGGATTCGCAAAGTAGTTCCGGATGGAAAATGCAGTCTCCATAAGGAAGCTGTCAAAAGTTTTCGGGAAAACTCCTGTCCTGAAAGCCCTTGACCTTGACCTCAAAAAAGGCGAATTTGCGGTTATTTTTGGCCCTAACGGGGCTGGAAAAACCACTCTTTTGAAGTTGATCTCAACCCTGATTGAGCCTACCGGAGGCTCTATTATCGTGTCCGGGTTTAACACAACCGAAGAGCCGGAAAAAGCCCGTAAAGAAATAGGGATGCTTTCGCACGATTCCTATCTCTATGGAGACCTTACAGCAAAGGAAAATCTGCGTTTTTTCGGGCAGATGTACGGAATCAAAGATAAAGAACTCGGAGAGAGAATTTCACATTTCCTGGAAGATGTAGGGCTTGTAACAAAAGCAGACGAAAGAGTCAGCACTTTTTCAAGAGGAATGAAACAGCGTCTTTCCATTGCAAGAGCTCTGCTTCACAGGCCTTCCATCCTCCTTCTGGACGAACCTTATACAGGTCTTGATCCAGGAGCCTCACTGGTTTTCGAAAATATCCTTAAGAGCCCTGAATTTCAGGAGAGCACAAAATTAATGGTTTCCCATGATCTTGAGAGGGGTTTTGCCCTCTGCAACAGAGTCCTTATCCTGAATAAAGGAAGGTTTGTATACGATGGATTTAAGGAAAATTTATCAGGGTTTGAGGGCTTCAAGGAAGAATGCGGCCCCATGATGGTGTAAAGCCCGAAAGTTAAGAACGAAAGTAAAAATAAAAAATAAATTTAAAAATGCGGATATTTAACAAATGCAAAGATTTAACAAATGAAAGTTTAACAAATGAAAATTTAACAAATGAAAGTTTAAAAAATTCAATGTTAAAAAATTCAATGTTAAAAATAGAATATTAAAAAAATAAATATTAAAGAATAGATCTTGAATTCAAGATAAGATGACGGATAAAATGAAAACAGGAGCTTAAAAATGATCCGGAGCTATTATATTGCTGCAAAAGACCTTAAAGCCGAGTTCCGGACAAAACAGATGCTCAACTCAATGTTTATTTTCTCGCTTCTCGCACTTGTGGTCTTCAGCGTTTCATTTGGAGATTTTCTCGGGGACGCTGAGAAGGTTGAAAAACTTGCTCCCGGAGTTCTCTGGATTGCTTTTACTTTTGCCGGGATGCTCGGGCTTTCCAGGACTTTTGTCATGGAAACTGAGAACGGATGCCTTGAAGCACTTATGCTCTGTCCTGTGGACAAGGGTGCTATTTATACAGGGAAAATTCTCTCCAATCTTGCAATTGTATTTCTTATGGAAGCTGTAACCCTGCCTTTCTTTATCATACTTTTCAATTACAACCTGGATATCCGAACCTTACTCCTGCTCCTGCTAATCCTTTTACTCGGGACTTTCGGGTTTATTGCTGTCGGAACCCTGCTCTCTGCCCTTACCCTCGGCACCCGTACCAGAGAGCTCCTCCTGCCAGTCCTTCTCCTGCCTGTTCTCCTGCCTGTCCTGATTCCTTCAGTGGAGGCAACTGCCGGAGTTCTTGCCGGAAACAATATAGTAGATTTGTTTCCTGAAATCAGGCTGCTTGCAGTTTACGACCTTGTGTTTTTTGTGATCTCGCACCTGGTCTTTGAATACGTAGTCTCAGACTGAGGTTTTTCTTGAAGGAAAAAAGAAGAAAAAGGAAAGAATGAGAAAAGTAAAGAGAAGAATGAGAAAAGTAAAGAGAAGAATGAGAAAAATAAAGAGAAGAATGAGAAAAATAAAGAGAAAAAAGGGAAAAGAAAAGAGAAGAAAGAGAGAAAAATAGTAAAGCAGAAGATGCTTCAAGAAAGCGATCAAAATAGAATCAATAATAAATAAAGTGAACCGATATATTCACACACCTGTACGCGGCTGCTTCACAATGCACCTGCTGCTTCATATTGTGCGTTGTTAACTTTACATCCAGTCTCTTTATCCAATATTTTCATCCGATTTCTTTATCGAATCTCTTAATAGGTCAGCTTTGATGGCTGATCAGCCCTGGTGGGCTAAAGTTGACAGAATTTATAGTTCACTATATTACACATGAATAATAATTATTCACAAATAAGTTAGTAACCTTCAGTATCATTATCGGAGTCGTGTTAATCTTAACCTATTAAAACACGTGAAAGAAATGACCTCAAGTTCCAGAAAAATCGGAGTGATGGCAGCTGCAACTGCCGGCGTAATGCTTCTTGCAACATATATGCTTTTCTTCTACCTGCCTCCAATCAGGGATGAATCAGGGGAGGTCCTGAGCGGAAGCTTCAGAATCTTTTTCTTCCACATGCCAATAGCAATTATTTCTTACCTGGCTTTTGGAATCTTATTTGTTGCAAGTATCCTCTACCTCAGGGAAAAGTCCCTTAAATGGGATATCTATGCCCGCTCGGCAGCCGAGGTAGGAACCCTTTTTGCATTCCTTGTGCTGGTAACAGGCTCGATCTGGGCAAAAGATGCCTGGGGCTGGTACTGGATCTGGGACATCAGGCTGACCACTTCCCTGGTCCTCTTCCTTGTTTACCTCGCGTATGCAATGCTCAGAAAATCCCTCGACGAATCTGAAAAAAGAGCCAGGCTCTCGGCAGTCTTCGGAATCCTGGGCTTCATGTCCGTACCCCTGAGTTTCTTTTCAATCCGGCTCTGGCGATCGGCTCACCCCCTTATGTTCGGAGGAAACACCGGCGGAAGTGGGGGAGGGCTTGAAGGGACAGCGCTTCAACTGACTCTCATTGTCAATTTCATAGCTTATTTCCTGCTTTTCCTTACCCTATTTTCTGTGAAAGTACAGAATGAGCGGATAGAAGAGGAACTTGACGCACGCAAATATGCTGAATTTGAAGCCTGATCAGAAGGATCCATTTCAGTATATTATCTCCTTTTTCCTTTTTTTTCAAGCCGTATTACATAATTTTGATATATATCATACTGGATATAGATAATAACTTCTTTATTTTTGAGGGAAGGTCATGCGTATTAAAGTTCTAGCTGCAGCAGGGTTAATTTTGTTGGGAATTGTGGTTTTTTCTATATATTTGGGCTCCAACAATGAGAGTGTACCGGATGACAAAGGCATAATTCAAAAAATAGAGGTTAAAAACAGCAGTTTTCTTGAGGTTTCGGAAGATTGGGATGGTTTTGAAACAGTAATTATAGATACCGACAAACTCAGGAAAGCCGCAGATAACGGACAAGTGACCCTCAGCTTAATGGGGGAGGAATTCGAGGTTAGAATCCAAGAGGTCTCCAGGCAAAATGGTAAGAATGGTGAAAACGCATACTTTTATATAGGATCTATTGTCGGCAGTAAACAAAGTAGAGCTGAGTTATATATAGAAGGAGAAATTTTTCATGGGTCTGTTGAACTGGGAGAACCCTGGAATGTTACATACAACATTGCACATACTGATGAAAGATACAATGGGAAAATAGTCCACGTTATGTTTATGATAGATTGGGAGAAGGAAAGGGAAAGGCTGGAACAGGAAGATATTGACCCCCTGCAGTTTTTCCTTATAAATAGTGATTCCAGGAAGCATGTGATATCTATCGAGATTTTTGATTTTAATAATAAATCCATATTCAAAGAGACCTACACACTGGGTTTCGAAGACGAGATATCCTCACCGAAAATAGATGCCGAACTGGGACAATACAGGTATGAAATTATTCTGGATAATAATTCTACTTTTGAACAGAAAGTACAGGCGGATCACGCTACTAATCTGTGTTCTTCAGAAAAACTATACATCAATCTAATAGATCATCCCGAATATCCGATGGAAATCGGAATTGAAGTTGCCTGATTTATTTTCCCTTCTCTTTCCTTCCTTTTCCTCTCGCAGCTAAAAGAAACTTTGTGCCTGAATACGAAGCCTCTTTTTTCAGGAATCCTGGATAATTATTTACCCTCCTCTCCCCTATTTTTTCCCATGATTTTCGACCCTATCACAGTCTGTAGCATGGAACTCCAGAACCGCATTGTAAGGTCCGCAACGCATGAATTCATGGCTGAAGAAGACGGGACGCCCACTTCCGGACTCGGAGATCTCTATGAAGAACTTGCAAAAAATGAAGTCGGCTTAATAATAACTGGCTATTCTTATGTCCTTCCCGGCGGGCAGAGCGATGCTTCCCAGCAGGGAATTTATGATGACAGGTTTATTGAGCCATACAGGAAGATTACGGATAGGGTACACAGATACAGAAGCAGGATAGTGCTTCAGATAGTACATGGAGGCAGGCAGGCAGATGTTTCTGAAGAATATCCTACCCCTATGGCTCCCTCAGCAGTTAAAAACGGGCATTCGGCAACTATGCCGAAGGAAATGACCGAAGGAGAAATTCTGAAAGTGATTGAGGCATTCACACAGGCGGCTGTCCGGGCAAAAAAAGCAGGCTTTGATGGAGTGCAACTCCACTGTGCCCATGGTTTTCTCTTAAGCAATTTTATCTCTCCTTATACTAACAGGCGGACCGATAGATGGGGAAGTTCCGTGGAAAACCGGGCAAGGATAGTCACGGAGATTGTAAGGCGCATAAAAGATGAGACTGGGGGCGATTTCCCGATTTTTGTCAAAATGAATGCAACGGATGGCTTCCAGCCCGGCACGGCGAAGGCAGAACTCGGGCTTGATATATCCCAGGCTGTGGAAACTGCAAAACTTCTGGAAAAAGCAGGTGTATGTGCAATCGAGGTCAGTGGAGGGATAAGCGAAGCAGGTGGAGTGACTATAAAGACCGCAATCAATTCTCCTGCTAAAGAGGCTTACTTTAAGGACTATTCCAAAATGATAAAAAGTGCAGTGAATATTCCTTTAATCCTTGTAGGAGGTATCAGGTCTCTTTCTGTTATGGAAGACCTGCTTGAAAACGGGTTCGCAGACCTTATATCCATGAGCAGGACATTCATCAGCGAACCTGACCTTATTTTAAAACTTAAATCAGGAGAGGCTAAAAAGGCAAGGTGCGTGTCCTGCAACCTCTGTTTTGACCCCAGAGGTTTAAGGTGCAATTTCGAGTTTGATCGATTTTAAAAAACTACAGTTATTTCCATTTCAAATACATTTTTTCCTTTTTCTGACTTTGTTTTTCTATTTTTTTCTATTTATTCTTTTTCTAGTTTTTTCTTTTTCTAGTTTTTCTTCCCTCTAATTTGTTGATCATTCATCTTTATATAGTGATATTTTTGAGTAAAAAGAAAAAGGTGGCTGATTCTAAACTCTTAACTCTTGCCCTTACAATATAACCACGGGGTCAGGAAAGTATTTTTCTCCCTATGTTGAGTATTTCCTCATAGTATTGAATTTCCTTAATAGCAGCAGCGGGTTGCTTGTGGACTTGATTTACTGGTAGGCTGGCTACAGGTCTGTACGGCGCAGAAGAGAAATAGAATTTGATTTATGAGTATCCCGGAATAGATCAAACAAGCAATTACGAACCGCTAATTTTTTCTAATAACTCATTCTTTCTTCGAACTGTTTATTGGTTTTTGTTTACAATTGTTTTTTAATAATTACCTGGAAAAAGAGGGTCTGAACGTATATTTTTTATAATAGATAGATACAAAAGAGATAAGCTTTACAGGCTGTTTATAGGGACTCTGGTTTACATTTTCTGCCGGGTCCGCGACTTAAAAATGTGTGTGAGGAAGAGAATAATGTCAGAAGAGAACCGTGTCGGAAGTAAAATACGCCAGCTTAGAGAAGCCCAGGATATGACTGTTGAAGAACTGGCTGAAGCCAGTCAGAGCAATGTGGAGTTAATCCAGCAGCTAGAAAACGGAGCCCTCGTTCCGTCCTTGACCCCTCTTTTAAAGATTGCCCGGGCTTTAGGCGTCCGCCTTGGTACTTTTCTGGACGACGTCCCCCAGAGCGGGCCTGTAGTCGTAAGGGCAGGACTATCCGAAAACGTGGTCCGTTTTTCCGGAAAGACCGAGAAGCCAAAGAAAAGTGCTCTTGAGTTTTACTCCCTTGCCTCGGACAAATCAGACCGCCATATGGAGCCTTTTATCATTGATATCCACCCTTCCCCTGAAGAAAGCCACAAACTCTCTTCTCACGAAGGGGAAGAATTCATTTATGTACTTTCTGGAGAAATTGAAATTTTCTATGGCAAGGACGTTCACAGGCTAAGTGTCGGAGACAGCATCTATTATGATTCCATCGTCCCGCATGATGTCCATGCAGCAGGGAAAGAGGATGCAAGAATAATGGCTGTAGTCTATGCTCCTCTCTGAAAGCCTCAGCTAGGTGGGTAAGAGAGTAAAAACGTTACTTAAAAAAGCAGAAATTTAGATTAAAAAATTGGATAATTGAGTACAGATACTAAGAGTTAGGGAATCCAAAATGTTCAGTATAAATGTTAGTCCGCGCTTTGGAGATATTGATGGGCTCGGGCATATAAACAACACAGTCCTTCCAGTATGGTTCGAAACGGGGAGAAACTCCATTTTCAGGCTTTTCTCGCCGGACCTTGACCTTAGCCCTGATGTATGGCACCTGATCCTTGTCAGAACTGAATTTGATTTTCTGAGGCAGATGTATTTCAGGTCCGACGTAGAGATCAGAACCTTCATTACAAAGATCGGGAACAGCTCCTTTACTGTCGGGCACGAGGCCTGGCAGGAAGGGGAACTTAAGGTAAGGGGTCAGGCAGTACTGGTTTATTATGATTTCAAACTCCAGAAAGCACTCCCCCTTCCGGATTCAATCCGCGAGATTTTAAAAAGGCATATTTTCCCTTCAATGGATGCCTCCTCAGCAGATGCGGAAACAGATACGGATTCTCCCTGCTCTATTTAAACATACTTCAGAAACGCCTTTAACTGGCCGGAATATAAAAACCCCATTCATAAGCCAGAAGTTTCTGAAAGTAGTAGTCCAGAAGAAGAGGCTGAAACCATGCATCTTATAGAAGATTCTCTTGGAGAATACTTTGAAAAACAGGTAGCTATAGACCCTGATCATGAGTTTATGGTTTATCCGGACCGTAACCTGCGCTTTACTTACGGTCAATTCAACGAAAGAGTAAATAACCTTGCAAAAGGGCTGCTTGCTATCGGGATAAAAAAAGGAGATCATATAGGGATCTGGGCAAAGAATGTTCCTGACTGGCTTACCTTCATGTTTGCCACCTCAAAGATAGGAGCAGTTCTGGTTACTGTAAATACTGCTTACAGGAGCCACGAAGTTGAGTACGTACTTAAACAGTCAGATATGAAGGCGCTTGCTCTTATCGATAGTTTCAGGGAAGTTGATTACCTTGAAATTATCAATGAGCTGGTCCCGGAGCTCAAAAGCTCGGAAAGAGGGCGCCTGAAGAGTAAAAATTTCCCATGCCTGAAGAGCGTGATCTATGTAGGACAGGAAAAGCACAGGGGAATGTACAACACCAGTGAGCTGATGCTCCTTGGCAGCCATTATCCTGATGACGAGCTTAAAGAGATTCTGGCAAGTGTCAGCGGGGATGATGTGGTCAATATGCAGTACACCTCAGGGACTACCGGTTTTCCGAAAGGAGTTATGTTGACCAGCAAAAATATCCTGAACAACGGGCTCTCTATTGGCGACCGCCAGAAGTTTACACACAAAGACCGGCTCTGCCTGCCTGTGCCTCTTTTCCACTGCTTTGGGATCGTGCTCGGGGTTATGGCTGTCCTGACCCACAGGGCAACGCTTGTTATGCTTGAGGTTTTCGACCCTCTTCTGGTGCTTGCAGCAGTCCAGAAAGAGAAGTGTACTGCCCTTTACGGTGTGCCTACAATGTTCATTGCCGAGTACACCCATCCCATGTTTGATATGTTCGACCTCTCCTCCCTGAGGACAGGGATCATGGCTGGTTCTACCTGCCCTGTGGAAGCCATGAAAAAGGTCGTAAAAGATATGAACTGTTATCAAATCACCAGCGTCTACGGGCTTACCGAAGCCTCTCCGGGAATGACACAGACAACTGTCGATGATCCGGTAGAACTCAGGGTCGAGACCGTAGGCAAGTGCTTCCCGGGCGTTGAAGTCAGAGTGGTTGACCCATCTACCAATGAGCCAGTGCCCCCTAACACAGTAGGAGAGCTCTGTTGCCGTGGATATAATATTATGAAGGGCTACTACAATATGCCGGAAGAAACGAAAAAAGTGATTGACGAAGGGGGCTGGCTGCACAGCGGAGATCTCGGGACCTGTGACGAAAAAGGCTACTACAGGATTACCGGTCGCATAAAGGATATGATTATTCGGGGAGGGGAAAATATCTACCCCCGGGAAATTGAGGAGTTCCTGCACGCCATGCCCGGAGTCAGAGATGCCCAGGTCGTTGGCATACCTGATAAGAAATACGGGGAAATCGTAGGAGCCTTTGTCATCCTTGAAAAAGGTGCGGACCTTACGGAAGCTGATATCAGGGACTACGCTGTAAGCAAGATTGCACGTTATAAGGTTCCGAAATATGTCTTCATAGTAAATGAGTATCCTTTGACCGCAAGCGGCAAGATCCAGAAGTACAAGCTCAGAGAACTGGCTGTAGAACTCTTAAAAAATAGGGAGGCAAACGACAACTAATTCAGTACTAATTCAGTACTATCGACCTTCTGGTCGGTTTCCTTTTTATATTTAGTTTTATTTTTTATTATTCTTTTACCGGAACGTCTCTTTCTACTGAACTTACTGAAACTTTACTTTTCCTATAATTTCATAATCTCCAAAACTCCTTTGGTTCCTGGAAATCACTTCTCAAGCCGCTCACTGCTCAAGTCACACCGCTAAAGCCATTCGCTGGACTTTGAATTCCAAGAGAAAGTAAAAGAATTCCAATCAGGTACCATGAGTACTAAATTCAATTTGGAAATTTAGCTTAGCCTATATTTTGCTTTGCTTGAAGTTTTCAATTGGGCTAAAAAATTAGAAACCATCTATAATTTAGGGGTTAACTGGATTTTTCAATGCGTTATAAAATAATGCACCAATCAAATGTTAATAAGCAGACAAAATTAATTAATCATTGAATATTTAACGGAATTTATTATATATAGAATTTCAGCATTAGAAGAATTGTAATTGTAAGAGAAGCATATCAGGCATGTTTGTACATAGAATATTGGGGAGTATTCATCGATAGGGGTTTCATCAGATTGAGAGCTCAGGGGATTACGAGCTCTCAGTCATTCACCGCAACAGCAGCAAATCTTTATTGCCTTCTCTTACAATTGTGTAAAGAATATGTGGGAGTATTCTTTAACGGGGGTTTCATCAGATTGAGAGCTCAGGGGATTTTCGGGCTCTCAATCAATCACTAACAGTTCATTTCAATTAACTTTTTTAAGCGATAATAATTCGTATAGCTCGATATATGAGAAAATTCACTATTGATAGAGTCTTCCAATTATAGAATATCCCCAAGACGCAATATGACACTCAATAAATCTTTTAAGTAATTATCTTACTATTCTATTGTATATAAGTTCTTTGATACCTGATCAAAATATAAATTATTCATTCTATAATCACGATCTAAATTTCTCATGTTTGGATTTTTTGATTACTTGTATAGCAGAGTCAGCAATTCGAAATTGACTTGAACTCCTTTATAAGGGATCTTATAGCCTCAATAATAAACCAGGGAAATAATTCTGTTTTCGGGAAACTGCTGAAGATAGGGCATATAAACATGATATACAGCATAAGCCCGGTTCCTGGATAAGCTCGGTCCACTGGATAAGCTCGGTTCACTAGATAAGCCTGATTCTCTGGACTATTGTTAATCAATGAGATCAGAGAAAAGTCCAGCAGGCACGAATTCGGCAGGTGCAGATAGGCAGGTGCAGATAGGCAGGTGCAGATAGCAGGTGCAGGTAGGCAGGTGTAGATAGATATCAGACGACACTCCTGAAAACCCCCTCATTTGTACGGAACACTGTGGAACATTCCCAAGTCTGCCATTTCATCCTGAGCCTTTACTTTTTTGTGTACGAGGTATTCTTCGGAAAAAGTTATGAAAAAGAGCTGTAACTGCCCTGCATGCCATTTATAAAAAACAGGGATTACAGAACCTGTACTTCTGTGAAACCGGAAAAGCTGTAGAAAGAAGGAAAGAAGAGAAAAAAGCATGAGAAGCTTGTATCAAGTGACTAAGTAGAAAATAATAAAGTTCTGACCAGCAGACAGAGCCCTAACTAGCAGCTCTTCGCTTTTTTAAAATTGTATTATTATAATTTTTTTAGTTAGATAACTTTAATTTCATAATTTTTGTTAGAAATTACATTTCTATTAATTATATGGGTGTTTGAATATTATTTGCTACTGAAACATTGCAAATCTTCTTAATATCAGATCTTTTGGTAATGCATTTGGGGGAAGAAATTATGAAAGTATATCTGAAATTATCGTGTCTCTTGCTGGTGTTTTTCTTATTGTTTACGCCATTTAATGCCACAGCATCTGAAATAAATTCGGATGCCGCACCTGTTGGAATAAATATCGACCTTTCCGGGGCAAACCCTGCAGACTCCCTGGTTTCCGAAACCATAGGTGCAGCTGTCTACATAGAAGAAGAAATTTACAATAATGAATACGCTACGATCTCCATAACAACAAAAAACAACGGAGAAAAATCAAGTGATGGTCATATTATTGTCTCGTTTCCGAACAATGAGGAAATCTTGATCATGGAAGGAAGTGGGGACAGTGTGGAACTCTATCCGAAAGGAAGTTCAATTGAGACCAAAGACGGGACAAAAACTGGCTTATCAGAATATCCTTTTGTCGACCTGGCAAAGTCCGGGTGGGAAACCGGGAAAAATGAAACTCTCAACCTGAAGGTCAAGCCGAATAAGGGTTCCGAAGAAGTTGTATTCCTAGTCAGGGTGGCATTGAAGAATGATGCAACCGGGGATTATGAGAGGTATCCCGGAATTTCGAGTGATGTTGACCAGCAGGGCTGGTACGTTTACAAGAATTCGATTGGCGTATCCGGCTATCCAGATATGATAATCGAGGACATTTCCTGGGAACCTGCAAATCCCCGTGAAAACGAAAATGTGACATTTAAAGTTACGCTAAAGAATGTAGGGCTTGCATCATCTGGAAATTGCAATGTAAAATGCTACCTGAACGGAAATGAAATCTCTTTTTCCCCGGTTTCCGGGCTTGAAGCGGGTTCGAAAACTTCTTTTACATTTAACTGGGTTCCAACCAGTTCAGGAAGCATGGACTTGAAGGTGGTTATAGATGCAGAAAACCAGTTTTTCGAGTTTAATAAAATGAATAATGAAAAAGCAGGGATATTTACAGTGATATCTTCTACAACCTCTTCATCCTCTTCTTCAGGTTCGTCTTCCAGTTCCGGAAGTGGAGGGGCAGGTGGCTCTCCCGAATCTGCCAGCAATATTGAGATAAAAGAACTCGCCCAGCAGTTTATCAGCAATGGCAACCATGCTAAATTTGTATTCACAAAAAATGTAACCTCAATAGCATACATTGAATTCGATCCCAAAAAGACTATCGGGAAGACTACAACCATTGTCGAGACGCTTAAGGAAAAATCCACCCTTGTGACGGAACTGCCCTCAGGGAAAGTTTACGAAAACACGAATATCTGGGTCGGAAACGAAGGGACTGCAAGCTCGGAGAACATTGAAAACGCAGTTGTCGGCTTCAAAGTTGAAAAAACCTGGATTAATTCAAACGGAGTGGATTCGTCTTCTGTCAGACTCTGGAAGTTTGAGGACGAAAAATGGAGAGAACTCTCTACCACCCAGACCGGTGAAGACGGTGACTACGTCTATTATGAGGCAGATACGCCCGGGTTCTCGGCTTTTTCAATAATGGTCCTTTATCCGGGAGAAGATCCAGAAGGCACATCCTTGCCCCTGGGGGGTTCTGTCGAGGATAAGGATTTCAAGGCAGTTTCCGAAAACTCAGAAGAGAAAGAATCCGATGTTATCGATTCTGAAGTTGAAGAGAATAATCCCGGAATTTCCGGAAGCCTGAAAAAAGTATTGCTGCCAGTGGTTATGCTTGCTGCGGTAATTCTGGCTGGCTATGTGGCTTCAAGGAAGCGAATTTAAGGCTTACTTCCTATTTTTCTCTTTTTTGATTCTTTTACTTTATTTTTGGATATGATAATTTTCTTCTTTTCCGCAGTTTCGTTCGGATTTTGCAGGTTCTTCCGAGTTTCAGATGGAAAAACCAGGACGAGCTTACATAAACCCGCCAAGCACCACTCCCAGACCCATGACAGCTACGCAGCCTACAGCTGCTACGTCAGTTTTATTCCAGATAAGCTTATTTTTCTCGACGCTCTGCCTGCTTCTATATCCCCGCATGTCCATGGTAAGACCGAGCACCTGGGTCCTTCCAAGGGAGTTTGCGACCAGGGGTACGAGGATCGGTTTTACACTCATAATTTTTCCACGCATTCCTTTTCCGGGGTTGTAGCCCCTTGCTAGCTGGGCTTCGTGGATACGCTGGCCTTCTACCTGCAGGCTCGGGATAAAGCGGAGAGCTATCACGAACATGAGCACGTAGTCAACAGGGACGTGGATTGCCAGGAGGGCTTTCATGAGGTCACTTGGCTTTGTGGTGACCACCAAGAGCTGAAAGGCAAAAAGCATTGCAAAGAAACGGAGAGAAAGGACGGTCCCAAAGTCCAGGGCTCCGGTTGTAACCGGAACAAGCCTTCCGGCCGCAAGCGTACCTGCAGGGATCAGGTATCCGATAGTTTCCCCGCTTTTCAGGGTGAAGACAGTGAGCAGGATAAGAGTCAGGCTTAAAAACACAAGAAGTTTGAGCTGCCTCAGAAGTTCCTGCTGGAGCCCTGCTTTAAGGGAAGCCAGAAAAATCCCCAGGACCATCAGTCCGAGGACTGCAGAATCTGTGGTAAAGACGCTCAAGGCGATAATACCTGTAACGGCAGCAATTTTCGAAAGTGGGTTCATGCTGTGCAAAAAAGTGTCCCTATTAATGTATTGCATAATTTCTTTCATACTATTACTCCCCTTCGGCAGATTTCCCTTCGGTGCTTTTGATTTCTTTTTTGACAGAACCGAGGATTCCATTTGCCGAATCTCCAACAATTTTTCCGGATTCCATCCGAATGACCCTTTCAGCATGATCCTTTACAATCTGCATATTATGGGTCACCATTACAATAGTGTGGCCTTCCTGCTGGAGCCTTTTCATAAGCTGCATCATCCGGTCTGACTCTTCGGCGTCCAGACCTGTAGTGGGCTCGTCAAGCACTATCAGCTCGGGCCGCATTGCAATTACACAGGCAACGGCAAGTCTCTGTCTCTCTCCATGGCTAAGGTGGCGAGGAAATACTTTCTCTTTACCTTTCAGATTCACAAGTTCAAGAGAACGATCAATCGCCTCAGCTGCCTGATAGCCAGTTATCCCGATATTATTTAACCCGAAAGAGACCTCGGCTTCAACCGTATCTTCAAAAAGCATATTGTCAGGATTCTGGAAAACCAGACCCGTATGTTTCACCAGCTCGTTAATAGGCACTCTGGAGGTATCGAGCCCTTTTACGATCACGCCCCCGGAGTAAGGGCGCAGGAGCCCATTAAAATGTTTGACAAGCGTTGTCTTACCTGAGCCATTTTTCCCGAGGACTGCAACAAGTTCTCCCGAGTATATCTCAAGGTCGACATTGTCAAGAGCAGTAAATTCTCCGTAGCGCTGGGTTAGCTTTTTTACGGAAATAACAGGCTGTCCTTCTTTTTCAGGATGAGAATAGTCCTGCTTACCTTTCTCAATCTCAAGAGCAACTTCTTCAGGAAAAGTTGCAAAATCGGCAGGGCTTTTTACTGCTTTTATTTCCCCTTTCTCAAGAAGCACAACCCTGTCCCCTATTTCAAGGAAGTCCTCCACATTGTGGTCCACAATTATAATCGTCTTTCCTGCTTCTTTCAGCCTTTTCAGGACAGAAAATACCCTTCGTACTGCCTGTGTATCAAGTTCAGCGGTAGCTTCGTCAAGGATAATGACTTCCGTATCCAGGGCAAGGGTTGCAGCAAGGGCAGCTTTCTGCTTTTGTCCTCCGGACAGAGTGTGAGGAGCCCTGTGCTTCAGATGGCTGAGTTCACAGAACTCCATTGCCTCTTCAAGCCTGCGTACAGTCTCTTTTTCCGGGTGACCACGGTTCTCAAGTCCAGAACGGATTTCTTCTTCAACAGTTGTAAAAATCAGCTGGGATTCCGCATCGTCAAAAACCATCCCTGTATACCGGCTCAACTCCTTCATGCCGTCAAAGTCCTTTATATCCCTGTTTTTGAAACTGAGGCTTCCTTCAATTTTGCCTCCGATTTCGTGGTGAAGGATACCTGCCATTGCAAGGGCAAGAGTGGTTTTTCCGGCTGCACTGTGCCCTGTAACAAGGAGCAATTCCCCTTTTCGGACTTCCAGATTTATGTTTTTTAAGGCAGGGTTTTCCGCTGTTCCGTAAGTATACGAGAAGTTTCTGAGTTCAATCATGTTTTACGCTTTCCCCCGGGCAAGTACCTTTGAAGCAGGGACATAGAGGATCTGGACAATGACTGCGTTAGCAATCGCGGTTAACACGACGATTGGGATTACAGCACCTGCAAAAGCCCCCATGGTCTCAAACTTTGATACGATTGTAGGAGCAACAAGAAGCATCGCAACAACTACGAAGGTTGTCCCGCTGGCAAGAGTTCCGAGCAGAGTTGAGATGGCAGGGGAGATAGAAAGCCTGCCCACAAGGATCTTATATGTAGTAAGGCAGGCTACTGCACCAACCGGCTCGCTGATGAGATTTGCAGGCGGAAAAATAGAGTGACTTAATAGGGCGCAGACTATTCCTGCTACAATTCCTATCCCTATTACCTCGGTGAATGTTGGTATAACAAGGATAATGGCAAGACAATAAAAGGCTATTACGAGATTTGAGACGATTGGTCCCGGAATAACGAGTGATAAATAGCGAACTATCGCACCGATTGCGAGTAAAATTCCAACAATAGCAATATCCTGAGATTTCATTAAAACCATCTTCCCGCATCAATTTTTAGGAGAACAATCCTGAATTTATAAATACCACATATCAATTAAATGTCATAAATCAGTTAAACACAGCAACCAGTTAAACACATCAACCAATCAAACACTAAATAAATTAAACATCATAAATCAGTTAAACATCATAAATCAATTAAACATCATAAATCAATTAAATTCGATAATTGGTTAGAGGGAATAAACCAATTCTACATTGTAGTACAACAGAGCATAATAATGTACATTAGTATATGTACTTTACGCTTTATCAACCTATTTTTACTCTATTTTCAGCGTCTGTAAGTATCTATCTATAAAGATACCCCGATTTTCGATATAGTCAAAAGGAATTTCTTACACATGTGAAGAGTTTCCGACAGGAAAATAGCTCTCATAGGAAAACTGATCATGAGACAGGACATAAGAATAACAAAGACTAGTTGGGGTGTTGCATGTCTTCGGTAGATGAACGTGAGCTCGCTGAAGTAAGGATGATTGAAGAAGGGTTTAGAAAAGCCTATGAGGGGGATGCTGAAGGGGTGGTAGATACTTTTAGCAGCCTGAGAGATTTCGCAGTACAACTAATACATCTGGACACTACTGCAGAATACGAGATTGATGCAAAAGCTCTGATAATTGCTATGGGGGATATAGGCAAAGTGACTGCCGAAAAAGGAATGGAGATTTCATCCATAGCCTCGGCTCGCGCTCTTGGGGAAGTAGCTATTGAGGCTGCGGACCAGGAAAGAGAGCTTCTTGCACTAAAAGCACTATCTGTACTAGGGAACCTTGCCCTTGAGTTTGTAAGGGAGGGCATGTACTCCGCGGCAAAAAGCGCAGCCGAGTCCCTGGGAAATTTCGGGAAAGCCTCTTCAAGGAAAGAAATGGAAGTTCTGGCAGGCCTTTCCGAGGTCTACATTATGCAGTTGTCCCTGAAAGCCATGGAAGAAAATACCTCCGAGACCTGGAATGCTGCCGTAAAACTCCTCGGAGAAATAGGAGCTTCTTCAGCTGAACAGGCAATGGAGAACTGTGCAGTCGGGGCTGCAATCCTCCTTGAAGAACTGGGCGCTGCTGCTGCAAGAAAACGAAAAGAACCTCAGTTAAAGGGTGTAATCCAGACACTTGGAAAGTTGGGGGAGTCACTTTCTCAGAAAGGCTCTAAAAGTGCACTTGTCCAGACGGTATGGGCTCTGGAAACTCTTCGGGTCCTTGCGCTGGAATATGACATGGAAGCTGCCGGAACTGCAGGGAAGCGGGAACTGGAATCTCTGAGTACAGCAGGAATTCCTGATGAAGAGCAGAACCTGGAAAAAATCCAGGAAATAAAGGAGTTTCATCAGCGTATCCTTAGAAGGAGTTAACTGCAAATAGTGCAAGTTGTAAAAAAATCATATTGAAGTTCCGGATTTTTCAAATGGACGTTAGAGTAACTTTCAGGCATAGTTTCAACTTCACAGCTCAGCCACAGACAAAATTATTTTTAAGATATAATACGATGAAAGTATCCAAAAATCTGTTTTTCACATTATAAAACATATTAGAAAAGAGAATTGGTATTTGGTGCTCCGGCCGGGATTTGAACCCGAGTCTTCGGCTCGAAAGGCCGGAATGATTGGCCGGACTACACTACCGGAGCACATTGCATCTCACAGCGAAACCAACAATATCCCTTGTAATATATAAATCTGTCCCTTCTTCATCAGCTTCTGGTTCAGTTTGTTGAGCAAACCAGCTTGTATGATCCGAAATTTCGGACAATGACTTCAATTTTTTCCCAGGTATCATATTACTGGTGGAAAAATATTTAGTCAGAAAACTCCCTTCGTGGCTCAGAAACTTAGGGAAGCGCGGCGACAGAAAGGAAGTAGCAAACCAAAATCAAGTACAGGGATATGGCAACTAAAATTGAATAACGAGAATACGGGGATCAAAATCGAATAATAAAGATACGATAACCGGTGAACTACCCCTCCCTGCCTGATGGCAAGGAAGGGGCTTCTTGCTTCATCCCTCGAACTAACCGTTCGCAAGTCCACAAGCCCATCCCCTACGTTCCGTAGGTGTCAGATAACTATAAGATTTTGATCTTGAAGAGAGAATTTTTTGATATTGATTGCAGCATTTACGTCTCTGTCGTGCGTGGTTTTACAATCAGGACATACCCATTCTCTGTCTTTCAAGGTCAGATTACCATTATAATATCCACAAATATTACATATCTTTGAAGACGGCTCAAATCTTCCGATCCTTAGTATAGTTTTTCCTAACCATTCAGCTTTATACTCTAACTTTGTTACGAAACTACTCCATCCAGCATCAGAAATGGATTGAGCCAGACAATGATTCTTTACCATGCCTTTAACATTCAGAGTTTCCAACGATATAGCTTGGTTCTCGCAGATAAGTTTAGAAGAGAGTTGATGTTGGAAATTATTTCTCTGATTGCTAATAGTTTCATTAATTTTTGAAAGATGGTGTCTTGCTTTGTTACGGTTATTGGAACCTTTAACCTTCTTACTCACTCTTTTCTGCAAACATTTCATTCTTTTTAGAGAGTTTTTCAGGTATTTGGGATTCTCAATCTTATCTCCATTTGATTGAACTGCAAAATCTTTGATGCCTACATCAATGCCTATTGTAGTTGATTCTGAAAAATTCTGCTTATCAGGTATATCTTTTTCATTATCTACAAGGATACTAATATAATATTTTCCTGTACTTGATCTTGAAATTGTTGCAGTTTTCATAGCACCTTCAAACTTTCTATGAAGTACTGCTTCGACTTCGCCTATTTTTGGAAGCTTAATTACCTGCTTTTCGAAATCTACAGAGTAATGTTGAGGCATCTGATAAGACTGTACTGGATTTTTCTTAGATTTGAAATTGGGGAATCCAGATTTTTCTCTAAAGAATTTCGTAAATGCGGATTCTACATTTACTAAAGATGCAAGCAGCGCCTGCGAATTAGCTTCTTTCAACCATTCGTTAGAAGGTTTTACTTCGTGAACTAAAATGTGCTGTAAATCAAACCTTGATATTGATTTGCTATTTTGCTGATAAGTTTTAATTTTCTGTTCTAAAGCCCAATTATATACAAATCTACATGCACCAAAATTTACTTTTATGAATTCTTCTTGGTCTTTATCTGGGTAGATTCTGTACTTATAGGCTTTTAACATACTATAGATTATAAGTTTTAAAGAGGTATATAAGTTTTGTTAAACTTACTATAATATGAAGTTGACGGCTTTCATCCCCCACCTGTCGGCTGATGCCTCCGAGGAAGGGGACTTCCCGCCTTAAAGTTAAATGGAAGTAAAAAGGGGAAAGCAACAGGGAAGAGGAAGGTGATAGGAAAAGGATTCAACAAAAAGATGATAGAAAGTGTAACAGAGAAGGTAAAAAATTGAAAAGGGGAAAAAATATGATGAGAAGAAGTAAAGTATGATGAAGATAAAAAAACGGTAATAGAATTGATAATAGAAGAATGGAAAATAATAGTAAAGTAATAACAATAAGAGGTCTCAGAGCAATCAAAAGAACAGAGCAATCAAAAGAACAGAGCAATCAAAAGAACAGAGCAATCAAAAGAAGTTTGGTGCTCCGGCCGGGATTCGAACCCGAGTCTTCGGCTCGAAAGGCCGGAATGATTGGCCGGACTACACTACCGGAGCAGTTTGGTTATGTTTAAGTAAATTTTTTTCCCTTATTGAAGGGGGTTCTTCAATAAGGGCCTCTCATATAAATAGGTATCGGTTAAGAGAGTTTATCAGGAGATTAATTAAGGCCATTCAAGATTTTTTAAGACCTTCTTGACCTCTCAGTCCCTTTGGATTTTATGAATTTTTACTTTAACTATTCATTCTTTCTCTTAACTATTCTTTCAGATCTCTTCTTCAAATTCTTCCTCATCTTCGGCTTCAATATCCATGTCTTCTCCGGCTTCTTCAGGTTTCTCAGCTTCTTCCACCACAAGGTTTCCGATCCATTCGCTGAGTCTTCCGCAGTACTCGGGCTCGCAATCCCCGGTACAGCCAGTGCAGGATGAAAACATGTCTCTTGAGAGCAGAAGGTCATATTTCTCTTTAACCTCCTCTTTTGCTTTCAGGAGGTATGTCCTTGCTCCGTTTGAAACTCCTACCTCACGGATAATAAGGTCTTTGTCCAGAAGCTTTTTTATGATCCTGGAACACTTCCTGCTGTCGATATCCAGCTCTTTCCAGATAACGTTCTGGAAAACGCCGTCTTTATGTCTTCTTATTATATTGTATGCTTCGTCTTCAAGATCCATGCCTGTTTCCACACTAACGAGGTTCCTTCTTCAGACGTTTCAGTCTTCGACAGGAGTGATCAGTATGATGTTATTGCCCCGAAGCACTACAGAACCAAGGGAGCGGACTTTTTCCCCTCTTACGATCTCCATAGTATCAACAAGATGAAGATTCATATAGTCGTCCACACTCTTCAGAGTGCCTTCAAGCAAATTAAGGTCGCCTTTCATTTCTACCTGGATCCTTGATCCAACAATTTTCTGAACTTTTTTATTTGGGAACAAAATTAAACCCTCGCTGATTTATTCTGGATTTTCGGTCCCCCGTACTCCCGGGTTCCTTCTTCTCTAATTCCAAAGCCGGCACAGGGCAAATTGTGTCAGGGCCATATAAGCATTTACAATAAGCCTGCTGCCTTCATCAGATGCTTCCTGCCAGCAACTGAAAAACCATTCCGAATCGTCACTCCACCGGCTCTTAAGAAAACTGAAATTACATACCCTTTTCAGAGATATATAACCATCGATGTCAGAGAGTATTAGAAGATCATTGTGAGCCTTTAAATCTTAAATCAGATAAAGGTAGTTAAAACGGAGTTAAACATGCACCAGAAAGAAAGTAAGTTAAAATAGGTTAAGCGCTGCTGCCCTATTTGAGTCAGTTTTCAAGGTTTTACAGTCTTAACTCTCTAAAACTCAAACTTTCCGATCAGGTTTTCTTGAGGTATTAACCACCTGATCACTAACTCCAATAGTAACCTGACTCAACAATTATCTGAGTTCAACAATTATCTGAGTTCAACAATTATCTGAGTTCAACAATTATCTGAACTTAGATATAACCCTGAATATTAGTGCTTTCATCAACAGATTTTACGGGCTCTTTTCTGGGCATTCTTGGGATCGCTCGTGCAATAGGCCCAAAAACTGATTCGTACTCGTTTATGTGCTGAGTCAGCCAGCGGTTCAGTTCAAGAGCTGCAACCGGAGAGAGTATTACTTCGGCTTCAACGCGCCTTTCGATAACCCTTGATTCTGAGGCGTCCCCGAACATCTTCGGAGTATCATTGTAAAAACCAATCCTGAAATCGTAAGGGCTGTGCCCGCCTGCAGCTCCTATTGCATATATCTGCCGGAAGTCTTCAGGCTTTACAAACTCTATTGTGATACTCTTTTTCCCTTTTTTGGAAGCTGCGCTTTCAATATTTTCCCTGGATTCAACGTCTTCGGCCATAAAAATTACCTCTGTGCTTTGATCTCGTGAGAACCCCGGTATCCGGGCTCTGGTTTTTACCAGTTATCCATAAACTGGCAGGTTATTCCTTGCAAGCTATTTTTCCCGGTATAAACAGGAATATTTACCTCTTCATCACTTATAAATCACTGGTCTGCTAAAACTTTTGTAAATTATCTCAACCCTGGACTTTCTTCTTGAGCTTCTTTGCTTCTTCTGCAACTTCCTTTTTCGAATGGACTCTTGCGATCAGCTCGACAGCATCAAGATTGCGCACTGCACCGTCCAGATACCCGAAAACATCGCCCTGGTATGCTGAAATGCCATACTTATCCTCAAGCCTCTTAATTATCTGTGAAGGATCCATGCCTTCCATACGCAGCCGGATAATCTTCTCCGAAAACTTTTGTTCTGCACAGCCGCAGTAAGGTGAGTCTCTGCACGTGCAGGTTAAAAAATCCGAGGCAAAGCTCAGCATAAGTTCCCTTATTTTTATATCAAGGTGTGATAGAGACTCTCCGTCAAAGACAATATCAAGGGCTGCTCCCTGAAAAACCCTTGAAGGCATATTCACGTGTAGAGAGCTTCCGATCTGGTTTGCATACTTGAAGTATGCAGCATCGAAAAATTCCAGGTTAGTTACAATTTTCAGGGAACTGTTTTCCGCAAGCACAGCATCTCGAATCAGGAAAGCTTTGGACACCGGAAGAAAATGGGCTGCAATAATTTTCCCAAAGCGGGTAAGTGCTACTTTATTTCCCTTTTTCTCAAGGAATCTGTAGTTCTGGAGACGGGAAACCTGTTTATCCAGGTCAAAGCCTCCGAACATAAGGGCATGTATATTCCTTAAATCCTGGATCGAAGAAGTGACAGCAACTGATGCAAGAACCTCTTCAAGCTGTTCGGCTTCCCCATATTCTACTCCTGCAGAAAGCATCTCCCCCTGCAGCAACTTGATTGCAACCTCCTCTTCAGTATCGGATTGTGCGCTTGAATATGATTTCCCTGGCACGGGCATGAGCACGACAATGCCCCTATCGTGATAATCAGGTCTGCCTGCCCTTCCGCTCATCTGCATAAATTCCTGGACCGAAATCCAGTCTATACCCATTGCAAGTGATTCGAATATAACCTGAGAGGCTGGAAAGTCCACTCCAGCTGCAAGGGCAGCAGTAGTCACGATTACCGGAAGCTCTCCTTTTGCAAAAAGGGTTTCTACTTTTTTTCGTTCATACTGTGAAAGCCCTGCATGGTAAGGGGAAGCCTGGATTGAAAGAGCTCCTGCAAGCTTATGGCAATTTCTCCTTGAATTCGTAAAGACTATTGTCTGCCCCCTGTGATTTTTCGAAGAGAACATCGAATACTCTTCTTTTGCAAGCTGGGAAATCAGGTTTGCCTTCTCATTTTCCTGGCAGAAAAGGAGATGCCTGTCTATTGGAACCGGTCTGTGTTCATATCGGACAAGCCGGGCTTCGAGTTTCTTTGCATAGGCTGCAGGGTTTACAACGGTTGCGGAGAGATAGATGAACTGGGCTTCAGGCGCAATATAGCGAAGCCTTCCTATAAGCCCGTCAAGCCTGTGACCCCTTTCCTGGTCTTCGAGCATATGGACTTCATCTATAACAACAGTTCCTATCTTGCCAAGAAAATCGGCATTCCCTGAGCGGAGCATGTGGTCTACGCCTTCATAGGTCCCTACAATGATATCTGCATTCGGGCTTGTGTGCATTTTCATGCGCTGAGAGGTCTTTATGAGAATTGCGCCAATCTTAATGGAGGTTGTAAGCCCGAGTTTTGAATAGCGTTCCGTGAACTGGTCATATTTCTGGTTTGCAAGAGCTACAAGAGGGACCAGGTAGAGCATTTTCCCTTTTTTTTCCAGCAGGTTCTGAACCCCTGCCATCTCCCCAATCAGAGTTTTTCCGGTTGCGGTTGCAGAAACCACAAACTGGTTTTTTCCTTCAAGAAGCCCGGCTTCTACAGACAACGCCTGCACGGGAAGCAGGGTTTCGGATTTCTGAAGAAGCATTTCTTTGAACTTTTTTGCAAGGGGGAGGTTCTTTATCCTGACCGTGGCTTCGGAGGGTTTTGTCCTGATAGTGTCATAACGTGTGAATTCGGGGTCCAGCCTCTCAGGGCTTAACATACGGATTGTCCTGTCAAGGTCTCTTGTTTTGGAGAGAACCTGCTCAAAGAAATCAACGGACCTTTCCCCATACTGTACGCCAGCGGAACGGATTGCTCGCAGGAGTTCTTCTTTTGCACAGTCTGCACAGATAAGCTCATCGTGGTACTTGATCGACTTGCTGTTTACAAAATTAAAACGCTTATTAATCCAGCAGTGTTTGCAAATTTTCACCTTATCTGCATTGAGCTGAAACCCTTTAAGCATTTCAAGAAAAGCCTCTTCATTTGCAGGGTCCCCTCTTTCTGCCAGCATGATCCTATTTGCACTGCGCAAAAGCTCTATGAACTGCTGGGGAGGAATAAATTCTTCATTTTTTTTGCCGGCAAGAAGCCTGATTTTGTGAGGGCGCGGACCTTTGTAACTGTCCTTTATATGGAGCTCGGCCACGGAAAGAGGCTGCTTCATCCGGTCCTTTATTGTCATTACTATAATTTTTGATTTTTCAGCGTAACTGAGGACCCAGAGCGTCATTGTTTATCCTGATATGTGAATAATATAAGTAAGCTTCCTTTCGAAGTTTGAAAAACGATGGTATTCTATCATCTTGACGACATCTCCGCCTTGAAGACGCCTCTGTCTTGATGTCTTAATACTGCAGCATTGCCTGTGAAAATTAAGATGTGAATGTAAATTTAAAAGGAAATACGCAATGATTTTCAGTAACTCTTCTAAAACGGACAGGTTTTCCAGGAGACAAAACCTGATTTTCCTGGTAGTTAATGCTTTCCTGAGCACTTCTTCAGGGTATCTCCATAGTATCTACGTATATAGGATCTATTGTATTTATATTTTATCACTTGATTATTATATAATAATCGTACTTGTCTGTTTCTGGCAACAAATGTTCTGATTTTTCAGAACGTGAACTACTCCTCCCTGTCGCTTACGCTCCGAGGAAGGAGCTTCTTGTTTCATTCCCTGCACTGTTCATGAGTCCACAAGCTCAACCCTGTGTTCCACAGATAGAATCCTCTGTTGAGAGCAGACAGGTTCATCTGACCAGGGGATTAAGCTGGATAAAGAGAAATGGTTAAACAGAGAAGTTAAATTGAGCAGTATGCAGGTTGAATAAAGAAGTCAGGCTGAAGAGAAAGTTTGAGATTTCAGTTTATACCGATATTTTCAGTTGATACAGTTCAGTTTATACCGATATTTCCAGTTGATACAGTTCAGTTTATACCGATATTTCCAGTTGATACCGAAATCTCAGCTGAGACTGATATTTAGCGAATACTCTCTCTATCTACTCTTTAAAAATGTTAAAGGCAGGCTCCTTCCTTTGCAAACCTGCACATGCATTTCGGGGTTTCCGGAATGTTTCCTATTGCATCCGAGAGGATTTCGAAGATTGAATCCTGAGCTTTCCCGACAACTTCTGAGACTTCATCTGCGGTTAATTTCTGCGTGGTCATCCCGCATGCCTGATTTGTAACAATGGCGAGAGAAGCGTAACATAGACTAAGTTCCTTAGCAAGGACTACTTCCGGCACACCTGTCATGCCAACAACGTCTGCAAACTGGCTCATCATGCTGATTTCAGCCCTTGTCTCAAAGCGAGGACCTTCAGTACAGGCATAAATTCCTTCTGTATAGGAAAGTCCCTGTTTTCCCAGAGCATATTTAAGAGCTGCCTTTATTTCAGGGCAATAGGGCTCAGTAACGTCAACGTGGACAGTTTTATCGTCATAAAAAGTTGAAGGCCTGCTACAGGTAAAATCAATGAAATCGTCAAGCACGACAAAACTGCCAATAGGATGCCCACGCATTGACCCGACAGAGTTTGTGGAGATTACACGTTTTGCACCCAGGGAATGAACAGCCCAGACATTTGCTCTGTAATTAACTCTATGTGGCGGGATATGGATTTCTTCGGCGTGCCTGGGGATTATTGCGACGCTTTTTCCTTTTATACTGGCAATATATGCCGTAACTCCCCCATAGGGAGTCTTTACCGGCTGGCTTTCGCATTCCCCGTATGAACTGAAACCCACACCCCCAAGCACTGCAATTTCTGCAATTTCAGATGCCTTATCCATTTTTAAGTCTCCTTTTCGGCGTTTTTAATACTGAGCTTATTGGTTTTCAACTGATTGGTTTCTCTGGTGATTGGTTTCTCTGGAGTTCATGCGATTTTTTTATTTCTCCGACCTCTCACTCGCTTCTCGTTTTCCGGAGTCTGGTTGGATAGAGAATACTTTATCCCTGCAAGGGCAATGAGGACTGCAACTGTGATAGAATATACGAAGTACTGCAGAGCAAGGGTAGGATCACTCAGAGACCCGTCAGATATGGAGGCAACTGCTAGGATATATGTGCTTGCCCCCCAGAAAAGAAGGCCTGTTGCGATCACGAATAAGGAAATAGAGACATTTCTATATATGGGTCTGCCATCCGTCTTGAGATCGAAAATCTTTCCCAGGTCTGCGAGCAGGAGGGCTGCTGCGTACCACCAGATAGAGACATTGATGAAGACCGAGATAAGTGTCAGAGTTCCGTGATACCAGACCCCTTCTGCAGAGTAGAGTTTCCATACCTCCATAGCTCCGTATACAGTGGCTACAAGACTGGTAAGCAGGGCAGCAGTATAACTGATGAAAACCATTCTCTGCTCAAGGAAAGCATCCCAGAGCTTTTCTTTCTCAAGGGCAACAATGTCGTCGAGACCGAAGCCCCTGTACAGCATGTAAAGCCCTACAGCTGCAAGAATTCCCACAACTGCCCCTTCGGGATAACGGGCAAGCAGGAAAATCGCATATATGAGAAAAGCAAGCCCCAGAGGTACAAAAAATGTCTGAGAAATCTTGGGGTCACTGAAAGCATGCTTGAGGATATAGTACGTACTTTCCAGGTTTTCACTCTGCATAACAACAATCCGTTTTACGGAGTCGATTTTCATCCTGGACTGCACAATAGGGACAAGAGTCTCATCTTCTGCCCCATCCGAAACAAAGACAGCTCTCTGCACGTCGTTCATCTGGAGATAAAGCTCAAGCTGTTCGGCGATCTTCTGGTCTGAGATCACTCCGACATTCTTGTCTCCTGCAAAAGAAACTATCTCCGCGTCAACTCCTTTTGCCCGAAGCTCATCAAGGATCCGGATCCCTCCAAAAATGGTATTTGTGTCCGAATCCTCAGGGTCAGCAATCCCGAGTGCAACTGCTGCCTGAACGTTTGCCTCCCTTCCTACAATGGGAGTTCCCATTTTTGCTTTTTCACCGAGGTCGTTATCCCTGTCTATGCATATAACTAAGGTCTGCATGTCTCCTCTATTATTTTTATGGAGTTGTCCTGTCCCGGAGAGCGAATCTTTGCTGAATACGATATTGATTCAGCTTTTATATGATCCTTGACGGAGTTTTCAATAAACTCATTTAATTAGTTAAGTTGCCTTACTCTTTACAAGCATACTATTTTAATTTATACTTTATAAGCCTGTAGCGTCATAAAATCTATTTAAAAACCATTTTTCGTCATGACAGGTTTTAAGCGTCAGCATGGAACATACTGAAAATTGCAAAAACGACAATTAATGTCAGTCATTTAGGTATAAAATTGTTTTGGATGTAAGGTGTAAGCAGATATTAAAAAACGATAGTTTTTGATTGATTGATTGATTGATTGATTGATTGATTGATTGATTGATTGATCTATTCAGGAATCCAGGAGGAAATTTTTCAGATTTTACTCCCTGAACCGTAAGGGACTGTAGCCAGCCTGTCAGCCAGATAAGTATTTTCCTTAACCCTAAACAGTTTTTTAATTAAGGCAGATATAAGAGATTCCGCTAGCTTTTCTAACGGTCTGGAAAAAAAGCAGAAAAATACAAAAACAAATAAAAACGACACCATATAGCTAATATTGTGTAAGGGTCAAAATTAAGGATTCATGATTTCGATGCCATGATTTTGAGCTGTCGTTATTTTCTTAGTGCTCTAAAATATCAACCAGGTAACAGGGGATGACCAAAAACCAATGGATAAAATAAGGATATTTAAAAGAAAAAATAAAAGCAGATGAGATAGCCGATGAGAAGACAGACGTCTTCTCTTTCATCATTTTATATTTTCTTCTCTGGCTTGATGGGATTGTTGTGCTGAAGAGACTGTTTTGGATTTTACTTGGTTTTACTTAATACTTGTTCCCCTGGGTACAGATAAAATCAACAACTTCGCCTTCGATGATCGTAACAGTCATTGTTGCTGTATCGACCATAGTATGGTCTTTTTCAGAAATAAGATCAAACTTGTAGACGAACTGCCAGCATGAAGAGCAGTTGAGATTTGTGCTCTCAACAAGAACCGGTTCTGTCAGATTATAGGTTTTATAAGAGCCAAGGTCTCTTACATAATTCCCGGCTATCTGCTGGCTTTCTTCTTTTAAGGATTCATTCAATCCACCGCTATTTCTGTCATTGCTCTCGGTACAGCCGGATACGGCAGAAAAAATACAGAAAAATATCAGAGTAAGGAAGAAGATAAACCGGATTTTCACAGAAATTCGTCCTTTTCTTCGGGCTTGCTTTTAAAAGAAGTACAAAATGAAAGTATTTAAGAATTGCTTGAGTTAAGAATTGCTTGAAGTTTGTTCCCGTTTTTAACCTTCCAGGCGTTTATCGGTTTATACCTGTGAAATAAAAGGAGTTTTAAAAAATAAAAGGAATTTCAAAGCTTCAGGATCAATGTTGTTGAGATTATATAAAATGCATTAAGTACGGATTCTCCTAAAAAAACTCCCACCAGGCACTTGATTACAGGAATTCTAAGACTTGAGCCTATATACACGATCAGATCCGTAGGCACAAGAGGGAAAAAACTCCAGCCAACAATTACCGGGAGTTCTTTGTCTGTAATGCTATTCCTTATTTTTCGGACATATTTTCCGTATTTTGTTTCAAAATATGAGTCAAAGCCCAGGTACTTCGAAAAGTAGTATACAATGATAGAGGAACTCAATATACCTGCCATGTTTACGGCGAAAAGCTCCATAGGGTCAAAGATTAATACTCCTGCCAGAAGGAGGGGAGTTGAAGGGATCATGGTCAGCCCTCTGACTGACAGGAGCAGGAAATAAATACTCAGGGCTATGTAATGGTACTCTTCGGAGAGTTCTTCCAGGAAAAAGATATTTATTTCGTCCGGAAAGAGGAAGTATGCTGTTATCCCTCCTGTTATCAGGAGCATCCAGAAATAAAAAGCGAGCTTTTTCGGGTTCATTTCTGATCGCTCACTTCCTGCCCGGATCTGCCGGTGGTTTCATATCCTTATGAAACGCTTCGCCTTTATTTTCAGAGGCCCTGTGTACTTTTCTGGTACTTACATAGACAAGATCGGTATACTTGTTTATTCCGTAAAGCGTATAAGTGAAATTGTCTTCCGGGTCCTGAATATCATAAGTAACTATCAAGAACTCGTTTTTCTTATTGGAAATCCCGTAGTGGCTCTCGAAAAGTTCTATAAAGTCATCTTCCTGGCTTAATGAGACATTGAAATATTCCAGCGCGAATTCTTCTTTTGTGTAAGTCTGAAACTTAAATTCATGAGGATCGGTCCCGCTGTGCTTAACAAGTAAATTGACGTGTGTATTCAGAAAAAAAGGGTGAGAAAAAACCAGAATACCTGATATAAAAATAAGTATAGATAGAGTTAACATGGTATAGATGATAATTTTCAGGTATTTTTTCATCCTTCCTTTCATTAACCTGAATTAGCTTTGTAACAGTTATAAATATAATCCCCTAATGAAGCAATTATTTTAATGAAGAATCTTTTCAAAAAATCCTTTTAATAAATACGTTAAATAAATAAATTGAATAAATCAGTCTAATAAGTACATAATACACACAAATAAAACCTGAAATAAAAATACAAAATGAAATCCACTCTTTTCGCCCTTTTCTTAACTTCCCATATTTAAACAAGACGTTTTGTTCGTAATGGGTAATTTTATAATTCAGTCCTGCCTAATGTATAAAATCTCTTAGAGGGAAAAAATATGCAGGCTTATTCGGGTTTTCTCAGGAGGTTAATAGCCTCGATAATTGATTCTTTCATAATTATCCTTCTTGTGGCATTCATCCAGTTCATCTCAGGAACAATGAGCGGAGCTTTTTTTTATATTTTATTGATCCTGCTTTCCTGGAACTATTTTGCCTACCAGGAAAGTTCAGTCAGACAGGGGACAGTTGGCAAACAAGCAATGAACATTATCGTAACTGACCTTAAAGGAAACCGGATTTCATTTGAACGTGCAACGAAGCGTTTTGTGGGAAAAATTCTGGCTTCCCTTCCTTTCTTCGCAGGGTTTTTGCCAGTTCTTTTCACTGAAAACAAGCAAGGTCTGCATGATAAAATAGCAAAAACTCTGGTTCTTGTTAGAGAGGATTAATTCCTGTTTTCAGGCTTTTTTCTTTATTTATTTCTTTCTTTTTTTATTTATTTATTTATTTATTTCTTCTTTTTCTTTCTTCTCTTTCGCTCTTTCTTCTCTTTCGCTCTTTCTTTCTGTTATCTTTTTTGTTTTTCTCTTGCTTTGTTCTGTTTCTCTTTCTTCTACCTGATCTTTCCGTTTAATTTTGTCTTGCAATAATTGGATTTTTGCGCTGTATCAGTTAATTATATTATTTAGAATGATTAAATACTTTTATTATCCCTCCCATAATAAACAGGAAATTATTTGCCGCCAGAAGAAGAAAGGAACGGTTGTCATGTCCATTTATGTTGATCAGCGCAGATTTATAAAGAAAATTTCCGTTAAAAGCAGTTCAACTCTAGATTATTATGTCCAGAGTAGCTCAGTCCAGAGTAGCTCAGTCCAGAGTAGCTCAGTCCAGAGTAGCTCAGTCCAGAGTGGTTTGTTTCAGGATTATTCTGCCCAGAGCAGCCCGGTTCAGAGCAAACCCTTGAGTCTCCACAGTTCCTTTCCAGACAATTCCCCTGCCTCCTTATTTTCCGGGCAGGACCCAAGGCTGAAGGTTTTTCTGGATATGGATGGAGTACTTACTGATTTTACAGGCGCATGCGAGAGCTTAAGCGAACATATGATGTTCTGGTACACGGCAGATAAAGAGCGTTTCTGGAAACATATTACAGCGGCAGGATCTGGCTTCTGGTCAGATATGCCCTGGATGGCTGGAGGAAGGGAACTTCATGGTTTTCTTATGAATTCCGGCTTACATCCCACGATTCTTTCTGCGCTTCCCAGCCCGGATAGAAAAACTGCTATGGCCAATGCCAGAAGAGGAAAAATAGAATGGCTAAAAAAGGAACTCGGGACTCCATACGCAAATAATGCAATTCTATGTTTCCGCCCGGAAAAAGCCCTGCAGTCCGGAACCTCCAGAGTCCTGATCGACGATAATTCAGATAATATCCGCGAATGGGAAGAAGCAGGAGGGACAGCTATCCTGCATAAAAGTACGGATCGGACAATCAGGTGTCTGGGCAAAATAGTCAAAAAAGAACAAAAGGCCTGAACTTTATTCCTTTTTTCCTTTTCTCCTGTCTCCCACGAACCCTCTGTGACTGTTATTTTTAGATTTGGCTGGCAGATGGCTATAAAAATGTGCAGCTAAAAAGTAAAAAGCCGGAAGTTAAAATCTCTGGATACTCTTGAATAATATAAAAGACGGTCAGGAACCGGCAGAGCTAACCCAGAAGTTAAAAATTATTAGCCGGATCATCTGAATTAAATAGTTAATCTGAGTTTTTATTATTGTTTGTGCTCTGTCGACTTTCTGATACCTCGATCACATGAAACTCTATTCATCTGGCAGGGGCACTTAATGTTTATTTTGTAGACTTTATTCTGTGTCTGTCTTTCTGTTTTTTATAGCATTCATTCCGGTTTACCTTTCTGTTTTTCATGATATATTAAAAGGAAAGGATTCTTGTCCCTTTTGTTGCGGGAAAACAAGCATCCTTTTCGAACGTGAGAATTAAGAGTCCTGCTTCCGCCTGAAAAAGAAGAGATAATGGGAGACATCCATTTGTGGAATATTAGGCGGAAGCACCATAAACAAAACACAATTAATTTATTTTAACCTGCTTATCCGGATAATAAACCTTAGCTCCGGGTTAATAATGCCTGACTTACAAAAGCCTGAATCACAAGAGACATGGAAAAACTCAGGTTTATAATTAATGGTTTTCCTTATTTCCAAGAAAACTTAAAACGGAAGGGAACTTTGGTCCCCTCATTTTAAGAATGAAAGTCCTTTTCTTTCAGTTCGCTTTTTAGCTATTCCTTCTCTGAAGTAAAAAAGCAATGCATAAGAGTCCTTCAAAAACTAAAAGAGCTCCGAATCCAGGTGTACTTTCTTCTTCCATTCCTGTCACTGGCTCATCATATGATGCTTCTTCGTATACCATATCGCTCTCAGAAAGTGAAGCCTGGGAGGATTATGTCTGACTACCTGAAAAAGCAGCCATTTCGCCTTTTATAACTGGCTCTTCCGCAGGTATTTCAGAAAACGTTTCTTCCCCGTCGGCTGATTCCGGATTGGTAAATTCAGGGACTTCCACAAAAAGAGAGGTGTAGGGGGTCACAAACTCGAATTCAAGAGCCAGGTTCGTTACCGCAGACACGATATGTTCGTTTTTTCCTTCTACTTCAATCCTGTCCAGCAAGGATTCGATTGTGGTGTACGCCCAGAGGCGGGGGATGAAGTAATTGTCCGCTTTCGGGCTCACAACAAATTCTTTTGAAAAAATTTTAGCCCCGGCCCTGGTACTGGCCGAAATATCCGCCTTGATTCTGCCGATTTCTGGGCTGTATTTTCCAAGGACAATAGCATCTGAGCCTGCAAAGAGGTTCTTTTCTCCGGTGTTTACAAGTTCGGTGACCCCCCACCGCTATAGGAGAGTCCATGTCCGTGACAAGGGGGGTTGAAATCGTTTCATAGAAGCTTCCTATTTCCTCAGAAGCATTGTCTTTCAGATAGAAACTCTCCGCAATCCCGTAGTTTTCCAGGCTCATAGCCCTGAGGAAGTGGTAGTTGCTTTCGTCCTCGATCCCGAAGGCGATCGAGAAGATAGATACCTGCGCGGTGTTGGCATCTTTAATGTTCTGACGGATTGCGTATGGGGAAACAACGCCTATGGTGGGTTCCCCATCGGTTAAAAAGACTATGATCGGAACCCTTTGACTCTCCGGGCTGAACATACCTAGAGCTGTCAGCAGGGCTTCGTTGATATTTGTGCCCCCGTCTGCTTCAAGGCTGTTTACGAAATCCAGGGCTCCTGCCTTTTCTTCCGGGTCGGCTTTCATAAGGGTTTCGGAATAGCTCTGCACCATGAAATCAAAAAAAATTATGTTAAAATAGTCTCCTGGCGGGAGATCTTCAATGATTTTTCCGAAAACTTCCTTTACCTGCTCGATTTTGTACCCTTCCATAGAGCCAGATTTATCGAGCACGAAAACGATTTCCTTGTCCATCGCTTAAATTCCGAGATCTGCTTCCTCCGGGGAAAAGACGTGCATAAAATATCCTTTACCCCCATTTTCGTAAAACAGCATGTTTCCGTTCAGGGGAGGGTTTTCAGTCTCGAACACGACCCTGATTTCCGAAGTAGGGTGAGAATTCGTTTCATACCTCACCTGTCCGCTGTTTGCCGAATGGTACTCAACCTCAGCTGCCGGGAAATCCGGAACTTCCAGGCGGGTACGTAGTTTCAAATGCCCATCATGATGACAATGTTCTCATTATCCCGGGACATCAGGTAGATGGATATGAAAACTCAGAAACTAAAGTTGCCGGATTTTTCGGAACCGCATATGTGGTATCCTGGCTGGACAATATGTGCTATAGTAATTACTGTGAACTACACCTACCTAAAATCTTCGTAAACTCAGATTTTTGAGGAAGGTGCTTCCTGCTTCATACTAGGCGGTTGCCGTTTTTTCCTGGTCCACAGGCTCAAACCGTAGTCCCTACGGCGAATTTCTTTATATTGATAGCTGCATTAATGTCCCTATCATGCAAAACATTACAAGAAGGACAAAGCCACTCTCTAATATCTTCTGTCAAATTTGGATGCTTATAACCACAAACGTTACAAGTTTTTGAAGATGATTCCCATTGACCTATCTTGGTTCTTTTTCATTCCTTTAATATTTAAAGTTTCAACTGCTACTGCTTGGTTTTCGCTGATTAGCTTTTTTGAAACTTTATGTTGAAAGTCATGTCTCTGATTAGCAATTTTCTCATGCAACTTAGCAAGTTTGTATGCTGCCTTTCTACGGTTTTTTGAACCTATGACTTTCCTGGAAACTCTTCTTTGCAAGAATTTCAATCTTTCAAGAGAAATTTTCAGGAATTTARGATTATCTATTTTTTCTCCTGTAGAAAGAGTAGCAAAAGTCAAAAGTCCAACATCAACTCCAATCATTGTAGCATGGGAAAATGATTCAGGTTCAGGACATTTCTCTCCATCATCAGTTAAGATACTGATATAGTATTTTTCTGTAGGGGTTCTCGATACCGCTATTGTTTTTAGAAATTCAGAATTAGAATCACTTTTAATAATATTTCCTTCTAATCCCATTTCCTTAAAAAGTTGCTTATGTATCTTAACTTTTATCCARCCGATTTTTGGTAAATTAATTTTAGAGGTAGCAAAATTAATAATATAATGTTGTGGAATTTGGAAAGAGAAATGATTATCTCTTTTTCTTTTCTTTTGTGGATATTTAAACCCATCCTTAAAGAAATGGTTGAATGCAGAATTAAGATTTTTGCTAGTTTGTTGCAGAGATTGAGAATTTACTTCTTTCAAGAAGGGATAAGCTTCTTTAAGAACTTGAATATGGTTATTAAGTTCAAATTCAGATATACTTATTCTGAATTTTTTATACATTAATGATTTTATTTCAAGAAGTTTATTGTAGAYAAATCGAGTACTACCGAAGTGTTTTTCCATAAGGGCTTTTTGTTCCTTATTAGGGTAAATTCTGTATCGGATTCCTCTTTTCATCGGCATTATATACGTTTGGAAACTATATCAATATTAACAGGATAACTATCGGTATGATGTTGGGAAGTTGACGGCTCTCATCCCCTCCCTGTCCCATTCGGGCGAAAGCCCGATGTGCTGAGGAAGGGGGCTTCCCGCCTTATGAGATAAAAGAAACGAATGTGCATAAACGAGTACGCATAAACGAGTACGCATAAACGAGTACGCATAAACGAGCACGCATAAACGAGTACGCATAAACGAGCACGCATAAACGAGTATACATAACAGATCGGGGCAGGAAACAGAATAAGACAGGGAATCCTGACAAAGGCAGCACAGGGCGGAAAATAAACTCGAGAAGAGAAATTCTCTGCTTTTTCAGCCGCTTCTATCCTTTTCCACAACTTTCATAACATCTGCACTCGATGCGGTCTGCACAATAACAAACTGTTTGCTCACGGAAGCCGTTTTCTTTGCTGTGGTCTCCATGCAGAGCATAAGAATCTTCACTGCATTCTGGAGGTTACTTTTTTTCGTCCATTTATCCTGGAAGCATTTGTTGGCTACCTGCTTTGTAAACTCGTTTCCGAAAGCTATGAAATTGCTTCCTTTTCCCTGGGAAGTCAGCGTCAGTTCGGAATCCTTGAGTTCGGCAATTGCATAGTTTCCTGCTGAAGCATATAGCCTTCTTTTTTTGATGACTCCACCCTCAACCGAAGATACTTCCCCTACCAGGACGCTGTTTCTCTCTGAGACTTTCTCCTTACAGTCCGTAACTATTATTTTGACCCCAAACTCCTCCGCCTTTTTTGCCAGTTCCTCATCCGTAACTATTGTGCCGCTGTAAAGCTCTTTTTCGAGCTTTTCCCTGTCGATTTTCTCTCCTTCAAAAGTGATCTCACGCATATCTCCTGCCATGACTGTGCCGTTCTTTCCAATAAAAGCTATAACAAGAGTCATATTAATTGCTCCAGAACCTGCCTTAAAAATCTTTCTGTTTTAAGGTATTTATATTTCTTAATAATTCTCCTAAAAGAAATATTTCGCATGGACCAGGAAATAATTTTCCTGACCCCTAAGACCGTATTTTGACCTGCAGTTTATAGAATACTCCCGCAGCTTGCCTGGCGGCCCTTCCCAAAAGGAAAAAATATTGAGACCTGAAAAAAGTGTATTTTGGTATTATTTAGTTCAGTTCTGTTGTATTTTCACCATTACACACTTTTTCGATATATTTTAATTTTTGTATTTTTTCACTCTTTATTTCTAGCTTTTTCTCTTCTTTTTCGCGGAAAAGGCTGCTTTCCTGCATCAAACGTCATAAGGCTGGTCAGAGAAGGCCTGCCTCCAAAAAAACTCTTTTACCGGGATCGCTTTTTGATTGATATGTAAGATATAAAAGCCCCCGCCCGCTTGTCTGGTGGCCCTTTCCAAAAAGAAAAAGTAAAGAGAAATAGACGGAAGAAAACGAAACTGGAAAAAGCAATAAAGATAGATGCAGAAAAGAATTTTATTCAGGAAAATTCAATTCGGTTTCGTTTACATCTGCATAGACTTTTTATATCTTTATTCACTTTTGCTTTTTTCTTCTTTTTCTCTCTTATTGGGAAAGGACGTTCTCCCGCGTCGAACGTGACAAGAATGACACGGTATGGCGAATAAAGTTGTCCTGGTCAGAAATATCTAATTTAGTCCTTCTGAGCAAAGCTCACTGCGATAAACTATAAATTAGTCTGCTTGAGCGAGCGAAGCGAGTGAAACAGACCGCGTACTCCCGAGGCGCAATTCGGGCGAGGCGCAATTCGGGCGAGGCGCACTTCGGGCGAAACGCAATTCGGGTGAAGTATTCCGGGTAGAGTAATTTAGATGGAGTAAGCCGGATGGAGCAACTCGATCGGTTCAGGATTCAACTCGATCGATTCAGGATTCAGAATTTAAGCCAGTTTTGTTTTACTTAAGGGACTCTTTGCTGTATCCCTGAGATTCGGAATGTACGCATAAAGAGGCATTACAAATGAGCTGGACTCTCCGGTTTCTTTTTGCTTGAGATGTTCCTGGAATTTTTCGATTACTTCCTTCTGTATCTCTTCCGGGATATTGCTACTGCTTGCCATTGAAATAAATACATCGTGATCGGGCTCTTCTGCAGTTCTAATTAACCAGCATAAAATATTATGCCTTGTAGTTTCATCAGGGTGGCTTAGCAGTTCAAACATGGCGGAGGTATCTCTGGAGGAGAGAAAGTCACGGATGCTAACCGAAGCTCTTGCTGAAATAACCCCTCCAGAGGTTTTAAGAATTAAGATCAAACTCTCTCTTATCGCTTTTCTCTCCTCTTGTGAGAATCCTGTAGAATCAATGCCCTGAAGACCGACTGCAGAAGCCAGGATATAATACTGGTTTTCAGTCTCTCTCAGTCCCTTAAGAAGGCAGCTTATCCTGATATCCTCAGGTATGAGAAAGGGGTGAAAAAGCAGGTTGGCCACTGCCTGAGGTTTATTCCATTTTTTGAGTGTGAAGCGGATCTTCTTAATATCTTTCTCATCTAACTGCCTTAGTTTCGATCTGGCTTCCAGTAAATCATCCAGATCCTCTGCCTCAAAAAAAGCTTTAAGATCAGGACTTGTCCCAGTTGAAAAAATACCCATGTACCATATCCCCAAAGTTTTATACTCTAATTCTGCAAAAAGCTAATTAGAGACCCCGGCATGCCGGCATTGTTATAATACATAGTTACACATTTAGAACATATATGGGCTTAGAAGTTAATCTATTGTGATCTTATATCTAATTATACTTAAACTTATTTTTTATGTTCTTAGTTGAATATATAATTTATTAGCTTATTAATCTCTTATGAGTCTTATTAATCTTTCACAGTCCAATAGTAAAAATATAAATTATCAGTTATATAGATTCACATTAAGTATCATACAGTGAAAACCATATTTTCCCAACAAAACCAAATACCTCGACTACAGTATTTACATAGGGGATCGATGGGCGTGATACAATAATCGAGAATTCTGATGAGCTTGCGAATTATTGAAGATCAGAAAATTGGAACGAGGAAGAGTTGTGATGTGATAGCAGTGACCTACATCTAGCAGTGACCTACATCTGTTTCGCTGCACTCAACCGGATCCATTCTTTTTATATTTATGAGAAATATGGTAGATTATTTTTCGAGAGGTGGTAACTATAATGGCTAATCTCAGAAGAATAAGAAAAGTAAGGAAAAGTATGCCAACCGTCGAGGGTGCAGGGGTACACCTTAAGAGAGCTTTCGGGTTCCAGCATGTGCCTGAGTTCGACCCATTTTTATTGTTTGATGAATTTCATTCGGAAAAACCTGAGGAGTACAGTATGGGATTTCCATTTCACCCTCACAGGGGGATTGAGACTATTACTTATGTCCTGCAGGGGGAGGTAAGGCATGAGGACAGCCTGGGAAACAGGGGTATAATTCGGCCCGGCGAAGTACAGTGGATGACTGCTGGGAGCGGGATTATCCATCAGGAAATGCCACAGGGGGATGAAAACGGGGCTTTATGGGGTTTTCAACTCTGGGCTAACCTTCCGGCTTCGCAAAAGATGATGGAGCCGCGCTACCAGGAGATCAAAAGCAACCGGGTGCCTGAACTTTTAATGGAGAAAGGGCTGAAAGTAAGAATTATTTGCGGGGAAGTTAACGGGGTTGAAGGACCCGTGCGGGAAATAATAACCGATCCTGAGTATCTGGACGTGACAGTACCGGCAGATGAGAATTTTTCCCATATAACAGTCCCGGGCTATACTGTCTTTGCATACGTGATCGAGGGCAGCGGGCGTTTTGATAAGGAAAAAGACCCATGTGCCTTTGAAGTTGAAGGGGGAAGGTATCTTGACCCTGCAGAGGGTTGTGTGATAGGTCCGGAAACCCTTGTTCTCTATGGAGATGGGGATTCGATCGAGGTGACTGCAGGGGATAAAGGGATAAGGTTCCTTCTTATATCGGGAAAACCTATCGCTGAGCCTGTTGCCTGGTACGGACCGGTTGTTATGAACACAAAAGAAGAACTGAAAGTGGCTTTTGAAGAATACAGGCAAGGGTCATTTACAAGATAAATGGAAACAAAAAATTAAATTTATTATTCTTTTTATAAATGCATTATCGTTACTGAGAATGAACGCCTTATTCTGCCTAAACTGTAGACCTCTGAAATCAGCTTTAAAGTGAGTAAACTTTTTTATCGGTATACGATGTTTTGTCGGATTTTACTTGCAAGGTTATTGAGTTCTAATTAAGTTTTTACAAAGCCTTAAATGTTAAAACATGTTATTTATATCTAACACATGTTAGCTAAATCTAACTAAATGTTAGTGATTTCGAATAATATGTTGTAAATAAAGAACATAATTATTGATTTCCAATAAGAGATGTTCAATAAAGCCGCATTAAATAGAACAAGATTATTGAAGAGGATGTAAAATGAAAAATATAAAAAAAGAATATACGTACAGGCTTGCTTTAGGAATAGCCATTATGCTTGCGGGGATGTTTTCGGTAGTTTTTCATATATTTGAGACTTCTATCTCTATTTTTCTTATCAACCTCGGCCTGATCCTCTTTGTTATAACAGCTTTCAAACATTTCAGGCTGGGGGATCTCCCTGACAGAGACGAGAGAACAAAAAAACTGGCAGCTTACGGGATAACTTATTCCTGGCTTCTGACATTGGTGCTAATTGCAGTGCTCTACTGGATAGAATACTTCAAACTGATTGAATTTACTGCAGGAGATGTGCTTGGCATACTTCTTATTTTTATGACTATCTCAGCGAATGTCTTCAGGTGGTATTTCATGCAGAAAGGCGATGTTGAGTAAAGACTTCGGAGGATAAAGAGTGAAAACAAGGATCAAAGAGCTTCGGGCAAGGCATGACCTTACTCAGGAGGCTCTTGCAAATCTGGTAGGAGTAAGGAGAGAAACCATCGTCTTCCTGGAAAAAGGGAAGTATAATCCCTCTCTGAAACTTGCCTACAGGATAGCCAGAACACTTAACGCCACAATTGACGAACTGTTCATTTTTGAAGACTCGGACCTCGAATAAATATCAAGGTTCTCGGATCTCGAATAAATACCAGGGTTGTTTCTAAAACTGTTCCGAAAAAAACCGACACCAGCCAATATTATATTTATAATTTCTCTCCAGAGTATCAAACAATTAAAGTCCAGGGAACCGGGAAGACTGAAAAAGAGTCTGGAAGCAGCCAGTTTGAGAGTCCGGTTAGAAAGACTCATAAAAGGTTAATTAAAAGTAGTTTATTGTGTTTTAATTTATTCTGAGAAGTCTATATGAAGCCCATCTACCTGAAACTAAAAATGTATCAGATCCTAAAGAGTTGCTTTTGCCTCCCAATTAACTGACAAAGGAGCAATTGAATGAGATTATATCTAAAATATAAAAGCGTGAAGGAATTAAGTCGAGGCTGTAATTGCAGTAATGCTCACTTTGCTTTTTTGAATTTCACATTATATGGAGAACTTAGCTTTCTAAAGGGAAGAAAAATTAAATAAGTTTTTTAAATAACATATTATATTTACTAAACGAGTCATTCAGGAGAAAACATGGAAAATACACTGATTGCCTTTCAGAATGTCTGGAAAACCTATCAGATGGGAGAAGTTCAGGTCAATGCTTTGAAAAATGTAAGTGTGAAACTTGGAAGAAGGGAATTTGCCGCGATAATCGGGCCTTCAGGGAGCGGGAAATCCACTATGATGAACCTGGTGGGCTGTCTGGATATCCCTTCACAGGGCAAAATTTTCTTGAAAGGCAAGGATATAGCACGTCTTCAGGAATCGGATCTGGCAGCCCTTAGAGGCAGGACAATAGGATTCGTTTTCCAGCAGTACAACCTGATTCCAGGAATGACGGCTCTTGAAAATGTGCTTTTACCTCTGGAAATTCAGGAAATTGATGATAATACTGCGGAAAAAAGGGCAAAGGAATTGCTTGACCTTGTAGGGCTTTCCGATAAGATGCAGAACAAACCCTCCCAGCTATCTGGAGGCCAGCAACAGAGAGTTTCGATTGCAAGAGCCCTTGCCTGCGACCCCGAAATTATACTTGCGGACGAGCCGACAGGGGCGCTTGACAGCATCACCGGAAAAGAGGTGATTTCAATCCTTTACAGGCTCTGGAAAGAAAAAGGTAAAACAGTAGTTATGGTCACCCATGACATGCACCTTGCAGGATATGCCAGCCGGCACATTCAGCTCAAGGATGGAGAGATGGTCAGAGACGGGCCGAATAAAGAACAGATCAGTCCTGAAACATGACCAGGAATGTCTGGGTGAACTTCAAAGGAAAATTGGTTACAAGAGAAAGAAACTGGTTACAAGGGGAAATTGGGTTCGGTAAAAAAATTGGACTCAGTAGAAAACTAAACGGATTTCATGTTAATTTTCAAAATGGGTTTCTGATAAATCTTCTGGAAAAAAGTGGCAAAATTAAGAAATTAGTAAACTGAGGTATCCAAAAATGAATTTTAAACAATTTATCCTTTTTATTTGCATGATTATGCTGAGTTTGTCTTTATGCAGCGGAACTGCCCTGTCTGCAAGTACTTATGACACAAACAGGAGTCTTGATAAAGGCATAAGTGTTAACCTGCTCAACCAGGATCCTGACCCTGTAAATCCCGGGGATATACTTGAAGTCAGGATTTCTATTGAGAACACCGGTTATACAGATATAGAGAACTGTTATCTGGAAATCAAGCCAGAGTATCCTTTCAGGGCTCTTTCGGGAGAGAAACTTGTAGAGAGTATAGGCACTCTCGGAAAACGCTCTGAGGATGACCGTAGAAAAGTTGTTAAGTTCAAAGTCGGAATTGAAAATGACGTTAATGAAGGCAAATATCCACTCAAGGTATACCTTTACTCAACAGGCAGCAAAAATAAAATCTCCCTTACCAGGGAGCTAACAATAGATATTGATAGTGAATCAAACGCTGAAATAGAGCATATTAACGTCGAGAAGCTGGTGCCCGGGGAGAAAACCAGGCTTATTTTCGGCATAAAAAATGTAGGAAATTCTCCTCTCAAAAACTCAATGTTCTCCTGGGAATGCACAAACGATGTGATCCTGCCTGTGGGTTCCAGCAATGTCAAGCACGTTAACCTTATTGATGTTGGAGAAACTGCCAATGTCAGCTTTGAGGTTCTAACCAATGTGAATACAAAGCCTGGGCTGTACAAGCTGGATATGATACTCACCTATGATGATATCGAGGCACTCCAGACAATTACAGAAGCAGGAACCGTAGAGAACCAGAAGAGAAAGACAATCGAAAGCAAAGCAGGAATCTATATCGGAGGTACCACGGATTTCGATATTGCTTTTATGGAAAGGAGCCCTACCGGAGCTTATACGTTTTCAGTTTCTAATATCGGGAACAACGGCGCAAACTCGGTCAAAGTTTCTGTCCCCCTTCAGGCAAACTGGACAGTAACGGACGGCAGCAATTCCGTAATTCTTGGCAACCTCCAGAAAGGGGACTACACGATTGCGGATTTCAACCTGGAACCCGGAACTGTTGGCAAGGAGCTTCCTATAAAATTTGAAATCAGTTATACCTCAAGTGACGGGATGAGGCAGGTTGAGGAAAATGTACTCTCCCTTTATGCTTCCCCTTCTGCCCTTCCTGCAGGTTCCAAACTGCCAGAAGAAAGCAGCGGGTCGAGTTTCTCATATAAACTTGTATTACTTATCCTTCTCGGGGCTACAGGTCTTTTTATTTATAAAAAGTATCAGAAAAAAATGAAGGAAAATAATGCTGAAGGACTGAACGGCGAGAACCAGATAGAAGAAAAGAAGACGGACGAGTAAATTTGAAGCCCGGGCCTGTGGTTCCATGAAACTGGCAAAGATTTTGAAAATCGCCCTGAATATGGTCAAAGCCAATAAATTGAGGAGCTGGCTGACCATCATAGGGGTTATTATAGGCATTGCCTCGGTAATGGCAATCGTTACGACCGGGGAGTATTTCCAGGAGCAGGTGACTGAAACTCTGGAGGGACTGGGAGGTGATACCATTACAATCGTGGCATCAACTCCTTTCCAGATATCTTATGAAGAAGATGTGGGGTATGAAGAAAGCTCAGAAGAAAGTACAGTGACAACTGCAGAAAACAAAGAGGGATCTGAAAATGGCAGTTCTGAACCTATGGAAGTTGAACCCGTAACAGAGGCAGAACTCACAAGGATGGACGTATTTGTCCTTCGGAGCATTCCGGCTATCGAATATCTGAACGTCAACGTTGAAGACGGGGCGGAATTGAAATTCGGAAGCGAGTCAACTTACGTATGGGTTAAAGGTGTTGATCCTAATGTCTGGCCTGAACTCACAAAAAAGAAGGTGGGAGAGGGCAGGATGCTGGCACCCGGAGACAGGTCAGTTGTGATTATTTCTAATGAACTCGCAACGAATACCTTTGAGCGGGAAATCAGGCTCAACCAGATGATCCTCCTCAATGGCAGGTCTTACCGGGTAATCGGGATCCTGGCAAAGGACGGAGGACTTCTCGGGGGATTTGGAGGGCTTTTTGGGAGTAGCGTTTACATGCCTTACCAGGAGGTATATTCTCTTCAGTACAGCGATGAGGAAGTGCCTGAAAGGGAACGGGATGTCTACGACAATATAGAAATAAAGCTCTATAAAGGAGCAGATTACGATTTAGCCCTTCAGGAAATCGAGCGGAAATTAAGGCTATCGAGGAGAGTTACTGAAGATACTCAGGACTTTTATGTAAACTCTCAGAAAGAAGCAATTGAGAGTACTCAAAAACTGATTAACGGCCTTACAGCGTTCCTCGCGCTTATTGCAGGTATTTCCCTTCTTGTAGGCTCCACAGGGATTGCAAATACTATGTTTACCTCTGTCCTTGAGAAAACAAAAGAAATAGGAATTATGAAAGCCATAGGAGCGAAAAATAGCGATATCATGCTGATATTTCTCTTCAATGCCGCAATGATCAGCCTTGTAGGCGGAATAATAGGTATTCTTCTGGGTACAGCTGCAGTACAGGTAATTCTGCTCCTGATTTCAATTAAAATGAACATTCCCTTCGAATTTGCCCTCAGCCTGAAAGGCACTGTTGTTGCAACTCTTGTTTCCATAGTTGTGGGGCTTATTGCAGGTCTTGTGCCGGCAAAGAATGCATCCGAACTGAAGCCTGTGGATGCACTGAGGTATGAGTGAAGAATTCAGGAGTGCGGAATTCTGGCAAACAGAAGATCTAAAAACAGAGCAGAAAAAGAATGAAGAAAGAAGAAGAGACCGAAAAAAGTAGAAAAATTAAAGTATATACTTTTATTTAAACTATAGATAATAGTGCCAATAACTCTATATAATTAAAAAAGTATGTATGTTACGTATTTATATGGAGGGAAAAATGGATAGTATAAAATTATTTAAGCAGGTTACGGATGCAATCACCACAATCATCCTTTACATACTGCTGCTCGCGTTAATTGTGGGCATGGCAAAGACCTTACTTGATATTCGCTTTATTATTTTTGAGTCTCTTGAGAGCGGATTCACTCATATGGTAACAAGTGTACTGACAGTTTTTATTGTTATTGACCTTTTCAAAGCTTTTGTTGATTACCACGAACACGACCGGATTAAGCTTACGGATATAACGGATGCCACAATTTTAATAGTACTCCGTGAGATCGCTGTGGGCCTTTATTCCCAGAAGTTCGGGTATGAATTTATTTTGAGCCTTGCTGTACTGCTTCTTGTGCTGGGCATAATGAGAGTTCTTGCTGTCACATATTCCCCGGCAAAAGTCCAGGTGCCTTCTGCCCCTTTAAAAGCTCAAGAGCAGCCTTCAAAAACAGGCATAAGCGCCTTGCTTGAACGGTGCAGTCCTGAGCCCGACGGTAATTAACCTCATACCTGAAAACAATTAATCTATTACCTGAATTAGTCTATTACCTGAAAAACCTCTTAACAGATCTCATTTGCCCCCAAAAGGCAAGATGAGAAACACTACCTTTTTATCTGGAGAATCAAGAAAATGTAGATCCTATAATCGGCAGGTATTTTGTATTTTTTGAATAATTTTACCCGGTACCTTTTTTGCTATATTTTAGAAATACATCTGGTATCTATAATTCCATACACGCGCTCTCACTTATATGTGAATCGATGTATATGAATTGATATATATGAACCGAGGTTTCGAGCATGTGTAAACATTATCAAAAATTTTAAGACAGATATTATTGTTTCAAAAACAATACCATGAAAAAAGCTTAAATTTTTATGTCAACATGCCAAATATAGGTTAAATAGAGGAGAACCAATAGAAGAGAACCTAGTAAAAAATAAATATATAAATTAATTTTCTCTGTAAGCTCTCTCAACGTTACTTCCAATTCAGTTGATTTTATTTTTTCTTCTTATGTATCAAAGAAAATATACAGCGCACTATTGTGAATCATGAAATATGTCCCGGCTTCTGTGTCATATATTACCCGTGAATTCATATCAACAGCAGCATCTATAAGTTCCTGGAGTGAAGAAATCTCAACCTTCATAAGGGAATCCCTTTCTTCAGGGAGTTTGCCTTTGCTGATAAATTCCTTAAAAGTAGAGCGTCTGCGTTCCTTTTCCAGTTTTTCGATATATTCGGGCTCAACCTTATTCATTTTCATGAAAGGAAGAATCATCCCTACAAGTACTGTGCTTAGAAGGAATAAGGACAGGGGTATCTTGATAATGGACACCGATGGGTCCTTCTGGACTCTAAACTTTTTATATGTATCAGTATCTTCGCTGAACTTCAGTTCTTCAGGCATCTGATAGTATGAAGAACCTACTACGAGCGGTATGGCAAACTCTTCTGTACCTTCGACATTCTCCCCGTTTATTTTTCCGTCATAGTTGACGCGGGTTACAATTTCTATTGTTGAATCCTGTGAGTATTTTAGCTGGTCCTGCACTCCTTTGACCATTGCCTGAATTTCGGGCACGTTAAGGGAAAACTCCTGGGTGACCGAATCCCCGTTATTAATATGATCAAATCCTTCAGATTTCAAAGGAAACTCTTTTTGCCAGAAGATTTTCTCTTCTTCCCCGGATACTTCCTTACTTGTCGCAACAATTATTGTCTCCCTCTCTACGCTGACGTCCGCAGAATCCGTAGCTTCAAGGCAGTACGTAAAAGAAACGTCAACAGTTGGAGACACTGCAAAAAAATAAGCCGGCTTTCCCATCTCAAGTATTGTCCCCTTCGCATAGAGTGGGTTTGCCTCCGTTACAGGTGCAGTATATGTATACGTGCCATACTGCGTATAGGAAGAAACCAGTTTTTCCTGGACATCATACCCTGACCCTGTATATGCCCCATAAGTCCACAGCCCGGAAAAAACCATGGTCATCCCGAATACGAATATAAGTAGTGCAAATTTTTCTATTATAACATTTTTAAGTTTAAGAGACACAATATTCAGAGTCTTACCTCCATTTCCCCGTGTGTCATTAAGCACTTAAACATTTAAATCTTTTATCGGTTTTATGTATATCTTTTTATATTACGCTCAAATTATTGATTAAGTTCGGGGATAGGCAAACGTAGAGCTCAATTTCATCTGAAACGAATTCTCCGCAAGTTTAACTCATGTGTAACGTCCTTTTCCACTGTACAAACAACCGGTGGAATCTGACCCTCCTTCCCCTCCCTCCAACTGCCGATTTCCTGTACCAAAGAGGAAACAGGAGCAGTGTAAAAACTGAGGTATAAAGCAAAACTCCGGCAATCGCAGGAAGATAGGGGTTTATATCTGCCAGCAAAATTATCCAGAAGACCGGCAATATATAAGGCACTGAACTGACCGCAGCGGGTGTATTTTCCGGCGCAGTAACCTGAGTTATGTTGGCCGGGGGAACCACCCCGTACCAGGGTTCAATGGCAAGCCTCTGCCTCGAATCGTCAGGCACGAAAACATATACTGACGGCAGGAAGCCGGGGTTTTCTACCATATTTTCTCCCTCCAGCACTACAGGACCGTTCTCCCCCAGGTTTTCCGCAACAACCCCTGTAAAAACAAGCCCGCTTATAAGAATGAGCGCTGCAAGCCTTCTTCCCTTAACGACATAAGAAACGCGCCTTGCCGCCTTTTTCTGTTCGCGTTCCATTTTGCGGGCACGGGCTGGATTGGAGTACTCTATTATATTCCTGACCTCATCCAGAATGATCAGGCCTGCAGGCAGGATGACCGTAAGGAAAAAAAGCATTTTATCATTTGAAGCCTCGGGCAGATATCCTGCAAAAGGAATGACAAAAATCAGCTTTCCCACAATGTTCGATGCAGGCACCTTAAAGCTGTCTTCTTCCTCGTTTGCATCCCCTTTTGTCCTGAAAAGCCGTTCACCTCTCTCTTCGATGGATATAATCCTATGGGTAACAAAAGAATCAGGTTTACTGCCCGGGTCCCTGAAAGCTATAACGTCCCCTACCTCAAGCTCATCTGGATTGACAGATTTTACGGTTATCATATCTCCAGGCAGCATTAAAGGCGTCATACTCCCGCTCAACACTATCAGAGCCTTCGCTGACCCTGTAAAGAATGGAATTAAGGAACTAATAAGGAATACTGCAACCAGAAAGACAATTGCAGTCTGCAGGACTTCTTTTTCCTTCACGCTTCTACTCCTTTCACAAATTTCCATCCAGGGAAATTTTTGACCTTCCTGACCCCCTTCTTCTGTATTTATAGCAGGAGAGGAAAATCCTGACTTTCCCCTGTATCTATTACGTATTTTTCCTGTTACTGACTATTTTCTGTACAGGTACAGGTGCTTCCTGCCCATTTACAGATCCATATTCTTGGCTACTTTCTGTCTCTATTACTTCTGTATTTGGCGCAGATACTTCCTGTTCTTTCTGGCCCGTATCTATTCCGGAAGCTTCCTGCGCATTCGGACTCTCTATTTGTGGATCTGCCGCAAAAGATTCCTGAAAATTCGAGCGGTATTTGGGATCCGTTACAAAGCTCCTTACAGACCCATCACCCATAATAATGTTAATTGTGAAGGGTGCAAGGCTAAATATGTCGCTATCGAAATAAAACTCAAGATTTGCAGAAGAATCATTCCCAAGCACATAGTTCTCCACGTCCATTACTTCCCCTACTTTCCTGCTGCCTGTGAAGAATTCTTTTCCGTGTACCTTTATCTCTGTTATAGATCTGGCATCACCCTTGGAAATATCCCACCAGATCTGGATTTTATCAATGGTCACACTCTGGGTCCCACTGACATCAAAAGTGATTCCTTGAAGTTTTTCACCGTTTTCAATGAGCTTGCTGTCGGAAACTATGAGATGATCGGCTTCATTGTCCCAGACAGCTGCTGTCATTGCGTTTCCAGCACTGTATTCAACATCATAGAAATAAGCAAATGTATTTTCCGTCAAACAGTTGAATTCTGTTCCTGATAAAATGAGAGATGTTAACAGCATTCCATAAAGTATTATCTTATTGAATGCCCTCATTTTTATCGCCTCATTGAACCCATAATCTCAAGCAATTCCTGTATAATCAGGATTGATGCAGGAAAAATTACAAGTATTAAAAATCCCTTTGAAGTCCCTGCAAAATGAATTAAACTCCCAAAGTATGGTATCTTGAAAAGCATAATTCCTACAACGTCTTCAGGAGAAACCATGTAGTCATCTGGTTCAGTGTATGCGTCTCCTTTAGTTCTATAACTCCCTTTTTCGATTCCCACTATCCTGTGAGTGACTATAAGCCTCTCATTTTCTTCAAATGTATGATGATAGGACACTATATCTCCAACAACGGGCTGCGTTTCTGTAGTGTCGACCACAATTATATCGCTGGCTGTTATTGTGGGCTCCATGCTGCTTCCTGTCACAGTCATGAGCTGGACTGAGCCTGTTGGGATTATAGTGCTGAGAATTGGTATGATCACAATGATAAGCAATGTTGAAATAAAATTCTCTATTATTTTCATATTCCACAAGTCGATCTTATTTTCTTAGTCCATTTGTAAAAATAGAAATGTGTGGAATGTGCTGTTCGAAGTTCCCCACATTTACTTGCTTGCCTCCTGATTTACGGCGACTCCTATAGTCATACAAGTTTTATTAAGTGAGACATATTTAATTCCTTGGGAGATGGAAGGTTATCAAGTTTGGTTTTTGAGAGATCTCCAGGATATCTTACATTATTACAATTCTTATCGGATAAGAACTGATGATTGTACTGATATGAGCCACTTAGTACCATACGAGATCAGTTACAGGAACATTTATTACCACAACAGAATATTTCATTCCGTCAACCATGAGGAACTTTGTCATTTTTAACACCATTTTTGTCAGCATCTGACTCGGATCTATTCCGTGACCATTATTTGCTTTCCTATCGTCATCCTCATGTTCATCCTTATAAAAACGAATTTTGACATGGTTTGCTTCCAGGCTTCCAAGGTTGTGTATTCTGATATCTCCTCCTTAACTATGCTTCCGGGAGCCAATGACACTTCTACTAAGTATTAGGATGGAATTGTATCTGTTATATAAATTAAGAGTCCCAGCTGTCAAGGAATTTCCACTCGGTATCTCATATCGCGATTCTCTGCACACTCCCTATACAGGCTAGAAAACGCACAAGAGATATTGGCAGGACTGCAGAAGCAGAAGGTATCAGTTTCATTTTTGATGCCTCCTAATAAAAAATAGTAAGGAATAACCTTACTATTCCTTACTCAGGTCTGAGTTAAAGCCTGATTCAGAGTGAACTCAAGGTCGAAGACAAATTTGTCAGTTTGAATCTCGTTGTTTGCATTGTCAACTGCATATGTAAGATCAATCTTCGTGTCTGCACCATTAGAGAGCGATCCAAGACTCCTTGTATATATACTACCTTTATTATAAATTGTTAGATTATCTGCATAAATTGTCAGATGCTTTCCAAGCTCTCCTATTTCAGGAGTTGTATCGTCTTGAATTTCAGGATCTATTATACTATTTTCAAGATTTTTTATAGTTGTTTCATTAATAGTTACGGAGAGATTTCCGTCAACAGAACCTTCGTTTTTTACGTATATGGGTCCAATATTACCTTTATCATTTGGATATAAGCCATCAAGAGTGAAGCCAGAGACTCCATTAGAATAGTTAGTTCCATCCTTCGATAACTTAAGATTCATAGTTCCAGCCGTAAGTGTGTTTCCAGTACTTTTTTCAGTATCACTGAATTGTGCCCATGTTCCGGCACCTGTCACAGCAGCGACCAAGCCAATAATGAGCACGCTCAAAAGTATCTTCTTGTTAAGCATTTCTTTACACCTCTTTGATCAATCCTATAATTGTCAATCGTCAATTTGCTTGTCATTTGCTCCCCAATCTCTGCAATAGAAAGGGAAGAAGCCAATTTCTGGTCTCGGTCCTTCGACCTCCTGCTCCCTCGATCTGAGCTATAGGACATATGAATTTATTTAATATAGTTATTGGCTGATTAGTGGTGTTTTAGGAGTGTTAATGGGCAATTAAGGTTATCAAGAGGCTTTATGATCTTATGGAAAGATAGGGTATGCTTAATACCTGAATGCTGTAAAAAGGGAGACATTAACCAGGAAAAGGCTAAACTTCAATTTATTTTATATAAAGATTCTTCATCTAGGATCTTGAAAACTGGCCTGAGATTCGGGCAGAAGGATCTGGATTTGTCTACACGCTAAGAGGAATAGAAAAATGACTGGTTAAAAGAAATTTTTATCTTGATAATGTGGGGTTAACATTATCGGATGGCTTTTGGTTGCTACATGAAAAAACAGGGGTTAAATCTGCACTATGATATACGCCTATCCTTCAAGTTTACGGAGATGGCACATGTTGGTTGTTGAGGAGACAAGAAAGATTATGCTTACGAAAAGCATCCACTGAGAACTTGAGATCCATTCGATGAGACCTGATAAGATGGTGAGGCTGCCACCAATGGCAAGGATGCTCAAGCCTAAGTAGAACTGGCTCCAGGAGATGTCACCTTTATCTACGGTTTCCATATATATATCGAAATCATGGACTGCGTGAAGAAGTTCCACAGTGTCATGTTCCCTGTTGTAGGTGATTATTCCCAGGCTTTCCATTTTTGGGATATGTGTCTGGAGTAGAGAGATATATATGCTTTTTCTGACATTGCTATTTGGCTCTTCGGTTTCGGCTTCCAAACGGGCGATTTCTTCAGACAGGGAGCGTACACTCTGATTTCCCTGGCTGCGCAGGAGTTCCAGAACATGCCTTCTCCGATCATTCTGGAGGACTCCAAAAATATCACTCTTTGACAATTGCGATTGTGTCATGAGAAGATCACTCTGAATTAATTTATACTGTTTTTGAGCATATAAACTTATTTAATTTCTCTTACTATATTTTTATGCAGATTGACCACAGATTGTTTTTTAATTATAAAAAGTAATAAAACACTGCAACCACGTATATTATCGAATCTTGTAACTAGGAAAATCTAAACAATAATGTATTGGCCGGGCGCTAAAGTTCCTTTTTTCAGAATAAAATCGGCAGTGCGAGGAGAGTTTTTGAACCTGTCTGAAAAAAGAATATATTAATCGTGCTTGAACATATCAAAGTTCCATTCTGCTACTCCTGAAATACAAATAATAACAAAACACATTTAAAGTTTGAATTTAAGCAATCCAGAAAATTGAAAAGAGAATCAAAATGTCTAGCAACAGAAAATCCAGTGTTAAATCAGTCATTCAAATAATTTATGATTATCTCTTTAATTCATACGGCCCTCAGGGCTGGTGGCCTCTGACAGAACTTCACTACATAGACGGGACAAACCCTACAAAAACAGGATCTGTCCGGGGGTATCATCCCGGAGACTACACCTATCCACATACAGATAGTCAGCAGTTTGAAATCATCTGCGGAGCCCTGCTTACGCAGAACACGAGCTGGCAGCAGGTTGAAAGAGCTCTCATCAACCTCCGGCAAACAAACTCCCTTTCTCCGGAGTCAATCCTTTCCATTGACCCGGAAGCCTTAAAAGAATTTATAAAGCCTGCAGGCTATTATAACCAGAAAGCAGCACGCCTCAAAACCCTTGCAGAATGGTTTCTGGAGTTGAAAAGCAGAATACCTCAGAGAGAAGAACTGCTCTCGCTAAAAGGTATAGGTCCCGAGACTGCAGACTCGATTCTGCTTTATGCCTTTAAGCAGCCTTCATTTGTGGTTGACACATACACAAGAAGAGTCGTAAGCAATCTCGGTCTGGCTGATGAAAAAGCAAAATATTCTGAAATCAAGGAATTGTTTGAAGAGAATCTGCCGAAAGATCTGGTCATCTATCAGGAATATCATGCTCTTCTTGTGGAACATGCAAAGAGGTATTATCAAAAGAAGATTAACTATTCTAAGTGTCCGCTTCTAAGAAGCTTTCTGGACTGAAATTGCCGGTTTGAACCGTACAGGGTGAAAATTGTGGCCGTACGAACTGAAAATTCGTAGATTAAAAGGTTTTTAAGGGGAAGAAGTAGCTACTTGCGAAACTTCGGATGAAGTTCTCGCTGTATTATGTTTCTTAGCCCGACTTAAATACTGGTTTACGTGATCAAATTCTGGGCATTCAAATGTCCTTCCGTAATTGAATACTTGATCTAATCCAGAATTTCGTTACGCATTGGTTGTGCTTTGGTTGTGCTTTGGTTGTGCTTTGGTTGTGCTTTGGTTGTGCTTTGGTTGTGCTTTGGTTGTGCTTTGGTTGTGCTTTGGTTGTGCTTTGGTTGTGCTTTGGTTGTGCTTTGGTTGTACTTTCCTGTTTTTTCCCGAGAGGGGCAGCATCCTTATAAGAGCTTTATTCCATACCAGTCGGAAAGTTCTGCATCAAGGACCCCTTCATGGACCATCTTCTCGATCTCGTTTTCGACCTGTCCGTAAGTGAACTTATAGTCATATGAGATCGCTGAGATTACATCCGGGCTATGACAGAACCTGTCTGGAAATGCCTTATTGAATATTGTCACGTTCTCGATAATTAAGTTTCTAAGTTTTTCCATTTTATATCACCTTTTTTATTTTTAATTTATGGTTTATTCTTATTTTCATTTGTTTTCGGTTTCTCTTAGACATAATATAGTTTGTATGGCTCATATAAATAGATTATCCAAGTAGTCACTATATATCATAGTGATCTATATATTTCTAAAACTCACATCATTGAGAATATTTTTGACTAATATAAAATTACTCACTCCGAATAATTACCCAGTTTACTTATATAAATTTTGTGTTCAGTCTGAGAAAAAGTGTAAGGATTGAACACCAGAGGAAGTAATTTATTAGAGTAAAAGTATATTATAATGCAATAGGAGCAAGAAAACAAACAATAGCTACAAGAAAACAAACAATAGCTACAAGAACTTTTGTTCTAAACCTCTACCCGAGAAGAAATCTTAGGTCGTAGAGACGATTATTCAAAAATTTATAAATGCTGGCGGATTTCTGGTCTGCGAATATTAATTTCTGACTGAGGGCTTTTAGAGGGGTAGACTCCTGGGGGAAGGAGCATAGTGAATCAACTGGTGTTTCAAAATCCAAATCCTATTCTTCGGGCCGGGGCTGATGGGAGGGTCATCTATTCAAACACAGCAGGTGAGGCCCTGTTGCGCAGGTGGGATATTAAAGTAGGGGAGAAACTTCCTCATTCAGTAGAGGCTCTTATTAAAAGAGTTGTTTCCAGGACCGATCCGGAAAGAACAGAAGTTAAAGTGGGAAAAAAAGTGTATTTCATAGCTTTTTATCCCGTGCCCGGGAAGGAGTATGTAAACATCTACGGGTCTGACATAAGCGGGCAAAAAAAGCTGGGAGAAAAACTCCGTATCAAAGAAAAGCAGTATAACGCTCTTTATACACTCGGGAGAATGGCCCTCAAATGTGAAAGTCTTCAGGCTTTTATGGATGAAAGTGTAAGGCTGATCGCTAAAACCCTGGACCTTGAGTTTTGCAAAATCCTTGAACTCACACCTGACGGAAATTTCCTGCTCAGAGCAGGTACCGGCTGGAAACCCGGTTTTGTAGGAAAAGCAGTGGTAGAAGGAGGTAAATGGTCTCAGGCAGGATATACAGTGTTTTCAAAGGTGCCTGTAATAGTAAGAAATTTTGCAGAAGAAAACCGTTTTGAAGCCCCGGAAATCCTGAGAGAGCACGATATTGCAAGCGGGATTAGCGTCACTATAGGGGATGTAGAAAAACCATTCGGAGTGCTTGGCGCTCATTCTACAAAGAAAAGGAAATTTACCGCGGATGAAACCTACTTTTTAAATTCTGTTGCTTTTGTGATTGCGGAAGTTATTGAGCGCAGGCAGGCGGAAGAAGAGTTACGTCAGTACAAGGAACACCTGGAAGAGCTTGTTAATGAAAGGACTTCTGAGCTTACAAAAATAAATGAACAATTGTTCAGTGAAGTTTCGACCCGCAAACAGGTGGAAAAAGACCTTCAAAATAGCGTATACTTCCTTGAGACATTCCTTGATGCCATACCCTCTCCTGTGTTTTACAGAAACCTTGAAGGTATCTACCAGGGCTGCAATGAGATGTTTGCCAGACAGGTCCTCGGCCTTCCGAAAGAAAAAATAATAGGGCACTCCATGTACGAATTCAAGGGACAGTACTCTAAAGAGACGCTCAATAAATCCGTATATTATGACAATATACTTCTGAAAGAAGGCAAAAGCCTGCCTCACGAATTGAAAATAAAATGTGCAATAGATGGAGAGTTAAGGGATTTCCTTGCCCACAAAGCTATTTACAGTGATGTATCCGGGGAAATAATCGGGATTGTAGGCGTAATGCTTGATATTACGGAACGCAAAAAGGCAGAGCAGGCCCTTTTAAAAACTGAGGAAATCAGGAAAAAAGAGATCCACCACAGGATTAAAAACAACCTTCAGGTAATCTCATCCCTGCTCAGCCTCCAGGCCGAGCATTTCAGTGATAAAAAAGTAAAGGAATCCTTCCATGATAGCCAGAACAGGGTTATATCGATGTCCCTCATTCATGAAGAGCTTTATAAGACCGGACAGAACGGAGATGTAGAGACCTTTGATTTTAAAGCCTACATCCAGAAACTGGCAAATGAGCTCTTCCGGTCATATATGATAGGAAATGAAGGTATCCACTTAAAGCTTGATATGGAAAGCGCATTCCTTGGGATGGATACCGGAATTCCTCTGGGGATCATTATCAATGAACTTGTGTCTAATTCTTTAAAGCATGCTTTTCCTGCTGGAAGAGGCGGGGAAATACAGATTAAACTCCACCGTACAGGTATTATCAGTCAAAATCAGGACAATAACCGGCACCCTGAAAGTTGTGAGGTCTCTGAGTTCTTACTGACAGTTTCGGATAATGGAATCGGTCTTCCTGAATATATTGATTTCAGACGTACCTCCTCTCTCGGCCTTCAACTTGTAAATATTCTTGTAGACCAGATCGATGGTAGTATCGAACTTAAAGGAGGAAAAGGGACCGAATTCAGGATAAATTTCATGGAAGAAACCTGTCTTGAAGAGAAAAGTGGATGATGTTGGATTATTTATAAACCAATGAAGTGAACCAATGGAATAAACCAATGAAATAAACCAATGAAATAAACCGATAAAATTAATCGGTACAGGCTAATAAAAACCGAGGTTAGAGAATGGGGTCTCAGAAGGCTTTGAGCTTCAGTTTGCTTTGTGGCCTATCAGTTTTTCTGGCTGTGCTGCTGTCGGGCTGTGGGTGCATTGAGGTAGGAGAGCTTCAGGTTGAGTCCAGATCGGTTGAGCCGGCGGGAGCCGAATCTGCAGACCTGGAGTTTGATATGGCCAGTGGAAATATGGAAATCAGTGGAGGCACGGACAACCTGCTTGATGCCGAATTCCGGTACAATGTTGAAGACTGGAGACCGGAAATGGGATATGAAGTACGGGAAAAAACAGGCAGACTTACAATCAGGCAGCCTGAAGTACAGGGAGTTGCAGGAGGAAATCGAATCCGGAACGAATGGGACCTGCGTCTCAATCAGGAAATGCCGATAAACCTGAGTGCTGATCTTGAAAATGGAAACTCCGAGCTTTCCCTTGGCAGCTCTTTGCTTAATACACTTGCTCTCAACACTAATAACGGAAATATGCAGGCAGAACTTACAGGTAACCAGTCCCTGCTAAAAAAGGTGAATTTGATGCATTCCAATGGCAATGTCCTGCTAACTCTCTCAGGAGACTACCCCTCTCTATCAGGCATAACAATAGAGTCAGCCAATGGGAATATTCAGTCAGAGCTTTCAGGCAGCTACTCTTCCCTGGATCATGTGAGAATCAAACTGAACAACGGAAACATCCTTGCAGACCTCACAGGTAACTGGAGCCAGAACTCCAGTATAGAAGTGCTGGTGAATACCGGTGAAATAACCCTGCTCCTGCCCGGAAACACAGGGGTTTATGTTGAAGCCGCTACGCCTGTCGCTGTAGAAGCTGCAGGTTTCAGGCAGGAAGGAGATGCTTACGTCAACGACGCGTATGGAGAATCAGAAGTAACCTTAAACATAAGTGCCTCATCAAGCATAGGAAGTATTAAACTGCAGCTGGCAGATTAAAAGCCTCCAAGACCACAAGCGAAAATGATCATAAAATTATAAAACCGGCATTTTTCAGGAAATTGACTGGCGCCAATTAAAAGTCATTGCAGATTATAAGCAGAACCACGCAGCAAAAACAGACAAAATAAGCAGGAAAATAGATAAATTAGCCTGTGAACGGCTAAATCAGCCCGCGAAAGTCGAGGGCGGCAGGAGGGCATAAAACATGGTATTTGTTACCAAATCTGTTGAGCTTCCCAACAGGGTCGTGCTTCCATATGTTGAGCAGGGAGACATATCGGGCGTTCCCGTATTGTTTTTGCATGCCGTTGCAGACTCATGGCGTTCCTTCGAACGCTTGCTGCTTAACCTGCCCGAATCTATACATGCCATATCTCTGACGCAAAGGGGCCATGGTGATGCAAGCCGCCCTGAAGCGGGCTATCAACCACATGATTTTGCGGCTGACCTTCTGGCTTTTATGGACGTACTTCAGCTTGAAGCAGCCGTGGTCGTGGGGGGTTCCAGCGGAGGCATTATCGCCCGGCGCTTTGCAATCGACCATCCCGACCGCACCCTCGGGCTTGTGCTTCTGGGATCTCCTTTCACCCTGAAAGACAAAACGGTCCTGCAGGAGCTGTGGGACTCTACAATATCGAAAATGACAGAACCTGTTGACCCGCGGATTGCACGTGAATTTGTAGAGGATACACTTGCTCAGCCATTGCCGCAGGCATTTTTAGAAACGCTGGTGCAGGAAAGCCAGAAGGTCCCTGCACGTGTATGGAAAGCGACATTCGAAGGTCTCCTGGAAGATGATTCTTCTGGAGAGCTCGATAAGATAAAGGTTCCCACCCTGGTTATCTGGGGAGATCATGATGCATTCTTACCCCTGAGCGACCAGGAAACCCTAAAAGAAGCAATCCCAGGCTCACAATTCATTGTATATCCCGGTGCCGGACACGCATTCTACTGGGAAGATCCCGCTCGCGTTGCATCCTACCTTGTGGCATTCATCGAAGAGATCACCGATTGATTGTAAATGTATGGAAGGCAGTTACTGTCCCTTTATATTTTATATTTCTTAAAATCCCTCTGAATCCCTGAGCAATAAAAATCCCTTCTTTCTTTTTAAACTCTCTATTAACCTTATTTAACTCTCAATCTTATTTAACTCTCTATTAAGGAATAAAGAAGATACAATTTCATGATTTTTGTTCTCGGTATTGTCTTCAGCAATGGTTATGAAGTCATTCCCAAAGTGAATATTTGAAATTATATTTTTACCATTCCTAAGTTTTATTCACCCTCTATTTACTCTCTATTAAGAAGATTCTTAGATGTCCCGCTCGACTCCAGTATCTTAACCGCTTCAGCAAGATCTTCAGCTATCATCACTCTTTTTGATTTCTCAATCAGGTAATTCTGTCCAGTCTGCAAATATGAAGGAAAAACCCGCTTTCCCTCATAATAAAACTGATCCTTTCTTATTTTGTATGTAGAACCAGCAGGAATCGTATTTTTACCGTTCCGCCTCTTGCTGATGTAGTTGAAAGCCTTTATTGCAACATCCCCCATTAACAAATAAACCTCAATATTCGGAAAGAGAGAAAGCTCATTCTCCAGTACAAAAGAGCAATTTTTAATCGTTGCAGCTGAAATCCCATACTGAGTTTTTGGGCATTTTACCGCAGTCGTCAGGTAGAATCCGAGATCAAGGATCTCCTGTATGCTGCTTACAGAAATTCCAGCGTCATTAAACGCCTGTAAGGTTGTTTTCAAGAAAAACGGTTCTCCTGAAGCATAAAAATAGTCATGAGAGTTTTCAGGAGGAGCTTCAGAAATCATAATTACTTTAACTTTTCCAGGATCGATTTCCACAGCAGGCGCGAGACACCCGCTTTTATTGATATCGGAACAGGTAAAATCTTTACATTCAATATTTTCAGCAGGTTTCATTTTTGGGTTCACCTCGAGTTGACTCGCTGGTCACAGTGTAAGCTTTGCTTTCCTGCGGAATATCAAGCTGCTTTTAATCAGGTTTTCTTTGTGGGGCAGATTTGATGAATAGAAAGCTGTAGCCTACGACAACATAAGGCATAAGAACCCCATGAAGCTCTGAGTTTGATATATTCCTTCAAGTGCAGGATATGCTCATGTAAACTAAAATAATCTTTTAAGGTTACTTAATTTATTCGTGTATTTAAAGCTTCATTTAAAAAGCAACTAACAGGTAGCCGGTCAGAGCCCGGGGCTTTGGAGGCTGAAAATAACCTGTCATTCCGGTTGATTAAAACAAACAGGACCAAAGAAACAAACAGGAGCGAAGAAACAAACAGGAGCGAAGAAACAAACAAAACAGAAGAACTGAGGCTGGTATAATTAATCCAGAACCAAAACAAAGGTAAATAGAGAAATATAGAAAACAGAAATCAAAGTAACAGAGATTAAAGTATTAGAAAAGAGGGTATAAGTGACCCATAAGATCCGATCCACAATTCAATGTAGTTCTTTACTCAGTTAAGTTCTACTTATTTAAGTCACTACTCAGTTAAGTTACTACTTAGTCAAGTCATTACCTATTTAAGTTACATACCTTCTTCGTACGTCTTCTTCATAGATCTGGGACTGACCTTATGGATCAATTTATAATATGTTGTCAAGGTATAAAAAAATAGCGATAGAATACTTCTTTCTTTAGTAAGTAATAATTCCTGATATATAATCTGTATTTAAAAAACGATTGGCTAACCAGGAGTGGCTAGCCAGGTTATTAAGAAGGCGTTAGCACATTCCCAGGGCTTTAAGGAGTTTCCCTAAATCTGCCTTTGAGCTTTCGACAAAGACTCCCCTTGTTCCTGAGATCATAACAGTCCAATCACCGCCGCTGTACATCCAGTTATTCTGAGGCACCCAGTTCATCTTGTAGAGCTTTGAGTAAGCGCTCGCCAGAGCATCAAACATCATATTAACGGCTCCGCAGAACTTGGCGGTCATCTCTGCCATCTCCTTGGGCATCCCGTCCCTGGCTTTATAATCTACAAGCTTTCCTTCGGGACTGAAAATCCCAGCTGCCATTACCCCTTCAAACTTCAGGAGCTCATCTAACGATAGGTTGCATTCTTTTCCGTTCATATATTTCCCCCCAATAATTCCAGTATATACAGGTGAACTGCTCGCTAAATCTAAAGAGTTACAGGCTTCCTGCTTCATTTTTCGAATTGCCTTTTACAAATCCACAGGCTCTTCTCTTTGCCTGTGCATAAGATTAGTTTAGTAAGATAATAGCTCCTTTGTACCTGTTTTTTCTCATAAAGGAGTAGAAAAAGATTGACACAATATTATATAAATATATCAAATTAAAAAAAGAAAGTTAAAAACTTAAAAATCAGGCATTTCCATTTAATGAAAACCTGCTTAACACTGTTCTCAAAGTTAATTATAGACACTTTCAGGACTCTGTTTTGGAGAATATTGCATAATTAAAATCCAGTAAGGGCATTTTGGTAGTCTTAAAAACATACAGATTACTGAATACAAGCATTTGAATGACTGAAAAGAAGACTCAGATAGCTGAGATAAGCCTTCAGCTGAGATAAGCCTTCAAAAAATGCAGGAATATGACTTGAAATCGGTTTACTGGAATTCAAAGATGGAAAAGAAATCCAACTTATCCCAGTGTTCTAATTCAAAACTCTCATAAGGGATTTCATAGAGTTCAGGCATGTGAAAGGAGAAAAAGCAAACTGTCTTAAAAATGAAAAAATTACCCGAAAAAACTGAGAATCAACAGGAGATTTGAGAGCAACAAGTGAAATTTATTTGCTATTTTGATAAATATATTTATACAGTGCAAGTATGTGTTTTTGGGGCTTTTTAGATTGAAGAGGTACAGTTTGAAAGAATAATAATAGATATAAATATAGGCAGATATTAAAGATACCCCCAATTAATTAGTTATAATTATAAATAATTGATTGACTATACCAGCAGCATATGGGCGTATCCTGGCATAGACACCATAAATAATTTATATATTGAAAAATAATCAATTTAAAATATATGTTAAACTCTTCCGTTGTAACGAAAAAGAATTTCCATGCTGGGCAGTCTTACCTGTGTTTTACATAAAAGACTCTATATAAAAGAAGGTTAGACTTTTCTTTATGCAGGAAGGAGAGGAAAAGGAACTCACAGCCTATTGCGGGCTTTACTGTGCTGACTGTATCCATTTTTGTAATAAACATAGTAAACTTGCGGGACAGTTAAAAGAGGCACTTGAGGATGCAGGCTTTCAGAGTTATGCCAGTGTAAAAAGTCCTTTTGGTTCGGAGTTCCAGCAGTATGATGCGTTTCTTACCGTGCTTGAAGCTCTTATAAATCACACCTGCTCTGAAGGTTGCAGAACCGCAGGAGGGTGCAGTGCAGTGCCCTGCCAGATAATTCAGTGCTGCAAGGAAAAAGGCTACGAGGGATGCTGGGAATGCGGGGCTTTTGAAGCATGTGAGAAGTTTGAGTCCTTAAAACCCCGCTGTGAAGCTTCGGTAATGCATAACCTTAAGGAAATCAGGGAAAATGGTTTTGAAGGCTGGAGTAAGCGGCGCAGGCCTATTTATAACTGGCAGGAGGAGTGAACGTAGGAAGAGCCAAACTGAGAAAGGGCCTGTTTGAGAAGGAATCAGAACTCAAACAAGCCCAAAAAAGTAATCATATTTAATGATCAACTGGCGTGACCTACAAATGAACTTGAATCCAACCCGAATCGGAGAAATATTTTGGAGGCACTTCTATGGCAAATCCAGGCGATAAAATATCACCAATCGATGTAAAAACCGAAAAACTTAAAAACCTGCCAGTAATCAAAGATTATTACCTTGTTCTGGGTGGTGGAAAAATTGGCACAGATTTTCTTCATTACGCCCGCAAGAATAAGTTCCCCTTTATGCTTGTTATCGACAGGGATGAAAACGCGCCTGCTTCAAGAGAAGTTCAGGTTCTTAAAACCGAAAGCGAGATTGTAGATCTCCTCAAGAAAAGAGCAAAAGCTCCGGTTCAGGAAGGGATGAAGGAACAACTTCTCCGGGCAGAAGGGAAAAGGAAAGAAGAAAATAAGGAATCTGATAAGGAATCAAGTAAGGAATCAGGTAAAAAATCAGAAGCTTATTTTTACAGAATGGACATGCAGAGAATCCCTTTTCTCCTCAGCTCTGGCATCCCTGAATATATTATCCCTGCCGTGCCATGCCATGCAGTTGCATATATGCTTGCAGATATCCTTAAGTTCCCAATGCAGGAGGCAAAGAAAGAAGAAAGCCTCAAAGAAAACCGCAAAGCAGGCCTTCCAGAAATAAATAGTCCTGAAAAAAGCATTTCAGAGAAAAACAGCCCTGTAAATGAACTCTTTATCAGGCCTGAAGATTCGGAGCTAATGTCTTTTTTCAAAACAATTGCATCGGTGTTTCCTGAAGATGTAATCGCAGGCAGTTACCCTGAACACAGCATGCTGTTTTTCTCGTATGCAAGGGAAGGAGAAATTTGTCCCGATGGCTGCCCCGGACCGAGAGATAAATGTCCTACCTTCGGGCGGAAAAAACCGAAAACCATTACCGAATATACAAGAGAACTTATCCACACCATCCCGGGATGGGTCTTTGAAAGCCATCAAATGAAGCCTGGAATAGGTGGATTGAAGGGCGTGGAGTTTAAACGGAATATGCTGGAGATCCGGGAATTCGTAAGTAAGCTTCAGGAAAACGGGAGCGCGAAAAAGTCTGAAAAACTCGAGGACAGGGCTTTTTTCATAGCTACTACCTGCACATGCCATGGGGTTTTGAACATTTTCTACGTTACCTGAATTGATTATTGAACATCCGCCGGCCCTATCCTGACTATCGAGCTCTTATCCGAAATATCAAGTCTCTATATACAAATTATCAAATAACCTTTCATAGAACCTTTCATAGAACCTTTCATAGACCAGCCGTTCAAACGATCAAGCAGCTTTTCATAGACCAGATCTTCCATAAACCAAAGGTACATCTGTTAGCAGACACGATACTGATGGGGATTACATGGATGCATTTGTGGGCACAAGCGGCTGGTACTATGAGTGGAATAAAAAGAAAAATCTGGAGTGGTTTGTGGAGAACTCCGGTTTGAATTCCGTAGAGCTCAACGCAAGTTTCTACAGGTTTCCATTTCCAAACAATATAACAGGCTGGAGCACAAAAGGTGCGGAGCTCAGGTGGAGTGTAAAAGTCCACAGGTCTATAACCCACTGGCGCCAGTTCAGTGAAAGCGCTCTTGATATATGGGAAAACTTTCGGCAACTGTTTGAGCCCCTGGACCACCTTATTGATTTTTATCTTTTTCAGGCACCGCCAAAATTCGATGATCTTGAAAAAGCCCTGTGGTTTGCAGGAGAAACGGGACTTGGCGAAAGATTTGCTCTGGAAATAAGGAATAAAGAACTGCTTGGAAACGATGAGCTGTGTACAGAGCTTACGGAGAATGTGACCCTGGTATCGGTAGACTCACCGGATCACAGGGACCGAATATTTCCCGGAAAAATCGTTTATATGAGAATGCACGGAAGAGAAGGCTGGTACAGTTACAATTACTCACAGGAAGAAATTAAAGAAACTGTCCTGAAAATAAATGAATCCGGGAGTGAGAAAGTCTACATTTATTTTAATAACAATCATAACATGCTCGAAAACGCAAGGACGGCATTAAAAGTCTTTTCAGATATGTAAACCCGGGAGTTTTACCCCGGTTTTCAAAAATCTCTATTTTTATGGACTGAAAATATCTGGCTTAACGGCTTCAGACTTCTATTCTAATAAGAAAAAAAATTTGCTCCAATTGTTAACCAGTGATATGAATAAATTATTATATAAAGAGCTATATTTAAAGTTTGATCCGGATAACCCACATGGTCAAAAGTTATATGTCTCAAAATAAGAGTTTAATTCTATGGCATTGTAACTGGTGACAAAAAGGTATTTGCCCGGAACTCCCTATATATAAAAAAGAAGTGAAATATATGTTCTGGAGTAAAGATGATATTGTCGAAAGGCTAAGCAAAATACCTAGAACGCTGGAAGATATCTCAATAGAGGTCTTTGAAGGCGTACCCCCAGCCAATGATCTGGTATACAAAACAGACCTTTCGAGAGAACATTGTGCAGATGCATCCAACGGCTGCAGAAACCCACAAACAAATATAAGTATAGAACAGGTGAGCATAGAGAAGGAACTTATGTATCCTTATATGGATGGCTCTCTTTCGAATGAATTTGCCATTCACTCAGATCAGTACCGGTTTATGCTGCCTTATGAGATCCTGGGCTACAATATAAAGAAAGAATACAGAATCTTTCAGCCGGAGGAGTTAAAGACCAGGTTCCCAATAGCTTATAAACAGCTGATGGAAACAAAACAAGAGTCTGGAACCGAGAAACAGGAACTGGATTCTGCCGAGTGCTATCGTCTGGAAAACGAAAGCTTCCTGCAGTATATAAAAACACCTAAAATAATCATTACCAACCACTACCGACTTCATGCTTCATATGATGCGAATGGAAAACACGTGTTTGCAGACGGGATAGGAGTTGTTCTTGGAGATCCCACACTCTACCATTATGTCACATCCGTGCTTAACTCTTCGATAGCAAGGGCTCTTCCTGATATATGGAACCGTGAAAAAATGCAGAATAACCAGCATTTGAACTCAAAAATGCTGAAAAGGTTTCCAATTGAGTTTCCTAAAAAAGAAGTTACTGAGACCCTTATAAGCACAATCTGCAGATACCTGATTTATCTCAACAGGCAAAAGCAGACAGCAAAAGCGTACTCCATACCAGGTTACCAGAACCTGATTGATTTTTACAAAAGAATTGCAGATCTTCTGATCCTGGACACCTATATCACAAATGATCTTGATCCGAAGCTCCTTGAAATCCTTGCAGAAAATATCACAGCATCCGGAGAAGAATTCGAGTACAGTAACGACATAAGCCTTTTAATAGGGCTGCAGGCAATAAAGAAAAATATCCTGGACTCTGCTGATTTCCGGAAATGCAGGTTCAACAATGAATTCACCAATATTCTGGCTACCCTGAAAAACAACGGTGTCTGGTAAAAAAGAACAGGGACTCTGGCTTTTAAGAATTTTTTAGTTTTCTTATTCCTTTTCTTTTTCAGCCAGTCTTTTTTCCAGCAGACATTTTTCCAGTATATATTCTTTCAGTAGATATTTTTCCAGCAGACATTTTTCCAATATATTCTCTCAGTAGATATTTTTCCAGTAGATATTTTTTCGGTCAGCCTTTTTCGGTTAATTCTCTTTTCAGGTCATTTATCAGGTCTTTTTATCAGTTTGGTTCTCTCAATTAATTCCTTCAGTCTTGAATGAATTGTGATGGACGGTCGCCGTGAGTAGCTGAAAAGGCACATGTCCCACAACTATCTCCCTTTGATTCAAAGCTATTTATTAACTGCAGAAGCGTCTGTTTATTTAAGTCCTCTTTTTGCATGACAAACGAAACATTGTTGTTTAATATTTTCATTTCCTGCGCGCTCAGGTCTTTTGCAGTGCATACGATTATAGGGATATCCACGGTCTCAGGGTTTTTCTTAAGGGCCCTTACAACCTCAAAACCTGATACATCAGGCATCATCAGATTCAGGATTATAGCATCCGGAAGTTCTGTAGATGCCCTTTCAATTGCTTCCTTTCCGCCATATGCCCGGCTGATAACATAACCTTCCTCTTTAACCAGAGAAGCTATAAGTTCAGTCATAGTTTCCTTGTCATCCGCAATCAGAATCTTTGGAGATTCCTTTTTCATTTTCTCTTTTAATCGGTCCAGAGTTGAAAGCAGGATTGACTTTTCGACCGGCTTTACAAGATGGTCAAAGGCACCCCAGAGCATTTTGCAGTCACTTCTTTCATCTATTGAGAGAACAAGTACTGGAATTCCTGCAGTCCCGCTGTCTTTTTTCAGGTTTTGAAGCACGTCCCATCCATTCATTTCGGGCAGCATAAGGTCCAGAGTAATTAAAAAAGGCTTTAATTTCCGGGCAAGAAAGAGAGCTTGCTTCCCTGTGACAGCCTGGGCTACTCTGTAGCCTGCTTCCTTTAATGTGAACATGAGAAGTTCTCTGGACAGCTTATCATCCTCAACAACCATAACAAGGGGTCCGGATCCTTCTGATCCTTCGGGCTCAAAAATATCAGAGAAACCTTTTTCTTCGTTATTTCCTGCCTGATCTTCGGTCTCAGGTTCATCTGTTTCGCCTTTTTTGTCAGAGGGTTCGAGAGTTTTCCCTATTTCATCAGGAGTTTCGAGAGGTTTCTCTATTTTATCAGGAGCTTCAAGAACCTTTTCTCCATTTATCTCACAGGTTTCAGGTATCCTTATTTTTTCACCGGCACACAGGATCTTTACAGGCATCTCAAAAGTGAAGGTTGAACCTTTACCGGGTTCACTCTCAACCGATATCCTGCCTCCGTGCATCTCTACAAATTTTTTAGCGAGAACAAGACCAAGGCCAGTACCTTCGTATTTGCGGCTGAGGGCAGAGTCAATCTGCTTGAAGGGTTTGAAAAGATGTTTTATGCCATCTTTTGAAATCCCTATACCTGTGTCGGATACGGCAACCCTGATCCCGTTTTCGGATCTTGACCCCAGGACTTCGACAGAGCCGCCAGCAGGAGTGAACTTTATCGCATTGCTTACAAGATTATACATAATCTGTTTGAAACGGGTCCTGTCCGCGTAGATAAAGAAACCTGATTCAACATTGAAATTCATTGAAATGTTTTTCTTCAGGGCAAGAGGGGAAATTATATTTTTAGTATCAGTAAAGGTATCGTAAAGTGTAAAATAGTCAAGTTCAAGGTCCATTTTCCCGGCTTCTATCTTGGAGAGGTCCAGAATACTATTTATGAGCGAAAGAAGATGTTTTTCGCTATTTGAGATATTTCCAAGAAACTTTTTGTTCAGTTCGTCGAACTCACCAGTGGTCCCTCCAAGCATGAGTTCCGAAAAACCGATTATGGCAGTAAGGGGGGTACGCAGTTCGTGGCTCATGGTCGCAAGGAATTCGCTCATTGCGCGGTTCGCCCCTTCGGCTGCAAGCTTTGCCTGCAGGAGGTCTTCTTCAGCTTTTTTATACTCCGAGAGATCTATAAAGCTTTCAACAAAATAACCGTTTCCTCCTATTGAGACAGGCACGACATTTCTAAGAATTGGTATGGGATCTCCTCTGGCTTTGAAAAGCAAACTTTCAGAGAGATCTTCAGCCTGGTCCAGAGAAAGGGCAGTGCATCTTTCTTCCCCGGCCTGGCAGATTAACTGGCTGCAGACCATTCCTATAAGTTCCTTTTCGGAATAACCAGTCGTTTTCAGGGCAACAGGATTTGCATCTACAATTTTCCTGGAGGAGGCCTCGATCAGCAGGATACTGCACAGCGTATTATCAAGGATAGTTTTAAGCCTTTCCCGATTCTCCTGTTCCCACCTTTCTGCATTTTTCCTATCGGTAATATCCTGGGCTACAATCTGAACAATATTATCTTTCCTGTCGATAAGGGACAGGTTAACTTCTATGTCAACAATTTCCCCGTCAGGCTTCTGATACCTCATTTCAAAGTAAGAAGAATCCTGTTTGAAAGTTTCCTTAAGTGCCTGTTGAAGCTCAGGAAGGTACTCACCTGGAATAAAGGACATTAGAGAAGCATTAAGTGGGCGCTTCTGTCCGAAACCGAAAATTTCGCAGCCTTTTTTATTAATATCCATGACCTTTTTTCCGTCTGAAATGATAACAGCATCATTGGACTGCTCAAAAAGAGCTATGTACATCTTATCTTTTTCCTTAAGGTCGTCTTCTGCTTCCTTGTAAAGTACGAGAGCATTTTCGAGCTCCATCCATCTCCTGAGAGAAAATATTCCCATTCCAAAAGAGACATATATTGAAAGAACGAGCAGAAGACCCAAACCCTCACGGTCGTAATTTTCAACAAACAACACAACAGATTCAAAAAGATTGTAGTTAGAAGCTGCCAGTGTAAATATAAAGCCCAGGACAAGAATAAGTACGAGTTCGTTAGACCTTTTTGTGAATGGCGACTTTGAAATATTTACCATCCCTTCATCCCCCTTAAAGGACCAGAAACTGCGTAAACTCCTTACACTGCTCTGCATTCACCTGTGCACATCTCTAATATTGATTTGAATCTGCCGATGTCAATGGGTTTAGAAACATACCCACTGCAACCTGCTTTTAAAAACCTGTCCTCATCCCCCTGCATGGTATGAGCTGTAAGGGCAATTACAGGTGTCCTCTGGATTTCGGGGATTTTTTTGATTTCTTTAAGGACTTCAAGCCCGTCAAATCCTGGCAGCTGTATGTCAAGAAGTATGAGATCGAACCTGTTTTCTTTAGCAATTCTGAGAGCTTCAAACCCATCACTCGCTTCTTTACTCTCATAGTCAAAAGTAGTAAGAAGGAATTTGATAAGTTCCATAATTACAGGACTATCCTCAACTACAAGTATACTTTTCATTTCCATGACCCCTCAATCTGCATATATTAAGAGACCTGGCAAAATACAGATGCTTCCCTAGCAAAGTGATTATTTTTCCAAGCTCTGGATTGGTACGAACTCTGGATCGATATTTTAAGTAGATGCCTCTACCAGTCCATCTAAACAATTACAAGTCCATATAAAGGTTATATATCCTTTAAAACATCAGAGCTAAAAGCAAAGAGTATTTTTGGCAGACTCGGTAAGACAATTGCATCTAGACCCTGTCGTTTTCCCCTATTTGATAAACTTACTAGACAGTAAGTTAATATATTATTCGTTTTCCCCGAATATAATAGAATTTAGTAAAGTTTAAAAGTTACAAAGTAATTGTATTCCATACATATAAAAATTTTGTTTTTTGCCAAGAAAAAGCCTGATCAGCAGGTAAATAGAACCGGCTTTCTTAAAAAAAGAAGTTATGTTTCCCAAAAAACAGGATAATAATGGGAGAATAGCTGAAGAATAGCTGAAGAATAGCTGAAGAGTAGCTGGAGACTAACCTGGGATTGACCATGCAAAAAGTACCCAGCTAAATATGAAAAACAAAGATGGGAAACGCTCTGGAGATTGAAGCTGTTTAAGATATGAAAAATGATGTTAAGAATAACGAATAAAATTTGAAAGTTGAGGGTTAAAAATCAACTTTTAACTTACAGGTCCTTTTCTTCCCGTATTCTTCCACAATACACGTTACTCTCCGTTGATTAAATAACTTGAATTTAACACATGGGTTTGGTAGCCTTTGATTAATCAGTTTACTTATTCAGGATCAGGAGAAAGAGTGTTTAGTTCTTTTCTTGAGCTTATCCCAAAACTAGGTTTCTTCTTAAATTAATAAAAGTTTCAGAACTATTTTCTATGATCATAAACTCGATTGATTGTTCAAAATTCGAGATTCAGAGGATCAATTTTCAGTTTTGGGATAAGCTCATAAAACAATTCTCTTTTTCTATGTGAATCAGTAGATCTTAATCTCGAAGTACAAATCTGAGATTACGTCTTTTTAAAACTTGTTTTCTATTTTACGTACTTTATAAATTCGTAAAAATATTTATATGTCTCTGAGCATTCTATATATCGTAGTTTTTTCTCTATGGGGGGATCCAATATGATTTGGATTTTTGACATTTCAATTGTCTTTTTATTTATCCATAGATGGGAAAAAAGGTAAAAAAACTGACTATAAAAGATCTTCAAATAAAAATTATAAAAAATAATATGGGAGTAAGGAGAGTTTTTATGACTAGAAGATTTCCAAGTCCTAGTTTGGTACTTTTCATAGCTGTCCTATTGGGGGTTTTGCTGGTTGTACCAGCCACAGCACACACTATTGATTATATTGCGACTGATATACAGCCTGAGGCCGAATTTTCCGGTCAGTCCGGCCACTTCAAGGTAATCGATCCTATTGCTCCCGGGGGCAATGTTACATTTATGCTTACTTTTGAATTGATAGAAAGCTCTGGAGGGCCTACAACAGCGCTTCCTTTGACTTCCACTTTCTCCGTCAAGAACAAAGGTGGTCCCGCGGACTTTGACGTAACATTTGGTCCTGCACCTGGCACGGCGACGGCCTCCTATATGTATGAAAAGAACGCTGGGAAGATTATGCCGTTCACTACACAGGTGAAAGCTATAGCTCCCAGTACCCCCGGAAGCTACCACTTCAAAATTCAAGCTGAACAAGGCACTCTGAGCAAGGGATTGCAGCCGGGTGAAGGCATAGTCATTCACTTCAAGGTTGCTGAGCCTGATCAGCCATGTGATCCAGTTGAAACGGTGCTTATTATCGACGAACCAACCTGTACACTTTTTAAACAGCCCTCGATCGATTATACAGCCACGCTGACCTACAACAATGGTGGTACCTATGTGCCACTGTCTGACAAACAGATTGATTTCTCTGTAGATGGCAAATCCATCGGCTCTGCGACCACTTCTACCGATGGTAAGGCAACGATCACTTACAACCCCAGCGCTCTGTCGGTCGGTGACCATACTGTCGTAGCTAAATACCAAGGTGAAGAGTGCGCATATATGTCTGACAGCCACTCTGCCACTTTTGGAGTAATATACAGGTTCCTGGGCTTCCAGCCCCCAGTCCAGATTGACGGAGTAGGATCAGGTCTCTTCTCAGGCAAAGTCATACCTGTCAAGATCAAGATCGCCGACTATTATGGTAATCCGGTAACGGATGCGACAGCTCGCGTCTACTTTACTCAAACGACTCAGGCTCTGGAGATTCAGGCAACAGCTATCCAGTCAGTGATTGTGGATACAGGCAATCTTATGCGTTATGACGCCACCCTGGATCAGTACATTCTGAACTGGGACATCAGCAACATGCAGAATGGTGCCTATAACATCCGTGTAGCGATGGGCGAAGGAGAAAAGTGCGCTGTAGGTCACTGGGCCCCAGTAATGATCCAAAAGAGTGGAAAGAAATCTACTACAACGTTGGCACTCAGTTTCCCAGCTTTGTTTCAGATAAAAATTTAAGACAACCGCATTTAGACGATGATCAAGAATGCAGGCAGTCTGATGCGTTATGGCGCCGTCTAAGGCTAGTACATTCTGAGCTGTGACGCCATAAAACGCAGAGCAGCACCTTTAAAATCCGTGATGTGGTGGGTGAAGGACAGAAAAACTCCTTCGCCCATGAGCATCTTCCAGGATCTAAGACAGATTGATATTACGTATCCTCTAGATCGAAACATTTTTTGATGAGCTCAATTATTAGGGGAGCTTTAAACCTCATCATTCTTAAAATAGAGAAGCGGTTATAGTTATATTGGTCTCTTCGAAACCTCTATAAAGATACGCTCTTGATCATTAAATATAGGTATTTTTATGACAGAAAGCTTTGATAAAATAGACGCACATCTTGACAAAAAAGCCAAGCCCACCGAAGGTGAAGCTACCAAAATGAACATATGATGTTGGAAAAGGTCTCAATGAATCCTTCAAGAAGAAAGCTTCTCAGGGTTGTTGGGGTCTTCGGAAAAGACGAGAAACAATTAAGGGAAGAATCGGGATTAAACGATTTCTTTTTTAAATACAGTATGGATTTCCTTCTCAAAGAGAATTTACTTAAGTTAGAAGATGGAGTGTACCGCCTTACAGATCCCGGAATTGCTCTACATGACTCTGTATGTTAAATAAGGGGTATCAACCTTTGCCTCAAAAATTTTTAGCTCCTTAAAGCTTAGCAGTTTTAATATATTTCATTTTATATAATATTGCTTTTAGGATAGGCTCGAAGATAAATAAATGGTTTCTTATTAATATATGATTTAAAATGCAGATATATAACTGACCTATAATATTCTAGTAACGTATACAATACTCTAATATATCCTGCAGTATCCTAATATAGCATCGATCCGGAATGTTTACAATTAGAAATTTCACTGAAGATCTTAATTATTCTGCTTTTCATTCAGGAGGGGTGATTTACGGCTAATTTTACAAAAAATTCAGAAAATGAGAAAGTTTCTGCCGAAAGAGGCTCTATTGAAAACCACGAAATTCTGCTTGAAAGATACGGAGAGCGGTTAAGGAACCTGGACCCTGAACTGGTCACATCTGAGGATGAAATTATCTTAAAAGAAGGTTACAGGCATGCAAAAGAGGTTTTAGAGCCCGAGGGGCTGGTAAACTGGTTTAGAAATGCTGCCGAGCCGTTCTACAGGTCAGCAACCTGGGAAGTGCTTTTACCTATATACGAAGAACTGCTTGATACCGCGGAAAAAGAGCTCGGACCGGAAGCCCCCGGAACTGCAGCAGTGCTGAACGGGCTTGCAGGGATTTATCGTTATATAGGAAAGTACGAAGAAGCCCTGAGGTTATTTACAAGAGCACTCAGCATCCGTGAAAAATTTTTAGGTCCGGAGCAGCCTGAAACCGGAGACACTCTCGGTGAACTTGGAATTCTCTACTATGTTATGGACAGGCAGGAAGAAGCCCTTTCATACTACAGCAAGGCTCTCGGAGTTCAGGAAAAATTTCTGAATCCGGAGAATCTGGGAGCTATAAGGACACTTAACAGGATGGCTTTTTATTACAAGGGAATGGAAAGGACGGAAAAAGCGGAAGAACTTTTCATCCGTACCCTCGGGATGCTTGAAAAACTTGAGGAAAAAGACCCAGAGAATAAAAAAGTCCTGGCTTATACTGCCGGCACCCTGAATAATCTTGGGGTTCTACTTGCAGAAATGGGCAAACTTGAGGAAGCTGAGGAAAGATACGGACAGGCTTTAAAACTTCAGGAAAATATATACGGAAAGGAACACCCGCAGATAGCTCAGACATTAAACAACCTTGCCCTTCTCTATTTTCAGACAACAAGATATGAAAAAGCCCTTATTCTCTATACTCGCTCCCTTGAAATCATGCAAAACCTGGGAAAAACCGAGCACGCCGGCTTTGCAACAACCCTGAATAACCTTGCAGGGGTCTATGTCCAGAAAGGCCGCCATGAAAAAGCCCTTGAACTCTACACGCGAGCCCTCGATATCCGGGAACGTGTCCTTGGTCCGGACAGTCCAGAGGTTGCCAAGACGTTAAACAACCTTGGCGAACTGCACAGAATCCTGGGCCAGCACAAAAAAGCTCTCCCTCTCTACTCCCGCGCCCTCAAGATCTATGAAGCCACACTCGGCCCCACCCACCCCGATGTCGGAACCACTCTGAACAACCTCGCAGGCCTGCACGAAAGTATGGAGGAGTACGAGACTGCAATCGAGCTTTATGAAAAAGCCCTCGATATAATAGAAAAAGAATACGGGCCTGACCACCCTTATTTCAAGATCACACGAAACAATTTACTCGGCCTGTACGAGAAAATGGAAAGAAGCTGGCGGAGCTAAACTTTTAATGGGTTAATAGGTTAAAATTAATTGCCTTTATTTTTATTCTTATTAAGCCTGCCAATTACTGAATAAAGATTAGATGCGGTTGAAATTAGATGTAGTTGGAGATCAGATGCAGACTCGCGGAAGAAAAATGATAGTCCTGTATCAGCTCTCCAAACTTAAAAGCATGAAAGCAACGAGTGCTTCACATGACTAAAAATTAATGTACGGCGAGTTAAAATAACAGACGGCAGGATACTGTTAATAAGGGAGCCAATAAGGGGGAATTTTCTGGCTATAATTGGCAGCACAACGTTCAGTATCTGGAATTTAATATTTCTTTTGTTCGTTTTCCTTTTTCTTTATGCCATAATTTACCCGCGGTCTCAGCTCAAAAAAATCCGTATGCAGCGTATAGCAAAACTGAAATCTATGGAAAGGCGTCACGGCTGTAAAGTGCTGACAATGATCCACAGGCGGGAAGCGATCTCCTTTTTCGGGCTGCCTGCTTACCAGTTCATAGACGAGGAGGATGCCGAACAGATCCTGCGCTGGATAAGGAAATACAGGGATTACCCCCTTGAACTGATTCTGCATACTCCGGGAGGGCAGCTCCATGCAAGCATACAGATTGCCCGTGCCCTGAAAAACCACCCAAAAAAGACCCGTGTGCTCGTCCCCCATTACTCAATGTCAGGGGGCACAATTATTGCTCTTGCAGCAGACGAGATAGTAATGGATAAAGATGCTGTCATAGGACCTATCGACCCTCAGGTAGGAGATCTCATGCGAGGTCTCTTTCCTGCGCCTTCCTGGATTTATGCTGCAGAAATGAAAAAAGAAAATGCTGAAGATGTCACCCTTGTTATGAGTGATATATCCAGAAAAGCCCTTAAACTTACCAGAAACGTCGCAACCGAACTCCTTGAAGGCAAAATCACACCTGTTCCCGGCAGGGAAAACAGCCTGGATAAAGTGGTCGAAAAGCTGGTCAGCGGAGAAATGATCCATAGCACTCCCCTTTCAGCCGCAGAAGCTAAAGAAATAGGGCTTTCAGTAAGCACGGATTTTCCCGAAGACGTGCACGAGTTTATGAAACTCTTCCGACCTGTAAAAAGGAATGTGGAGTATGTGGAATAAATCCTCTGCACGTTAAAACTTTCAGAATCGGGTTCCGTATAACTGTTTTAAAGTGAATATCTCCTGCAATACACTCCTACAAAAGTACATCCACCAGAGTACATTCCTACAAAAGTACATCCACCAGAGTACATTCCTATAAAAGTACATCCACCAGAGTACATTCCTACAAAAGTACATCCCCACGAGTACGTCCCTACCAGAGTACACCCCAGCCAGAATACATCTTTCCAGGCTACCTCAAAATTAACTTTATCTCCCATCTGGTCGATGGGCAGTATTGACTAAACTCGATAGGCAATGTTATGAACATTAAATTCTGATTAACTGCAGTATGAAATATTTTGTTCTAAATGTAAATATTTGTCAGGTTTTGTGACAGCCATTTTTGGTTTTTTATTGACATTTTTTTAAAATAGTAGAACTGCCAACTAAATCATATTTTTTATCACAGTTTAAATTTAAAAACAATAATGCTATTTAAATCTTCCCCCGATTTCTAATTAAATAATGGCTTTTGATGGCTTTTTTATACAGAATAAGTATTTATACGACTATAACGATTATACTATTGATAGAATATAATACTATCAGACAAACAAAAATCATGGTTGTTGGGGATAATATGATTTTTCTATTTCTAAAAAAATTTCAGTTGATAATACAGCTTTTGCAGCAAGTACTGGATACGCCGGGACGGGGAAGAGGATACAGGTTACGAAATCCATACATGTTCATGATTGAGAGAAATGTTTGCATCTCCGAATGAATTCATGAAAAATAAAGCATAAACTAAGGCAACAGTAGCTATGAAACAGTGCTGAAATTAAGAAAATGTTAAAATCAGTATAAAAGAAACTAAATCTTCGGGGAGTGGCGCTAGATGGTTCTTTCTAACCTGACTGAAGCTGAAAAAACAATATTGATGGATGAAACCGTTACTGACTTAAAGCATTCTTTAGAAACTGTCATTAAAAACTTACTTGCAGAATACGAGACAGATCTTGAATCTAACCTTAATATTTCGAGAGTTGAGGTAAACTTCATTGTAAAACTGGATGATATTGAAGTATGAAGTTTATGACTCCGGGAATGCGGAGGTTCACGGATACCCTGCCTTGGGAGCTGGGATAAAGTGGATTCCCGCAGGCTTTTCTTCCTGTTCTTTTAACTTGACAAACAGCGACTATTGCTAAATATAAATACCTGATATTCTACAGTAAGCGAGTTAAAAAAGATTAAGAATTGATTGAGGGTGTCTGTTGTTGTTTTACACCTTTCCCGTTATCTTCCTGGCAGGTCCCTGGATTCACTCCCTTTTTGAAAAATACAGGTGCTGTGGCTTCAGATATAGAAGTTGCCCTAAAAGCTCTTGGAAAAGAGAAAGATATCAAAGTAATAGCTATAGGGGGCGACGGCGCTGCTATGGATATAGGCTTCGGGGCCATCTCAGGTTCATTTAAGCGCGGCTATGGCTTTACTATATCTGTATGGACAATGAAGCCTACATGAACACTGGAGTCCAGCGCAGCAGCGGAACTCCTTTTGAGGCCAGCACCACAACGACTTCCCTGGAAAATTCTCTTTCGTAAACCCATTTCCAAAAAAGAACATGGTTGCAATTATGGAAGCCTATGGTTCTCCATACGTAGCTACAACCTAAATCGGCTTTCCGAGAGACATGATGGTAAAGTCAAGAAAGCCACGGAATCGTGGGCCTGACCTTATATCCACGCCCATGCCCCCTATATCACAGGCTGGGGTTTTGATACTTCCAAAGACTCTGGAAGTTACCAAACTTGCAGTAGAGATGTGCCTCTGGCCAATGTACGAAATGAACGGAGAAATCACGCAGGTCACAGAAAGGTAAAGGACCTGAGACCGGTCGAGGATTACCTGAGAGTTCAGAAGCGCTTTAAACACCTTTTCATCATGGAGGAGGGCGAAGAAGAATTATAGAGGATGATGAAGAAAAAATCATGGAGGATGGTGAAGAAAAAATCAAGAAAATCCAGACAATGGCGAATTGGAACATAAAACACTATGGACTTCAGTAAAAACTATGTTCTATTTTTGTTTTGATTTTGTACTTTAAATACTTGATCAACCTCAAATACTTAGCTCAAATATTTAGCCCAAATATTTAGCCATATACATTTTTGTCTATTAAATAACCTCTAGAAACTCACTATTTGCATGGCTCAGTCACTTTTTCGCTTTTTTAACCTTTGCATTCTCTTCACTCAGCCCTGTCCAGATTACTTTATACCCAAGGTATTCGAGCACAGGATAATAGAGGCTGCTGTCAAGCCCGAAACCCTCAAAGACTTTTACCGCATCGGCGTATGTTTCTGCAGCGCCTGGCTTTTCAAGCTCAAGATTTATTCTCTTAAGCAGCTGCCTGTGAATTACGTAGTTTTCAAGAAGCACATAGTCTGCATATTTTCCGGACTCTTCGGGCTCTTTAGGCTCTTTGAATTCTTTTTGCGCCCTCAATTTTTTAGATTCGCGGGCTTCTGCAAGCCTTTCTGTAAGCACTCCTTTTAAAGCTCCGGACATGACTCCTTTCTCGGCTGCAATTTCTGCAAGGCTGATCATTTCCCCGGAAAGAGGGAGCTCCATTTTCTGCAGTTTTGACAGGTCTTCTTCAAACTTTCTTCCCTCATATTTTCTGAGCACCTGCATGACTTCATTTGCCGGAATCTTCCTGTCAAAGAAAATCACATCCTGGGCAGGAAAGTCTTTTTCCGAACACTTGAGTTTCCTGTTAATCAGGAGAATAACTGGTTCCTTTACTTCCTTCAGTTTCTCGATCTTCTTTTTAAGATATTCCGGTGTCCAGAAACCGACAACCTCGACGTACACTTTCATCCCGTCCCTTTGCAGGGAAAAGTCCGGAATAAATGCGTACCTGCCTGCTTTCAGGATCGTTGGTTCTCTTTTTGCTTTCCAGCCTCCTAAACTTAAGCTGGCAAACTGTTGTTCATAAGTGCTGTCATAAGCTGCAATTTCAGCATCTATTTCAGCATCTGCTTCTACTACCTGAGTTCCAGCTTCCTTTCGCTCAACCCCGCTCCCATTCTCAATTCCTGTTCTGTATCCTTCCTGCCCTTCCGCAAGCTGAAACTCGGGAGAAACTCTTTCAGGATATCTGGCTGCTTCCCGTGTGAGTGTGAAAGTTTCTTCCGAGCTGTCAAGGGCAAAATCAAGGATGCGCTTCCCCTGGTAACCTTTATGGAGAATTCCTGCCTTCAGGCTCCAGCCCTTTGATTTCAGGAGGGTGGGGAAGAGTTTTGCAAAAGAATTTCCATATCGTTCCGACATCCTGAAAAGAGATGCTGGCCCGTCAAGGTGAAGGTGAACGCTTTTCAACCTTTCAGTTTCTTCTTTTTCGCCTGCTTTCTCTTCAGCTTCCTCCAGAGAATACATAAGCCCGGATCTGAGAATCTTCCAGAGAACGTTCTGGAAATCGCCTGTTATCCAGATATCCAGATCAACAGCGCGGAAAAGGAGGGTCTGGGTCAGAGAGATATTATATTGCCTGAGAAGCTCTGCAGGGGAAAGGGGGTTGAATTCTTTGAGGATCTGATTTTCCTCAAGGTCTGCCCAGAGAGATTTTTCAAGCTCAGGAATTGAAATCGAGAGTTTTTTTGCGGCTTTTTGAAGCGCCTTTTTTCTTTCAGCAGGGGAAAGCGCCATCCCGGCACAGGCTTCAAAAACCGCTTCCCTGGCTATGGAAGGGTCAACAGCTGAAGATGTTTCAACTACAGCCCGCCTTCCAAGGAGCTGGGAAAGCCCCCGGATGAAGCGGTAATTCATCTCTTCATAACCTTCAAGCTCTGCCAGGAGGTCGCCGTAGGCTTTTCCTGTATGCTGCTCAAAGGTATCTATAAGGAGCCCTGCAAGCTCAAGATTTTCGGAATTAAAGGATGCATATGCCGGTTTGATTTTTCCTCCGGAAATACGGGTTACAAGAAGGTCAGAAGTTAGCATGAGAACCACCTTTCTGTCTTTCAGAGCTTTCTACTCCTGTGCCCTGATTTTCTTTTTCTGCTTTTTCTTTTTCTGCCTTCTGTTTTTCCATCTTCTGTTTTTCGGTCTTCTGTTTTTCGGTCTTTTTCCCGGGATCTTCTACCGAACCTTTTCCAGAAGAGAAAGCCTCTTTTCTTCTCTGTGCAGTTCCTTTTTCTGTGGTCTCCTCAGCAACAATTTCGTAGAGCACGGCTTCCTTTCCTTCTTTTTTCCTGAGGATCCTTCCAAGGCGCTGGATGTATGCCCGTTTGCTGCCTGTCCCGCTTGCTATAATTCCTATATTTGCTTCCGGGACATCAATTCCTTCATCCAGTACCTTTGAGGTAACGACAGCTCTGTAGCTGCCTGTCCTGAACTTTTCAAGAATGGAGTTCCTTTCTTTTGAAGGAGTCCGATATGTAATTGCAGGGATAAAGAATATATTGGAAATCCGGTGTACAAGCCGGTTGTGTTCCGTGAAGATAAACACCCTGTCTTCTCTGTGCTGCTCCAGGATCTCTCTCAGTTTCTCAATTTTGGAATCGCTGTTGAAAGCAAGGTCTCTTGCTGCATTTCTTGCAAGGAGGGCTTTTCGGGCTTCAGGGTCTCTTCCGCTTTTCATGACAAGTTTTTGGAAATCCTGCGGGCCTCTCATGATCATCCCGGTTTTTCTGAGGTAATCAAGGAATACGGAATAGTTCTGATCGTACTCTCTCTGTTCTTCATCCGTGAGAGCCACAGCAACCCGCTTTATCGTATAAGGGGCGAGGTGTCCGCCTGCAAGTTCCGAGACCTTTTTCTCGTAAACCTTTCCCCCTACAAGCCGGTTGAGTTCAGTATGCAAACCATCTTCCCTTTCGTATGTGGCTGTAAGCCCGAGCCTGCAGGGGGCTGCTGAAAACTCGGCAATGCTCCTGTACCCGGCTGCAGGCAGGTGATGAACTTCATCAAAAACAAGAAGGCCGAATCTGTTCCCGAGGGTTTCGGCATGAATATAAGCAGAATCGTAAGTGGAAACCGTTATCGGAAGGACTTTCTTTTCCCCGCCCCCAAGTTTTCCGATTTCCATGGAAAAGGCTTCTTCAAGCTGCTTTTTCCACTGTTCAAGCAGGTCAAGGGTCGGGACAACTATAAGGGCAGGTGTATTGCACCCTGCAATTGCCCTGATTCCAGCAAGGGTCTTTCCGCTTCCTGTTGGCAAGACGAGCACTCCCCTTTTCTCGTTTTCCCCCCAGGCGATGAGAGCTTCTGCCTGGTAGTCTCTCAACTTCAGCTTCTTTCCCGAAGCCTCATAAGCTGCTGCAAGGTCAGGACAGGGAAGAAGGTCAAGGACAGTATCTTCAAAATCGATCCTGGACTCTTTCAGATAGTTAATAATATCTCTATAGTACATTGCAGGAGCCCTGAAACTTCCACTCCTTTCGTCCCATATGGAGTTCGGGACCCTGACATTGCCCTTTATGAGAATAGTTCCCTGCTTGAAGCTGATTTTGATCATTGTTTATTAAGAATCTGGACATTATATATAACAATTCAGTCATCAGCGGGCTCAGATAGATTTTTTGGAAATTACAGTATTTGTGCAGTAGAATTGCGCCAGCCAAATTTTGCTTCGCCCGAATTTTCGTTAACTTCGCATACATCCAGGGCAGCCAGCTCACACCGTCTCCTGACCGCTTCCAGTAGGCGGTGTTGCTCGGCACGAGCTCATGTACGTAGTCAGGCTGCCACAGTACCCTGGATATTGATCAGCTGGACATTTTATCTCACCCCTCCTTCGGCATGGGTGCGTCGAGAAAATCCGTAATCATCGAAAGAAGCCAATCAGAGCGATCCACAAGTGTAACGTGAGTGGTGCCTGGAAGTACTGCAAGCTGGGATCGCGGGAGGCCGACGAGGTCCCCAGCCACTCCGCCGCCTAGCAGTCGGAATATTTCAATTACGTGCTCGGGGCGGACGATGTCGGAATCTCCTATTATAACCAGCGTGGGTGCTTTGATCGCCTGAATATCATCAGGTGTCCAGCCCTTAAACTCCCGCGTAAGTTGCTGCTCTTTGGCGATCAACACATGCCAATGTTCCGGATTCGGTGCGATCCTTGCGTAAGCTTTTTGCCACTCTGACCCGTCAAGATCCTCAGGCTTCATTTTTTCTTCTCCTTCGAGGATTCCAGGGTAGAGCCCTTCATTAGTGTAAGCTAGAGAAGCAACCACAAGTTTGCGTACTATGTCCGGATGCTTAATAGCAATTTGCAGAGCAATGGCGGCTCCCATGCTGTATCCAAAGAAATCGGCTTTTTCTATCTTGAGCTGTCTCAGAAGCTCAATGGCATCCTCAGCCATTTGCTCATAGGTCAACAGGCGGTCGATATCGGCTGTACGGCCGTGTCCCTGCTGTTCCATTGCGATTACCTGCCCTTTCTCTGAGAGGGATGGCAGAAACTTTCCAAAAGAGGTATCGATTGTTGTCAGGGAGCCGTGAAGTAGAACCAGTGGTCTGCCTGTGCCGTGGATTTCATAGTACATCCTGAGTCCGTTCACGGAAGCATAGCCGCTCCTGTAACTTTTATTTCTTTCACTGTGCACTCTTTCCGCCCTGATACCCCCTTTGCTATTCAGGTTCCGTAGAAGTATTCTGCTTTGATTTTTACTCTATATTTTTTATACTCATCCTGTTATAAAATAGCTTCTTATTTTTCCAACAGATGTTAGTATAATGATCTCAGACCGACGGTCGGGCATATCTGAATTGGGCTAATGTGTCTGGCCCCCACAAGAACGCCACAATTACAGCCACAATTGCAAAAACCGAATAGTGAACGTCCGGGTAATCGACCAGCGGGTTATGAGTTTTATCGGCTGGAAACGTAGCCCTGCATACATTGTGTATAGCATGGAAGAGGATGACTGCAAACACGCTCTTTCCTGTATTGTTGTAGAGCCAGACCATCACGACCCGCAAAGCAGTGATGCCGAAAGTAGACCATGCTATCCATTTCAGGCCCCTGCCCTGCACAATCATTGACGGATAATGCCCTATCATTGTCACCAATCCAAGAACAGTGGCGGCTTTTAGCGAGCTCCATCGTTTCTGCATAGGATCGATAGCATATCCCGTCCAGCCTATCTCTTCACCCACGGCAAGGGCAAAAAACAAAACGAACAGGAATGGTATCTTCTGGAATGGAATTTGAGTTTTGGCCGGGAGTGGTCGCCCCAGTATGAGCATTGCACCATAGATTAGCGAAAATAGAAGAAAACTCAACAAAACAGTGGGCACGTACCAGATCTTATTTTTTGGTCTCTTATAATCGAAAACTCTTTTTAGTAACCGCTTTGCGCCGCTCAGACCCTCTTCCCTGCAAACAAGGATCGCGGCTGCTGTCAATGGCATGAACGCGAGCATAAGATCAGTAACAGGAATATTCAGTGGAAGTCCTTCAACTTTGACCACTAAGTTAAGCATCCAGAACGGAGTAGCAAGAGCGAAGGTCAATATAAAGAATTTCAAAGACGACCTTTTAGATAATGTACAGGCTTTCATAGCTTGTTGTCTCCCTGACGGCTAAACTTAATCTTAATTAAATGCGAATTTTCCTTTTGTGCTGCATTCGTTCTCTGTTTTCTTGTCATTCAACCGTTGAGCATAATAGCCTCACGCTCCTGAACGGGCATACCTGAGTGTAGCTAACGTTTTTGGACCCCACAGTAAAGTCACGATCGTAGCGACAATTGCGGTAATTGTTCCGGTAATAACAGGGTCGTAATGTGAACCGTAATCTGGAAAAAGAAACTCGCTGACGTTCATCATGTCGTGGAAGAGGATTGCCGCAAGCACACTTCTTCCAGTATTATTATAGAGCCAGAAAATAATGACTCGAAGTGCTACTGTAGAGATAAATTGTCCTGTGGTCCATGTTAGAGTATGGTGAGTTTGATAATACCATCCCACAAGATGCCATAATCCCCATACCGAACCCATGATAATGCCAGCTCTTAATGCACCCCAACGATATTGCATGGGATCAGCGGCATATCCCATCCAGCCTGCCTCTTCACATACAGCAGGTATTAAGAACAGGATAAAAAATAACGGTATTGCAAGAAACGGAATCTGCGGTTCGGGAAGCGGTCGCCCGATCAGGCGCATTACCCCATAAGAAAGTAGCATAACAGCAGGCATCAGCAAAAAGATCGGCAGATACCAGATCTTTGGCTTTATTCTCCTGTAATCGAGAGCTTTTTTCAATAGCTGTTTTATTCCATCGAATTTTTTTTCTTTATATACCAGGATTGAAGCCGCTATGAGCGGGCAAACGAACATGAACGCACTCACGGGGAGATTTATCGGAAGTGGAAGTCCCTGCTTAGCAATAGCCCCAATTAGCCAGAATGGAATAGAAAGAGCGAAAATCAATAAAAAGAATTTTGAAGGCGACTTTTCTGATAATGTATTTGCGTTCACAATTTAGTCTCCTGGAAAGCTTAATTTTTCCTTTCTGTGACTCTCAGATACGTTTGAACATTTTCGGAAAATCTGTCACCAGTCCTTCATCGTCTACCGTAATATCGGAAACGAAATCAGGCAGTATAATGTCCTCATATCGATATGTTTGCTCATTTACCTTGCTGTAAATTTGCTGCAGCCGGGATAGTGAAAATTTGTTTTCGTCAAAGTAGATAACGTCTACTTTTTGCGTTTTCTCTTCATCGAACTTCAGCCGCTTAATTGGCAGAGTATTTGTAAACGGTGAGATCGAAATGTCCACCAGTTCTACGCCATCAAACTCGGTCAGATGCTTACCCGAGCTGTCATACCACTGGTTACTCTTGCGCACAAGCTTAATAAAACGGTCATCCAGCAGTGATTTAATCGACACCTCTTTAATATCCCAGCCTATCGTCAGCTCCATATCATACTCCATAGCAAATGGGATATTGTGATCAGTTTTACCAACCGCCAGGCCATAGCCATTAATGCCTTTATCGACCGTGTGAGTATGAACAACTGTGCTCGGCCATGACAATGCCTGCCAAACAATCATTCGCTTTTTATCCATTACCATTACTCTATGTTTCGAGGATCAGGTAATGAGTCTTTTCTGCTATATTTTTTCTTTTTAGTCTGTAACCAGTACACTATAAACCTGTGCAGAGCCTGAATCTATTGAATATCCTGCGGTGATACCCATCCAACTATACCAGGTGTAAATTCGTATGCAAAGATACTTTAGTGCAGGGAACGGTTGAATGTATAGTGGTTACTTTTGAGAGGGCAATAATACATATGGACAAAGTAAGGTCTAAAGACGGAACACTTATTGCCTACGAACGGAGTGGGTCAGGGCCTGCTCTGGTTCTGGTACATGGCACAAGCGCGGATCACACACGATGGGCATCTGTCCTTCCCATGCTGGAGCAAAAATTTACCGTTTATGCCCTTGATCGGCGTGGCCGCGGTCAGAGTGGAGATTCGGCAGTCTACTCCCTAGAACGTGAATATGAAGATATTGCCGCGGTAGTAAGTTCTATCCATGAGCCGGTGAATCTGCTGGGTCATTCGTATGGCGCATTGATTTGTCTGGAAGCAGCTCTCCGTGTCACTAATCTCAATAAACTGATACTCTATGAACCACTCTTTCATTTAAATGGGTCCTTATATCCGCCTGGCTTTCGGGCACGAATCCGGTCACTACTTGATTCAGGGGAGAGGGAGGAAGTCGTGGCAGTATTCTTCCGAGAGATTGTTGGTGTATCGGAGGATGAACTCGAAGGATTGCGAAACGAGCCAGCCTGGGCAGGCCGGTTGGCGGCGGTTCATACCATTCCACGGGAATTCGCTGATGATGACTACATACTCGACCCCCAGCGCTTTAAGAACTTAACTGTCCCTACTATTCTCTTGCAGGGTAGCGAAAGTCCTGATTATCTCAAGACAGCAACGGAGGCATTACAGGCAGCATTACCCAATAGCAGGATTGTTGTTATGCCAGGGCAGCAGCACATCGCTATGAGAACAGCACCGGAAATGTTTGTGCGCCTGGTCACTGAATTTTTGATAGGGTCAATCTAAATGGTCAAGAACGATTAGCAGCACGCCTCTTTATTATTCGCGGCGCCCTCATTATGGACCCCTTCCGACCATTGTTGACCGAGGTTGGGAAAATTCACCAGTTGTTATTGGAGCGGTTGCCACATGTCCACGGTTTTATCCTTCCAGGCGCAGTGCACGGGCTGCAGATGCAGAACCTACATGAAATGGCCAAGGCTCTCAAGGACTTCTTCATGCACCACTCCCGACCAGTGCACCACCCCCGACCAGACCTGGCCTTTAACCCATGGAGAGCTTGCCTTTGAGCATGGACTTCGATCTCTATAACTATCAATCAAAATTAATGCCACATGGCGCTCATGACCCTGTGGTAGCGACATCAGACCATACAATCCCATGGATTGCTCCGATGTCGTTCCTTACAGCCTGGCAATAATGATATAATGATACGGCCCGGCCTCCTTTACTGACGCCACATGAAACCCGGCAGACTCAATTAGTTGCCGAGCTTTATCGATGGAGAACCTCTTTCCCGGTGGCGGGCCAAATGACATCGGCTCGGGTTTCCAATCGAGGTCGACTAACAGCCCTGATGGTCGGAGCATCCGTTTGGCATTCCTGATCACCTGTGCCGGGTCAGCAAAATCATGGAGATCTATCCCAAAGAAAACGAGGTCGGCACATCCCTCGCAGGCGATGAATTCCTCCGCAGCCTGCGCTTCAGCTGATAGATGTCCGAATCCCTCTTCTGCTGCCTTTTGCTGGAGTCGTATTATGGAACCTTTATCGATGTCTACTGCGATCACTTTTCCTTCCTTTCCTACTATCCTCGCTGAGGGTATGGCGAAGTACCCGTCGCCGCATCCCACATCCACAAATGTCATACCCGGCTCCAGGCCGATGTCGGTCAAAATCTTTTCCGGGTCCTGCCATTTCCGGCGCTCTGGATCATTTATCGGGAATTGTCTATGTACCATATAATGAACCTCATGCAACTACTGGTCAGGTAAAAAACGTTTCATGCAAATTTATTTTTTATGCATCTCTACTGGCTACCACTGGCTATTGTTCAATCAGAACTATCATTGAGCCAAAATTTGATATTCACTACCCTAGGCCGTCAAGCCTGGGCAGTTGACTGCAACTACTTGTTGAGTAAGGGCACAGGTGAGGATATAACACTCCCTGCCAACTTACGAAAGGCCCGCAATAATGCTCTGCGTAAATTTGCTAGCAATCGAACCATCTGGATCAAGCGTGGGATTGAAAATAGTAATCGTTATACCCTTTGCCTGATCTGATACCATTAGAGCTCTCAACAGATCACTTAACTCATCCCATTGTAAACCACCACCCTGTAAGGGGTAATCTACTGCCGGCATAATCGCATTGTCCAGCACATCAGCATCGAGATGAATCCAGAACCCGTCGAGCTGGCTTTTTTGTAACCTGTCGAGAGATTTTTGAGCAGCTTTGGCGCTTCCCAAGCTACGTATCTGCTCCAGGCTAAAAGCGTTTATCGAAGTCTCTAGAATATCCTGGCTGGCGTATTCCTTCTGTTCTTCAGTATCGCGGTAGCCGAATGCGATGATGTTTTCATCTCGCACGAGCGGCTTAAGCCCGTCTATATTCGTCAGAACGCCTGGGCCTCTACCGGAAACGATAGCCAATTCCATAGAGGCAACCTCACCGTTTGGCTCAGCCTCCGGTTGATAAAAATCGGCGTGACCATCAATAAAAAACAACCCGTATTTGCCTGAATGCCGTAAAGCTAACATACACCCAATCAGAATGCTGCAATCGCCCCCGAGCACAATGGGAAACTGCTCCTTCTTTCGCACGTCGGCAACTTTCTCTGCCAGATGCAAAGAAAATTCTTTGATTGAATACGGATTAAGAAGGAGCGTGGATTTGTCTCTTTCCGGTTTATAAGGTGAAGCATCAACCCGGCCCGCATATTCGGCCTGTAAGCCATGGATCAAACCGGCTTTTTTCAATGCTTCCGGTAAAGTTTCAACTCCTGTAGGTTTAAGCCCTAAAATAGAGGGAGCATCAACTACTGAGAATTGTAACATAGTTTCTACATCCTTGTTATTTGAGTAAGGACTTTCGACATATTTCAAAGATTCAGCGAGCTTGTCGGAGAATTATTTTCCAGCCAGCTTCGGTCAAAAGATATTTTCGTCCTTCGGGGCACAAATATGACGCAGGGTAAGCTGACCCAGTACAAATGAATAAAACCCACAACGATAAAAGAAATACACACGCAATCACATATAACTCATCATGGTGAGTACGGTGAATGGGAAAAGATTACGTAAGGCGGGTGGCGGGTAATGAAGTTCACCCAGTATTCCGATATCTACGTCGCTATGCAGGATGCCGGCGTCAATCGGATCCTTAACCACATTATGGCACAGCGACCCTCACTCTTCAACTACGGGTCAATTCTTCCTGCAACCAATCCCCGGCCTATCTGCAGGGAAATCCATACTGTGCCGCAGGTGGTGCAGGCAAACAATCCTCTTATAAGCAGGACGGATCCATTGTCGATCATCCGGACGCCCATCACGCTAGACTACATCATTCAATTGACCAGAGGGACGATAGACTTTTTCCCGGGAAGCGCTTTCAGTCTCCCGCCGGAACTGGACCCTCCTCTCAAAGAGCAGCAGTTTGCTGTTAACTTTAAGGTATGTACCAGCCTGATCTGCCAGCCCTGGAATAGCATTTTGCCTTTTGCCAGTAGCGGTAAGAAAGAGGAAGGAGATATCGACTGCTTTTGCTTAAACCTTTTTGCGACCGGTGGCTTTGGGATAGCGGGAATTCCAGGAAAGCAGAATATTTCGATGAATATATCCGGCATAGAGATTCCTGAGCTCAATCTGGAAAGTTTGGAGAAGATGATAGGGTGCTATGCTCTCCTTACCCTGAACCAGGGAATTTTCCCCCAGATAATGGATGCGATCTCTGCGCTCGCTTTCAATGCCATTAATCTCCCCAAGAGCATGGGTAGCCTTATCATTTCCGCATCGGCGACAGCTCCCCATAACCCGGCTGTAGAGGATAGCCAGTTAAAGGTTTTTGCCAATCTTGACAGCATTACGTTCAACCTGCTGCCTTCAGAGCCAACTCCCTCCGAGAAAAAATCTGCCGGAGCCGTAACGCGGATCAGTCGGCCGAGGAATAGAAAGGGAACCTTTGACTTTAATGCCGCCGTTTCCGCCGCCGCCTTCGAAAAAATCTTTACCGCTATTGTGAAGGGTTTTCGTTTCTCAAAGTCGGGTACAGATAGCTATGGCCCATTCTCCGTTAACTATGATGTGGTGGCGCACTTCGAAGGCGGTTCCCTCGAGATGCGAGACGACGGCACGATTGTTATCAAAGAACTCGACGTCAAATGGGATGAATTCAAACTCAGTATCGGGATTAATATCCCCAAGCTCTGTGTTGGAGGTGGTGAGGTCTGTTTAATGCCGCCGTATCCTTCCTGCAATGTCCCTGTAGTGGGATGCAGGGATTGCGTGGCGCTCCCATCATACTGCTTTTTCAGCGACAGCCCGGATATTACCGTCCCGATAGACTTAAGCGAATCCATCACATCGGAGGTAACCTTCAACGCACGGGTAGAAGCATTTTACGGAGTATATTCAGGGACACCAAATCGATGGCAGATTGTTGCCATTCCGACCTTACCCTCAGATCTCCACGTCACCGGCATTGCAGACACCGTTGGAGATCTCTTCAAAAACCGCGTGAAGGGTTCGATCGACAACCTTCTTAGCTCTTCAAAGGCGCCCGACTGGGCAATTAACCTTATCTACGAGATTTTGGGAGGGATAGATAACATCATCAGGAACATCCTCAATATCCCGGAAGATATCGGGAAATGGTTCATAGATATGATTCACAAGATCGGGATAACTAAGAACCTATCCGAAAAGTCCTGCTGCTCTGAGTGTTATCCATGCGCATGCTAAATGTAGCATAGCAAGGTAATTCTCAATTTTCTTTTCCCATCTTATAAGCAGTCTTCTGAATCTGTTTATCCAGGAATGTGTCCTTTCGACAACCCACCTCCTTGCCCTAAAACCTGGTATCTCTATTCTTACTTTTTCCTCCCCACGGCTTTTGATATGGGCAGTGTAACCATATTCTTTAACCAGTTCTCTGATATCAGGAAAATCATATCCTTTATCCATACACATATTCTGAATAACATCATCTGGAGAAGTTCTTTCAAAAATAATGGCATCTAAAGTCTCTTTTACAAGCTTTTTATCGTGACGATTTGCTCCATCAACAGTAACCGATAATGGTATACCTTTACCATCTGTTAACAGACTCCTTTTTGTACCTTTTTTGCCACGATCAGTTGGATTCGCTCCGGTCCCAGGTCCACCTAATGGCGCTTTTGTCATAGCACCGTCAATTGCTTGCCATTCCCACTCTAATCCTTTTTTATTATCATACTCAAGAAGACCAGCTTTCCACATAGTCTCAAATAATCCAGCTTTTTGCCATTCCTGAAATCGATCATGGACAGTGCTTGGAGCTCCATAAAATCGTGGCAGAGATTTCCATTGGCAACCAGTACGAAGGAGATAAAAAATACCACTCAGTATTCTCTTATCATCTTTTCGAGGTCTTCCAGCCTTCTTTTTCGGTTTAGAGAGAGGTAATAATGCTTTTATTTTATTCCAAAATTCGTCAGAAATCTCATAGTCTTGTACGTTTTTTCGTCTTACCACTAATCAATATTACCCTAAAATCTAGTTAGTCTACTTTTCGGATAGGCTCTAAATCACTCTTTAATGATCTCCATGACTACCTTACCTTCAAGATACCGACAGCTCTCGAGATCGAGGACCCCTTTCAGGTCCTGAGACCCGACGACCTCATGATTCCGGTGAAGATTCCTATCGAGTTCATCGAGGTCAGTGTGAATTCCCATGAGATAGTGATAAAAGGAGATGTGGGAGATTGATGATGAAATCCATACTGGACTGCACTCTGGCTATTGTTAATGGCCAGTAATAGAGTTTCAGTCCTTGCTGAATATCCCACGGGTTCGAGGGACAGCTTCAGGCAGGTAATTTCCGGAAGCTCTATCGTCCCTTCTTTACAGCGTTTCCCGGTGCGGCAGATTACTTAACAAAGATTATTTAACGAGAACTGCAGGGATTCCCACAAACTTTCCATATCGAATAACCTCTGATCCTAATGCCTCTTGCTCGTCTTCTTTCAATTGCCGAAACGGATTTAGCCTGATTTCAAACGTGCTTTTCTTCAAAGCTTTATTCCAGGTACCCGCTACTTTGCCGTTTAAGATGATGACTGCAGTCAAAGCATTACCCATTGAAATCATTCTCTCAATGTCTCGAGCCTTACTTATATCGCTTCTATCTTTGTAGGCGATCGTGTACTCATCATAAATAGATAGTAAAAATGCGGATGGTGACTTCGGTATTGTCACTTCTTCGTGGGCAGGGAACCAGTACGTTTTGCCATCAAACGTTGCTTGCTTTAATTCTGATTTGATTAAATCGAGGGCGTCTCTCGCGTATTTAACTGTAAGTCCCGACCACCAGGAAAAGTCTTTCAGCTGGGCTGGCCCGTGACCTGTAAAATAATTGAGTGCAAGTTTAGCAAGAGCCTGTTCTCGATCCAACTTTTTTGTTTTTTCCGCACGTTCTTCCAGAAGTGCATAGGTAAATTGTTTCCCACGCCTTGGTCCGCTGCAAATCAATCCGTCCAGCTCTGCCCACATAATGATGTGAGCCAGACGTTGGACATCGGTCTCGATACCTATGCTCGTCAGTACAATCTTAAGCTCTTGCCTGGTGAGATATGTATGACTCTGCAGAGCTCTGGCGATTTCGGCATTGCTTCTGGCAAACAACGCGTCGTCGAGATCGAGTTTCCTATTGTAATGCGCAAGGAGCGCTTTCACTCGCGGTGCCGTCAACTCAAGCATCCAGCGGATATCTTCAGGCACGACAAAATGCCAGGTTGGACGCATCACATGAGTGCGCAGGATCGTACCTTCGTTGAAAGCTTTTTCGATGTCTTCATCGGTTGAATTTTTAACACGAAGCCCGAGCGCCCATTTGGCAGCAGCAAAATTCTGCGCCTGAACTGCACCCAGATGAGAAACCGCATTAGCTGGACTTTTAAACGGAGAATGACTTAAACCGGTATTTTGAAGCCGAAGTCTGGGAATTTCTGAAGCATTCATGTTAGTAATGTAGGACTTACGCATTTGCCTGCTTTGCAGGCAACTTTTTCATTTTCTCAATTTTTAAACTAAAGTATAGATTGGCTTTCTTATAAATTGATTAACAGCGTTTCTAGTAATGTTCCATTTCGTTTCAAACCATGTAATGCC
>NZ_WJBI01000031.1 GCF_020804225.1 Methanosarcina sp. DH2
ACTCCTTTTTGTACCTTATTTGCCACGCTCAGTTGGAGTCGCTCCGGGCCCAGGTCCACCTAAGGGCGCTTTTGTCATAGCACCGTCAATTGCTTGCCATTCCCACTCTAATCCTTTTTTATTATCATACTCAAGAAGACCAGCTTTCCACATAGTCTCAAATAATCCAGCTTTTTGCCATTCCTGAAATCGATCATGGACAGTGCTTGGAGCTCCATAAAATCGTGGCAGAGATTTCCATTGGCAACCAGTACGAAGGAGATAAAAAATACCACTCAGTATTCTCTTATCATCTTTTCGAGGTCTTCCAGCCTTCTTTTTCGGTTTAGAGAGAGGTAATAATGCTTTTATTTTATTCCAAAATTCGTCAGAAATCTCATAGTCTTGTACGTTTTTTCGTCTTACCACTAATCAATATTACCCTAAAATCTAGTTAGTCTACTTTTCGGATAGGCTCTAAGTCTGAAAAATAAGATTCTGGGAAGCTAAAATTCGAGATCTTACAGACTTAATGATCTTTCTTTCCAGGCTTTACATAGATATCGGACTTACGCATTGTAGGTTCAGAATCTCTTTTTATCCTGACTTTGACAGTTAGATAAAAATAAGTGCTCTTTATTTTGTGTTATTCGGTCCAATGAACATCACAAAACAGAGAGCATTCCCTACAATTCCTAACAAGAATATATGTGTTCCTATCGGATCTATCCTTACCGTCCAACTCTTTTATGAAAAGCTTAATTTCTGTGATATTTTTAGTAAACATAAAAGCAAGGGTCTTGATCTCAATGGTTTACTGATAGGATTGTTAAGCTACAAGCTGACTGAGAATTTTAGTATCAAAGGAGCTGGCAAATGGTTAAATCAGGAAGAGATTCTAGATATCTTAAACCTTGAAAGGTTTCATGAAAGAGTTCTTTACAGAACTCTTGAACTGTTAGGACGTAATAAAGAGGGAATTCTCTCTGACATTCTTGATGCTCTATTCTCGGTTTATGATTTTGAACAAACGGATATAAACATGGATTGGACAAGTTAGTCCTTTACGGAACCAAATCCAACCTTGGTAAATACGGATATAGCAGAGATCACAGGCCTGATAAGCTGCAGATAACCGTTGGAATTAGTGAATTAGCTGACCCAATTAACATACCTATTGGAGTTACGGTGAATAGAGGAAATGTTCTTGATCTGGAGCATTTTTCGGACACTTATAACCAGGTGAAAAGTAGACTTAAAGAGGGCTCTCTTGTCATTTTTAATAAAGGAGCTAATACCACAGATAATATTCTAAGCTTCCTAGATTTATTTCATAAAAGTAATCAAAGTCGCCTGGCAAACACCACTGCAAATAATGTGGTAGTCTGCGCTAAAACTATCTAGCTTATTCTAACTCTCCCAGAATCTCTACACTTAATTAAAGACAGCTCCTTTACCTCTTTTATCTGAAAACAGTCAGGATTTACAGAGTAATCGACTGCAGCAACATTGAATGCAAGCTATTATAGGCAGACCCACATTAAAACATCGTTTTAAAGGTTAATCTTCAAAATACTCATCTTTTTTAGTAGATAAATTAGTCATCTATCCCTAAAAAAAGCGCAAACGTCCAAAACTAATTAAGATATATAACCTATGATTAACGAAGAGGTTAAATCATACACCCGAAGACAGCAGGATAGAATCTTTCACGCCTTGCGTCCTAAATACTTATCCTTATCCCAAGCAATAGCCCTGACTCTTTTTAGATTTGTTTCTAGATACCTACCTTCAGGATAGACGAATCAGAAATAGCTATATTTGGTTCAACCTTAGCTTCAACAATAGTGACTTCTGCGCCAAATTAAACTGGCTGGAACAGACCATTAGCATGGAGTTAATATCCTAAAAAAGAGAAAATTATAAAAGAGTTGATCTTAAACTGAAAAAAAAGATATAATGCTTGATATAATGCTGTCTTAATTTAGAGGTCCCGGAAATACAGCCGGATAAAAATTTCAGGTGGGAATAGAAGCATGAGGGACATAGAAGATTTAATCCAGAAAGCTGTGGAACTGCAGAGTAACGGGCTTATTACCGCTCAGATTGCCGATGAACTTAACGTTTCAAGAGAAACGGTTATCTGGCTTTTAACCCGTTCAAAAAAAGAAGAAACAACTCCCGCTCCAAAAGATATTTCCGTAAACTGGAACAGTATAGGGAAAAGTGCTAAACGTCTCCATGACGTCTCGCTTGCACTTTGCGACATGGTGCTTGAGACCCTGGAAAAGACAAACACCGAGGTAGACGTGGTTGTTGGCATTGCCGCCAATGGTATTCCCCTGGCAAGCATGATAGCATATGAACTGGGTGCAGATTTAGCTATTTATCATCGTAAAGGTCAGGATATCGTTAAGGCAGGCCACCGAGGGACTATAAGCCGAAATTTCGGATCAGTTGCCGGTAAAAACTGCGTTATCGTGGATGACGTTATTACCACAGGTTCAACCAGTATGGAAGTGATTGAACAGCTAAGAGAAATGGATGCAAAACCAAGAGTCGTAGTGGTACTTGTCGACAAAAAAGGTGTAGATACGATATATAATGTTCCGATTCAGTCTCTTGTAAGAATTGCACGTTTGGACTGAAAATTCCAGGGCTCTTTACGAAATAACTCAGGCAACATAATTATTTTGGAATAAAATCGATGGAGATGCTTGCGAAAATAGTTAAGCATAGTGAAAAAATGGACCTAAGTTATTTAGCATTAGGTCCTCAGAAGGTCAGCCTATGCCTAAAGTTGATCTTCCAGCAGGCAAGACTAAAGCGAGGTCTACACGCCGGATGTCCAAATATATATCCTTACCCGAGCGATAGCCCTATCTTTTTAGATTAGCTTTAACTTTTTAGATTAGCTTCTAAGTATGTGCATGATTAGGTTTGTGAAGTATACGCCTTCAGGATAGATGTGCAAAAATAGCTTTTGGTGTGATAAATACGTCTGATTGCTAGCCTGACGGAATAAGGAAAAACAATACTATTAACCAACAATTAAAAGAAATTGACTCAATGAAATTTATTCACTGAACCTTAATAAAGAAAGCTGTTGAGATTGTTTTGCCTGGACTGAATAGTTACTCTGCTTTTTATTGTCAAAGATCAAAAAGTTTCCAAATCAAGAAGTTCTATGGCTTTTTCACTTCACGAACTCCGATGCTATTATATGTCTTCCCGAAAAATAGTGTAATTGATGATTTTATATGGGTACTGTTAATTTTAAAAAAATAATGATTGCAACCGATGGCTCAGACTGCTCCAAACTAGCTGTTGACAAAGGGATAGAGCTCGCTCAATTGAGTGGAGGGACGGTTTATGTGGTCTATGTGGTATCAACAGCTTACTTATCTATGGACGGGGATTACTTTATGGGTATGAATCCTTATTGGGAGTCGATACAGGAGGCATGGAAAACACAAGGGCAGCAGGCTGTAAATTATGTAAAAGATTTAGGAGAGATGAAAGGGATCAATGTGGAATCTGTCCTGCTTGAAGGCAATCCCTCAGACGAACTTATCCGGTATGCAGAAAAAAACGAGATGGATATCATTGTTATGGGCACTCTCGGAAAGACAGGACTGGATAGGTTGCTTCTTGGCAGCGTTGCAGGAAAAGTGGTCCGTCACTCGAAGGTTCCTGCTATGGTTGTAAGGGATGAGTGTAATTAGGTAAAGAGTCAACTATCTAGCCATAAATTAACCAAAGATTAGTCCAAGTACTCAAGATCCAGTTTTAAGCCTTGTGACGAGGTTGTAAGAAGGTTTTTTGGGATTACTAAATGGTTTATTGAGAGTATTTTGTGAAAACCCTGCTACTCAATAAACAGGATAAGTTTATTAATCGTAGGCAATTATTGGAATTGAAAAATCACTTCTTTTGTCATCGGTTAACGAATTTTATGCACAACTTCGAATACCATGTATAGCGATTTTCCAACAGAATTAGTTGATATGTTGCATAAAAAATAACATTTTTTGACGTTTTGCACCTTAACCGAATCCAAATGAAAATCACTTATAGAGAATGCCACCTCTGAAATGATATCAATGGACTCAATGGAAAAAAATATTTGGAAAAACCGGCAGATGATTGATTGGGTCTATTAAGAATATTAAGAGCCAAGAGTATTAAGAGCCTATCCAAAAAGTAGACAAATTGTATGTAGGGTAACGTGTATCAATAACAACATGAAAAATCAGACATAACTACGTGATATCTGATGAATTTCGGAAAAAAAATAGAAACTTTACTACACTATCGAAGCATTGATATTCAGGGTAACGAGATTTTTCTGATAGGCTCTAATCAAGCTTCATCTCTCATCATCGAGAATACTGTCACATCATCTCTGTTCTTATCATAGAATATGATTTCATCATATTTATGGTCGCTCGATTCATTGAGTTCGACACCTACGGAAATTGCACCGTTTCTATCTTCAGTAAACCAACCTGTAAAATCATTGTCCACTAATTTTTCTAGCTCTTCTAAAATTGCTATATCATTTCCCCACTCTAACTTTGTGAACTTAAGAAGTTCTTCGAAAATCTTTGTATTTCGATAAACACCGTCATCGCCCAATTTAAAATCTGCCATAATGTCACCCTCTGATATATAGTAGTAATTTCTATAAAGCCCTATGCTAAGAAGGTTTTTATTAAAGATTTTCTCTCAAGTATCTCTATGATTCACAGACTATATTAGGACTTACGCAGTTGAATTGTTTTCTGTAGATTACATTAAAATAATATTGTTTTCAATATAATAGTAGAAATATATTCAAAAAAAAAATCTTTGAGTTGAATGCAATAAATCCGCCTAAATGTACTGAACTTGATTACATCAACTKTCTCATTGTTTCTTCGCGCGTATTTAGCTGTACTGAAGCTTCTAAG
>NZ_WJBI01000028.1 GCF_020804225.1 Methanosarcina sp. DH2
GAACTGCTCACTGAGATGAAAAAGTATACCGACGAATGCAAGGAGCAAGTCAAAGAACTGGATTTTGAGCAAATTAAAGCATTGGAAGAAAGGTTCGATGCTATCATAATTAAAGGAATTGAAGAAAATCCACAATCTCTAAATCCTGAAAAGCAAGGAAAACGTGGAAAGAATCCAAAAACTAAAGCAAGGAATCTGCTGGATAGGTTTATAGAACATAAAGAAAAGATCCTGAGATTCCTGACAGATTTGAAAGTTCCGTTTGAGAATAATCAAGCAGAAAGAGATATCAGGATGATGAAACTACAGCAGAAGATATCAGGAACTTTCAGAACAACACAAGGAGCGGAAGCTTTCTGCAGAATTAGAGCTTACATCTCTACAATTAGAAAGAACGGATTACCTGTTTTGGAGGGTATTATAGCGGCGCTCAAGGGAGCGCCGTTAACTATAATCTGAATAGTTACAATTATTTTAAAAATATACCGAGCCAATCAATAACAAGAATTATGATTAGATCCTGAAATGCCTGACAGAGGAATTCAATAAACCATGACATTCAAAGTTTTCAGAAAAACTGTAAGAAAAAGCTTGAAAAATAGGCTATGTGGAGAGAGTAAGGAGAGGAAAATTTGAGAATTTCTCAGAAAACTCCTGATTAAGAAGATTATTTCATTCTAATGTTTCACAATCCATTCCGGAGATAAAACTTTTCCCAAAAACCGTTTTTATACTGATTGATTTATATTTTTTAGCTGCCTTCATATTATAAATGGAGCTATGACGAGCAGATCATTGTGTCTGATAATAAATACTTCATAGCTTTTATTGATTTCGAATAGTTTCATTATAACGAGAGTGGAGGCTCGAATATAGCCAGTTACTTGCAGCGAGGTAACTGTAACTTTAGTTTGGGGGGAGTAAATGAGAAGTAAATTATTTGTTATATCGCTAGCTTTTGCGTTTTTGATTATTATCTGGATAGTTGCATCAGCCTGACAGGAAACTCGGCTCACGCACTACCTCAAAGGAAATTTAAATAACAAGCAATGAATCAGGTGAGCCGTGGCCTGCACAATATAAGGGGACAGGATAGTATAAAAGCGTTGGAACGTGACGGAGTTAAAAATTATATTTATACGTGCGTAGCCCACGTTAAAGCCCTGTAGCCTCCTTCACTGCAAATGTGACTCCGATCATACCCACTGGACGGTACTGTTCATAGATACAAGTACAAGAGGAACGCCAGCAAACCGGTACTGGGACTTTGGAGACGGAACCAACTCGACCCGGCAGAATCCGGAGCACACCTACTCTGCTGCAGGATATTACAGGGTAACGCTTACAGTAAACAATGAATATGGAACTGACACGAAGAAGAGTGAAATAAATGTACAAAGTGATTCCCAAACGACCCCCTGTAGATTCAATTTTTTGATTCTTGTGATGATGTTGCTGTATCTCTTTAAAAAGTCAACCTGAAACCGGTATTGTAAATTTATTTGAAGGGAATTAAGTTCGTGCCTGGCGGCTTTCTCTTTCGTGTTATCATAAATTTAATTTTTACTTTTCAACGCAAAGAAATATGTATAACTGGAAAGGGCAAGATTGTTAGACCTTCCCTGATGCAGTTATTGTGGAGAGCAGTAGAAAAACTGTAACTCATTTTGATTCATTTTAAATATCCGGATGCCTGGGGAGATTACAAACAAAATATAGGATCATCAGTACATCTTTTGCCATTCTTCCCTTTTCAAGCTCTATATCAATTTATTATTGGTTTCTTAATTATATTTCTCTAGTCATTATATGTCAGAAATAATAATCTCTTTATGATACCCGGGACTATTTGCCAGTTTCCGAGGTTTCGATTGATAATGGCAGATTCCAGTGAAGTCAGTTATAAAGAAAGGGGGTAATTAAACATGGGCGAAATGTCAGGGAAAACTCAAATGCATCACGGCTCGATGTCCGAAATCTGGGAACTTCTGACCGAAGAGCAGAAAAGAGAAGTTGCATTAATGAAAATGGACATGAAAATACAATGGCTGGAAATGAAAATAAATAAAATGGAAAAAAAGATCGAGCTAAAGAAAAAATCCATAGATAACATTAAAAAGGTCCAGGGAATGATCAAGAAATAAGAATCAAGAAACTGAGAGCTGTATTACAAAAAGCAAAAATCACTTTCAACATTTTGCGAGCTCTCGATTTCCGGTCCTGATCTTTACTCCAAATTTCTATTCTGAATGGGATACAATTGACAAGAATATTTTAGGATTTGTCCGGCAAAATTTTACAAAATTTTACAAAATTTTACAAAATTTCAACGCAGGCAATATCAGGTCAGCACCCTTTCATTAACGGAAACAAAAGCGCGAAAAGGAGTTAAAGGAAAGGGTAAAAAATAATTTTTATGAATACGCAAAAATCGGCATCTTAACTACTTTTGCATATAATTTGTAATTATGGGAGGGGAAAAATGAATTATATTCTTCGTCCTGTACCTTTTTATCTCTTTTGAACTCTCTAATTAGCTAATTTACTTCTTAATTGCCCCTGGCTGTTTGTTCTTCAGTTTCCTGTAAAGACTACATTTGATCCTGATAGTAATCGTGACTTTGCTTCTGCAAGGGTGATATCGAATAAGCCGTTAAACCTGTACTTTATAGTCCAATAGCTGCAAACAATAACAAAAGCGTGGCAAGTATTAATATGGTTTTCTTTTTTAATTATTCTTTTTTTATCTTACTAACCGTTCATCTTCTTTTAAGGCTTCTTTAAGTGCTTCTACTTTCTTTTTCAGTACTTCAATTTCTTTTACCAGCGAGTTGGTAATTGCTTCTATTTCCTTTGCTTTTTCTACTGCTAACTGTTTTTTTGGCAACAAATTCATAACCTCTGTAAAATCGTTTTACATATGCTGATTAAAAAGTTTAATTTTATAAGGTTAATGTGTTTAAAACCTGATCTTACTAGCTAAACTGTATTTTGACATATATATAATTATTCTACAGTTATAAATGGTTTCATCCGGTAGGTCATAAGCGAAAAAATCACTATGAAAGATAAAAGGTCAGCACCATTTTGTTACGGAAACAAAAGAACCGGGATATAGACAGCTACTGCGGTAGTTATTTTGAGAGAAAGATACAGGCTGACAATTAATGATAAAACAGATTTTATAGTGACTGTGGAAACTCTGGAGAAGAATATATCGATTGAACGGATTATGGGATAAAAGAGAATTCTTTTTGGGTTCTTCGTCATTCCCGATGGATAAGATGATTTTTAATTCAAGACCGCAATGATTTTTATAAGGAGATAAACACAAAACAATGAAGATCCATTAAATTAAACCACTAACTACACAACCCCACAAAACAAAAACTTTATATTCGAATTTTACGTACTTCTTCCCACAGCACTGTACATAGATGAACATTATACTTCCGCAGCGAGAGCAGCGGTAAAAATTCCTTAAAGTATCTTTTCGAATTCTCGAAACAATTTTACTGGATGATTTGAGAATTCAGGTTCGTTTTCAACCTCATTTTATTCCTTTGAGGCTTGTCAAAATTATCTATTTCATTAAATATTACCCGAGATCCGAGATGAGCTTATTTGACTGAAAAAAAACTGTTAATGGGTAATGAAGCCATTGCACTTGGAGCTATAGAAGCCGGAGTCCAGGTAGTTACCGGGTATCCGGGAACCCCCTCGACCGAAGCTCTGGAAACGATCATCCGGTATGCGGACAGATGCGAGATTTATACCGAGTGGTCGAGCAACGAGAAGGTTGCACTTGAAACGGCTGTAGGGGCGGCTTACTCCGGGGCAAAGACCCTTGTGACCATGAAGCAGGTAGGGTTAAACGTTGCATCCGACCCTCTGATGAGCCTGACCTACATCGGCGTAAAAGGGGCTCTTGTCCTGCTTGTTGCTGATGACCCGGGGCCTCATTCTTCCCAGACCGAACAGGATACGAGAGCTTTCGGGCATTTTGCAAATATCCCTGTCCTTGACCCTGCAACCCCACAGGAAGCCTACGAGCTTACAAAGCTGGCTTTTGAGCTTTCCCACGAATTCGAAATTCCTGTCATCCTCAGGACTACCACACGGGTTTCACACAGCTGCGGGGATGTCGAACTTGCAGCTGCGGAACCAGACCTCTCAGAACCCTCAAAACCTGCTCCAGCTGGAGTTCCGGTTAAAGCTTCATGTGAGGGCTTTACAAAGGACAGGCGCTGGACGATTTTTCCAAGGCTTACCGCAGAACGGCACCCCTGGCTTGAAAATGTGCAGGTACAGCTTTCCGAGCGCTTTTCGGGGTTTCCGTACAATTCGGTTTCTGGAAACGGGAAAATAGGAATTATAGCCTCAGGGGTTTCAGCACTTTATGTAAAGGAGGCTGTAAAGGGCTTTGAAGAGCTTTTCACTATCTTCCGGGTCGGGACAGTGTATCCTTTTCCGGAAAAGGCAGCCCTTTCCTTCTTAAAAGGGATTGAAAAGCTGATTGTGGTCGAAGAACTTGACCCTTACCTCGAAGAACAGGCTCTCCAGCTTGTCGGAAGGGCTCACCTGTCCGTTGATGTTTACGGAAAAAAGAACGGCTTTTTCCCGGTGAGCGGGGAATACAATGTTGATGCTATTATTGACGGCGTCAACAAAGTGCTTGCAGACCTCAAGGAGACTGCCAGCCTTTCCCACGCTTCCCCTGCAGTTTTGAGAGGTGAACTTCCACCCTTGCCGATCCGAGCTCCTACTCTCTGTGCTGGCTGCATGCACAGGACTGTTTTTTACGCATTTAAGCAGGCTGCAAAACAGCTTAAAAAGGACTCTCAGGTTGAAACTATTTTTTCCGGAGATATTGGCTGTTACACCCTGGGAAACGCACACCCTCTCAATATGGTTGATACCTGCCTCTGCATGGGGGCAGGGATGAGCATTGCAGGAGGGCTTTCCCGCACGAACCCTGAGGCAAAGCAGGTAGCTTTTATCGGGGACTCGACCTTCTTCCATTCAGGCATCCCTGCTGTGGTAAATGCAGTTTACAATGGAGCTGATGTTACCCTTGCAGTCCTTGATAACCGCACAACTGCTATGACAGGGCACCAGCCCCATCCCGGAATAGGAGTGACTGCTCTCGGGAGTGCCTCAAAAGCAATTGATATCGCCGGTGTAGTCCGTAGCTGTGGCGTTGAGTTTGTAAAATCCGTAAATATAGACAGCCTGGAAAACAGCCTGGAAAACTGCGTGGAGGCGGCAAAAGAAGCTATTGAATTTAAGGGCCCTTCCGCAGTTGTGTTTAAAGGGAAATGCGTTGGGATTACAAAACCCAGGACACGGTTTGCAATTGATACTGAAAGCTGCACAGGCTGCGGGTTCTGCATAAAACAGCTTGGCTGCCCTGCCATTTTCCTCCCTGCTGGAGAAGATAAGCCTCTCATTCAGGACAGTTGCAGCGGCTGCGGGCTCTGTGCACAGGTCTGTCCTTCAGGAGCCATAAGGGAAAGCGGGGTGAAGAAATGAAGGGTGAAGGGACGAAATATGAAGGGACGAAATATGAAGGAACAAAATATGAAGGAACAAAATTTGAAGTGAAGAAATTTAAAGGAATGAAATATGAAGGAATGAAGTATGATATCCTGATTGCAGGTGTCGGAGGGCAGGGTGTCGTGCTTGCTTCCCGCATGCTTGCGCTTGCTGCAATGAAAACCGGATACCGGGTGAGTACTGCTGAAACAATAGGCATGTCTCAGAGGGAAGGTTCGGTAAGCAGCCATATAAGGATCGGAGATGAGATCCAGGGCTCCCTTATCCCTGCAGGTCAGGCAGACCTGCTTATAGGGCTTGAACCTGCAGAAGCCGTAAGAAACCTGCCTTTCCTGAAAAGGGACGGAAAAATCATAGTGAACTCTCATGCCGTACCCCCTGCATCAAAGCCTCCGGGAAGCCCTGAATATGACCCTGAAGCTTTGCTATCCTTTCTGGAAGCACACATCCCGGGCATGCTTTGCCTTGATTTCACACAGCTTGCAGAAGAGGCAGGCACACACAGGGCTGCAAATGTTGCAATGCTGGGAGCTGCTGCAGGTACAGGTATGCTACCTTTTTCACGAGAAGATATTCTGGCAGTACTTGAAACAGAAATTCCTGAAAAACACAGAGCTGTAAACAGGGCTGCGTTTGAAGGTGCGATCGAAAAAATTGAGATAATCTCCGGGCACCCGCACAGGGAACAGACGGAGGACAGAAGGTGAAATTGAATGTATGAAGCATTCTTGGAGTCTGAGCTAGATCCGGATGTCCAGCTCTACCATCCCAAACTCTCAGAAGAAGATACCCTTGCAAAACTGAAAAACCTGCTTAAACGTGTAGTTGAGGGCAGCCCGTTTTACCAGAAGAAGTTCAGGGAAGCAAACGTAGATATCGAAAAAATCAGGTCCCTGGAAGACCTGAAACTTCTTCCTTTCACACACAAAGAGGAACTGAGGGATGCCTATCCCCTCGGGCTGCAGGCAGTGCCTGATTCCGAAGTTGTCAGGATCCACTCTTCCTCAGGGACAACCGGCAAGCCTGTCATTATCCCCTATACCCGGAAGGATGTTGATGTCTGGGCAGAGCTCATGATGCGCTGCTACATGCTGGCAGGCCTTACCAACCAGGATAGAATCCAGATAACACCCGGGTACGGGCTCTGGACTGCAGGAATAGGGTTCCAGCTTGGAGCCGAGCGCCTTGGAGCAATGGCAATACCCACAGGTCCGGGAAACACCGAAAAACAGCTTGAAATGCTTACCGACCTCAAGACTACGGCTCTTGCAAGCACCTCTTCATATGCACTCTTGCTTGCCGAAGAGATCGAAAAGCGCAGTCTAAAGGACCAGATCAACCTCAGGGTAGGAGTTATCGGCTCGGAGCGCTGGAGCGAAAAGATGCGAAACCGGATCGAAACCGAACTCGGAATCGAGACCTTTGACATCTATGGGCTTACCGAAGTCTATGGTCCCGGAATTGCTCTTGACTGTTCCTTCCACGAAGGGATGCATTACTGGTCCGACCACCTGCTTTTTGAGATCATCGATCCTATAACTGGCGAGCAACTTCCAGAAGGCACTCTTGGAGAGCTTGTTATTACCACCCTCACAAAAGAAGGCGCTCCCCTGATCCGCTACAGGACAAGAGACCTGACGCGCATAATTCCGGGACTCTGCAAATGTGGCTGCCCCTTCCCGAGAATTGACAGAATCCTCGGCAGGTCTGACGACCGCATAAAGTTCAAAGCAGTAAACATCTACCCGGGTCAGATCGAGGACATTATTCACAGGGTCCCAGGAGTAAGCAGTGAGTACCAGATCCTCCTTACGCGTAAAGACGGCAGAGAAAGCATGACCTTCAGGGTTGAACTTGAAGGAGCAGAAGACCCTTTAAAGAAAGAAAAAACTGAAAAGGCCCTGGGAAAAGCGTTCAAGGACTTTATAGGGGTAAGCGTTGATATCGTGGGCGTGAAGCTTGGAGAACTTCCAAGAAGCATGAAAAAGACAAAAAGAGTAATCGATGAAAGGGAACTTTAAAATCCTTTCATTATTTAAGTTCCCCTTCATTGATCTTTAATCGACCCGTTTTAGTACCCTGTTTCACTAACTTTTTTATTGCCCTGTTTTATTGACCTGTTTTATTGACCTGTTTTATTGACCTGTTTCATCGTCAATGCCTGTTTTATCGTCAATATAAGTTAGCCTGCTTATTGGAGCGTATTCGACTTTAATGTCTTCGGATGAGGTGGGTTTTTCAGGAGCTTTTTCCTTCTGAATATCGGTTTTATATACGACAGTCCTGTAAGGATATGGGATTTCGATACCTTCACTGTCAAAGCGCTTTTTAATTGCTTCTCTGATTTCGCACCCTGAGCCGTATGCATCACTCCTGTCCTTAAACCAGACCTGCATGCGGAGATTTACGGCAAAATCGCCAAGTTCTGTCACGTATACTTTAACCTGTCCTCTTTCCCTGAAATCCGGGTCTACAGTATGGAGTACGGACGGGTTCATGAACCCATTTGCAAAGGTATCGGATTTCAATATACCGGGCCTTACAACACTGTATTCCAGGGTCTGAGGAGACATGACCTTCGGGTGTTTTCTGGCTTCTTCGATCATGATTTTCTTTGCCAGGCTTATATCGGAATCATAGCTGATTCCAACATCCAATGGCCAGATAACTGCAGGGTCTTCTATGGTCCAGTTAACTATTGCCTCACTACTGATTACCGAATTGGGGATAATAAGGCGCCTGTTATCCCAGGTTAGAATAACCGTATGCCTGAGGTTAAGGTCCGTAACCTTTCCGAATTCGTTCATAATAGTCAGCCTATCTCCAACCCTGAAAGGCTGAAACAGAGCAAGGGAAATGCCTGCAATAATGTTGCTCAGCGTGTTCTGGGCTGCAAAACCGATTACTATACCGGCGAGCCCTGCCCCGGATAACAGGGCTACGGAGAGATTAGCCAGGCTAGGAATATTGAATATTATAACAACCAGACCTATAAAATAGACTGCTGCAACCGCAATGTGCCTGACCATCCGGAAAGTCGTGATATCCATATGCAGCCTGCTGTTTACTCTTTTAAAGTAACTTTCCGTAACGTTGTTTATAGTCCTTGCTACAAGGATAGTTCCCATGCCTACTAAAAGAATGAATACTAGCATGCTGAAGTTATTCGAGAACCAGGCGAATGCATGCTCTAATATTCTGTCAAGATAGGAAATATTTTCTGCAAAAGAAGCGGGAGTTTCTATAGAATCCAGGGTAGTATTAAGAGTGTCGGGGGTTTCCATGCATTCAACCTTGTGCAAGAAGCCTTATATAAATATTGACTAAAAAATACATGAACTTTAAGAGTGTAAATCAAATTGCGTGCTGCCACCTTCTTAAAGGATGGGGGTATGCTTCAGGCCGCCCGCTCGGTTATTCTTGTACTTAGAAATCGTTAATTTCTCGTTGTCCGGACTTCTCTAATCTGTGTGATTAAACCTCTGTTTTCTGTATTCCGTTTTCTCTGTAACTCCTTAATTAAACGAAAACAAAAATAGGTGAGGATTCACTTCATCCACTCCTGAAGAACGTGGTATTCGTGACCCTCCGCAGGCCCTAAGTAATAAATTTCTGCAAAAGAATTGAAGCAGCTGAAATAGTAAAAATGAGATTAAATAAAGGAATCATCCACCGTTATAATGATATCCCGAATAATGTCATTCACTGTTTTAAGTCGTTATTGATAAGATCAAAAAGAAACAAATAGCTAAAAGCAACCGAAAAACCTGTTTCTATTCATTTATGTTTTATTCTTATTTTGTTTTATTCTTATTTTGTTTATCCTTATTTTGTTTTATTCTTATTTTGTTTCTACCGACAAACCGTCAGACAGGATGTCAGGAACACTTACGTTTCCAGAGTTGAAAAGCGATTTCTGAAAAGAGGTTTCCGGAGCCAGAGGAAGATTTATCTAGCTGACAGGCAAGTCTAAGCGCGAGCAAGGAAAGAAAACTAAAATATTTCTTCTTTGGATTTCGGAACAGATCAACCAGTTAATCAGAGAGCAACGAAGAAAAAGATTAATTAAAAATAAATTTAAATAAAGAGGAAGTTTCCATTTATGGAAATCTCCTTCTTTTCTCTTTGATGACTGTTTTTCTATCTTCTATAGTTTTTACATTACTGTTCAGGGCAAACCTCCTCAGGCATACAGATATTCCTGTCTTATAAAGACCCAGTAACCTTCATAGGGTCTGACTTCGAATTCATCCGCTCCTAGCTGGTTCTCGCCTATTGTCCCGTTAAGGCCATTGTAGCCAACATACTGGTAATAACCTGTAGTGTTATTACCCGGCACCCATGGACCCACAATTTTTGCATACGAGTTGTTATACGAGTTGTTAAGGGTTATAAATGCAGCTTCTGCAGAGACAGTCTCGTTTACGGGTGAACCCAGAGCGTTCCAACCCGGATATACCTGCAGGCTCGGTGGAGCAGTAATCTGCTGTTTCTTCTCAACCGAAGAGAACTGTTCCGAAGCATTGAATTCTGTTCCGTTAGGAACATTGATCCAGTATCCCTTCAGAGGCTCAATGTTTGAGACATCTTCGAAGAGTTTGGTTGAAGCGTTGTAGTAAATCAGGGAGGTATAGTTCACATCCGAAAGCAGGTGATCAACGCTTGTATTGTTGGCTTCGAAAGGAATTGAGAAGAAATACCAGTCTCCGGTTTCGTTGCCAGCAGTCTGGTTACCGGTCTGATTACCGTCTATTTGGTTTCCATTAGTCTGATTTCCATTAGTCTGATTTCCATCGGTCTGATTTCCATCGGTCTGATTTCCATCGGTCTGATTTCCATCGGTCTGGTTTCCATCAGAAGGAATCCCGCTGCCTGGAGGGATGAGCACTTCGTCAATTATACAGATAACCCCGTTGTTTACAATGATTATCTGTGTGACATTTACGTTTTGTATTGTGATATTGTTCCCTATCGTATTGATCTGAAGTACATTGCCCTGAATGTTGGTGACATTATTCCTGCTGACAAGCTGCTCACGAGTGTATCTCCCACTTATTACATGGTAGGAGAGAACTTCCCTTAGCAGGGTAGTGTTGTTCATGAGCTCATTGCGGGTTCCCGCTGGCAGCTTATTAAAGGCTTCGTTACTTGGAATACAGACAGTATAAGGTCCTGTTTCGTTCAGGGTCTGTGTCAGGTTTGCGGTCTGCACTGCGTTTACAAATACGGTCAAATTCGTCTGGTTTTGTGCTGCCGGAATGATGTTTGCTCTCGCTCTCAGTTCGGCAACCGTGACATTAGCTACATAGGTAGCATTTTCTATTGCTGCATTCCCGTTTTCTTCAGTTGTATACCAGAAGCTCAGGTTGTCTCCTGCACTTACGTTATTCATTCCGAAGTTTTCTTCAGCAGGTTCTCCGTTGATGTAGACAAACCACATCTCTCCGGTTGTATTATTGTTTCTTATGCCCTCAATGCCCTCAAGTACAAGTGACACATTGGTCATACTGGTCATATTTCCGGTTTCATTCCCGGTCATGTTCCCGGTCATATTTTGCAGTACTGACGCGTTAAAGTCGAGCCCGGTTGCATTCAGGGTTCCGAAGTCGGTAAAGTTGTCTATTCTGTAACTCTGGGTAGAGTTTTCCGGCATAAATGTAGTATTTCCCTGAGTGAGATTAACTGAGTCGTTGTACAGCACTGTCACATTTTGTCCTGGCTCGGGTTCAGGTTCTGTTCCTTCTTCCGGAATGAGGACCGCGTCTATTGCGTGGATTACTCCGTTGCTGGCATTTACATCCTGCAATATAATCTGTGCATCCCCTACGAATACTCCTTCCTCAGTCACATTGACCGGCAGTTCACTGCCCTGAAGAGTCGTAATGTTGGTCATGTTAACAACATCTTCTGCCATCAGCCTCTCCCCTGCAACGTGGTAGAGAAGAATGTTGGTCAATGCATCAGTGTCGTTAAGGAGAGCTTCGATTGTGCCGTTGGGCAGAGCATTAAAGGCTTCGTCCGTCGGGGCAAAGACCGTGAACGGACCTTCCCCTTTCAGCGTGTCAGTCAGGTTTGCAGCCTCAATTGCTGCCAGAAGAGTTGTAAAGTTTCCATCCTCGGTTGCAGTTTCAATAATGTCGTTCTCCTCAGATGGAACCTCTCCTTCCACTATAGCAACCGTAATGTTTGCCACATAGGTTGCGTTCTCTATTGCAGCCTCTCCGCCTTCTTCAATCGTGTACCAGAAGCTCAGGTTGCTTCCATTACTTACCGGATTCATTCCGAAGTCTTCTTCAGCCTGTGTTCCGTTTATATAAACAAACCATCTTTCTCCGGTTGCGTTATTGTTCCTGATGCCCTCTATGCCTTCAAGTACAGACGTATTGGCCATATTGGTCATATTGGTCATATTATCGGTCATATTTCCATTCTGCACTATGGACACATTATACTGAAGTCCGGTTGTATTGAGAGCTCCGATATCGGTGAAATTATCTACCGTATAGGTCTGCGTGCTATTTTCCGGTGTGAAGGTGAAATTTCCTTCGGTCAGGTTCAATGTATCATTATATAATACAGTCAGGTTTTGTCCAGGCTGAGGTTCTATTCCTTCTTCTACAGCAACCGAAATGTTAGCTACATAGGTTGCATTCTCTATTGCAGCTTCTCCACCTTCTTCAGTTGTATACCAGAAGCTCAGGTTGTCCCCATCGCTTACATTGTTCATCCCGAAATTTTCTTCAGCCGGTTCACCATTGATGTAGACAAACCACATCTCTCCGGTTTCAGTATCGCTCTCAATTCCTTCTATGTCCTCAAGCACAAACGCCACGTCACTGCCAGTCATATTCCCGGTAACGTTTCCAGTTTGGTTTTCGGTCATATTATCAGTTATATTTCCGTCAGTCACGTCCTGCAATACAGACACATTATACTGAAGTCCGCTTGCATTGAGAGCTCCGAAGTCTGTAAGGTTATCTATTTCATAGGACTGAGTATCGTTTTCCGGAGTGAAGGTGAAGTTCCCTGCAGTCAGATTCACTGTATCATTATATAGTTCTGTTAGATTCTGCCCAGGCTCAGGTCCCGGTCCAGGTTCCATTCCTTCTTCTATAGCAACTATAATGTTCGCCACATAGGTTGCGTTCTCTATTGCAGCTTCTCCATCTTCTTCGACCGTGTACCAGAAGCTCAGGTTGGTTCCATTACTTACTAGATTCATTCCGAAGTCTTCTTCAGCCTGTGTTCCGTTTATATAAACAAACCATCTTTCTCCGGTTGCGTTATTGTTCCTGATGTTCTCTATGCCCTCAAGCACAGACATATTGGTCATATTGGTCAGGTTCACACCCTGTAAGGACACATTATACTGAAGCCCGGTTGCATTGAGAGCTCCAATGTCGATGAAATTGTCTACCGTATAGGTCTGCGTGCTATTTTCCGGAGTGAAAGTGAAGTTCCCTGCAGTCAGGTTCAATGTATCGTTATACAGTACTGTTAGGTTTCCTCCGGGACCTGGACCCATCTCTTCTCCGGCAATAGTAATGTTAGCTACATAGGTTGCATTCTCTATTGCAGCTTCTCCGTTACCCTCGACCGTATACCAGAAGCTCAGGTTATCTCCCATACTGACATTATTCATCCCGAAGTTTTCTTCAGCCGGTTCCCCGTTGATGTAGACAAACCACATTTCTCCGGTTGCATTGCTATTATTTACATTCTCTATACCCTCAAGTACAAATGACACATCGGTCACATTGTTGGTCATATTTCCGGTTTCATTCCCGGTCATATTTCCTTCAGTCGCGTCCTGCATTGCAGATACGTTAAACTGAAGTCCGGTTGCATTGAGAGCTCCGAAGTCTGTGAGGTTGTCTATTGTATAGGTCTGAGTGTCATTTTCCGGCGTGAAGGTAAAGTTCCCTTCAGTCAGGTTCACTGTATCGTTATACAGTTCTATTGGACCTTCTACCGCTTCTTCCGGAATAAGGACTGCATCTATTGTGTGAATTACTCCGTTGCTGGCATTGATATCCTGCACTATGATCCGTGCGTTTCCTACGAATACTCCTTCTTCAGTAACATTGACCGGAAGCTCGCTGCCCGTGTGGGTAGTAATATTTGTTATATTGACAATATCTTCTGCCATCAGTCTACCGTCTGCCATGTGGTAGTGAAGAACTTCGGTCAATGCACCGGTATCATTAAGGAGAGCCTCAATAGTGCCATTGGGCAGGGCGTTAAAGGCTTCATCCGTCGGGGCAAAAATCGTGTATGGTCCCTCTCCTTTCAGGTCTTCAGTAAGGTTTGCGGCTCCAAGTGCCAGCAGAAGAGTCGTGAAGTTTCCATCCTCGATTGCAGTTTCAACAATGTCGTTTTCCTCGGATGGGCCTTCCGGCGGGATCAGTACTGTGTCAATAACATGTACAACCCCGTTATCTGCTGTAACGTTTGCCTGGATGACTTCTGCATTCCCTACAAATACCCCTTCTTCAGTTACATTAACAGGCAGCTCACTTCCCTGGAGGGTTGTGACGTTACTCACATTAGCCAGGTCTTCTGTCATGAGGGTGCCGTTTGCAACATGGTAAAGGAGCACCTGCTCAAGTGCAGCAGGGTCTGCTGTTAACTCCTCTAAAGCGCCTTCCGACATATTATTGAAAGCGTCATCTGTCGGAAGAAACACCGTATGCGGCTCGTCCCCTGTCAGAACAGTATTGAGGCTACTATTATTGAAGGCACCTGAGATAATAGCGAAATTTTCGTTGTCTCCTATCAAATCTATTATAGTCGTTGTCCCTTCTTCCTGTGCCGAACCGGTACAGGTGGCTGCGCTTAATAATAACAAAATGATTAAAGCATAGGCTAAACTGGTTAATCCTGATCTAATCCGAATTCCCCCCTATTTTTCCCTTCAGCAGACCTAAATCAATTCTATTTTATTCTATTAGATCTGAACCCCTTTTTTGTCTGGCTGAAGTTTTATTTCGTGTGAATATGTATGACTTCCAATGTTATATATCATACAAAGAGTATTAGTATCTTCTTATTAATATTATATTACAATGAATGACAGCTTTTTTATAAAAATTCTTCTAAATCTTATAATAATGAAAGTTCAGTAATTCACGATCTGAGCATTCAGTTTTTTACCTGATTTTCTCTGAAGAAAAACCTCATTCTCATCCATACCAGAGATTAGAAGCTCTATGTCTCCTTACTGGTTCTTTCCAGAGGCCAAATACAGCCCTTCTCTTAATAAAAAATCTAAATTTCAGGAAAAAATCGAAACAGGGATATAGAATTATTATATTTTAATTGTCTCTAAAAAATAGTCTGCTAGAGTTGAAGAAAAGTATGTTTAAGATAGATTCAACACATATTTTATATATATATTCACTAAAAAGGTGCAGCATATAATACTCTGGATTTTACTTAATTTCGGGTTAGACAGATTAAGATTAGATAAACTAAGTTAGATAAACTAAGTTAGATATAAATAATAAGTTTAACGGATAAAAACCGGAAAGATATTTTCAATTAAAAAATCAAATTGCGTGCGGCCACCCCAACCTAAAGGATGGGGTATGCTGATGGGCCGCACACCCGGTTACTCGGAAATGATTCACAGTGTCCTTTAGCAAAGTTTCCTCGATCCAAGTTATTGAAACTCTGCTATCAAGCCCCTGTCCGATTTCCGATAATTTTACAGAAGCGACGATTTAGAGATTTAAATCAAAAACAAAAAGAGGCGAGGGTTCACTTCGTCCCCGACCTTAAGGGCGGGGTATTCGTGACCTCCGCACTCCCGATGTAATAAAAATGAAAGGAAGAAATTACTTCCTTTCTCTGGCGTAAGCAACAATTGCGTCTTTGACTCCGTATTTGAATGCCACCACGATAGCAATTCCCCATGCCAGCGGTCCGAAGAAGAGATAGAGAATGCCTGTGTCAACCAGCATCGTATCCAGAGCGAGCAGGATAACGATAACCAGCAGGAAGCCCCTCAGGAGAGGAAGAATGACTTCTGTTCCCTCCACATTCATGCCCCTCACCGTGTTGCCCAGGTAATCCATCACTATATCGATAGAGAGGATCCCTATCATAAGGATCAGGATGCCTATGAAAAGACGTGGCAGATACTGAGTAATGTCTATCAAGAGTTGCGTAACCATATCCAGGTTCAGGATATCAAATACAGCTGTAAGGATGATCAGGTAACCAAAGAGTCTGACCAGCCCGGATATTATACTTGAAGCCGATAATCCCCCTGCTCTTACCGAAGCTCCGAAAGCTGTCTGTTCAAACTTCTCATCCACTCCGGTTGAAAAGAGCAGCTTTTTTATTAGATCGCTGATGAAATCTACGATCAGTATACCTATAAGGAGCACTATCAGTGCGGAGATAACGAGCGGGATATAGTAGATAACCGTATCGACGAAATTGTTCAGGACTTCAATATTCAGAAGATCCAGGATGATTACGGCGAAGATAATATAAACAAACCATCGGATGACTGCATCAAAAAAGCCGACCGTACTCATCTGTGCTCTTCTTATCATTCCTCCTATCACAGTTCTGTCAATCAGGTCGTCAAGTCCGATTTTATCCAGTATCCTTGCACCTATCTTTCCAAGGAATTTTCCCAATATTGTTCCTACAATAATAAGAAGAATTATGGCTACTAGTGTCGGAATAAATGTTATAAACTGATCAAGCATATTGTATAAACTATTCGTAATTTCCGTTTGAACCATATTAATCACCCCTATATTCGATTTTAAAACTGAAGATCTTTCCAAATTCCCCTATTTTTTGGAAAACTTATAATTATATTAAACATAATATTCTATAAAATGGATAATACATATATTTATCTGCAAACATTTAAAAACTCATTTTTAAACTGAGAGTCAGATGACACTGAAAATTATCTCAAATTGTTCCAGAAACTTAGTAGTCATATTCGGACAAAAAGCTATGCATAGGCTTAAATCAGTGAAGTTTTAATTAACTAAAGTGTTTATTTTTTATTAGAAGGTGAGGCAGAGCCGTGAAAACGAGAACTTTCGGAAGAAGAAAATCAGATGTCGGTCTTGCCCCAGGAACCCTTGTCCATGTGGGGGAAAAAAAGGCAGAGAGGGTCGTGATTCGGGCCTGGATGTATAATAGTAAGGAACTGATAGAAAAAGAACCGCAAACTGTGGAAGAATGTCAGGCCTTCAAAGATCAGCCAAACCTGAACTTATGGATAAATGTAGACGGGCTCGATCAGGTAGAAATTATAGACAAACTTGGAAGTTACTTTGGCATTCACCCTCTTACTCTGGAAGACATACTGAATACAGGGCAGCGCCCGAAAATGGAAGATTACGGTTCCTATATTTATACTGTACTGAAAATGATACTTCTCGATGAAGAAAGAGAAGAGATTATTATAGACCAGGTAAGCATCATCCTTGGCCCCAATTATATCCTCTCTTTTCAGGAGAGGGAAGGAGATGTTTTTGATCCTCTAAGGGAGAGATTAAAAAATCCTGCCTCACGCCTTCGAAAGAACGGAGTGGATCATCTTGCATACAGCCTGATTGATGCTGTAATTGATAACTATTTTTTGATCCTTGAACACTTTGGGGAAGAGATTGAGAATCTTGAAGAAAAGCTGATAGTAAATCCCGTACCTGAAACTATGAGGATGATTCAGAAACACAAGAGAGAAATGATCGTTCTTCGTAGATCAGTCTGGCCTCTCAGGGAGCTGATAAACAGTCTTCAAAGAGCAGAATCAGGACTCATAAAGGAGACTACGCAGATCTACCTGAGAGATGTCTATGACCATACCATTCAGGTTATTGATTCCATAGAAGCCTTCAGGGATATCCTGTCTTCAATGGTAGACGTCTATCTCTCGAGCTTGAGCAACAGAATGAATGACATTATGAAAGTTCTGACAATCATCGCCACGATTTTCATTCCTTTAACCTTTGTTGCAGGAGTATACGGCATGAATTTTGAATACATGCCGGAACTCAGATGGCGCTGGGGTTATCCTGTGGTCATGCTGGGTATGGCATTAATAGGAATAAGCATGTTTCTTTACTTTAGGAAGAGAAGATGGGTCTAAACCCCGAATTGCGTCTCGCCCGAGTTTCGCGTCGGGAGCACGAGGTCCTTTTCGCCCCGAATTGCGTCTCGGGAGTACGCGGTCCTTTTCGCCCCGAATTGCGTCTCGCCCGAGTTTCGCGTCGGGAGCACGAGGTCCTTTTCGCCCCGAATTGCGTCTCGGGAGTACGCGGTCCTTTTCGCTTCGCTCAAGAGGACTACCTGATGGGTTTAGCAATGAGTTGAGCTCAAAAGGATTAATTAAAACTCTGATCCCATACAACCTTATTAGCTTTACCGGACTATTTTTGTCCCGCTCGATGAAGGATTGTTTCCTGAGAATTGAAAAGCTATCTGTGGGATTAGGAGAGTATTCTTTTTAGTTCCTGAGGACGTTTTTTTCTGTATATTGAATTTTTTAATTGCGGCACTGGCTTTCAATTTATTGTTTTATATGAATGACGGCTGGCCTGAACCCCTCGTAGCGCAGGGAAAGAAAACTGAAAGGCTCTCAGGGATTCCGAACAGGTCAATCAATTAATCTACCTATCAATTAATCAGGACCCATCTTTTTTCTACAGTCCTGCAAAATTTATTTAAAGTAATTTTTTTATAATGGTTAGGATGTAATATTAATTAGAAATTATTGAAATATGTTAATTGCTGGAATACTATGTACGGCTACTATGACCCCCCATTTTCAGTAGAACAGGAAGGAATCTCCGTATCCGTAGAAAGAACTGGGGACAGATGGACATACAGAAGGACCCTGGGAAGAGATGAAGTGGAAAAGCTTATTCTTGGAGATAGAAAGCGAATTATCATTAATCCTGTGGAACCTCTGAATACTCCGAAAGAAATTACCCCAAATCTGTTGATAGAATTTGAAAAAACCCTGCTCCTTGCAGGGGGGGAGAAAAAACAGATTTTTTTGACTTTTCCGGTAGAAATAGGCGTCTTTATCTCGGAAAGCGAAAACAAGAGCCTTCAACTTATAGATGTTTTCACCCTGGTGAGGCAGAAGTTTACTCTTTATGGAGAAGTTTCGAATGGAGTTGTCTGTAAGCACTGGAAAAGCAGGTTATATTCGGTTTCTCCCTCACTTAACCCCCTGCAAGAAGGAATTATGGAACTAACTCTCAGAAACACCTCCTCTGATTGGGCTTCAATCTCAAAAGCCGTTTTCAGTGCCTATGGGATGAAACTGTACTATGACGGGGACGTTTTTATGAAAGCCCGTATGGACATCCTCAACAGGAATACAGCTGAAACAGGTTTCGAGATGCAGCCCATTAATGGAGAGATGAAAGGTTCTCTTGTGAAAGACCGAAAAATCAGGAAAGAGGCTTTTGGCGTTTATGGCCTCCGGAAGCTTGGTTTTGTACCCCTTAAATTTTATATGGGGTGGGGCTTTTGATCCTGCCTGAGATTATGCCTGATATTAATTTTTTTGAGTTTGTCCTGTATCCTACCTCAAAAGGTCCAGTTACTCTGGGGGACCTGATAAAGTTTATAGTCATTCTTTCGTTTTCTGTCCTCCTTTCCAGAGTTCTTACAATTTACCTGCGAAGGTCTCTTAAAGACAGGGTCAGCAAGGATGTAGGCGAGCCTATCCTCAAGCTCCTTTACTATAGTTCTCTTATTGTCGTTTTCATTTCCACACTTCCTTTAATCGGGCTTGACCCCTCTGGGCTCCTGCTTGCAGGAGGAGTTGCAGGTATAGTCCTCGGTTTTGCGAGCCAGAACATCGTTGGAAATCTGGTTTCGGGCTGTTTCCTTATGTTTGAAAGACCTATAAAAATAGGGGACCAGGTAGAAATCAACGGGACAGCTGGCTATGTTACCGATATCCGCATAATCTCCACCCTTATCCGTACCTATGACGGGCTCCTTGTCCGCCTGCCCAATCAGCAGGTCTTTACCACAAACATAACAAACATTGTAGGGCACCCTGTAAGAAGGTTTGAATACACTGTCAGAATCCGCTATAGTGATGATGCCAGTGCCGCAATATGGTTGATCAAAGAACTTATAGATAAGGAGCCCTTCGCTCTTCTGAACCCTTCTCCCTCGGTTTTTGTTACTGAGCTTGGAGAAAGCTCGGTAAATATTATTGTAAGGATCTGGGCGCCTGTAAGCGAATGGTTCGGGTTGAAAACGAAGCTCCTGTGGAATATTAAAAAAACCCTTGAAGAAAATGGCATAGAAATTCCCTTCCCACAGCGGGTACTTCATATTAAAAAGGATTCGGAAAGAAAACCGCAGGCAATTGAAGAACCGAAAGAAAAACAGTTTGAGGAAAACGAATATGTGTTGAACTTTGAAGAAAGGGTATTAAATTGAGCCAGACTAAGCCGGTGATAAAAGCTTAGTTATAAAGGTGAGAGGCAAAGCTGAATAGTAGAGGAAAAAAGCAGGGCTTTTGTAGGCTTTTAGCATATAATGTTAATATATTCTAAAAGGTCATATAATTTTCTTTAGAATGTATTTCGTTTAAAAGTTGACGGCTCTCCCTCCCACCTGCCAGATCGGATAAATCCGATCGTCGAGGAAGGAGTTCTCTCGCATTATCGAGATAGATTTCCGGATTGCCTTTTATTCCCCGTCTTTTCTTTCATTTTTATTTACTTGAATTTTTTCTTTCATTTTTATTTACTTGAATTTTTTCTTTCATTTTTATTTACTCGTATTTTTTACTGGTATTTTATTTCCTGCCCTCAAGCGCCTCCCTGATAGGTTTAATTGTAAGAGCTCCGGGTGTTCCTTCCATACTATGAGGTGGCCAGCTGCCTGATTTTATCTCTTTCGAATTTTCGTTGTGTTCGTCTTCGAGAAGCAAGATTATGCCTATATCCGCAGGAATATCGTCAACCATCTTTGCTCCACAGGCATCAAGTTTTTCCAGAGCTTCTTTTCCTTTTTCCGGATCAAAGGGAGCAGTACAGCCTTTTACGACGTTTGTCCGAAAACCCCTTTCTAGAAATCCAAGCGCGTTTTGGTAAATGCATACCTCATCAACCAGGCCTGTCATGAACACCTCATCAATGCCCAGTTCCGCAAGTTCCAGTTCCAGTTTCGGATTTGTGAAAGCATTGTAGTGGTCTTTCGGAAGCCTGAGTACAGCCGGATTACCCCTCTTGAGAATTTTTTTCACAAGCTCAACTATTGGATTAATTATCTCTTTTCCAGAGGGGGCTACTAGGTTTCCTTTGTATTCCCTACCTTCGTATTCGTATTTCTCAAACACTAAGTCGTTTGTCATGTCTATTATAACCAGTGCTTCCAATTTTTCACCCAATCCTTATCCTTTAATCGACTTCACCTTTTATCCTCTATTTTACGTGATCTGCGATAAGCTTACTCCTGAAGCCTTTTAGTTTAAGCGATTTGTCAAGACATATGAAAAATACCAAAACACTTAACACATATAATATATTAAAAATATTTCACTGTCTTCTCCTTAATTATGCAAAAATTGTTGTTAATTTTGGAGATTTATTGATCATTTAGCTTTTATTATTATCGTGAAATTTAACGGCTCTCTAACTTTAAAATGATCAAAAATCAAAAAACAGGTGCCCATGAAATGTTAAAAAAACAATTGTGTCTTTTCTCTCTTGCTGTGATATGTCTCCTGCTCGGGCAGGCGGCAGCAATTTCAGAAAACCTAACTTTTATAGAAAATATATCTTCAACATCAGAAAATAGTAGATTGACTGTGGTTGAAAATAATATCTTAATGGCAATTGAAAATAATGAATCCAATTCCTATGGAAACAATGGATCTATTCCATCTGGAAACTATTCTTCGGAACTTTTTTCCTTTGCTCCTTTGAATCCTGAATTTGAGGAGTATCTGGAAAGTGAAGAGCTGAATGAGGGCCGAATACTCCTGACCTCAGGTGAGGCTTCTGAAGAAGAGACTGAAAATTTAGCTACAGGCTTCCTCCCCGCCCCTGTAGATCTTTCACACCTAAAAACGGTTGAAAATCTGGAAGGTGAGGGTAATTATCCTGTTTCTTATAACCTCAGGACTTTAGGGCGCGTGAGCCCTATTCGGGACCAGATGGATGCAGGAAGCTGCTGGGCATTTGGAGCCTATGCATCCCTGGAATCCTATATCCTCGGAGCAGAAGGAAAAAACATGGATTTTTCCGAGAATAACGTAAAAAACCTGCTTTCCGAGGAATATCCTCAAGGTTTTGACCGCACTTATGATGACGGCGGAAATGCTTTTATGACCACGGCTTACTTAGCCCGTTGGAGCGGCCCGGTAAGTGAAACCGATGACCCTTATGATTCTCACTCAGGGATATCCCCGACAGACCTTCCTTCCTTAAAACGAATAAAGGAAGTTCTCTTCCTTCCGGCAAGAAACGGACAAGAAGATAACGACCTGATCAAATGGGCCCTGATGAATTATGGGGTGGTTAGCTCTGTAATTTATTACTCTCCGGATGCTTATGACGCTGCCAACTGCACCTATTATTACACAGGCTCGAATAATGAAAACCATCTGATAGGCTTCGTAGGCTGGGATGATTCATTTGATCGAAATAAGTTCAACCCTGCAGCCCCCGGAGACGGAGCATTTATTGTTAAAAATTCCTGGGGTACAAACTGGGGAGAGGAAGGCTTCTTTTATATCTCTTATTACGATACTGCCATCGGGAGTGCAAATAACGTTCATACGACAGAAGACCTGAATTCCTATTCCCATGTATATCAGTATGACCCTCTGGGCTGGATTGAAAGTATCGGGGTCTCAGGAAGCAGCACAGCCTGGGCAGCCAACGTTTTCACAGCCGAAAAAGCCGAAACCCTTGAAGCTGTGAGTTTCTATACTCCTGCCACAGGTACGGAGTATGAAATCTACGTCTACACTGATCCGCTTTCCGGACCTGTAAATTCTGCAGGAGCCGAAACTTCTGCTAACGGGACGATTGCTCTTGCAGGTTACCATACCATATCCCTGGGATCAGCAGTCCAGCTTGAGACTGGGCAGAATTTTTCAGTAGTCGTAAAATTTACCACTCCTGAATACTCCTATCCTGTGGCGGTTGAGTTCCCGCTTGAAGGGTACAGCAGCAAAGCCAGTGCGAATCCTGGAGAGAGCTTTTTCAGCCCGAATGGGGAGAACTGGGTAGATACTGCTCTGGCTATGGAAAACACAAATGTCTGCATCAAAGCTTTCACAAACAGGAGTGAAACGGCAGAAGCTGCCTTCACGGCTAATGTTACCTCGGGTCCGGCTCCCCTCATAGTAGGATTTATTGATGCAAGCCTTCTTTCCCCAATGGCATGGAATTGGGATTTTGGGGATGGAAACACTTCCACCGACCGTTTCCCTACTCATAAATATACGGAAGCCGGGAAGTATAATGTTACACTCCATGTGGAAAATGAATATGGAAACAATACCCTTGAAAAAACTGAATGGGTTCATGTAACTAACTCTTCCCTGCTCTACGTGGATGATGACGAGCCTGCTGATTTCACTTCTATCCAGGACGCTGTTGACGCTTCTTCGCCTGGAGCCACAATCATTGTCCGCAACGGCACATATACCGAAAACGTGGATGTGGACAGGGCTGTTACAATCCTTTCCGAGTCCGGACCAGAATATACGGAAGTAAGAGCTGCAAATTCTAAGGATTCTGTGTTCTACGTAACGGCAGATTCGGTAAACATTTCAGGTTTTTCCGTAAGCGGAGGATCTAAACCTTTGTCTTCTTCCGCTTACTCCACAGCCGGGATCTGGCTCTATGAAGTCAAGAACTGTAATATAAGCCAGAATGTGCTCTCAGATAACTACTGTGGGCTTTATGTAATTCTTTCAGAAAACTGCACCCTGGAAGGAAACACGGCTGAATCCAATAATTATGGAATCTATCTATCCTCATCGGAAGGAAATACCCTGCAAAATAACAGAATGGAAAACAACTCTTATAATTTTGCATTTCCAAGAGCTTCAACTGCAAACGATATTGACGAAAGCAATACTGTGGACGGAAAGCCTATCTACTTCTTTGTAAACGAAAGCAACCTTATCCTTGATTCAGGTTCAAATGCTGGGACAGTCTACTGTATCAATTGCCAGAATGTGACAGTCCGGGACCTGAACCTCTCAGGAAATCTCTACGGGCTTTACTTCTACAGTTCAGCGGATTCCCATGTTGAGAACATTCGTTCGTCAGATAACAGATACGCATTCTACATCAGTGGTTCTTCCGGCCTGAACTTTACAGGGAACCATGCAAGTTCAAACTCCTACGGGCTTTACATTGTAGATTCAGAATGGAACTCACTCTCCGAAAATATACTGGAAAATAATACTTACAACTTTGGAATTCAAGGGAGCTGTACTTCGCAAAGCGCGCCTGATGTGGAGTCTAGCAACCTTCTTGATGGAAAGCCCCTGTATATCCTTTCCGGAGTCTCAGGCTATGTTCTGGATTCAGGATCATATGCAGGTTCTGTTTGTTTGCTTAACTGCCAGAACATAACAGTCCGGGACCTTGTATTCCATGATGAAAGGTTCGGGATCTACCTCTACGGAACGGGAGGAGCAGTACTCGAAAACAATACATTATCCGGCAACTACTACGGAGCATGCCTTACAGATTCCGGTAACAATACTGTACATGGAAACAAATTTTCGGGGAATTCACTGGGGATTTATCTGGAAGCCTCTTCAGGAAACATCCTTGCAAACAACACCCTGTCAGAAAATTCGGGATACGGCGTATATCTTTACGAAGCCAGGAATAACACCATAAACGGCAATAATGCTTCAGGAGGATACACAGGAATTCGGGCTGACTGCTCGAATAACAATACTTTCGTGGAAAATACTGCTGCGGGTAGTGATCTTGGGATAGATCTGTTTGATTCGGATTACAACGTCCTGACAGCAAACAATGCAAATTCTAACAATGAAAGTGGAGTTCTCCTGACCATAAGCCAGCACAACACTCTCTCAGAAAACATAGTTGTGGAAAATACCCGCGGCATAACGCTTGAGGGCTGGACAGGGGAAATTTCAACTTCAGACAATATACTGTTTGCCAATACCATTTCAAATAACTCGGAATTCGGGATCTGGCTTACCGCAGCTACAAATAACACCATCTACGGTAATTCTTTCAATAACACAAAGAATGTTAAGGATACAGGTAACAACATATGGAATACAACCGCTGGAAACTACTGGAGCGATTATGCGGGCTCTGATGCTGACGGAAACGGGATAGGAGACACTCCTTACATTATCAATTCCCTCACCGGAAGTAAGGATTACCTGCCAGTTTGCAGAGAACCGGGAGTTCCAATTACCCTCACTGTGGGTCCCGGATCCGGGGCTTTTTCCTCGATCCAGGCAGCTGTAGATGCTGCGTGGGAAAGAGACACACTTCTCGTAAGCCCGGGTACTTATACGGAAAACGTAAAGGTGAACAAATCGATTAGCATCATTTCATCATCAGGGAACCCTGATGATACAATTGTCCATGCGGCTGCTCCTGAAGAACATATCTTCAATGTAACTGCCGATTCCGTAACGATCAGCGGGTTTACTGTGTCCGGAGCTTCAGAAGGATATATTGCAGGGATCTATATGGAAGGGGTATCCGGCTGCATTTTAAGCGAGAACGTCCTTTTTGACAGTTATTTCGGAGCATGGTTAAGCGAGTCCGAAAACTGTACCCTATCCGGAAATACTGTGACCGGAGGAAGATTCGGGATTTACCTTGAGGATTCCGGGAACAATACTGCAGTTAATAACAGCATAAGTTCGGTTTCTACCTGCGGGCTATGGCTGGATGAAGCCTCAGGAAACGAACTCTACGAAAATGAACTGCTGGACAATGGATATGGGATTGCGGTCCGGGGCATGAGTAATGGAAACGAGCTGCGCAACAACACCATAAGCGGAAGTGAAGAATTGGGGCTCTGGCTTGCGGGTTCAGAGGCAAATGTCCTGAGAAACAATTCAATGCAGGACAACACTTTCAACTTTATGGGTGACTATTCAGGGTTTGGAAACCTTCTTCCGAACGATATCGATACCAGTAACCTGGTGGACGGCAGGCCGATATATTACATTGTGGGAGAGTCGGACCTTGTCCTCGATTCGGCTTCAAATGCAGGCACCGTCTACCTGATGGGCTGTGAAAATGTAACGGTAAGGGACCTGGTGCTCAAAAAGAACGGAATCGGGGTTTTCGTTTCCGATTCTTCGAATTCCACCCTTTATAACCTCACAGTATCCGAAAACGAATTTGGGATCATGGGACTGGTCGACGGCAGCAGCAACTGTTCAAATAACACTGTCGAGAATAATGTTCATGGAATCTATTTTGTTTTAGGAGAAAATAATGACCTGAATAACAACAGGATCTCGGAAAACGAGTTTGGGCTCATGCTGCTTGCTGATTCCTGCACCCTGAAAAACAATCTTCTTTCAGGCAACGAATACAACTTCGGGGCAGAAGCTATCTCAGGAAGTAGTGGGAATGATATCGATACCAGCAACCTTGTGGACGGAAAGCCAATTTACTACCTTGCAGGAAAATCCGATAAAGTGCTCGATGCTTCTTCCAATGCAGGGACCGTGTATCTTATTGACTGCGAGAACATAACGGTCAGAGGTCAGGTTCTTGAGCACAATGTATACGGCCTTTTCCTCTACAACACGACGAACTCAAGCTTTGATAACAATGTCGTTAGCCTCAATTTAAGGGGCATATACCTGTATAATTCAGGGAACAATAGCATTTACAATAATCTTTTCAGGAACTCGGATAATATTCGCCTCTCGGGAAAATGTGCCGGAAACACCTGGAATACCAGCAGGACCGAAGGGCCAAACATCCTCGGAGACCTGCATATAGGTGGCAACTGCTGGGCAAACCCACAGGGGACAGGTTTTTCCGAAACCACTCCGGATGCAGATGGAGACGGTTTCTGTGATGCCCCTTACGGAATTCCTGGCTCCGAAAACGAGTCTGACAGCTTCCCCCTCTACAACCCTCCTGAAGTTGCCAATGGTGGAGGAGAGGAGGAAGAAGAATACCGCGGAAGCAGCGGAAGCAGTGGGAGCCGGTCAGCCCTTTTCGGAGGTGTTTCGGGAATGTCTTCCGTCAATGTCCTGGCAGCTAGCGTTTCCAGGCAGCAGATAATCGAAGGCCAGCAGGCAGAGTTTACATTCAGCGAACCCGGATGCAGTGTTATGGGTATCAGATTTGTTTCAGGGACCAGTGCAGGGACCGTGACCGGGAAAGTTGAGATCCTCAGTGGTCTGCCAAAAACGGTTCTGGAAGGTCCTGAAGGCATGGTCTTCCAGTATATGAACATAGTAATTGGGAGCCAGTTTTTCGGAGAATCCGGTAATTTTGAGGGTGCCATGATCGACTTTAAGGTTCCCCGCAGCTGGGTGGATGAAAACAATATCAATGAAGCAAGGCTCGTCCTGAACCGTTACCATGACAAAGCCTGGACCCAGCTCGAAACTGAAAAAACAGGGGAAGATGACGAATTCCTCTACTTCAGGGCCGAAACTCCGGGTTTTTCCTTCTATTCGATTACAGGAGAAAAGAAAGGTGCTGTTACGATAACGCCGACAGAAACTTCCGGGTCTGATACAGCTGCACAGCAAATAATGGGGAACGAAGTTCCGGATACGACCTCAGAAGAAACAAAGAAAAGCCCGGGGTTTGGGCTTGTCTTTGCAGTTGCAGGAATTCTTTCCGTACTATTCCTGTTGAAAAAGCAGTAAGGAGGATAAAGGAGGATAAAGGAGGATAAAGGAGGATAAAAACCCGCATCGTTGATTCAGTGAGGGGAAATCATTTTCCCTTTCACTTTTTTGATTCCTTTTTCAATAAAAGTCGTCCACCGTTACATGGCTGATATTTCTGACCCATACGACAATATTCACTATACTGAGTAGTTCCTGTAACGCTCGACGCAGGAGAGCGGTCTTTCAGACAAAAAAGAGAAAAGGAGGGAAAGGAAAGGAGAGAAAAGAATGGAGGGAAAGGAATGGAGAGAAAGCCAGAAAGTGAAAACTACTGAGAACACTGCAAAAAACTAACCGACAGAAATGACAGGGGAAGTCTATAAGAGATTACTTTTCGACTTTCTGTTTCTTCTGTCTTCTTTCTCTATTTTTCAGGACTGCCAGACAAGCCGGAGAGGAGGCGTCCTATATTAACCTGTGGATTTAAAGCGGTTACAGAGGTCAAGAGGACAATTTCTCGGGCCAGGAGGCATTGCTTTTTTCAATTTATCTCGTAAGGCGAGAAGACTCCCTCTTCAGGAGATCCGGTTTATCGGATCGAACAGGTGGGGGATGAAAGCCGTCGACTTCCCGAAATCCTGCAGATAGTACATCTGTTAATCTTAACATAGTTTCAAAACATATATAATGCTAATGAAACGAGGAAAYCGATACAGGATTTACCCTAACAAAGAACAAAAAGTTCTTATGGAAAAACACTTCGGTAGTACTCGKTTCGTCTATAACAAACTTCTAMATATTAAATCTACATTATATAGAAAGTGTAGAATAAGTATTTCTGAATTTGATCTTAATAATCACTTGTTAGTTCTAAAAGAAATATATCCCTGGCTAAAAGAGATTAACGCCGGGGCACTTCAGCAAGCAAGCCGAAATCTAAATAAAGCTTTCACAAACTTTTTCAATTTCGGATTCGGTTATCCTCAAAGAAAAAGCAAAAAGGATCATCATTTTTCTTTCCAGCTTCCACAACATTATGATCTTAATGTAGAAAAGTCAGAAATTAAGTTGCCTAAATTCGGTTGGATAAAAGTTAAGATGCACAGAGACATTTTTCAAGGAGAGATGAAAACATTAACAGTATCGAGAACTCCTACTGGAAAATACTATATGAGCGTCTTAACGGATGATGGAATAGAACTACCAGAACCCGAACCTTTTTCTCATGCTACTCTCATCGGAGTAGACGTAGGACTCAAAACATTTGCTGCAC
>NZ_WJBI01000022.1 GCF_020804225.1 Methanosarcina sp. DH2
CGTTACAGATCCTCTGATTGGAAATCTTATAGGTCCAGCTGAATCTCTGAATAACGATAATATTCTTGAAGTTGGAGAAACCTGGACRTACACTGGAACTTACACGGTAACTCAGCAGGACATAAACAGTAATGGTGGTGGTGATGGAGACATCGACAACACAGCTACGGTTGATTCGGAAGAGTTACCTCCACAGGAAGACAGTGAAGAGGTGCCAATTCAGCAGAACGCTTCTTACACTATCGATAAAATAGTGACAGATGTTGCAGGAAACGGACCAACAGGAAATGTGACAAAAGCTGGAGATGTGATCAGCTACCAGATTAATGTAACAAACACTGGAAATGTTGATCTGACTAATTTAAGCGTTACAGATACTCTGATTGGAAATCTTACAGGTCCAGTTGAGTCTATAAATTCAAATGAGATTCTTGAAGTTGGAGAAACCTGGACATACACTGGAACTTACACAGCAACCCTGATAGACGTTATCACGAATGGCGGTGGGGACGGATTTATAGAGAATATAGCAACAGTTGATTCCGATCAGCTTGGACCGGAAAGTGACAGTGCAGCTGTGCCCATAAAAATAATTCCAGTTTATGAGCCCAATCCGGCATATGAAATTGAAAAATCTATCATGGATGTGGACTCCAGAGGGCCGGCAGCCAGCGTAAAAGAAGCTGGAGATGTAATCACATACTCAATAGTGGTGACTAACACCGGAGATGCCGACCTGACAAACGTGGCTGTCACTGACTCACTGATTAATCTGGCAGGGCCAGTGGAGTCAAAGAATAAGGACAATGTACTGGAAGTTGGGGAAACCTGGACATACACAGGAATGTACACGGTTACGCAGCAAGACATTGACACAGAAGGTGGATTCGATGGATACATCGATAATGTGGCGACGGTAGACTGCGACCAGCTGGATTCGAAATCCGACAGCGCGAGAGCCCCTATAGAGGCATCTCCGGTGTTTGAGCCCTGCCCGGCATACAAGATCGAAAAATGCGTCACAGATGTTGACTGCAGAGGACCGACTGCAAGTGTCACAGAGGCTGGAGATGTCATAACATACCGGATAACAGTAGTAAACACCGGAAATATCGACCTGACTAATGTAGCTGTCACTGACCCGCTGATTAAAACGCTGAACGGGCCGGTAGAATCAAAAAATGTCAACGGTATTCTGGATGTAGGAGAGATATGGACATACACTGGCAGCTATAAGGTTACACAGGGAGACATAGAGATCAACGGAGAATGTGATAGAAATATCAACAACGTTGCACTGGTAGGCTGTGACTCAGATACCATAAGCAAGTGTTATGGCTACATCGATAACGTGGCAACGGTAGACTGCAATCAGCTGGATCCGAAATCTGATAGTGTAAGAGTAATAATAAAAAAAGCATCCACAGAAGAAGATTCGGCAGAAGAATACCCGATAGAAAAGAAACAGGATTATTGCATATACAAATCAATAATTGGAGTCGATCAGGCTGGAGATTATATAATCAACAAACCTGGAGACATAATAGAATACCAGATACTGGTGAAGAATGAAGGCAACACGGACCTGACAGGAGTTTCAGTAAGCGACCCGATGATTACACTGATAGGACCGACAGGAGATGAAATCGGACCGGGAGTCTTGAATCCCGGAGAGACATGGAAATTCGTAGGGAACTATACGGTAACTCAGACGGACATAAACAGTAACGGCGGAGGGGACGGGTTTATCGACAATACTGCAACGGTAAGCTGCAACGAGCTTCCGGACGAAAGCAGCAGTGTAAAACAGCCGATTGTCCTTACCTCAACTGATGACGTCAACAGTAGTGATGATGCCAACAGTAATGATGGTGCCAACAGCAATGGTGGCAATGGTGGCAATGGAAATGCTCATGTCTTCTCTAAACCTGCCAAAGACGTTGAAATGAATGAAAATAACGCAGGAGAAACTGGCACTGAAATATTGCTTGAACCTGAAATTAAAAGCTTTGAACAAAACATCGGAAATGCAGAAGCAAATGTTGAAAAGGTGCCAGAACAGGAAGAAAGCAAAGGTATTCCTGGATTGGTAATCTATGGTATAATCGGGCTGCTTGCAATACTCCTGTTTATATTCCTTCATAAAAGAAAGTAAAAACAGAGGAAATCACGTAAAAAAGAATTAATCGAACTCAATTCAGAAAACAATTAGATGAAGGCTTAATTCCTTCATCTAATTTATACACTTTTATTCTCAATCTTGTTCTCAATCCAAAAAGAGACGTTCAACAACAGTGAGGTTTTTTTGGCTCATTCAAATGGCAGCAAACAAAAAATAGAAATAAAAGTATTTTTCCGAGAGTTAGTTTTAGAAGGCCTTACGATGAAATTAAGGTAGTTAAGATGGTATAGACTCACAAAAACTCCTATTTTGACGTGAGAGCTTAGAAAGTATTAAACAATTAAAATAAAGAGTCGACCACGTTTGAAGCTAACTAATCTAAAAAAGATTTACATATCGAATTAATAGGCATCTGTTTTTTAATGCCGTTTTTATGTCGTTTTTAAGGATTTCGTTTTTTAGTCACCGTTTTTAAGGATCTCGTTTTTTAGTCGCCGTTTTTAAGGATTTCGTTTTTTAGTCACCGTTTTTAAGGATTTCGTTTTTTAGTCACCGTTTTTAAGGATTTCGTTTTTTAGTCGCCGTTTTTAAGGATTTCGTTTTTTAAAATAATCGTTTTTTAGGCTGCCGTTTTTCACAGATGCCTTGCACGCCAAATATCTTTTCATAAATATAAGATTACGGATGTACTGAAAATTTGATATAAACCTCCAGAGGTACTGTAAATTATCCAGAAAGTTGGAGACAAAAATAATAAAACAGAAGAACTTATTTTGTAATTATTAGAAGTCTTTGACAAGGTGTCAACCCTTTAAAAAGCTTTAGATTTTAATCAACTTTAATTGCAAAGTCTGGATTTTACAAAATCTGGATTTTACAAAATCTGGATTTTACAAAATCTGGATTTTACAAAATCTGGATTTTATGAAACTTGAGAGTCCTGGCAAAAAAATTATATAAGTGAAAATGAAATGGAAAAAAGAATAGAAAAAGTAAGCTCCCAGATAGTTAAATATCAACTAGTGGCAGCTGTCTTCTGAGATCTGGCAAATAACCTTCTCGATGCAGGGCAATCTTATAATCACTTATTGATCTGCACACTCTGTGTGTGTATTTTATGCAGTCAGTACCAACTTCCCCTTTAAACAGCAGCTTTTCTGTTTTTTCTATGAATTCAGGGTAGGTAAACACCAGTTCTTCTTTGGTGTGTAGAAAAAGGGCTGTAAAGTCCCTGTGAATACCCATGCTTCTTTTAAGCAACTCGACATTGAGGTGGTCTTCGGCGAGGTAGCTGTTGAATTTCACAAACGTATAAAAGTCTGCGATATTCTGATTTAAAGAGTTCAGAATTGAGTATAAGACGTTATCTGTTTCCGGAAGAGGAATATCCGGAAGATTGAGGTTTTCACCGTCAAAAGTTTCGTTTTCTTCAATATTTTGATCCCGGGTTGTCTCACGGTCCATTTTATCACCCTGGTATGACGTTTTATATTCTATCGTTTATCTTTTCAGAGGTAGATCTGGCAGTTTCCGTACTATAATAACGGAACCTATCTTTTACCTTTTTGAGGTGGCTTTCAGATACACCTACGGCTTGATATGGAAGCGTAAGTGTATCAACTGAAGTGCATCCAAGTGATATCTGTCCTGTGCAGGCTGTCGTAACCTGCTGCAAGTGCATCGCTTCCCCACTAGAAGCGGCTTTGCGGCATTTCACATGGAGGTCTGGACTCCGTTTTTGAATTCCGTTTTTCAATTCCGTTTTGGACTCCGTTTTTCCATTACTAATTCACTCCAGGGGTGCTGATCTTGAGGTTCTGATCCTGAAGTTGTACAAATAAACTTGATTCAACGATAGGCTTCTTGCATTTTACTATATATAAAATTATGTCTTAATAAAACTGACAAAATATAATTTTACAGAAACTTGCGTTTAGTTCTACCTAAAATTTACTTAAATGCATTATATACTGAGGAATGCTAGAATATATACCTGAGCCCCTAACCCGGAACCTATAAGACCTGTAAACTGTGGGACCTGTAAACTGTGAGATTTGTAAGTTGTGGAATCTGTAGACTATAGGAGATCTGTAAACTATAATGAATCAACTTACCGAATCCCGGAAAAAATGAATTTCGAGCTTTTAGTGAACAGGTTTAACTGTCATTAAATGCGCCCGTAATAAAGATACCGATAGGTTCAAAAGATGTCTGTAAACCTGATTTGCATGCTTTTAACTATTCGAAACGCGTCTGCCCTCAAACATATCCATCCCGACAGCTACGAACCCATATACAAGGCTCAGCACCAGAATAATAGTAGCTCCTGATGGGACATCAAGAGCATAGGAAAGGCCTATTCCGGTAACACTGATCGCTGTCCCGAAGGCGATGGAGATAAGCATCATGTGCTTCAGGTTATTGGTGAATTTACGGCTCAGGGTGGCAGGAATTGTCAGGAGGGCAATCACAAGGATAATGCCCACGACTTTGATAAGGACAACAATTGTAAGGGCAATAATACAGAGCAGGAAAAGGTAGAGCTTTTCGGTAGGAACCCCCTGTACAGTTGTGAACTCTTCGTCAAAGCATAAAGCAAGAAACTCCTTATAGAACAGATAAACTGCGCCCACTATGATGAGGTCAAGGGCAAGCATCAGATATAGATCAATACGGGGGACCGTAAGAATATTTCCAAAGAGGTAGGTCATCAAGTCAGGAGCATATCCTGGAGTAAGGTAGACAAAGATAACTCCCAGAGCCATTCCAAGAGACCAGAGTATGCCTATTGCACTGTCTTCCGGAATTTTTGATTTCTTGCTAACGGTACCCATAACAAGAGCTGCTAACAGGCTAAACGGAAGAACTCCGTACATAGGGTTGATTCCAAGATAATACCCAAGTCCTACGCCTCCGAAAGAAGCATGGGCAATCCCGCCACTGATGAAAACAATCTTTTTGACGACAACATAGGCGCCTATGATTCCGCAGGCAACGCTTGCAAGGATTGCTGCTGCAAGGGCGTTCTGGATAAAAGTATATTGCAGAAGATCAAACATTTTTTATTTCTCCTTGAGAGACTGTTTTTCGAACCTAATCCTTGATCTTCAGGAACTCCCTTTGTGCTGCTCCAGCACTCTATGGGGTACCCCATGAGCAATCAGTTCGACAGGGCACTGGTAGGTGGCTTCCAGATCCTCAGCCGGAATTTCTCTCGAGTTATGGTAGTGAAGTGTGCGGTTCAGGCAGGCTATCCTGTCCACATAGACAGAAACCGCACTGAGATCATGTGTGACCATAATAACTGCCATTTCATGCTTGAGCCGGTCCAGGAGCCGGTAAAGTTCGTCCTGCATGTGAGGGTCAAGCCCGGAGTTGGGTTCGTCCAGAAGCAGGAGTTTAGGATTTGTGGCAAGAGCTCGGGCAATAAAAACCCTCTGCCGTTGGCCTCCAGAGAGCTGTCCTATCTGCCGGTCCTTAAGCTGGAACATCTCAACTGTTCTCAGAGCCTCTTCAGCAGCCTTTTTGTCTTCTTCACTGTACTTTTTCAAAAAACCCGTATGGCTCATTCTGCCTGTCAGGACCACTTCCCAGACACTGATCGGAAAATCAAAGTCAAAACCTTTGTACTGGGGAACGTACCCTACAAGATCCCTACTTTTTTCCGGAGATTTCCCAAATATTTTCACGCTGCCTTTATAGGGCTTCAAGAGCCCGAGGAGCACTTTGAGAAATGTGGTCTTTCCTCCACCATTAGGTCCAATAATTCCGAGCAGTCCATTGGGCTCTTTTAATTCCAGATTTATGGCTTCAAGGATTGTCTGGTTTCCGTAACGGACCCAGACATCCTCTAGCTCTATAACCTTCTCCATTACCCTTCCTTCATAATATCGTTTTTTTATCTTACCCCGAATTATGTTCTTTTTATATTTAGATATAGAACCTGAATACAGGTTTTACACAAGGTTTCTGGCAAAAATATCGGATACGTTATCCATATTTGTGATGTAATCTTTTGCAATGGGGTCAACAGCCACTACCTCACCGCCAATCTCCTGAGCTAAAACTTCCGCACTCCGCGTACTGAACTGAGACTGGACAAAGATAACTTTAACATTCTTTTCCTTTGCAAGATCCACAAGCTTCGCGAGATCCTGCGCACTCGGCTCTTTTCCTTCAATCTCAACGGAAATCATGTTAAGCCCGTAGTCCTCGGCAAAATAGCCCCATGATGGGTGATAAACCAAGAAATTACTTCCCTCGCTTCCTTCTAGCTTTTCGCGGATTCTCTCGTCCAGAGCATCCAGTTCTTCAAGGTAAGCATCTTTATTCTGGGCATAATAAGCTTCGTTTTCAGGATCAAGTTTTACAAGTCCTTCATAAATATCTTCGACCATTATCTTTGCGTTTGCGGGAGATGTCCAGATATGTGGGTCCAATTCTTCGTGATCCTCATCGCTTTCTTCATCACGTTCTCCTTCTTCCTCCTCTTCATGGTCGTGTTCCTCAAGCTCTCTCAGTTCTAGCCCTTTGGAGCAATTTACAATAAGAGTGCCACTATTCATGGTCTCGAATTTGTTAATCCAGACCTCTTCGAAAGGCATACCGACTCCGACTGTCACTAACATGCTGGCTTTGCTAATTTCCTGGACTTCCTTTGGAGAAAGTTCATATGTATGGGGGTCCGCTCCGGGAGGGATTATGACAACGGTTTTTACTTTATCCCCTCCGACTTTTTCTACAAATTCAGCCTGAGGAACAACACTTACAGCAACTAGTATTGGCTCGTCAGTTTCTGACATTTCGGCTTCCTGTCCTGTATTCTCATTATCCCGTGAGTCGCCGGAATCTGTACAACCGCTGACAAAAATGCTCAGACCAACAATCAAAAGCACTAATATAGTTATGATTTTTAGCTTCATAGTTGAACTCCTGTTTTTTCACTTTCATTTTTATTTTATTGCTTCAATTAATTTATTTCTGGAAGGGACTGAAATAGGATTGATATGCGTAAGATAAATTTGACATATACCCAAAAGTTGAAATTATATCTGAGTTTTTTTGGCATTACCCCAAATTAGTCTCAAAGCCAGACGCGGATTTCATTCAACTCTTTATCATTCAACTCTTTATTAATGCTGGAAATTAATGATAATGCCCCTCATGAAAGCATTTCTCGTGGCTTATTTCTCCGCATACGCCGATCATCGGATGGCCCATCGAGTTGCAGATTTTGTTTACAGCATCCCTGGAAACAAAAGTTTCAAAACGAGAAACCTCAGCACATGCTTCCTCCGTTGAGAGGCCATAATGAGTAAAGAGAAGGCTCAAAATCCTGTGCCTCCGGACAAGAAATTCCGCATATGCCTTTCCCATTTCAGTCAGATCCACACCCCTGTATGGGACATGGTTCAGGTAGCCAGCCGTTGCAAGTTCGCTTAAGGTCTTGGTTGTTGTTGAAGGATCGACCTGCAGACAGGAGGAAATTTCAGTAGTTTTTACAGTGCCTTTTTTTTCAAGAATAAGCTTGAGATAATCTGCCTTTCTCGGAGAGAGCTCAAGGCCTGTAAATTCAGGATAATTTTGCTCATTCATATAGAGAAATATAAAAAACTGGTATTTATTGTTTGTTATACACCAAATTACAAACTTATATTTGTAGGATATCAAACTTAGAGGAAACTGGAATGTGCCTCTGGCAAAAAGTAAGAATATTAAAATCTGAGAAATAAAGTTCCAGTATAAAAAGACCGGTAAGTATGAAGAACTAAAGAACTCAGCAAGCATAGAAGACACAATAAACAAAATACTCGCCAAGGCCCGGGGAGTATAGAAATCTAGCAGGTATGAAAAAAGCGGATATGAAAATTCAGTAGAAAAAGATGTACACTCCGGAAACCAGCAAGAAGCTCACCCACCCATCAGGGCGCCTCCAAGAGTATTTGACCTGAAAACCTCGGAGGGTTCAAGTTCTGCCAGCTCTCTGAAAATCCAGAAGAATGGGTTATTCACATGTGAGATCATGAAAGTGCCTGAAGCCATTGCAAGGATCAGGATTTCCGCAGGAAGCCCAAGTTCCGGAACCAGAGGAAGAAGAAGGGATGGTGCAATAAGCATAGTTACGACTTTTGACCCCTGAACAGTTTGCAGGGCTGCTGCAACAAGAAAAGGTACAAGGATATGAGAGGAAAAAAGGTTAAGCTGTAGGAAAAACCTGCCTAGGGCCTCTCCTGCCCCTGTCATGGCGAGAGTTGCGCCAAGAGCTCCTCCCCCCACACAGGTCAAGCAGAACAACACCACTTCTCCTTACAGCTTTTTCGACCAGGACCCTGAACCATTGCAAACCCCAGTAATCTGCCGGAAATAATGGAAAGAAGAAACCCCATAAGCAATGCAGCGTTAGGGTTTCCCAAAAAAACAAACAGGGGGTAGGGATGCTCAAAGACGGCCTGAAACAGAATGAGGAGCAAAGGAAAAAAATCGGTGCATAAGTTTCAAGCCTGTTTGGTTTTCCAGTTTCTCTTCTCTGTACTGCATCCTTTCTTTGTATCCTCTCCTTTCTTTGTATCCTCTTTCTTTGTATCCTCTCCTTTCTTTGTACCCTATCTTTTCTTTGTACCCTATCTTTTCTCTTCGCTTCGATAGCTTTTTCCTGTATTACTCCTGACTCGTTCTTTTGTGCAGCTTCTACAACTTCTGTAAATGCTGCTTCTGTAAATCTTGGCTGAACCTGTTCCTGATTATTGTTTTCAGAAATTCTGACAGTTTCAATCTTTCCCAATCTTCTGGCATAGAGGTAACCTACAGTAGAAGTGGGAACAGCGATAAAAAACCCTAAAAGAATAAGCGTGTCCGTATTTGCTGAAAGTTCTTCTGCTGCGGAAATAATCACAGGGGAAGGGTATACCAGATTAAATGAGGCAACGGCCCCGAGTGCAAGGGCAGTTGCAGTGGAAATGGAGGGGTTATTAAGCTTGGAAGCCAACTCTTTTGCTATCGGAATAAAGATAACATAGGCAAGGATATAGCACATCGTTGGCACGGAAAAAAGAAAACCAAGGAAGTTCAGGGCAAACAGAGAATTTCTGGAAAAACGCATAATGTCAGACGCTATTAAAGACATTCCGCCGGTTTTCTGGAGCAAGGGTCCGATTATACTGCCACTGGTAATAATTATAGCAAAACGGGAAAAGACACCGCCCAGTCCCTGGGTTATTACTTCGACAGTAAGCATGGATTCTCCTGCAAACACTCCTGTGAGAAGAGATACAAAGATAAGGCTAAGGAAAGGGTGAAGCCTGAATTTTGCTGTAAGAAGCAGTATGGCTATAAGGGCGAAAAGGAAAATAAGGACAGGGTGCATATTTATCTAAATTTTCTTTGAAACTATAAACAATAAATTAAACAATAAATTATCGACAATAGAAAGTTTTCATCAGTCAGATATCACTTATAAGTTTTTAGATATTCTCTTCAGGAAGCTGCTCAGAAGAAGGGGATGAAGGGAATGAAGCGGAAGAAGCGGAAGAAGCGGAAGAAGAAAGCTGATTCAGTTCATCAATTTCTTCTTCTCCAAGTACTCTTGCAAGGTTCAGAAGAATAAGAAGTCTGTTCCCCGCTTTTCCGACCCCAGTTAGATATTCAGAGTTAATTTTCGATTTAATCATATCCGGAGTCGGTTCAATAGAAGAAAAAGGTAGTTTGAATATTCCGTTTACCGAGTTTACAATCATTCCAATCGTCGTATCCCTGACCCCTACTATAATAATTCTGGACAGGCTGTCATTTTCTCTGGAACTGAAGCCAAGACGCCTGTTGAGATCTATTACTACAATAATTTTTCCTCGCAGGTTGATTAGTCCTTTTACGCATTCAGGAGCCTGAGGAATACGCGTGATTTTTGAAATAGGTATGATCTCGGAGACCTGCATAATATTGACCCCGAATTCTTCTCCTGATAATTCAAAAACCACCAGCTGAAGTGATTCTTCAGAAAGTGATGAGTCTTCCTTTTCTGCTTTTTCCTTAAACATTTCAATTCCCCAAGGTCGATCCAAGATTTTAACCAGTTTATTTAAAACCAACCGTACATTTACTAATGTAACTTACCAACCATACATTTACCAACTGTAATTTACCAACCGTTATCTAACGATATTATTTAGCTAACCATACTTAGCAGCCGTATTTAATCAACCGTTATTTAACTAGCCATATTTAGCCAATAATGCTTTCTGGTTCCTCTTTTAAACTGCCCAGCCTGAACTTTTCAGTGGCTTTTTTCATCTTTTCCCCAAGTAAAGAGAGATCATTTGCCATACTGGCAAGCTCAGACATCGATGCACTCTGTTCTTCAAGAGCTGCGGCGGTTTCCTGGGTTCCCGCAGCGGACTGCTCCGATATAGAGGATATGTCTTCCAGCGTAGAGGTAATTTCTTCGATAGATGCAGACTGTTCTTCTGTAGCAGCTGCTACGTCCTCTATCATATTTGTGATTTCATTGATTGTAGAGACAATTCCAGTAACCATCTCAACTTCTTCACTAACCGATAATGAGCCATTCTCCACATTCTTTTTACTTGCTTCTATGCTTTTCACTGTATCACCGATACTGTTCCTGATCTCGTCAATCAGCCTGGAAATACTCTTGGCTGCACTTCCGGACTCTTCGGCGAGTTTACGGACTTCATCGGCTACAACAGAGAATCCTCTTCCATGTTCGCCTGCCCGTGCAGCTTCAATTGCGGCGTTCAGTGCAAGCATATTGGTCTGGTCTGCAATTCTGGTTATAACAGTTATGATCTCATTGATTTGCTGAGACTTAGAATCAAGTTCCTTAATAACAACATCAGTTTCATCTACAGAAAAGCGGATAAGGTCCATCTTTAACAGGACGTCCCTTGACACGTTTCCGATATTGTGAACGGTATCATTTACCAGATTTGTACTTTTAGAAACTTTCTGAGTATTATCCGCAACTTCCTGGATATTGTGGGTCATATCCTGCATTGCATGAGTTATATCAATAATTTTTGTGCTCTGCACCTCCGCCCCATTAGAGATTTCAGCTGCGGTTTCTGAAATCCTCCTTGATGCAGATGCCACTTCTTCGGAAGAGGCGGACATTTCTTCCGAAAGTATGGCAAGGTGCAGTGAACCTTCTTGAATTTCCTTTATCAGACTGCACAGGTTTCCAACCATTGCCTTAAAAGCCTCTGAAAGCTGAGAGATCTCGCTTCTCGAGGAGCCTTTAATGTCAACGTCAAGGTTTCCTTCCGAGACCATATCAGCAGCTTCAAGCAGTTCGTAAATGGGCTTTCTGTAAATGCTCAAAATGACAAAAACAAGTAAAGCACCAACGAGCATTGAAAGAAAAGTTACCAGAAAGATCTTGTTTATGGAGTTCGCAATAAGTGTATCCAGTTTTCCTTTCTGGTCGGCACTGGAAGCTGCAGCTACTTCTCCAACCCGGGCAGCTATAGCTGTCATATTTTTCTCTTCAATTGTTTTTCTTTCTTCTAGAATCTTAAACTGCTCGAAATCAGCCTGAAAATTTTCCGCACTTGTAAGTATTTCCTTTCCTGCGGCAATATTTTCAGGTCTTTCCATTCGCCCGTTTAAGTCTGTGGAAAGTTCAATAATATCTTCCATAAAGATATCGAAGTTATCTGCATATTGCTGCTCAGGGCTCACAGCATAATTTTGATACTCACTTTGGGCTTTCATTGTCAATACAATGATCTGCTGAGCGCTCTCGGCATTGGCAAATTTTTTCTCGAGAGTTTCATTTGGATAACCAGCTTCGAATTCCTCCCTATACTCAACCATCTGGTTTCTAGAAAGTTCATCTGCATTTGTTATTAGATTTTCACTATTTACAGCCAGTTTGTTTCTTATATCTGCCTGTTCGTCATCTGCATCAACGTATTTATCAAAAGCCTCCCGGAAACCACTGGAAGCTGCTAGAACAATATCCATCCTGTCGCGGTTCACAGGATCAAGGTAGCCTATGTATATTTCTTTGGATATCGCTGCCTGTGTGGGCACATGATCAAGATAATAGTAAACTTTTCCTTTATAATCCGGATCGCCATGAATAATGTAACTTTCCTCGGCTTGCAGGGCGCCCTGCATATCATTCATAATAGAAGTCATATTCTGGATAGCCCGGCTCTTTTTCTCAACTTCGTTCATACCTTGATAACCTGTATACCCCACAAAAAAAATCAAAACCAGGAGTAGGGCAAATCCTATTACCACGTGCCCTATTTTTGTGCTTTTATACATCTTTTTTCACCCGTACTTCCAGCTTCTTCGTCTTTAAACCCTTTCTATCCTGTAACCGAAATACAACTGCATGCGGTACCTGTTTAAATGAGTAGAAAGATATAAACTGTAAAAGATTTTTATCCAGATTTCCCAACTAGTATTCGATATAGATTGTTTAAGATTTGATATAGATTGTTTAAGTAGATTATTTAAGGATTCATAAATTTTCTGATTCTTGAAAAGAGTAAGAGCCTCAAATATTAGGACCGGAAGTCCACGCTCATCAACGATACTTCTTCTGAAGATTTCATTCAGGGAAATTCAGTAAGATAACTCGTTACTGTAAGAAACTCTTTGACCTGCGATCCAAAAATATCAAAATTTATGGGTTTGGAAAGGACAGCGTAACATCCGGCTTTAAGAAATTTCTGTTTACTTTCGGAATCACAATGTCCTGTGACAGCAACCACTCTTATGCTTTGTGTATCAGGATTACATTTTATTCTTTGTAGCAGTTCAAGACCATGCATCTTTGGAAGCTCCATGTCCATCAGTACAAGATCAACTTTGACCTTACTTAGAACTTCTAGAGCTTCAAAGCCGTTTTTTGCCTTCTTCGGATCATATCCGCAGGACTTCAGAAGATCAGCTTCAACAACAAGGTTAAGCAGGTTATCCTCAACGATAAGGATTTCAGGCATTTGATCAACTCCTGTGCTTGCTTAAAGGACTCTATGAACGAAATCTGTCTTACAGAAGTGCCGTTCTTACAGAGATATCGTTTTTACTGGGGGATATTTTGTAAAACGATTTTTACTATAGGGAACAGGTAAATGGCCTAATTGTATGGAATATTTTACCCACATCTTAGCAAAAATTCCATTATATACTCGCATAAATTTTCTATCGCAAGCAAACTTTCTCTTATATTTACGCATCTGAACATAATTTGTATGATTTGAAGGCAAATTGGTGGGAATCTGCAGGCTGGCGCTCAAACACTTACAACTAAATTTTAACACCAAATAAAACGGGTTTCAGTGACAAAAAAAAGACATTTAGTTCCCAGTGTCGATCCTTTGCATAGCGGTATAGCAAACAGCAGTAAATTCCCTGACTTAATAAAGATACTATGAATTCCCGTCTCATATAAAGTTATTTATTAAGATTTATACCACTATATCAATATATAAATTAAAAATAAAAGCATTCTGTTTTATTTTAATATGTTTTCAGAAAAAGATCAGCCCTACAGCGGTATGAAAACACCACTACCAAGCCTTTTAATGTTATTCTATGCATGAGCAAGCCCTGACAATTTAAGTAGGGATTTTTAAACTTAACAAACTTTTAGAAACGTTTGTCAACATGGGGACATTCCAAAATTGAGACGGGTTTAAAGCTATATAATTTACTAAAGATAATTAAAAAAGTTTAATATAGCAGGTCTCGTATATACTTTTTCATATTATCAGGAGAGACCTGATTAAAAAGAGAACTTGTGTTATCCATTTATATCAACCTTATGTGTACCTTTACAGGACTCCTCTGATTTTAGCTTTAACGGGATGCTTTAGTTAGCTGCCCCACTAAGAATCCTCTAGTTAACAGTTTTAATAGAAATTCTATAGTTGGCAGTTTCAGTGTGATCTTTATTCGGCAGCACAGACGCTGAAAGAACAGATTACGGCGAACCTAGCTACAAGGAATAGAGTCATAGTTAGCACGATATTCTGAAATTCTGAGTACTCTTAAATTACCCTCAAAAAAGAAATTGTGTGTATTCCAGAAGAAGTTATGAGGGCAGATGATTTTAGGGCGGTTTCAAATATAAAGTAGAACGCAATCGTCCCATAAGATATTTTCATAAAAATGGTGTCACTTACTTAGTAAAAATAAAGGAAGGTAAATCGATGGCAAGAGTAATGATCGTGGACGATGCCGAGTTTATGCGAATGGTAATTAGAGATATCCTTCTAAAGCACGGACACGAGGTGGTTGCCGAGGTAGGTGATGGGGAAGAAGCAGTTCAAACATACCTGGAGGTAAAACCTGACCTTGTGTTAATGGATATAATAATGCCAGATATGGATGGTAAAGAGGCACTGCAAAAACTTCTTGTGATGGACCCTGACGCGAAAGTAGTAATGTGCTCTTCTCTTGGGCAGCAGGCTTTGATAACGGAATCCATGAAAATAGGTGCCATGGGGTTCATAGTAAAACCTTTTGAGCCCAATGGCATGCTCGATGTAATCAAAAAAATTGCTGAGCCAAATTAACTGAAAAATTGCTGAGCCAAATTAACTTAACTGGTAGCAAATTTCGGGATCGGGATAATTTAGTTCCGGATTAAATGATTTGTTTCTCAATAAGATAATTGATTATTAAAGTTAAGCATCAATTCCGAATTAAATATCCGAATTTCAGATGAAAGATTTTTGATAATGGTTCAAATGTAAAATCTCTCGATTAAATATAATATGACTTGATTAATTAGAAAATATTTGCATTAAATGAAAAATTACCGGTTGAGTATTAAGTTACCGGATTAAACACAAGTTACCGGCTTAAACACCGTTTTTGGATTACGTAACTGGGTTCTGGATCAAGATAGACTGAATCGAAATACTTGAGTTAAATAAAAACGAGTTTTAAATAAAACGATTCAACAAAAAAGTGCTTGAGATGACTATCCGTGCACTCATAGTAGATGATTCTGCTTTAATTCGCAGGGTTCTTTCCGATATTCTCAACGAAGACCCGAAGATCAAAGTCGTCGGAACGGCAGTCAACGGAAAGGACGGTCTTGAAAAAGTCAAGAAACTCAGGCCCGATGTAGTACTTCTGGACAATGTAATGCCTGTTCTTGACGGTCTTACGACTCTTGCCCGTATCATGAGGGAATGCCCGACGCCTGCAGTTATAGTGTCGGCTCTGGGAGAAAAAGCTGAAGAGATTACCCTTACAGCTTTTGAGTATGGGGCAGTAGATGTAATCGAAAAACCCTCGGGTATCCTCAGTCAAAGTATGCCTGAAATGGCAGAGGAAATTTGCAGAAATGTCAGGACAGCTTCAAAAGCTAACCTTAAAAACCTGGAGTGCATGCGAGATTTAGAACTGCAAAATCCTGAGAAAGGTGAGAAGAAAGAGACCAGGTTTAGGAAGAAAGCGGCCTCTGTAAGAAATATACTTGCGATAGGCGCGTCCACAGGAGGCCCAAGGGCCCTGGAAAAACTTATAAGCTCATTTCCCGCTGAGATTCCAGCTGCAGTTCTCGTAGTACAGCATATGCCGCCGGGTTTTACAGCATCTCTTTCTAAAAGGCTTGATGCAAAGTCAGCCCTCAGGGTAAAAGAAGCACAGGAAGGAGATAGAGTAGAAGAAGGAACTGTGCTTATAGCCCCGGGTAATTATCATATGGAAATTGTACGAAATAAAGTAAACGGCCCTGAAGAAGAAGTAGTACATCTGTCCTGCAGCCCTAAAGAACTGGGATCCAGACCCTCAGTGAATGTCCTTTTCAGATCAGTTGCACCGGTTTACGGCTCCAGAGTTATTTCCCTTGTCCTTACGGGAATGAACTGTGATGGAGCAGATGGAGCTGAAGAGATTAAAAAAATGGGTGGCAAAATAATCGCAGAAGCCAGGAGTTCATGTGTGGTATACGGAATGCCGGGAGAGATTGTAAGGCGAAACCTGGCAGACCTCGTGCTTCCTCTGGACAAAATGGCTGAAGAAATTATCAGACTAATAGAATGAAGTTAAGATAGAATTTTTTTATTTACCTTTCGATTAGCCTGAAAAAGCAAACTAGCCGGAAAAGTAAAAAGTAGAAATAAGACAAAAAACAAAGAAAAAAGAAAAGAGAGTAAAGAGTTAAGAAATTTTTTAGAAATTTTTAGAATAATTAGGAATTCCAGGTATCTCAGGACTTAAAGGGCAGGGAAAATCATGGATATGTCAAAATATATAGGCATTTTCAGATCAGAGTCTGAAAAAAATATTAAAGAAATAAGTGATTCCCTGCTAGTGCTTGAACAGGATCCTGAAAATATGGAGCAAATGAATGTAATGTTCCGTGCAGCCCATACTTTCAAAGGTATGGCTGCGACCATGGGATTCAAGCAGATTGTCGAATTAACACATGAGATGGAAAGCCTGATTGACAGTGCCCGTACTGGACGCTTAAACATTGATTCTTCTTTAATTGATATCTTCTTCGAATGTCTGGATGCTCTGGAAGGACTTATTGAAGATGTCTGCAAGGATACGGAGAGTAAAAGCGAAGAGAAAAAAAATAGTCGAAGTGAAAACAGTAGATCTTATCCTGATGCCGAAGAAGTTCTAAAAACTCTCAGGACTATAAATAACCCTTCAGAAGAAGTTATTTATCAAAAAAGTGAGTCAGATTCCTTTTCTGCAGACCGAAAAATAGAGCAAGAAAGAGAAAAAGAAGAAAGAGAAAAAATAGAAGAAGAAAAAGAGAAAAAAATAGAAGGGAAAAAGGAAAAACAGGAAGATAGAAAGGAAGAAGAAAATGAACTCAAAAATATAAATGATGAACTAAAAGAAAAGAAAGGTTTCACTTATTCTGGGTCTGATTCTAGAGTAAAAAATGAGCAGAGCTCAAGAATACAGGATTCGAAAATACAGGATCCAAAACCACAGGGCTCGAACACGCAGGGTCCGAAAAAGCAGGATTCAAAACCACAGAATTCAAAACGACAGGGTTTAAAGATACAGGGTTCAAAGACACAAGATTCAAAGATGCAGGGCCTAAAGATACAGAGTTCAAGGATCAGCACGGAACAGTTAGATAAACTGATGAATCTTGTAGGTGAGCTCGTAATTAACAGAAGCAGGGTAAAAGAGCTTACAGGAGAATCGAAATCAAAGGATCTGGAGCTTGCACTTTCCGATTTTCAGAAACTGACCCGGGAGCTTCAGGAAGAAGTGTTAGAGATCAGAATGGTGCCTCTGGATCATATAACCAATATTTTTCCCAGAATGATAAGGGACCTTTCAAGGGCGCAAAATAAAAAAATTGACTTTATAATAAGGGGAAAAGAAATCAAGCTCGATAGAGCCATTATGGAAGAGATCGGAGACCCTCTGGTGCACCTGTTAAGAAATGCAGTGGACCATGGAATAGAAATTCCTGAAAAACGTATGGAACTCGGAAAAGAGGAAAACGGCACTATAATAATTACGGCTTCAAGACAGCAAAATTATGCTCTTATCAAAATAGAAGATGATGGAAGAGGAATAAATGCAGAAGAAATTCGGAAAACTGCGCTGGAAAAAAGACTTATTTCAAGAGAGGAAGCTGAACAGCTTTCGGAGAGAGAAGCAATACAGCTGATCTTTACACCAGGATTCAGTACTGCCAGCGTGGTTACAGATCTTTCAGGCAGAGGAGTAGGAATGGATATCGTAAAGAACCGGATTGAACGCCTTGGAGGGTCTGTAAAAGTAGAATCAAAACCCGGATTAGGCTCAAAATTCGAATTGAGATTACCCATAACAATCGCTCTTTATCAGGCTATGCTTGTCAAGGTCGGAATGGAAAGATATGCAATTCCTTTCACCAGTATAGTAAAAAGTATCTCGGTCAGTAAAGAAGAAATCCGGCATATCAGGGGTGAAGAGGTCATTATCGTATACGAAAAAGCGCTCCCTCTCCTGAGACTGCGTAAGTTATTTCAGTTACCTGCTGTTCAGAGAGAAGAAAGCCTGGTCGTCGTTATAGTAGAAAAAGCAGGGCAATATATAGGACTTGTTGTAGATGCGCTGCTTGGAAAGCAGGAAGTGATTATAAAAAGCTTTAAAAGCAGGCTGCTGGAAAGAACTCGGGGATTTGCAGGAGCGACAATTATGGGAGATGGGAGTGTTATTTTAATTCTCGATGTTAACTCCATAATCTGAATCTTAATTACAGGTAAAAAGAAAATGAATGGAGATAAACCAAGGTGGAGTAAAGATAAATGAAGAAGGAGTAGGAAGAAAAAATGGAATAAAAGTAAATAAAGAGAGAGTAAAGGGCAATAAAGATGGAATAAAAGATGGTAAATATGGAACAAAAACAAGTAGAGAAGAAGTAAAAATAAACAAAGAGAGCATACAAACAGGTGAAGATAGAACAAAGGCAGATAAAAATCTAAAAGCAGATAGAAGTCTAAAGGCAGATAAAAATCTAAAAGCAGATAGAAGTCTAAAGGCAGACAGGAATCTCGAAGAAGATCCTGGATTCGAACTGTTAAAAAAAGTAATTAAGGAAAGTACCGGTTTTAACTGTGAGCAATATAAAGAAGCTCATTTCAAGCGTAGAGTGAATGTCCGGGTCAGAGCTACCAATTCAGAGAGCTATGAAGAGTACCTCAGGCTGCTAAAGAAGAACTCAGCAGAACACGAGTATCTCATTAAAGTCCTTACCATAAATGTTAGTGAGTTTTTCCGAAACCCGGAAACCTTCGGAGTAATTGAAAAAGAAGTTATTCCTTTTCTGATAAAATCCAGATCAGATTCGCTTGTAAAATCAATCCGTATCTGGAGTGCGGGCTGTGCAACAGGAGAAGAGGTCTATTCTCTTGCCATTTTGCTACACAGGGTTCTTGGGAGAGACTTGGACAGCTATAGAATAAGCATTACAGGTACTGATATTGATAATTTAAGCCTTGAAAAAGCCCGAAAAGGGGCTTACCATGAAAATGTGCTTAAAAATGTAGGCGCCAGTACAAAAGAAAGCTATTTCGTAAGGCAGGGTGAGATGTATCATGTTTCCGATCAGTTAAAAAGTATGATACGTTTTAAACATCATGATATGATATCTGAATCCTGTACAAACCGTTTTGACCTTATAATCTGCCGAAACGTCATGATATATTTTAAAAAAGAGATTCAGGAACAGCTACAGCTTAATTTTCATCACTCATTAAACAGAGGAGGTTTCTTTGTGATAGGAAAGGCAGAGACACTGCTGGGAACCGCTTCAAACCGTTTTAAGCCATACAACGCAAGAGAACGCCTGTATATAAAAGAAACTTAGTATGTTTAAAAGATTTGAAGGTTTTGAAAAATCTGAAAAATCTGAAAAACCTGAAAAACTGAAAAGTCTGGGGCCTAAAAACTAAAAGGATTAAAAAACCTAAAAGGATTAAAAAAACTGAGAGAACTGAATAAACTTAAAAGACCTGGAAAAACTGAGAGACCTGAAAAAACTTAAAAAATCTCAAAAATCTGAAGGGAATTAAAGGGGAAGCTCATGGAAAAGATTAAAAACTTGAGTGAATTTGAGTATGGAGCACTTAAAGAGATAGGAAATATAGGGATCGGAAACTCAGCAATTTCTCTTTCCAGACTAGTAAACAGTCTTGTCTGTACCAGAGTTATCGATACAAAATTTGGGTTAATCGAAAATATACCGAAAATTGCAGGCTTTTCAGAGTCACCTGTGCTGGGTACATTAATGCGTATTAAAGATGACCTTAATGGTTATATTCTTGTCTTTTTTTCTGAAAATAGCGCAGAAAGCCTCTACCTTACCCTTTCGGGTGAAAAGGCGAGCAGAGATTTGACAGATCCTATAAATCTGTCTTTAATTGAAGAAGTTAGTCATATCCTGGCAAGAACCTATGTAACTTCTCTTGCGAAATTTTTGAAGCTTAACATTTCGATTTCAGCGCCTTATGTGACATACGATATGTCTGATTCCATTTTCAATTCAGCGGTTACAGAGATGAGTTATATAGCAGATTTTGCACTCATCCTTGATGCAGAGTTTCTAATAAAAGAAAAGAAAATTAACGGAAACATATTGATTTTGCTTGATCCTGAGTCTCTGAACCATCTGTTAGAAAAAATTAGTACAATGGTTGATCAAAACTCCTGACTTACCGAATACGAACCAGTACATTATGAAAGGCCATCAGCAAACCATAAGGAGGCTTTTATAAATTGACCGATTCAGGCATATTTATAGTGGGTATAGGGGACTGTGCAATAGCTAAAAGCCCTGCAAAAATTAAAACCTCCGGACTGGGTTCCTGCCTGGGCATAACACTCTATGACAGGCAGGAAAGAATAGGAGGCCTTCTTCATACCATGCTTCCGAATATAGAAAAAGCAAAGATAAAGGATAATCCTGCCAAATTTACAGATGCAGGAATAGAGTACCTTGTAAATGAAATTATAAAAAAAGGTGGTTCCAGAGAAAAACTTGAGGCAAAAATAGTTGGAGGCGCAAGCATGTTCGAAAACTCATATATGAATATAGGTGAGAGAAACATAAAGTGCGCGAGAGAAACCCTGATAAAACTTGGAGTATCAATCATAGCTGAAGACACAGGGGAAAACTACGGACGCACGATAATACTTGATACCTTTACTGGCGATCTTCTTATAAAGACAATTCTCAGAGGCGATAAAGTAATCTGAGAACGGTAAATTAAAGCCTTCATCTTTTAAAATCTTCTTCTAATTAATCTATAGATTATCTGGCATACCGAATTTTTTGATTCATTTCAATACTATCCAACCTTTTTATTTCCTGATTTACTTTAACATATCCAGCCCTTCGATTTCCAATCTTGTTCTACCACACCTTTTCTTATCTTGTTCTACCACACCTTTCTAACTTTTTCAGAATTCTTTTCTTTGAAAAATTATATATTTGATATAAATATTATAATAGACATTCATTCGCTAATTGTGAAACCGATTAATTAAATCAACGAAAATAAAAGTACCATAAAACTTTAAATGTATGCCTGAGATTAAGTAACGCTACGATTATGTGACTTTTTCTGTACGGCATAAACAATCCAGCAGAGCGTGAGCGACCAGTATAAAAAAGATAATTTAAACTAATATAAATAGCTCAAAATTATAAAAGCAGGCTAAAAAATGATTTATTATGCTGGACTGTGCTGGATTATACTGGAATATACCAAAATACGCTATACGCTAAAATACGCTATACGCTAAAATACGCTATACGCTAAAATACGCTAATTTATAGCAGACATCAAACCTGGATACCAAACTAATAATGAAAAGTAAACTAGGGGATTTTCATGGAAATCAATGGAGTAGAAATCGAAGATACATATGCAGAAGCGTTTCCGATCAAAATTTCAAGAGTGCTCATAACAGCTGTTACAAAACGCTGGGCCCAGGTAGCGGCCACTGAAGCCACCGGCTTCGGGACATCAGTTATAATGTGTCCTGCAGAGGCTGGAATTGAAAGGTTCGCAAGCCCCAGCGAGACCCCTGACGGGAGACCTGGAGTCTATATCCAGATCTGTACTTTCAAATATGAAGCTCTCGAAGAACAGCTGCTTGAGAGGATAGGGCAATGCGTACTTACCGCCCCTACAACTGCAGTCTTTAACGGGCTCCCTGACGCTGAGAAACAATTTAATATTGGCTTTAAACTCAAGTTCTTCGGAGACGGTATGGAGTCCGAGGCTCAGGTCGCAGGCCGCAGAGTATACAAAGTCCCGATCATGGAAGGAGACTTTGTGACTGAAGACAATATAGGAGCTATAGCCGGAATTGCAGGCGGAAACTTCTTTATCTTCGGAGATTCACAGATGAGCGCCCTGACTGCAGCCGAGGTTGCTGTTGATGCAATTGCAGAACTTGAAGGCACAATTACCCCATTCCCAGGCGGCATTGTCTCAAGCGGATCCAAGGCAGGAGCGAATAAATATAAATTCCTGAAAGCTACTGCAAATGAAAAATTCTGCCCCTCCATAAAGGACAAAGTGGAAAACACTGAAATTCCTGCCGATGTTAATGCTGTTTATGAAATTGTTATTAACGGGCTTGACGAGGAAAGCATAAAAGCAGCCATGAAAGCCGGAATAAAAGCTGCAGTAACTGTTCCCGGAATCAAGAAGATATCTGCAGGTAATTACGGCGGCAAACTGGGTAAGTATCAATTCAAACTTCACGAGCTCTTCTGAGCTCAAAATTTTCTCTTTTTAGTAATTCAATTTTCTTTTTGTCTATACATCTCTCTCGCATATCTTTCACATACCTTTTTATTTTCCAGACCAGAATACTTTTCAGGAAAATAACTACTGATGAAACTTGGAAAGCCGCATTCTTAGAAATCTAGTTTTTAGGAAGTTTTGCTATTAAGAAACTACTTTTCGGATTCAGAGAAACAGACGCGAGAGTGGAAAACCTGAACAGACAAAAAATCAATTATTTGGTAGACTTTGCTCTGGCAACCTTGTTTTTTGGAGGCGCAGGCACGGGTTTTTTGATGTATTTTTTCATGCCTTTGGGAGTTCAAAGGGGCAGATACCTTGCATACATGGGGCTAACGAAAGCTACCTGGGTCTGGATACACAGTAGAATTGGAATTCTGATGTCAATTCTTGTGGTCATTCATTTAATCCTTCATTGGAAGTGGATTGCACGCACTACGAAGAGTTTCTTCAGGAAAGAAAAGTGTAAGTTATAAAACATAATTTATAAAAAGAATAAATTATAGTAAAGCCGTTTATAAGAGAAAAAAGCCGATTTATAAAAGAGTGCGAATCGTAAAAGAACAGGGATCTTCAAGAAGCGAACAAAAAATAAAAAAATCGGAAAAACCTGGAAAGCAAAGACATCGTCCAGCTACCAGAGAATTATCCTTAAAGTCCGAGCGCACTGATCCCTGAACGGAGAAGATCCTGCGGGTCGAGACCTGTAACCTGCATCATTACATATGCCCCAAGGAAAGTGCCTATTACACTTCCTATATTGGCAAAGCTGGCTACAAGTAGAACACGCATGAACCTGTTTTTGAACATTTCTTTGAAGGTTTCTATACCTGCAAGGGCTTTAATGTCGTCAGTGGTAGGATTTCGCTGTTTTGCTTCTACCAGCCCTGCAAACCAGCCTGCAGCCATCATAGGGTTCAGAGAGGTTAACCAGGCAACCGAAAAGGCAGTAAGAGCAGAGTATGGATGTCCCCCCGCCAGTAGGGCACCGGCTGCGCTCAAAACCCCGTTAATCAGGAACCACCACCCGAAAGCTATCAAGAGGAGTTTCAGAGGAGTGCCCGATGCGAGCAGCAGCAAAAAAACAAGGATCGCAAGACCAACGATTCCAAAACCGATAACTTTACCGATTCCAATGCGCTTTTTCGGAACCTCCATAAGAGTATTGAGAGGCGGGATGCTCTTTGGGTGTTTCAGGTGATTAATTACTCCTGGCTTATGTCCTGCTCCAATAACTGCAACAATCGTTTTATTTCCGCCAGCAGCGACCTTGAGGATGCTCCCTGCAAGGTATGCATCCCGCTCATCTATTAGAGTTTCAGCCGCAGTTGGGGCAAATTCTCTGAGCTCACTGACAAGGGCTGTGACAACATCCTGTTGAGTAATCTGATCGATATCGATATCGACTCCTCTTCCTATTCCTATAAGGCCGCCTATGAGAGAGCCGAGCATCTTTATTTTTTCCAGGAATTTCATGCGGCCCCAGAACCGCTGGAGAGTAACCTGAATATCTCTGTCAATTAAAGCTACTCTGGCTCCTGACGCTTCTGCTTCCTCGATTGCAGAAATCATCTCAGAACCGGGTTTTACACCCATGTCTTCACCGATCTTTTTCTGCACATAGGCTAGCAGCCAGTGGACAAGGTAAAAGTACACCTTTCCTTCAGCGAGAATTTCCTTTATTGGAAGCTGGTTTGTCTGCTGGACGTTTCCTTTAAGAGAGTCATAACGTGCACGGCAGAGCTCGATGGCTACAATATCGGGTTTAAGCTTCCTGATAGTATCCCTGACTTCAGCCACGCTCTTTTCAGAAACATGTGCCGTACCTATGAGCACAACCTTTGAAGGCTGAAACTTGATAGCCGGATTGTTCCCATCCGCAGAAGGAGGCTGGAAAGAAGAAGGAACTGAGACTTCTGAAGCTGAGTCAGGAAGAGGTTCCGCAATAAGCTCGGAACTTATATCGAGCTTCACTTCAACCTCTTCGACTTCCGCTGCAGACACCGGCACAGAAGCCCTGGTTTCCTCGGGCTTGTTGATCGAAGAATCGGAAAGTTTAGACTTCCCGACAGAAACGCTATCTTCTGTGGATTTTGTTATAAGTTTGTCCATAGAGTATATTGACTCCTGAGATGAACTATGAAAATTGTATTCAGGATCCTTGTCCTGAGAATCTGTAATTTCAGACCTATCCATTATCAGTCTCTCTGCTGCGGTAGATTAGAAATAACGGATAAAAGTGCATAGAGCAAAGCATTTCACTGTATTGCTACGTACTGCTGTCCAGAGCACATTACTTTACTTCAAGCCCATTGCCAGAATACGTAATTTATCCATCATATTTATGAATATAAACATTCACTGCCGCGAATTAGGAGATATCAAGTAATGATTTAGTACACAGGTAATTCAATACATGGTATAATTAATCCATACATATTAAATAAGTTACGTATGATATATAACTGATCCGTAAATAACTGATCATAAATAACTGGTCTTTAAATAACTGATCTTAAACGTCTGGCCTGTTAATAACTGATCTATTAATAGCCATCTATCATAATCAATCTATACATCATAGCCAATTTATAGATATCCAATATGTAAAATTTATAGATATCCAATATGTAAGACTCCAAATGTAAGATAGGTTGTATTTATTGAATTGTCCACGGTCAAGTAATTAATGTTTTGGCACTCCATTTATCCAGTGCGGTTGAAGATTAATCCCTAATTTGATTGAAGCCGATTGGCCAGGTCACGCGCAGCGTCTATAAAGAAAGTTAAAAGATGCCATAAGGCTGCCCTGCAGTAATATCGACCTTCTAGCTATGTACCACCGTTTATTGTGAATAATTAACTTACAATTGCCTTATACTAAACTACGTATCTAAAATATTAAAATATATTTCAAAGTATTAAACCATGTATTCAAGATTAAACTATACTTCAAAGATATTAAATTATACATCTAAAATAACTAGAACATACACGTGGCAGACTAGTACAAATAAGCTATAAAAGAATTTAGTTTAGGCAGATAATTAGCCAGTATGATTACCTGCCAGAAATTTACACTTTGCTATTTACAGTTCTCCTTTAATAATTTAGTTTAGATTCTCCGTGTGCATTTATATAATTCTTTTTAGGTTCACATTTTTCTTCAGATGCGCTCTTCTTCAGATACGCCTTCCTTCAGTACACTTCTCTTCTGATGCACATTCTTCTTCTGATGCACATCCTTCTTCGGATGTATATTTGCAGGAAGGAATATTAGTGCATCATTCTGATCTAAGCCTCAATGTCCGGACCAAGTCTGTTCTGGAAAGTACTCCTACAAGAGACCCGTCATCAATGACCAGGACTCTTCCTATGTTTCTAGACGTAACCAGTTTGAGGACGTCACTTGCCTGTGCACTCGAAGGAACGGATAGGACATCCCTGGTCATAATATCCGAGACTCGGGTTACAGGGCGGTCAAGAATAGAAACGCGTTGGATGTCGGTAAAAGTTACAATACCTTTCAGACTTCCCCCGTCTATTACAGGATAACCCATATGCTTATTCTCAAACATGAAATGAACCAGTTCTTCGATATTCATGGAAGAGGGCACGGAAACTACATCTTTCGTCATTATATCTCTTACCAGGACATTTTCTAGAGTTACGGATGCCTGAGTGGAACGTTCTTCCTCGGATGCACCAACGTAAATGAAGAGAGCAATCAAAGGGAACCAGAGGTTTCCTACGAGAATTCCGAAGATCGCCATCAGGATAGCAAAAAACTTCCCTACCGCAGCTGCACTCTGTGTAGCTTTAACGTAAGACATTCTCCTGGCATAGAAAGAACGGAGCACCCTGCCTCCATCCATTGGAAATGCGGGCAACAGATTGAAAATTGCGAGCACTATATTCATGGCTCCAAGAATCCAGATTGTCAGATAAACAGGATTTCCAGAAAGCGCAGGGTTTGGCGCAATTATATTTCCGTATACGAGAAGGCAGGCAGCACCTATAATCAGGCTTGTTAGAGGCCCTGCAAAAGCCATCTTTGCTTCCTGTCCGGGGTCCCTTGGCATCTCTTCCATTGAAGATACTCCTCCGAAGAGGAAGAGCGTGATGCTCTCAATATTGACTCCATATCGCTTTGCCAAATATGAATGTGCAAGCTCATGCAAAAGAATTGACGCGAAGAGCAGAATTGCAGTGAGAGCGGAAAGCGCGTATTTTGTCGCAGGCGGTTCAACCCCCTGAAAGCCATAAGGATATGGATTGATTGCAAATACATATGCAAAAATGGGAAGTATCAAAAGAAAAGTGATATGCAGTCTTATAGGTATGCCCAGTACACTTCCGATTTTCAGTGCAGATTTCATGAAACAAAATACCCCCTATTTAGTTTATATAAACACAAGTACTTGATAAGTTATATACAATTTAACCTACTTAAGAGACAGGAATCAAAGGTTAAAAACGTGTATTATATTATTTTAAATAGTATAATTATTTTTGCATCATATCCGAATCGGTGAATATGTACAGCAAACCTGAATAAACAGACTTGATAAATGCTTGTAACAAACTTGATGAATGTGTATAACAAATCTGATAAGAATTATTAGTGGATAAAGTAGTCTGACAAAAAAGTAGTCTGACAAAAAAGTAGTCTGACAAAATAATTCTGAATCATACATCGGACTGTTATATAAAAGACTGTCACGTAAAAATAAGATAAAGAAAAAGTGAATGGCTTGCGACAAATGACAACTTTAATTTTTAATATCTAAATTTTTAATAGCTAAAATTAACAGCTAAATTTTAATAGCAAACTTAATATCTTTAAATTTCTGCTATCACTGTTTTAAGATCCCGCAAAAATATTTCGATATCTTCTGGATTATTGTGGGGCATCAGGACAAGGCGAAGGGCCCTTGGAATGCGGGTGATTGAGACATTCCAGCCAAATCTTTCAAGAAGCTGTTCTCTAACAAGGTCAGGATCCGGGACTTTCAGAGCAACTACATTCATTACAGGTTCGAGCAGGGGTTCGAAACCGATTTTCCGAGCTTCTGCAACCATTTTTGCAGTAAGTTGCATGCAATACTGTACATTTTTTCTGTAGCCTTCGTGACCAAGATATTTCATGACCGCGCAGGTAGCGGCAGCTGAAGCTCCACTGCGGGTACCCGTAAGTGTGAACTGAGATTTTGTGGTAAGATATGGGGTATTTACCTTGAGGGAGTCCAGGAAAGAAGGGGATCTGAAAAGCAGAGCGCCTGATGGAATTGTGGACAGGCCCATTTTGTGAGGGTCTATAGCGATAGAAGTAACTCCTGGCACTTTGAAATCAAAAGGTTGGGGCTTTTCCAGGAAAGGAATTACGAAGCCTCCGAATGCCGCATCAACATGCAGGAAAAGTTCGTTTTCAAGAGCTAGTTCCGAGAGTTTATCGATAGGGTCCACCTGGCCAAACTCAGTGTTCCCTGCTATTCCTACAAGTCCTATGGTGTTTTTATTTATATGACTTTCAACAGATGCCAGGTCCACCCTGAACTCCGAATCAAGAGAAGCCCTTCTGACTTCTATACCCATCATGTCGGCAACCTTATCAAAAGAAAAATGAGCCGATTCGGGAATTACAATATTTGGAGTTCCTTTTAATCCTTCCTTCCCTGTGGTTACAAGATTTTTCATTCCTCTTACAGCCTGAATATTCGATTCAGTACCTCCTGTGGTAAGGTAGCCGCAAACCGAACTCTCACACGAGTCTCCAGAAGGAATATTGATTGAAGGAGCGTGAAGGAGCTCCCCGAGCATTCTGACAACCTCCTGCTCAAGCCTGTGGGCTCCGGCAAAAAGACCGAGATCGCCCAGGTTAGCCTCAATAAAGAGCCTGTGACCTTCAACTGCAATCTTATGAGGGTGAGTGCACATAGAACTTAAAACCCGATAATAATCCGTATCTTCTGACTTTGCATTTTCCAGATAGGAAAATATCTCTCTTTCAGAAAGACCCTGCTCATTCATACAGATAAAGTAAAACCAGTTTTATTTAAAAGACTTATGGAATAAAACTCGAAAAACTAACTTTCCGCACTTCCTGGAAGTCCAGTATGGTTTTAATTAGCCACCTGCTTGGGATAGATTGGAATGAATTCAAATAAAAAATGCATTGTTAATAAATAAAAAACGAAGTGGTTAAAAAAATAAAAATAGTGGAATGATTTAAAAAATCTAAAAACAAGGAAAAAAGAACTAAAAACTAAAAAAACATAAGAAAAAGGAAAGGAAAAAAAAGAACAAGAAAAAATTAAAATAAAAGAAAGACTTTGAGAAATACTCAAAAAAGCATCAACTTTTGAAAATAAATAAAGCGAACTTTTGAAAATAAATAAAGCGGATAGAAGGAGAAAAAAGAAAGAAGAAGGAAAAGAAGAAAGAGGGAAAAGAAAGAAGAAGGAAAAGAAGGAGGAGGAAAAAGAAAGAAGGAGGAAAAGAAGAAAGAGGAAAAAGAAAGAAGGAGGAAAAAGAAAGAAGAAGGAAAAGAAGAAGGAAAAGCAACTATATAGGTTCTTAAATTAGTTCTTAACTAGTTAAAAAACAGTTTAGCTTATAACTCGAAAGAGATTCAATAGTTTTGATTAGTAGTTTTTGAGTACTTTTTTACATATTTTCTAGTCACTGCATAGGGTTTTCCAGTAAATGGAGAACCTGAATGACCAGATTATCAAGGATATTTTGATAAAAAGAATTGTTTTATTTGAGAGGGACCCCTTCATTTCTACTGGAGAGGGATAAAGCGGTCGAAGTATAGATTTTGTTGACTAATTAATAAATTTAATTAAAAATTTGTAAATTTATTTTAATTCTTGTATAAAAGCATTTTATTTTCGTTTAGCTCGTAAAAACCTCTAAATTTTTATACCTTAATAATAAACTATATATACAATTAGAATTATAACTAAACAACATTATTTTGTTGTTATATCAAAAATAAAATGTGATTTTATTTTGTTATTCAAATTCCTGAAACCTTTCAGTAGAAACCATGGGGTCCGGGGGTTATATAAACGTTCCAGTGGAAACAAAGGGGGGTTTACATTTCTTTCTTCTCTCCTTTTTATTCTAGTATTTCACCCAGCTTTTATACAATAGACAAAACACTTCAGAACATGTAAACTCCTGGAAACAAACTATTAACTACTAAATCTTAAACTATCGAATCTTACCATTAATTCAAAATCTAATTTTTTAAGTTATGATTCCTAAAGCTCGCTCTACTTTCTGAAACTTAGTCCTTTAGGAAATCTGACCTATTCTCTAAAACTTAGCCTTTCATATTAATTTGGAAACCAATATTCAAAATTAAGTCTCAAAATCCTGAAAATCCAATCCTTAAATCCAATCCTGAAAATCCAATCCTGAAAATCCAATCCTTAAATCCAATCCTTAAATCCAATCCTTAAATCCAATCCTGAAAATCCTAATCTAACCTTTAAATCCTTGGGTTTACGAAGTTCAATTTGAAGCTTCAATTTATTTCAATTTTTTGACTATGTATCCCATCTTTTTGGTCATCGACTTTCATCTGATTACATTTTTAAGCAAATATAAATCACAAAATGCTGGCTCGAAATCTTGTTGGGAGCCGTACAATGATCTCGAGTCCAGAGCCGTACAATGGTATTCGTAATCTTGTGTCATTTTTGTCTTCGGGAATCAGTTCGGCCTTTGTCTTCGGAAGTTAGTCCGGTCTTTAAGAGTAAAAAAAGAAGAGAAAAGAGAAAAGAGAAAAGAGAAAAGAGAAAAGAGAAAAAATTAAGGAAGTAGTGCCAGGCTAACTGGCGGAGGAACTCTTATAGAGTCTGGATTAAAAGTGATTTACAGGGTCTAGAGAAGTAATTCTCAGACCCTACTCAGATCAGGTTTCGAAAGGTTCTGTATCTTCTCTGTGAATGGTCTTTCCATGGAGAGCTACATGATTTACGCGGTCGAATTCTTTGAGGATTTCTTTTGCAGGGCCTTCCTTATCCAGAATGCTGATGGTATAGATTGTTATGCATGAGAGGAAGAATCCAGGGACGATTTCATACAGGTCAAAAATTCCACCCGAGAGCTGCTTCCAGATGATAACGACGAGGCCGCCAACAACCATTCCACCGAGTGCTCCGTTTCTGGTTGTTTTTCTCCAAAAAAGAGAGAAGAGAACAACAGGCCCAAAGGCAGCTCCAAATCCTGCCCATGCATATGAGACCAGACCCATAACCGAGTTATTCGGGTCCCTTGCTATTAGATAGGCAATTGCTGAAATTACAATAACTGCAAACCTGCCCATCCAGACAAGCTCCTTTTCACTTGCGCTTTTTTTCATGGCTATCCTGTAAATGTCTTCAGTAAAGGCAGATGCGGCAACAAGGAGCTGGGAATCAGCAGTACTCATGATGGCTGCAAGGATAGCTGCAAGGAGAATTCCTGCAATAATGGGCGTGAATAAGGTATTTACCATTACCATAAAGATGGTCTCGCTTCCAGCTGCTCCAAGAAACTCAGGATACAGGTAAGCTCTTCCAACAATCCCGATCGCTACGGCAAAGAAAAGGGAAATAATGACCCAGACCATCGCAATAATTCTTGCCTGCTTAATTTTGTCAGGGGATTCTATAGCCATAAAACGGACCAGGATGTGCGGCATACCAAAGTATCCCAGGCCCCAGGCAAGGTTTGAGATAAGAGGAATTGCACCACCAGCAAGAGCAGTCCAGGGATTAAGCATTTGTGGGTCTATACTCTCAATCAGGCTCACGGTCGAGTCGTAACCTCCAATTCCTTTCATAGCTGCAAGAGGCACAAAAACAATGGCACAGAGCATTAGCATACCCTGGAAAAAATCAGTCCAGCAAACAGCCATGAAACCTCCGAGGAACGTATAGCTGATAATCACCAGTACACCGATAAGAAGAGCTTGCTGATAAGGGATTTCAAAAACGGTGTTAAAAAGCTTTCCACTTGCAACAAGTCCTGAAGAAGTGTAAAGCAGGAAGAAAACCAGAATCAGTATAGATGAGATAATCCTCAAAGCATGGCTTTTATCTCTGAACCGGTTTTCAAAGTACACGGGAATAGTAATGGAATCCCCTGCAATCTCGGTATACTCGCGTAATTTTTTTGCAACAAATTTCCAGTTCAGGTAAGTTCCAGCAGCCAATCCCAGTGCTAACCAGATAGATTCCATTCCTGACAGGTAAGCATACCCCGGTAATCCCAGTAGCAACCAGCCACTCATATCCGATGCCTGAGAACTCAGCGCGGTAACCCAGCTGTTTAGCTTTCTTCCTCCTAAAATATAATCCGCAAGATTCTCCGTTTTCCGATAATAGAGAACTCCGATGGAGATCATGAAAAGCAGATATATTGCGAAAACAAGTACAATACTGAAATTATCTGATACCATTGTTTAACTCCATTTTTAAGAAAATTCCATTTTTAAGTAAAACTTTATTTTTAAGTAAAACTTTATTTTTAAGTAAATTTCGTTTTTAGTAAGTTTTTTGGAAGTTCCTTATATCTAACAAAATATTATCTGCTTCCGCTAAAATTACTTGTGTTAGCATCATTTCCTTTAAAATTTCAGACTTCTGTTAGGCTTCTGTTAGGCTTCTGTTAGGCTTCTGTTAGGCTTCTGTTAGAATTCCTGCTAGAAATTCTGTTAGAAATTCTGTTACAATTTTTGTTAGATTATTTCCTTTAAGATACTTCTGCTAACGTTAATTCTATCTTCATATTTACTAGTGCTTCGATTCCAAAATAAATTCCTTATTTAATGGGAAAATTGGTGACTATTGATATATTCAAACTTCAACTTTTGTGAACATACTTCGGAATCACAATACTAGTTAATACCAATTCTGTCGGCGATTATGTCTTCAGAAATGTAATTATTTGTCACACAATTTTTATAGTAGGCTACTTATAATATTGTCTATAATTTATAACAGTTCTATAGCACTATCCTGTTATCCAGATATTATTAAAGCAGCTCATTTTATTTCGGTTCATTGAACTAATTATTAACGGATTGTCACTTTTAATTTATTTCAGTCGAATACCCCGCTAGCTTGCTGCGGGGATGGAAAACTTCCCCGGTAACCGTTAATGATAATATGATTTATCAATCCCATTTTTTGGTTGTTAACTTCTGCTCAAACTAAATTGTTTAGGGATATTATCTCCTTTAACGGAATTTGGAGCGGTGGCGCGAACATACCCCGTTGCTTGCAGCGGGGTGCGCCAGCACAACTTTGATTTTTTCAAAAAATTCTTTGTTATCATAAACGCACATGAAATTCTTCGAATAACAGGTACAAAAATATGAAAGTACTTTTCAAGTTGCAGTACTTTCATGCTAAATTAGTAAGCAAAACTATAGTTATAACTAAATTAATAACTTCAAAAAGCCGGTTTTCTGAAACAGAATATTTTGAAAAGTATATATTCTAAATAAAAACTCATAAGTTAATATCAAAACATATCTAATTTTTTGCTCATCAAGACTTCATCAATATATTTGTTATCAGGATCAATTCTTATTTTTCTTCCTTCTCTTTGTATTTTCTTACTAACTAATTTATTGTCAATGGCTTTATTCATAACAAAACTGTTTTTGTTTTTGACACATCCACTTTCGTTTCAACACAGTCATTTATTTCCCTTTTATTATTATTCTCTAATAAATATTTTTAGTCATTGAATGGAAATAAAGGGGTTCAAAAATTCTTGATCTTCTTCCACGCGAAAAAGAGGATTTAAATCTTACCTTCAGGGGTTCTGGAACTATTTACTCTTCATTTTTTTATAAATGAGTCTGATGATATTGATTCCTTCAATAGATATTTAAGGTAAACATCAGTTCCAGTAGAAATAAAGGGGTCTTTACCATAACTATTAATACGGTGTACTTCCATTGCATCTACTGCAAACCTACCTTGAAATCAGGTGTTTATATACAAATTTAACTTAAAATTTTAGCTAAAGAATGTTCCGAGTACAGATTTATCAGGGTTTAAGAGATGGCTTAAAGTGCGCAACTGAATTTTCATCTTACCCCCAGCCTGCTGGAAATAAAATTTCAGGCATTAACTTTAAGAAACATGCATTTATCTATCCATCTCCCTTTGTGAATCCCTAATTCACAAGGTTTAGCTTATCAAAATTATACAAAATAACAAACCTGATTTCCAGAGTTACTGAGAATCAGGAGTGAAAGACACTTTGAAAATTCACAGTCAAGTCTTTCAATAGATCTTTTCCATGTTTGGATAATGTTTTGAGCTTCCAGCATGCGGAATTCCAAATGATAAAAACTATCAAAAACATTTTAAGAACTTGATTTAAACTTTGAGAATTTAATTTAAACTTTGAGAATTTGATTAAACTTTGCAGTTTTCTCCCCCCATCTTGATACATATAAATGATAATCTAGCTCCTTAAGCAGGGCTTTCAATGCCTAAATTTACTCCAATAATTGGGATCGAAAATTAAGACTCCAAAGTAAAAGTCACTCCAAAGTAAAAACCATTCTAAAGTAAAAAACCATTCTAAAGTAAAAAACCACTCCAAAGTAAAAAACCACTCCAAAGTAAAAAATTCACACCAGGCAGATTAAACTAAAAAAATTAAACTAAAAAGCTAAACTAAATCACTAAACTAAAAACTGAACTGGACTATGAAATACGAAAATTTGAAATTACAGGAAGGGCAAAAATTTTGCGGTTCGTTAATTCCTTAAGTATTTTCAACTTTGAATATCAACACACGCATTAACTGTCAATTGTCCATATAGACTATCTTAACCCGTTACATCTGCGATATTATAACTTTTATGAAGAGGGTCATTTATGATAAAAGCTCAATCATTAGACGGCTTATTCGAAAAATTACTTGACGGAAAGTCAATTTTCAAAAACAAAGAGGTTCTTCGTCCTTCTTATACACCGGACCTGTTATTACACAGGAATGAACAGATAAACAGTCTTGCAACTATCCTGGTTTCCGCACTCCGTGGAGAGACCCCTTCGAATGTCCTGATTTACGGAAAAACAGGGACAGGAAAGACTGCAGTGACCAGGTATGTAGGAAAAGAACTCGAAAGAGTAAGTGAAGACAAGTCAATTTTCTGTTCTGTTGTTTATATTAATTGCGAGGTAATCGATACTCAGTACAGGCTTCTTGCAAATCTTGCCAGGCATTTCGAAGAAGAGGTGCCCATGACCGGGTGGCCTACAGATCAGGTTTTCATGAAATTTAAGGAAGCGATCGATGCAAGAGACCAGGTTATTATTATCATTCTGGACGAAATTGACAAGCTGATCAAGAAAGGCGATGATGTACTCTACAACCTTTCAAGGATCAATACAGATCTCAAGAAAGCCAAGGTCAGCATGATCGGGGTTTCCAATGACCTCAAATTCACGGAGTTTCTGGATCCCAGAGTAAAAAGTTCCCTGGGTGAAGAGGAGTTAATCTTTCCACCTTATGATGCCGAGCAGATAAGTGATATCCTGAAGCAAAGGGCAAAAATGGCTTACAATGATGGGGTGCTTGGCGAAATGGTAATCCCGCTCTGTGCAGCTTTTGCAGCCCAGGAACACGGCGATGCCCGCAGGGCACTTGATCTTCTGCGCGTTTCTGGAGAAATTGCAGAGAGAGAAAACCTGCCTCAGGTTCTTGAGGAACACGTAAGGCGCGCGCAAGAAAAAATCGAAATAGACCGCGTAGTGGAAGTCGTGCGTACTCTCCCGACCCAATCCAAACTTGTGCTTTACAGTATCATCCTGCTCAGGAACCGCGGAAGAGAGGGCAAGAATATCACAACCGGCGAGATGTATAATGTTTACCGCCAGCTCTGCCATCATATTGATGTGGACATCCTTACTCAGCGCAGGGTCACTGACCTGATGTCAGAACTTGACATGCTGGGTATAGTCAATGCAGTAGTAGTAAGTAAGGGACGGTACGGAAGGACAAAAGAAATCTCTTTGAGCGTTCCTGTGGAAAACACTCGCAAAGTCCTCCTCGAAGACTACAGGCTCAAACCTCTTGTAGATTTTAAAGCCTCCGTTTTCAACAAGATGTTCTCTTAAATTCTATAGATTTCTTTTTAAAGCCCGGATTATCTTTTTGATCCGGCCTTTCTGGCTTTTCTATGCATTCGATAAGCTTTTTCATGCACTCAATAATTTTCATGTTTTTACTGAGAAGCTCTTTTCTCATAATTTTCTTTCCTGAGGCTTTTCCTTCAATTTTTCAGAAATAGCCTTATTTTTTCAGGAAATAATATATATGATCCTGTGGTTTGACTAGGATCATATCATAATTCACATGTCAGGTATATGTCAGGTATAGATCTATATTATTCAGTAATATTCAGTAATATTCAGTAATATTCACTAATTTCAGAGTCCATACTGCTCAAGCTTCTATCATATCTTATGGTCTAAAGATTATTTCATGGTCTAAAGTTATAACTTGAGGTTCCACTGAAATTCTAAGTGAGATTCCTATCTAAACTTCTACTCAGATTTATAGTTCAGGCTTATAATTAAAATCCAAGGATTCAGGTTTAAAAAGGTAATTTTTGATGAAGATAATAGCGTTCGTAGGCATGCCAGCTTCGGGAAAATCCGAAGCTTCAAGGATTGCCACTGAGATAGGCATTCCTGTTATTATTATGGGTGATGTGATCCGGAAGGAAGTTCTGAAGCGTGGGCTTGAACCCAACGATTCAAACACCGGAATGGTTGCAACGGACCTTCGCAAGTGTGAGGGCATGGATGCTGTTGCCAGACGTTGCATTTCTCAAATAAAGGAAACAGGCTCTGAACTTGTGGTTGTTGACGGTGTACGCGGGATTGCTGAAGTAGAGTGTTTCAGGCAGGAATTCGGAAGAGGCTTCATCCTTATTTCCATTTATGCTCCCATTGAGATCCGCTTTTCCAGAGTCCAGAAAAGAGGAAGAAGCGATGATATGAACAGTATCGAAGGTCTCCGCCACAGGGACGAACGAGAACTTGGCTGGGGCATGGGAGAAGCCATAGAAGCTTCCAATGTGGAAATTGAAAATAACTCCACGCTTGAGATCTTCAGAAAAGATGTTGTCGAGGTTTTAAGGAATTATTTACCATAAGTCCAGAGAGGCTGCATTTTGAGAGCCCTGATAGGACAACGCTCAAGAACAAACCCTGCAAATGATGGTTTAATAAATTATGTAAATTAACTTTCCCGAAGAGAGCAAGTTAAGACAATTATCAATTTCTGTTGAGCAATGCCGAAAAAGCAATTCAACTGAAAACCTTCCAGAACAATAACATTTGAAAGTATAAGTGGAGTAAATTTATGATAAGTGTAAAGGTTTCAGCAGCTGTATACCCTACGGAAGACCCTGAAAAAGTCATTAAAGCAGTTTCGGGCCTTTTTACAGGAATAGAACTTCAACAAGAACCTATTGATGCAACGGAACCCGAAAAAGGAGTTTCTCCTTCTTTTCTCCTTACAGGCAAGGGAGGGCTTGATCTCCTGCTTACACTGCACGGACTTATTCGTAGAGAACAGATCATAGATAGTATCCGCAACAAGGCTTTCAATAAAGGATTATCCAGGGATGAGCTCTCGGTCCGTTTTTTACTCAACAAGCAGGCAGCTTTTGTCGGAATTCCCAGCGTACCTGCTGAAGAAGAATACATGGGGTCTATTGAAGTCATTATCAGGGCAGACTCTTCTGAGGAAATGGAGAGGCTTTTTGAGTGGCTTTTGCCTCTTACCGAAGAAGGGGTGCCAGTTGTTGAAATGGGAATCGACTATGTGGAAATGGGCTGAAGTTCTCGAGTTTTTAGTTAATACGGAATTAGTTAATACGGAATTAGTTAATACGGAATTAGTTAATACGGAATTAGTTAATACGGAATTAGTTAATACGGAATTAGTTAATACGGAATTAGTTAATACGGAATTAGTTAATAATTAAATTAGTGACTATTGTTCCAGTTACTTGCGAATCTCGGCCGAGAAATTCAGTTAATCATTGAAATTTAGTTAATTATATTTCAATTCCCGCCCCAAATTTATCTTAAACAGGATGAATTAAGAGGAATGAATTAAGAAGGACGAATAAAGGACGAATTAAAGGGGATGAATTACAACCATGCAGTTGCAAAGAATCAGTTTCTCATCGCGTGCGGTCGTTGAGGATCCCTTTAAATGGGCATACAAGCTCGAAGATAGTGGGTATACGGGCTGGGAGATCGTACAGGAAGGATCTCAGTGCCTGAGTAGCAAGACTGTTCAGAACCTGAAGAATATTTATGATACTACCAGTCTGGAGTTAACCCTGCATTTGCCTTTTTCGGACATGAACCTTGCAGGCCTGAATAACTCAATCCGCACGGAAGTCCTCAGGCAGATGAAGCATTACCTGACACTTGCCTCTAATTATGTTAATCTGGCTGTAGTACATCCCGGATACCTCTCTCCCTATGGGGTACAGGTTCCGCAGCAAGCCTATATGACAAACCTTGCCTCTATCCGGGAATTATGTGACTTTGCAGCCGATCTCGGAGTTCTGATAGCTGTTGAGAATATGCCCGATCTTCCAAAGATTTTCGGCAAATATCCTGATGAAATGCAGGAAATGCTTGATGCTGTCGGAAGTCACAACATAGGTTTCACCTTTGATGTAGGGCACGCAAATACAGTTGGACTTACAGATGAATTTCTGGACCAGCTTGGAGATCGGATTTCCCATGTACACATCCACGACAATATGGGCAAAAAAGATGAACATCTACCTCTTGGAGAGGGTAATATAAACTGGAAGCAGGTTATGGAAAAACTCTCAAACTACAAAGGAATCTTTGTTACCGAAATGGCCTCGGTTGAAGAAGGGGTCAAAAGCCTCGAGTTTTTAAGAAAACTGTAATCATCTGTAGTTTCTTGTCTGTTTTTCTTCTCAGCTCTTACAGTCTTTTCTCTTATTTTTTTCCTTATTTTTATTTAATTTTTTCCTTTGAGTTCTTTTTCTTTAAGGTAATGGACCCAATCACCGTGCTCGATTATTTCAGCTTCGGGTTTTTCATCGTAAACGTATATAAAACCCTTTAATTTTTGTTTCTCTATTTCAAGGTCCACATATTCTCTGTGATACCCCCCGAAAAGCTCCATATAATCAATGGATTTTGCAACTTCGAGCTGCTGTTTCCCTGAAAATCTGCGCACTTCTGCAATCACATAACTGTTCTCAGCCGGGTAGACAGCCGGATAAGGGCCCAGGGAGTAAAGGGCATACCCCTCGATTCTTGTTATTCCCAAGAAATCCGATCTTTTTGGGAGGTTTAAACGGCGATTATTATATAGTCCATTTCTGAGACTACCATAGAGAGCCATTGTAATCTCTTCGCTTTCCACCCTTTCGTATGAACGCTGCCAGCAAACATTCCTGTGAAAGACCCTGCCATAGAGAGCCCTGTCTGTCTCCGGAGCCATGTTTTTCTCTTCTGAACTCTTTCCTTTCTGGACTCGTTTCTTTTTCACCCAATAATTTTTAATTCGATTTCTTTTAATTCGACTTCTTTTTATCCAGTTTTAAAATTATCTTATTTAGAAAAGCCGTAAGCTGCAAAGCGCTGAGTCAGGTCAAGGTTTGCAAGCAGGAAACGGTCTTCTTTGCTATAGGCAACCTTTTTGTTTCCAGAAAGTTCCAGCACGCAGGTAGTGCCTGGCTTTGCTTCTTTTACTTCATTTTCATTAACCAGTATTTTTTCAACACGCACAGGTTCGGACTGAAGCCCAACAAAAAGGTGAAGTACACTTGCGGGTTCTATTTTTTTCGTAAATTTTGAGATCGTGCATTCCAGGATATAGTCGGTAGTAACGATTTCCTTATCAGAGATGATGAAGCCTCTCTCTATGTCCTTTGCCTGTACGTTTTTCAGGCGCATCCCGACTCTTGTGCCGGTTGGAGCTTCAGTTATATCTACATCATGGCTCTGGATTGACTTAATTTCGATATCTCTGTCCAGTGGGAAAATTTTGGTCTTATCTTTATCCTTTGAGATGCCCTGCTTGACAACCCCGAGGACAACACATCCTTTTCCCATCACATTAAAAGCGTGGTCTATAAAGATCCTTGCAGGCAGATTGTTGAGTTCCGTGTGTTCGATTTCTATTTTCCCTGCCATTTCATTTATTCTGGCTTTAAGATCGTCCACACCTTCAAAAGGATTCTTTGCACTTTTATTTGTGTTCAGGACGATACATTCCCAGTCCTGGAGCGCGGTTCCTGCAGTGATTACTTTTATCTTTGCCTTCAGTTCATCAATTGCATGCATGTGGGTACTGTCCGACCTTGTCAGGGCAATAATTCCATATTTAAAGCCCAGAAGGTCCAGTGCAATAATACATTCTCCGGTGTGGGCGTCCAGGCCCTGGGAGGGGATGCACAGGACTGCTATATCGGAAATGTTCAGTGCCGTAACCAGAGATTTCAGGGTTTTCGGATAGCTATGAGCATCCACAAAAACCATGTTACGACCTTCCTTATCGTTATTATACATTGTTATATCGGAAGCCGTTCCTTTTCTCCCGAGGTTTGCGGCAAGGGAGGTCCTGCCGCTTTTTTCTGTTCCTATAATTGCAACGTTTACCATTTTGAGTCCCCTTTCTGAATCAATATTCTGAACCAATGTTTTCCAAATCAATGAGGTTTAATGGAAATATTTTCAGATTTAGTGAATTTACTTAGAATGTAAGAGTTAATTGAAGCTTAAAGATTAATTGAACCTTAATTTTTTCCAAATAATAGATTTTTGAACACGCGACCTTTCCTAAATAAGCAACTTTTAGACTGTAAATTTCGCCAGCTTTCTATCTGCCACTGGTATTAAGATACTGTAATATATTTCTTTTCGCACTATTACCAAGGAGAAACTAACCAGGAAAAGAAAACCAAGGAGAAACTAACCAGGAAAAGAAAACCAATCCGGAAAAATAACTCAAAGCCTGTAAAATAACTCAATCAAGAAAAATAACTCAGCCAGGAAAAAGAAAGTCAATCAAAAATAGCCAGAAATAGTCTTATGTAGGTAAACACTGTTACCAGAGATCCCCTTCTAAGATTGCTTGAGTCTTATCATTGGTGCTTTTGTTTATTTTTTTAATAATTATCAGATACTCATTTCCTATCGGCTGCGGCTCTTCAAAAATCGCATCAATCCCAAGCCTTTTTAGATAATTCTCAAATTCTGTAGCGGTCTTAAGCTCTTTTACTCTTATTCTAGCTTCCTCGTAGAGCCGTTGACCGTTCTTTACACTCCGTATCGACTCTCTTAGAGGGTTCAGGATGCTTTCCCCAAGCTGCATAAAACGTTTTTTGAACTCGACTTCATTTTCGTTCCATTCCACTGTCTGGAATCCTTCTCTAACAATTCTGGAGAGCATATAGTCCCTGCCAGCTTCATTGTAGAACTTGAAGGCGTGCCTCAGGTCCGAGCAGTTGCTCTGGGACGAGGTATATTTCAGGGGGGTAAGAACCATTTCAGGGTCCTTTATAACCACGCCTTCGTACTCTTTTTCTCCAAGCTCCCTGATAATTTTAGCAATCTCCTCTGCCGCTGTCTGCAGGGGAGTTTCTCCGAAGCATCGAACTTGCAGAAAGCCGTATTTTTCCAGAATTTCATGTTTTCTGGCTATGGAAAGGGGGTGGCCGCTATTTTTCTCCCGGATATCGAATATATAGAACTCCACGGATTCGATACCATAGATTTCTTTTGGAACGTACGGATTGTCAGGACCCAGCATTTCCCCATAAAGTACGAGTTCGGGGAAGTCGTCAAAAAATTTCAGGTCAAGTTTCTCTTTTGCCCTTTCAGTCGTGTAAGGACAGACATAGCCGCTCCGGGTAATTGCCAGGATCTCGCCTTTTACGTTTGCTACCCTAACATTATATCCGTTCATTTTTTCTTCAACAGCTACCTTTTCAAGCCCGCTGAAATGTTTTTTAAGCGTTGGATCAAGCACCATCGCTCTCCGGATTTTAGGAAAACCCATAATTACTTCAAACGAATCCTCTTTTTCATAAAGCACTGTTCCCCTTTCTATCCGGGAGATTTCTTTGTCGAAACGGAAAAGATAGTCATGCTTTCCCCAGTTTCTGGCAAGATAATTTTTTTCGAAGAGGTGTTGAACTCTCCCCTCATCAAATCCCAGGTAGCCAGCCAGCCGCGCAACAAACTCAGGGCTTATTTCCCCATTTTCCCCTCTGTTCATATTTGTTAATCTGTTTTCAGGCATGAAATAAGTTATCATTCCCTTATTAAGTTCCAGAGTGCATCAGTCCATAAGAAACCGGTTGGTCTATGAAGAATAAGCCAGTTTATCAAAAATCTTTTTAAGTATGTTGCTCCTAATTTCTGTACTTAAATTTCAATATAAACCAGGAAATGTAAACCAGGAAATGTAAACCAGGAAATGTAAACCAGGAGGCTACAAAATGGCTGACGATATTGACTACGAGATTATTGGCAACGATATGCAGATCGTTGAGATTGAGCTTGATCCAGGTGAGGCTGTTCAGGCAGAGGCTGGGGCTATGGCATATATGGGGCCCGGAATCCAGATGCAGACAGGTATGGGTAATGAAGGCGGCGGACTCCTGGGAGGTCTGAAAAAGGGACTGAAACGAGCCCTGACAGGCGAGAGTTTCTTTATTACAAGCTTTATTCACAAAGGTTCCGGAAAAGGGCATGTAGCCTTTGCGGCTCCGTATCCGGGCAAGATTCTTCCCCTTGACCTCTCCAAATTTGGAGGCAGTATTCTCTGCCAGAAGGATGCTTTTCTCTGTGCTGCTCGGGGCGTGGAAGTAGAATTAGCTTTTACCCGCAAACTAGGAGCAGGGCTTTTCGGCGGTGAGGGATTCATTCTTCAGAGGCTCCGGGGTAACGGATTGGCTTTTGTGCATATCGGAGGCACGGTTATAAGAAAAGACCTGGCTCCAGGTGAGACTTACCATATTGATACGGGCTGTGTAGCAGCTTTTACCGAAACTGTAACTTATGACATAACATGGTCAAAAGACTTTAAAAATGCCCTGTTTGGTGGTGAAGGAGTCGTCCTTGCTACCCTGACAGGTCCGGGCACTGTGTACATGCAGAGCCTGCCTTTCTCACGCCTTGCAGACAGGATTTTTGCAGCTTCTGCTTACGGCCGCAATCGGGATGAACAGACTGGCATTGGTGGCAGTGGGGTTCTGGGAGGCCTTCTTGGCGGAGACAGGTCATTCTAAAACAGAAGCAATTACTAAGTATAGTCGCAAGTATAGTTGCAGGCAAGTGAAAACTGTGAACAGGAATCAAGAATTAACATGTTAATTTAAACTGATAACGGATAAAACAGGAAATAAAACAGGAAATAGAATAAGAAATATAACAAGAAATAGAACAGGAAATATTAAAAGATAGGAAGGTCTGTCCTTCAAGGAGCAGACCTTTTATATCCTTCTCTTTCTTCTTTTCTCTTTTTTTCCTCTCAGATTTTATTCCTGGATTGTGTTTATGATATTCCTGCGTGCGAGGAAACCAACCAGTTCTTCTTCCAGATTGAGGACAGGAACACCTCCAACATCATGTTCCATCATGGTATTAACCGCATCTGAAAGTGGGGTGTTGGTGTACACACTGACAACACTCCGGGTCATAATGTCTCCAACAAGCAGGTTTTTAATTCTGGAATCCTGCTGATTATCAGCTACCAAGTCCCTGAAAGAGCGCATTGCAAAAGCAATGTCATCTTCTGCAACGATCCCTACAAGCTTCCCGTTTTCGATCACAGGCAGCCTTCCCACATTCTTGTCAAGGATAAGGCGTCTGGCGTGGCTTACACGGTCTGAGGGACTGATAGTGATCGGATCTTTTTCCATTACTTCCCCGGCAAAGCCCGTGAAACGGTTTGCTTTCATGAACTCCTGTGGGGTCACCCAGCCCATTGCGTTTCCATTATCAGTGACAATGATCACGCCTCCCTTCTTTTTCATCAGGGTGAGGGCATCTTTAACGTCGGTATCTGGCAAAATCTTTACAAAGTTGTCGGATACGGCTGTTGCAACATGCAAAGAGGATGCGGGTTTGCTCTGTTTCCTGCGAGTTCCGAGCTGCTCTGTCAGACTTCTCATGGTAAGTACCCCGAGCACCTGGTTGTCGTGAACTACCAGCAGGCGCTTTGTATCCTTCTTTTCCATGATATCAAGGGCGTGAGATATGGTGTCTGACTTATCAATCTTGTGTGGTTGTACCATTATGTCTTTAACTTGCATGCATTTCACCTCATGCGTATCCAGAATTTTAGTTTCAGTTCTCCACATTCCCGTTTTTACAGACCTTTTCTGTTTTTACAGGCCTTACTACATCCATTTTTCTAATTTTTATTTTGCATCCTTCTTTTGCGTCCAACAACCTTTTCCGTTTCTTTTTTGCCGTATATACCTCCGTAATGTACATGCTGCAGTGTACTTACTTAGTTAATTAATCATTACCATCTTAAAGGTATTTTGCTCCTCTTTTACTTTCAATTTCTTTTATTTTTGATTTTTAACGGATTTTGATCTGAATCAGGTTTTCAGAGCATCCTTTTCAGAGCATCCTTTTTAAATCACGGCTTTCATAATGTCTGTCCTGCTCAGTATTCCTACTATTTCTTCACCTTCACTGACAGGCAGGGCCGTTATACCTTCTTCAATCAATTGTTTTGCAGCACTGCTAATTTTCTCGTTTATATCGATGGATACTATTGGAGAAACCATGATGTCCTCTGCTGTTAAGGGTACTTCTTTTACATACCTGTAAGTTTTCTGGCCTCCGGGCGAGGACCTCCGGGTCATCTTGATGCTTTTTGTTGAAAGTTTGCCTTCGTTATCTGTTAAGAGGTTTAAGGCAAGGCTTCTGCTTGAAATGATTCCCACAGGTTTTCCTGTATCATCTTTAACGACTACTCTTTCAATTTCATTTTTGTTCATTTCGTCTATGACATGGTTGATTGTGTGGTGTCTGTGAACAGAAATGATATCTTCGGTCATCAGTCTGGGAATCTTTGTATCTATTTCATCCGCATGTTCGGAAACATAGCGCACGATATCTGTCCTGGTGACAATGCCTACAATATCATTTTTTACCACCGGAATGTTATGTACTCCGTTCTCAAGCATCAAGGCGACTGCTTGGGAAATAGAGGCCTCGGGATAAATGGTGATTACGGACTCTGTCATCAGCAACTTGATTGGGATCTGGTCAATAGGCCGTCTCCTCCAGAGGGGTTCGGCTTGAGCCAGGCGGTTGGTGATGTCTGATTTCGTGACGATTCCCACCATTTTGCCCTCGTTAAGGACAAGCAATGTACTGATTCTATGTCTTAACATCAGATTTCTTGCATGTGACACGGGTTCATCCACGTTTATAATATATACAGGTGAACTCATGATGTCCGCCACATTCATGGAATACCTCCTACATTTTTACAATATATAAGTATTAACAATTATAGTTTGTGAATCAGATATGGACTTTGTAATTTTCAGCTATTTTGAATCTTTATTTTAAGACAGGCTCCGCTCTGAAACATCAGAGAAATCAGAGCACAGAATTATTCTGGTCTGTCCAGCCAAGAAGTTTGTCCCCTATCTAACTCTTTAAGCTACCCGGATTCCTTTTCATGAGTTCTCCGGATTTAATTCTGGCTTATTCAGTTCTGGTTCGGTTTAGCAGAAGTTTGTTTAGCAGAAGTTTGTTTAGCAGAAGTTTAATCTTGCTTAGAATGTTTATTCCAGTCTTATTCAGACTCCTGTTAAAAGTCAAAACCTCGAAGGAAATCGCTCTCTGTGATAATACCATGTAGCATTCCCTCTTCCAGTATCGGAAGTGAACCTATCTTTTTCTCGAGCATAATTTCCATAGCTTTCCCCATATCTGTGCCAGGGCTGGTCCAGATCAGTTCTTTTGAAACGATAGAGCCTACAGGCTGGTCCAGAGCCTCATGAATATTTCCTGTTGTCAATTTGCTGAACGCATCCCCTCTCCCAAGGAAATGGACAATATCGGAGGCAGTGACTATTCCCGCAAAAATTCCGTCCTTTACTACGGGAAGTCTTCGGAACCTGTTCTGTACCATTACTTTTGCTGCATGTCCGATGGGTGTGTCTGTTGTTACCATTGTAACGTTTTTGGTCATATATTCATCAACAGTTTTATTTGTCACAAGCCCACCCATCAGTTCCACGGCGTTTCTTTCAGTAAAGATCGCGACAACCTGCATTTCATTATTTACTATTGGCAGGCCTCCTGTCCTCCTTTCAAGCATTGTTGTGACGGCTTCTTTAAAATCTGCCCGCTCATGAATGTACGCAACATCAGTCTCCATAATTTGCCGTACTTCCTCGTTTATTGCAGCCAGAAGGTTGCCTTTGAAACGATTTTCAACAAGGAGATTCCTGCTGCCCCCTCCCAGGAAATCAATGATATCAACAGAGGTAACTACTCCTTCCAGTCTCCCTGTTCCCGCGTCTGTGATCGGGATACGCCTGAATCTTCTTTCGGTCATAATCCTGACTGCTTCCATAATTGTTGCAGTAGGAGGAAGGGTTACTACATTTCTTGTTGCCAGAGCAAGAATTTTTCCCTCATGTTCCGCAATGCGGGACTTGAAACTGGGGCCTATTCTCATTGTGCCCATGCTGCTGACCATATGTGAGTCTTTCTGCTGAGCTTTTTTGCTTGATTTGTTCAGTTTTGGCTGAACATTCATTTTTTCGACTGGTACAAATGTCGTATTTTTGTTCAATAGGATCACCGAATCGAGTTGCAGTTAATTGCTTTTTTCATATTCCGTTTTTCATCTACCTGCATTTTGCAGGAATCTTTTCCCTGAACCTGCAATTCACATTTTAGCAGCCTCATGGTTTACTGCCGGAAACAAACAAAACCTCATAGCAACTTCTCTCGAATCTTTCTGAACACTTACTTTTGTTTGTCAATCTGTAATCGTTACTAATTATAATCTTTAATCATTATAATCCTTTTGCGCGATAACGTGTCCATTACCTTTCTGCAACCTGAGAATTTACTCAGACCACCCATTGACCATGGACTCCAGGAGGTCTTGCCTATCAGCGATTCCGGATATTTTCCCCTGGTCATTTACTATAGTAACTCTTCCGATATCATGATAAATAATCATTTCAATCGCACGCTTGACGGAATCGTTCTCTGAAAGCGTGTATGCAGGAGTTGACATAATCCTCTCAACTTTGGGACTTTCATTTGGCCTTGTCGCCCTCTCGTCTTCTATAGACATCCTCAAAATACCTGATTTAATTATGTCCCTTCTTGTTATCATTCCGATGGGATCGCCTTTCTTTGAAACTACTGGAATGCCGGTATAATCTGTCTCTATCATGTAATTCCAGACCCTGGAGATCCTTTCATCAGGAGAACAGGTTTTGACTTTTTTCGTCATAATCGCTTCTATGGTTTTCGAAACGTTTCTGGGGAGCTCCACGTTTTTGAGAATATCAACATCACTCAGGACTCCTACGACCGTACGGTCTGTTGTTGATTTGACAACCGGAACCCTGTTCTGTTTCGATTGTACCATTAGTTTTGCAGCTTTGCCAACATCCATATCCGGAGTGACCGTCGGGGACTGCCTTGCATATCCGCCTACCGTAACGTTCGAGCGCGTGGATGTCACATTCATGATATCCTGGTCATTTAACATTCCCACAAGCCTGTTTCCTTCATCAACAACGACAAGACCCCGAAAGAAGTAATCGCGCATCAGTTGACGAGCGTGAGTCACAAACTCACTCTCTTTGATACTTACAGGCTCTTCTGACATAATCTCGTTGACAATCATTGTTTACCTTCCTATATTCCTTTTAAAACAGAAAGCTTAAACGTTGGAAAGTTAGAAAGTCGAAACCTCAATGTTATATTTATTCGTAGTTCTCCCCTTCTTCCTGCCGGCAGTTTGCACATAAATACCTGCCATCTACGAATTTAAGGTCCACTGAAAAAACATCACAGGATTCACATATTCCTGTGCTGAATTCCTCTGAAACCTCCTCAATTGAGGGAATGGAAAGGAGAGCCTCCCGATTCATATCAATAAGGTCTTTGAGAATGGTGTTGAGACCGGGTGATATCATTAAGATATCAGTGTTCGAAATCATTCCAACTATCGTATTGTCTTCTAGAACTGGAAGCCTTTTTATATTGGCTTTCAACATGATCCTGGAAGCTTTAATTACACTGGTTGTAGGTTCAACAGTTATCAACGGAGTAGAGAGGATTTTGCTCGCTTCGATCTCACTTGGTCTTTTATCCTCTGTAATAATACTTTTTACAAGGTCCCTTTCAGTTATGATCCCCATGGCCTTTCCATCTTCCGTGATGATGACGCTTCCCGCATCACGGCTGACCATTTCCTTTGCAATGGCAGGAATATCCGAGTCGATATCCATTACTATAACTGCTTTATTCATAGCTTCAGAAACCGAGACCTCTCTCTCAAGCTCTCTACTGTGAATGCCAGAACCTTCCGCCCTATCAACATTTATTTCTCTTGTAGAGTCGCCTACTGTGTAAACACCAGTGTCTCTATCTCTATCAATGTTCCTCTCCCTATCAGCATCTCTCCCCCTATCAATATTTTTTTCCCTTTTAGGGTCATCTATCATTGAATGCCGTCCCCCTTTACTTTCAGCGCCTTTAAACCTACGATTCACAAAATAAGTTTTTTCAAGCTTCCAGCTTCCTTTAAAAACATTCCAGCTTACTTTAATTTTTCTTTTTAATCAATATTAAAAATTTAGCTTTTGAAAACTGGAGTTCTGGTGGAGCTTGCCATTTTAGACTCATTATCTTGTCCGCTCCCCTAATGTGTCTTCCCAACACTTTTCGGACGTTTTTATAACACTTATATATACGAGTCAATGGTACATAATGATAACGGCATTTCTTTTTTTTTGCAAATATCTCAAATTTATACAAAGTAGGCAGAGCAACCTTTTTTTGAATCAAAGACCTTTATTTTCTTCACGAGAGCTTTATGTAAGTCCGGCAGGAATTTTTTCAGAACCCCCTCATTTCCACTGGAGATTTTTGCTCATAATGAATAATATCGAATTTTCTGGAAAAAATATCAGGGAGAAATAGCAGAAGCAAAATACACTTCTGAAAAAAATCTCAAATCGAATAAAACATTCTTAATTATATTTTTAATGCTATTGATTTTTCTCACAGGAAATTTTTTAGACCCCTTTATTTCCACTGGAACTTACTTTCCAGACTTTTTGCCTTCAAATTTCTGAGTTTCAAGCTGCTAATATTTCCTATGAAGAATAAAATGATACTAGTGTCGCGACAATTTAATTATTAAACATAATATTTTGATAGTTTGTTATCGGTATAAAGGGATTCATAGCTTATTAAGTGATCAATAATTAAATTTCCATGATACTAGTGTTGGGGAAATTTATTTATGAGCCATCATAATTACGAAAAAAAACTACTTATGGGGGGTAATCTAAATATTAATGCCCCATAATTAAGTTGTCATGACACTAGATAAAAATTAAACAGCACATAAAGTAATGATCAGATGAAGTTAAAAAAATCTGGACAAATTTCGTAAATCCAGAAAATACAAAAGAAAAAACCAAACTGAAGCCAACAATTATCCAATAAAGACGTGAAAGGCAGATGAAAATAAAAACGGGAATAGATCAAAAAAATGAAATAGTAAAGAATAAAAATAGGTAAAAATAGGGAATAATTATAGAATAATCACTCTACTCCTATTCCCAACACTCAATTCCATCTCTTCGTTCAGCCCATACTTGGCATAAGCGTCAATGATCTGGATTTCGGAGTCGATATCCAGATCCTCTATCACATAGGCCTGTTCACCCCAGAGGGTTAGCCGGATATTGCCTGTTTCGTCCTTAAGTTGCAGGTTTGCGACCACATTTTCAGTTCCGTCTTCCTTCTCAAATTCTCTGAGTTCCCCGATTTCGGTAACCTTACCCTGAACAGAATAACTTTCTCCAGGAATAATGTCAGCTATGTCAGTAAACTTTTCCCTGTACTCAACCTTTTTTTCACTTTTTTGAATTATCCCTCTGGCTCCCAGGCTGAGTTCAACTTGCTGGCTGAAAGTGTTTTCCCGGGAATAAGCGTTAAGAACCTCAACGGTTTCGTCAAAATCAATCTCTTCAAGAAAATCGGTTTTTTCATCCCAGAGTGTAAGTCTTATTTTGCCTGTAGAATCACCCAGAAGAATGTTTCCAACCCTGCCGGCAGATCCGTCTTTTTTCTCAAAAGCCCGGACTTCTGAGATATCAAGCACCCTTCCTGAGATGTTAACATTATTCATTTCGGCCTTTATTTCTGCAATTGGGGTAAATTCTTCTTTGTATTCGACTTTCTTTTCACTTTTCCTGATTATGCTCCGGTTTCCTATCTGCAGTTCCACTTTCTGGGTAAAGGCATTCTCCCGGGCGTAAGCATTGATCAGCTCAACTATATCCCCATACTCAAGCTGGCTTAGAAAATCGGTTTTTTCATCCCAGAGCGTTACTCTGAGTGTACCTGTTTCATCCCCAAGCAGCAGGTTCCCCACCCTTCCGCTGTTACCATCCTTGCGCTGGAAGGTCCTGATTTCAGAAACCTCAAGTACCTTTCCTGTAAGGTTAAGGTCTCCCATCCCATCTTTTATGTCCTTTATTTTCTGGCTGCTCGAAGCCACATCAACTTCCTCTTCACTTTCGGTCAGGACTCCATTGTTACCGATATTAACTTCCACTCCGGAATAGCCCTGCTTTGCAAATCCGCTGACCTGAACTGTTTGTCCTACCTTTACTTTTCCGATTTTAATCAGGTCTGCCATGTTATCCCACAGGGTTAACTTTACTTTTCCGGTCTCGTCTCCAACGATAAGGTTTCCTACTCTGCCTATAGTGCCGTCGTTCCGGGTAAACTCTTTAATATCGAAAATTGAAACAATCCTTGCGATGAAATTAACAGGTCCGCTTTCCGGGGTAATATTTTCTACTTTTATGCTGTCTCTGCCCGCATCCGAGAATCCCAGTTCATTGGCAACTAGCATGGCAGCCATTGCCTCATCACACAGTCCTCCCATGTTCTCGACCTTTTCCTGTGTGCGCTGGAGGAAATCTTCTTTACTGATGACATGGCTGAGCTTCTTGTAAATAGTATCAATATCGGTCATGTTACTCCCTTGAATTGTTGATATTTACTTTCAGTGTTCTTTAGTCTTTGGTGATGTTTTCTTCAATATATTCTTCAATGTATATTTGACTTAAATGTCAGGCATTTTTTTCCTGAAAAACCACTGCTGCGAGTGTTATTTTAAGACATCACGCTATTTTAAGACGTTAAGCGTTTTGGAAATGTGATATATTTCAGGTGAAAGCTTGAGATAAAATTTAGATTAAATATTTTCAAATTAAAATAAAATATTTTTCAATCTTATATGAGAATTACTAGATTCTATACGTCCTTTAGTTGATGCATAATAAGAATATCCCTGAAAACGCATAATAACAATATCCCTGAAAATTAAATATGATTTGGTAAGTTTTTTCTTTTTTTGGCTATTTTTTAAAGATCCCTTGATACCGTATGTAAGGTGTCTTACTAAAGATTACTGTATGCAGGGTGAAAGTATTCGAGATGCGGAATGAGATCATTTTATGCGGTGAGTGTACCTTGAGAGTGAGTATCTCGAGTGAATAACTCTACCTTACTTCACATTTAGGAAAATATAATAAGTTATGGAGATGCTCTTATAGTGTGAATCGGCTTGATGAGGGTAAACAACATCCAGTTTTTTTCAAACATGGCCAATGTTCTCTCATTGCTTTTTATTCCCGTTTTTGCTGCATCTCTTGGTGCCTCTTACATTGATATCGGATTTATAGTAGGGATCTACTCTGCCACAACCCTTCTTTCCTCCTTTATTTTCGGAAGGCTTGCTGACCTTTATCACCTGCGTACAGTGCTTCTGGGAGGTTTTGGATTTGCCATAGCCTCTTTTTTACTTCAGGCTTTTGCCACCGATCCTTCTACCCTCATGCTTGCAAGAGCTTTAGCCGGCTTCAGTGTTGGGATTCATCCGGGAGCCCTGATAGCCTATGTCCATTATCAGAAGCAAAGCCTGGGAAGGTTTATTTCTCTGGGTTCTCTCGGCTGGATGGCGGGCTTTCTCGTAGCAGGGCTGATAGGGGTAAGAATGGACCTGCTTTTTATATTTTCATCCCTCTGTTATGCCTTCTGTTTCTTACAGGCCTTCATGTTAAAAGACATTAAAAAGCCGAAGCTGAGTGACTCTTACTTTTCCCTGAATACCTTGCTGAAGAACTCAGGGGTTTATTTCTCCCTCTTCCTGCGGCATACAGGAGCTGTCGGAATCTGGACTATTTTTCCCCTTTACCTCAAGGAGCTTGGGGCAAGTGCCTTCTGGATAGGAGTTATTTATGCTATAAATCCCGCAGTCCAGTTTCTAATTATGCGTATGCTTGACCCGTTTGAAAATGAAAAGCTGATCCGTGCAGGCTATCTGCTCTCAGAGGTCGGTTTTATCAGTTTCTTTTTTGCCCCCTCTTATCTTTACGTCATTCCGGGGATGTTCGTCATTGCCTGTTCCTGGTCTTTTCTCTATGTTGGCTCAACCCGCAGGGTTGTGGAGCTGAACCCTGATAAAGCTACGGCAGCAGGTCTCATTAACTCAATGATCGGGGCTGCAGGAGTTGCTGGAGCTCTCTTCGGAGGGGTCCTTTCCCAGTTTTTCGGTGTCAGGGCAGCAATCCTTGGAGCTGCCGTGTTCTCTATTTCAGGCTTCCTTCTCTACAAAACCCTGGAAAAAGCTGCAGGCATGCGGGGTCATTAAGAGGTAGAAAAATATCGTTTTTCAAAGTAAGGACTTAAAATTTTCTTATGAAAAAACTAGTTTTAAGAAATAAAGTTAATTAAAACAAAACCTTATTTATGGTAAAGTTTCATTATGTACGTGATACCATGATTCGAAAATGCACTGAGCACGGCTATTTTAGAGGAGTCAGCTGTCAGCAGTGTAAACACCCTGGTAGATACGTGCTGGACGATGGAAGGGAGGAAAAGCTCGGCAGGTTTGTATCAGGTACTCTCAGGCACTTCCCGGCATCTGCAGGGGTTAAAATGGACGAGTGCGGCTGGGTGGACCTTAACGCTTTTTGTGATGTTATGAAGAAGCGTTATAACTGGATGAGAAAAGAGTACCTTTATGCCCTTGTGGAGTCCGATGAAAAAGGAAGATATCAGATCAGTGGGCCCATGATCAGAGCACGTTACGGACATTCTGTTAACGTTAACCTTGATTACGAAGAAAGCGATACTCCATACGTGTACTATGGAGCAAGTCCGGAGGAAGTCGATGTCCTGCTTGAGAACGGAATTTTCCCTATCAAACAGCGCTATGTTCACCTCAGCACTTCGTATGATAAGGCAGCTGAAGTTGCCCTGATCCATACCGAAAATCCTGTGATCCTGCAGGTTGATGCCTTTAGAGCTCAGGAAGATGGAATTTCTCTAAAGCTTGCAACGGATTACATCGTACTTGCGGAAAAGATACCTCCCGAGTATCTGTTTGTACTTGAGGACTAATTCTTTTTCACTCGTTTTTTCTAGTTTTTTCTGATTCTTTTTTCCAATATCTTTTTTCTGGTCTTTTTCCTCTGAATTTCTTCTTACTATTTCTTCTTACTAATTCTCATCAATTATTTCTTTCGTTATATTTTTTCTATTTTTCCTCATTTATTAATTTTTTCAGTCAACAGATACTTCAAAAAGTCCTTCTTTTTCCTCTATCCTGAACTTCACATCCAGAAACTGTTCTGTGACCCAGATGTTTGTCGCCGCATGCAGGGTCAGCTCTCGGACAGTGTAAGAACTGTTTCCTGCGAGTGCCATATACGGAATCAACTGGTCTGCCAGATGTATATCCACGGCGGCGCTTGTTCTGAATTCTGAGATAACTTCTTCTGCAGCGCGCCTACCCACTTTTTCAGCAGGCAGCCCCCTCTCTCCAAGGGCACTTCCTCCACAGTAACCTGTCCAGAGGGTTATTCCACTTCCTGTGGAAAATGATTCGTGTGACTGGATATCGATCCGGGAATCATATCCGGCTTCAAGAAGAAGGGATTCGGCAGCTTCGGCCTGGCGTGCTGGCACATGGGCTGGAAGGTTCGATGCATGTGAAATTCCAGTGATTTCTCCCTCCTGACTCTGCCCTCCATGCAGATCCTCCTCACTTATTAGGTTCTTCCCAGCTCTTTTCTTTTCTTGTGTCTTCCGGAAATGAAAACCATGAAGCCTGCAGGGTTCAAAAACAGCTGAGACCTTTCCTCCTCCCCTGGGATAGTAACCGCGCTCTTTCAGGGTTACGTTGCCTGCATATCCAAGCTGTTCAAGTGCCCCGAAAGTTACATGCTGAAGGTAGTCCGTTGTCGGAGACCAGGCAACGTCAGTCCCCCCTATAATCGTTAACTCAACTTTTTCTTTTGCAAAAGGCAGGGCAGGCATAAGGCATTGTAAAAGCAGAGTTATGCTTCCTGCGGTCCCGATATCAATATCATACTTGCCCCCCTTTATTTCCACTGGAGCAAAAAATAACTCTGAAGAACCCGGAAAAAGCCCTGAAACCCGTGCCCCGCAGATCCTGGCTGCAGTTTCCAGTGCTTTCAGGTGCTGCTGTTTCAGGCCGGGATTTGGTCTGTTTTTCCTTATATTCGTAACCTTCACTTCTTTTCCGGTAACTGCAGAAAGGGCAACAGCCGTTCTGACTAACTGCCCTCCTCCTTCCCCGTAAGAACCATCTATTTCTATCATTTCCCTCTCCCCTTTTTCATTCAGCTTTTTACCCAGTTTTATCATTTTGTGATTTAATCGTATCTTTCATCTGATCTCTCGTCTGGACCCTCTTAATTCGTTTTAGTTTCAATTTGTTTTAGTTTCCCGCATATTTCTGACTGCAGCTTTTACAGCCGGCACAAGAGGGTCAACAAGCATGGAAACCGGAGGAGCATAGCAGGTTTCAAGGCTAAGAAAGTCTTTAATTGTTGTTTTCTTTCTTATCGCAAGGGAGAGGGCATCAATTCTTTCCTTTATACCTTCTCCTCCTGCGAGTTGCGCTCCTGCAAGGCAGCTGTCTTTAAAAAGAAGTTTTATGTAGAGATCTTTTCGTCCTGGATAGTAAGAAGCTCTTGTGCGCCCACGGGAAAATCCTGTTACAACTTTTATTCTCTGTTTTTCCGCCTGTCCGGATGTGAGCCCTACTCCGCCGAATTGCAGGTCTCCAGCAACAGCTACCCAGGGGTCAGCAAGAGGTCCGAAAGTGGAGTATTTGCCTGTAATATTATTTCCTATGACGTCTGCCATGCGTCGCGCTGTTGTGCCCAGCTGACTTAGCCTGATTTCCCCGGTTACAAGGTCGGTAACTTCCGCACATTCGCCGCCTGCGTATACATGCGGGAGAACCTCCCCTCCTGCCTTTACCTGAAGCATTTCATTTACGACTATTCCTCCTGCCTTTCCAATATCTAATCCTGCTTCTCTGGCAAGGCAGATTTCAGGCATTACACCTGTTGCCAGGAGCACGAGGTCTGCAGGAAAATACCTGTTCTTTATAAATACAGTTCTCTGTTTCCAGAAATTTTCAGGCAAAATCACAGGTTCCCCGGTGATAACTTCCACACCAAGCGCTTCAAGGTGTGCTCTCACAATTGCAGACATATCGGAATCAAACTGTCTGGAAAGAAGGTCTTTGCTTCTGGTTATAAGGATAGTTTTAATTCCTCTCTTTGTGAGTTCTGAGGCACATTCAATTCCTATCGTACCTCCACCTACGATACATACTGTTTGGGCAGTTTCCAGTGCTTTTCCAAAGAGCATGCCGTCAGCAAGGCTCCTCAGAGTAAAAATTCCGTAAGGTAGAATATTTGCCTGGCTTTCGCGGGATATGAAGGGCAAGCTCCCTGTAGCAATCACCAGTTTGTCAAAAGGATAGACTCCTTCTCCTGTCTGGACAACCTGCCCGGTCAGGTTTATTGACATTACTTTCTCGTTCAGTTTCACATCTATGTTTTTTTCCCTGAAAAAACCAGGAGTTTTTACAATCAGTTTTTCAAAACTTTCAATTTCCCTGCCCAATACAAAAGGAATTCCGCAGTGGCTGTAAGCAGTGTGGGAGTCCCATGAAAGCACGGTTATGTCAAAGTCGCTCTGCCTTCGAATTTTAGTAGCAGCTGCCATCCCACAGGCTCCCCCTCCTATAATGACCACTCTTGTAAGGTTTTTCTCTGTCCGGGCCTGTGCCGGGACTTTTCTAAAAACCTCTTCCTGAATTTCACCTGCTGTTCGAGAACTTTCACCTGCTGTTCGAGAACTTTCACCTGCTGTTCGAGAACTTTCACCTGGGGCACCTTTTATACTGAAATCGATTCCCATGCTTTTTATATGGCGTTTTGCGCCTATTATAGGTTTTTAAAAACAAAAGAATTCCAGTACACGAGGTACTTCAGACGATATGGAGAGATTTTCAGATGGTGTAAAAAGACTTTCAAGACTTTCAGTTAGTATGGAAAAACTTTCAGTTTCATTAAGTTTAATCAAACTGGTTTAATCAAGCTGTTAACCCTTTATTCTCAAAATTGTTTAACTAAAATTAGTTTTTCTCGAAAATAAATTCTATTTTGACCTTTTTCCTGAATGCCTATTTCCAGAAGTTCTTTTTCCTGAAGATCTCTTTCCTGAAATATCATTTGAAGGCGTTTTCCAGAAAATTAAAAAGGATGATGACGGTTTTCAAAAGAGGCTGATGTCGGTTTTAGTGGGGGTCTGAACGAGCGAGTTGGGAGTGGGGGGGTTAATACATAAAACAGTGTATTTGTCTCGCTCGTTCAAATTTTTAGACGTCTTTTGTTTTATATATACTTTTCTAAATTTTTCTAATTAGTCATTCTTTTAGAATTTTAAGAGCTTCCCAGAAGGTCACTATCGTTAGATTTATCGATAATGGATTAAAATAATTCAGGTTTAACGAACCCTTTAAATAACCACAAAGTTCTTAAAGCCTGCAGGCATTAAACATATGAATTTAAGACATGTGACGTACAGGATTCCTGTTTTGCCGAAATTGCTTTAAGGCGGGCGGGAGCTGTTCTGTCAGATCATATTATAAATTAACAATTTCATCCATTCATCACTACTGGATTCGTAAAGAATTTCGCGTAACTAAACGTATGCAAATTTAATAGAAATTTCAGATTATACTTTATTACCAATTCAGGGCTAATATCATTAAGTCCAAAATAAACCTTATACATATCACCCATGAAGCGAAAGTCAAAAAGTGCTTTCAATAAACCTGATGCATTCCATTCACTGCTTACCACTTATCACTTAGGGATACTTGTTTAAGATTAAATAGGCGTCTGGCACACTTCAGTCACTTACGCCTCAGGTTTATCCCATCTCTGGGAATACCCTGGAAATCTTCAGATCAGGCATATTGAATGGTAAACACATTATTTGACTTACGGCTCTGAGAGTTATTTCAGATCCATTAATAAGCTTATGTTAGGGCGAAGATTTTCGGGCAGGTACAGAAAACCTCCGATATTGTGGGGGGTATACTGTTCACTTTGACCGAAAGTCAGGAATAGCTCTATCTGTGAGAGCTTTAAAACCAGGCTGGTGCTGATCTGGCATTTGCCTTGCAGGTAAAGAGCTTTCGTCAAGCAACAGTCAGGAAGTATCCGCCGGTTTAATCATCCTGGCATAAGCATAACAGGCAGTTGCAAGCAGGTTAGGAAGTTTTCTTCCCGGTTCATAGTAACCTTCAATTATGAAATCTGCTTTTTCAAGGGTGTATTATCCCTGATCTGGTTTTAAATCTGATTTTTACTACTATTTTTGCATTTTCTGGCCTTTATGGTTTCCAGCCCGTTTCCAGGATATAAAGGATAGTTTGGACTACCAGAAAGGTACTATGAGCCGGCAGTCGGAAAAAGAATTATGTCCCGAATTTGTTCGAGTGTATAAAGAGTATTCCTATCGAATAATTAAAAAAATATCCAAAGAAAAAATCGTCCAAAATAAACCATTCATAATAAATCGTTCATAATAAACCCTTCATAATAAATCGTTCATAATAAATCATTACATTAGTTCTGGGAGAATTCACATGCAAAATACTGATACCACAAAATACATTATTCACTCTAAAATCAATGCTGATGGGGTAATTGAGCGTCCTGATATCGTAGGCGCAATTTTTGGTCAGACCGAGGGGCTGCTTGGAGCTGATCTTGATCTGCGTGATCTGCAGAAGACCGGAAGGATCGGAAGGATCGAGGTAATGGTTACTGCCAAAGGGGGAAAGACTAAAGGAAATATCTTTGTCCCTTCGAGCCTCGATAAGGTAGAGACATCGATTCTTGCAGCGTCTCTGGAAACCATCGATAGGGTAGGTCCCTGCAGTGCCAAGATTGAGGTTTTCCAGGTAGAAGATGTAAGGGCTGTAAAACGTAAAAAAATTATTGAAAGGGCAAAACTCATCTTCACGAAAATGTTCGATGAGACTGTGCCAGAATCTCAGGAACTTGCCGATGAAGTCCGGCAATCAGTAAGGGTTGACGAATTGACTTATTATGGCAAGTCAAGGATACCCTGCGGACCGAATGTGCTTAACTCGGATGCTATCATTATTGTTGAAGGCAGGGCCGACATACTGAATCTGCTTCGCTACGGTATAAAAAACACCATATGTGTGGGCGGAACTAATATTCCACCTGAGGTCGCTGAACTTACTAAAAAGAAGACCGTAACTGCTTTTACGGATGGAGATCGAGGTGGAGAACTCATTATACGTGAACTCCTGCAGGTGGCAGACATAGACTATGTTGCCCGTGCTCCGGATGGCAAGGGTGTGGAAGATCTTGTCCAGAAGGAAATCATCAGAGCCCTCCGTCGTAAGGTTCCGGTGGAACAAATTATTGAGAAATACGGGATCCAGGAAAAAGAAAGCGAGGACGGTGCCTGCAGGCTGGAACGTATTTCTAAAAGAAAGATGAGAGCACCGGAAGTTGTTCCCAGGACTGCTGAAAAGAAACTGCACAAACGTGTGAAGGTTCACAGGGTATCTCCAAAGACTGACACTTATGAAGAGGAGTTTCCTGAAGAAATAGAAGAGACGGGCCCCGAAAAAGTTACAGAAAAAGCTCCCGAAAGACCCGCTGAAAAAACTCCCGCAACGACAGAAAAAATTGAGGCAAGACAGGCTGTTTCAAAGCCTGCAGTTATGACAAGGACAGTTCCAGCAGCCAGAGTTCCCAGAGGAAAGCCCTCAGCTGAAAAGGTTTCAGCTGTGAAGGTTCCTGGTGGAGAGGCAGTAAGGGTTTCCCCTGCTCCTGCCAGACAGGCTCCGGCTCCAATTTCTCCGGAGGCAGTGAGGTTCAGACCGCATGTAGATGCCCTTAAAGGCACGTTGACGGCGAGAATTCTGGATTCTGAAGACAGAGTAATAGAAGAAATCGCAGTCAGAGACCTTGCAAGCCGGTTAAAAACCTATAGAGACAACGTGAAAAGTGTTGTTTTCGATGGTGTAATTACTCAAAGACTTGTTGATATTGCTTCGAGCAATGCAATCAAGAACCTTATAGGAGTAAAGATCGGAAACCTCGCTAAAGTCCCTGCAGATATGGAAGTTTTGACCTCCAGCATGCTCTGAGAAGGTCTTTTTCCTTTCCTTCTTTCTTTTTTTATTTCTTTTTTGATTGGTTTAGAAAAAACCGTTTATTTGCAGAATTTCATCATAGAGAAATTATTCTCCTGTTAAGGGACTAATTATCTCATTGTTATTATTTTATGTGTACCATTTATGTATGTATTCGGTGAAATCACTACGATTTGGTATGATTTCACACTATAACACTAAAATTCACACTTTGCCCTATAATCCTTCATTATTTATCATATACATTATATGAAAAAGTTTATTAACAAAAACTAGGAAGCTAATTTCCTCGGGTAATTCTTTTATTCGGTTCAAGATAATATTTAATTGATCTTGTAAAATTGTAGGTCTGTTCGCTATGCACAAGGAAGAACTAATACAACTCCACACATATATGGCTCAAATGAAGAGATACTTTGAGAGGCACGGTGTAACGCACGAGTTCGACGACTACAAGGCTTTATCGATAAGCCCCGTCCACATCCACAGGAGTAAGGCGGATCACAAGCGCGCAATTTTTATTTTAGGAGGCGAGCTTGCCACTCTCATGTCACGGGATGACCCCATCTTCGAAGAAGCGTCTACCCATATGAGAGATTCTCTGAATTCCGTCATTAAGCTTATCGGTAATAACTGATAGGGCCCCTGATTGTGGTAAAGAATTCGTTGTCCGAAAATACGGGTTCGAGATATTTTTGTTTTGAGATTAAGAGGCGGTATGGATGCAGATGCATTTTCATAACCATACCGTCTTCTCCATCTGAATAATACTTTTTTTCAGTCCAGCAGGGTATGAATCCTATTGATCTGTATAACTTTTGTGCTCCAGTATTACTGTTTCTTACTTCCAGTCTCGCGTATTTAAGCCCGTTTGCAACAAAAATGTCACATATGGCATGAATAAGTTCAGTGCCTATTCCCCTTCCCCGATATTCTTTTTTTACGCCAACGGAAAAGATATGCCCTTCGTTTTCCGCGGAACGGTAGCCTACTACATACCCCACGACTCTTCCATCCTGTTCCGCAACAAGGAAGCCATCTCCAACCATTTCGTAAAAATTCATATACACCAGGGAATTGTGCTCCGAAAAAGCCTCTTCTTCGATTTCAACTATTTCCTCGAAGTCCTCAGGTGTGAAACGTCTTATCATAATATCATTATATATTCCTGCCATTTTATTACTTCTTCGAAGGAAGGACAACTCTATCGCGGAAGCCTGTATGGTTTTTAAATATTTTTCCATTAAGGAACACCTTTTTCTGGTGCCTGTTCCGCGTTTCTTTAATGTCTTTCCGGGCTGAAAATAAGGCTGAAAATAAGGCTGAAAATAAGGCTAAATAATCAGCCTTAAACTTTTCAGCCTTATTTTCAGCCTTAAGGCTTTCATGTTTAAAGCTTTTTAACGTGACGGACGTCTACTGCAACACCCCTACCTGATTTCTCCATTTCTCTCCCGCTCATCATAGCCCTTCCCACACAGAGGGCTTTTTTCCCGATAACTATTACCTCATCGTTTGGTCGTATTTCGGGATCTGCCTCAAGCACACCAGGGGCAAGAATAGAGCCTCGTGGGACAAAATCATCGATCTTTACCACATATTTCTCACTTTTTAGCACCAGTTCCGCTCCTTCAGGAGAGAGGGCAAGCATCCCATACTGCGGAATTAAAGTTGCAAGCTGTTTTTTCCCGGTAAAGAGCTGGTACTTAGGGAAACGGCCCTTAACCACAGGGTTTCCGCCCTCTCCCGAAAAGAGAAGCCCTGCACCCTCTCCAAACTGATAGCCTGCAACCGCCTTTACGAAATTCTTCTTCTCTTCTTCAGCATTCTGTTTTTTCTGGTTGAAATTCTCGGATGTACAGATAGATTCAACGGTATTTTTCAGGTTCAAAAGAGACTCGTAGGATGTGAGACTTTCCCCTGCAGTATAGACTATGTCAATCCCCAGCTTTTCAGCTACCCTTTCACAGATCTCCCTGTATGCCCCTTCCACATGGGCAACTACTGCCTTATACCTGTGTTTTGAGAGATAGGCTTCAAGGCAGCCGGAAACCCAGGCTTTTTCTTCTTCGTCCCAGTGCCCGGTTACTGCAGTATCGTAATGGGCTGCCGGGTAGGTAAGTTCGAGTTCTCTGGGCACGATTCCCAGGGGTGAGGTTATGACCACTTCATGGACAAACTTCCGGTATTTGCCAAGAGTAAGGATAAACTTCTGGTGGGACTGGGAAATTGAATAGGGTTTTTTAGCTGCACACGGGAGGAGCAGGAGGATATCAAGATCTGGGGGTGCATACCTTTCCTGCACGCGCTGCGCAAACCTGACCACTTCGATCCTTGAAAGGGCTTCGGAAGTATCTGCAAGGAGCTGGTTTTGCCGGAAAGCAGGAACTCTTTCTTCAAGGTAGGAGTATTCGAAGTCCCCAAGGCGGAGCAGGGCTGTAAGCCATGGCCTGACCCTGCACTGCCCTTCAACATATTCACGCAGTGTCCCTGCCCGAATTTTTTCGCGGACAAGAGCAAGTTCGGCGTCAAGGGCGTCCCTGTTATGAGCTGAAAGAAGCTTTGCCCTGTCGGCTCTCGGGAGAGTTAGAAGCTCTGCAGGCGTGGTGGAGGCACATACTCTGCACCTGCAGGGAAACTCTACAAGGGAGTCAAGATAAAAACTGCCCGCAGCTGTAAGGTAAACATCAGAATAAGCTGCAATCTCTGCCTTTGTATCGTCCATAACATCGATCCCGATGTAGGCAAGCATTGCTGCATTTTCAGGACGTGCCAGGTTGGGAGCATAGAGAGCAGTGTCCGGAGGGATTTGGTTTTTCAGGTCTATTAACGTTTCCAGAAACCTTCGAGCATTATTTTCCAGAGTCCCTGCCCCTTCCATTATATAAAAGTCGCTTTTTTGAATCTTTCCTCCTGCTCTTAGAAGAGAACCTGTGGGACCTTCATTTTCAGGATTTCCATCAGTTGTGACAGTAAATGTTTCTACTTTTCCGATAGATTCGGCTGGAATGGCAGGCGAATAAACCTGATGGGGAAGAATTATGAGAGTTCCTTTACCTGTCTTTTCGCGGATTTCCTTTATACGTGCTTCAAGCTCTTCCCGGCCGAGAGTCCAGAGGCTGCCTGCATCAACAATAGGTCCGGGGTTCTCAAAGTCTCCGAGTGCTGCCGTATGCAGGGCACAGGGAGTGCGGAGTTCGGGAGCGAGCAGGAGTTTTCCTATACGGGCTGCTCCATCTCTATTTTCTATTTCAAAGTACTGTGTCATGTTTGTCCTCTTATGTCTATCAGGATGTAAAGGTTTGCCCTGCATTTTTTTCTGAAAAAGCTCTTATTTATCTTTCTTTTTCCTTTAATTTATCTTCACTTTTTGAAAGCCTGTAAATTCTCTCCAGATTTTAAATGGGTCTCAGAGGAAGGAGGATGGTATATTCTTATATATTATTAATATTGATTATCTGCTGCAACTTATCTCTCATTTCTGTCCCAACCATGGCAGAACTTTCTATTTTTCACATCCGAATCCCACATTTGAGGTCTATAATGGATATAACTGCAGAGCTTCGAAAAATCGTTGGCGAGCGGCTCTCGGTCTCGCCTTCTGAACTTTATTGTTATTCTTCTGACGCATCCCAGGTCAAAGGGATGCCTGATTACGTGGTACGCCCGAAAAGCACGGAAGAAGTCAGCCGGATTGTCAGGCTTGCTTATGAAAATGAAATCCCTGTGACTGCAAGGGGAGCAGGCACCGGACTTGCCGGGGGCGCTGTCCCTGTTGAAGGGGGTATTGTGCTGGATATGTCAGGGATGAACAGCATTCTTGAAATCGATATTGACAATATCCAGGTAGTTGTTGAACCTGGAATAATCCAGGACGCCCTTAATGACGTCTTAAAGCCATACGGCTTTTTCTTCCCCCCCAACCCTGGCAGTTCTGCAATGTGTACTATCGGGGGCATGATAGCTTATAATGCAAGCGGGATGCGTTGTGTCAAGTACGGCACCACCAGGAATTATGTGCGCGACCTGGAAGTGGTGCTTGCGGACGGGACTGTCGTTCACACAGGTTCAAAGATGCTGAAATCCGCTGCAGGCTATGACCTTACCCAGCTCATTATAGGCTCTGAAGGCACTCTAGGGATTGTTACCAAAGCCAGCCTGAAGATCGCTCCTCTCCCGAAGACCCGGAAACTTGTAATTGCTTCCTTTAAAAGTGCGGAAATTGCGGGGCAGGCGGTTGTAAAAACCTTCTCAAACGGGGTCATCCCCTCCGCCTGCGAGATCCTTGACAGGGTTTCCCTGCAGGTGCTTAAACGCTGCGACCCGAAACTTGCGCTCCCTTCAGAGGGTGATGTAATCCTTTTTGAGGTAGATGGCACTGAAAATTCGGCGCATGAAGCTGCAGAGCAGATAATAGAGGTCTGTTCCCCTCTTGCCATTTCTATAAAGCTTGCAGAAAGTGAGAAGGAAATGGTAGATATCTGGGCAGCCAGAAAACTTGTAGGAGCTGCAGTTTCCCGCCTAGATCCCACGAAAACCAGAATTTACGTGGGAGAAGATGTAGGAGTTCCTATAAAGAAGGTTCCGGAACTGCTCAGGAAAGCACAGGAAATTTCTGAGAAATTCAACCTGCCTGCCATGAAATATGGGCATATTGGAGACGGAAACCTGCACCTTGCCCTTTTCATTGATGTCCTGGATAAGGACGAGTGGGACCGCCTTAACAGGGCCGCAGACCTTATCCACAGGACTGCAATCGAGCTTGGGGGCACTGTCAGTTCCGAACACGGTGTGGGTGCAGCCAGGGCTGAATACATGGAAGCTCAGTGGGGTCCTGCTCTTGAGGTAATGCGTGCAATCAAAAAAGCCCTTGACCCGAAAGGCATCCTGAACCCGGGCAAGCTGGGGCTGTGAGATATATGAAAAACGAAGGAAAAAAGGAAACCGGAAGGGCAGAAGAATTGAATGAAGATGAAATAAGCGAGAAAAGCAGCAAAAAGCTTCCCTTTGAAATTGACCGCCGTTCGGTTTATAAATGCGTGCAGTGCGGAACCTGCCGCTCAGTCTGCCCTGTCTTTGATGTAGTCGGCTGGGAATCTGCCAATACACGCGGAAGGATGCTTATCATTAAAAGCCTGCTAGAAGGAAGGCCGCCGTCCGAAGATGTCCTCTCAAGCCTGGCTTCCTGCACAACCTGTGGGATCTGTGCTGCCAAATGCCCTGCCGGAGCAAATCCTCCTGAAGTAGTGGAAGCTGCCCGCGCCCAGCTGGTAAAATGTGGTGTGACAACTGAAGCCCAGGAAAAATTGAAAACTGCAGTTATGACCAGCGGCAATTCCTTTGGAGAAACAAGAAGTCGTCTTCACTGGCTTTCCGATACCGAACATTCAAAACTCCCGCAGAAGTCCGACTATGTATACTTTGTAGGCTGTTTCGACTCTTACCGCTATCCCGAATTTGCAAAAAAGACTTTTGAGGTTTTGCAGCGTTTTGGAGTTACCCTCCTGCCGGATGAGCAGTGCTGTGCTTCTCCTCTCCTCCGTACGGGTTTTAGAGAAGATGCGGGAAAGGTTATGGAGCACAACCTTGAACAGATTCGGAAAGTGGGAGCCCACACCGTCATTACGGGTTGCGCAGGTTGCTACACCACTCTCAAGAACAACTACCCCGAAGAGCTAAGAGTCATCAGCCTCCCCGAGTTCCTTGCCGAGCATCTTGCAGAGCTAAACCTGAAGCGCCTTGACCTCACAGTTACTTACCATGACCCCTGCCACCTGGGAAGGCACAATAAGGTCTATGACGCTCCCAGGAAGGTTATTCAGGCTATCTGTACCCTCAAAGAAATGAAAAATATAAAAGAAAACTCCCGCTGCTGCGGCGGTGGGGGCGGAGTCAGGATAGGATATCCCGACATCTCCCTTGAGCTTGCCAGAAAAAGGCTTGAAGACGTGCCCGAAGACGTGGACTACATTGTTACTTCTTGTCCCCTCTGCGTGAGGAACCTCAGAGATGCAGGCGGAGATATCGAGATTATAGATATTGTAGAACTCGTGGCAATGGCAATGAAGTGAGTTTAGCTTCCTCTAAGTTTAGCCACAATAGTCAGCTACCTGTTTCTCAGTTAATTTTCACTGCTGACCATTTTTATTCGGTCAGTTAATTTTTTCTCATGAGAATAGCTTTTACGTTTTTGAAATATAATGGTAAGAACGGTAAGTAATCCATCTTCTATCTAAACGATATTTTTATTTCTTGAAAATGACTTTTGTTTATAGGATTTTCTGATAATGAGCTTTAGAGGTAGGTTAGGAGGAGGATCGTGAGCAAAAAAATAACTTTTCATAACATTTCACCTGCTGCGTTTAGATGCATGAAAAAGAAGCTTCAGGATATGTCTATCCATGTCCCTCCAGGCAACAAAGGGGAACTTTCAGGCCAGGGAGTTGCTGCGGATTTCAAATGGGATGGAGAGTCCGAACTTACCATCACAATCACGAAAAAGCCATTTATTGTCAGTTACGAGACCGTAGCCTTCAAGATAAAGGATTTTGTCAAAGAGTGTCACGGTTCGCTTGGAAAAGGCCCGGGATGAAGTATGGGCGGAAGGAAACTGGATAGTGAAGGTTGCCAGGGAATTAAGTTTAAAAACGTGACTCCTGATGTTTTTTCCTGCATGAAGAAAAAACTCCAGGATTATGGGATAGAAACTTCACCTGGAAATTCCGGAATACTTGAAGGAAATGGCATAGTTGCCCATTTTAGCTGGGATGGGGAAGCAAACCTGGTAATTGAGGTCCAGGAAAGGCCCTTAACTACTTACTGCGGGCAGGTAAGCGGAAAATTGAGGGCTTTTCTGCGCGAGTGTCATGGATACTGAGGAAATCAGCAAAATCTGCTCATTCCTGCATCCCAAACTCAGGACAAAAAAGTCTATTAAGCTGTTTCAATAAAATTTGTTCTTTCTTCTTATCAAGCACTTATGGGCATTTCCCACAAGATCGAGCCGTCCTGCTTTTTCCAGGGCCTCATATACAAGTTCATAGTTTGCAGGGCTCCTGTAATGCATAAGGGCTCTCTGCATAGTTTTTTCTTTTTTACCCTTTGCAACGTATACTTTTTTGCCTGTGAACGGGTCAAGCCCTGTGTAATACATACAGGTCGAGACTGTCATAGGAGTTGGGGTGAAGTCCTGCACCTGTTCGGTATACCCCCCATGGTCCCGCACATACTCTGCCATTTCGATCATATCTTCAAGAGTGCAGCCAGGGTGTCCTGACATCAGGTAGTTTACAATGTACTGTTCCTTGCCGCATTTTTTGTTAAGGGCAGTAAACTTTTCAGCGAATCTTTCATAGACTTCCTTTCCGGGCTTTGACATTGCATCAGTTACCCGTTTTGAGAAGTGTTCAGGCGCAACCCGCAGCTGTCCGCTGATATGGTAGGAGCAGAGTTCCTCTAAATATTCCTCATCTTCAAGGGCAAGGTCATAGCGCACACCATAACCTGTAAAGACATGCTTGACCCGGGGAAGTTCGCGCAGGCGCTTCATTAATTCGAGCAGCTTTTTATGGCTTGTATCAAGAGAAGGGCAGGTACGCGGGTAAAGGCAGGCTTTATCCAGGCAGGCCCCTTTCTTTTCCCAGGACCTGCACCCCATGCCGTACATATTGGCAGTTGGGCCTCCGACTCCGTTGATTATGCCTTTGAAGTCCGGCTTTTCAGTAAGCTTTTTTGCCTCACGCAGGACGGACTCGATGCTTCGGCTTGCAATCATGCGCCCCTGATGCTGGGTGATAGCGCAAAAAGAACAGCCTCCGAAGCAGCCCCTGTGCGTTGTCAGGGAGAACTTAACCATCTCAAGAGCAGGTACGGGTTCAGTATAGGAAGGGTGGGCTTCGCCAGTAAAAGGTAACTCGTAGACGTGGTCAAGTTCTTCCTCTGTCAGGAGGCGCATTGGCCTGTTCTGTACAATAACGGTTTTTGGGTGAGGCTGGACAACATCTTTTCCGGTAATCGGATTCTGTTCTAGGAAGTACATGCGGAAAGCTTTTGCAAAGGCCGTTTTATCCTGAGAAACTTCGGAAAATGAAGGGATTTCGATGTATTCCTTGAAAAATTCGGTTGCGTCCATGGCTACGTCTCGAGCTATATCCTCGGCCGTATTATCGGATTCACTCTCTTCTGATTCTTTCTCCCCCTTTCGTTCCTGTTTGCCCTGTTCCTGCCTATCCTGTTCCTCAGCAGTCCCTCTTCTTTTTTTCTTGAGCTCTTTCCAGGCTTTGACTTCCATCTTCCAGACCGTGCCTGGGATATCTCTGATCTTCCTGATGCCCTCTCCAGCTTGAAGGCGCTTTGCAATTTCTACAATCTGGAGTTCTCCCATGCCGTAGACAACAAGGTCCGCAGGGGCGTCAGCCATAATTGACTGCCTTACCTTATCCGAAAGATAATCATAATGGGCAAAGCGCCGTAAGGAAGCTTCAATTCCTCCAAGTATTATCGGCACATCAGGAAAGACTTCTTTTATCCTGTTTGAATATATTATTATGGCACGATTCGGACGAAGACCTGTTTTGCCTCCCGGGGAGTATGCGTCCTTATCTCGAGGCTTAAGGCCCGGGGTCAGGTTGCTGACCATCGAGTCGGTGTTTCCGGCGCTTACGGAAAAAAAGAGCCTGGGCTTTCCAAATTTTTTGAAATCTTCAGGACTGTCCCAGCGAGGCTGGGCAATTATTCCTACCCTGAAGCCGGCATCTTCAAGGACCCTGCCAATAATCGCAGTCCCGAAACTGGAGTGGTCCACATAAGCGTCTCCGGTAACCAGAATAATGTCAAGTTCTTTCCAGCCGCGGGCTTTTACTTCTTCAGGGCTCATCGGGAGAAACTTTGATACAGGGAGAGATGGAGAAAAGCTTTTTTTCTGCTTTCTTTCTTTCTTCCCGGCTTTAGTCTCAGGCCTGGATTCGGGTTTTTTTTCCGGTTCGGATTTTTTTCCTTTTCCTGCTGAGGCTACTAGCTCTGTCTTTTCGGGTTTTATTGAAGCCTTGATCCAGGATTTTACTTCTTTTCCGGTTTCTATTTTTTTTGGAACGAAGGAGCTGGTTTTCCTGCTAGATTCTTCCCTATCCGGCTTTTCATCCCTTTCTTTATCTGTTTTTTTCCGGTTGAATTTTTTATTTTCTGTTGGGACTGCTGTATCTTTTACCATAATCTACTTCCGGACTTCTAATCTTTTAATCCCTGTTTCTTATTCGCTGCCCTCATGCTCCCATCATCATCTTTAGCATTGTATATGATGCTATAATCTGTTTGTTTCCGTCCCGGTCATTCGGGGCTCCGTGTCCGGAATACAGGATTTTTACATCGAGTTTTGTAAGTTTTTCTATGGAGCCGAGCATCATGTCAGGTTCTGAGCCTTCAAAGTCCATTCTTCCGAACCCTCCTCCCGGAAATACAGTATCTCCGGAAAAAAGACTCTTCGAGACCGGTTCATAGAGGCAGATGCTCCCTTTTGAGTGTCCCGGAGTGTGAATAACTTCGAGGGATTCCCCCTCTCCTATGTCGATTTTATCTCCCTCTTCATATGTAATCGTGGGTTTGACAGCAGGTGCGCGGTCTCCAAAGAGCACGGAGACGCTCATATATTCATCGTTTACGCTCTCAAGGTCGGCTTTATGTATCCCAACTTCCGCCCCGCTCTTTTCTGCAATTGCTGCTGCTGCTGCTGTATGGTCATAATGGCAGTGAGTCAGGATGATGAGTTTCAGATCTGTAAGTTTGATGTACTTTTCAAGTTGTTTAATGATCAGATCACTGCTCATTCCCGCATCAATAAGGACTTTCCCGTTTACTAGATAGACACTGGAATCGTAAGCTGTGGGGCAAATGTACCGGACTTCCATATTTTTCCTCCTTGTTCCTCTTTCTGTTTTTTCATTTTCCTTATTCTTCCCTTGTTTTTTTCACTTTTTATTTCCTTTCTTTTTCCGCTTCTTTTTTCTTTTTTCCCTCTTTTTCCTTGAAACTATTTTAAAACATTATATCTTGAAGGCTCTGCGTGCATTTTCGGTTGCAAATTTAGCAATTTCTGCAGGCTCCATTTCCTTAAGTTGCGCTATCACGGGAATTGAATCTACAATAAAAGCAGGCTCATTTCTACCCTTGCGCGGGGAGAGAAAAGGGCTGTCAGTTTCCAGGAGCAGGTTTTCAAGGGGTACTTCTGCTGCAAGGGTCTGGTGATGTTTGGAAAAACAGACAAGGGTAGCCAGGGAAATATAGTAACCCGCGTCCACGATTTCCCTCATGGTCTCAACAGGGCCACTATAGCAATGGTAAATTACAGTATCCACGCCTCTTACAAGCTTCAAAACTTCTGCTTCAGCCAGTCGGGCATGCACCACAAGAGGTTTTTCTATGTTCTTTGCAAGCTCGACTACTTTTTTAAACGAAGCTGTTTGCCTGGCACGTTCTTCATTTGTTTTGCAGTCCTGAAAGTCAAGACCTGCTTCTCCTATCCCGACTGCATTTCCTGCATTGGCTTCTATCTGGGCAATGATAGCATCTATATCTTTATCACTGCCTTCCCTGCCAATGTCAGGGCTCAGTCCCAGTACGGCATGAATATCTTCATTCTTTTCCGCAAGCTCAAGACTTATGCGGTTGCCTTTAAGGGAAATTCCGGAGTTGACCATTCCGATAACTCCTGCCTTCCGAGCGCGGAGGATAGTCTCTTCCCGATCGGGGTTGAACTTAGGAAAATCAAGGTGACAGTGAGAATCAATAATTGGATGAATTGGATAAGGCATGGGTTTGTATTCCATTTCATTTTATTTTACTTTATACATGCTTGAGGAATACAAACCCGAAAAACGAACGGGATATTACAGGCCTTATCCGGTTTAAGGTTTAGAGCTGTTAGTTTCGATATTATTTTTCCGGTTTTCCATATGTTGTTTTCCGGTTTTCCATATGTTGTTTTCCGATTTTCAGCTCTTTTCTTTTTTCTTTTTAGTTTTTTCTTTTTGCCTTTCAGCTTTTTTCTTCTTTTTTATACAGCAGGTTCATAGCATTTACAAGGGCTTCCACGGAAGCCATAACAATGTCCGGATTTGCGGATCTTGCTGTTACAATCCTGCCTTTTTCGTTTTCGAGACCTATGTATACATCGGCAAGAGCATCTGCCCCGCCGGTAATGGCATCGATCCTGAAATCCTGGAGTTTGAAGTGGTTGCTCTCGCCGAGGATATCTCTTACAGCTTTGAGAGCTGCATCCACTGGTCCGACTCCGGTTCTTGCTGCAATAATTTCTTTTCCTTCGATATCTGCCTTGACTACAGCCGTAGGTGTTAGGATGTTTCCTGTCATGACGGATACTTCTTTGAGCTTTATCAGTTCTTCATCAGAACTTGCTTTTCCGAGCACTGCAGAGGCGACTGCATAGAGATCGGCATCTGTTATCTGTTTGCCTTTGTTTGCGATTTCTTTGATCCTGAGCACAATCTCGTCGAGCTGCTTTTCATTGGTTTTTATGCCAGCAGACTCCAGGGACTGTTTGACTGCATGTTTGCCTGTGTGCTTTCCAAGGACAATGCGCCGCCTGTGTCCAACCATTTCCGGGGTCATAATACCTGGTTCGAAGGTGTCAGATTTTTCAAGTACTCCCTGACTGTGGATTCCCGATTCGTGGGAAAAGGCGTTTTGCCCGACCACAGGCGTGTTTGGTGGGAGCCTGATTCCTGTATAGTTTTCAACCATCTTCGAGGTTTCTACAAGAAATTCTGTCCGGATATTGGTTTTTGCACCGTAGATTGACCTGAGGCTCATCACTGTCTGGGAAAGGTCAGCATTTCCTGCCCTCTCACCAATACCGTTTATAGTGACCTGTACCTGAGATGCCCCGGCCTCAACAGCCATAAGGCTGTTTGCTACTGCAAGCCCGAAATCATTGTGGCAGTGTACATCTATCGGAATCGTTATTTCGGCTGCAATGTCTCTTATCTGTCTGTACATTGCAGATGGAACCATAATTCCGACAGTGTCCGGCACGTTAATGATGTCGCATCCTGCCTCCTGGACCGCCTTGAAAACCTCTATGAGGTATGCAGGGTCGGTTCTTGTGGCATCCATCGCGGAAAACATGCACTTCATTCCGTGGTCTTTGATGTACTGGACAGCTTCTATAGCCAGTTGAATGACTTCTTCCTGGCTCTTCTTAATTGTATAGATCCGCTGTACATCCGAGGTCGGGACGAAAGTATGCACAAGGCCAACATCACTTTCAAAACAGGCATCGATATCTTTTTTCAGCACACGAGCTAGCCCACAGACTGTGGTGTCAAGCCCAGCATTAGAAATCGATTTTACGGATTCTTTATCTCCTTCTGAAGATATGGGAAATCCGGCTTCTATTATGTCTACCCCGAGTTTGTCAAGTTGACGAGCAATTTCCAGCTTCTGGGAAGAAGTCAGGGATACGCCCGGGGTTTGTTCTCCGTCACGCAGTGTTGTGTCAAAAATAGTTACTTTTTTATTCTGCATAGGTTCGATGTAAAAATCGATCCCTTCTTTCAGTGTGTACGTCCATAGTAATCATCAATTTGAATGTACACTTCTGGTATATAAACACCATGTTTATTTTTAAATGTTTTATTAGAATTTTACATTCTTGAGCTTTTGATAAAAAAGTATTTATAGTAGATGTCCCATTCTAGGGTTGCTTCTAAGGGTGTCACAAGACATCCCGAAGGTGAAAAACGGAATTTGAAAAACAGAGTTCGAAAAACAGAACAGGTACTTAAAAACGAAACCTGAAAAACGGAATAAAAAGTGCCTGAGCGGTTTGTTTTTACAAATGATCGCTAATAAAAACGGACGAAGATAAGGATTCAAAAGGACAACTCCTTTGAAATCTTTTAACCATTCACTTTCCATCTTTCAATTTGTTCAACCTTCTTTGAAGGAAAAAGCTTATATACAAGACACGTCTTGTATGTATCCCTCACACATCAATTGTGCGAGACTCACCTGCTTCCGATCTTTAATGATTGGAGCTGCAGTATCTCTGTAGGTTCAAGCAAAATTCGTTTTGCGCCGAATCTGCTTTGAAAATTGCGGGGTGGGAAAAAGCTTATATACAAGAAATACCTTGTATGTATCCCTCACACAAAGCAATTGTGTGGGTTGAATTTCAAARATCTCTTTCATCTTTTAATGGAGACAGAAGTTGTTTTCTGTCTGACGAGGATTTGTCGGTTCGGTTAATTCTGGGTGATAGGTGTTTTCACATCTATCGCGAAATGAACTAACTGAATTTGATGTTGTTAGTGCAAGTTTCTGCGACCAAGACCTTTAATTTCAACGAGTGTGCTATAACAATTCTGGTTGATCCTGCCAGAGGTTACTGCTATCGGTGTTCGCCTAAGCCATGCGAGTCATATGTTCTTCGTGAACATGGCGTACTGCTCAGTAACACGTGGATAACCTGCCCTTGGGTCCGGCATAACCCCGGGAAACTGGGGATAATTCCGGATACCGCATATCTGCTGGAATGCTTTATGCGTAAAATGGATTCGTCTGCCCAAGGATGGGTCTGCGGCCTATCAGGTAGTAGTGGGTGTAACGTACCTACTAGCCAACGACGGGTACGGGTTGTGAGAGCAAGAGCCCGGAGATGGATTCTGAGACATGAATCCAGGCCCTACGGGGCGCAGCAGGCGCGAAAACTTTACAATGCGGGAAACCGTGATAAGGGGACACCGAGTGCCAGCATCATATGCTGGCTGTCCGGGTGTGTAAAATACACCTGTTAGCAAGGGCCGGGCAAGACCGGTGCCAGCCGCCGCGGTAACACCGGCGGCCCGAGTGGTGATCGTGATTATTGGGTCTAAAGGGTCCGTAGCCGGTTTGGTCAGTCCTCCGGGAAATCTGACGGCTTAACCGTTAGGCTTTCGGGGGATACTGCCAGGCTTGGAACCGGGAGAGGTAAGAGGTACTACAGGGGTAGGAGTGAAATCTTGTAATCCCTGTGGGACCACCTGTGGCGAAGGCGTCTTACCAGAACGGGTTCGACGGTGAGGGACGAAAGCTGGGGGCACGAACCGGATTAGATACCCGGGTAGTCCCAGCCGTAAACGATGCTCGCTAGGTGTCAGGCATGGCGCGACCGTGTCTGGTGCCGCAGGGAAGCCGTGAAGCGAGCCACCTGGGAAGTACGGCCGCAAGGCTGAAACTTAAAGGAATTGGCGGGGGAGCACAACAACGGGTGGAGCCTGCGGTTTAATTGGACTCAACGCCGGACAACTCACCGGGGGCGACAGCAATATGTAGGCCAAGCTGAAGACTTTGCCTGAATCGCTGAGAGGAGGTGCATGGCCGTCGCCAGTTCGTACTGTGAAGCATCCTGTTAAGTCAGGCAACGAGCGAGACCCGTGCCCACTGTTACCAGCATGTCCTCCGGGACGATGGGTACTCTGTGGGGACCGCCGGTGTTAAATCGGAGGAAGGTGCGGGCCACGGT
>NZ_WJBI01000020.1 GCF_020804225.1 Methanosarcina sp. DH2
GGGATAGAAATAGTGCTATCAACATCATGAAACGGTTCTTATCACAAAATGCTTTATGGACAAGCTATCAGAAGTTTTCTGATAATCTTCGACAAACAGGGTTACAGATGGATAATTGCATTACTGCAAATATCCAGGTGACGTAATTACTCGAAGGAAGCTCCGTCCTCGCCATCAGGCAGGGCGGGGTAGTTCACGGCTAGCAAGTATTAACGAAAAAAGGGAAACAATAAAGACCTCTGTTTATTATTCAAACTTTAGGCTAATTTCTGTAAACATAACGTATACAAGCGATCATAAACTGGATAATTTACGTTCATAATTTCTATCTCTATGGCGTGTTAAAAACCTTTTTCTTTTTCTTTTTTTCTTTTTCTTTTTTCTTTTTCTTTTTTTCTTTTTCCTTATACTCAGACAAGTCCTTGTTTTTTTGTGCATGATTGATATTTAAACTGAATAAATATTTATAGTAAGTGCAAAGTAGTTATATTAAAGTAAAAATCTAACAAAATTTTCCAGTAAAGGAAAAACATAAAAATTAGAGTGATTAGCTCAAGAGATAAAATCTTTACATTTAACTCAAATCTTTACACCTAACCTGATGGTGTATTGTTCACCTGCTTTCAGGCCTTCTACAAGGATATCTATGGATTGGTTGAAACCTGTCCGAAATAAGGATCTAATTACCTTAATTTTACAGGAATATGGTTTCAAGATCCATAGAAATGTCCCTTCTGATGCAGAGGATCCAGCTGCTCGAAAGAGATATCTGGGGACACAGGAAAGACATCGAAGAATATTACAGTTTTCATCTTCAATAATTGAAAAAATAAGGACAATAAAACATGAAGGTAAATCCACTGAGAACATTGAAACAAATGTTTCAAGGAAAAGAAAGCTGAACCTGAAATATTTACTTATCTCATGACCAGGAGAACTCCTACTGAATTCGAGAGGGTAAGATATACATTAGGTATTTTACTGGAGATTAGATCGACAGAGATATATTGAATCTTTTAAGAGTCCCTATTTATGATTTAATCTCCAGTTAGATTTGAGACTTTTTTAGGATTTGCGCAGTTGAATTGAGGAACCAGTAAAATACGAATCCAAGGTGCAGATGATTTACGGGTGATAGAGTTTCTACGGGTGATAGAGTTGTTGAATCGAATGTTAAAAATATTTTTTTTTACAGGCTTCTTTATACTTACATGTGTTCCTGATGTTCTGTGTATGACACCTGCACCAGTAGTTTACGTTGCGGGAGACGGCAGTGGCGATTTCAACTGTTCTGGAGATAACGACCAAGTACAAATTAACGAGGCTCTTACATATGTTGCCGGAAACTTAGAATATACAACGGTCTACCTCAAGGGGCCTTTCACATACGTTATAGATGATACTCTTCAGATTAGTAGTAACACAATCCTTGAAGGAGATTCCAATGCAACAATAAAGCTAGCAAGGAATGCTCGTTGGTCATCCACTAAACCATTGATTAAGGAAAAAAGTTTCAACAGTATGAACATTACTATACGCGGTTTTACTATTGATGGAAATCGAGGAGAAAATACCAATGTGATAAGCGGAGGAGGCTATTACAACCTTATCCACTTGAGCGATTGCCAGAATATAAGTGTGTATAATATGTATCTGACCAATAACCACGGAGATGGCTTAAAGACTAACAATTGTTCTAATGTGAAATCCTATAATAATAAAATATATTCGTTAGGGCATGATGCTCTATATGCCATTGACTGTTCAAACGTGGAAGCCTATAACAATACAATAACCTGTAGAACGAATAGTGGACTGAGATTGTATAATACAAACCACGCAAGTTTCTATAATAACACTATTACCTCCGAGAATTCAGGAGGTGCAGGAATTGAAATCCAGAAGGATGGATCGGATTCCGCAATGGATGATATTGAGGTATATAATAACGTAATATACAACACTGCGCTTTCAGGAATCTTTATTTTCGGATCAGGATCTTATCCTACATCATCTGCAAATATCCACGTCCACCATAACCAGATCTATGATACAGGAACTGATTCAAGCAGCAAAGTGATAGGCGGAATCTTATCCAATGGATTCAATGCTCTAATTGAAAACAACGTGATTGATGGTGCATATGGGGCTGGTATTGTGCAGAATAATGCATATTTCTTGGCTCCGACTGGCTCAGGGTATGTAATTACAGTAAGAAATAACATAATAACGAATACTCGCATATCAGCAGGCGGAGGAAAAGGGTATGGAATATATAACCTGCTTACAGACACACACTCCTTTGTCCTGCAAAATAACTCTTTCTATAACAATACAGGTAGCGATTATGCAGGTGTTCAGGCATCACTTTCGGATATAACAACAGATCCTCAATATGCAGACAGGGATAAACACGACTACCACCTGAAGTCAAAAACAGGTCGCTGGAATGGGAGCAGTTGGGTGAATGACAGTATAAGTTCCCCATGCATCGATGCCGGATATTCTTTATCGGATTATTCTAACGAACCGGAACCAAACGGAAACAGGATCAACATAGGTCATGATGGGAATACAAGATATGCCTCAAAATCAGAATTGAATATTTCAAACAATAGTAGTGAAAACAACAGTGATAACAGTGATGATAGTGACAGCAGCGACAGCAGTGACAGTAGTGACGGTAGTGACAGCAATGGAGGTAGTAGCCACAGCAGCAGTGGTGGAAGCGGCGGCGGCGGTGGTTCCCCTGAACATTCTAGAAACATTGAAGTAAAGGAACTTTCCCAGGTCTTCATCACAAACGGGAAAGCTGTAAAGTTTGATTTTACAAATAATGCAACCTGCGTAGTTTCTGTAAGCTTTGATGCAAAAAAAACAGTTGGTAAGACAACAGCCATTGTAGAGGTGCTGAAAAATAAATCTACTCTGGTTTCAGACCTACCTTCAGATGATGTATATAAATTCTTTAATCTCTGGGTTGGAAACGGTGGATATGGAACCTCAAATACTATAGAAAATCCGGTCGTCTGTGTTAAGGTTGAAAAGGCCTGGATACAGGATAAAAAGATCGACCAGTCTTCTATCACCCTTAATAGATACAATGATACAAAATGGAACCCACTTTCAACCGACCTATCAGGGGAAGATGACACGTACCTGTATTTCACAGCCAAAACCCCGGGATTCTCTCCCTTTGCAATAACGGGTAAGATTACAGTAAAAGAAGCTGTGATTGAAATACCACCTGAACCTGACACTCAGGATCTTGAACAAAACAATGGAAATACTGGGTCCGAAATTGAAACGAAGCCTGAGCAGACAGGAAACGCAAGTATGTCTGGAAAAGAAAACGTAAGTATGCCTGGATTTGAAATGATTTACTGTATTATAGGACTATTTGGAGCGTTCCTGTATAATAGAGAATAAAAATAAAATAAATTGCAGTTAGATAGTTAGGATAATTGACCTCACTATCTAATTTCTTACTTTTTTTAAGTTCGTTTTGGATTCTTAAAGTTCCTTTTTAAAGAGCTCTTCCAGATAAGTATGATTTTTGCTCAAGTTTTCAAGCTTTTGTTCTTTTAAACTAAGTAAAGCAACCATTTTTAAATTAAAAATCCGATTATTAAGTTATAGGAATTTAACGTGAACTACCCCACCTGCAAATCTGATGATTTGCGAGGAAGGGGCTTCTTGCTTCATTCCTCGAACTACTGTTCACAAGTCCACAAGCCCATCCCCTACGTTCCGTAGGTGTCAGATAACTATTAGATTTTGATCTTGAAGAGAGAATTTTTTGATATTGATAGCGGCGTTTATATCCCTGTCATGTTTTGTTTTACAATCAGGACATTGCCATTCTCTCACTTCTAAAATTAATTCTTTATTATAATAACCGCAAACATTACATATCTTACTAGATGGTTCAAACGTCCCTATCCTCAAAACTATTTTTCCGTACCACTCAGCTTTATACATTAGTTTTGTAATAAAGCTTGACCATCCAGCATCAGATATTGATTGAGCTAGATAGTGGTTCTTTTGCATTCCTTTTACATTCAGAGTTTCCAACGCTATAGCTTGGTTCTCGCTTATTAATCTAAAAGAGAGTTGATGTTGGAAATTGGTTCTCTGGCTAGTAATAATCTCATGAATTTTGGCAAGATGATGTCTTGCTTTATTTCTATTTTTAGAGCCTTTCTGTTTTCTTGACACTCTTTTTTGAAGAACTTTAAGCCTTTGAAGTGAGTTTTTCAGGTATTTCGGATTCTCTATTTTTTCTCCATTGGAAAGAACTGCAAAATCCTTAATACCTACATCAATTCCTATGGTACTTGATTCTGATATTTCTTGTTTTTCAGGGGGTTCTTCTCCGTCATCTACAAGAATAGATACGAAGAACTTTCCAGTATTTGATCTTGAAATAGTTGCAGTTTTCATTTCCCCTTCAAATCTTCTATGAAGAACTGCTTCAACTTCACCCAATTTAGGGAGCTTAATTACATTTCTATCAAAATCTACTGTATAATGTTGTGGTATTTGATAAGACTGTACTGGATTTTTCTTAGATTTGAAATTGGGAAATCCAGATTTTTCTCTAAAGAATTTTGTAAATGCTGATTCTACATTTACCAAAGAGACAAGTAGAGCCTGAGAATTAGCTTTTTTCAACCATTCATTAGAAGGTTTGACTTCATGAACTAAAATCCTTTGTAAGTCAAACCTTGATATTGATTTATTATTTTGCTGATAAGTTTTAATTTTCTGTTCTAAAGCCCAATTATAGACAAATCTACATGCACCAAAATGAAGAGTTATTAGTTCTTCTTGATTTTTATTTGGGTAGATTCGGTATTTATAGGCTTTTAACATACTATATTATACGGTTTAAAGAGATATATAAATTCCGTTAAACCTATTATAATGAAGTTGACGGCTTTCATCCCCCACCTGTCGGGCTACGCCCTCCGAGGAAGGAGACTTCCCGCCTTAGAGTTAAAAATTTTTAATTTATGTTCAAATAGGCAAACTGCAGAAATGCAGATTTGAGCAGGAAACTTTTCGATGAGATCCCGATTTTTAGTTTGTTAAACTGTCCGCCGGAATTTTCCCGCAGAGCAGGAAGAATTATTTATTATATTCTTGCTATTAATTTAAGGGAGCGAAAAAATAAGACGGTACAAATGGATAAGCAATGGATTCTGGTTACATTCTTGATTCTTGTATTCATAGTCAGCACCGGAGCGGGGCTACCGGGAAAAAGCCCTGAAGTTGAGAGCTCCGAAACCGGTCAGGTTTGCATTAAGGATAGCTGCTTCTCAGTCGAGATTGCAGCAACCCAATTTCAGAGACAGTATGGACTCATGGATCGGGAATATCTCGATCCTGACAGAGGGATGTTATTTGTTTTTGAAAAAGAAGGGAACCATTATTTCTGGATGAAAAACACCCTAATACCTCTGGATATTATCTGGATTAATTCAAGCCAGGATATTGTCTATATAGAGAGGAACGCTCAGCCATGTACTCCGGATTTTTGTCCATCTATCGATCCCGGGAAAAATGCCAGTTATGTCCTGGAAATAAATGGGGGCCTATCCGACAAATATGGTATAAATGTAGGGGATAAAGTAAACATAAGTTATGTAACCTCATCAAATGTAACCTCGTCAAATGTAGCCTCATCAAATGTAACCTTATTAAATTCGAGAGATAATTTTCTAACTAGAAAACGTGCAGTAGTTTATCACTCATTCTGGAAGTTTAAATGGGCCTTTTGAGTGTGTTCAATATGCTTGGATAAAGTACAGGTGGCTCACTTTGGAAATATTCTCGGAGAATGGTATCCCACTAATTATCTTTATTATCTACAATGATCATATTACAACTTGATTGCATAGGCAATTTCATTGATTTCCCCCTTCACTTAATTACTAAAATAATTTAGTTTATTTCTTGTTTCGGTGTGAGTTATTTGTACCTTCATTTCTTATTGAAAATTCTATAAGACGCTGGAGACCGTCATCCTGAGCGGTACTCTACAAAGGACCTGGAACCTATTGGTGAGAAATCCAGATGCTTCAAAGGTCTCAGCGTGACATTTCGAGAAAGATTTCAACAGAGACGCTTTCGTCCCCTTTTCACTCACCAGTTTCATTGACCTGAATGCCTGCCATACTGATGGCTGCCAGAACATCGAAGAGTTTTACTGTTGTAGCTGCGGTCCACCGCGGCTGTATCACATCGAATCCAGAATAGCCAGCCAGTCGAAATCGGTGAGGTTTTGAGGGGTCAGTGGGAAATAGGTCATGTTCTTCATACTGCCCGAGCGAGTCGGAAGAGATGCGATTTTCGAGGCTGAAAGCCCCTGACCTCTCTGAGTTGGAATGAACCGCACCGGCCCCGGCACTGCAGTCAGCCGCTCCTCAAGAATGCCGGCTTCGGGATGGCTGATGCCATTAGCTTCAGAAACGCCCACTACAGAGCCGATGACGGCATATCGCGAGCCGAATATCTCATTGAGGTGAGATCCTACCGGCCACCATATTAACAAATCATTGCCAAGTTGCCATTCTGCCTTTCCGCGCTTCAGGTGGCTGTTGTGAGCAAAGACAAATACTTTCCCCCTGCCACTTTCACGGGAAACGATATACTCCAGGTTATCCGCCATCATCACTTCACGGATGCCGAGGCCTTCAACAATCCGTTTCCCTGGCTCCGACTTTCGCGCCAATGTGGCGTGATAGTTTAGCAACTGCCGTGCAATCATTGCATAATGCACGGCTTCCAAATAGCGGCTTTCATCGCTCTTAGCCACCAGTTCGGGGCGGCGTACGTGCAGCTCTGTAATGAGATCCTCAGTCTCAATTCTCAAAGCAGTCGCTGCTGGTGAAAGGCCTATCGACTTTGTCGGATCCATCATTGCAGCAGGATTTTCCCAATTGGAGTCAATGCCAAGAAGCGGGTCGATGCGTTCGCGATGCTCTTTTCCGCTGACACTATCAATCGAGACGAGGTAATCGAGAACAAAATGCAGGACCTGGCGCGGACTATCGGTGCAGGTCATTTCGGTCGGGCTGTCGAAGCCGTAAAACCGGAGTTTAACGCGATGGGAAGGATTGGCGTTGTACCCCCGCATCCACTCAACGAGTTCTCTATTCGCATCGAGTCGGCCGAAACCGTGGCTAAATCCGATTTCATGTACAGCCTCATACGATTCCGGCCCGCGACCGGCTACGTACTCGTTCACGATATGCGCCCGGGGAAACTGCTCTCGATGGCAATGGCGCTGTAGCCATGCTTCTCAACTAGGCGCTGGAAGAGCCAGTTGCGGAGTAGAAGAATGTCCTCGCCGCCGTGGAGTGCTTCTCCAAAGCCAAGCAGCTCCACAGAGTCGTCAAGTGAGGCGATGACCGTGTCGACGGAGGCGTTGAAGGTTTCGGACGAATCGACGGAGAATGGAATCGCTTCGTGCAGAATCCAATCGTCGAGTGTGGTATACACCGGGTCGAAACTTCTCTGAAGCGATGGATTTTCTTTCATTTTCCCAAGACCTCCTGGTAATTAGACCATTCATACATTTTTTACATTAATTCTTTTTCGTTTAAGCCAACGACTTTTAATTCTTCAGGTGCCGGATCTTTGGGGTGTAACTCTGGGTTTTGTGACCAGCTCATCAAATACTATTGGGAAATAAAGAATCTTATGGAGAATGGCAAAATTTCAGGTAATAAAAAGATAAGTTTCCGAAGTGGTGCTATTACTTTTTCATTGAGTGCCTCTATTTCTGCTGAATGGTTTTCGTTTTCGGGCTCATATGTAACTCCCTCAAGTACAGTGCCTTTAAGAGCCTCGAAATTCTTCTCGACCTCAGTAACGAGTCCGTGCGTGTCCTGCTCATTTCTCAGCCTCCAGGAGCCTGATAAAAGAGATCTCAAGACTTCAACTTGAGATCAAACACGTTTTTTTCGACATATGTTCAAGTTTCTCCTTCAAGTGAGGAGAATTTCTTCTTCAAGTGAGGAGAAATAGTTACTAAAAACCTAATTTTTTGTTCATGTAAATAAGATCAGGACCTAGCAAAATACAGGATTGAAAAAGAAGACGGAAGTGCCAGAGCCCTCTGGAAGCCATGGCGAGCAGGAACTACAGCCCAGGCAAAAAGAGGATAAGAAAATAAGAAAAGAAACAATAGCAAAAAGTTCATAAAGAAATACAGCATTAACAGTGCAAAGACCTTTCATAACTTCCAGAGGAATTTAAAAATGAATTTGTCAGCATCTTACAGGATTAAAACAGCTCTGACTACTTATTTGTCTTTTTTAGTCGATGCGACAGTTAGTCTGGCCTATTCCAGTATTCGATATCTTGTAATTCGGGCAAGAGGTTAAAGAATAAAGTGTAAAATAATTCTAAATTATGGAGATCCCCCACATGAAACGAAAATTCCAATCAGGAAATGACTATCTCGTTTTGTATGACTGCGGTACTGCCTTTCTATGCTATGGAAATTCTTCTCCTGTCAAATGCGATTATTACGAAAGTGGAAACATCATAACAATTAGATTAGAAGGGGATACAATGCAGATGAGGATAGATGAAGGAGGTGTCATTTCGGTTATCGGTGATAGATGGGAGGAAGTTTATCCTTTCGAAATTGCAGCATGATATCCTTCATCTTTTCGTGCGTCGTAGATGTAAACCCACCTTTATTCACGGGAAAAGAGCCTGTGTGTAGGTTTCGTACAACTGCCCGGTATAGATCAGCGTCATCCCGACACGCCATGATCCTGGTGGTGCAACGTTGATGCAATAATTAAATGGTTCACTTAAGACATTGGCAAACTTATCCTGACCTTGCCATACATGATTCAGGCCTGCCAGATCAGTGGCATAAATAAAGAAAGTGGTGCTTGTAGTTGAAAATGCAAAGACCTCTTCGCCGGGATTTATGTTTAACCACCCCATTACGTGCCAGTCACCATTTCCTCTGCATAAACCCGGATCGAAGTACGCAACAACAACTGCCACTTTTGCAATATAGTTATTACGAATATTAACATTCATTGTCTCTCTCCCCTAATGATACTTGTCGAGCATCGGTCATTTTTTTTCTGTTGGGTTATAGTTTACCCTTTTATAATCAAATTTTATTTAAATACATTTTATACATCAATTATTATAAAAACTGTTGATTTTAATATAAAAATAGCAGAAAAATAAATTCTGAGTAAAGGTAGTAACCAAAGTAGTGATGCCTGGCAGCTTAGATACCCTCAAAGCTGACCGGGGCTGACGGAAAAGGCATCAGGGATCTTATAGGAATAGAGGGGAATTAGCCTGTAAGTACTGGAACGAGTTTTCAAAGGCTATTCCAAAGGAATATGTTTTTTGTTCCAGGATAGATCAGTACAGAAGATCTGCAGGACCTGGGTATATGGTGAACACCATGCTGAATTATGGCTATTCTCTGCTTGAATCCGAATGCCTTAGAGCCGTTAATTCTGTGGGTCTGGAGCTCATGTAGGGTTCTTGTATGAAATGACCCCAAGCAAAAACAGCTTAGCCTATGACTTTCAGGAATCTTTCAGGAATCTTTCAGGTTCCCTGTAGATCTGTCTGTTATCGGCCTGGTTGAAAGTGGGGTTATGGAAACTAAGGATTTCCTAAGGACAGAAAATTACAATCTCAGGCTAAAGCCTACAGGAGTCAGGAAGATTGTTAATGAGTTTTCCAATACGCTGAATAAAAAGGTAAGTTATCAGGGAAAAGAAAGTACCTGGAGTTATGTTATTTTTCTGAAGGTAAAGGGGTTAGCCCATTACCTCACAAGCAAAAAGGAAAAACTGGATTTTGTTAAGCCTGAGTATGAGATTGAGAGAATTGATTCCTATGACATAAGGCAAAAGATGTATGTGAATTTTTAGAAAGAATAAAAGAAGAAAATGAGTATGATCCTATAGTTGTACTGGATAACTCAAAAACATATAATGCAGATATTACAGTCAGAAAGGCAGAACAATTGGATATAATATTTGTATTCCTGCCACCATATCATCTGACTTAAACCCAATTGAATTTATATGGAAAAATGTCAGGAAGAAAATTTTAAAAGAATTCATTGAATCGGTTACGCAACCCGGAAAATTGATTAAAAAGGAATATACCAAGTTAGCTAAATTAAAATCTTTTGCTAACAATTGGATTAAATTATTTGATGAACAAATTAAAAGTGCAATTAATTCATGAGTTGACTATAATCTGACTTTATAGAAAAGAACTAATTTTATTAGGACAACTTCCTAAAAAACAGTGATGTGGATATTTTTCAGTAGCGTACATTTTTTGTTCTTGTATACATGGAATATTAATAGTTTAAATTAATAATTAATATGAAAGGCTTTTATATTTTTGTTATAATATGCTTAAGTGTGGGGAAGGATAATATGGGACTGCTAAGTGATTTTTTTCAACTTTCTTGAGCTTCTGTCAAGTCTATGGAAGCTAAAGAATTTTTTCAGCTACAGTTGAACCTGTAAATGACCAGCCCCCGTAGGCTTGAAAATACAGTAAATTGTATGAAGAGGTGAAATCTTAATGAGCCACCAATTTACTCCAAAAAGGAAAGGTCAGAAACCAAAATTCGATCATGAAAAAATCGAAGAACTCCTTAAAGCAGGTGAGAAACCCCTTAAGATTATGCTTCTGTTAGGCTGTTCTTATGGGGTTTTACGGTATGTACGAAAGAAAAAGGGAAGAAAGAAAGTATAATTTTAAAAAGATATCATTTATATTCGGTTAAGATACGATCTGTAAGAAATGTGTTGCTTTTAATGCATTTTCCTGTTAACCTATTATTATTAAGTTTATTGAGTCGTTGGGGTGAAAAATATGACTAAAAGACTATTTGCAATCGCTTGTACCTTCTTATTCATAATAGGTCATATGTTCAAGCGAAGGAAACATATGCAAAAATCTCTTGTCTGGAGAGGGTTTCTAAGCGAATCTATGTTGGTAGACGACTATAGAAATCTATCGCTTTTCAAGAAATTGGTTTTTTGGGTGTATTATCCTTTCTCTTATGCTAAATTTTTATGGGTTGTTGTATGGGATCGTATTGACAGATTATGCTTTAGAGATTCAAGAGCAAAATATACTAAAACAAGGATGGAATACCAAAAATCCTGTAAAATACAATAATATGAAAAGTTATTAGTTATGCTGAAAAAATTACTACTTTCTGGTTTTATTTATTCATCAGAAAGAATGAGACTTTTTATAAAAGATTCTTGTAATTATAAATGTTTTTTTTGTTATTCTTGTTAGGGCAACTTTATGAAAAACAGGGATTGTGCATGACCCTTAAACATGCGTTGCGTTTTTTTGACTTACCTATAACCCATGAATTTGGTGCGAGGGGTGGAATTCGGACTACAAAATCCGTCTTATCACTATCTATCCCGGCATAATATCATCGCTTTGGCTGTGTCAGTTGTATTTATCTTTATCTTTATGAATTTGTTATATATAAGTGGAATAAAAAGAACGAGGAGAATAGATTATTAGTAGAGTTCACTCTAAACTAAAATTTGCTTCTTAATTAATCCCTTTTCTAATTAAATCATTAAATAAAATAATTTAGCGCCTTCTACTATCGGCAATAATGACAGATATCAAGAATTACGTTCATCTTTTATTGAGTAAAAATCTAATGAATGGCAAATTTGTTGACAAGACTGTTGGCCACATTAAGACAATTACATTGACGCCAATTCTCAGCACATTAATCCCGGTCTAGTTCCTCCTATGAATGGCACTTGAGGCTAAATTGAAAATACTTAAAAATAATGCAATATTCCATAAATTCAGAATATAATCATGAAATAAATGGAAATGAATCAGTTTATGACTCCTTATTGGTATCAAAAGAGAAGTTAATTTTGTCTATGGCATTTACAAAAAATAATGGCTGTACAAAAATTTTGCATTACTACACAAAAAATTCGAGTTACCAGTACCATATCCCTTTTAAAAAATTAGATGGATAGAATTCGGACCTGCGAATTCCTTTAATAAAACCTTAATCCAATCATGTTCGGCCTGGCAAATAACCCTCGCATAATCTGTTCGTAAGTGCTTTTTAAGTAATTGAAATAAGATACAGCCTTTTGAATAATTTCCCAAAATTTGTACTGTACTCTTGAAAGTTAAGCGGAGTTTACCTGTTACCCCTAATTCATTCTTATCTCGGGTTGCTGTAATGAATGTACTCGTAAAAGTTAAGCGGAGTTTATCTGTTATCCAGAAAAAAATAGAAAAATATGAGAGAGCTTTTGATAGTATGATAGTATATTTAAATTTTCCAAACAGGATATATATGCCAGAATTGATTTGGGTACTTTGAGTAATTATGGGACTGTATGAACTTGAGATACAAAATCAAGCACGATTGAACATGGGCAAAGATCGAAAATGAATTATTTGGATAGGAGCACGTAATTAAGGAGTTGGGCTTATTAACAATGTAAACGAGCAAGAACTTGATGTTAGATTAATTCAGAAAAACGAAAAAAATATAGAGACAATATTTAAAATTGATTCTGATGCATTCAATGAGAATTTACTTAGTAACTGGTCATTGGTACCTTTTATCCGATTTGGACACGTTTTCGGTCTCTTTACCTGTAATTCCTTGAAAGGTTTTGCTATATTTATGAGAGCATGGGATAATCCAGAAATTGCTTATCTGGTGGAGATAGCAATAGAAGGAGAAAGTCAAGGAAAAGGACACGGATACCATCTTATGTTACAATCCCTATTACATCTGAAAAATGACGGAATCTCTACCGTTGTTTTAACTGTTGATCCGGACAATTCGCGGGCCCGGCATATTTATTGTGATAAATTTGGATTTGAATTTATAGAATACCGCAAAAATGAATATGGACAGGGGCGCGACAGATTGTTCCTGAGATTAGACCTGGAGAAATGGACTCAGTAATCTCTAATTTTCCTCCAGAAAACAGGATAGTTATCAAAACCATTAACCAAAACTACTAACGATCGGTCAATTGAGACTTCACAGAACCGAAACAGTTAAGATTTAAATACAAATGTGTAAGAATAAAAGGATTTTCGAAGGAAAGGAGGAAAAAGATTTTTAGTTTAAAAATAGACCTCCAAGAGAAGCAGGAATTACTTAACCAATTTTTACTTTAAAAAAACTGCTTACCTTCAGTTGTCCAAAATAGTTGTTCAAAATATCAACTGTGTAGATATATATTCTCAGAATAGAGTTAACAAAAACAGATGCGGGGATATAGGTATCTCGAATTTTTTGTACGCTTTTGCATGAGTTATGCACAACCTCTTATTTTGGAAAGTTGCCTCAAATAAAAAGTAATTTTTGTTTTCTACAATGCATATCTAAAATGTCAAATTCTTCTTTTCTATTCTGCAATACCCAAGACTCTATTATTAAAAAATAGTCAACCTGTAGTATACACAGGAACTATTAATTTTAGAGGATATTTTCTCATAAGTATAATAATTAGATCAACATGTGACAAAACAAATCTGTAAAACATTACACATAATTTATATAACAAGAGATCAACCTTTTACAAAGGTTTCAATGAAAACATTCCAGGAAATTCAAGCAAAAATAGACAGAAGAAAGAGATTAACATATAATACATTAAGTCTGACAATTCTCTAAAATTCCCTTATGATTGGTATATAAGAGTAAAAAACCTCTTATATGAATTTTAACAAACTGATTTTAAAAATAATAATTTTGATTCAAATAGCTGCAGATTGATAGGACGATTAATTTTTTTAACAAATAAAATGGATATAGTTTAATACACTTTAAGATTTGCAGGAAAAAAAGGAAGATTAATGCTTATTTTAAAAACCGATAACAAACAAAATCAGACAAAACTCTCTAAATTCAAAAATCATATAGAGAATCTTACAGTATGTATAAAAACAGTGTATTAAACTAGAGAAACTTTCTAAAAGGCTATAAAAAAGAGCTTTGCATGTACGAGACCATACTTAATCCTAACACAGAGAAGTATAAACTTCTAAGACTCAAAAAAAGCGATATCCTTGAGCTCTTTAGTATATTTCATGAAACATATTCTTTGAAGATAGACAATACTTCTTTTTGTGTGGATATGACAATAAAAACATCCATTGGAGAGCATAGGAAAATCAAAACGAAAGAAGGACTTGAAAAAATTTTAAATGAACATAATGATGTAAAAAGTATTTCCATTACTATTCTAATGTACGACATAAATAATAAAGAAAGAACTTTAAAAGAAAAAGGCTTTTTCGAAGTAACATGCATTGGAAAGTTTGAGCTTAATCAGACTGAGGCAAAGCTTGGTATTACAAGAGAGTATTATCCAACATTGGCTGCGGGTATGCAGTCACGTGTAAATAATTTATTGAGGAAAAGAGAAAGTTATTTAAATTACTTTTTTGGATGGTCAGCTGTAAGTTTCATTGGTTTATTTATCTTATTGATTGAGTATTTCTTTTTGATTTATAAACAGTTACATGGTGTTGAATCACTTATACTTCAAATTGCTTTGCTGGGATTTCTAGGAGTTTACTTTATTGGGCTAAAAAATAAGGTATATAGAGAAATGCATGTAAGATTTGATTCTCCTGAATATAATGATCAGATAAATGAGTTTTTTTTATGGATTAGTGCTCAGATAAAAGCAAATCTGGTCCCTTTTTTATTTGGAATGTTTTCAACCTTAATAACAACATACATTGCTTATAGATTGAAATGGATATGAGTTCTATGTATTACTATTGTGTTGAGATTAATTGGTAAAATCTACTATTTTTTTATTTGCGCTGTTACTCTTCGAAGGAAGTAAGAATATTCTTATATTATATAGAGCGATTATAATTTCAAATACATAGGGTAAGAATTTTCATTTTTTAGTTCAATCTTCTTACCTGCAGCATCTTAGTCTTGCTGCAGCCTAGATCCATATCGAGAGACAGCAAAAATCTTGATGTTTTGACAAAACATAAGGATTTGTTACGTTTAGTTTTCAATGTCAATATGCATAATAAAAAAACGCCTATATTTTTCTTTATGCTTTTTTGCATTTACATGGTTATCGGTCAATTATTGTATATTCCCATATACTATCAAACAGAGAAGTTCATAAAAGCTTATTATGAAGATTAGTAAAAAACGATAGTTTTAGAAGGGTGAACTTATTTAGTATTTTGAGGATTATTTGGAAAATAGTAACAAATCGATAAGATAACTTTTATGAAGAGTTCGTTGAAAATCAATAGTTGATATCCTTTAAACCAGGTTTAAAAACTTATACTTGAGGCATACAAAATACATACTTGCGATTATCTAGATCTAGATCTTTTACTATATTGACCATTTCTTTGAACTTTCTGTATCTCTTATCTGTTTCTTGTCTGGAAATCCCTTTTTTCAACTGCCACTCTAAATCAAAAGCAAATGCATAGTCAATTGCTGAGAGTTTCTCTTTAGTATGCATATCAATCAATTGTATCCGAGATGTAGCTAAAAGTGCAATATAACTATGATTTTCGTAGAAAGTAATTGAGTTTTCTTTTATGTTTTCGTTATAATAAGGCTTATACAATACATTAAATTGATCAAAAGAAATGTCAGCGCAATGTGACAATTGAGGCCCAAATTTTAATTTATTCAAATAAACCTCACTTAATTCGGGTCCATTTATAAGATAATCAATTGTTGTACATTGCCACAACATATCGTAATTAGGCCAAATATTCATGAAATCTTCAGTGTACTCTTTTGAAGTGATATATATTTCAACGACGTTAAATTTAGGAAAATCGCTTAAGCTAAAGTCGGAAGATGATAACGGCTCTCCTTTATAAATGAGATTTCCAAAATCAAAAATATTATCATGTTCCTTTTTTTTATATATCTTTTTGTTACCCTCTTTCACTTCTAATTTGCATAGCGGTAGAGGAAAGCAGGTATCTAGTTTAATGTCTATTATCTTTGAAGAGATGTTTCTATATTTTGAAGAATTGTTTTTACATAAACAGACATCGGATTTGTTATCTAGGTATTTTATGTGAACAATTGGATCCTGATCCTTCTTTTGGGCAATTAAATCCTTCTTTTTTGACGAATGATACGTTATTTCAGCTTTAGATTTAATAGAATCAATAATCTGTGGTGTTTTTTGCCCTAACTCCCATGATTTAGCTAAAAAATTGTTTCCGAGTAAACTGAATTTAAATTCAGGATATTCTCCTTTACATAATGGAACTATTCTACAAATATCTACACCATTATCAATGATGGCAATATTTTTCATACTTTAAATTATTATGTAATATATATTGAAGTTTGGGGATACTTGTTGGTCATGGTGCAAAAATAATATTTTATCAGTTTGAAAGATATTAGATTAAATTGAAAACACAGGACTTCACTAGATCTTACACCATGTGTTTATCCTTGGTAACAGGTAAAAGTTTCATATTAAATTATTTTTTCTTCAAGAATAAGCAACCCTGCACTTATAACTACATGTTTCTTTTCTGGAATTCGAAGTCTTGAAAGGCTGATTGCAGTTTTTACACAACTTCTTAATCAGAGCTCCCCCTCTTCCTTGTGTATGCTTTTCCTGACTTCCTTGTTGGCTTTTCTTAGGGCTTGTGTATAAAACCTATCACCTTCTCTTCTTGGACTATATGCTCCTCTCCTAGGCTGCTGACGAGTTCATTTTCTCTTCCTTGTGCTCTTTCTCTTGCTTCTGTGTGCTTCACTAAGCTTGCCTATCTGCTCTTCCTTTCTGCTATCTGTTCATAGAGTGCCTATAAATAAACCGACTTTAGGGGTTAACCTGACCCTCCTGAACCAAGTGTTCCCAAGCCCTAACCCTCTCTAAAACATGGCTGTTAAGACTAAATGGCTTATCGCTTTTTGCGTTTTGCTTCATGTAATGCAGAGTCCCCTTAGAAAACCCCAACTTTTTCCAATCATAATAAGAAATACTCAGGATCTTTTGCCTTATTTCGTAGGAATCAACCCTTTGACCTCCAAACTCAGGGTTAACAAAATCAAGTTCTTTTGTTTTCCCTGCCAGGTAGTGAGCTAACCCCCTGACCTTTAAGAGCAGGGTAGGCCCCCAAGAGGTCTGTTTATCCCCATAACCTACGGCCTGGTTCAGCATGTTAGAGAACTCATTAACTACTTTCTTGGCCCCTGAACCCCTTAACCTCAGGTTGTAATTCTCAGTTGTGATAAAGTCTTTCTTATCAATTGTACCACTTTCTACCAGGTTAATAACTGCTAGGTCCACAAGGAACCTGAAAGGCTCCTGAAGGTCATAAGCTAAACTGTTCTTGCTAGGGTTCATCTCGTGCAGAAAACCCACATGAGGGTCTAACCCCACAGTGTTTATGACCCTTAGACACTCAGATTCAAGCAGAGCGTACCCATAATTCAGCATTGTGTTAACCCTATCCCCTGAACCCATAGGCCGCCTGTACTGGTCTATTCTAGAACAAAAATCATATTTTTTAGGGATGGCTTTTGAAAACTCATTCCAGTATTTCCAGGCCAAACCTCCCTCAACCCCCATAACCTCTCTAATGGTTCTGGCCTCTTCTAATTTTTTGAGTTCATCTGAAACATCAAAATTGATTTCTGGATATCTTAGTTTAAGATAATCAAGAACCACCTGAGATTTATTAAACTTGGCCTCAATAAACTTTTTTGCAATCTCAAGCCTTTTTTCCTGATCTTCAAAAGCATGATATTGAGCAAACTTTGTTTTTACATTGGTACTTTCAGGAGGAAGCATTGTTGTTAAGAGTTTGCCATCCCAATTAAGGATAGAAATCTGGACATTGTGTTTAATCAACCATCTAATAGCATCCAGGGTTATGTTTCCGCTTCTTCCATAAATGACAATGCTATCAATATCTATTCTTTTTGGAAAGAAAACGTATTTCTGAGGTTCATCCTCTATCAAGGAACCTCCTTCTTTAATGTGAAGTTTACCCCCCTCAACATGCATATCTATACCATACCCAGCCAATAACAGAAGTTTCATTTTTTAATCCCCCTAAGATTTGGTATTTGGCCTAGACTGCTAATTGCAGCCTCCCTAGGTTCATTCGGATCTATCGGTTTTTCACTCAAAATTTCGGCTTGGTTCCTAATTTCAGCTAAGGCATCGGCTGTTTCTATGTTCCCTTCTTTTCTCAGCCTATTTTCTAGATAAAATAACTCTGTTCTGCCTTCTTCAATTACTCTAACTGTGGACCAGTTCCAATAATCTCCTTTCTGTCTTGATAATATACCTGCTTCGACATCTTTTTTTAACTGTTCAATAATAGCCTTATCATTGTAAAATCCAAGTAGCCAGATAACACGCCGCCTTAACATTGTATGTTTCTTATGTTCTTCTGGATATCTTTCTAACAAATCCCTTAACTTTTCCAGCAAAATTGTTTTATTCCCTGGCTTGATTCCCTTATCAATGATGTGCTTATAAAGAATTTCAAGTAGGTTATCTATCAAACAAGTATCCTTATTGTCTAAATTTAATACCAAAAGATCGAGTTGACTCGGATTCAAAACATATCTTTTCTCATATCTTTTGATTTCATCCAGCACCATTTTTTTATCAATCTCATCCCCTGTTTTGAGAAGGTTAAAAATAGTATCAATATGCCTCGTTCTCTCGATAGAATTCTTGGCAAATACATAAGATGCCTTTCCATCTTCTTTCTCAATCCCATGTTTTTCGAGATCTTGAAGGTCCTTTAGAATCAAAATCAATTCTGCTTTATGCATATTTGCTAGCTTTCTCTCAATACTCTTTTTGCTGTACCCTCTATCACCAGGATGACTTTCTATGAGATATTTTATCAGTTGCCCCCTTCTTACATGACCTTTTTCAGATAAGTAATCAATAACTTCAGTCTCAAAATCTACCTCAATTTTTATCATATTTACCTCATTTATTTGGTTATATGATATCATATTTAGTATCATTATATACCTCAAATATGTATATAAAAATTCTCTCCTGTTTCTTACTTACATGACAAAAAAAATCCGATTATTAGTCAGTTTGCCTCCTTACCTTAAGGAGAAACTCGAAAAGAAATCTAAAGAATTTGGATGCTCACAAGCTGAAGTTTTGAGAACTTCTTTTATAAGGCTCTTGGAGGCTGAAAGATGAGCAGACCAAGATTTTCCAAAGACTACAGAACTTATGGGAAATGGCTCAAGGCTCAGCCCAGGGATACAAAATACGCAAAGGAGATAATCAGGAAACACAAGTTTTTCCCTGATAAAAGCCTCAGTCAGCTTAGAAATCTAAAGATAGGAGATTTCGATCTTAGCCAGAGAGCCTGGAAAACTCTTTCAGCCCAGGATAAGAGAGATAGAAATCTGTCTCTCCAAATTTTAAGAGAAATGAGAAAAGGTGAAAATCTTTCTTCTGTACTTGAAAAGATAGGCAAAAGGACAGAATTTGCAGTCAAGCATCTTGGAAAGAACCTGTACAAGTCAGGAGGAAACTGGAAGGTTACAAAAACAGACATTATCCAGGTTAATATGCTGATCTACTCCACAGAAGGACAAAAAACAATTATTACAGCCAGTTCTAAGGATAGGTCTTTGATAGGAGAATATTTTGCTAGCGTTCAGAAGGCAATAAAAAACAATGATCCTTCTGTTCTTGCCAAGTTTAAGGATATTCAAATAGTGGATGTTAAAGGCAAAGTGCACTACTTTGAAACTGATCTTAATAAGCTATATGAAATACTGGAAGCCCAAGAAGAACCTGAATTTTTGGAAATCTATCAGCACTGAGAAGGCGAAACTATGGACAAAGACATATACCAAAAAAGTTTGAACAAACAGAAGAGAAAAGGAACACCTTCTCTTTGCTGTGTTATCTGTGGAGAAGATGATCCAGAAGTTATTGAAATGCATCATATTTTTGGTAGAAATAATTCAGACCAGATTCAACCTCTCTGTAAAAATTGCCATTCCAAGGTAACAGGAGAACAAAACAAGCTAAGTCCAAAAGCCAGATCTGGAACCGCTTCTCCTGAACAAAAGACAGCTTTTCAGTTAGTTTCTATTGGTGCTTTACTGAAAGAATTAGGGACAAGACTAATTGATATTGGAAATGAGATGGTGCTAAATGGCTAAAGTTGCGGTTAGAGGATATACTCAAAGACTTGAGAAAAAAGGAGAGTATAGAGATTTTAGGCACTACGATACTCCACTCAGGCATAACAGGGTACTGGTCTTTGATACTGAAACTACTGACGATCAATATCAGAATTTCAAAATAGGATATTTTCAGATCTACCAGGATGGGTTTATTCAGCATGATGGTTTATTCTATGATCCTTCTACCCTGAATGAAAGGGAAAATAGGACCATGAATACCTATTCAAGAAAACATAATATAAGTCTGTATTCTCTGGATGAGTTTATAGATTATGTTTTTTATCCTGAAGTCTTTGGGCTTAAAACCCTCTGCACTGGGTATAACTTGGCTTTTGACCTTAGCAGGATAGCTAAAAGATCAGGTGATTCTAGGGGAAAGAATAGAGGCGGTTTCACCCTTGCGCTCTCAAATGACCCTTTCAACCCTCCTATAATAATCAAAAAGCTTGGATATTCTAACAGCTTCAAGTTTACCACCACCAAGCAGAACAAAGGAGAAAGCTGTTTCTCAGGCTATTTCCTGGATACTCAAAGACTGGCTGAAGTTCTCCTTCAATCAAACCATATTTCCCTAGAGAAAGCTGGAGAGAAACTTAATGCATCTGTTCGGAAGATGAAAGGGATTAAACACGGAAAAGTTACTAAAAAATATATTGACTATTTGATAAAGGATGTAGAAACTACCCAGGCTGTATATGAAAAGCTTGTTAAGGAGCTCGACGTTTATCAGATCTGCATACCTATAACAAAGATCTTTAGCTCTGCTTCCATTGGAAAACATGCTCTCGACCAGTTAGGGGTTAAACCATTCCTGGAACTGAACTCAGACTTTCCAGACTCAGTTATTGGAAATATGATGACTTCTTATTTTGGAGGAAGAACAGAATGTAAAATCAGGAAAGAGCCAACAAAGGTTACAGTTCTTGATTTTACAAGTATGTATCCTACAGTTACAATGTTAATGAACCTCTGGAAATACATCATAGCTGAAAGCTTAGAAATTCAGGATGCTACAGAAGAAACTAGAGAATTTGTTTCAAAACTGAAGCTTTTAGACCTTCAGAAACAGGATACATGGAAAAAGCTTGTTGTTATGGTCAAGATTCAGCCTGATAATAATATTTTACCTGTAAGGATGGATTACAAAGGAAATAATACTGGCTTTAACGTAGGAATCAATTATCTGAGTTCTACCTCTGAGATGTGGTATTCTTTACCGGATGTTATAGGCTCATTTCTTCTTACTGGCAAAGTTCCAAAGATCATAGAGGCTGTAAAATTTGTTCCTAAAGGAGTACAGATGGGGTTAAGAAAATCCAGGATTCTTGGTGTTGATATTGATCCATCAAAGGATAATATTGTTCAGATTCTTGTAGAAGAGAGGCAGAAGATTAAGGAAAAGTCAAAAAAGGCAGATAAAAATGATCCTGAACTTCAGCATCTATCAAGCAGAGCTCAGGCTATCAAGATCCTTGTAAACGCTCTCAGTTATGGAATCTTCATTGAACTTAACCCAGAAGATAAGAAAAGTGAGTTTCAGGTTTATGGGCTTGATAATTTTGTTACAAAGGAAAACAGGTTTGAGAAGTCAGGGAAGTATTTTCATCCTCTCCTGGCTGTTATGATTACTTCAGGAGCCAGGCTTTTCTTAACAATGGCTGAAGCCAGGTTAAAAGAACTTGGAACAATTCACGCTTACATGGATACTGATTCAGTATTTGTTCCTCCTGAAAAGGCTCAGAAGCTTGCAGAGTTCTTTCAGCCTCTCAACCCTTACAACATAGAGATTCCATTGCTTAAACCTGAGAAAAAAGATCTCTGGTTTTATGGTATTGCTTCTAAAAGGTATGCTCTGTACTACTATGAAAATGGAAAAATCAGGTTTATGGAAGATGAAAGGTCTTATAAGCTTCATGGGCTTGGGCATTTAACAAACCCATTTCCTAATTCAGTTGAAGATTGGCAGGCTGAAATCTGGCAGGATATTCTTAAACTGCATTATGGGCTAACTACTGGAAGGGATATTGAAGAGAAGTATTCTAGCCTTTATGCGATTTCCAGGCTTACTGTTAGTACTTCCAATGTGTTGAACAGGTTTAAGAAATTGAATGAGGGAAAACACTGGAAAGAACAGATTAAGCCTTTTAATTTCTTCCTTGTAGGATTCCAGGCAATTGAAGAAAATGATACAGCTGTTAAGCCTCTGGCTCCTTTTACTAAGGATTATCAGAAGATAGTTTATGAGCCGTTTATTGATTATGAAACTGGAGAAACTAAGGAAGGATCTCAATATTTCAAACCATTGAGTAGAACTATTTTGCAGTACGTTGAGCATATGGAAAATAAGTTTGAAGGAGATATAGGAGTTTTAGAGAGAAAACATGTTCAGGCGGATGATTTATTCTACATAGGGAAAGAAGCCAACAACATTGAGGATCAGTCTTTAGATGTTACTGGGGCACAAGTGTTCATTAATCAGGAAGAGATTAAGCAGAAGATTTTAGCAATAACACCTGAAGAACGCCGGAAAATAGGAATTAGTAGAAGTGAACTAGGCTATCTTAAGAAAAATGCAAAAGAGGGAACGTTAAATTTCAACACTAAAAATGTGAGAATAATTACAGAATATTATAGCTCTTAAATGCAAAAAATAATCAATATACCTAACGTCTTAATTATTCTTTAAAGTAAAAGCCCTTTTGCTATTTCAAGATTATTTTGAGTCGTTGCATAGTCAAGTGGATATTTCTCAATTGTATAAACTTTTAGAGCCTCTTTGTAGGCATTAATAGCATTTTGAGCATTAGTTTCCTTATCTCTAACCTCAGCTAAAGTCATATATGCATTTCCAAGATTATATTGAGTACCTGCATAGTTAAGTGGATATTTCTCAATCGTATAAACTTTTAGAGCCTCTTGATACGCATTAATAGCGCTTTGAGCATTTACTTCCTGATCTCTGACCTCAGCCAAAAGCCTGTATGCAATTCCAAGGTTATTTTGAGCCTTAGCATATTCAATTGGATATTTCTCAACTGTACGTATTTCTAGAGCTTTTTGGAAGGCATTAATAGCATTTTGAGCATTAGTTTCCTTATCTCTAACCTTAGCTAAAGTCACATATGCATTTCCAAGATTATTTTGAGTATATGCATAGTTAATTGGATATTTCTCAATCGTATAAACTTTTAGAGCCTCTTGATAGGCATTAATAGAATTTTGAGCATTTACTTCCTGATCTCTGACCTCAGCCAAAAGCCTATATGCACTTCCAAGATTATGTTGAGTCATTGCATATTCAATTGGATATTTCTCAACTGTACGTATTTCTAGAGCTTTTTTGTAGGCATTAATAGCTTTTTGAGCATTAGTTTCCGTATCTCTAACCTCAGCCAAATCAGAATATGCATTTCCAAGATTATTTTGAGTATTTGCATATTCAATTGGATATTTCTCAACTGTACGTATTTTTAGAGCTTCTTGGAAGGCATTAATAGCATTTTGAGCATTAGTTTCCTTATCTCCTACCTCAGCCAAAAGCCTGTATGCACTTCCAAGATTATTTTGAGTCATTGCATAGTCAATTGGATATTTTTCAGGTGTATATAATTCTAGAGCTTTTTGGTAGGCATTAATAGCGTTTTGAGCATTTGCTTCCTTGTCTCTAACCTCACCTAAACGTACATATACATTTCCAATACTATTTTGAGTATTTGCATATTCAATTGGATATTTCTCAGGTGTATATATTTCGAGAGCTTTTTTGTAGGCATTAATAGCATTTTGAGCATTAGTTTCCGTATCTCTAACCTCTGACATATCAGAATATGCATTTCCAAGATTATGTTGAGTCATTGCATACTCAGCTGGATATTTCTCAGGTGTATATATTTCGAGAGCTTTTTGGTAGGCATTGATAGCGTTTTGAGTATTTGCTTCCTTGTCTCTAATGTCAGCCAAAGAAATATACGCAGTGCCTATTTCAGCTTGAGCTAAAGCATATTTATCAGGAAATTTATTGTATGATATTTTTAGAATTTTGTTATATTCATCAATTGCTTCTTCAAATTGACCTTTATTGGAAAAAGAATTTGCTTTATCAAAGCCATAATCAATTTCTTCTTTTATTTTTTGATTATTAAGATATGAATTGATCACTAAACCTAATACTAGAACAAAAATTCCTACAATTAAAGGGGCAATATAATTTTTATGTAAATCTTCTTTTTCCATACAATTCTATTAAGTTTCTTTTTATTAAAAGAACTAGTAAATACATTGTCTTAATAAATAGCACATTTTAAATATTTTCCATATTCTCTCAAAGTAACTGTATTAATTTACACGTATTCAGAATAACTCTAAAATTGTAAGAAATTTATATTCATTTAAAAAAGGAACATTTTTTGATTAGGTTGAGGCACCTTTCTAAAAATACGGTTGTGCATAACTCACGCAAAAGCGTACAAAAAATTCGAGATACCTATATCCCCAAAAACAGATGCGAGGGGTGGGATTCGAACCCACGAAATCCTTCGATATCGGATCTTAAGTCTAACATCATATACGATACAAGATTTAAATAAATATTTATAGATTGTATGTAAATCACTAAGTATGAGAAAATTTCCCGAGTTTAAAGAGCCAAATACTGAAATCATGAATCAATATGCTAGGTACATGAGCCTGATCGGAAAAAAGGACCGCACAATTTTTGGTGACCTCTGGAATTTGAAGCCTTTTTTTGATTATTTAGGTGAGAAGTCAGCAAAAGAAGTTACAAGGCAGGATATGGAAGACTATATTCTTCATCGAAAACAAAAAGTAGGCCCGACTACGGTACACAATGGAATAATATCCCTCCGATCCTTCTACAAATGGGCAAAAATGAATGGGGAATATTGTCTTGAGGATGATTTATTTAAAAATATCAAAACAAAGCAACCTAAAAACAATCTCCCAGTAGATGAAGTTCTTTTACCTGAAGATATCCTAAAAATGCGGGATGTAGCCAACAACCAGAGAGATAGAGCATTAGTTATGGTCTTGTGGGATTCCGCAGTAAGGAAGGGAGAGCTTCTTAACATTAACATAGGCCACGTACAATTCGATAAATATGGTGCAGTTGTTATAGTCAACGGGAAAACTGGGAAAAGGAGAGTACGACTTATAGATTCCGTCCCTGATTTACAGCTATATTTAAATATGCATCCTCTTAGGAATGAACCCGGAGAACCTTTGTTCATTACGGATCGAAAGTACGATGGCAATTATAGGAGACTCAATGAACAAACTGTTAATAATATACTTAATGCGCTTGCCGAAAGAGCAGGACTTATGAAAAATGTTTACCCTCATGCTTACCGTCATGGAAAATTGACCTGGCTATCAAAGCAAGGGTTTAACGAGATGGAGTTAAGAATCTTCGCTGGATGGACTAAGGAGAGTAATATGCCGGCTACCTATCTCCATTTGTCAGGAGCAGATATTGAAAAGAAGATTCTTCAGAAGAGTGGAGTTATTGAAGATAAAACGGAAGAAAAACAGAAGGAGCTTAGACCTATCGAATGTCCTCGCTGCAAGACAAAGAACCCTGTAGGAGCTAAATATTGCTCAAGTTGTTCTATGATCATTGATCAGGAAACGGCAATCAAACTCGATGAGACCGAAAAAATATATAGTGAAAGCTTAAACACAATTCTAAGAGGAAAAATTGATGAAATTGTTAAGGAAAGAGTGATAGAGATATTAAAAACTATAAAGTAACAGTGATTTAATTAAAAAAACCACCCATTTCCAAACCATTCATTTCCATAGAGACCACTTTTTTAAATAGTCTTTTAAATTCTTCATCTTCTGACTCATTCGGTTTTATTTTTTGAATTTCTTTAGCATTTTCCTTAATTAACCCATCTGAAATACTTTCATAAACATCCTCAGAAATATGCCCCGTATAATAATCACATAATGCCAAGCCTTGAAATAAAAAAGCAAGTAGAAAAGGTTCTCCAGTTAAAGTGTATAGTTTATCTTTAATGTTTTCATCACGGATCCACTTTAAGAATTTTTTATTTTCAGTTTTTATTCTTTGATTTCCACGGACATTAGTGTATAATGAAGAGAACATTAAATGTTTTATCTCAAGACTTTCAGATATTAATTTTCGTGTTATTTTTTCTTGAATTCTTATCCGAATAGCATATTCATCAGGAGACAAAACAAACCTCAAACAACTTGGGCTACTCCTTAAGTATGTTTCTATATATTTCGTTTCATAATCATTTGGACTTCTAAAACCACGCTTACAAAGCTCTTCATTAAAATATTTTACAACAGAACAAACCATTTTTTGATAATGATTTGAACTAACGAACTCTACTATAACTTCATTTTGAAGTTTCAGAATTAGTTTAATAACATCTATGGAATCGCTAAGCCGATATACTTCAACTAAGCCTCTTCTCTTGACTCTTTTATAACTTTTTTCTAGAATTCCTTTATCTACAAAACTTTTGCATATTTCGATTGCTCCTGATTCACTAATGTTTATTAACCACTGTTTGACACCAGCACATATTTCTTTTGGATATGCAAATTCATTGTTATTTTTTATAAAATAATAAATTATTATTTTCCTTTTTTCAGTCATAAATTATCAATGAAGTTATATTTGTATTTTAGTATTTAAGTTCACCAGTTCACTTCAGTTTACTAGTGAACTAATGAACTAATTAGTTCACTAGTAAACTTTTTTTTGATAATATGTAGATGAATCACGATTTTTTAAGTAAGCGGGCTATACTATCGGTGCTAACAGGATTGCAAAAGGACGCAAATCCTGACGTCCTTATTGCATTGTGATAGCAACTATTGGATAAAACGACATGAATCTAACTTGACAAAGGAGAGATAAAACTGGCTTACTCTGTTTCAAGTGATATTAACTGTTCTCAAATTGATGCAAACTTACGAAAGTTACTGCCAGAATCGATTCGGATAATGATTGAAATTGAAGAAAGGGCCCAGGAGGAAATAAAGAATATTCTTCAGGATGTTTCAGAAGGAAAAACAACCTTAGATCTAGAAAAACGAAAAAGGGGTATATTGTAATTATCTTCTATATTATTTCGAGAAATTATTAGTGTATGGTCTAATAGGGGGCCTGGGTTATGAGTAGTAAAGTGTTAAAGAAAATTTGTATTGAAGTTCCTGAAGATCTTGTCCAAGCTATACAAAATGCAAGAAAAGCAGGTAAAAGATATAAAGGCGATCTATATAGCAACCCTTTAGCGTATGCAGTTGGTGCACTTGTTCTTTTGGGAACTGCAGACAAGAAAGAGGAGATTCTGAAGGAACGTCTTAAAAATATAGGGATAGAACGTAACTTACTGAATTCCGAGGAACGCTTAATATTAGAGGATCTAGAAGGGATAGAAGCCGAAAAAAAGACTAAACTAGACTATAATATTAAGAGACAACAAGAAATAAAATTACTTGCTGATAAAATCCTTGAATATTGGGATGATATTGCATTTTTTAATAAAAAAAATTGCATTACGTATATCGTTTCGCCCTTTGAGGGAAAGCTAACAAAATCTAGAGTGGAAGCTATATTCCCGTCAGTTTATGAACCTGCTCCCTCACCTGAAAAAGCATTGACCATTGCAGCTGGCCTTTTGTATTATGACGGAGATGGGTGCAGTGAATAATGATATCTGGGAACCTACGGAAATTGGAATTAAAATTCCTCAGTTGAAAGGTCTTACCTATTTTTTAGAAACTTATTGTAAAGAAGAAATATCTGAACTTGTGATGAAATATCCACACAAAAACAGCATATACATAGATTTTAGAAAAGTTATACGTTTTAGTAATGGATTAAGGGAAGCTTTGGAAAATAAGTTTGAACAGATGTCTTTGAAATTACAAATGGCTTTAGCTGACGTGGATCTGATACAGTGCAGTATAAAAAAAATCAATGTAACCAAAATCAAATTTCGAATTAATGAAATACCTACAGATTACAAACAACGTTTGAGAGATCTAGGAACAAAGGAGATTGGAAAGCTAGTTTGTGTGGATGGTTTTGCTCGTGTAGTTACGAATACAGAATCTAAAGAAGTCAAAACCGCCTTTAAGTGTCTTAGATGTGGGCATATAACTTTCGTAGAACCGGATGGAAATACAAGTGAGGAGCCATATTTTTGTGAAAATACCACATGTGGAAAAAGTGGGCCTTTTAAAAAAGAGATTTCCCTTACTGAATTTGTAGACTTTCAAAGAATCATAATTCAGGAATCTCCTGATTCCACGAGAGGAACAAAAACCAGAGATATGATAATTGAATGTGATGAAGAATTAACTAATCAGATAGAACCTGGTGAAAGAATCACAGTTATAGGTATTCTGACACTACGGCAAACAGAAAAAGATCGGAAGAAAACGGTCCATGAAAAGATAATTAAGGCTCTTTCTATTGAAAAACAAAATGTAGGATTTGATGATTATATCCTGACGGAGTCTGATGAAGAGATTATAATAAAACTAAGCCGAGATCCAAAAATTAAAGAGAACATCATAGGAAGTATAGCTCCTTCTATTCATGGACATGACCGAATAAAAAAAGGTCTTGCTCTTCAACTGTTTTCAGGTGTTCGAAAGATCTTACCAGATGGGACAACTGAGAGAGGAAACATTCATGCGGTATTGATTGGAGAGCCTTCTACATCAAAAAGCCAATTATTGAGAAAGATAGTATCGCTTATTCCGAGAGGAGTTTTTTCAAGTGGTCAAACTTCAAGTGGTGTTGGGCTGACGGCTTCTGTTGTAAGAGACCCTCTCAGTGATGGCTGGATCCTACAAGGTGGAGCAGTTGTAATAGCTTCAGGTGGAATTCTTGCCATTGATGAGATCGGGCAAATTAAAGAGGAGGATAAAAGTGCGCTTCATGAAGTTATGGAACAAGGAACTGTGAGTATAGCAAAAGCCGGGATAGTTTCTAAGCTTCAAGCTGACTGTGCGGTTCTTGCAGCAGGTAACCCTAAAAAGGGATATTTTGATCGAAATGATAAAACTCAACATCCATCAGAGCAAATTGGGCTTCCTCCTGCATTATGGTCTCGGTTTGATCTCACTTTTCTTGTTTTAGATGATCCTGATCCAATTATTGATAAGGAAATTTCGAATCATATTTTACGAAATCATCTGGTTGGCGGAATGATACAGAATCGATTACACTCAAAGAATCCTATCTACACTGAAGAAAAAGTCAAAGAGGCGAAATTGGAAATTGAGGCTCCGATTTCGGAAGAGATTCTGACCAAATATATCGCATATGCACGTACAAAAGTGTTTCCTGTTGCTACCTCCCTCGAAATAAGGGAGAGTATCCAGAATTTTTATTTAGATATTCGGAAAATGAAATCAGCTGATCCTACTTCTCCTGTACCGATAACACCTAGAAGCTTAGGAGCCTTACAAAGGCTCTCCGAAGCCAGTGCAAGAATGAGGTTATCGAATATTATTTCTGAAGAGGATGTACAGTTTGCTATGGAAGTAATGAGGTCCTCTCTAATAGATTTAGGAATGGATGAAAACAATAGATTAGATGCAAATTTATTGAACGGACTACCTTCTCAGAGTCAGCAAGAGAAAATTGAATGTATAACGCAGACCTTAAACACAAAAAAGGGACATACTGAAGAAGAAGTGGTAGGCCTCATGAAATCATGGTATAAAATGTCAGAAGGGGAAACAAGGGGCATAATTAAAAAACTATCTGAAAGAGGGAATATAACTAACATAAACGGACTGTTGAAGTATGTAGTGTAGGGGGAACGTAATTGGATTGCGAGGATATTGATTTAGCATTAAAAAAAGAAAAAGAGAATAAGACACTGCCTGCTTTACCGACTACGTTTTACAAAGATGCTGAAGAGTATTTACGAAAAGGGGAAGAAGATCTAAAAAAATATAATTCTAGATCAGTTGAAGCTCGTATGATCTCTGAAGAATTAGATACAAGTATAAAGAGGCTTAAAATCGTTTTCAAAAGTCGAACAAATAAAATTTTAATGATGATATCCCAGATGAGTGTACTCGATCCTTATGTAAAAACAACTATTCATAAAGATTACAACAAGCTTCTCCCTGAAGAAAAGAGAGTATACGATATAATAGCTCAAACTCTTGAAGCTATGAGATGTGAAGTTTTGGACCCTGTCATTTCCCCTGGTTCTCCAAAAGCTATCTGGCCAGAGGTAATAAACTACTCTAATAAACAGCTGAATTCGATTTCTGAAAATAAGTTTCTGGAAGAAATCCAGATCAAAGAAATAGTTCCAACAGAAAAAGATGAAAGTCCTAAAAAAGACGTTTCTTCAGACCATAGTTCTAATACAATTCAAGAAGTAAAAGAAAACAAAAATGAGTATATGTTAGTCAGGATTCTCAAAGGAATTCCTACTTTTGTAGGAACAGATAGTAGAAACTATTCTGTAAAAGCAGAAGATATAGTAACACTTCCGATTATAAATGCCCAACTGTTAATTAAAAAAAATTTAGCTCAACAAATCAATTCTTTCTGAAATTTATATCGTTTAAAAATTAATTGAGTGACGAATTACAATAGTGGAAACTCATATAGAGAGTATAGCTCTCTATAGTTCTCTTTTCGATAAAACACTAGGGATAGACTAGCCTAGTGTTTTGTCCTAATTATAACCTATAGATTTTTCTGTTCTCTTTTGGAGATTTTTTTCGATCATTTACATTTCTCCCTTTACAATCATAGCAACCCAACTAACCGGTGCATAAACGATAGAAAAATCATATATTTTCATATAATTAATATATAGAAATGTTATAAAAATCATATAATAAAAAGATATATATAGATTGAAATACTATTACTGATGGGAGTTAATGGAACTCTCGTAAGGTGCGAATAGAAAATGGGGTGATAATATGAAAAAAAATGATTTCAACTCAAGTTCTATCGAAATGAAGTTTAAGTGCCATCAAATATTGTCCGAAAACCTTGAAGAAAAGTATACTTCTAAAATTCGTTTTGTGCCTGCTGCTTCCGAAGATTCTATTTCAAAATCCTCTGAAATTCCATCCTCTGTTTATGAGGTTTTTGCAGAGATTGTTCAGGACAATATGGTAAACTCTGTCAGGGAAATTATTGCATTTGATGCTGATTGGAATGTACTGCTCAGTTCATTAAATCTCAATGAACGGCAATTAGAAAAATTACAAAATTTTTTCAGCAATCTGTAGACCGATTTAGTTAATTGATTCTATCCGATTCAGGGTTTACCGTCTTTTGGTATATGAGAAAGTAGAATTTCTAACTTAATTTTTACTTCGATAAAATAATAATAACAAACATATAAAGTCAAAAACTGCAAAATCTCAATTTCACTGATACTTTAGGAGATGAATGCGGCTCGCGGGCGGGGGCGAGTTGTGAGTCACCAATGATATGAATATATCATAGGTATCGAAATGGAGATTTTTTCATCCCTTTATATCACGTCGTATTCACGCAGTTATTCATCTCTAATTCGTGCTATTAGAATGTTGAATTTAAAATAAACAAGTTCAACAAAATTTAACAAGTCTTGTTAGGAGGCCAATGAATTCCAAAAATAAATCCTGATAATATGTGCCAAAGAAGGAGAGTCTCCTGTACCAGATGTGGACATTCCTTTATTAGTAAAGTCAAAGTTCCAACATGTACGAAATGTAGACGAACGACTACAGTAGACACTGTAAAGGTTAATAAAAGTCTAAGAAATGATGCTGTACTAAAAGAAGTTGCAGAATTGAGAAGAGAGTTCCAAGAATATAAAAAAATAGTGAATCAGGTACTGAAAGACCATAAAGAGCATATAGAGATGCTAGCTAGATTCAAAAATAAATCAACCATAATTTTAAACAAAGTAGGGATTCCGATCTCTAAAGAAGTATAAAGTCTCCAGGAGGAACAGATATCGAAAAGAGAAGTTTGGGCATAGTTGGTGGGCCTGCCTATTATGAGAGGCTTCAGGATGAAGTGGACCAAAAAGATAAGGTTATTCCCTTAACTATAGGTAGATTTCCTCTTACAGAGGCTTCTAGAAAGCTAACTCATTTACCTGATCCTGCGAATGCAGATCCAAATAAAGTAAATGTTCCCTTTCCACTAAAAAAATTAGTATCATGTCCAGTTGACATTGTAGTAAGACAAGGTTGGAACAAAAGATATTATCCGGGAAATAAATTGTACAAAGGAAGAGCATATCTGGGAGTAGATCGACATAAACGTCTTTTTTTCCAAGTCGGAATCCAGCTCCCTGGGCATAAATATATCAAAGTAACAATTTCCAAAAAGTATCTTTTTGAAATGCTAAAGTACCATCTAAAACTAAGACCAATTCCTTCGATTCCTAAAGGTGATCATAACTTGTGGTTTGAAAACCCTAAAATTGAAGCCGAACTTAAACGTGAGGATATAGAAAACCTTGATCCTGATACTATAATAGATGAGTATCTAGCAGCCGTAGCAAACATGGAAAAGGTATTGAACAGCCCATGTGCAAATACTAAGAGGGCTCGGAAACAATATTATGCATTGTTAGCTCTTGAAGATAAAATTAAATTATGGGCTTTCACACAGGCCTGTAAAAAACAAAATGTAATTCCCGATCCAGATATATACAAAAAAATTGATAAGAGAGCCACAAATTTAACTGCGTTTAAGGCAGGTCTTCTAACTATAAAAAGTAGAGATGAAATGTGATTGGATATAATATTGAATCCATACTTCCAGAGATTGAGAGAAATTTTAAGTAAGCTCAAAATTTAACTGCAAGATTCTAATTATTCTTTTTTTGTCAGTCTTTTTCTTATTTGCTTTTATCTCCTAGATTTCTACAGATCCATAGAATCTATTAATAAATAGAAATCTTAATGTCCTATTTTTTTAAGGCTTACGCATTTGATGTACAAAATCAAGTACAATAAACCTTAAAATCAAATGAACGTTTTTGAGAGTTGGAGGTTTAAAGTACATTAATTTTTTAGTTCAACTGCGTAAGTTCTTAAGGCTTATAGGGTGAAACTTTTGGTTAATTAGTTTTGCTCTCTACTATTCTTTCCTGAACATTTGCTTTACCTTAGCGAGCCTTTGCTCCATATCAGGTCCCTCAAGCTCCTCTACAACAGTTTCAAGTAGATCAGGTATTTTTCAGATTCTGTGGACATTTTTCCATACATTGACCGCACTGAACACATTGAGAAACAAATCCTGGATCTATATTTGAAAATATTCCACTTGTCCATGTTACGTAGTTTAAATTTACCCCATCAACATTGCCGAACATATGTAGGTTATTATAAATTCTAAAGCAGGAAGGTATATCAACACTGGAAGGACAGGGCATGCAATACTGGCAGCCTGTACAGCCAATTTTCCTATATCGACAGTATTTTTGCTTAACCTTACCAATAAGTTGTATTTCGTTTTCTGTAAGTGAATTTGGGTATGCTTCATCTGCTATTTTCAGGTTTTCTTTTATATGGGATCCCTCGTTCATACCTGAAAGAACGACCGTAACTTCTGGATGATTCCACACTCAGAGAAGAGCCCATTCTACAGGTGTGCCTTCCATCTCCACTTCTTTCTAGATATCTTCCCTGCTAGAGGTATTGAGCTGGCAGATAACCTCCGAGCCAGGGTTCCATGATAATTACTCCAAGATCCTTCGAAGCTGCATATTTAAGTCCTTCAGTTCCTGCCTGATGATTTTGTCCATGAAATTGTACTGACCTGGCAGAATATCTAGGGATATGCGTCTACAATCCGCTTAAAGTCTTCAATTGACCTATATGTTCGCGAGAAAAAAGAAGAACGTTGATCCGTTTTTGTTCTTCCCCGCATCCTTTTATTGACCGTAAAAGGATTGAGGGAAGAACTGTGTTTGTTTTCCGAAAAATGTTCTCAAAACTTAAAAAATGAGAATATTTAAGCAGAAGGAAAAACCTTCAGCTTGTTAATTTTCCCAAAACATAATATGTATTCGAAGATAAAAACATATCGTTTCTAACAGCAGACACTCTGTGTAAAACTCCATTTAAAGGTAAATATATCACTTGCAGGAGTGTATGTTTTATCCAAAATGAGAAAAAATACTATTTTTACCCTTTTTCTTCAAACCAATCCTTTTATAGAGAACAAATCACAATGTAATTGTATCTTTTATTGCATGATATGAGTTACTCATTTTAGAAATATCAAATTTTCATAGGATTTTCATATTCATCAGGAAATTATTTAGAAAAAGAGGGGAAAATATTATTTTTCATGATCATACTAATAAGAAATAAAGTGTTAATTTTTACTCAAATCACAGAACATTCTAAATGTGATAAATGTGATAGCCCTCCGAAGATATACGGGGATTTTTTGGGGGGTTTTCATACCGTTACCTTTAAATAGCCTACATTTCATATGGAATATCTAAAGAAAGAGGGGTTATTCGGCTAGTGGATGCTATATAAAAAAAGAAGATTTTAAGAAGAAAAAAAAATATCTATAGATCTTCGGACGGCTATCACGTTATCACACTATCACATTTTAGATGTGATAAATGAATTTGTCATGTAAAGTAAAAATTGTCTAGTATTCTGTATAAACCTTTAATGATAACTTTTCTCTTCTAAAATTCATAGTATCAAATTGTTAAAAAATGTTGAGTATAAATTTTTTCAGTTATCACATAGGGTAAAAATGCACTGAATATGTGATAAAATTTAATTTTTTGAAAATTTATTTTCAACTTATCTTATAAATTATGTTGCTTATTTTATCACTAATCTCTTATTATTCTTTTATCACATGTAATAATGTGATAACTCTAAAAAACACTCATTTTTGGCAAATGACAAATGTGTGATAAATTTGTGATAAATTTGTGATAGCTCTGTGACGACTCTATCAAATCACCCAATTTTAGGCATTTTGTATTATTATAGCGTTACTTTTTTTAAGTCATTATTTATATCGTCTATCTTTATCTGTATTATTCTATCTTGTTTTGTCATAATTTCTTGTTCTGGTCCGCTTCATAGAGTTTTTATACGGGCAGTCATGGCTCTATATGGTATCTCTCTTATTTTCTCCTTCTCAAGCCACACTTTTCTTACCTTTTCTGATCTCTTTATATTATGAAGCGTAAAACCCCTAGTCTTTAGAATTGACTGTTTTACAGATAAACACCGTTATTTAAACAATCTGATACCATTTTAATGGAATTTTTGAGGATACCTACTTTGTAATAGAATATACTTCCTCATTCATTCTAACCTCTTTTATGAAAGTCTAAGCTCCAAATACTCAGTCTGTCGGATTCCAATTGGTAAATTTTCCTTATGACCTGCCTCTTTAAGTACAGCAACTCATATAGAAAACAAATAGTACTGAGAAACTATAACAGAAATCTTAATTGAACGAAAAAAAGAGTTGAGAATGAGATTAATATGGGAGAAGGAATTTGAACTTATAAACACCTGTGCGATAGGATTTTGAGTCGAACACAGTTGACCACTTTGTTACTCCTGCCTGTTTTATAATTACCTGACTAGTCTAAATATCATCTATTCTTCCTGATTATATCTTGAGTGTTTCTCCTCTAGCTTTGCTGTGCAGTCATAAAATATTGATTTTTGTTTTGATTTACTAAAATTTTTAATGTTAAGTACTGAAACCTTTTTCGGTAAGGCAGCAACAAATGTAAACTGTACCGAATTTAGTTTTGACTCGGATCCGATCATGAAAAGAAGGAAATCAATGTCATTTACGGTAAAAAACAGAAATATAGTGACATTGAACTAGTACCATGTAATCTTCAAGTTAAACGCCAAATTGTAGTAAGGGCAAATTCAACTTTAGATTTTATGGAAATTTTTATACATAAGCTGAGTATAGATAAAGCTCTCTAAAAAACTTAGATAGAGTTTATTCATTTAGGCAAGCAATCGAATCTTTATTTGTTAGCACATTTTTTTTTGATTGGGAATTGGAAGTGATTAATAAAAACATAAAATTTAAGCTTTCTTAATTCATTCTTTTTCTATGTCTGAAATTTTGAGAGATTCAGCAGAGGATTGCTTCCAAAAGACCTTTTCCATAATTCAAACAGAGAAGTCGGTTGATATTTTAAAAGAACTTGAAAAAACCGAAGAAATCACAAATCTACTCTTAAAGAATCAGGAACACGAATTTTTTAAAGAAAATCTCCAGATAAAATTACACTATGTTTTCAGTATTGGATATTTCGTACAAAGTAAGGGACTTTTTTCTCAAGCACAAAATTTCTATGAACTATCCTTTTTAATCTCTCAAAATCTCCTCCAAATAGATCCTAAAAACGTATTATACAAATCTCACATAGGAACTATTTTTAACAATCTTGGTGCCTTGCTCTGGACTATGGGTAGACACGAAGAAGCAAAACAAAAATACGAAAAAGCTCTCGAAATTTATGAAAACTTACTCCAAACCGATCTAGAAAACTTAGAGTACCAATCAAGTGTTGGAGGGACACTCAATAACCTGGGAAACCTGCTTAAAGACATGGGTAGACTCAAAGAAGCAAAACAAAGATACGAAAAAGCACTTTCAATTTATGGGAAATTGCTCAAAACATATCCAGAAAATATAGAGTATCAATCAGAAGTTGGAAAGATATTCAATAACCTTGGTGCTTTGCTTTCTGATATGGGTCGTCTCAAAAAATCAAAACAAAAATATGAAAAAGCGCTTGGCATTTACAGGAAATTGCTTAATACATACCCCGAAAATGTAATGTACCTGTCCGATGTAGCAATGACATTCAACAACCTAAGCCTCTTGCTTTCTGATATGGGTAGGCTTGAAGAAGCAAAACAAAGATACGAAAAAGCTCTTGAGATTTATGAATACTTACTTAGTAGAGATTCAGAAAACGAATTGTACCAATCATACGTGGGAACGACACTCAACAATCTCGGTACCTTACTTTCTGATATGGGTAGGCTTGAAGAAGCACAACAAAGATACGAAAAAGCTCTTGAGATTAACGAAAACTTACTCCAAACAGATCCTGAAAATGTATGGTATCAATCAAGTATATCAACGTTGCTTAACAATCTCGGGAACCTACTAAAAAACATTGGTCGTCTCGATGAAGCAAAAGAAAGGTACGAAAAAGCTCTTGAAATGAGGGAAGACTTACTCCAAACAGACTCAGAAAATATATTGTACCAATTAGACATAGCAATGATTCTCAATAATTTCGGCTTCTTGCTCTCTAACATGGGTTGGATCGAAGAAGCGAAAGAGAAATATGAAAAAGCGCTTGAAATAAGGGAAAAATTACTCAATACAGACCCCAAAAATATAGCGTACCAATTGTACATTGGCACGACACTCAACAATCTTGGTATCTTGCTTTCTGATATGGGTTGTCTCAAAGAAGCAAACCAGAGGTACAAAAAAGCGCTTCAAATTTACGAAAATTTACTTCGTAGAGATCCCAAAAATGTATTGTACCAATCATACGTTGGAATGACCCTCAATAATTGTGGTGATTTATTATATAGACAGGAAAACTACTCAGCCGCTATAGACTTTTATCTAAAGGCACTGGAAGACTATATATTAAATTCTTCAAACTTAGACTTACTGTTTAGAATTTATGCATCAATTGGAAGGTGTTATGAGAAACTGGATAACTGCGATAGCGCTTATATCAATTACAAACAATCCATAGAATCCATCGAGTCCATTAGAAGTCAATGTTCAATCGAAGAGATTAAAATGGATATAATGTGGGACAAAGGCATACCATATACCGAACTGGTTTCTCTCCTATATGCAAAAATGAACAAAGTAAGCGAAGCATTGGAGTATATAGAGAAATCTAAATCACGTGCATTGCTCGATTTACTTCGTTTTGTAGAGATTGAAATACCACAAGAAGTACCAGAAAACCTGAAATCAGATGAATTAAAACTTGTTAAACAAATAAGAAATCTAAATCGACAGATGAAAACAGTAAATAACCAAGAATTAATGTCCATTTCTAAACAAATTATGAAATTACAGTCTGAACTCACTGAACTCTATAATAAAGTAGCTGATTTTGCACCTGGATATGTAGATTTAAGAAAAGGCAAGCATCTCAAAATTGATGGAATAATAGAACTTTTGAAAACATGAACTTAGGCAAATCTATATTTTTAATATTATTGAGCCTATAGCTTATTCATAGTTTTTATTTTTCTGGAAATGTAAAAAGTCAACTTTATAGTATTTCATATAGGCACTGATAATTTATCATCATAGTGGCAATTGTAATCTGCTCAACAATTGTTACATTCTCACTGCTCATCAAGTGTTTCGTACAACCTTGATGAAGAAGTTAATTCAATACTCAAAATCAACTCATTTAAATCTTTCTTTGAGTGACGAGTTGTTTTTACTATAAAATGAATTCCGCAAGTTTTAATAAATAAAAATCAACTTGACTTTATAATCGAATTGTTATTTATTTCACCTTTTAACTTGACACTATACTATAACATTTTACAAATGACTGCGAATAATTATAATATGTAGAATATGGCATAAACTGTTATCAGGAAGTGAGCCAACAATGTCACAGGCAACTTCGAAAGATTATGAGATGCTTTATGAAGAAGCCGAAAACTATCTTGCCGCTGGAGATTTTGAGCGTGGAATCGCTCTTTTAGCGCAGGCAAGTATGCTTGCCGAATCTTTGGGGAAGATACTCGCACAAGGTGCTATTCTCAATAATCTGGCGCTGGCTCAGAAGCATGCTGGCCAAACTAATGCCTCACTGGATACTATAATAAAAGCTGTTGATCTTTTGAGACGCGCTGGGGCTCAGGCTGAATTGGCTGAAGCTCTTAGAAATGAAGGTTTCATCGAGAGAGAGTTAGGTAATCTGGATGCAGCCATACAGCATCATACAGCTGCCTTTACAGTTTTTGAAGCCATAAACGACGGTCTTGGCATGGCAAAGATACTTATCGACATGGGACTGGACTACAAGGATCAGAGCCAACTTACAATGGCACATGCCAGTTTTGAGCGTGCCCTCGCACTGCTGGCAGATTATATAGAACCAAGCGTCAAAGCACATGCCTTGATTGGGTTGGGTCTCACATCGGAGAAGTTGCATAATATTAAATGTGCTCGTCAATACTACCTGGAAGCTCTGAAAGCATATCGTGAGGCTAGTGATCTTGAGAATGAAGCCATGACGCTGCATAATCTTGGACAACTATACGACAATCAGCAGAAATTTCAAATTGCACTGAACTACTACAGGCAGTCATTGGAGATCAACTTGGAAATCGGTTCAAAAGGGGGTGTGATAGCAGACCTTTCTTCGCTGGCAGCTATATATCAACTAACCGGAGATCTAGAGCAATCCCGGCAAATGCATGAACATGCGCTTAATCTACAAGAAGAAATAGGAGATCGTCTAGGGCAGGTGTGGACTTATAGTGACCTGGGGATCCTGGTAAGAGACGCCGGACAATTCAATGAAGCTGAAAGATACTTGGCCAATGCACTGAGACTGGCTCGAGAGATAGGAGATCCACATGAAATACATAATGTACATTTTAACCTTGGCGACATTCACATGTTAGGAGGATATTTATTTAACTGGAATAATGTTCCAGGAAACGATAACGAAAGGCTAATAGAACTTCTAATACAAAAATTTAGAGCTAGTTGGGTAAAAACTTCAAAGATTGAAAAGATCAATAATGGGAATACTATAAAGATTTCCTCTGAAAATAATTCTCTTTTTTTGAAACTCAACTATGATATCGATAGGGAATTCCTGACAATTAATGATATTAGAGCTGACGAATTAGTTGTGATGGCAGAAAACGATGAGCGAGGTGTATATTTAGCTAGTCGATTAAATGACGCTGCTAATAACTATGTAGCTGCTGTAGATGCATTGGAATCGGTACGACATAGGCTTTTACTGGAAGAGGAAGCAGTGAGTTACTTCGATGAACCTCATTTAGAAGCATATGACCGGCTTGTAAGACTTTACGTCCGTGGTCTCAGTAATCCCACACAGGCGCTGATATGGGAAGAGCGGGCAAAAGCCCGGGAATTTTTGAGACGCTTGCGATTAAGCGATATCTCAAGGCCATATCAAATTCCAAAGGAACTCATTGATCGAGAAACTCAATTATTGACTCGATTACGCCAAACCGCATCTGCCATATCAACAGCTAGCGAATCAAATAGGTTAGTTGCAGTGAAGGAATATGAATCAATAGAAATTACACTTCGTGGTATTTGGATGGAAATAAAGCTCTTCAACCCTGAATATGTAGCACTAAGGTATGGAGAGCCGGCTTTGTGGGAGGATATACAAAAATGTCTGCGACTAACATGAATTGCAAGTGAGTATAAGAGAGGTAATTGGGTGGAAGAAAGTGATTAATATGAATTCTACTCATGATCTACAAAATTCGCTGATCGAAGCTCAGCGCTTGTTTTATCTCGGTCAACTGTCTAAGGCAATAAGTCTGGCACAGAGAGCTGCAGAATCACCTGCTTTGACTCTACAGGCACGCTTACTTATGGTTCGTTGTCTATTTTCTCAGGGAAAATTTTGCGATGCTGATGCTACTTGCAGTTTGTCACTTGAAACATCATTGTCAGATAGCGAGGGTATACGGGAATTACGTTTGTGGCATGGTTTTCTTCAAATTTATCTGGCAGGAAATCCAACTGCTGCCCTGGTTGAGTGTGAGGATGCAATATCATGGGCCAAATCACAGCCAGATAGCCTACACCTCATTGCAGTAGCTAATGACCTGATGGCTCGTGCAAAAGCCATAGCAAGTGAATGGAGTTTGGCACCCCCATCCAGTTTGACGGAGGCTCGTGTTCTATCCGCCAGGGCAGCCGAAGCCTACCGGGATCACGGTGATTTTTTAGAGTCATTGAGTGCCATGATCAAGCAGGGTCAATTCTACCTGATGGGTATTAAAAAAGATCGAGATACTGCCAGGAAAATTTTACAGGAAGTGCAAATTCAGGCATTGGTAACCGGGAATAATGTACTCCAGGCTGAAGCAGCATTACATACAGCTGAGTTGGACTTTGAAGACATGCTTGCCCGGCGAGCAGTAGAACAGGAAATTAGAGTAGAAAATACTCCATACAAGTACTCACTGGCCCTGTACAATGCGACTGAACATGCTCTTGGTCCAGCAGATGTCTTATTAAGCTTAGGACGTAGCCTTGTCAATACAGGCTTCGACGGCATTAATGTCCTGAATCAAGCACTAAATATCTACAGTCAGGAAGATAATCTGGCTGGCATAAACAGCGCGCTAAGTTCCCTTGGCACATGTTATTTGCAGCAAGGGAGGACGGCCGAGGCGTTACATTGCCATCAACAAGCAGTAAAAGTTGCTGAAAAAATGTGCTTTCCCTTGGGACAGGCTACTGCTTACATGGGCATAGGCGACTATTTCTATCGAACCGGCGACTATGCTCGCGCTCTTGGTGCTTATGAAAAGACCGGAACCATTGCTGCGTTCTCTGCTGTGCGGACAATGTTGAATCTGGCTCTAGCTAATGCTTATATTTCGATGAACCTGCACGACAGGGCAGAAGTAACTTGCAGAGCAGCTATTGAAACTCTGAGATTATCTGGCCCAAATGAACGCCTATCATTAGCATATTATATTCTGGGTAACATCCAGGCAAGCAATGGTGACTGGGCAGTCGCTATCGAAACCTGGAAAGATGGTCTGGCTGTGGATAAATCCATAAATAACCGACATGGCCAGGCGGAAAAACTGCAGTGTATTGCCCAAGCCACGGTTATGCAGCATTATCTTCCAGGCGGTCTTCCCATCCCTGATTTAGCTTACAAAGAAGCAACATCTCTCTACATGCAGGCAATTGTCCTGCTAAGAGAAATTGGGGATCAGCAAGCTACTGCAGCTATTGCCAGCATACACCAGTTGCTTGGACAGACTGCTGTCACATGTGGACATTTTTTAGATGCCCTGCAATATCTGGAGCAGGCCCGTAATGGTTACGCAGCCATTGGCCTGGCTATGCAAACCGCTACTACTGACGTCTTATTGGGTTTGCTCTGTCACGACCTTGGAGGCAGAGGAGCTCCTGATCTCTACGCCGAGGCTGAACGCTGTCAGGAACGAGCTCTGAACTACTTCAAAGAAGCTGGTATGCTTGAGATGACCTGGAAAGTCCGTTTCTACTCCGCTCACACTGCCTTCCGGCGCAGTCTGTTGGCTATTAATAGCGATGAACAGCAAGCATACTGGCAGAATGCTGCTGAAAGGCTGGAAGAAGCCGCAGTTGACATTGAGATGGTGAGAGGTCGTTTCATTGAGGTAGATCTTATTGCAAGGGAAAACGCTCGACTTGGACTGGTGAACGATGAGGAAAAGGTTTACGCATTTGCTATACAAATGCATTTCCTGTATTTGAAGAACACAAAGAGCGCATTCAACTGGCTGGAAAGACTCAAGGGGCGAGTTTTTCTTGATGCTTTGTCACTTACGCCTCTGCGCTCTCCTATTCTGACAGACACTACACTTATTGATAGCGAAAAGGAGCTGATGAAGGATCTAAAAAATGCTTCATCTCAGAACCAAGTAGTTGATTTGAATAAAAGAGTGCATGTTCTCTGGGATAGAATGGCTACTGATCCTGCTGCAACTGAGTACGTGACCCTTAGGCGTGGAGAGCCCGTCAATTGGGAAAATATAAGAGTACTGCTTCAGCCTCTGTTGTAAGAGGGATGATATGGAATCGAAGACAAATCCTTTGAACGCTTATGTTCCCCAAGAAACGGCTGATCTTTTTTGGCATCTAGCAAAACAGATGGCATCGGGTTTGCTTACACTGGACGAAACTATTGGCGAATTATATAATTCCACAGTGGGAGAGAATTTGACACTTAATCAGGTAATAGCACTGGATGCTGCCACTAGAACACTATTGGATAAGTACTCTGACATAGCACTTGCTTTGGGCCGTATAAATTACGAATTGGCGCGAATTAGTAATCAGACTGAGTTTTCAGGATATTGTGGGTTGACTTTGGCGCTAGCTCATCGGAAACTGGGGCAACTTAAAGACGCCATAGCGATCCTCGAAAAATCAAGAGACTATTTCCGGCAAGCCAATAATTTACAGAATGAAGGTTTAGCTGTGGGCAATCTTGGAAATGTGTACTTCGAACTGGGTAGGGTGGATCGAGCACTTGATTACCATAAGGCTGCCTTAGCTCTATTCCATGAAGTTGGAGACGATGTTAATGAAGGATTGTGGCTGGGCAACCTGGGTACAGCTTACAGTGCAATAGGAGATCACGGGAAAGCAATCTCCTTTTATATGCAAGCATTAGAGCTTGCACGCAAGCTTGATGATAATATCCAAGTGGGTCGGCGCTTGAACGATTTAGCTTATGAACATATTGAGCTCGGTAAGTATCAAAAAGCCTTGGAGCTATACCAAGAAGGGCTTGTTGTTGCCCATGACACTGGTGAGCGACGATTAGAAGGTCGTTGCCTTGGAGGTATCGGTACCGTTCACCACCGACAGGGTAATGTACGCCAGGCAGTCGAATTCTACCAGCAAGCCTTGACTATGTCTATGGAGACAGGAGATCGCCGCATGGAGGGGGTATGGCTGGGAAGTTTGGGCAATGCTTTCAATGATTTAGGAGATTACCCAAAAGCTATTGGTTATCTGGAGCGTGGTTTAGCTATTGCTCGCCAGGTAAGGGATCGACCCCATGAGGTAATATGGCTGATTGGATTGGGCTTAGTGCATGATGATCTCAATGAATATCGTCAGTCTTTGTCATTATTTGAACAGGCATTAAGCCTTGTTCAAGAAATTGGGGATAAACAACAGGAGAACAACTGTCTTGGACATATAGGGTTGATTTATGGTAAGTTGCATGATCTTGAGCGCGGAATTGCTTTCCTGCAGAAAGCATTAGCAATTGCACAAGAAATCAGTGATCGGCCGCGGGTAGGAGTTCACCTGGGTAATCTGGGCATTTTATATCAAGAATTCCATGACTATCCAGAAGCTATCGAATCTTACGAGCAGGCACTAGCTATTGCACAGGAACTAGGTGACCAGCGAAATGAACAAACGTGGCTAGGTAACCTGGGTCTCGCCTACCGTAATCTGGGCTATTACCAAAAAGCAGTTGACTTTACGGAAAAATCTCTCAAAATTATTCGCCAGCGAAATGATCGTATAGCTGAAGCCCATCAACTTGCAATCCTTGGCTTGCTTCAACGTGATATAGGGCAGTACCGTCTTGCTATTGCCAACCTTCAAGAAGCACTGGCTATAACATGTGAATTAGATGACAGATGGAATGAGGTCTTGCGATTGAATAACTTGGGCTTGGTCTATGTGGCACTCGGCGATTACAAACAAGCTGTATTATTGCAAAAAGAAGCTTTGAGAATCGCACAAGAGACTGAAGATGAAGAAGGTGAGTTGACCATACTTGGCAGCCTCGGTAGTACATATTTTTCTCAGGAAGACTACAATCAGGCAGCTGAATTCTATCAGAGGAGTCAAGCTTTAGCTCAAAAGTTAGGAGACAGGCAAATAATAGCTAGCACATTTGGTGGCCTGGCTAATGTTTACTATGTTCAGGGCAATTATAACCAGGCCATTAGCACTTACGAGAAAGCACTTGAAGGTTCTCGACAAATTGGTGATCGTAGAAATGAGTGCATATGGCTGAACAACTTAGGGCAAGTCCATCGCTCTCTTGCTCGAAAACAGTTCCGTGAAGATCAGCGCGCTGTTTACCTTCAGAAAGCCAAAGAGTATGTTCAAAAGGCTATCACTCTGGCATACAAAATTTCCTTTAGCGATGCCGAAATGACAGGTCAAACAAACCTTGGTCATATTTATGCTTTAGATCTGGAAGATACTAAAAGTGGCCAGATATGTTATAAAAATGCTATTGAACTCCTTGAAAGGACACTAGGTATGCTAGTCGAAGAGTCACATCGCATAGGATTTTTTGGACAGGCACTGGATGCTTATAATGGACTGATGGCATTATACCTGGCACAGGCAAACTGGCGAGATGCTTGGACAACGATTGAAAAAGCCCGCTCACGTACTCTAGTCGAACAACTTGCCCAGACTTCGTTTTCTCCTCAATCTTCAATAGATATTTCACTTCTTAATGAAGAAGCCCAGTGGCTTACGGAGTTACGTCGTTTAAACCTAGCACTGCGAAATGCTTCTGCAAATGAAGCGACTCGTCTGGCTAATAAAATAGAAGTTGCACAGAAAGCCCTAGATATCGTACTGGAGAGAATGGACACAAATGCGCCAGATTATGTTGCTTTACGGCGTGGTGTGGCTGCAAAATTCTACGAAGTGAAAAATTTATTGAAGTACACAAAACAAATAGATGTGTGAAGTACAATGAAGGCATTATTTTGTCTTCTCACTCAAATAATAACGTTGTGAACTGGACAAGAATAACATCATTATACTGTTTTCTATCAATGTGATAGTTGAAAGTTTTTAGAAGTAAATAAGCGAAGATACAGCTTAGCAGGTGAGAAATCATGTCAATTAAACGTGTTGTTTTGGCTGAATACTATACCACTGATGACATGACTTTACTGTTCATCATCCGAGAGGATTTTGATGAGCCACATGTGGTTGAAATTAAAAAGCAGTTAAAAGAAATAAGACAATTTGTCAACGAACATTTCAGCAAACAGATTAATAAGGAGGGGAATGTCGTAAAAACGACTGGTCAGAAAGTGAAAAGTCTGGATGAAAATGCCTTCCAGAACTTTTTTGAACCTTTTGTCGCTCCTCTAATGTCACTTTCAACTAAAGGCGATTTGATGACGAATGAGGGTGATATCATCTGGTTTGTGCCTCATGACATGCTCCATTATGTACCTTTGCATGCAATCAAAGCCGAGGGGCGCTATCTTATCGAACGCAACCCAGTTTGCTATACTCCCAGCGCTTCAGTAATGAAATATTGCCAAGCGAAAAGCAAAGGCAGACTTGAGAAAGCGCTGGTGCTTGGGGATTCTCGCAATGACCTCATTCATGCAAGAGAGCAAGCCCAAGCAGTTGCCGAGCTCTTTTACACAAAGCCTTATCTTAACGGGCAAGCCACTAAGTCGCTGGTTAAAGAAAAGTTGGAGAAAGAAGGTAGTGATATCGATATATTGCATTTCTCCTGCCACGGTAAGTTTGATCCTTACGAGCCTCTCAAATCCTGCATAGTACTTGCGCCTGAGCAAGATATAGATAAAAATTCAAGTGTGGAAAACGAAGGAAGATGGAACTTGACTGCTGAGGAAATATTTGGTATGGAAATGCATGCCGATCTTGTGACAATAAGTACATGCGAAAGCGGAATTAATGATCGTAAGCCTGGAGATGAGTTGATTGGTCTTACCAGATCTCTCATATATGCCGGTACACCATCTGTAGTTGTCAGCCTCTGGTCTGTAGACGAGATTTCTACAAGCATTCTCATGCGTAAGTTCTACCAGGCGTTAACTGAAGCGAACAAAGCTGAAGCATTACAAAAAGCGCAAATTGAGTTGATGAGGTTAACTGCTGAAGACGTAATTGCTTACTGCAAAGAAGCAAAAGGGAATCTCATTGGCCCTGATGCTCTTAATGCTCAAAGATTATTAGATCGAAATATTGCGGATATGCAGTACAATGCTAGAGATTTTGAAGAAGCATTGAATGGTTACACCAAGCTATGTCATGGCTTAAATCCTAATAGTAAAGAGTATAAATATCTCAAGAATATGATATCTGCTTGTAGTCTTGCTATGAACAGACCAAAGCCTATTAACTATGAGATTAATATGTTTTCTCGCCCATATCATTGGGCATCTTTCATTCTGGTGGGATATTGGAAATGATAAAGGTGGTCAAATGTGTATTTAGTTAAGGAGCATATGACAAAAGATTTTGTTAAACTATCCGAGACTTTAACTCCTGCAGAGGCCAGATCTCAACTGAAGGATAACAACTATGGAGTAGTTGTTGATAGCAATGATACACCGATTGCATTAGTACTAGTCGAAGATCTGGAGCAGGCTACAAAACGTAAAATACCATCGCTGAAAAATCTTTTAGCAAATATACCCTTAATGGTTACTGTAGGTAGTGAAGTCGAAATTAAGGAATTTTTTAAAGTAGCGACATTGTTTGACATTGGGGGTGCAAGTGGCGCTGTGGTTTTGAGAGATGAAGAGATAGTTGGAGTGTTACCAGCTGAGAATGTTAAAGAATTTCTGTGTAGTGGGTATGAGATACCATCAAATGAGATGGATTGGAATCTATTCGGAAATTCGAATGACTCAGTGCTAGGAGGAATTCACCAACTACCACGTGGCAGCGTAATATGTCTAGAATGTGGTTTTAATAATTCACTCGATTTTCTTGATAGGAACAATTTGCCTTTCTGTCAGAACCCAGACAAACCTTCTCACAAATTGTTATTACCCTAAAGGAATGATTGCATGTTCAGTGATGTCCTCGAAGAAGTAACCAGCACTACAGGCAACCGTTTTATCATGACAGCTCTATTTCCAAGTCTAATTTTTTGGGGATTATTAATAACCGTCCTCATCATAGGATCAGGAAATCTATCTGTAGCTGTGAACATATGGAATGGACAAGACGGTATTCTAAAGTCTTTCCAGATAGTAGGTTTCATAGCATGGGTGACCTTCTTCGCAAGCATCTTATCAAGCCAATCGGTTGCAATCCTACGCTTTTATGAGGGCTACTGGAAATTTCCAATGAGTAAAAAATTAGGAGATAGAGGAATAAAAAAACACAAAAGGAAGTTAAAAAAAATAAGTGTAGAAATGACTCAAAATAAAAATCGTTACGAAGATATATATCTTTTTTATCCTCTGCCTACCCAACCTGAACAGGTAATGCCAACATTACTGGGCAATATACTGAAAAATTCAGAGCTATACCCTTATGATCGTTATAATATTGATGCCGTTCTAATCTGGCCTCGTTTATATCACATTTTACCTGGAAGCTTTATACAGACTATTGCCGAGGCTAGAGGTTCATTAGATTTTATGCTAAGGATTTCTTTCCTCAGTGGTTCTTTTGCTCTTCTATGTTTCGTTTTTCTATTTATCGCTTTACTACTTCCAGGCAGAGCCATATGGTGGTTTATCTTCGTATTTCTGTGTGGTGGTTTATTAGTCGCTTGGCTGGCATACAAAAGTTCATTGGGCAGTGCAGTATTGTATGCTCATCAAATCAAATCAGCTTTTGACCTTTACCGTAGAGAATTACTAAGACAGATGAATTTCTCACTACCAACTACCCTAAAAGATGAGCAAGATTTATGGGAAGAAATTTGTCTATTTCTCTATCGGAACATTCCGGGGAAATTTTAAAGTTCTTCTTTCCCTCAAAAATTTGATATATAATTAAGCTTGACCGCATGTATTGTGAATTCTTGGGCACTGATCCCGTAATTACTCTCGTTCACTACTTGCAACTATGCCGTATGTCAAGTTGTTGGTCTCCAAGTAAAAGACAAAAATTTCCATTTCCACTTTCGGATACAGTTCGTAAATTTATTTGGATTCTTGCCGCAACTTAATAAAATGTAAATGGAAATAAATAAATTAAGAGAATAAGAGTAATTAAGCAAAAGCAGAAAATTCTAATAAATTTAGTGCGGGAGAAGAGATTCGAACCCCTGAACGCCTGCGCGAAACGATCTTGAGTCGTTCACCGTTGACCGCTTGGTTACTCCCGCCTGTTGCCAAATTACTGATTAGTCTAAATATTATCTAGTCTTCCTGATTATATCTTGAGAATTCTTTTCCTACGTTAATGGGAAATAATTTCAAATCTCCGGATTAGTTAATGCGATCAAATGCAGTAGTTTTCACATAAAACTACTGTATTTTGCTCTGTATCTCAACGGATGATCCTTGAAGAGAACAATATTCAATCAATAATAAAGTACTTTTAGGAAAACAACTGTATGATATGTTGTGAAAGAAAAATATCCAGTTTCTGGATTTACCAGGGACAAAGAAGCCATTTACGTAAATGGAATTCGTGTCTTTGTTCCTGCAGAATATGATATATTTAAGGCAACAATCCCGAAAAAGAGACATAAAGCCCTTTTTGAGTTATCTACAATAACCGGTATGAGATATGCCGAAATTCAAAGACTGCATGGCCATCCGGAGTGGTATTCTGAGAATAGAAACCAGATCCGACTTAATGAAGAGGCACAGAAGAAGGCAAAGAGGAAAGCAAAGGAAAGGACAGTAGACTTGCTGCCTTCTACTCTCCCCTATATTCTCGACCAATTTTTCAATGGGCCTACTCCTCCTGATATTGACACCTGGAATCAGAACCTCAAAAGATGGGCTGTCAAAACTGACTTTAATCCTTTTGGGATCTCAGCTAAAACCACCAGAAAGAGCATCGAGTCGTGGATGTTAAGCTCAGGAGTACAGCCTTTTAAAGTTTACCAGAGGCAGGGCCATGATCCCGAGACATCTCTTTATCATTACCAGGGACTAAGCTTTACGGATTTGGAGATGGACCAGATCAAAAAAAGGTTAATGGAATGGGGAATTCTTAGGACTGATTAAGTAGACAGAATTTTCCAGAACCATTTCCAAGATTTTAGGGTTTTTTTTTGACTGAAAATAAGTACCCAAAAGACAAAGACTTCGATTCCGATACAAAAATAAAATAAACTTATGGCATGTATTTTGGTCTTGATAAAACTCTACGATCAATTAATTCTTGAGTAAGATCACATTGTCTAATCCAGTTTTACAAGTATAAAGAATTTCCATAGAATAGTTGTTTTGAGAAATGAACTCACTTTCTGAAACCCTTCATACATACCATATCTTTTGTATATCCACTAGGTGGACTCGTGTCTAACATTCCCCTTTACTCTCAGGACAATAGAAGAAGCAGTAGAGGAAGGAAAATGTTTTATTAATTTTTCAAAAATTTCATAAAAAGAACATTTAAGAAGGTAGTTTGCGGCGATTACTCTCGCACTATCTCTTTTGACATCCTCCGGCGATAATAATCTATGTGCCAGTCCTAAAAATTGAAGATGATTCCCAAAGTTAATACGAACTTTAAACACAGTCTAAATCATGGAATAGGTAGTACGAAATAGAATCTAAAATATGTTAGGATTTGTAACATTTACAAATCTTACATATAATTATTTTATATATCATCGAGATCACAACTACTTCACATTTAATCGATAGTACTGTCGCAGGTATTAATAATGGACATAAAACCAGGAGATATCGTAGATCTGCGCCACAGACTCTGGCGTATTGATTTTGTAGATCAAAGGGAGAAGATCTTCCAAGCAACAAATATTGATGGGGGAAGACCTAGAAAGCAAAAATTCTACTATCCGCTAGAATCCGTAAACGAATCTCATATACCTGAACCTTCACTTGACAAAATTGGAGATTCTGCTACAAACAAGCTACTCATCCAGTCCTTCCGTTATTCAATTCTCCACGGTTCAGCTCCCCTTCTGAGCCTTCAGAGAAGCAGTGTAATTCCCACGCATTATCAGCTCGTGCCTGTTGTCATGGCTTTGAATAAGAGTGAAAGGGTCAGAATGCTAATTGCAGATGACGTGGGGCTGGGAAAAACCGTGGAAGCTGGCCTTATTGCTACTGAGTTGATGGCAAGAAACTTGGTGTCCCGAATCCTTGTAATATGTCCAAAAAACCTGTGCGAACAGTGGCGTGATGCGCTCCATTCTTTTTTCCAGATCGACGCGAAGGTTATTTCTTCAGTTCACAGAAGGGTGCTTGAAAGAAATCTACCGCCTGGAGCAAGTCCGTGGAAACATTATCCCTTCCTGATTGCATCTATAGACTATACGAAAAAAGACCCAACGAAATACCAGGTTCTAGAGGTGCCCTGGGATCTCGTGATTGTGGACGAAGCACACATAGCCTCAAAACCTCACCAAACTGCTGAAAAGCAGAGTGTGTCAATGGAGAGGTACAATTTCGTAAAAGAGCTCGCTGCCCAGAAGCAGATAAAGAATCTCCTTTTTTTGACTGCAACTCCCCATAACGGATACACGGATACTTACGCAAGTCTCCTTGACATGCTTGACTGCGGAATCGTGAGTGGGCCTCCAAATGAACCCAGAATCGACAGGGAAATTGCAAAACACCACGTCTGCCAGAGGCGAAGAAAAGATGTGGAAGAATGGTTTCAGGAGCATTCCGAAGAGGAAAATCCGTTTCCAGAAAGAGATCAGGATGAAATTGCCATTGACCTGGCACATGAGGAAGAAAAGGAAATTATTGAGAAACTTGAAAGGTATGGGAAAGGAATCCTGACTCTTGCCGAGGGGGGGAGCCACAAGGTACGCATGACTGCTCAATGGGTTGTGATGCACCTGCAGAAAAGGGCTCTTTCTTCTCCAGATGCCCTGAAGATATCTTTGAAAAACCGCCTGGGGCGTGTTGTTGACAAAATAAACAGGGAAGAAGTCTCTGACGATATAAGCATCAGCGTGGCCCAGGCAAAGGCAAGCGCCCTGGATGAAGAACTTGTCGATGAACTGAGCGATGAAGAAGTTTCAACTAGGATGGACCAGACCGCCTTTGGCTCACTTGAGGCCCTGAAGGCTGAAAAGGAAGATATTGAGGAGCTTGTCAAAATTGCCAGCAGGATCACAGCTGCAAAGGACAGTAAGCTTAAACGGCTGACGAATCCAAAGAACGGGATTTTGAAGACAGCACTTTCGGGCGTGTACGGAACGAAGAAAGCCATCATATTTACCCGATATAAGGATACGCTGGAGTATCTTGAACGGGAGATTCCAAGACAGCTAAGGACTACAATTTCTCCCGAAGAAGTCTTTACAGTCCATGGTGACCTTACGGATGCTCGTCGAAACGAAAAGCTTGTGGAGTTCCAGAACCTTGAGAAGGGGATTCTGATTGCAACAGACTGCATTAGTGAGGGAATTAACCTGCAACACATGGCAAACCAGGTGATCCATTACGAACTTCCCTGGAACCCTAACCGCCTCGAACAGAGAAACGGGCGTGTGGATAGGTACGGGCAGAAATCCAGGAAAGTGTACATCCGAACATTGGTGATGAATGATACACTGGACGCTACTATCCTCAGGGTGCTGGTCAGGAAAGCAAAGCAGATCCGCGAAGATTATGGATTTGCACCTCCGTTTTTTGGGGACGACAGCAATGTATTGGACATGATCCAGGACATCGGCATGGAGAAATTGCCTGTTTCCCAGCGCTCACTTTTTGAGTTTGAGGGCGTCTCAAGAGTAGGTGAGGAGAAAGTCCCTGCTCATGAAAAAATAAATCCATTTGATAATGAAGTTCTGGAGAACATCAAGGCTGAGAGTTTCTATGGGCAGACTGATGTGGACCTTTCGGAAATCAGGAGGCGCCTGAAGGAAACCGAGGATTCTATAGGGACTCAGGAAGAGTTCAGGACCTTTGTCCTGAATGGGTTGAGGAGCTTTGGCTGTACTGTGACTGAAAACAGGGACCTTCAAAAGAGCCTCAAAATTGAGTTATCAAACCTGTTTAAAGTGGGGGGTTACGGGGATACTATCGAGAAAGCAACATTTGATCCGAAAGTGGCAATTGAAAACAGTGATGTTGAACATTTGAATGTTGGGCATCCATTTATCAGGCGTCTTTTTGAGCTCGTGAAAAACTCTGTTTTTGACTCGAAGAAGGAAGAGTACGGGCGGACTGCAGTAATCAGTACTGCGGAGGTCGAAAAGGTGACTGCAATCTATTACTTCCTTGTACGCTTTACTGTGGGCACTGAATCTGTCCGCATAATTGAGGAAATTATCCCTGTTGCATGTAATCTTGTTGAAAGAAAAGCCCTTTCCCAGGAAGAGATATACGAGCTTATGAGAGCAAAACCTGCAGCAAACCGCAGGCCGAAAGAGGATTACCTGCGGCATCTTGAGCTTGCAATGAAACCTGAGATGTATCAGAAACCCTTTGAGACTACGGTTAGCGAGCATGTGGAAAAGATAAAGAAGGAAAGAACTGCCCTCAAAGAGAAGCTTATGCAGGACCACGAAAACAATGGGTGGCTGGAAGGGATTGACAGGATTGAAAGGGCTTCAAGCGACCTTGTAGCGCTAAGGTTGTATGAACCTGTGCCCAAGATGGAGGTGAAACAGTGAACTCAAATGGTTCAGGGTACATCAATGTATCGGGGAGTTTGATAACCTCACAGTTGATTTCCTCGATGCATGGGGAAAGGGTGAACTTTGATTATGCCAATCCTTCCACTTTCAAGGTCCCCTGGAATCCAGATGACACAGCTCCTGATGAAAAGGAATACGAGCTCAGAGTAAAGGATGCCTTTGAGAGCCTGAAGCGCCGCTGGGACACATACGGAGAAAAACTGAGGTCCATGGACCCAAAGGATGCCCGCAATTACTGGCAGAGGCCCCTGCTTGAAGCCCTCGGTTTTAACATCGCGCATACTTCGGCTCATAGAGAGATCAGCGAAAACCTGAAGTTTAACTTTTCACACAGGGGATGGCGAAAAGAGCCAGATGTGCCAAACCCGCCTGTGGTACATATTATTCCTCCTTCCCAGGGACTTGATGAGCGCCCTGTGCGTGGAGAACCGAGTGCTCATGACGCTCTGCAGGGTTTTTTGAATACTGAGGACGACAAATGGGCTCTTCTGACGAATGGCCTGTTCCTGCGCCTTCTGCGAGACTTCCACCATACCACTGTAAAAGGATACGTTGAGTTTGATATCGAGGCAATTTTTCACAACCGCCTTTATTCGGATTTCCAGGCCCTTTACAGGTTTGCCCATGCAAGCCGCTTTGCTCCTGTGCCTTCAAAGAAAACCCCCAAAAAAGTTGAGGTAAATGAAGAAGGCGAGGAGATTGCAGTTGAACAAGAGACTACCGAGATATACCTTGAGAAATACTTCAAGCACAGCCAGTCCGTAGGTGAGTCGATAGGCAAGAACCTGAGGGAAAACGTGGTGAGAGCTATCGAGGCTTTTGGGAACGGTTTTCTCAGGAATTACCTGATAGAGAAGTTAAGGGACGATGAAAAGGAGTGTCATGCTTATTATGAAGAAATCCTGCGGGTAATCTACAGGATCATCTTTCTCCTCTATGCAGAACAGAGGGCCCTTATCGGAGGACACGGAACCCCTGGCCATGATCTGTACTTAGAGAACTACAGCATCACAGCCCTTCGGGACTTTGCAGCTGAGACCATAGAAGACAACAACTTCCAGCACGACTCCCACACCGACCTCTGGGAAGGGCTGCTTGTTACTTTTAAAATGATTAAGGAAGGGGTGGAAGAACTCGATATTTATCCTTACAACGGCATGCTCTTCGACATTTCCGCCGACAACTACGTGGGCAAATTCTCCTGCAAAAACAGCGAGTTTCTCGAAGCTGTCCGTTTTCTGACCCTTACGGAAATCGACGGGGTCAGGCAGACCATCTCCTACGCGGACCTTTCCGTAGAAGAGTTCGGTTCGATCTACGAAAGCCTCCTCGACTACGCCCCAAGGATCACCTCAGCCCCTGAAGAAATCGAGGGCAGGAAATATGCCCCTAACCGTTTCATCCTCGACCCGAGGGGTTCGGACCGAAAGTCCACGGGCTCCTATTACACAAATCCTGGCCTTGTCCAGGAATTAATTAAAAGTGCACTTATTCCAATCATGGAAGCCCGCCTGAGCGAAGTTGCTGACACCCGCTCGGCAAAAGAAAAAGCTCTCCTCTCCATCAAGGTCTGCGACCCTGCCTGCGGAAGTGGAGCTTTCCTTATTGCAGCCTGCAACAAGCTCGGAAGAGAACTTGCAAAGATAAGATCAGGCGAAGAGCTCCCAGCCAAGGACGTTGAACAGGAGGCCAGACGTGACGTCCTTCTTCATTGCATCTATGGAGTGGATATTAACCCCATGGCCGTGGAACTTGCCAAAGTCTCCCTCTGGATCAATGCAGCCGTACGGGAAAAACCCTTAAACTTCCTCGACCACCACATCAAATGTGGAAATTCCCTTGTGGGTGTAACCCCAGAGCTTATGGAAAAGGGAATCCCTGACGGAGCCTTCACCCCCGTAGAAGGAGACGACAAGAAAGTTGCTTCTTATTTCAAGAAGATCAACAGAGAGCAGAAAAAGAACAAATCCGTTACTGGATGGCTTATAAAGGAAGGTACTGCAAGGGTCTGTTCCAGAGAGTTCGCCAAACTCGATGAAGAAATAGAACTGACACCACACGAGGTAAATGAAAAAAGAGCCCACTATGAAGCTCTCCTCGCCAGCAAAGAATACAATCGCCTGAAATTCCTCGCTGACCTCTGGACAAGTGCCTTCTTCTGGCCCCTCACTGAAGAAAAGGAAGACGTGGTAACAAACGGCCTTTTCATGGCTTATGCCTCAAATGACCTCCTGGACCCCTACCCCGAAATTGTCCAGAAAGTCAACTCTTTTGTCCAGGAATACAAATTCTTCCACTGGCACCTCGAATTCCCCGACGTCTTCAGTGGAGAAAACCAAGGATTTGACTGCGTACTAGGAAACCCACCATGGGAGAGAATAAAACTACAGGAAAAAGAATTCTTCGAATACCGCTCCCCCGAAATCGCAAATGCCAGCAACGCCTCCCAGCGTAAAAAACTCATCCAGAAACTTTACGAAAAAGACCCCGCCCTTAACCAGGCTTTCAGAAAAGCAAAACGCATGAGCGAGTGCGAAAGCCTTTTTCTTCACGAGTCTGACCGATTCCCCCTCACAGGCAAAGGCGACATCAACACTTATGCTGTTTTTACTGAATTAACACGGTCAATCATAAATCTATGTGGAAAAACAGGCATCATCGTTCCAACGGGAATTGCTACTGATTTCACTTATTGTGACTTTTTTAGTGACATGATGAAAAGAGAGCAATTAGTTAGCTTATACGATTTTGAGAACAAAGAAGGATTATTTCCAGGGACACATAGACAGTATAAGTTTTCTCTTTTGACTATTTCTGGAGGGTACATACCTAAAGCACAATTTGCCTTTTTTTTGCATAATGTAGGCGAAATAAACAAAAACAGATACTTTACTTTAGGCTATGATGATCTATCTCTAATTAACCCAAACACTCGAACAATACCAATTTTAAGGAGCCTTCTGGACGCTGAATTGATTAAGCGAATTCATAGAAATGTCAACGTCCTAATTGATGAATCCAATCAAAATAATCTGTGGGGAATTACATTTGACACAATGTATCACATGACTAACGATAGTCATCTTTTTTATTCGGAAAATTCTTTAAATGAAAATGGATATATTTTGGAAGGAAATCTTTTTACCAGTGATGAAGAAACATATCTTCCATTATATGAAGGAAAAATGATTTATCAATTTGATCACCGATTTGCAAACATCAACGAAAAAGATTCAGGAAATGAAACTGTTCCAAATAAAGATTCAAACAAAGATCCAGAAGTTTCTGTGATCCCACGTTATTGGGTAAAATATTCTGAAGTTTCATCACATCTAAATGGAAAAAAATATATTTTAAGTTTTAGAGGGATCACGAATCCAGAAAATGAGAGGACGATGATCTCAGCGATATTACCTCTGTGTGGATGTGGAAACTCATTACCTCTTATTTTGATAGATGATCACAAAGCAACCAAGTTGTCGTTACTTGTTGCCTGTTTAAACACATTTATTGTTGATTGGGCTTCTAGAATGAAAACCCCAAGTCGAAATATGAACTTTTTCATCATAAAGCAACTGCCAGTAATCGAACCAGGTAGATACACACAAAATATAATTAATTTAGTTGTTCCTCTCGTTGTTGAACTCACCTACACCGCCTGGGATCTCAAAACCTTTGCTGAAGATGTTCTTGAAGAAATAGGCCCTGAAAAGTGGAACGAATGGTTCTCAGAAAACCCGCTTGTGGACGGAATTCCGCAGCCTTTCAAATGGGATGAAGAGCGGCGGTTGAATTTGAGGTGTGAGTTGGATGCGGTTTATGCGCATTTGTATGGGATCTCGAAGGATGACCTAGATTATATTCTCGGGACGTTTCCGATTGTGAGGAAGAAGGATGAGGGGAAGTATGGGACGTACAGGACGAGGGATTTGATTATGGGGCATTATGAGAAGTATGAAGGGATTGTAAAGGAGTAAAATTACTTTTAATCCTTTTCCAGAAAGTGGAGACAAAATTAACATTGGAGGTCATTATTTAGGTTATTTCATGGGGATATTTATCCCTTATTTAGGAGAAAATATTAAAAAATTAAATAGTCACTTAAATAATATAGAAGAGTGTAGGGCTTTGTGTAAAAAATAGCTTCTGTGTAAAAAATCAAATTTAACTTATAGTTACCACAATAATTATTAATAAATAAGTCATAAAATAGTCATATTAAATGACTAAAATAACCAAATCTGGAACACAACTCAAAATATCTATCCCAAAAGAAATCATACAACTTACTGGATGGGATGAAAACACTGAATTGATATTATTCCCATATATCAAAGATCCAGATGAGAAAGTAACAGCAGAAACACCAATAATAATCAAAAAAGTTGAATCTAAATGACATATAGGATGTGTAATCTATGAAATTTTCACTTGATAGTATTGCTGAAGATTTATCCTATCTCAACATTGCAATACTTGAACTGTTGGAATCAGATAATCAAAGTCCTATTGAAGGAAACACTGCATTCCAAAAAGAAATGTTTTTGATAGGAAATTTCATAGATGACGTTGGTGAAGATGCAGAGTTTATCCCCCACTCTTTTGGGCCATATAGTGAAGCAGCAGAAGTTAGTTTAAATGATCTCATATCACTTGGACTTGCTAGAAAAGAATACAAAAACAATTACAAAATAACCGATGCTGGTAGCCGCGTTCTTAAGATCGTTCAAAAGCGTTTTTCAGATGAAGAGCTTGAGTCAATTGCGGATTTCAAAAGATTTTTGGGAGAACTAACTGTTGATGAAATTCTTCTTTTTGTCTATGCATCATATCCTAAGTACACCATTGAATCTACTGTATACAAGCGTATTATGAGAAAAAGACTTAGTGATGCAATTTCTATATATAAAAAAGGATTGATTAGCTTAGAAAAAGCTGCATTTTTGGCTGGAATGAATATAGAGTCATTTCTTGATACATTGAAGGAGGCACAAATATGAAAATATTTGATACCTCTTCAATTGTGTGCTTATTAAGGGAAGCGGAATGTCCTGAGGCTTTTGAAATATGTAAAAAATATGGTTATGAACTTGGAATTACTAAGCAAGTTTATGAAGAACTCAAAGAGAATCCTGAAACTTTTGATTTATTTCAATCCCATACTAATTTTGTAATTCTTGATGATGTTCATGAAAATTGTCTATCCAAGATTTCAGATAGATATCCTTGGATGCATAAGGGGGAACTTAGTGTTGTTTGTGCGGGTATAAATAAAAAAAATAATGGTCATACATATCATTGCATTATTGATGAAAAGGCAAGAAAATTGAAAGATGTATATGACCTAAAAATAAACGGTACAATCGGAATGCTAATATGGCAAAAAAATGAACTAAGTGAATTGACAAGTTCAGAATGTGAGAAATTATATTACAAAATAAAAGAATCACCTTTTTGGATTAAAGATGATATTCTTAGAGGATTGTTAAAATGACTAAAGAAACAAAAATTCGTCAATATTCAACTGCAGATGATACCGAATTGAGGTCTTTTAATATTCATCTTGGCGATAAAACAATTAAAACACCAACAAAAGCAGTCCTCACAAATAATTTCTATAAGGAAACTACGTTTCCAAGCGATTTATCCGATATACAAGAATTGTTTGTACGACTTGATGATAAAACGCTTGTCAAAGCAGATAATGATAATAAATATTCATCTAAGAAAAACAACGATTTGGGAAAACAAAAAGATAAAGCAAATGGTTGCCCTCATTTTTGCCTATTAGAATTTAAAAATAAAGGAGAAGAATGGAGATATCCTACAGAATATGAGATTGAAGTATTGACAAACCTTGCTTATTCACATTCCAGTATCACCCCCATTCCCTCAATTCCTAAAGTAGCTAGAAAATTAGATCCTGAAAATTTTGATTTCTTCTTAGAATACTTAGACACATGTTACAATAGTATTGAAGTTAGAAATAAAAAAAGTATTTTAGGATATATACCAGCTGTAGCACCTGCTTATGGGAGAGCACTTATTAATTTTTACTTAGATAGAGGAATTAATGCCTACTATATTGATTTTGATGGGACTATGGTAAAATCTCGTGCTGATACAATAAATGCTATGAAGGTAGAACTTGCAAAACGTGGGTATGAAGAAAATAACTTTTTCCATTATGTAAATGCAAGCTATGGAAAAGCAATTAACGATGAAAAGGTACTTTCTGCAAGAGATCTTTTAGGTTTTGGTTATGGATTGGACAGTCTTGGAGGTGTTCATGCAGGACCAAGAAGAGATAAAGCATTCTATGAAAAACTTAAAGAAATGAAAGATGTAACCAGAAACGTCAATAGGTTGCTTAATGTAGAAGATTATGGTTACTATCGCTTTGACACTATAAAAGACAATATAGAAAGCTTCTATCCAGAAAATGCATTAATCGAAAAAGAAGAACTTTTTATAAATGTAGAAAGTAGAGTACAAAATTATCTAAAAATAGTTAATTTGCAACAGCAATGCATTGAAGCTGATAAGTTAACTCAAATTGTAGATGAGAATCCCGACAAATCATTAGACTATTACAAATCAAAAAAGAATGTAAAGGATACTGATTTGAAAGACCTCTCTAAAAATGTAATACATTGAATACTATTTGTTTTTGTTATGGGTTATTCATAAATATCATAACTTAATTGGGCTTTGTGTAAAAAATCAAGGCAAAAACTTATTTTTTACACAAAGCCAGAGTGTAGGAAAAGTCTATAATTCACAAAATTTAGCCTATTTTATCATTGCAAATAAATCAAATATTCTGTATAGTGCCGATCTATAGTTTAAACCAAAATAATTCTAAAAATATAGTATCTGCCTGCAATCTCAAAAAAGAGTGCATAAAGAAGTTTAATAATTTCGCACGGCCTTTTGCTGAAGATGTCCTCGAAGAAATAGGCCCTGAAAAGTGGAACGAATGGTTCTCAGAAAACCCGCTTGTGGACGGAATTCCGCAGCCCTTCAAATGGGATGAAGAGCGGCGGTTGAATTTGAGGTGTGAGCTGGATGTGGTTTATGCGCATCTTTATGGAATCTCAAAGGATGACCTGGATTATATTCTCGGGACTTTCCCAATTGTGAAAAGGAAGAATGAGGCGAAGTATGGGGTGTATAGGACGAGGGATTTGATTCTGGAATATTATGAGAAGTATGAGGGAGCATTAAAAATATAATTCCTCTCCTACTCTTTGTACTTTTTGATGCTTATTGCTATAAAATATAGCTAAGTAGAAATGTTTGTTTGAATCATAATTAAAGTTGAAACTTGAATTTATCAATAAAAGCAGCAATAAAACAGGAATTTTTTATGAGCAAAAATATTGAATCTAGTGTTTTTTTTGAAGACGATCCCTCTTGTCTGAGTAAACTTAAATCATGTGCTTTCTTCTGGGAAAAAATATGTGTATATCCTAGTTTTATCCAAGATTTATCAAATATGTCTCAGGAATCTCAGGAATATAGAGACTTAGAGACTTTAATAAATGCAAAGGTAATAAAATTCGCAGTTGAAAACGAAGCAGAGTTTGAAAGTAACTTATTTGATAGTACCTACTGCCACATGGATAAGAACCTAAGAGATTATTTGTATAAACATTCGAATGATTTTATTGTTAAAACGACAGTTCCAGAAAATTCTTATGACATCATAAAGAACGCTTCATCGTGCGAATATAACAATGATGCCTTAAAGAAGACTTTAGACGATTCTCTCTACAATTCAATAAAAAATAGTGTACTAGAGGACATGTCTCCTAGTTTGAAATATAGTTACTATGATCCACGTAAAGAAATTCAAAAAATTGCATTGGAAGCTGTGGAAACTGCTATAAGTATTCAATATTCGCAGTATCAGAAACGAGAGGAACATATACGATATGGTTTTGAATGGTTAAATGAAAGCCTCATTTTAAAAAGTTCAGTTAGCTCCTCAATCTTAACCAATGAATATCTTTACTCATATTATAATTATAAACTTAATAATTTCAAAATCAGTGATGCCAATTTGTATCTTAAAGGACTTGATGCTGCTATTCCCCTTGTAAGCAAAAAAAATATTGATGATTTTAGTTTGGAAGATATCTTGGAAATAAGGAAAATGAAAGAATGGAAAAAAGCAATGGGTAGATTGGGCGAAATCTGTTCCACATCTAAATATCACCATGATACTAAAGAGTTCCAAGAAGAAATAAACCAAGAGATTGTGGGTGAAATTCTTGATGCATTTGATGACACAAGACAAAGTAAACAGGACTTAGTAACTAGTGGCACAAAAAATGCAGCTTGGACAGCAGTATCTTTCATTCCAGTAGTAGGTGCACCTATTTCAGCTTTAGGAAGTATGGGGGATACGGTGGCATCTTATTTTATCAATGAAAGGAAACAAAAAGCTCTTCCAGTCTTCATGACTAATATTCGAAAAATGAAATAATAATATTAATGATATGAATTGTAAAATACTCTGTCTTGTAGGGATGCTTATTTTAGTCAATTTTAGTACGTTGTGAATATCAACCTAAAAACGAGAACCCGCTTGTGGAAGGGGTTCCACAGCCTTTCAAATGGGATGAAGAGCGGCGGTTGAATTTGAGGTGTGAGCTGGATGCGGTTTATGCGCATTTGTATGGGATCTCGAAGGATGACCTGGATTATATTCTCAGGACATTTCCAATTGTCAAGAGGAAAGATGAGGCGAAGTATGGGGTGTATAGGACGAAGGACTTGATTATGGAGTATTATGCCAAGTATCAACGAGAAAGTGTGTTTGGAACGGGTAGAGGTACAATTTAAAAAAGGTTCATTCTATTAATTTTTTGAAGTCCTCATCCGCCCACAACTCTTTAAAGATCTCATTATTTTTCACTTTTTCTTTGTACGAGGAATCAAGTTCAATAGTACGCTTTAAGTTGAAGATTGCTTGATCTTTATTTTTCATAAGGGAATAGGCACACGCACGGTTGAACCACGCAGTTGAATCTTGAGGATCAAGCCCTATAACTTTGTCATAGGATTCTATAGCTTTTTCGTAATTACCTAACTCGCAAAGAACACTTCCTTTGTTGTACCAAGGATTTGAATTTTGAGGGTCAAATTTTATAGCTTTTTCATAAGCTTCTATAGCTTTTTCATAATAACCTAACTTACAAAGAGCATTTCCTTTGTTGTACCAAGGATTTGAATCTTGGGGATCAAGTTCTATCGCTTTTTCATAAGCTTCTATAGCTTTTTCGTAATAGCCTAACTCGTAAAGAACAATTCCTTTGTTGTTCCAAGGATTTGAATCTTGGGGGTCAAGTTCTATTGCTTTTTCATAAGCTTCTATAGCTTTTTCGTAATAACCTAACTCGCAAAAAGCATTTCCTTTGTTGTGCCAAGCTTCTAAACATTGCGGGTCAAGTTCTATTGCTTTATCAAGAGCCTCTATTGCTTCACCATAATTATCCAACTCATGAAGAATAACTCCTTTATTGTACCATGCTTCTGGCATTTGAGGGTTAAGTTCTATTGCTTTATCGAATGTCCCAATCGCTTCATCGTAATTACCCAACTTTCCAAGAGCAACTCCTTTATTGCACCACACTAATGGGTCTTGAGGATCAAGTTCTATTGCTTTATCAAGAGCCTCTATTGTTTTTTCGTAATCTCCTAACTCGTAAAGAACATTTCCTTTGTTGTGCCAAGCTTCTGAATATTGTGGGTTAAGTTCGAATGCTTTATCGTAAGCCTCTCCATTGACTTGTTTGTCTATTTCTAAGATCTTATCCAAACGTTCACCTTTTAGTTCTAAGACTGTGTGTAAGTTAGCTTCCAGGTTTAACTCAAATCGTTTGAAATCTTTATCCCAATCAACCTCTCTGTAGTGTTCCCACCATATGCCACGCTGGTCTACAATCCCATCAGGTTCAAATTTATAATCTGAAATTATTCTACCCTTTCCAACAATCTCTGTCTCATCTTTTACGTATATGATATCACCGATTTCCATTTTATATGCCAACTTTTTTAGACTGCCTTGGCAAGCTTTTTTATTAGGAAGTCTTTCTCTCCACAATCTGTCATATTCTTTTTCACTAATTTTTGAACAGTCTCCAACAACAGGTTCATAAATACTATCTCCAGTTTCTATATAATAACCAATAGCAGCAATGCCTTGGTAACGACATTGTTCCCATGCGCTTTTTCCTCGACTGCCCCATTTAAAAGCCATTCTCCAATACTTCATTTTAAATCACATATTTTACTTTCTATTTGAAATAGATTAGAATTGACACTTAGTTTTGATTTAATACATTTTAATCTTTTTTATTTTCAAGACCTAGAATAATAATAAACTTTTAAGTTTGTATGAATCTTATCCTGATATGCTTATTCATTTAGCCTGTAAGGTAGACATCGGTTTTAAGTTAACTACCTGAAGGCTTTAGAGTAGACAATTCGGTCTTTATCTCTTTGAAATGGGGTTCTGGTGGCTATTCCGTTCTCTTTTTCACTTTTTTCTTTTTTGTCCGAGTGCTTTCTTACTACATGTGGACCCTTATTGGGTGTTGCGAGTGTATCCAGTTCGTATTTATTCCCATAAGCCAAAGGTATCTCGTCTTCCAAAAAACAATCCCCTGAAAGTTAGTCTATTGCATTGAACCTTCTGAAAATATATGTTTTTCGAAATGTTTCTCTAATTAAGAACAGGATTCCTATTAAGGAATTTGAATTTTAGGTTAAGCAATCAGACATGTAAAATTAGAAATTAGCTTTTCAAATTTTAATATTGGATTTAAAATTAAAGAAAATAGTAAACTATATTTCAGTTAATAAATATTGAGAACTTAGGTTTTATTTTGACAGGCGTAAAGGGTTGGTGAACCCTGTCATTCTGGAGATGAAAAAAGCATGAAGCAGTCTTTAAATCCAGTGGAAGCTCTGGATAGCATAAAATCAGCGTACAGGAATTATGTAAGCTCATTCCAAAAATTCAAAAACCCTGTAATCAAGGATTGGGTAGACGAAAAAATCATAGAGGGAAACCTCCTTTACAAGGGTCCCTATATCCAGCTTGGGAAAAGATTTGAGCTTGGTGATTCTTTTGGTGAGCTGGTTTATGAGGAATTGCTTCATCCTGATACACCATGCTGTTTTACCATAGACGCAGGCAACAGGTCGGCTGCTCCTGTGAACCTGTACAGGCACCAGAGTGATGCCATCAGGTCAATTCTCAAGGAGAAAAATACCATTATTTCCACTGGAACTGGGTCTGGAAAATCATTCTGTTTTGGGGTCCCTGTGGTGAGTACCTGCCTTGGGATGCAGGATGAAGACATTCAGGGGATTAAGGCAATTTTTGTATACCCCATGAATGCGCTTGCCAACTCGCAGTATGATGATTTTTCAAAGAGGCTTGATGGGTCTGGGTTAAAGCTTGCAATTTATACTGGAGATACCCCCAAGACACGGGAAGAGGCGCTTGAGAGCTATACACTGCGGACTGGAAGAGATCCATATGACAGTGAACTGCTTTCCCGTGAAGAGATCCAGAAAACCCCGCCTGACATCCTGATTACAAACTATGTGATGCTTGAATACATCCTGACCAGGTTTGAGGACCGCGTGCTCTTTCCAGAAGACCAGCTTGGGGTCCTGAAGTATCTGGTGCTTGACGAAGTCCATACTTACACTGGAAGAAAGGGTGCTGATGTCGCTTATCTTATTCGAAGGCTCAAGCAGCACACAGGAACCCGAGGTACCCTGCGTTGCATAGGAACCAGTGCAACTGTGCAGAGTGAGGAGGGGATCGGGGAAGATACGGCAATCACAGATTTTGCAAGCAACCTTTTCGGGGAGGTTTTTAATCCTGATGCCGTTGTCCGTGAACACTATATTTTGCCTTCCCGTTCCAGCAAGAGTGTACTTCCCGAAAAAGTGCTTATAACCCAGGAGATGCTGGACGGCTTTGAAGATACAGATGAAAAGGTCAGGGAACTTGCAGAAGCTCTTCTCGGGGAAAAGCTTCCACTTGATGAAGCAAGCAGAGTTATCATCGGGGAACTTCTTGGTGAGCAGAAGACAATACAATTTATTGAAACGATGCTAATGAACGGCATCTTCAGCTTTGATGACCTCGTGGAAGTTTACTTTAAAGATGTACGCCCCAAAACCTCCTCTGAGGAGTGCAAACGGGAAATAGTTGGGGCTTTTCTTGCAGGCATGAACACTCAGATAGAGGCATATGGAAGCCTTCACTCCCGCATAATCCCAAAAATTCACACCTTCTTCAGCCAGGGACGCGAGATCAAAAGTTGCATAATGGAGGAGCCCTCACACCTGAATGATGCAGGAGAAGTTACCTGTCCGACCTGCGCCGCAAAGGGCAAAAAAGACCGCAAAACTTTCCCGATGGTCTTCTGCCGTGCCTGCGGACAGGAGTATTACTGCGTTGAACTGCTTCCTGACGGCTCAGTCGTACCCCACGAACTCGGGGAAGGGTCGCAGGAAGGAAATGTAGCATACCTGTACCCAGGGAAAATCAAGGTAGAGAGTGAATCCTTACCTGACAGCTGGCTAACCGATGTTAAAGGAGAAATTAAAGCCTCTTATAAAGAATATGTGGACCTTCAGCATGCCCTTTACTGTCCGGATTGCAACAAGCTCTACGTTGAAGGAGACAAAGCCTATCCACAGTGTATCTGTGCCGGAAAGGTACAGGTAACTATTGTCCCGTACCCGTTTAAATTCTGTCCTTCGGAAGGCTGCGGGGTATTCTACGACAAGCGGACACGCAAGGAATTCAACAAACTCTTCTCCTTTGGTACTGTGGGCAGGTCCACTGCAACTGACGTGCTCGTTTCCAACATGTTAAACACCCTGCCGAAAGAAGAACAAAAGGTAATCGCGTTCTCGGACAACAGGCAGGATACAGCCCTACAGGCTGCCCATATGAACAATATCCAGAAGCGGATACACTTCAGGAGAGGAATGTACCATGCCCTCAAGGAACAATCAGAACCTGTAGATCTACTGGATATGGGGGAACTGATTTTCGATACATATAAAAAACATGGCTCCACGCCGACTTACGCCAAAACAAAAACGTTCAGCATGGGGAGAAGTGGAAAAGAGGACGCTTCATACAGGGATTACCTGCAATTAAACGCTATTCTCGAACTTGGCTCTCCAAGGCAGAAAACCCAACCTAACCTCGAAGATGTAGGGCTCCTCCAAGTCAGCTACAGAAGGATGGATGAAATCGCAGCAAAACACAATCTATGGAAAGATTTTCCCGATCTCATGAAACTGGATGACGACGGCAGGGGGGATTTTCTTACGGGTTTTCTGGACATCATGAGGTACAATGCCTCAATTGCCTACGAATACCTGATTCAGCCGGAAAGGTTCAGGGAAAAAGTTACCAGCAAACTCAATGAAGCTGTTTTTTTCCACAACGAGCTCCTGAGTAACAAGCCTACCGGGTATAGCGACAAAACGGCCACCAATAGGTGGGACGTAACGGTCTACCGCCTGACCAGCCACAACGGAAACCTTGTCAAGTGGACCAAAAGAGTACTCGATATCTCGGATACCAACACCGCAAGGCAGATTGTTCAGGGGGTAGTTGACAATCTGAAGGAGGTGGAAGGTCTTGTTGAAGAAAACATCAGCAGAGGCGTTTCGATTCTCATGACGAATCCTGCGGCGATACTTCTCTCCCTTCCAGATAACGGAGTGCAGAAGGTATGCAAGAAATGCGGAAAGGTACACCATTTCAAGAAACTGAACCTCTGTACGGGTCCAAACTGCCTTGACCTCATAGATAGGAACCTCTCGGAGAATTACTTCCGAAAAGAGTACACCAGAGGTTTTAAAGAGGTCGTGCCCCTGCACGCAGAAGAACATAGCGGGCAGATCGAGGGGAAAGTGAGGAAAGAACTTGAGATCCGCTTTAAGAACAAGAATGGAGATGTTAATGTAATAGTGTGTACCCCAACAATGGAACTCGGAATTGACATAGGAGACCTTTCGGCAGTATACATGCGAAATGTTCCGCCTTCTCCCTCAAACTATGCCCAGAGGGCAGGTAGAGCTGGAAGGAGTTCCCAGGCATCCATGATCTCAACCTTCTGTGGTGTGGGAATGAAAAGGGGCCCACATGATCAGTATTTCTACAGGTTCCCTGAAAAAATCATCTCAGGTGAAATCTCCGTCCCGCGTTTCCTCCTGAACAATGAAACCCTTGTCCAGGCTCACATCCACTCCCTGATAATTGAGACCCTTACTCTGAAAATTCCCCAGAAAATAAGCCAGATCCTGAACACTGAAAACCTCGAAACCCTACCGATTTATTCCGACATTACAGATGACCTCAAGGCAGAAACCCTTGACAAAAGAGACCTTGAAGATACTTTAAATGAAAAGCATACTGAGATAGTCAGCACAATACAGGAGGCCCTTGCTTCCGAAATTCGGGACTTCGATTGGTTCACTCCGGACTATGTAGAAGACACTGTATACAATTTCGTAGGGGAACTGGATCGAGCATTTAATGCTTTCCGTTTTGAGTATAAGCTTCTAAATTCTGAATTGAAAACCATAGACATCAATCTCCGCAGTGGTTTTCTTGACCCGAAAAAAAGCAAAGCTTACAGACAGAGAAGGGAATCCATTGAAAATAAGATAGATTCCATGCGGTCAGGAAATGACGAGTACTCGACATACAGATACCTTTCCGGACAGGGATTCATTCCGAATTATGGGTTCCCGACTCAGATAACTTCCCTGACCCTTGACTACCACGGGCCAAGAGGGAGGGAGGAAAAAACCCTTTCACGTGATCAGATCAAGGCAATCCGGGAATACGCCCCTGGAAACAGCGTATACTATAGCGGCAGCAGGTACCTTGTCCAGACTTCAAGGCTAAGAACAGAGAATAACAAGCCAATCACCTCAAAACTTCTGATCTGTCCAGTTTGCGGGGTTGCCTACATGGACGACGATGCAACTTTCAGCGGAGGCGTCTGCAGTAACTGTGGAGCAGACATAACCGACACTATTCCCTATGAGAAAGCCATAGAAATGCCTGATCAGAGGGCTGAAAGCAGGTATGGAATAACCAGCGATGAAGAAGAGAGGCAGCGTCTCGGTTACGACATCACAACCCACTACATGGTATCGGGCCATTTAAAGCAGTACAATGTGATTAAAGACGGGAAAAAACTCATGACAATGAGGTACGACCACAGAGGTCGGATTCTCGAAGTAAACACAGGCCCAATTTCAGCTTCTGAAGAGGAAATCGATGCTACAGGGTTTACCCTCTGTACCGCCTGCAGCCGCTGGATCCTCAGCAGGAACGGAGTAAAGGATCACCTGGAAGAAAAAGGATCTAAGCAGTGCTGGAGAGGTGCCACAGCGGAAGACATTATAGAAGATATTGTCCTCTTTACGGACTCTACTCACGATGTTCTGACAATTGATTGTGAACCTCCAGAGTACTTGAAAATCCCAGACTACGAGGCATTCTACACTACCCTCTCGCAGGCAATTGTGGGTGGCCTCCAGATAAGCATGAACGTAGATGAGGATGAACTGAATTCATTCCTCATGCCAAATCCAAAAAACACTGACAAATTCATAATCGTGATCTACGAAGTAGATGAAGGTGGAGCAGGCATCTTGAAATCTCTGGAAGAAACTGCCACTTTCCATGAAGTGGTTAAAAGAGCAAGAGAGATTCTCCACGAATTTGATTTGGAAGGGGGCTGCGATAAGGCCTGCTATGAATGCCTGTGCAACTACTACAACCAGCGTATACACGACAAGCTTGATAGGAAGCTCGTACTGCCTATGTTAGAAATGCTGGTCAGTGCAAAAGTCGAGTCCGGTTTTGTGGATACAGCTTCCGAAGAGTCAAAATTTGACCGGCTAATAGAAAGTTGCGAATCTAGTTATGAAAAAGATGTCTTACAAGCAATAAAGAAACTTGGGCTTCCACTTCCATCTCATTCCCAGAGAGCCATTTCTGAGAATGGAGTCTTAGTCGCAAAGCCTGATTTCGAGTATAGTGACAGTGGAAGATCTTTATTAGTTTTTGTTGATGGACCTGACCACGACAAAGAGTCCATAAAACACGATGATGAAATGAAAAGGTCACAGTTGGATCTTCTGGGGCACCAGTGTTTCATAATCAGGTATGATGATGATCTGGAAAAGCAGCTCGTAACTCTAGGGAAGAGACTAAAATTATGAGGTAGATTATGAAAAACCTTAGAAATCAATAATATATTTCATTTTTTTGGCAATTATGAAGCAGGTTGGCTTTTAATCTGCTTCGCAAATTAAAAAGATCTCATGAAAGAATAAGATCAGTCGATTCAATGAATTCAACATTTCTTGGTGGCTTGACATTTAAATGTGCTATATTTTTAACGTGAAATTTGTAACTCTTTTTGGTCACTAATGTCTAATGATATTGTTTTTTAGAACAATTAGGGAATTATATGATGATAAAATATTTCATATGTCGTACTAAAGGAATTTAGTTCCAAGTATTGATATTTTCTTCAGTTCGCAGCTAATAAACGTGATCTAAAGCACCTAAAGTTTACAAAACAAGTAACTAGAAAAGTCTGATTGGAATATTCGCTAAGGAGTATCGACTTGATTTCATCTGTAGAGATATAGAATTTTTAGAAACAGATGCGAGGGGTGGGATTCGAACCCACGAATTCCTTCGAAGCCAGATCTTAAGTCTGGCGCCTTTGGCCTGGCTGGGCAACCCTCGCATATCTTAAAAGAATAATATAAAGTATTATAACCCTGAAGTTGTCGCAACTTAGACTTTTATAGAAGATATATCTAACATTTTCTATTGAATTTTCTCTCAATAAATTTGCCAAGTTTTGATTAAATATTAAGAAGTAAATTGGAGAAATTTAGCCATTATTTGGCTTTTTGGGTATGCTCTAATATAATGGTAAAACCTCATCTGTATTAAAAATAGTTGGTGTTTGAGGCACTCAATTTTCGTTTCTTATGAGTTCTGAGGCACGAAAATTATCCCTCTTCTGGTATAATTTTAATAACTTAGAGATGCACAGAAAAATAAAGATTAAATTAAAGATTAGATGCTCGAATTCCTATAAAAAAATCAAAACATACTTAATTATATACTAAAAGTTCATAATTATTTATTGGGGATCTTGCTCACCCCCATTACATCCTATGTGCCAACACGGAGAGGTTTTACGAGATCGTTTTGCCTCCCACGACCACCTGTTAATCTCCATTTAAAAACGGAATTTTCTCTAACTATTTGATGTCTATTTCTTGACTTTTTATCCTATTATTTGTGGCTTATATTCTCGTATATTATTCCTGTAATTTTCCTGAAGTTAATCTATTTCTTCTGCTTTACTTTTCTCATTCATCTTTTCCTCCTTTATCTTTCTGGACATTCCGGATGGACAGTCCGGGCGGGAAAATGCTTAAAGGAAAATGCTTAAAGGAAAATGCTTAAAGGAAAATGCTTAAAGGAAAATGCTTAAAGGAAAATGCTTAAAGGAAGTGCTTTTAATACAGCAGGATAAATTACTGGGATAGGTGAACTTTGTATGAGAATAGCAGTGTGCGGGAAGGGAGGAAGCGGAAAGAGTACGGTTTCTGCTCTCCTGGCAAAGCAGATGGCAAAAACAAAAAACGTGCTTGTGCTTGATATTGACGAGTCCAATTACGGGCTTCACAGCCAGCTGGGAATGGCAGCTCCGCGGGACCTTATGGAATATTTCGGAGGAAAGAAGGGTTTTAAGGAAAAGCAGAAATTGGCTCCCAGGAAAACTCAGTTCTGGGGGCTTGCAGCTGAAAATAATACAGGGCAGCAAGGGCAGCCGCAATCCAGATTTTTTGAGAACAGGTGGAGTTTCTCAGACCTTCCTTCAGAATTCGTGGAAGAAAAAGGGAATCTCAGGTTGATGGCTGTTGGCAAGATTCACGATTACGGAGAAGGCTGCGCCTGCCCTATGGGAGTCCTGACAAGGGAGTTTCTTGAAAACCTTGACCTTGGGAAAGACGATATTGTAATTGTGGATACCGAAGCCGGGACGGAACACTTCGGGCGCGGCGTTGATAAGGACTTTGACCTGATCCTTGTGGTTGTCGACCCTTCTTACGAGTCCCTCAAGCTGTCAAAGAAGTTTGATGAGTTTGGTAGCCAGTGCGGGTGCAGGGTCTATTTTGTGCTTAATAAGGTCGAGCCGGATATAAGAGAAGAGATGCTAGGTTCTGTGAATTGCGTGAATGTCGTGGCTGAGATCCCTGCAAAAAGAGAACTTTTCAAAGCGTCCCTGAAAGGCGAAGAACTCGCCCTTGAGCTTGAAGAGATCGCAAAGCTTGCAGAGCTTCTGGGAAAAGCCAGTTCATTGACTCATTGACCTATTCATTGACTCAAGGGTTCCGGGCATCTGACTGTATTTTCGATCTACCCTCTGGTTCTTCTTTTCGAAGCCTCCAGTTAGTCGTAGCTGTAGTTTTAGCTCTCTGTTGTCTGAACTCAGTGCCTGGATTAGCACTGCATCTGGCAACTCTAATCTACTTTTTCCCTGATTACCTCAAGCAAACGGACATATCCATTTTTCAGGATTTTGCTTTCGGGTTGTATGTCTGTGCGTTGCCTGATCCTGCAGGAGAAATTCTCTGGCAATTATCCGAAAGTATATTATTGATCGTGTTATTTGGATAATGCAAAAGTTTTACTTGGTTTGCAGACAGCAGGTTTTGTTTGCCGGAGCTGTCTTCTCCAAACTCCTTATCTATTGGCATTGATTTACAGAGAACTGCATTTAAACTGTTATTAAAGTTGCATTTTATTGTTTAACACGGTGGAGACTTTAATTATGACAATGCGTGAGTACATGCTTGGAAACGTGGCTATTGCCCGGGGGCTTCTCGAAGGCGGCGTGCAGGTTATTGCAGGCTATCCCGGGACTCCTTCTTCGGAGATTATAGACACGCTTGCTTCCCGCGAAGACCGGGACTACTATATAGAATGGTCTGTTAACGAAAAGGTTGCAATGGAAGTTGCAGTTGGAGCCGCCTGGGCAGGGGTCAGGTCTGTCGTAACAATGAAGCATGTAGGGTTAAATGTTGCAGCCGACCCTTTCATGACCCTTGCTTATGCAGGCACAAAAGGCGGGCTGATCGCAATCGTAGCTGATGACCCTTCCTGCCATTCGTCCCAGAATGAGCAGGATACACGGCGCTATGCCCAGTTTGCTCTTGTGCCCTGTTTTGATCCTTCAACCCCTCAGGAAGCCAAAGACATGCTTCCCTATGCTTTTGAGTTTTCGGAAAAATTCGAAATTCCTGTAATCTTCAGGCCAACAACCCGCATTTCACATGGAAAATCGGATATAGAGCTCGGGGAAATCCCTGTAGATAAACCGGCTCCCCATTTTGAAAAACTTCTCGACCGCTGGGTAATGCTGCCAAAGAATGCCCGCCCCCGCCATACCCATCTCCTTTCTATCCAGCAGCCAATGGAGGATGAGCTTGCAGAATCCCCCTGGAACTCCCTTGAACTCAAACCCGATGTAAGGCTGGGAGTAATAGGTGCCGGTATTGCATCCGTTTATGCAAAAGAGGCTCTGCAGGAACTCGGGCTTGAAGCTTCTTTCCTGAAGATAGGTACCTATCCTGTCCCGAAAAAGCTTGTCCTGAAACTGCTGGACAAAGTTGACACCGTTCTTATCTTTGAAGAGCTTGAGCCTGTTGTCGAAGAGCAGGTAAGGATTCTTGCACAGGAAGCCGGGCTTGAGGTTTCTATTCTCGGGAAAGAAGGAGGTTTTGTCCCGAGGGAAGGAGAACTGGATATAAGCGCCTTCCTTGAAACCCTGAAAAAAGTTTTTGGTCTGGACATTGAACACGAGTCAGGAAAGGTTTCTCTTGAACTTGCCCCGCGCCCACCTGCTCTCTGTGCAGGCTGCTCTCACAGGGCAACCTTCTATTCCATGAGAAAGGTCTTTGGAAAGGACGCTATCTATCCGAGCGATATCGGCTGTTATACCCTCGGAATCCAGAGCGGGACTGTTGAGACAACTCTCTGTATGGGTTCAAGCATAAGCATTGCTTCCGGGCTATATCATGCAGGAGAAAAGCGCCCTATCTGCTGTTCTATCGGGGATTCAACCTTTTTCCATACGGGTATGAATTCTCTTCTGAATGCGGTCTTCAATAAAGCCAATATCACGGTTACCATTCTCGACAATCGAATCACGGCTATGACCGGGCACCAGCCAAACCCGGGAGTCGGCTTTACGGTTACCGGAGAGCCCACAGTCGAAGTATCGCTTGCCGAGCTCTGCAGGGCTATGGGAGCCGGGTCCGTAGCTGTTGTTGACCCCTACAACCTTGAAGAGATCCAGGAAGCTTTCAAAGCCGCAAAGGACTTTGAAGGCACAGCCGTAGTTATTGCAAAACAGCCCTGCGTGATCTCAGGAAAGAGGGCAGGGATCAGACGGGTCCCGTATATCGTTGACCCTGAAAAGTGCGAAGGCTGCAAGCAGTGCGTCAAGTTCGGCTGCCCGGCAATCGAATTCGACGAGGAAAACAAATGTGCCGTAATTACTGCCCTGTGCAGCGGGTGCGGAGTCTGTGCGCAGATCTGCAAGTTTGAAGCTATCCGGGAGGTGAAGAGATGAGCCACGTTGAAGAGATGAGCCACGTTGAAGGAGATAAAAAACTCGACCTCCTTATCACAGGAGTCGGCGGGCAGGGGGCAATCCTTGCTTCGGATATCATAGGAAAAGCCGCAGTTATTTCAGGGCTTCCCATCAGGGCAGCAGAGACTCACGGCATGGCACAGCGCGGAGGTTCGGTTGTAAATCACATAAGGCTGGGGATTGATCTCGGGTCAATGATCCCTAGAAAAGGCGCAGATATCATGCTCGCCCTTGAGCCCATGGAAGCAGTCCGGTATCTTGATTTCCTTAAGGACGGCGGGGTGGTCATTGTAAACACACAGCCAATTATCCCTGTAACCGTTACCTCAGGCCTTGCAAAATACCCTGACGTCCAGGAGATCCTTGACACTCTCTCTGAAAAATACATAGTCAAAGCCTTTAATGCAGACGACCTGGCTTATGAAGCCGGGAGCAGGCTTGCAATGAACGTGGCAATGGTCGGAGCAGTCTCCATCTACCTGCCAATTCCAAAAGAGACACTTATTGAGAGTGTTAAAGCCCTCGTGCCACAGAAGACAGTTGAGATAAATGTCAGAGCTTTCGAGATGGGAAGGAGAAAAGTCGAGGAAAGCTAAACAAATTGAGGATGGAAAACAGAGGAAAGGTAAATCTTTCCTTTTTACTTTTTCAGACGCTATTTTTCATGGATTTTAAGTTACCTAACTTTAACTCCCTTTTTTAGTTTCAGTACTTTTAATTCTTATCTTTTAGTTTCAGTACTTTTAATTCTTAAACTTTTAGTGAACATTCAGTTCTTTTTTTTTCACTTTAAAAATTGCCCTCAGCATAAGTGCAAACAGAATTACAAAGATCTGTGCAAGCACAAGCCCTATCAGGTTTGAAAAGGCATCTGCTACACTCGCAACACGGTACGGCAGTAATGTCTGGAATATTTCGTTCAGGATTCCATAAGCAGTCCCTATGCATACCGCGCAGATTGCTGAATATCTTACAAGTGCCGGATTTTTTGAACTTAAAAACATAAAATACAGTAAAATCCCGAGCCCAAAATAAATTCCTACGTGTCCCGGGTCTATGGACGCTTCCTGAACCGCGTTCAGTGAGGCAATTAAAAAGTCCATAACGGAAGACAGGTCATTAGCAAGAAGGACATTTCTGAGAGGGTAGCCCAGGCCCATTTTCAGGAGATGCTTGAGATCTCCTACGCCGGCGCTGACTGATAGGTAAAAGACCATGAATGCATATAAAATGGTAATTAAGATAAAAAAACGGGATTTTTCAAGCTTTAACATTTTATCTGTGAAGCTTATGGAAGGTACGTGATTTAAAACCTTTGTTTAATAAATCACTTGAGGTAAAATTAACACCGTATGCTGTAAAGTTAGAATTATTTGTAGTAAGATTAGAACTATAATTCTGACTTATTTTGTGAATTTCCTGCCTATATAATTAATAGGTTTCTTGCCAGTGTACTATCTCTCAGTCCTTCCAGGGTTAACTTAACTCTGAGGGTCTCCAGATCATCTTTGAGTTTAATCCCTCCACTTATTTTGTCCCACCTGCAAAAATTCTGGTATAAATTCTGGTGTGAACTACCCCTCCCTAAAGCTCTGGCCTGATGGCTCAAGCTTTTGAGGGAGGTGCTTCCTGCTTCATTCTCCAGAGCAGCCTCTGCGAGTCCACAGGCTCTACCTCTTGTCCCAAGAGTGCAAATTTTTTGATGTTAATAGCGGCATTAATGTCTCTATCGTGGTTAGTTCCGCAATCGGGACACTGCCACTCTCTTATTTCTTCAGTCATATCTTGATATTTGTATCCACAAACGTTACAGGCTGTCTCTTATACACAT
>NZ_WJBI01000029.1 GCF_020804225.1 Methanosarcina sp. DH2
AAATTGCCATTTTTCTCATATTTTTCCTATATGGAAGAAGCATCAAACCATTAAGGTAATCAATACAGGTTGAAACCATACAACGAGTTTTAGTTTGAAAATAGAATTCAAGATTCGTTTCAGAAATGTATTTTTCTACAGAGATAGTGTTTGACTTGATAAAGTCTCTTGTTATTTGTTTCACCATCTCAAATTTATATGGGAAAAATTATACTTCATGGTAGACACGAAAAGGAAATGTGACAAAGTCAAGTTAGATAGTTCGGAAAAAACATTACGAGTACGACGTAATATGGAATTTTGAGAATATCCTGGAAGATTTACGATTTTCCTGGAGCTTTTGAGTTTACTCAAATTCTAAATCCAATCCAGAGGCGATACGATGCTTAAAACGAATTTAGGAACCCTATCCCTGACAGCATGTCTTATTATGACAACCGTATCAACTTTTGGAGAGATATACAACTATTCTATAGTTTTTGAGTTTACCCAAAATTCTGAATCCAACCCAAAGGTGATACGATGCTAAAAGTCAAACAGGAAACCCTATTCCTGACCACATGTCTTAGTTTAACAGCTGTGTATGCTTTTGGGAAAAATAGACTCTAACTCTATGATTTTTTGAGTCTACTCAAGTTCCAATCCAACCCAAAGGTGATACGATGCTAAAAAGACAGATAGGAACCCTATTCCTAGCAGCATGCCTCATTTTAACAACCGTACCCGCGGCATTAGGCGCACAAAATACAATAACCGTAAGTCCAACATCTGGATCAGATGCCCAGACTGTAATTAACAATGCAATAAATTCCGTAGCTTCAGGAGCAACATCAAGCAACCCGGGAGTTGTTCTCCTTACTGCTGGCACTTATGAGATAAGTGCACCTATAATTTTGAAATCCAATGTAGTACTGAAAGGTGCAGGTGACGATACAATAATCTATGCTACCGGTTCAGTCTGCAACTCCGAGGGATCACCTGCATATATATTCGGGTCAGGTGTTTCTAACGTTGAAGTATCTCATCTTCAATTCCAAAGTACAGCAACCGGGCCTAAAGATGGAGGTCACGGAGCATATCGAAACTGCATAAAATTCACATCCGTTACCAATAGTAAAGTACACGATATATTACTAACTCGCTATCTGTATGGTGACGGTGTCAGAATCAGTAAAAGTTCCGGAATAGAGGTCTATAACTGCAGAATGCAGTCCTCAGGACATGATGGCGTGTCATTTTTGTCCGGCACTAAAGACTCCAGAATGTACAACTGTTATGTTGAGGTTCAGACCAACACGGGTGTCAGGGTAGACAATTGTGCAAATATTGAGGTTGACCATAACACCTTCACAGGCAGCGCAGGCTCTGGCTGGTGCTGTGTTCAGCTGCAAAATACACTGACAAATGTGAAAGTCCATCACAACATTATGCATGATTACAAAGGATCAAGCAGCAGTGCAGGCATTGGTAACTGGAATGCAAAGGGGTCAATTAGCGTTCATGATAACGTTATGTGGAACGTATCCCCTTACGTTGAGGTAGGCTCAGGCTCAAACATACTGGGACCGTCTGATCACAATGTTGAAAATTGGGTAGCGCAGGGCTATGGATATGGCTCTATTAGCAACTAATTCAAAAAGCGCGATGGAATACATTCAATATTAAAAAAACCAAATATAGTAAAATAAGTTCACGAGTAAAAAGAACGGCTCTAACTGGCCGTTCTTCTTATCCCTTTTTAATATTTAAGAGCTTTTTACTCCTTATTTTTCTCTTCTCTTCACTTTCTCCTCTTCAGTAAGTAAGCCGCTCCTGCTGCAAGAACCGTAAATCCGAGACTTGGTGCTGGGGCTCCGTTTTCTTCTTCAGGCTCAGTTTCGGGAGTTTCTTCTTCTTCAGTGGGTTCTGTTGCTTCTTCTGTTGCTTCTTCCAGAGGGGTTTCAGTCTCATTTCCTGTCTCTTCTCTGGCTGCCATGCCCTGTTCATAAGCTTCGGCATCTAATTTGTTATCGAAGGCTGTAATTGCACCCGGAACTCTCGGGAAAAGCGGGGAGTTATCGGACCCGCCTCCGGTTACGGAGTATGCGGAATCACATATCCCATTACTGTTTTCATCCACGCAGGTTTCGCTGTAACCTGTGCCTTCAAGGTCTGCCCAGAAATTCCCGCCTATAAAGGGACCGCGGACGAGGTTGCTTTTAGTTGTGAGAGTGCTCTGCCAGGTGTTGTCCGCGTTTACGGCGTTGTCTTCTACATTTTCGGCATTCTTGAAGTAATTGTTAAAGATAATGTTCCTGCTGCTTTCTTCAAGTGAGATCCCGGGTCCGTAATTATAAGCAATGAGATTGTCCTGGATCGTGTTTGAATCAGAGCCTTCGAGCCTTATCCCTATTTCATTCAGGGTTATAATGTTGCCGTTTATGTTATTACTTCCCGCATCCTGCAGAAGAATCCCGTTCTCTGTGTTTCTGGCCCGGTTATTGTTGATATAACAGTAATTAGCTCCTGTCAGCAAAATCCCTGCTTTATCCGAATCTTCAACCCCAAATCCGCTGAAGGTTACCCGGGCAGCAGTTATTTCAACGGTACTTTCGGCAGGGTCGGCTGCCTTTACAATCGTATTCTCAGGGTTTCTCGAGTCAGACCAGATTCTCATCTCTCTGTCTATTTTGAGGTTTTCAACATAAGTTCCCTGGCTTACAAAAATAGTATCTCCGGCATTTGCGGCGTCTACTGCAGCCTGTATTGTGGTATAGCCTCCGTCTACTGAAGGGTTCACCTGTAGATTTGCTGCAGAACCTGCAGAGCATGTGAATATGACTGCCAGCATAAGTGTAACTGTTGCTATTTTTAATACCCGTAAATCCCTTTCTTTTATACTTTCCATATTTAGTTCCCCTTTTACTCTTACATTTCTTTCTTGTTTTTTATTCAGTTCTATCTTTTTAGAAGCCGTTAATTCCTCTTTTTCGGATTTTATCTGCTTTTAAGGAACAGATCTTATCTGTTTTTCTGGCATGAATCTTGTTTATTTTTTCAAAGATAATTCTTTCAATATTTTGTCAGGGAAAGGATTTTGTCCTGAAGAGATATATCTTTGGGATCACAATTTCTGAACAATTGTCCTTTAAAAGTGATGTTTAAAAGATTAAATAATAAATTAAGATCAAAGAAAAGATTAACTGGGACGAAATTTGTTTAATCTAACCTTTAATGATTTTCTAAGATCTTATTGCTATGATGAATCGAGTATTTGTCTCTGTCAGGTACCGGAAATATAAAGTCCTGAACTCTGACTATCTATAAATGCCCGCAGTTGTAAATTACTGCAGTCGTAAAGTAAACCTAAAACCCTTATATTTGAATTGTTTTATTATTGTCTCGAATGGAGGCTTAAAATGGATGAAAAAATTGCGCCCCATCTTGAAGAGCTAACCAGGGCGCTTGGAGATATTGAAAAGACTGGCATCCGTGCAGAATTCGATAAACTTCTTGCTTTTCGTGTCCCGCCGGAGGTTGCGAAGGAGAGCATACTCCGTAAGTTTGGTGGAAAAAGAAAAATTCTGAAGGTAAAAGACCTTTCAGCTGCCCTTAAGAATTTTGAAATAACAGGCAGAATCCTGGATATCGGGGAAAAGGCAATCCGCCCTCAGGAGGGAGTTAAGGAGGGACCTTCAAAACTGTATACCGGGGTTCTTGCAGACGAAACGGGTTCAGTCGTATTTTCTTCCTGGAAAGAACTGCCAGGCTCAGTTGGGGATGTAATCAATATCAGAAATGCCTATACTCGCCTCTGGCAGAACAGGATCAGGCTTTCCATAGGGGAACAATCTCTGGTATCTAAAGTTTCGGACTCTTCACTCCCCCAGCTTTCCGAGCTTTCCCAGAGCCCTGCAAAGAAACTGATTGATGTAGGTGCTGCAGATTTCTCCATAGGCGCCGTAGCCTGCATACTTCAACTCTCTCACAGGGAAGTCCTGATCAGGGGCAAACAGTCAAAAGTGATTTCCGGTGTGCTTGGAGATGAGACTGCCAGATTGCCCTTCACTGCCTGGGTAGAACTTCCGGGTATTGATATAGGAAGCATAATCAGGATCGAAGGGGCTCAGGTCCGCATGTTCAGAGGAATGCCTTCGATCAATATCCTCAGCAGTACTAAAGTCTCTTCAGTGGGGCCTGAAGAAGCTGAAAAGCTTGTTTTCACTTTCGAGTCCGTAGCAAAAGACCCTGCCCCCATGAAAATTGAAGAAATAGCCTCAAGAGACAGCATGTTCGATATAGCTGCCGCAGGCAATGTCGTTTCTGTCAGGCCGGGTTCAGGAATTATTTCCCGCTGTCCGGAGTGCAGCCGTGTGGTTCAGAAAGCTAACTGCAGGGTGCACGGCAAGGTGGAAGGAGTAAGAGACATGCGGATTAAGGCCGTACTGGATGACGGGACAGGGGCAATGTCAGTCATGTTTCCAAGGGGACTTGCAGAGACTATATATGGGAAAACTCTTGAGGAAGCCGAACAGCTCATGTTTTCTGATATTTCTAAAGATGCGGTCTATGAAGATCTGAGAAGGATCCTTACCGGCCGTTACCTGGCAGTACGCGGGAACTCTTCAAAAGGAGAATATGGGGTTTCTTTTGTTGCAGAAAGTGCCTGGGTGCCTGAAGATGACCTTGCTGTTAGAGTTGTCGAGCTGTTGCACAGGCTCGGGCCGGATGACGAGGATTACGTCTCAGAGGTCTCTGGAGGAGGAATAAATCTTGCTTAAAAGGGAAGTTGCAAAAAGGGTTTTTGCAAAGGAATTTGAAGCCTGCAGAGAGCTTGAGAAATCCACAAGGTCTGCATCCGAAGCAGCTGATTCGAAATCCCCAAATCTTCTTATCAGCCCTCTGGGGCTTATTCTCAACCGTGTCTTTATAGTTGGCGTGCTTACCGAACTCGACAGCATAGGTACGCAAAATGAAATGTGGAAAGCCCGGATAGTTGACCCTACGGGAGCCTTTACTGTATACGCAGGACAATTCCAGCCTGATGCTTCTATTTTCTTTTCAACGGTCCAGGTCCCTGCTTTCATAGCCCTTACCGGAAAGGCTAGAATTTACGAACCCGAACCAGGCTCGATTTTTATCTCTGTCCGGGCGGAAGAAGCAAACGTTGTAGATGAAGAAATCCGCAACAGATGGGTTGTGGATACTGCAGAACAGGCCGTCGACAGGCTCGAGGCTTTTTCGGATGCCCTGGCAAGCGGATACCGTGGAGAAACACTCAGGGAATACCTGCTTGAGAGGGGGGTTTCCGAAGAGCTTGCCGAAGGAATTTCTATTGCCATTGAGAAGGAACGCGTTCCTCAAGTATTTGCAAAACAGCTCCGGGCCTCTATCAGGCAAGGGCTCAGAACTCTTAACTTTGAAGCCGAAGATACTACAGGTGCCAAAGCTGACCAGAAGGAATTCGTACTTGAACTGCTCAGGGAAATGAGTGGAGGTAAAGGAATTGATTACGCTGCTTTTGTAGATGCTGCAGTCTCAAGAGGTATTCCTGAAGAGGTAGTAGAAGAAGTCGTCCGTTCTCTCCTCGCAGGAGGGCAGTGTTACGAGCCCAGGATCGGGATTATAAGGTTTGTAGGTTAACGTGCGGAATGGGCTTTAACGATCAAAAATGGGGGAATTCGCCTCTAAAAACATGTGATAACGCTTAAGTGTGATTAAGTTGATTGGTATTCTTTGTTAAAATTTAGCATCTCACGTTTATCGTATTTATCTGGAGAAATTGACATGAAAGTATTGGTCAGCGACTCACTCTCCAATGAAGGTTTGGAGATTTTAAAAGAACATTTTAATGTTGACGTTTGCACCGGCCTCTCAGAAGATGAGCTGGTGGAAAAGATCGGGGCATACGATGCCCTTGTAATACGCAGTGGCACCCAGGTTACTCAGAGAGTTATCGAGGCTGCCGACAACCTGAAAATAATTGGAAGGGCAGGGGTCGGGGTCGACAATGTCGATGTGGATGCAGCCACAAAGAAAGGAATCATTGTGACCAACGCTCCTGAAGGAAATATGATTTCGGCAGCTGAGCACACAATTGCCATGATGATGTCGATGTCCAGGAATATCCCTCAGGCCAACGCTTCCCTGAAAGCCAGGGAATGGAAACGCAACAAGTTCATGGGTATCGAGGTCAAAGGCAAGATCCTGGGAGTTATAGGACTTGGAAGAATAGGGTCTGAAGTCGCAAAGAGAGCCTCAGGGCTTGAAATGAACCTTATGGGCTATGACCCTTTCATCTCCGAAAAACGGGCTATGGAACTCGGAGTCAAGCTGGCGACGGTTAACGAAATAGCAAAAGAGGCCGACTACATCACAGTGCACACCCCTCTTATCAAGGAGACCAGAAATATCCTTGATGATGAGCAGTTTGCCCTCATGAAACCTGGAGTCAAGATTCTTAACTGCGCACGCGGCGGCATTATCAGTGAAGAAGCCCTGATAAGAGCCCTTGAAAGCGGTAAGGTAGGGGGGGCAGCTCTGGACGTTTTTGTTGAAGAGCCTCCTTTTGGCAGCCCTCTTCTTAACTTTGACAATGTTATCGTAACTCCTCACCTCGGTGCCTCCACGCAGGAAGCTCAGGTTAATGTTGCAATCGATATTGCCAAAGAAGTTGTTTCGGTCCTTACTGGCGGGCTTGCAAAGAACGCAATCAATATCCCATCCGTAAAGCCCGAAGCTATGGCAGTCCTTGCCCCTTACATCAGGCTCTCTGAAATCATGGGCAAAATTGCAGGTCAGCTTGTAGACGGCAACTACGAAAAGGTAGAGATCGCTTACAACGGGGAAATTTCCGGGAAAGATACAAGGCCTCTTACTGTCTCTGCTCTCAAAGGGCTGCTTGAGATGGCTGTCGGCTCCGGAGTAAATTACGTCAATGCTCCTATCCTTGCGAAGTCCAGAAAGATCGCAGTAGTGGAAAGCAAGTCCGAATCCGCAGAAGAGTATTCTTCAACTGTCAGTATCAGGCTAACCAGCGGAGAAATGGCCAAGCTGGTTGCCGGAACTGTTGTTGGAGACGAGCCCAAGATTGTTTCCGTTGATGATGATTGGGTAGATATCTTCCCTGCAGGCCGTATGATCTTTGCCAAGCACATTAACAAACCGAACGTTATCGGGCCCTGTTGCATGGTTCTTGGTAAAAACAATATAAACATTTCAGGCATGCAGGTCGGAAGGTCAGAAGTCGGAGGTGTGACCATGATGATTCTTAATGTGGATACCGACGTCTCTGATGCAATCCTTGAAGAGGTAAGGCAAGTTCCCGGAATCATCAATGCAAAGCTTGTTACCCTCTGAATTCATTTCCAGTAAATTGCAGTAAAAGATATTTCAAAAATATTTCACTTCGGTACAGCTTAATCTGATTCTGTGCCGGAGATATTTACTTTTTCCAGGAATTTCTTGAAATGTGAAACTACACCCATGAAGGAAGCTTCACGCCTGTATGGATTATATGCTATACTGTCTTTCCCATTGCAGTTATTTTTCGAGGTTTGTGAATGGAAGAACTTAAACGTGTTGTTTCAGCTCCTTTTAAGAAAAATCTTACAGCTTCTCTTCCGGAAAAGGACTTTGAGTTTTCCCTTGCCTTTGACCTGAAATGGTTTTCCCCGAAGATTGCTTCTGAGGTAAAGGGCCGCGCCCTTGAAGCAGGCGTACTTTCCCTGAAAGATGGCGCACTTGTGCTTGGTTTTGATGTTGAAAGTGTCCGGCTTCCCCACGCTTATAAGCCGCCAGAGGATTTTCTCGAATTCAAAGAGAAACCCGGAAAATCAGGGAACACAGGTCGCCACAAGGAAGAAATATCCTTTGAACAGATCCTTGACTTCGTTTCCGCGGATACGGGAATGAACAGGCAGAGGCTTGTTTCCGAAGTCAATTCCATGCAGGACCGGCTTTCTTATCTTGTGGACATCCGGATAGTGGCACTTATTGTGGCAAAGAAGTTCGGATGCAATATAGAAGGGGTATTTGGGAAGGTTTCCAGGGCTGTGCTTGGCTTCTCTTATTAACGGAATTACGCAGCTTTTCAAGTGGGATGGAAATAATAGTTGCGTTTGAGGTTGAATCGGATGTGACGCATCTTTATGAGACCGCAAGTGATGAATGGGACCACAAGTGATGATCCGGATTATATCCGGCTTTTATAACCCTTTCCGAAGCGGTTTAGATAAAAGTATGTCCGCAGGACACTTTCCGCAGGACACTTTGTTTGACAGGTTTCACAAATTGTTATGAATCGCCTCCATAATCGGGGGCGCCGATAACTCTGGAGAAACTATCTCTACATATGCGCCTGTTTTAGTATTATTCACTTCTGTCATAATCTTATCCAGGTCGCCGCAGGTGATGGCCTTCCTCATTATCCAGCCATTACAGCCAAGTACCTCCGGTAATTTATGATATTGCCATTGTACCAGGTCGTTGTAATGATAATCTAACTTCTTGGATAGCATTCTTTCTATCAGGTAGCCTTGATTGTTCAGCACGAAAATAATAGGTTTTAGGCCATAGCGGTGAAACTGGGTGACCTCCTGAGCGGTCATCTGGTGCGCCCCTTCTCCCGTTATAAGAATTACGCGCCGGTCCGGGGCAGCCAGTGCGGCACCAAAGGAAGCCGGAGTAGCCCAGCCTATCGCACCCCATAGTGTCTGGTTATGGAACCTGGCTCCTTCAGGTAAGAATATTGGCAGTAAGCCGTAAAAGGATGTGCCTGAATCCACTAAGATGATATCGTCGGGCTTAAAAAATTTCGCGTAGCTCGCGTATAAATAATCAGCCGTTATCGGGTTGCCAGCGCCTACCTCTGGCGATGTGGGAGATTTAGCCACAAGTCCCTTTACATCAGTACGCTTATGAAGTCTTTTAGCGAGTTCCTCCAGTACATCGAACATTTTTAGATTGGTGTAATCGGCATACCCTATATGGACATCAGAAGGTGTGATATTGATGATCCGGGATTTGTCAAGCTTTGCCGTGAACAAACCCATATTAACATCAAACAGGATAGTGCCTATGGCAAGTATGCAGTCGCAGGATTCCACGAATTCCCGAATTTCAGGATTTGCAAGCTGTCCGATATATAATCCCAGGTAGGAGGGGTTAGTCTCGTCGAGCACTGACTTATCCATCGCCATGGTCACATAAGGTAAGCCCGAAGCATTAACAACGGCAGTGGTCAAGTCCTTGAGTCCAAAACGGTCAACAAAGATACCTGGCATAATACAGGCTTTCTTTGCATTAGATAACTTGTTTATAATTGTCGAGATCACCTCTTCCAGTACCTCAGGATCGCTTTTGACGGGCGCGTTTACTGGCGCCGGGGAGGGTGAGATATTTTCATGCACATAGTTGTGAGGTATGGCGATGTACACAGGACGGCGATACTCCAGGGCTGCCGCGATAACACGCTCGACCTCGTGAATGCAGTTTTCCGGGGTAAGCATTGTTTTCGCACATACGACTGGTGTAGCCATTGTCATGAATGGGTCGAACTCTCCGTTTCCAAGCGTATGATGTACTATGGCATGTCTCTCCTGAACCGGCATATCCGGCATTCCTACAATGTGGAATACCAGATTGTGTTCCCCGTAAGAGCCTGCGATGCCGGATAGCGCGGATAGCTCACCTACCCCAAAGGTAGTAGACAGCGCTGACATGCCATTGATACGAGCATAACCATCTGCAGCATAAGAGGCGTTCAACTCATTGCAACAGCCGATCCAGCGCAGCTCATTATCATCACAAATGGCATTATTGATAGGAAATGCATAGTCTCCTGGCACGCCGAAAATATCCCTGATGCCCAGCTGTTTTAATCGGTTTAGAAGATATTGAATAACTGTCTCAGGCATGATAACACCACCAAGTTCAGTTTGATTGTTTCATTTTTTTGGGCCAAGCCCAGTATCCATCAATCCACAAAAATGTGATTATTGTGCGTATCAATACGAATTTTTGATATCTGCATTCAGAAGCGTTTGCAGCCAACGAGCCTATGTCATTGGGCCCCTAAAAGTGATTGCTACACTCCAGGACGAGCAGCCCGGGTATCGCGCGACCTCCTTTGCTTTGTGCCCCCACTAACCTTCAGCTTCCATTTTGGCATTTCCAAAGAAATCTAATATTCGTTTGGCGCCTGCTCACAGATCGGATACTAACTCGACTTGATATTGATAATTTCCCGAATATTGATAGTTCCCCGAGTATTATTATTATTATTATTATTTCTTAAATTATAAAAACAGGATTCCTCTTCCCTTTAATACATTCTCGGCTTTCTCAAATTGGTTTCAAAAGTCAGCTTTATCCGGTATGCCGTATGCCGCCCCTATAATCAGATGTGCCAGTGCAATTTTGATTCATGTAACACTCTGAGATGTACAAGTTAATCGAGAATGAATAAACATTTTAGGAACTATCGACGCACATAATCTTTATGTACTAGAAATGTTATTCACATCATACCAATCCGACTAATCGCTTGATCTTTAATTTGCTGCCCCGGGCTACTGAGCTAAGGCAGCTATGGCGATGTTCGAACGCGATAGGGAATTTTTTTCCGCGTGAGTGAGATTTCCATAACAATCTTGCGGAGGAACATACATTGGGTAAAAAATCACTGGTAAAACTAACAAGAAAAACGAATCCAAGAATCGTTTCCCTGATTCTTACCCTGAAAGATAGGGCAAATGTAGATTCTGCCCCCATCTGGAAGGATATTGCGAAACGTCTTGAGGCGCCGTCCAGAAACTATGCGGCTGTGAATATAAGCAAGATCAACAGGCATACTGCTGAAGATGATGTCCTGCTTATCCCCGGAAAAGTACTGGGTGCAGGTCTCCTTGATCATCCTGTTACTGTTGCGGCTGTAACATTCAGCGAATCCGCAGTTGAAAGAATCACTGAAGCTGGCGGCAAGTGTCTGAGTCTCGAAGAGATCATGGAAGCAAATCCAAAAGGGTCCGGTATCCGGATTTTCCGCTGAGGTGACAAGATGACGGTTATCGATGCAAAAGGGCTTATTCTGGGGCGTCTTGCAAGTTCAGTTGCAAAACAGTTGCTTTCAGGAGACGAAAAGGTTTATATTATAAATGCCGAAAAAGCCATCATTTCTGGCTCAAAGGCAGCCACCCTTAGAGAGTACCGGGAGACCCGGGAAAGGGGTGCAACGGAATTCGGGCCTTACTTCCCGAAGCGTCCGGAACGCATCCTGAAGAGGACTATTCGTGGCATGCTGCCTTATAAAAGAGCAAGAGGTAGGGACGCAATGTCCAGGCTCAAAGTCTATGTAGGTGTCCCCTACGAACTTAAGGGCGCTGAAACAATCACTATCACAGATGCCGACAAGAGGCTTCTGAGTTCCAACAAGTACATGGAGCTTGGTGAAGTGAGCCAGAAAATGGGTTCAAAGTTCTAATGGGTGAGTCCTCATGGTCAAAGTAATTAATTCATCTGGAAAGCACAAGACTGCAACTGCACGCGCAACAGTCATGAAAGGTACCGGTAAGGTCAGGATCAACAAAATTCCGCTCGAGCTCTATACTCCTGAGCTTGCAATGATGAAAATCTCCGAGCCTCTGATGATTGCAGGAAACGATATTGTTTCCGGGCTCGACATCAATGTTGATGTTCGGGGCGGCGGAATCGTTGGACAGGCTAACGCAGTAAGGACTGCAGTTGCCCGTGGTATTGTGGAATGGACAAATGACACAGCCATCAGAGACAACTTTGCAACCTACGACCGCAGTTTACTTGTAAGCGATTCCAGGCAGAAAGAATCCAAAAACTTTGGTGGGCCTGGAGCAAGGGCAAAATATCAGAAATCTTACAGGTAAGGACAGTTATGATCCCAGTCCGATGTTTCTCATGTGGAAAAGTAATCTCTAACTATTGGGATGAGTACAAAAGACGCGTCAATGACGGCGAAGACTCTGCTGCAGTACTGGATGATCTCGGGATCACCCGTTACTGCTGCCGCAGAATGTTCCTCAGTCATGTCGAACTTGTTGACGTGCTCTCACCGTACCAGTAAGGGACCGTAGGGTAGCTTGGTCCATCCTTCGGCGTTCGGGACGCCGGAACCTGAGTTCGAATCTCAGCGGTCCCATTTCCCTTTTTCAAGGGTACTGGTTGTCAGGTGTATGTACTAAACATATCAAATTTATCATGCTTCTCGATTATCGGAATTCATCGGAGCGTTTTTAAGTTTCAGGGTGATCTGTTGGTCAAGGAAAAGTATACCCGGTTCGAGCGTGCACGAATTATAGGTGCAAGAGCATTGCAGATAGCAATGGGGGCTCCTGTCCTGGTTGAAGATGACGGGCGGCTGGACCCCCTGGGTGTAGCCATTGAAGAGTTGAAGGCCGGAGTTATTCCTATAACGGTCAAACGTAAGAAAAGCTGAAAACGTAATGGGATACATTTCAGATGCTGAATGCGTTTTATTGTTGATTCTATATTTTATGAGGTGACTTTATGGAGGAAATTGAGCAGACAGGGCAGGAGGAAACCGGAGCACAGCCTTTGCCTGAAGAAAATATCGTGGCTGAAGCAAAACCTGCACCTGAAAAGGAAGCCGCAGTAAAGACCGAATCTGTACCTGTAGAATCGGAGGAAGAAGCAGCTTCTCCCAAAGAGGGATCCACATCCCTTGTGTCCATAGACGAATACCTGGCAGCAGGTGTTCACATCGGGACCCAGCAGAAGACTCAGGATATGATGCGTTTCGTATACAGAGTCAGAACTGACGGGTTATACGTACTTGATATCCAGTCAACAGACGAAAGGATCAGAGTTTCATCAAAACTGTTATCTCACTATGATCCTGCCAGAATTCTTGTAGTATCTTCCAGGCAGTACGGGCAGCACCCTGCAAGAATGTTCTCAAGGGCTCTCGGCACAAGGGCAATGCTCGGAAGGTTTATTCCTGGTTCCCTTACAAACCCGCAGATACACGGTTTCTTCGAACCGGATGTTATAATTGTAACTGATCCGGCTGGAGATGCCCAGGTTCTTAAGGAAGCTTCAAGCATTGGAGTGCCTGTTGTAGCACTTTGTGACACTAACAACCTTACCTCAAATGTGGACCTCGTAATCCCAACCAACAACAAGGGTAGGAAAGCCCTTTCTCTTGTTTACTGGCTGCTTGCAAGGGAAGTATCCAGACTCAATGATACCCCCTTCAATTACGAGTTGCCCGATTTCGAAACTCCCCTCTGATTTCGAAATATCCGTCCTGCATACTGCAAGGGTTTATAAAAATTGCCCATATCTTATATTATGGGTGATTGGAAATGAGACAGCCAGCAGTTGCAGGGCAGTTCTATCCCCTGCGTTGTGAAAATCTGGAGAAAGAACTTAAACGATGTTTCGAAGGCCTGGAGATCAGGGAACGAGAAGTCCGGGGGGCTGTTTGCCCGCATGCCGGGTATATCTATTCCGGGAAAGTGGCTGCACAAGCTTATGCAACCCTCCCTGAAGCCGATACCTATGTCCTTTTCGGTCCCAACCATACAGGCTATGGTTCGCCAGTATCAGTATCCAGGGAAACATGGAAAACTCCCCTGGGAAATATTGATGTTGATCTTGAACTTGCCGACGGATTTCTCGGGAGCATCGTTGATGCAGACGAACTCGGGCATAAATACGAGCACTCTATTGAAGTCCAGCTTCCTTTCCTTCAGTACCGCTTCGGACAGGGTTTTAAAATTCTTCCTATATGCATGGGTATGCAGGATGAAGAAACTGCAGTTGATGTGGGAAACCTTGTTGCTAACCTTATTTCCGAAAGTGGAAAACGTGCGGTAATCATAGCATCCAGTGATTTTACTCACTATGAAACTGCAGAACACGCACAGGAAATAGATTCCGAAGTCATAGATGCTATTCTGAACTTCAATATTTCAGACATGTACGGTCGGCTCTATCAAAGAAATGCTTCAGTTTGCGGATACGGTCCCATTGCTGCAATGCTTTCGGCTTCTCAAAAACTCGGAGGATCCAGAGCCACTCTGCTCAAATACGCAAATAGTGGGGATGTTTCCGGAGATGTGAGTGCTGTTGTCGGATACGCTGCAATTATTGTAGAATAACATATTGTGAAGCAACAAATAAGTTTCCGGAAAGTAAAGTAAATTTACGTAAAAATAAAGTGCGTTGTACGGAAAAGTAAAATACGTCTACGGAAAAGTAAAGCAAATTTACGGAAAAGTAAAGTACGTTTACGGAAAAATGAAGTAAATTTCTTTATGATTGTTCAGAAAACATCCGGGATAGAGTTCATGCAAGGATAGGTTTTTTTATACTATTTTTACTTTTATTCATAACCATCCTTCCGAGGGTAAAGTTCATTACTTTACATGCTCAAATTCAACAAAAATTGGAAAACTTTTGAGGAATAATATGGTTTCATGTTCTGCGCCCGGGAAAATCTATCTTTTCGGAGAGCACGCGGTTGTTTATGGAGAAACTGCAATAGCATGTGCAGTAGAGTTGAGGACCCGGGTGCGGGTGGAGTTAAACGACTCCACAGTTATCCAATCGCAGATTGGCAGGACAGGGCTTGATTTTGAAAAACATCCCTATGTTTCTGCGGTTATAGAGAAAATGAGGGAATTTGTCCCCCTGAGTGGCGTCTTTTTGACTGTCGATTCCGATATCCCTGTGGGCTCAGGGCTCGGGTCTTCCGCTGCGGTAACGATTGCAAGCATAGGCGCTCTCAACGAACTTTTTGGATGCGGTTTCTCCCTTGAAGAGATTGCAAAACTGGGGCACGATATTGAAATAAAGGTACAGGGCGCAGCAAGCCCTACGGATACATATGTTTCTACTTTCGGAGGTGTTGTCACTATCCCGGAGCGGAGAAAATTGAAGACTCCTGACTGTGGAATTGTAATAGGGGATACCGGAGTTTTTTCTTCTACAAAAGATCTTGTAGCAAATGTCAGGCAGCTTCGTCAGTGCTATCCTGAACTGATTGACCCCCTCATGGCTTCTATTGGCAAAATCTCCAGAATTGGGGAAACCCTTGTGCTCTCTGGAGATTATTCTTCGATTGGCAGGCTTATGAACGTAAACCAGGGTCTGCTTGATGCACTCGGAGTAAATATCCTTGAGCTTTCACAGCTGATCTATTCCGCAAGGGCAGCAGGAGCTTTCGGGGCAAAGATTACAGGAGCCGGAGGTGGCGGCTGTATGGTTGCACTCACAGCGCCGCAAAAATGCACTCAGGTAGCTGAAGCCATTGCAAGTGCAGGGGGCAAGGTTACAGTTACAAAACCCACGGAACAGGGGTTGAAAATTGACTGAACCTTAAAGGATTTCGGAAAGTTTGCTTTCCTGCAAATGGAATCCCTGTACTCTAAACGGTCAAAAGGTTCCTGAATTTCTACGGATTTTTTCAAAAAAGTGAGCCTGAAAACCTGATGGAGTCTTTGATGATGACTATTCATTGCTAATAACTACTCACCAATAACTACTCACCAAAATAATTACTCACCAATAATTACTCACCAATAATTACTCACCAACAACCACTCATCAATAATTACCCACTACCCACCATTAACTAGCTATCATTCCTGATTAACAACCATTAATGGTTAATATCTTCGTAAAATAATTCCTTAGACCGATTGAAAGTTATTTAATAAGGCGTCAAGTGATACGATGAATACTTCTACCGAACCTGTTATCCTTAAACTCGGAGGCAGCGCCATTACTGACAAAGGCGCATATGAAGGGATTGTAAAAGAGGCTGACCTTCTCAGGATTGCGCGGGAAGTTTCGGGCTTCAGGGGAAAAATGATTATTGTACATGGAGCCGGTTCTTTCGGGCATATCTACGCTAAAAAATACGGGCTTGACAGGACATTTGATCCTGAAGGGGCGATTGTAACCCATGAATCCGTAAAGAAACTTGCCTCAAAGGTAGTGGATGCCCTGAACAGTTTTGGAGTCCGGGCTATTGCTGTGCATCCTATGGGATGTACTGTTTGCAGAAACGGGAGGATAGAGAGCATGTACCTTGACAGCATAAAGCTCATGCTCGAAAAAGGTCTTGTCCCTGTACTGCACGGAGACGTTGCTATGGATATCGAACTCGGGACCTGTATCCTCTCGGGAGACCAGATCGTTCCCTATCTGGCAAAGGAACTCGGGATCACCAGACTCGGGCTGGGCTCTGCTGAGGATGGAGTGCTCGATAAGGACGGAAAGCCGATACCTGAAATTACTCCTGAAAACTTTGAGGAATTTCGGCACTTTATCGGAGGCTCCGGAAGTACCGACGTTACAGGTGGAATGCTCGGGAAGGTTCTGGAACTTCTGGAACTTAGCAAAAATTCTAGTATCACTTCACATATATTCAATGCAGGAAAAGCGGATAACATTTACAGGTTCTTGAATGGGGAATCCATAGGGACCAGGATCAGTCCGGATAAAGGGTATGAAGCATGATCAATACTACCTCAAGGCGAAAGATAGAACATCTCAAGCTCTGCGCTGAAAGCCCGGTTGAAGCCAGAAGGGTCAGTGCGGGTTTTGGTGATGTGACCCTAATCCACAGGGCGCTTCCTGAATTAAACATGGACGAGCTCGACCTTTCTGTGGACTTTCTTGGGAAAAGAATGCAAGCTCCATTTTTAATTGCATCTATTACAGGAGGGCACCCTGATACTATCCCTGTCAATGCTGCACTTGCAGCTGCAGCCGAAGAACTGGGGGTAGGAATCGGGGTCGGCAGCCAGAGGGCTGCTATTGATGACCCTACTCAGGAAGACTCTTTCAGGATTGTCAGGGATGAGGCTCCGGATGCCTTTGTTTACGGAAATGTCGGTGCTGCCCAGATCCGCCAGTACGGGGTTGAAGGGGTAGAAAAACTCATTGAAATGATTGGTGCCGATGCCCTTGCCATCCATCTGAATTTCTTACAGGAAGCCATCCAGCCCGAAGGGGACAGGGATGCTACCGGCTGCCTGGGTATGATCTCTGAAATCTGTTCTGCGGTCAAAACACCCGTGATTGTGAAAGAAACAGGGGCAGGCATCTCCAGGGAAGATGCTCTTCTTCTTCAAAAAGCCGGGGTCTCTGCAATTGATGTTGGGGGTGTGGGCGGTACAAGCTGGGCAGGAGTCGAGGTCTACAGGGCAAAAGAAAGCCGGGATTCGGTCTCCGAACGCCTCGGGGAACTTTTCTGGGACTTCGGAATCCCTACTGTTGCCAGCTTAATTGAGTCAAGGGTTTCTCTCCCTCTTATTGCAACAGGTGGAATAAGGACCGGGCTTGATATTGCAAAATCCATTGCTATCGGAGCCAGTGTGGCAAGTGCAGCCCTGCCTTTTGTGGGTCCCTCTCTTGAAGGAAAAGAATCAGTTGTCAGTGTTCTATCCCGTATGCTTGACGAGTTCAGAGCTGCAATGTTTCTTTGCGGCTGTGCAAACATCCAGGCTATGCATAACGCGCAGGTTGTTGTTACCGGATGGACACTTGAATATCTTGGGCAGCGCGGTTTTAATGTAAAAGACTATTCTTTACCCAAAAACGCACTCTAATTTAAGGAAGAGGGGTCGTAACTCTCCCATTCTTCCCTTCCATCCTTCACCTGCCTGACTAGCATATTACAGGTTGCGATTACGGATTTATCTCTTAAGGCGAGAAGACCCCCTCCTCAGGAGATCCGGTTTACCGGATCGAACAGGTGGGGGATGGAAGCCGTCAACTTCCTGACATTCTACAGATAGTAAATCTGTTAATCTTAACATAGTTTCAAAACATATATAATGCTAATGAAACGAGGAAACCGATACAGGATTTACCCTAACAAAGAACAAAAAGTTCTTATGGAAAAACACTTCGGTAGTACTCGTTTCGTCTATAACAAACTTCTAAATATTAAATCTACATTATATAGAAAGTGTAGAATAAGTATTTCTGAATTTGATCTTAATAATCACTTGTTAGTTCTAAAAGAAATATATCCC
>NZ_WJBI01000032.1 GCF_020804225.1 Methanosarcina sp. DH2
ATAATGCATAGTTATCATTATGTTGATGTAACTATAAGTATAAATGATTATGCTACTGTTGTTTTGTGGAAGTTGACGGCTTTCATCCCCCACCTGTAGGGCTACGCCCTCCGAGGAAGGGGACTTCCCGCCTTAAAGTTAAATTAGTTCCAGCTATCACATTTGTAGTCCACTAGTAGTCGATTGATATTTTATGTGAAATATTCAATCTTTGCATCCGGAAACTTCTCCACAATCAGCGAAGTAAGATATCCCTTAATCTCCGCCGCATCTTCCTTAGGATAAACATACTTGTACCTCCCAAATTTTCCCCATTTCAGGGTGCGTTTGCTCTCGTCCATGTCCAGGCTGGTATTGGGGAAACGCTCCAGTATGAACTTCTTCGCGACGGGAGTAAACCTGTGCTGGATGAGCTCGAAGGTGACGGGTTCAGCCGATTTGCCCATGTCAATTCTGCTCCAGAGCTTTTCAAGCAGTTCAAGATATTCCTCCTTCCAGCAGTCATAATCATGATGGGAGCCACTATAAAACCGATAGGATACCCTGCTTCAGCGAGCTTTGAAGCCGCTTCGATCCTTTCGTCAAAGCTGGCGGTATTGTGTTCAAAATTCTTTATAACATACCTGGAGTTGATGCTTACGCGGAAGCGTGTCCGACCATTATGCTTCAAACCGAGTAGAGGCTCCACATTGTTGAATTTTGTTACTACACGCAACCTGGCGTTGTCCAGTGTTCCAAAAAACTCGATTGTCCTTGCAAGGCTTCCGGTGATGTGTTCGATGGCGAGAGGGTCTCCCGCGCTTGCCACCTCAAAGGTAGTCAGCCGGTTGCCGTTTCGGACGATATGCTTCTTGATGGAATCGAATATTTCCTCCAGGTTTACATAGGTTCTGAGATAAGGCTTGCTGCTCTGCGTGGTATACAAGTAACAGTATTCGCAGCTTGCCGGGCAGCCGGTAACCAGAGAAAATTCAAAGTCGGCTGACGGCTTGCATACATCAAATTTCAGGCTTTTCTTAACTGTGACAACAAGGGTTTTCTTGCCGCTTGCATACTTTTGTCCTTCCGTGGTTCCCGGAATAATGGAGGATATCTTTTGAATGGGTGCCTTTATGATTTCAGTCGAGGTGCCCTCAAAATAGTCGTATATTTTCCGTCCAAGAGGATAGTCCAGGGATCTGGGCTCAAAAACCACCCTGTCGGGTGAAAATAATTTTATCGTTAATACCTCCCTCCTTATCATATCCTGTACAGCATCTCTTGAAAATCTGTTCTTATGTGCCGTATTGTTTCCGCAGTACGAATTTTACAGATGCAGCAAAAAAACGCCATTACAAAGTAGAATTTTATCACCATTATAATATAATTATCGATATTACGGTACAATATACCCGTTTATATATTCTGCAATTTTTACATAGTTTATACATTAAAATAAAATAGAATTGCAACAAATACTTAATGAAACACAGATGAAAACTAGGCTTGGAACCAACCATGAGACAATTTCTCGTAGCTATAACAAAAGAAGATGACTTCTTTATTGCAAGATGTCCTGAACTCAACGTAACTTCTCAAGGCGAAACCCTTGAAGAAGCAGAAAAAAATATTAAAGAAGCTATAGAACTGTATATTGAGAGCTTCGGAACTGAAGACCTTCCTCAAAAAGTTTCCAAACCTTACCTGACTTTTGTGGAAGTTGCCCATGTCTAAATTACCAGTAATATCTGGAAAAGAACTTGTAAATGTATTAGAGAGGGCTGGATTTGTCATTGTAAGGCAAAAAGGAAGTCATGTATCACTGCAAAAAATTACTATTGATGGGACTTACAGAACAGTTGTTCCTTTACATAAAAGACTCGCCAAGGGGACACTTATCGATATTCTTCATCAAACTGGTTTAAGCAAAGAAGAATTAATAGATTTACTTTAAATTTGGTTTTCTCAAATTTTGGATGTTACTCTCAAATTTCCCTTTAAATCAAGCTCTCTCATCTTTATTATACAGAAATAAAAACTATCTTAAAATTATATATTACTGTTTACTGTTAATATCATTCTCTCTATTAACTACAAGATTATTTTTCTTACAATCTTCTTTAAATCTAATGACTTAAAAATAATGTACAATTCTTAAAAAATCATATAAAAAGTGCTCTTTTTCCCATAATTATCAGAGATCTCATATTTGTGTCTGATTTTTCGTTTTGTCATTACTATATATCACCTTGCATCGCAATTATTCCACTTTTCAGATAAGCTCTTAATCGATGTAGCATGCGCCTGTAATTATAAATAATATCTAATTTTATAATAATCACTGGATAACTCACATACACGACCAAATAGAAGATAGAATGGGGGATGGAAATATATGAGAAATAAGGATAATTTCTCCTTAACACTTTTAACTTCAGCAGTCCTGGTTTGTTTTTTACTTATCAGCTCATCTGCTGCACAGATATATGGAGAGCAAAATGCTTCGGATAATGACTCATCGACGAATAATGAATTTCCGTATCCGCGTGGTACAGCCCCGGCATATGGAATGATGGGATGGGAGACCGGTACCCAATTTTTAACAGATAACGCTACGCTTGTTCACCTTGGATGGAGCACTTCTATAACTCCACAACAGTTTGTTGATAACGTTAATAGAGGCAAAGAGCTGGGAATTTCGAAATATTTGGTAGCTACTGGCGGCCCACAAATGGAGTCTGAAAGCTTCTGGGAAGAGGTCAGGGATATGGGTGTTACTGATGATGATTTCTATGGTGTGTATTTCCCTGACGAGGAAGGAAGTCCTTCAACGCTTATCAGCATGTACACAGGTATGAAGAAATACTTCCCCAATGCTGTTGCTGGCGATTATTTAGGTGATATGCAGACCGGACCTGATGATGAGGAATTTATTCCAGGACTGGATGTCTGTTACTTTACTACCTACACGAAATTTCATCCTGAACGCCCGCACGCCTGGGTATATGGTAATCTTATTGCCAATGCTCCAGATTGGAAAAATGCAGGAAAAACAGTATATGTAGCAACAGAAGCATTTGGTCAGGCTATAGAGGTGAATGATTTAGATCCGGACCTGAATACTACGCAAAAAGTGGCTGATCGTCACGAAAGTCAGATTGTGATGGGAATTTTAGGTGGAGCACAGGGTGTTTTCTCATATGCTTATAAATATGCAGAAGATACTCCAGGCTATACCGGATGGACAAGCTTTAAGCCAAAGTATGAACAGGTCTGGCCCTGGATTATGAACGACAACCGGACACTTCTGACAACAAACGTAACCAGCGGCAGGACAAATATAACTTCGGATCCTGGTGGCACAATCGATGCGGTTACAGCCTACATATTTACTGATGCAGACGATAGAAAATTAGTTGTGTCGTCAAGTATGCTTGATTTTACTGAAGCAAATGGTACGGCAAATAATGCAACAATTACAGGCGTGCCAGACGGAATGTACGATGTCTTATGGGAGAACAGAACGGTGAATGTTACTGATGGAACCATCAATGATACATGGCAACCATATGAGTACCATTTTTACCAATTAGAGACGAATTATACCGGTACCATGTAAGCTCTATAAGCTCTTACTGTCACCAGCGATCGGGTTTTGTTTCTTTCACCGGGAGTTAGCAGGTTACTATTCCTGCTAACTCTTAACTCTCCTGCTTCTGCTGCCGATTCAACAGGTTGAGAGTTCATTCAACAGATTTAGAGTTTATTATCGATCAAAAAATATTCAAAATAAAAACAAGCGATTTCCTTATATATTAACTGACAAAGTTTCTTTTTCCTTGTTTTGTTGATGCAAATGTTTAGGAGGTCTAAGGCTAATCCCCGTCATTTTAATGGCGGGATACAGCCGTCAACTGCAACATAATAACATTTATTTAGGTAAAAGTACATAATATAATATTATGCCTAAAGTTAATCGTTATAGAATCTATCCAACAAAATCTCAGGTTACAAAGCTTAATTCTACTTTGGAACTATGTAGATGGGTCTATAATGAAACTCTGGCATTAAGAAAGAACGCTTGGGAATCTGAACAGAAAAGAAT
>NZ_WJBI01000037.1 GCF_020804225.1 Methanosarcina sp. DH2
AACCTTAGCAAGGCAGATCACTATGCTGCCCTGGATGAATTAATTGAGGCATTATAATTTTATTCAGGAGGCGAAAGCACAATGGCAGAATTCCCATTTGAGATTTCCCCAATGTTTGAAGGAGAAAGAGTAAGGAAAGAAGGCATGTTCGTTGAACTCGGTGGTCCGAAGTCCATCGGTCTGGAAATCGTTCGTGCAAAACCCATGGATGAGATCGAAGACGACAAAGTAACAATTGTCGGACCCGACCTCAAGCAGCTCGAAGAAGGCAAGACCTACCCCTGGGCAATGGTATTTCACATTGGCGGAGAACTTGTCGAGACTGACCTCGAATCTGTCGTAGAAAGGCGTGTCCACGACTTCATTAACTACTGCCAGGGCATTATGCACCTGAACCAGAGGTACGATGTCTGGATGAGAGTTTCCAAGGACACAGCTGCAAAGATGGACTCCTTTGAACCCTTCGGAAAAGCTGTTATGATGCTCTTCAAGACAGAACTGCCCTTTATCGAGAAGATGCAGGTGACATTCTACACTGATGAAGAAGAGGTCAAGAAGCAGCTCGAAGTTGCAAAGGAAGTTTTCAAAGCAAGAGACTTAAGGACAAAAGACCTGCACGATGAAGATGTGGATGTCTTCTACGGATGCACTCTCTGCCAGTCCTTTGCTCCGACCAA
>NZ_WJBI01000033.1 GCF_020804225.1 Methanosarcina sp. DH2
CGCTGAGCTTTTTGAAAATTTCTTCGGAAGCTTTTATGTCAGAAGCTGCTGTGCCTGCATGCCTCGAAAGGTTCTCCGAGCCGGTTGCGATCTGTTCTGCTGCAGTTGAAATCTGTTGCATGCCGGTATTCATCTGGCCGACGGCTTCTTCCGATTGCCGGGCTTCTTCAAGGGTTGTGAGCATGTCTGCAAGGATATCCTCAATAACACATTTAAGATTAGTAACAAGCTTATTGAACTCGTCAAAAGTATTGCCAAAATCATCGTCCTTGATCTTATCCAGGTGAGCATCAAGGTCCCCCTCGCCAATCCTTCTGATACCCTCCCCAAGGTCTTTCAGACAGCTATTAGTATAATTTAAAAGGTCCTCAACTTCCTTTTCTTTCTCTTTCATCTCAGTCATATCAGTTATGATTGTAAGATTTCCGATAATTGCTCCAGCATCATCTTTTATAGCTACTGAAGAGGTTACTGTGTGTAGAGGCTTATCCAGAGCCTTGAGTTTAAGTGACCGTTCAAGGTTATAGACTCCTTCTCCAGTTTCCAGTACTTTTTCAGCAAGTGATTTTTTAGTGCTGCTCTCCATTAAGTCGGAAGGCGATAAACCGATTGCTTCGTCCATATTTTTAAACTTACAGACTTTCGCAAAGTAATCGTTAATGTACTTTATTTTTCCGGAAACATCTACATAAAGTGCAAGTGATGGCTTGGGTATGCTGCTGACAATAGTCCTCTGGGATTCTTCTCTCCGTTTAACCTGTGGAGTTACATCCAGAAACACACCGTCAATATAAGCGATATTTCCTTCATCGTCTTTCACCGGGTGAGCCTGTTCCTGAATAAAGATTATAGTGCCATCGGATTTTTTGATTCTGTATTCAGCCTGATAAGGAGTTTTATTTTTCATTGCTTTCTGTACAACCTTATCGACAAGAGAAAGGTCTTCAGGAAGAATAATGTCAGACCATGATAGTTTTTGGGAAATGAAATCCAGTTTAGAATAACCGGTCAGTTTTTCTACACTTTTACCGATATAATGTATAGCCCAGGAAGACTCACTCGATACTCTGAAAACAGTTACTGGAAGACTGTCTATAAGTAAGCTTATCTCTTTCGCTTTTAAATCCTCATCCTCAACTAAATTTTTTAGTGAGTTCTTTTGTTTCGTCTTTCCTAAATCAAGAACTGTTGAAGGCATATATAATCAATCCCCTAATGATTTATATAATAACTATGATTATAATTAGAGGAAGTATTTAAATTTATAGGTAAAAAAAGAAACATTCCGTCTGACCAAAATTTCAAATATTTCTTAACTGCTTTTATATATAGCTTTTATATATAGATAGGATAAAAACAGACATAATAACTCATTTATTCATAAAAAATGGACTTTATCTCCCTTCTTTATTATCCACATTTACAATTTGAGCATTATAACTCATTCTATATCACCTGAAAAATAGGGCTAATGGGAATTGCAGAATACAAACTGATGAATTCCATTAGCCTGAACTCGAAAAGTTATATCAAACAATTCAGTACAAACTACAATTTAGAATTTCTCTTTAGACTTTCCCTTCCTATCGAAATGCTGCGGCTTTCCAGAAGAGGGTTGATTGTTTTTCTTTTCTCCCGAAACATTGAAATTTTCCAGAAGAATGTCAACTGTTTTCTGGGCAAGCTCGCTGACATTCTGTACCGAAGTGCTTACCTGCTGCA
>NZ_WJBI01000036.1 GCF_020804225.1 Methanosarcina sp. DH2
GAAGGGTAGTGTCCCAATTGCGACTCCACGGATGCTGGCGCACCCGCTTCGACGTCTCCTACCTACACTGTACATCCAGAACCACAACCCAACGACAGGCTGCAGTAAAGCTCCACGGGGTCTTCACTTCCCCCTAGAGGTCTCTAGACTGTGCACTAGAATGTAAGCTTCACCGGACTCCAGTTAGGGACAGTAGGGCTCTCATTGATCCATTCATGCAAGTCGCCAATTAAGCGACAAGGTACTACGCTACCTTAAGAGGGTCATAGTTACCCCCGCTGTTTACAGGCCCTTCTTCCCGTTGAACCGGGGTTTCAGGTACCTGCACTGAGCAGGATTCAGAGATTGTACTAGCCCTTACGGGTTTGCAATCTCCTATGTTGGTATTAGACAGTTAGAGCCCCCTGGTCACTGCGACCTGCTGTCTACACAGCAGGCACTCCTTCTCCCGAAGTTACGGAGCTAATTTGCCGAATTCCCTTAACTGAATTACTCCGACACGCCTTAGCCTTTTCAGCTAGGGGCACCTGTGTCAGTTCTCGGTACGGACATTTAGCTGTCCTTTTCACGGGTTCCTGGGTGCAGCCGACTTTAGCCATAACAGATTCGCCCGCTTCTCGCCATTACGGCTCTCCACGGGATTCGCTGCTTAGACGGCGCGACGACGCCGCTCGGCCTGCCCTGAAACGTCAGAGCTCAGTGCTAAATGGTACAGGAATATTAACCTGTTTCCCTTTTGGCGTACTCGAATTACGGTACGTCTTAGGACCGACTAACCCTCGGCTGACGATCATTGCCGAGGAAACCTGGCCCCTTCGGCGGCAGGGATTCTCACCCTGCTATGCTGCTACTATTACCAGGATTTTCGTTTGTGAACGGTCCACAGGACTTCACAGCCCTGCTT
>NZ_WJBI01000018.1 GCF_020804225.1 Methanosarcina sp. DH2
ACATTTATGACTGTGATCATGCTCTCTGTAATGCTCATTTACAGAGAGAACTTGCTGGAATTGAAGAGAACTATAAACAGCAGTGGGCTAAAGAAATGAATGAACTGCTCACTGAGATGAAAAAGTATACCGACGAATGCAAGGAGCAAGTCAAAGAACTGGATTTTGAGCAAATTAAAGCATTGGAAGAAAGGTTCGATGCTATCATAATTAAAGGAATTGAAGAAAATCCACAATCTCTAAATCCTGAAAAGCAAGGAAAACGTGGAAAGAATCCAAAAACTAAAGCAAGGAATCTGCTGGATAGGTTTATAGAACATAAAGAAAAGATCCTGAGATTCCTGACAGATTTGAAAGTTCCGTTTGAGAATAATCAAGCAGAAAGAGATATCAGGATGATGAAACTACAGCAGAAGATATCAGGAACTTTCAGAACAACACAAGGAGCGGAAGCTTTCTGCAGAATTAGAGCTTACATCTCTACAATTAGAAAGAACGGATTACCTGTTTTGGAGGGTATTATAGCGGCGCTCAAGGGAGCGCCGTTAACTATACTCTGAATAGTTACAAAAATTTAATCTAATTTAAAAAGGCCCAGGTAGCTGGATTTATTTTCTAGCTTAAATCTGGATAGCCAGCTTAAATCTGGATAGCTAGCTTAAATCTGGATAGCTAGCTTAAATCTGGATAGCTTTATTTGTTCATCTTATTTTGTTTTGAATTAAATGAATTCTGTTACCAAGAAAGGTATTACTGATGCTGATATCATAGAAAGAAAAGGACTTATCAATTACGATCCTATTCCTTGTATAAACAACTCAAAACATATTGCAATTCAAACGTTTAATTTCTGGGGGGTAAATATGGAAGAGATAACCGATAAAGACAAACCTATGATCTGGAAAGAGCTTGTACTGGGGTTCGCCGTAATTGAATCATGTATATATCACTCGATCCGTACAATACCCATCGTGACTGCAAATAATGCCGAAGAAGCTCTTTTTGCAGATAATCTCACCAGACTTACGAAACTGGAAGAAGGCGAAACAGTAAAAGGAGTTCTTCAGGTTCCTTTCCCAACGTATGAGGTAACCGGATCCGTACCGGTTAAAGGCGAAGAATTCAGTGAGATCTTTCTTTTGGGATACGAGTACCCTGGTGTAAAGTCTCCTGACTGGATTCAGGTTCTCAGGAAGGAGGCAGCAAATCCAAGGAGATGTCTGTAAAGTTTGGTCTGTATATAAGGTTTGAGTTATGTAAAGTTTAGGTCTATGGGCTGTATGGGAGTGAATTACCAGTAAATTTCAAAATTTCTAACTACGCCCATCTGGTCATATATTTCTCCGGAAGTAAACAGTTCACTCGGTTGATATATTTCCCCAATTTCTATATTTGCAGTACAGTCCCGGTTGCCAGGTTCATAAGGATAAATTCCTGTGCAGTCTACAAAGATCAGGCCTTTATCTGTGGTATTAATAGCATTGCAGGCATGTCCTTCCGTATAACCTACAAAGTCTATACTTACCCATGCTGCTTTTATACCGGCCGCTTCAGCGTTGTTGTGGACCGCTTCCGCGAAATCCCCACACATAAAACTATCCGGATCATATTCGATTTCATCAGTCTTATCAGCCCTAAGGAATGTAATCATTTCCTGATAAGTCGGATCAGTTGAGTTTGGATTGTTTATAAGTTCAATAGGCTCTCCGGTTGCCCCTACATAATAGAATTCGCTGGTTTCAGGATAAAACACATTAGGATCGGCGTTTCCACCAGAGATTGCAGTTGCCACAGTGATAACTACCCATATAAGCCAATATATCCCGTTTATTATAACCCCCAAATACACCACCTCAAACAGTTTTCATATTGTACAGTAATTTTATACTGTATAGTAATTCTCTTAAAATAATATACTTGCCAGCCTAAATATCTTATCAGTTTACGATTTATGATGATAATGAATCATTTTTTTTAAACAAAAAATGACTACTATTTTAGTGGAAAGCTTCCATTTTCAATTACAGATAAAGTCTCGTGATATCATTTTTTTGTTTGAAACATAGATTAGTAACTTTGATATATCACATGTATGAAAACTAAACTATATTTGCAATCAAATAAATCAAGGAGTAGAAAACGTGAATTGGAGGTATAATAAGAGGAAGGTAAGAAGAAGATAAAAGAAGACCAGAAGAAGATCATAGGAAGATAAAAGAAGACCAGAAGAAGATCATAGGAAGATAAAAGAAGATCAGAAGAAAATAAAAGAAGATCAGAAGAAGATAAAAGAAGATCAAAAGAAGATCAGAAGAAAATAAAAGAAGATCAGAAGAAGATAAAAGAAGATCAAAAGAAGGTCAGAAGAAGATCAAAAGAAGGTCAGAGGAAGATAAAAAAAGACAAGAGAAAGACAAGAGAATACCAGAGGAAGAATAGCTAAATCTGGTTTATTGTAGGGGGAACTCCGCTATCCATATCTTTCCTTAGAGGAACTGGTATTGAGCCGTGCCTTGCTCCAGGCTTTTTTAAAATCACGAAATGGACTTGTCGAGGTCTATTTTCGCGACATGAATCCTATTTTTCATCTCTTTTCTGGACATCATTCTGAAAGTTCATATTCCTTTTATTTGGAGCCTTGTCTTGATTTATTAAATCTCTTTGCAAGCTCACAGATCTGTTCTGCTATCTCGAGCGGGTCTTTACCTACAAGAATACTTACCGGCTCTTTTCCAACAGCCCCTGTTTCGCAGAATACCCTGGGAACCTTTCCTCCGGCAGCTCGAATAGCTTCCTCGACTTCCCAGGATGCAGACGCTTCATCCGGATCTTTTATACTTTCAGGCTCAGAGCGCCTGTCTATACCTGAAAATACCCATCCCTTTTCCTTACAGTAATTTTTCAGAAATTCGGCAATTTGCGGAGAATTTGCAAAATCTATTGCAGACCTTATCTCAGGGTCATGTTTTCGGATTTCCAGAATAAGGTGCGCCATATAGCCTGAAACCCCAAATTTTATTTTTCCGGCAGCTTTTGGAAGTTTATCAACTACGGTAATTCTTCCGTCAACTGCAAGAACGTCTTCAGGACTGGTTGATTCTTTTGATGCGTAAACAAAATTCGTCCTGACTTCCGGAATCAAAGCTGAGAATTCCGTGCAGTTTTCAATCTGTTCAAGAGCAAGATATAAACGCCCTACCATGTCTATTTTCTCGTTGAGATCCATAATTACCCCCTCAATAGCAGTTTATCCAGGATTCTTCATAGCAATTCACCCCGGGATTCTTCTGTTAATCCCTCCCCTACGAGTTTGAATTGCCATCAGTCGGACAATAGTATGCAAGCAAATTACAGTAAACTGGCAAGTGCGAATTTGTATTTTGTCAAATATATAATTACCTGGCATATTATGAATTCGAGAAACTAAAATAACAAGCTTTAGCCTTAGAATAATTTTACTAATCGATACCTGTATCTTTACCTGTATCTTTATACCTGTATCTTTACCTGTACCTTATACCCGCATTTTTTAGACTTGCCCGTATGAAGTACAGGAGATCAGAATTTAAAAAAATAGTGAGATAAAAACCTCAAGATTCAAGATCATATTTCAGTTCGAGTGGTTTTACAAAGGTACATTGTAAAACACGCTTGCCCGAAAGAGCAATTTATTACTTTACATTACATCAGACTGCAAGAGCACTACTCACCTGCCTCTTTATTTCGTAAAGGCTCTGGCGTGAGTCAAGGAAATAAAACTTTTCCATCAGGATCTTTTCTTCCTTTAGCCTGTTTAGTGCATATCTGACTGTGCGTGAAGGAAGAATTGTTTCACGAATTATATCTTTCTGTGTCATCTGCCCGTTTGACTCAAGGGTTTTAAATACCAGCTTTGCAGACGGGGGCAGTTTTTCGAGATTTTCGTACCTAATGTCATTTAGATTGTTATTCACAGATCCATTTTCAACAAAAACGATCCCTCATAGTAGATCACCATCGTCATAGAAGAGTTCTTTATTTTTAAACCTTTTGGCTCGCATCCAGTGGATGGACACAAAAGGAATAGTTTTCGCCCCAGTAATACAAAAATAGTATTGTTAATTCTAAATTATTAACACAAATGTGTCTTCCAGTATCCGGAATAGAGAAATACCCTGATAAGGTTTTCAAGGATTTTCTTCTCAAATAAGGATTTTTTTTCAAAAAACTGAGAAATTAGCTCATAATAATCAGATCAAATTTCCCATCCACACATAAAATTGCAAAATCGTGGAAATCCTTCATATTATCTGACATCTCTTCATAGACCGAACGGGAGACATAAATGATTATATGCGGCTTTTATCAGGATCAGGTTTAAGTTCCAGGTAAAGATCCTTAAAAATTTCTATTAGCGTCTTTAAATTAATACGCCTGATTATCCTGATGTGGCCTGTTCCCTCCGAATCAATCATAATTCGGTAACTTTTGTTCTCTTTTACATCTCCATTACTTAATCCCATTATCCTTACCAGCAATGTATGATCTTCATTTAGGGCATTAATACATTCAATTCACAATTGTGAACTATCCTTATTACTGAAGTTATAAAAACATTGCGTCTCCACATTGAATCCTTACATTAAGTCCCATTCTTATGCCCGAAAGAATATCACTTAACTTTAAAATTATCAATAAACTATAAAATTCCCAATATCAAGGATCTGGCTGTGTATCTACGCAGAAAAGAAAAAAATTGAGATTTAAAATTACAAGATTTAAAATTACAATATCTGTATATGGTTCAAGGGCTGAAATAACCTGCCGCTACTAAAAAATAATTTCAGAAGCAAGGTGTTTTGAGAAAAGTTAAGAAGCTCGAAACCCCTGCTGTATAGAGAGTATGGGAAGCTACAACAGAAGTTTGACAGGTGAGCTGTAACGATGAGCTGTAAATATGTTTCATGCTTCCGAGATTACTGGTGTTATTCTTCCAATGCTGCTTTTTATCTCTTCTTCACGCTCCCTGAGGAGTATGTCTGACCAGCTTTCAGCCCATACTTTGAGTTCATCAGACTCGAGAGGTGCAGGCACATATTTATTATCGTTATTTAAAATGCCTCTTGCAAGTTCTCTGTACAGCTCAGCTTGTTCCGATTCCGGTACATGCTCGACTACAGTCTGTCCTCTGAGTTCGCTTCTTGTAACATCAAGCGAACGAGGTACGTACCCTGCTATCGTCGTCTTTGTCTGAACTGCAAAGTCATCTATTATGTCTCTTTGAATCTGCTGGTTCATTGAATTTGCAATTATGCCGCTAAACAGTGCACCGCTATTATTTGCATATTTCCTTATTCCTTTGAAGAGATTATTGGCTGCATATATCGCCATGAAATCCGAGGATGCGACTGTGTAGACCTGCTCTGCAACACCCTCACGGATACGAATTGAAAATCCTCCACAGACAACGTCTCCAAGCACGTCATAGATTACAACATCAGGTTTGAATTCCTCAAAGACATTTTTCTGCCTTAAGAGCTCAATTGCAGTAATAATGCCTCTGCCGGCACATCCGATCCCGGGCTCCGGACCTCCTGCTTCCACACAGAGGATCCCATTGAAGCCTTCATAAACGATATCACTGACTTCAATTCTGTTTCCTTTTCTTAAAGCATCAAGGACTGAAGGAATTGATTTTCCTTCCCTCAGATTATTTGTGGAGTCGCTCTTTGGGTCACACCCAATCTGCATTACTGTAAGGCCCAGGTCCGAAAGAGCCGCTGAAAGATTAGAGGAAGTAGTTGATTTTCCGATTCCGCCTTTTCCATAGATTGCGATGTTTCGTGCTTTTGTCATGTCATCACCATACGGAGAAACAGACAAATCCGATTTATATGCTTACACTTCAGCAATAATTGACATGGAAATTCTGTTTTTCTTAATTTTGCGGCAAAAATCTCTGCTATTCCTCTGTTCATTTTTCTAAAATACTGGCAGAAGGACAGATAAAAGGATAGATAAAAGGACAGATAAAAGGATAGATAAAAGGACAGATAAAAGGATAGATAAAAGGACAGATAAAAGGACAGATAAAAGGACAGATATTAAGAATGAATTAATGGAGTGAATCTGCCTATCTGCCAGACCTGATCAAAGTTCTGCTCTATTTGCATAATTCACTTTATATCTTCTTTTAAACAGGAACACACTAAGAGCCTATCCGAAAAGTCAGTAATGCATGTTGAAAAGTCACAATAGGTCTATAATGTCAGAGTATCCGTTCCGGTTTTGCATATTGCATATTGTAAAAGTTATAGCAGGTAACCACTTTTCGGATAGGCTCTAAGTAGGCAAACGATACAGGAACCTATTTCAAAACCATGCATTTTTGTGCTTTCTTTTCCGAAAATGTTTAGACTTTTCTTTTGCTCATATATCTGTTCAACATTTGTTGCGTACATTTATTGTAGCTAACTTTGAATCCGTACCATTTGCATTACTTACTGTCAGACAGGCTGTATAGTTTCCTGCTGATAAATAAGTATGAACCGGGTATTGCTCGTTTGAAATAGCTCCGTCTCCAAAATCCCAGTACCATGTATTCGGTGTTCCTTCACTGGTGTCAGAAAAAGAGACGTTCAGAGGTGCAGTTCCTGAGATAACATTGCTGGTGAAATTTGCAACAATATTATTTGATGTATTTGAGAGATCATAGAGATAAATATCTCTTACTTCTTCAAAATCCGGATCATTGCGACAATCTGCATATACGATTTTATCGCCATAGACAGATGGAGCAAAAGCAAGGTCACTGGTAGTTATGCGAGTTGTCCTGGCAGCAGATATCTCATATATGTAAATATCCTTACTACCGCCGCTATAAGGGTCGCCGATTGTATATACTATCCAGTCACCATAGATTGCTGGCTGATACGCGTCTCCATTATTGGTAACCTGAGTTGTTTTGTAGGAAGCAATATCATAAATATATACGTTGCCTGATTCCGTCCATACTACGGCATTTCCGCAAATATCGAGTTCGGATTCGGGTATTGAGCTATTTGTAGTTGTTATTGTGCCTGTTTGTTGGGTAGATATGTCATGTAAGTAGATATCATAACCATTGTCGCCATTCTCCTGCGACCACACCACTTTTTCTCCGTAGATGGCAGGAGAGCTGTAAACTGCAGCGATCTTAGTTTCATTATGGGTATTAAGATTGTAAAGATAAACACCATCATTTTCGTGATCCTGCCCATAGTAATAGTTATTAGTATAAACTATGTAATTGCCGTAAATATCAGGGCTACGCCGTTCAGATGCTATCATAGTTTCATTATTTGTAGAAACGTCGCACATATAAACAGAGTCGCCATCATCCCCGGTCCATACAACCTTATCCCCATATGCATTAATTTTGCCTACTACCGAATTACCAACAATATCTGTTCGTTTTCCTGTAGTCAGATCATAAGCATGTACATCATTCCCAGCAATTTCTGTCCAGAAAACATGGTTAGCATAGATTGATGTCCTCAGTGTTAATCGCTCATCTTGCGTGAGTTGAGTTTCTGTTCCAGCCGAGACAACTGTCGCTGATGCGATAAGAATTAAAAAAATTACAAGTATTTGTCGAGCTTTATTTTCCATATTCCATCCCCATATACCATTGAAAAGAGTCTAAATATGTTTTTGACTTATCCTGGTAGTGTATGTTATTTTATTTAATAATTATAAATATATTTGTACCCATGATGAACAGGTGATCTGTTAATTTATAATCCTGATGGGAACAAGTTTCTCCGAAAACATTTAGTAATAATTTCAATTTATTTTTGTATAATTATTTTAATTATTGTACAGTAAGCTCAGCGTAATCTTCGGTAACTGGGACCTGCCCGAAAAGTTAACAATGAGATGTTGCAAAAGTAGGTTGTTCTCTAACATTCGGTTAAATCATTTCAAAATGAGAAATCATTTCAAAGTGAGTTTAGTAATTTTTAGCTTTTTCGTTTCTCAACTCGGTAAGTTCACTGGAGTAGATTTGCTTCAGGCATGAAAACGCAAATACCTGGTGCATTGGTAATAAAAACTAAAACTGGAAAAGTACGGAGGTTTTAGTGACTGCTCCCCTCATTGAAATGAGGGGCATCTATCGGTTTTACGAACAGACTGCAATCCCAGTCTGAGAATATTAATGGAAGCATTAAGATCACGGTCAATAGATAAGCCACAGAAAGGACAATTATGGGTTCTTTCTGACAGATCTTTTTCTACCAACATACCACAACTTGAACACATTTTTGATGTATTTTTGGGGTCAACAAGTATTACTTTTCTACCAGCGTTTTCAGCTTTGTAGAAAGTATAAGTTACAAGTTTACTCCARGCAGCATCAAGAATGTGTTTAGCCAGATTGTGATTTTTTGACATGTTCTTAATGTTAAGATCTTCAAAACAGATCATACCATAATTATCAACAAGACTTTTACTGAGTTTTTGAGTAAAGTCTTCTCTTTTGTTAGTGATCCTTTCATAGACTCTGCACAATGTTTTAAGGCATTTTTTTCTTCCAGGAGTACCTTTTTCAGCTTTAGATAATTTTCTGTTAGCTCTTGCTAGTGTCTTTTCTTCTTGAATGTAGAATCTAGGATTGGGAACATAAGTTCCATTTGATAATGTAGCAAAAGAGAGGATTCCAACATCAATGCCTACTGACTTATCAGAAGGTTCAAGTGGTTGATAAGTTTCAGTATCAGTAAGGATTGATACAAACCATTTACCAGTTGAAGTTTTCCTGATAGTTAAGCGTTTAATGTTTCCTTCAAATGGTCTATRCAGTTTGATTTTTACATCTCCAATTTTGGAAAGACTTAACGTATTTCCATTTAAGGAGAATCCAGATTGCAGGTAAGTAATGCTATCATACCAACCTTTACCTTTAAATCTAGGATAACCTGCTTTTTCTCCGGTTTTTACTCTTCGGAAAAAGGCTTGAAAAGCAAGGTCAACACGCATAGTCACATCTTGAAGAGTATGGGAGTGAACATTTTTTAGTTCTGGTTTGTCTTTCTTCCAGATAGGGATCATTTTCTTAGAATCGTAATAACTGATTCTTTTCTGTTCAGATTCCCAAGCGTTCTTTCTTAATGCCAGAGTTTCATTATAGACCCATCTACATAGTTCCAAAGTAGAATTAAGCTTTGTAACCTGAGATTTTGTTGGATAGATTCTATAACGATTAACTTTAAGCATATTACAGTATAATGTAATTTTACCTAAATCAAAGTTGCGCTGGCGCACCCCGCTGCAAGCAACGGGGTATGTTCGCGCCACCGCTCCAAATTCCGTTAAAGGAGATAATATCCCTAAACAATTTAGTTTGAGCAGAAGTTAACAACCAAAAAATGGGATTGATAAATCATATTATCATTAACGGTTACCGGGGAAGTTTTCCATCCCCGCAGCAAGCTAGCGGGGTATTCGACTGAAATAAAAGTTGTTATGTAGAAGTTGACGGCTGTATCCCGCCATTAAAATGACGGGGATTAGCCTTAGACCTCCTAAAGCTGGAAGTTTGAATAAAAGTGGGATTTGTGGAGCTGGAAACTTCTCCGGCGGGAGGGGATTTTTTAGGAGATTTTAGGGGATTTTAGGGGATTTTTTAGGGGATTTTAAGGGATTTATTATGTATGCAGCCTGCTAGTCCGGACATATCTGGAACGTGCAGATTACCTGAACCTGACTTTACTTTATATCTCTACTTTACATTTCTAATAAAAACGAAAAACTTTAATCCAAAAGAAAGTTACTACTAACATTTATTGCCAGGAATGTCTGGATGTTTTCTGAAAGGTATAAATAAGACCTTCATGTTTCATCTTAATCCGCCCTGATTTATTTTTACCTGGCAGCCTTCGTCAAAATTCTGCAAGAAATGTTGATTTTCAAAAAACTGTAGAATATGATGATCAATCATTTTTAATAATTTATTTTCAGAGACCAGTAATACCAGAAATAAGTACGATAACCAGTAAGAAAGTACAATAAATTAGGCATTAGAACTTAAAGGAAGAGAATTTTTGAGGGAATAGTTATGAAGAAAATTTTAAAGATAATAGCAATGCTCCTTGTCATTGCTGCTGTTGTCTTTGCAGCCGGCTGTACCGAAGATGCAGAGCCAGCAGAAGATGAAACTCCTGAAGATTCCGAGCAGGTTACGCCTGAAACTCCGGAAACGTCTAACGTGACAGGCGAAAATGTTACCGAAAATAACACGGCTGAAAATAATACAACCGAAGTCAATGAAAACGTGGAAACAGGGCAGGTAGTAACCGAAGCTGACAACGGAACAAGCATAAGTCTCAAAAATGGAGAGGATTTTACCCTTCAACTCAGGGAAAACCCGTCCACAGGCTACTCCTGGCAACTCAACCTGAGCGAGGGGCTCACTATTCTCAACGATTATTATACCCAGGATGAAGCTCCTGAAGATATGGCTGGTGTTCCCGGAACTCATTCATGGATAATCGAAGCCGCGAGCGAGGGCAGCCAGCAGGTAAGCGGCATATACAAACAACCCTGGGAGAATACAACCGGCACAGAGGATAACTTTACACTCACTGTCGAGGTTGACTGAGAGGCATTTTTGCTTTTCAGATCTTATTTCCTTTTTTTCTTTTTTTAATTTGAAAAATTTTGGGGCTGGAAGTTTCAGGCGGCAGGAGATTTTCAAGAGTGTATTTTTATTTTTTGGCTGTGGTCGGCTGCTCAGAACTTAACCGGAATTGGAGGATTCAAAGAGAGAAATTAAGCTAAATTTTCTACCTCGATTTTCGAGATATTTTCGATTATCAATTTTTTGAAATCATTTATCTTAGATTTCTGCATCGGAACGCCTACTAAGAGTATTTTACTTCCAATCTGAGAGAATGGAAAAAAATAATTTAATTCTGAGATGTACTGTTGACTATAAGGATAGCATAGAATCCCAATTTTATTTTCACTTCTAGTAAAAATGGTATATGCGAGTAACTGATGCAGGTCTTTCCTATGCTCTTCCTTTAACTCTTCTGTAGTGCTTTTTAAGTTAAACAAGTGAGACTTATATTTTGCGTCAATTATTATATCAAGCTCATTTTTCATGAGAACAATATCCGGCTCCAGATAACTTAAGCTCCAAGGAGGTTTAACACCGGGATATTGTCTAATTTTGTGATTGTTTAACTGAGTTGCTCCGATCGCTAAAGAAATTTGCCCAAAAAGATATTGAACATACCTTTCAAACAGAAGAGAAAAATCGATTCTCCAAGCAGTAGTTTCTTCAAGACTTCCATTTAAGATTTTGTTTCCTTGTTTTTTTAATTCCTTAATAACAGCAGGGTCTGAATAGCGAAGATAAAGCTCATTTGTGGATTTTTCGGAGAATTCGTATAAGAAGTCGTCTAAATGAGCAAAAATATCCTGAAATTGATACTTTATATGTTGAGGAGTTCTAACTGAATTGATTTCACTTTTTGCAATACTATACACATATTTTAGTTCGAAGAACTCACTATGCAATTTGCTTAGTATATTATCATGACAAGGAAAAAGTAGTTTTTTTGTCGGATCAAATTCCTTTTCAATGTATTTTTTCCAATCAACTTGAGACTTGGGATATCTATACAATTTGGTAGTTGTCTGGAATTTACGCCAATTTATTCTTATAGCTTTTTCTAGCAACTTTACAAACTTCATAGCCTCTAAATAAAATGGTGGTTTCAGATAATTGTGAGATAAAAGAGAAATAGAATGTTTGAATTCAGGAGCTATTTCAGATTCCAATAAATTCACAATTTCAACATATTCTAAAAACTGATCCGTTGCTGAAGTATAACGTGGTCTAACCACGAAATCTCCGATCTGTTTTCCATTATCAGGTGATCTTAAAGGAATCACACCAATAAAGCGATCAGACCTAAAACTTAAGGAGACATTCTTGCCACTTCCTTCAATATACGGGACAACCCCTAGGAAGTCAAATAAATCTTTATTGAAATCAACGAATTTTTGTAAGGATTCGACTAGATATCTTCTATCAGCATTTTTAAACCATCTTTTCGCGAGAAATACGCCTGAAAGAGCTTGGGATTTTTCAGTAAGGCAAGGAATTTCAAGAAAAATATTATCTTGAGATATCATTCAAACAAAACCTCACCCACTCTGTCATAGAAGTACTTTGAGAACTCATCTTTTGAATTTGATAAAAGACCTTCAGCAAGATATTCTCTAATCAGAGGCAACAACTCATACTTAATCCGATCTTTCATCTCTTCTTCGGTTTTAGCTATAAAATAGGCTTGACCAGGTTGCAGTGACAACTCATCACTGCTCGCATATAAATTAAAAATTCGACCAAACTCTCTAAAATCATCTCTGAAAAATTGTCTTTCACCAATAATTTCAATATCTTTAGGCTTTAGAGTATACCAAGCAAATCTTCTTCTTAGTGCGAAATCAACAACAGCTAAACTTCTATCTGCGGTATTCATAGTACAGATTACATAATAATTTGAAGGAACCTTATTTACCCGATAGCCGCCACCAATGTCCATATCTATTGATTCGTCTTCATCTTCTAACTGATACTCGAAAAGATAGAAAATTGGACCTAAAATGTTCGATAGGTTTGCTCTGTTGATTTCATCGATAATCAGAACAATGTTTTTTTCAGGATTTTCGTTAGCTTTTTTTAAGGATTTATAAAAAATTCCTTTTTGCTCAACATAAGAAACATTTCCAGCATCAAGGTTAGGCTTTATTCCATAAATGAAATCACTGTAACTAGTTTCTGCATGAAACTGAGTGAAGAAAATTTCTGCATTTAGATCCCGAGCAACAATTTTTGCTAATCTAGTTTTTCCGGTTCCTGGTGCCCCTTGAAGAACCACAAATTTTCTATTCAGAACCAGTTTTAGTACTTCATTCTCTTCATTTACATCCTCTATTTTTGAGACAGCAGCAATTGCTTTAGAAACAGCTTTCCTTTGAGATGAATTTCGCGGAAAATTTCTGAACTGAGCATAGGCTGCAACAAAGCCTGCAATAATTTTTTTCCCATTCTCGGATTCAGGATCCCAAATAATTTCATAGGCAGAAATGAGTTTAGAATAATTTTGTAAAGATTTATCCAGATTTGGGACCTTTAGTTTGATCTGTTTTAGTAAATTCGATTCAATATCCAAAAAAGAGGTTTTACAGAACCCATCCTCACTAACAATCGAAGAAAATAATCTTCGAACTCCAGGCAAAGCTGCAAGTTCATAATCGTTTTTAAACCCTAACGAACCAACCACAAGGGAAATTAACCAAGGATTATCATCTTTATCTGGAAAGATAACAAGAGAAAAATCATGATAAGGACCAGATGCCTCTTCCTCTGGAGAAATTAAACCAAAAAATGCTCCACCTTGATTAAGTGCATCCTCCTTTGTGTTATTCCGGAAAGTGTAAGCATTTGGGATATCTTTATTTTTTGCTCCAAAATTCTCGGCTAATTCTTTGACTAATTCAATAGTTCTTTCAATTTTGCTCATCAATATCATCTTGGTCTAAAAGCATGAGAAATAAGATCAAGATGAAATTATTTTTAGAGAATAAATAGCTGCCTCTTTTTTTTGAGATTGTGAGACATATAATGAAATACATTTATGAAAAATGTCTTCAGCAGTAATTTATATAGATGATTTTGGAGATTAAATTTGATATTTCCCCCTCTCTCCCAAACTACACCTTTAAATCCCATACCTCCCTTTTCTATCCCACAATATAACTCTCATAACTTTCATCCGGTGACACTTTTATGAAATGTAGACTTTGTAAATATTATCCCGAGGATTTCGGGGAGCTTACTGTTGACGTTTTGCATATGCACATGGAGTTTGATATCTATGATGACAGGACGAATGTGAAGTCCCTGTTAAGGGTCAGGACAAAGGATGCTCCTATTGAGAAACTGGAGTTGAACTGCAGGGACCTTGAGATCAGGGCTGTGAGCTGCATACAGTCAGAGGTTTCTTATAGACACAGACAGGATGATGCAATCCTTGAGATTAATTTCAGGGATGAGGTCCCGCCACATACTGAGATTGTGGTTGTTACGGATACGGTATGCAGGCCGACCAGGAATATCCTTGAGGGGCTGTACTACGACGAAACGCCTGCAGGAGCTCCTCCGCAGCAGATCACGCAGTGCCAGCAGTGGGGGTTCCAGAGGATCGTGCCTTGCATTGATGATATGACTGCAAAGTGCACTTACAAGACAACCATTATTGCAGATTCGAGGTACACGAACCTTATCACAAACGGGGACGTGCTGGTAGGGAGGCATACCGTAAAGCCGGGAAGGGACAAGATTGTCTATGATAATTCGATAACGCCGATGGCAACCTATCTCTTTTTCCTCGGGGCAGGGACTTATTCGACTTTTGTAAGGGAGTTTGAATATCCGGACGGGGGCATTTTCACTCTCGAACTCCTGGTGCCGCCGGATTCAAACGCCTGGGCTGCCGAAAAAGCGCTCGATATCCTGCACGACTGTGTAATGTGGGTCCACCTCTTTACCGGGCCTGAACAGTTCGACCAGGATAAGTTGTCGGTACGGGAAAGGCTCTGGGAGCTTGTCCGCAGGCGGGAGAAAATAAAACTTGAGGCAAAACCCGAATCAGGGCAGGAAGAAGGAGAACTAGAAAAGATCAGGAAAGAGCTTTCAGAGCTTGTCGAGACCATTACTCCGGGGTACAGATATACAGGGACAGTATACCGGGAAATAGGGATGCAGAACTCGGACTTCGGGGGCATGGAAAATGTGGGGAACACAACGATTACCACAAACCGTATTATGCCTTTTCCGCAGATAACGGACTCTGCTTTTGAGTACATGATAAGGGTCAAGGTGCACGAATATTACCACAACCAGAACGGGTCCGAGGTCACGGGAAAGAGCCCGTTTGAGATCTGGCTGAACGAAGCTGTGACCGTGCACGTGGAAGAGCAGTACCATGCTTTCCTTTTCGGCGAGGATTACCAGAGGCTCGGGAGGGTGCTCGAACTGCTTGCACCGGCGTCCGGGACTTTTGCCCTGGACTCGGGAGCTGCTTCCATGCCTATTATCCCTGACGGTTTTAATGACCCCAATGACCTGATCACTGCGGTTACGTATGTAAAATCCCCTGAATACGTACGCATGGTCGAGACCCTCATAGGAAAGGATACTTTTGTCCGGGCTCTGGACCGTTATTTCAAAAAGTTCCAGCACTCCAATGCCTCTACACAGGACTGGATAGAGGTTATGGAAGAAGAGAGCGGAGTGCCTTTAAAAGAGATGGCTGAGATCTGGCTGAAGCAGACAAAGTTCCCTGTGGTCGAAGTCTCTGCCGAATACGACAGGCCTTCCCGGAAGTTCACTTTCTTCCTCAAGCAGCACTTCCCGGCTGGCGGAAAGCCCTGGGAGTTCCCGTTCAAAGCAGCCCTTGTGGATGAAAACGGAAAAGACCTTGCTGAGGTGCTGGTAAGGGTCAGCGGAGAGACTGCAGAGATTCCGGTTGAAAACGTGGACATGCCTGCCTTCCTTTCCCTGAACAGGGGGTACTCTTTCTACGGGAAACTTGTTTACAGAGCAAGCCAGGAAGAGCTCCTGCTGCAGGTCAGAAAGGACAGCGATATCACAGGCAGGTTTACAGCATTCCATACCCTTGTGGACCGGGAAAAGCTGAGGCTCCTTAAAGTTTCGGGTTCGGCCCCCTCTGAAGACTTTATAGAACTTTACTACAGGCTCTTTAATGACCGGCAGCTCCTTGAAAGGGCAGGAGGGCAATTCCTGACCATCTTTGAGTCCGTAGAAGATGAAGAATTCGCCCACCGCTATCAGGCACTTTATGATGTAAAGCAGAAGCTACTGAAGGCAGTTGCCTGGAAATACAAAAACTCCCTGATTTCTGCCTACCACTTCTTTGAAAATGTTTCAGTTCCCGGGGATGCGTCACTCGAAGAAACAGCAAGAGTAATCAAGAGCAGGCAGGCCAAAAATATCTGCCTTGGAGTCCTTGCGACCCTCGATACTCCTGACATCCACTCCCTGATAAAACAGCAGTTTGAAACTGCAGCCTGTGCAACAGACAGATTGAGTGCATTTGCTGCGTACCTGAACAGTTCGGCTCCTGATAAGATAGGAGTCCTGAGAGCCTTTGAAGCGGAATCAAAGCAGAACCTTATTTCCTGGGAAGCCTTCCTTGCAGTAATTGGAAACAACAGCAGTGTCGATGCAGTCGAACTGGTAAGGGAAATGGAAAGGTCAGAAGCCTTCAGGATTGAACAGACAAACGACCAGCGTGCCCTTTACGGAAACTTTGCCCGCAACCGCAAGAAGTCCCTCCAGACCGAAGAAGGCAGGACTCTTTTTACAGAGATCCTGAGAAAGCTGGCTCCCGTAAACGAATACAGCACAGTCAACCTGCTCAATGCCTTTGCAAACATAGACCTGATGGAAGCAGAATACCATGCTCCGCTGGTAAAGATCCTAGCAGACCTCCTTGAAGAACTGGACCCTCAGAAGTTCCCCAGCGTCTACAACAGGACCAGAAAACTCCTTCTCGGAGCCCCAAAAGCTGTCGAAGCTTACGGAAAAAGATACGGAAAAGTCCCGGATCTACAGACGGAAAGCCCGGAAAAGAAATAAGCTATTCTGAAAAGCAATCTGCCCGACAGGACCGGTTGCTCTGAACCCTGTCAGTCAATTCAGCCCGGAAGGAGCCAAAAACGAGTCTTTTTCCTTCTCCTTCCGGGATCTCTTTTGCACTACTTCAATTGTGCTGGTCGACATGGAAGTAAGCTTTGCTCAAGAAGACTAAACAATATCTCTGCCCCTTGTAACGTCATTCGCTGTACCAAATCGCTTTTGTCACGCTCCACGCAGGAGAGCGGCTTTTCCGAAAAGAAAAAAAAGAAGAAAAGAAAAACTGGAAAGTGAAAATGACATAAAGTCTGTGGGATACAAACAAAACAGAATAAAATTCGATCTGAAAAATACTGTTTTCGATGTCTGCTTTTTGCTGCATTCAAACTTCTTCTTTCTTCTTTTTTCGAAGGGCCACAGAAAGGCTGGCGGTCTGGAGCCAGGACAACAGTTTTTATGCAGGATGACCGTTTCTCTATATTATTCGGTTTTTTATTCGTGTTCATGTATAAAGATTGTTTTTTTCTTAGATCGTAGAGTGCTGGCTATAGCCCCGTGCAGCACAAAAGAGAAAAACGGGAAATTCCGTTTTCGGATTCCCGGAATATATTAACCGGAAGATAATGGACCACTATTCTATTTCATGTATTTTTCTCTTGAAGTCCTGTTGTACAGCTGCGTTTTGGAAAAAAAGAGTTTAGTCTCCATTGAAGTAGTTTCCAGAATTGAATTTGAAGATTACGAACCGAATTTGAAGATTATAAACCCAATTTGAAGATTATAAACCTAATTTGAAGATTATAAACCGAATTTGAGGATAGTAGACAGGAAGAATATATATTCAGAAAAAATAAATGCTATTGGGGCTTTTTACAGGATATAATGATTTAGATATCGGGGATGATAGAAGGACATTAGGGGACCTTGAAAATCTATTTCTGGACACATTCTCTTCCCTGTTCAATGTTGTAGGCTCAGTCCTTATAGTGTACGGAGGGCTCAGGGCGACCGCAGAGATAATTCTGCTTGAAACCTTTAAGAAACATTATAAGTACGAGCATATAAGAAGAGAGCTGACAAACAAACTCGTATTTGGGCTGGAATTTTTCATTGCAGCCGATGTCCTGAGAACACTGAGGGACCCCACTCAGGAAGAACTGATTGTGCTGGGAACTGTGGTGCTGATAAGGACAATTCTAGGGTATTTCCTGAGTAAAGAGGCCACGATATATCATCTGGATTGAAAACTGAACATAAGATAGTTAGACCACAGAGTACCCTTTCTTGCATGTCCTTGCTGCTGTGTAAAACAGAAAATAAAACAGAAAGAATAAATAAATGCCCTTAAAAACTATCGTACATTCTTTTCGAGAAACTTTTCAAAATATAGGATTCTTTTTATCAGAAGTATGTGATCCTTTTTATAAACTTATCAGGAGATTCGAGTTACTTATTTTCCTTGAAATTCTCAGGAGATAAAAACCCATATATTTCTTTCACGGCTACTTGAGAGCAGGCACAACTTCAGGACGGGGAGTAACCTGAAAACAGCATAATTTAAAAGCAAGTAACGTGTTAAGGATACAAAATATTATTAAACTCTAATATTATACTAATCCGAAATCCAGATTATTAACCTTAAAATTCTAAGTCCAGATTGTCAACCTGAAACTCCGGGTCGTGCCGATCTTAAGTTGGGTACCGTTTTAGACCCGGCATTAACCTTAAATCCAAAAATCAGACACAGGAGCAATTTAATGTATCATTTGAAATGTATCGAGTGCGGTGCAGAGTATTCTAAAGATGAAGTAATCTATACCTGCAGCGAGTGTGATGGGCTGCTTGACGTTATTTACGATTATTCCTCAATTGAACTTGACATGGAAAAACTGAAGACCGAATGCCCTTCAGTCTGGAAATACGCAAAACTTCTCCCTATCGAAAGGGAGCCTGTGACTATAAAGGAAGGCGGGACTCCCCTCTACAAATGCGACCGCCTTGCTGAAAAAATAGGAATTAAGGAACTTTATGTAAAACACGAGGGCATGAACCCGACCGGTTCCTTCAAAGACAGGGGGATGACAGTTGGGGTTACAAAAGCGCTTGAGCTCGGTATGAAGACCGTCGCCTGCGCATCAACCGGAAATACCTCAGCCGCCCTTGCGATCTACGGGGCAAAAGCAGGAATCCCTGTTGTTGTGCTGCTTCCGGCAGGAAAAGTTGCCCTTGGAAAGATAGCCCAGGCCCTGATGCACGGAGCAAAGGTCCTCAGCATCCGCGGAAACTTTGATGATGCACTTTCTCTTGTGCGCACACTATGTTCCCAGGAAAAGATCTATCTTTTAAACTCAATCAACCCATACAGGCTGGAAGGCCAGAAAACCATTGGCTTTGAAATTGCAGATCAGCTCGGCTTCAAAGTGCCTGACAGAATTGTCCTGCCCGTAGGAAATGCAGGGAATATTACTGCTATCTACAAGGGATTCAGGGAGTTTAAAATACTCGGAATAACGGATTCTCTTCCGAAAATGACCGGAATCCAGGCAGAAGGCTCCTGTCCCATAGTAAAAGCCATAAAATGCGGGGCTCTGGAAATTATTCCTGAAGAGCACCCGGAGACCGTTGCAACTGCAATAAGGATTGGAAACCCTGTAAACGCAACAAAAGCCCTCAGTGCAATCCGGGAATCCGGCGGGACTGCGGAGTCCGTTACCGACGAAGAAATCCTTGCAGCCCAGAAAGACCTGGCAAGGCTCGAAGGCATAGGGGTCGAACCTGCAAGCGCAGCCTCGGTTGCAGGGCTTAAGAAACTCGTTGATATGGGTGTTATAGGCAGGGATGAAACCGTCGTTTGCATTACTACAGGGCATCTCCTTAAAGACCCTCAGACTGTGATTGATATCTGCGAAGAGCCGACTGTTGTTGATGCAAACATAGAATCCATCCGGGAAGCAATTTTCGGAAAGGCAAAATAAAGCCGGAAAAACATAGTCGATTAAAGGATCAGACTAATTAGGTTAATCTGATTAATTTAAAAATCTGATTGATTTAAAAATCAGATTAATCAGAGAGTCAATTAATCAGAGAGTCAATTAATCAGAGAGTCAATTAATCAGAGAACCCTACCAGTTAGATAAGAAGATAAGTATTTACGTGTCGGAACCGTAAGCAGTTGAAAGATTGATAGCCGGTGTTCGGTATCCCTCAATCCTTTAAATTTTTCCGGGATGTCTTATCAGCTTTCCTAACCGTTGCTATTATTATTCACATCTTATGATTCTATTTCAGATTCTTTTATACTATAATAATTATCTGTGGGCGTGAAAATGAATGGAGCAGGACTATAAGCCTCACGATATCGAAGACAAATGGCAGAAAAAATGGAATGAGAGCCGGATTTTTCAGGCTGAACCGGATAAGCGGGAAAAGTTTTTCATAACAATCCCCTACCCCTACCTTAACGGAAACCTGCACGCAGGACATACCCGGACCTTCACAATAGGCGATGTGGTAGCAAGGCACAAAAGGATGCTCGGGTACAATGTACTTTACCCGATGGGCTTCCACGTAACCGGCACACCTATTGTGGGACTTGCCGAACTGATTGCAAGCCGGGACCCGCAGACAATGGACGTCTATGAGCGTCTGCACGGGATCCCAGGAGATATCCTGCCTACGCTCGATACCCCCGAAAAAATTGTGGATTATTTCAAGCTGGAAGCCGAGAAAGCCATGCGCATGATCGGGTACTCCATCGATTGGAGGCGAAAGTTCACAACAACTGACCCTACATACAAAAAGTTCATAGAGTGGCAGTACATCAGGCTTGGAGAAAAGGACCTGATCGTGAAAGGTTCTCACCCGGTGAAATGGTGCCCGAACGACAACAACCCTGTTGAAGACCACGATATCCTGCACGGAGAAGAAGCTACAATCGTGGAGTATACTCTAATAAAATTCAGGCATAAAGACCTGGTCCTCCCCTGTGCCACCCTCAGGCCTGAAACAACATACGGAGTGACTAATCTCTGGATCAACCCCGAAGTCGGCTACGTAAAAGCCAGGGTTGAGAAAGACGGAAACGAAGAGTTCTGGGTTGTCAGCAGGGAAGCTTTCAGGAAACTCACCTTTACGGACAGGACAGTTGAGTATATTGAGGATGTGCCTGCAAAATCCATCATAGGGATAAAACTTACAAACCCGGTAACAGGAAATGAAGTAATCTCCCTTCCAGCGTCCTTCGTAAGGCCTGAAAATGGAAGCGGGATAGTGATGAGTGTCCCTGCACATGCGCCATTTGACTACCTCGCCCTCCGCGACCTCTATGACGCTGACCTGAGCGAGTACGGGATAACCGAAGACCTCAGGAGAATCGAACTGATTTCTCTGATCCGGGTGCCCGAATTCGGGGAATTCCCTGCAAAAGAAATCGTCGAGAGCATGGGAATTGCAAACCAGAAAGACCCTAAAGCTGAGGAAGCCACAAAGATCGTGTACAGGAGAGAGTTCCACGGTGGAGTCCTTAAGGACCTTACAGGGAAATATAAAGGATACCCGGTTTCCAAAATAAAAGACATACTGACCAGGGACTTAATTGCTTCAAACGCAGGAGAAGTCTTCTATGAATTCAGCGAACCCGTGGTCTGCCGCTGCGGGACTCCCTGTGTTGTAAATATGGTAAAAGGGCAGTGGTTCCTTAACTACTCAAATCCTGATTGGAAAGCAAAGGTTTACAAATGCCTCGACCAGATGCGGATTATTCCCGCAGAGTACAGAGTCGAGTTCGAAAACAAGGTTGATTGGCTCAAGGACAAGGCATGTGCCCGCAGGAAAGGGCTTGGGACCCGCTTCCCTCTTGACAAAGAATGGTTGATTGAGTCCCTCGGGGATTCGACAATCTACATGAGTTATTATATCATTGCCAGGTTCATAGAGAGAGGCGAGCTTGCCCTTGAACAGCTTACCCTTTCATTCTTCGACTATGTCCTTCTCGGAAAAGGCGATTCGGTAGCAGTTTCTGCGGAAACAGGCCTCAAACAGGAACTCGTGGAAGAAATTCGCAGCCACTTTAACTACTGGTACCCGGTTGACCTGCGCTCTTCCGGAAAGGACCTTGTCCCGAACCACCTGCTCTTCTTCCTCTTCCATCATGTAGCTCTCTTTGAAGAGGAAAACTGGCCAAAGGCTCTTGCAGTAAATGGTTTTGTCTCCCTTGAAGGACAGAAGATGAGTAAGTCCAAAGGGCCTATCCTGACCCTGGAAAGTGCGGTTAGCGCTTACGGTGCAGATATAACAAGGATGTATATCCTCTCAACAGCCGAACAGACCCAGGACGCCGACTGGCAGAAAGCAGGAATCGATTCCGCCCGCAGGCAGGTAGACAGGTTCTATTCCTTTGCAAAGGAAGTTATCGACAGCGGAAAAAGGGCAGACCTCAGCACAGAGCTAAAGCAGATCGACCGCTGGATGCTTTCGAGGATGCAGAACTACATAAAAGAGACAAATACTGCCCTTGACTCCATCCAGACGCGGGAAGCTATCCAGAACTCCTTCTTCCTGCTCCTTAACGATATCAGGTGGTACCAGAGGAGAGGCGGAGAAAATCTGCTTTACTACGTACTGGACAACTGGGTAAGGCTTATGACTCCTTTTACCCCGCACCTCTGTGAAGAGATCTGGGAAGCCATGGGGCATGAAGACCCTATCTCCCTTGCGCAGTACCCGCTCTACAATGAAGACCTTATAGATGATGGCGCAGAGCTTGCAGAAGAGGCTGTAAAGAGTACGTTGAACGATATTGAAGAGATCATAAGGGTAACAAAGATGACCCCGCAAAAAGTCTACCTCTACACCTCGCCTGCCTGGAAAGCCGCAGCCATAAAGTGCGCCTGCGAACTGCAGGTAGAAGCTCCCCTTGAAGTAGGCACCCTGATCAAAACCCTGATGGCAAACCCTGACCTGAAGCGTTTTGGCAAGGAGATCCCGAAATTCGTCCAGAAAATAGTGCCCGAGTTCAAGAGCGGGGGTGCCGAGCGCTACGAGACCTTTGCCTACCTCGGCCTTGATGAACAGGCTCTCCTGAAAGAATCAGCTTCTTTCCTGGAAAAAGAAATTGGCTGCCCGATTGAGATCCAGAGTGCTGATTTGCCGGAGTATGACCCGCAGAAAAAGTCCAGGTTTGCAGAACCTTTGAGGCCTGCAATTTATATTGAGGCAAAGAAGGAAGAGTAAAAACTCATAGGGGAGATTTACTCAAACCCCTATAATCAAGGAACTCTATAAAAGCATGGAAGATACAGAGCATGGAAGATACGGAAAAACCTCTATAACCACGAAGATGAGGAAAACACCAAGAAACTATATTCCGTATCTCCTCTATTCTTTTTTGTATGCTTTAACTTGATTTAAAATTAGTAAGGAATCTTGCGCATGGCAATAAATAAAAATCAATAAAGCTCGGTTCTCCGATCTTCAAAAACAGGAATTGCTTTTCGGATTTCATCTTTCCCGGACAGGTCAAGGTCGCAAACAATTACGCATTCTTTATCCCCTGCATCGGCTTTTACTTCACCCCAGGCATCGATAATCATTGAGTTTCCGAAGTAACTGCAGTCAGGAGCAGAACCTGTACGGTTGCAGGCGACGTGAGGGATCTGGTTTTCGATTGCTCTTGCCTTTGCAAGAATCTTCCAGTGCTCGGACCTTGGGTTAGGAAAGGCGGCTGTGGTCACAAGCAGATCAGAGCCGGAAAGAGCCAGTTTTCTTGCAACTTCGGGAAAGCGAATCTCGTAACAAATCTCAAAGCCAATTTTCAGGTTTTGCTTTTTCAGGGCAATAGGCTCTATTGAACTGCCCTTTGAGAAATAACTATTTTCTTTTTTGAAAGGGTGAGTTTTACGGTAAGTGCCTGCAAGGTTTCCGGACTCAAAACAAAAGCCGAGATTATAGTAGAGAGCAGAATTGTAGCAGAGAGCAGAATTGTAGCAGAGAGCAGAGCTTTTACTTTCCGGTACTTCCTTTTCTTCTCCGGAAAAATAATTTACCCTCTCTGTAAAACTGTTTTTTCCACCATCTCTTCCACTTTCTTCTCCAATATCTTCCCCACTATCTTTTTGAATAATTGAACCCAGGATGATACAGTCGTTGGCTTCGGAAAAACATGCCAGGTTCTCAAGAACCGGGGAAGGAAAGCTTTCTGATGCATAATCGAGATTTTCATAGCAAAAGCCTGTGGAAAAGACCTCGGGAAGAACAACTAATTCGGCTCCTCTCTCAACGGCCTTGAAAGCCATGTAAAGGGCTTTTTCAAGGTTTTCCTGCTTCTTGCAGTGAAGCACATCCATCTGGATACAGGCAACTTTCATATTTGGACCAGCAGTATAAGGTATAGGTTAATATTTGCAGTTTGAGTCCTGCTTGTAATTTCTATCTGTGTAAAGGTTTACAGGATTGAATATCTCAGGATTGGTATTATTGGTCTTTCAGGGCAGCAGAGTGGTTTGCTTGCTTTTTGCTACGAGACCTTCGAGGTCTATCCTGTGTTTTATCATCCCTGCAAGTACTTCATTTGCAAGCTTTGTTACCTCTTCCCTGTTCTCCCGGATTTCATATGCAGGGTCATCAGGGGGGATCTCTATTTTAGTTATATCGGCTCTGGCCTTTTTCAGGTAAGAGTCGGGGGCTTCACAAACAATTCCGGGTTTTTCCATGTACTGGTCAAGGTGCTTCTGGGTGATCCCTGCAAGTTTTAACTCCCTGCGGAAACAGGGCCTTTCGAAAAGTCTGGAAATTACATACACGCCGACAGGAATCCGGAAGTCCAGATCGATTTTAAGGAGTTGGGTCCTGAAAGTGAGGTAAATGTCATCAGGATTGGAGGAATCTGCTAGCCTGAGTTCCCTGCTTTTTTCTTGCAGAGGCTCCCTACCTTTTTCAGGCAGAGCATAGATTTTGGCAGGGGGGACTTCGATCTCCTCCAGAAGTTCAAGGTCCCTGAGTGCCCTGAGGTAGCCAGTAAGAACCAGCCTGTGTTCTTCTATTCCTCCAGCTTTCAGTTCCCGCGAGAGTCCGCTTATTGAGAGCTGCCTGCCGTCAAGCAGTTCTATAACTTTAAGGTTGAGTTTCTCTGCCATTTTCTCTGCCTTTATATCGAGATCAGGGTTAATTAATAGTAGTTCTGTCTTCAGGCCTTAGGCCAGAAAAACACAATCTCCTGCTACAGTAACGCATGTAATCAGGTCCGCACTTCCGAAAGCCTCCGGAAAAAACTGAATTTTTTCCCGATTAAAAAAACTGCGGACAGGAAAATTGCAGGGAGTAACACACGATGTAATTATCCTGCATGATATAAAGCTTATGAGAGATTTTGATAAAGGGCTGGAAAGTAAAAGAATTTCGGTAAAAAGTATTAAAAAGAGAGAATATCAGTAAAAATGCATAAAAGTAAAAAACTTTAGAAGTTACAGACAAGCTTTGAGCAAATCGAATTATTAACAGAGATGGATAAAAATAGAAGGACTTCAGGTTGAAAAAAACACGTTAAAATCTCCTGAAAAACTCATTAAAATATAATAGTATAGAAATGAATTTCTACAATCCACTAACATGTGAAGAAACACAAATCGGATTTCTGTCCAGCGAAATTGAAGGGCAACGCTTAAAAATAATAATTGCTATCTGATTTAAGCTTAAACTGGTGATATTTCAAGGATGTAAAAATGATTGCAAAGTTAATTCCAAGAAAAGTATTTTTTACAAGCGGAGTCGGTACACACCCCGAACAACTGGAATCATTTGAGGTCTCACTTCGGGATGCAGGTATCGAAAAATTTAACCTGGTAACTGTAAGTTCTATCTTGCCCCCCAAATGTGAAATTGTGACAAAGGAAGAAGGTTTGAAAGAACTGAGCCCTGGAGAGGTAGTTTTCTGTGTAATGTCCAGAATATCTTCCAATGAGCCCGGGAGAACATTGAGTACTTCCGTAGGATGCGCACTTCCCGGGGACATTAGCAAGCATGGCTATATTTCTGAGTATCATGCTTACGGGGAAAATACACAGGATGTAGGAGAACATGCCATAAAACTTGCAGGAAGCATGTACAGCACCTGGACAAATGAGGCACCTCTAAAAACCTTCAGTATTCCCAGATCATCCTTCTTACAAGAAAGCGGGAACTGGATGACAGTAATATCCGCAGCAGTTTTTATTATTTAAACAAGATGAGTTCCATACAGGGTTTCGAGTCTTACACGGACTCAGGTAATACTGTTGCTTCATATACATTATAGCAGTATTATACAGACATTATTTGTTTACAGATGATGTATATTTACAGATAGTACATATTTACTGATACTGTCTGTTACAACGCTTTGTTTACCGATATACCCCCAAGATCACTCATCAGAGCGTTATTATCAAGTATTCAGGTTGTTATCCAGCACCTGAGCATCATTGAAAGCTATCCAACCATTTACAACTATCTTAGAAACAATCTATTACACTCATTTCACTCTTAACTCATAACCATAAATACAGCAAATCTGTCTTCCTTCGGAGAAGCCTGTATCTGTAAGGAGTCCTCAGGCAAGAGGGTCTGCATATATTGATATTTAATAAAAAATATATAATCCTTTAACGTTATTTGCGTCTCTTACCGTTTATTGCCGGGCACCTGTAAGACAGGATGTTAAGGGTCACAGGCAAAACCTATCGCGATCTGCTTATTTATGTGGAGAATGGTATGCATCACAATGTATTTACAAACAACCCAACCGTTCCAATTGATGTAAAGGACAGGTCTGTAAGTGAATTAATGGACGGAATGCTAAAGACCGGCTTCCAGGGCAGGAAACTGGCTGAGTCGGTCCAGGCCTGGCATAACATGCTCAAAGAAAAGGACACGACTGTGCTTATGGGCTTATCCGGAGCCATGGTTCCTGCCGGCATGCGCAGGGTAATTTCCTATATGATCCGGGAAAGAATGATCGACTGCCTTGTAAGCACAGGGGCAAACCTGTTCCATGACTCTCACGAAGCCCTTGGCAGGAAGCACTATGTGGGTTCACATCTGGCTGATGATGAAAAACTTTTTGAACACGGTGTGGACAGGATTTATGATGTCTTTGCAGTTGAAGAGGAATTCAGAACTGCAGATAACCTGATTGCGGATTTTGCAGAGGAAATTGGAGAGATCACCTGTTCCTCAAGAGAGTTCATGTATCTTCTTGGAAAGGAGCTTGTAAAGAGAGGAGCTGCTGAGGACTCAATAGTAGTAAGTGCATACAGGCACAACGTCCCGATATTTGTACCTGCACTGTCAGACAGTTCTATAGGTATAGGGCTTACTATTGCAAGGAGAAGAGGGCTGAAACTTGAAATAGACCAGATAAAAGATGTTGACGAAATCACTCAGATTGTGGAAAAATCAGAACATACAGGTGTAGTCTATATAGGAGGCGGTGTCCCGAAGAACTTTATCCAGCAGACAGAAGTAATAGCTTCTATTCTGGGAATGGATATCGGTGGGCATGAATATGCTATCCAGTATACTTCAGATTCTCCGCACTGGGGAGGACTCTCAGGCTGCACTTTTGATGAAGCAGTTTCCTGGGGTAAGATCGCAGCTCAGGCAAAAAAGGTACAGGTTTTTGTGGATGCTACCATAGCCCTCCCAATTGTTGTCCATGCACTGCACGAGAAATCACGTGACCTGAAGCGTAATGCCCCTGTTTTTTCCTGGGATGGCCCCGAAGGGCTTGATATTACTTATAACGAATAATCACATTACAAATCTTTATTATATTTGAAAGCTGATAACATAAGGCGAGAAGGAGAGGACATAAATGGGTAAACGAACTCGAATAATTAACGATCCTTCCTATTTAGTACCATTACTCAGGACTTTTGGATCCAGAACCCATAAAAGAATATTCGATGCACTTTCTAACAAATGGATGACAAGAACGGAAATCGATGAGTTTATAGGTTCGGACTCATCAAAAAGCCTTCATATTCTGAAAAAAGCCGGGCTCCTTGAAAGTCAGTGGAGAGTCCCCGAAGCAGGACAAAAACCCTCAAAAGAATACCACAGTTCTTATTCAAAGGTTCAGGTTAACTTTCAGTGCTCCTTTGAAGACCTCAGCGACATCATTATGCTGACCTTCAAGCCGTATGAAGAAGTTAAGGATGCTATGGAAGAACTGGAAAGACTGGTAGAAGAGGGCAACACCTCAATGAGTAACCTCACAAGGACTCTTAATAAGAATCCGTTCTATATTTGTGCTGTTGCCCGCAGGTCCGAAAGGCTTTCAGTAATGGGGCAAAGGCTAAAAGTAATTGAAGATGTTGAGGAGAATTACGATTGATGATTAAAATCCTCCAGACAAAGAGCGGAGTAACCAAGTTTCAGGTCCTTATTGAGATCGCAGCCCACCAGCCCAATGTAAGGCAAAAAGAGATTGCCGCAAAGATCGGAATAACCCCCCAGGCCGTTTCCGAATACATTAAGGAGCTTGTAAATGATGGACTGATTGTCACTGAGGGCCGCGTCCGGTACAGGATAACAAAAGAAGGCGTAGAATGGGTCCTTGAAAACGCCGCCGAAATGAAGCGATATGCCCGCTTTGTCATGGAGGACATAATCAGCCATGTCTCGACCTGGACAGCCATAACAAAAGAAGAGGTCAAAGAAGGCCAGCAGGTTTACCTGAAAATGGATCACGGACTCCTGTATGTTAGCAGCACGGAAAAGACAGGAGCATCAGGAACTGTCATATCCGATGCCGCCCAGGGAGATGATGTGGGAGTAACCAGCCTCAAAGGTCTTATAGACCTGGAAAACGCAACCATAACGATCTGTAAGGTTCCCAGAGTTGAGCGCGGAGGGTCAAGAAAAGTGGACCTCGAGCGTCTGAAGACGCTTGCAAGTTCAAAACCCTATATAGCAGCAATAGGTGTGGAGTCGTTAATTGCTCTTCGCAAGATAGGCATAAGCCCCAATGTCATGTTCGGGACAAATGAATCAGTTATCGAGGCTGCATATCACGGACTTTCATCCCTGGTGGTCTCAGTGGATGAACAGGTCTCTGCTCTTCTGAACAGGCTAGAAACTGAGAACCTTGAGTACGAACTTGTTGATCTTACACTTGAGTAATTTTTTTCCTTATTTTTAATTTCCGGTTCGACAGTCCTAAACATATAGGTTTGGGACTCGAACCTGCTGTTTTTTCATAATTTTTATCAATAGCAGTTCTGGTAACCTGGTTGATGGTAACCTGGTTGGTAATAGATCTAAGATTAAATAAAGATTAAATAAAGATTAAATAAATTTCAAGTTTAAGCTTAACTTTCAATATTAAGCGTAAATTTCAAGTCCAGGTGTATCTCTCAAGTCTTACAGTTTACGCTGTACATTTTTATTCTCAAAAGGCATATTTTACGTTATAATGGAGGCTTCCCATGAAACTGATCGCAATTTCCGATACCCACCTTAAGACAGGAGAAATTCCCCTGCAACTCCAAAACATTCTTGAAAACTGCGACCTCATTGTCCATGCAGGGGATTTCAGTAACGTAGAGGCATATAAGGCATTCAATGCCAGTGGCAAGCTGAGAGCTGTTTACGGAAATGATGATACTTTCGAACTCAGGCAGCTCCTACCCGAAAGGCTGAAATTTGAAGTTGAAGGGGTAAATATCGGGGTGGTGCATGAAGGAGGGCTTTCAGTTATGGATACAACTGCCCAGGGTTACCTCGCAAAAGAAATGGGAGTAGATGTCCTGATTTTCGGGCACCTTCACCGTCCCTTGATTGAAAAGAAGGATGTAATGCTTGTGTGCCCGGGTTCTCCGACAAAACCCAGAATGTCAAATCCGAGTGCTGTGGAACTCATAATTGAAAAAGGAAGTATTAAAGGCAGGATACTTAATCTTGAAGGAGACAGCTGTGAATATATAAAATTCCGGGATGCCCTGAAAACACAAAAACAGGAAGAGAATAAATAAAAAAGGGGCCTGAGCGCCTGAGGCTGACCAGCAAGTCTTAAAAAGGTAGAAACAGAACATGCTAAGGTTTTTGTTGTTAGAAATCAGGCACATGCCTCGCTAGGCGAGGTCTCCGGAACTATGTATTTGACGAACTCCGTCAGTTCACATAGTCTCCAGTTTGAACATTGAACCTGTTCCCTGAAGGCTCAGGTAGACTTTGTCCCCAAACTCGAGGATCTTCTCTACACCGACATTGCTGTTCCAGTTATACACAAAGTCATAGCTGCCCTGCATGGGTTCGAAACCCAGGGACAACAGTCTCTGATTGACCTCAGACGGGCGAACTCCTTCACTACTGAACCAGACCACAAGATATGTTTTCACAGGATCATCCCATATACTAATTTACTAACTAATTTTAGCGTTAAATCTTATTAAAACACTCGTTGCTCATTTTATATCATGTTTCGTTTATTTATCTATATTTTGCCTCTTATTGTTCTGATACCGTGAAAACTGGAAAAAACTTATTCAGTGAAGAATAATTTTGGAGTGAACTATATGGAAGAGAAGTAAGAAAAAACGAAACAAAAAGCAAAAAGAAACAAGAAGCAAAAAGAAACAAGAAGCAAAAAGAAACAAGCAAAAAACAAATCAAAACAATAAACGGAAGAAAAACAATAAACGGAAGAAAAGGATTCAGGACCATTCAGGAAGCAAAATGCATATTGATTTAAAAAAAATGAATTCAGGGTAAAAAACCCTGAGTTTCACGATTACTTAATTAGAACTTAAACTACAATTGCTTTTACAATACTCAGACATTATCTTTAAGGGACTCGATAGCTTTTCTTACCATTTCACGATAAATTTCGATATCAGTGGAATAGTGTTCTTTTGCAAGCTTTGAGTTAGCATCTTCCTGTGCCTCAACTGCCCTTATCCGTTCGAGGGTCTGCTTTGCGGTATCGAGTACCCATAGATTTCTTGTCAGTTCATCTACCTGCTGGACAGATTCCGGGCGAATAGAGGTCAGGACATTTCCATCGTCTGTGGTGTATGTGCTGGTCTTGCCAATCACCGCAACAAAAGCTGGCAGTTCGCATTCGGCAAGGAATTGAGCGGCTTCTGGCTGGTACTGCCCTGCGTATATAAGGAAGGAACCTGTCGGGTCGGAAACCCTGCCCCTCCAGTATTCGGAGTCAGTGCCTATATCTTCTTTTTCGATAAGAGTGCCCACAATGAAAATGCGGTTTACTTTCGCCCCTGTCGGGGTAAGGAGATACTGCGGAGCATACTGGTCGCTTTCGTCCCTGGATGTGAGGTTCGAGTCTTTCAGTTCTTGGGCAAAAACTCTGCGCGATACTTCTCTGAAGAAACCTGCCATTTACTCCACCTCCAGTTCAGCAAGCATTTCATCAAGAAGCTCCCTGTCCAGAGAAGCCATTGGAGTAATCGAATCCACAAGGATATAGCGGTCAAGCTTGTGTCCGCTGACAGTATAATATTTGCCAACAAGCTCGTGTTTCAATTTGTCCAGTACAACTCCGGGATCAAGGGCATCTGCAGCCATTGCTATGGCGCTGTCAAGGGATATACCTGCAAGCTCTTCGGTAAGCTCTCTGTTTATCAGGGCGTCCTGCGTGGAAGTCCCCGAGTCAAGGACTGCTTTTATCCGGAGGTCATATTCTCCTTTGACTTTCCCATGCTCTGCACAGGCGCCTTTAACCAGAGCCCGTTTGCATTCAGGACACCGCTTTATAAGTCCGGAACCGGTCTGAATGTCAATCATTGCCCCGACGTATGTAAATACGGAAGTTCTTACTTCAATATCTTCATCGAGAGTTTCTATAGAACTTGACTTGTTAAGCTGAACCTGAGCCTTGCCATTCCACTCGCTAACGACTACATTTTTCAGCATGTAACTTTTGCCTTCTTCCATATCCGGAAGTTCGGAACTTGCCCAGTTAGTGAATTTGATGACACCGGTTTCGTCTCCGATAAGCCCTGCCTGTTCTATAGATTCATGGGAATTTTCCCAGAGCTGGACAACTTTCCCTCTTACCGTAGCCCACTGGTTCCCAACAAGGTCTACAATATTTCTGAGTTCGGCTTCCCTTGCTGCAGGAGTGAAATCGCCACCTCCGACTTCAACAGGCTCGGAGAGCTTCTCTATGGAACTGTTCTTATTGACCTGGACCTGGAACCTTTCGTTGTATTCCCCAACAACAACGCTTCGGAGAAGATAGCTCTCTCCCTGCTCAAGGGGAGGAAGTTCGGCATTTTTCCAGATGGTAAACTTTATGATTCCAGTCTCATCTCCAAGAAGCCCAACCTGAGAGATGGATTCATGAGTATTTTCCCAGAGCTGAACAACCTTTGCCTTAAGGTTTGCCCACTGCCCATTTTCCGTAATATCCGCAACTTTGGTAAGCTGAGGCTCAGCCTGCCTGACATAAAATTCATTTTTAGGAATCGAATATTTCTTCAAAAAGTAGTTTGTTACGCTTCGCTGTGCTTCATTTGAAGGCACTTTGAACTTCTTAATCAGCTCGTCGAGTCTGCTTTCGATGTCCTCAACAGGCACATCGATACCAAGTTTCATAAACCGGTCTCTAATGGATTCTGCAGTTTGTTTCATCTTAATTCTACCTCAAGCCTCATGGTTAGTTTATCTTATTGAGAGGCACTCTAAAGTATCGCCGCAGAGGATATAAAGTTGTGTGAAGCGGGGTGAAAGTATTCAACCTGCAGGAAGCGGCTGCCCCTGAAAGAGCCCTGACATGGAGAATTGCAAAGCCCGAAAAAGTATTTGCTCCGTACAATTAATCCGGTTTAGAGGAATGAGTTCATCCTTTCAAGGCAGTCTCACATATCCTCAAAGAAACTTTACCTGTCTTCCCCTGCCCTCTGCTTCGAAATTAGCCTCAAATTCCTTTTATATGCTTTTCTGATTGGTTATGTAACCGGATAGTTGCATTAATCATACAATTGCTCATCAGTAGACCTGTTGTTTTAGATTGCCAATAACCATCCAATAATCTGTCCACAAGGTACTTTGTAATAAAAAGTTATTTGCAGTGTTGATCGCACTGTTCGTAACACCAGTAACTTCATATGAAATTTTTTCTAGTAACTTTAGAATAGATTGTGTTTTAATATTGATATATTTTGGGATGTCAGGCATCATCTGAGAACTGAAAAACATATAAAAAGATTTGTATTATATTCGATGCCCTAACTTTAAGAATTAAATATTTTTTACACTATACTATAGTTTTCCGGAAGTAAAAATGTACGGATCAGGATTCGTAATTTAGAATTTCAAACTCGCCATTAATTTTTTACCAAAAAATAACTCTATAAAGGCGAATGGTCTCAGAGTGATTGTCAATTATTTTAATAGATGAACCTGTTTACCTTTTAAGGTACTCCGGAGTAAGCCAGCGTTCTACTCCAGAGTAAGCCAGCGTTCTATTCTCAAGAAAGAAAAATCCAGAAAAAGAGCTATGCCTATCACAGGCAGGTCCTGCCAGAATTTGGTAGTATTGAAATTTGTAACCCTTCAAAAATCATGGACCCCAGATCTCCCCCACCTATAAGAGCTGTCAGAACTGCAATACTGTTGGCAAGGATGACGGCAAACTTAGTTCCTGCAAATATGACAGGATATGCATTCGGGAGCCTTATATGCCTGATAATCTGAAATTCTGTCAATCCAACTCCTTTTGCAGACTCGATCAGAAAAGGGTCGACATTAAAAAGTCCTATATAAGTGTTTTTTATGATCGGAAGCAGTACTCTCAACATAATGGCAATAACTGCAGGGGTAAAGCCAATTCCAATGAAAAGCACAACTATAGCCACAGCCGCAAAACTGGGGACTGCCTGAATAAGGTTGGAAAACCTTGTAACAAGTGAGGCAAGCTTTGCATTATACAAGGGAAAGGAGTATGAGAGGGATAGAAACAAGGGTTCCGATAAGAAGAGCTGTATAAGCAAGAAAAAGATGCTCAAGCGTAGCCTCCAGGATTTCCGCAGTTATGACCATGTCCCATACCTGCTTTAAGACTGCTTTCCAGTATGCCTGCAAATCCGTCCAGGAGCAACGCAAGCAGCCTCATCCAGGCCCCGGTAACAAGAAAATCGTCCCCCATATAATAGAGCTGAATCCCGTTCTGAAGGGCAGCCCCAAGCCCGCCTGTGGCAATCAGCCCGCCAAGGGTTACGACTCCCATTGTAAACACAACTGCAATCCTGATACCGCCGGCAATAAAAGGAAGAGATAAGGGAAAGGAAAACGGGCTAAGTTCCCCCACAGTACCCGATAATTTATTCGGTATCCCTGTCCCTTATAAAATCATCTGATTTATTTTGTAAATTTACTGTCGATAATAGTTATAACTTTTTATGACCAAAAACGTTATAAAGTGCTGCAAAAACAGGAGCGTTTGAATTATATTCTTTGCCTACTTTAAAGGACGCCATGGACTTGCTTTTGATCTTTCTTTTTCTACTCAGCCTTGCCATGATAAGCAAAGGTTCGGACTGGTTCATTGAAGCTGCAGTTGCAATATCAAACAAAAGCGGGATCCCGAAAATGCTTATAGGGGCTACGATTGTGAGTTTTGCAACTACGGCTCCGGAGTTTGCAGTTTCCGCAACAGCGGCTTATATCGGGCATACGGATGTGACAATAGGAAATGCTGTCGGGTCGGTCATATGCAATACAGGGCTTGTATTGGGCTCTATTATACTTGTCAAAGCAATCCCTATGAAGGATGATACATTTCCCATTAAAAGCGGGCTCATGCTCCTTTCAGGAATTGTCCTTATCATAATTAGCCGCGATGGAAATGTTAACCAGCTTGATGGAGTTTTACTTCTGCTTGTGTTTTTTGCTTTCCTGTTCCATGCTTCAAAAACCCAGCGCGTATTATTTGGAGATAAAGAAACAGGTAGAGAAAAGCTTAGGATCAAAGAAATTCGGAGAGACATAGCTTTCTTTGTTCTTGGCTCCCTTTCCGTAGTTATAGGAAGCAGAATCCTGGTAGATTCCGGGATAAAAATAGCCGAATGGATAGGTATCCCTGAAGTAATTATAGCCCTGACAGCGGTTGCAATAGGAACATCCCTGCCCGAACTTGCAACTGCAATTACTTCCCTCAGGAAAGGGCACCAGGATCTCTCCATAGGGAATATTCTCGGGGCAAACACAATGGACATTGCCATGATCCTCGGGGCATCATCTCAGATCAGGGTGCTGCCCGTTTCGGAACAACTTTCAGGGTATGATTTCCCATTCATGTTCCTTATATCTCTCGCCCTCATAATCTTCGGAATTACTGGAAAAAAGTTGGAAAGGTGGGAAGGAGGCGTAATTCTAGGGGCATATCTTGCGTATGTGGCAGGACTTTTTATCTTCTATGTGTAAGCCTGTATTCCAATTTTAAAGCAAATGTGTGACCTCTTCACTTTTTAAATTTTAAATCTTCACTTCTTATATATATTTTTTCTTTTTTTATAGATCATCCTTTCATTGCCATATATTATACAATGTTTTTGAACACTTTTTATATATAAACATATTTTTATAATTTTGACCCGCGGGTTCTGAAGGCAATGTATAAATTCTAAAAAAAGATTCTTTAACTCTATGAAAGCTATTATCCTCGCAGCAGGGGAAGGACTGCGCTGCAGGCCTCTTACTCTTACTCGTTCCAAAGTAATGCTTCCTGTGGCCAACAGGCCTATTCTGGAACATGTTATCTCTTCGCTTGAGAAAAATGGAATCAATGAGATCATCCTGGTTGTCGGATATGAAAAAGAACGCATAATGAACTATTTTGAAGACGGGCTGAATTTCGGGGTCAATATAAAATATGTCGAGCAAAAAGCCCAGCTCGGGACAGCGCATGCGATTGAACAGGCAAAAAAACTAATAAATCCCGGGGATTCCGAATTCCTTGTCCTGAACGGGGACAACCTGGTAGAGCCAAAAACCATAGCTGATCTCCTTAATAATTATGAGGGGGATGCGAGCCTTCTAACCGTAAGAATGGAGGACACGGCAGGTTATGGAGTGGTATTGAAAGAAAAGAAGAGAGTCACACGAATTCTGGAGAAAAGGCCTGGAGGTCTAAGCCATATTGTAAACACCGGAATATACATTTTTACACCTCAGGTCTTTGAAACCATTGAAAAGACCCCCATATCCGAAAACGGGGAATATGCGATAACCGACACTCTCCAGCTTATGATTGATGAGGGAAAAGTAGTTACTTCAATCCCGACCGAATCAAAGTGGCTGGATGCAGTCCACGCATGGGATCTTCTGAAAGCAAACGCGATTGTGTTAAATTCCTCCAGAAACCTGAAACAGGAAGGAGAACTTGAGGAAGGAGTGATAATTCGCGGAAAGGTTGCAATCGGGAAAAACACAAAAATCCGTGCCGGAACTTATATTGTAGGTCCCGTAGTAATCGGGGAAAATTGTGATATCGGACCTAACGTAGTAATTTTGCCCTCCACTACTATAGGAGATAATGTATCCATACGGTCTTTTACCGAAATCCAGAACAGTATTATAATGAATGACTGCAGGATTTCTTCCCATGGACAAATTTCGAACTCCATAATTGGAAGCAATAATACCCTTGGTCCTGGTTTTACTGCAGAAGAAAAAGAAAACCTTGAGATAAACATTAACTGCAGGATTCACAAAGCCCCGAAGCTCGGCACTATACTTGGGGACGATAATCGGATAGGAGGCAAGGTGCTCGTGAAAGCAGGAGTAATGATTGCTGTCAACTGTCAGGTAGAGTCAGGAAATACCATTTACAGAGACCTGCCCCGCGATTCGGTGGTCCTCTGAGCTCTTAAGAAGGAGATAAAAAAATGTGTGGAATTGTCGGATATGCAGGGCGAAATGCTGCTGCACCGGTTCTTATAGAATCTCTTAAAAAACTTGAATATAGGGGATACGACTCTGCAGGGATTACGGTTCTTGGCAGTGGAATTGAGACTTACAAGGCAGTCGGGAAAATCATAAATCTAGAATCCGAAACCCCGAAAAACCTCGGAGGAACTGTAGGAATCGGACATACACGCTGGGCAACCCACGGTCGCCCAAGTACGGAAAATGCCCACCCTCATAACTCGGGGGGGAATCCGGAAAAAATATCGATTGTACATAACGGGATTATTGAAAATTACATGGCATTAAAAGAGCGGCTTATTGGAGAAGGTTATGTATTCAAATCCGAAACCGATACCGAGGTAATTGCACATCTTCTGCACAAACACATCTATGGAAGGCCGGATGGAAAGGAAGCTCAATGCGAACTTCTTGCAGGGCTCAGAGAAGCCTTAAAAGAGATTGAAGGGTCCTATGCTCTTGCAATCCTCTCTGCTGACGAACCCGGAAAACTCGTACTTGCCCGCAAAGACAGCCCTCTTGTTATAGGATTAGGGAGAGGGGAAAATTTTGCTGGATCTGATGTAACCGCTTTTCTGAACTACACAAGGGATGTTATCTTCGTAAATGACTTTGAGACAGTGGTGCTTAGCCCTGTCGGTGTAGAGATATTTGACAGAGAAGGAAATCTCAGGGAAAAGAAGATAGAAAAGATAGAATGGGATTTTGAAGCCGCAGAAAAAGCAGGTTATGAACATTTCATGCTGAAAGAGATTCATGAGCAGGTCAGCGCAATTCATGACACTCTGGTAGGCAAAGTCTCTGAGCTTGAAGGGGCCATACACTTAAATGAACTGAACCTCAGTGAGGATGAAATAAAGAAGCTTTCAAGGGTTCAGATTCTCGCCTGCGGAACCTCCTGGCATGCAGGTTTGCTTGGAAAATACCTTTTTGAACAGTTAGCAGGAATTCACTGCGACATTGACATCTGCTCGGAATACAGGTACAGAAACCCTGTTATGAACGATGGAACCCTTGCAATTGCGATTACTCAATCAGGAGAAACCGCAGATACCCTTGCAGCCGTGCGGGAGATTATGTCTTACAACTGTCCTACTCTTGCAATTACAAACGTTGTGGGGAGCACCATTACAAGAGAAGCAAATAGTGTGCTTTATACACGGGCAGGCCCTGAAATAGGAGTTGCTGCTACAAAGACTTTCAGCACTCAGCTCACCCTTCTGTATCTTCTCGCTGTAAAGTTTGCTCTTGTAAGAGGCAAGCTAAGCCCTGATTATGTAAAAAGTTTCATTACGGAACTCCGGAAAGTCCCGGGAGAAATCCAGCAGATTCTCAACCAGAAGGAAGCGATAAAGGAATGTGCTGAGAACTTTGCCCGTTCAAATAGCTATTTCTTCCTTGGCAGGCACCTTAACTACCCTATAGCTCTCGAAGGAGCCCTGAAGCTCAAAGAGATCTCATACGTGCATGCCGAAGGCTTTGCTGCAGGAGAACTGAAACACGGCCCAATTGCCCTGCTTGACGAAGGGACTCCTGTAGTTGCGATCGCTACAAGGGGGCAGACTTATGATAAAATGCTTAGCAATATAAAAGAAGTAAAAGCCAGGGATGCTTATGTAATAGCTGTTGCCGACAGTAAGGACACGGAAATAGGAAAATATGCAGACATTGTCCTCAGGGTTCCCCAGAGCAATGAATTGCTGGCTCCTCTTCTGAGTGTTGTCGTGCTTCAGCTGCTTGCTTACTACACTGCTCTTGCCAGGGACTGCTCTATTGACAAACCCCGTAATCTTGCAAAGAGTGTTACTGTCGAATAATGATAAGGTTGAGAACCTCAGAATTTTAAGCTTAAAATCTTAGATTTCAAGCTTAAAATTTCAGGATCTAAAACTTAAAACCAGATTAATTAACCAGATATGGGCTTTCAGAACAGAAATGAACTTCATGAAATATGGAGTGGGATTTATGAAACTCTTTGGATCTTCAGGAATTAGAGGCATAGTAAATAAGGAAGTTACGCCCGAACTTGCGCTGCAGGTAGGGCTTGTGCTCGGAAGCCGGAAAAAAACTGCGGTCATCGGGAGGGACCCCAGAGTTTCGGCGCCTATGATAGAGCACGCTCTGGTTGCAGGGCTCACTGCAGCAGGCTGTAACGTTACGAAAGTGGGCATGGTAACTACCCCGACCCTGGCATATGCAGCTAGAGAATACGAGTGTGGAGTAATGGTTACAGCCTCACATAACCCTTCGGAGTATGTGGGGATAAAGCTGTGGAACCCTGACGGCATGGCTTTTGACTCAGCCCAGCAGGAAGAGATTGAAGACGCTATCGAAAATGAAAATTTTTCACGGGTTACCTGGGACCTTATAGGGAAAATTGCTGAAGACGAAAATGCCATTCGGGACCACATGGATATGATAGAGGGGCTTGTAGGAAGCTCCGGGCTGCGTGTGGTTCTCGACTGCGGATGCGGAGCAGGAAGTACAATTACCCCTTACCTTCTGCAGGAACTCGGCTGCCAGGTAATAACCCTGAATGCCCAGCCTGACGGACATTTCCCGGCAAGAAACCCTGAGCCTAACGACCAGAACCTTTCCCTGCTCAAAAAAGCAGTTGTGGCGTTCGGAGCTGACCTTGGAATAGCCCATGACGGGGACGCAGACAGAATGATGGCAGTCGATGAAAGAGGCAGCTTCGTGTCAGGAGACGACCTGCTTGCAATATTCGGGCGTTTTGAGTGCGGAGATAAAAAAGGAGCCGTGGTCGTGCCTGTGGATACCTCCATGATGGTAGATGACCATCTTGAAGGCTCGGAAATCATAAGGACAAGAGTTGGGGATGTCTACGTTGCAGAAGGCATAAAACAGTACGGCGCCATCTACGGTGGAGAACCTTCCGGAAGCTGGATTTTCCCGAAGATTTCCTACTGCCCTGACGGGATCTATGCAGCTGCGAAGCTTGTTGAGATTGTCAGGGAAAAAAAATTAAGCGAGCTCAGGGCAGAACTCCCTGTTTATGCCACAAAAAGGGGCGCCTTACCCTGTGCAAACGAAAAGAAAGCAGAGTTCATGGAAAGGGTAAAAAGAAGACTTGAACCCCTCGGAAAAGTTCTTGACATTGACGGGATCCGCGTGGAACTCGAAAACGGCTGGGTGCTTGTCCGCCCCTCGGGAACGGAAGCAAAGGTAAGGATTACGGCAGAAGCCCGGGAGAATGTGGATGGGATCTACGATATGGCAGAAAAAATAGTGAAGGAGGCGCTTAAATGAAAGCAGTTGTCCTTGTTGCAGGCAAAGGCACAAGGATGGAGCCCCTCACCTCCGACTGCCCTAAAGTGATGCTTCAGGTTGCAAACAAACCGATACTTGAACATATCCTGAACTCAGCCGTAGAAGCGGGCATTGAAGGTTTTGTCTTTATTACGGGATACCTCGAAGAGCAAATAAAAGCCCATTTCGGGGACGGAAGCAAATGGGGAGTGAGCATAGAGTACGTGCAGCAGAAAGAGCAGTTAGGGACTGCAAATGCCATAGGTTATGCAAGAGGGCACGTTGAAGGGGCATTCCTGGTACTTAACGGAGACATGCTCATCGGGCAGGAGGACTTAAAAGCCCTGCTCTCAAGAAAAGAAGAAGCTGTTATCTGCGTAAAAGAGGTGGAAAACCCCTCAGACTTCGGGGTTCTTGAAACCGAGGATAATAAAGTAATCAGGATAATTGAGAAGCCGAGAAACCCCCCTACCAACCTTGCAAATGCCGGAATCTATCTTTTCAGGGAGTCCATTTTTGACTTCATTGACAAAACCCAGCCTTCCGTAAGAAAGGAACTTGAGATCACGGACTCTATTCAAATGCTGATCGATAGCGGAGCGCCTGCGGGATACAGCCCCCTTGCAGACAGCTGGATTGACATAGGATATCCCTGGGATCTCCTGAAAGCAAACGAACACCTCTTAAAAGGTCTCAAGGGTAACTGCCAGGGTACAGTGGAGCCAAATGCAACCATAAAAGGTGAAGTTTCAATCGGAAAGGGTACCCTCATCCGAAATGGTGCTTATATTGAAGGACCGGTGGTAATAGGGGAGAACTGTGATATAGGGCCCAACTGCTTTATCCGCCCTTCAACTGCAATAGGCAACCGTGTCAGGATAGGGAATGCAGTGGAGTTAAAAAATACAATTGTCATGGAAGGCACTCATATAGGGCACCTGAGCTATGTAGGAGATAGCGTAATAGGGCGCCGCTGTAATTTCGGAGCCGGTACGAAAGTCGCAAATCTCCGCCATGACGGGAAAAATATAAAGGTAATGCTGAAAGGCAGGATTCTTGACTCCGGTAGAAGAAAACTCGGGGTAATTATGGGAGATGATGTGCACACAGGTATCAATACCAGTATAAATATAGGTGTGGTGATGGGAAAAGGAAGAGCCACACTTCCCGGAGATGTGGTCAAGCATTGAGAATCCGGATCAAAATGTGAAAAGAAGTCGGAACCCTCCTTTTCCTTTATGGAGTAAGGAGGGAAATCTCCTGTATTATTATTCGGATTTATTATATTAACTGAATTTATTTTTTTATTTATTTTTTTATTTATTTATTTATTTATTTATTTATTTACTTAGTTATTTAGTTATTTAGTTATTTATTTATTTATTTAGTTATTTATTTATTTATTTATTTATTTATATAGTTATTTATTTGAATTTATTTAGATATTAGAACCCGTGGATTATTACCTGGATTATGAATACAGCTGCTGTATACTCCAGAGCACGGTTTTTCGGAAGTAACCTTCGATTTCCACATCTAAAGACCCCTCATTCATATTCTCTACAGCTTTCCTCAAAGGATAATCCGAATCAAGTATCTCTCTTATCGTATCTTCATCGGATTCAACGGTTATGGAAGGACCGAACTTCGAATTCGGGTCATTAGGAGTGTCATACCTGTAAAAGTCTTTTACTTCTCCACCGTTCATAAGTAAAGTTACATAGAGCATTTCATTACTATTAAGCTCAATTCTTCCGGCAATTTCCTCACTTCCGACCAGTCTTTTAACAAGCGAGGGGACATTATCAATGTTATCATTATAAAGCGCCATCTGTGCGCTTAATTCGGAAAAAAGATCGTTCTCCGTACTGGAATTGACAGAAGTTGTAAAGGTGCTGGCTGCTGTAATATTACCCGCATTAGAAGCTGCACCTGTTATTGGGGCAAGCAAAAGCACAACTAAGAATAAACCCAGAATTCTATTTTTACTGTAAGAAGCCATAGTTGAAAATAAGAGTTGAGGATATAAAAAAGTTCTCAATATAAATTAAAGTTTCTAGGATATTAATAAAAGTAAAAAAATTAAATTTTCCAGGGACTAAAAATCCATGGCTTTCTTATATTCAATAACTTTCCCGGCTTTCAGGGCTTTATTGAATTCTTGCTGGAGATCTATCGAAAGAAACAAAAAAGCGCAAAAAATAAGAAAAAAAGCAAAAATTAAAAACTCACCGGGATAGGTTTTATCCAGCTATCCAGCGGCGAGAGTTAAAGTTTAAGAGAGGGTCTGAACACCTCAGTACAGTACCTGTCAAAGACCTGGTCTTCAACCTGCTCACAGATTTTCTTATAATCTTTCGACTTCGGGTCGTGCTTGCTCATAGTCTTTTTGACTTCAGCATTCATCTTATCAAGAGTTTTCTGGTCAAAACCTTCCGTATTCTCCATAGTAAACATATAAATCATACTCTAGAACTAACTTAGTTAGATGCTTAAGATTTTTTACGTTATTTAGATATTTATATATGTATATGGTATTACCAATAAATATGTTAATAGGTAACACGCTGGGTAATTAATTACCAGCTTTTAACTATTTTTGAAAATAGTTTTAATTTGATAATTAAAATATTTATATTATTGACTTAATATATTAGCTTTCCCTTTTGATCGAATTTCATTCAATAAATGAGTGGACCTGAGGGATTTGCCAAAGAATTCGCCATGGATGCCTCTTTACTCGAATAAAATATTTATCAAAGCTTGCATAAACGGTTATTCAAGCAAATTTTAAACAATAAGATCGTTATTCCTACTCCTATAAATATTTTACATCCGGAAGAGATCTTACATCCTTGAGATGTTCTTCAGAAAATACATATCTGTACATTAAGTATCTGAATATATAATGGTTACCTGAAATTGAATATATAAGTTACCTCAAATCCATGTAATTTACTTACAGATAAACGACTGGAAATAATATCCAGAAAAAGTGATTTCAGGAAATTGGTTTTTTTCTACTGAGTCAGATAAGGCTTTCGCAATCGAATCTCAAGACTGGCTCATGGGTTAATTTTATTAGCTCTTCAGGTTACTATAGGGTATAGAAAAGTATTCGAGTTGATAACAAAGTGCGACCGGTCTCACAAAGAGTGAACGCGAAAAAGACTCACGAGAGCAATACCGAGTTCGGGAAATCAACATCCGAACTTATCATCCTGAAGCCTGAAGGATATCCTCTAAGCGGCATGATGGAAGAATATCCTGTCATTGAAAACAGGGATGTTTTTGAATTCTATGCACGGGAACAGTGGAACGGATATGTTGCCCGCAAAGGAGATTATCTTTTTGACAGGAGAATGTTCCCTGACTTTGCATACCGCATTATAGATGTGGAACCTGCAGAATCCATAATAGGAAACTCAACATCCATTATCGTAACCGAAGAAGAAAATGGAATTTCTTCCTCTGCAGAGATAAAAGGAGATGTTAGATTTGAAGATGTAATAGGGCAGGAACTTGCAAAACAGAAGTGCAGACTGATCGAACGCTTTCTGGAAGAGCCTGAGCGTTTCGGGAAATGGGCGCCAAGAAATATTCTGTTCTTCGGACCCTCAGGCACTGGAAAAACCATGCTTGCAAAAGCCCTTGCAAACAAGACCGACGTGCCAATCATTCCGGTCAAGGCTACCCAGCTAATAGGGGAATATGTAGGGGACGGAGCCCGTCAGATCCACCAGCTCTATGACAGGGCAGAAGAGATGTCACCCTGTATAATCTTCATTGACGAACTTGATGCCATAGCTCTCGACAGGAGATTTCAGGAGCTAAGAGGAGATGTAAGTGAAATCGTAAATGCTCTTCTAACAGAAATGGACGGGATAGTTGAACGTGACGGAGTCTGTACCATCTGCTCGACAAACCGTATCAATTCCCTGGACTCTGCTGTAAGAAGCAGGTTCGAAGAGGAGATTGAATTTGTCCTTCCTGGAGAAGAAGAAATTGTTCATATACTGAGATCAAACGTGAAGACCTTCCCTCTGCAGGTAGAAGAATGTGACTTTGAGGCACTTGCGAAGAAGGCTAAAGGGCTTTCAGGCAGGGATATTGTCGAAAAAATCCTTAAAACCGCCCTGCATCAGGCAATTATTGAAGACAGAGAAACCGTCGCTGTCAAAGACTTTGAAAAAGCCCTTGCAAAATTGGGCAGGAAAGATTTCACTCCGGACCCAACCCATCTATATGTATAAACCGAAAGAGAAAGTGCCTTTTATCCCTTTCCTTGAGATATTTGCAGCACCTCTCTTATGCATCATTTCGTTAATGCAATACAGTTAATTCAATATTCATTGATGCGGTATTCGTTAATGAGATGCTTTATTTTCGACTGCTTTTGCAATTTTTCCCCATATAGATTAATTTTTCTGTCTAAGGAAACTTTTTTCCAGATTCTTACCATTTATATGAAGAATTTAAAAATTTGATAGGAGGGCTTCCTGTTAAGAGAATTTTTCCGTTAAAGAGGGTTCCCTGTTAAAGCCTCTGGGATAGTTTTATGTATAGAAATCATTATTCTTTATCAGAAGTCATATTTAAACAAGGTCTTAACCAGACCTGAAACAAGATTTAAAAGGGATTCTCATGAATGAAATACGTGAAGTCGACCGCTTTGAATGCAGCATTATAAACGTAATCCAGAACCTGGCCTGGAAAGGTGTGACAGTTGAGGAAAAAGACACCAAGGGGAGGGTATACTTCGGAAGAGTTAACGGTGAAATTGAAATCAACCCTGGAGATACTTTCTATTTAGGTATCAAGCAAATATATGAAATAGAAGACAAGACCATGAGGGTTACACTCTACGACGCTAAAAACAAAGCACTGGACTGGACACTTGTCTGAACAACCCGATTATACTGGATAAGGATTCTTTCTGCAGGTTTGTTTCCTGTAAAGAAGTTTAATCTAATTTTTAAACCTTGCTTTTAAGGGAAACTTCAAACCTTCCGCAAAAAGGCCTATCCGGCATCTGAAGGCTCAATCAAGTATGTTCAATCAGGTCTGTATGGTACTTCAAGTTCCATCAGGTCTTCAGCTACAACAACATTTTCAAAAACTTTTTTTGAATCTTTCAGAACAGGATCCGCATCATCGGTATAACGTGAACTTATGTGGGTAAGGACCAGTTTCCTGACTCCGGCTTCTTTTGCAAGAGCTGCAACCTCTCCGGCTGTCGAATGCATGGACTCCTCCGCCCAGTCTGCCATCTCATCGGCGAAGCTGCCGTCGTGGATTAAGAGATCAGCATCCCTGCTGGCTTCAAGAACTGCTTCACAGGGCCTGGTATCCCCGGTGTATACAATTGTCCTTCCGGGTCTCGGAATTCCCATAACTTCCTCGGGTTTTACGATCTTTCCGTTCACTTCCACAGGATTACCCCTCTGCAGTTTCGCAAAAAGGGGGCCTGGAGGAACTCCAAGCCCGACTGCCTTTTCCCTGTTAAAACGTCCGGGGCGAGGATTTTCAATAAGGGCATAGCCAAGGCTCGGAATGCTGTGTTCGGTCTTCAGTGCCCGGACCACATAACCTTCCCCTTCCACGATGTCGTCAGGTCTCAGTTCGACACCCCGGATTTCGTATTTAAGATTGCAATAGCCAAGGATCTTAAAAAACTCAGTAAACTCTCTTGTCCCTTCGGGACCGTAAATTGTCAATGGCTCACTCCTGCCAAGGAAAGACATAGTTTGAATAAGGCCGGGAATTCCAAGGAAGTGGTCAGCATGGAAATGGCTGATGAAAATAGAAGATAGGCTCATCATGCCTGTCTTTGCCCTCATCATTTGCTGCTGGGTGCCTTCTCCACAGTCAAATAGGATAAGCTCCCCTTCTCTATTGACCATTACTGCTGACGGATTTCTGTTACGGGTCGGGAGGGACCCTCCAGTGCCTAGAAAAGTTATGCGAAGCATGATTTACTCACTAATTATGATGAAATATTAACTGGGAAAATGAAATTATCAGTTACAATAAACCATTAATTCTATCAGAGGTAATTAAATCGGAGGTATTTATTAATTACCAGTCGCTCTATACTCTTTGATTACATTCCCTATTACAGTCCCTATTACAGTCTCTATTACATTCCCTATTGCACTCTCTATTACACCCCATCATACTCTCTATTACACTCCCTATTGCACTCTCTATTACATTCCCTTTTTCAAGAATCAAGCCATAAACAAACGTGTAACGTACAAAATAGGCATAAGAGATATAAAATAAGCATGAGAATTAATATATAAAAGTTACGCAATAAAATTGTATAAAGATAGTACATTATTTATTATAAAAGCTCTTTAAACTCTACAGATTTACATTTCTATCAAACCTCTCCTTCTTAGAAGATGGATTTCCCCTTCAGAAGAAACTATCCTGTTATGGAATTTCTCCATTCAGGTATCAGCTCATCTATCAGGATGTGAAGGAAAGGGACTGAAGGATAAAGAGAACTATTTAAGATAAGTTAGAGAGAATTATTTATCAACAATTGTAAAGGAAAAAAAAGGAACCGTCGTCACATGTCAGGAAATTACGGAAAAGTTTATCTTGTGGGTTCTGGTCCAGGCGATCCTGAGCTCCTTACCCTGAAAGCCCGCCGGCTGATTGACAGTGCTGAAGTCGTGATTTACGATCAGCTTCCGGGAAAAGTAATTCTGGACTCAATGCCGGAAACTGCAGAGAAGATCGATGTGGGGAAGTACGCGGGCAACCACACAATGACCCAGTCCGAAATCAACGAAGTGCTTGTGCAGAAAGCAAAGGAAGGAAAGATGGTAGTCCGGCTGAAAGGAGGGGATCCATATGTATTCGGAAGAGGAGGAGAAGAAGCCGAGGTGCTTGTAGCAGAAGGTATTGAATTCGAAGTCGTGCCCGGGATCACCGCGGCAATTGCAGTGCCTGCATATGCCGGAATTCCTGTAACCCACAGGGAAAGCACGTCGATGGTCACCTTTATAACAGGACACGAGGACCCCACAAAGGAGGAGAGCGGACTGGACTGGGAGACCCTGGCAAAGTTTAACGGAACCATTGTAATTTTTATGGGCGTTAAAATGCTCGGGCGAAATACCGAAGAGCTCATGAAGTATGGCAAAGACCCAAAAACCCCAGTTGCAGTCATAGAGAAAGGTACTCGGCCTGACCAGCGGGTAACCGTGGGAACCCTTGAAAACATCGCTGACCTGGCAGAAGAACGAAAAGTAAAAGCCCCTGCCATTACGGTTGTAGGAGATGTAGTCCGGCTGCACGATATCCTCGGAGAACAGCTGACTGGAGTGGAGTTTTAACCCGCTGAAAGGACAGGAGAAAGGAATATGGCAGAAAATAAAATTCCCGTGCTTGCAATCATGAGGCCTGACAGTTACAGGGAAAAGTCCGAGGCAATTGCCAGAGACTGCGGTTTTGAGCCCATTTATGCCCCCATGATAAAGCTTGAAGGCATAAAAGACGAGGGTTTCGAGCCTTTTGTACAGAGGGTCATTAACGGGACTTCAGATTACGTTGTTTTTACAAGCGCAAACGGGATAACTTTTACACTGGACAAGCTCACGGAAACCGAAAAGGAAAACTTTATTTCGTCCCTCAAAAAGTGCAGAGTAATAGCAATCGGCCCCAACACAGAAAAAGAGCTTATAAAAATAGGAATTGAAAACTCCTTCCTGCCTGCAGACTACAGTTCCGAAGGAATCGTAGAAGCTCTCTGCCCCGAAGTAAAAGGGAAAACAGTCGACCTTGCAAGGAGCGCTTTTGGGGCAAAAGTCTTAATAGAAGGGCTTGAAAAATGCGGAGCAACAGTCTATGAGACTCATGTGTACACCCTTAGCATTCCTGAAGGTGCAGCCCAGAAAGAGCTCATAGAACGCACCCTCGCAGGAGAAATTGATGCCTTCGCTTTTACAAGCTCGATGATGGTCAGAGGCTTTATGAGACATGCGGAAAAGTTGGGAGCAGGAGAGACTATAAAAGAGACTCTTAGCAGGGCTATTGTAGGCGCAATTGGGACCCCTACGGGAAATACCCTGAAAAAACACGGAGTCAATGCGAATGTAATCCCTGATGAGTTTACCTTCGATGCTCTGATAAAGGCTATGAAGAAGGAGCTATGAAAACCAGCTATGAAAAACCAGCTATGAAGAAGGTCATGCCGAGAGTTTATAAGAAAGAGTTACATAAGACAGAATCGGCTGGAAGTATGCTCAGAACCTTTAAAACCTTTCTCGGTAAACCTGTCTGAAGTTTAACTCAAGCCGTTTTTTTGAACCGGCAAGATAAAGGTGTGCTAAAAAGATTGCTCCTTAAAAGCCGGTTCAAAAAACAATACTTAAAATTGCGGAAAACAATCTTAAATTAACGATCGATATGATAGGAATTTCAAAACTTTACTGCGGAACCGTGGAACCCTCTGACGCCCTTCGCTATGGAAGGGACTCAAAGAGGCTTCCCTCTCACCTTCTGCAGTTTTCAAAAGACAAAAAACCGGTAGTAGTCTGGAACATGACCCGCAGATGCAACCTTAAATGCGTTCACTGCTATGCCCAGGCAAAAGACATGGAGTTCAAAGACGAACTTTCTACCGAAGAAGGAAAAGCCCTTATCGATGACCTTGCAGCATTTGGATCTCCGGTTATGCTTTTCTCCGGGGGCGAGCCCACAATGCGAAAAGACCTGCCTGAGCTTGCAGCCTATGCCAGAGAGAAAGGGATGAGGGCTGTAATCTCAACAAACGGGACTCTCATCGATAAAGAGCTGGCAAGAAAGTTAAAAGAGGTCGGGCTTTCTTACGTAGGAATCTCCCTTGACGGCGTAAAAGAAACTAACGACAGGTTCAGGGGAATGCAGGGGGCATTCGATGCAGCCCTAAGGGGCTTGCATAACTGCCAGGAAGAAGGCATAAAGGTGGGCTTGCGTTTTACCATCAACAAGCAAAACGTCAGGGACATACCTGCAATCTTTGACCTCCTTGAGAAAGAAAAGATCCCAAGGATATGCTTTTATCACCTTGTCTATGCAGGCAGAGGCTCGAAGATGGTAGACGAAGACCTCTCCCTCGAAGAGTCCAGGCAGGCTGTGGACCTGATTATGGAAAGGACGAAGGAACTGCACGAAAAAGGTTTCCCTGCCGAAGTCCTTACCGTGGACAACCACTGTGACGGCCCCTACATCTACCTGAAAATGCTGAAAGAAAACCCGGAAAGGGCTGCCGAAATTTTCGAGCTCCTTTCCATGAACCAGGGCAATTCTTCAGGAATAGGAATCGGATGCGTTTCCTGGGACGGCTCTGTTCATGCAGACCAGTTCTGGAGACATTACTCCTTCGGAAATGTACGGGAAAGGCCCTTCAGTGAAATCTGGACCGACCTAAGTGATGAACTGATGGCCGGACTCAAGTACAGAAAACCCCTCATCCAGGCCCACGGAGACCGTTGTGCAAAGTGCAAATGGTTCGATGTATGCAACGGAAACTTCAGAGTTCGAGCCGAAGCCATTTACGGGGATGTTTGGGCAGATGACCCAGCCTGTTACCTCACAAAAGAAGAAATCGGATATGACGAGGCCTGAAATCTTTCAGGCCCTTTTTTACTTTTGGATTTTACTTTTAGCCTTTTTTACCAGCTTATTTTACCTGTGAATTTATTTATAGACTGAAATAAGCGTTTTTTAGAGAGCGTCCAATTCTATTTTGTTTGCACCCGCCCGGCCTTTCCTATCCCTTTTATTTTTCGAGTCTCTACCGGTTACAGAGTAGATATTTTGGAGTCGTAATCCCGGTAGAGCCAGCTTTTTCGTTTATAATACTGTACACAGGCTGACTTAAACGGCACGAGGTGCTGAAAGAATAATTCGAGGATCCAACCATCTTTGCTGGAATAACTCTTCCCGATTCCTTGAGACAACAAACATTAAATTTCTCTCCTTTTTTGCGGGAAAGACCGCTCTCCTGCATCGAGCAGCTGTACCAATATTTTTAAATTAGTCCTCTTGAGCGAAACGAAGTGGAGCGAAAAGGACGCGTACTCCCGAGGCGCAATTCGGGCGAGACGCAATTCGGGCGAGACGCAATTCGGGCGAGACGCAATTCGGGCGAGGCGCAATTCGGGCGCGACAGGAACGCTAGAAATTTTTTTTATAAATAATGATTTATTCATGTCGAATGCATATTTTTAGGAAAGAGCATTTAAGGAAAAGATTTGGGGAGGCAGGTTAAATACATGAAACAAATCCATTTACTCCTGATTATTTCAGTTGCTTTTACAGTCTTTCTTACAGCCTTTTCAGGCTGCGTATCCGACAGGGAAAGAACAGTAATCTATGATAACGAGACAGAAACTCTTTCGTACCAGGGCGAACAGTTAACTCCTATCGCACAGCAGCGCAACAATGCTATCAGAGGCACTCAGTATATTGATAGGGAGAGTTACAGGCTTCAGGTTGACGGGCTTGTGGAGAACCCCAGGAATTTTACGTATGAAGAAATAACCGGGTTACCTCAAACTTCGAAAGTTATTGACCTCAACTGTGTGGAAGGCTGGAGCTTTAATGCAAAATGGACGGGAGTAGAGATAGCTGAGATCTTTGAAGAAACAGGAGTTATGGAAAATGCAACAACCGTTATTTTTTACAGCACTGACGGGTATTCCACTTCTCTTGATAAAGACTATCTATTAGAAAACGACATCATACTTGCATATAAACTAAATGACGTAACCCTGCCGCCTGAAAGAGGTTTCCCTCTGCAGCTTGTAGCTGAAGACAAGTATGGGTACAAATGGGCGAAATGGATAGTAAGGATCGAACTCAGTGACTCGCCTTATAGAGGGTATTGGGAAGAACGCGGGTACAATAACATAGCTGATGTCGGCGGGCCTGCTTTTGAAAGGCGGAGATAAAAGCCCACACGGAACACCAATAATAATATAAGATACCCAGGCTATAGTATACTCTTGTCAGTATTGAAGAATCAAAATCAGAGAATCAAATCCTTAGCTACGTTTGATTATCACAGGATTTGATTATAACTACCTTTTACTAATTATCTTTCATGATAACTAAGTTTCATGAACACTCTAAATTTTAGAGTAGGTCTAAATTTCGTTATTGGCTTAAGTTTCATAACCAGAATTCACTGCAATACTCTTGAAATTAAGAGATATAGCCGTTTAAGTAAGAGATTTAAAAGAAATAGATCTGCGAGGCAAAGCATTGTTGAGATTGTTTCTGGAAAAATGGGGGTAATTTGAAGTGGCAAATCGCCATGTTAATACTTTAAACCCTGGAGACCCATTCAGGGACTGGCTTGTAGAAGAAGTTGTTGGAAATAGAATTCGCGATAAACAGTGCTATGTAAAAGTTTTTAAGTACAATTCATCTCACACCGTCTGCAGGTACCAGTTCAAAGGAGAGCATTTCAGCGTAATGGCAAAATTTTTTGCCGAACCTACAGGGAAGCTGAAAGCATATAACTCTTATAAAGGCATGATGAACGAGTACCGGAACCTGAAGAAAGCAGCTTCGATAATAAATGTTGCAAAGCCCCTTGCAGTAAATAAAGATTTTAATTGTGTCCTTGTTACCGAACACATACCCGGAAAATCTCTTAGCTGGCACCTTAAACGCGAAGAGAACCTTTATGAGAAACTTGCTGCGGTGGCTCACATGCTCAGGCAGCTGCATGATAATACACAGTCTTCCTACAACAAAGAAAACGAGTTCAGAAACTATCACGACGTTCTGGACCACCTGAAGCTTGACTATGACACGAGAGAGGCTTTCAACAAACTCCTTGGGGAATGGTGGTACAGTTCCTGGCTCGACAGGGAGTACGGCTGTATGGTCCACAGGGATGTTACCCCCTCCAATTATATTTTTTGCAAAGGAAAACCCTATGCACTTGATTTTGAAAGCTCCTGGTTTGAGGCACATCCTGTAAGGGACCTCGGAATTCTTACTGCAGAACTCAAGAACGAGTTTGAATTACACAAAGGTGGAGGCTGGAAAGCCGAACCGTATATAGGGAACTTTCTCTGGGAGTATAGCCACGGGGAAAAGGACTTTTTCCTAATTACCAGAATTTTGCCTTTTTTCATGGGTATAGGGCTGCTCCGTTCGGCAAGGCTCCACCAGGGCGATTACAGGAATTATCTGATAAGAGAAGCACGTGAATGTTTAGGTGCAATTAATAGAGGGAATTAAGGAAGTAAAAGGGATTAAGGAACAGAAGGAATTAAGAAAATAAAGGGAATTAAGGAAATAAAGAGAATTAAGGAAATAAAGAGAATTAAGGAAATAAAGAGAATTAAGGAAATAAAGAGAATTAAGGAAATAGAGAGAATTAAAAAAGTCACTAAGGGGATACGGGAGGCAAGAATATTTCCAGGAACCATGAATCGGAAGCAGGTAAGGACACTATAGCCATTCTGGGCGATCCTGCCGGAGCAGGGGAAGATGTATTTGAAAGCTGCCAGATAAAGGGGGTTATTTTTGACTGCTACCAGACGCTTATTGATATCCACACAGAAGAACACAGGATCGAGACTTATGAGACTGTAAGCGCATGGCTTGCCTACCATGGGGTAAAAATAAAGCCGGAAAAACTGTGGGATATGTACACATTTAAGGTTCACGAAAGGATGGAAGACTCAAAGGAGATATACCCTGAGATAAAGGTGGAGGATATCTTTGCCGAGATCTGCGGGGAAAACTCGATATGGAAAATCGATGAAAAACTGCTAGGAATTGAGACCTCCAGGGTCTTTCGAGCAGCCTCCATAAGGAAACTGCGTCCCTTTCCTCAGAGCGTAAAATTAATTGAGCACTGCATAAATATCCCCAAGTGTATAATCTCCAACGGGCAGAGGGTCTTTTCCGAACTGGAACTCCGGTTCCTCGGGCTCTACGACTACTTTGACTTCGTGATCTTCTCGTCAGATGTAGGGTACAAAAAACCGGATCTCAGGCTTTTCATGACCGCACTCAAGAGGATGGGACTTGAACTTGAGCCCAAGTGTGTTATGTCCCTTGGGGACTCTTACGAAAACGAAATACTTCCAGCTAGAAAGCTCGGGATGCGGGCAATGACCATTGAAGAAGCCTGGAAACATTATGGGATCACTGACTGATTTCCGTAAACCCGAGTATTTTATTTTTGTGAAGATAAATACAGACAATGAGAATTTGCGGTTCTTTTTTTAAGAGTTTTTGTTTCTGATTTTTAGAGTTTCTCTGAATAATTAGCTCCTGATTCATCAATTTTTATTTGGTACTAAAGGAATTTATATAGAAATGAGAAACTATATATTGCTATTTGTATGCAATATAGATATTGTCGTAAAGACTATATAATAAGAGATAAATCTCAATAGTAATAAAATAATAATATAGAATAATCAACAAACCTACAGAATTATAAAAATAAAGTGGAGAATCTCTATGCTCCAAAACGGAAAAATTAAAGGTTTAATCTTCGATTGCTACAAAACTCTCATCGATATCAAAACAGATGAAGGAAGTCGGGAAACAAGTAAAAGGGTAAGCAAATGGTTACTCTATCAGGGAGTGAGGATAGAACCCGACCGATTTAGGGAAGAATACAGGTGGAAAGTTATAGGCAGGCTTGGAAACTCAGGCCAACAGCACCCTGATATCCGCATAGAAGAAATTTTTGCCGAGATCTGTGCCGAAAATGCCTTTAGAGAAATCGATCCTTTCTGGCTTGGGATTGAAACTGCCAGGGTCTTCAGAACTGCGTCTTTAAAGAAACTGGAAGCTTATCCTCAGAGCCTGCGCCTGCTTGAAAAATATAGAAATATCCCCAAATGCATTGTTTCCAATGCTCAGAGGGTTTTTACGGAGCAGGAGCTTCGATTCCTTGGCCTGTACGATCGCTTTAATTTCGTAATTATGTCATCGGACCACCGTATCAAAAAACCTGACACCCGGCTTTTCAGTATGGCTCTCGATGGCCTTGGGCTTGAGCCCTGGGAAGTTCTCTCTATCGGAGACACGCCGGAAAACGATATATATCCACCTCAAAGCCTCGGGATGAATGCAATGCACATTCATAATGCATGGAAATATGCATAAGGGCATAAGAATACAGAAGAAAGCGTAAAGGAGAGGGACTGCACCATTAAATTCTTCTTTATAATTTTTACGGTTATTTATCCATTTACTCTTTTTTGTCTGCTCCTTTTTTGTTTGCCTTTAGACTAGCTGTTGTTAAACAATTATAAATATTTTCATTGCGGTTAGCCGGTTCCCCGGGCAAAAAAATGCAATCAACAAAAACTAAACATATAATCTGACAGTTCCTGCACAGTAAGAGATTTCTCTTCATCCAAAACCAGATATATTTAAATAATCGCAAGCACTCTAAAACCCAAGAAATTCTTACACTTATTTCCCAATCATGGAGTGTCTTTATGACAGAATCGGAAATTCCAAAAGAATATAATGCAAACGAGATCGAGGAAAAGTGGATGGGGAAGTGGAACCTCTCCATGTACCACTTCAACTGGGGAGAAGATACCCGCCCCCAGTATATTATTGATACTCCGCCACCCTATCCTACAGGCAATTTCCATATCGGAAACGCGCTTAACTGGTGTTACATCGACTTTATAGCCAGGTACAAACGCATGCAGGGGTATAACGTAATGTTCCCCCAGGGCTGGGACTGCCACGGTCTGCCAACGGAAGTTAAGGTTGAAGAAACTCACGGGATTACTAAAAACCAGGTCCCCAGGGCAGAGTTCCGCAGAATGTGCAGGGAGCTTACGGTAGGAAACATCGACAAGATGCGCAAAACAATGCTGCGCCTGGGCTTTTCCGTGGATTGGAGCAATGAATTCGTCACCATGGAGCCCTCATACTTCGTAAAAACACAGAAATCTTTTGTCAGGATGTACAATGGAGGGCATATCTATCACGAAGACCACCCTGTCAACTGGTGTCCCCGCTGTGAAACTGCCATTGCTTTTGCGGAAGTAGAGTATGATGCCGGGCAGACAAAACTTAATTTTGTCCACTTCGACAAGGTGGATATCGCAACTACAAGGCCAGAACTGATGGCGGCGTGTGTTGCCGTTGCCGTAAACCCGAAAGATGAACGTTACAGCCAGTATATTGGCAAGGAAATTACAGTACCCCTCTTCGGGCAAAAAGTTGCTCTGATTGCTGACGAAGCTGTTGAGCCTGGATTCGGCACAGGGGCTGTGATGATCTGTACTTTCGGGGACAAGCAGGACGTGCGCTGGTGGGTAAAGTACGGACTGCCCCTTGTAAAAGCTATCGACAAACAGGGCAAGATGACAGAAGCTGCAGGAAAGTACGAAGGCATGAGTATTACTGAATGCAGGGAAGCTGTCATTTCCGACCTCAAAGCTGCAGATTTCCTCTATGATCAGAAACCTCTTGAACAGAACGTCGGGCTCTGCTGGCGCTGTGATACCCCCATAGAAACTCTTTCCGGACCCCAGTGGTTCGTAAAAATAAACCATGAAGGTATCCTGAAAGCTGCAGACGAAATTAACTGGTACCCTGAATACATGAAGGTCAGGCTCCAGAACTGGACAGGCACAATGGAATGGGACTGGTGCATTTCCAGGCAGAGGATCTTTGCAACCCCGATCCCGATCTGGTACTGCAAAAAATGCGGGGAGGTCATGATTGCCGAAGAGAGCTGGCTCCCGATTGACCCGAATGAAAATGCACCAAAGAAAGCCTGTGCCTGCGGTTCAACCGAATTTGAGCCCGAGACAGACGTGCTGGACACCTGGATGGACTCCTCGATTACTGCCCTGCATGTCTCAGGCTGGGAAAGCGAACACGAGCTCCGCCTGCCTGCACAGATTCGCCCCCAGGGGCACGACATCATCAGGACCTGGGCTTTCTATACGATCCTGAGAAGCCTGGCTCTTGAAGGAAAGAGGCCCTGGGACTCTATAGTGGTCAATGGAATGGTGCTTGGACCTGACGGGCATAAAATGAGCAAGTCTCTCGGAAACGTTATATCTCCCGAAGAAGTGACCGCACAGCACAGTGCCGACGCTTTCAGACAGTGGGGAGCTGTTGGAGGTTCCACAGGTTCGGACGTAATGTTCCGCTGGAAAGATGTAGTTTCAGCCTCACGCTTCCTGCAGAAAATGTGGAGCATCTACCGATTCTCGATGTCCCACCTAAAGGAGTTTGAGCCTGAGAATGCTGCCAGCTTCCCTCTGGACTCTCTCCATACAATTGACAGGTGGCTCCTGAGCAAGCTTAACAGGCTTGTGGACACTGCCACAAAGGATCTTGACGGGTATCAATTTGATTCCACATTCAAGGCTATCCGCGGCTTTGCCTGGGAAATCCTTGCAGACAACTATCTGGAACTTGTAAAAGGCAGGCTTTACGGGGAAGATCCTGAGGGCAGGAGAGCAGCCCAGTATGTGCTTTACACAACAATTAAGACCCTCTCCCTTCTACTTGCTCCGTTCATACCTTTCTTTGCAGAAGAAATGTACTCAAGGTTCAGCAGTGACAGTGTACACACGAAAGCCTGGCCTGAAGTCAATGAAAGCCTGATAAGCGAAGAAGCCGAAACTGCAGGCGAAATGATCAAAGATATCACAGGCGAGGTCCGCAGATATAAATCAGACCTTGGAATGGCCCTGAACTCTCCCCTTAAAAAAGTAGAGATCTACAATGCAAGGATCGATACAGGGGATATTGCAGGTGCTACGAACTCTGAAGTGGAGGTTATGAAAGGTGCTCCTTCATTTGAGTACGTGCCTGTGGAAGTTAAACCCAACATGGGTTTTCTGGGACCGCGCTTCAGAAAAGATGCCGGAACCATCGTGAAAGCCCTTCAGGCAGAAGACCCTGCTTCAGTTGAGGCTCAGGCGGCTTCAGGCAAAATAACCGTTATCGTAAACGGAGAAAAAGTAGAACTCGAACCCGAAGCAGTCGAGATCCGGAAAGAAGTAATTTCCGGAGGCCGGGAGGTAGACGTTCTGGATGTAAAAGGCGCGGTAGTCGTTATTGTCAGGTAAGCTTTGGCACCCGAATTGCGACTCGCCCGAATTCCGCTTCGGGATCACAGGAAATCGGAGATTTTCTGGGAGTTGCACTGCAAGTGCAACAGCACGCGGTCCTTTTCGCTCCGCTTCGCTGCGCTCAAGAGGACTAATTTATAGGTTAGAGCAGTGAACTGAGCTCACTCGAACTGAGCTCACTCGAACTGAGTTACAATATATCTACCCGCATAGCCTCATAAGCTATACCGGATCTTTATTGTCACGCTCGACGATGGAGAACGGTCTTCCCCGTGAGAAAGAGGAAAAAGAAGAGAGCAGGTTAATAATAACCTGCGACTTCTTTTCCTTCTTTTTACTACTTTTCTGCTTTCCGAGCTTCTTTTTTGATGGACCGCCAGACGATCTGCAGAGGCGCTTATATTTGCTTGAATTGAAAAAGTGGGCTCCGGTTAAGAGTAACATTTATTGGTTGACAGACCCCTATCTATGTGCTAGCCGGGAAAAGAAAACTGAAAGGCTCTCTCCTGCTTCAGGTATAGATTAACCAATTAATCAGAAACCACCTGATTTTAAAAGTTCATAATGCCCAAAGAGAATTATAGAAAGAGATAGAGAAATTAGAGGAAAGAAATAGCCTTGATTTTCACGACTTTAAATTATATTTAAATCCTGAAGGCTGTGTAAGACCCTGCTTACTCAATAACTCGTAAGAGATTGAGAGTAAAGATTAAAAAAATATAAAAGTAGAAGATTTCAATTAACCTGCAATTCTGGCAAGTCTCCAATGGAATTTACAACATGGCGTTTGATTGTACAGGTATTTCGAAATCCTCAGAAATATTTTTAATTCGTTACCGATGTTTTGCCTCTTACCAGCATCAGAGAAAAAGATAAGATCAGAAGTGCTGCATAAAACATTACACCGGAATCAAATCTATTATACAGGGACAGCCAGGTGTATACGAGCATTGATCCTGAAAACACTGCTAAAACTATAAGTCCGATATATTTTGCATCTACCATTTTTCATCACTCACTTTGTGTGTTATTGTACAACTTAGTTTTGTTCTTTAAGTTTGGATCTCAGTTCAAGTACTGTAAATTTTTACCATCTTATCATAAACAGTCGAGAAATTATGATTTTGAATAGATAAACTGTTGACCAGTTATAGTTTTGAATAGATAAACTGTTGATCAGTTATGATTTTGAACCTCGCCTATATTTTCTCAGATCCCTGAGAACACATTCAAGATCGGATTTCATCAGTTTCAGATCCAGGTCTTCCCCTTTCATATCATCCATGAAATTGATCCTTTTCTCTTTCGAAACTACGATATCATTCTTTAGTGAAGCTAATAGGCTGTCACTTTCGTCACCAAACTTTATCTCCGCAGAATTGTCGTTAAACGAGAAACTATCTTCAACAGGTTCATTGTCCAGTCCCTCAATTTTAATCTCAAATTCATTTTCATTAAACATTGAATCCTTATCAAGTGATACATCGATTTCTGAAGAGATCTCACCAAAAAACGGTTCTGCCATATTAGCTTCAAGACCATTGGTTTTTAAAGTGCCTGCAGTAGACATTTTAGTTAGAAGGTCGTCATCAAAATCTAACTCGTCTTTTTTGGATTCGACTACTTGATCAAGGTTGTTAACTTTATTAGTTAAGCCAAATTTTGAGTCTGTTTCTTCTTCATCAGATAAAGAAACAAATTTTTCATTATCATGCTTATTCCTGCGAGATAAAGTGGATGAAAGAGATGAAATTTTATTGCGTAAGTTAACAAAAAGCTTCTGAATAGCATCTTTTACTTTCAGGAATATTGTTTCCACTTTTTCAAGATTATTTTTGCTGGAGTTCTTATGGATTGAATTGGATTTTTTCTGGACTGCGCTGGATTTTTTCCGGCTTGAACCGGATTTTTTCTGGGATATGCCGCCAAGTTTTTTGCTGTACTCAGAAAAATGCTTCAAGCCCTCCGATCTTAAGGTTTTTATTTTCTGGTTCAGGTCCGAAAAAAGCTTAGCCTCTTCAAAATTAAATGAGGCTCCGCCTTTACTTTTATATCTATCGTATAGAGTTGTTGTTCCCATTACAGCCAGAGTTACAAAAATACCTATGAAGACCGTAAAATTTGTTTCGTATATGGTTTTTAAATCCATATTTATACACCTGCTGCTAAATTATCAAGTGCGCCATTGAATGAAAAGGCCATTTCCACTAAAGGAGGAGTTATAATCATCAGTATCCCTGAGAGGATAAATATAGATATACCGTAATAGACTGCTAAGTACATTGGTCCCCCTTTTACAGCAACAATTGCTAATATGTTAGCAAGAGTTAGAATAATAATTACTATTACAACAAACTGGCCAAGTAATTCGACAGGAACCCCGCCAAATATGCCTAAATTCATGCCACCCATTCCGCTGGGCATAAGATCTCCAAGTTCCCCGTTATTAGTCTCAAACTGGGCAAAAAGGGTCGATATGATAGTAGAAAAGATTGTCAGGATCTGCCCTATGAAAAGAAGAAGGGCAACCATTGCTACATGCAGAGGTATAACAAGACTGGTAAATCCTTTGGATACGCGTTCCCTTTTCATTCTTAGAAGAACCAGTTCAAGATTGGAAGAGCTCACAAGCTCTCCTACTACTCCTGCATTACCCCCGAAATTTACAGCATCTACAAAAACATTTGTAAATTTGTAGATCAAATAGCTGCCCGTCTCTCCGACAAATCTCTCCCAGCACAGTGTAGGGTCCAGCCCGGCTGCCAGTTTCTTATAGAGCTCCTGACTCATTTCTTTAAGCTCGCCAAGGTTTTTTGGATCGATCTTTATAAGCGCTTTCGGAACTGTCAGACCGGAACCACTTACAATAGATCCTAAGCTACTTATAAAAGTTGTATAACATTCATCCCTTTTGTTAATTTTATCAATATCTCTATTTGCCGCAATTCCAACAGGCAACATAATAACTCCTGCAAGAATCATTCCGACTCCTTTAATATCAATGAAAAAATCAAATGAACCGATAAAAGCCGGTATAATGGTAAATATTATAACAGCCAGAGCGGATAGAACAAGTGTAAGAGGCATCCACTTATGGATGTATGCCTGCTCTTTTGATTTTATGCTTAAATCGTGGACTTTAGAATCTTTAGGAGAAGATGAAAAGAGTAATCCTACCCCAAGAAAAGCCATAAAAAATATAATAAACATTGTGGAATAAAGCGTATCCGCCGGGTCACCAATATTGTATAAAATTACTGAAAGTAATATAATTATAGCTACAAGGGATGTAGAGACAAGCAATGCTGTGTAAGCGTTTGACCATTCTTTGGTGGTTTCAAGTTCTCTTTCGAACTCGTCTTTTCTTTTGGTCTTAAACAATTTCCATTCTTTGGTGAGAAATTCATTATCAGGTTCTCCTGCAGCTATAGCGTTTGATAACCTGTTAAGAAGTTCCCGCATTCTTTCGTGACTTACTTTTGTGGATATGAGTTCACATGCATTGGCGTAATCATAGTGCCAGTTCTGGGCCAGTTCTCTAATTTGACCAAAGTATTTACTTGGACAATATTCTTTCTTATCAGATATACTTGTGAATATTTTGTCTCTTGTCAGGTTGGCAGTTGAGATTGACGCCATATAAGTAAGAGAAAAAAGCAAATCATTACTCATATAGAGTTCTTTCTGGTAACTTCTGAGTTTACGAGAAAACCAGTCTAAAATGGAGTTCGAATTAGACCTTTTAGTTAAAACGTTTTTTGTTTCAGAGACTTCCATCCAGATCACCATTTAGAATTGAATCCTCAGCATGCCATGTTTTGTAATCTTTGCGACCGTATTGAAAAAGTCGTAATAATTCACAATTCCTTCATTGCTTAATCTCTCCAGTATTTTTGCTCTTTTTTCAATTTCATCGTAAATTGCTTTCTTTTTCTTGCCAGGAATTCCAAGCCTTGTAGCGATTTTATTTTCAAGGATGTATGAACTTCCCATAGCACTGAAAATAAACGAGTCAGTAACAGGGTCCCAGGAAAAGGCTTCAATGAATGAAATTCCACCTTTATCCGGATTGTATCCGAGAACCTCATTTATACTGAGGACTCTTCTCACAAGTTTACCATCCGGTCTCCGGACCGCAGATTGGATTATGACAAAGTTAAGGTTATCCACATACGTTTTAGGAATGTTTATAGGGTCAGCTGTAAGTCTCTGGATCAATTTTTCTACGTTTGCAGCGTGGAAGGTTGACATGACAGGGTGTCCGGTCTGCATTGCCTGGAATGCTACATTTCCTTCAACGCCTCGGATCTCTCCTACGAGGATGTAATTTGGCCTCTGCCTCAATGCTGCTTTGAGGAGGTCGAACATTGTAACATCCGAACCGCTGCCTTCCCCTATTCCTCCACCCCTTGTACTTCCTCTTGTCGTTTCTCTGGTCCAGTTTTTATGAGGAATCTGCAATTCAGGTGTATCTTCAATTGAAACCAGTTTGGAATCAGGATTTATAAATGCGGTAATACCATTCAATGTAGTTGTTTTTCCACTTGCGGTTTCGCCGCAGATAAAACCGCTCATTCCTTCGGAGATCAGGATCCACAGGTAAGCTGCCATCCTGTAATCCAGGGTTCCACCTTTTATAACCTGAAGGATACTGAACGGAATGTCAGCGAATTTTCGTATGGTGAAATTACTCCCGTTTTTACTGATATCGTCACCAAAAACAATATTAATTCTTGACCCGTCCGGGAGTGTGGAGTCCACTATGGGGTTCTTGAAAGTTATGGGCTTTCCGATCCTTTCTGCAAGCCTGATGATATACTGGTTAAGTGCGTCATTGTCATTAAATTCAATAACACTTCTCAGACCCTTGAACACCTTATGTTCAATAAAAATCGGCCCCAGACCATTGCATGTAATATCTTCAATGTGATTGTCATGTATATAGGGGTCAAGAAACCCAACTCCGATTTTGTCCCTGAGAACTGAATATTTCAGCGCATCATACTGTTCTTTTGTCATGTACATACGATTTTTATCAGGATCATCCTTAGATGGAAATAATCTGGACCCTAATAGTTTTTTGACACCGGAAGTAGAATTGTTAACCTGCTTTTTATTGCCTATTATGCAAATAGCATCCAGAGATTCTTTCAGTATCCTTTCTTTTTCATCCAGATTTTCAGGATCAAACTCAATCCCTGTAAGATGATCTACAAGTTTTATTTCTATTTCTTTAATGAGCCGCCCAACTCCGGTTAGAAGTATGGGCTCAATAGGAATATAGAAATCCCTTATGTCGTTTTTGTTTGGATAAATGTGCACATAGATCTGGTCGTTGACCTTGTAGATCAGATTGGGGTCCTCTATATCGCCGTGTTTTGATTCCAGCTTGGGAACATATCTGGGTATACCCATTGTGTCTATGGGCAGGATATGAAGGTATTCCAGAAGATGAAGGTTGCTTTCAACCTCTTTTTTCATTTCCGGAGGGAGGAGCTTGTAAAGGTTGCATGTTTTAAGGTTTGAATGGTCATGCCCATCATATTTTTTTGGTTTAAACGGAAAATTGGTATATACCCCTGCATTAAGTGCACGGCCATCTTCAAGACTCAGCTTTTCTTCAATACTATCCATGTCAACCCCATGCGCAGTTAGTTGTTTTAAATTATTTTATACTCTGGCCTGTGATATTGGAATTATCTTTAAGCCGAATCCAGGCTGGACTTCAAAACTCACTATATTGCCTGTGCTTTTCTTAGCCCCTCTTATTTTTGAAACTTCCATAACACTGATGTAGCGGTCAGTGAGCTGTTCTTTTCTCAGAAATAGATGACAATCACATGAAGACCGTATTCTGACAAGTGTGTCCTCTTTGAAAGCGTGTTGATGCAAAGTGATGAAGATTGTGTACCCTTTGTCACACAAATTTTTCAAACTTGTGAGGAATTCAAGTATATTATCCTCATCAGAGTAAGTCGTAAACATTGTGAGGGAATCAATTATAATTACTTTTTCTTTAATACTTTTAATATGATTTGTAACAAGGTGCAGGGTTCCTTTCATTTGATCGGAAGTCCATTCGACACCTTCGAGATGAACCGGAAAAATCGTGAAATAGCCCCAGCTGTAAAAATCCGAGATATCGAGGCTCAGACTTTCCATTTGAGCCAGCATGCTCTTAACGGTATTCTCGGTTGAATAATAGGCTATCCTGTAAAGCTGATTCAATCCGCCATACACCATTTGCTGGCAGAATACACTCTTCCCGGTATCGTTTTCGCCTTCAATGAGCACAAGAGAACCTAACGGGATGCCCTCACCTAATTTTTTATCGATTTCATCATTGCCACTTGAAATAATGCCTTTTTTATCCTCTGTTTGTCCCATTTTATTCACCTGCCACATGTTCTGCGGAAGAGACGATACCGTTTTCCGTGATAATTTTTACAATAAAACTGTCATTGGATTCAAGCTCAAGTAATAATTCAATGTTAATGCTTTCATGAGGGTCCAGAATACGGGGGTTTAGAAGATCATTATTATAGGTTATATCGTACTGAGATTCATTCAAATAAGACACCTGACCCTCTTTCACCAGGATAACATCCCATAGTCCGAAGTTACTTAATTTGGTTTCACCTGTATTTGCAACTGTGAAGCTGGTATGATTAGTTGAAACGTTAAACCGCATATTCTGTATTTCAATACTGGTTTGAAGCCTATCCATCATTGTTTGATGGGCTGAAACGTATCCGTTATAAGAAGATTCTACAAGATTATTAGCCCCCATTGTAATAGTACCTGCAACAACCAGAATCGTTCCGATCACAAAGAACGCGACGATTATTGTATCAAGGCCCATAATATCACACCGAGAACGTGTCTGATGTTGATACCCCATTGTAAAGGAAAAAGGTAATTTTATAAATGTCACTCGGCAGGGCATCAAGCTCTATTGCTGCCTTAATAGTTTCTCCACGATTCCAGGTGTCCCCGTCCCCATTTTCAAGAGTGTATTCCCAGGATGGATTTGAAGCGGATTCAAATCCAGGATTCCAGTAGTTTGAAGAAGAAAGAATGAAGATGTCACAATATTGTAGCTGTGAAAGGGGCACATTTGATGACCCTACGTTTTTTATCCAGACGTAAACAGTACTGGTGTTTCCATCAGGGTAAATAAATATGATATCGATATCTGTTTTGAACTGATCTTCCATATTACGTGCAACGGAGCTATAAGATTCTGATAGACCATATACAGAAGGAAGTATGGCATTAACAAAAGTCACTGCAGCTATAACACTCACTATTACGAGTATTGCTGAAGTTATGACTTCCTTTGCCATGCGTTCTTCACCGTATCATTTTCATTCAAGACATAATCCAGTACCTTTGAGTCAAGAGACAGATCATCCGGATTAAGTATATGATAAAGTCTGTACAGGTCCATTACTGCGTCATCAAGATTGTTGTTTTTGGCAAGGATCTCAATGACTCTAAGAATAATTTCCTTAATATCACCGGGAATATATCCCAGGAGAGAGAATACTTCAATTAATTCCTTTATGGCATCATGGTCATATTTCCCCACCATGTCCTTGCTCCAGACAATAGTCCTGTAAAAGGACAGGGGATCAATAAGTTTTGAATCATTCCTTTTAGGCAGTTTCTTAACAGCCTGCCTCATATCTTCAAAAGGATTTTTTGGAATCTGCTCCATTTCCAGATCTTCATCATCAGGTTCGTCTTCTATTATTTCTTCTTTTTTTGGCTCTTCTTTCTTACCATCATCAGCAGGTCTGGGATTTATTATGGCCCCGGAAATATTAGCAATACCCTGAATATTCTGGAAAGGATTTTCAAGGACCCCCATCGTTTCCCTTATGTCCATAAGGAGATTTTTTATAGAGCCTTTGATCTCAGTTACCTCTTCTTCAAGATTTGCAACTTTGGATTCTATAGTATCGCTTTCAGCTGTAGCCACAATTTTATCAATTATTGACTGGTCAAAGGATTCCCCACTCATCATATCACCAAAGCTATAGCATTTTCAAAAAAATAAAAGACAATGGCACTCAGAAGAGTGTCCATTATCACTTCAATTTTAGACGAGTGTCATAATTGCACTAATCGATGGAGGTGCCTGCCTGTGAATGGTATAGGAAGCGCCCTGAGGTGGCTTGATTTCAAGCTGGAACTCATCGTTAGGTCCTATAGATGCAGTAGCTGCAGCAGCCACAGCATCAAGATCAACTGTTATATCGAATTTTTCAGCTTTGTCTATAAGATCATCAGTATTAGCGTTATACTGGCCTGTTATAGCAAAGGTGCTTAAAGTAGCAGGAGCATCACCAAGTATCAATTCAGTTGGTGGGATATCCGGAGCGGAAACAACTATAAGAGTTTTAGCCATATCTACGGATGAACCGCCTGAAGTGAGTTGCAAGCACAAAGTGAGAGTATCAATTTTAGTAGGAGTGTCGGGATCGTCAGCTTTAGCAATCAAATCTCCACTTAATTCAACACTGCTGCTCGCCTGCTGTACACCTGTATGCACAACTTCCTGACTTTTCTGGGTTGTATAGAAACCTGCTCCGAGCATGACGTAGCTGAAGACTGCAGCCACGACCACAAAGGCCACCAGGACAATTGCTGCTTCAAGTCCAGTGAACCCTTTTTCATCTTTTACAAATTTGTTCCACATTACAGATCACCTCAGTAAACCGGATAATAGTTGTCCGCGATAAGTGCAGCAGGCAATGTTCTTGAAAGAGTTAGAACTGCGCCCTCTGGGGGCTTTAACTCAATCTTGAATTGTTCATTTACAGTAGGTAAAGTCTTCTCAGTACTAGTCGAAATGAGTTGAGTCAAATCTATTACTACCTTATACTTTTCACCTTTTTCAAGCAAATTATCCTCATTGGTGGCAATCACAGTCTGATACACCCATCCATTTGTAATTGTCCAATCTGCAGGAATGGCAGCTACAGGCCCTTTAATATCAGGAAGTGGATCAGCTGGACTATTATCGGCAACATATTCCTTTGTTACAAAATCATCGTCATCTGTATAGGTAAGAATTGTCTTATCCAGGTCTACAGCTGTTCCGCCGGCAGTGTTCGTTACATAAAATGTAATCTGACTTGCCTTACTGGCTGCAGCTCCTTTAACGATTATATCTCCTGAAGGTGCAATGCTGCTGCTTGCCTGCGTTACACCTGTGTGTACGACTTCCTGGCTTTTCTGAGTAGTATAGAACCCAGCTCCCAACATGACGTAGCTGAAAACTGCAGCTACGACGACGAAGGCTACCAGCACGATTGCTGCTTCAAGCCCCGTAAACCCTTTTTCATCTTTAATTAATCGATTCCACATTATAAATCACCTTAATATAGTGTGACTATTATAACAGTAAATAGAATATCAGTTAATATTATAAATGTTTCGGCTGTTAGAGGGTTAACTTTATATAAAATTTAAGTAATAAAGAGAGACTTTGAAAAGATTTTGATCTGCAAAACATAGGATTGCAGATATTATTTAGAGAATATTTGAGACATCATATAGATTGATTGATATTGTTTTTTAGTACAAGTAAGGTTTCAATGTAGAAAAAAAATTCCAATATTTAGTATTAATGCGAACAAAAATAGAGAAATTGGTTATAATATAATTTAGTAAGTATTTAGTCAAAAAAATTATAAAGTTTTCAGAAAACTAATTATTAATATAAAAATAATCTCTTCTTTGAGCATTTAGAGAGGCAATTGATTCTTTTTTTCCGTTATTGCCGCGACATATAGACGAAAATACTATAACCAAAGATAAATAAAAGAATATTATTACAAATTCTAGAGATAGCTATTCACTGTTACCAATAAAATATAAAGTGCTTCAATATATAGTCAGAAAGGTGAAAAATATAAATCGGCAGACATTTGTGCATAGAAGCTCACATATTCAGTATATATTCTTCATAAAATACATTCAATGCCATTTTGAAGGCATATATAAAGTAAAAAGTTTCAACAAAAAAGAAGAAAAAAGATCTTATTCAAATAGATAAAAAAATTCAGACAAGTAAAAAAATTACTCCAAAATTTCATTTTAATTCGAGAAAATAAATAAATAAATAAATAAGTAAATAAATAAATAAATAAATAAATAAATAAATAAATAACCTTCTAAAATCGATGGCTTATCTTTACGGCTTTAAAAATAAGAAACCAGTTTAAGATAACCAGCAAGTTATACTTTTTTGAAAACTTTCTCTTTCACACTGACAGGAGTAAACAGTTCCCTTATTTCAACGGGTAAAGTTTCGGACTTGCCAACAATTAGATAACCGCCATCTGAAAGAGAATTATAGAAATCATTTAACATTTTTATTTTTTGATTCTCGTTAAAATAGATCATAACGTTTCTGCAGAATATGGCATCAAAATGTTTTGAAATCGGAGGTTCACTGGTAAGGTCATGTCTCTGAAATCTGATCAATAGCTTCCGGATGCTTTTAACTTTGAAGTCTTCCCCTGCAGGCTCGAAATACTTGCGTGTAATGGAAGGGTCCATATTTTTTAGTTGCTCTTTACTGTAGATTCCCCGGGAAGCTCCTTTCAGGCACTTTTCGTCAATGTCCGTTGCATAGATGGAGACGCTCCAGTCTTCCGGCAGAACTTCTTTTGAGCAGATGCCAATTGAATAGGGTTCCTCTCCATAAGAGCAGGCTGCACTCCAGAACCTGACTATATTGCTTCTGGACTTTTTTTTCCTTTCCATTATATCAGGCAATATTTCTTCCCGGAAAAACATAAACGGAGTTTTATCCCGCATAAACTCTGTAACGTTTACCGTAAGGGAATTTATAACCTCTTTCATCTCGCTTTGATTTTTTTCCAGAAGCCCGGAATAAGTTGCATAGTTATCTGCACCTACAATTTTCATCCTCAGGTCGATTCTTCTTCTAAGATAAGTATCCCTGTACCCGGTCAGAATAATACCCGATGATTTCGAAATTTTTCGTACAAGAAAGTTAAAGTCATCGTCAATATTTACAACCACAGTACTTCCCCTTTAGTATATTTGACAATCATGCTGCCGTCTGCCGGATTAAAAATAACATTCCTGCCGACTTCCCCACCCACATCTTTTGCAAGAATCGGGATATTTCTTTTAATCAGAGTTTCTTCAACGGATATTGCATTTCTATCGCCAATTTTGAGAATGTCCAGGTTCATATGCTTAAAAACCTGGGCTCCTCCTGCAAACTTTGCAGTAATCCTGTTTTTCCTTGCCCCCATTTTTACCATATCTTCAAACATTTTTTCTATGGCTGTTTCTGCATACTTGGTTTCGCCGTTATTTGAAGCCCCCGGGAGCAGCACGTGCGCTATTCCGCATAGGCCTGTTGAAACATCGGAAAGAATAACGCCAATACAGGAGCCCAGACCCATTACTTTTAAGAGGACATTTTTCCCGATCTTGTATTCTCCTATCCCGGCAGATAGTTCTCCGTCCAGGTTTTTAATGTTCAAATTTGATCTGGTGCCCATCAGGTGACTTTTTGCAGCATCAACCATATCACATGACCGGCAAGAATCCTGAAATGAGCAGGTATTTGAAAGTGAACAAAAAGATTTCACCAGTACATCCCTGCTGGTTAAAAAAATCACTTTCCCACGTTCATTCGAGACGAATAAAATACTGCTACTCATAGCTGTCCCAGGATTTTCATCATATCATCAAGCAGACAGGGTTCCGGAAGCATAGCCAAATAAATCTCTATATCCGAATCAGAGCTGAGAGAGGTCTCAAATAGAATTATATGATCGCTTTTCCTGGCCATTTGCGAAACTACCGAATCAATGACTGCCGTAGGTACGTCTACTGCGAAATTCGGAGGGGACGGGAGTAATATAATGTCCATAAAATCAGCTGATGCATCACAAAAAGAAGAGGATAAAATGTTCCCGACCTCCATAATTGTGGACGCATACATTTCCTCATCCAGCTCTTCCAGACCGAATAAATCGCCTGCAATTTTTCTTGCCGACTTTTCGGGGAACATAATATATAGATATCCGGACCTTTTTTCTTCGAGGTCCTGCAGTGCTATGATTACCCCTGCAACAACCTCGCCAATGAATTCACTGGAGAGATTTTTTATTTCTCCGATCTTAACCTTCGGAACTGAGAGGAAGACGTCCTTGTTAAGTAATTTAGAGAGAGATGTTGCAGCATGCCCGGTCCCGATATTCCCGAGTTCCTTTAAAACATCCAGTTCCACTTCACTAAGATTTTCCAAATCAGTCATCAATATCACCCTTTATAAGCATTGAAACATCTATAATCGGTATTACACGCCCATCACCCAGAATTGTGGCACCGATAAATCCTTTTGAATTTGAGAAAGTGGTTCCCAGTGGTTTAATGACAATTTCTTGCTGGTCTATAATCGAATCAACTATGAGGCCAATTTCCTCATTTTCTTTTTCAACAATTATGGCGATTTCTTTATCTAATTTATCACATTCTACATTGAAAAGTTCTTTCAGCCCTACAGTTGGTATCAGCTTATCCCGAATATAAAGCACAGGAGTTTCTTTAACGAGCTTATAATCACTGCTATCAACACTCAAAGCTTTCACAACGTTAGCAATCGGGATCGCGTACGTCTCGGACCCGACCTCCACTAAAAGAGATTTTATTATAGCAACTGTAGGAGGCAGATCAATTCGGATTCTGGCAAACTCTCCTTTCTTTGAATATACCCTGACCTTTCCTCCCAGTTTTTCAACAGCAGTTTTTACCGCATCCATGCCCACACCCCTGCCAGATATCTCTGTTGGGGAATCCTTTGTCGAAAAACCCGGAGCAAAAATGATCATCCGAATTTCTTCTTCACTGAGGTTTTCTACATCAAATGATGATAATAAGCCCTTCTCAACAGCTTTCTTTTTTAATACTTCAACATCTATGCCTTTACCGTCATCTTCAATCTCAATTATTACGTTGTTTTTCTCTCTTCTGGCGGAAAGTTTTATGTGTCCCACTTCACTTTTTCCGGCTTTTTTCCGCTCATCAGGATATTCTACACCGTGGTCAACGGCATTTCTCACCAGGTGAACCAGAGGATCACTAATTTCATCTAAAATCGTCCTGTCCAGTTCCGTATCCTGCCCTTCAATTTCAAACTCGATATTTTTGTTGAATTTTCTACTTAAATCCCTTACCATACGTGGAAACTTACTGAATACTCTCTCAATTTTTACCATCCTTATTCTCATAACTTCATCCTGCAGGCTTGAGATTGATTTATCCAGAGTCCCGGTTGCTTCTTCCAGTTCAGGCAAGTTATATTCCTGAGAGATCTGAAGCAAACGTCCTTTGTTTATAACAAGCTCACCAACAAGATTCATTATATTATCAAGATTGGAGGTCCTGACACGGATAGTTTCCTGTCTTTTTGTTTCCAGCGGTTCTTTTGAGGATGTTACCGATTCAGAGAAGTGATTGATTGGGCCTTTTTCCAATTCTCCGATTTCAGGGACCTCCTGTGTCTTTAATCCCTGAATACGGAGATCTTCAGAGTCCTCTACCAGAGATTGGATTTTATCTAATCGAAGCTCTTGATCGAAAATACTTTTATCAGGAATACTCTCATCAGAAATACCTTTATTAGAAATACCTTTATCAGAAATACCTTTATCAGAAATACCTTTATCAGGAATATCCTTATCAGGAATATCCTTATCAGGAATACCCTGGTCAGGAATACTCTTACCAGGAATACCCTGGTCAGGAATACTCTTACCAGGAATACTTTCATCAAGAGATTTTTTAGAACTTTGCTCTGAGATCCGGTTTTCATCCAGTTTTGACTCTTGATCAGGAATTGCAGAATTTATTTCAGAGTCGTTTTCTAAAACATGAATTTCCTGTGAATTAGGTCCGTCAGGAGAAGAGCCCTTGCATTTTTTCTTTAGAAGTACTCCAGCAGATTCGGTTATTTTGAAACAGTTTATTGATTTACTTATTCTGCTTAAAATGCAACGCAGTCTTGCTGCCAGACTGTATATACAGGAGTGAAATGTATCTAATTTGTTTGTGGATGAAACAGCTGTTTCTGACATCATAGCTGGAGCTGAGGGGGCATCTGGTTGAGATTCCTCTGAGACAGAATTATTAAATTTGTCATATAAGACAGAACTATTAAATTTGTCATATGAGGCAGAATTATTAAATTTATTATCAGAGAAAGAATAATCACATTTAGTTTCGTCATTACAGTCAATATTAAAGGGTTTAATTTCAGAAATATTAAATTGTTCAATTTCTGAAATTCTATCCATTAGCCCTTCAACCTCATCGCTTTCCCCTGAAAGGAATACTTTAAAGTGACCATCAAAGTTTTTATCCATCTCATTTTCATCTGGCTCTGTTTTAGCTAATTTACTTATATCTTTGAGAGATTCTATGATTAACGCTGCTCTCAAACCTTTCATGACACAGTCATTAGCAAGAATTATATCCAGAACAAGATTGCAGTCATTCGGATCGCAGGCTTTCTTATTTTCTTTTTTTTCAGGGCATTCAGAGTTTGTAGAAGTATTTTCTTCTGATTGCTTCATGGATACTATTTTAGGAGATAAGACCTTATTTTCCAATGGTAGTATACAAAGAGGCTCCTGTCCACTATCCTTCGTTTTTTCGTAACTTTCAAAAGCTTCCAGAAGGTCATCTATTTTTACACTATCATTATCTGCGTTTTCTATTTGTTTAACAATGTCCATGATTCGGTCAACTGTCGAAAGCAGAATGTCAACCAGTTCACCATCTATCTCTATGTCCCCATTTTTTATGCCGCACAGGACCTCTTCCATGCTATGGCACAGATGTTCAAGTGATGTATATCCGAGAAATCCAGCCATTCCTTTTATTGTATGGGTTATTCTGAAGATTTCATCAATTGCAGCAGCGTCTCCATTTTCCAGATCCACAAAAGATTGATTAAATACATCGAGACACTCGTATATTTCCTGAAGGAAATCGCTTTTATAGGCTGCCATATCACTTTCCATTGCATTTCACCTCCAACCTGCTCACAATTTCTTCAGGGATCTCAAAAATGGGTTTCACAACATCAATAGCTCCAGCTTCTATTGCAGCTCTTGGCATCCCAAAAATAACACAGGTGTCTTCACTGCACGCAATTGTGGAGCCACCTGTATCTCGTATTTTTTTAAATCCGGAAGCACCATCATTTCCCATACCTGTAAGGATAGAAGCAACTATATTTTTTCCATACACTTCTAACATACTTTCAGCCGTTACATCAACCGCGGGCATTACAGCATGGACCGGCTGGCTTTTAATGAGCTTTATTCTTGTGACATCCAGAGCCTTTCTAACGGTCATGTGGTAGCCGCCCGGTGCCACATAAACAACACCTGCCTTTACTTTTTCATTATTTTTGGCTTCCTTTATTTCCAGTTCCGACAGAAAATTCAATCTTTCTGCCAGCTGCCTGCAAAAATTACCTTCAGGCATGTGCTGGACAACAAAAACCGGGGCAGGCAAATCTCCGGGTAGCCTGGGTATCACCTGTTCAAGAGATGAAGGGCCACCTGTAGATGAGCCAATCAGAATTCCAAAATCCCCGGAACATTTCCATTTTCCCCTGACGACCTCTCCTTTAAATTTCTTCATATTAAGTAATCTTAAGATGTTCGGGTTTGATCTGTGGATATTTTTTATTTTTTCAATAATTTCGCTCTCTACTTTACTTACTTCATGGTGGGATTCGGATTTTGTAACAAAATCTATTGCCCCGAGATGCAAAGCTTCTAATGCCTCTTTTGAGCCCTCGGTAGTCAGAGTGCTAAACATGATGATGGGAACCGGATCCGTATTCATAATGGTTTTAACAGCAGTCAGCCCATCCATAACTGGCATGTTAACGTCCATTACAATAATATCAGGGTGTAATGCTTTTGACTTTTCTACAGCTTCTTTTCCATTACACGCATCTCCGACTATCTTTATATCCGGGCTGCTGGCAAGCATGCTTCTTATTGCCATCCGCATGAAGGCAGAATCGTCAACAATAAGAGTACGGATCATACTACCCCGAAATTCATTCACCGATTACTTTCTTAATCTCTTCGATGACTTTAGGAGCCTGGAAAGGTTTTATAATGTAGCCTCTTGCCCCCAGTTTTATGGCTGTCTTTACTATATTCTCCTGCCCGATGGCAGTACACATCACAACTTTAGCGTCTTTATCAATGGACTTTATTTGCTTTAATGCGTCAATTCCTGTCATCTCTGGCATGACAACATCCATTGTAACAACATCCGGTTTGAGCCCTCTATACATTTCCACAGCTTGCTTTCCGTTTTCGGCTTCCCCTGCGATATCAAATCCGGCACCGAAAAGGATGTTTTTTAAAAGTTTTCTCATAAAAGCTGTGTCGTCAACGATCAATACTTTTGCCATATTTATCCCCCTAAAAATTATCTTTTAGATATTTTATCAACCATACTTACCCCGTGAGGGGTCAATTCAATTTCTTTTCTGATTTTTACAACTTTAGCCAACCCGGCATCGACAAGACGGTCATAATAACTGTTAAGTCCGTCAGTTGATATTCCAATAATATTTTCAATTGATGCAAAATCCAATCCAGAATAAATTAGAGTGAGAATTTGCATCTCGTCTTCAGACAGTTTAATCGCTGGTTTATGTTTTTCAAAAAGTCGCTGAAGATAGCTTTCAAGCATTTCCAGCGTGCTTTCCGGACAGAGAACCAGGCTTGTTACTACATTACTTTTTTCAACATGAGAAAGGACAAGAACCTTTCTCTGTTTCCCACCTACATCTCTAAGATCGGTTTTAACAGACCCGAGATTTTCAATTGGAATTCTCTTCTGGTTTTTAGAGGACAAAAACCAGAATCCTTCATCTGTTACACTGAAATACCCTTTTTCCCATTGTGCATTCGATGAAACAACGCCGCCAACAGTAGCAGATGACAGGAAAAACACTGCAAACTTGTCTGCTTTGAGATTAAATGCAATAAATTTGAAAACCTGGTGATGAAGATTTGGAGGAAGTTTAAGTATGAATTTTCCCTCTTTTTTAATCTGGATGCAATTAACGCCCTCTACATCAATATCTTCCAGATCTTCTATTTCCCCGAGAGGGATGCTTCTCTTGCCTATAATAAGACTGCTGTCGGTCACTACAAGTCCTACATCCACCCATCCGCCATCGTAAGTTTTAACAGGAGCTCGAAGGTGGATTTTATCGGTCATCCCTTTATCTCCTTCAGCTCTTCTTCACTGAACAACTCTTTAAGGTCCATCAGTGTAAGAAGCCCGTTCTCAAGTTTCCCCACTCCCTTTAAAAACCTTGAATCGTCTCTTAAAGCCAAGAACCTGGGTATCTCCTCGATATTCTGGGAAGATAGGTATTTTACTTCACTGACACTGTCAACCATCATTCCTATCGTGGCGTTATTGTATTCAACAACAATAATCCGAGTATTTTCATCGTTTTTCTTAGCTTCTTTGCCAAGTCTTTTCCTGAGGTTGATAATGGCTGCTATCTGCCCTCTGAGGTTTAAGACTCCCTCTACAAAGCCAGGTACATTTGGAATTCTGGTGATTTGAGTTGGCAGGATAATTTCCTTCACCTGGGAAATTTCAACTCCATATCTTTCCTCTCCAAGACTGAAAACAATTACCTGAATAGTATTATCCACATTTACAATCTGACTATGATAACTCATTTTAGATCACCTGAAGGCTGATAAAAGTGCAGAATACTAACCGCAACATTCCGTTAGCCCTGAAATCAAACAGCTCTGAATTCGACATTCAGTATATTCTAGAACTCTTCTTCCTATCGAAATGCTGTGGCTTTCCAGAAGAGGGTTGATTGTTTTTCTTTTCTCCCGAAACATTGAAATTTTCCAGAAGAATGTCAACTGTTTTCTGGGCAAGCTCGCTGACATTYTGTACCGAAGTGCTTACCTGCTGCATGGCAGCTGTCTGTTCTTCGATAGCAGCAGAGGTTTCTTCACTGCTTGCTGCATTTTCTTCAGCTGTGGATGCGGTTTCACTGATACTTTTCTCAATATTTTCAATCTTGGCCAGACCTTCATCTGCAAGCCTGTCCAGTTCAATAAGCATGGAGTTTATGGTGGCAACGGCAGTGGCAATTTCGTGGCTCTTATTCAAAGCCTGTTTAATGTTTTTGCTTCCGGTTTTAGCCTGGACATCCGCTGCATTAATAGCTTCGGTCACTTTCTTGGTCTCTTTCTGGACGTTTGTAACAATCTCATTTATTTCATCAGTACTTTTCCTTGAATCGGCAGCAAGTTTTCGGACCTCATCGGCAACAACGGCAAATCCCCTGCCGTATTCACCGGCTCTTGCGGCTTCAATGGCAGCATTCAATGCGAGAAGGTTGGTCTGGTCAGCAATAGATTTGATTTTCCCTGTAACAGCACCTATGTTGTTGACAGCATCATCCAGAGAGTGAACTATGTTTCCGAGTTTGAAAATTTCTGCAACAAACTGTTCCACTCCTTCCAGAGCCATGTTGTTGAGATCCTGGGCTTCTTCGCTTGTTTTGCCTGCCTGGGAAGCGTAGCTGGAAGATTTGGTGGAAGATTCGCTGAGCTTTTTGAAAATTTCTTCGGAAGCTTTTATGTCAGAAGCTGCTGTGCCTGCATGCCTCGAAAGGTTCTCCGAGCCGGTTGCGATCTGTTCTGCTGCAGTTGAAATCTGTTGCATGCCGGTATTCATCTGGCCGACRGCTTCTTCCGATTGCCGGGCTTCTTCAAGGGTTGTGAGCATGTCTGCAAGGATATCCTCAATAACTGATTTCAGGTTAATAACAAGCCTGTTGAACTCGTCAAAGGTGTCACCAAAATCATCGTCCTTGATCTTTTCCAGATGAGCGTCAAGGTCCCCCTCACTGATTTGCCTGATGCCTCCGCCAAGCTCCTTCAGACAGCTATTAGTATAATTTAAAAGATCCTTTACTTCTTTTTCTCTGTCTTTCATCTCGGTCATGTCAGTTATGACAGTGAGGCTCCCAGCAATAACGCCATTCTCATCTGTTATTGGCACAGCTGAGAGGACTGTGAAGAGTGGTTTATCTAAAGCCTTAAATTTGAATGACTTTTCAAGATTGTAAACACCTTCTCCGGTTTCCATCACTTTCTCAGCAAGCGTTTTTTTGGAATTTGTCTCCAGTAATTCGGAAGGGGATTTTCCGACTGCTTCGTCCATATTTTTAAACTTACAGACTTTCGCAAAGTAATCATTAATGTATTTTATTTTTCCAGAAGAATCTACGTAAAGTGCAAGTGACGGAGCAGGTATACTGCTGACAATTACCCTTTGAGATTCTTCTCGTCGTTTAACCTGCAGAGTTACATCCAGAAATGTACCGTCAATATAAGCCATGTTTCCGTGATCATCGTTCACCAGGCTAGCCTGCTCCTGAATGAATACTGTCTCGCCATCGGATTTTTTGATTCTATATTCAACCTGATAAGGGGTTCTGTTTCTTACCGCTGTCTCTATAACCTTATCGATTACAGTAACGTCCTCCGGAAAAACAATATCTGACCAGGATAACCTTTGAGAAATAAAATCCGTTGTAGAATAACCGGTGAGTTCTTCCACATTTTTATTTATGTAACGTATAGGCCACGAAGAGTCATTCGAGATTCTGAAAACAGTTACTGGAAGATTATCTATTATCCAGCTTATCTCTTTTGCTGCCAGGCCTATACCTTCAACAAATTTTTTACCGGAGTCTACCGACTCCATCTGTTTTAAATCGGCATCTACTAAAGCCATAAGCAATCTAGTCCCTATTTAGATATATAATAACTATGATTATAAATGCAAGGAGTATTTAAGTGTATAGGGGAAGTACAGGAAATCTTTAACCCTCCATTAAGAACATAGACTGAGTAAATATTTATAGAAAGAGAGCCTATTCTAAGTATGTTTCAACTTGATACCGAATCAAAGGTATTAGCAATCTGTATACTTATTCTAATTACTTATATTGTATACAGGCTCATTCCGACCTTATAATAATTCCGACCTTATTATAATACTGTTCTTATAATAATTCTGATCTTATAATAACACTAAAAAGCATTCAGCTAAATGTATTACTTTTTCTAATAAGTTAATTACTTTTTTGACAATCACATTTCTTTTATAAGTAGTATTTACTATCGCCAGATAGGTATACAGTGCAAAATCAAAATTCGAAACGTACAGGAATTGAGAGAGTTCACTGAGTTGTTTTCCTCTGGTCCCGAGTATTCTTTAAATTCCCTTGGATAACCAGTAGAGATTCTGATTACAAAGAAATCCTGGCAATTTAGAAGATTGAGCTATCTCATCATGAATTCTGGCGCAAAAATCAATCCCGGAACTGAAGAGAAAAACCGAGAGACCTGCATATTACTGATCCGTGAGTATCAAGCAGGACAAAAATTACATAATTACCTGAAAGCATAGTAGGAGATAGGGGGAGTATATTTTATGCCTACTATAAGTGAAATGTATCCTGTTCCTGCTGAGATGAAGAAGCTCCATGTGTTTCTGGGAGAATGGAGTGTGGAAGGAACTATTAAAACCGGGGGCAGCGTGATGAGACTGAAAGGGGAATGGAATTTTGGCACAGCTGCAGGTGGCTGGGGCCTGAAGTCATCAAATAAGTTTGAAGTGAAAGAACTTGGTACCTATGAGCTGGACAACTTATTTGGCTTCGATAAGGAGACTGGAAGACTGCATATCTATAGCATCACCAATATGGCAGAAACACATGACCATACGGCTGCCTGGTCTGACGAAAATACGCTGAAAGGGGAATATGACGGGCTCAAGGACGGCAAAAAATTTCGGGAAGATTTTACAATTAAGCTGGTGAGTCCTGAGGAGATTACAATTGATTATGTAGAGAAGGTAAATGGGCAGATAGATTCGATTATGAATCTGAAATTAAGGAAGTAATCCTGGGGACAGCTGAAAGAGACAAATCAGGCAGAAAGAAATGAAGAAAGGGAAGATAAAGAGGGAAAAACAAAGGGGGAAAGAAATTGAGAGGGAAAAACAAGGAGGGAAGAAATAAAGAGGGAAAAAATAATAGAAACTGTTTAAATTTCAGGTTCTTAAAGTCCTGATCTTAAAGTCATTTACTGTAGTCCTGCGCAGTAAATTCGATGATGAACTCTGTCCCATTGTCCCTGTTAAGCTTGACCTTTCCATCCAGCTGGTCTATAAGGACATGTATGAGTTGAAGCCCCAGGCTGTCAGATTTTTCGATATTGAAAGTTTCGGGAATACCCACTCCATTATCAGAGATGGTAAGAATAAACCTGGTATCTCCTTCCAGACCTTTGTTTTTTCTTTCATGCAGGGAATTACTCTCAAACTTTCCTGGATTTTTCCTTACAAGGCTGATACGAATCTCTCCGGGTTTTCTATCCGGAAAAGCGTACTTCAAGGAGTTGGAAAAGATCTCATTGATGATAATGCCCAGCGGGACTGCAGTGTCGATATCAAGGAGAACATTTTCTTCGAGATCCACGTACAGAATGACTCTGGAATCACCAATTTTGTAAGTTTCCAGAAGATTTTCAGCCAGTTCCCGAAGGTAGGTAGAGAAATTCGCATCATTCGTTCCCCTGTCCCTGTAAAGCTCTTTATGGATAAGAGCAATTGACATTATTCGGTTCTGGCTTTCTCTGAGGATTTCTTTTACCTGTTCATCGTCCAGATTATCAGCCTGGAGGTCAAGCAGAGATGAAATTACCTGCAGGTTGTTTTTTATCCTGTGGTGAACTTCTTTTTTTCGAGCCATCTCAGCCTTTGAAAGGGTTTCTTCAGCTTCTTTTTTCTCAGTGATGTCGTATATTAGACCATTATATACGTCCTGCTTTCCGTCTTTGCCCGGGACTTTCCGATAAGTCTCATGCACCCATTTTATTTTCCCGTCCCTGCACCTGATCCTGTAGTTGATCTCTCCCTGACAGTTAATATCCAGACATTGCTTTGCTTTAGTCTCTTCTTCAAGAAAGACAGGGAGATCTTCAGGTTCGATAAGTTTTGTCCATAGTCTTGAAGAGACCAGTTCCTCTTCGCTATATCCGGTTATTTCCTCAACAGCGCCATGCATGAATTTTAGTTTAAAGTCCCTGTCAAACTGGAAAGCGATTCCTTTAAGATTATGCACAAAAGAACGGTACTTATCCTCACTTTCCTGGATCTTCTCTTCAGCGATTTTCCTTTCAGTGATATCTTTCATTGCACCGAGAGATCTGACAGGCTTACCTGATTTATCCGTAAGGTAAATACCATTGTTTTCCAGATAGATGTATGATCCGTCTTTTTTTCTGATCCTGAACTCTACCCGGTAGCTTTTCCCATTCTTCCTGGTTTCCATAAATTCTTTTATCACAGGGTCCCTGTCAGCGGGGTGGATATTTTTGACCCAGGCATCTCTGCCCATATTCTGGAATTCTTCTTTACAATACCCCGTAACTTTTTCTATGGCACCAGACCAGCTGCCCTCATCCGTTGTTAAATCAAAATCGTAAACTAGCTGTCCGGTCTGCTCTGTAACAATTCTATATTTTTCATCATCTTTTTCAAGGGCGTTTTCCGATTTTCTAAGTTCGGTAATGTCCTGCAGAACAGTAACCAGTCCTTGAATTTCCTCATTTTTATCATTGAAAGCAGAAAGGTTTACAAGAAAAACCCTTTTTATTCCATCTGCACATTCTATTTCCTGCTCAAAGGTCCTGGCACCTTCAGAAGCGAGGGATTCCATATCAATGCGGTCCCATTCGTCAAAGGATTGCTGGAAATAGCCTTCGAAATATCCTTCTTTTATAGCAGTTATTTTCTGAGCTTTTTCATAAATCTTTTTGGCTATCTCGGGCCTGATGCATCCTATAATTTCTTTGGCCGGGAGCCCAACAAGTTTTTCAAAAGCCCTGTTTACGAAAAGGTACATGCCGTTTTTATCCTTACATACAACAGGATTTACCATTACATTGAGAACTCTATTAAAAAAGAAATTTTCCTGCAGCATATTCTCGAATCTGTGATTTCCATAAACCTGACTGCAGAATTTAGGCGTGCTTTTAATATTTACAGTGCTTTTATTCTCCTGCTTGTCGAATCCATGACAGCCTTTTCTCATTTTTGTTCCTCTATCTCCCACCGACCATAAACACTTAAAAGATAATTAATATTCAGGTTTAATGCCCATGTTTAATATTCAGATAGCCTACCTTATCCTGATAGTCATAATATAAACCTGCGATTAAAGAAAACTTCATAAGCCTCTACAGGCTATAAATTTCCACGTTTTATATAAATTGAAGATTATTAGATCAGATAGCCTAAAGAAAGATTCAATAGTATGATTTATTAAAGGCACTAATAATACTTATTTTTAATCAGCTAAAGAAAATACATGAATGAAGAAATCCGCCGGGGCAATCTTCAAGCCTTCGATACATTATCAGAAGGCTTAAAACTCTCGACCTACCTGGCAGGGGACATAAAAATGTTTGAATATATTGAGTAAGATGTAGGTACAGGGTACTGAACTCATTAGAATTTTTTTGCTTAAATGAACAGAAGCTACTTTATAAATTTGAGAAAACATTACTCAATCCAGCAGGTTCAGAATATTGAACCTGTAGCAGAATATTGAACCTGTAACTTTCGGAATGCGGGCCTGTAACTAAACTAAGTGAACCTGAACTAGACTAAGTGAGCCTGTAACTAAACTAAGTGAACCTGAACTAGACTAAGTGAGCCTGTAACTCGACTAATTTTCTTTCCGAATATAATGATCATGAAACCCTTCATTATTAAGAGTAAGGACTCGAAGGGATTTTCCGTTCTGGTTTTCATCGCATAAATTGAACGTTCTGCCATTTTCAACCGGGAGGTTTTCAGGATTCCTGTGGCTGTGAATTTGAAATGTATTCTCACCCGTGTTTTTATTAAAACTCTCAGCAATCAGAGATGCATCTTCAGGCTCACCCACACCTTTAATCATTTGTTCGGTCCCTATGAAGACCAGGTTTTCAGGAAGGCTGCTCAGCCCTCCGTGCGTTACAAGCACATGTTTTGTATGGAATTTATAATAAATGCAAGGTACCGTTTTCCGGTATAATTCAAGGGCGTCATTCTTTGTAATTCCTGCCTGATCGAGTTCTGGCAGGAGGTATAAGGTATCTCCAAACTCTGAGATATGGGTTTGTTCTTCACCAGTCGGATTGCAAAGGCACTTTTCATTATCCCCTTCGAGCAGGACCACATTATCTCTGCACATGACTGAGATCAGGAACTTAATGACCCTGGCATTTTCAGCCCCGTCACCTGCGTAATCTCCAAGGAAAATATACAGGTCGCTGTCGTTCAGTCCGCATGCCAGGTATTTCATCAGCGCTGTATAACTGCCGTTTATATCTCCGATGTGATGAATTGTTCTGTAGTGAGAAAAGTCAGTGACTCTGTACTGCAGTTTCTCATGGAATTCGTAAGGCTTTATTACCGAAACAAATGACGGCACACTCTGCCTGCTTATTATAGAGTGCATATCTTCAATTACAGCCTCCGGCACAACCTCGTATGCAGGCCTTTTCATGTTTCTTTCTTTTGCAACCTCAAGAGGCACATCCGAAAAATCAACACAGAACGCTTTATACCTGTAAGCTTTGACGAGCTGCCTGTACTTTGCCAGATCTGCATTTCCCGCATTGGTCGCATCAAGGATTGTGAATTCCCCCTCTTCCATACGGCATTTAATAAGCGAGTAAATAAGCCCCCAGACTCTGCGGTTGATTTTCTGGGAGATTGTGGTTTGTCCGGTAACGGAGAGTACCGGAGGCTTTAAAAGAAGCCTGACCTGGTCTGAGGAAATTGTATAGGGCTCGATCCTGTTTTCTTTAACGAAAGTTGATTTGCCGGATCCGGGTATTCCTCTCAAAAATACTAAATACCTCATATGATGCCCCATAGCTAATTTTGAAACATAGATCAATCCCTATCAACAGGTATGATAATCTCTGTCAACAGGTATGGTAATCTCTGTCAACAGGCATGGCTTGAGCTAACCTGTCCAGAGACAGATAATCCTGAAATTCCAATCTTTTTGGTTAATTCTGCTTAAACGAAGAATACCTGAGTTAATATTACTATTGATTTTTATAATATTTAGTTAGATAAATTTATAATATTTACTCGAGGACATGCTCGAGAATATGTACGGGGGAGAGTTGTGAATGGGGATGCCGTACTGATTTGAGCGAGCTCCTGGAGACTGCCTTTAGAGTTAGTCAATAAGAAAAGGCTCAAGGAAGAGGGAACCCTGAAAATTAATATTGGTGAAAGCTATGGCAAACCAGAAGGAATTCGATTATATCCTGCCCGGCAGGGCAGAATCATACTGGCTGGCAACTACACCTGAGTCCAATTATCCTGCACTTCACGGGGACATTCACGTTGACATTGCGATAATTGGGGGGGGAATAGTTGGACTCACTACGGCTTACCTGTTAAAAGAAGCAGGGTTTTCGTCAATTGCAGTGATTGAAGCAGGTCATATCCTGAGAGGAGTTACAGGGCACACTACAGCCAAAGTTACATCCCAGCACCACCTGATCTATGACCGCCTGATCTCAAAGTTCGGAAAAAGGCAGGCACAGCAGTACGCAGAATCCAATCAGGCAGCCATAGAGAAGATAGATTCTATAGTAAACTCGAGGCAGATAGACTGTGACTTTGTCCGTAAGCCTGCCTATGTTTATGCAGGCTCTGGAGATTCGACCGGGAAAATTCAAAAAGAGGTGCAGGCAGCCCGACAACTCGGGCTTCCGGCTTCTTTTGAAGAGAAACTACCCCTGCCCTTTGAGACATATGGCGCAGTCCGTTTCAGCAATCAGGCGCAGTTCCATCCCACAAAGTACCTCAATGCACTGACAGGGGAGATTCATGGGGATGGATGCCATATCTTTGAGAAGACAAGGGCATTGAAGATAGAAGGGGAAAATCCCACAACCGTAACAACGGATAAAGGAACCGTGACAGCACAGAAGGTTATCCAGGCAACGCATTATCCGATTCATGACAAGCCCGGGATGTTTTTCCAGCGCCTTTACCAGTCCCGTTCATACGTGCTTGGCATTCGAATTCGGGATCCTTTCCCTGACGGAATGTTCATAAATGCCGAAGAGCCTGCCAGATCCCTGCGCTCGCAGCGTACCGATGGAGGAGAACTTGTCCTTGTAACCGGGGAGGGACACCGAACAGGTGAAGAAGAAAACGAAACTGTTCACTATCAAAATCTTGAGAAATGGGTAAGGTCCATCTATTCTGTTGATTCCGTCGATTACCGCTGGTCTACCCAGGATACCATAAGCGTTGACCATGTTCCCTATATTGGCAGGTTAACTTCAGATAATGATAACATATTCCTTGCAACGGGATTCAAAAAATGGGGCATGACCACAGGTACGGTTGCAGCAATGATCATTACGGATATGATCCTCGGGAGGTCAAACCCCTGGGAAGAGGTTTATGACCCCTCACGTTTCAAACCGGTAGAGTCGGCAAAGACTTTGATTTCACAGGCTATTGAGGCTACCAAAGGTCTTGTGGGTGACCGTATACTCCCCACTCATAAAGAGGCATCAGATATTGCGCCGGGGGGAGGTGCGATTGTCAAAATAGAAGGCGAAAGAGTGGCAGCCTACAGAGACCAGAATGGGACGCTTCATACTCTTGACCCCTCCTGCAAGCACATGGGATGTATCGTTTCTTGGAACGATGCGGAAAGGACATGGGATTGTCCCTGTCACGGTTCTCGTTATAACGCAACAGGAGAGGTCATTCACAGTCCTGCCGTTTACGGGCTTTCGGAAAAGAAAGTTAAGAAATGAGGTATTGGACAATAAACTAGAAAGTTCCGAGGCAGAGAACAGCCAACCAGAAGGTAATCGGTTCTATAAGGAAATTCAGGTTGGTGATACTCTATCTACGAAATAAATGAAGAGGGAATAGCGATGCCGGATCAGAATGAAACTAATTATACTCTGCCTGGAAAGGCGAAATCTTACTGGGTGGCAACCACCCCGGAATCCAATTATCCTGCTCTTCCGGGAGATATCAGGGTTGATGTGGCAATAATTGGAGGAGGAGTAGCTGGAATTACCTCAGCCTTTCTTTTAAAGGAAGCCGGAGTATCTGTTGCAGTTATCGAAGCAGACAGAATCATCACAGGGACAACCGGGAACACAACTGCAAAAATAACCTCCCAGCACAGCCTTATCTATGACCGTCTTATATCGGAATTTGGGAGAGGGCAGGCAAAACAGTACGCTGACTCCAATCAGGCAGCAATCGATAAGATTGAATATATAGTCCGTTCATGGGACATTGACTGCGACTTTTCTCACAAACCCGCTTATGTGTATGCAGGCTCTGAGGATTCTGCACAAAAGATCCTGGACGAAGTTCGAGCAGCCCGGAGCCTGGGCCTTCCAGCTTCATTCGAAGGAGATCTGCCACTTCCTTTTAAAACCTACGGTTCAGTCCGGTTCAGCCATCAGGCACAGTTTCATCCCAGAAAATACCTATGTGCCCTTGCAAAAGAGATTCCGGGAAATGGCTGCCATATCTTTGAGAAGACCAGGGCTCTCGGAATCGAAGGAGGGGACCCTGCTGTTGTAAAAACGGACAAAGGAACCGTAATTGCAGAAAACGTAATCCAGGCAACAAATTTCCCTATTATTGATAAGCCCGGAGAGTTATTCAAAAAGCTGAAACAATCGATGTCATACGTGCTCGGAACATATATTGAAGAGCCATTCCCTGATGGGATGTTCATTAACGCTGAGAAACCTGTAAGGTCTCTGCGCTCGCAGCCCACGGAAAGAGGCGAAATGGTACTGGTAGTTGGGGATGGGCATCCTACCGGAAATGGAAACCCCACGCATGAGCACTACAGGCACCTTGAAGACTGGGTAAGGTCAATCTATAAAGTACGCTCCATTGACTACCACTGGTTGACCGAGGATGTTATATCTGAAGATAAAATTCCGCTTATAGGCAGGCTTACCCCGGAAAGTGAGCACCTGTATCTGGCAACCGGCTTTAAGAAATGGGGCATGACTGCAGGCACTGCTGCAGCAATGATTCTCATGGATACGATCCTTGGAAGGAATAACCCATGGACTGAAATATACGACCCTTCAAGATCCGGACAGGGACCTCAGTTTTCTATGGAAAATGTATCCGGAATTGAACCGGGGCAGGGGACTATTATTGAGAAAGGGGAAGAGGAGAAAGTAGCAGTATACAGGGACCAGCAGGGCTTACTCTATACTCTCAATCCAGCCTGCAGGCACATGGGCTGTTTTGTCTCCTGGAATGATGCTGAGAAAACCTGGGACTGCCACTGCCATGGTTCCCGCTATAATGCTCGAGGAGAAGTTATTCAGAGCCCTGCAGTATACGGGCTCCTTGAGAAGAAAGTAAGGGGGCAGGACGAAAAACCATATTCGTACATAAGAAAAGGTTCGTAATTCCTATTTTTATATTACGTAGTCGAAATGATAGTTTATGCAATTAAAAAGTGAAAATTCTGATCCCTTTAAAGAATTAAGGTGGAGTGACCTGCAGGACTGGGCAGGAGGAAAGGCGACTGCAAAGGGGATAAAGTACCAGGAAGACGAGCGGGTAAAAGAGCTTAAGCGAACACAGGAAGGCAGCCTCGTAGCCCGGGTAGAAGGAACAAAAGAATATTTCACAGAAATTTTCATGGAAAACGGAAACTTGAGCTCAATCTGTACCTGCCCTGTAGGGCACGACTGTAAGCATGGGGTTGCAGCCGTGCTTGAATATTTGGAACTGACAGAGCAGGGAGAGGAAATTCCCGTTATTTCCGAGGGAGATACACTCATTGAGAGAGCCAGGCAGGGGTATACGGAAGCTGAAACCGCAGGCGCTGGCAAAGGTGAGGAATCCTCAACCCGGGCTCTCCGTGAATACCTGGGACAGCTGACAAAACCGGAACTGATCGAGGTACTGGTGGCGTTTGCAGAGAAAGATACCGTGCTTGGCAGGTACCTCACAGACCGGCAGAACCTTGCAGCAGAAAGCGTGGAAGGAATTATCGAAGGAGTTTACTCCGAACTTGACGAGCTCCTGGAAGAAGCAGGTCACCCTGACTATCCGGGTTATGAAAGTGATGTACCAGATTTTTTAGACGTGCAGGTCAGGCTGGAAAGCCTGCTTGATGCGGGACATCCTGATGAGCTGCTTGATATCGGAAAAGAGCTCATGGACAGATACGAAGGAATAGCAGAATACGATAAAGAAGGGGATATAGGAACAAAAATATCCTTCTGCATGGATGTGGTGTTTGAAGCTCTGTCCCGATCTTCCCTCCCTGCTCATGAAAAAATGCTCTATATGTTTGAAATCGAGTTAAGAGATAACTACAATATTCTTGATGAAACCACTTTCTGGGAAGAAGGTTTCACTCCCGAAGAATGGAAACGTTTTGCAGAAGCCCTGAAAGTTAAATTGCAGGAAGCTGATCGGGCAGAAGATACCCTCTATAGCTCCTCCTGGCAGAGGGATTACGCCGTTGACAGGCTGATTGATGCCCTTCTAAAAGCCGGGCTTTCTGAAGAGATAATCCCGATCTGTGAACGCGAAGCCGAAAAAACAGGCAATTATGCCCGGCTTGTCAATGTGCTGCTTGACTCCGGACAAAAGAAGAAAGCAGAAGAATGGATTTACAGGGGAATCAAAGAAACAAGGGAATACCAGCCCGGGATCGCCCGCCAGCTCTGGCAGATCCTGCTTGAGACCAGAGAAGAAGAAGGAAACTGGCTTTTTGCAGCCGCCCTTGAAGCAGAAGAGTTTTTCAGGGCTCCTGATATGGCTCGTTATCTTGGCATGCGGGAAGCAGCCAGAAATTCAGGAAAATGGCAGGAAGTCCGGGAGGCTGCACTCAGATACCTGAAAACAGGAGAGCTGCCAGTCGTTCAGGCTAAAGCCGGCCAGGTAAAAAATAAAGAAGAAATCTCAGGTAAAGAAGAAATTTCAATTCTTCCCGGTATTCTCCCGAAAACAGGGCTTCTGGAGCCAGACTCAATACAGAAAATCAAGGCTCCTGCCCTTGACCTTTTAATAAAAGTAGCAATTCAGGAAGAAGACCCAGAAGAAGTGGTTCACTGGTATAAAGAGCTTAAAACAGGCGGAGAGGAAGCTGAAAGGTACTGGCATTCGATCTCTGAAAGTGAAGTTGCAAACGCAGTGAAAGAGAAACATCCGGAAATTGCGCTTGAGATATGGAAAAAACTTGTAGAGAGGTTGATTTCCGAAACGAAAGTAAGCTCATATGAAGAGGCGTCCACATACCTCCGAAAGATAAAGGAAACACTCGAAACCAGAGGGAAAAAAGAAGACTGGGAAACCTATCTGTCAGGGATAAAGGAAGCAAACAGACGCAAAAGAAGGCTGCTTGAGATTCTGGACATGCTTGGAGAAGACAGGATCATTAGTGAGTAAGGAGAGAATGGGTCGTCAGCAAGTGAGAAATTGAGAGTGAGAGATCGGAGAATAGGAAAAATGATCGTCAGGAAATGAAGAATGGGAAAGAAAAGTAGAATTGGGAAAGACAAAAACAAATTTTTATATAAAAAAGAGATAAATAAAAATAGAGTTTGGTGAGATACCTGTATCCTGAGCTCTAACTTCGCTTCAAAATACGGATCCAAATACGGATCCAAATACGGTAGACAAAAAATGAAATAAGGAGTTGAAACCAATGCCACCTAAAATCAACAAAGAAGAATGTACAGGCTGCGGGACCTGCGCAGAAGAGTGCCCTGTAGAAGCAATTACTATTGATGAGGATGAAAGTTGTGCTGTTGTGGATGAAGACGAATGTGTGGACTGCGGAGCCTGTGAAGAAGCCTGTCCTATAGGTGCTATAAAGACCGAATGATCCGGGGAACTGGAATTCGCAGTTTAAGGTATGTTCTTAAACGAAAACTACTACTCGAAGAGGGGAAAGAATGAGAGGGCTGAAAAGGATAGTTTTTATTGCTTTAGAGTGGCTTTCCACTCCTCTTCCCTGATTTTTACAGATCTTCGGTTTATTCCACTTGAAGAGGGCAGGACTTTTGTCTTATAGCCCATTGCTCTCAGAAGCGGTTCGTATTTTCCTGATTTTTTGCCGTTAAAACAGACCAGCTTCAGCCCCGGAGCTATCTCTTTTAATATCGAAAACTGGTTTACCTCTTCTTCCCTGATTTTTGAGTCCTCGCTTCCTTCTCTTTTTCCGGCTTTAAAGACATCCCAGAGTCCTATTCGGTTGCGTTTCAAAGTCTCAAGCCTTGTTTCATAATCCATGTCCTGAAGATTTTCTCCGATGGCGCGGCCGACCAGCCTCCAGAAATCATTGCCAGGGTGCCCGTAGTACTGCTGCCTCCTTATTGACTCGTCGCCGGGAAGAGAGCCCAGAATAAGGATCTCAGTGTTTTCATCAAGGACTGCAGGAAATCCTCGCTTTATCATGGTAAAGAAAACTGGGTTTTAAGGCTACTTTAATTTTTAGTATTGAAAAAAAGTAAATTTGTATAACCTGCTCAAGCCTTTATGGATTATTCAGATTTGCATAATCTCTAAGGCTTGAAAAAGCATGCAGAATTTCAGTTACTTGCAAAACTTCAGGCGCTTGCAAAACTTCAGAAGCTTGTAAAACCTCAAGCCTTGAGTATATCTGTGTATTGTAAATCTCAAGCCTTGAGTATATCTCATATCTGTGTAATCTGCTCAGACAGATCTCTGTAATAGTTGAACAGTTCCTTCCCCCATTCAAGGGCGCTTTTTTCAAAGCTTACCATTTCATGGTTGTAGTATCTTCCGTCCTTAGATATCATGGATATCGAGATAAAGCGGTCAGTAACAAGGCTGGAAGCAAGTTCGATTTTATTGTCGCAGATAAATATCTGTGTATTTCCCATGTTTATAAATTCTTCTACTTCCTGCCTGTAATCAGTGACCAACTTCCTGTATATGGGTCTTTCAAGAACCAGAGAGACTTCTATTCCCTTATTTGCAAGATCCAGATAGAGTCCAGGATATCCGGGGCGGAAAAATGAAGAGACTTCCATCACAGTTTTTGACCTGTAGAGTGGATCCATTATTTCGGGAGGGTAGTCAAAAATATGAGTTCTATCAGGCACAAGTTCCATGCACTTGCCGAGCTCCCCGATCCGGTCAAGCAGGTGCGGAGGAAGGGTGCGAAGGTCCTGCCTTGCCCAGTAATCATGGTTTTCATCAAAGATCCGGAATGTGGAGAGGAGGGGTTCCATTTTGGGAACTATAAGTTTACCTTTTACAGAAAGTTCGTAACTGTCATCTTTCTGTACCAGCAGACCGTCTTTAATCAGAATGCGGATCTGAGCCATTATAGGGCTGGAACTGACTTCAAGTTCGGTCTTGATTTCTTCAATTGTCTTTGGTCCGTTCTTCAGGAATAAAAGCAAATTTTTCCTTTTGTCCGAAAAAAAAATCGTATCTATTAACTGCAGTTCCATACTCATTCGATTCAGCCTCCCTCCGGAAAAGAGTTTGAGATTAAATAAGGCGTTAATAAAGATTATCTGAGTTATTTTGAATTGGAGAGCAATTTTCCAGCTAATAGAATACTTTAGTTACTCGATCAATTCCAGTTACTCGAATAACTTCAATTACTCGAACAATTTTAGCTACTCCGGATAATCTTAATTGCTTCAGTTACTTCGGATTAAAACCTCAAACCTATCTTAAATCTGTTGATACATAGTATTATCAGTATGTCAGTAAATGTTGGTGTATCAGTAAATATCAGTATATCAGTGAAGGCTTAACAATAGAGATTCTGAGAAAGCTCCGTTTTCGGACGTGCATGTAAAATTGTCAATGCTCTTCTCACCTTCAACTTTTAATGCCCTTGATTTATAGAAATCAAAGAGCTCTCTTACCCAGGAAATAGCCTGAGATTCGGAACAGCACATATACTCGTGATAGAACCTGCCCTGGCTGTCAAAGAGGGAGACCATCATCCCGCGATCAGAAACAATAAGTTCGGCAATTTTTGCACCATCCTTACAGACAGACAGTTCAGTATTCTTCATTGTTGAAAGTTTCCTTATTTTTCGTTCATAGTTGTACAGGAATTTCTCGAGTACCGATTCCGTAAAAATAAGGGAGACCTCTGACTCAAGCCTTCCGAGCTTTGAATAAAGGGGAAGGAACTCAGGCCTGTAGAAGGATGAAAAAACCATGAGATAAAGGGAAGAGGAAAAGAATTTCAAAAGATCAGTACTGGGTTCGAATATCTGGCTGGGATCGGCTTTAACCAGATTGCAGTCCTTAAGGTCCCCTATCCTGTCAAGAAGATACTGCGGGATTCCGCCCAGGTCGTGTTCGGTCCAGTAGTCATTTTTTTCAACAAGAGTAAGAACATCGACAAGGGACCTGACTTTTTTGAATACCTGCTCTCCCATATCTGTCAGTTCATAGCTGCCATTTTTTTGAATAACCAGGTTGCTGTCTGTAAGCCTTTTGATCTGGGGTAAGATAGCTGTGGGAGAAACATCGAGGAGGATTTTAATGTCTTCCATTGTTCTGGGTTCTTCTCCCAGGAGTAAGAGAAGGTCTCTTCTTTTCTGGGAACGAAATACTATATCTATTAACTCAGGTTGCATTAAACCACTTCTATCTCTTTTTTTTGTAAATATAGGATATCTGCGTTACGCGGTACTAACAGATTCGCACAAGGGCGAATAAAAATTTGAGTTCTGTTCAGGTCATGTAAGACCCTAGTTAAAGGAAGAGTTTGCGCCATGTACTGGAGGTAACCGATATGTACATTTATATAAAAGGGTTTGGATGAATAATTTAAAACGTAAGATGGTCTCAGTAATAGGATTTTGTAAGTGAGGAAGTGAGGCAAATTTAAGAGGGAAACAATATCATTAGCCGGAGTCCAGCAAGGTAATGACTTCTCCAGTGTCTAAATAAATCTAATATGATAAGCTAAAAAAGAAAATATGAACATTGAAATTTTTGACAGGCTTTATCTAAATAATGTCATTGTTCAAAAAAAATAAGATTGTTCAAAAATAAAAGAGTGGTAAAAAATGTTGAGGAGGATACCCCATATTTGCCTCAAAAATTTGCAGCTCTTTTATCAGGAAAGAGGGACCAAAAAAATCAGAAGCCAGAAAGTCGAATAATAGCCTCAAAAATTTAGAACCCATATTGCCCCGTAAAAATCAGGAAAAAATTTCCGTCGGTTATGGTATATGTGATGATTTCCCCTAATTAAGCTGTAAAGACATGTCAGCATGCAGGCATGAAATACACTAAAAAAGGAAAAGTTCCGGTAACAGGAGAAAGAAATTCTTTTACCGGTATGTATTGCAGAAATCTGAATTTATGCCTTCAAAACTAAATAAACTTCAGATTTATCTCAGAATACTACCACAGAAAGAAAAAGCTTTACAAAGGCAAAACCGGAACCTCCCCACGCCTTATAAATCCGGAAAACTACAGATCCGGAGTGGCAAGGACCTTTTTATTTAATCTAAATGGAGGTTTAGAAATATGTTGGACTTTACAGAGGCAAGTCTGAAAAAGGTATTAACAAGATACAATGTGGCTCTGGAAAAGGCAATGACGCCTGAAGACGCCGCAGAAGAGCTCTATCCTAAAGACGAACTTATTTACCCGATTGCAAAAGCCATCTTCGAAGGAGAAGAAGATGACGTGGTCGAGGGTCTCCAGGCAGCAATGGATGCAGGCAAGGACCCGATCACCCTCATCGACGATGCCCTCATGGTCGGTATGGGCGTTGTCACCAAGCTCTACGATGAAGGTATAATTTTCCTTCCCAATGTCATGATGTCTGCTGACGCCATGCTCAATGGTATCGAATTCTGTAAGGAAAACTCCGAAACTGCCCCTGTAACAAAGGGAACCGTTGTCTGCCACGTCGCAGAAGGTGACGTTCACGACATCGGAAAGAACATTGTTACCGCTCTCCTCAGGGCAAACGGCTATGACGTGGTTGACCTTGGAAGGGATGTCCCTATTGACGAAGTTGTTGCATCAGTTGTTGCAAACAAGCCCCTCATGGTCACAGGTACTGCACTCATGACCACCACCATGTACGCATTCAAGGAAGTTAACGACAAGCTCCTTGAGAAGGGAATAAAGATCCCATTCGCATGCGGTGGCGGCGCAGTTAACCAGGACTTTGTGTCCCAGTATGCACTCGGTGTGTATGGTGAAGAAGCAGCTGACGCACCCAAGATTGCTGACGCAATCGTTGCAGGTACCACAGATATTGCAGCATTAAGAAACAAATTCCACAAGCACTGAGGTGAGTGAAATGGCAGCAACAAGATTCACTAAGATGGCATATGCAAACGCAGACGAAATGAGCTTCGGCGTATCCAAGCACCCCGTAAAAGCAGGCCTTGGCCTTGAGATCGGTGCTGGCTACACAATTCCTGAAGTTAACTATGCCCCGAGACCTGAAGCAGGTGCATCCAAGGAAAAACTCGTAAAGGAATACGAGAGGATCACAACCGACATTATGTCAAGAATGGTCCAGGTCGGTTTCCCGGCAGTTATCCTTGAAACAGAACACGTTCAGCAGATGTCCAACAACCCCTCCTGGGGAGCAGAAGTTGCACACGCCCAGAAAACCATCATGGAAGAATACCACGATGAATACGGCATAAAGTGCGCACTTCGCCACACAATCGGTGACATCCGTGAGAACAGAGACTTCCTCCAGCTCAGAGGCGACAAGTACTCCGTCTTCCTCGAAGCATTTGAACAGTGTGCCAAGTCCGGTGCTGACCTTCTTTCCGTTGAATCAATGGGTGGTAAGGAAGTATTCGACCACGCAGTTCTCAGAAACGACATCCCCGGTATGCTCTACGCAATCGGCTGCCTCGGCTCCATGGACATGGAAATGATCTGGTCCGACATTGCAGCAATTGCAAAGAAGACCGGCACAGTCGCAGCTGGTGACACCGACTGCGCCCAGGCAAACACCGCAATGTTCATCGCAGGCGGTCTGCTCGACAAGAACCTCGCCCACACCCTCGCAATCCTCGCAAGGGCAATTTCCGCACCCAGGTCCCTCGTTGCATACGAATGCGGTGCAAAAGGTCCGGGTAAGGACTGCGGCTATGAAAACATCATTATCAAAGCCATCACCGGTATGCCAATGACCCAGGAAGGTAAGACCTCCACCTGCGCTCACTCTGACGTAATGGGCAACCTCATTATGCAGTGCTGTGACTGCTGGTCCAACGAGTCTGTCGAATACCACGGTGAATTCGGTGGTACCACTGTTCAGTGCTGGTCCGAGACCCTCGCATACGACTGCGCTCTCATGAACACCGCTCTTGAAACCAAGAACGAGAAAGTTCTCAGAGACCTCTTTATGCTCTCCGACAGGTACAGAGACCCCCAGTCCTACGTGCTTGCATACGACAACGCATACAGAGTCGGCCAGGCAATTGTTAAGGACGGAGACAACATCTACCTCAGAGCAAAGAACGCTGCAATTGCATGCTGCGACATCGTCAGCGAAGGCGCTGCAGGCAAGCTCGAGCTCTCCAGGTTCGAAACCAAAGCACTCGCAGACGCAAAGGCATCCCTGGACTCCCTCACAGACGACATGGACACGTTCATGGACGACTGCCTTACAAAGTACAAGAGCGAAGTTAAAGTCTTCCTTCCAGAGAACTACGGCTTCTAAGCCCCCAGTTCTCTTTTTCTTTTTTTTCTTAACTTCATTTTTCTAACTTTGCGTAATGCACTTTTATCCCCACTTTTTATGTTCTTTTCTGGTTCCTCTGCAGCCTGAACTGCATTTCAGGAAAAATCGGTGAGAGAATATATCCTTCATCAAGGTTTCCAAAAACAGCGCATTTTTCTCGGTAAGTCCACGCATAATAAGCAATATATGCGCAAAAAACCGCATCCAATTGATCTTCAATATTTTTTAGAGCCTTACCTTTCAAGCCAATTATATTTTTTTCAATGAGTTCTGATGAGAGACGTAATTCGGGGAAATCGGTCTCCAGCTTTTTCAGGCATTTCTGGTAACGTTGGAACTCATCCCAGACAGTTTCATAAGGGCGTCCTTTCTTCTTTTTGTAACGGATTATTTCTCGTAGATTGAAGATAACAACCATTGCAGGATGAGGATAGACTTCAAAGAACTTCCTTGACCCTTTATCATTTTTGGTAAAATATGGGTCCTGTTTAAAACCCAAGGATTCAAGCTTTCGACTAAGTTCTTCTCCCCGGATAGTTTTTCCCCATTGCAAAAAGAGTTTTCTTGAAGCGGGATACGCACCTGCATTGTATTTCCCAAAAAAGTCACAGATCTGAGCATCCGCAATTCTCCTCCCATCCTCATTAGGAACGATAAGAGGTGCATCGATTGCGATTAAAGCAGGTTTTTCGCCCACGGAGCCTTCGATAAAGTCCAAAATTTCTGAGTCAGCACATAGAATATTAGCACAGCGGAACTGAATAGTTTCTTCGTTTCCTTCGAACACCGCAACGCCACTGAGGTTTTTTTCAGACCAGGCAAGGTCGATACCTGTAAAAAACATAAAAATAACAAACGGGACAAAACAATATAGTTTTAGTGATTTGAGATGATTTCTTGAAAGAACAAGAGAACAGGAATTAATGAGAAATTGTAACCAAAGGCTGAATAACAGTAAAGAACACAGAAAAATAAAAGAAATAAACAAAATTGGCTTAAATGAAATACTCTAAAATGTCTTAAGCAATTAAACGACTTATACAAATTAAAACTATTTTTTTTCGATCCTGAAGACCAGAGACATTTCAGCTCCCATGTACATATAAGCGGGAAACCCTGATCTGGAAAAGAAAAACTCAAAGGAAACGGAGTTAAGGTCCGGGGTAAAAAGCAAATAGAAATAAACACATCCTAAAAATGAGTGATAAAGGATGAAAATAATGATTTTTATATGCGGGGAAGGGCTTGGGCATACCAGCCGTTGTCTTGCGCTGGGAAAAGAACTTCTTGCTGCGGGGCATGAGATCGGATTCGGAGCTTACGGTTACTCGAAGGACCTGGTCGAAAAGACAGGGTATACGGCACAGGAAATACCCTCGGAAATAAAACTGGTTGGGAAGGCAGGAAGTCTTGATTTGACAGGGTCTATCGAAGCAACTCTCAAAAACGCCCAGCTTCTCGGAGGCCCGAAGGTCCTGAAGCTTATCAGGGACTTTGAACCGGGTGTGGTGGTTTCGGACAGCTATTACCTGGGGGCTCTTGCTGCTATGGTCCTTAAGATTCCTGTGTATCTTATTATCAACCAGTCAAATATGGAAGAGTTTTTCAAGGACCGGGGAGTTCCAATCAGGATTCTCGGAGGGCTGACAAAAAAGTTCTACGAAGGGGTCTTTGAGAAAACCGATAAAATAATTATTCCGGATTATCCCCTGCCCTACACAGTCTGCAAGAAAAATCTGGATTTTGCTCCCAAACTCCGGGAAAAGCTATTTTATAGCGGCCCGCTTTTAAGGGAAAAATATGAAGACGTAGACAGAATCCCTCTGGAAAAACCTCATGTCGTTTCCCTTATTGGAGGCTTCGGATACAGGGAGCCAATTTTCAGGAATGTGCTCACAACTGCTATGCTTGATCCCGGAATTAACTATACACTCATTTCAGGCCCTAACCTTGATCCTTCAAAGTTCAGAGACATTCCGAAAAATGTTCAGCTTCTCAGGTTTGTAGAAGATACTTACCCGTATATCAGGAGTTCGGATGCCGTAATAGTTCCTGGCGGGCACAGCACGATCATGGAAGCTTTAAGCTTCGGGGTTCCTGTCCTCTCTTTCCCGGACGAAGGGCATAACGAACAGGAGAATAATGCTGCAGTAATTGAAGAGGAAGGCTACGGAAGAATGCTCAGTTACTCCACCCCACCCAAGGTCATCCTCGAATGCATACGTGAGGTCCTTGAAGATGAGGAGTACAGAAATAAAGTAGAAAGGCTGCAGCGGCTTGCAACTGAGCTGGACGGCCCAAAAGCTATCAGGGAAATGCTGGAAAAAGAAATTGGAAAAAAGGCTTCCTGAAAAACTTCTTCAGTATCCTTTCAGTGTCCTTTCAGTGTCCTTTTGAGTGCCACTGTAAAATTCCTGCAGGTTATGCAGGCTAGGGTTATCAGAAAAATCCGAAGCTTATTTCGCTTGCGATTCCTCAGATATGAGGCTTTTAAGGTAGTCGAGCAGGGCAGCATGGTCTTCGAGTACGAGATCTGCGTGCTGCACCTTCTCCGGTTCAAGCATGCTTGCAACTGCAACGCAGTAAAGCCCCGCCCTTTTGGCAGCCGTAATGCCAAGAGGTGCATTTTCAATTACAATGCATTCGTTTTTTGTCAGGTCAAGCATCTCAAGCGCTTTGAGATAAGGGTCAGGATCAGGCTTCCCGCGCTCCAGATCACTCCCGTTAATAATTACGTCAAAATAGCCTGGGAAAAATTTGTCTACTATTTTTCCGACTGTCTTGCGGTTTGACCCTGAAACCATGGCAAGCTTGAAATGCCGTTTCAACTCATCGAGGCAGTCCGGAATGCCTTCAAAGGGTTTTATGCTATCGAATTCCAGAGCCTCGCGCTTTCTTTCAGGCAGCTCCTCAAAGTACTCGGGCTCAGGCTCTTTTTCGGATTTTTCGAAAATCGATTTGATCAATCTTTTATCATTTGAACCTTCGAGCTCGTAGATATCTTCCCTGCTTATGGTAATACCGACATCCTGAAAAGCTTTTGCCCATGCGTCGGCCTGGAAACGCATGGAGTCCACAAGAACCCCATCCACATCGAAAATGATTGCTTTTAACATATATTCAATAGATTGTTATGATTTGTGATAAATATTATGAAAAATTGAACTTACTAAAATTGATATAGAGAGATGTCCAGGCCTCAATAAACTTTAACGAGGTTCAGAAAGTCATTTCCTTTTTTCTCCCTCCCCTTTTACCCCTACCGAAATTTTCATCTCAGATACTTATCATAAAAATATCCGCCCAGCCAGTACCCGAAAAAAGCAAATATAAGAGTTCCGGGAGCGTAAATAGGATATCCGGATCCTTCAAATCGGAAAAAAAGATTGAAAAAAATAAGATAGAGGAACAGAAAAACTAAAAATCCCCCAATTTCAGCCTGCTTTTTCGTGAAGTTCAAACTTACCAGGACCTCCTTGATCTAACCCTTTTCCTGATCTGGGACTAATCTGATCTGGGACTAATCTGATCGGGACTAATCTGAAACTTCCCTGAACTCCGGATTCTGTGTATGCTTTAGGGTTTTACAGCTTGATCAGAAAACCTTTAGACAAACTTTATCTTCTCCATATGCCTTCGGATTTCACTTTTTTACTCTTTTTCCCCTCCTGTTTTTTCTTCCTTATTGAAACCAAGAGAAACGGAATTGATGCAGTAACGTTTTCCAGTTGGCCCGGGCCCGTCTTCAAAAACATGCCCAAGGTGGCTTCCGCAGCGAGAACAGACCACTTCGATCCTGTTCATAAAATGGCTGGTATCCTCCTGAAGCCTGACTTTGTCACTGGAAATCACATCAGAAAAACTTGGCCACCCGGTGCCGGACTCGAATTTGGTATCGGAAGAAAAGAGTTCCTGCCCGCAGGCAGCACAGGTATAGACCCCTTTTTCTTTGTTATAATAAAGGTTGCCGGAAAAGGGCCTTTCCGTGCCTTTCTGCCTCAAGACTTGATATTGCTCGGGAGTGAGAACTTTTTTCCACTCTTCTTCGGACTTCTCAATTTTATTCTTTTCCAGTCATAAACCCCCTTTATGTGTATAATTGAATTATGCAGGAAATATTATTATCCTTCGGGTCAGAGTAAATTTTGACTTTCCCTCAAGGTGGAGTATTGAGTGCTATTAGAGCATCGCGTGCCAAATAATTATAAAGAAGAATATATAATATTCAATAGGAATAAATTGCAAGAATAAGAACTCTTTATTCTGAGGGCGTCATGGAGGAAAACTGGGAGAAAAGAAAAGACCACAGCATAATAACAGCTGCCCTTGTGTTTCTTCTTCTTGCGGCGGTATTTGCCCTGGTAGTTTCCATGCAGATCCACCTGGGAAAGTTTACTCTCCCATTTTATATCGTTGTCTCAGGAATGTTTCTTTTTGCCACTTCCCTGGAAACAGAAAGTCGTATTGGAGAATGGATTGCTTCCCTTGGCTGGACTCTTAACATGTTTGGCCTGCTCCTTTTTTACCAGTATGGAACTGGAAACTGGGAAAGCTGGGCTTACGCCTGGCCTCTTGTATTCCCTGTCGGACCCGGACTGGGACAGCTGAGCTACGGGGTGGTGAAAGCCCGGAGAGATCCTTTTGAACGGGGAAAGGTTCTTCTCCAGCTGGGACTTGGGCTTTTTGTTCTGATCCTGATAGTTTTCAAGCTCTTTTTTTAATAATCCGGAAATTCCATTCGGAATGGGTTCCAGCAGTCTTATTCGTACCTTAATGAGTCCACGGGTTTCATTTTCGCGGCTTTTCGTGCAGGGTAGACGCCAGAAACAAAACCGACAGCGACCGCAACGATAAATCCAGCAGCTATCAGGCTTATCGGGAAGACCACAGGCAGATTAAGGAGGCTTTCTACACTGTATGCGCCTGCAATTCCAACAGCACTTCCGAGAATGCCTCCGAAAACTCCAAGCATGATTGACTCGATCATGAAAAGGAAAAGGATATCAAAGCCTGTGAACCCAAGGGACTTGAGCACTCCTATCTCCCTTGTCCTTTCGGTCACGCTTACGAGCATAATGTTCATGATCCCTATTGAACCTACCAGAAGAGAAATCAGGGCAACTGCTGTCAGGAAAGAACTGAGTGCAGCTGCCATCATGTCAGTCTGCTCTAAAATCTCAGCCTGGTTTATGAGCATGTAGGGCCTTGAATCTTTGTCCCCAAGATCCCTCTCTGAAATCCCGAAGCTTCGCGCAAGGCGCCTGTCCACCTCATCCGAGATATCCTGAATAGCTGCAGGGTCATCAGCCATTGCAAAAGCCCCTCCGTAGTCATTTTCACCAAGAATCTCATTCATAACGTCAACAGGGATCAGGACAGCTTCGTTGTCATCATACGCCTGAACCATGGTATTTTCCGGGTTCTCAATTATTCCCTTGACCTTGAAGGTCTTTGTAATTTTCTCGTCTTCCCCTATCCTGAAGGTTATGTCTATGGAGTTTCGGGCTGAGATATTCCTGCCGAATTTCTCGTCTGCAATATCATGACCGATAACTGCAACATACCCATCATTGTCGTTAATAAAGGTGCCTTCCCGCAGCTGGGTGTTTGCAACCCCATCGTACTCTTTTCCCACCCCGCTTACCATGACATTTTTGGTCTCGGACATGTACGTAACTTCAGCAGTTTGCGACTTCAAAGGCGAAACTCCCGAAATTCCGGGTGTATTTTCAATTATCTTCAGCTGGTTGTCGTAAAAGAGCTTGGGCTGCATCCCCTGAATATAAATGAAATTTGAGCCGAGGTTGGACACTTCATTTGTAAAATGCTGGTTGAAACTTGCCCCAAGGGACACATTTGCAATCACAGCCGCAACTCCGATAACGATTCCAAGCACTGTAAGGGTTGAACGCATTTTTGCACTTTTAATGCTTCCAAGAGCTATTTTTCCTGCATTGAAAAAGGGGATCATGAATAGGGACTCCGTTTTGAACCGGGTTTCAGCGGTACGGATAAAACTAAGAATTAAAGATCAAAACTCATTTGCTTAAACTTTATTTAGATGAATACATCAAGCATATAAATTCTGCTAAGGAAGAAGGAAGAATATACTCTGATAAAGAGAATTTTAAGAAAAGAATTTTGAATTTATTCCCTGAAAGTGTCCATAAAGCCGACTGTCTTATACCTGTAATCTCTAAAGAGGTTGGAGGCTATATTATTGTCAATTAACATTAATGGTACTTACAGGATTCTTAACAACAGAATTAGCTATTATGAAGGTGAACTTTGCAATGGCATCGGGAGGCTTATAGCGGTTCTTCTCGAAATCACCCTTCTTGTTAATCTGTTCCCTGATACTGTAATTTACGGCTTATTCAAGAATTGAATGATTATTCAGGAATTAAATGATTATTCAGGAATTGAATGATTATTCAAGATTAAATGATTATTCAGGAATTACATGCTTGCTCGGAAACTATGTGTCTATTGGGAATTGTACATTAACAGGATCAAAACTGGTTAATCCATGGCTATTAGTCTGATAATTCAACTTTTGAATGGCCTTTTCGCACATATATTGAAAAATTTTTATTGAACAGCCTAACGTTTTCCACGCAAATATCCTCAATCGCTGCAGGGAGATATGGATTTATTATTATATTCTGGTTTTTATGGTCGGGTTCCAGTCCTAAAATAATCCGTAAAAATAATACGCTTGCACCGGCAGCCCATGCCTGCGGTGAGGATGAAGTCGGATAGGGTACGGGAAAATCAACTTCAGTTCTCTGGTAACCTGCAAATACCTCAGGAAATCTGTTATCGAAATATTGAGATGCTTCTAACAGATTTATTATTATTTGATTTGCTTCATCTTTATATCCGTACTTTATGAGTCCCTCTGCAATTAAACTATTATCATGAGGCCATACCGTTCCATTGTGATATTCTATAGGATTGTATCCTCTATCCTGAACAGATAATGTGCGAATTCCCCAGCCACTATAAAGGTGACTGCTCATTAATTGTCTAACAATAATATTAGCCTTATCATCATTTACGATTCCGCTCCAGAGAAGATGTCCCATATTTGAGGTCATAGAATCAATTTTTTTCTTGTTTTTATCCAGTCCAAGAGCAAAATAGCCTCCTCTATCTTCAATCCAGAAATCCTTATTAAAGTGCCGTTTTAACTCTTTAGCCTGATTCCTCAGTTTTTCTGCAAGGGCGGAATCATTCCAGACTTCTTCTGCCAGTTCAGCAAGCCTTAGCTTTGCATCATAAACATATCCCTGGAACTCAACCGTAGCTATAGGGGCTTCGGCAAGACTTGCATCACTGAAGATCATACTTGTCCCTGAATCTTTCCAGCAGTGATTACCAAGTCCTTCTTTTGATCTTTTTTGATATTCTATGTACCCGTCCCCATCCATATCTCCGTAATTGTCAATCCAGTCAAGGGCTTTTAACGCTGGCTCCTTAAGCTCATTAACTAATTCTCTGTTACCCGTCCACTTAAACGCTTCATGGAGCAGAATAAGGAATAACTGGCAGGAATCAGCAGTTCCGAAATACGGGCTGTACGGTTTTTCTCCCAATAGGGTTTTCTCTCCAAACCTCAGTTCATGAAGGATTTTTCCGGGCTCTTCATCTCTAAAATCATTATATTCTTTTCCCTGAAGCCTTGCTAGATTTCTTAATGTAGTAAACGCAATATCCGGAGCAATAAAACAGCATTGATAAGCTGTAATTAAACTATCACGGCCGAATAAGGCCATATACCACGGCATGCCTGCTGCAATTACAGGTTTATTTTCCGAGTCTATGTAAAACCTGAGTGCAGCTAAATCCATTAAACTATGTTCATATGTCTTCGATAATATGCTGCAATGTCCGGTTAACCTTGGGACCTGATTTTTCCATTGTTGCAGAGGTTTATGTATAACTGGTTTATTTTTATCAAGATCTTCACATAAATATTCTGGTTCTTTAACTTTATCTTCCCAAACAGGCCGAATTGTCAGGCAGGTTTTCCAGACATCTTTTGCAGGAATATTGATTTTAAAATTTACCTTTCTATTTTCGATTTCTGCTCCGGATTCACATTGAATTATAGTTTTCCTGCATATTCCATCAACCTGATATACGAAAATATGCTGATTTTCTGTTGAATTAATCTCAATAACAGGCCTTCCTTTCGGGTTTTGTGCCCTTTTTAACTCTATTATATCTACAAAGTCAGCATCAAGCTTTATTGATAAAGTTAAATCCACAGGTTCAGTTTTATAATTATGAATTATAATTTCTTCCCTTGCTCCATTACCTGCTGCACGTTTTCTAATAATCGTAATAGGATGAGCCTCAAATATCGATTCAAATGGGAGAGTAGCATAATGGGTTGACCAAAAATAGTTCACCTCTTTTGCACCAAGTATAGTTAAATCCTGATCATTTATTTTCAAAATTAGTTCCGATAAAAATCGTGTATCCCTGAAAAAAAAACCAAGATTACCAGTACTCTCCTGATGTATATTCCCAACAGAATCTGAGATAATGAATGTTTCTCCGTTGACGATTCGTATTTCAGATTTTGTTTGATAGCTCATAGTTCTGTCTCCTTACAACCTTAATCGTTTTGAATAATGTAATATATAGTGAACAGCAAAACGGAATTCTGGTAAAAGAGATGATCAGCACCAGGGTCATCTGAATCACAAACCTGAATAATTCTTTCAGTTTATTATGCTTTCATTTATTGTCTATGATTTTTCCAGAATTTTTTTCTTTATTGATTTGCTGAATTTTAGCTATTCATCATCTCTATCCTGCTTAAAGGTCTTATAGCAAGAGAAATCGGAAGATATGCCGTTGTTACGGGAGGCTCTTTTTTAGATGGCGTAAAAAACCTGCCAGGACGAGAAAACTGGGGAGTATGGCTGATTATTCTGCCGCAATTATGATATGGATTATTTTTTAAGTACAGGAAGAACTTTCTCTCCAAAATCCTTAATAAATCTCTCCTGTTCAACATTGGCATTATGCAGAATAATATTACTGAAGCCAAGCTCGATATCTTTTCGAATCCAGTCTATATGATTTTTCGGCTCGGAAGAAATCCTGATATGGTCATCCAGGTCATCGGGTCTTATGTACTTTGCAGCTGCATCAAACTGTTCAGGAGTATAGATCTCTTCTTCAACAATACTTTCAATAGTATTGTTTTTCCATTGTTCATAAGCCCCTTTGCGAGCTTTTTCATCAGTATTGGAATATGAAAGGTGAACCTGCAGATACATGGGTTTGCCTTCCCCGCCGCCTGCATGAAAAGCATCCACCATTTTCCGAAGTTTTTCATAAGGCTGGGATACTGTTACCATTCCATCTGCCCAGCTACCTACCCATTTTGCAGTCTCGGGAGTGAGAGCCGCACCAAAAATTTGTGGTGCAGTTTCAGGTTGAACGTACAGCTTTGCTTCTTCTACAGTTATATAGGACCCGTAATAAGTCACTGACTCTCCTGCAAACAATGATTTAATTACATCTACGCATTCCTGTAGCCTTTCATTTCTTTCAAATTTGGTCGGATATAAATCTCCGGTTATTCGCTCATTTAAAGCCTGACCACTTCCAAGCGCCATCCAGAACCTCCCAGGAAACATTTCAGCTAAAGTTGCTGCAGCCTGTGCAATAATTGCAGGATGATACCTTTGTCCGGGAGCATTTACAACTCCAAATTCAAGTGATGTAGCTTGCATAGCTGCTCCCAGCCAGGACCATGCAAAACCATTTCCACCCTGTTCAGCCTGCTTACAACTCCAGGGTTTAAAATGATCCGAAGATAAAGCTCCGGTAAATCCGGCTTTTTCAGCTAATTGAGCCCAATTTAAAAGCTCACGAGGCTTAAACTGCTCATGAGAAACATGATACGAGAACCCCACCATAAAAATATCCTTATTGCTTATTACTGATATAGGTAACTATTCAGAGTATAATTATCTGCACTCTTTTAAGCGCCATAAAAATACACAGGAAGATTTAGAGATGCCCCTTAAAATTCGCCCTGAAACCCCTTCCGACTACCCGGCAATAACCGAAGTAAACGACCTTGCCTTCGGGCAGCCTGCTGAAGGAAAACTCGTTGAAAACCTCAGGAAAAACCCGGAATTTGTTCCCGAACTTTCGCTTGTAGCTGAAGCTGACGGAAAAATCGTGGGCCATATCCTGTTTTTCCCGATAAAAATCAAATCTGCGGAAGGAAAAGAAAAAGAGACCATCTCGCTTGCTCCGGTCGCAGTCATTCCTGAGTTTCAGAAACAGGGCATCGGAGGCGAACTTATAAGAGAAGGGCTCAAAGCCTGCGGAAAAATAGGATACGATTCGGTCATAGTCCTCGGGCATCCTGAGTATTATCCGAAATTCGGATTTGAGCCGACAGGGAAGTGGGGAATAAAAGATCCTTTCGGCGCGCCGGCTGAGGCTTTCATGGCGCTGGAATTGAAGAAAGGAGCGCTCGAAGGCGCCGGCGGGGTTGTAGAGTATCCAGATGAGTTCCTTGACGTTTAAAAAACGATTTAAAAAAGAAAAAAAATGGAAGAAAAAGGAAACAGGAAAACTTAGAGAGACGGTGTCAGGCTTGATTCGGCTCTTCTATACTCCGGGCCCGGAAGGTGCGAAACCGATATCAAGTTCCCGAAATCCCTAGCTTTCTCCAGCAACTGTGGCCTGAATGTAACTTCAAGTTTATCCGTGCCTGCTGCAACAATTGTATCCAGGACATCAAAGCCCAGATAGTAAAGAAGACCTGCTGTATATTCGAAATACGGTTTAAAGGCATCTCTGTCAGGAATTCCCTGAGTAAAGACAAGAATTAGTTTTTTATGGTCAAGCCTGCTCGAGAAATTCGGCCTTAAGAAAGCGGTCATGCGGTCAATAAGTAGTTTTGTCTGGGCTGTCATCTGCCACATATATACAGGAGAGCCGAGTACAACAGCATCTGCTTCCTGAATTTCTCGATAAAGTTTTTGCATATCATCATCTATAACGCAGCAGCCATGCTCCTGGCATCTGCCGCAGGCATCACAGCCTTTGATGTCAAGAGAAGCAAGGTTATAGATTACAGTTTCTGCCCCTTTTTCCGCTGCTCCCTCAAGAAATGCATTTACAAGTTTTGAGGTATTACCATCAACTTTAGGACTACCCACCAATCCGAGAACTTTAATGTTAGAACCCCCATTCAAATTTTAAATACACGATATAAAACATTTTACACAAAGGTATAAACGTCTGATCAGAATAAATACGTTTCTCTTATAGAAAAAAGTAAGCCAGTTTGTATAGAATAGCCAGGAAAAGTAAATAAAGATAAAAAGAAAAAGAGAAAAATAATTCTGCTGATTTAGTTTTACCGGTTAGTCTGTTAGCTGGCTTGCTGGTCACCTTCTAGCTACCATGAATGCACCAAAAAGAGCTGCAATAAAAACCAATGCTGTGAAGACTGTTGAATGACCCGCATCTTCAGCACCTTCAGCGCCTTCAGCACCTTCAGCACCTTCAATACCCTCTGCCCCTTCAGCATCCTCAACATTTTCACTTTCCTCATCACCTTCTTGAGAGACAGGGCCTTGTGCATGGACAATTCCATCTTCCTCTTCATCATTAACACCTGCATCAGAATAATCGTCAGCCTCTTCAGGGGCTTCAGATCCGGCAGTGTCTTTTTTCACGACCCTGGCTTCACCTTTTGCATCATTACTGCTACCTGAACTTGGGGCTCCTTCACTGGAGGAAGTAGAGGATGCTATGTCAACTTCAGCAATCGAGCCAGGCATTTTGTCCCCAATTGTCTCCATCTGAGAAGCAGGGATCTCAAAACTGGCTTGATCGCCGTTGATATAAAGCTCCATGTTCTCAATATTAGAATAATTCTCAGGAGTGAGATTCAGGTTCAAGTTATATTTACCATCTTCTCCTACGGTGCTTTTTGCGATTAGCTCTCCTTCATAATATGCAAGAATCTCAGAGCCTTCAGAAACAGGCTCTCCGTTTACGTCCAGCCCGCCATGCAGTATGAGCGGCAGGTCGGGCACGTCTCCAATCGAATCATTTTCTTCAGATAAAGCAGTCACACTTACCGCTGCAAACACAGACAGTATCATCAGGCTTAAAATAAGCACTCCGAACTTTCGATACTTAGTCAAAACTATTCCCCCTACTCCATTTAGGTTAATGTGAAACTTACAAAACCACTATCCAGATCGGATTCCTGCCCTGTCCAGACAACAGCTACAACAGCCGCAGTTTTCTATTAAGAAATGGTTTTGTTTACAGGTATTTTTTGTCCCCTTTTGTTTGGCAGGATGTTCCCACCTACAAACCCAACAAATACTTGATTTGAAAATATTTCCTGCCCAGCAGTGTAAGAAGGCAAGAATTATTGAAATATAATATTATTAGATATTATATATATCAATATATTGAAAAATATTAATTATTGAATAATAATCAGCTCAGTCTCAAGTCAATATCAACCGGATTAATCCAGAATATTTAAAGCCCTGTCTTAATATCAAAATTTTAAAATACCTGTTTTAGCAACAGTACATCAGTTTTAAATTTGAAATGATCAAACACGTCGCGCAATGAAAGAATCTAAATGACGTAAATACTGGTTAATATAAAAAGGTATAAAGGAAAAAATCTAAAAAAAGGGAAGAAGAAAAAGGGAAGAAGAAAAAGGAAAAAAGAAAAAGGGAAAAAAGGGGACAGATTTCTTTACGCTTGTTTCTCTTACTCTTTTTTCGCTTTATTCTTTATTTTTACATCATTTTTTACCAGGTTTCGATCTCCTGATTTTGTTTCACTTTTTCTTCGCCTTAAGAAAAGCAAATGCTCCAAGCCCTACAAACAGTACGGAAAGTGTTTCAAATCCTGGTAATGCTTTCTGTTCTTTGGGCTCAGCTTTCACAGGCAGGTCTTTGTAGGTATCATAATTGGAAATTGAAACTCCCACAAAAGCTGAGTCTTCAGCATAATATTCTGCCATGGTAGCAAAGAGATCCTGTATTGAATATTTGTCTTCGAAACCTTCTTCTACGGAAATTTCTATAATTCCTTTTGAGTTTACACCTCTTATTTCACCCATCTCGAGTGCAACAGCGTCAACAATAACCGATCCAGAGTTAAGGTTTTTAGTTTCACGGTCATAAGCCCTGATAATAAAGAAGTCTACTGAAGGGGCAATTTTTTCAATATTTGATGCAGCATATCCGGGTGGAAGACTTGCCGAAATGGACAATTTATCTCCGGCTTTTTCCCGGGCAGACACAAAAAGGGTTACATAGTCCATGCAATCATTTTCGGAGTAGGAATCATTAGAAGCTGTCACGTAGATATTGATTCCATCAAAAGGTGCAAGTGACTTTTCATTATAGTCAATGATAGCGTTCAAGGAAGAACGGGAGGTGTTCATAGCCCCTTCTGCTGTGCAGTTGAGATCTTCAAAAAGTACTGCATGCACTGTCATTCCTTCCTGATGAGCCATTTTTACAAAGCGTTCATACTGCCAGACATCTTCACCATTCATGCTCAGGAAGATAGTGTCGATTCTTGAAGATTCAAGATCTTTTACCAGTACAGGAAAATCGAATCTGTATGGAGAAGAGAGCTTAACTCCGGAAACATTGACACTGTACCTGGGAAACAGAATTTCCGGGGCTTTAGTCTCATTTCCACTCTGGTTTTCCTGTATCTGTACTGGTATTTCAGGGGTTTCCTCTGTAACTGAAACCTCAGGGATAGGAGTTTCAATCTCAGGAGTGGCTTCAGAGTCGGAGATGACTTCAGAGTCGGAAGTGGAATCAGAATCGGAAATAGAATCAGAGTCGGAAGTGGAATTTTCTGTAGAGATTTCAGTTTTAATCTGATCCGACATGAACTTGACAGTTGGCTCGGATTCAACAAATTTGCGGACAAAAGCATAGTCTACAGCCATATAGCCTGTGTTCTTCGAGGCGTCGGAATAAGAGGCTGCATAAAGGTAAACATGCATCGGGAGGGTTGTAATATAATCATTTGAAGCGTAATCCATCTTTGTATCCCGAATTCCATTCTTAAACCAGGACACCTTACGCGTATCGTTTTCTTCGTACCAGGCAACTCCCGACGTATACCATTCCCCTTCAGAAACGCGGACATTGGTCAGGTCAAAGGAATTATGCCTTTCCTTCCTGTAAGATGTCTCCCAGCGCACACGGCTCTCATTAGCAAATTCGGTCTCGTGCTTAATTTCATTTTTCCTGCTGCTTATCTGATCTATAAAACCCTGCCTAAGCAGAGGACCTCTCTCATCTGTTCCTGTGGTAACTTTCATTCTTTTGACAACGAACATGGAATTAATGTCAAAACTATCTTTGCTGTAGATCAGAGAAGAATCATAAGCATGAACCTTAGGAGCTGACACTTTACATATGCCGCTTTTGACTTCAACGAGACCTCCACCTGCGCTTTCGGAGTTCCATACAAGCCCCTGGAGTTTATCTCCCTCAAAATCATCGAAAAATTCGAAGGTCTTGCCTCCATTACTCACTGCCGTAGCCGCCGGATTTCCGTACTTCATAAGAAGCGTACTATTTCCGTTTGCAGACAGGAAAGGAATCCTGACCCAGATGAGAGCTTCTTCAGCTTCTGCATCCCAGGTCTCAATCCAATAACTGAGTATTTTTCCTCCGGAAAAGAAACGAAGATCAGATCCATCTGTTTTCGCCTGTGAAAAATTAAAGTTAGAATAATTCAGGTTGATAGGAACCTGATAGCCGGTCAGATTTTTTCCGGAATTTTCAGTAATTACTATCTTCTGGGAATAGGTTCCCGTATCATTTATTGTAGATAGAGCCCCTAGATCATTCGCTGTAGCCAGAGCAAAGCCTGTGATCAAAACCAGGAAAAAAATAGAAACAATCCCATACGTGAGCAGTCTCTTTTTCATTTTTAGCAGCCTCTTTTAAGCTCTTTTATCAAAGACGATAAAAAATACTATTCAGACATTATCAAAATTATAGATATAATTTAGAGGAAAAAGTGTGAAACCTGTGGGTCTTTAGCCCAGAGGTATTAATGATAACTTTCTCCTAATTTTTTGCTAATAGTAATTATCACATACATTCGATTCAATACTCTATTAGTTGCTGGTTTTCAAAACCAGAAAGCCAGTAAAGTGTATATCAACCCTCAGGATCACGGGCCGTGAATATGTTTTTTTCTTGCTCGAAACCACGTAAAGCCGAATCGAGATGAAAACGGAGACATAGTAGGGCAGAGACTGCCCGATTTCAAGCCTGTAGAGATGCCGAGGGTAATCTGTGAAGCAGGAAACCGCAAATCTTTAGATTTAGCGGACAGTTCACTTTACCTACTTATTAACCCACAAACAATAAAGCTTTTCATAAGTACATGTTCAAAATAATAATTATAATATAATAGCAACTTGGATAAAAATGAAGGAAAAGAGAAAAGAGCTCAAGTTCAAAAAAATCTAATCAATTTCTCAGTTGAAAAAATATTGCTGGTACACCAGTAAAATGCAGACGTGGTAATGAGAAATTACTGTAAAAGTGAGAAAAATTGTTAAAGTGAGGAGAAAATTGTTAAAGAAATAAGAAAATTGTTAAAGAAATAAGAAAATTGTTAAAGAAATAAGAAAATTGTTAAAGAAATAAGAAAATTTTAAAGAAATAAGAAAATTGTTGAAGAAATGAGAAAATTGCTATAGAAGTAAGTAAATTGCTATTTTAAAAAACAGAAAAATAAAAAGTATACGTAGAGAAAATAGAGAGTCCGAAACTGTAATAAAGACTCTTTACAATTACAGTTTCCAATGACTCTTTTATCCAGCAATGAACTGAGAAAACTTATACGGGCAAACCCTCCTTTGCTTGAAAACGCAGTTGATATCGAAACCCAGATCCAGCCAAACGGGCTTGAGCTTACCCTGAAAGAGATAAAAACAATAGAAGGTGTTGGAGCTGTCGACTTTGACAACTCAGAAAGAAAGGTTCCCGATGCAGAGCTTCTTGAGTTCGGGAGCGACGGCTGGGTTCACCTTCCCCAGGGGATTTATAAAGTAATATTTAATGAAATTGTAAATATTCCCAGGAACCTGGCTGCAATTGCAAAGCCCAGATCAAGTCTTATTCGCTGTGGGGCAACCCTTGAGACTGCAGTATGGGATGCTGGTTATAGTGGGCGCAGCGAATCTATGCTTGTAGTCTATAATTCAGCGGGTTTCAGGTTGAAGAAAAACGCCAGAATTATGCAGCTCCTTTTCTATACCCTTAACAGCGAAGTAGAAAAAGGATATTCCGGAATCTACCAGAACGAAAATACAAAGTGAATTATGGAAAAAAGAATGTATTTTGAAGTCCGGAGAGAGGTATCTTTTGAAAATATATAGATAAAGTATATATTACCTGATCTGTATATCACAGCCTATGAGTACTATAGGAAAATCCGTTAGGATGGAGCGTATTTTCAACAGAAATACAGGTAATGCCATTATTATCCCCATGGACCATGGAGTAGGTGCAGGTCCCATCTCAGGGCTTACAAACCTTCAGGACGCTGTAAATAGAGTTGCCGAGGGCGGAGCAAATGCCGTACTGGGGCATATGGGGCTTGCCAAACACGGACATAGAGGATACGGGCATGATGTGGGCCTGATAATCCACCTTTCAGCCTCAACATCGCTTGCCCTTGATCCTAACCATAAAGTTCTTGTAACTACTGTGGAAGAAGCCATAAAAGTAGGAGCTGACGCTGTATCTGTTCACATTAACATAGGAGCTGAAGATGAATTTGAGATGCTGCAGGGGCTTGGATATGTTGCAGGAAAATGCGATGAATGGGGAATTCCTCTCCTTGCAATGATGTATCCGCGCGGAAAGAAGGTCCGTTCCGAATACGATGTAGACGTAGTAAAGCATGCAGCAAGGATCGGAGCTGAGCTCGGGGCAGATATTGTCAAAACAAACTATACAGGAAGTCCGGAAACTTTCAAAGAAGTTGTCAATGGATGTCCTGTACCTGTAATTATCGCAGGCGGCCCCAAGATGGGCTCGGAAAAAGAACTGCTGGAAATGATTGAAGGTTCCCTTGAATCAGGCGGTCGTGGTGTTGCGATAGGAAGAAACGTATTCCAGGCAGAAGACCCTACAGGTCTTGTGCGGAGAATTGCAAAAATCGTCCACGAAGGTATGACTGCCGAAGAGGTGACAAAACTGGGTAAAAATGCCTGAAACCCGGAAACTTAAAGAGAGTAAGTTAAGTGAATAAGTTAAGTGAATAAGTTAAGCAAATAAGTTAGGTGAATAAGCTAAGTAAGTTAAAGGCTAAATAATAACTTAAAAAAATAATGGACTTAATTAAGGCTTCAGTTTCAGACTGACAGAGCGGGAAATTTACTTTTCAGGAAATTTCCCATCACCTTTTCCATTGGAAATGGTGAAGGAGCCATTTTTAGAAGAAATAATCCTTTAGAAACATGAAGAACAAAACTTAGGGGTTGACGTCTGACTTCAACTAAGTTTTAGAAAAAAATAATACTTAAGCAGAATTTTAATTTTAAGTTCAGAATACATTCAGGTGTCCCTAACCTGATAGTAGTTTCCAATGCTTTTTTGCTTATCTTTTCCTTTGCTTTTCTATTCCTTTACTTTTCTATTCCTTTATTCTTCTATTCCTTTATTCTTCTATTCCTTTAATTTTCTATTCCTTTATTTTTCTATTCCTTTATTTTTCTATTCCTTTAATATCACAATCTTGAGTAATAATAAATGGAACTATATTGGAGGCATTTTCGGGATCATGCTAATGCATTGATATCAAAACAAATATCTTGTTTAGCGGGAAATTCATTGATCTATGAGTCTATTCAAAAGCCAGGATTGCGAACATACTTTAGAATTACAGTACTAAATGCATATACGAGATTATATTAGATAGACTCTTAAATAGAATTGAGAACTTATTGACCATACTTGTGCCTTAGAGCCTATCCGAAAAGTCAGTAATGCATGTTGAAAAGTCACAATAGGTCTATAATGTCAGAGTATCCGTTCCGGTTTTGCATATTGCATATTGTAAAAGTTATAGCAGGTAACCACTTTTCGGATAGGCTCTTAATCAAAATAGGTAGATGATCGTCCCCTAAAAGTCTTAACTTCTTTTCAGAATAAAGTCCCAATCCATTGAAAGATTGCAGATTGAAGATATATTCCTGTATATACCAGTCAAAGAAAACTCTGTTTACATATAGATTCCAGTGGAAATAAAAGTGTTTGTGGATTTGTACCAGCAAGAGCAAAAATATTAGATTGACATCTATGGAGAGGATTGAGAAGAGATAAATTTCAAATCCATTTGAAAAGCATGAGCAGGACAATGAAATTAATACCGGATAGCAAAGAGCCGGATAAGATAAAGCGGGTAAATAAAGGATAGCTAACTGGGCAAAGCAATAAAATTGACTAAATAAGGAATGTACAAAGCTACGGTAAAAAAGTAAAATAAATAAAATAAATAAAAAAAATAAAATAAAATAGGCTAGCACAAAGCATGAATATCCTATAAATACAGCTGTGAGGAAGAACTTCGATGCCGTAAATCAATACAAAAAAAGAGAAAATAGGGTTCAATTTCATAGAGATAAAATCAAGAAAATGATTAAAAATATATAGGGAAAAATAAAAAGATATAAATTAAAAAGAAATATTAATAGTAAAAAATTTCGTAACTATTCAGGCAGCCTTTTAAAGGCTACAATTTTTCCTCTTTTCGAGGAAAAATTGGATATAAATTGAATTCTATTTTGTTTCGTTATCATGCTTACACGTGAAGAGATTCTTGCTTTGTGTGCTTCAAACCCTGAAGTTATTGCTTACATTGTGAGTCTTGAAACTCAAATTAAAGAACTTACTGAAAGGTTGATAGCCTTAGAGTCTCGTTTAAACCAAAATAGTCGTAACAGCAGTCGTCCTCCTTCTACTGATTTTTTTGTCAAGGAGAAACCTAATCCTAAGAGTCTCCGTAAAAAGAGCGGGAAGAAACCTGGAGGTCAAGATGGTCACCCAGGGACAACTCTTGATATGGTTGATGATCCTGAGTAGGTAATAGAACATTCTTTGAGTTGCTGCAAAGAATGTGGCCATACTCTTGAGAATGTTGAAGTTGAAGCCCATGAGAAAAGACAGATCTTTGATATTCCTCCTGTAAATCTAATTGTTACAGAACACAAAAGTCAGATTAAGACCTGTCCTTACTGTGGAAGAATAAATAAAGCTGTTTTTCCTGAATCAGTAAAATATCCAGTTCAGTATGGTCCAAATATTTTAGCTTCAGCTATTTACTGTAAAAATCACCATTTTATCCCCTATGAAAGGATTTCTGAATTTTTTGAGGATATTATGGGAATAAAAATCTGTCCTGCTACGATAATTCGAGCAGAAAGAGAATGTTTTCAGAATWTAGAGGAATTYGAAAGCGTTATTCGGGAGAAATTAATGATTTCTCCTGTTGTCCATTTTGATGAAACTGGTATGAAGATCGAAGGAAAAAGGCACTGGCTTCATGTAGCTTCTAATGATAAATACACATGTTATTTTCCTCACTCAAAAAGAGGAGCAGAGGCAATAAATGCTATGGGAATTCTTCTGGAGTTTAAGGGAGTAGCAGTT
>NZ_WJBI01000027.1 GCF_020804225.1 Methanosarcina sp. DH2
ATACTTATTCTGAATTTTTTATACATTAATGATTTTATTTCAAGAAGTTTATTGTAGACAAATCGAGTACTACCGAAGTGTTTTTCCATAAGGGCTTTTTGTTCMTTATTAGGGTAAATTCTGTATCGGATTCCTCTTTTCATCGGCATTATATATGTTTGGAAACTATATCAATATTAACAGGATAACTATCGGTATGATGTTGGGAAGTTGACGGCTCTCATCCCCTCCCTGTCCCATTCGGGCGAAAGCCCGATGTGCTGAGGAAGGGGGCTTCCCGCCTTATGAGATAAAAATTCAAGAAATAAAAACTAAAAAACAGAGTTAAAAAAACTACGTGTAAAAAATAAATGCTTAAAAAAAGAAGAAAACAAAAATTTTGTTCACTGCTCACTTCAGCAGTTTAATCATTTCCCTTCCAAAAACCAGTTAATAACATACATTATCCAATCTTATATATTATGCGTCATATATTATTTATTGGAGAATATTACGATAGATACGCATAATGTAGTTAACTTTTGTATTGAGAATAATATTTCCGAACATAACCAAGGAATGATTCTTGAGTATCTAAAGGATCTAATCGTAGTGGTTTGAAGGAAGCTACCGTTCGCGACAATGAGCATTTTTTGTGGTTCGTTTTTACATGTAGAACAGCCAGATTGGTATTGAATGATTTTGTGGGTTCTAATCCATTCCTGAACCAAACTTTTTGCATCGGACATTGGATTTCGCTTTTACTTTCTATTAATACAGGAATACTGCAAAAAGGCTGGATATCTCCATAATATCTCTCAAAACTTATTTTTTCAAATCTATTCCGACTCATGAATTCCCAATAAACAATTAATCTATTTTGGAATCTAATTACTGGATAAAAGCAAAAGCAATACATGATTTGAAAAGTTAGAGCAATGTAAATCAAATTAAAGAAAATAAATTAGATTAATAAGGTAAAATATAATATAAATGGAAAGTGTTTATTCCTCTCCCATTTCTTTTCTAAATTCAACGTAGTCTCTCTCGACTTCTTCAAGTTCACATTCCATATTTATCCACTCACTTTATGATTCTTTATGTCGATACCTTATGCAAAAATCATTATTGAATCAAGTCTTGCAGTACCTGCTTTTGTCCAGTAGTTGCAAATGTCACAATACTGGGTCTTGTCAGCTGAGTTCATTTTCAGTTCAGAATTACATTTTGGACATATTTTTAGATGTTTCATGAATAAACCCCATATTTTTTATTTTTAAGCTCAACAATAAATCTTTAGAATACATAATGTAAGAAGAAGCCTAGAGGTGCTGTCTCTAATATATCCCTAATACAGTCTCTTCGAATATTATGCTCCCCATTTAAGCTATTCGAAGAAGGATCAGCAACCCCCAGGAGATTCTTTATTGATGATATCCCAGTTCTGTTCCCCAACTCCAGCACATAGTAATTTCACAAATTATATAAAATAAATTACATCAAAAATTGTTTTCAAGCAAAAAATAATTTGGCGTAAAAAATTTCGAGCCAATTATAGATCTTTTAGATAGGGCTTATGCACTTTAGGAAAAATCAATTACATTTGATGTTTTCTCAGAAATTCGAGCTGGTTTTCCGGCCCTGGTTTTCCGGCCTTTGCATCTAATATGTACCTTCTTTTGAAAACTCGGAGATGACTTTACTTGAAGCTGAAGAATGCTATTACCAGTATGCTTACTAAATGACCTGTGACAGTTTTGTAGGTTGTAAATTTTCTGTTATCGCTTTTGCCAGAATTGTGCATTAATTCCCTGAATATGAATTTATTAAAGCAGTAGAAAGGATTGATTATTGAGATGAGGTAAGATGCATTGGTAACTTACCTATTTCTCGCAAACTTTCCTTTATTACTTTGGGAGTACAGGGAGTCGCGAATACTCCGTCCTTGCAGCTTAGGTCAAATTCCTAACCAAGTACATATCTCCAGAAGCCACGCTAAGCCTCGCAGCCAAGCTTTTAGCCACTTCTAAGTTTAATACTCCCAGCTTCCGGGAAGCCATGTAATTAAGGGATTTTCAACGCTGCATTTTAGCCAGAGGATATAATCCAAGCTCTAGCTTGTGAAATTGAGTTTTCATTATTAAGGTACCCATATCGAAACTGTCTCCTATATATGAGCCACTATCATATAGAAAAATAGTATTCTAATGTATTTTTTACGGATATATTTCTCCAATTATGTACTAGTGTTGTGTCAACAGCAAAATATCGTACAAAATCAATCATAACTATTCTAAACACTAAATCTGCGAGCGTTGACGTAATACTAGCATAAATTACCAAAGTAAGCTTAAAAAATAAAAATTGGTTAAAAAGAGTAAATAGTGTGAAAGTTATTGAGATGAAATCTTCACCTGAAAAACCAAATTCTCACAATGTGAGCGTTCGGACTCTTTATGATACAGAACATGCTCAGGCAGTACATATTGAACTAAAGCCCGGAAAAGCCTTAAAAAAACACGCCACCCCCACTGACGTGTTTTTTTATATTCTTGAAGGGAAAGGAATTGTTGAGATTGGTGATGAACAACAGGAAGTGAGAAGGGACATGTTAATTGAAAGTCCTGCAAAAATTCCTCACCGTCTTCTGAATCCCGGAGATGGAATCTTTCGGGTACTTGTTGTTAAAGTCCCGAGGCAAACTGAATCCACACGCCTACTTTAAAAATCAGAAATAAGTTTATGTGAGAAAGTAATGGAAAAAAGAACGAATCTTATAAAGATAGCAGTTGTCCGCTGTGATATCGTCTCGGAAGCCTGCCCGGGAGTGGGCTGCTTTAAGGCTTTTAACGAGAGAAAGTCACATTTTGAGCCCTACAGTAAAGACACAGAGATGATTGCCTTTTTCACATGCGGAGGCTGTTCAGGCAGGAGGGTATACTGGCTGGTAAATGCCCTCAAAAAGCATGATATGGATGTTGTACACCTCAGTTCCTGCATGCTTATGGAAGACACCTATCCTAAGTGTCCCAATCTGGATAGTATAAAAAAAACAATTCAGGATGCGGGAATAAAAGTTGTGGAAGGAACCCACCACTAAATACTCAGGTCAACAAACAGACAGCAGTAGAAAACACTAAAAACATGATAGATAAAACAAATGGAGGAAAATATGTCTACAGAAGAGAACAAAGCAATAGTTCGACAATTTTTTGAGGAAGGGCCCTCTAAAGGGAATTTAAGCATTACTGACAAGTTACTGTCACCTGATTTCACTCTTCATGTTCCTCTTCCTGTATCTYCAGGAATCAATGGAATAAAAGAAGTAATTACCTCRTGCAGAGCAGCCTTCGAGCATCTCAATGTTACAATMGAAGATATGATTGCCGAAGGAGATAATGTGRCTGCTCGCTTCACAGCCCATGGTATACATAAAGGCGATTTTATGGGTCTGCCGATCACAGGAAAGCCAATAACCATGACTGGTATAGAGATCTTCCGCATTAAGGACGGTAAGATTATCGAGTTGTGGGGTGAGGCTAACCTTCTTGGCCTTATGCAACAGCTAGGCATAAAATAATCTGTATACCGAAGACAAAAATAGAGTCTATAACGGCTCCAAAAAATATAAAATGGTTGCTCTAATGTAATTAATAGGCTTTTAGCTCGTGGTTGCCCTTATTTCAACTCCAAAGCTTGATACTATATAATTAACAAGGCAACCACTTAAATCTCCTTCTTATCCTATCGGACCTTTGTTCCACATACATATAGCTACAACCCACGCTAAGCCATGCAGTCAAGCTTTTAGCCCCTTCCAAGGCATTTAATATGGCAAGCTGAAGACTAATTATAACTATCCCGACTATTACAAAAGACAAAGAATGCATTTTTAAAAACAGGAATAACTGTCCCATAAGTTTTTACGTAAAGGACAGCCAGATTGTTATTAAAGGATTTTGTGGGTTCAAATAATACCCCATACACTATGTTTTGGGATATAAGTAACTCAAAATTTTTGTAGATTGTTTTGTGAGATTTTTGCACAACCTTTTTTAGAAAGCCTCCATCTGAATAACTTAAATATGTAATTTCAATAAAAAATAATTTGGGTATGATTGTAGATAAAATAGGACAACTCAATGCCATCCCACTATTATCTAAGAGCATGTCTTAAAATTCTAATTATCTCGGATCTATAGTTATAACTTTTTTAGAGAATCTCCTAAAAAGGTTGTAGACATAAAACCGTATTTTTATAAAAGCAGAATTGGCTGTCCCAGGGATTAGCGACAGCCATCTTGAAGAGAACTCTACGGGGATGTGTGGCATCATCTTTGAGGTGTTATCTTCCCGCAAGGTGGTTTGATTTGTTTGGTAATTATATGGCAAGCCTGCAACCCAGAAGACAATTTATTAATTTCGTCGGCTCGTATATAAAGGGTGGTGATGTGGTTTTTCACAAAAATAGTGGTGCTGGTCCATATGATGTATTGCTGTTTTCGGGTAAGTTATGGCCAGCGGCGACGTGCTTAAGATCTGGTATCAAAGGCGGGTTCGAATCCAACCCATCGCATTAAATTTATTATTTCTTGTTTTTCACTTCTCAATGTTAAACGTGTTTGATTGAATTGCCTTGTTTTCGAAAAATTCCAGTAATTTACGAGAATTTCGAAAAACCTCTTATTTCAATAAATTGCTTCTATACCTCTTATAAACAATCGACCAAAAATCGGGGTTTCTCGAAATCCTCTTATATTTTTTGTTTGATTACATCATGGTATCTACATTGTGTTGGGCTCGGCTTCTTCACTTTCCATATAATTAAATTCCTCAAGTGTTTTTGTTTCCTTTTGAAGTTTTATTGTGAGTTCATCCTCACTGATACCAAATTTTTTCATCATTTTGCGAATATTTTCTGTAATATAGTTTGTACCCAAGTTACCTTCTAAGAACAGTGATTCATTTATTTTTATCGGAGAGCGTAAATCAGCCTCTAATTCAGAAATATATTTTTTGTTCTTGGCAGTTGTAAAATCGTTATCGTTTATGAACAACTTGAATTTAGAAGGATCTATCATATAAAGTTCTCTTGCTACATACTCGTATAATTTTTTCCAAGATACCACTTTTCGTTCTCTTCCTGAAAAAATAAACGAGCTAATTTTTTCTCCTGTAAAGTTATGTTCATCCGACAACAAGTACACAGGAGAAATATCCATTGAAGAGATGTACTTTGTACAAGGGTACATCCATATTTTCAAAGAAGCATCTTTTAAAATAGTAGCTCTTCTTTTAATTGTTCCTTCATTCCATCGTGGGGTTTTCTTTAAATGTTCATTTAAAAATAGTTTGCTTTTATTGAACCCGTTTTCCATCATCCGTTTTTGGTTAAAATTCTTGTTACTCATCTCCCTGTTGTATGCAGTTAGGGTTATGTTCCCTATGGTATTCAGATAATTTTCGTGAACGCTTCTCCAATTAACACCAAGATCTTTTATCCACTGATCGCTTAGATTCTTAGGCATAATATGTTCAATTGTTAACTCATTGGACATTAAAAGATTTTCAACGTCTATTTTTTCTAGGCTTCCAAAGTTTTCTATTTTTTCAAGAATGTATGAGCAGTTTTTCGAGTTGTAAATATCTTTTGACATGAATTTTTCAGCAAATTCTTTGTCTTCAGGAAATCTTTGACTTCCTTTTTTCTTCCTAAGTAAATATTTTAATATTGCTACATAATTTTCTTTATAATCAGGATGATTCTTGATTTCCCTACCGAGTGTCATATAAATTTTGTTTAAGGCATTTGGAGAAACGTCACAAATAGATCTTCTAAATGAAAACGATTCTACAAGTAGCAGTATTTCTTTTAAATCTTCCTTAGTAATTACACCTTGAGTATAGTCACTATAAATTTCCAGAAAAAAAGGATATGAAACAGTGATATTAAGTTTATTAATTCTTTCTAAAACTTCATTCAAATCTGTATCTGGCTCATTTAGTAACGCAAATCTATTATAATATTTTGAATATTCCAGCAATTCTTTTAATAGATCTTCAGTATTTAACCTATAGTTCCAAGTGTATTTTTTGAAACTAATGTATACACTGTCCTGTTTGGGAATTTTCCTTTCTCGAAATGTTAAATAGTGACGGATAAAATCACTTACTTTATAGTTGGTATTTTTTTCTATTTTGTTCCAATATTTCTCATAATAATTTTTCTGATCCTTGTCAGTTAATCCCATAAGAATGAAATTTCTTACTAAATCTGCTGCTGTTAGACTTAACCCCGTTGAGTTGATACTCTCGAATATTAACTGTGGATTGTCCTCACCCTGTTTCAGTTCTATTTCAACTATAAATAATCTTTTTATTGCATCGAATATATCATCAATTGATTTCTCACATTCTTTCAACTTTGAGCAAAAGTACTTATAATTCTCTGTAATGTGAGAGTTATTAACGAAATAATCTTCATCGTTGTCAAATAAAGTCAAAAATGCCTCATTATCTTCTTTAATTGGCTTTAACCTTATTTTTTTCTCTCTTTCCAAGTATTTATTTACCAAGTAGTCTTCTTTAATTTGCTCTTTTTTAAAAGTAGCTTCAATTTCTCCCTTATCTAACAAATTGTACATTGCTAAAAGGAGCACGGATAAGGTAGTAATCCTCTGTTGGCCATCAATAATTAAGTACTCTCGGCCTGCTTCGTCATAATAATAAATAGAGACAATGCTACCCATGAAGTGATTACGAAAGTTGTTATCAATTATTTCTATAAGATCACAAAACAGTTGTTCACACTGTTCTCTCTTCCAATCGTAATTCCTTTGATATACAGGAATTATAAAATGCTTATCTGATCCTTCCAAAAAGTGTAAAAAAGCTTTCTCATTGGCCTTCATGGGTAATACTCCACCTATTTCCTGATTGGATACTTTACAAGATATTCAATTTCTATCTTTTAAAGGCTTTTATTTCAGTCTAATACCCCGCTAGCTTGCTGCGACGATGGAACACTTCCCCGAGAAACCATCTAGCAGCCTCTTCACAAGGTTAGAATTGGATATTGAATTATTATCATACTTCGGCTCAGGATATCCTAAAAACTGATCGAAGAGTTTCTGATTATGAGAAATTTAATGATTAAATACAAGTGATATTTGAATAGCCTCATTAATATGCACGTCACTTAAAGAATTAGATATTATGGACGAAAACCCTCCTCTACTCCAAAAAGCATTTATCTCAGATGATCCCGAGGTCGAAAAAGATTCTTTTAAAAGAAAACCTTTTGCTCAACAAATATCAAATACTATCATCTCACGAATGGAATCAAGCGGCATAGTTATAGGGATTTATGGTGAATGGGGTGAAGGGAAAACCACAGTACTAAATTTCATTGAAAAAGAATTAAAAAGAAATGAGAACATTATTTGTATTCGATATAACCCGTGGTATTATTCTGATGAAGTAATGTTACTTCAAGATTTTTTCAATGTTCTTGCGGATGACCTTGGAAAAATATCATCTTCTAATAATCTAAAAGCACAAGTCAAACAATATGGGAAACATATTTCTCAATTTGCCACAAGTAAATCTACTACTATAAATCTTGGCCCTATTCAATTTAACCCGTTTTCATCAGACTCTTTTTTGAATTTAACTGAATCAAAGAAAGAGATTCAAGCAATTTTAAAAAGATGTAATGTTAGGATTGTAGTTCTAATGGATGATATAGACAGACTTGATAAAACAGAAATTCAAAGTATCTTCAAGTTAGTTAAATTATCTGCAGATTTTAACTATGTGGATTATGTTTTAGCCTTTGATGAAGAAATGGTTGCATCTGCAATTGCAGAGAAGTATGGTTCTAGTGATACTGAATCAGGTAGAGATTTCCTCGAAAAAGTAATCAACGTTCCCTTACATTTACCACAAGCCGGTGAGATCGCCCTATTCAATTTTTTACGTGAAGGTATTAACACTAACGTTTTGCCAATGATTAAACAGAAACTCAAAGAAGAGGAGTACGAAATATTTTTAGAACAGTTCAGAAAAGGATTACAAGTAAGACTTAAAACTCCTAGAATGGCAAAACGTTACCAAAATGCCCTCATTTTTGCTCTTCCGATGTTAGAAAATGAAGTAAATATTATAGACTTGATGCTTATTGAGGGAGTTAGGGTGTTTTACCCGAAAATGTACAATTTGATAAAAGATAACGCAACTGTATTTCTAAATAGTAATTTATTACTTGAAGAAGAATTAAAGAAATCATTTGGAAAAATAAATATTGAAATCGAAGGTTTACCTTTTCAAGAACAAGATTCAATTCGAGACTTAATAGCATTTTTATTTCCCGGGTCACAACGTTTCTCTAATACTTTGTACTCTTCTTATCCAAATTACAACCAAGAAGTATTATCAAGAAAAAAAAGGATTGCCTCTTTACATTATTTTAATCGTTATTTTTCCTATGCAGTTCCAGCGGGAGATATATCAGATCTTGAGATAGATAGTCTCATTGAAAGTATTAGTAAAACTGAAAACATAGATGACGAAGAAATTAAGGGAGTCTCATCTCAAATTAAAGAGCTTATAAAGGTCAACGGTCCAGGATCTGCGGACTCATTTATCTCAAAAATTTATCGAATACGGAATAAATTAAATCCTCAAACTTCTCATAAACTGGTATTAGCAATATCTAACCTTTCGGTTAATTTCTCGAGAAGTCATCTATATCTTATATCAGACTTATTACAAACGATGCCGCGAGACATTAGGATTGCTTGCTCTAAAAAAATAATAGAGTCAACTAGCTCGATTTGTTTTGGAATAAATATCTATTACGCTGTTGAAAGAAAGGAAATGCAATTTCCATCGGAAGTCATTAACGATTTAAGTAATATTATAATAAATAGAATAAATGATGAAATTACTTCCGAAAGTGAACCAATTTATGTGAGGTATTCTTGTGGCGCTCTCATATTAAGATTTTTGCGAGATTACGGTTGGAAAGAAGACCTAGGTAAATATATAGTAAAAACATTTTCTTGGGATCCCATTTACTCACTCAAATTTTTAAAAAGTTTCCATATGATAGAGCTTTCCACGGTTGGTAAACCCAGAATTTTTGAGAGTGATAATTACGATTCAATAAAAGAACTCATTGATCCAGATATCTTATATAATGCGCTTTATGCTACTTACGCTGACATTTTGGAGGGCTCAAAATTTGAAGATGAAGAAGATGATGAAGATAATGTATTCCTAAAAAGATTTTCACAAATACACCACGGAAGAAAACAGGGAAATATTCAATAATTTCACTATATTAGGCGGGTAGAGATAAATTTGAGATCTAGAAGCCACGTACAAAGGCCAGGGCCATCGCTCGTAGCCAGATGGACCAAATATATTCTGGAAGGTTCCACATTCAGCTGTTTAAATTAGGACAATACCTTATTTTTTGTCTCCTGCTTCTCAAACACTTAACGAATCAACTTTATCATCCCATTTCCGGTATTGCTCAACCCTTAAACAAAAGCCACGTGACAAATGACACTTCCCCGATGAATATGGTCAGGCCAAGCACAATCCGGAAGTTTGTCAGGTTTTGTCATTGTGTTCAAAAGTTATAATTACATTTCCCTTCTTGTGTCCTTTCTCAACATACCTGTGAGCCTCGGCGATCTGTTCCGGCGGATAGCGCCTGTCAATAACCTGTTTTATCTTTCCGGCCTCGGTTAGATCTTTGAGGAAGAGCAGATCTTTCACCTTTTCGCTTGCCGGTCTCAGACCCGTGGCCGCAAACATTGCCTTTTTGCTGCTAAACTTTGAGGTCCATATCGCCTGCAGCATTATTCCCGGCGAAGGGAAAGTGGTAAGATAGACCCCGCCTGGCTTTAGTGCATTTTTACATCGTGAAAATGAGCTCCTAGCCACGACGTCAAAAATGATATCGTAGGTCTGGCTGCTTCTGGTGAAATCCTCTCTGGTGTAATCTATCACCTTATCAGCACCAAGCGATCTGACCAGCTCCAGATTCGCTGTACTGCATACGCCGGTCACTTCCGCCCCATAGTACCTGGCAAGCTGCACCGCAAGAGTGCCTATGGATCCGGAAGCACCATTGATGAGGACTTTCTGCCTGCTCTTAATATTTGCCTTGTCTCGAAGGAAAGGCAGTGCAGTCAGTCCGGCATAGCAGACTGCAACGGCTTCCCCATAGTCCACATTGGCCGGTTTTATTGCCAGCGCCGCTTCCTCGGGCAGGCATTTGTACTCTGCATGAGCACCAAAAGCAGTACCGCCTGATCCGAAAACCTTGTCCCCCTTCTTGAATCCCCTAACGTTTTTGCCTGCAGCCTCAATTTCCCCAGCTATCTCGTCCCCCGGTGTGAATTTCGGCTTAAGGAGGCCGGTGAATAATCTTGAAATGAAGGGGTCACCCTTTCGAAAAGCGACATCTGCCGGAGTTATGGTTGCCGCGTGAACCCTTATCAGCACTTCATTGTCTTTGGGAGCAGGCTTTTCTATCTCTTTGAGCTGAAGAACTTCCGGTGGTCCGTATTTTGTGCATACAACCGCTTTCATGAGTGTTCCTCCACAGTTATGACGACATTTCCTTTCTTGGGTTCCGTTGCAAAAAAATATGAGATCAATATTATGAAATAAATAGGAATTTAAGAGTATATAATATGCCAGTAAATGCCTTTAAATGGAAACACTTTGTAGGAGAAATCATTCTGCAAACAGTAAGATGGTACTTAAAATATCCATTGAGCTATAGAAATTTAAAGGAAATGATGGCAAAAAGAGGAATCAAAGTTGCACTGGTGCACCCCGCTGCAAGCATGGGGTATGTTCATGGCACTGCTCTCATTATACCCGTAATTTTCTTATGGTTCTAAGGAAGCAAGAACTGGATGGAACCAAGCACGTACATATAGTGACAATCCACGCTAAGCCTCGTAGCCAATCGTAAACACTTTTCTAGGACACTTATATCTCCCAAACTATTGGAAGCCAATAAAACGGGTTCAGGATATATTGAATTCGGCACAGTACCAAACATATCCTGAAAGCAACATTTTCTGTTATTCTTTTTCTGAAACATTTTATGCTATGGAACAAACCTTTATTATCAAGGCTCTAGATATTGGTTTACACATAAAACATATAGGTGATAACATAGTTGCATTAGGAATTGCTCATGGGAATAATTTTTTGAAGTTCAGAATATTAGAAGCTCTGATGTGGACAGATGAACCACTGACTACACGCGACCTTGAAGAAATACTAGGCGTTCAGCGTGCTACAATTTCCGCTGCAATGTCGAGGTACCAGAAGATTCACAAAAGAAGTGGTAAGATAATTACGTTACCTTATATTCAACGATTGGAGGCTAAAGGACCTGACGGAGCCTACCGCTACAAGATAACAAAGAAGGGAATAGAGGCATATGTAGCATACCTGCAAAGAATCAGGCGGGGAGTTAGTCTAAATCGGGTGAGTGATGAAATTCAACATATGGAGACCTACTGTAGATATCCACCTCGTAGTAAGCTAAAAACGAGAAGTGATTATAATTTACTCCTTGAACAGCTACTGCCGTATTATTCAATGACGCAAATGGGTAAAGCGTTTGATGAAGAGCATGGGCTCGATAAGGAAACACATATATTACGCATGGAAAACCGTATAAGGCAACTTAGTAGTGAATCTAAATCGGCTTAACTCCAATATTTTATGGTATATACTGTAAGCGATTTCTAGTGAATAATAACATTTTATGGTATAAACCTGTTATTTCGCAAAGACAACTCCGAAATAACACACCTGTTTTTGAAACATTTTATGGTATATATTATGTACTTGCTCAAACTTTTCCTTTTTCTTATTATAATTATATTGCCGAGCCCCGTTTTTGATTAGTTTTGTAGGTGCGGACCTGTCTATTTGACCCGATTTTTGCTACTATATGAGTGTATATAAATAGCTATAAAAGAGGGTAACACTACACCCCAATACCATTTTCTACATATCCCGATGGACAATCTCTTCGACAAGTGTCACGACTGGCGCCACGTCACCTGCTCATTAAATGATATCTGGAAGCTAGCTTACTTAAAAATGTCTTGAAATATTTCATGGCCAACTTTATAAACTAAATTTTATTGTAATAGTGATTTTGCCTACCACCCCCAAAATCCCATACTCCCAAAATAAATTTATTTACAAATGTTTAGTAATTCTAATCATTTCCCTACCAAAAGCGTAAAGATCAGCAGGGCTCCTTGATGATACAAAGTTCCCATCAATAACAACTTCACTATCTTCGTATTGTGCTCCTGCGGCTATAATATCGTCCCTTATTCCTATCCAGCAGGTAGCTTTCCTGCCTTTGATTACGCCTGCCGAAACAAGAACCTGTGGGCCGTGGCAGATTGCAGCAACGGGTTTGTTTTCTTTAAAGAAGTGTTTTGTAATCTCAAGTGCGTCTTTGTCAAGCCTCATTTTTTCGGGCCCTTTTCCTCCGGATATAACAAGGATATCATAATCTGCAGGATTCACATCCTTAAAGGCAATATCAGCATCTATCTGGTACCCATGTTTTCCTGTTATCGGTCCCTTCTTCATAGAGGCCACGTGTGTAGTTATTCCTTCTTCTTTCAAACGGTGGTAAGGATAGAAAAGTTCCGTATCTTCAAAACCATCGGCTCCGAATACAAGTGCTTTCATGATGAAATTCCCCCCGGGTTTTAGTGTTTGGTTTTAATTCTGAGCTTAAATGCAGACAACAGATTATTCCGGAGGCAAATATATCTTGTCTGATTCTGAAAATAAAGCAGGTGAAACCTTCTAGCAGGTGAAATTCACCAGGAGGTCAAATCCTCTTCCTGACCGGCATTAAACTTTTGAAAGAGCCTGTTCGAGGTCTGCAATTATGTCCTCAGGATCCTCAATTCCGATAGACAGTCTCACAAGTCCGTCAGTAATGCCTACCTTTCCTCTTACTTCTTTTGGGACGCAGGCGTGTGTCATAGAAGCAGGGTGCTGGATGAGGGTATCGGTTGCCCCAAGGCTAACTGCAAGAGAACAGAGCTTGACGCTATTCATTAGCCTGCTTCCGGCTTCAACCCCGCCCTTTATTCCGAAAGAGAGCATGCCGCCGTACCCGCTCATCTGTTTTTTTGCGACCTCGTGCTGTGGGTGGCCTGGGAGTCCTGGATATCGTACCCATTCTACTCCGGGATGGGATTCAAGGAAGCTAGCAACCTTCATAGCGTTTTCGGCATGCCTTTCCATCCTGATGTGCAGGGTCTTAAGCCCCCTTATGCAGAGCCAGGCTTCGTGCAAACCCATGACTCCGCCTGTATATCCGACAACTTTTGCCAGACTCTTCATAAAGTCCCTGTTTCCTACAACAACTCCGCCAAGCAGGTCTGCATGTCCGCCTATATATTTTGTACAGCTGCTAAGGGAGATATCCGCCCCGAGGAGAAGCGGTTTCTGAAAATAAGGCGTGGCAAAGGTATTGTCTGCGACGCAGATGGCTCCCTGTGCCCTGGCAAGCCCGGCAATCTCCCTTATATCACACACATTCAGTGTAGGGTTGGCAGGTGTTTCCAGAAAGATCATTTTAGTCTCTGGCTTGATGGTCCTTTTTACATTTTCTATATCGGTTGTATCTACAAAACTGACATTTATCCCTAGCCGGGGAAGAACCTCTGAAAACAGGCTGTAGGTACAGCCATATACCACATCCGTTGAGATCAGGTGATCTCCCTGTTTCAGGGCAGAAAACACAACTGCAGTTATTGCAGCCATACCTGAAGCAAAGGTCTGCCCTGTATCTCCTCCCTCAAGCACAGCAAATTTTTCTGCCAGGACCGCGTGTGTAGGTGTGTTTGGAGGGATACGTGTGTATATATACCCGTCTTCCTCTCCTGCAAACCTGGAAGCCCCCTGCTCAACGCTCTCAAAAATGAAAGTCGAAGTCTGAAATATAGGAGTTGTGTGCGCTCCGAATACCGGATCCGGCTTTTCTCCTGCATGCACGCATTTAGTTGCGAACTTAAGTTCTCTTTCCATATCCCAAAAACCCCCTGCTAAAATTGATGTCCGAAATAGATATCTGTCTTTCCGGTAATTATTTGTTTGGCGGGACGTGCAGGAAAAAGATTTAAGGTCTTTCCGAACTTAATAAAGAAAACTTGCTTTATGCAAAGATGTAAGAAATTTTAAAAATATAACAGGCTATATACGTGAAACTATATGTGAAGTAAAAAGTCGCAATATTACCACGAAGTTACGGATGTTGCGCCAGAAGCAACCTAAAACGTTAAAGGAAGGCCTTCCGTGATAAAATCCATACTTGACAATGACCTTTATAAATTCACCATGCAAATGGCTGTACTGGAATTATTTCCTAAATCAGAAGCAGAATATCGTTTTACTAACCGGGGATCCCAGCGCTTTTCCGAAGAGTTTGTAGAAGAGCTCAGGCGGGTCATAGACGAAGAGATATCCGGATTAATGCTGACAGAAGATGAATATAAATGGCTTGGTGAACACTGTCCTTTTCTGAAACCCATGTACCTTGAATACCTCAAAAATTTCCGCTTCAAGCCAGAAGAGGTACAGGTTTGCCTTGCAGGGGAAAAAGAACTGGATATGAGGATAAAAGGACCATGGCACAGCACAATTCTTTGGGAGATTGTCCTTATGGCTGCGGTTTCCGAGCTCTATTTTACAAATATAGAAAAGGAGTGGAACGGAAACACGAAAAGTCCTGCCACATCCGAGTCCATACTTGCAGCCTATGGAGAAAAAATCCTGGAAATCGGAAAGGCTCTTGAGGAAAATTACTGCCTTTTTGCTGAATTCGGGACCCGCCGACGGAGAAGTTTTGAACTCCAGGACCATGTAATGAAAAGCCTCGTGCAAATAAAAACCCTGACAGGGACAAGCAATGTTTATTTTGCAAAAAAGTACGGCTTAAAACCTATAGGCACGGTAGGGCACGAATGGATTATGGGCACTTCTGCTCTTGTAGGGCTCAGGTACGCTAACCGCTTCGCTTTTGAAAACTGGGTGGAGGTATATAAAGGAGACCTTGGAATTGCTCTTACGGATACATTCGGCTCTGAGGCTTTCTTTAAGGACATGGATCTTAAGCTGTCAAAAATCTACGATGGTGTCAGGCACGACAGCGGAGACCCTTTCATCTTTGTGGATAGGGTTATAGAGCATTACAGGGAAATGGGCATTGACCCCATGAAAAAGGTAATCGTTTTTAGCGATGCCCTCGATGCAGAAGCCGCAATCCGGCTCAAAAAATACTGTGAAGGTAAAATTAACTGCAGCTTCGGGATAGGCACAAGCCTTACTAACAATTCCGAATTTTTCCGGGAAAGTCCTCCTCTGAATATGGTAATAAAACTTCACAGCATTAACGGCATCCCGGTAGTGAAATTGAGTGATTCTCCCGAAAAAGAGACCGGAGAAAAGGATGCTCTTAGAGTAGCAAATTATATCGTCGGAAGAAAAGGACTGGACGAATGAGTTAAAGGAGAAGGAAAAGAAGGGAGAAAAAGAAAGGAGAGGAAAAGAAGGAAAAGAAGGAAAAGAAGGGAGAAAAAGAAAGGAGAGAAAAAGAAGGAAAAGAAGGGAGAAAAAGAAAGGAGAAAGAAGAAAAAATACTGTAAAATAAAAAAAGAAAAAATATTACAGAATAACATAGCGTGAAAAATAAAAACTAAAAAAGAGTGCAGGTTTAAAGGCACCAAAGACAGAATACCCTGTTTCAATAATGAACTATCCTGTTTTGATGTCAGGATATTCTGCTTTAATAATGGAACATAACAGGGTATTTACACCAATGATGTAATATTCCACCTCTCAGGATACCTTCAATACATACCTGTAGACATCAAATCCCTGCTGGTCACTGTCTGCAGAGAGAAGAGGATCTGTTCTGTAAGTTTCCTTGCGGTCATCTTTCAGCCCGGACCGTACGAAGAACACAATCTCCTCAGTTTCGTTATTCGGTATTACTGTCACGTTGAGGGTTTCTTCCTGACCCTCACCCCACTCATACTCAGTAAGTTCTATAAACGGATATTGTGCAGCTATCTCTCCGTCTTTTCCCCGAATAGGATTTCCTTCGGGATAAATATCAACGCTGCTGCCTGTTCCTTCCACTCCTTCGATCTTCTCCTTACCAGGGAAGGAAATTGAGATATTCCCTTCACTTGCGTTCCCTCCTTCGTTAAGTGCTGTTATGGAAATTGTGACATTCCCTTCCTGGGATAATCCTTCGGAAGGATCGACTTTGACACTGGTGATTTTTGGGTAAGGGGAAGTATAAGATGCAGCTACGAGCTTTATAACAACAAGGTCTGAACCATTAACTGTAGCTGTATCCGAACTATTAATTGCATCGATACCCGAACCATTAATGGCATCGGCACCCGAACCATTTATCGAATCCATATTCGAACTATCGATTAAACCAGTATCCACACCATTCGTCAAAACAATGTCCGAGCCATTTGTCGCATCAATATCTGAACCGTTTATGTCTGAACCATCTATGTTTGAACCATCTATGTTTGAACCATCTATGTTTGAACCATCTATGTTTGAACCATTTATGTTTGAATCATTCATGTCTGAACCGTTTATCAGATCAATACTAGAATTATTCTCCCGGTTGTATCCAGCGAAGACTATTTTTGACCCGTCAGGGCTCCACTTAGGGATAGAATCAGGGCTTCCAGTGTTATTTGTAAGTTTGGCTCTATAATTCCCTTCAATATCCCTGAGCCAGATCTCAGGGCTTCCTTCTTCATCTGAAACATATGCTATCCATTTTCCATTAGGACTGAAAGAGGGATTCCATTCGTTGTATGATGTATTTGTTAACCGGGTCTGATTTGTACCGTAAAAATCTATTACCCATAGATCATCTGTCTCTTCCAGATCTTTTGCGCTGTATATCACTCTAAGCCCAAGAGGGCACCAGTCTTTTCCAATCCCCACATTTTCAGAAGTCCCCAGCCTGGTTTTGTTGCTTCCGTCCCGGTCAACTATCCATAATTGAGATGGCGTATCTGCAGATTTCTGAGTATAGGTAATCAATTTTCCAAGGCGGCACCATGCACCCCAGCCTTCGGAGACCTGCGGGTCATTGGCAACAGGGATCACCGTTCCGTTTTCCAGGCTTGCCAGATAAAGATCAAGCTGAGAATCAATTGATTTCATAAGAACCAGATCTCTTCCATCGAGGCTTAAATCGCTGAAGCCAGTAAGATTTCCTTCCCCAATGCCAATTCGTTCTATCTCGCTTCCGTTTGCTTTCATTCGGTATGATTCAAAATTATTAGATTCATTATTAGATTCATTTCTTTTGACAGTGTACAGAATATAATCTCCATCTGCAGTCCAGACAGGAGAGAGCTCCGATTCAGGACTGTCAGTGAGAAAAGTGATTTCTTCCACAAGTTCATCTGAAGAAATAATTTCTCCGTACTCTGCGGTCTTTCCTGCCACAACACAGATTGAACCGGAATCGGAGTCAAAATAATATTTTGAAGCATTTTCTGTTTTGTTTAGTCCCGATCCCTCTGTAAAGTTATCGTATTCGGACAATTCATTTGGCACTGCCTCTATGGGCAGGACAAGAATTACAATGAACAATAACAAACATAAGTCTTTGAGTATGCTTCTCATGAGTCCTCACCGTTAACTTAAAAAAATTAAGTTTATCATTATAAATGATTTATTATATATTGTATCGAAACCTTAGTCCATATTATACCTCGTTAACTGAATTCAGGAAATAAATAACCACAAATTGAAATCCCTGAAAACCGTTGGCTCACTAGCTGATATTATTTTGTAATGCTGGAGAAAAGCATACTCTGGCTTACTCTTTCTGCGCCAGGCATTGTTGTAACCGACCGACCAGATGTAAAAAATATCTTAAACTTAAAATAGTAAACAAAAGTTGAATCTTAATTTTCAAAGATAGTCTTTATGAAATGACAGTTTTCTTGCTATCGTTTTTGGATGGTTGCTCAAAAATCCACAGTTATTATCACAGATGAATCTTCGGAAAATGGAAGTTGGAAGCTTTCAATAAGGGTAGGAGGTCGAAATAGAGGGTTTGCCCGAAAGCAGGAAAAGAAAGGCAGTCCCGGGCAAAGAAGAAAAGATTCGGAAAAGGTTTTTTCGGTTAAAAGACCATTGCATCTTTCGAAGTTTTCTCTCCTGGATGTTTCCTGTCCCATATACTTTATTTATTTTTCTACCTTCTCTGTTTATTCTACTTTAACATTAGTGTTGTTATGCGTTGTATCCCTCAGCCAGGTTGACATTTACGTATACTACGCCTTCATTCGTGTGCTTGTATACATAATCATCCGTAACTTCAAGCAGCCGATCTGCTTCAGCCTGAGAGGTTACTACAGTGCCTGCAGGGATGTATCTGCCGTCAGGGATAGTTACACCAATTGCTGCCGATGTCGGTTCAAGTACGCAGTTGTCTCCTACGTTAGCCTTGAAAACCAGGGCCTGCATACCAATGAATGTGTCATTTCCGACATAAGCCGGTCCGTGGACCTGGGACTGGTGGGCAAGAGAAACCCTTTCTCCGACATAAACTGCATATATTTCGCCGTCAACCTCAACCTGGTTTTTTTCCACAGGCTCGCCTTCCTCATCAATCGTCTCAAGGGCATGGAGCACAACACCGTCCTGGATGTTGCTCTCGTCCCCTACAAAGATCGGCATCCCTTCATCGCTCCGGACCGAAGCCATAGGAGAAACCATTACACTGGCGCCTATTGTCACATCCCCTATTACCGATGCCTGAGGATGTATGTAAGCAGTTGGATCAATGACCGGTTCGGTTGGTTCGGGATTCCAGGGGGTTACAGGGTTTGCCCTGATATTCGAAACCTGATTATCAACCCCTGCTTCTATATTTTTACCTTCTTCTGCTCCTTCGCCCTGCGAGACACACCCGCTTCCCGCAAGGGTAAGTGCCAGGGATAGAAGAAGGACCATAAAGATTCTGTAAAATTTCATAGGAGTCCTCCAGAACAGTGTGAAGATTAGAAATTATATAGGCGTTTCCATTTTTATTTGAAAACAGATAAAAGAATAAAAGTAAATATATTTTATCTGAAGACTGGAAGTGCAGACTTTCCCTACATAGTGTATCAGTAGATCTGATTTATCTGAAAAATCAAGAAATCCAAAAAGCCATATATTTTAAAGATATAGAGAATGTTATGCAGGCTATACTTCAGGTTCCCATGGAGTCAATATATGCCGACATGCCTGTATTTGCAGGGCTTGCAGTCTGGAATTTATTTGTCCTTTTTGTTCTCTCAAAAAAAGTCTATGAATTTGCTCTAAGAAAAGGAAGGTCGATCAATTCTTCAATGTATTTCTCCAGAAAAGCGATTCATTTTTTAGCAGGCGGGTTGACTGCGATGCTGCTTCCGTTTGTTGCTCACGAACCGATCCTGCCGTCATTGATGGCTTTCGGGCTTGCTATTGCTACGTATGTACCGCATAAGCTCAACAGGCGGATGTACTGGTTCCAGGACCCGGAAAACATTTATGATGTAGATTTCACATTGAGCTGGGGGTTAATAGTATTTTTTACCTGGTATATCGACAGGACTTTCTGGCTTGGAGTGATTCCGGTGCTTTTCATGGCGTATGGGGACGGGATTACTGGAATAATAAGGAACCTGAAATATAATAAAAGGACAAAAGCCTGGGAAGGGACTGCAGGTATGCTCGTATTGTGTATAATTATCGGCGCAAAAATGGGGACTGCAGGAATTTTTGCAGGAATAGTATGCTCATTTGTAGAAAGAATAGAAAATGTAGATGATAATATCACAGTGCCTGCAGTTAGCTTATCTATCCTGCTAGGAGCTTACTACTATTTCCCTTCTTTTACCAGTGCACTCTACTGATGTTTTTCAGCATTCCTTATTGACTAAGTATTCCAGAATGTTTTTCTGTTTTTGAAAGCCTGAGCTAAAAGCCTGATGAAAGCCTGAACTAAAAGCCTGTATGTTTTTGAATTATCCAGGACTGATAATCTAAAAGTTCATATATCTTCGAATGTAATATATTAAAAAAATAGAGTGTGTTAGGGGATAAGTTATATAAAAATTAGGGAGACCTGTAAATTTTAATAATTTCGGCCAGGTGTTATGGCTCAGGCTAGATGTTACGAATACATGACTTCAACTCGATGAGGTCTGCCTCCATATAATAATATTGCACAAAAATCATTTTTTTAAGGCTTACAATGTAATATTTTGAAAAACTCTTGAAACTGCTTTGTAATATCGGATTAGTTTTCACATTTATTGGGGATGGAAAGAGATGGATGAGAACACAAAGAGTTTGATAAAGAAACTAGAACGTTCTGTTTTCGCGGGGAACAGGGCAGCTGCTGCAGAAGAACTGGGGAAACTCGGGGACCCTGACACCGTTCCTATTCTGCTTAAAGCACTTGAAGACTCCAGTTCGAAGGTAAAAGCTGCTGCTTCGGAAGCCCTGGGGGAAATTAATGACCCGGATGCAGTACCCGGTCTGACAAAAATGCTTGACGAACCTGAAAATTCTGTCAAAAAGACTGCAATAATCGCTCTCGGAAAAATAGGCACACCAGAGGCAATTTCCGGAATTGTTAAGGGATTCGGTGATTCGGACAAGTTCGTACAGAAAGAATCGGTAAAAACGCTAATGAAAATCGGGTCTCCAGAGGCTGTTTCAGGACTTACGAAAGCTTTTGGTTGTTCGGATAGTCCCCTGAAAAAGATCTCAATAACCGCCCTTGGAAGGATAAATACTTATGAAGCAGCCTGCGGACTTATAAAAGCACTTGAAGACCCGGATAACAGGATAAGACAGCAAGCTGTAGAAACTCTGGGAAAAAGAGCCAAAACCGATATCCTTGCAGATCTGATGAAATTACTTACGGATTCGAGACAGCCAGTACAGGAAGCGGCATCAGAAGCCCTCCGTAAAATAATAGGTGCCTCAGAATCAGTGCCAGTTCTTGTAAAAGCACTGGATGCTTCTGACAGAAACGTCAGAAAGGCCTCAATAGAAGCCCTCTGGAAATTGGGAACACCTGAAGCCGTTTCCGCTCTTTTGAAGGAAATTGATGATGCAGATTGGTATTTGAGAAGCCGGGCTGCGGATGCACTTACGGATATCGCTTCCCCTGAAGCCGCCCTGGGCCTTGTTAAAGCCCTTGATATACATGATAGTCCTGTAAGGAAAACGATAGTAACCGCACTTGGGAAAATAGGGACGACTGAAGCCGTTGAAGGTCTGGTTAAAGCCCTTGATGACAATAACAGTTCGGTCCGGGAGGCTGCAGCTCTGGGGTTAGGAAGGACAGGCAAAACAGAAGCTGTCCCAGGGCTTTTGAAGGCTCTTCACGATACAAAAAGTACTGTACAGGAGGCTGCTGCTGCATCACTTGGAGATATAAAGGCAAAAGAAGCTGTTCCGGAACTGCTGAAAGTCCTTGAAGACCCTGAGGCTTTAATACACAAAGCTGTAATCTCCTCACTCGAGAACATAGGCACGCCCGAAGCGGTTTCAGGCCTTGCAAGAGCACTTGAGAATCCTGACGCTTCCGTAAGAAAAGCCGCATCAAAAGCTCTCGAAAAAATTAATAAATCCGGCACTGCACTGGAAAAGGTGAAAAACCTCGGGTCGTCAAGCTTCGAGATTTCGGAATAAGGTGCCCATTACTCTATACGAGTTACTCTGCCCTGAGGTTACTTCGAACCTGAGATTGGGGGTTAGTTTACCCCCATCAATCAGAGTATATATCTCGCTATCAAGCCAGCTATTTATGCTATTATCTGTGTCATAGTAGACAGTGTAGCCTTTGTCTTTAACATTAGCCAGAGTGAAATCCTAATTAATCAGATTTATCAGATAGGAAGTCCCGGTCACGTCTCAGGTACTATTTAAATCCATTTCAAGGGCTATTAGCCGGCTGCGTGCTGTTCGCATAGTTACAAGAACAATCATTTTGCAGTTCAAAATCGACAGCAGAAAAAATTGCAAAAAAGAACTGCAAAAAAGAACTGCAAAAAAGAACTGCAAAAAAGAACTGTAAAAAAGAACTGCAAAAAGGAAAGACAGACCCTTCCATTTTTGCTCCTGAAACTTTAAAATAATCTCAACTTCATGCCGTTTTCCGGATCAGCTGAAAAGAGACTTAAGGCTGTTAATAAGCTTTCTAAAGAAACCGGCATCAGTGGATGCCTCTGTATTACTATCTTCTGCAATGTCTGCTTCTTCCTGCTCACCGGGAGCTTTGCCAGGCATTCCCTGTTTTTCCATACTTGCATTGTCACCCATTAAATTAGCCCCCTGTGGCATCTCGGGACTCCCTTCGGACATATTACCATAGTCCCGTGGAGGAGCCTTACTTCCGTTCTGAGCATGTCCGGCAGAACCCATTCCAAACCCGGAAATGCTCTTCAATTCATCAGGAGCCTCTTCAAGCAGGGTATCGAGTTTTTCTCTTATTGTCTGGAGATCGGATTCCGTTTCGGCTTCGGAAACTTCTTCCTTAATCGATGTAAGCCCGTTTATCATTTCTTCAGTCGATTGAAGGGTATCAGTATCAAGACCTTCTGTGGAATTCTCAAGAGCTACTATCATTCTATCGACTGATTCGATCATCCGGCTCTGCATAGTATCAAAATCGTCCTCCGGAAATGAAGGTTGTGCAGTTTCCTCCTCAGCAAGTGCACAACTGGGGACAATGCTGAACATAATCAATAAGACAGAAAAAATGGAAATTTTCTTAAGGTTAAAGATTTTAATCAAATCAAAAAGCTCCATGTATACAACCTCTAATGAATCTATTCGGATAATATCTGGGAATAAGTAATCTGAACAAGCTAATTGGAAATATGTAGTCTGAATAAGCTAAAAACAAAAAATCCATCTCTGTATCCTGAAGGCAACTGATGCCAGAAAATGAAAAGGAGTGAGTATGCTCCTCTATCTCCCATCCACTCTCTTTATACCGGGTTCTGGCATCATATATGGTGTAGTTTTGAGGGGCTTCCTTCAGGGAGCCTTTTCGATTTTTTCTGGATTGATTTCTGGTATGGATTTTAGTGGACTGATCTCCTGATGTAATTTTTCAGTGTAGGTTTCTTTTTCAGTGTGGGTTTCTTATACTGGGTCTCAAACAAGAGAATTTAAATGACTATTTCAGAAGATTAGACCTCGGTGCTGTTTTCCTCGGTGCTGTTCACCTGCATGCTGTCAGGACGTCCGGGAATATTTCTTCGACCGCCTTGCTGCATTGGGCCTTTTGCATCCTTCATATCAGAGGACATAATTTCTTTGAGTTCATCTAGAGATTCAGCATCTTCGAGATCTGCAATCAGGGCAGTGAGTTCGATAATCCTTTCCTCGAATTGTTCATCTGTTGCGTTTTCATCCTCCGTAATCCTGGCGTTAAGGAATTCAATCTCCTTTTCAAGAGATGTAACGGCCTGTGTTTGCAGGTAAGAGAATATGATTTCCTTCAGTTCTGCTGCGGTTGAAGCCTCACCCAATTCAGAATATAAATTTTGAAGTTCAGCGATTTTCTCATCGAGTTCTTCAGCCCTGTCTTCTTTACCTGCTTCTGTGAGTTTGACCTGTGTTTCTTCGAGGTTTTCGGTCATATTTTGAAGGGAATTAAGCATTTCAGTCTGGACATCAGTAAAGTTTTCCTCGGTTACGTCCCTGGCTTCAAAGAGGCACAGCCCACACATTTCACCACGGAATCCATTCTTTTCACCAGAGGCCGCACCTTCAGCATTTGCCTGCCTTTCTGCGAGCAAAACCGCTTGAAGTTCCTCTGCAGTCGAAGCCTCGCTTACGTTGCTGTACATGCTCTGGAGCTCAGCAATTTTTTCAGTAATTGAATCAAGCATTTCAGTCTGGATTTCAGTGAAATTTTCTTCGGTTATATTTTCAGCAGGACCGAAACCCATATCACGCATTTCATCGGGCCCTGCCCCCCCATGCCTCATACCTCCTGGCATCATCTTTCCAGATTCTTTTTCATTTACTTGATATACACTGGTCCCATTTTCTAAAGCAAAAGCGCCAGAAGGGATGATGCTTAAGAACATCAGCATCACCGCAAAACTGGCAACCGATTTTACTGCTTGTTTTTTCATAGTATACCTCCGTAAATTATTCATTTAGTTTACTTTATTCTGTTTAATTCAAGCAGCTTTTCGCCGCTTGACATTCCTGAAATAAGCTGGCTTAAATATAAGTTTACTTTCAGAAATAAAAAAGAAATCGGAATTCTATTTAAAAAATAAGCTTTCTTTAAGCTTCATTTAATAAATTAAGCTTAAATTTTGAGTTTGATGCTTATTAAAGCACTAAAAAATGATATCATGCAACTGAAGAAATGTATGTAATAGATTAGCTATTTGAATAATCAGAGACAACCTGCCTGATCAGGGTTCAGTGATTTTAAGGTGTAGTAGGAAGGCGATCTTCACACTGATTCAGGTATGAAATTTGCCCGGGATATAGAGCAGAACTTCAAGGTACGGAACTGCATCACCTTAAGAACCGCATTGCTCCTTATCCATAGATCTGCACCTGCTTCCGATCTGTGTAATCGAAAAAACAGAAGGAGGTACCTGTTAATGATACCAGGTTTCATTTGCCAGATAGAAATTAAGAGGGAAGCTATAAAAAGTAAGATTAAAAGAAGAGAGAACAGAAGGAAATCTAGAGAAATAATGAGCTTTTAATCGGCAAAAAGATAGGGTCCACCTGATTAGCAGAATCAATTTAGATTTTTTGTTCTTTATCTATTTGTACAATATTGCTTATCTGAGGTTATTTTGGGGTTCATTATTGACCAGAGATAAAGATATATTAGATGTACTGGACATATCTATCAAATCTAAAGACGGCATATAAATAGATAATAAGATTGCTTAAAAGCTTTCAGGAAATCCTGACTCTCAAAACTTGAGATATAGGGGTTATAAAGCGTTAAATGTAAAAATAAGCGCTCTTAAAGGATAATTATTAAACTCAATAATTCAATAGAACTGGGAGAGTAAGTATGCTTTTATCTTTAAATCCAGATACAGCATCTGCAGTCAGGAATATACCGAATAATACACCGTCCAACCCACTATAATCCTCACCCAATAAACCCTCATATATGCTTTCACACCGTGCCATTTCGCACTGTACAATTATGAAAGGTTCGGCTGAAGCAAATAATCGAGACCATATGTTGTATCTATACCTGCAAAATAACGGCTTCGGGTATTCCTGACAGCTCATAAACGATTCAAAGAGGCTATTATAGAAGTTATTATAAATTATAGAAGTTATTATAAATTATCGTATTATTCAGAGATCATACCGGAGACAAAAAATGCCTGAAAACCCGGAGGAAAAATTGTTGATCCTGCAGCTTTCCGAAGATTCCAGGAAAATTGCCCGGCTTCTCTCTAATAAGACTTCGATCAGGATCCTCAAGCTGCTTGACAGGAGATCGATGTCTGCGGCTGATATTGCAGATGAACTTGAAGTACGCCTGAATACCCTCAAATACAACCTGGATTCTCTTCTTGAAGCCGGGTTAATAAGGGTGAGGCAGGTAAAGTGGAGCAGGAAAGGAAGAGAAATAAAAGTGTATGAGGCAGTCGAGAAAGTAATTATCCTTCTGCCCGGGAAAAAAAGTCCGGATATGTCCCTTATATTAACGATGCTCCGGCAGCACAGCCTGAAAAACCCGGACGGATCGGATGTTTCGGAGTTTTCGGAGTTTTCGGAGTTTTCGGGAGTTTATTGCGGACCCGGGATATGAAATTGCCTCAGACATGCTTTCAAGAAAGATTTCCGGATCTAAAGCAAATATTAAAATATAAAAATGTAAATAAAAAGTAGAGTCCAGTGATATTTACCAGAAGGCGTAGACCAGCATGAAAATCAAACTCTTGTCCTTGATTCTTATACTTATGGGAGTTATCGTAATTTCAGGTTGTATTGATTCACAGGCACAGCCTTCTACTTATAAAGCTCCGGGAGACATCTACAGGAGCATTCTTTACCCCTACGCCGGACTCCTGAATAAAGGAGATGAGATGCCAGGCGTGCATACAGGTCCTCGTGGTCCGCCTCCGGGTATGCCCGATGAGAATCAGGGATCAGCCCGTTCCCTGCAAGATGCAGCACTCCTGCTCGACGGTAACATCAGAAAGGCAGAAGCTATATCTGCAAGGCTAGAGTCTGGGGTTCAGTATCTCAGGGAGCAGGGAAAGGATGTGAGCAGGCTTGAAGTCCTGCTTGAAGAATATAACAGCCTCGTAGAAGAGGCAAAGAATTACCGAACCCTTGCAGCTTCTTCATCAGGCGAAGAAGACATTAGCCCTGGAGGGAACGAAAATTCAGAAGACGGTTCACCTGTGGAAAGCGCAGAAAAGGAGTATCTGATCAGGTCGCAGAAAAGCATGATTCGAGCCAACCTGGTCCTTAAAGATATATTTGATGAATTCAAGCGCCTGATGCCCGGAAGTGAAGAACTGAATGAAACAGCCCGGCTAAGTGCAAACGGAGAGGGCAGAGTTACCCTGATAGGCGGCTTTGGTCTCAATCTGCATCTGCAAGAAGGTGAAATGATAATAATGGAGCATTCCCCTGATTCCACGGTTAAAATTAAAGGAAATTATACGCTTGAAATTAAAGAAGGGCGGCAGGAAAATGTACTTATCTACCATATACAGTCTGCGGATGTGGAGATTTCCGGCCCCCACAAAATGCTCTTGCTTAATGGCAAAAATATCACTGTTGAGGCTGCGGATGGAGAAGGATACGCGACTTTCTTTGGAAACGGGACATACAGCATTGAAGATACGGGCGGAATAAAGAAAGAGGAGAAGTGGGCTGTAAACTCGTTTTTTGAAGAACAAATGGGTCCGGAAGAACCAGGAAAAACAGAGAATAGGATTACCGTGGTGGGCACACATGACCCGGAAACCGGGATAAGAGAAACTTTATTGAAAAGAATCAGCTTTATTAAAAAGAATCTATAAATCATGAGAAAGATATAAGGACAAAGTCCGAAAAGATAAGAGAATCCAAACCTTAATTCGGGTTTCCTGATAAAAATGAATCTGAACGTTTACATTATCTGCGTTGCTGCTGCAGTACTTCTTGCGGTACCTGCCGCGGCAGACAGCACAGCCACAATTCACGGAGAGGTATACAGCTGGGATACCTTCGAACCTCTGGAAAATGCTGTGGTTGAAGTAAACTCCACCCCTTCCCAGTCTATGGTGGCGAAATACGGCGTTTACTCTTTTGAACTGGAGCCTGGAGATTACCTTATCACAGCCAACTATTATCAGAACAGCACCCTTGTCTATTCAGCCGAAAAAACGGTTAAAATTAAGGGCGAAGGAAGCTATGTGTTTGACCTCCTGCTCCTCCCTATATATTCCCAGGAACTGATGGAAAGTTCTGAAATGAGCGAGATTTCCGAAAGCGAAGATACGGAAAATTCCAGCACTATGATAGAAACGGTCAGCAATAAGTCAGTTGCTGTTAACAACTCAGATTCCGATGACTCAAGCGCTGATAATGTAAGTATCACTGAAACCCGTGAAATAAACGGACCCTCCTCTTCAACCGGATATTACTTCCTTGCAGCCCTTATGCTGTCTCTCCTTCTAGCTGGCGGCTATAGATTCCAGAAACATAGAGGTATAGAGAAAAATAAGCCAGAAACCGATAAACCGGAAAAAAGCCAGCCGGAAACAAATAAACTGGAGAAAAGCAGGCTTCTGGAAGAAAAAATAAAACATGAAATTGTTCCAGAGAAACTCTCAGAAAAACTGTCTGTGCCTGTAAATGCACCCGATTTTTCGGCAAAAGTGCCTGATGAACGAATTGAATCGAAGACCGAACACGGAGTCCCTGTCAAGCCTGTAGAAACCCGACTTTCAGGAGAATCGGACTTCGGAGAGTCAGGTTATGAAGTTCGGGAAGAAGAAAAACATGCCGAAATCACAGGAGAGTATCTCATACATGACATGCCTGAAATAAAACCTGCAGACCTCAAGCAGGAAGCAAAAGGGGATAAAGAAATCTCTCCTGAAGAACCAGCAGAGGTGCCTGAACCCAAAAAGATTCTCGAGCCAGAAATCCCTGCTATCAAAAAGAACCTCCCTCTCCCTGCAGACCTCCAGGAGATCATGGATATAATCCGGGGCCAGGGAGGTAGGATTACACAGAAAGATCTCCGCAGCAAGTTGAGGTATTCCGAAGGAAAAGTCAGCCTCATGCTTGCAGACCTGGAAAGAAGAGAGCTGATAGAGAAGTTCAAACGGGGACGTGGGAATGTTGTAATTCTGCGGGATGAGGAAAGATAAAATTCCCGGGACTCAATACTCCTTGATTTTTTTATATCTTTATGCCGTGATAGCCGGGCCATGATAACCCGGCATAATGCTGCAAATACGGCAAGTTATTCGTATATCCAGATAACTTATCTGCGTACCCGGACAACCTGCTCATATATTTGGATAACTTTTTGGCATATCCAGATGACCATAATTTGCCAAATAACTTTTATTTTTCCAGTTTTTCTACTAATCTTAATCCATAGGAATATAATTCGCCTCGATAATTTCACCGGCCTTCGTTTCGTTCTCTCTTGTGAAAAATTTCTTTGTGGTGAACACCATCCAGTTCCAGTGGAGTGCAATATGGGCAATAAAGAAGATCAGCATTAGAATCCCAAGCTGTTCATGGATTAACTTCCAGAGATGGGACGTCCCATGGTCATTGATAAACAATAAAAGTCCTGAATAGCCAACCAGGACAAATTGAGCGAAGAGGGCGACATTCACGATATAATTAAGTTTTATCCTTTTCATTTTTTTACTCCATTGTAACTTCTACGTCTCTGTTGTATTTTTGTGACTTTGTATCATTACCAATCCCTTTGGTTACTTTTTGCTTCGTAAGCCTTTTACTATTACAGTCACGCTGTTTTCCAGCCTACCGCTGTACAATCCTCTAATTGCCAGACAAAGAAATAAAGATACTTGCAGAAAAAGAGTTAAAAAAAGAGATTAATTTTAGATTTTAAGCTATATGAAAACGGCAAATTAAATTTAACTATTTATATTGGATCTTAAGCCTTAATACAGTTGTTTTAAGCTCTACTTTCTGACTATTTACAAAAAATGGTTGCAAAATCAGGTAATCCTTATAATAGGTTAATGTAATTCCCGAATATCTAAAACAGTACTTCCAAATCCTATTTTCCCGTTTCTCATGCGGCTGCGTTCAGCCTGTTAACCATGAAAAAATAGCTGTCGAACCTATATATACCAGGTAAAATTAAATTATACAGAAATTCTAGAAAAACACTCTTCCTGGCCTGAGAAATATCTCCTTGACCCCGAGAAATGCTATTTAACCCATACGACACCGGATTCCTCCGCCAGCCTGTCTGGTACCAATCAAAAAAGAAATAGAAGGAGTAGAAAAAGGGAAATCTCCTTCTTCATTTTGTAAGACCGCTCTCCCGCGTCGAGCGTGGCAGGAACGACTCATTATAGTGAATAAGGTTGCATGGGTCAGCAATATTTGTAATCTAATCCTTTTTGGGACTCTTGAGCAAAGATCACTGCTATAACCCCTAAATTAGTCCTCTTAAGCTCAACTCATTGCTAAATCCATCAGGTGGCCCTTTTGAGCTCAACTCATGCTAAACCCATCAGGTAGTCCTCTTGAGCGAAGCGAAAAGGACCTCGGGCTCCCGAAGCGAAACTCGGGAAGCGAAACTCGGGAAGCGAAACTCGGGAAGCGAAACTCGGGAAGCGAAACTCGGGAAGCGAAACTCGGGAAGCGAAACTCGGGAAGTGAAACTCGGGAAGTGAAAATAGGGCAAACCAGCCTGTGTATTTTTTACTCAAAAACATCAACAATGTAGATGTAAGAACCAGATCCTATTTATATTGTCATTCACTGCTTTTTGAAATCCGTGTTGAATACATAATGAAAATAAAAACCAGGGTGAGTAATAAAGGAAAAACACGCTGGGTCCGTATCAGATAACTCCTGTGTCTGATTAGCTTTAGCGGCTGCTTTCTGCGATGTATATTCAGTATTCAAATTTCGGAGGTCTATTGATATAAGAGCTTCAGGGAAGGAACAGAGGGACTAGTACGATACCCGAACCCCCGGTTTATTCCCATTGAAAACAGCTCTAAGGGAAAGCGGGCGCATGCTTACGAATAATAATGACAGATAATAATACTTTATAGGGATCATAATTGCTGATTAAAGGCTGATTAAAGAATAAATTAGCCAGAAACCCATTAGAAAAGCTTCATTGATAAATTCATTCCTTATATTCCCTTTTTTGAGCTAAGTATGCTTTTATTATTAAATGCCCATGATGAGGTTGACTGCCTCAAGTCCCTCCTGAGCAGTCAGATAGGAGTAAACGGGGACTAACACCTTGAAAGGATACCTCGCCACCAGAAAACTGGGAACCCTTCACAACATCTCCAGGTGTTACCTGTTTAAGAACTAGAGGAAAGGAGCAGTCAAACAGAAACCCTACACCCCAGAAGATGAGGCACTATGCATCTCGCAAGTGCCTCATTACCTATCAAGACCCATTAAACCACATCGGGTCTAATTGGGCCTTATAATATGGTCCAATTTAAACCACAATAAATAATATTACAATAAATTTATCACTATAAATAAATATAAAAAATGTTCTCAGTTATAATTTACTGTCAATCGGATGCTCTGTTCAAGGACATAAGATTTGATCACAAGATATGATCACGAAACTGGTAGTGAGAAAGATAGAAATCAGACGAACCAAAAGAGCTCAACTCAAGCTACCCTGAAAAGATTCAGTTCAACCTGAAAAATTGAACTCGGATATGACTAGCTTTTTAGAGGTAATCTATGACACTTACTGAAATAATAGAAACATTCAAAAATAAGCTGAATCCCTCAAAAATTATGAATTCGTTCGAAAAAGCGGCGAGTTTCTACGATGAATCTAATGAATCTGATGAATCTGATAATAGTTCAGGGGGAAGTGATTCCGGGGAGGATCTAAAAAATAACCCGTACAGCATTTCAGCTACCGGTTCTGTCAAAAGCTCTGAAGATACCAGAATCACCCGGAGTGAGAAAGACCCACTGATCAAACTGACTGATGTCTTGAAGATTTACCAGATGGGAGAAGTCGAGTTTGCAGCTCTCTAAGGAATAGACCTGGAGATCTATGTTTGTGTTTTACTGTTATTAGTTGGCACG
>NZ_WJBI01000001.1:0-247762 GCF_020804225.1 Methanosarcina sp. DH2
TCCTGATAAATTTGAATTTGTATTCTAACCCAATCATGCTTCGTGGCTAAATTTTATTGTAAGTTTTTTCTGTAAAATGGCAAGAAGCTTGTTAAGAGGAATAAGAGTCGACTCAATAAAGGAATTAGGGGAAAGAATTGGTCAATATATAGACCAGATTAACGAAAAACCAGTCATTTTTAAATGGAAATATAAAATGGAAGAAAGGGACAAAATGCCTGGTGGAATTACAATATAATTTAAAAGGAATTAATTAGGAATCGAAGCACTAGTTTTAGCGTCTATGGAGATTACAAACATATCGATGGCAGTTCTGCCATCGAAATCACATATGGTCATGCAAAAGACGGTAGAGATGATCTGCAACGTTTTGGACTTGGAATAATAACAAATCAATATGGAATCCCATTATTTGCAAAAGCTTACTCTGGTAATGCATCAGACAAAGAAACCATAATTGAAGCAATGAAAATGCTTCAAGAAAACATAACTTTCCCTGATGATGTTTATTACATAGCTGACAGTGCTCTMTAYTCTGACAAYACCATCAAATCAATGAGAAAAGGAATGAAGTGGATCACTCGTGTACCYTCAACACTAAACCTTTCAAAAGATTTGTTGATTTCTGATCTTGAGTTTAAACAAGGAGAAGACCCCCGATATTCATTTTACGAAACCATTGTTGAATATGGTGATATCAAGCAAAAATGGGTAGTTGTTCACTCATCTGAGATGCAGAAAAGAAAAGATGTTACTTTTGAAAAGAAAATTAAAAGGATTGTCAAAGAAGCTCAAAAAGACCTCAAAGATCTAAARAAGATAGAGTTTGCCTGTGAAGAGGATGCCAGGGCAGCTCTGGMAAGATGGAAAAAAGAGAATCCTTACTGTTTGCTTGAAACTGTAGAGATTTCMACAGTTTCAACAAGGGAAAACGGTAAGAGAGGAAGGCCAAAGAAGGATGAAAAGCTTATCGTCCACTATGTTGTAAATGCAACAGCAGTCAGGAATGAAGAGATTACACTGACTGAAAAAGAGTATCAGGGAAGGTTTATAATTGCAAGCAATGATCTCAATCTTGATGCTGAAAAGATGCTAGATTACTACAAGAATCAAAGTAAGGTTGAAAAAGGGTTCAGGTTCATAAAGGACAAAAGCTTCAGAGTTTCAGAAGTTTATTTGAAAAAACCTCAGAGAATTGAAGCTCTTTCAATGATAATGGTCTTAACTTTGATGGTTTATTCGGTAGCGGAATGGAAACTAAGAGAAAGGCTAAAAGAAACAGGGGAAACAATACCTGACCAAGTTAAAAAACAAACTCAAAAGCCCACTTTGAAGTGGGCTTTTATGCTAATGAGGGAGATTACAGAAGTAAAAGTGGAAGTTGATTCAAAAGTAGTAACTCAAATTGCYAACATGGATGAAATTAAGGGCAAGATAATAAGGTTGATGGGGAAAAATTGCGAAAAATACTACTTTTGAGTGGGGATCTGCGGAAAGTCAGTTAAATCCATACAACAGCTCATAACCCAATATAATTTTGAATTTATAAAATATACTATTGACACCATTAAGTATGATATTTTTATTATAAACTGCAGGCAGGTTTGATCATTAAAAAATAGAAGAAACACTTATAAATAAAAGATTTTTTAAAATAAAGAATAATTTCTTAAAATAATAAGAAATTATTAATAATTTATCCCACATTCCGCAGTATTTTTTAAAAAATCAATATTTTTCCTGATAGCGTTTTTGAAACAAATCAAATTAATTTGGATTTTTATGTAACTTGGTGAAAATTGACTGATATCGTTTTTTGGTCTCTTTGATACACCATATAGCTACTTTACTTCCTACATAAAAGTCCGATAAATCCACGTTTTATTGAAAATCGATAGCAAGAAAAAATGTGAATATGCGAAAATTTACTGCGGAAAGTGGGTTCGATAATCCCAAACATCAAATGCAAAAATTCTATGAAAAACGCATAGATACTTTTCTCAATGTCTCTATATATCAAAAAATACCGTAATAATGTTTTTTAGGATCTTCTTCAAATTAGATGGTAAAAACTAAATTTCAAATGCATAATTAATCTTTAAGAACTTGGTCAAGTTTAAAAAATGTATTCAGAGAGTACATTCGACTTTATAACTGTGTATTGATATTTCTGCATATGTTTGTTGCTAAAAAATTCGCCATCTACTTTTAAGAAAATACAAAAATTAGAAGTCTTTATAATGGATGTAACATAAAAATTTACAGATAAAATTAAATGTTATTATATATAGTAGTAAAGTATCATATATAGAATTTATTAAGGGTTAGAAGATGATTAAATGAGTGAAATCCACGATTCTATTAGAGAAAAGATGATTTAGAACTTCTAAAAATAGGTTTAAAACCTGCCGAGGAAGAAATTAGAGATTTGAAAAAATATTGGAAGATGCTTACCTACTTAGACAAAAATGATGTGTTAGGAGATGTATTTGACACTTTAAGTACATGGAAAAATCAAAATATTCCTTCTGAAATAAAACCAACGTATGATAAACTTTACGAAGAAGCTTATTCTTTACACAAAACAAATGATGTAAATAAACCATCTTTATTTGACAAAGTGATTTCTGCGTTGTCAAATGCTAAAAATAAACAAGAATTACCGCGTGCTCGAATAATTGCTAATTATATACAAATTATTCCTCAATTACCTCCAGATGTCCTAAGAGATTTTGAAGTTTTCTTTGGTATAGATAAAGAACTGGAAAAATATGGAAGAACACTTATTATATACGAAAAACTTTTTGTTGAAGGAGGAACAAAAGCCCGATATTATGCAGTTGCACATTGTTTACTCGATTTATATGAAGTCTACTTCAGGAAAGTTTAAAAAAATATCTGTTTTTCGACTTTTATTAAATGAAGTTCTATAATGTATTGATTGGTTATTTTGCCGACAACTAATGTCTTTCTGATTTGTATAATATCAAAGAAAAAGACTTTCCAATCCCTTTGCAAGACACTTCTATATACGAACGTTTACCATAAAACGTTCGTGTTTTAAAAAGTGAACAAAAAAGTGTAAAAATGATGAGGGAATTTACGGAAGATTTAATACACTGCCTCCATTATTTATTAATTGACAAAATTGAAAATCACTCCAGAGCTAACTCCAGCTTCCTAACATGCTTATATCTTTTCGTGGGGTTATGCAAAAATAACGAGATTGATTAGAAGAATTTATAACGAGTTTGTGAAACTGAGTATAAGTGCCACAATTTTATTATAAAAAAATATTTTAAAGGATAGAAGATAAATAAAAAATGAAGATAAGTCATACAAAATCATTTTAGTTTTAAGGCCTCTTCTTTTTTGTCAATTATCTTTTTATCTACTGAATCTGTAGTTACTGCGCAAAGCGATTCGCACACAGCGCGATATGCTTACATTTCAGATAATGGCAACAGCTCTATTTCTGTTTATAGATATGTTAATTAATTTGCTTTAGGGGATAAATAATGGCCAAGCTCGAGTCTGTTTTTTCAAAGTTATTGGGTACGAAAGACTATCGGATAAATGATTTAGTTGCTGAAACTAACAAAATTAGTGGTGTACCTGAAGACAAAATAGAAATTAGAATAAGAAAATTAATTAACTCCGGTAAATTGTTTTTATATAATCGTAATATGATTTCTTTGGAACCTCCTATCGAAAAAGCAAGTGTAAATTTTGATGAGAGATATGATTATGATGGAATAACTTTAGGAAGAAAAGGAAGAGAGATACATATAGTCTCAAGCTTTGAAGGTGAAAAGCATAAAGAAATGATGGATAAAATGAAACATAATTTACCTGAGCTTAAAAAAGAAGTATATCAATTGTTAGCCAAAATTGAAAATTTAGTTATTCAAAGCTTTAATCCACTAGATGTTTTAGGGCATGTCTTCACAACGAATCTAACATGCGATCCTGAAAAATATACTGAATCTAGTTTTAAAGGAACACAACTTCTTGTAGAACTTCTACATAATATCGTATTAAAGTCTGATTTCAACGTATTTCCTAAAGAAAGTGATTTCACTAAACTTGATGAACTTGAAGGACTTTTGGACAAGTTTTTGGACAAATTTCAGTGTCTCATCAATTCTGAAATAATATTAAGAGATGATTTATCCTTTGAAGAGCAAAATGTATATTTCAATACCATAATTCATTTCCTATTTATGAGAGGGGATGCATATCCACAACATAATCAGCAACTAGCTGAAGAGTTCTTTTCTAACATTGATCCTAATTTATTGAAAAAAGAGTTTACAATAACAGAATATTTTTCAACTGTTGAAGAAATTAGTAATCAAATAAATTCGAATCTGTCTAATTTTTTTGGATTCTTATCTCAGATAAAAAAAGAACATGAAGCTTGGTTGAAGTTTGTTGAACAAGGTCTAGAAAAAGGAAAGTCTTATCAAGAGATAGATCTCGAATACAAGCAAAAAATACCTACAATAAGAGAAAAACTGTTCCCAGAATATAGAAAGTATTTAGAAATAAAAGAAGTAAAAAATATTTTTGAAATAAAATTGAATGAAAAAATTAATAAGAGTATATTGGACTCTTTAGTAACTGGTTTTAATTCCAATCCAACTTGGTCGTCTCCTTTTGATATCAGTATCGTTCCATTAAAACCAATTATAAAAATAGAAGAAAAATATTATTGTTTCATTGTACAGCATTTAATCAGAAATGTGATACCTATTATAGAGGAATCCTTTTTCCAAGGAGATGAAAATAAATATGCTAAAGCAAAGGGAGACTTTTTCGAATCCAAAACTTTAGAACTGATAAATAACATTTTGCCTAATTCAAAAATATATCCACAATTGGAGTACCCAAAGAGAACTGAATTAGATGGATTAGTGATCTATGAAGATAATCTTTTTTTGATTGAAGTTAAAGGAAAGAAAAGACGCTGTATCGCCTGCACACAGGATATCCTAAAAATGACAAAAGATGATGTCACAGAACAGATCAAAAAACCTTTTGAACAATCAAAAAGAGCTTTAGAATATATAAAAAGTAAACCGACAGCCGAGTTCAGGGACAAACAAAAAAGAACAAAACTCCCAATAAAGGAAAAGGAGTTTAAAAATATCTTCCTAATAAATGTAACTGCTGACTCATTTTCGGAGTTTACTACTGATTTAAATGTATTAAAATTATGGGATCCAGAGCTTTTTAAAGGGGATATTTATCCCTGGAATGTTAATATATATGATTTATTGGTAATAACTGATTTGTTAGAGAATGCGGATGATTTCATTGGTTATGTATCAGAACGTGTACGTTTAAGTAAGGATAATGATATTAGAGCTATAGATGAACTTGATTATCTAAGGTATTATCTAGACACTGGATTTTTAACAAAAGAGAAAGGCATTGAAAGCAGAACAATTCCAACGATTATAGGATATACTGAAAATATAGATAAATGGTATTCTTATCTGCGAGGTGAAATTGATTTTGCTGAAAAACCAAGAAAACATACATAATGGCCCAATGGGAGCATAGCTGTCATCAAGTGCAAAGTACTTTTAAATTAACTAGCAATAATCTCAATTGAATTCGCTTTTTCGTATAAACATTGCTTTTATGGCGTAGGCACTTTCAGCTGATTAAAATTCAAGTTCAGAACTATTCTCCATAAGGTTGGGAAAATGCATAGGTTTTATTGTAATCTATGCATTATAATTTACTATAAAAACCGAATTGAAATTGTATCATGAAAGCTCAAACAGATATTAGTAAACGACCACTTAGCTGAAAAATGTTAAGACCTAGAAAAATTCACAGAACACAGAGTCTTAAGATCAAAATACAAGCCTAATTATTTCATGCAAGATCTTAAAATGATTCTAGAATTGCCGTAACTCAGAAGAAATTATAAAATAAGCAACTTAAGCAAAAATAAGAATTAGTAAAAATTAGTGCGAGAGGTGCGATTCGAACGCACGAACTCCTACAAGACTGGACTCTGAATCCAGCGCCTTTGACCTGGCTGGGCAACTCTCGCATGTTGATGTTTTGTGTAACGTTTAGTTCTCTATGTAAAACTCTGAACCAGGAGCCTTTGACCTGGCTGGGCAACCCTCGCACGATATGGCTTATGTTGCAGCAGCACATAGTGGCGCTCTTTGTTCTTAAACTTTTTCCTTGAAGGCCCTCTCGGAGGATGAAAAAGCTCTTTAAATTGATAATATATTTATTTTTCCCGAGTTCAATCGTTTATATTGGAGTTTATTCTGCAACCATTCGGGAATTTGAAAATTCTAGAAATAAGTATGGAAAATTGATGAAATTTTTTATTTCATCAATTTCAGGATAAGGGCTTTCTGGGCATGCAGGCGGTTTTCTGCCTCTTCAAAGACTACAGAGTTCGGGCCGTCTATGACTTCGTCTGTAATCTCAAGGCCTCTTCGGGCGGGCAGGCAGTGCATTACTATTACGTCCGGCTTTGCGGCTCCAAGGAGTTCGGTATTGACCTGGAAAGAAGCAAAGGCTCTCAGGCGTTTTTCCTGCTCTGCTTCGTCGCCCATGGAGACCCAGACATCAGTATAGATTATATCTGCGTCTTTTGCAGCATCTCTTGGGTCGTCCGTGATGGTAAATTTGCCTCCGAGGGCTTTTGCCTGTTCAAGGAATTCGGCTTTGGGCTCATAGCCTTTAGGGCAGGCAATCACGAACTCCATTCCCATAATTGCCGAGCCTAGCAGGGCAGAGTTGCAGACATTGTTTCCATCGCCTACCCAGGCGAATTTCAGGCCTTCAAATCTCTGCTTGTATTCCATGATAGTCATGAAATCGCCAAGGATCTGGCAGGGGTGTTCCCGGTCTGACAGGGCATTGATCACGGGTATAGTCGAATATTCGGCAAGCTTTTTTACTGTCTCGTGACTCATAACCCTGGCCATGATTCCATGCAGGTAACCGGAAAGGGTTCTGGCTGTGTCTTCAATAGTTTCGCCTCTTCCTACCTGGATGTCCCTAGAATTAAGGTAGAGAGCATGGCCTCCGAAATCTGTCATTGCGACTTCAAAGGATACCCTTGTCCTTGTAGAGGATTTTTCAAAAATCATTCCAAGGCTTTTGTGCTTCAGGTATTCGGTAGGTTCTCCTGCCTTACGTTTTTTCTTCAGGTCCGCGGCCGATTCAAGGAGTTCGTATATCTCCTCCCGGGACAGGTCAGTTATAGAAAGTACATCTCTCTTCATCGTCTCAAACCCCGACTTCTTACTGGCTGAATTTAAACTTTATATTTACTGCATAGTACTTATCTACACACGGTACTACTACATAGTTTTTCAAACGGTCAGCCTCTAAGTTCTTTCATATGGTCAATTCTTTTCTGGATAAGACCGGCAGTGCCTATGTCTTTCCGGAAGAAGAGTTTACCCTGAATATTTTCAAGGGCATTCTGGGCGATTTTTTCTGCAGCCTCTATTGTTTCTGCACACCCTACGACAGCAACGGCACGGGAGCCGGTGGTGTAAATTTTCCCTTCTTTTTCATACACGCTTGCATAATAGACTGAAGCTTCTCCTATATTCCCTACAATTACCTCGCTGTCTTTTTCAGGATTATCCGGGTAGCCTGCCGGGACTGCATACTTGCAGACTGTCGCTTTCCTGCTGAACTTTACAGGCAGGTTTCCGAGGGTCCCTTTTACCACAGCAGACATAATTTCTATAAAATCAGTCTCTATAAGGGGGATAACATTCATAGCTTCAGGGTCTCCGAATCTGGCATTGAACTCCACGACTTTGGGCCCGTTGGCCGTCAGGATAAACTGTCCGTAAAGAATGCCCTGGTATCCTGTTCCTGTTTCCTCGTGCAGGGCTGTTACCGTGTGCTGCATAATCTTTTTTGCCTTCTCGATATCTTCCGAAAGCATGAAAGGTAGGATTTCTCCTGCATCAGTGTATGAGCCCATCCCGCCTGTATTTGGTCCGAGATCACCTTCATAAGCCCTCTTATGGTCCTGCACTGCAGGGAAAAAGGCAAGGTTTTTTCCATCCACAAAAGCCTGGAGGGTAAATTCTTCTCCTATGAAACGCTCTTCAATAACCACAGGCCCCTTTTCCAGGAGTTCACTTGTATATTCCATGGCAGCTTTGAGGTCAGGGAGCTGGTCACCCATAACTTTTACCCCTTTGCCGCCTGTAAGCCCCGAGGGCTTGACTGCAACATCGCCCAGCTTTTCAATAAAAACATGAGCAGGAGCTTCTTCTGTAAAAACTTCATAGGCAGGGCAGCCTTCGATCCCATATTTCTTCATGAAATTCCTTGCCCATGCCTTATCAAACTCAATAACCGCACAGGCTTTTTTAGGGCCTACAACAGGGACCCCGGCTTCCCAGAGGGCATCTGCAACTCCTGCTGCAAGCGGAGCTTCAGGGCCCACAAAAGCCATCTCAATGTTCCTGGCTTTTGCATACTCAACAATTTTTGCAACCTCGGTTTCCTTTTCGAGCAGGAAATCCTCACAGAGTGCCGCAATTCCTGGGTTTTTCTTTGCCATTAACGCATAAAGGACCGGGTTATGCTTGCTTTTCTTAATTCCTTCGGCAATTGCGTGTTCCCTTCCGCCGCCGCCGATAAGCAAAATCTTCATTTTCATTCTCCTTGTTCAAAAAAACTTGTTTTTAATGTGAAATTTGTTCTTGATACTCAATGAGGAAATATAATGAAGAAAAGGTGATGGATTATGGAGTTCGCAAAACCTTTCTTTCTATTTTAAAAATATTTTTATCTTTATAATCAATATTTTTAATCAACAACACAATAAAGGATTCCCTAATTCTCTATTTCTTCTGATAAATATCTTCTCATTGTTAAGCTTCTAATTTATATAAAAATCCAGTTAGTTTTAACTTCTTTTAAAAGTTTCGCCTTCCATTCTCCTTTAAGAAGTTATTTTAATACTTTTTGCCAAAATAAATTCTGACCAGTTATACTTTAAATAAATTTAGCCTAATAAAGTCCTTTAAGAGATGAAATCTATGGACCAAAATCCATACGAAATATTCCTGAATGAATGTCCTGAAGTTGCAGCACGTTTTAATGATCTTATTGAAGCTCAAAAGGCTTTAAAAGGACTGGATGCTAAATCAAAATAGCTAATCAACATTGCTATCCAGACCGCGAATCGAAATCCGAGAGGTGTGCAGATGCATGCAGTGATGGCAAAAACCGAAGGCGCAACTCATGAAGAAGTTATAGGCGCTTGTGGTCTTAAATCTTCATCATTCCGGTTTTGCGGCAGTTCTTGATTGCCTTCCTGCCGCTATTAAAGGATTATGAAGATGAATTTTGAGTTGTACTAAAATTTGAAATAATGCTCTATCATATTCTTTTTAAATTTTCTAAGCTTTTTTCCGGGAAGGGCAGCCAGGCAAACTGGCAGGGCATTTATACTCCTGTAAATAAAAAGCGGTTTTTGAGGTCAAGGGCAGCATCTCTTGTGCAAGTTGGAGAACCTCTCTATGACATCCAGATCTCTTAAAATACATAAGTTCAGAGTTGTTTTTTCCTAGCTAACATGCCTGTGCAGCCGAATGAGGTTTGGGAAAGTGCCGGAGCACCTACTTTACTTTAGCAGGTCGCTTGCACTTACCAGAGGCACAAGTTCAGCATCTGCTCCTTTCAGTTTTTCCCTGGCCCCTTCTTCTCTGTCCACCACTGTAATTACGTATTTAACATGGGCTCCGGTCTCCCTGACCACCTCAATTGCATCTCTAACCGAGCCTCCGCTGGTTGTTACATCTTCGAGCATCACTAGCCTGTCTTCAGGCTTCAGGTCTCCTACAAATCTGCTTTTTGTGCCGTAGTCCTTGATAGTTTTCCTTACTATCAGCAGGGGAAGTTCAGTTTCCAGGGAAACAGCGGTTGCCAGGGGGACACCTCCAAGCTCTACACCTGCAACTGTATCCACATCCATTTCTTTTATCCTGAGGGCTGCCTGCCTGGCAATAATTTTCAGGGTTTTCGGGTCGGTACTGGCTTTCTTGATATCGATATAGTACTTGCTTTTCTTTCCCGAAGCGAGTGTAAAGTCCCCGTAGCGGACAGCTCCGCAAGCTTTGAGGGCTGCGATCAGTTCCTGTTTCTGTGTTTCGAATCCATTTCCTGTTTCTGGGTTTGATTTGCTCATTCTCTCACCGTTATTGCAGCCTTATTAGCGCTATAAACGTTTTCTAAGGTTTTTCCTGTAATTTATTTTTTTCTCTACTTTTTCTTCAGCAGTTATGCAAGATTTTCTCATCTTTTTATTGAATTTTTCCTTCTTACAGGGTCTTCATGATTCTTCCACAGGGTTTTTACCAGGGTTCTTTCTTTACACCTATAATATATCCGATTATATTTGTCGTAAGATGGAGCAGAGGCGTCATTATAAGGACTGTAAGCATAATCCCTGTAGTGAAATTACTCATGAACCATTCCGGAGCTGCAAGGTATGTGAATACCCAGGCTCCAACAACAAAGTCAAGCTGGTCTACAAGAGGCAGGGACGCTCCCCTTTTCAGGCCCATTCTGCGCTTGAAAAAGCTCTTGAACATATCCCCGAACAGAGCGCCGGAGGCAAGGGCGAACACAACTATCAAAGCGCTTGCGTAATCCGGGCCAAATGTGGGCATTTCAATCCCCATAATCTCAAACCCTTTCGAACCCAGCCAGATTTCAATACATCCGGCAAGAAACCCGCAGAAGATGCCTGAAAAGAGCCCTCTGTAGGTTTTCCCGTCTCCGAGAATTCTTCTCCCGTCTTTGTAAGTCCTGCCCCCGTCGATTGGTTTTCCACCTCCGAAGACAGCTGCGAAGGGATTGGGCAAGTATGCAGGAATCATCAGCCAGAATGCTTTGATTATCAGCTCGATCGTGGTATCATCTCTCTATCCAGTATTCCTTTTTTCCTGGGGCAGAAATTAACTCCCTTCCATACCTTCATCCTTTTTATCTTTCTCTATCTCCTGCCAGCAAAGATAGAGCAAAATATAGGATAATTGGTCTCTCGCTGCCCTCTTCAAGAATCCTTCAACTTTTTCAGGTACGTTTAAATAATGGGCTTAAGTAAATATTATCCCTATTTAATTGTATTTATTTTATTAAGTTATATTTTTTATTCACATTTTCAAGGTTTTTTATGAGAAAGCTAAGCGATGTTCTCACAGTCCGCAACACCATGCTTGCTACAGTTTCAGTGCTGGTGCTGCTTGCCGCTCTGATAACGATGGGACTTTTAACCCCTTTCATCGTTAGAGTCAGTACAGGAGAAGAAATCCTGCTTGATGCTGCCTATTTTAATCTGCGTGCAGCTCTGCCTACTCTTGCCCTTGTAATGTTGCTGACTCTGTGTCTTCTGATCGGGAGCGCAGGGAAAAAAGAAGGTCTTCTGGTACTGGGGTTAGGTATTGCAGGTTCCGCACTTTCGGTTGCTTTTTCCCCGTTTTCAAGTCTGCCTGTTAATATCTCGTTTCCGCTCCTTGCAGCAGCCTTTTTTGCGGTTATTTACAGGCTGCTTTCTTCGAAAGAAAAGACACTGAAAGGAACTCTACGGAGGACAGGTTCTCATATTATCCACCTTGGAGCGGTCCTGCTCCTTGTCGGGATTGTTTTCAGCACCAATATGAGCCTTGAGGATTCTGCTGTGGTTCCTGTGGGGGAAGTGAGTACTTTCAAGTCCATGGGTTACAGCGTCCATATTACCAACATAACATCCGGAATCGAAGGAGAACCTTATGGAGGTTATTCGGGTTCTGCTTACATAAGCACAATCGATTTTGATGTGTACAGGTGGGGCCAGCCTTTTGACAGCGGACAGATAAAATATATAAGTGACTTCAAATGGCAGCAGTCCTATACCGAGACCTACATTCACAGAGGGCTTCTGGAAGAACTTTTTATCGCCCCAAAATCCGTAGATACACAAGCCCAGACTGTGGAACTTTATATCCGGAAGGTACCTTTCATGACCTCTCTCTGGGGTGGGTTTTATCTGATGGTTCTGGGAGTCCTGATTCTCTTTCTTTCGGATTCTCTTGCAGGGGAAAAAGGTGCCCAGGGAAATGACCTTTCCGGAAATCGTTCTTCTCAAAGAGGTTCTCAGGTAGATGAAAACAAAAATGGAAACACAAAGAAATGTGTTAGTAAAAAAAATGTATGAGACGGGTGTGCAGATGGTGATCGTATGAATACTGGAATGGGGCTCATCTGGATAGCTGGAGCTTCAGGGTTGCTTGCCTTTTTTACTTCCCTGCTTTACTTCTTAAGGCAGGACAGGAAATTTATAGCCCTTTCTGAAAAGCTGGAACTTATAGGAGGATCGTCACTGGTAGTCGCGATCCTCCTGCTTGCCTATCACCTGTTCGGAGTGGATACGCAATTCAGTTATGTTTTTCAGCACTCCAGCTCCGACCTTGCCTGGCACTACAGACTTTCGGCTCTCTGGGCAGGGCAGGAAGGGTCATTTTTAATCTGGACAGGTTTTATCTTTATAATGCTTGCAGTTACACGCTTCACAGGTGCAGGAAGAGTGCTCAGGGACACAGATCTCTTTGCCCTTATCAGATCGGTTTCACTCTTTGTAGCTTCTGTATTCCTGCTGCTACTGGCGTTAAAAAACCCTTTCTCAATGTATTATCTCGCAGGTGCAGGAATACCTGAAGTCACAAACTGGAATCTTTTTGCGGAACCTTTCGTTGTTTCTTACGGGCAGGGCATGAACCCTCTGCTCAGAAACCTCTGGATGGCTATCCATCCCCCTCTTCTGTTCCTGGGCTATGCGGCCTTTACCCTTCCTTTCGCTGCTGCAATTGCAGGCCTTGTCCTTAAGGACAGCAGGTGGTCCGAACTGGCAACAGGCTGGATGCGAGTTTCCTGGCTCTTTCTTACACTTGGGATAGGGTTCGGAGCCTTCTGGGCATACGAAGTTCTTGGCTGGGGTGCCTGGTACTGGACCTGGGACCCTGTAGAAACCTCCTCCCTGATTCCCTGGCTTACGGCAACTGCTTACCTGCATGCAAAGTTCAGGTTCCGCCAGGGGGAGTATGGTTTCATGCTCCCTATGCTCGCACTTGTTTCTTTTGTCCTGGTCATTTTCTCGACCTTTGTCACAAGAAGCGGGCTGTGGGTATCTGTACATTCCTGGCAGGACTTCACAACAGAAGGAATGATAATTGCTTCCTTCCTGCTTATCCTTACAGGTTCAAGCACGATCCTCCTTGCCAGGAGGTACTTTAGTGAGGAGTAATTTTGGGCGAAAAGTAATTTTCAGTGAGGGTAGTTTAGCTAAAATTAGTGAGCTAAATTAGTGAGCTAAATGAGTAATCTAAATGAGTGGCTAAATCAGTGATTAAAATCTATGAAGGATAAAATTAGCTAAAAGCCACTTGATATAGAATAAGCAGATAGTTGATAAGCAGCAAGTAGAAATTAATCCGCAGCGAGTGGATAATTAATATAGAGCTGATCCCAAAACCAACTTTATTTCCACATCAATAAGAGTTTAAGAACTATTTTCCCAATCAAAAGATCGATTGATTATTCCAAATTCGAGATTTAGGGGCTTAATCGTGAGTTTTGGGATCAGCTCTAGAGTAAGTTCCGCGAATAAGAAAGGTTCTGAAAAATAAGCTGGGAAAAAAGAGCCCATGAATTTTTATTTCATTCCAGCTTTATCATTTTTATCATCTTTTAATTTTTTTCTTCAGATCTTTTATTTTTCCTAATTTTTGCCCTGATTGAGTGCTTTCCTGAGAAATCTCCTGGAGGTCGGGACGCAAGCTGCAGATTTCTCCTATTTTGCGGGATAATTCTTTGATCTGCGCTGAAATGAGAATATAAACATTTCTAAATTATCTTTGACGTTTTATTGTCCGGGTATCTTCCTTTAATTTTTTTGATCAGTACAATTATAATAATTTTGTTGTGATGCCTTCAGGTTTTTATCCGGATCATGGGATTATTATGCCTCTTATGTTTGATTATTTTTTTACATTTACTAATGTCAGGTGTGGTTGAAAGTTTTTCAATTCCCTTTTAATATATACAACTTTAAATAGTATGAGTACATTATTAATTGTTGGAGATGAATAACCTTCTAATTATATACGTATACAGGTTTAATTACTGAACTGATACGTCTCTTCCCATCAATTTCATAAAACGGTTCTCTAGTAGTCGGTTATGAAAATATACTTATTTGTTTTTAATAACCGGTTGTTGGACTTAAAACGCAAACAATCCGCTAGATTGTGAAAAAACGCTTTTTATTTAATTCAAAGTTTTAAAACGGGATAGGTTACCATATAAATATATATATGGTGTAAAACTTTGGAAGTTGGAGTCAGCTTTAACAGGTGATTATGAAAGCTGCCTTTTAAGGTCTGAATAATAATTGCCATTATATTCTTTAGCTGGCAGACTAAATTATAAAAAATTGGAATATGAAGGGGTTATAATGAAAGACTATGAAGTAAAAGTGCTGGACGAAAATGACCACATTTTTATTGAAACGTTACGGAACCTCGGGATGTCAAGGAATGTTGCCACAACTATGGCATATCTTATGAATGTCGACGAAGCTTCATCCCGTGAAATTGAAATAAGTACCGGACTGAGACAGCCCGAAGTCAGTCTTGCAATGAGACTTATGAGGAATCAGTCCTGGGTCAATGTACGTTCGGAAAAGAAACCCGGTAAAGGGCGCCCGATAAAGATTTATTCCCTCGCAGCCCCTGTTGATGAGATCATAAGCTACTATGAAGATAAAATCTACAAAGAATCTCAGGCAACGATCTCAGCAATTAAAAAACTGAAGGTTATGAGCAAAAAGGTGCCTCTTACTCCCTCGAAGTAAAGGATCTCAAAAAAGGGTTAGCTCCATAATGGCTGACAGTTCTCCCTGGAACTCACCATTATGGAAATCAAATCCTTCTATATTTTACTCATCTGATTTTATCTCTTTCAGGCTCTTTTCCTTTCTTTTGTTATTCTGTTCTTTTTCCTTCTTTTCACAGGCCTTTTTTATTGTCCGGGCTTTTTATTTTTCCTCAATCTTTTTTCAGGGTTTTTCAAGTTTCGGCCACTTAGTAAGTAATTTATAGAAAAGTCCGAATTCTTAGCATGGCTAAGAAGATCCATATTATTGAAGAATAGTTAAACAAAAGTGACCTTGAATCTATCTAAAAAAGGGGGAAAAAGAAGTTTGTAATAAAGAAGGGATCCTGCCCTTTAAGGGCAGGTCAGCCACCTGTCACAACTCTAAGGATTGTAAGTCTATCGGAACTTATTGCCCCGTCAAGAGGAACAGCATTCCCTCCGTTTAATACAAGTACTGTTTCCTGATTTATGTCCAGCGTATCAAGCAGGTCTTCGTAGGTAGCGGTTTCAGCTATTTCTACGGTCTGCTCGGAAATCTCTCCAGCTTGAATTGTTATGTGTACCTTCACTCTATTGATCCACCGCCGCTTACCTGAATTTCGTCTACAATTTCCTTTATTAACTTCTGCTCCAGTTCATATTCTTTTCTGATGCCTTTCCTTTCTGCATTTCTTTTCTGGAACTTTCCTGTCATGTTCAAAATCTCCTTACGATTTTTCAGGTTTGCAACAAAGTGGGTATAATCTCTTCAAGCAGACTCTTTTGTCTTTTCGAGATGTATATCCAATAATTATAATGATTTTCTATTTTAATTAACTTTGTGGTTAACAATCCTTGGGTTAACATTCTCACATTTTCAGCTGTTAGAACGGCAGTGTACTTTTGTTTCTGAATTTAAGTAGTTGTTAACATTGTAACTGATCCCGTTCGAAACATTGACGTAATAAGCTCAGGATTTACTATTTTAAAATCTATTTTGAGAATATTTGATCAGAAACTAATAATATTATGAAAAGCCTGCACTTTGAACTTCGTTCTTTAGTGTACGTGTCCCTTTTCAATAATAGTTAAGGATCTGAAGAGATAATTCTGACAAAAGGCACTCAAATTAAGAAAAAAGTTTAAGTAATAAGTAGAAAATGCCCGAAAGAGTCCCAGTAATATTAATGAAAACCAATCAGCAAAAACAAGTTATACACCAGCCGGGATTCGAACCCGGGTTCGAGCGTTGGCAACGCCCGGTGATGACCGCTACACTACTGATGTGCTGTGTTTCTATGGTGCCCAGACCCGGATTCGAACCGGGGACAACTGCCTCTTCAGGGCAGCGCTCTCCCACTGAGCTACCTGGGCAGGTAGATGTGACAGTAATATTATTAACTTTAATTAACTGCCAGATTGGATTTAAGTGGGCCCGCTGAGATTCGAACTCAGGACCTCCGCCATGTCAAGGCGACGTCATAACCGTCTAGACCACGAGCCCTATATGATACGTATTGTTTTTACTCCTTATACAAAGAATTGCTTGAAATAAGGATACTAAAAAAGCTATACACCAGCCGGGATTCGAACCCGGGTTCGAGCGTTGGCAACGCCCGGTGATGACCGCTACACTACTGATGTGCTGTGTTTCTATGGTGCCCAGACCCGGATTCGAACCGGGGACAACTGCCTCTTCAGGGCAGCGCTCTCCCACTGAGCTACCTGGGCACGTAGAAATACCACCGAATCTGCTTTCTAAGAATAAATCTTAAAAGAGACGGTAGTTCTTTTTCAGTCTTGCTTTCCTGAAAAATCTCAGGAAAGATTTTGATCAATTTTGATCAATTCTAATCAATTTTAATAATTTTAAGTGGGCCCGCTGAGATTCGAACTCAGGACCTCCGCCATGTCAAGGCGACGTCATAACCGTCTAGACCACGAGCCCTCTACAATGTGTATTGCTTCCGTTTCTCACACCGAAGTGCAACACCATAGTACGCATCATCATTTATATAAGTTTTGGGTGGTTCGGGCTTTTTCTACTCGAATCAGCTCTCAGAGAGGCAAAAATTTTGTATATTCCTTAAAAAATTTTATTTCTCAGTCCAGTTTACTGGTTATTAATTGTAGAGTGCCTGCTTTTCATCCCGAATATATAATGAGCGTGCCGTCTAAAATATAATGAACATGCCTCTAAAATAGAATGAATACAATATCTCCGCTGAGGGTAATATGAAAGGATCATCGGATAACTCAGAGATACGCAGGACAATCCCGGAAATCCAGGCAAAAATAGATTCCGGAGAGGCTGTGGTCCTTACGGCTGAAGAGATCAGTTCAAGGGTCAGGGCAGGAGACGAAATAAGGCTTGAAGATATTGATGTTGTAACTACCGCAACCCGCGGCATCATGAGCGGAACCTATGCAGTTCTCTCGTTCAAAGTCTCCGAACCTGACTCTTTTGTAAAGGCGTCTGAAGTCCTGATGAACGGGGTGCCGGCAGTCGTTGGGCCCTGCCCTAACGAAAGACTTGGGGTTCTGGACCTTATCGTACTCGGGACTGCTCACAGTAAATCAGATCCCCGCTACGGAGGCGGACACCTTTTCAGAGAGATGGTGGAAGGAAAAAGCATTACTGTTGATGTAACCACAAGCGAAGGCGACCGCTTTTCAGTGGAAACAAGCCTTTCCGAAATACCTTTTGCGCGGCTTCATGCAACCAGGCATGCCTTCAAAAATTACCGGGCGTTCGTAAATCCCGGAAAAGAGGCTATTAAGACCATTTTCCATGCCCTTCCCTTCGAAGGCGAGTTCAGGGAGATGACCTTTTGCGGCTGTGGCGAGTTAAACCCGATTGAAAACGACCCCAAACTCGAAACAATAGGAGTCGGGACAAGGGTACTTATCAACGGAGCCGAAGGGTTTGTTACAGGTCAGGGCACCCGCAGCGCTCCGGATAATCCCAACCTGACGGGTTTTGCAGACCTTCATGATATGACCCCTGAATACATGGGAGGCTTTGCAACTTCAGCGGGACCCGAGATCATCAACACATGGGCTGTCCCTATCCCGGTCCTTTCCCAGGAAATGCTGGAAAATATCCTTAAGCTCGACAGCCAGATCCCGCTCAAGCTGGTAGACCTTGCAGGCAGGATCCCTCTATGTGAGATCACTTACGGGGACGTCTGGGATAATACAGACCTGGATGTAAAATATGAACCGGAGAAATGCATTGACTGCAAGGTGTGCTGTGTAGCTGAAGCATGTCCTATGGATGCCGTAAGTAAAGGAGAAAATGGTGCTGGACACAATCCTGAGCTTTGCTTTAACTGCGGGCTCTGTATTTCAAGGTGCAGAGGGGAAGCCTTCAGCGCAAACCTGGGCACTGTCAGATGTGCAACCGGAGGCTGTCTCAGAGATATCAAAGTAACCCTGCGCCAGTCGGACCGTGCCAGGGCAGTAAAAGCCGCACAGGAACTTAAAGAACAGGTCCTTGCAGGGAAATTCAGGCTCAAAGAACCTGTGGAGAAAATAAGCTGGAGAGAATAAAACTTAAGAAACCAGGACTTAAGAGAATAAGAATTAAGATAATTAATCAAAGTTAGCTATTAAAATAGAAAAATAAACGCCATAAATGTAAAACGACTGAGTGCGCCTGTAAAAAACAAACAGATAAAAGTAAACAAACAGATAGAAGGAAACAAACAGATAAAAGTAAACAAACAGATAAAAGTAAACAAACAGATAAAAGTAAACAAACAGATAAAATAACCGGGGAAACCGATAATTTCCTGTTTCTTTTTGCTTCTTTCTTTTTTTGCCGGGCAGCCAGACAAGCTGGTGAAGGCGCTTGTATTCACCTGTGAATTAAGAAGCAACCTTCGGGGTAAAGGAAAGTATTCTCTCAGCCTGTGGGCATTTCTTCAGCTTATTGTTCCTCTTAATTGCGTTGTCGGTTTTTAGGTTGGTTTTTATCCGGCTGACGGCTGGTCCAGGCCCACTGCGGCGCAGGGATAAAAAAACGAAAGATTCTCTCTCGAGTTCTGGAATAGATCAATCAGTTAATAAAGGATCAACAAAATTTTTCTTTTGATATTCTTCTTTTAAAGCGTTTTTGCGTTCAGCGCTTCTTTGAAGCGTTTTGTGGCCTCTTCAGGGCTCATGGGGATGTTCGGGGCGTTTGTGTTTCCTGGCTTCAGGATCACATGGATAAAGGAGGTCTGCCTGGCATTAAGGGAATCTTTGTACACATCTACCAGCTCCTCTTCCGTGTTGACCTTATGCGTGTTCTGGATTCCGCAGGCGTTTGCCAGTATTTCCAGGTCAACGTAGCGTAGAGCGCAGGTCTCTTGAGAGCCTGTAGAGCCGTAGGCGCCGTTGTCCAGGGCTATGATGATCAGGTTTTTCGGGGCTTCCTTCCCTATTTCCAGGAGGGCGTTAGGGTTCATGAGAAGGCTTCCGTCCCCGTCGAAGACCACAACCTTCCGGTCCGTGCGCAGGGCAAGGCCGAGCCCGATGGAGGAGACAAGTCCCATAGACCCGAACATGTAAAAGTTAAGGTCCCGGTCTCTGGCAGCATAGAGTTCCTTACAGGGGACTCCGAGGTTTGTTACGGTAATTTCTCCGTCCAGTTCGGCTGCCACGGCGGAGATCGCATTGTTCCGGATCATCCGGGGTTCAAGAACTTTCTGTGTCATGCGGAATTTGCAGACCTTTTCTTTCTTCGGCAGCTCCGGGGACTTCTGCGCTTCCCAGGCACAGCAGTCAGAAGCTTCCCACACTTTAGGAGAGACAAGAGCTATGTGGGGCCTGAAATTTTCAAAGGCATCTTTGATCACATTTTCAAGGAGAGGGAGCTTTTCAGTTTCGTCAATTATTGTGTATGCGAGCCCTGCACCTTCCAGGATTGCTGGCAGGTGGACTCCCATGGGGACCTGCGCTTCTATGCCTTCTTTATAAACTCCGCGCCAGCTTGTCAGGATAGGCAGGGGGATTTTACATGTTACGTTCAGGGACTCAAGGACATTGATCATATTCCCAAGCCCAGTGCTCTGGATAAGCATCATGGGCTTCCCGCCTGCAAGATAGATGCCTGCACAGATTCCCACTCCGTTTTCTTCCCTTGTCAATTTGATTTCAGGAAAATTTTCAGAGACCAGGGGAAGCAGGTTCTTGATCCTGTCACAGGGGAGCGTTGCAGCAAGGTCAATACCTGTTTTTTTCATGATTGCTATTACTTCTTCTTCCGGGTTTACCATGCACGTACCTCTTAAATGCATATATCTTGAGCTTGTTTTCTCTTTTTCTTAGAGCTTTATACAGGTTTTTATTACTCAGATGTGGACAGAACAGGAACTCAAATGTTCAGTTCTTCAAGTGGAACATCAGAACCGCTTACAGTAACCGCAGGTTCAACCTGGAAGAGCTTAAAGTCTTCCTTCAGCCGCTTAAAACCTCCGCCTGCAATATTCAGGAGAATGATGTCGTCTTTTCCGACATTTCCGGCTTTTATGGCTTTTAACAGTGAAGCAGCCGCAACTGCGGAAGGTGGCAGGATATCTATCCCTTCAAGGGATTCAAAAAGCGTTTTTGCTTCAAGAGCTTCCTCTTTAGTAACTGCATACATTATCCCGTCCGTATCTACAAGTGCATCATAGAGTCCGCCTGTCACGGAATAGGGTGGTGCCCGGTTGGTAAGCACAGTTGCATAGGTCTCTTCTATCTGTTTCTTTGCATCTTTCATATCAATTTCTGGAATGATCTCTCTTCTTCCTGCCTGCCATGCACTGTACATGGGAACGAAAGGAAGGTTCTGGGCAAGCTGAAGCTTCGGAAGCCTTGAACCAAAACGCCCGTCAGCCCTGAGCCGCAGCGAGGCTTCCCAGGCTGAGATTCCACCTGTGCCACTTCCGACAGCCTGGAAATAGTGGTCAGGCATCTTTCCTATGGCTACGGCTGCGTCCAGCATTACAGTGCCCATCCCTTCCCTTCTTGCAACATTTCTGGCCCCTCCCTCTGGAACCATGCCCGGGAGTTTTGCAAGCCTTCCTGCAAGGTTGATAGCATCGGTATAATCATTTCCCGGAGTCATACTGATAAGGTGAATGGAATCAGACGGTTCTTCAGGTAGCCAGAGCTTCGGAATGCCTGAATCAGGAACCACTATGTAAACATCTGTTCCTGTAAGAGTCGAAGCATATGCAAACGCCCTCCCCGTATTCCCTGCAGAGGCGAGAGCAATGGCTTTTCCCCCGGACTCCTTGAGAAGCTGCATTGTCGGGTGGGCTTCGAGCTCTTTGAAGCTGCAGGTTTTGATAAAAGCCCCTCTCTCAGGCCAGTATCCGCTGAACCCTATGTACAGGTTCGAAAGCCCGAGTTCCTGCGCAAGGGCTTCGCTTTTATACGTGATGGGCCCGGCTTCGGTAGTAAGCTCTTCCTGAACCGGGAGCCATGAATGAAATCTCCCTATTCCGGGCTGGTCTCTGAGCTCAAGCCTTTTTTCAAAGTACTCCGCCCGTAAAAGGGAGTCGTCGTTTTCACAGGTTAGCCTGTATTCCTGGCCGTATTCCCTTCCGCATTTCAGACATTTTAATATGAATCTTCCCATTGCTATCAAAGAAAATTGGGTTTCTTTTGCTAAATATATGTTCCTGAAACCCTATCTTAATATCCGTTATGTGCCATTGTCTGCAATAAATTGTCTTATCTGGGCAATCGATTGTACGGAATGGATGATTACTCTAAAAAATAATTTAACCGAAAAAATAGTATGACGAGGATATGTTGATAATGGATTACGAGATGAAAGGGCAGGAATGATCACAAAAATCATGCGTGAAAGAGGGTGCAGAAGAACGCGCAGGGGAGCAGTTAAGAAAGTCGCTGATAGTTTGGAAAACCGCTGAAATCTGAGATTAAATTCTTCATAGATAGAAGATTGGCGGAGTAGCTTTAGCGTGTTCGATATTTTGCTTTGTCCTATCAGGGTAAACAAGGGTAAGTATGTCTGGCTGCATCCCTAACTCTCTGGAGTCATGCAGGTAATATTCATTGTTTTGTCTGGAAATATCATTTATATGGATTAAGGCACTGGTCCTCCCTATTCTCTGGACCTCTATGTTTTTAAAATCAAAAAAGATCTCCTCTATTTTAGGTTCAAGATGCCTGCTCCCGAACAGGAACATATAAACCTGGGCAAAGGGGCTGAGGTGGTATTTTATCTGGACATCAGCATCCGTCTGATTAAATTCGATTACCATACTGTCAATATGGATATACTTCCCTTCTCTGAACTGCTCCATATTAACTCCAGGCGATACTTTTGCAGCCATTAAAGCAGCCGAGATGATCAGGGCGATTGTGATTATAGCTTTTACTTTCATGTGTCTAATGCTGTATAGGTGTTCTTTTCTAATATATTTATTTCCGGCAGCTTTGTCCCTGTTAAAGAATACCTGCATTTATAGGTTCTGCAATAATATTAAATAGCGTAAAAGTAAAGCTATTCCATCCTTCAGACTACCTGAAAAACCAGAGTGAGGTTAAAAAATGAGCAAAAATATCAATTTTGTCTGCCCCAAATGCGGGAATAACTCCTTCGAAACCGGCGAAATCCGCACAACCGGCGGTTTCATCAGCAAAGTCCTCGACGTCCAGAACAAAAAGTTCACCCATGTCACCTGCAAGCGCTGCAAATACACCGAATTCTACCAGGCTGACAGCAGCATGCTCGGGAGCATTTTCGATCTGTTCACGTAAATAAAGAACAGGAGAGTTTTCAATGGAAACTTTTCTGCTACTTTTTTTAATTTGTTTGGTGGTTTATTGGCCGGGGTGAGGGATTAGCTGTCTTTAACGGAGCTTTTTACGCTCGACGAAGGAGAGCGGCCTGTACAAGGCAAGCGAAAAGGCCTGAAAATGTAGTTTCTTTTTTGGGGCGCTTAATTCGGTTGCAGAAACTAAATTTTAATTCACTTCAAGCTTTTCCCGCGTAAGGTTAATTTCTCCTTGAGATCTTTATTGTTAGGATCTTTTTTGCTCAGGATTTCCAGAATATCGAGAGATTCTTTGAAATTCTGTTTTGCTTCTTCCTTTTTACCTTTTTCAGAAAACAGGATTCCGAGATTATTGTAAGTCATTTCTTTATCTGAGAGGTATTCCATGTCTTTAGGGTAATTTTTAATGAGTTTTTCATATATTTTCAGGGCTTTTTCATATTTTTCTTTTGCTTCTTCTACGCGCCCCATTTTGAAAAGAAGTTCTCCCAGGTTGTTGAAGGTATTTCCGGCATACATCTGGTAGAATTCGTTTTCTGGCCGGGACTCAAGCCGTCTCTGGCATATTTCGAGGCCAATTTCATAGCACTGCTTTGACGAAGTAAAGTTGCCCACTCTCTGGAAAATGTTTCCAAGGTTTCCTATATTGTTGAGATTCAGACGGACGGTATCGAGATAGAGTTTGTTTTCAGGGTCTTCTGAGATGAGTTTTTCGCTGGTTCTTAAGGAAAATGCATAGGTTTCAAGGGCTTCTTCGAGCCTGCCCACGGACTGCAGGATTTGACCCCTTACTTTTAAAGTATGGAAAAGAATGGCTCCATCTTTTGCTTCCTGTGCGGCTTTTTCAGCTAGCTGGAGAGATTCAAGGGACTCTTCAGGCTTCCCTTTTTGTATCAGGTCCACGGTCTCATTAAAGTATTTTACTGCTTCCTCTCTCAGTTTCTCTGGCTTCTCGGGCATATTAAAAAAAGGGTTTTTATTGTTTTATAGGTTATGTTATAGCTTGTGTTTTTTCCCGCTGTTTCTCCCTTTTTTCCAACTCCTTTATATGTTACTAAAAGCTTAATTATAGATGCCCGAAGTTCTATACCTTTCTTTAACACACGTTTTCTGAAAATGTTGCTGCTTATCGACATTAAAATGGGTTATAGACATGTAGGGGGGTCAGCATGGACGGGGAAGCAGAGAAACAAAAAAGGGATAAAAATGCAGACAGGGGTAGAAGCAAAACTGCCGGAAATAGCAAATATGCTGGAAAAAGCAAATATGCTGGAAAAAGCAAATATGAAAGACTCTATATAATACTCGTTGGTATCTTCCTTACCGCTGTCTTTTTCTACACCCTTTACATAGGTCAGCTTTTCTGGGGCATATTTATTGATATTCTTATCCTGAGGCTTTACTTCCTCATGCAACAGGAGCGGCGTTACTTCAGGGAATGCAACTTGAATGAGGACGAAGCCGGAACTGCGCATGACCCTGGGGTGAAGCGGAGGATCAGGCTGGCAAATTTCCTGATTACTTTATTCGTTCTCGGGATTGTTGTCTACTCATATTTTACTTTGCAGTTTATCTGGGGGATTGTGGTCGGACTGATGATCCTGCTCTACGTTCATATGCTGTTGTTTTCGGAGAAAAACCTCTAAGAAGCCTCTAAGGGAAGCCGGTGAGAAAAACCGATGACAGAATTAACCGAATTATTAAAGTCCTTCCAGCCTCTCTCTTGTCAGGGTGATGGCTTCTTTGATTTTTTCGTTTTCAGGCTGCTGGGCTAGCAGATTTTCCTGCATTTTAAGGGCTCTTTCAAGGTTCTTTTTTGCAATCTCAGCTTTTTCAGGCTCCTGCTGTTTGAGGCAACTTCCTAACTGGCTGAGCGCAACTGAGAGTTCTGCCTGGTACCCGGGATTGTCAGGCTTATCTTCCAACAATTTTTCATAGTTTTCAACTGCTTCTTTAAGGATTTCACAGGCTGTTTCCCGGGAGCCGGACTCTATGAGGAGAGCACCGTAGTTATTCAGGTTTTCTCCGGCATAAGAGTGGAAAACTACGTTTTCAGGGTTCTTTGCAATGAGGTCCGAATAGATTTCACGGGCACGGGAATAGGATCCGGCAGCTCTGTCCATTTCTCCTTTCTTTTTAAGGAGATTTCCCGTATTGCTAAGGGTTGTGCCCATGTAATGCTGGTAATCGTCATTCTCCGGATCAGTTTTCAGGAGGTCGGAACCTACTTCGAGGGCTCTCTCATAGGTTTCAAGGGCCTGGTCATACTCTTTTGCCGAATAGAGGATACCTCCGCGAGTAAAGAGAATATAGTAGAGAGCATCTGTGGATTTCGCCTGTCTTGCAGATTTCTCGGCTTTATCAAGGGTGTCGAGGGCTTTATCCAGCTTTCCTTTCTTGATCTGGGTTACAGCACTGTGAATCTGCTTCAGAAGGAGAAGATTTTTTACCTTGCTTCTGGACATAAGAGAAAAGTCCTCTTTGTTTTTTAAATAGCTGTCGATGTCGTTTTACAGATACTGGATGAGCCCTTCAATGAAAAGTCCCGGGTAAGGGTGATGTTTAACTATATATAGGGGATATAGCATAAGTATGTAAAAAATATTTTAAAATCCTCCTGGGATTAATTTAGTAATTAATTTTCTGATCAAGTTTTCGACTCAAATATCCAGCCAGCAAATAGTATATAATGAAAGGTTTCTATATACTGTATATATAGTGGTAGGTTAATTTTATATACAACAAGTTTATATAATTAGCCGAAGTATGGATGGGGTTACAGTAACTTAGGAGTCTGTTATTGTAGCAGCCGTTTTTTCCCATTATTCTACCTTAAGTTCGTTATTTTTTCAAAAGCGTCAAGTATATAATCTCGATCAGATAACGTCTATCTAATAACGTTCGAATATGTGAGCTAACCATGGAGTATAATAATAATCAGAACATAGACGGGTCTTCGAAGAATATGGACAGGCAAGCCCATGAAGTTGAGGAGGCTGTTCCAAAAGTAGACACGTCTGCGGCCGACCAGATGAAGGATGAGCCTACTCAGGTGCCTACTCAGGTCGTGGCCGAGTCTGAATTAAGTGAAGACATAGATGAAGATGATATCGGCTTCCGTTTTGAAGACACTTCTAACATAGAGGTCCCAAAACTCCTTATTGACCAGGTACTGGGACAGGAACATGCAGTAGAAGTCGTAAGGAAGGCAGCAAGCCAGAGACGGCACATAATGATGATAGGGACGCCAGGAACAGGAAAGTCCCTGCTTGCAAAGGCAATGGCAGAACTTCTTCCTAAAGAAGAGCTCAAGGATATCCTGGTATATCCTAACCTGGAGGACCTTAACAATCCCAAGATAAGAGAGGTTCCGGCCGGGAAGGGCAGAGAAATTGTCATGGCTCACAAGATGGAAGCAAGAAAGAAAGCCCAGGCCCGGAACATGCTCATGATGCTCTTTGTTGTGGGTATTATCATCTATTCTTACTTCGTCGGCCAGTTGCTCTGGGGTATCATTGCAGGCATTATGATTCTCATGTTAACCCGCCAGTTCCTTCCTAAAGAGGAAATGATGATCCCGAAAATGGCGGTTTCAAATTATGACAAGGAACACGCACCCTATATCGATGCAACCGGAGCTCACGCAGGAGCCCTCCTTGGCGATGTCAGGCACGACCCCTTCCAGTCCGGAGGGCTTGAAACCCCCGCACACGACAGGGTAGAAGCCGGAGATATCCACAAAGCCCACAAAGGGGTGCTTTTCATTGATGAAATCAATACTCTCAGGCTTGAGTCCCAGCAGAGTCTTCTGACCGCGCTTCAGGAAAAGGAATACGCGATTACCGGACAGTCCGAAAGGAGTTCGGGAGCTCTTGTTAAGACCGAGCCTGTGCCCTGTGACTTCATTATGGTCTCTGCAGGGAACCTGGATGCAGTACAGAAAATGCACCCTGCGCTCAGGTCAAGGATAAAAGGTTACGGGTACGAAGTCTACATGCGAGATTCCATGGAAGACACTCCCGAGAACAGGAAGAAACTGGTACGTTTCGTTGCCCAGGAAGTTGTCAGGGACGGGCATATCCCTCACTTTGACGAAGGTGCAGTAGAAGAAATAATCAGGGAAGCCAGAAGGCGTGCAGGCAGGAAAGGCCACCTTACCCTGAAGCTCCGTGACCTTGGCGGGCTTGTGCGTGTGGCAGGAGATATTGCCCACTCCGAAGGGGCTCCGGTCACAACTCCTGATCACGTGCTTGCGGCAAAGAGGATTGCAAGGTCCATCGAACAGCAGCTTGCAGACAGTTACCTCGAACACCGCAAGGAGTACGAGTCCTTCATGAAGAATGGTTCTGCTGTGGGCAGAGTCAACGGGCTTGCGGTTATGGGCGGAGATTCAGGAATCGTGCTTCCCATCGTATCCGAAGTCACCCCTGCTCTTTCCGGGGCAGAAGGGCGAATTATTGCAACCGGTAAACTCAAGACCATCGCAAAGGAAGCAGTGCAGAACGTATCCGCAGTCATCAAGAACATGACAGGCACTGATATCTCCCGCCATGATATCCATATCCAGTTTGTCGGGACATATGAAGGTGTTGAAGGAGACAGTGCATCGGTTTCCATTGCTACGGCCGTTATTTCGGCAATCGAGAGGATCCCTGTGGACCAGACTGTCGCAATGACGGGTTCTCTTTCTGTCAGGGGAGATGTCCTGCCTGTTGGCGGGGTCACCTACAAGATCGAGGCTGCAGCCCAGGCCGGTATGAAGAAAGTCATTATTCCCAAAGCTAACGAAGCAGATGTTCTTGTCGAAAAGGCATACAGGGAAAAGATTCAGATTGTTCCGGTTTCCTCTATTGCGGAAGTGCTGGAACACAGCCTTGTGGGTCCAAGAAAGAACACAATTATCGAAAAACTCAAAAATATTACAAAACTAAGTTTTGATATTCCGGAAGTATCACCCGCTTCCGTACAGGCTATTAACCTCTTCGGGTGCAGGAACTAATCATGACAGGCATTATGCAGGACATAAAGTTTTATGACTGCAGGGTGATAGAAGGCAGTTCCACTTCTATCGTCCTGGATAACGGAAAGATCGAAGAAATATCCAGAAACTTCACAAGGGGGGCCGGAGTAAGGGCCCTCTGCGGAGGTTCATGGGGCTATACGGCTGTTGAAGGGGATATCGACCTTAAATGCGGGGTCGAAGCTGCCTCAAAACTTGCTTTTTCTATGAATTCGAGCACCCCTAAAGAAGGAGTAGAACTCGCAGCCGTAACTTCTCCTGATGTAAAGGATCTTCCTGAAGTCAGGATCGATCCGAGAGACATTGCAATTGAAGAAAAAGTAGACCTTTTGAAGAGTATTGAGGAACACGCAAAGATTGCAGGTGTTCACAGTACAAAGGTAATGTATCTCGAGTCCGAATTCAAAGTCCAGTACAGAAGTTCCGAAGGTCTGGAACGTGAATATGAACTTTTGAATGTCGGTTTTGCAGTCTCTGCTGTTGCTTCGGAAAATGGCGTATACCAGGCAGGTAGGGAAAGCCGTTTCGGATATGGCTACGAGCTTTTCGAGAAAGAAAATGCCCTCGAACTTGCCGGAAAAGCAGGAAAAACTGCAATTGAGCTCTTGAAGGCTAAAACCCCCAAAGGAGGGGAAATGCCTGTAGTACTTGACCAGGAGCTGGCAGGAGTATTTGCCCATGAAGCCGTAGGGCATGCTTCGGAAGGTGATCTTGTTCTTGAAGGGGATTCCATTCTTGAAAACAGAATAGGAGAACAGATTGCATCCCCGCTTGTTACTATCATCGATGACCCGACTCTGCATGAATTCGGGTATTATCCCTTTGATGCCGAAGGTTCCGAATCAAGAAGGACCGAGATAATCAGGGATGGAATTTTTAACTCTTATCTCCACTCAAGAGAAACCGCAGCCAAACTCGGGGGAACTCCCGGAAACTGCAGGGCTCAGGGTTATTCCATGCCTGTCGTCAGGATGAGCAATACCTTCATTGACAATGGGGATTCCAGGTTTGAAGAGATGCTGGAGGAAGTAAGGAATGGCATGTACCTTGTAGGGTCAAGAGGCGGGCAGGTAAACACCGGAGAAGGCATATTCCAGTTCAATGCCGAAAAAGGGTACCTTATAAAGAACGGAGAACTTACCGGGCTCGTAAGGGATGTCTCCCTCTCAGGGAAGACTCTTGAGATCCTGAACCATGTAACCCATGTGGGCAATGACCTGAAAATGACTGCCGGAAGGTGCGGAAAAGCCGGGCAGCTTGTACCTGTGTCTGACGGTTCTCCACATATCGCCATCTCAAAGGCCCTCGTAGGAGGTGCCTGAAAGTGTACGATCTTGCAAGAAAAGCCCTGAAACTGGCAGAACAGGCAGGGGCTGAAGAAGCTGAAATTTATTACGCCGCAAACCACTCAACAGGTGTCAATTTCAAAAAAGACGCACTTGAGAACGCTAAAGACCGTTTCTCGGAAGGTCTGGGGATCCGCGCCATTGTAAACGGTGCAGTGGGTTTTGCCAGCACCAACTCCGCGGAAGAACTCGAGAACGCCGTAAAGATTGCGGTCGCAGAAGCCCGCGTCCGGGAAAGTGACCCTGACTGGGTATCTCTTCCTTCCAACGGAAAATATCCTCAGGTCTCAGGCATCTTCGATAAAAAAATCGAAGCCCTTGAGCTCGAAGAATGCATTGTCTATGCCGTGGAACTTGTAAAAGGTACAAAAGAGGTTCCAGGCACGCTTCCCACCTCAGGGGGCTTTACCCGTTCAAAGAGCAAACGGCTTATCCTTAACACAAACGGGATAGAAATCGAAGAAGAGTCCACCGCTGTATCCGGCTTTGTTGATGTAATAACCGTGAACGGAGATACCTCAACAGCCTATGACTTTGCTATCTCCCGTTCCCTTGACATTGACTTTTTTGCCCTCGGAAAAAATGCTTCCGACCTTGCCCTGAAATCCAGGGGAGGAATAAAAATCGAGCCGCAGAAAACCGATGTTATCTTTCATCCATTTGCCTTTTCGGATATCCTCGAAGAAGCACTTGCTCCTTCGCTTGATGCGGACAACGTGCAGAAAGGAAGGTCAGGCCTGATAGATAAGCTCGGAGAAGAATTTGCTGTCCCTGAACTGTGCATTTATGATGATGGGCTGGTTGAAGCAGGCATAGAAACCTCCGCTTCGGATGATGAAGGGGTTCCTTCACAGCATACCACAGTTATTGAAAACGGTGTGCTTGAAACCTATCTCTATGACAGCTATACCGCAGGAAAAGCCGGTGTGAAAAGCACAGGAAACGGCTCAAGATCCTCCTATACAAGCCCTCCCTCAGTAGGGCTCAGAAATTTCGTTATCGATTACCCGCAGGAAGATATTATTGCAAATACTACCTCAGGGATTTTCGTAAACACAATTATCGGCGCTCATACTGCAAATTCAATTTCCGGGGACTTTTCCGTAGAAGCCAGAAATGCCTTCACAATCAAAGACGGAGCCCTGGACAAGCCTGTAAAATCCCTCATGATTTCGGGCAATGCCTTCGAACTCCTGAAGAATATCACAGGCGCAGGCTTTGACGTCAGAAAAGTCGGAGGCATAATCACGCCTTCAATCCGGGTTTCCGGCATGAGTGTAATAGGATAAAAGTTAACACCTGAAGCCAGCAACTAAGTTTTTTGACCTCAAGGTTCTGCCGTTAAGAACTTTTTCCTGGAGTAAGCTCCTGAGGTCAACTCCTTTTTCCGTGAAATTCGATCCTGTTTCTATATTCGATCCTGTTTCTATATTCGATCCTGTTTCTATATTCGATCCTGTTTCTATGCTCCTTGTCAGCTTCTGGCCAATTTCTGGCCAAATTCTGATCAACTTTTTTTCCATCTCTTTTGAGCGATTTTGTCCGGGGGGATATTCTGGAAAACGCCTTCAAATGACCCTGAATTATTTATTTGGTCTTCATAGCCGTTTTTGAATCCAAAATATATATAGTGCCTCCGCCAGCCTGTCTGGTGGCCTTCCTGAAAAAAAGAAGTCGAAGTAAAAAGTAGAAGGAAGCGATAGAGAGACTTATGAAAGAATCGGCTTGAAAGCTATTTAAAAAAACAATAAAAAAATGCATGGAAAAAAGTATTTTTGGTAGGATTTATTTCTGTTTTTTGAGCCCTTTTGGACTTTTAACGTCACTTTTACTTTTCGGCTATTGCTTTTTGCTTCTCTTCTCTTTTCTTTTTTATCTTTTTGGGAAAGGCCGCTCTCCTGCGTCGAGCTTGGCAAGAACGACAAGATATAGTGAATAATGTTGTAGGTTCTGATTTTCTGCTCTTCTGTCTATCCTATTTAACTTTTTTATTTTTATTCCTGAACTTCCCCTCTGACCACGAGTACAGGTATCTTTGAGTGTCTCACCACGTTTTCAGCTACGCTCCCAAGCAGGAACCTGTCGAGTCCGGTTTTCCCGAGTGTTCCCATCACAATCATCTCAATGCCATTTTGTTCCGCAAATTCCATGATTTTATCTGCAGGGTGTCCTTCCAGCATTACAGGTTCCACTTCTACTCCGGCAGCCTCAGCAGCCTCCTTCACAAAAAGAGTAGCTCTTTCCCCTTCATTCCGGAAGTGCTCCGTGGCAGCTTTTTCCCAACCGAAGTCCCTGGCGGAATGGGTCGCCGGGAGTATCACATATACAGCGTAAAGTTTAGCTCCGCTGAGTCTGGAAATCTCAATCGCCATATTTACCGCTTTTTTGACGAGTTGAGAACCATCGGTCGCAACCATTATTTTTTTATAAGTTCCCTCTACCATACCATATCCCTCTATTTCTTCTATTTTATTTTTCTGCAGTCTCTATTTTTACCTTCAGCTTTCTGAAGCATTATCCGGTGAAAGTTTCTCCTTTTCAGCGCATTTATACATGTAAGTGCATATCTGCTCCATATTCTATATGCTCTTTTGTATATAAATGGATTTTTCACTAAATATTAAGTGATTAAAGCTGCCTTCTGGTGATATAACCGGAAAAAGAAAACGATATATCTCTGGCAGATATTTGTCACTCTTTTTATTTCTATTTTAAACTCTTTTATTTTTAGCTACATAGCAGACTCTTTCGATTATGTGCTAATTCACTGTTAACTCACCATTTCAGGAAAAAAAGTCTTAAAACTTTGAGTTTTTTCTTTTATTCTGGCACAAAAAGGTATTATACTTTTTACATACCAAAATGTTTATATATTGGTTAATCCTCTGATGTGCTTGGTGAACGGGTAAAGCTCAAAATCAAACATTATTGCTCATAATCAAATCCAACATATTTTAACCTCCTCCAAAAACCCCCGTTCACTGATTTGCTTTTTATATCTTTACTATGTGAATACAAGTATACTTTAGTTCCACCTTGTCTATTTTCCTTTCCTTTAAAGACTTCCTCCATTATTTTTTTAAACACTATTCTATGAAAAAGTTTTTTCAGGAAGTAATTTTCTGCAATTGGTACCCCCACTGTCTTGAAAAATTCTTTTTTTTCTGGCTAACCTGTATTATTTTCAACTTGCTCTTTTTAGTTCTCGTACTCTTTTCTCATTTTATACTATTCTTCTCGATTCTTATACTGCTTTAGATAACTTATCCCACTCCGGAAATCACCAGTTATCGGATAACCCTTATTCTTTTACCCCGGACATCATTCCTGTCTGCAGAGTAAAAAGAAAGGCAAAATAATTAAAAGCAAAAGAAAAAAACCAAAATTAAAAAATTAAAAAACTAAAAAACCTGCGGTTTGCAAATAAACCAGAAATAACTATGATTGAAAATGCCCTTTTTTTCCTAGGAACTGTACCGACTTCTCAAGAAGCCATATTGAGCAGTAATAACAAAATTACAAACCTTACAAATATGCTCATTGCAGTAGAATAAGCAACGATCTGGACTCCAAGGCGTGTTCCGAAGATAGCTACTTTTCTTGGAAGCTGGCTACGAATGGCAAAAATCGGGAGCATAAACATACTGCCCAGCATGAGCACGATCATTGCCTGTACATTTGTTATCTCTCCTGAATGGATCATGGGGCCGAGAAGCGAAATTCCGAGTATAGGGCTTGCAACGTAACTTGTCAGAGGGATAATTGTTTCCGGGGGTATTTTAAAAAGCTCGGCAAGGGGAAGTACACTGAATACTTCGAAAGCTCCCTGGTCCTGAAGAATGAAGATGATGGTGGTTGCTATAAGGTAAACTCCTGCAATCTTCAGAAAAATCCTGAACTCTTTTTTGAATGCGCGTTTAAATGCAGTCTTCAGGGATACTTTTTCCTTACTCCGGGGTTCAGGGACTCTGCAGGAATTGCCTTTAAGAAAAAGTTTGCTTGCAACTGCAATTACCAGGATCTTGAACACAGCAGTAACTATAAACACAAGAGTGTAAAATCCTCCTACTACAAGACCGAGTGCAGGTAGCACGATAGGAATCTGGTAGGTGAAGAGTTCACGGAAATAGGCAGGGGTTGCGTTCATCATTGAACAGAGCAAGACTTCCCTGTCTTCAAGGCAGTTTTCATTTTTTGCCTGAGAAAGCATACTGTTTGCAGCAACAGTAGACCCTATTGCCACAACGAAAGCCGAAGCACAGGTTTCCGGCAGGTTCGTATAAGCAAAAATAGGGCTTACCAGTTTTGAAAATTTTTGCATCAGGCCGAGTTCCACAAGCACGCTGGTGCCCACAAGCCCCACAAAAATCATTATTAGTATCGGGAGCGCAAAATCCAGTACGTCGAGGAAAAGTCCTATCATTAAAAGTTATTTGGGTCGGGCAGGTAAATCAACCTATCCCGAAAAATTCCGGGACTCCTGCCCTGAAAATTCTCAGTTTTTAATTTAATATCTTAATATTTAGCGTTTTACGCTGGCGTTTTACATTAGCGTTTTGCACTAGCATTTACACTAGCGTTTTATATTCAGTTTTGAACTTTTGTCTGGTGCTTCGCATCCGGCATTACTCGGCTTCCACTCCTTTTACAACCAGTACGGCTTTTCTGGAATGCCTCACCACGTTCTGAGCCACGCTACCCAGTAAAATCTTCTGGAGTCCCGTCCTTCCCAGTGTTCCCATTACGATAAGGTCAATATCGTTTTTTTCTGCAAAATCAACAATCTCATTTGCAGGGCTTCCTTCAAGGAAAATGGATTCTACCTCGACAGCCGCAGCGTTTCCGACGTTTTCGACATAAGCTGTTGCTTCTTTTCCTTCTGCACTGAGATGCTCTTTCATCGCTCTTTCCCATCCTATATCTCTGGGATGGCCAACCGTATACCCTCCTGAAGCGACAACATATACAGCATAGAGCTTTGCCCCGCTAAGTCTTGCAATTTCAACAGCAGTATCAACCGCTTTTTTGACGGGTTCCGAGCCATCGGTGGCAACCATTATCTTTCTGTAAATATTACTGTTCATATCTGACTCCCCTTTTTTCTTTTTCAGTTCTTCATGTTAATAGGGTAATAATCCTTTATATAGTATCATCCTGGGAGATTAATGCTCTAAAGGCGGCCAGCTCTCTGTTAGATATCTTCCCAGGAAAGAAAAGAAGCGGAAATTAAGAGCGACGGGTAAAAGAATAAACAAAAAGTGACAAAAAACTATAAGAGTGCAAAATCAAAGTTGCTGTGGAGCACCCCTCTGCAAGCAACGGGGTATGTTTAAGCCCCCGCCCCAAATTCCATTAAAGTAGACGATAGCCCCAAAAAACTTAGTTTGAGCAGAAGTTAACAACCAAAAAATGGAATTGATAAATCATACTATCATTGATGGTTGCCGGGGAAGTTTTTCATTCTGCAGCAAGCCAGCGGGGTATTCGACTGAAATAAAGAAGGATGTAAACTAAACAGAATTGAGAAAGTAAGAAAAATAAACAAACGTGAAAAACTCCCGTTTTCGTGATCTTTCTATTTCTTTCAAGGGTATTCTCTATTAAGTCTCTTTTTCTTTCTCTCTTCTATTTCTTCCTTATTCTGTGAGGCGCCGTCAGAAAGGCTGGCGATGGTATCTTATAAACAAACTATAGAGCAGGTCGACTGCAGCCCTGTGGTTCAGGGAGATAAAGCCGGAATAAGCCGTTCCGTCTGCCCCGGAATAATATCAAAGTCAATCCGGACGGAACGCCCCACCTATTTAACCTCGTTGTTATTGTTCCTTAACGCCTTCCTGCCTCCGAAAACACGAGGGCATGTGTGGGACAGGCCTCCACGCAGGCAGGCAACTCTCTTCCTTCACATAAATCACATTTTATTACCGTCCCCTCTTCGGTCCGCCTGTCGATTACTCCGTAATTGCAGGCCATGGAAGCGGTCCAGCACCCTACGGCAAGAATTAACTGGTACAGAGAAGAAAAACGAGTGCAAACCGTAGAACATGTCCAGCAGTCCACGCAGCGTTCCGGGTTGTGGCTTACAGTACCGGTAGCTGTGTCCTTAGAAAGAGCTTTTGTAGGGCAAACCGAAACACAGGGTGCATCCTCGCAGTGGCGACAGGTTATAGGCATGGAAGCTTCAAGGGCAGGAATATGCTCAACAGAGATGCGCTTTTTTGGGACTGGTACTTCTCCTGGAGCCAAAAAGAGGTTTTTGCTCTTTGAATGTGCAACAGCACAGGCAACTTCGCAGGAGTGGCAGCCCATGCATCGTTCAGGCCGGATTATCACGTCTTTCATTGTGAATTTCTCCCTTATTTCAGGCCCAGTGCCCTTCTTTTTCCTTCGATGTGCTCAAGCATCAGGCCTGCAGCTTTAAAGGGGTCAGGCTCAACTGCAAAGCTTGCTCCAACAACACTGTCCAGGCCTTTTGTCAGAAGAGATGTGACTTCCTGGCTGCCAAGGACAGGTGGAATCGTGCCGAGTACAGTAAACACTCCGGAGGAAACAACATAAGCCCCTATACTCACTGCTTTTTCACTCATCCATTCCGGAGCTGCACCGGCAGCAGGGAGGTCGCTTATGTCCACGCCCAGGCGGTTTGCAATTGCCGAGGCAAGGACCAGGATGCGGCTGATATCTACACAGGAACCCATGTGCAGGATGGGAGGAATGCCGAGGGCTTCACAGATACCTTTTAGTCCATCTCCTGCAAAAGCAGCAGCTTCCGGCACAAGCAGCCCGGCTTCTGCACAGGCAATCGCATTGCATCCGGTGGTCACTACAAGGACATTATTTTTGATCAGCTCTTTTACAAGGTTCACGTGCCCGTAATTGTGCTGGATCTTTACGTTATTGCATCCAACAACTGCTCCGATTCCTTTTATTGTACCTCCGGCAATCGCTTCAATGAGGGGATCAGGGCTCCCGCCAAGGGCATTGAGGATTGCTTCGGCACTGAAACCGACCATACATTCCTGCTTTTCTTCCGGGATACTCACCTTTTCACGGATCCGGTTCGGGAAGTTTTCTACGGCTGTCCTTATAATCCCTTTTGCGGTCTCATAAGCCTCTTCTTCATGGAACTCCATTCTCACAGTTCCCGGGAAATCTGCTTTCGGAGACGTGGATATAAATTTCGTGTGATAACAGCCAGTAAGACTCCCGAGGGACGGCATAATGCACTGGACATCCACAACCATAGCTTCCACAGCTCCTGTAATCACTGCGAGTTCCTGCTGGAGGAAAGTGCCTGCTATGGGTGTCCCGTGACGCATTAGAGTTTCGTTTCCGGTACAGCAAATTCCGGCAACGTTGATGCCTTCTGCTCCTTTCTCCTTTGCAAGTTCCAGAAGCCCGGGGTCTTCCGCAGCTTCCACAATCATTTCCGAGAGGATTGGTTCATGCCCGTGGACAATTACGTTTACCTTATCAAGGGCGAGCACTCCAAGGTTTACAGTACTCTTCTTAGGTTCCGGGGTTCCGAAGAGTATGTCCTGGACATCTGTTGCAATCATGGAACCTCCCCACCCGTCCGAAAGCCCTGTACGCAGTCCCTGTAGCAGAATATGAGTAGCGTTATTGTCAACACCTATATGGGTTCTGTGCATACATTCAACAATTTCCCGGTCAATTCCTCTGGGTTCTATTCCAAGTTCCGACCAGAGCCTGAGCCTTGATACGGGCGCTCTCCTTGTGCATAAAAGAGGCTCATTCTGTTTTCCAAACTCCAGAAGCAGCGCATTTGCAAGTTCGGCTGCCACTTCTTCACGGTTCTTTCCCTCTGCGGGAATCCCGTATTCAGAGGCAAGGGAGAACAGCTTTGCTTCATCTTTTATCCTGTAACTTCCAGCCTCTCCTTCGCTCATTTTCTTAAAGGTCAATACTGCATCTCTGGCATGGTCGGAATGTGCGGCTGCCCCTGCTGCAATCATCCTTAAGAGATTTCGCGCAACTATAATGTCTGCTGTAGCACCGCATATTCCTTTCTCAGCCCCTTCCCCGAAAGGATCTATCCTGCAGGGACCCATGTTGCAATTCCTGCAGCAGATTCCAAGCTGTCCGAAACTGCACTGAGGCAGTTGCTGCTCATACCTATCCCAGGCAGTTTCGATGCCTTCGTTTTCTGCTTTCTGGAGCATGGTCTGGCTTGCAGAGTCAATGCTTTTCTCAAATACTGTCTGTTTCATATTTTATCCCACATCTCTATTGTATCTTTTATAAATTACCCGGAATTCCAGCTCTAGTTTCCAAGTTTTCCAGCTCTCGCTTCCGGTTTTAAGAAGGATTAGTGAAGCCTGTTATAATCCAAACCTGTTATAATCAAAACTGTTATAATCCAAACCTGTTATAATCCAAACCTGTTATAATCAAAACTGTTATAATCGAACCTTTTATCCTTAACTAAATTTAGTCGAAGTAATTTTGTTCAAGAAGTCTAATCTATCCAGCTGGAAAAAAGTATTTAGGGTTATCAAATGTTATTCTTTTAAATACTTTTTTAAAAAAAATAATATGTTAATATATATTTAAAGTTATTACTTCTGCTAGAAGTACTAAAAACTCAACTTACAAGCAGTCTGTAGAATGATAAGTTATCTGTAAGTACTTAGATCACATTAAATAGGAAGATAAATTGAAAAAAGAGCAACTGAATACAGTAAGTATTCGGCATATCGTAGATCAAAGAGTAAAGGCAAGAGAAGTCAGTGGTATTTATAAATAAGTCCGAAGCAATCAATAGAATCTATATAAGTCAAAAGTAAGTTTATGTAATCTATAAATAGGTTAATGAACAGGAATTAAATCTATGAATAGGTTAATGAACAGGAATTATCAGAACAAATTGATGCCTGGAAAATAAAAGTATCGGAAAATCGAATGACAGGGACGAGGAATACGAGATCTGCGAAAGAATGCGAGATCTGCAAATGATATAGGTAAATAATCCTGGCGAATATACGAGAATTAAATCAGATACGAGAATTAAATCTAAATCTCAGGATAAGCTTTTCATGTCCGTGGATGAATGAAAATAAGAAGCATGAGTATGAAAGTAGAACCTGAAATCTCCCTGCAAAATGTAAAATTCTGTTTCCTCTATCGCAAAAGTGCTTTGATGGTGAATTTTTGTGAAAAAAGATCTTATGGATATTCTGGCCTGTCCTGTGTGTAAGGGCGACCTGATTTTGAACGTTGTTGAAGAAAATGAAGAAGAGGTCATATCCGGAACCCTTTACTGCCCTGCCTGTAAAGAGCATTATCCCATAGATGAGGGGATTCCGAATTTGCTTCCTCCAGACCTCAGGAACTGATGCGAGGGTTGAACTTGGAGCAAATATTCCAGAATGTTATCATTAACCGGCAGGAAATAAACTCTATTGAGTTTGAAAAAGAAAGCATTGAGATTCCTCTTTATCCCGGCGGAGAGCAGACCTTTGAAATCCTTGTTACGAACTACGGGTCTCCAACCCATATTCACCTTTCCGTGAGCGAAGAATTAAAAGGTCAGATCACTTTTTTGCGGGACAATCCATATGTGCTCCAGAAAGAGTATGTTTCCGCAGTTGCAAGGATTTCGCAGGAAGGCAGGGTACTTACAAAGGGTCATATCTATATCACTGCAGGTTATGGCTCGAAGAAGAAAGGTTTTCCAGTCCAGCTCGGAAAGGTAGAGACAAAGCCGCAGGAGCTCTCAAAGGTTGAGACCGCAAAATGGGAAGAGGACACCGAAGAGTTGAAACCATCAAGGCCTTCCGTAGCAGAGCCTGTAAAAAAAGCTTCCCGTCCACGGACAGGAAGCGGAAGCGGATTTGGTGGGATTTCATCTTCTGTCCTGAGAAACTTTAAAGGAGGATTTCCATCAACGTCGGGAAAAAGGACCCGACAAGGTACGGGACAGAACGAAAGGCTTCCTCTTGCCCTGGCTCTTGGAGGTTTTTTACTGCTTATATTCTTATTCTTCCTTTACTTCATCCTGCCAGCCGGACTCCAGTTCAGTGTCAGTTTTACTCAGGCTCTCCTATTCTCAATCCTGTTTGTGACCTGTACAACCTACATTCTGCTAAAAATTATGGAAGAAGGTTGAGCAAATCCGGGAAACTGGGCTCATATCCAATTTTGCGGTCCGGAAGACAGTCTTTTCTCGGCTAAAATAAGATTTTCAGGTAAATAAATTCTCAGTTAACCGGGTTCTCAGATAAGCTCGCTTATCTGAATTTCTTCCCTATTTTAATTCTTTACTGAGCTTGCCGGGTTCTTTTTTAGCTTTTTTGTAAGCGTGCTCTGGTTTCGGTTGCTATTTGAAATTGTCTTTCCTGAAATTAGAGAGTAATTTTTATATCATGAAGATATTGGTATTGTGTTCGTACGCAATAATTGGAATGAATAATCTGTATATGTTATCCATCTGATTGCTTTTTAGTCTAAAGTTCACAGGAATCTTTTGATTTAAAACCCTCTATTAAAAAATTACCTAGGAAGCTTACCCATGAAATATATAGTAGTTACCGGTGGGGTGATGAGCGGGCTTGGGAAAGGCATCACCATCGCATCTATCGGCAGGAACCTGAAAAACAAAGGTTATAAAGTTACGGCTATCAAGATCGACCCTTACATCAATATTGATGCAGGCACCATGAGCCCCTACCAGCACGGGGAAGTCTTTGTGCTCAGGGACGGAGGCGAAGTTGACCTGGATCTCGGAAATTACGAGAGGTTCCTTGACACGGAACTTACCAGAGACCACAACCTCACCACAGGCAAGGTTTACCAGGAAGTGATCGCCAAGGAAAGGAGAGGAGACTACCTTGGAAAGACCGTCCAGATCATTCCCCATATTACAAACGAGATCAAGAATAAAATAAGAAAGGTAGCAGCCAGGAGCGGAGCTGATGTCTGTCTTGTCGAGATCGGAGGGACTGTCGGAGACATTGAGAGCATGCCTTTCCTTGAGGCTGTACGCCAGATGCACAGGGAAGAACCTTCCGAAAATATTGCCTTCATCCATGTGACCCTTGTAATGGAAGATCTGCAGGGCGAACAGAAGACCAAGCCTTCACAGCACTCTGTAAAAGAACTTCGGGCACTTGGTCTGAGCCCTGAAGTGATAGTTACAAGGTCAAAGACTCCTCTTCAGGAAAGCGCCAAGGAAAAAATCGCCTTATTCTGTGATGTGCCCCAGGAACTGGTTATCAGCGCTCATGATGCAGACGATATTTATGAAGTGCCTCTTGAGATTGAGGAGCAGGGACTGACCACCCAGCTTATGAAGCACCTGAAGCTGGAGTCCTGTATTGAGGACAATGGATGGAGGGAAATGGTTTCAAGGATGAAATCCACCACAGAAGAGGTCAAGCTGGCAATCGTAGGCAAATATACAAATCTCGAAGATTCTTACCTCAGTATCCTTGAGGCTGTCAAACATGGTGGAATCGATAACGCTTGCAGAGTTGATGTCAATATGGTCGAGGCAGAGACTCTGGAAGAAAATCCTGCAGAGATTGAGAAACTCATGCAGTTTGACGGCATCCTGATTCCTGGCGGGTTTGGAGGGCGCGGAACTGAAGGCAAGATGCTTGCAATCAAATTTGCCAGGGAAAACAATATCCCGTTCCTTGGGATCTGCCTGGGTATGCAGCTTGCGGTAATTGAGTTCGCAAGAGACGTGGCGAACCTCGAGAACGCAAATAGTACCGAGTTTGATGAAGACACTCCTTACCCGGTCATTGACATCCTTCCGGAGCAGACCGGAGTTGCTGATATGGGCGGCACCATGCGCCTTGGGGACTACGAAGCCATCCTTAAGGAAGGCTCTATTGCCACAAAGCTTTACGGAACCAATTATATTGTCGAGCGCCACCGCCACAGGTATGAAGTAAACCCTGAGTTTGTGGACAGGCTGGAGTCCTTTGGCATAGTCTTTTCAGGCAAAAACAAAAATAGAATGGAAATCGCCGAAATTCCTGGCAAACGCTTCTTCTTTGCCTCTCAGTTCCATCCGGAGTTCAGGTCAAGACCCGGCAGGCCGTCTCCCCCGTTCAAGGGCCTGATAAGGGCAATGTGCAAATACAAAAAGGAACGGGAAGGGCGATAATTCTGTCAGAGTGATGAAGGGAATTTTTTTCTCTTTAATCCTCTTTTCTGGCTCATTTTTACCCTTTATCGGGATTTCTAAAAAGCCAGTTTCTAACTTATTAACTAATACCCAAATCAAAGAGTTCCCCTTTCGCGGGAAACTGATAAATAGTTTTAAAAATGAAAATAATGGATTAATGTGATATCTGTTGAGGTACTGTATTGATGTGGTATCTGCACGGATATTCTAATTTCATTAAATTCTATGAAGGTATACACCATGGCAATGTCTAAAAAAGATATGGATAAAAAAAAGATGGCTAAGAAAGAAAAGATGGGAGAGCTGGAAAAACTGGCTTCCGCAGGCAGCAAGGACGCAAAGAAGAAGCTTGCAAAGGAAATGAAGAAAAAATAAAGGAAATGAAGAAAAAATAAAGGAAATGAAGAAAAAATAATCCTTTGACATCTTTCTCCTTTTTGTCTTATATTCGTCAGAGGGTCCGGGAATTTCTAAGCCCGGCCCCGGAAATTTCTTCACAATAGATGGTAGAATCTCTTTTTTTCCCTTCCTTTTCTTGCTGGAAATCGTTAGCTTGCAGGTAATAATAGTTAAATTAACTTTTTCTCTGACCTCTTTCATGTTCTCGTTAGAAGCTTTAAGCTCTCTAAATTAAAAGCTTTAAATTCTGAAGCTAGAAATGCATATTCCAGAATCATGTCTTTGAAGTCCAGCCTTTCAGGGTACTTCCATATTCATCTTCTGCTTTTCTTATTTTGATTCTGCCGTATTTGCGTTTTTCCTCTGGTCGAAACTATTAAATATTTTTGACACTTAAAGTATTTACTTGCAGTAGTATCTAATAGAGTTAAACTGCAGAAGTATTATGGAGAGATTGTGTAAGCAATCTCGCTGAAGGTTCGTCATATGGTAATGGCTAAGAAAGATATGGAACAGATTTCTAACTCCAGAGCTCGTAAAGAAACGGAAAAACTGCAAAAGAAAGCTTCCTCAGGCGATAAACAAGCAAAGAAAATGCTCGAGAAAGATAAAAAGAAAAAATGACCAGGTAAGTTTTTCCTTTCGATAAATATATGAGAAAATCCGGAGGGGTTAGAAAAAAACCTTATCTGAAAACTTTCCATTTCAAAATCAAATTTAGGCTATTTACAAATATGTGCCTATAAGCACATGTTTATAAACAGACATGAACCTGCATCTCATTTAAACTGATAATATTCTTCATTTTTATTTTTTGCTTGCTAATTCAGGCTTCTAATGGTGGCGCTTTCAGATTAAATGGGCTCTATTTCCTGTATGAAAAACATGTTTCCTGATTGTCATTTACTATAATTTCCTGATTGTCACTTACTATAATTCCCTGCGTGTCACTTACCAGCTTTATTTTTCAGGGGCATTATCTTTGCAAATTTATTCGTCAAAAATCTCAGATTTCTTTGAACTTAATTTTACAAAGTTTTATATACTTAATAAATAGGATTATTCTGGTGATTATTATAGAAACTATAAGTTTTTCAGAAGCTTTCAAATATCCCTTTAAAGTGCCGCAAAGGCTTCTTTACATTCTCCTGTTATTTATTCCAATTATAGGGTGGCTTGTGCTCTTCGGCTATGCTGTAAGGCTTGTTAACGAATTTATTGAGGGCAGGTATGAGGGGCTTATCAAGCTCGATTTTATGGAGGACCTGAAACTTGGGTTCATGGTTTTTCTGAAGGCTCTTCCTTTCTACATAGGGTATATGGTTATACTCTCTGCTGCAATGTATGTCAATGAAACCCTGGGGAGCATTCTCAACCTGGTGTTGGGGTTCTTTGTGATCCCTATTCTTGCAGTTAATTTCTTCAGGAAACAGACCGTTGAGTCTTTCTTTGAGTTTGATGTCCTGAATGTTGTCAGGGATAACCTTGGAGAATATATCGTTACAGTACTGAAACAGTATGCTCTTGTTATTATCTTTTTGATCCTCTCAATTGTGCTTGTGGGCATACCTGCAATGTTCTTCACAAATTCGATATTTGTTGCAAATATGTACGGAAGGTTAGTGGAAAAGAGAGCGGGCTCCGGGCTGTAAAAACGATTAAAAGGATTTTATATCAATTTCTGGCCGGATTTTTCTGGCCTGAATATTTTTTCTTTAACCGGATACAGTTTTTTACGTTGATTCGTTTTTATCACTAGTTGTTGATTCCAAGGCACTAATAGAACCGTTTGCTGGGTTGAGTATGTAGGTAGTGTCACGAATTTGCTGTAAATTCAATTTAAAGTTATTGTGTACTGTGGGGAAAATGGATCTTTTGATATGGAATTTTTGACTCAAAAACTTATTAAAATTTGTGATTTTACAGAAAAATCGGTACACTGCCCATATGTATCCTGTAATAAAAAATTCATTTACTCTCGCATTATTTTTAATTATTTCTTTATTTGCTTCTTGGCGATGATTTTAAAGAGGGATTAACCCCAGGCAATCCGGAAGGCTTGGTATACGTCACAAATTTTACCCTGAATTCTTCAATATATGTAGAAAGTGCAGAACTAACAGCCACAGTCAAAAATGTTGTTCCCGGGCCGACAGACGAATTTCTAGATAAAGTATACATTAACGAAATAGATCTCGGGCCCTCAACAGCTATATCCCTGAAAACATTTCGGATTCCACTGCAGTGGATATTACAATTCCTGTTCACTCTACTCTTTTAAATTCCGGAGCCAATACCATAAAAATCAGTTCCGGGAGTAGTGCAAACGGCAGCAGTTACAATGACTTTGAATTTTACGACCTTACGCTCCATCTGAGCGAAGCCGAACCTGTAATACTGGCTCCGCCTTTAAAAGTTGCCTGGACTTATTAATTGCCCTGGAAACTCAGGTCCGATATGCAGTCCTGGGTAAACCTTGTTGCGGACGGTGTCCTTTACCTTAGTGAAGGTGCCTTCGGAGAGAACGGTATTATAGCCGTGGATGCGGAAACAGGCGAACTACTCTGGAGTGAGGAACGGAGCGCTGACCTTGGGTATAAAGATGGGGTTTTGTTTGCTGTGCACTATCCGAATATTGATGCACTGGACGCAAAAACTGGTGAACTGTTATGGAGTAAAAAATATCCGGATGTCGGGTGGAGTTTGCTACCTTTTATTTTCCCCCGATTGCTATCGCTGGAATGCTTTTTTTGCTGGCAGTACTTCTGAGGAAAAGAAATAATAAGTCCCTTGTCTTTGGCTCCTGGCTAATAGCTTTAGTAGGGGTTCTTTGTCTTTCTCTTAGAGCCCTGGACCCGTATACTACTGGTGTGGGAGTATTATGGTTATTGGCTGGTCTGACCTTCTGGTCCCCGCCTGTAATCCTTTTGTCTGGCATCGTGTTTCTTGTATCTGGGGTCCGGAAGAGGAGGAAATGAAAGAGAAATGGAAAAAAATATAGAATAGGAAAGCAAAATTAGAGTTTCTATTGATGGTGAATGATGTCCGATTTGTTTCCGGAGTGTGATTTTTTATCATCAGATATTTATATCAAGAGTTGATTTTATCCACTATTGTTTCTGCTTTCTTTTTTGTTGGTGCCCGAATAGTTCAATTTACCCGGTTCGGGGAAACGGTGAATAAACAATGGAAATTGAAATTAAAAACCTGTCAAAAGCGTACAGTTCGGAAAAATCCGTGCTTTCAGGAATCGATCTCGAGCTTCGGCCTCCTTCAATCATAGGATTAATAGGGCCAAACGGGGCAGGGAAGACCACATTTATGAAAATTCTTGTCCGGCAGCTCCTTGCGTCTACAGGGTCAATAACAATTGATGGAATGGATATAGGTAAAAATGAGAATTACCTTAAGAACCGGCTTGGGGACCTGCCCCAGGAGTTCGGACTTTATGAGGAGCTGACCGTATATCAGTTGCTGGATTATATGGCGCTTTTAAAAGGTCTCGGTCCCGAAAAAAAAGAGCGGATCGAAAGCTGCATCGAAAAAAACCGGGCTTTCCGATAAGCAGAATTCCGGAATAAAAACTCTTTCAGGGGGCAGAAGCAGGGTATAATTGAATTATGATTAAGAGATATAAGGCGAAAATTAGAAAGGAAGAATACCATGTATCCATTTACAGACCAGTTTATGTCCAATGATGAAAATGTTGAGTTCCTGAAAGCCACAATGATGGGACCAAACGCCATGCGGTTATCAGAGGAATTGTCGTCGCACCTGAACATCAATGAGAATATGCGAATCCTTGACCTCGGCTGCGGGTGTGGTCTTTCTACGCTGTTGTTGGCAAAAAAATATGGCGCATCCATTTTCGCCGCCGACCTTTGGATTTCGCCAACTGAAAACTATGAGCGTTTTCAATCTATCGGGATTGATGATAAGGCCGTTCCGATTTCCGTAGACGCGACCAAAGGGTTGCCTTTCGCAAACGGATATTTTGACTTGTTGTTCACCGTGGACGCTTACCATTATTTCGGTGATACGGTAGAAATGCTCCCGTCGCTCATTCCTTTTGTGAAAAAGGGCGGCTATATCGCCGTGGCTATTCCCGGCATAAAATATGAATTTGGGGAAAATGTCCCTGATAAAATGAAGCCGTTTTGGAATGATGAGGTGGCAAGGACTATTCATTCTCTTGATTGGTGGAAAAACTTATGGGAAACAGAAAAAGGTATTGAAATTATTGACATTCGTGAAATGCTCTGCTGTAAACAGTCGTGGGATGAATGGCATACCAGCTATTGGCAAGGTATCGAGGAAGATATAAAGATGAGGGAAGCTGAAAACGGAAAGTATTATAATCTTATTCAAATGATTGCTAAAGTAATCTAACCTTAATCACCAAGACGCAGAAAATAAGCATACTGCGCAGTCAGCCTTAGCACCAATAGATGAAGTAACATCGGTCAAATTGGCTTGATGTGCCGGGATAAAAACAGAATAGTAACATACCCACTGCCCCAACGAGAAATAAAAAAACCGTTGTTGCGGCGGCTGATTAGCTTTGCCTAAAACAGTATAGCGTAGCCTGACGGCGGTTTTGATAACCGAAAATCAAAGCCGCCGTTTTCCTTTTGAGAAAATTGGATTGCGGAGGGTGTATTAAAGTCACCCTTTTTTCAGGACACGGCGGTAACAAGGAGGTTGCCGCCATGTTCTGCTATGTCTATCGACAAAATAATCCTTATTTTGCACCATCAAAAAAAGCCCTTACCCGAACGGGGCATACCACGCCTATCAATGTATCTACACACATTACACGATAGGAAATATTTACCTATCCTCTTGCGCCCGCCTGGATTGTGTCCAGCCGGGCGCATTTTTGCATTTGCCCCATTTTTTTCAAAAACCACTCCGTGAGTTTTGCAGATTTGCAATGCTCACCGTAATAGTGGCGAAAGGGGAAAAGCCATCACCGCTCTTGCAGAAAGAGGGTGAGAATGTGACACCCTCAAGCCATGAGCGAAACAAGCAATACGCTTTTGACAGCTTTTGCAAAAAGGTACTAAGCACGAAGCCCGCGACCACTACGACGAAATGAAACGGCAACGTGAACGTGAGGTATCCTTTTCGGAGTTGTCGGCGCAAGAAATGGAGCAGCTTTTTACAGTGGATAGATACTTTGCCACGGAACAGGTTTTCAATATTTTAGGCCGCGAGGTAGTCGTCAATAACGAGCTTATCGCGGAGGCCCTGCGAACTCTGCCGGAGCGTAAACGCGATATTATCCTGCTGGCCTATTTCCTTGAAATGTCTGACCGGGAAATCGGGGAAATGCTGAACCTTTTACGCGCCACTGTCCAATATCAGCGGACAAGCACGTTGCGGCAACTAAAAAAGTATTTGGAGGAAAACGCGGATGAACAGCAAGACAGCAAATAATTTGCTTCCATATTTTCATTTGTTCCACCTACCGCAAAGACCGTACCTTATGCACAACTCACTCTATCCGCAACGTGGCTTAGAAGAAATCGTTATACGCAACCTACGGGAAGCAATCGCGTATGTGACGCAGTATGAGGATGATTTTATCCGTGAAGCTGCGGAAACCGACACGCGAGCGAGGGATAAAGCGTTAGCGCAGAAAAAGAATACCCTTGTGAAAGCGGAAAAACGGATTGCCGAGCTTGACATGATTTTCAAACGCATTTTGAGGACAACATTACGGGGAAGCTGACCGACGAGCGTTTCATAAAGCTATCCCGTGATTATGAGCTTGAACAGGACAATTTAAGGGCTACGTCTAAAATCTTGCGCGAAGAAGTCAAGCAGCAGGAAAAAAGCAAGTCCAATGTCAAGAGCTTCATCGCAACGGCGAAGAAGTATACCAACCTGACCGAGCTCGATGCAACCATATTGCGGGAGTTTATCGACAAAATCCTTATGTCGAAAACTTCCGGCAAGCGGGGACGCGGAGCCGGTGACAAAGTACAGGAAATCGAAATTGTCTATAACTTCATCGGTGCGTTTGACTTTGGAAAAGCCATTGAGCAAGCCAGAATAACCATGAAATAGCGAAAGTCGGCATAGCCTAATGTGCCATGCCGACAATCGCATTAAATGTTTTCTTAACTCACCGCTGCTAATCACGGCTGTTTTTATATTTGCCGCGTCCTTGCCGATTTTATTAAGCTTTGTGTATTATGCCTATTACTTTAATTTCTATGCTTACGCTGAATTCATGCTGTCTTTACTGTTATTTTTATTGACTTCCCAGGTCTTTGTGCTGGGGCTTGCCCTGGCGGTCGGGAGAATCAATTCCAGACTACTTTACCCTCTTTTGCCTCTTATGCTGTTTCTGGGATTTTTTAATCCGAGGTTTCCTGTATGGGTTGACATTTTCGGGAATAATTTTCTTTCGTGGCCCCTGCGCTGGTATCTGGGGGTCATGGAGAGTCCAATACCTTATACTTTGCCAGAAGACTTCCTCTACAGCAGACTGATTTTTTCATTTATGGGTGCCGCTCTGCTGGCACTCGCTTGCAGGAAGTCTAAAACTTGAGTTTCGTCGTCTCTTCCTATAGATCTTGTCCTGAATACAGAGGCGAATTTATCAATTATATTTTTTAGGCGAAGAAGATCTTATATATTAGTTATCCTAACTAAATATCCCCTTTTTCGTTTATGGAGAGTAAAATATGACAGATGAACGGGAAATGAGGTCTGCAAGTATCGGAAAGCTTTTCCTGAAATTCGTTCTCCCTGCAACCATCGGGTTAATTGTCGCTGGAATCCAGGGAGTTATTGACGGTTTCTTTGTCGGGAATGCTGTGGGTAGCCAGGGGCTTGCAGGGATAACTCTTGCATTTCCTGCACTTCTGGCCATAATTGCTGTAGGACAGATGATCGGGATCGGGACTTCAAGCCTTGTGGCCCTGGCCCTTGGCAGAGTTAATCGGCAGGAAGCCCTCAAACTCATACATAATGCTTTTCCCCTGCTCCTGCTTGTGGGAATAGGGCTCACCACCATCGGGCTGGCCGTCTCGGATTCTTATCTCCGCCTTCTGGGCGCCTCTGGCCCGGTCTTTGACATGGCAAATAGTTACCTCAGAGTCATATTTTCAGGCTCGATGCTCCTGATTCTGTCTATTGCTCTCGAACCTCTGGTACGAAATGATGGGAAACCAAGACTTGCTATGATATGTGTGGTTGCAAGTGTTCTCGTAAACCTGATTCTTGACTACATCTTTGTCATGCGAATGGAAATGGGGGTTACCGGGGCTGCAATAGCCACGGTTATTGCTTTCTCTCTTTCCGGAATTCTGCTAGCTCTGTATTTTTTCAGCGGATGGGCCGGGCTGAGGCTAAAACCCCGGTCCCTCTCTCTGGAGTCGGGAATAATTCTCAGAATTATGAAAGCAGGCTTTCCTTCCTTTGCAATGCAGTTTTCAACATTCGTCCTGCTCTTTACGAACGAGTACATGCTGCTCAGTTACGGCTCGGAACTCGCAGTTTCAGGCTATGGAATTATAGGTTATGTCTTCTCGATTTTCTCCTTGATTTTTGAAGGAATAGCAGTTGGAACCCAGCCAATCATCGGTTTTAATTACGGAGCCCGTTGTTATTCCCGGGTTGCAGGGATCTTGAAGATAACTGTTATCTCCTGCCTCGTGACCGGATTGATTGGTTTCATGCTTCTCTCTATGTATCCGGAACAGCTTATCTTTATCTTCAACCGCGACAGCCCCGAACTCCTGAAAATTACTCTTAACGGCATGGAGATTTTCATGTTTGCCCTCCTTGCCCATGGGACGGTTATGCTGGGTTCCGTATATTTCCAGTCGATAAACAAAGTCAGATACGCTCTTTTCATCCAGCTAGGAACAGTTTTTCTCTTCTTCCTTCCTCTGCTCTGGATTTTACCTCCCTTACTTGGCCTTAATGGAGTCTGGCTCGCAACCCCGGTTGCGGAATTCCTGATGTTCCTGGTCGTGCTGGGCTTGCTCTGGAAAGAGTTTGGTTTTCTCAAGAATGGAAAACCTGTAAGTGAGGAAGGCCAACTTCCCTGCTTCTGAGATTGTATTAACTTCCAACGATTAAACGGAGACTCGTGACCCCTGAAAATACTGCCGTCAGGACCTCCTGCATAAGGAATTTAAGGACCACTATGCCAAGGGGGCAAAAACTGCATTACCCTTTTCCGAGGCCATAATAACCCGCTATTTCCTTGTGAGCATTGCGAGCACAGGTTTTGGAAAAAAGACGGCTGCCCGGGATATAAAGAGTAGAGAGCGCCTTGAACAGTCCGTTTTTCCTGAGGACTGATTTTTCTGCAGCCCGAATTGTTTCGAGTTCTCAGCTCATCTGCAGCGGGTCCACTTTCATATATTCCCGCAGCACGGTTGTCGCATAGCTTCCCTTTGGCAGCATAAACTCCAGAACCGCCTTTGATTTTCCGGGGTTCAACTCATCCTCTCCAACCTCAAACTTCGGTTCCACCTGCAGGAGGAGTTCCCTGCGGGTGCCTTTTGAGCTCATTTCCGGGAACTCTTCTATATTAAAACCTTCAAGAGAGACTCCAAGTTCTTTAAGGACCTCACTTTCGATTTCTCCCGGTACTCCGGACGCAAATGCAGTCTTAAAGCCCGGAAGTGGGGCTGTAACGAAAGCACGGCCGAGCTTTATCAGGCGGTTCATTGCATTTACGGTTTCGGAGGTGACTTTCTCAGTTTTTGAGGAATCAGGAAGGCCGGCTTCGTTCCTGAAGCAGACGATATCTCCGTCCACTGCCTGATTTAACGGAATGCCGCGTTCGATTCTGCGGCAGATGATTATGTTATATATGTAAGACTGGTATCCGTGTACGAACATCCTGTAAAGGTTCTGAGGAAGCACGCGGAAAGCTCCGGGATAATCTTCCGGATTTGCGATCAGGTGGTTCATCATTGCCCTTTCGTGACCCAGGCGGAGAGGATAGGTTTTGAGCCCTTCCTTATAGTCGCGGGTATCTTTTACAAACTGGCGGGCTGCTTTTGTCTCATCGGGCTCATCCGGGAAGGGTTCGGCGATATAAAGCATTGCAGCTTTTTCAAAATCCCCTTCAATGATGGCTTTTCCTACTATATGGGTGACAGGGCGGACAGAGCCGAAACGCTGGATCCCGAAGAAATTGGGGACGCCGCCCTGGGTCAGGATTTCATCTGTTGTCTTTTTGAGCAGAGGTCGTGTCTCTTCGGGAGAACTCTCAATATCCCGGATTGTGATTATGAAATCATTTCCCCACAGGTCTCCAAGTTCCACAGACTTCCGTGAGCGTCCCAGCACTTTCATCTCTATGTCTTTTAAGTAAATTTTTTCAATTTGGGAGGCATCGGTATCAAATATGCTGATTTTCTGGGTGGTCAGCGCTCTTTTGTCTTTTGTGCCTGCAACGCTGATTCTTTTCTGGCTTACCTGCAAGATTTTTGCGAGAGTTCGGGTAAAATGATGTGTATCCCAGTCTCGTTTTGTGAGTTCGAGAATGAGGTATTTTCCTTCCTGTCCTTCCTCCCGGTTTGTAACTTCTTTTACAATGAAATCCTCAATTTCCTGGCGGAGTTGCCCTCCAAGACCTTCTGTATCAGTAAAGTAAAGTTTTATTCCTATCTGTTTTTCAATCTCCGGAACTTCCATAGGTTGCAAACACTCCTTAAATAAATTAGTAAAATTTCTGGGTAAGATTTGTAGCTGGATTTTTTGACCAGGAATTAAAAGAATAAGATCTGCTGATTAATAGATTTACTGATTAGTAGTACAGATCAGCAGCTTCCAGGGAAGTGTTTTCTTCCCCTGTGTATACCAAGGTTAAAGTGGAACTTATTTAATTGCTCTGGTGCTGATGTCAATCACTTTTACCGTGCTTGTGTTTACGAATGTCCAGCTCCTGTAAGTTTCATTTTCTCCAACTGCCTGAACCTTTACCTGAGCTGTTTTCCCGGGAAGTCCGCCTGCGTAAAGACTGGAAGTCGGGTCCAGCATCAGCCAGGAACCGTATTCGTCGGTCAGGTAGTTTACATCAACATTTCCGTAATAAGCCCTTACTCCTTTAACTGCGGCTTCAGTTGAATCGTTTCCTTTGCCTATATAGGCAGCTGCGAAGGCATGGTTATCTGTCAGATAGACTCGAGTCGTACCTCCAACAGCTTCGAGCATGGATGAAAGAAGAATTGCCTGATCTTCACAGTCCCCTGCTCCTATCCTCAGGGTAACATTGGCTGGCTCCCATACATCATTGCCCCTCGGGTCACTTACGTACTCGATTTCCTCTTTTACCATGTCAAAGAGGGCACAGACCTGATAGATATTATAAGCTCCGGGATATGAGCGGGCTACCTGGGCTGCTCTGCCTCTTACATCGGGTTCGGCCGGTTCCACCAGTCGGTTTATTGTTTTAAAATAATAATCAGGATTGTACCTGTATTTTGGAATATTTTTTTCGGGCATCGGCTTCAGGTCTGCAGTGAACCCGTTCAGGAAATAGGGCTCATATTCATGCCATTTGGCTTCCGATGTCGATGCAAGAAGCCAGAGTACGATACTGAATCTGGCTTTTTCCTCTTCAGGCACCTGAACTGCAATTACTCCGAGACTCTGCTCTTCTCCCGGTGAAAGCAGCGCTCCACAGTCTTCGGAAAAGATCCGGTTTTCGGAGGCGTTAACCGAAACTCCGTACCTATCAATAAAGATTGGGTTCCGTCCTTCATTTTTTATACTGATTTTAAAATAACTTACCCCTCCCTGGAAAAACTCTGAAGTCTGATAATTACTGCTCAGAGAAAAACCAGGTTGCAGTGGAGTTCTCAGGATGGGAGTAAGTTCGCTTTTCGAAGTGGAATACGAAGGTATTGCCGGAAGAGTAAAAGAAGCCATATCAGGCATGAATACCTCTTCAGAGCTTTCAGTCTCCGCACCCAGCCCAAGATAATCTCTTAACTCATTCGTAAAATTGCCAATAGAATCCGAAAAAATAAATCCGGTAATCATAACCAGTACGAGGCATATAAATAAGACCGCAATCATCGAGGGTGCGTTTTTTTCTAAAACCTCTGAGTTATTCATTAATGCCCTCCTGAATCGAATGACAGGCAGAACTTTTTTCTGTCAATGAAAACATCTCTTCAGGTATCTTCTGATAACTTTTTTATAACGGGACAGTCCTTTTTATGGGCACACTGACAGTTAAACAAGTTTAAGGTCCCTTGTAACTTTATCCATAATCTCTTCTTTTGCCGGTCCGATTCCGAGCACCGTGACTGTCCCGGGAGGAATTTCCGTAAGTCCTGCATCCTGTATCATAGCTGTCGGAAGCCCTTCCCTTCTTGCTTTCTCCTTAAGCTCGTAAAGGTCCTTAAGAGTGGGGACTTTCAGGACAACTTTTTTTTGCCCTCCTTCCTTCCATTTTTCAAGGTCGCTTTTGCTTGCCCATTCAGCTGCAGAAAGGGCAGCGTGAGCCACCTGTACAGCAAATTTGCCTTTAGAAAGCTTCAGGTCATCCCGGGTAACTATACACTGTTTGTATTCGCTCATCTTTTGCCTCGGGCTTATTCAAAGACAGCCTATATCTTAAATGTTTTCTGTGCAGCCTTTTTGGATCGGATTTGAGTGTTAACCTCAGGATCTCTTGTAGCTTTTCTTAGACTGCTTCAGATATGCGGCTGCTTTTACTGCTTTCACATATCTGATAGTTTACAGATTTGAGAATACCTCTATTAATAATCTTCCTAAAATATGTTATACTATCTCCAATAACATTTATAGTTAATTCATAAAATATTTTGCAAGTATTCCAGGATATGCTCGGCCGGATTTATTCCCCACGCATCAAAAATTCCTTTTCCTGAAGGCGTTCCATTTACTTCAAGTATTCGGGAGCTCTGTTTACCTTCATTGCTTTGACCTTTACCTTTCTTATTTTTGTTTTCGATAAAGCCTTCAGGCCCTTCTACACGTTCAGATCCTTCTATAATTTCAGTCCCTTCTATAATATCGATACCTGCAAATGTTGTGCCTATCGTAAGGGAAGCTTTTTCGGCAATTTCTTTCTGTTCATCGGTAAGTACACACCTATCTGAACTTCCTCCCTGACTCAGATTGTTCACCCAGGAACCTGCAGCGGCTTTTCGGTAAATTGCGCCTATGACTGTGTCTCCCACAACAAAAGCCCTTATATCCCTCCCGGGGTTTTCTATAAACTCCTGGATATACAGCATTCCCCTCTCTTCGAGCAGACTTTCGAGTGTCTCTTCCACAGGTACAGGCCCTGTTTTTTTATCTGAAAACCGGATTTCTCCTTCTTTTACCCTTGCTATATCTTTTCCCTTATAACCAAAAACAGGTTTTATGACGGCATCCCCGAATCTTGATATTACCTTTAAGGCTGCTTCTACACTCTGGACAGCTCTGGTTTCAGGCACCGGAATGCCGGCTTTTGCCAGAAGATAAGAAGCATGATACTTGTTTGCCGCATTCTGGATAGCTTCTGGAGAGTTAATAACTGGAATTCCCTGTGCTTCCAGTTCCCGCAAGATATCAAACCTGAAAGATACTCCTTCAAAAGCCCCTGCACCTGCATCTCTAACAATGAGTGCATCAAGGTCTGAGAGCAGGGTTTCCCCTGCCTTAAAAAGAGCTGCTGACTCAGAAGCTCCTGAACTTACACTGACCTCTGCTGCCCTGAGGTCAAGGACAAAAGGAGAAAACCCCTTTTCCTTCGCTGCCTTTATGAGTGCCCGGGCTGTCCAGTCTTCCGGGTCAGTAATCGCAATCCCTATTTTTTTCATAGGGTATGATCAGGTGTCATTATTATCAAGTTTACGATAAAGATATACGGAAGACTTGCAGAGGTTTCAGAATGTTGAACCTCCTGGGTAAGCCTCCTTAAGCCTCAAGCCTCAGGCATTTTTCAGTGAACGGCGATTTATGAAAACTTTATATGTTTTTTTCTTTCAGGTCTGCTCTTTCAGGGGTTCAAGCCCCTGCTTTTTGCGGTAATCATTAATCGCCCTATGGGTAGCCTGCCTGGAAACCACCGAGCACTCCAGTTTTCCCGGAGGTAGCCCCTCAAGCGCTTCGGCCACAGCTTCGTTTGTAAGCTCCCAGGCTTCTTCAAGAGTTTTGCCTTTTATCAGTTCGGTCGCCATGCTGCTGGACGCGATTGCTGCTGCACAGCCAAAAGTCTTGAATTTTACATCTTCAATTCTGTTGTCCCGGATTTTCAGAAAAATTTTCATCTGATCCCCATGAGGGTTTCCGGCTTCTCCAACCCCGTCTGCATCCTCTATTTCCCCCACGTTCCTAGGATTCATAAAATGATCCATCACTTTTTTATTATACACAGAATTCCCTCGCTTCTTAGATTGCTATCTGTTTATCAGGATTCTCAGCCTTCATCGGCTCTAAGTTTTCTCAGGATTTTCAGCTTCTGTCTACACTAATGCCCCTTCCGATTTTCAAGGTACTTACTTCCTAAGATAGGTATGTATTTTGTATTTATTTTTCACATACACTCGCTGGCTTGTAGAATGGAGATATAGCCCTCAATTTTCCAACGACCTCAGGCAGCACCTCGAGTACATAATCAATATCTTCTTCGGAATTTGCATCCCCAAGGGTCAGGCGCAGAGAACCCTGGGCTATTTCCGGTGGCACTCCTATTGCACTGAGCACATGTGAAGGGTCGAGAGAACCCGAAGAGCAGGCACTGCCTGTTGAACTGCAGATCCCCATCTGGTCAAGCATGAGCAGCAGGGACTCCCCTTCTATATACTCAAAGCTGAAGTTCAGGTTCCCGGAAAGTCGTTTTTCCGGATGCCCGTTTAGCCTGCAGCTGGGAATTTCAAGTATTCCTGCCATGAGCCTGTCTCTCATCTTCTTTATCTTTTTACTATGCTCCTCGATCTTCACAGTTGCAAGCTCTATTGCTTTTCCCATGCCTGCAATGCCTGCAACATTCTCTGTTCCAGCCCGCCTTCCCCTCTCCTGCGCTCCCCCGTGCATATAATTGTCAATTTCTGTCCCTTCTCTGATATAGAGGGCTCCTATCCCTTTTGGTCCATAGAACTTATGCGCGGAAAGGGAGAGCATATCCACATCCTTATCTTTCCCCTGCAGGTCAAGGGGGATATTGCCTATTGCCTGTACGGCATCGGTATGAAAAGGAATATCGTGCTCTCTGGCAACCTTACCTATCTCTGAAATGGGCTCTATAGTCCCCATTTCATTATTTGCGTACATGACCGAAATCAGGATGGTATCTTCTCTTATTGCGGCTTCCAGCTTTGCAGGGTCCACAAGCCCGTACGTGTCTACAGGCAGATAGGTTACGTCAAAGCCCTGCGTTTCCAGATACTCGCAGGGGTAAAGCACTGCATGGTGTTCGATTGGCGTGGTGATAATGTGTTTCCCTTTCTTTCGCCTGGTGAAAGCTGTTCCTTTGACAGCCCAGTTGTCAGACTCGGTCCCTCCTGAGGTAAAGTAAATTTCGTCGGGATCAGCGCCAAGAGCTTTTGCAAGCTTTTCCCTGGCGGTTTCCACAGCTTCCTTGCCTTCCCTGCCTATTGAGTACAGGGATGAAGGATTCCCGAAATGTTCTTTCAAAAAAGGCAGCATAGTCTCAACCACTTCAGGTTTTATGAAAGTGGTGGCTGCATGGTCCATGTATACGAATCGATTCTCTCCCATCAGAACACCCTAGGAAAATAGGAGTTTGCTCGATATGAATTTATTGTGTGCCCTTTAAGAACTTTCAGTTTGTACCTGGATATTCGAAATATCCAGTCTTTGATTATCCCGGCTTTGATAACGGCTTGAGTACACTGTAAGTAATCTTCATCGTAAACAATTTTCCAGCATCCCGAAGGTATTTATAACCTGGTTTCTTTAGTCCAGTTTCAATCAACAGGAGGAAAATGAGGTCTTGCTAAAGCAATTCTCAATTATTCTAAGTATATATTTTCTGGGTGAACTGTTTCATAAGGCTCTCGAGCTACCTGTTCCAGGCAATATTCTGGGTATGTTAATCCTTTTTTTCGGTCTGCTTACGGGTGTAATCAAGCTCGAAATGATAGACCGGATAAGCGATTTCCTGCTCGATAACCTGGCATTTTTCTTCCTTCCCGCAGGTGTCAGCCTGATAACCTGCTTTGCCCTGCTTGAAGGAAAATGGACTGCAATCCTCTGGGTTTCCATTATCTCAACAGTAATAATCCTGGGTGTCACGGGGCTGACAGTAGAGTTTGTCAAAAAGACCCTTCAAAGAAAGCTGATAGATACGGCTTTTTTAGGTAAAGAGACCGGTAAAGGCGAGATAAATAAAAAAGAAATTCAGGTTCACGAAAGAATACAGGCGCATGAAAGAGCACAGGCACATGAAAGAGCACAGGTGCGCGAAAGAAATACGGAAAAGGTGAGCTGAAGTGCAGGCAGACTTTTTGAATAAATTCCTCAATACGCCCCTATTTGGAATTCTTATCTCTTTAGCCGCTTTTCAGATAGGCATTCTGCTCTATAAAAAGACACGTTCCTCTATCTTCAACCCTCTTCTTGTGGGCTTTATTCTTGTAATTCTTTTTCTTCTTTATTTCGGAATAGATTTTGAGACTTATAATGTGGGCGGGGACTACATTTCCTTCTTCCTCGGGCCTGCAACCATTGTTCTTGCCGTGCCTCTCTATCAAAAAATCCAGCTCCTTAAACGCGATGCTCTCCCCATAATTGCAGGAATAAGTGCAGGCTGCATTGCAGGAATCTCAAGCATTCTTATCTTCTCCAACTTTTTCGGGCTTGATGAAACCATAACTAATTCTCTTGTCCCGAAATCCGTAACCACCCCCATAGGGATAGAGATTTCAAAACAGATAGGCGGCTTGCCTGCAATAACAGTGGCTGCAATTATAGTAACAGGAATCATAGGAGCTGTGCTTGGACCATTTATCTGCCGCTGTTTCCGCATAAAAGACAGCGTCGCAGTTGGCATTGCAATCGGCACAGCCGCCCACGCTCTCGGGACAACGAGGGCAATAGAACTCGGGGAAACCGAAGGGGCAATGAGCGGGCTTGCAATAGGGATTGCTGGCTTGATTACGGTTTTTCTTGCTCCAGTGACGCTTTACGTGTTCGGGGTCCTGTTCTAATAATCTTATTTCCCAAAAAAACGAAATAAAAGAGAACGAAATAAAAAAGATGTAAAATAATATAAATGAAAAAGAATGTTTTCAGATAGTGTTTCAGATAAACTGTTCAGATGGTATTTCAGGTTGACACCAAATTCTATTTCGCTTAATCCTTGAAGACTTTTTTGGCTTCTGAGGTTGCGGGTTACCTGAAGTCCGTGTACATCCGCATCTGAAAGTTGCCCTGCTGTATTCTTTTCTTTATTAACCCTTTTGCTATCCCCACATAGATTTCTCGAATTTGAGGGATTAGCATGGAAAAACCTATGGCATCGGTCAGAAAGCCAGGAGTCAGGAGAGCAAAGCCTCCAATTAATACAAAGAGCCCGTGCAGGAGTTCGTTTCCCGGCACATATCCCTGTGCTGTTGCGTTCTGGATCTGGCGAAGCACCCGAAAGCCCTGACTTTTTGTCAAATAAGCCCCAAGGCTTGCAGTTATCAGAATGATAAGCACGGTGTTTATAGCTCCGATTATGCCCCCGATCTTGATCAGGAGATAGATCTCCACAAGAGGAATAATCAGGAATAGGGAAAATAGTTTAAAAAACATGGTGGTCAGTTTCAGAGATCATTGGATGATTGTTAAATGTCTATTAGTTTGTGTCAGTACCAGAGTTCATTTTAAATTTTTAGGCAATAAGGAAAGTATAGTTCTCATATATTGTTTTTTTGGAGCTTTATCCAGCAAGGTTTTCCGGAACACGTTTCGCGATTGAATAAAAGAAAAAAATAACAAACTGCGGCGAGAACTTTTTCCTAATTCTTTACCTCCTGAGCTTTTTCCTAATGCTTTTTCTCCTGAGCTTTTTCCTAATGTTTTTTCTCCTGAGCTTTTTCCTAATGCTTCTTCTCCTGAGTTTCGCTTCGGGATCATAGAAAATCTGGGATTTTTCGGGTTGCACTGCCAGTACAATAGCACGAGGTCTGTTTCAGCAGAGTTGCGGCTCTGCAGTGCGCTGCCCTTTTCGCTGCGCTCAAGAGGACCAATTTATGGGTTGGCAGCATCAAGCCTCGGTCAGATGACTAACTTATAAGGTCTCTAACCCGTACAACAGTACTCGCCATATCGGGCCGTTCTTGTCACGCTCGACGAAGAAGAGCGGCCTTTCCCGTAAGAAAAGAAAAGCCAGCATGAAAGTCAGAAAGTAAAAGAGGCCGGAGAATCAAATAGGAAAACAGCAAATCGAAACTTATAATCCGTGGTTTTTCAGGTTTCAAGCCCCAGAAACCCTCAACAGGAATATATTCAAAGGCGCCATAATAGTCTTGGGGGATTAGGTATGATTGGAGGGGTTAGCGAAAGCGTTAAAATGTCATTCGGGTTTATTCTCGGGGAAATTTTCGATCTATATGAGAAAATAAAGGATCTGCCTGAAAAAGAAATCCTTTATGGTTCTTCCGATCAATATGGGTCATTTTTTCAGAGGCTGAATTCCCTTGTTATGCTGGATCCAGGAGATAATGCAGTCCAGGAACTTTTGAACAACAGGGAGTTGGAACCGATTTTTATTTCAATTTACAGGTTTAGAAACCTCTATACGGTAAGGCTTGAAACTGAGCATGCAAACGAGATCCTTGCAGGTAAATCGCCCTGGAAAGTCCTTGAGGGATTTCCTTTCTACGGGAATTATCTCAAACTGGTCAGAACGGAATACGAGGGTCTCGGGCTCAAACAGGGAGATAGAATCCTTTTTCTCGGGAGCGGACCCCTTCCCCTAACCCTGATCGTTTTTCTAAAGCAGCATGGGGTAAAGAGCACAGGGATAGAACAGGATCCTGTGAGAGCAAATCTCTCTAAAGAGGTACTTAAAAAGCTTGAAGTTTACGGAGATATCAGTATACTCAATGGAAACCATTTTTCATTGAGTAAAGAAGATCTCATAAACCCTGACTCAGGCACCGGAGCCATTATGATAGCTGCCCAGGCCGAACCTAAAAAAGAAATTCTTAATCACCTGTTGAAAGTGATACCTGTTGGGTGCAGGATTTCGTATAGAATTTATGAGAAAGGATTAATGAAACTGCTGAATAGAGATTTTCTACCTGATTTTCCTGAAGCCTTTAAGGAACAGAGAATCCAGCCTGAACCTCCTGCTTATAACACGGTTGTGTTTCTGGAAAAAAAGAAATAATTGCTCCAGGTTTCTGGAGCATTACAAATGTATTTTTTCGAATTTAATTTCGATTATGATATTTTTCCGAAATTCGGTGATTGATAGTACTCGATATGTTACCTGTTTCTGTTTCATTATCTGACATTTTGTATTCTTTTATCTTGTGGTGGTAGTGTTGCTACAGACGTTGACTACATTACTTTTCATAACTGTACAGTTATTGTTGCTTATGGTCAGGTTAACTCTGTAATTTCCGGGTTTATTATATACGTGTATAGGGTTCTGCTCAGTTGAGTTTGTCCCGTCTCCAAAGGTCCAGTACCATTTATTCGCATCTTTTGATAGGTCCGTAAACTTTACCACCAGAACGAGACTGCTGGTGAAGTTTGCAGCAGGACATTTTGGTACTGTAGGACATGTAGGACATGGACAGGTCGGACATGGTGGTTTTTGTACTGGAATAACACACACACAATGTCCAGATGGAGGAACAAGAATGCTCCTTGCAGGTGCCGTTGATATGATGTTGTTATTTATCGTGTTAATTACAGTGATTGTGTTGCTGTTAAGATTAGTCACATGTGCTTCATTTCCTATTACTGAAATTGCAGCAGGATATTCTCCAACATTAATTGTGCCTATAATGTTGTTGTTTATCGTGTTAATTACAGTGACAGTGTTGCTGTTTGCGTTACAAACAAATGCCTTTTCTCCTGCGACTGCAATTCCAGTAGGATAGCTTCCAACATTAATCGTGCCTATAATGTTGTTATTTATTGTGTTAATTACAGTGACAGTATTGCTATTAGCATTAGTTACAAATGCCTTTTCTCCTGCGACTGCAATTCCGGCAGGACGCTCCCCAACATTAATTGTGCCTGTAACATTGTTGTTTATTGTGTTAATTACAGAGACAGTGTTGCTGTTAATATTAGTCACATATGCATTTTGTCCTGCGACTGCAATAGCGCCAGGATGATTTCCAACATTAATCGTGCCTATAACGTTGTTGTTTATCGTGTTAATTACAGTGACAGTGTTACTATTAACATTGGTCACATATGCCTTTTCTCCTGCAAATGCAATTCCAGAAGGATAATTTCCAACGTTGATTGTGGCTTCAACACTGTTGTTTATTGTGTTAATCACAGAGACAGTATTGTTGTTAATGTTAGTCACATATGCATATGTTCCATTTGGACTGACCGCAACTCCTCCAGTATCGGGGCCTAATTCCAATGTGGATGTAGTATTATCTTCGTTAACTATAGTGAAAGTACCATTAGTTTCCACTGCTGGTGATATGATTTCTGGTAATGTTACATCTTCCTCTGGTACTGTTACAACATCCTCTGGTACTGTTATACTATCCCCTGATACTATTATATCCTCCTGTGGTATTGTTTCAATAGGCTCTGTTACTTCTCCGGTAGGCTCTGTTACCTCTTCAGTAGGTTCTGTTACTTCTTCAGTAGGTTCTGTTACTTCTTCAGTAGGTTCTGTTACTTCTTCAGTAGGTTCCGTTACCTCTTCAGTAGGTTCCGTTACCTCTTCAGTAGGTTCCGTTACCTCTTCAGTAGGTTCTGTTACCTCTTCAGTAGGCTCTGTTACTTCTTCAGTGGGTTCCGTTACCTCTTCAGTAGGTTCTGTTACTTCTTCAGTAGGTTCCGTTACTTCTTCAATAGGCTCTGTTACTTCTTCAGTAGGTTCCGTTACTTCTTCAGTAGGTTCTGTTACTTCTTCAGTAGGCTCTGTTACTTCTTCTGTTTCATTAGTCCCTGGCTCTATTGGTAATAACGTTTCCCCATTCTGTGCGCTTACTGACGCAGCCGTTATTGATATTAAAAAAAAAATCACCGTGAAAATACTTAATATCTTTTGTGTTCGGTCAGATTTTTGTTTCCCCATTTGTTATACACTCCAGATTTTGTTAAGTTTGATACAATTTTGACCTGGTTTTTTAACCCACTCCCGTTCGACAGATCTACTGGAAAATATTTCTTACAATCCGTCGCCCATACTAATTTTTAAAAATTATCATCAAAGTTTTATACAATTAGCATAGCCATTGAAAGTGCCTTCAAATTGTATCAGGGAAAGATTATATTGATCTGATATAATAATTAGAGAAATATAAATAAGTATATTATAATAATAAAAGCTTTGAAGTAGATCGTCTAGTCCCTATAAATATATGTCAAGAAGATATTTTTTTAACGCATTTCCTGACCTCAAAAAAGGGTCAACAAAACATAATCCATTAACCGAATGTGAAAAGAGGCCGGAAGTTCATATTGTCTTGAATAAAATATATTGGGCGAACATACAGATTAGTTTCATATCTTCATACATCTTATGGAAACTAGTCTTTTTCTTATCAAGAATGGTATCTATTCCTTAGCTTTGATACTTATAATACATTTTTTAAATTAGGAAAAAGTTAAAGTAGCCTTTTATGATTTTGATCAATAGTTTTCGACTACTATCTAACTTTTACTTTAACAATTGTATTTTAGATTGAACACTGAAAAGTAGCACAAATTGGAAAAAATATACCACAGTCAAGCTTCTGGTAAAAAAGAGAACTACTCCATACTTCTGGAGCTATACATGTAGAGTTCTGTACGAAAATGCTACAAAGAAATTATTCTTGCCTTACCGGAACCTGAACCTGAATCTCAAGTATGGATATTCTTCCGAAATCCAGTGGCTTATGGCTTGATTGTGCTGCCTGGCACGGTTCAATTAATCCGGTGCTGTTCAGTTACCTGGCGCAGTTAATATAGTTACAGACATTGATTATGCCAAATTTTGAATCTGTACCCTTTGCATTGTGTACGGTCAGTTTAACTTTGTATTTGCCTGGTTTTTCGTATACGTGTAGAGGGTTCCTATCAGTCGACTTCGTTCCGTCTCCAAAGTCCCATCTCCACTTGGTTGCATTTTTCGATTGATCTTTGAACTGCACCGCCAGGACGAGGTCGCCACTGAAGTCCGCAACAGGAGGTGCTGGTTTTATTACCGGGAGAGGACAGGCACATTTCCCGGAAGTGACGGGAACGCTTTTTGCAGGTTTAGTAGATATCACGGAATTTGTGTCTATATCAATTATAGAGACAGTTTTACCGTAGATATCTGTCACATGTACATTTTTTCCATCTACTGCAATTCCTGCAGGATACTTCCCTACATTAACTGTAGTTATAACATTGTTTGTAACCGTGTTAATTACAGAAACAGTATTACTGTAAAGGTTCGTCACATATACCTTAGTCCCGTCCGGGGAGGCCGCAATTCCAGCAGGATAGTCTCCAACATTAACTGTCGCTATAACATTATTTGTAGCCGCATTAATCACGGAAATCGTGTCGCTGAAAACATTCGCAACATATATGTTTGGTCCCGCAGTTACAATTCCAGCAGGATAATCTCCAACATTAACTGTGGTTATAACGTTGTTTGTAACCGTATTAACTATAGTAACATAGTTGTTGTAAACATTGGTCACATATACTTTTGTCCCGTCCGGGGAGACTGTAACTCCAGTCGGATAATCTCCAACATTAACTGTAGCTATAACGTTGTTTGTAATCGCATCAATTATAGACAAAGTATTGCTGTAAACGTTTGCCACATATACCTGTGTTCCATTTGGATTGACTGCAATTCCAGCAGGATAATTTCCAACATCCACGGTAGTTATAACATTGTTTGTAACCGTATTAATTACAGAAACGGTATTGTTGACAACATTTGTTACATATATGTTTGTTCCATTAGGGCTGACTGCAACTGCTCCAGGATTGTCTCCTAAATCCACAGTAGCTGTAATGTTTGCGGCGTCGTCAATTATAGAGATATTGTCGCTTGCTCCGGCTGTTGGTGGTATTAAGAGAATAGGTATTTCTTCATTCTCTGTTATGTTAATTCCTGCTTCTGCAGGCACTGTTATATTAGGCTCTATTCCAAGAGACTCTATTTCGATAAGTTCTGTTACTACAGGCTCTGTTATATTAGGCTCTATTCCAAGAGACTCTATTTCGATAAGTTCTGTTACTACAGGCTCTGTTATATCGGGCTCTATCTCAACTGGCTCTATTACAGCAGGTTCTGTTATTTTAAGCTCTGTTTCAAGAGGCTCTGTCTCTGCAGGTTCCGTTTCTACTGGTTCTATTTCGGTAGGTTCTGTCTCAGCGGGTTCTGTTTCGGTAAGTTCAGTTTCCGTGGGCTCTGTTACTGCTGGTTGTATTTCTTCAGGTTCTGTTACGTTGCCTGATGGTGATACTTCGCCTGACATTTCCTCATTCGTTGCGTTCACAGAAGCAGCTGTTATTGATACTACAAAAAAGATTATCGTGAAAATACACAGTATTTTTTGTGTTCTCTCAAATACTCGTTTCCCCATTTATGTCCACTCCAGATTTTTGCTCAGTTTGATACAACTCGGTCTGGTTCTTCGATCCGCTTCCCTCCAACTGATTCGCCGGATAGATGTTATTTTACCAGTTAATTCCACACTGGTTATGAGAGAATAGTATTATTGGTAAAATTCTATCATTAATTGGCAAAATTATATTATTATTTATATGTCAGTGAAAGTGATTTCAAATTGTATCGACAATGTATTAATTTTCAGAGAATATAACTATGAAAGAACTATAATTCAGAAGTTTATAAAAATAAAAGTTCGAAATTTTCTAGGCCAGTTACTGAAAAATATCTTCCGACAATAAGATATGTGAAAGTTCCTTTTACTTTTAATAAAAATGTACAAAAATATAATCTTACTTTTTAATATAAAAATAAAATAAAAATGCATCTAGTTTTGAATAACATATATTGGGCGGGCTATATAATAAATTCTAAAACTTTGTAAATTCTATAGAAGGTAGCATTTTTCTTACCAGACATAGAACCTATTCCTTAACTTGTTGGTAAACTAGTTCCCGGATCAATCTTATTTTTTAATCATTGAAACTTCTCAGAACTGATTTTATGATTGCTGATTCTGTAATCCACAGTCTTATGGAACATCCTGAATATGAGGTTAAAGAAACTAATCTTGAATTCCCGAACTGGCCAGGTAACAGATAGGATTCTATTCATAACTCTGGTTTTACTATCCTTGATAGCTGCATCACTGTATTGTTTTTAGTTAGTAATGGATAAGATCCTACTTATTACGCAGCCATAATCTCTTGAAAAAATCTCTCTTGAAAAAAGAACTGCTCCAGATTTCTGGAGTAATATCTGGAGCAACGACCAAATTACCTCTTCCTGACCTGAATTTGAACTTCAGTCATGAGTTCTTCTTCCGGGACTTCAGCAGGGTCATTAAAGTACAGCTCCCTGCTCGGGATAAATGTCTCCATATTGTTTTCTTCCGCATAGGAGAAGATTCTGTTATAGCCTGCTTCAACTCCGTGGAATGGGCCTCGATAGATAACGGAAACAGCCCTTATCGCAGGGAGTGTTTTTATCTCCATCCTGGGATCTTCTACCGACAGCCTTCCTGAAATAGGAAGTGCGATCTCTATATCCGCACCTGTTTCTTTGTATTCCTCGTCGTGGCAGAGGAACATAATCGGGCCTGTAGTTTTCACACGGTTCCGCTGGTTTTCAGGGCTGCTGACGCATGCACATATTTCACCAATTAGCTTTCCAATAGTTAATGCGAAGGTCCCTTTTTCACGCTTGCTCAATACTCGTAGCTCTGGAATCTCTTTGATAACGGGTTCTGTAACTGACATTTTGAATATCTCCATAACTTTTCCATTATGTTTGCAGGCGCCCTGTAAAATGCCCTCGATCCTTTGCAGCTGCCCGACCTCCAGCCGGACTTCCTCAAGCCTCCTCCTGAAACAGGCCTCAATGATCTCATAATTTCCTGCGCTTTCTGCGTCCAGAAGCATGGAAACCTCCTCCAGAGAAAATCCCAGGAAAGTAAAAGTTTTGATCTTCATTCCCTGCTCAATCTGGGGAACCGTATAGTAACGGTAGCCTGTAAAGTTATCCTTTACCTCAGGAACAATCAATCCTTTTCTGTCATAGAGCCTTAGAGCTTTCTGGGAGAGACGGGTCATAAGGGAGAATTTACCGATTGGGATCTGATCGACTGACATCTTGCTCAACCCGTTAATTGTCCTGAAATTAGATAAACTGCCTTACTTTTCCCCGGGTAAAGGTTTGGTTTTTAGGAGTAAAATGAATTTAATCATATCGCAAAAATGAATTATATGCCATAAAAAATTCGAGGAATATTATCTCTATTCTTACGGGAAAAATGTAAATATCGGGTTATTGAGGATAGAAGTCATAAGACATACAGAAAATTCGGAGTTTGTCGAATTTTTGGTATTTTAATGATTCTGCTCGCAACTGCCGGGAACAGCAAAAGAGATAGCAGGTAAAACGTATATTCTCGACCCAAATCCCGCGGGAATTTAGTACTGTAACATTTGAAGAAGAGAAGAGAGAGGCTCTACTTATCCTGGGCCTGCCTGAAAATCAGGAGCAAGAATACTTCCTGGATCTGGATAATATATCCCTGATCTCTTCCGGAAGTTTTAGCCTTGCAGCAGCGACAGGATCACGGGAGTCGGACAATATTTTTGTTATTTATCTGGACGAAGTGGGAAACATAAACCAGTGCAGAATAATCCTTACCTTCGAAGCCGGCCGAGTTGATGTCAGGATGCAGGAAATGACAGGGCGTGGTAAAGCGGAGATTGGAGGCAGACTTGAGAATAACAGTCACCAAATAGCAATTGAGTGTAATAATCAACGGGTGTAAACTGTGTGGAGTAACTCCTTATCAGGAACTTTCTCCTCACCTGACCGGAGACCTGTAAAAGATCAGTAAAAATCTCATCGTCTGCAAAATTTCATTTCACATCTGCAGAAAAATAAATTAAAGAGAATTTCGTTGAGCCTCTTTAATGGATTGTTTATAATTCAATTCTGTAGATGGCTGGATTTAAAGGCTTTTCGAAATTCTTAATTTCACATTTTATTTAATCCTGAATGAGCCCTTTAAGGACTTTCAGTTGCAGGCAGATGCAGCCTGTACAGGGCAGGATCCTTCAAAGCTCTTTGTCTGTGAGCAGTCAAAGCCGTAGTTGTTCTGGATCGCAGATAGGTTGCACGTTCCATTTTCAAAGCATCCCATGTCACTGTTGGCATCAAAGGCAACCTGGTCACAGGTGATGCCGCACTCGGTTCCATCGCAGCTTATCTGTTCACAGTCGGCTTCACAGCTGGACTGGTCACATGACTCGTCACAGCAGGTCCCATCACAGCAAATTCCGTCGCAGCAAGAATCGCAGGTTGTCAGGTCACATTCACCATCACAATTTGCCTGACCGCAGGTTCCGTTGAATGAAGTTTCATCACATGTCCCATCGCAGCATGTTTCTTCACACGAAATTCCGTCACAGTTTACCTGGTCACAGCTTTCATCACATGCGGTTCCGTTGCAACCTGTTCCATTGCAGCAGATTTCACCACACGAGGTATCATTACATGAGGTCCCGTCACATGAAGTTTCATCGCAGGAGGTTACATCACAGTTTGCCTGGCTACAGTCTCCATTATTACATGTTGCCCGTTCATCGGTTGTCTGGGTACATGCTGCCTGGTTACTATCTGCCTGGTTACATGTTGAAGCTGCAGAGACTCCTGCAGGAAGTAAAGCCAACAGCATCAGAACAGCAGAAACAGATGCCATAACTTTAAAAATAGACTTTTTATTGAAATTCATTTTTTTCCTCCTATTTTATTTTTGATCTAAGAATACACGCTCAAGACCCACTGGGAAAATGAACATATAAAAATACTTTTTTCTTAGATCAAAAATAAAAATAGAAAAATAAATTTAAAGCTTTATAAACCTTTACCTTATTTTTTAAAAGGTTATGAGGTAATAAATTGCGATTAACTATACCTCTCACCAGTTAAAACTCAAATACAGGACTTTTCGAGAGTGAGTGACACTTAATCTCTTCAGAGATTCTTTTATATTAGAGAGTGCCTGTTCTAGACGGCTCTTTATGCAGACCAGAACTGTTAAAGCCTTTTAAGTTTCCAGCAGTGCAGACCTGCCGGCTTCAGGAGAAAATAGAAGTTAGAGCCTGTATTTCAGAACGCTGCCTGCTTTTCGGGTTATTTTCGAGTCTCATACTTCTCGTGTCTACACCACCTTCCATAAACGTGTTACTATCTACTACCTTTAAAATTTTCTTTCAGCTCATTATCGAGACTGGCAAATATTTAGGCAGATCAGGGTGTGTATCCTGAATCAGGTTTGAAAAATTCTTGTTTTCTTCAGTCCAGGTACTGCCTTCGTGTTTTTTGTGTTTTTACGGGCAGGCAATCCTTGATCAACCGTTGGACATTATTTAGAATCAAAAATAGAAAAGCAGAATAAAAGAGAAATAAAAAATAAAGAAGAAATTGGAAAAAGAGTATTTTTCGGGTATTATTGACTTCTTTTTGGTTGTATCCTTGCCGGTTTTCTACTCTAATTAATGAATTTTGCTTCTTCTCTTCTTTTTTCGCGGGAAAACCGCTCTCCTGAATTGAGAGTGGCAAAAATGGTTCGGCAGAGCGAATTCCATTGTATGGGTTATAAATATTTGTAATTCGGTCCTCTTGGATGCTTACCATTTCACTACTTAATCTTCCATTTCGTATGTCCGCTCCGAAATCCAGCCCGCTATCAGTTCCAAAGCAGCAGGAGAAATAGTCTCTTCAATCTTTGCGTACTCAGAAGGAGACCCGGTTTGAGCGGTCTGGAATAAATGATTGAGCCCTGGCAACTCTATTGTGATATAATCTTTGTTGCCTCCCGCCTTAAGGGCTTCCTCAATTGCCTGCAGGTTTTCATCTGGTGGTACCTGGAGGTCTTTTTCACCGTTCATTGCCAGTACAGGACATCTAACCTTCATCAATGTCGGTTTGGGATCATACGTCAGGAAATGGCGCATCCACGGTGACAAAAGCGTCTGAATCTGAGCTTCAAGGGCAGTTTCGGAGTAGCCGGAGTTCTGTTTTTCTTCTTCACTCATGTTTACCAGCTCATTTGTCAGGAGCTTGCGAAGCTTTTCCGCGGCAATTGTGTTATTTTGTTCCTCTTTTACTATAGAATACATGCTTTTCATAAGAATATCATTCCGGGTGATAGTCTCGTTATCCATCCCTTCTGCCCTGGCAATAAGGTCACTCTGGAGGTATAGAATTTCTTCTCCTGTAAGGCCGGGGCCTGCCATCATTACAATAAATGCAACATCAGATGACTGTACTGCTACAAGCGGGGCAATCAAACCGCCTTCACTATGCCCTATCAATCCGATCCGGGCCGGGTCTATATCCTCGCGGCTTTTTAGATACCCAATTCCGGCAAGTACATCTCCTGCGAAATCCTCAGTAGTGGCCTGCGAGAAGTTTCCGGTTGACCCTCCAATGCCCCGGTCATCGACCCTGAGCACGGCAATACCCTGGAGTGTCAGATAATCCGAAAGTACAAGAAACGGACGGTGGCCCAGAACTTCCTCATCACGGTTTTGCTGGCCGGAACCACTTATGAGAATTACTGCCGGAAAAGGACCTTCAGATTGCGGAAGAGTTAACGTGCCTGCAAGCTTTACTCCTGCTTCTTCATTTTCATAAAAAACTTCTTCCTCGTCATAAGGATAGGGTTTTACAGGATCCTGTTCTCTTCGCGTGTCAGGCATTTTCTCAATACGAGAAAGCACAAGCGGAAGAGTTAATCCGGACTGTTTCCATTCGCCTTCGATTGTTTTGCCATCCTCTAAAAGTGTCCCGTCAAAAGTACCCAATATGGATTTAACTCCCAGATGCAGATTATTATCCTTATAAGTGACAACGTCTACAGGAATTCCTTTTGCTCCCTGGTCAAGGCTGTCCATTGTCGAATTAACAGAGCCGTCAGGTCTGGTGGAAATGTTGAATAAAATTCTTAATTCCGCTCCGCCCTGAACCTGAAGGGTCCCAAGCCAGAGGCCTTTTATTTCTTCGACATCTACACTGCTTTCAATATCTCCATCAGATGCAGCCGGCTGAGAGATACATCCGGAACCAGCTGCAATAATAGCCAATAAGAACAAATAAACTGTAATTTTTTTATCCATAAAAAGCCCTAACCTATCCGTTCTCTAAATAGATTCATAATTAAGGAATAAAATTTTGTATGAGGGTGACAGGTACATTCTGTTTTTTACAGTACTCATTTTCACAATATTCATTTTTACAGTACTCATGTTCACAGATTCATTTTTACAGTACTAATCTTCATAGTACTAATTTTCACAGCACTAATTCTTTACAGTACCTGTTTTTCTTTCTAGTAATCTTTTTCTTTCTTATACCTTTAAATCTTCCTCATTTAATTTATTACCTATTCGATATCGCTCTCTCCAGCTGATTGAGAAAAAAGAACGAAAATTTCCGTGGGAATAGGAGGAGTTCTGAAGACCATTGGATTTGCAAACCTTCAATCTCAGACAGGGAGCCTGCTTGCTTTGATCGAGCCGGTTGCAGGCGTCTTTTTTGATCTCTTCTTTCTTGGAGTTGCTCTTTCAACAGGCACACTTACCGGATGCCTGCTTGTTCTTGCTGCAGCCGTAATTATCAGCCGCCCGAATTGAGACTCGCCCGAATTGCGACTCGCCCGAATTGCGACTCGGGAGTACGCGGTCCTTTTCGCTCCACTCCGTTTCGCTCAAGAGGACTAATTTATAGACTAATTTATAGATTAACAGCAGTTAGCTTTGCTCAGGAGGATTGAATCGCAAATATTTCTAACCAGTACAGCTTCACTTGCGGTTTTAAATCATTCCTGTCACGCTCGACGAAGGAGAGCAGCCTTTCCCAAAAAAAGTTATAAGGGGAGAGAAAGAAGAGAAAAAAGGCATAAGAAAAGAGATACAAGAAATAAAATGCGGTAGAAAAATAGACAATAATCAGAAGCAGCATAAAAACTGGCAAAGTACAAACAAAATAAAACTTAATTCTACCTGAAAAATATCCATTTACAAGCCTCCTTTGTTGCTTTTTTTGCTCTTCAAAGCTTCTTCTTTGTCCTTCTATATCTTTCTTCTTTTTGGGAAAGGCCGCCAGACAAGCTGGCGGAGGCGTTAATATTAATCTGAACTGAAAAACGATTTCCGAAGCTAAGAAAAATATTACTTCAAGCGAGAGGGTGTTTTTATTGTTTTCTTTCTCTTAATAGAGGTACTGGTTTGCAGGTTCTATTTTCGGCCTTCCTGACAGTCAGATCCTGCCCAGCGTGGTGCAGGAATAGAAAACTGAAAAACTTATTCTCTGGACCCTGGAATAAAGCGGCAAACTGATCAAAAAGGATCTTCATAGCTCGAAAGAAATATGAAGTAAAAAAGAAAGATGAAATAAAAAAGCGATTACCTTCTGACGATCATAGATCTCAGGCGGTCAGCTGCACTTGCGGACTTATCGGCGATGCCTCCTATCCTTTCGACAAGCCCCATAAGGTGGCAGACTCCTGCCCCCCCAAGAGCCTCTTCGTGTTCAAAGATCTTTTTTAAGAGGGCTGTCTCAAGCACATCCACATCATGCTCCAGCTTTTCGACCTCAGGGATGATCTGCATTGTTTCTTTGATTTCTTCCTTGCTGAAAGACGTTGTAAGCAGCTTGTAAAGTTCACCCACGAGCTGGTCATACATCCGGGCTGTTTTAAGGGAGGTTGCCATGAGTTCCAGAAAACCTTCTTTGATTTCATCAGGAAGGTCTTTGCAGGGACGCAAAGTCATCCAGTAGGCTGAAGCCTGAGCAAAGTCGGCGATAGAGTCCTGCTGTTTGAGGAAAGAAAGGAGGTCCTTTTTGTTCACAGGCAGCCTGATGGAGGAGGGTATACTTGCCCTGATTTTCTGTTTGATTTTGTCGGCATCGTGTTCCAGTGTATCGATTTCATCAGTTAGCTCATTAAGAAGTGCCTGATTACCTGTACAGTAAGCTTCCATTGCTTCAGCAAGTTTTTCGACTGCAAGCACACCTTTTTTGGCATGCATTTCGAGGGGGACGAAGGGAGATTCTGCGACCACGTCGAGTACGGAACGGATGTAGTCTTTCATAAAAAGATCACCTCGAGCCCCACAAAGATTATTGCCGATGTAAGGGCAGCTATGGGGACTGTTGCTATCCAGGAAGAAATAATCCTCCAGATTACGCTCAGGTCAACGGCTGCAAGCCCTCCTGCAAGCCCTACACCAATAACCGAACCTACCAGGGTATGAGTAGTCGAAATCGGAAGGGAGCTATAACTGTGGAGCAGAACAACCGAGGCGGTTGCAAACTGCGCGGAAAAGCCTCGAGTTGGGGTAAGTTCCGTGATCTTTGACCCTATGGTTTCGACCACTTTATAGCCCCAGGTTGCCATGCCTATTACCATGCCGAGGCCTCCCATTATAAGCACCCAGATAGGGATTTCGGCCCCTGTTACCCCCAGCACGTTAAGTGCGGCAGAGAGAGGACCTATAGCATTTGCTACATCGTTTGACCCGTGCGCAAATGCGATATAACAGGCAGTAATGAGCTGTAAGAATATGAATTTTTTCTCAACGGCAGGCATATCTGAAGCTCTGTGAAGGTAAACACTCCTTATCAGAGAAAAGATCAGAAATGCAAAAATAGCTCCAAGAGCCGGAGATATGAACCAGCTGGCAACGATTTTCAAAAGGACAGCCCAGTGAATGTCAGAAAAAGAGATAGTCCCGTTATAAGCAGCGATCAGCCCGAAGCCGAGCACAGAACCGACAATGGAATGGCTGGTTGATACGGGAAGGTTGTAAAAGGTTGCGAGTGTTATCCAGAAACTTGCGGCAAGAATTGCAGCCAGCATCCCCAACACCACGATATCCGGGTGAATGCTGCTGATCATATCAATGGGGACGATCCCCTTTGCAATTGTTGAGGTAACCCGTTTTCCGAAGAACACGGCACCCAGGAATTCAAACACAGCGGCAATGACAATGACCTGCTTGATTGTTAGGGCACCCGTTCCTACTGAAGTCCCCATAGCATTTGCGAGGTCGTTTGCCCCTATGTTCCAGGCCATGTATAAGCCTGCAAGGATAATTGCTATGACAAGTAAATCCATTTTTTTCCTTACTCCAGAGATTCTAAACTCCAAACTGCTATAATTATGATAATGCTGTAGATTTCTTCCACTTATGTTTGATTTATGGAGCCTCCACCTGTTCTCCTTAAATCCATGTCTCTTATGGTATTCCAGACCATTTCATTATATTTTATGTTTTCCATATATTTTAGGCCGCTCTATATAATCTATAGATCTATATACATCTATTTTTAATATATTTTAATTCCTCTTTTCGAGTGCAGAGATTCCTCTTGAAGGTGTTTGACCTTCATTAAATTTATTTAGGATGCCAGCGCATGAGTCCGATTTAACCAAATTAATCGTTCTTAAGCAAATTGATCTTTCGGGCTGAGGCATCATATTTACAAAGAGTGTAACGATCAGCCGGGTTTAAAGCCTCAGTGATTTCTGACCCTGCCAGATAATTGTGAGTTTTCCGGGGATTTCCTGTCGATTAAGGAGTGTAAATTCTCCAGACAGGAATACTTTCCGGTATTCAGAAATAACACAAAGCTTTTAATTTAGCTGGCTATTCCCTGAATTTCAGATAAGATCCATAATGATATAATGCCCGGAACATGGAGATTTGCCCGGGAGCGAGTTAAGGGCACAGATTGGCAATAGCATTCCCTAATATTGACCAGATTGTCGGGCATTCGAAGAACAGTGAAAAAGAGTTAGTATGACCAATCTATGACCAATCTATGACCAATCTATCAATCTATGACCAGTCCTGTTACCAGAACAGAACCAGTCTTTAAGATCGCCCTGTGATCACTCGGCAGGTCATATACTTATCCCGAGTTAGATAAATAAAAACATACGAATAACGAAATTGGTAACGGAACTCCAAGAATTTCCTGATATATTATACATTTCTAATATCTGGCTTCTGAGTGTTTTAATTTTGCCTCTTTACTTCAATCTCTTTACTTCAATCCCTTTACTTCAATATCTTTAATTCGATCTCTTTAATTCGATCTCTTTAATTCGATCCTTTAATTCGATCTCTTTATAATTCCGGATTTCTTTCAGGTCCCTGGTCCAGATTGATCAAACTCATGTTCTTTCAGCTCTTTTTCCCTGATCCTTTCCCTGAGCAGGTCAAGCACCTCTTCATCCGAGACATCATACCAGTTTTCATAAACCTGAGCAACAGCCCTGAAGTGGACAGGAATCTCGAGCACAACGAGTTCATCGGCTTCTTTTGCTATCGAGTCTGCTACATCTCTTCCTGCTACAGGTACGGCAACCACAACTTTTCCTGCTTTTCTTTTTCTGCAGAGTTCGATACATGCCCTCATAGTAGAGCCCATAGCAATCCCGTCATCAATAAGGATCACTGTTCTTCCTGCAATGTCAGGCAGGGGGTTTCCCCCTCTCAGGGCATTTACGCGCCGTTCTATTTCGGCAATCTGTTCCTGTTTGATCTGATCGATGGTCTCTCCGGCAAGCCAGTAACCGGCATTTTCAAAAATAAAGGTGCTCCCATTCTCAGCAATTGCCCCGAATCCAGCTTCCGGATTATCAGGAAAAGGCAGTTTCCTTGCAATTATGAGGGAACAGTCAGCTCCCAGACTCCTTGAAACCTGCAGTCCCACTTCTACTCCTCCACGCGGAATAGCAAGGACAAGAGGGTTTTCAACCCTGTACCTTTCAAGAGCTTGAGCCAGTTTTTCTCCTGCATCTTTACGGTTTTTGAACATGATTCCACCTTGATTTCAATATTGTTCCTTTTTTCATCTCTTTTCACAGAACAAAAACAGAATTTTCAACAAAATAAAATAAAATAAATAAGGCATGAATTTTCAGCAAAGTAAGATCTGAATTAGACAACCTTGAGAGGAGATCTGTAAACCTCAATTGAAGAGCCTGAAGGGAGGGTCGTTTCTGGCAAACAAAGTTCAAGTACCTTCCTTGCAACATCTTCGGGTTTCAGGACAGGCTCATCCGAGTGCAGCGAGCGATACATATCCGTATCCACACTTGCAGGGCAGACTGCATATACCTGAACGCCTCCTCCTATTTCGTAAGCAATAGACTCGGTAAAACCGATTACAGCAAATTTCGAAGCGCAGTATATAGAGAGTTTGGGTATCCCATGCTTTCCAGCACCTGAAGATATGTTTATTATCCTGCCTTCTCCCCTCTTAAGGAGATAGGGAAGAGCATATTTCGTGCAAAAAAACATGCCTTTTACATTGGTATCCATAACATTTTCATATTCTTCTCTTGATGTATCTACCATATACTTCCGGTATGCTACTCCTGCGTTGTTTACGAGAATATCAACCCTTCCAAAGGCACTTATCGCATCTGAAACCATGTTTTTGACATCCTCTTCTATTCGGATGTCCGTACTTACTGCAAGAGCTCTTCTACCCTCTTTTTCTACCATTCGGGCAGTTTCCCGAATATCTTTTCCTGTCCTTGCAGCAATTACAATGTCGGCCCCTTCTCTTGCGAGTGCCAGGCATATCGCCCTTCCAATTCCTTTCCCCCCGCCAGTCACGACGGCTGTCTGACCTCTCAATCTCATAAAAATCACTTCATTTAATTATTTATCAAAATAAAGGATACATTTTTGGAAACAGTATTTCTAAAACTAATTTCTGATAAGGCTAAAAACAGAGAGTTGAAGATCAACTTGAAAAAACTCTCCTTAAAACCCTTAAAAAAGAAACGGGCGTTCCTCAGATAACATGTATTCAGAGTTCGATAAGCTAAGATTTCGAATTTGAATTCCGAATTCAAAGTCCTGTACGTTTAACCAAATTCTATATCTTTGCTTTTACATTTTAAACTCTTATAGTTGAGGGGCAGGCAGAGCACTTAACTCAATAATCTTCCCGGATGCAACTCTTGAATCAGGAGAGGCGAGCTCCAGAACTTTTTGCGCAATATGTTCAGGTTTGAGTTCAGGCGTATTTGCATAGATTGACCGGTACATATCCGTATCCACAGCGCCAGGGCAGATTGAGTAAACCTTTATTTCCCCTTCCAGTTCGGAGGCAATTGCTTCGGTTATGCCGTTTACAGCAAATTTCGAGCCGCAGTATACGGAAAATTCAGGTATACCGTGCAGCCCTCCTACTGAGGAGATGTTGATGATCTTTCCGTTCTTGCTTCTTCTGATATAGGGAATTGCATATTTTGTGCAGAGGAAGACACCTCTCAAGTTTGTATCCATGGTTTTATCGTACTCTTCCAGGGTGGTTTCTTCCAGCCGCCTTTTATATGCCACCCCTGCATTATTAACAAGAATATCAAGCCTGCCACATTTATCAATAGTCATCGAGATCAGGCGCCTTACATCTTCTTCGCTGCGCACGTCAACCGGAATGGAAAATGCTTTGCTCCCCATGCCTTTTAACCTATCCAGAGTTTCTCTGGATTCACTCTCATCCCTTGCAGCAATTACGATATTTGCTCCTTCTTTTGCCAGAGCGAAACAGATAGCTCTTCCTATCCCTTTGTTCCCTCCTGTTACAATGGCTGTTTGACCTGCTAAACTCATTTGTACCCCTTTTATTCAGCTATTTTTATCTAATCTTTTTTTATTAAATCAAGGGATAAGAGGAGGGATATATTTTTGGAAATTAAGTTTCTGAAAAAAGGTTTTTTTTTAATTAGAATTAAGCCTCCCGTCATTTTTATCATTTTGAGCTCTCAAGTTCTTACTACAGGTGCCCTTTATTTTGACTCTTTTATTGCAGGTACTCGCTGTCTATATAACAATACTTCCAGTCTTCTCCAGGCTGGTAAGATTGAATAACCGGGTGCCCCGTCTCTTCAAAATGCTTTGTCGCATGCTTGTTTTTTGACTGGTTACAGCAGCCTACGTGCCCGCAGGCCAGGCATATCCTCAGGTGCACCCATCTATCCCTGCTTTTCAGGCATTCTTCACAACCCTTTGACCCCGGTTCAAAATCCTCTAATTTTATTGTATCCCTATGCGTGCATACCATAGAATTCCCCTTTTCTCTGTTCTGAATATGCGGATCATGTAACACTTACTTGTGGATCACATAATAGTTATGTGACGGTAACCTTGGTAAATCTCCACCTCGCAATAAAAAACATTATTCCTGCAAAAGCCAGCAAGGCAAGATAGGAAACAAGAATCTCTTCCTGCGTGTAAGTATAGCGGATTCCAATTGCAGAAAAGTCGCTTCCTATTGCAAAGTACCGGATGCCGCTGACAAGATGCGTGAGCGGGTTGATCGTGGACAGAGCCCGGAGCATAGGCGGGAAAGAGTCTACAGGATAAAGGGCGTTACTCGTGAAAAAGAAAGGCATGGTAAGCAGAGTTATTACTGCCTGCATCCCTTCCGGGCTTTCCATAGTTATCGCTATTGCAGCCGAAAGGAAAAGAAACCCGAAGGAGAATGTGCCTACAAAAACCATGATCCCTATCAGGGAGTAAACAACCTGTATCGGCGTATAGCCCTCAAAAAACTCAACTCCGAGCAGAAGCCCGAACCCCATGATCACAGCTGCCTGGATAAAGGATTTGGTCATGCCGGACAGCCCTATCCCTATAATAACATGGATTCTCGGAAGCGGGCTTGAGAGAGTCTCCCGCATAAGCCCCCAGTTTTTGTCAAAGAGCAGCACTGTCCCCCCGAACAGGCTCGTAAAAAGTGTGGTCATTGCAATAACGCCTGCACCTATAAAGGTCAGGTAACCAACAGTCCTGACATCGGGAGCGACTGGCATGGTTGCAGTCAACCTTTCAAAGTTATTTGACATAGCAATTCCGAAAAATGCAAGCCAGAGTGCGGGCTGGACAAGTGAGGAAAACAGCAGAGCCCGAAACCGGACAAACCTGAGCATATCGCGCCAGTAGATGGTAAGAAACCCGGTGTTCACCTCTTAACGCCTCCTGACCCTGGGGATTACAACAGGACCTTTTTCTGCCCCATTATCCCTTAACTCCCTGCCGGTATAATGGACAAAAACATCATCCATTGACGGTTTTTTGAGGTTTACTGCCCTGATTGTGACCCCTCCGCTTCGAAGCCTGTCCATGATCTCAGGCAGCAGATATGTCCCGTCCACATTTACCATGACAATTATTCCTTTTGATTTTTCCTTAATCCCTTTTACGCTATCGAGATCCTTTAATAGCTCTGCAGCTGTCCAGTTGTCGCCTGTTTCCAGGTAGATAAGGTCCTGACCAAGCGTATTTTTTAACTCCCAGGAACTGCCTGAAACAACTATTTTTCCGTGGTCTACGATGCTGATCCTGTCACTTAGCTGGTCGGCTTCGTCCATGTAATGCGTGGTCAGGAAAATGGTTGTTCCCTGACGGTTAATGTCCCTTACATATTCCCAGATCCTGATCCTGGTCTGAGGGTCAAGCCCGATTGTCGGCTCGTCCATAAAAAGCACCTTCGGCCGCGTCATAAGCCCTCTTGCAATCTCAAGCCTGCGCTTCATCCCCCCGCTCAGGTGCTTGGTAAGAGTATCTCTCTTTCCTTCAAGCTCGACCAGGCTGATCAGTTCGTCAATCCGTTCCTGTCTCTTAGCCTTTGGCATGGAATAGAGCCTGCCGTGGTATTCAAGAATCTCCCGCACGGTCATATCCCTGTCAAGGGTCAGCTCCTGAAAAACAATCCCTATGGATTCCCTGACCTTTTCAGGCTCTTTTTTCAAATCATGTCCTGCAATCTTTGCATTCCCTTTCTGAATAGGCAGGAGGGTAGTAAGGACATTGATCACAGTACTTTTCCCGGCCCCGTTGGGTCCAAGGAAAGAGAAGATCTCTCCCTTCTTTACTGTGAAACTGATATTATCGACTGCCTTTACTTCACCGAAAAAATACTCCAGGTTATTTACCTCTATGACGTCTTCTTCCAGAACAAGTACCCCATTTCCCCTTTACCTTAAAAGGATTAGACCTTCATTGATAAATAGATTTTTTGCTGCAGGGGCACTGTTTTCATATTTACAAAAAACAGGATTTAAACACAACGAACAGGTTTTACGCTATTTGCATGTTTATTGAAGACTCGATTTATTTGAAAGAAGGTAAAACACTATGTCTCCAATCAGGATTTTACAAGTAGGAATTTGATCCTTCAGCACCGTATTTGAGTACGCTATTAACTTTGCGCTGGTTTCAAGTTAAAATATATATTAGTTTGGAATAATAAATTTGATTAATTTTGAATCGTAATTAAACGAAGTAGAATTAAACAAAGTAGAACCGAAAAAGGGGGAGTAAAATGATAGAGATTATACAGGGTTTGCCGGAAAACGTCGTAGCAGTCACTGTAAGTGGAATATTAACGGGAGAAGACTATGACAGAGTGTTAGTCCCTGCTATTGAGGATAAAGCACAGAAGTACGGGAAGATCCGTCTCCTTTATCAATTGAGTGAGGATTTTGAGGGGTTTACCGATGATGCCATGCTGGAGGATGCCAGGTTTGGCATACGGCACATCACAGAGTTTGAAAAGATCGCAGTTGTCTCAGATGTAGAATGGATAATTAATGCCGTAAAAGTATTCAAACTTGTTATTCCCGGCTCAGTGAGAACCTACAGGAACAAAGACCTTTCCGAAGCAAAAGCCTGGATCAGTGAATGACTTCCCGTAGGAATATTACTGAAAAAACCATAAAGTTAAACATCCAAAATACTGTCAATATGCAAATCAAAGTTTCACTTGCGCACCCTGCAGCAAGCTAACGGGTATTCGAGTGAAATAAAACAGAATTACTCTACGTGCAAAACTGCCCTTTTTATTTTTCCATCAGTTTAAATTTTTTTCTTTTTTTTAACGAATCGCCAGGCAAGCTGGCGGAGAGGCTTATGTTTACCTGAATTGAAAAACGGTTTCCAGGGTTAAGGGAAATATCATTTTAGACCTGGATATATTTCTAAGTATCATCCAGGGCTCCTAGCTGTGGTTACTGATTTAAGGTTGCTATCATCTGATAAACCGGGTTACAGTCCAGCGTGGTGCAGGAAGAGAACTTAAAGCTTCTATCCCGGATTTCGTATACAAACCAATGAATTCCGGCTATCTAATTTATTTAAAAGTGATATACTCTTTCAAATCCGATTTCAGAATTCTTTCGATTTCACTCCAGCTGCTGTCCTTTGTTTCCGTAAACACGTACCCGAAAAGTCCGTACTTTTCATGGTCGGCTTTCCTTAGTTCCAGGGGCTTTTCAAAGTCTGAAAGCAATTTTTCATAATCGAAAGCCTTTACATTTTTCGAAATCACTTCCGCAGGCTTGTTCAATATGACAAGGCAGAAACTATTTCCTTCCTTACCTGCAAGAATTTTATCCCATTCTGGCTCAAGCTGTTCCAGGAAATACCTGTAAGTATTAATCCCATAGGCAAAATGTGCAATATCGGTTGTACACCAACCGGCAAAACGCATAGGGTTCAGTTCTATTAGCTGGACTCTCCTATCATTCCCGATCCGCAGTTCCATGTGCAGAGGGAAATTTCTAAGTCCGGCAAGCTTTCCGATTTCCTTTAGAAGATCTTCAACGGTTTCCCTGTAGGTTTCTATAACTGCTTTTGAGGTAAAGTATACCCGGTCGCCAACATCGTTTTCCGAAGAAAAGATATGTTTTAAGATATTGAGGACTACGGGCTTTCCTGCGCTGTTGAAGTAGGCATCAACTGCAAATTCTTCTCCTTCGATATTTTCTTCAATAATGAACTCTCCTGTGTCAAGCACCTGCACAGGATAACGTCCCTTAATTTCCTCGACTTCGGCTTTTATATGCTGGAGGACTGAACTCCATTCCTCATTGGTGGATATTTTACGTACCCCAAGGCTGAAAAAACCTACAGCAGGCTTTATGATAAAGGGCTTCTTTATTTCCTCAACACGGATCTCATCCAGCTTTTCAAACTCAACTCCCTGGAAATAGAAATCAGGGTATATCCTTTCTAGCAGTTGCCGGAATTTGATTTTGTTTTTGAAAAGCTCAATTTTCTCAGGCAGCCCGGTAAAGCCAAGGTTTTCAGAAATCCAGCCAATGGAATTTTCGGAATTGGAATAAAGAGAACATTCACCTTTTTCTTTTATGAATTCAATAAACTCGGCTTTGTCAAGAAACTTCAGCTTTTTTTTCGTACTTATTCCGGTTGCCATTTCATTTTTTAAAACGGGAACCTGCAGCTCTGCAGCAGTATCTTTTAAAAATTCAGAGACGTAGGGATGATCAAGGATTAACATTCTTTAACCTTTTTTGTTTTTCGGCCTGGATGTATAAAACTGGATATCTAAAGCCAGATAATAAGAGAGGTTAGTAATTAAGAGAGGTTAGTAATTAAGAGAGGTTAGTAATTAAGAGAGGTTAGTAATTAAGAGAGGTTAGTAATTAAGAGAGGTTAGTAATTAAGAGAGGTTAGTAATTAAGAGAGGTTAGTAATTAAGAGAGGTTAGTAATATTTATTGTGGAATTTATCGTGGAACGTATCAAGATCTCTCGGTATCAAACTGTGTTGCGGGAAATAAGTTTTAAAAGAATGCTTTTGTCATCAGAGTCTATCCAGCCGGTAATGTAAAGGACTGCAGCGAAAATCGGGACTGAGGCAACACTGAGGAACAGGATATCAGCATATGACCTGAAAAGGATAATAAATAAAGATACCACACATGCCCCTATGAGGGGAGAAATGGCTCCCTTGAGTGGATTTTCGTGTAAAAGGTTCTTATGAATCCAGAACAGGCCAAAGGTCATAGACCCGAGTACTGAAAATACAGTAGCAATAGCAGCACCCACATAACCAGTCGAAGGGATCAGTATCAAGTTTAAAATTACATTTAAAAGTGCGGCTAATATGGCTGTTTTTGAGATTATTTGCTGGTTTCCGCTGGAAACGCATGTGGAGCTGATAAGGACACTTATGAATGTAATTGCTGTTGCCCAGATAAGGATTTGCAGCGCAATTATTGAGTTCTGATATTCAGGGCCGTAGACTGTTAATATAATTTTTTCCGAAGTAAAGGTTACCAGGACTGCAATCAACAGACCTGCAGCGAAAAGATATTTAAAAGTCCTGGCGTATGCGAAACTAAATGAATCAAAAGAGTCTTTAAAATATTTTGACATTAAAGGAAATGTGGAGGTTGTAAACGCTGCCGGAAGAAAAACAAGCGCATCTGTAAGGCGATAGGCAGCAGAATAAAACCCAACTTCAGCATCTCCCCGTAAAAAGGAGAGCATAAGGACATCAATCCTGAAATATACAACCGTAAAGACCGAGGCAACGGCAATCGGGATAGCTTCTTTTATTAATTGTTTCATTAAAGGAAGGTCAACATCAAAAGATACTTTGACTAACTTTTTTGAGAATAAGACCATCAATAAATTATGTAGAAAAGTAGCTGAAACCGAAGCAAGGATAAAAACATTAAGCGTCGAATGGTTAGCAATAGCCAGGAAAACAAATACAAGAAGAAAGACCCTGCTAGCAAGGTTGAATAATAAAGAATATTCCATTCTCAGTTTTGCTTCATATATGGTTCCGTAGGCTCCTGTCCCGCTTATAAGCAGTCCGAGAGCCGCTATATACAATGCATTTTTTGTGGAGAGGGGGAAATTTATGACATTTATTAAAACAAGAGCCAGCAGTAAAGCAATAAACGCAAGGAAGAATTTTATTATAGTCCCGTTGCCGATCAGTTTCCCTGCTTTTTCAGGTTCTTTTGCAGTTTCCCTTACAAGTATCTGGTGAACTCCCAGGTCAGGGATGAAACTGAAGAAATAGATAAAAGCAAAAGCAAAAGAAAATATTCCGTAGTCCTCAGGGCCCAGGTAACGGGCGATATATAACATAGCTACGAAACTGAGTATATTCGTTGCAATGCCGTTAAGAAACAAAAATCCGCTATTTCTTGCAAGATATTTGACGGTCTGCATAAAAATATCTATACTGAGAACGCGATGAAAGAATATAACTTTATTGCTGAGTTTACCCTGAAGCCCTTATAAAAATATACGCAAAAATAATTAACACTCCCGGCAAAAATAAGTTAAAATAAGATAAAATTACTTAGCACGGCAACTATATATCCCCCTGAATTTCTTTATTTACTGAGGGGGAATGAATACTTGTGTACGTGTTGATAACGCCTGTAAAAGATGAAGAAAAGCTTCTTCGTGATGTCATTGAATCCGTAATTAACCAGACTGTAAAACCTGTTCTCTGGTTAATTATTGATGACGGAAGTACTGACGGCTCTCCAAAAATAATACACAGATTCGTATCCAGATATTCCTGGATAAAAACCATACATTTGCCTCCCCAACCGAGAGACATAATTTTTCACGTATCCTATGTCTATAAAAGCGGATTTGACTTCACATTAAATTACTGTGAGAGAAATAAAATAAATTATAATTTTATTGCTTCAATGGACGCAGATACAATACTGGAAAAAGAATACTTTGAAAAAATAATGCATAAATTTGAAACCAATAAAAAATTAGGGATTGCAAGCGGCGGACTATACCATGAAATAGATGGCAAATTAAAGCTGTCCGGACAGGCTGAAAACTTCCCTTCAGGCACAGGAAGAGTCTGGTCAAAAGAATGTTTTTTTGATACAGACTGTTTTTCACTGGAACCCTCTGCAGATTCTATTTCAAATGTAAAAGCCATACTGCGGGGCTGGCACATCCAGAGGTTTAACGAAATCCAGATGGTAGAAAAAAGGTTAACGAGCAGTGCTCAGGGTTTATGGAACGGGTATAAATTTAATGGATATATGGCTTACTATTTAAACAAAAATCCAATATTAATATTGTTAAATGTGTTTAACTATACTTTAAAGAGACCACACTATACCGGAATAGCATTTTTACTGGGATACATAAAGCCCGTTATTAAAAATGAAGAAAGGATAAGTGACAGAGAAATCCGGGAATATTACTGGAACTACAGATTAGTTGAATACAAGAAAATAGTAATTAGTAGACTGAAATCCCTGGTTTCCGCAACTTAATTGTGCATTTGTGTTCGGAGGGTTTCCGGTAAAAACGAAAATTTAAACATTCTTTTTTAGATCCCGATAATATAGCATTCGGAACTCAGATTCATTTAATTCAAGAAGTTTCTGAGGCCTTTTTCAGTACGCGTTTAAGCTACTGTTTCTTTTATGCATATGAAATCAAATAGAAAATCAAATTAGGGAGTCAAGTGTACAATAGAGAAGTTAAATATTAAAATCCTCTTTAAGTATAAGTGCTTTCATCTCAGGTGACATAATGAAAGTCCTAAAAACCCTCTCCCGCCTCTACATTTCCGACCTTAACTCAGCCCTTGACTTCTACGAAGACCTTCTCGGCACCCCCACAGCCATGCGTTTTGAAATCCCACAAATTGGCCTGGAACTGGCTCAGGTAGGAGATATTTTACTGATAGCCGGCTCGGATGAAGCTCTGAAACCATTCAGAAGTACGCAGGCTACATTTCTTGTTGATTCTCTCGATGAATTCAGGGCTTATCTGGAAGAAAAAGGAGCAAAAATTATCCGCGGGCCTGCAAAAGTTCCGACCGGCAAGAATATGACGGTAAAGCATCCTGACGGGTCAGTGATAGAATATGTGGAACACTCAAACACTGCCTGAAAAATAAGTTAAAATGATAAATTTGGGAGACTGTATTTGGTTTTGTTTTATTCTGTTTTATTCTGTTTTATTCTGTTCAGTTCTATTTTAATGTTAATATTTTAATTTTTTTATCCGGGTGGGAAATGTTTTAAACTTATAAATTAACCGGTTTGTATAAAATAAATCTTATAACTCTAGTCGAGTTATCAATAAATTCTATTGTCATTAAGTTAAGAGATTAATTTTGGGGGATATTATGGTAAATACCAGTTTTACAAGAGACGTTCAGTTTCCGGCTTTGCCGCTTGAAGAGTGGGAAGATACAAAGAATACACTACACCTGTTTCTGCAAATTGTGGGAAAGGTCAGGCTTGCTTTGAATCCGAAAATGAACCACTGGTGGCATGTGCCTTTTTATGTGTCTGTGCGCGGGCTTACTACGGGACCTATTCCTTATGAGGATATGACTTTTGAAATGGAATTTGATTTCAGAGATAAAGAGCACTTTTTGAGGATCGAGACAAGTGAAGGTGATTCGAAAACCGTGCCTTTGAAAAGGCTGTCTATTGCCGGGTTTTATGAAAAGGTTTTTTCAAGCCTTAATGAACTCGGGATAGTGGCAGGCATCAAGCCTGTGCCTTACGACATACCCGGAGTGACAGAGCCATTTACATCGGATTATCAGTACGCGTCTTATAATGAAGAATACGTGAACAGGTTCTGGAGGATCCTTGTACAGGTCGATTCGATCTTTAAGGTTTTCAGGGGCTGGTTCACAGGGAAAAGTTCACCTGTGCACTTTTTCTGGCACCATGCTGACCTGGCTTTTACTCTATTCTCAGGCAGGCCTGTTCCTGTCAGGGAGGAGGCAGATCCTGTAGAACGTGAGGCTTCTTCGCATGAGATGATCAGTTTCGGGTTCTGGGCAGGGGACCAGAACGTAAGAGAGCCTGCTTTTTATGCATATATGCATCCACAACCGGCCGGTTTTATGGACGAACCTCTGAGCCCGAAAGAAGCCTTCTGGAGCCCTGAAGCAGGGGAGGCGTTTCTAATGTATGAAGATGTCCGAAACGCAGATTCGCCAGAGAAGGCGGTGCTTGATTTTCTTGAAAGCGTGTATCAGGCAGGATCAAAGAGAGCGAACTGGGATATCGAATCCCTAAGGCTACCTTCATCTAAAAAACAGCTTGAAGAGCAGTCTGAAAAGCAACCTAAAGCGCAGCCGGAAATACTGGAAAAACTGGAAAGGCCTGACGCCTGAATTAATAATTAAAAAGTTAAAAAACTGAAGGGTTTTGAGCTCGTCCCAGAACTCAAAATGATTTTTTTGAATCTCGTATTCTGAATATCAATCGAGTTTCTGAGCATGGAAAAAAGTTCTGAAACCCTACTGATTTGAGAATAAAATTGGTTTTGGGACGAGCTCATATAAGGTTAGCCAATATTGTAGAAGCACTAACGTATCAAAGTTGGAATTTAAGAAATCGCAATCTTTTCTATGCGGGAGTAAAAATGAGAGCTCATTATAAAATATTCATGATAGATCAGGATAAAATATTTAAAACGATAATTGATTTAGTCACTATTATCGTCCTTTATATACTGATACTGGCGCTACTTGCCGGAGTGTTAAATATCCTCCAGGATATCAGATCAATTTTATTTGGAACTCTCGGTGGCGGTTTTGGTCAGATAGTATCCAGTGTCCTTACAATTTTTGTTCTTATTGACCTTTTCAAGACTTTTGTGGATTATCGTGAACATGAAGAAATCAGACTTACATATGTAACCGACGCTACGATTTTAATAGTTATGCGTGAAATCGCAGTAGGGGTATATGACCAGAGATTTGATTATCAATTTATTTTAGGCTTATCAACATTGCTGTTGATATTAGGTATAACAAGGGCTCTAGCTGTCAAATATCCACCTAATCATGATTTCTGAATCTTTTTAATTTTTTCTGGTTTGATTTCCATTTTCAAGGAAATTCCCAAATTCCAATTAAATTTGGTCAACTTTATCTTCTTACCTTGAACAAAAGTATAGCTCATCTTAGTTTTTGTTTCATTTCTCGATAGCCATCGCTATAAAATTATAGCACCATACCAGGTTACTTCTTGAGCCCATCCCAAAACCATTTTCATTCCTATATCTAGAACTATCTTGATGATCCGAACCCCGATTGACTATTCCAAATTCGAAGTTCGTAAGAGTAATTTTGAGTTTTGGGATCAGCTCCTTTTATATATCCGTCTGGAATCTTGTCCTTATTAAGTGTGAAAATCCTCTCCATTTCCCAGTACAAAAAGATGTTTTGTTGAAATAAGTAAAAAGGTTATAGCAAAATTAGCTAATCCAGTACTGCTTTTAAATTACCTTGTAACGTTTATTAAGTCGCATATCAAGGAAAATATTTGTTCCAATGTGTTATCCATTTCTGTGAAGACCAATAAGAGGCATTTTAAAAGTGCCTTAGATGCCTTAAAAAGAGAGATGTATCGAATTTGGAGGAGATTTGAACAAAGAAAAGGTAAGATCTATACCATTAGAAGTTTAGGTAATATCCGGTCATCCATCTTAATTAGGTATTTCAAAAAGTGCAGGATATTTCTCTTTCAATGGTATGAGAAGTTTTTCATCTATTTTGGCTTCATAAAGTGTTTTCACCTTAGAAAGCTGGTCAAGTGATAACCCGTGAGCCCCTTCAAGGTTGGCCCCTTCAAGGTTAGCCCTTTCAAGGTTAGCCTCTTTAAGTTTAGCCCCTTCAAATTTAGCTCCTTGAAGATTAGCCCCTTCAAGGTTAGCCTCTATAAGGTAAGTCAATTTAAGGTTAGCCCCTTGAAGATCAGCCCCTTCAAGGTTAGCCTCTATAAGGTAAGCCCCTTCGAGGTTAGCCTCTACAAGGTAAGCCCTTTCAAGTTTAGCTCCTCCTAGTTTAGCTCCTTCAAGTTTAGCTCCTCGAAGGTTAGCCTCTATAAGGTAAGCTCTTTCAAGTTTAGCCCTTTCAAGTTTAGCTCCTCCGAGTTTAGCCCCTTCAAGGTTAGCCCCTTCAAGGTTAGCCTCTATAAGGTAAGCCCTTTCAAGTTTAGCTCCTCCAAGTTTAGCTCCTTCAAGTTTAGCTCCTTCAAGTTTAGCCTCTTGAAGGTCAGCTCCATAAAGGTTAGCTCCCTGAAGGTTAGCCCCTTGAAGGTTAGCTCCATAAAGGTCAGCCCCTTGAAGGTTGGCTCCTTGAAGGTTGGCCTCTTTAATGTTAGCCAAATGAAGTTTAGCCAATTGAAGGGTAGCCTTTTCAATATTAGCCTCTTGAAGGTTAGCCCCTTGAAGGTTAGCTTCTGTAAGATCAGCATAAAAAAGATCAGCTCCTCGAAGGCTAGCCTCTTGCAGGTTAGCTCCTCGAAGATTAGCCTCTTGAAGATTAGCTCCTTGAAGATTAGCTCCTTCAAGGTTAGCTTCTATAAGGTCAGCTCCCTGAAGGTTAGCTCCCTGAAGGTTAGCTCCTCCAAGGTTTTTTCTCTCTGGAATATCCATTTACAATTATCGGCGTTGGACTAAAATAAACATTACTATGCCAGGAAGATATCTTCTGCTTTTGGGAGTTATTTTTTAAAATAGCATTGATTTAGAGTCTGAATCTATCATGCCCGCAAGAAACGATTGACGTGATCACCATCAGCACCAATTGCATCGAACTCAAAGCAGTACCTTTCACCAATTTCAAAGCATATGTTTTTCAAAAAGTTGATGATTTCTGTATCGATACTCTTTCAGATTTATTATTTGGAATTGAGTCAGGTATACTGCTTCAATTTTGGAACAAAAAGTTCCAAATTCTAAAGCTGAGTGCGTATAAAAGAAGTTTTTTACGGTACTTCATATAAAATTCCATATCAGGTGACTAAAGTTACAAACTGTACGCAAAAACTGGACTTAGAATTTACAGCAAATTTGCAATACTGCTCTCTTTTACGCTACTGTAAACCTTATAGTGAATTCCGTCCCATTGTTTCTATTTAGTTCAATTTCTCCATCTAACTGGTCTACAAGAGTGGTTATCAGTTGTATTCCAAGACTGTCGGGATTTTCCAGATCAAAACTTTCAGGCACACCCATCCCATTATCCGATACTGTGAGGATAAAACAGATTCCCTTTAAGCCCTCATTATTGTTTCCTGCTCTATTGTCTTTACTTTCTGGAGATTTTTCCCTACAAAATTTGATTTGAATTCTCCCATCATCTTTATCGGCAAATGCATGTTTGAGGGAGTTGGAAATGAGTTCATTAACAATTATTCCTAATGGGACTGCAATATCCATGTCAAGGAAAATGTTTTCTTCCAGATTTACATCTAAGCTGGTACTGGCATTTCCAAGCCTGTATGTATGGAAAAGATTCTTAGCGAGTTCCTCAACATACGACGAAAAGTTTAGTGTATCGAGCCCTCCACCTTTGTACAGTTCCTCATGGATAAGAGCCATGGATATTACTCTGTTCTGGCTTTCTCTGAAGGATTCAAGAACTTCTGAATCCTTAATACATTCTCTGTTATTGAATTTTTCAGCCTGGAGATCCAGCAGTGAGGAAATGACCTGCAAGTTATTCTTGATTCGATGGTGGATTTCTTTTTTGCGGGCAGTTTCGATATTCGTAAGGAACTTTTCGGTCTCTTTTCTTTCGGTCACATCGTAAATCGTACCCTGGTAGAATTCCGGCTTTCCATCCTCTCTCTTAATTTTCTGGTAAATTTCATTAACCCATCTGATTCTACCGTCCCTGCGCTTTATACGAAATTCGATTTCTTCGTAACCTGAGGATAGAGAACTCCGAATCTTTTCCTCTGCTTTGAGAACGAGAGACAGGTCATCCGGATGGATTATGTCTTTCCACTTAATCCAGGACATGAACTCATCTTCACTATACCCGGTGATCTCTTCAACAGCACCATTCAGAAATACAGGAACAAAGTTTTCATCCAGCTGGAAAGCAATCCCATGGAAATTCTGTATAAAAGAGCGGTATTTTCTCTCACTTTCTGCAACGTTTTCTATTGCAAGTTTCCGTTCCGTAATATTTTTAATTACTCCGATGGCTCTGTATACCTTCCCTTTGTCATCATTTAGCCAGACTCCATAGTTTTCGGCATAGATGTAGTTCCCATCTTTTTTTCTGAGCCTGAATTCTACCTGAAATTTTTTCTCTTTCTCAAAAAACGTCATCAGGTTCTCAAGCAGTTCGAGCCTATCTTCAGGATGCACATGTTCTATACAGACCGATTTATCAAAATTCTCTAACTCTTCTGGATCGTACCCTGTTACTTCCCGTATGGCTCCTGCCCACCTGACTTCACGTGTTTCGAGATTGAAATCGAATATAATCTGTCCTGTCTGTTCGGTCGCTGTGCGGTATCTTTCCTCATTTTCTTGAAGCTGATTTTCTGCAATCTTGGCACTTGTAATATCTTTCAGTACTCCTATAGCTCCATAAGGCAGACCCTCATGATCCGTGAGGCAAATCCCGGAATTTTCTATATAAATGCAGGTTCCATCTTTTCTTCTCAACCTTAATTCTTCTCTAAACCTGCCTCCGATATTTCTCTCATTCTGGAACTTTTCGTCCACAGAATTCATATCTGAGAGATGGATATTCTTAATCCAGACGTCCTTGCCAAAATTCTGAAATTCTTCAAAACTGTATCCTGTAACTTCTTCTATGGCACCTGCCCAGCTGCTTTTATCTGTTCTTAAGTCGTAGTCATATACCACCTGTCCTGTCTGCTCTGTGACAATCCTGTATCTTTCCTCGCTTTTCTTGAGTTCTTCTTCAGCTTTTTTACTATTGGTTATGTCTCTGGCAATAACTGAAATAGAGGTCAGCTTTTCAGAAGCATCAAAAATCGGAGAAAGAGTTAGTGAGACATTTATTATCTTACCGTCCTTTCTTAACCGTAAAGTCTCATAATGGTGGATTTTATCTCCCTGTATAATTAGCTCAGCTAATTCTTTTGTTTCCCCAACTAATATGGGTGGATCCAGGATGGATATGGGCTTTCCCAGGACTTCTTTAGCCGAATAACCATAAATTTGCTCCGCGCCTTTATTCCAGCTAAGAATAATGCCGTCAAGGGACTTGGTTATAATGGCATCGTATGAATATTCCACGATACTTGCTAAGTTCAGTCTTTCTTCCTCTGCTATTTTACGCTTGGAACTTTCTATCTGCTCCCATTCTCCTTCCCTTTTGATCAAAGCAAATAGATGATTTGCGATTACGTCAATGATTCCTACTGCGTCGCAGTTATTAAGAGAATAGGTGCAGAGATCTATTATCTGATAGTTTTCGATTATCCTGTCTATTTCTTCCTCATAATTGATGAAAACATTCCAATCTTCATCTTTCAGCCATAAAGTGCACTCAGTTAACCTCAAACCATCATAGCCATTTGCCAAAGCCCTATTGAGTTTTTCAACCAGGCAATTTAAAGCTCTTTCAGAATCGAAACTGCCATCTTTAAAGTACCAGTGCGTGTAGGGAATTAATTCCATTTGCCCATTCTCAAGATAAGCATCAAAATTAGGAATAGCTCTTCTCAGGGCTTCTTTTATCTCTTCTACTTCAGAAGGTTTTGATGTAATCCATATGCAAAATTCGTTATTTTCAAGCCCTGCCTTGAAATAGGGGACCAGTGCGTCCATTAAATCTTCTTTTGTCTGATGAAACTGGCAGAAGTGCGTTCCCCAGGGCACGTATCCAATAATATCAATACCAGATTCTCTCAAGCTTTTTCTCATTCTATCCTTCTCCATGGTATGCTGCTCTAACCTCCATTTTTTCGAAATTTCAGCTCTTCACTATTTTGGATCCCTAAAGTAAGTTCCCGAAAATCGTAACAATAGAAATCCTTCCACTTTTCTCCAGATAGCGGTTGGTACCAGTGTTTTCTGATTTGATTAACTACTCACCCCAAGCTCCTGTTTTGCATGCTATAGTTTTCACAGCAAAAATCTACTTCATAAACTGAACGAGATACATCTGGTTTGTGTTCACATATGCGCTTACTTAGTCTGTTAGTTTATACTATTCAATAATATAACAGTCTATTCATAAGATATAATAAGTCGACCACAAAGCTCAAAATTTGCGTCTTCAAATCTCGTTTTTTAACTTTGAGGCGGGAAGTCCCCTTCCTCGGAGGCATCAGCCGACAGGTGGGAGATGAAAGCCGTCAACTTCATTATAGGAAATTTAACAAAAACTATAGATATCTTTAAAACGTATAATCTATAGTATGTTAAAAGCCTACAAGTACCGAATCTAYCCAGATAAAGACCAAGAAKTATTCATAAAAGTAAATTTTGGTGCATGTAGATTTGTCTATAATTGGGCTTTAGAACAGAAAATAAAAACTTATCAGCAAAATAACAAAYCGATATCAAGGTTTGATTTACAAAGGATTTTAGTTCATGAAGTAAAACCTTCTAACGAATGGTTRAAAAAAGCTAATTCTCAGGCTCTACTTGCTTCTTTAGTAAACGTAGAATCAGCATTTACGAAATTCTTTAGAGAGAAATCTGGTTTCCCTAATTTCAAATMTAAGAAAAACCCAGTGCAATCTTATCAAATGCCACAACATTATTCGGTAGATTTTGAAAGAAACCTTATCAAACTACCTAARATTGGGGAAGTCGAAGCAGTTCTTCATAGAAAGTTTGAAGGCGATATGAAAACTTCAACCATTTCAAGATCGAGTACAGGAAAATACTTCATATCTATTCTTGTGGATGACGGAGAAGAACTTCCTGCTAAACAGAGGATATCAGAATCKAGTACCATAGGAATTGATGTAGGCATCAAAGATTTTGCAATCCTTTCTAATGGGGTAAAAGTTGAGAATCCCAAATACCTAAAAAACTCTCTAAAAAGAATGAAATGTTTRCAGAAAAGAGTGAGTAAGAAGGTTAAAGGTTYYAATAACCGTAACAAAGCAAGAYACCATCTTTCAAAAATYMATGAAACTATTAGCAATCAGAGAAATAATTTCCAACAYCAACTCTCTTCTAAACTTATCTGCGAGAACCAAGCTATATCGTTGGAAACTCTGAATGTTAAAGGCATGGTAAAGAATCATTGTCTGGCTCAATCCATTTCTGATGCTGGATGGAGTAGTTTCGTAACCAAACTTGAGTATAAAGCTGAATGGTTGGGAAAAACCATCTTACGTATAGGAAGATTTGAGCCATCTTCAAAGATTTGCAATGTATGTGGTTATTATAATGGTAATCTGACCTTGAAAACCAGAGAATGGGTATGTCCTGATTGTAAAACCACGCACGACAGAGACATAAATGCTGCAATCAATATCAAAAAATTCTCTCTTCAAGATCAAAATYTTATAGTTATCTGACACCTAYGGAACGTAGGKGATGGGCTTGTGGACTTGCGAACAGTCGTTYGAGGGATGAAGCAAGAAGCCCCTTCCTCGCCATCAGGCAGGAAGGGGTAGTTCACGGAAACATAAAACTGATCAGAAGATTGAATATATTAATTTTCTTCTGTTTATTAAAACTAAAAATACTTAGTTGTTTATCTCCCTTCCCTTTTCGGTAATCTGAAATTATGTCTCATCATACCCACGTTTGGAGGCTATAAGCTTACCCTTCTCTATGTTTTTTCCATCAATTTATTTAATTTTTCCATACTAATACTTTTTAAGGAAATCTTTTTATATTTTGTCCACATCTTCTATTATTAGTCACATAATATTTTGAGTGAGTGTACTCTACACTTACGGGGGTATCTTTATGCTGTTAAGTATAATTTCATCGAGTGCAATTTCCTCAAGTGCAATTTCTATGGTTACKAGTCCCGGGCTYCCTCAGTACGGTGCYGCGGTAGTTGTCGGGCTGATTTCCCTCCTTTCTTTAAAGGAGGTYCTTTCGGCKTCCGAGCACTGGAACAGGTCYCTTGACAGTTCCTTTAATATGTCAATTCTGCCTTTGCTTTTCTGCTTTGGTGCAATTGTCGTTTTTAAGGTTGCGGAAATCATTTAACTCAGATACTCTGAAATCCTTTTTCCTTTTTCTTTCTTTTCGCTTTTCTTTTCTCTTTCCTCTTTCTTTTCTCTTTTCTTTTCCTTTCTATTCATTTTCTTTTTTTTATTTATTTGTACTTATCTCTATGTCCAGCCTTCGAATCTCTGAGGTTTTTTATCTTTTTTCCGGTTATGTATGTGATATGAAAACCGATAAAAACGAGGGGAGACTGATAATGAGGGGACAATGAATAAAAATCGACTGACGAAGGAAACTTTTTCAAAACTGTCTGCAGAGCTAAAAGCAGGATTTTTGTACAGTATTATTGTCTGTTTTTTATATCAGTTCTGTAATTAATCCAGTTTGTTGAAGCCAGGTTTTTATTAAATTCAGTTTTTTAGTATTCAGTACTTTATCTCCCTTGATGCTTATTTCCGTCTTCTAAGTACAGATGCCTCATAGCCTCGATGATTATATTGCTCTTGTTTAATTTTAAAAAGTGCTTGGCCGGCTTGGCGGATTGACATAGAAACCTACCTGCTCTCAAAATTTAGTAATTGGTAAAAAGGGTTTTATAGTATGTTGTGATATTATGTCAATGACCTAACATTATACAAGTAGTTTATAATTATACCAGTGATTTTTTATACCCGGGGTATATGCCTTAAGTTTATAGGGGTGTCCATATGTTGCTAAGCATAATTTCATCAAGCGCTATTTCTTCAAGTGCAATTTCCATGATTACTAGTCCCGGACTTCCTCAATACGGTGCCGCTGTAGTTGTGGGGTTGATCGCCCTCCTTTCCCTGAAGGAAGTCCTTTCCGCATCCAAATACTGGAATAAATATCTTAACAGCTCTTTTAATCTGGCAATTATTCCTTTACTTTTGAGCTTTATGGGGATTGTCATCTTCAAGGTTTCTGAGATTATTTAACTCTGATTTTTAAAATTTTCTTTTCCGTTCATTTTTTCCGTTTCATCTTTTGTGGCCGGAAAGTTTTTACTTCCCCTTTTTCTTCCAGAAACGGCATTTTTTTCAGTTTTTGCTTAAAGCCGTATTTCCCGTTTTCTTTCCTGGCCCTCCAAAGTCTTTTCAGAAGCAGAAATTAAAAAAGGGTCTGAGATATCCCATAATCTGGGAAACTTTTTCTAAAAAAGAGCTTTTGTATGAGTTCTTTCCGGGTTCAGAAACCGGGCCAGATACTCAACCTGTGAGGCAGGATCCCGAAAAGGAAAACATTGACAAAACCGTGGAGCACAGCAATAAAGGGCAGGCTTCTTGTTTTATAGAAGGCGAGACCCATGATAAATCCTACAAAGCCGGTATAGAGGATTTCCTGAAAAGTGCCGTATCCTGAGTGCATTAGCCCGAACAGAAAACTTGTGATTATAATGGCTTCCCACACACCGAGCGCATTTTCGAGCCTGGTCTGCAGGACTGACCTGAAAATCAACTCCTCGACAAGCCCTACGAAAAAAACCATTACAATGGTGAGCTTGAGAAGGTTCATAAAGGAGAGGTCAGGGATCAGATAACCTGTTTTGATAGTAAGATACTCTCCGAGCCCAAGTACGAAACCCAGCGGGATTGAGAGGAGCATGTAAGGTATTATGTGCTTCAGGGTAATTCCTATCTGTTCAAGAGAGTGCCTCTGGTGCACTACTATAATTGCCAGGGGAATTGCCAGGGGGCCGTAGATGAAAACGAAGGTATAAAGGGTTGTCTCATAAAAGACAGGCATTGAAAGGTTTATCAGCCTGAGTACCGGGAGCAGCATCATGGCCTGGTGGATTTTATGGACTTCAGGATCTTTCATTAATATATTGGAAAGGGAAAGAGCAATCAGGGTGCCTATATGTATCCAGACAGCTGCGCCCATTCTGTCCGAGAAGATCAGGATTTCTGCAAGAGTTATGCTCAGGATAGGAATTGCAGTAAGGAACCTGAGTTTTTTGATCTCGGTTTTTTCAAGATTTGTTTCTTTATACGCTTCAGCCGTCTCAGCTGCCTCAGACACCTCAGCTGCTTGAGTTTCAGCTGCTTGAGTTTCAGCTGCTTCAGTCTCAGCTGCCTCAACTACTTTAGTCACAGGTGCTTCAGACACTTGATCTGCTTCAGCCGCTTTAGACCCGGCTGTTTTCCATATTTTGGGCAAATGGAGATCTTTCAGGGGGTCTTTTGCAAGTCCCGGCTCTCCAGAAGTTATGTGCAAATATCCTAGAAGGATCAGAATTGCTGCCCCTATTCCTCCCACTGTATAGGCAATATCCACATACCGTCCGACTTTTCGGAGCGGCTCGGGGGCTTCATCTGAGGTTAAAATAACTCCGGAATCCCCTGTTTCTTTCAGAGCTTCGGCATGTATCTGTTCTGAAACGGGCCCCATTACTGGAGAAGGTGATAACTCCAGGTTGCTGCTTGACGCGGCTTCTGGAGAAATCGCCAGTAAAGCCAGAAACAGAACTGAAACAATAATTAGAAAATTCAGTTCTTTTTGTCTTTTATGAGAATTAATTAATTTTTGCACGTAAATTGCTCCTCTTCAAATCGGGGCGGGTTCAGATCTATTTTATATTTCTTATTAAAGGTTTTTTACTGGTTTTTTATTATAAAACCTCATGGATGCTATGCAGCTCTCATATTATACAAGCTTTTATTGCAAATATCATATAAAGTTTTGTCGATAGTCAGCTGTTTTAAATAATACTTTGATTTATGTGACCTTCCTGACCGCTGGAAAGAGTGGACCTTTTACCATTATTCGCCTTTTACCATTATTCTCTTATAGCCTATCTGAGCCAATGCCGAAACTTAAAAGCAAAAAAAGTTCACAAATCCGCAGGAGCAGGGAAAATTTATTTTAGTAAATGTATTTCCGATTAAATTTATTTCGCTCATATGACCTCTGCCCATTCTCTATTGATGAACAGAACTTATTTATGAGAGCCTTGAGAGAATATTAGAGAACATTGGGGAAACAGTGAGAGAACATCAGAAGACATTATAGAGCATTAGGGAACATCAGAGATTAGAGAACATTAGAGAATGTTGAAAGAATGTTGAGGGAATGTTGAGAGAACGTTGAGAGAACGTTGAGAGAATGTTGAGAGAACATTAGAGAACATTAGAGAACGTTGAGAGAATGTTGAGAGAGCACTGAAGGAGCCATGTGCTTTTTACAATCGGGCTATATTTTTTGCAGCCAACCTTATTACGGGATCAAGGCTTTCAGAATGAGTTTTTCTGAGAGCTGAAATCTTTATGAGGCTAAAATCAAGAAGATTTATAGAAAGAAGTTAGGTCCTGAGAGGCTTTAGCTAGACCTAAGATATTTTAGTGAGATCCAGAGATTTCTCAATCAGATCAGAAAGATCCCTGTCAGACTTAGAAATCTTTAGCAGATGATTGAGTTTATTTAATAGAGAACTCTGGAATGAAGACAGATAAAGCTTAGGAGGTTTCCTATATTTCTTCCTGCATCTTTTCTGCATTCTTTTCTGCATTCTTTCCTGCAATCTCGCCTGCACGTATGCTTAAGACTGCCAGCCTGGGCATGCCAGGACACTTTTGATGCCTTTTGTACTTTTCTTCAATCGCGTTTTCGCAGTCTCAGGGACTTTTGAACCTGCAGGCATAATTATATGTTGAGTTTATTTCCCCTTCACCTCTCTGTCGAGTTAACATTTATCCAGAGGTGGAGGTCCCTGTAGGGCGTATTTTTGTCGGTTTCGTTGAAGAGCAGGAACTCAAGTTTCATGTCCTTTCCTTCGGTCGGAGGAGTGAATGTTAGAGGTTCTTCCCAGGTCTCGTTATGGGAAAGTGTGATCTGCTGCATATCTTCGGGCAGGGAAAGAGATCTGTTTTCAAGCCTTACTTCCAGTGTGTAGTTTACAGGCATGTACTCATGGTTTACGACTCCGACAATTACTTTTCCGCTTTCTCCAGGTGTGTAGTTTGTCGGGTAATTGTCAGCCATCCCTTCAGGCCCGAGGATATAGAACTCTGTGAAGTGTTCCCCTTCTTTCGGGGTTATTACTACATAGGCAAGAGTTGTGACAGACAGAAGAATGGACAGGACCAGGATAACTGTAAGAGCCCTGTCAAGCCCTGGTTCAGGTTTTTCCAGGATTTCGGTTTTAAGCTCGAGTGCCATTTGCCTGAAGGGTACCTCAAAGGCGTCAGCTTCGGGAAGTTTTGCCCGCCTCAGGTATGCAAGCCCGCACATTGCAAATGTGAATATTGACAGGCTTATCAGGATTGGCAGAATTCTTATTCCCCAGGGAGTGTAGTTAAGGCCGAGGCCGATCAGGGGCACGACTGCGATGCTCAGCCCGAAGGAAAGGGCTGTCCTTTCGATCCCGTCAAGGTCGGATTTTGCAGGGAAAAGTGCAGCAATCAGGGCATACCCTGGCAGAAAAAGCACAAGGGGAAGGCCCAGTATATTGCGGAGCACAGTTTCACTTAATCCGGGCGTAAGCACAAAGAGATCTGTAAGGATCACAAGCCCAATAACGGTCAAGAGGTCTGAAGGAACTTTTTTTCCGGTCATTCGGGTCATCCGGCGTATAATTTCAAAAAAATTATTATATTTATCCAGTTTCTTTCGGGAGAGTAACTATTTTTTCTCATACATTTTATTCTTTCGCTCTTTTTCGTTTTCTGCATTTATCATCCGGGGGAGCTTTTCCAGCTTATCTATATTTCTATGCTTATCTCCCCGATAATTTTTACTCAGCCCAACAGTTCTATTATTTTATTAATATGTATATTTTTTGATCCAACTTTTGATCTAGTTCGTTGATCTGATTCTTTGATCTGATTCTTTGATCTGATTCTTTGATCTGATTCTTTGATCTCATTTTCTGATCTCATTTTCTGATACAACTTACTGAATTTTAAAATACATTCACCCCGTGAAGTCCGACCAAACATGTTTAACTTATTTTCCCAGAATTTGCCCATTTTGCCCTGTCCATTCCACCTTATCCATTTCATCTCATCTATTTATTTCCCATTTTTCTCTTTCTGTATATGCGGCAAGTGGCAGTTATGGTTAAATCAAACTTTAAAGTTTCAGATCTCCCTCAGGATTTTTCCCGGGTGCTGGAGAGTCTGCGGTATCTGGGTGCGGAACTTTCATGTTCTTACGATATTGTTTTTGATAGATCTATTTTCTATTTTTTATTATCTATATTTTTTACTCTCATATTTCTGATGTTTTTTGCAGGCTTGTATCTCAATCGTATAATGTTATATTTCTGCAGATAAAGGCTCTACTGATACCATTATAACTCACTTATTATTATATTACAGTATGGCTGTCAATAAATTTATATATTCGCATCTCAGATGTCAATCTAAAAAATTAAAGTATATTAGGGATTCAAACAGTACTACAAATTCAAGCAGTTAAGTCAATTAAAACAGCACTAGAAATTAAAACAGTTGTGTCAATTTGAACAGCCATATCATTACCGGCATTAAGTGGTTTTGAGCCGCTACAACTGTTTATAATTCGAATGTTTACTTAAAATACTTACTTCGGATATCTCTTCGGATATCTACTTCGAATATTTACTTCGAATATTTACTTTGGACATCTATTCCGGATATCTACTTCGGATATCTATTTTGGATATCTGCTTTGTAATAAATTTCAAAGGGGTCATACAAATGAGTAACGAACCGCTTATGGGCAACAGTACATTGTACTCAACCTATAAAGAGAACCAGCGTTTCAGGGAGACATCCTCTCAAAACATAACCGCTATCCTTCCAGCCTACAATGAAGAAGTGTCGATCGGAAGCATAGTCCTTCTTACAAAACTCTATGCCGATAATGTAATCGTTGTGGATGACGGCAGCACTGACCTGACAGCTGACATCGCCAGGAAAGCAGGAGCCGAAGTAGTATCTCACGGAGCCAACAGAGGAAAAGCCGAAGCCATTAAAACCGGCTTTACAGCCGCAGCCGACCTGGGCGCAGATATAATAGTAACAATGGACTCGGACGGGCAGCACAACCCTGCAGATATTCCGAACCTCGTTGCCCCTATCATCAAAGGAAATGCCGAGATGGTAAACGGCAGCCGTTACCTGAATTATCCGGGCAAAAACTCCCCTGTCTACTGCCGCGCAGGCCAGACCATGCAGGATACTACTGTAAAAATGAATTTTAACCTTAAAATAACCGATATGCAGAGCGGCTTCCGTGCCTTTGCAGCCTCTACAAAAGGCATCTTCCGGTTCAGCGGCAAAAAAACAGCCATAGAAAACGAAATGCTTGCCGACGCAGGCAGGTCAGGCATCCGCATAACCGAAATAGAGATCGGGGCACACACAATTCCCGAAGCCCATTCCCGAAACCCGGCAAAGTACATCATGGGAGCCCTGCGAGCAATTACCGAAGATGTGGATGCCAACAAACCCCTGTACTTCTACTCTGTACCTGGCTTTGCCCTGGCAACCTGCGGTTTCTATATGGGTTTCAAGTTCCTTGAAGCCTTCTTCCTCGGCAGCGCAAGTCTCAACTTCGAGCATACCTTCCTTATGGTCTTCCTTGCCCTTGCAGGTGCATATATGACTCTAAGGGGAATAATCGCACATTCGATGGCAGGAGCGCTCAGACAGACAGAAACCGTTTAATTATCCGCCTTGATAGATAATTATCCGCTACAATGGACAATTATCTTCTTTTCCGGATAAAAATTAACTAACATGGATAATAATTAACTTTAATAACTACTCAGACACACATACAGGAGGATTCAGACAAATAATATTTTGTTTTTTACTCCTCTAGTGCCTGAATAGTTATATCTGCGTTATACATTCGCCACTTACTTTATATATCGTCAATTCCCTTTAATTTCATTCAATCTTTAAATCTATTATTCGGGGTTATTCAAATGATTAATGAATTGCTTAAGGGCAGTAGCGCCCACCCAATATCAAAAAAAGAGGAAAATTTAGATGTAAGAGACGCATCCCCTCAAAACATTACCGTGGTCTTCCCCGCCTCCAAAGAGGAAGTCTCTATTGACAGCATAGTTCTCCTTACCAGTTATCACTCTGACAACTTAACCATGGATTCAGACGGTCAGCACAACTCCGCCGCAATTCCAATACTAGTCGCCCCTATTATAGATGGCAATTCCAAAACGTTTTTTTCTCTTCGAAAGAGGCTTGTGACGGTTACAGAAATTTTAACAAATTCGATATCAGGAGTAGTCAAGTAAGCTAAGTAACTTTAGTTTTGTTTTTAAATTTAAGTTTTAGTCAGATGCCTACGAAAATTGAAACTGAAATAAGAGCTCGATGTTTGAACAGCAAATGGTAACTTTGCAAGTAAATTTGGAAACGTTTAGTTACAATATACGGCATTTTCATAATTTACTTCTCTAGAAGGTGAGGTATCATGTATCGAAAAAAATCAATAGGGGTAACAATTCCCGCATACAATGAAAGTAAGTTAATTGAAAAGACTCTCGGATCAGTCCCTCTCTATGTAGATAAAATTTATGCAGTTGATGATGGTTCTAAGGACGATACTGCTGAAAAAATAAAAAATTTTGATGACCCTCGGGTTGTTTTAATCCAGCAGAAAAACGGAGGCGTCGGGGCTGCAGTTACTGCAGGTTATAAAAGAGCGCTTGAGGATCACATTGATATCGTTGCGGTTATGGCTGGAGACAATCAAATGGATCCTCAATATTTGCCTGATTTATTAGATCCAATCATAGATGGCAAAGCTGAATATACAAAAGGAAACAGACTATTGAATTCCAAGTATCGTAGAGGAATGAGTGCATGGCGCTCATTGGGTAATTATACTTTGACCTTTTTAAACAAGGTTGCCTCCGGCTACTGGAATTTAGATGACCCTCAAAATGGTTATACTGCAATTTCAAGCCGTGCATTAAAGAAACTGAATTTGAACGAAGTATATAAGGGCTACGCGTTTGAAAATGATATGCTTGTCAAATTAAACGTACACGATGTTAGCGTTAAAAACGTACCAATCCCTGCAAGATATGCCGACGAAAAATCAAAAATCCGTTATTCAAGATTTATAGTGAAAACTAGCCTCTATTTCATAAAAGCCTTGATATGGAGATCCTGGAACAAATACGTAGTGAAGCTAAATCCTATTGGAGTAATTTATTTGATGGGAAGTTTTTTAACCGTCACTGGATTCTTTGCTCTCTTTGCATTAAAAGTATTTTACATACTACTTGGTATCTCCCTATTTGGAGTTGCAGCATTTTCAGAAATGCTGAGAGAAAAACTCCTGGATATGAAGTTCTCAAAGGAAGGGGAAGTTATACCATTAAACGAGTGATAAGATGAAAATAGCGTTTTTTATTAATACACCTGCACATGTCCATTTCCATAAGTATACCATAAGGGAGCTGGAGCGGCGAGGGCATACTGTTTTAGTCCTTGCCAGAAACTACGGTGATACACTAAAACTGCTGGAAGAACTCGGTTTTAGGTACTTTATGTATTCTGACGTCCCAGATTCTAAATATGGAAAGATTATTAATTTCCCCTTTAGTGTACTCGCAGCTTTCAGGTATTTGAGATTACAAAAGCCGGATCTTCTGATTGGAATTGGTCTTTATTCAACTTATACTTCTTTGCTTCTAAGAAAACCCTGTGTAATATTTACAGATTCGGAACCCACAAATTTCCAGTTTATGCTACTTAAGCCAATAGTTAAGGCTATTATTACCCCCTCTGCTTTTCAGATGGATCTGGGACCCAAACATATAAAAATAAACACTTACAAAGAATTTGCCTATTTGCATGCTAATTATTTCAAACCAGATTCCTCTATTTATGAATTGTTGGAGATTTCTCAGGATTCTAATTTTGTTTTGCTTCGTTTCAATGCATTTGATGCAGTTCATGATGTAGGAATAAAAGGCTTCACAATTGACGAAAAAAGAACGCTTGTTAGAGAAATCGAACATTATTCTAAAGTTTTTATTTCTTCAGAAGTTAATTTGCCAGAAGATTTACAAAAGTATGTTATAAAAATTCCAAAGCATAGAATTCATGATGTACTATATTATGCCAAAATGATTATTGCTGACACCCAAACAATTATTACAGAAGCTGCGGTATTGGGTACTCCTGCAATAAGATACAATACTTTTGCAGGAGAGCATGATATGGGTAATTTTGTTGAACTGGAGAAAAAATATCGTTTGATTTTCAGTTTTAATGATTCTCGAAAAGCAATCAATAAAGTTATCGAACTCATCCAGAGACCGGAACTCAAAAAAGAATGGATGCAAAAAAGAGATCGCTTACTGGCTGACAAAATCGATGCTACTCAATTTCTGGTCTCTTTTATTGAAAACTATCCTGACAGCCTTAATCAGACATCTGACTACTATAAAGATGTCATAAAAACGGGGGCCCTGGTTCCATCAAAGAGTGATTTGTGATGAAAATTGCCAGCATAGTAGGTGTCAGACCTCAATTTGTAAAAGCTTCCGTAGTTTCGAGAGAATTAAGAAAAAAACATGAAGAAATTTTGATTCATACGGGTCAGCATTATGATTATGAAATGAATCAAGTTTTTTTTGAGGAACTTGGTATCCCTGAACCTAATTACTACCTTGAGGTCGGGTCGGGGTCTCATGGTTTTCAGACTGGAGAAATGCTTAAAAGGATCGAAGAAATTCTCATCAGCGAGAAACCCGATCTTGTGCTTACTTATGGGGATACAAACTCAACACTTGCAGGAGCTCTTGCGGCATCAAAAATTGGGGTAAAAAGTGCACATGTTGAGTCGGGACTAAGAAGTTTTGATAGATCGATGCCTGAGGAAATAAATCGAATTTTAACCGATCATTGCTCTGATATTTTATTTTGTCCAACTCAGAATGCGGTTGATAATCTAAAGAGAGAAGGAATCACTGAAAACGTCTTTTTGACTGGAGATGTGATGGTTGATTCACTTCTTTTCAATAAAGAAATTGCAGAAGCTAAATCTTCGATATTAAATGATCTTGAGATAGAAAGCAAAGATTATTTCGTTGCCACGATTCACAGAGCAAGTAATACCGATAATAAAGGTAATCTTCAGAATATTGTTGAAGCCTTTCAAGAATTGGATAGCAACATAATCTTCCCGGTTCATCCGCGAACTGAGAAATTACTTAAGAATTATGGTCTATATGATAGACTAAATTCTTCTGTTACATTAATAGAGCCTCTTGGATTTTTTGATTTCATAAAACTTATGTCACACGCTAAGGTGATTCTCACAGATTCTGGTGGTGTTCAGAAAGAGGCATATGTTCTACAAGTTCCATGTATTACGCTCAGGGAAAATACAGAATGGATAGAAACTATTGAAGATGGTTGGAACATTTAGGTGGGCTCAAGTACAATAGATATTGTTAGGGCAATTGAAGAATTTAAACCATCATTGATTTGCCATAGGAATGTATATGGTGAAGGACATGCTGGTCGAAATATTGCCTCAATTGTTGATTCCTACGGTATAGAAGGGTGAATATGTTAAATAAAGAATTGTTCACATGTGCACATCAAGTTTGTGACTGGAGATTTTATTCTACATACCAAAAATTGGTTGTTAATCAGTATAAAACATATAAAGAGCTAGAAACAGAACAAGAAACACAATTGAAACACATGATGAATTTTGTTTATCGAAATGTGCCTTATTACCGTAAGGTTTTTGATAATTTGAAATTACATCCTTCTGACATCAAAAAAATTGAGGATTTAGAAAAACTTCCAATTCTAAACAAAAGTATTATTCGTGAAAATTGGAATGATTTTATACCTGTCAACCTGAAAAGTATGAATTTTTATGATAGAGCTACGGGTGGGTCTACTGGTTCTCCATTTAAGTACAGATTATCTAAATATGATCGTTTTTTGTCGGGAGTTATTCTTTATCGAGGTTGGGGTTATGCTGGGTATGAGCTCGGAGATAAAATGGTTTTCTTAGCCGGTTCTTCTCTAGGTGTAGGGACAACTCCTAAACTAGTTACAAAGTTTCATGAAATAGTAAGGAATATTCGAAAATTATCTTCTTTCGACATGACTTATGAAAATCTAAATAAATATGCAGAAATTATGAACTCCTTTGAACCTAAAATTCTGACTGGCTATGCTTCGTCCATATACTTTCTTGCAAATTTCTTAGACGAGAACAATATATCTGTAACTTCTCCACAAGGAATTATTACCACTGCTGAAAAACTATTTCCAAATGTAAAAAATAAAATTGAAACTGTCTTTGGCTGTGATGTTTATGATTCTTATGGATTGAATGATGGAGGGGTTACTGCGTTTGAATGTTCCGAACATGAGTATTTGCACGTAGATACTGAAAGGAGTATTATGGAAGTTGTAGATGAAAATAATTCTCAAATTGGTGAAGGGAAGGGAACTATTTTAGCAACAAGTCTTTACAATTTTGCTATGCCATTTATAAGGTATGATACAGGAGATATTGGATCTATTGTTGACGATGTTTGCAGTTGCGGTAGGAATCACAAATTATTAAAAGAGATTATCGGGAGGCAACAAGATATTTTACAAACTCCCGAAGGTAAATACATTTATGGAGGATTTTTCACTCACATTTTTTGGGAAATAAATGGTATTAAAGAGTTTCAAATTACCCAAAAAAAATTAGATACTCTTATCATAAATGTCGTTGCCGAAGAAAACTTTGATGAAAATCAATTGAATTTGATTAGGGAAATCATACAAACAAAAAGTAATGCATGGAATGTTGAATTTAAATATGTCGATAAGATCAATCAAACTGCAGCTGGAAAATACAAATATATTATTAACGAGTTGAAATAATGAAGCTCAAAAATTTGCTTGTAATAAGCAGTGATTTCCCAGATAAAAATAATACATATGTTGGGAATATTTTTGTTAAAGAACAGATTAAATATATTAAAAATTATTTTGAGAATGTATATGTAATTTCTCCATTAGCTTATGGAATGGAAAAATTCAGAAATACAAGTTATGAAGATTATGAATTTGATAATGTTAAGGTGTATTTCCCTAAATACTTGAATGTGCCACTGTTTTATTTTTATGGGAGAAATTTCTGGGTATCTCTGGAAATGAATTCTGTGCTTAAATTGATAAAAAAAGAAAATATACATTTTGATCTGATACATGCACATTTTACATGGCCTTCCGGTGCTGTTGCAGTTGAGTTAAATAAGTATTTTAATGTACCTATTATAATATCTGAGCATACCTCAACTACATTTCATAGATCGATTGACAAAAAGGACAAAATATTTATCAACACATGGAAAAAGTGTGATGCTATTATCAGAGTTAGGCAAAGAGATATATCTCTTTTTGAAGATGTTGGAATTTCTAAAAATAAAATATTTCATATACCCAATGGGTTCAATAATTCTTCTTTTTTTCAATATGAAACTTTTGAATGCAGGAAAAAATTAAATTTACCGGAAAACAAAAAAATAATCTTAAATGTTGGTAACCTCTATAGCGAAGTAAAGGGTCATAAATATCTCATTGAAGCTATTAATGAAATTGTAAAGCATAGGGAAGATATTTTATGTGTTATTGTTGGTGGCGGAAAACTAGAACCAAATATTCGAAAACAAATAAATGATTTAGGGCTTGAGAATCATGTAACACTAGTTGGAAGCAAACCTCATGGGGATATACCATTATGGATGAATGCCTGTGATGTGTTTGTCTTACCTAGTTTAAATGAAGGAAATCCGACTGTGATGTTTGAATGTTTGGGTTGTAGAAAACCATTCATAGGAACTAAAGTAGGTGGTGTGCCAGAGGTCATTGCGTCTGATGATTATGGATTGCTTGCTGAGCCTGAGAACGCCGAGGATCTGGCTGAAAAAATTGAGGCCGCTTTAAATAAAAATTGGGATGAAGGAAAAATTGCAAATTATGCAGAACAATACCGCTGGGATAATATAGCTTCACAAATTGTGAACCTTTACTATGAACACTGTCCAACTAATTATAACCTTTAAACCAGTGTGATGTCATGATGGCTGATAAAAATCAGATTTTTTCGTTATTATCAACAGTATGTTTTATTTTATTGATAAGAAACGCATTTCTACTTAAGTTTGTTGAGCCTGTCGGATATATCGTAGATATTTACTCGGCGTTCCCCTTTGATTTTTATCTAGGATTTATTTTCTGTTATTTTGTAGCATCATTTCTTGTTCTTAATGGGAAAAAGATAATCGGAGTGTCAATCCTTTGCCTTAATCATTTAGAAATACTTCTTATACCTTACAAATTAGGGTATTATTCGATGGGTCGTGCAGATGACATGTCTTATATTGGAGAGTACTTGCAAATTGCGAATTCAGGTCATTTTGCAAATTGGGACATTTATCCTGCCACTCATATTATAGGAGCCTCTGTATCCATTATTTCTGGTTTGGAAACTAATTTCACATCTTTTATAATACCCATTTTATTTTCTTTTATCTTTATTATGGGTATTTATCTCTTTTCAAGAGAAATGCTTCCTTATCCTTGCATAAAATCGTTGGTAATAGTTTCATCATTTATATTGTATCTAGGTATATACAATTTCTTAAACGTACCTCATGCTTTATTTTTTGCATTCATACCACTATATTTGTTTGTGATGTACTGTTATTTTAATAGTAAAAAGCATAATGTTCCATTTTCAGTGATTTTTGTTCTGGTGACATTGCTAATATCTTATACCCATCCTTTTATTGTGTTTTTCTTAATAGTGACATTTCTGTTCCATTTAGTTTCTAAAATTTTGTCTATTACTCAGCTAGAGATTTTAAAGATACCATCAGTAAATTCGGTGAGTTTTTTAATTTTAGCAGTTTCGTTCTTCAGCTGGTTGGTATATAATGAAAAACTTGTCGGTGATCTTAGAATAAGTTATATTAGTTTTATTAATAAGGTTACAGAACCTGTTTTTTTCGAGACTGCGGATAAACTAACTAAAGTAAATTTTGGTTTTTTGGAATATATTCAATTATTCAGTCTTTTTTACGGAAGATATATATTCCCTACAATTTTTATTATGGCTTCATTCATATTTATTTATCATAATAGAAATCTACTAAAGAATAATATTTTCATAAACTATCCATATTTAGTTACTCTGTACATTATTTTTTTATTTGTACAGCTTGTTTTGCTTGTAAATCCGCTTATATCTCATCAACCTGATAGAATTATGAATCTGAACTTTATACTATATGCGCAAATACCACTTTTTGCCTTATCCATTTACGTACTTTTCTTGCGGAATTCAAAATCGATTTACAGCATATCTTTAATCTGTTTGATCCTTGTCTCTATATGGACGTTCAGTCTCTTTGGATGTTTGGATTCTCCACGAGTTTATCGGACAAATGCTGCTCTTACATATAATGAAGTAGAAGGAATGAATTGGTTTTATAATCTAAAAGATGATAATGCAATTGTTGGTGTACCGTTAAGTCAAATAAATAGATTCCATGATTTATTTGGCGAAAAAGATGCTAAAGATTCTCTTAAGCATTTTCCTGATCACTTTGGTTACTCTAACAATTCTTCCAATATTAGAGAGGTAAATGTTGAACTTGATAACCATTTTTATATTGTTCTTTTGACTATTGATGAATTGTTATATCAAGAAATTCCCAGTTATGCTAAGATAGGGAGATATTACAAATCAGATTTTATCAGGCTACGGGACGATACCTCTACCAATAAAATTTATGATTCAATGAATATTGAAATATTCAGTCATATCTGAGTTAAATCTTATTCATTGAATCATTTCCAAAATCTTAGAATCTCTACAAATCAAAAATCAGACTAAATTTAAGTTCCGAATCAAATTTTCAACTTCCATATCCCCTTCACAAAATGCCTAATGATAAAAAAATGCACCAATGTCAACACAATTAATGAAGTTGAAGTTGCCATAGCGGCGCCAATTATTCCATATTTTGGTATAAATGCTATATTAAATACAATGTTTAAAATAGCTGAAAACAAGGCGATTTTGTAGGAAAGTTCTACATATCCTATACTTGAATAAAAGGTACCTATCGACATAAATGTGGAATAGATTGTATATCCAATGAGCAAGATTATCAAAGGTAAGTAAGAAGGTAAAAACATATTGTCAAAAATGGTTAAGATCAGTGTTTTTCCAAAAACAACCAGAAATAAGGAGAACAGTGATGAAAGTAAGAATACCTTCAAAGTGACGTTTTTAAGTAATTTTACTATAGAGCCATATTCTTTTTTTGCATGATCTTTTGTAATTGTGGGGCTGGTCACTCTCTGGATGGCACTGGGTATAAGCGTTATTCCTTGGATAAAAATGGCTGCCACTGCATAAAAACCTACATCTTCTTCGTTTAGATAATAACCGATCATTAAGCTATCTATGTGAGTGTATAAATATCCGATTGAGTTTCCAAGGACAACATAGAGACCAAAACGTAATACATCTCTTAAAATATTGTTTTGCAAAAATGTTCCGTTGGGATAGATGAGGCTTGAACGAACGAAAAAAATAGAGATCAAACCTAAGATAATTGTGGGTATCACAAGCCCTAAAACTGCTCCAAGGACTTTCATATCCAGAAATATAACTAAAAATACCGATACTAATAGTATAATTACGTTTAGAGCTACATCTATGAATGCAAAGGCTTTCATTCTACGAAAGCCATTCAAAGTTCCTAAAACTGCTTTATTTATAGCTATAAATGGGAAACAAAGGGCTGTGACCTTTAATAGAGAAACCATTTCCGGTATATTGAAAATACTTATGGAAATAATATTTGACAGCAGGTAAAGAACAACACCCATTACAGATCCGGTGATCAAAGAACCGATCATTCCTGATGAAATGTACTCTTTCGTTTTTGCCAGATTATCATTGAATTCGGCCACATATTTAGTTAAAGCAGACCCTATGCCGAATGCAGCAAACTGCATCCCAAATATGTATATCGTAAAAACCAGAGTGTAAACACCAAGTCCTGAAGGTCCCAGCTCCCTCCCAAGAACAATCCTTAAAAGCAGATGAGATAAAGAAGAGGTAGCAAGACTGATAAAAGACCATTGTACATCACGCATCGTTTTGCTGAGTTTGAAATTAAACATGAAATGCCCTGCCAGTCAGTATAAATATAAATTTACTTCAAAATCGACACAATGCTAAAATATAGTGATGAACGTAAAATTAAAAATCACTAGGTTTTGGAACTGAGTCTCAAAATCTCTTTAAAATATAAATATGCGCTTATGGATTTAATATCTGTGAACATATTTTACAATCTCAAATATCATGAAATTGTATAAGTATTCTTATCTCCTCTCTCATCCCTTATACAAGAAAATCCTTTCCTACTTATTTTTCTGTTTAAACCTCAATCAGTCTTTCTTCTTCATAAGAACGGATTGCTGCCATGGCAACTTCCAGGGCGTGTTTGCCATCTTCTCCACAGGTTTTCGGGGCTTTTCCTGTAGCAACGCAGTCTATAAAGTGTTCCAGTTCATTTTTGAGTGGTTCACTCTCTTCTATTTTGGCTTTTTGGATCCAGCCGTTGTTGTGGGTTTCTACGGTCTGGTCAATGTAGTCTAAGTAAGCAACTCCCTTTATGCCAATGGCTGTTAGCTTTCGAACTTTGTGGGGGGTTAACCAGTTTGTTTCTACAACTCCCGCAAATTCGTGATCCATGCGGAGGATAATCGAGGCGTGGTCTTCAAAAGAATGGATGTCTGCACCTGCCACGGCGTAGACGTGGTTAACTCTCCTGCCGTAGAGGTATGAGATGATGTCGATGTCATGGACGCCGATGTCCAGAATTACTCCTACATCGCGTATTCTCGGGTTGTAGGGGCCGACCCTTCGGGTGGAGATTGAGACTACTTTGCCGAGGATTTCGGAGTCTATGAGTTCCTTGAGTTTTATGACTGCTGGGTTGAAGCGTTCTATGTGGCCGACCATCAGGATCTTGCCGGTTTTCTTTGCGGCTTCAATCATGAGGTCTGCGTTTTCAAGGGTATCTGCGATTGGTTTTTCCACAAGGACGTTCAGGCCTGCTTCGAGAGCGTCGAGGACTACTTGCTTGTGCAGTTTTGTAGGAACTACGACACTGACAGCATCGAGGTCTTCTGCAAACATTTCGTTATAATCCGTAAAGCCTTTTGTATTGAACTGGACAGCCATGGCTTCGACTCGCTGCTGGTCTACATCTGAGATTCCGGCAAGTTCCACGCCTTCCATTTCTCTGTAGATCCTGACGTGGTTTTGGCCCATGGCTCCAGTGCCTATAACTCCTACTTTAATCATAGATAGTAACTTCCTGTTTTATTTTAAAAACATCAGATTCAAAATTTCATATTCTCTGATTATTGGGCTCATTTTAATTATTTCAGGCCTTGTGCCGAGAATTATTGCAATCTTCATATTTTACCGCGTCCTTGTCAGGGAAATTTCCTAGAAATATTAATTTTTTAGTAAGATACCCACTAAGTTATTTAATTCATTTGGTGAGTTTTTAAATCATTCAATAGACATGTATCTTTAGAAATAAGTATTATTTATTCGGGCCTTTATTTTTAACATATAATTAAGAAGTATTCTCTAATTTAAAGCAGTACTTTTAAATAATAAATATCAACTAGGAAAGTTCCAGCTCAAAAATCAAAAAGTTTTCGGGCTGGGTTTCGAGGATTCTGAGAGGGCGATTTGCTGAGATTCTTGTCCGGTTGCGACGGAGGAGTCTGGGGGGACGGGTCTGGATAAATATATATTGCAGGTTTTGAAAAAAGTGACAATTTAGATCAATTTTTTTTGTTTTTAGTGTGGTTTTTGTTTTTAAATTTATCAAATTCATTTTAAATATTTTAAGCACTTTTTCAGTTTAAACAACTTACTCTTAGGTGGTTTATTCATGAAATACATAAAAAAAGTTTGCCCAATTTGCAACAGTGAATTCTTAGTTTTGAAAAGTGTGGAAGAAAAAGCCTTCTACTGCACTCTTAAGTGCCTGGGAAAGGCTCAGGAAAATTTAGGAATACAGGAAAGCTCTTTATCGTTTTTGCCGTGATTTTCTGCTGGATTGCAATTGGGCTCCTATTTTCTCTCCTTAAATTTTCGGCAAAGTTCTGTGATCAAATCGCAATTTCAATCCATGATTTAGTCCGCTTGAGCAAAGCGCAGACTTCTGCAATATACCTGGTCCATATCTATCTACTTGAATGCAAAATCCTGATTATCCTCACAGATGTCTACAATTCTGTCAGGTCTTAAGTAACTTGATTTACATTTGAGCTGATCCCAAAACTTAAAATCTCTTGTCTGAATCTAGAACTTAGAATTATCAATTGAGCTTCTGACAATGATAATAGTTTCGAAATTCTCGTTGATGTAAAAATAAACTTGGATTTGGAATAGGTTCGTAATGACAAATTATATTTTAAAGTGGATAACATAGAACCATTAAGGAAGCCATCTATACGTTCAATAGTTTAGAAAATCAATATTTTTAGGCTTACTTGGTACATTTCTGGCATTTTTGAGCATTTCCCTTTAATAATTGAGCTATCTCTTTTTTCTAGCAGTCTGTCAGTCAGATAATTTTGTCTAAAAGAGACTTTCAGGTTATTTACGTTTTTATCCAGTAAGTGCCATAATTATCATAATTACCATAATGCGCTTCTTTCTTTCAATCATATACCTATTTTTACTCGCACCAATTCTTTTAGATGAGTATTTATATTTAAACATCTCTTCCCTTTAGATAATTAGTCATGAAGTATCAATTTGTGAGGATTATTTATAACCGGCTGATGGTGTTGTTTTCATTATAAGACTCAAAATATAATCAAATGAGGTTTATTCTTCCAGCAAGGAGCGGATTAAAACGGATGTAGAACTGGTGGCTGAGAATGGTTTTCAATCCTTGGCGCCGCATGAAATTTTCAAAGAAAGGCAGATTACTTCTCAAAATATAACCGTGATTCTTCCCGCTTATAATGAAGAGGTATCCATAGGAAGCATTGTCCTGCTCTCGAAACAGTATGTTGACAGGGTTATCGTTRTSGATGACGGCAGTTCTGACAGGACTGCTGARGTTGCTGCACGCGCAGGTGCTGAGGTAATAGTGCACTCTCCKAACAAAGGAAAGGGCATGGCTTTCAAGACMGGRTTTGCGGCTGCCGAGGGCGCAGATATTATAGTTACCATGGATTCGGACGGGCAACACAACCCTTCGGATATCCCCAGGCTCGTTGCCCCTATCCTCAGAGGCGAAGCTGACATGGTTAACGGGAGCCGTTACCTGAATGGTCACGCCACGGACACACCTGCATACCGGCGCATAGGCCAGACTATCCTTGACAGAGTTACGGTCATGAACTCAGGAGTCAAAATTACAGACTCACAGAGCGGGTTCCGTGCTTTTGTAGCCTCCACAAAAGATATCTTCCGCTTCAGCGCGCAGGGAATGGCAATAGAAAGTGAAATGCTTGCAGACGCAGGAAGGGCCGGGTTAAGAGTAAAAGAAGTGGAGATCCAGGTAAGGTACGATGTAGATTGCTCAACCGAAAACCCGATAAGGCATGGTCTGGTTGTTTTGTTAACAGTTTTTAAGGATATGGAATTTAATAAGCCTCTGTACTACTTTACCCTGCCAGGCCTCATCCTCGGAGCAGGCGGGTTATACATGGGCTTTGGTTTTTTGCGCACTTTTTATCTTGGCGGGGGCCTGGAATTCGGACCGACCATATTGATGATCCTGCTCACTCTTGTCGGAACTTTCATGGGTTTCACCGGGATCATGCTGCATTCTATATCCGGGCTGAGCACGCATCTAAAATAACTGAAGCAGGAATCCGCGTTTATGCAAATTAACCTCCTGCAGGTAGTTACCGAGCAAAAGTCGAAATTAAGTTCAATGCTTTTAAAAATCTGAGTTCAGCTTTTCAGGCTCATAAGTCTCTCATTTTCGTAGCATAAGGAAAAGCCTTGCAAAGGTTTGATCCAGAGATTCCATCCTGTTCCCCTCAGATCCAACGATCAACATTTTGATTCTCGCCTTCTGCCGTCCAGCCAATATTTTTCATAACCAGGAGCTGTACAATTTTAAGAGTCCTTCACCCTTTCCTTAGAAGCCATTCAAATCCGAATTATAATTATAATTATAATTCTTCCAGATTTTTTCGATTAGTATCAGAATTATAGTTATTATTGAGAGAATAATTAAATTTGACATTGCAGGCGGCACATTATTGAGGAACATTGAAACTGGTTTTTGTATGAAAAATAGGCTCAAAAAATGAATGTAGTAAGCTGTAAAACAGATCTTGTCTATAGTCTCTAATTTGTCTAGCTTTGAGGATTTGGAGGAGGGAGTTTGTTGAGATTCTTGTCCGGCTGCGCCGGAGAAATTTGTGGTGGGTGCCGGAACTGAATAAATATCAAATTTAGGTTTTTAATAAAGGCAGTCTGACCAAAAATTTTTAATTTTAGTGCGATTTTTGCTTTTAAACCTTTCGAATTCATTTTAAATATTTTGGGCACGTTGTCAGTTTAAACAATTTATTCTAAGGTGGTTATTCATGAAATATATAAAAAAAATTTGCCCAATTTGCAACCATGAATTCTTTGTTTTAAAAGCTGTGGAAGATAAAGCCTTCTATTGCACCCTTGAGTGCCTTATAAAGGCTCAGGAGGACTCTGAAATGCAGGAAAGCTCTTTACAATTTTTGTCGTGATTTTTGTCGTGATTTCTGGCTGGGTTCCATCTGGGTTTCTATTTTCTCCCCTTTAACTTTAGGAAAAGTCCTGTGACCAAATCACGATTTTAATCCATAATAATCCGCTTGAGGGAAGCGCAGGTTTATAAAACTTACTTAGTCCATATCGATTTGCCTGAAATGCAAACTTCTGATCACTCTCACAGCCGTCTACAATTCCATCATACCCGGCGGTCAGTATTTTAATGCTCATCTTTTTGATGCTCACCTTTTCGGTGCTCACTTTCTGCCGTCCAGCCAATATTTTTCTAAACAGAATATATTAAAACGGCTCAAAAAATGAATGTAATAAGCTGTAAAACAGATCTTGCCTGTGTCCTCTAATTTATCTGACGAGGGCCTGGGAGTTTTCCGGTGGGGGTTTTGAGAGGTCGGAGAGGGTGGTTTGCTGAAATTCTGGTAAGGTTGCGCCGGGGGAGTTTGGGAAGGGGGCCGGGACTGGGGAAATATACAAATCAAGTTTTTAAAATTGTAGTCCTCTTGAGCGCAGCGAAACGGACCGCGTGCTCCCGAAGCGCAATTCGGGTGGCGCAACTCGGCTGACACTACCATAATTAGTCGTATTTGGAAATCAGGTACTTTGCAATGTATTCAGCAAAAAGTTCCAGATCGTCAATGTCATTTTGGAGGTGGGAATAAAGCTTTTCCAGATCAATATCTGCATACATATGAACGAGCACATTTCTAAAACCGGCAGCAGGTGCCAGCTTCTTGGCAAACTTCTCCGGGAGGATATCGTGCTGGCCAAGTACCAGGATAACTTCTCTATAGGTGTCCGGACGCCTCAGTTTCTCAACGGAAATGATCATCTCGCAGATATCAATCATGCAGGCAAGGGAGATTTCCATATACCTTTCAACCGCTCCCCTCAAAGTACGGTTGTTCCTTATCTCCTCAATATCATACTGTTGATATTCTCTGAGGGCACTGACATACTCCCCAAGCTGCTCGAGCTTGAAGTTGATCTCTTTTATCATTGAAACCCGCTCTTTGCTATCCTTTTCAGGTTCTCTTTTGCATGCCTTTCGATGTGATACCGCTCGTCCAGATATCTGGACATAATTTTTGTCTCAAACTTTACCCTTGAAGGTTCATCGGACTTTAAAATGATCCCGTCACGTATAACATTATACGTCAGAAGGAGAGGAGAATTGTTGAGTATGACAAGGTCTACGTTGTTCGTTTCAAGAAGAACTGTAAGTTCGCCTATTAATTCCAGCTCAAGGTCAAAAGCTTTCTTTTGTAAAAGCGTATCATCAAAAAGCACAGCGATATCTATGTCGCTCAGGCAGTTGGCTTCTCCCCTGACAGTTGATCCGAAAAGATAGGCTACCTTAACGCCTTCAACTCTGGAGAAAAATTCCCTTAGCTTCTGTTCAAGCTGTTCAAGATCTGATTGTGGCATAGCGGGCTGCATACAGTTGATCACTTATGACTTTATGCTACCTCTGTTTATAATTTGTGCAAGCTTCACAATTTTCCTGGTCTGCTCCTTCATTGACTGCAAAAAATTGAGATGCGAACTTTGCTGGCTTAACTCTGTCAGAAAATAGTTAATTATTGTGGTCTTCAAGCTTTTTTTCTTTGATTTCCAGGTGTCGGAGCTCTCACCGGCAGATGGAGGCGGCCGACCTTTCCAAAAAATTGCTGCGTGGAAGCTGTAATGCAAACCCAGGGCTCTTCTTTTTTCACGTATTTTTTATTAAGGTTGCTTCGGGGGAGTTTGCAGAGGTGCCTGAGACTGACGAAAAGTAAAATTGAGTTGTAATTCTCGGTTATTAAGCACGCCGTGGGTATGTTTTAAATATATGCAATTGCACACATATATGTAAAAGAGGAAAATTATGAAAAGATTCACGATTTCTGTTCCCGATGACCTGAAAAAAGAGCTTGATTCAATGGCTGATATTAACTGGGCAGAGGTAGCCAGGAAAGGGATTGAGGACAAAATTAAAAACCTTGAAAAGTTTGAAGCCCTTGAAAAAAGAGGTGATTTATGATGGCAACGATTACAATACCTCTTACAGATGACCTTTACAGGAGGATGGAGCATTTTTCCTGGGTGAAATGGTCTGAGGTTGCAAGGCACTCCATCCGGAAAAGGGAAATATTTGAGAATTATTTAAGGTCTGGAGAACTATCTGACGAAGACGCTGATTTCTGCGATAAAATTGACTGGCACCCTGTAGATGAAATATCTTTAAAAAAGGATTTTGCGCAAAAATTAGATAATTCGAAAAAAGAAACCTCTATGGAGGTTAAAGACATCTCTGATATCTTTGAGTGATCGGAATGTCATACGCCCTTTTCATAGTTCCATCCTGTAAAAAAGAGATTAACAAAGCATGTAAGAATAATGCGCAACTGAAACACTCTTTGACCAAAAAAATACAGGAGATCCGTGAAAATCCCACTCACTATAAACCTTTAAGAAACGATCTTTGTGGTCTGCGCAGAGTGCATGTTCTTAAAAGCTTTGTCCTTATCTTCAACGTAGACGAGAGCGAAAATTCCGTAACCCTTATCAGTTTTTCACATCACGATGCTGCTTATTCACGTTAATCGAGAATTTTTTTCACAAAACCTTCGAGACTTCAGAAATGGTTTTCTGGAACTCGGGCAGCAAAAAATAAAAATCAAGTTTTAAAAATCTGTATTTCTACAAATTAGACTTCTCCTTCTCTTTATTATAGTCCTCCCGAGTAAAATGATTCTAAGCCATAAGTTAGTCCACTTGAGCAAAGTTCACTGTTAAAACCCCTAAATTACTCCTCTTGAGCGAAGCGAAAAGAGCCGCGTACTCCCTATACGCAATTCGGGCGAGGCGTAATTCGGGCGAGTCGCAATTTGGAAGGTAAAAGCTGTGGTTTTATAAGTTAGTCCTCTTGAGCGTAGCGAAAAGGACCTCGTGCTGTTGCACTTGCAGTGCAACTCCCAGAAAATCTTCGATTTCCTGTGATCCCGAAGCGAAACTCGGGTGCCAAAACAAATATATGATACGCAATAAATAGTATGATTCAGGCAACTCCAGTATAGAACTTTTTTAACTGGCAGGATAAGTGTATGAAAATCAAAATACCAGCGATGGGGTCCTTATTAAAAGATATGGATATCGTAGACTCCGAATTTGGGCCGAATAGTATAAATGAAGAAAAAGTAAGTAAATTTTTACCCTTCAGCAGGGGTAGCGTAAGAATTTCCAGTGACAGGTACTATACGGCTTCCAGATATGAAGCAAGGAAGAAAAAGGTCTACGGTACAAAATTGCCCTGATATTTCGTATTTTTCTTTGAAACTTTTTTTGAAACAAACTTTTTGAAACAAACTTTTTGATTGCTATGTCTTCCATTTCATTTGACTCCGGGGAAGCTGAACAGATTCAAGAAATGCTTGATGTCTATTTCTTTGTCAAAGAATTGCTCCTCTATAACGAAGTAATAGATCCGGAAGGGTATACGTCTCCACAAATTTTAAATGAGCTGAGAAATGCCTATGACCATATCAATAGAGCCCTGAGGAAAAAACTTAATCCGGACAACCCGGGCAGCAACATAAAAACTGATGACGAATACGTATCCCAGAATCTGGATAAAGCAATAGGTCATGTTTACCGGGCCTGTTACGATACTCTTGATTGGCTGAGTTTAAACGTAAGGGAAGAGATCCAGGAAAGCCTTGCTCCCTACTCGCATGAAACAATCAACACTGTTATACCTAACTATTATTCCGGACTGAGAAAAGAAATCATAAATTATGAAGAAAAAATATCTCAGTTGAGGGCAAGTAAGGATATAGCTTCCTTAGACCAGAATTCCCTGGTAGAATACACTGAGATTGTTAAAAATTTGCAGAGCATTAGAAAACAAGTCAATGACAGTATGGAAAGTCTTTCGGAATATGAAGAAAAAAGGAACAATGAAATGCTTAAGATGAATCGTATCATCACGACGCGGGATGTTGGAGTCGCACTTTTTACCCTTTTTCTTGGAGCAATAATAAATTACTTTTTTAACATTGTATAACTTAAACCTTTCCAGATCTTCGCTTTTCAGCTTCTTCCCTAATTTAAATGCCAGTATCATCAATTTAACTGGTTAAGCTGGATTTTCTGCAATCATTTTTTAATTTCTTTTTTATATCCTTTTACATGGTAAGTTATAGACGCAGGACCCCTGCAGGAAGAAAATCAGCTTCTTGCAGTTCTACCGTGGATCCAGAGCCTCTTAGCTTAGTGGAGAAAGAAGCTATAAAAGAGTCTCTCGAAGACATAAAACATGGCCGGGTTTACACTTTAGAGTAAGTTAAGAAAGAGCCTGGTTTTTAATGGGATATTCATACTGTTTTTAAAAGGGAAGCTGCAATCTTACTGGTTTTCCAATCTTACTGGTTTTCACCTGAATGCAAACTCTGATCACTCTCACAGCCGTCTACAATCCATCATACCCGGCGGTCAATGTTTTGGTGCTCACCTTTTTGATGCTCTCCTTCTGCAGTCCAGCCGATGTTTTTCATAACCAGAACCCTGTACAATTTTAAGAGTCCTTCAGTTCCTTTCCTTAGAAGCCATTCAAATCCGAATTTATAATTGTAATTCTTCCAGATTTTTTCGGTTTGTATTAGAATTACAGTTATTACTGAAAGAATAACTAAATTTGATATCGCAGACGGCACATTATTAAGGAACATTGAAACTGGTTTTTGTATGAAAAATAGGCTCAAAAAATGAATATAATAAGCTGTAAAACAGATCTTACCTATGTTCTCTAATTTGTCTAAGAAACTAAAATGAAGTTTTTTATGGTCTATGTATATAACAAGTACGGAGAATATAAAATAGTGAAGGCTGCATAAAAACAAAAATACTGGGAACTGGCCTCTTGCAACTGATGGCAAATCTGTGTTGAATGTAGCGTATATCAATGAACTTGCAATTAGAAAGATGGCTGAAAAAATCAACAGAGCCTTATCATTTTTCAATTGTTTGTTTTGATACAATTCATAGGCTACGCGTCCGTACAAAAAGTATCCTATCCAGGGGAACAGAGGAAAAATACCGGTTATTAAAAAATTAAGAGATTCGTGAAAATAATTGCTGATTATGTAAGTTATGATAAATGCCGAAATTGTGGCGAGAATTTTTGATTTGAAATTGTTGGGCACAAGCAGCCCCAGAATATATCCGGCTCCAATAACCTGGAATATTCCCCAGTGGAAAAGATCTATCTTATAAGTATGCCCTGTTACGGAAGAAAAAAGAGAACTGAAAAAGAGGCCTACAATTATGTAGGGTATTAATGGGATTATATAAATGAGGAATCCTCTGAAGAATGATTCCGGAAAGATGTACTTTTTAGACGAATTTTTTAACCTGGATGACAAAAACAGATCATAACTGAAGCCAGAAATAATCAAGAAAAACGGACCTGCCAGAATGAATGACCAGTTAGATATCCAGCCCAGAGGTTGAGAGATATGGGCTTCAATCATAAATAATAACGCAAGCCCTCTGCAAATATCTACGGCATGTAGTCTGGAGTTTGATCTGTGATTCGAACCGGGTGTATCAAAAGACATCTTAACCGACATTTTAACCCACATCAGTTACTATTTTGGGATCACTACCTTAAAAAAAGTTTAACTTGTTAATATAGGGCTAATTTATCTTTTCTTTAGCCTCTGGATCTGAATAATTGCAATCCTCATCTTTTTACATTTCCTTATTGAAAAATATTCTCTCAACTAATTAATTTTTAGTGAATTACACACTGCAGTTATTTAAGTTATTTGATTTGTATTTATCACGTCTCAGCCTTACTTTTTCCAACCTGTTTCTCGCAATTATATATTATTTTTATTCGCACCGGTTCATTTAGATGAGTTTTTATATCTGGAAACTGCTTCCTTTTTAAGAATTGGTCCTGCAGTGTCAATTTGTAAGGGCTTTTTCAAATCTGGATAATGGTGTTGCGTTTTATCATAAGACTCAAAATATAATTCAAATTAGAGGTTTATTCTTCCAGCAAGGGGTGGATTAAAACGGGTGCAAAACTGACGGCTGAAAATGGTTTTCAATCCCCGATGCCGCATGAAATTTTAAAAGAAAGGCAAATTACTTCTCAAAATATAACCGTGATTCTTCCCGCTTATAATGAAGAGGTGTCCATAGGAAGCATTGTCCTGCTCTCGAAACAGTATGTTGACAGGGTTATCGTTATCGATGACGGCAGTTCTGACAGGACTGCTGAGGTTGCTGCACGCGCAGGTGCTGAGGTAATAGTGCACTCTCCTAACAAAGGAAAGGGCATGGCTTTCAAGACAGGATTTGCGGCTGCCGAGGGCGCAGATATTATAGTTACCATGGACTCTGACGGGCAGCACAACCCTTCGGATATCCCCCGGCTCGTTGCCCCCATCTTAAGAGGCGAAGCTGACATGGTTAACGGGAGCCGTTACCTGAATGGTCACGTCACGGATACTCCTGCGTACCGGCGCATAGGCCAGACTATCCTGGACAAAGCCACAGTCATGAACTCAGGGGTCAAAATTACAGACTCACAGAGCGGGTTCCGTGCCTTTTCGGCTTCTGCAACGAGTATCTTCCGCTTCAATGCTCAGGGCATGGCAATAGAGAGTGAAATGCTTGCTGACGCAGGCAGGTACGGATTAAGGGTAAAAGAGGTGCCCATAGGGGTAAGGTACGACGTCGACTGCTCAACCGAAAATCCCATAAAACACGGGCTGATGGTCCTGTTAAAAATCTTCAAGGACATGGAGTATAATAAGCCCCTGTACTACTTTACCCTGCCAGGCCTTATCCTTGGGACATGTGGGTTATACATGGGCCTCGGTTTTTTACGGGCCTTTTATATTGGCGAAAGCCTGGAATTCGGGCCTACCATGCTGATGATCCTGCTCACTCTTGTAGGTGTCTTTATGATTTTTACCGGAATTCTGCTGCATTCGATATCCGGGCTGATCATGCATTTAAAATAAGCTGGTCGTAAAATGAGCTATTTGTGAGATTCTGGCCTATAGGATGTTTTTTGCCGTTTTGGTCTTTTCCGTTTGAGGCTGTTTTACTTTAACTTTAACTTTAACTTTAAAGCGGGAAGTCTCTTTCCTCAGAAGATCCGGTTTTTTTTTCACGTATTTTTTATTCAGGCCGCTTCGGGTGAATTTGCAGAGGTGCCCGGAACTGGATAAAATAAAAATCAAGTTTTGAAGACCGTTTATCTCCAGGCTAAATTGCTTCTTTTCTTTCTCAGTCCTCTTGAGTAAAGCATATCTCTACGCCATAAGTTAGTCCTCTTGAGCGCAGCGAAAAGGACCGCGTACTCCCGAGGCGCAATTCGGGCGAGACGCAATTCGGGCGAGACGCAATTCGGGCGAGGCGCATTTTGGAAGATAAAAGCTGCAATTTTATAAGTTAGTCTGCTTGAGCGAGCGAAGCGAGTGAAACAGACCTCGTGCTCCCGAAGTGAAACTCGGGCAGCGAAACTCGGGCAGCGAAACCCGGGATAACAAAGTTTATCTCCTGTTAAGAAAATAGGTTTCATATGGAGAAACGTGCCGAGATCAAAGTATATGGTCGAGTCCAAAAAGCAGGTTTCAGAGATTTCATTGATGAGATTGCTTTTAATCTGAATCTTAATGGATATGTTAAAAATCTTGATGACGGGACAGTCCAGGTTGTTTGCGAGGGTGATGAAGACACCATCAGCGAATTAATCAAAAAGATTAATATCACTCAATACCCCATCCGTGTAGAAAATATTGAAGTGACCTACAAAAAGCCAACAGGTGAGTATACAGAATTTGAACTTATCAGAGATGAGGATCTGACCACTGCAACTTATGAAAGAATGGATGCTGCTGCAAGATACATTCGGGAAATGAATTCAAACCTTGGCCAGAAAGTGGATTCTCTTGGCGGGAAGATTGACGTTCTCGGTGGGAAGATGGATTCTCTTGGCGGGAAAATCGATGTCCTCGGTGGAAAAATGGATTCCCTGGGTGGAAAAATCGATTTCCTTGGTGGAAAAATGGACTCTCTCGGCGGGAAGATTGATGTGCTGGGTAATAAAATCGATCATGCCAGGGTGGAAATAACATCCGAAATCCGCTTAAGCCGGGATAATTTCAAGTCTCACCTTGACGAAAGAGTTTCAAGTATAGAACGCGAGTTGGCTCTTATTAAAGCAAAAGTCATCTCCTGAATACCATTATCAAAAATATCCGGCACACTAATTTGATTTTTTTCAATTTTGCATAGCTTAAGCCTTTCTGTATTTTCTGTTTTCATCTCTCTTTCTGTTCCGAAACTATTCAGCCTCCAGGGCACAGGCCTCCCTGTAAAAATCCAGGTGAAAACCAGGGCTTCCTGAGGGTGCGCCTGAAAAATTGAGGTTGTGAAATAACTGCACGTGCTTAGGATATTTTTGATATATTTTTGATATATTTTTGATATATTTTTTAGGGTTTTGCGAGAAATCCTTTAAAACCTGTTAAGCACTCTCCTGGCAAGTCCCTGAAGCTTACAGTCTTATAATACTGGAAAATAATTAATACTGGAAAATAATTAAAAATTAAAAATAATTAAAACTTTAAAATTAAATGTAAAAAATAAACTTTAAAATTTAAAAACTGCAGACACCCGGTTAGATGGCTCCTTATTTTCTTCCACAGCTCTCTCAGGTCCCGGGTTTTCCTCTGCAGTTTTTCAGGTTTTTCCGATTTCAGTGTGTTTTAGTGCGTTTCAGTGTGTGTTTTAGTGCGTTTTAGTGCGTTTTAGTGCCTTCTCTTCAATATTACAATTCCTATCATGAGCGTCCCCAGAAAGCCTATGAAGAATGAAGCCAGTTTAGGGGGATTTTTTATGACACCTGCCTCGAGAATGTTTCCTCTCATCTGAGGTTCGAGATCTTCGAGTCCGAGTGAACTTGAGGTATCAAGGATTGACTGCTCGGTTTCCAGTGTGGGAGATGTTTTATCATTTATCGAAACGCTGGTAGATTCTGAGCTGCCTTTTTGTTTTTTGTCTGACCCGTTTGATTTTTCGACTTCGCGTATTGTCAGCTCTGTCTGGGCTATTCCTGTAAGGCCTTTGCCTTTTTCATAGGCACCTGCAAAGAGGAGGTAGTCTCCTGGAGGAAGGTCGAAAGTTGTCAGAGAAAGTGTGCTCTGGTTCTCATCTCCTATGCTTAGTGTGCCATTGCCTTCTCCGATCATGGTTTGAATTTCGGTTGTGAGCTCATCTCTGTTGAACTTGGACTCGTAGTTTGTAGAGTTAATGCCGAATTCATTGATGATATCGATTCCGTTAACGAAGATCTCGGTCCCGGCTCTCGTCCCGTTGGAGCTGAAATTTATTTCTGCGCGGTAGGCGTCCTCCCTTATCAATAAGGCTCCGTATGTATAACTCCCCTGAGCCGGAGCTTTCTTCAGGTCCAGGCTGACTTCAAGGTCATCACATTCTTTGAGGTTGTTCGGGGATTTTACTTTGAGTTCGTATTCCAGAACCTCAAAACATGTTGCTGAAAGAACCTTCCTTTCCGACTCGGATTTTTTATTCTCATTGCCTTCCAGCATTATGAGTACCCCGTAACTGCCAGCCGGAAGGGGGTCAAGAGTCAGGGTGGCTGGAAGGTCTCCGTTTTCGTCCAGAGTTGCGGCGGTTATAAGGGTCGTGGAATCAATGCTGTTGTCGAAGATCTCCTTAAGGCTCCTGGTGTTCTCTTGCCTGACATCCGTAAATGCCTCCTTAAGGAAACTGAGATTAAGTCCCTCGACCAGATACACATTAACTTTTTGCTGCTCGAAGGCTGCAGGACCGTTGAAATCAACTCTCACTTTCTCTTTTTCAGTGTAAAAGGGATGTGTGGAACACGGATATGTAATAACTATCTCAGTATCGTCTCCGGAATCTGCCCCTGATTTCAGTTCAAGGGTCGCTCCCTCACTTTTCAGGTTGTCCGCCCCGTTGTATGTGAAATTAAGAGGATGAGGGAGCCGAATTTCGTTTCCTCCGCTGAGGAGAATCCAGCCGCCTTCAGTCAGGCTCTCATTGTGGTCTGCAAAATAAACACTGTTTTCGTTTTTCTCTATAACTGCAATCCAGGGCTCTTCTTCAGAAAATGCCGCTGATGTTGAACTAAGTAACAAAATAAGAGTCAGAACTGTCAGGGCTAACCTGAATGTTCCAATATAAACTTCATTATTTATTCCTGCTCTTTTCTTCAACTAATGCACCCCTTAAATACTATTTTCCTGCCTGATCCCGAGTTTTTTGCTCCTTTTCAGGTTTTAGCTGTTAATCTTTTCTTATTTTAGTATTATTCAACATTCATATATTTAAAATGCCTATTTGCCGTTAAAGAGATTTGCAAGAGATTCCGGGATTTTTAAGGGTCTAAATACTTTTTTTGTCTTCTAAAAAGTCTTTTTACCTTCTAAAAGTTCCTTCTACTTTCTAACACATCTCATAACCTTATCTCATAACTTTAACGCTTTTTAATTCTTGAATAAATCAAGAGTAATATCACTCCGGTTAAGATCCCTTCAATCCATATATTCCAGGCTTTCCAGGCTTTCCAGTCCCGGGAAAATTCTTCTTTTCGGTCCTCTTTTTCTTCCGATGAAGGTGCCGTATCTGAAAGCAGGTTCTCTGCCGGCTGCAGGGTAACCTGTTTTGTAACGTTCCCTGCCTTTATTTCAAAAATGCCTGCAGGTATCGATTTAGTATCGTACTTATAACTGAAATTCCCTGAGTCTACTTTGACCTGCTGGAGCCCCGTAATTCTGAGCTCGACATTAGAGGCGTTTGATTTCCCGTCAATCCTTATCCGATAGTTTCCTGGAGGGACTCCTGACTGGGAGACTGTGGCGCTCCCTGTTTTTGCTTTTGCAGTTCTGGTTATCCACAGTATCATCTTTACCCTCACGTTCAGGTCCTCGGCTCCTTTTGCCTGTACGCTAAAACGGTTACTGAACCCTGGCGAGATTTTCACGTCCTCAAGCAGATACTCGTATTTGCCGTCTAACACCTGAACATCCTTTTCAAAAGAAACCAGCACCTCTGCTGTCTCTCCCGTAAAATTGGCCCCTCTTATCTCTATCGTGTCCCCAACTACCGGATTTTCAGGGATAAGTTCCCAGTCGTTAGCGGCAGCAGTTCCGGGGACGGCAAGCAGATATATAACTGCAGAAAGCTAAAACAGGAGTCTCAGTTTTTGTCGATTCCTCTGGTTCTGGATGAAAGCGGAAGCGAGTTTCACAAAAAGTTTCACGAAAATAATCCCCTTAAAAAGCAAAATCCTGAATTTTTTTCGATACGGTTTGTATTTGAATCGCATAACTTCAGGTAATAAGCCGATAGTATTCAAATAACATGCAAACAATACGCAAATTACACGTAAATAATATGCAAATAACACGCTAACAATACGGAGATACACGCAGATAAATAAGCACATTTATGTGCCTTTCCCATCAATATTCCGGTTTTTGGTGGTAAAGAGTTTCAATACAGACTGGCTTTTATAACGATATCTCTCAAGAACGTCTATTTATATTTTATGTTGTCGTTTATATGGCTTTCTGCTGAATATGAATTTTGTTATCATTAGGAATAGTATGGCTATCAGTAATTCTCATCAGGCATTGTATATAGTGCTCTGTTCTTACCATGTATCCTATTGATTATAGTCCATCGTTACAGGTTCTGCTTATAGTATGAAACTGCAGCAGCCTTCGACTTTTGATGGAATTTTTTATATTAAGATCTCTTTTTATTTGCAGGCTATTTTTTGATTTACTAAATATGTGAGGATGGTTGCAGTTTTATCAGGGGTAGGATCAGGCTTACTGAAGGGACTTCATTCTTCTTTTGCAGGACTGATCTGCCGGTTTTATTTTTCACTGGATTTATGATTTCAGCCTGCTTACGAACATTGAGTTTTTCAAAGCTACTGCTCTTTACCGTATCTATTCCATTCCTTCTTCACCGGGTACAATGGTTATTTTACCCGTCCCTCCAGTTCCTGCTCTGTTTTTCGTTACCTGCCTGGAAAAAGTCTTTCAACCAGTTGTAAGAGTTTGAAGGGCCGTCTCCGAAAATCTGTAGATTAACCGGGTTGATATGTTCATCAGCCAGTGTTTGCTTACTGCTCTGGAGCAGGTGTGATTCTTCCAGGGTTCCTGTTTTTGAGACGCCAGCTGAAGAATTCTTACGCTTTTTATGCTTTCTTATTCTTTTCACGCTTTTTTACGCTTTTTTTACGCTTTTTACGTTTTTCCCGGAGATTTGAATTCATATATAATTTCTTTTATCTGTTTATCTGTTTTCAGTATATAAAGATAATAAATACAGATAATTAAACCGGAGATTACAACAAGAAGGGCCTGATTTACGCCTGCGATTTTGAGAGCTGTAATGACTGCTCCTGCAGGGATAAAAAGGACAAAGTTTGAGAATACTATTTTAAGGGCTTTTGAGTTCGTTACCCCTGAGTAGTACATCATTTTCAGGCAAAGGTACCCGTAAACCACGATGCCTGATATTGAGAAAAGCATCAGGGCTATACGAGCACTTCCCAGCAGGCCTCCGATTGTGAGGGATAGAAAACGGGTTGTCAGATTGAAGAAATTGTAGTTAAAGCCAAAATGGTGTTCTTCTACTACAAGATATATCGTGCTTAAAGGGGATGAAATAAACCATATAAACGCCCAGAGGCTCAGGATCTGGGCGTAGACTCCTGCTTCTGTCCAGGCCCTTCCGAAAATCACGGTAAAAACATCGCCTCCGACAATTGTGAGAATCAATATCGGAAACATGCCTATGAGCACGAGCATTCTGAAAACATTTTCAACAAGAATATTAAGGGTACCTTCGGATACTGCCCTTGATGCCCTCTGGTAAAATACCTGTGAGATTGAACCTCCAATAAAGCTCATGGGTAACTGGAGCAGGCGGAACCCAAGGGAATAAAAGCCGACTACCGCAGGAGCAAAAAAAGCTGAAAGGATAAAAGCCGGTAGCTGCCAGGAAATTGAGTTCATAAGGGCAGACCAGCTGTCTATAAACGGAAGGTTGCGGTGCCGTACAGAGCCTTCATATATCTTTTTCCAGCTCATGCTCTTTGTTATTAGCTTTCTGTCATCCCTCCAGATCTGTCCTCCAAGTACGAATGTAGCTACAGACTGGCCTGCAAGGCTGCCGCCGATTAAGCCGGCCGCAGTCGGGGGATGTTCCGCAAGCCCGAGGGTGATCTGGGTTGCAGTGGTCGAAACCGAACTGGAAACCCTTGAGAAGGAGAGTCTCTTGAAGAGTTTTGTTCTTGAGTTCCAGTGGTTGAGTGCGAGAAAAACTCCGTTTACAAATACGAACGGGGGCACAAGCCAGAGATAGTTTCCTATCTGCGGGGCATTTAGAAGATCAACTATCGGGGCTTTGAAGTACCAGACAAATGGTACGGTCAAACCGGTTACAGCCAGAACCGCGAGGATGCTCAGACCTAAAAGATTTACCGCTTCCTCGTCTGATTCAGGCAGCATTATAGAATATTCGTACCTCAGGCATGAAATCACGCTTAGAATGCTGGTGATAGAAATATACAGAGCCCATACTCCAAAATCCTCCGGTCCGTAAAGGCGAGTCAGAACAGGAGCTGCCAGAATCGTAAGGATCTGAGCAAAAGTTGTTCCGCCTGCAAGTGTCAATACATCTGATACAAAACTTGCCTTCTTTTCGTTTTTAGATGGCTTTTCTTCTGTTTCTGCTGTCTTTTCATCCATAGCCAGTACCTTAAAGCAAAGGAAGTCGTTTTTAAGATCAGGCGACTGGAAGTTTTTAAATCTCTGAAGTGAACATTTAAACTCCTGCGGTAACATTTGCCCTTTAAGAATTTCAACTCTTCAGAATTTCAGTACCCTGACCTTTCCTTACTTTTTTATCCTATGCCTTTTTTCTTCCCTTCCCAATTTCCTATACACAAATTATCCTTTATAAACTCATCCGACCAACAGCACCTTTTTCCCATTAGTGATAACCTGCATTATAAAAGTATTAAATTACGGAACTTTTGCAGGCATGATTAAGCTTTAAGAAAATCTGAATCTTTTTCCTGAGATGTGTAAAGTTAATGAAGCCATGCTGCACAATAAAACATATGGGAAATCTTCCTTTTCTGTAAATATAAATGAATAAAATCTTTTCTGGGAGGCTTTATAATCTGGAAGGCTTTATAGTCTGGAAGGCTTCATAGTTACTGGTTCCTATTAGTTCCTTTATCCAGATGGTACTCTCAATGATATCTCCAGATGGTTACTTCTTGTTCCCGTTACCGGAGGACTATAATTTCTGATCAAATAATCTCTAATCACATAGTCTCTAATCAAAAATAGTCTCTTACTCTACGGATAAAATAATTCTTGAACCTTTAACAGAAAGTCACTGTTAACTTTCTAATAGCCAGGATTCCTCAGGTCAACATCAATCAGGTTAATCCTCTTGAGGCAGCCATATATCTGGCAAAAAAGAATTCTCTTTGAGCTGCCGATTGATGTCATTTTATTATTTTTGTAAATTAAGGTCAATTTCGTCTTTTAACTGGTCTTTACTTTTAACTGATCTTTACTTTTAACGATTTTCACTTTTAATGATCTTTACTTTTTAGTGATCTTTATATTCTCGTAATTTACTTAGCAACTATGATTTATTTCGCAACATAGCAATGTCTTTTTAGATCCCGGGTTCAATCTGACTGGTCCACCAGTTATAAATTTCCTCTCCGCTGGTAATCCAGGCGTTTTTACCGGCACAGTACTCAAGGACTTTCTCGTAATATTTAAGATTCTCTCCTTCAATGCATGTATTATTATGCCAGAGGACAGTAATCACGCCGTTATACTTCTCAACAGTATTGATAAGATGCTTCGTACATTCCCAGGCTTTTTTGACATCAAGGCGCATGTAGTCTCTCAGAAGGGAACGGTCCATAATCGTCAGTGGAATCTCCATGATGTCTATCGGACGCCCCTCATTCAAATTGAAAGGCCTGAAAGGATGGCACATCCCGTTTCTAAAGCCTGCGCAGTCCGCATACCCGAGTGTGGTATCGTATTTGAACCCGGCTTTGCTCAACAATTCCCATGTATCCGGGACGCTAAACCTTAAAAAATGGTTCCTGTACCCTATAATTCTTTTACCCAGGGCTTCCTCGAGCCGACTCTTTTTTTCTTTGATATCTTCAAGGCTGTTGTAAGAGTCATGCCCGCCGTGCAGGCCAACTTCCCATCCGCTGTCGGATATAAAGCCGAGTTCGGACTCCAGGTCTTTAATATTATAATTAAAGTCCATTTCTTCAGGCTTCAGGGCAAGAAAATAAAAACTGGATTTTGCATCATATTTTGCTTCCAGCTTCACTATTTCCCTGAAATTCCAGCATGGATTCCATTTCCTGTTAACTCTGGAAAAAGGAGTTTTCATAGCTTCGGTCAGGTTCCCTCTGGCAAGGGCTTTAATGGACCCGATAAGTGGGTATAGTTTTTCCGGGTAAACACCGTCGATGTCATGTGTGAGGCATACCGCAAACTTCTTTCCGTCTGGATACTGCGGTCTCAGCCCGTTTTCTAACAAAAATCTGGAAACTCTCGGCTCAAAAATATTCCTGTGGCTGCTCAGGTAGTACGGAAACCTCTCATACCTGTCGCGAAAGGCAAGATCGTACTCTTCTTTTCTTGTAAAGAGGTCCCAGAGTTCCTCGTTTTCCTTCAGTTTTTTAAACATAGTTCTCGTCCTATTTTCCGGATATAAAAGACAAATTCGTCTTAAAAAGGGGAATTTTCCCCTTCATATTATCTCATGTGAGTTCTTGTCTCCCCTCCCAATCCCCTTATATACAAACCCTTTTTCAATAAATTCGTCCGGCTTAACTACATTTCTCCCGTCAATAATTGCCGGATTAGTTTTCCCTGTTACTTTTTTTACCCAATCGGCTTTAACATCAGAGTATGCACTGTGCCCTGCAAGCACGATTACAGCATCTGCACCTTTTACAACCTCTTCCAGGTTATCCGAAATCTCAACATCCGGATAATTGACAACGTACGGGTCGTGCACCGTAACACTGGCTCCGGCTTTCAGGCAGAGGTCCCTGTACGGTTCCGAAGGTGTGTTCCTGGCATCGTCCGAGTCTCTGATAAATGCCCAGCCAAGCATTGCAACTTTTGAGCCTTTCATTTCCTTTCCAAGCCTCTCAAGAGCTGCAACAGTCAGGTTGTACATGTGCGCAGGCATGAAGTCATTGACTTTTCTGGCAAGCACATAGATCGAATCCGCACCTTCTGGATAGTCCAGCTGTCCCTTTCCTATCTTGACTCCTCTTTCCAGGTGGTACGTGTCTTTGGTCAGGCAATGGCCTCCAACCCCGGCTCCTGGCCAGAGGACAGCTCTTGTGATACCCTCACCTTTTAAACTGTCAACCCCGGTCCTGACATCATAGACATTTATGCCCATAGCTTCACAGTAAAGGGCAAGCTGGTTGATTGCTGCAATCTGGAGGTCGCGGAAAGTGTTCTCTGCAGTTTTTGTAACCTCTGCCGCAGTTGCACTCATCGGAATAACCTTTCCGACAGTGAGCACGGGTGAGTACAGCTCAACAGCCCTTTTCGTGCTTGCCTCGTCAATTCCGCCCACGATCCTGTCGTGTTCCCTGATGTTTTTCAAAAGCCTACCTACCATTACCCTTTCAGGGGCATGGGCAAGGGCAAAATCTTCTCCTGCTTTCAGACCGGACTCTTCCTCAAGGATCTGTTTTGCCATCCCTTCGGTTGTTCCGGGAGTGATTGTGGATTCGAGGACTACAAGCATGCCCGGCCTCAGGTATTTTCCTGCGTTTCTGATCCCTTCTATGAGAGCACTGAAATCGGGTTCCAGGTCTCTGGGGTTTGCAAAAGGAGTCTGAATTGCAAGTGTAACTGCATCAAGTTCGGAAATCCTGGAGAAATCAGGTGTACACTCGAACTTGCCTGCTTTTACAACTTTTCCGATAAGTTCTTCAAGGCCCGGTTCTTCTCCTTTAAGTGGGCTTTCTCCCCTGTTAAGCATATCAATCTTGTAGCCTGAGCTTTTTGAATCCCGCTGGAAGCCCAGTACTTTGTCAAAACAGGGAGCATCTGCGAACAGGACGGCTGCAGGGATTCCTACATAACCCATGCCAAGTACTCCTATTTTTCTTATAGGGCCACGTTCATTAAGAAGTTTTTCCAATTTGCTCATGCTTATCACTTTCCAATATTGTTTTTAATTTATTCCTATATTTCCCTGAAGCTTCAGGACTTTATTTCTGCCACCATTTATCTTTTATGCTGTTTACTGTCCTACTTCAATCAATCTTTCTTCCTCGTAGGACCTGATGGCTGCCATTGCTACTTCTAGAGCGTGTTTTCCGTCTTCGCCACAGGGGTTAGGTTCTGTGCCTGCCTGAACGCAATCTATGAAATAAACAAGTTCGTTTTTCAGAGGCTCGCTTGGCTCTACTTTGGCTTTTCTTATCCAACCGTTGTCATGCAGTTCGACTGTCTGGTCAATGTAGTCCAGATAGGCTACTCCTTTGACCCCGATTGCTGTCAGCTGCCTTACCTTATGAGGGGTCAGCCAGTTTGTTTCTACAACGCCTGCGAAATTATGGTCCATACGCAGGATAATTGAGGCATGGTCTTCAAAAGAGTGGATGTCTGCACCGGCAATAGCATAAACACCCTTTATCTTCTTGCCATAAAGGTATGAGATGACGTCTATATCGTGAACGCCGATATCCATAATAACGCCAACGTCCCTTATCCTCGGGTTATAGGGACCTACCCTTCTGGTAGAGATAGAAACTATCTTACCCAAAATACCTGAATTTATAATTTCTTTAAGCCTTATGACTGCAGGGTTGAAACGCTCTATATGCCCTACCATGAGTACCTTTCCTGCTTCTTTTGCAGCTTCGATCATCAGGTTCGCGTTTTCAACCGTATCGGCAATCGGTTTTTCTACAAGGACATGAACGCCTGCTTCCAGGGCATCAAGGACTACCTGTTTATGCAGTTTTGTGGGCACAACAACGCTTACTGCATCAAGTCCTTCGGCAAACATTTTTTTGTAATCTGTAAAGGCTTTCGTTTTAAACTGAGCAGCCATGGCCTCGACTCTGTCCTTGTCTACATCCGATATTCCGGCAAGTTCCACGCCCTCCATCTCGCTGTAGATCCTGACGTGGTTCTGGCCCATGGCGCCTGTGCCTATTACTCCTACTTTGATCAAGGTTTCACTTCCTGTTCAAGAATGCGGTTACTGCCTGGGAATACTCAAGCGTTTGCATAAAATCCTTTGATTTCCTTAATTATTTTCTGTACATCATCTCCGGATAAAGCCGGATGTACCGGAAGGGAGAGGACCTCTTCTGCTGCTTTTTCCGAGATGGGCAGGGAATCTCTGTATCCGAGTTCCATATAATAGGGCTGTTTGTGGATGGGTATCGGGTAGTGCACTCCTGTGCCTATTCCTTTTTCTTTCAGGAAATCTGCCAGCTCGTCTCTCTTTTTAGCTCTAATGGTGTACTGGTGGAAAACGTGAGTGTAGCCAGGTTTTGTTACTGCAGGCACAATCCCTGAAGTGCCTTTAAGCCCGGCTGAGAGCATGGCTGCGTTTTTCTGCCTGGCATCGGTAAACTCTCCCAGTTTTTCTAGCTGTACAAGCCCGATCGCAGCTGCAATGTCTGTCATGCGAAGGTTAAATCCCAGCATTTCGTGCAGGTAGCGGACTTTTGATCCGTGAGCCCTGATCATCTTTGCTTTTTCTGCGATTTCCTTTTCATTTGTTGTAATCATCCCGCCTTCGCTTGTTGTCATGTTTTTGGTGGGATAGAAGCTGAACGCTCCGGCTCCGAAATTACCTGCCTTTTTGCCCAGGCATTCTGCGCCATGGGACTGGCAGGCATCTTCAATCACGACAAGTTTACGATCTTCAGCGATTTCCATTATGGCTTTCATATCTGCCGAGTGTCCGTAAAGGTGGACAGGCATAATTGCTTTCGTTTTTGAAGTGATCTTTTCCTGGATCTTTTCGGGATCTATATTATATGTATCCGGCTCGATATCTGCAAAAACGGGCTTTGCTCCTGTGTAAAGGATACTGTTTGCAGTGGCAATAAAGGTGAAAGGACTTGTAATTACTTCGTCTTCTTTTCCAATACCGTGGGCAAGAAGTGCTATGTGCAGGGCTGCAGTGCCGGAGTTTACAGCAGCTGCATATTCACAGCCGATGTACTCAGAAAAAGCAAGCTCGAACTCTTCTACTTTTGGTCCCTGTGCAATCATACCTGAACTCAGGACCTTCGTTACTGCATCAATCTCTTCCTTGCCCAGCAGGGGCTTGGCGATTGGGATCATTTTAGGACCTCTTATAGTAATCTCAATAAAACTTTATCTTACTTAACTTTGGTTTTTGATAGGTTTATATTCGGTTCAACTCTTTAAGATCTTCAGGAAGCTCCTGTATTCTAGCAGGTACACCGACAGCCAGCTTCCACGGAGGCACATCTTTTGTCACAAGGGCTCCTCCGGCAACCATCGCTCCCTCCCCTATTTCCACGCCCGGAAGCAGGGTTGCATTAGCGCCTATAGATGCTCCTTTTCTCAAAACAGGGCCTTTAAGTTCGTATTTTTTACGGATGGGATATTTATCGTTGGCAAGAACAGCACACGGTCCAATAAATACATTGTCTTCGATAACCACATTCGTTGGAATATACACATTTCCCTGGATACTTACATTGTTTCCTATCTTCACGTTCCCGTCTACGATAACGTTCGTTCCGATAAGTACATTGTCCCCGATTTGTGTATTTTCTCTGATCATTACATTATGTCCGGTTTTGAAGTTCTTCCCGGTCTTTACATTGGAAAAAATTGTGGAACCTGCTCTTATAATCGAATTTGGGCCTATAATGCAGCCTGGAAAATCAAAGTCCTCTATCTCAATATCCTGTCTGAGGATCTCCATAAGGACTCTGTGCTCCGGATATCCAAGTATTACATTCTCCAGAACCACTGTATCCTTTCCGATTAAAGAGGTGCCATAAACCTTAGAAGAACCGTGTATTTTGAATTCTTTTGAGTTCATATCATTCCCCCGTTTTTTTCATATACCTTACAATTCATTCGAAACGTTTTGAATCGAATCAAAACATACTTAATATTTTTTAAACATGTTTGAATCATATGTATTTTGTTTTTCCTGCTCCCGGATAATCTGGCTATCTATGTTCCTGACTAACCCGGGAACTATTGGAATTTCCCTGTTACCTGTACTCACTCCCTGTAATTTCATAACTATGTGAATTTTTTAGTTGAATACACTTTATAATTATTTAACTGATTTGGTTTATCTATCTATCTACTGTTTTCCTGACTTTTTTAATGAGTATCTTCAATTTATTAACCTTATTTCGCATAAATTACATTCGGAGACATTCGAAACCCCACATTCTTATCTTTCAATATGATAACTTCAATACTGTTATCTTCGTCCTTTTTACAATACTATTATTCTGATATCCCGATTCCGACTACTTTAATTTTATATGTAAGTTCATCCATTTAACAATTTTCAGTGCTTTCCCTTTAAATTCAGCGCTTTTCTTTAAAACCTGTTTTTATTATACTCCTCAGGGATAAGATGCGTATTCGTTCTATCCTGGAGATTTACAGGTCCACACAGGTCTGATAAGGATCTCCCAGGGATCTCCCGGTTTTGCAGGAAAACTGGTTATTCGGTTATTTTCCAAGTTTAAGTTCATACGTGAAAGTTATAGAACTGATCTGCCCTGTCTTCATAAACAATATGTAATTGATTTCTTCTTCTACTTGCTGCACCGGGACTCTCAGGACTTTTCAGGGCCCTTCGCCCTCTTTTCCTTTACTCTCTTCGGGTCATCTAGCTTGAATTCTGAACATTAAAAGGAGGAGGGTTTTTATATCAGATTGCACATCTGTTTTTCTTATACGTGAATCAACTAAAGGAGTTCTGACTACGCTTACAAGTTTAATTTCATCAACTTCCGCTTCTTCGGGCGTACTCGAAATGATGACCACACCAGGGGTCCCTGAAGGTGCATCAGTAGCCGTAGTGGCTTTGCTTTTACTGTTACTTCTAAGAGATTTCCTTCCTCTGTCAAAACACTGGGGAGATTCTGTGCAAACTTCTCTGAATATGGGAATTCTCCCACTTTTGTTTTCATTCGGTGCGGTTATCCTTTACAAGCTTGTAGCTCTCTTTTAAGATATGGAGGGCTCTTTTAAGCCTTGAATGCATATGCATCGAAAGAAAAAATTCTTTTTAAAAACATTATAAACTAAATTTTCCCCAATTTTTTTAAAAAAAGTCTTCCGGCTTTCTTTTCTGCCCATCCACTTTCACATATTCCTCTCCTTCCTTTTTCTCTCCGTACCTTTTTTTCTCCCCGTACCTTTTATTCTTTTCAGGCAGCATCTTACATACAGGATATGAATGAATTAGAGAGGATGAGCTGGGAAACGAACATTTTTAAAAAATAAATTTAGAGTAGATGGGGAATCACCCCAAAGAGAAATACATTTATGAAGCCGTGGATCATTGTGACCAGAGGGAGGCTTCGGGTTCTGTAGAACATATATCCTATGATAAGACCCACTGCGAAGGTGTAGAATATTTCACTTATATTTCCATACCCGGAATGCATTAATCCGAACAGGACGCTTGTGATAACCAGGCCTCCCCGGCTACCGAGAAGCATTTCGAGCCTGTTCTGCAAAATTGACCTGAAGATGATCTCTTCAATAAGACCTACTAAAAAAACCATAATAAGGGTGAGTATCAGAAGGGTGGGGATTGAAAGGTCGGGGATAAGGTAGTTTGTCTCTATTATGAAGTATTCCCCTGCTCCAAGCAGGAGACCCATAATTATCGAGAGTGGGATATAGATACCTATCCTTTTGAAGGTTATTCCAAGCTGTTCCCGGGTAAACCCCTGATGGGTAAGTGCAATGGTTACTGGAATTGAAAGGAGTCCGTAGATAAAGACAAACGAGTAAAGGGTTATATCATAAAATGCTGGCATTGAGAGATTTACAAGCCGCAGGATCGGTAGCAGGATAAGGGCCTGGTAAGTTTTCTGGATGTCCTCGTCTTTTATATAGAGCATGGAAAGAGAAAGCCCAAAAAGGAGGGTTGCATGTACTTCCATGGCTCCTATAATCCTGCCAGAATATATCATAAATTCCGCAAAAGCGATAGCTAAAACCGGGATAACCAAATAAAGCCCTTTGTTTCTTAATGCAGGCTTCTGTGTCGCCCTATTTTCACGCACATGTATTCCCAGGTATTCAGGGGTTTGTATTTCTCCATTTTCAGGTATTTGCATCTCCTGATTTTCATATGTTTCCATTTTCAGGCCTCCTCTGTAACGTTTATCCAGAGGCGCAGATCCCTGTAAGGCACTTCCTTTTCAGTCTCATTGAAAAGCAGAAACTGAAGCTCCATATTCTTTCCTTCAACAGAAGGGGTTATCTCAAGCGGTTCTTCCAGGGTCGTATTGTCTTCAAGCTGTATATACTGCAGGTTCTCAGGCAGGGGCAGGGATTTATTTTCGAGCCTGACATCCATTGTATAGTTTACTGCTCTGTGCTCATGGTTTGCGACCCCTATGATGACTGTTCCGCTTTCTCCCTGCACGTATTCCGTAGTATAATTATCAGCTGTTCCCTCAGGCCCCAGGATATAAAACTCTGTAAACGGGCTCTGTTCATGGGGAACCAGGGCTAAATAAGCTCCACTTCCTGCCAGGGCCAAGATGGAAATTGCCAGAAAAGTCCTGAGTATCTTTTCCGTTGGTGACTCTGGTTTTCCCAGAACCTCTGCTAAGAGGGAACGGGTAGAAGCCTTGAAAGAGACCTCAAAGGCTTTGTCTTCTGGAAATTGCCTCCTGCGGAAATATGCTACTGCGCATGCAAGGATAATGAATACAGAGAGGCTTGCAAGAAGGGGTACTTCCCTAATCCCCAGTGGTGTATTATTAAGTACAAGTCCTATAAGTGGTACCACTGCGACACTGATCCCAACAGAAAGTGCTGCCCTCTCAATTCCCTCAATTCCGGTTTTTGTTGGAAATAGCACGGCTATAAGGGCGTATCCCGGTAAGAATAATATCATTGGCAGGCCAAGGGCTGTGCGAATAAAACTCTCACTGAGTACAGGAATGAGTACGAAAATATCCGTAAGAACTGCAAGGCCTGCCACAAACAGCAGGTCAGATGGAAACTTCTGGTTTCCGGCCATATGACTCCTCATAAAACGGTTTTATGTTTTTCTGGTTTCCCAGTTTTATTTTTCTTGTATCCAGGCTAATCTGCCTATTTCACTATCTCTCTGGCGGATTTTCAGAAAACCTTTCCGGCTGTTTTTCCGGCCGGCCTGCTATAGTCTTCTATTGTGAAGAATTGAGAACCGGAAGGTTGGAGATTGGCCCTATTTTTAATTCAGGAGCTACCTTTCAGATTTTGTAAAACGTTTGTTCCTGAATGGTTTATGTCTTTTCAATAATGGTTTTAACTCGATCTACTCAAATTACTTTTTTGTATAAAATATCTTTCCCTTTTCCTGCCTGTTATTATAAAAATCTATTTCTTCTTTATTACCTTGTTGGGGAATTTTATGTCTCAGATTAAGTCTTATACTTTTTTTGAAAGGGTTTCCCGATCCAGTCTGCTTTTTTTACTTATGTTAACCTCTAGCACAAAAAAACCTCTTAATTCTCATATCTGTATAAAATTTTCTATCCGTCTGATGATAAGTATTATTTATGTCGAAGATTTTTAAGCTTCTTTTCAGGCTAACGAGCTTTTTAAGCAGGCTTAATTATTTTTCGTTATCGGGAAACTGCTAAACTATTTTTTGTGCCTAAATGCTTATATAGCTCATATATTAAAACAAATACACGTCTTATTCAAAACCATAACTTACTTGCAGGGCATCTCTCCTTTCCCTAAAAGGAGCACAAAAATCCCCCAAATGATGCGCTGCGTATCTGGTTGTAGATAATCCTTAGAAACTCTTTAAAATTTGTGGAGCGATGACTCTGAAAAATGTATTCACTGTATTTGAAATTCTTGCCGCTTTCTTTCAAGAAAGGCGCTTTATTGAGACTCCAGGGTCTTTTTATCAAAGAGGTAGATGATTGCACATGACCATTACTATTGCAGCCATGCCTGCCTATAACGAAGCCCATTCCATTGCAGAGGTTATCAAGGGCTGCAGAAACTATGTTGACAGGGTGGTGGTTGTGGACGATGGGAGTACGGATAATACTGTAAATATCGCGGAATCCCTTGGTGCCTACGTAATCCGCCACGAAGTTAACAAAGGATACGGAGCAGCTCTAAGAAATTGTTTTGAAACCGCCCGTAACCTTGGCGCAGGTGCTATGGTCATAATCGATTCCGATGGCCAGCACGACCCTTCCGAAATTCCCAAACTTCTTGAGCCCTTAAAACAGGGATTTGACCTTGTAATTGGCTCAAGATTCGTAAACGGCAACGGTAAAAATGTACCTATTTACCGTAAGTTCGGAATGAAAGTCCTTGACATTGCAACTTACATAGCAGGTGGTCTTAATGTCACCGATTCCCAGAGTGGTTTCCGGGCATACGGCAGAAAAGCTATTGAGAATATAAACCTGAATGGCACTGATATGTCTGCAGGTTCCGAGATCCTTATTCAGGCAAGAGATCACAAACTTAAATTTACTGAAGTAGAGATACACTGCAGATACGATATTGAAGACTGCTCCACTGAGCATCCTTTTATACATGGTCCTCGGGTGCTGTTCCAGATCCTTAAGGATATGGAGTACAGGCGGCCCCTATACTACTTTGCTATCCCGGGTTTGACAATGGCATCTACGGGTGTTCTTATGGGGCTGAAATTTCTGCAGGATTATTATCTTGGAGGATCTCTACGTTTCGGACCCACGCTCCTTATGGTAATGTTGACAATTATAGGAGCGTTTATGATATTTACCGGGATTATACTGCATGCAATTTCAAGAATGATATTTCTGAATGAACAGATTAGAAGACAATAACGGTTAAAACGGGGTCATTTTATGGAGTATCCTTTTGTTTCAGTTGTAGCAGGTATTCGTAACGAAGAAAAATTCATTGAAGAATGCATTGAGTCTCTCCTTCGCCTGGATTACCCTGAAGAGTCTTATGAGATTATTATCGTCGACGGGATGTCCACTGATAAAACCCGGGACCTCGTACAGAAGTATCCTGTCAGGCTCATTCTTAATGAAAAAAAGAATGTTGCGGCAGCAAGAAATCTTGGTGTGGAACACTCCCATGGGGATTTCGTCGCATTCACTGACGGGGACTGCAAGGTGGATCCCCTTTGGTTAAAAACTCTTGTCAATGAAATGAAAAACGCCCCTGATGATGTAGCATGCGTCGGTGGGCCGAACTTAATATTTGATACTGATCCTGTTTTTGGCAGGGTAGTAGGGCATGCCCAGGAAACGTTTCTGGGTTCTGGAGGCTCTGCTCAGTCTAATAATTCCACAAGGAAACATTATGTCGGCTCCCTTCCTAACTGCAACGCGATGTATAAAAAAAACATCATTAAGGAAGCAGGGTATTTTGACGAGCGGTTTGTAGTAGGCCAGGACGGAGACCTTAATTACAGAATAAACAAAATAGGTTACAAATTCCTGTATATTCCGGAAGCAAAAGTGCTTCACCACAGAAGGGGGACCCTCAAGTCTTTTTCCGTACGAATGTTCAAGTATGGTATGTGGATGGCTGAGCTTTTTAAAAAGCACGGTGAATTCGTCCGCTGGTATGCTTTTTTACCCTCGATTGCAATAGTATTTGCAGTCTTTTCGCTTATTGTCTCTCCTGTATATCCAGCGCCGATATTAGTTCTGCTAGCACTGACGACCTTATATTTCATTCTGGTCTTTGTTACCTCGATTCAGGTAATATATAAAATGAAATCAAAGTATGGCCTTTTTGCTCTTCTTGTGATCCCCGTGCAGCACGTTACTTATGGACTGGGTTTTTTGTACAGCTTTGCAAATTCCCTTTTCCTTTCGAAAGACAAATCTATTTCGGATGTTTAATGTTTAAGAATTCTTCCGGTTACGTGAGCACAGTTTTCCGGTGGCATTTTTCCTATAATATTTCCCTCTAATATTTCCCTCTAATATTTCTCTATGATGCAAATGTAATAATTGGCTGGATAAATTAAACCTGGTCTGAAGTACATCGGAGCAAAAAATTCTTAACCAATATAGACCTCACTGTAAATCCTATTGGTTTCGAACAAAAAATCCGAATCTTTGTTTCAGGTTCGATCCTGAATGCCTGTTCGGATTATCTGAATTCTTTATTTCAAACTCAACACATGAAGTTATGATCGCTTAAGGTATGGATTAAGATGGAGATAGTATGTTCGGATTGAGTGAAGAGACGGGACTCAAACACGTGGATAATAACCGTTTAATGAAGGTAATTTCCTTCCTGTTCCCATTAGCAATAATTTTCGCAGTTACATTCACTTTCGTATGGATGTTTGCAACCGGAAAGCCAGGTTATGTACTCCGTGGATTGTTTACTGGAATTCCTGCAATACTTTCCTGTCTTTTTATATTATACATTTACAGAAAAGATGTCAGTCTGCATGATATAGACAGCTTTCCTTCGATAAATATAAAGTCCCTTACCTACGTGTTCAGTATATTTTATATTGGCTCAATAGTTGTGCTTCTGCTATCTCAGGGAGAGAGACCCTGGTACTATTTCATATTCATTCTGGTAATGTACCTCTCGGTTTTTCTGCAAATTTTCTCTAAAGAGGTAAAGCCGTCTCTTGTCCTTCTGGAATCTTTTTTGATCATGGTAAACCTTACCTACAGCGTTACCTTCAATTATGATTTCTACTTCGGGACCACTGACATTCTTCCTCACATTTTTCTTTCGGAATTCACTGCAGTATCAGGACAGACCATTTCCACTTCCTTAAGTGACTATGCATTTTTCCCCCTGTATCACATACTCGTTGCCGAGACCTCAGTAATTTTGAACATCAGTGCCAAATCCTCACTTTTCCTGATAACAGCACCGATTTATGCAGTAGTAGTAATTTTCCTCTACTATCTTTTTAATCACATCACACACAACAGACAAATCTCCCTGCTCTCCTGCCTGCTTTACTCCGCAAGCTATATTGTACTATATTACGGCGCAAACGTGATTACACGCACAATGTCATTCGTAGCGTTTATTATACTGCTATACCTGGTCTACAGTGTCAACTTTAAAGAGGATAAATTTTCTTTTAAAACTCTTTCAGTAATAGTTCTGATTTTTTTGACTCTGGTACATAACGTTTCCATACTCCAGTTCGTTTTACTGCTCGTTATCCTCTTTGCTTCGGAGTATCTAATAAAGGCTGGCGACTATCTAAGTAAGCCTTTCTTTTTACTATTAAACGTCACTTATACTGCTTACTGGTTCTTTGTAGCTTATCTGTTCATGCAGAGAAGCCTGACTCCCCGTTTACAGAGCCATTTCTGGGACTCTGTAGTTTTAACTGCCGGAGGCTCCGATGTACTTGAGGAAAGCTTTATCGGTCTGGTGGGGCTTCTGGATAAATCAGTCTTCTTATTTTTTGCCCTTATTGGAATAGGCTTTCTTCTAAAAAACTACAGGAAAAATTATGCTGCGGTTTTTGGGTTATTTGCTCTCTTGACACTTATTTTTTATATCCCAAATCCCCTCAACACTATCTGGCAGTTTAAGGTTTTGTTTAGAGTCGACAGGTTTATGCTTTTCGTCAGCCCCTTTATGGCTTTCGTAATGGGATATGGAATTTATGTATTCTGGAACTATATGGATAAATATAGCCCTAAAAAGTTCAATACAGTGTTCTTTGTGTTCGTGCTGTTCTCCATTTTTGTTTTCATTTCTTCAGTCTTCAGCATTTCGGACGCGGATATGCTTGGCCAGAGTTCAAAGCATGAATATTTCACTGCTAATGAACTGAGTGGTTTCGAACATGTTTATAAGTACATTCCTGAGGGTTCTGCCGTTTATTCCGATTACTATACTACAAGGTACTTTTATCTCCCCTCGATTCCTGAGGACTCTTCGGGCATGAACATCTCAATTTACGACAACTACCGGATAGATAATGTAAGCGAATTATCCAGCTACAGAGGCTATGTAGTATTCAGGACTCACGAGTTTCTCAGGAGCGGTTTATACTTTGGCAGCGATGAAAGCAGCACTAAAGAAACTACCAATTACTTTTACAGGAATACTCCTGCAAACGTAATTGATCTTGAGACCAATCTTACTAAAGCAAATAAAATATATTCAAACCCGGCAACGGACATTTTTGCTCCCGGGCCGGCATTAAGCAAACCTCTCAGAAACTCTAACCTTAACAACACTCTTATAGGCATTTAAACGCCTGTACTTTCTAATTTTTATGGAAAACAAGAAAGCTCTAAACTATCTTAAAAACCTATCAAAAACCTCTCTAAGATCGTAAAAGCAATCTGAGATCTTCGGGTGATCAAGCTAAAATAGCTAGGCGTAATATCCGGGGCGCAATATCCGGGGCGCAATATCCGGGGCGCAATATCCGGGCGTAATTCAGGCGGATTAGAGAGAATAAATGGGTCAAATAGTATAGGTTGGTCAAAAAAGCATCAGAGTCTTTCTTAGCTGTAAAAAGGAAATTAGCTGTAAAAAGGAAATTAGCTGTAAAAAGGAAATTAGCTGTAAAAAGGAAAAAAGTCTGGAGTAAAGCAGAATTTATCCTTTTTCCGGTTCACTTTGAGGAATTCGATAAAAGTCCTGAGTATATATCTACAGTCTTCTTTGCATGGGCTTCCCATGTAAGCCCCCTCTGGATTATGCTTTTGCGCCCGAACTTTCCCATCCTCTCCCTTCTACTTTCATCTTCAAGAAGCTTATTTATCTTCTCTGACAGTTCAGCAGGATCTTTTACAGGAACCAGATAGCCTGTTTCGCCCTCAACCATCAGCTCCGGAATCCCGCCAACATCACTTGCCACAACAGGTACTTCGCAGGAAAGAGCTTCAAGCACGACGTTTGGCCTCCCTTCTGAGAGAGAAGGCAGTACCAGCATATCTGATGCTGAAATCCAGAGGGGGATGTCTTCGTGGTTTACAGGTCCGGTGAATTTGATAGAGCCGGCAATTTTGAGTTCTTCTGCCCTTTTCTCCAGGCTCTTTCTAAGTCCGTCGTCCCTGCCTACCATATAGAGATCCGTGTCCGTATCCACAAAATTTTTTGCAGCTTCTACAAGGTAATCCACGCCTTTTATTTTTCTCAGGGCCCCTATGAACAGGACAATCTTTTTTTCCTGAGGCAAGTTTAGAATGCTTCTTGCATGTTCTTTTCCTGCAGGCTTGAATATCTCCGTATCAACGCCATTGGAGACCACATGTACCTTACTTTCATCTATCCCGAGATTAACTATGTGAACCTTGAGGTCTTCACTAACAGAAAGGATTTTATCGGCAAAATTCATGGCTTCTATAATCTGCCTTGAAGTATAGGATCCTTCATAAGCAACCTTTCTTTCTATCGTGCCAAGAGCACTTATCACCAGAGGAACTTTCCATTTCTTTGCAAGCCCCATCATCCCGTATCCATCAGGGTATGAAAAATGTGCATGAATCAGGTCCGGTTCCGGCTTTATATTTTTTATGGCGTAGGCGGAAACGAAACGAGCATATGAAATGCCGCTTATAGGATAGAAATACTTTTTGGGAATAGCATAAAGGTAACGCGGATAATGCAGGTCGTATTTTTCTGTGTGCTCAATCCTGGGCAATTTAGAGAAATTATGGTATGGAAATGCAGAAAAAGGAAGCACGAAAGCTTTTGGAGAAATAACTGTTACGTCCACTCCCTGGTCTGCAATTGAATCTATGCTCTGCTTTATAAACGTTCCAAGTTGAGGGTAATACCTGTTAGGAAACTCCTGACATACTTCCAGTGCTTTCATAATTTTTTCCTTTTTCGATTCGGATGCCTCACAAGCACACAAAGGAGATAATTTCTCCTATAAATATTTCTCTGTAAAATGCATAAATTTGTTTTCCTGTACTTAAATCCCGAACTGACTCTTCCAGACCTGTGGAAATTAATACATGAAAAGATGGGATAAACTAATTAACTACTTTTACTATTCAGGTAACGGCAATCATGTTTAAAAAAGTAAGTAATATTTTCCTGGTCTATTATAGCTTTTTCAGTACAAAATCAGGTTCGAATATACACATACTCGAACTTTTAAGAAATCTGAAAAAATACACGGATGTAGTTTTGTTCGCTCCAGGTCAAAAAGGTGTAGAGCACGGCTTCTCCGGAATAAAGTATGTGCCTGTGATAGATAATAAGTATCTTGTACAGCCTTTTTATGAGTTTATGCTATCCTTTTATCTGCTTTACTCATGCATAACAAACAGGCCGGATGTACTTTATCTCCGCCAGAACTCTTTTCCGTTCTTCCCCATTGCTCTGTGCAAGCTTTTAAAGATTCCCACGATAGTAGAGGTTAACGGACTGGTTATGGATGAACTCAAGGTAAGCCCGGACTCAAAGTCCTTTGCATACAGGGTTTTTTCCTGTCTGGCACTCCGTTCTGAGAGATTTAATTACAGGCACTGTGACAGGATAGTTTCCGTGACTGATAAGCTAAAAGCCGAACTTGTGAGATTATACTCGGTGCCTGCAGAAAAAGTTCTTGTAATTAACAACGGAGCAAATACCGAGATTTTCAAGCCCATGGACCAGAAGAATTCAAGGGACTGTCTCGGGCTTGATGGTTCGAAAAAGTATGTATGCTTTGTAGGGCACCTTGCAGCCTGGCAAGGTGTTGAGTTTCTTATCTATTCCTCTCCCCTTATTCTGGAAAAATGCCCTGATGTTCGCTTCCTTGTAGTGGGGGACGGGGTAATGAGGGACAAACTGCTGGAAATTGCCTCAGAGATGGGGCTCTCGGACAAATTTACTTTCACTGGAAGAGTTCCTTATGAGGACGTTCCTTTATATATTAATGCAGCTGATATCTGCGTTGCTCCCTTTATAAAGGAAAGAAATTCAAAAATAGGGCTCTCTGCACTGAAAACATACGAATATCTTGCATGCGGAAAACCTATTGTAGCGAGCAGTATATCAGGCGTTAAGGATCTGATCGATCTTTCCGGAGGTGGAATTTCAGTAACTCCTGAGGACCCCGGAGAACTCGCTAATGCTGTGGTAAAGCTAATTTCCGATCAAAAGACAAGGAGCATGATGGGAGAGCAGGGCCGTAAATATGTAGTTGAGAATCACAGCTGGGATGGAGTCGCAAGAAAAATTCTAGATATATGTGACGATATTGTTTGATAGTGCTTTTGATATTGTTTGATAGTGCTTTTGATATTGTTTGATAGTGCTTTTGATATTGTTTGATAGCGCTTTCTGGATTTCACAGGATTTTCCTGTGATTTCACTATATTTCACTATATAATTGATTTTTCTTCTCTATTCGTTATTTGATTCAGTCAAGATTTAGCTCTCATTCCACTATTACTTTCTTATGGTTGTATTGCTGGTTTTTACCGGTAGTTTATTGTTTTTTTATTTTTGATTTATGGCTTCTATCATTGATTTTTCATTTCAATTTCTTATTTATTTTTATGGCTGTTGCATCTGTTCTTCTCGCGGCAAAGAATATATGTTTGAGTTGCTTTCTCTGGACATTCTTCAAAAATTGCTCTGCCTGTAGCGCCACAAATTTTGCTAATAGGCATTCTTTTTTTTCATAACTTTTAATAATAAGTTTCTACTTGTCGATTAATCTTATATAATAAATTTAATCTGTTTATTCCATTTGTCTATAAATCCCTAAAGAAATTTAGAAACTTCGCGCAAATACTTTTATAATATAATGAACTAATTTACAATGCCGACTATAGAAATTTAATTATGATATTGGAACTAATTTATTTCTACTGTCAGCACGGGGGGGAATTATGTATATTGGAGATATGTTGCCTCAAAATCGAGGGTATTAATTCCAAATCCAATGTTCATCTCATCTAACAGGGTTCAATAGCCTCAGAAATGAAATTTTCCAGGGCTGATTTTAGAGTCTTAAAAATTTAGGTAGTGGATACTATTTGCAAAATCCTGCCAGATGGTTTTGAAAACAGGATAATTAAATTTACCTTAAAATGTGGGAAAACTTAGAAATTTATTAAAAAGAAATTCTAAGCGAACTTCTACCTGATAGACATCATAAATAATTATATTATGACCAACCCCAGGTGATAGCTATGTTAAAGCGAGAATTAGGAGTCCTCTTCCTTGTAGGGTGCTTTATACTTTCAAGTATTCCTGCGGCTTCATGCCGGACTCCTGCACCTATGATCTATGTTGCGGGAGATGGGAGCGGGGACTTTAACTGTGATGGAAAAGACGATCACGTACAGATAAATCAGGCCCTTAAATTCGTGGCAGAAAATTCTGCTTATACAACTGTCCACCTCAAGGGGCCTTTTACATACGTTGTTGACGATACCCTTCTGATTGGAAGTAATACTATTCTCGAAGGGGATTCAAATGCTGTGATCAAGCTGACCAATAGTGCAGGCTGGATTACTATGAAACCCCTTATGCAACAGATGAGCAGTTCAGGGAATAACAATATTACAATAAGAGGTTTTGAAGTTGATGTAAATCACGATGGTAATTCTGAACTTGCCAAGGGTAAAGGCTACTATAACGTGATTTATTTCATGTACACTAGCAATGTAACAGTCAATGATATGTATATGCATGATGGACACGGTGACGGTCTCAGGATAAAATACGGTAGTAATATCCAGTTTTATAATAACACGATCTATAAACTAGGACATGACGGCCTTTTTGCAATTGAATGTACGAATGTAGAGGCCTGGAACAATACAATAACCTGCAGAACTAACAGTGCTCTGAGGGTATGGAACACAAATAACGTGAAGTTCCATGACAACTTCATCGATTCTTTTTATCACTGGAGTGCAGGAGGTCCGGGTATTCAGGTTGAGAGATCCAAAGGTGACATGACCAATATCGAGATCTATGATAATGTAATTACAAACACCTACGGACCTGGCATCTGGCTTATCGGGACCGCTGGAGCATATGATAAAAGCTTATCAAGTGTATATATCCACCATAATATCTTCTATGATTCCGGTACCAATCCAAGTATCGAATGGGTTGGTGGGGTTTTAGGCAGTGGATTCCATAATGTCCTGATTGAAAATAACGTCTTTGACGGAGTTCATAACGCGGCAGTTGTAAATATGTATTCGACTGACACCAATGCCGGACCTTCAGGAACAGGATTCACGACCACTGTCCGTAATAACATCATGGTAAACACCGTACCGCGCACAACAAACGCTGCAGGAACAGGATACGGTGTGATTAATCGCCTTACCAGTTCCCACACCATTGTACTGGAAAATAACTGTCTCTACAACAATACTCTGGGGAACTACAAAAATGTCAAATCTACAACAGATATCTATGTAAACCCTCTCTTTGCAGGCCAGAGTTCACATGACTATCACCTCAAATCGGTAGCTGGTCGCTGGAACGGGAATACATGGGTTACAGACAGCGTCAGTTCTCAATGTATTGATGCAGGGTTCGCTTCTTCTGATTACTCAAATGAGCCGGAAGACAACGGAAACAGGATTAACATAGGGGCATTCGGGAATACAAAGTATGCTTCTAAATCCGGAACCCTACCAATAATTAATAATCCTCCTGTGATGAATTCCATCCCGGACGTTACTGTTGAGGCTGGCAAAAGCCTTACCTTTACAGTAAGCGCTTCGGATGTAGACGGAAACACCCTTGCATACTCTGCTTCAGGTATTCCCTCAGGTGCGGTCTTTGACAGCAAGTCAGGGATCTTCAGCTGGACTACGGCTGCCGGACAGGAAGGAACATACAGCATAACTTTTGAAGTAAGTGATGGAAAACTGAAGGATTCGGCTACAGCAAGTATAAGTGTCGTCAAGCAGGAAAGTCCTTCGCCCGTAGCGGGGAAGGTCTGCGATAACCGTCTGCGTGAAGCTTCTCCTGAGGTAGTCTATCAGGACAGCTCCTTTATTGATGTAGGTGGAATGAGCAGTGGCAAGTACAGAGATGTAGTATGGTTTGACCTGAGCGAGTACAACGTTTCTGCTGAAATTAGTAGTGCAAATCTTTCTTTCCGCTGGTATTATCCTGCAGGAAGTTCAAGGCCTCAGGACACTGTAATTGAAGTTTACAGGCCTGCTTCTACCTGGAATCCAAGTTATGTGAGCTGGAATAAAAGGGACAAAGGCATTGCATGGAAAAATGCAGGAGGGGACTGGTACGATAAAAATGGTGTTTCTCAGGGGAGTACTCCATACGCTACAATAACCTTGAAAGGCAGTACTCTTCCTGATAACAGGTATTACGAGCTGAATGTAACCGATCTCGTTAAAGAGTACACCAGTGGAAAGTATGAAAATACCGGTTTTCTGATGAAAGCCCGTACAGAGAGCAATAACTATATTGCATTCTACAGCAGTGACTGCGGAAATGAAAGTCAGAAGCCAAAGCTCAGTGTGGCAAAAAAAACGCCTACAATGACTGTACCTTTAGTCACTGTAAATGTGACTGTTACTGGTTCAAAGAATAATCGCCTGCGCGAAGCTTCTCCTTATGCAGTCTACGAGAACTCATCCTTTATTGATGTAGGTGGAATGAGCAGTGGCAGATACAGAGATGTAATGCTGTTTAACCTGAGCGAGTACACAGGTTCTACCGATGTTAATAATGCAACCCTTTCTCTCTACTGGTATTACCCAGCAGGAGGCTCAAGACCTGAAGATACTATAATTGAAGTTTACAGACCTGCTTCCGCCTGGAACCCAAGCTATGTGAGCTGGAATAACAGGATCAGTGGTGTTTCATGGAAGAATCCCGGAGGGGACTGGTATGACAAAAATGGCGTCTTGCAGGGAAACACTCCCTATGCTACAATGACCCTGAAAGGCAGTACTCTTCCTGATAACAGGTATTACGAGCTGAATGTAACCGATCTTGTAAAAGAGTACACCAGTGGGAAGTATGAAAATACCGGTTTTATGATAAAAGCCCGTACAGAAAGCAATAACTACATCGCTTTCTACAGCAGTGCCGGGAGCATAAGTCAGGTGCCAAAACTTCAATTAGTATACACCTGAAAGCTCAAAGGCCCTTAAGGCAGCACTCCGAAATTCTGGACTGCAGGAAACGTTAATTTCTCAAGTCTGCTTTTCGGAAAACTTCCTTTTTTCAGATTCTTTTATTTTTCTGGTTTAAAGTTCTACTTATTAACCTATTTTCTTATGCCACACCCTGTTTTTCGGTATATGTTTATTTATTTTCACTCTATCACTTTTATACCTACTAAAAATCCTTTTTTTGAAAGCCCTATTTATCTACATAATAAACTATTCTAAAAATTTATTTACACACAAAGGCTTTTATCCTTTGTAGAAATCTCTTATTGGGTGAGAAGGAGCCTGATTTCCTCAAAAGAAAACGCTGTTCAAATAGACTAAAAGTTAACGGCGAGAACTTCTCTGGACCTTCCGTTCTCGAATTCTGGATTACTTCCTATCAAAGGTATTCCGATGAATCAAATTTAATATGTCCTCTATTATAAGAATAAAGTTAACGCTGAGAATAAATTTAAGACTTTTATACTCTCTCTTACAATTAAAGGTGTCTTTGATGATAATAAATCAACTCGTTCCGGTTATAGAGAAACAATCAACATACAGAATAAAACCTGAACCGGATTATGAATATTGTTCAAAAGGATTTATATATCAAGCATTAATTAATGATCTGGACCATGCTACGAAAGGAATTTTCGCGCGACTATTTTCATAATTTTCTTTAAATAAAAACGAAAAAGAGGCAGTTCTTTTTAAGGTGATATGATGTCATATCAAAAATTTGCAAGGGATGTTGGCTTTATTGGGACGGTTCAGATACTTACAAGCCTGAGCACCTTCTTTTTATTGCCCATTATCACAAAAACCCTTGGAGCATACGATTACGGACTCTGGGCACAGATCAATATTACAGTATCTTTAATTTCCTCTCTTGCACTTATGGGGCTTTCAATGAGTTTCGTTAGATTCTTATCTTCCGAGACCGATACGAAAAAAATAAGGGAAGCCGTGTACTCAATCCTTTTCTTTGTTACAGTATCGGGTTTTCTAGCTTCATTCATGTTATACTTGTTTGCAGAACCACTTGCAACTTTCGGTTTTAAGGACCCTGGAGCAACTTATTTCGTACAGGCAGGCTCCCTTTTAATTCTTCTGAATGTAATTGAGTCTGTATCCCTTTTTTATTTCAGGGTTTTCAGGCAAATTCAGAAATTCTCTTACTTTACTCTTTTTGAGACCTTTGGAAAACTGTTATTTATACTGATCTTCCTTAAAATGGGGTACGGACTTCTTGGAGTAATAACTGCCACTCTAATGATTCAGGGTCTGATTTTTTTAATCTCCCTTATTACCATAGTTTCACAGATAGGGTTTGTTATCCCCCGGTTTACTTACATCAGAGAGTACCTGCAGTTTTCTCTGCCGTTAACTCCGAATGCACTTATTAGATGGGTTACGGAATCAAGCGACAGATACATGGTTACTTATTTTCTTGGTCTCGGCAGTGTGGGTGTCTACTCTGCAGCGTGTTCAATCGGAAACCTTATCCAGCTTTTTGTAAGCCCTCTCCAGCTTATTCTTCTTCCCGAACTCTCAAAGTTATTTGATGAGAATAAGCTGGACGAGGTAAGAATCTACATGTCTCATTCTCTGAGGTACTTCCTTATTATCGCCATCCCCGCAGTCTTCGGGCTTTCAGCCCTTGCAAAACCGTTGCTTGGGGTTCTTACCACTCAGGACTTCATTTCTGGCTGGTTTGTGATCCCTATTATTGCTTTTGCCGGGCTTCTTGCAGGAATATTCCAGATTTTTGTCAATACAATGTTCCTTATAAAAGAGACGAGGTCTGCTACCTATATTAACATCATTGCCGCAGTTTCAAACGTGCTGATCAATCTTATTCTCATACCATCAGTCGGCATTATCGGTGCTGCTCTTTCAACTCTCGTCTCTTACTTTTTGATGGCTGTGTTTTGTATTCACATGTCTCTGAAGCATTTTAAACTTGATTTTTATTTTCTGGACATTGCAAAAAGTATTCTGTCATCAATATCTATGTACTTCTTTATCTCCAGCTTTGCTATCTCAGGCATACTTGAGCTTTTCGAAGCAATAGGGGCAGGCACGTTTATTTATCTGGTTGTGATGCTTCTTGTGGGCGGCTTTACAGACCATGAAATGTCTTTAATAAAAAGGTATTTATTCAGGTCAAAGGTGAACCCGAGCAGCAAATAATCAGTCCTGTGTTCTCTGCAGTGGGTAGTATAAATTAGCGCTATTTTCGGCTTTTGAATAAATCATCGGTCTGTTATTCCCAGTGCTTGCAGACCTTTTAATCGCTCCTCTTTCTACATTCATGTTGTTTTTTTCACTTTACGAAGCAAGTTCTCTGGAATTTTAAAAAGGATCATTTCTCTACTTATTTTCTGTATATCTCCTGGATATTTATATAAAAAAATTGAGTTAAGGGGAGTTGAACCGGATATTATTCTCGAAAATGCTATTGTCTTCGGATACAAATCTTATTTTCCGGCAATCAGTACCCTTGCTGTATCTCTTATGCTTTTCTCTGAGGTATAAGCAGTTCTCCATCCCATAGATTTTAATTTTTCAATATCTAGTCTCATCCTTGGCACATCCCCTTTCCATCCCCTGCTCCCGCCGGTATATGCGAACTCTACTTCAGAAAGCCCCATCTCTTCCGTGACGACTTTTCCTATCCCTGTAGCACTGATAGTGTCTTCGGACCCGATATTGAATATATTTACTTCTTCTTTGCTTTCCTCTATTGCAAAAATGATTGCATCAACACATTCCGATACGTGAAGGTATGATTTTTCCTGCTTTCCGTCCCCTAGAATCTCGAGCTTGCAGGGATCTTCTTTCAGCTTCTTTATGAAATCAACGGTAATTCCATGCGTGCTGCGGGGCCCGACAATATTTGCAAACCGGAAAATCCACGCCTGCATGTCGAAGGTATGTGAGTATGAAGTGATGAGAGCTTCACAGGCAAGCTTTGAGGCACCATAGAGAGATATAGGGATAAGAGGCCCGTAACCCTCAGGAGTGGGCATAACGCTTGCTTCCCCGTAGACCGTAGACGTGGAGGTAAATGCAATTCTTTTTGCACTGCCTTTTCTCATAGCTTCGAGGAGGTTGTAGGTTGCCAGGATGTTCTGGTCAAAATGAACTCTCGTATCCGAAGCTCCAAGTTTGACGTCAGGGTTTGCGGCTACATGGTATACCATGTCAACATCCTTACAGACACTTTCTATAGCTTCAGGATCAAGAAGGTCTCCTTTTACAAGAAAGAAATCCGGGTTTTTAAGATGGTGTTCTATAAATTCCATCTTACCGGAACTCAGGTTGTCGAAAACAAGGACTCTGTTTCCTCTTTCCATCAGATGGTCGACAAGATGACTCCCGATGAAACCGGCCCCTCCGGTTACAAGTATTCTGTTCTTTGCAGGCATAAAGATCCTCAAATAATCTTCCTCTCCCTATTAATATTTTGCACTGTTTTCGGAAAATACTATGACTCCTTTCCTCTGCTCTATTGGTCTCTATACAGGAATAAAGGGAAAAATTAAAGAAATAGGGTGAAGAGTATTTTAACTCAGAAGAACATATCTTTACAGAATTTTTTCCATTCTTCGGAGTGTCTATCTTGAAAGTAAAAAAAGCAGTTATCCCTGCAGCAGGTCTAGGAACCCGGTTTCTTCCTGCCACCAAATCCATGCCAAAGGAAATGCTTCCGATCATTGACACACCTGTGATCCAGTATGTTGTAGAGGAAGCTATTGCTTCGGGAATCGAAGACATTATAATTATTACAGGCAGAGGCAAGAGAGCAATTGAGGATTACTTCGACGATTCTCCTGAACTTGAGATGCACCTTGCAAAAAAGCACAATGCGGAACTTCTTAAACTAGTTCGGGACGTTTCCTCTCTTGTTGATATCCATTATATTCGCCAGAAAGAGCCTAATGGGCTTGGAGACGCAGTTCTCAGGGCAGAGAACCATATCGGAGATGAGCCTTTTGCAGTCCTTCTCGGAGATGATATTATCGTCAATAATAAACCCTGCACTGCCCAGCTCATTGAGAATTTTGAGAAATATGGAAGGTCAACAATAGCAGTTGAAGAGGTGCCTTACGAAAAGCTGAGCAGCTACGGAATTATAAAGGGTAAGCCTCTTGATGATTCTCTATACGTGCTTGAAGACATAGTGGAAAAACCAGCACCTGAAGATGCTCCTTCCAATATAGGGGCAATCGGACGCTATGTCTTCACTCCGGAAATTTTTGATTGTATAAAGAAAGCCGGAACAGGTGTTGGAAGTGAGATACAGCTCACAGATGGTATCAGACTCCTGAATAAATCCCAGATGATCTACGCCTGCAGGTTTAAAGGAAAAAGGTTCGACACCGGAGACAGGCTTGGATACGTAAAGTGCATAGTGGATTTTGCCATTCAAAATGAAAACCTTAGAGATGATATATTTGAGTACCTGCGGGAAATCCTGGCAGTTGAAAAGGTTCCTGCAAAAAAGATTCCGGCAGAATTGAAAGAGTGAAGAATAAAAGAACCGGATAACAGAAGAAGCATCAGGTAAGGTCAGTTAAAGAAGAGATAATCCTAAGAATATGTGAAAAATGGGGGCAGTAAGCCTGCCGGTTTTCACCAGCAGAGTCCCTCATAGTCCACATCTTTCGCTTTAATTACCCGCCTTCCGTCAATGACAATTTTTCTTTTCATGCCCTTGAACTCGGAGTCGAGATTCCTGAATTCGTCCCATTCCGTCATCACAAGACAGGCTTCTGCATCTTTAAGCGCATCTGAGGCCTTATCAAAATATTCGATTGCAGGAAAGACCCGTTTCATGTTTTCTGCTGCCATGGGGTCATAAACCGAAACTCGGGCCCCAAGCCTGAGAAGTTCAGCAATGACAGGGATTGACCTTGATTCTCTTATATCGTCCGTTTCGTTTTTAAAGGCAAGGCCAAGGACTGCAATCTTTCTGCCCTCAGGGTTTCCTATTTTCTTCTGCAGAATTTCAGTCATAAAAAGGGGTTGCCTTTCATTTACGGCTATTACGGACTCAAGGAGCACAGGAGAGTATCCTATTGCTTTTGCTTTTCCTATAAGCGCTTTTACATCTTTGGGGAAACAGGATCCTCCAAAGCCTGCCCCTGAGTTCAGGAACTTCGGGGAAATCCTGAAATCCTTCCCTACAGCTTCCATAACCTCATAAGTATCGATCCCCAGCTTTTTGCAAATATTTCCTATTTCATTGGCGAAGGAGATCTTGGTTGCAAGCAGGGAGTTATTTGCGTATTTTATCATCTCTGCAGTTGCCGGACCTGTACGTGTGACCTCACATTCAAAGGTCCGGTAGAGTTCCGAAACGAGGTCTCCAGATCGCCTGTCAATTGCCCCGATTACTATTTTATCAGGATTCATGAAGTCCTGGACTGCTTTTCCTTCCCTCAAGAATTCCGGGTTCATTGCGACACCGAAATCTCTTCCGGCTTTCTTTCCTGATGCTTCCTCAAGGATCGGGAGGACAAATTTTTCTGTTGTTTCAGGAACTACAGTGCTTTTTACTACCACTACATGGTAGCCTTCTTTATTTGCCAGGACTGAGCCGATACTTGCTGCTGCCGCCCGGACAATTGAAAGGTCTATAGTCCCATCTTCTGCCGAAGGTGTTCCTACACAGATAAATGAAATATCGGTTTCATTGACTGCAAATTCATAATCAGTAGTCGCTATGAGCCTTTTTCCTGCATATTTTCGCAAAAGCTCTTCAAGTCCTTCTTCATAAATCGGGGGAATGCCTGCGTTTATCTGCTCCGTTTTTTTACTGTCAATATCTACACAGATGACTTCGTGTCCTACTTCTGCAAAGCAGGCTGCAGTAACTGAACCCACATATCCTGAACCTATAACAGAAACTTTCATAGTTTAATCCTCCTTCTCGGAAATTGAACAGGTAATCGATTCCAATTCTTATTTATTTTTTGATAGACTGTTTCTCTTTACAATTCCTGGTCTCTAAAAGTCCCCACTTTCAGGCTTTTATATACTTCTCCTTTTCGTGTCGGTTTGAATATTTATATAGTTTGACAGTTTATAGGTTTCTATAGTTATAATTTAGTACATGTTCTAACAATACCTTTACCGATAAGTTGGGGGATTTGTAGTGCTTTCAATGCTGCTCCTGGGTACAGAAGAGCTTACTCTGGGAACTAGTTTTCCCGGTTCAGGCATATGTTTTGTTTACACGGACTTTGGAATTCCTGGATATTACCGGATAACTGTTCTGGGATTAATTGTTCTTCTGGGGATGAAGGAAATGCTTCTGGTTTCCAGAAAAGAAGATCATTTTTCAATCGATTCTATTGATATGGGGATATACCCACTGTTGATATGTTTTGTTGCGAATTTCCTCTTTGCAGGCCTGGAAATTATTTTTACAGGGTTAACCCCCTAAACTCTTTAATTTTTTACTTTTTAGCTATTTTCTTTCGCTCTTCCAGAACAGGTTTTCCTGCTGAAATATTACGGAGTAATAACAGGTATTTATTTGTTTGTGAAGCTGAAATAATTGGAATTACCTGAATTTTTATTTTGTTACATACTTTAGTTCAGAATCTTAGTTTCCAAAACTATTTATTTACAAACTATTTATCTTCTAAGCATAATAGTATTTGTTAGTAATCCTATCAGAATCAAAAATTTAAGTTTAAGGAGGCGCTGTAATGGGGTGGGGCCATAGCCGAGGGGGTCGGAGCCGCCGTCATCCTGTTGTCAGCTCAGGGGACATTTAAGGATATTAAATCTAACAGTAGGGTTCGGAAAAAGGGACTTAGGAAGAACCAGGGTCCAGCTGACTGCTTCTCTGATATATGAAGTAGAAGACTCCCTGATTCTCGAAAATATCTTGCCTTATCTGTTTGAGGATTTGGCATTTAAATTCGTTTCTTACCTTCCTTTCTACCGTTTTCCCATAAGAAGAGCTGTTATTTTTTCCCTGGGTGTAGCATTTATAAGTGGGAATCAGTTAGGAGTGAAAATCTTGAGGGTCATTGTTGATATAGGGCATCCAGCCCACGTTCATTTTTTTAAAAATACTATATGGAGTCTTGAAAAAAAAGGACACCAGGTTATGGTTGTCTCAAGGGATAAAGATGTTGTAATAAAATTATTAGATGCCTATAAAATCCCGCATACAGTGTTAAGTACGGTTAAACAGGGCAAGGTCCACCTTTTTGAAGAACTGTTCATAAGAGAGTGTAAACTTTATAATATCGCCCGCCAGTTTAATCCAGATCTCATTATGGGCATTCTTTCTCCTCCTGTTGCTCATGTTGCCTGGGCACTGGGTAAAAAGTCCATAATTTTTAATGACACTGAACATGCAGAAATAGCTCAGAAAGCGACCTATCCGTTTTGTGACATTATCTGTACGCCTACATCCTTTAAAAATGATGCCGGAAAAAAGCAGATCAAGTACAGCGGTTATCATGAACTGGCATATCTTCATCCCGCCTATTTCTCTCCGAATCCTGAGGTCTTGCGGGAACTCGGTGTGGAGGTTGGCGAACCTTTCGTAATCCTGCGCTTTATTTCATGGGGAGCACACCATGATGTAGGACAGCATGGGATTAATAATAAGATTGCACTTATTCAGGAACTTGAAAAATTCGGGAAGGTCTTCATTTCTTCCGAAGGAAAACTGGCAGAAGAATTTGACCGGTATAGAATCCGAGTTCCCCCAGAAAAAATCCATAGCCTACTTTATTATGCTACACTATGTGTCGGTGAGGGAGCAACTATGGCTGTCGAAAGCGCAATCCTTGGAACCCCCTCTATATATGTCTCCTCTCTTGCGGGAACCATGGGAAACTTTTTGGAACTCGAGCAGAAATATAGTCTGCTTTTCAATTACAGCGATTCGGAAGCTGCCCTGATAAAGGCTGTAGAACTTCTCAAGGATCCTGGGCTTAAGAATACCTGGAGCTTCAAGAGAGATGTCCTTCTCAGGGATAAAATCAACGTAACAGAATTCATGGTAAGCCTCATAGAGGGGCTTCCTGGAAAAAAATCCGGGATTTCCGTATCCACGGTTTCGGATGAGAGCTATGCATGATTTACTGAAGCAAAAAGCGGAAGTATGGGATCTTTTTTCCCGAAAAGAAGAGTATTCGTCCGAAAAGCTCGATGACCACGGGCGCTTCCTTTTCGCTGAGAAAGATCTCAGAAATGCCTCTGAGCCTGAGGTCTCCAGATACCTGATAGAACAGGGGATGGAAGTTGAATTCCCGGAAAACAAAACTTTTGCTGTATGTTTAACCCATGATATGGATGATATTTATCCTCCTCTTTCCCACAGCCTTCTGTCCTCAGCCTGCTGCCTGAAAAGTATGGATTTCCGGGGTTCGGTAGCTCAGTTTCTCTGGAAGTTTCGGGGACCTGAGCACTCGCCTTACCTTAATTTTTCCGAAATCATGGATCTTGAGGCAGGTTTTGGAGCAAAGTCTTCTTTTTACTTCATTGCCAGCAGAGAAGACCCTAAAAGGTTCAGATATGACATAGAGGATGTAGAAAGCTATGTGGGGGAAGTTTCTGATAGAGGGTGGGAAGCTGGTCTGCATGGCGGTTACTATTCATATGACAACCCTGAAGCGTTAAAAAATGAGAAAGAAAGGCTCGAAAAAGTCCTGGGTAAAAAAGTCCTGGGTTTTCGCAACCATTACCTCAGGTTCAAAACTCCGGAAACCTGGGAACTGCTGGCAGATGCGGGTTTCGGCTACGATTCAACTTTTGGATACAGTGATTCCGTTGGCTTCAGAAACGGCATGTGCCACCCTTTCAGACCATATAACCTGAACAAAAACCGGGAGATAAACATCCTGGAAATTCCACTTACTGTAATGGATGTCGCTCTTTTCAAAGTTTCCAGGTCTTTTGAGGAATCCTGGAGATGCACAAAGGATCTGATAGATACAACAGCAAGGTTCAATGGAGTTATTACCCTGCTGTGGCATAATTTCGTTTTCGGGTGCAGCTTCCGAAAAGACTGGATTAAACTCTACGAAAAAGCATTGCAGTACTGTTCCGATAAAGGTGCATGGATGACAAGCGGAGAAGAGATTTACAGGTGGTGGGAGAATAAATTCTGATCCTAAAAGGAATTATCTGCTGATTACACCTGCAAGGAATGAAGAAGAAAACCTGCCTGATGTTTCCAAATCTGTAATAGGGCAGGAAGTAATACCTGCACTATGGATTATAGTGGACGATGGAAGTACGGATGAGACACCTCGCATTCTCGAAGAGCTGAAGGCAAAATACTCCTGGATTCGCAGCATAAGGCTCCCTCCAAGACCAAGGGATATAACCTTTCACTATAGCTATGTCTGCAAACAGGGATTTGATCATGCACTGGAATACTGCAGTGAAAATGGCATTGAATACGAATACATAGGCCTTCTTGATGCCGATACCGTACTGGAGGGAAACTATTTTGGAAAATTAATAGGTGAATTCGAAAAAGATTCCTCTGTAGGGATTGCAAGCGGAGGAGTTTACTATGATGTTGGCGGTAAGCTTTCACGAGAAGTGTCAGATAAAAATCTGCCCCGAGGTACAGGAAGGCTCTGGAGAAAATCCTGTTTCTTCGAGACTGAAGGCTATCAAGTGGAACCTTCCCCTGATTCCATCTCCAATACTAAAGCCCTCCTTCGGGGCTGGCAGCTAAGGCAGTATGCAGACGTGATTGAAGTCCAGAAACGAAAAACGAGCGCAGGAGAGGGGCTCTGGAAGGGATATGTCAAAAACGGCTGGATGGCTTATTACGTGGACAAAAACCTGCCTATGGTACTGTTTAATACGCTTTATCATTCCCTGAAGTCTCCACATTACACAGGAATTGCATATCTCTACGGATATCTCAATTCGGCCATTAAAAGGGAGAAAAAAATTAAGGATAAGGAAATAAAAGCTTATTACAAAAACCAGAATATGGGGCTGCTATTTTCCAGAGTTTCGGGAGTTTTAAGCCGCAACTCTACAGATACCAGGCAGGAAGAAGAATGAATACTCTAAAATATTTTATGAGAGTTATGTATTATAGGTGACGTTATGAAGGTTCTCTTTCTGGACATAGTGTGGCCTCTTTACCTGGCTGATGGTTCGCTTATCCACAGGCATGAGCTTGTAAGCAACCTGGCAGGGCTAGACAACGAAATCCATATCTTCACTACTGATATCTCCACACTTTCGCACATGGACAATATCCGCTGCCATTATATACGCCCTGGAAGCCTGCTTACCCTCACAATCAATTATTTCCGGAGCTCTGCACGTCTGGTCGGTTCCGAAACTTTTGATGTGCTCTATACAAGAAATCCTAATTTCGGTTTCCTTGCCGGGCTTTTCTGCAGAGGCAGGTGCAAAGCGCTGGTTTATGAATTAAATGGAATCCCTGAGGATGAAAGCAGCCTTATCAAATCCAGATTCAGTAAAGAGAACTCTTTGCAGGGGGGAAAAATGATAAATTTATTCCGGTATTTTTCTTCTGCAAAAGCCAGGTTAAAGGTTTCGGTTCTGAAAAAAGCTCTTGGTCTTTCGGATAAGATAATCGCAGTAACGCCTGGGATAAAAGCGAATATCGAGAGTGCTTACAACATTCCTGGAAAAAAAATAACCGTGGTATCCAACGGAGCAAATACCTCCCTGTTCAAACCTCTCGGGCAGGGTGAATGCAGAAATGATCTTGGGCTTGACCCGGAAACTCCTTATATCTGTTTTGTGGGAAACCTTGCTCCCTGGCAGGGAGTCGAATATCTGGTAAAGGCAGCTCCCTCAATACTTTCCGGATTCCCTGAGTGCCGTTTCCTTATTGTCGGCGACGGGGTTATGAAAAATGAGCTGCTTAACCTTTCAAGAGAACTAGGGGTTGCAGACAGATTTATTTTTACAGGCGTGGTTGCCTACGATCGCGTGCCTGCGTACATCAATGCAAGCGATATCTGTGCTGCTCCCTTTATCCTTGCAAGAAACGCAAAAATCGGACTCTCCCCTCTGAAATTATATGAGTATATGGCCTGCGGAAAGCCAGTTGTTGCAAGTGCGATCAGCGGGGTTGCCGATGTACTCGAGGCTTCGGAAGGAGGAATTCCTGTCTCTCCGGAAAACCCGGAGACCCTTGCAGAAGCTATCTCAAAACTGCTTGAAAATCAGGAATTGAGAGCGAAAATGGGCTCAAAAGGTTTAAGTTATGTTACTGAAAATTACAGCTGGCACAGTGTTGCTAAACAGGTAGACGGGGTCTGTAAATCAGGACTCAAGGGCTGAATGCCCGGAACCTGTCTTTCTACTACTACTATAATTTATCAAAGCTACGAATTAGTGTCTGTCAAACGGGGCTTAAAATGGACGAAATTGAAGTCAGAGAATTATTGCCATCTGAATACAAAGAATGGGATCTGCTTGTGGAAAAAGCTCAACCCGGTACGCTCTTTCACACAAGTGACTGGCTGGAAATCTGCAGGGACGTCCTTTCCAGAGACTTAAAGATTTATGGTTGTTTCAGAAACGGTGAGCTTGTGGGCGGATGCCCCATTTTCATTAAGAACATTAAAGGCATGCTGAAAATAGCATCTTCGACCTGCAATATGACTGACTATTGCGGCCCCCTTATAAAAGAGGGAGCCAGCTCTAAAGCCAGCAAACGTATGCAGGACACGCATGAGATTCTAGGGGCTCTCAGGGAATTCCTCTGCAAGCAGGGATTCGATAGCATTCATCTAACACTCGCCCCAGGGCTCGAGGATGTAAGACCTTTTACCTGGAAAGGGTGGGATTCGAGTGTGCGCTATACCCACCACCTGAAACTTAACGAAAACGTAGACAGTAACCTCTCAAGGAAAATCCGGAGAGAACTTAAGAGCGCAGAAGAGGCAGGGCTTAAAACGAAAGTCTCGAACGATCCTGAAACCTACCACCGCCTGCTTTCCCTTGTCTATGAGAAACAAAATCTGGAACCCCCTCTTCCAAAAGAATTCTTTGAAAGGGTATTTAAGTTAATCCAGGAGAAAGATGTTGGTTACATGTTTGTCTCAGAAACTCCTGAAGGAGAAGCAGTTGCAGCCCACCTTAACCTGTACGGTAAGAAATGCGCAATTACCTGGTCCTCAGCCCTGAACCCTGAATTTGGCAGAATGGGTCCCAATGCACTTCTGTATTATAATGAGTTCCTTGGCCTGAAGTCCAGAAATTTCGAATATATGAACGTAATGGCAGCAAACATCCCAAGATTTACGGACTTTATCATGGGTTTTTCCCCGGAGCTTGTCCCTTATTATACAGTAACCCTGCGCAGCAAGAAGTATTCCCTCGCCAGGACATTATACCAGATTACACATGAAGAGACTGAATGATTGGAAAACAGGGAGCTTACTTACAGAAAGCCGGGTTAATTAAAAAGATTTAAAAAAACCGAAATCGGGATCTTTTCCGAAATCGGAATTTAATTATTTCTTGTGTAAAGGCCTGTATTGTGTTTCCACAAGCTTATGAAAATTATTCTTTTTCCCACACTTTCTTTTTTCTCAGGTCTCTTTTTCTCAAACTTCTTTTTTTCAGATTTCTTTTTCTCAAACTTCTTTTTTTCAGATTTCTTTTCTTAAGTCTCTTTTTTTCAGGTCTTTCTTTCTTAAAGGTTTCGTAGAGGTTCTTAAGGCGGTTAACTTATACTTGATTCTATTTTCTGAGAAGGAGATTTATTTTTCCTTTTCAGCTTCTATTTTTTACGTTTATAATAAAGGCTGAGAACATTTTTCTGAACATAGGATCGTCGTGAAGGGTTATTGCGTAATATATGCCTGTTAAGACCACGGCTGCAAATAGTATTATGTAAAAGTTTGAAAAAATCATTTCTATAATAATTAATGGAGCTGAAACGACGAGGCCTATTGTCGCATATCTTACAAGAGTCCCAATGCTTTCTTTCTTGCTAATTCCTGCAAGACCCAGCAGGTATGCATTGTTCCAGAGCCAGAACACGATTCCTGTAAAACTGTACAGGGCAAGAGCGAACTCAGGGCCTCCATAAGTTCCCCCTATGAGCAGTGCTACTACTCTTGAGACAAGGAGAACTATACTGAAGATGAGCCAGACTGTCTGTTTTTCAAATACATTGTAGAGAGTTGAGATCGGTGAAGAAAGAAAGACAAGGAATATCCAGGGTACAAGGATCCTTACATATGTACCCGAAATACCCCACTCTTCCCCGAAAGCAAATGTGAAGATCTGTTCCCCGAGAATTATCAGGAGTATCATAGGGAAGAGTCCTATTGAAATAAGCTTTTTATAAACCTCTCCAACTATAACCTTCATATCTCCTTCTCCATTCCCGTTCTTAACTTCGCTTACTTTCTGGAAAAAGACCTGTCCTATAGCACTACCGACAATTCCCATTGGCAGGTTTACAACCTGGTTTGCAAGTGAAAAATGCCCTACAACCGATGTACTATAGAAATATGCGAGCAAAAAGGCAGGAACCTGTGGAGAAATAGTATTTGCGATCGATGACCAGGAACTGAATAACGGAAATTTTTTGTATTGAATAGCTACCTCTTTCATTCTTTTTATTGAGACCTTTTTGAAAATCTGAATATCTTTTTTTATGCCTTTGAGCATGAAAAGGTCTGCAAATAAATATCCTGCAATGAAGCCTCCTATCAGGCCTAATGGGGTAATACTCCATTTCCCAAACCCTATTTGAAATGCCTTTGACGTTAAGGTATTCGAAACTCTGGATCCTGCAATGACTCCGAACCGGGTTTTTCTTGAAAGCCAGTAGTTTTGCACAAAAAACATTCCGTTAAGGAATATTATCAGTGGAAGGAGAGGTAAGTATTTTGAAACTCCAGGAGTGTTAAAAATATTAATATCTTCCGGAATAAATAAGATTGCGATGCCTGTCAGTAAGGATACAACAGTTACCAGTACTGTGCATACAGAGGCAACATTTGCAGCGTCCTCCTCTGTTTTTGGCAGCATGATCGCAAATTGATACGAAAAAGTAGAAACTATCACAAGTATACCTGAAATTGACATGAATATCTGAAAAATCCCAAAATCAGATGGATTATAAATTCTTGTGACTATGGGTATGAGAAGTATGCCCAGAATCTGTGCAGTAACACTTCCTGATACAAGCTTTAGTACATTCGTTATAAAGTTCGACATGGGGTTTCCAACTTTGAAATATATTAATTCAGTTTTAGTCGTGGATAGGGGTTTTCACTCAGGCGATTTATATAATAGTTTCCAATGAATTTTTATCTTTGCACTTCTTTACTTTCTTTAAGATAAGCAAGTACCTCTGAATTATCATATACCAGTGAATATTCCGGAGCTTCAAAGCTTTTGAAGAAATCTGCCGGTAATGGCTGGATTGTGTTTACCCCATATCTATTCGGGTCATTTATGGATATTGGTTCCGTAAGGGCGGATCTTCTCAGCAATATCATACTATCGCCGTTGATTTCTCTCGACTCAATCTGGTGTGTATCGAAATATGTTGCGTTATTTGCATCGTATCCCGAATCCCTGTAAAAAAGACAGCTGTCATAGGGAGAATCCATCAGGATATTTCCTGAATACACTCCAGATAATGTTTTCACAGCCTGGATTTCAATGTTTTTGAACTGGTTTCTTACGGTTGTCTCTTTTCCTACAAGAGGGTTGTCTTTATTAATTCCTGGAGTGGTCACCATTACAAATGAAAAAAGCAGCAGTATAATGAAGACCGCAGGAATTTTCGCTTTTTTAGAGTTGAACAGGCTTACCAGTTTTAATATATATGAGGCAGCTACCAGTACCAGAAATACTGCTATTAGTGGGAACCACCTGCTTGTAAGAAAATTTCTCATGCCCAGTAAAGGAATCCCGTAGGCAAGGCTATACAAAATTACAACAACCAGGGCAATTGAGAACTTATCTATTTTTTCGGCGTCCCTGCGGGAAAACCATGTCAGAACCCCTCCTATTGCAAAGAAAGGCAGGGCAAGATAGCTTATATGAAGTATCAGTGTTTCCAGTGAGTCCTGATTGGTTACAGTCCCCACAATAAGCTCATCACTCGAGTAGCTGGACCCCGCCTGAAGTACGTCTATAAGAGGTTTGAAAATCATTTCAAAAAAGGAGGTATCCGGAGTGACATATGTGAACATCCAATAGGTCTGCAGACTAATCACAAAAAAGAGGATATAGTTAAAACTGGCTACTGCAGTGGGTGAACTTCCATAAAGCAGCTTATGCAGGTATTTTCCTGCAAAGATTGAAACTAAAGCCAGAAAAACCACAAAAGTTGTCAACTGGTGGGTCAATATCATTAGAATTGTAGCAATGAGAAGAAGTCCTGCATGCACCAGGCCCGGCTTCTCGCTGAAGATCGCATAGAGGATAATTATAAAGTAGCAGAGAACAAGGGAACCCGGGGTTATGTTTGTAATTCCAGTGACGATATTATGATTATTCAGGTTTATTAATAAAGCAGCAAGCAAGCCCATCTGGGGGCCTTCAAGTTTCTTCCCGATGAGGTAAATCCCAGCCGTGCTAAAAATATTGGCAAACCCTATAGAGTAGAAGAAGCCGTCCTTGATATCCAGGCCGCCCATGAGCTGGGTCATAGAGACAAAAATGTGGGCAAGCGGATAATAAAAATATTTGCTGCTGATCTCAATTGGAGGAACGATCCCTGTATCAGTAATTAGTTTTGCCATACCGGCATGAAAATAAGCGTCATAGCCCATGAGGCTTGGAAAATTATAATAGATTCCGGCTCTTATCAGGATTGAGAGCAGAAATATCTGCAGCAGAATTGGAGCTACCCTATCTCCTTTTCTTATGTACAGGATCTCCGAGGCTATAATCCCTGCAAGTACACATATCAGTATAAAATAAGATATGGGTCTATAATACAGGTTTACGCTATATATGAATATACTTATAAGGAATATGAGATAGAAGGAAAGGCTGAGTACATTTTTTAACCTGTCTTTTCCTGGAGATATCGGTGCCTCGCTCTTAAATTTTTTTCTGAACACAATATATATCAAACAGGCAGAAAGGACAGCAATTCCAATATCCTGCTGGTTCAAGTTGATCAGGTAATATAAAGAAACAATAAGTACACCTAAATTGAATCCCATGACACTGAGAATCACGTCAAGGTTTCCGGTAAACTTCTCTTTACACTTTTTTATGATTTCCATATGACCAACAACATAATAACTTTCTTTAGGATTATATAGTTTCCCGATGAAGCATTTTTCTTTCACACATTTAAACTATCCTTTTTATCGGACTGCGGTTTTTTACCTTTCATTTTAAAGCCCTGGTCATCTGTTTTTCTCTTCTTTATCTTCCAATCATTCCTCTTCTTTTTTGATTGAAGTCTTTTGGCTTTCTAAGTTCCAGAAAGTTTCAGAATAATCCCTACAAATATCCCTAAAGATTGTATTCTTTATTCCACCAGTCGCAGATCTGAGCTCCCGGGGCCATCCATGCATCTTTCTCGGAGCAGTACTGCAGAAGCTTTTTATAAAATTCCAGGTATTCGCCCTGCATATAAGTATTATGCCAGAGAACCGTAAGCACTCCTCTATAGCGTTCAACAGTAAGGATTAACTGTTCCGTAAGAGACCATGCCTGCTTGAAATCCAGACGCATCTGACTGTGAAAGAGAGTGGTGTCCATTATGGTCAGCGGGAGCTCCAGGATTTCTATTTCTTTTCCGGTTTTAAGGTTATATGGTCTGAAAGGGTGGCACATGCCGTTTCTGAAGCCTGCGCAATCATGATATCCAAAAGTTGAATCGTAGCCGAAACCAGCATCTGCCAGCAGTTCCCAGGTTTCCGGAGTTTTGAACCTGAGATAATGGTTTCTGTATCCCATCACTTCTTTCCTGAGGACCCTTTCCAGTTTTCGTTTTTTATTTTTTATTTCAGCCGGGTTATTATAGGCTTCATGCCCTCCGTGGAGTCCCACTTCCCATCCTTCGTCCGAAATACGGCTAAGTTCTCCTTCAAGTTCTTCAATGCTGAAGGTAAAATCTTCATTTTCCGGATCAAGGGTGAGAAAATAGAATGTAGATTTTGCCCCGTACTTTTCTTCAAGCTCCATTATCCGCCTGAAATTCCATAAAGGGCTCCATGTTTTATTTATTCTTGAAAACGGGAGCATGGAGGCTTCTGCAAACTGGCCTCTTTTAAGAGCTTTTACAGTTCTTGCTGCAGTGTTCAACATGCCAGTACATACAAAATCAATATCGTGAGTAAGACATATCGCAAATTTTTTCCCTTCCGGGTATTCCGGGCTCAACCCGCTCTTCAGCAAAAACTCCGAAACCTCAGGCTCAAAAACATTTCTTTGCCTGCTCAGGTAGTAAGGAAACCTTCCGTACTTATCCAGCAGAGCAGGATCATATTCCTCTTTTTTTGTAAATAAATCCCATAAATCTTTATTTTGCTCTACTTTCTTAAGCACTTCATCAGCCTCACAGTTGTTGTTTGCCTCTTTCTTTTATCTGCGTAGTTGCTTTTGCAAACAAAGGCAGTTTCATTGCTGATTCCTGGATGACTTCATCTGGCTGCAATTTCATATCTCAACCATTTTTTCTTCCTTGTATGATTTGATTGCAGCTAAAGCCACTTCCAGAGCATGCTTCCCTTCTTCTCCTGAAGGCATCGGGCAGGTCCCGCTCCTGGCACAGAAGATAAAATGAGATAGCTCTTTCTGCAAGGGTTCGGCTTTTTCTACCCTGGCTTTCTGGACCCATCCATTATCGTGAAGTTCCACACTCTGGTCAAGATAGTCCAGATATGCAACACCTTTCAAACCAACAGCTGTAAGTTTCCGTATTTTATGAGGGGTTAGCCAGTTTGTTTCCACAAGCCCTGAGTATGCATGGTTCAAGCGCAGGTGAATGGTTGCGTGATCTTCAAAAGAATGAATATCCGAGCCTGCTACGGCATAAACCTGGTTTATCTTCATTCCGTAGATGCAGGAGATTATATCTATGTCATGGACTCCAATATCCAGAATTACCCCAACATCCCTTATTCTTGGATTGTAGGGGCCAACTCTTCTGGTTGAGACAGAAACGATTTTTCCCAGAGCTCCTGAGTCAACGATCTCTTTTAATTTCAGGACCGCAGGGTTAAATCTCTCTATATGCCCTACCATCAGATGCCTGTCCGTCTCTTCAGCAGATTCTATCATTGCAGTTGCATTTTCCACACTGTCTGCAATAGGTTTTTCGACAAGCACATCTACCCCTGCTTCAAGAGCATCAAGCACTATGGGGCAATGAAGGGTAGTAGGAGCTGCAATACTGATTGCGTCAAGTTTTGTTTTCTCGAACATTTTTTTATGGTCTGCAAAAGGCAGCGTATTGTATCTTGCTGCAATCTCTTTAATCCTTGAAATATTGGGATCCGAAATTCCTGCAAGTTTTACATCTTCCATTTCACTATAGATCCTGACATGGTTCTCCCCCATGTAACCGGTTCCAACCACTCCTACGCGTATCAATTCTTTTACCCCCGCAATAATCTATCAGACGTTTCCCCTTAATTTGTCTGATATCCTGCAAAAACAGGACACGTTAACATAGGTAGTATACTATCAATAAATTGAAGGCTCATCTCGCAAAGGAAGGCCTTAAGTTTTTATTGCTTTTTCAGATCGGCCCCAATTCCGTTTTCCATATTTTTCCTTTCATTTTATGGAAGCCTTCCAGAACACAGATAAGTTAAAGCCTCAAATTCCTCTTTCCCCAATTGACAGTTTATGGTTTCACCATTATGTCGTTTCCCTTTAAATGAATAAATATCCTTAGAATATAAGTTTTAGCCTTGCATCAATATCTTTTGTCAGTAAACTCTGATTACGTGCATATACTGAACTCGTCTGTTTCATTTTTTATAGCCGATTGACATTTTTCATATTTTGCTTGAATCCTTCTGAACTGGAGAAGTTCCTTACTGATTTATACGCTCTCAGGACAGGGCTAACAGGTGCGCTTTTTTACTACTATACTCAATGTCCTCTTAGCTCTATATTTTTATTATACCCGAATGGATAAATAAGCACCCTGTGAATACACTATTTTCTTAATGGATACTTCATTAGACCCAGAAGCTTTTTTTAAAGTACTTACTTTCCCCTTTTTCCTTCCACCAGCAGCTATACCATTTTTTATAATTGATCATTGCCTGTATGGTGCTTTTCTCTTGCTCACTTGCTCAGACCGGTTAAATCCCTCCTGTACTGGTCCCTGAGAGCTATGCTGGGCAGGTAACTGCAGGTAACTGAGTCAGGGCGTATAACTGTGATTTACGACCTTATACTTTATACCAATCTTTATATAGTTTCTCTCCAGGCTGCTTTATCTTTAGAGAAATTGACTTCAAATCAACATTTCTTTATTTTTACAGAATTGGCGCATTTTTTACATTTGCTGTTAAGATGTAAACTATAATGGATTAACTCGCTCTTATCGCTAATCTGCCTATTAAAAAAGCTTTTTTTTTAAATATTTAGAAAATATGCCCTGGTTTTCTAATATTCTCGAGATCCAAAAACCGGAATAAAGAAAATTATAATTCTTGCTTATATATCAGTAACTCTCTATTTAATAAGGAAGCATTCTCGTAAGTTATCAATATTTCAACAAATTTTTTTCAGTCATATGTTAACTCTATATATATCTTCTTCCAATTATCTTTTAAATGATAGCCTTTAATATTTTTGCATTTATACACATACAGGGGGTTATAGTATAATGCATATTCATAGGGGGGTGGAGAGGGTTTGTATTCAGCCCTTACACTTTGTCTTAATTCTCTAATTTCCGATCCTATCAGTATAGTCTCATCGCAATCTCAACTTTCCGATAGACCTCTAAGACACGAGTTTACGGTCTTGATTCCAGCTCAAAACGAGGAGGCTTCCATCGGGAGTAAGGTCCTGCTTGCGGCAAGTTACGCAGACCGGGTACTTGTGCTTGACAAAGGTTCTACTGACCGAACTATGGAAGTGGCAGCTCTGGGAGGGGCAAGAGTAGTCCCTCTGGCGGGAGGAGAAGAGGCATTGCTCAAAATCCTTTACAGGGCATCTCTTGATTCAGAGCTTGTGGTTCTTATATATCCTGAATGTATGCAGGATATAGATCTGCTTTCTCATGTTCTCGAACCGCTAAGGCAGGGATTTGACATGTCTGTAGGTTCCTGGCCCTGCCGCGTTTCCTGTGAACAGGAGACGGTTATGCTTCTGAACGGGAAAAACACTTTCAAAGAAAAAATAGGCTTTCTTGCCGTAACCTCAAGGTCACTTCAGAATATTAGCTCAGGCAAAGAGCATCTATCTTTAAAATCTTTGCTCTCTGCCGCGAAAACCGAAAACCTTAAAGTTAATTATCTGAGCTTTGACGTTGATCCTGCTTTTCGGAAGCTTGAAAGCACCCGTATAGGAGTTGTAATACCTGCCTATAACGAAGAATTGCTTATCGGTGAGACTCTTCGTGGGATTCCTGAGTATGTAGATAGGATCTATGTGATCGATGATGGTAGTACTGACCGGACTGGAGAAATCATAAAAAAATTCGGAGATCCGAGAATCGTCTATCTGCGCCACGAAGTGAATAAAGGTGTCGGGGCAGGGATAATTAACGGGTACAAGCTTGCTTTAAAAGACGAAATGGATATCATAGCAGTTATGGCTGGGGATAACCAGATGGACCCTGCCCAGCTTCCCAGGTTAATCTTTCCGATTATCGAGGGGTCGGCTGACTATACAAAGGGTAACAGGCTTCTCTCCGATAATTTTATGACCGGGATGAGCAGGTGGAGATCTTTTGGAAATCTTCTGCTGAGCTTTTTGACTAAAATAGGGAGTGGATACTGGCATATCATGGATCCCCAGAACGGGTATACAGCTATTTCCAGGCAGGCCCTCGAGGTTATCGACCTGGATTCAGTTTATCCTTATTATGGTTATTGTAATGACCTGCTGATCAAGCTCAATGCTTTTGGAATGAGGGTTATGGATGTAGTAATCCCTGCCCGTTACGGCAGAGAGAAGTCGTCCATAAGATATAGCAAATACATCCGGAAGGTCTCACCCATGCTTTTCAGAGGTTTCCTCTGGAGGCTAAGAATCAAATATACGGTTCTGGATTTCCATCCCCTGGTTCTGTTCTACTTCCTTGGGATGCTTGCCCTACCTGTGAGTCTTCTCCTTGGTCTCTGGGGTTTCTTGCAGGTACTGCTTCAAAACCCGCTTCCGTCCTATTACCCACTCCTTGGTTTCCTGGTACTGGGTACTGGACTTCAAATGCTCCTGTTCGGAATGCTCTTTGATATGCAGGTTGAAAAGAAAAGGAATGAAAGAGTAGGACTTGCTCGTTAAGATTAGGAAGTTTTCCTCTGGATCTTTTCTTATATTTTTTACTTACAAAACTAGATGAATCACTGTTGATTCGGCCTCTTTTAGTCTTGTTCTTTAGTCTTATCTTTAATCCGACTCTTTTAGTCCGATTTTTTAACTCAACTCTTTTTCAATCAGGACTTTCTAGTCCGTTTAACTCAACTCTTTTTCAATCAGGATTTTCTAGTCCGGGCTATTTTTATTCATTTTCTTTTTTATCCAGACGCCGGCAAAAATCACAATTATCCCCATTCCCATAACTTCTGCAATGAAGATTTGGGATAGTTCGGGCTTGAATGAGCTTTCCAGCATTTTTATTAAATATTCAAGACCTGTGTAATCAATAGAATCCCTTGGGAAACTCCATCCAAGCAGAGGCCATAAGAAAGTTTGGGGTCGTCCCCATACCTGGTCTTCAAGGAGGTGGAAAAAAGAGCCAGAAGCAAGGGCAAATACCCTGGCATCCTTTCTCTTTTGATACAGGTAAATACCAGCAAGAGCGAGAAGGCAGCTGAACAACAGAGTATGACCTATCATGCGTCCATTTGCAAAAGTCGATGCGAATATTACTTTTCCTATTGGTTTATCTATCAGGTCAGGTAGAAGGGCTCCAATAGCAAGATACCTTAAATCTATTACGGATTTCAAACGAGGAATGAATATTCCGAGTCCGATAAATATCCCCAGCGTTATTCCCAGATGTCCGAAGAGAAGCATCGAAGGTTATAGAGGTCCTTCATTTATATCTAAATATTGTCTGTTATTTATATTTTCTTCATTATAAGTTTTGCTGATTCTCTGATTATATCATTCACCTGTATACTCTATAGTAAGTTTGGGTCTCTGGTTTTTATCTTGCCATTCCGAACTGTAGAAAGCAATATAGTTTCTGTTTTCTACTTTGGCTTTTATCAGAAAACCGGTATTTTCATACTTTCCACTGGTATACTCTTTAACGAGATCGGTTACGTCCAGTTCATAATACCTCTCGTCGGGAAGGGTACTGCCCTTAATAGTTATTGTCGCGTATGGAGTGCTCCCCTGAGAAACACCATTTTTATCGTACCAGTCTCCCCCGGGGTTCTGCCAGAGAGTGCCTGTTTCTCTTGCTTCCCATGTAACATGTTCCTCACACCATTTTTCCGGTCTGTACACTTCCAGAATAGTATCTTTCGGCCTGGCTTCGTCAGGGTAATACCAGAAAAGAGAAAGGGTTGCTTTTTCAATATTGTTCGTTCCACCCAGCTGGTTCAGTTCAAACAATATCACATCCCTGTACTTTCCGCCTTCTGACCTCTCTCCCAAATCCATGTATTCGGTTTCCCTGAATGTCGTGTTAGGAGACTCTTCTTTCAGCCTGTTGTCTGAGACAACTGACGGTAAGGCAGTTTTAAGGTTTTCATTATCCGATTCTCCCGAAGTGAAACTCAAAAAGATATTTTTCACAAACCTTATTATTTTTGAAATCATCCTTTCAATACCTGATTCAGGACCTTCTTCCTGTCCCGCATCCGTGTCATGCTCATCTATCTCATAAGGCAACTCTTGAGGCCCTGCTTGTAAAGCCTCTGTACAGGGCAGGTTCTCTGCTGAAGATCCTTTTTTATCCAGCTGTTCTACAAGTGCAGGGTCGGCTTGCATATCCGACTCAGAGCTAGCATACATATAGTTCCCACCTGCATTATTTAAGAGACAGTTATTTTGAAGGATAAAAGAATGAGTGTTTTCCAATTTGTTATAAAAAGCGTAACCTTCTCCGGCTGTAGAACTCGATTGAGTATTAATTATTATATTATTTCGTGCAATGGTTGTATATCCTGACCCTGTAGAGGAAAACTCGTTGTCCACCTCTTTATGGGCAATTGCCGCCCCATAGCATCCGTCGAATATGTTGTTTTCTATGAGGGTATCGTAAAAACCGTTGAGGACTACACCCCCCGACCAGTCTGCACCAGGGTTAATACCGGTTTTGTAAAATTTATTATTGTGAATATAAACATCTTTTGCAGAGTCTTTTGAATACACGGACCCATAGCCCGTAATCCAGATTCCCGCTGCATTTGTTTCATATAACAGGTTGTTGTAGATTTCGATATCATTCATTACTGTTGAAGAACCTGCTTTCTGGATTTCAATCCCGGCTCCCCCTTCCCCTTCGGAATTGATAACGTTGTTATAGAATTTGACGTGATTTCCATTATATATCCTGAGCCCACTGTTTGTTCTGCATGTTATTTTGTTGTTCCATGCTTCCACATTTGAGGAATATATAACATAAAGAGCGTCATGCCCGAGTTTATATATGGTGTTATTATAAAACTGAATATTGGAACCTTTGACTACTTTCAGCCCATCCCCGTGGTTGTCATGCATATACATGTCATGAACCTGAATATTTTTGCAGTTAAGGAAATGGATCAGGTTGTAATACCCTTTTCCCCTGCCTTTTTCTTTATTTCCGTCATGATTCCCGTCAATTTCGAAACCTTTTACAGTAATATTCTGGCTTTCCGAGCTATCTATCTGGGTAATGAGTGGTTTTTCCAATGGCCAGTCTGCTTTGTCCTCAAGTTTTATCACAGCTGTGGAATCCCCTTCCAGCACCGTATCGCTCCCGATAAAAATGCTGCCCGAGATAACGTATGTTTTAGGGCCTTTCAAATGAACGGTTGTGAACTCCGGATTTTCTGCAACGTATGCGAGGGCTTTATTGATCTCTACCTGGTCGTCGGTCCCATCGCAGTTAAAGTCCCCACTCCCGTCGGTATTTACATAAACAGTCATTTCAGGAGAGGCAGATGAGAGGGTAACGGCTATACTTGAGATCAGAATAATAAGAATTAAGATCAGGATTCCTTTTTTCTTTTTTTCTCCCATCTTATGTATCCATTGATTTTCGTTCATTTTGTACCCCCAATACACTCTACTATAACTCTCTAAGCTTAAAAAAAGTTATCTGTTAATATATGTAAAAAAATTTTATATGACTATTCTGGATTTTTCTCAGGGCCTTATGTCCAAAGAGCCTGATTCTTAAATAAGTTTGATCTTAATTCAACTTAAAATTTGTTAAAAATATGGAGTGATAAAAATATAAAGATATAAAATTATAAACGTTTTAAAAAAGGTTTAAGTTAGACTGATACGGATCTGGAGCAGTTTTAATTGTAAAAGTTAAAAGCAAACCCCGCAAGTCTAACTCTAAGTTGGAAGCCTTCTTTCCGTGGCTGTAAAAATTAAAGTTTTTAATTAAGGGTGTACTGAGAAAATATTAAATTTGAATTTTAAAGCAGAATAGAAGAAAAACTCTCAGGAATATCCTGAATATCCTCCACTCCGGCGAAAATATCTGGTTCCACCAGGCCACATATCCGGGCATCACTCCTGACTTTGATGCTTCTTCAGTGTTTCCGTACCTCCCTATATTGATCCTCTGTCCGTTGTCTTCAGGCTCATTTGAGTAATCAGAGGAAGGATACCCTGCATCAATGCACTGAGAGCTTCTAATGTCCTTAACCCACATTTTCCCGTTCCATCTACCACCTGATGATCTGAGATGATAATCATTTTCTTTCTGATCTGCGAAAAGAGGGTTTACATAAATATCGCTAGTAGATATTGCGTTTCTATAATCTCCTGCTACATTCTTGTAAAAGCAGTTGTTTTCCAGTAAAAAGCTATGGGTTTCAGGGAGATAATTGACAACACCATATCCTGTCCCGCTCGACTCGCTCTTGCGACGTTCAGTATTTGTAATGATGTTATTACGGACAATGGTCGTGTACCCCGTACCTTTTGGTGAAAGATCTGTAGAGTAACCTGTCGGGTACATTAGTGCGATAGCAGTATGATATGTGCCGTCAAACACGTTATTCTCAATCAGGGTATTGTTAAACCCACTTGTTACAATACCTCCTACCCAGTCAATACTGGGGTTCGTGCCTGTGCTATAGAATGTGTTGTGATGAATATGTACATTCTGCGCTTCTTCTACAGGGTAGTTACCATATGCCAGTAGCCAGATGCCAGGTCCGTAAGTGTCGTGGATGGTATTGTTATATACTTCTATATCATCCATGATCCCTGAGGATTTCTGGATCTGAATTCCGGGTCCGCCCGCGCTCCAATGATAAAAGGAATCAATAGTATTGTCATGGAATTTTACATGATTACAGTCCCATACTCTAAGCCCACTGTTAGTTCTGCAGGTTATCGTATTATTCCATGCTTCCATATATTGAGACTGGATTCCGTAAAAGCCGTCGTGACCTAGCTTATACACTTTATTGTCGTAAAACTGAATGTTGGAACTGTTTTCAACTTTCAATCCGTCTCCATGACTGTCATGCATATACATATCATGAACCTGGATATTTGTTGAGTTTATGAGATGGATTAAATTATAGTATCCATCGCCTTTCTTTTTATCTGTATTTCCGTCATGATTTCCATCCATCTCAAAACCTTTTACAGTAATATTTTGCTCTCCAGAGCTATTTATCTGTGTAATCAGGGGCTTGATCGCTGGCCAGTTTGCTCTATCTTCAAGTTTTATCACAGCCGTGGAATCCCCTTCCAGAACTGTATTGCTTCCGATAAGGATGCTGTCTGAAATAACGTACGTATTAGGGCCTTTCAAATGAACGGTTGTAAACTCAGGGTGTTCAGCGACGTATGCGAGGGCTTTATTGATCTCTACCTGGTCATCAGTCCCATCACAGTTAAAGTTCCCTCTCCCGTCTCCAGACACATAAACCGTCGTGCCTGATGGCGTGATAGAAAGGGTGGTCGTTGCCATTACAATCAGGAACATAAAGAATGCAATGTAAACTCCCGCTTTTTTTCTGTTTTCCAATCTTTTTAGAAGATCTTTTCCGTTCATTTTTTATCCCTGCACCCTGAGATATGTGCCTCCAAACTTGAAAAAAGTTTATTGCTGGAAGGTATTATCACTGGAATTTTAAAAAGCCTGATATCCTCAGCGATCTCACAGGTTTAGTCTTATATAACAGTCTATACAGGTTTAACAGTTACAACAGTTCAAAACAATTCTGTACAAGCTTTCAGCTTTTTCTTGAATGCATACGAATTCCAACATTAAGATACTAACTACTGATTACGGCAGTGTACAAAAAGCTTATGTGCTTGAATTTATTCAACTTGTATGGAGGGTGTGTATTGAAGAAATGATGTCCTCAGAATCGTAATAGGCTAATTTTATTAAATCCTATTTTAACTAATTTTTATATACAGTTAGCTGATTTAAGTTTTTAACAGTAATATTTGAGCACTTCTGGAAATATATCCACTACTGAATTATTTATTTGCTCTTAACTGAGTTAATATTTCCTATAAACTTTTATTCTGATTTCTGCATAATATTGTCCACTAAAATTTCCTTTACCTTCATACGTTCTGTAATGTCTCGATTAACGTCACATAAAAAGAAAAAAGTAAATTCAGATATGTTTTATGCTAAGTTTTGCTCAGGAAAGGTTCCTTCACGTTGGTATACTTTCAAAAACTCAGTTTTACTTCAAAACTTAGTTCTACTTCACAGGATTTCTCATAATACGAAGAATAGGCAGCGATCTTTTAATGCACAGATCTCACAATGGCTGCTGTTCTCAAGACGCACAGCTTTACCTCAGACAGGTTATGCAGGATATGAGCTCGGCGACAAACGGTTAGTAACTACTCCATAATGTTATATTGTTTAAGCAAGAGGAAAACAAAAGAAAAGCAAAAATCTATTTTCGCAGGGTTTAGCTGAAAAATTCTTTCTTTTAAAAAAATAAGATGGAAGAACTCAAAGGCCTGGGTTACGGAGTTTTTCTATTATCCCCGTATTTTCAGCTTCTCAGAGCCTCTTCCTGAAGTTAAAGCTGTTAAGCTACAGCTTTCTCTTCTATATTCAGCATTGGACGCTGATTTTCATCTTCTACTTCGCTGCTGTAGAATGCTACGTAATCCGCATTTTCTGTACGTGTTTTAATCAGGAAGCCTGTGTTTTCGTACTCGCCGCTGACGTACTCTTTTACGAGATCGGTTACATTCAGCTCATAGTACCTGTTGTCCGGTATATCGCTTCCTTTGAGGGTTATCGTGGCGTATGGTGCATCTCCCTGAGAGGCATTATTCATGTCGAACCAGTCTCCTCCGGGCTGTGTCCATAGCACGCCATCATCCCTGCTGTTCCAGGTAACATTTTCCGGGTTCCAGGCTGCAGCGGGCCTGTATATCTCTATAACTGCATCTTCGGGTCTTTCTCGTCCATCAGGATAGTACCAGTATAGAGATAGAGTTGCACTGCTAATATTTTCAGCATCGCTGTATTCACTTAGATTAAATAAAAGCAGGTCTCTATACTTTCCTATTCCAGGTCTGCCTCCTATGTCGATATATGCTTTTTCTTGGTAGACCGTATCAGGAGAGACCTCTCTGAGGCGATTGTCTATGACAATGTCTGTTGTATTCTCTTCTGTCAATAATATGTTATCAGTTCCAACTACCTGTTCAGGAACAGTCTCTGTTACAGCAGTTTCATTAACTGTTGATGTTACAGCAGTTTCATTAACTGTTGTCTGATTATTGGTCGTTGCAACTTCGTCTTCTTCTGTCTCTGCAACAGGGGTTTCATTAACTGCCGTCTGGGTATCTGTTCCAGATATCGGATCTACAGTTGTTGTTTCCTGTGCGACTGAAGCACTGCCAAGAGAGCCATATCCATACCCTTTCGCTACCCAGTTTTCAACACTGTGATCAGATGGTCCCAGTGTGTTTGAGCCTGAGCCTACCTCAACGTAAGGGGATACGTTCCACATAACGTTATCACGAACACTGATTGACCCTTTTGCATTCCAGTTACCAATGCCTGCACTGCTGCTTGATCCTTTGTAATCATGCATAATGTTGTGATGGACATCCACGTTTGTCAGTGTATTTTCCAGCTCAACACAGCACCAGCCAGAGCCTGCGCTGCCTGTGAAGGTGTTATGGTCAACCTCAATATTTGCACAGTTGTCCACCCTGACACCTGTGTTGGTCTGAACCTCAACATAACAGTTGTACATTCTGGAATCCTTGGTGCCGGATAAGAATGATACGCCGTCATGTCCTACGGACTTCATTCTACAGTTATATACTTCTATTCCAGAACTTTTACTGATTCTGACACCATCACTATACAGATAACGGGTGAATAATATGTCATGTACTTTACTATTAGTCACAGACGCGAATTTTATGCAGTTTCGATAGTCTCCGTGACCTCCGTCGCTGGGGCTGGTTGCTGAACTTTTGAATTGAAGATGGCTCACTTCAACATTGGAAACGCCTGACCCGTATATATACGCGGGTGAGCTCGCGGAGTTACAAACTGAGCCCTTAGCAAAGATTATTGTATCATCGCCTGAGCCTTTCAGTACTACATTAGATTTCAAAATTATAGGTGCACTTATCTCATAAGTGCCAGCAGTAAGGACAACAACTCCCGGGTTACTTGCTGTTGCTCCTGATGCTGCAGAATTTATTGCATTATTAATTGCAGTCTGGGCACCTGACCCAGATGTCGGATTTACAGTTATCGTATTCTGTGCGCCTAACGCAGCGGGTACGGTTGTTAAAATAAGGCATGTTACCAGGAGTAGGGTTCCTAGTTGTCTTCTTAGCATCGTATCACCTTTGGGTTGGATTTGGAATATAAGTACACTCAAAAAACTTTATCGAGTTAGAGTGTATTTTTTTCCCAAAGCACATACGGCCGTTAAACTAAGATATGTTGTCAGGAATAGGGTTTCCTGCTTCATTTTTAGCATCGTATCACCTTTGGGTTGGGTTTAAAATTTGGGTAAACTCAAAAAACTATAGAATAGTTGTATATCTCTCCAACAGTTGATACGTCTGTTAAATTAAGACATGTTGTCAGGAATAGGGTTCCTGGATTCTTTTTTAGCATCGTATCGCCTCTGGATTGAATTTAGAATTTGAGTAAACTCAAAAATCCTGGATAATCTATACTCTTTCCCAGATATTTCTCAAAATTCCATATTACGTACTCGTAATGTTTTTCCGAACTATCTAATTAGACCGAGTTATACCAAATATCTAATTATGTCGGGTCTATACGGTAATTCAAAAATTCTAATTACGTCTTCGTAATATTTTTGAACCTATCCAATTCGGTTCTCTGCGTTTTGTGGGGCGGACACGGTGCAGAGGATTTTCCACACTCCATTCTCACGTTATAAGTGGCTAGCTTTTAGGAGGTGGTCGGACATGAAAAGTCTGGCTCCAGATTTTTATTCAAAATCCGTTATAATTGCAGAATGTTTTTCCTTCTAATCAACATTTTCTGTTCTTATCAGCCATGGCTTTTAGCCCGGTTAACTCATCTGCGAAACTTTTGTTTACTTATATAATGCTGAGTTAACTCTGAAGTTTATGTGATCCTATTATAAATATTTTTGGTATTTTTCTCAAATATTTTTAGCAAGTCATCTGAACACTTTATATTCTTGTATGCACCTTTCAATAGAAAAAAGTTGTTTTTTAGAGGCAAAGTTACACTAATTTTCAGAATTGAATCTGTAAAATCGAGGAATACTAAGGTCTCTATCTCCTGCTTTTCTGAAACTTCCCTAATTTAGGGGTACTTTGCCAGCCCTCCTCCCAGAATGTATGAATCGTGTACAAAAAATTTACTCTGTTATTTTTATGCTATTTATTCGCCAGCAGGATTTTGGGTAAATTTTCCGTAGTCTTCACTTTTCCTGTGGAACATTCGAAGTGATGCTAACAACTTCACTTTCCGGGCTGGATTTATGAAATTACTGATTCTTTTCCAGCCTGGTATCAGGAGGCTTCAACACCATCATTTATTTTTTATTAATTCACCATCGTTTATTTTTTATTAATTGTATCTTCTTTACAATGTACTCACGATCCACGTGTGCAGGTAAAAGCTCCTGGTGAGAAACTCTGCAATAGCTCTTTATATCTAAGGACGTGTTAACTGGGATAAATAAGCTTGACAGTCTATTCTATTTTCTCCCCTTTCTGTTCTATACTTACAATACAGTTCGCCTTTTTCTCACCAAATTGACTTTTCTGCTACTCCAATCAATTATAATTCTTAAAAATCAAATAAATATAATATTGATGCTGATATAAACAGCTTCAGTAACTGACAATATCTTCCTTAAATTTTACAGATTCATATTAACAATATTAATTCTCTGTTCTGTGGTGCCTGCACTCCGAAAGTCAATTACAGAAGGTATGGTTCGTACAATATTACTTTTTCTCTCTATGTCAATACAACTAACCTTCAGGAGTCTGGAAGGTATTCTTTTTAAAGTCTTCCTTTTCTCAAAAAGGCCAAATTCTGTTCAATAAACTGGAAATCTGGAAAGTGATTCAGTTTCTCCAATTGGTTTACAATTCAAAAGTTGCTACAGGTTTTAGCAGTTCCAATAGGAGTTCTTATTTCTACATCAGGTGGTCTCTATACTAAACCAGTTTGAAGCCCATATCCGGAGTGATGGGCTTTTTGAGCCTTACTGGTAGGAAAAATAAAACTATAGTGGTTATTCAGGCAAATCATCTGGTGTCTTTCCCTCTTATTCTAAAACAAAGTTTAAAAACATTCAGTTTATGAAATGATTTTATTTACTGCCTCAAATCATGAGTAAACAGTTTTTTTCTCGAGCACTTTTTTTCATGAAACCAGCGCAAAAAGCTGGTTTCTTAAAAATTCTGCTAAAATATTTTTTCTTACAGCTCTATGCCTGCGGAAAGACACTATGCCTGCGAAAATTTCAGTAAAAAAGCTTCTGTAAAGGTATCTTCAAAAGAAAGGGTCTCGATATACTCTTTCGAGAACTACAAACTTCTATTTTCTCCAGACATAAAATCAAATTAATGAACTAAGTTATTTCCTGCAGTATCCATATACGTCAACTAGTGCCATGCCGGACTATATATGATAGCAATGTGATATTTATACTTATCTTCTTGATAAAATTTATTTATTTTGTTTTCGCCGTTACAATCCTCTTTCTTTAATTCAGTTCATCTTAATCCTTTTCTTTCTTATGAAATGTCGAAAAATCTTTTATACTCTTACGGTGTTCCTTTAAGTGGGGAGGCTTTCTAAGCCAGTGGGGACACATATTTGCTAAATTCCCATTCTTAGTGAAACTTCCAGTCTAGTTTCACAACATATGAAAATACAGCTCGTAGTGAGGAATTTCATGAACGGTAGTCTTTCGGTTACGGTAGATCTTGAGGATTGGTATCATATTCCTTCCGTCTGCAGTTCTCCGTTTTCAGTTTACAGGAATGTAGATGAATTTTTCAAGAACTGGAACGGCAGGTATGATTTCTTGAGTGAACCTACAAAAAGGGTGCTGGATATTCTTGATGAGTTCAATGTAAATGCTACTTTCTTTGTAGTTGCAGATACCATTGAACACTATCCGGGACTGGTAGAGTCAATTGTAGATAGGGGGCATGAGCTTGCTTGCCATGGGCTGAATCACGCCTGTAAGATCGACCCTGAAACTAAAAAGCAGTTAATGAGTGTGGAGGATTTCGAGCAAAGGACTTTGGCTGCAAAAAAAATGCTCGAAAAAATCAGCGGAGAAAAGCTGGTAGGCTACAGGGCACCAAACGCGCTGGTAAGCGGATGGATGATTGATTCACTCGAAAAGCTTGGATTTAAGTATGATTCATCTGTTTCAGTAAATTCTTTTTACAACAAAACTGATTCAGCCCTCAGTACTGTTTCGTCTTTCCCTTATTATCCTGCGGAAAACGAACTTGAATCAGGCAGTGATAGGAACTTTATTGAGTTTCCATGGGCTTATTGTCAGCATGGATTAAAATTCCCTGCATCAGGCGGTCCTATGCTTCGATTCCTGGGTTCATCATTTATACTGGACGGACTTACGCAGAGCCTTAAAAGAGGGCACACTATTTTCTATTTTCATCCACTGGATATCTCCTGTACCAGATTTCCATCTCTTGGAAATAGAAGGCCTTTTTACTGGTGCATAAAAGGGAGACTTGTTGAACAGAGGATCCGACATATCCTGAACAAACTCAGTGAGGTTGATAAAATCTGCTTGAGGGATTATTCGGGAGTGTCATGCGTCTAAAGGAATCTTCCTATCATTCAGAGCAGAGAAGGTAAGGGCTCTGCCATTTCTGCGCCTGAACATATCCAGACATTGAGTACTTCAGTCATACAAAGGTATAGTCAGAAAGCCCAGAGGCGTCAGAGTTTGTAAGGAAACCGAACTCCTCCCTCTCAATATCTAATTTTCTTACAACTGGTTGCTGGACTATGAGCAATATTTTCTCTTCCTTTTTTCAAATATCTGTTTTTGTATTCTTTTCCTTCTTTATGGGCTAATTTTAATGCGTCGACTATATATTTTAGAAATGCCGGAAATATCATAAACATCTGTGATTCTCTCTCTGGAAGTCCGAAAGCCTTTAATTCTTGAGAATTTTTAATTTATGAGAACATTAATCAGCTTGAGGGCGGTATATCAGTCTGCATATCAGGCACAACAATTAATTATTTGTTTAGCAATTGCATACACGAAATATAAGAAGGAGCAAAATAAAAGAAAATCTTACATATAAGGAAATTTTGAGAACTGAAATTCCCCTGCCTCAGGCTGCCCTTGAAAGCAGATTTTAAAGGAATAGTAGAGGTGCTGTTTCAGGGGAATCCCAAAGGTACGGGAACTGGACTCTGTAACTTTCCGGAGGATGGGGGACACATTGTCTAAACTCAACAATAAAATCTTAAATCTAATAACATCGGTTTCTCTGCTACTACTTGTTTACAGTCTCTTTATTCTCAGGGAAATCCAGCCTGAAGGATACACAGTTAGTATCTATGAGCAGCTTCCATTCCATTTTTTCCTGATTCTGCTCTTCTGTTACCTTTCCGCCTGCTTTCTGATTCTTGCATTTAGAAAGATTGGTGCAGTCTTCACATTGATACTTGTTCATATTATCGTACTGATAATCCCCTATATGCTTGGTTACGCTTCAGTAGGCAGGGGAGCCGGATTCTCATACCCGGTTCTGGCAGAAAGTACAGGGGTTTTCGGTTCTTCAGGTCTTTCTACCTTTTCAGATCTCTCTCCCACCGGCCCTCTACTGGTCTCAGCTCTGTCTCTGGTCTCAGGAATGAAAGTACAGGCACTGTCTTACTTTTTACCGGTCTTCTTTTCTTTAATATTCATTGCCGGTATGTTTCTGTTCTACCGGGGCTTTATGAGCAGGGAAAAACTGGTCTCGGTAACTTTTCTCTCCTCGGTAATTCCATATTTCGGACATTTCCAGGTATCAACGGTCCCCTTTTATCTCACTTTCTGCCTGGTTCCTCTCTATCTCCTTTTGCTGTGGAATGCAATTACCGACAAAAACAGGAAATCGATACTTGTTTGTTTGCTCTTTATGGTACCTTTGCTTCCATTAGCCCATCCCTTTATCTTTACTTACCTCGTATGTTTTGCTCTGCTGCTCGCTTTTTCAGGTAAAGCCATGCAGTCAGGCTTCCTTAAAAAAATCTTAAGTCTTAAAAGCCTTGCTCGAGATCCTCTTTCCAGCTCTTCAGGAAGAATGGTTCCTCTATTTATCTTTCTATCATTTGTTTCAGTCGGCTTCTTACTCTATATAATGTACGCCTCAGGGTTTTTTGATGTTTTTCTCCCGGCTCTTGTGTGGCGTATTGAAGCCTTTAGAGCTGCAGGCTTTGCTACAATTCCAAGCATGGAGCCCGGAATTTTCGAGTTTATACACCTTTTTAACCTTTACTACGGCAAGTATTATATCCCGTTAATTTTTGTTATAATTAATACCGTAATCGTTTGGCAGAATCGCAAACGCTTTTGTCACCACTTTGTCCGCAGGTACCCCCGTTTTTTATTCCTGTATATAATCTCGTTCTTCCTGGAACTGGGCTTTCTCTTAAATCCCTTCATACCTTACCCGCCGGATAGGTTTGCAAACTTAAGCTTCATTATCTTTGCCCAGATCCCGCTTCTCGGGTACTCTCTCTACATTGTTCTTCTCAGGAAGGGATACACGACTGGTCTTGGCGCTGCAATCCTTGTGCTGGCTCTTCTATGGACTTTAGGATTTTTCAGCTGTTTCAGCTCCCCGTATACTGGCGGAATTTCGGAAGCTGTTACGCAAAATGAAGTGGAAGGCATGCAGTGGCTGATAGAGTCAAAAGCAGCATACCCGTATGTTATATCTCCTGGAGAAAAAGAGAGCTATGCCTTCTCAGAAACTTCTACCGGGCCCGGATCAGCCTCTGCAGTTGATCCTCAGGATGCAAAATCTTTGAACAATCAAACAATCGTGCCCTCCTACCCTGTTGTGACAACTTTTTCAGAGGCTCTGAACCTGGAAAAATCAGGGTCCTATGATATAGGATCTTCTTCAGCCGGCAACATTTCCGAAACTCCGGATAATAAATCTCTGTACAAAATTTATGACTCTCTTAATATCAAAATCTACAATCATCCTTCCTGAGTCTTCCGAGTCTCCCAAATCTCTCGAATTGTGCCTCGCCCGAGTTTCGCTTCCCGAGTTTCGCTTCCCGAGTTTCGCTTCGGGAGCACGAGGTCCTTTTCGCTGCGCTCAAGAGGACTAAGTATAAGTGTAGCAATAAGCTGAGCTCAGAAGGACTTAGTTATGGGTTATAGCGGTGAGCTGCGCTCAAGAGAGGCAATTTAAAGGTTATAGTGGTGAATTTCGTTCAAGCGGATTGAACGTAAACATTTCTAACGCATACAAACGCTACTCGCTGTTTTAAGTCGTTTGGCAAGCTGGAATAGGCGCTTATATTTTAATGTGGATTGAAATGTGCCTCCCGGGTCGGAGAAATATTTCTCGGATTATGGACGCATTTTTTTATTTACAGCATTCAGTTTCTCAACACCAGCTTGAACTTACCTGTCATTTTTTCTTGCGTGGCAGAGATAGCTTCAATCTGCAGGGCGCAGAAGAGAAAAACAACAGATTCCAGCCTTTCGTTCTGGAATATACTAACCGATTAATCAGGGATTGCTTTTTTATTATTACTGCTCTTTTGCTTTCTCTTTCATTACTTGAGAATTACATTTTTTCCTTCTAATTTTGACCTGATATAGCTGCCCGCAAACAGGAGAATAATTCCCAGCCCTATTATTTCCGGGATAAACACGCTCGAGGAGGCTGGGTTGTATGAGTTGGTCAGGATTCTCATGAAGTACTCAATAAATCCTCCCAAAAATGTATCTCTTGGAAACTCCCATCCCAGAAGCGGCCAGAGAAAGGCTCTGGGTGAATTCCACATCTGGTCCTCAAGCAGGTGACAGAATGACGCGCCTGCAACAATAAGGGGTATTGTCCAGCCCTTTCGGTAGAAGGTGTAACCTGCAAGCAGCCCCAGCAGGATTGCGAATAGAAGGGTATGAGCAAAGATTCGCCCGCTTCCTATAGTTTCAGCAAGAATTATCCTGCCCAGAGGTTTGTCTATAAAATCCGGAAGGAGCGCTCCAAAAGCTATCCATTTGAAGTCTACCGGAATATTCTTTTCCGGAAATAAACGGTTCAGGAAATAGAAAATTCCCAGAGTTATGCCTATATGCCCGAAAATAAACATCAGATTAAAAAAGTGGGTGGCGTATAATTATTTTTTGGCCGGCTTGCCTGAAAGACATGCCAGCACAAGTTACAGTGTCTTGTATTAATTGTGTATAGAACCTTTCAGATCTGGCACTCAGCTACGAGCTTTTCTACAAGTTCCTGCCTGATTGCAGTCCTTCGGTCTCCGCCGCAGACCATACCCCGGACACCAATTATGTCAGGCCCTATTCTTTCGAGTACAGGGAGGTCCTCAAATTTCAGGGATCCTGCAATTGCATTTTCAAGCCCGTGCTCATGAGCAAGGTCAGTAAACTCTTTCAGTTCCTCTTCATCCATGAATTCGAAGGTAGATTTCCCGTCTTTGATACCGGTATCTACCATAACCACATCTACCCCGGCTTCTGCGGCAACTGCGGGGAGTAATATGGGAGAAATCGAATTGATGCGTTTGTAGTCCGAATATCCTGAGGCAACAACCTTTTTTGATGGGTCATAGTCTTTTACAGCCTGCGTAATCTTAGTAAGCAGTTCAAGAGCCTGTGCTTCGGTCTGGATATCGTAAAGACCTACTTTTATGTAATCTGCTCCTGCGACCGCTGCTCCAAGAGCTGCAAGTGCGGCAGTCCCAGGTTTGTAATTGAAGTCTCCTATCGTTGCGCTTATCGGCTGCCTGCCGTTTACAACCGCTTTAACGTCCCTGATTACCCAGGGGAAATTGGCTCCAAGGGAACCTTCTTTTGGGTTTTTGACATCCACAATGTCCGCGCCGCCTATAGAAGCGATGATCGCCTCCTCTCTGTTGATTGGACTTACAAGCAGTTTCATATAAAGCCTCTAGTTAAGCATGAAGTTAAATCTTTTGCAATGTATATTGTTCCTTTTATACAATCAGCCTTATTTTATATTTTTTTATAGGATGATGCAATTATCGAATAAGTATGTTCCGAGTAGTCTTTGTAATGGATATATTTAACCGTAACGTGGTTCTTGCAAAAGGTGGAGTAAGGGAGAACTACCGTCCGGTTTCGGATTCGAGTGCTGTGTGCCGGACATCAGCTCCCATGGAAATAGTTGAATTTTTACGCCCTAGAGAAATCTACATTGCTGACCTGAATGCACTGCAGGGCAAAGGTCCTCTTGATATTAACGCGGAAATCATCCGGGAAGTGAGTCTAAAGGCAGATACGATGCTTGATTTCGGTGTCTCTTTTCTGAAAGATGTGGATAAAGCACTTTCTATTGCAGGAACTGCAATTATAGGCACGGAGACCGGCAAGCTTGCAGTAATAAAGGATGCAGCTTCCAGAAATCCTGGACGTATCAGTGTCAGTATTGATGTCAAATATGGAAAGATCCTAAAACAGGACCCTGAGATCCCGGAAGACCCTTTTGAAGTTGTAAAGCTTCTTAATGAACTTCCCTTAAAGGATCTGATTTTTCTCGATCTTGACAGGGTCGGCACAGCTTCTGGTTTTGACCCGGAATTTCTGCGCAAACTGACTGAGGTCTCAGTACACGATGTATTGCTTGCAGGAGGGGTTCGGGGTATGGAGGACCTTTTTGCTCTTGACAGGCTCGGTATAAAGGGCGCTCTGGTAGCAACTGCAGTCCACTCTGGTTCGGTCCGTCCTGAAGTGATGACCCTGGGGCTTGGAAATACGAAGAATGCCGATTAATGAATCCACAGGAGGGCTTCATGATCTGCCTTATGCCTCTGGTATATAAGGCATCAAGTATCTTTATAATCCAATTAGCATATTTATATCCAGATTCTCGGATTTCACCATAACATCAGATTTCAACACAAAAATAAAGAGTTTACGAGGTTACAGCATGGCAACAAGAAAGGTAACTGAGGAAAGCATTGAGGAGCCAGTAGAGGAACGCACCGAAGAAAGCACCGAAGAAAGCAGCGGAGGAGACGGGTACGTAGAGATCAAGATGGGGGGCGGCTGGTACATGACCATCTCCCTGGCCCACAGTGACCGGTTTGAAAAGGAATATGTCGAACTCGCAAAAGAGCGTGGAGGCATGAAAAAGTCCAGGTTCAATCTCAACCCTTCACACGTCCGGATGCTTGGGGAAGCCCTGATCAAATTTGCGGATGATAATAAGCTCTAACCGGACTTTCATTTTCTTTTTTTATTTTTTTATATTCTTCATATTTATATAAGGTTAGTTTTTGAGTTTAGCAGCTGGGATTAATCTACAGGCTAACTTCCTGCCTTACCCTTTCATTTTCTAAAATTTAATTTTCATACCCTATCAATATCCCATGTCAATATCTCATATCAATATCTCATATCAATCTCATCAATATTTCATTCAATCCTCTTGAACAAACTCGAGAATTTTTTGCACAACTGTTTTTTCCACATACTCCGGGGAACAGGATGCGTCAACTATCACAAAGCGCTCCGGCTCCTTTGCGGCAAGGCTAAGGAAAATTTCTCTGACTCCCCTTAAAAATTCTATCTTTTCAAATTTGGTCTGCTCTCCCCGCTTCCCACAGCGCTCAACCGCGATTTCAGGCTCAATGTCGAAAAGAAAAGTAAGGTCCGGAACAACGGTCCAGCCCCTGTGCAGGCTCTTTACCCATTCGAGCGGGTTTTCAAGACGGTTTTTAAGGGTTATTCCCTGGTAAGCATAGCGGCTGTCAGAATAACGGTCAGAGATTACGGTTTTCCCGTTTTCAAGTGCAGGTTTCACAAGCTTTGCCAGATGCTCGGCATGGTCAGCTGTAAAAAGAAAAAGTTCGGCAAGCTGGTCTGTATCAGACTGGATCGTTTTTTCGACAGCATTTCCAGTAAGGGTGCCTCTTGTCGGTTCCCTGGTAAAAACCGGTTCAAAAACGCTAATTTTATGGTTTTCCTGAATTTTTTTTGCAACCGTACTCTTGCCTGAACCATCAATACCCTCAAGTGTGATCAGTTTGCCTCTCATAAGGACCGCCTTTAAATTTTTTCTTTACAGGTTTTCATTCAAATGCACTATCTATATTTATAGCCTCTAGAGAGTGCCGGACAGCTGGCAGGTCAGGGCAGTAGTTCCGGATAAAATAAGCATCTATTTATGTAAATATTAAAAATACCTTAAAGTAATGACCGTAATAGGAGTTATCACAAGGGGCAAGTACGGGCATCGCCTTGTTGAAACTGTAAAGGAACACAGTGATTTCTCAGTTGTAACTGCCGACCTGCCTGAGTTCGTGCCTATATTCATTGAGGAACCGGATGAGTTTCTGGAAAGCCTGAATTTCGATGGGCGCGTCTTTTCTGCCGACATTGTGGTTAGTTATTCCCTGCATCCTGACCTGACCTCAGCAATTGCAAAGCTTGCCGCAAAAGCCGGAGTGCGCTCTTTGATTATTCCAGGGGGCCCTTCCAGGGCATCGGTTACCGAACTTAAAAAGATTTCCGAAGCTTCCGGAATGGATGTAGAGGTGGATGAGACTTGCTGCACCCTCGAACCCAACTCTTTCAACCGTCCCTTTGCTGAGATTTTCGGATCTCCTGTTCTGAAAGTTAAGACCGAGAACGGAAAAATAGCTAAAGTTGAGGTCATAAAAGGTGCCCCTTGCGGGAGTACATGGTATATGGCAAAGGAAATTGTCGGAGTCCCTGTAGAGGATGCCCCTCCAAAAGCCGGATTGTTGGTCCAGCACTATCCCTGCCGGGCTGCAAGGGGCGACATGGGGGGGATTCATGAGTCTGGAGAACTGCACAAGCAGGCGCTCATAAAAGCGCTTGAGAATGAGGAGTGATTATATATTCTTTGAAAAAATATAATCTAAATAAGGCAGAAAAAGGGGTCAGTTTTTTGTTCATGAGACTCCTGTTTTTGTTGTACCGGTTGCCAAGTACTTTCTGGGGGTGAAAACATTATTTCCCTAACTATATCCGAAGACTCAGGCCCTGAAGATCTTGAGCCAATAGCAGTTGCGATACACTCTCTTATGGGACTCCCTACCACCATTAGAAGCCTTAAAAGAAGAGGACTTCGCCTGGAAAAGGGAAAAGTCCTTGACAGGGATTATACAGGACCTGTACTCGAAGAGGTATTGAAGACCAGCAAAATTGCCCATGAAGTTCCCGCAGAAGGCATGTATCGTGGAAAACATGTGGTAGTCGCGCCTATCTGTTCAAAGGATGGAAAGGTTGTTGCGGCTGTCGGGATTGTGGATCTTCTGGCTACTATTGATCTTCCATCCGTCTTTCAGGAATATACCTCTGTACTGGAAGAAGTAGAAGAAGATGCAAAAAAATGAAGCAGAGCAGGGCTACAAATACAACTTTATAAAAAAAGGAAAAACTAATTTCTTTTTATTGGAGGATTTTGTCCCTACCTCTTTTCAAGGCTTAAGAGGGACATTTTTCTAACTCCTCCAGTACTTAATGAAATCCAGGGTCTGAGTTTAAAACCGGAAAAAATTTTCCGGCGTTACTCTGGCTTTTCGTATAACCTGACCTTTTTCAACAGGGCTCCGCTCTTTGCGTGAGGCTGCCTGAAGACTGTGTCATTGGATTTTTCAATTTCTCTTGCCTGAGTTGCGAGTTGTGCTGCGGCTCCCATTATCTCGTGCCCGGCTGCGGCTGTGAGGCATACCTGGTCGATTTCCTTTAACATAAAGCAAGCAGGGAAGTTAACCTGTGCAACTTTCTCAGCCATGTGGAGGGCAGCAAGAGCCTTTGCCTTTGCATAAGGGTTTGCAAAGCCTGCATGTTCAACACATTTCTCAGGTTTTGCGAAGATATGCGGGAGTTCCAGATCCTTTCCTGACCTTCCGGACGCGACCTGTTCTGTTACTTTGTCGAGTTCTTCCTGGATAAGCCTTACAACACCACAGACGGAAAGTACTTTCATAGCGTCGGAATTGAAGGCCGACATCTCGACCGGGTCAAGGAATTCCCTTTTTGCTCCGATAAGGGGATCTACCGGAAGGATAATGTATCCGAAACCATCCTGCTCAAAAGCCTCACGTGCTTCCTTTTTTGTAGGGCCGTCTGAAACTACGATGCAAGGTACGTCCTTCCATATTTCACGGGCTGCGGTAGGGCCTGGAGCTGCTGCATTCGGACTGATAATTACCACGAAGTCAGCATTCCACTGCTTGAAGCTTTCAGTATCCGCAGCATCGGCAGGGCCCATTTTGGCACCAGTGCCGAATACTCTTACAGTAATTCCCTCTCGCGCTGCAATTTCATCCTGGATTAAATTAATAACCTGGCTCATTCCCAGGTTGCCCATTTTTATAAAGCCTATGTTGACCATTTTTCTCAAAATCCTGTGTTGACCTTTTTCTTCAATAGTGGAATTCCTAAAGGGTTTATAATCCTTTTGGCAATCTTCATCCCTTATCACCCTTATTTTATATATATCTGTCCTATTTATAATCATTATTCGGTATGTTTCATTGCTCCTCCGAAAAGCTTAAAAGGGATGTGATTTATTTCACTCAAAAACGTTGACATCAATGCTGTTGTTTTGTGGTTTTGTTTTCGCGAAACCCGCATTATAATTTGAAGAACTTTATCCGTTGGTGGGCTTTTAATGTCAGGGCGCATATATTATGTCAGGCTGCGGGGGTACCCCTAAACGGTACTCTGGGCAGTGTGCCCTTTTTCGGGAAATTGTCCCGCTATATCTATAGATATTCAGGTCCAGGTTTTGATTGAGTGAACTGTCCTATACATAATTCTACTGAAAACAAACTCATTGTTTTTGATATGGATAGCACCCTTATAGACGCTGAGACCATCGATGAGCTCGCCAGGGCTGCAGGTGTTGTAAGCAAAGTAGAGGAGATTACGAAGAGAGCGATGTATGGAGACCTCGATTTCGAGCAAGCGCTTGCAGAAAGGGTCAGACTTCTTAAGGGGCTTCCCCTTGAAACTGCCCTTGATGCTGTAAATCAGATCAATCTTATGCCGGGAGCAGCCGAACTTGTCCTGCATGTTAAAAATAGGGGTTATAAGACTGCGATGATTTCCGGTGGATTTACAATAGCTGCCGAGAGGGTAGGTAAAGAGCTTGGTATTGATTTCGTTGTCTCCAACGAACTGCTTGTGGAAGACGGCTGCCTCACGGGCGAAGTTGTCGGTCCTGTCACACAAAGCGATTCCAAAGCAAAGGTGTTCGAGGAACTGGCCAGGCTCTATAATGTCAGGCCCGAGCAGTGTGTGGTTGTCGGGGACGGCGCAAACGATGCCTGTATTTTTGAGATAGCAGGTTTTGCCATAGCTTTCAATCCAAAGCCCATCCTTAGGGAATATGCGGACGTGGTCATAACAATCAAAGACCTTAGAGCCGTGATCCCTGTTCTTGAGTCTCTTTCTTATCAATTTTGTAATCAGGCACAGCATGTCGACATCGAACACTACTAAAATGCCAGCTTTTTTGCTGGACCGGGAGGCACAATAAGAGATGCTAAAGGAATTGCAGAAAAAAAGATCAGATTTGAAGGACATTTCTGAAGAATCCAAGGAAAAAAGGAATACTTTAAACGCTGAGGCCAGCGCTCTTGCCGCAAAGCGCAATGACCTGAACAAGAAGACAAAAGACCTTATCAACGAAGCCCAGGAACTGAAAGTTCTCAGGGACGAGATCAACGAAAAGGTCAGCGAATATAAGAACAAGCGCGATGATACCAACGCCAGAGCAAACGACCTGTTTGCAAAGGCAGATTCCATCAGGAAGCAGAATAACCTTGGCGGGCCCTCAATCAAAGCCTTAAGGAAAGATATCGATCGCCTTGAATTCACCCAGCAGACTGAAGTCCTGAGCACCACCAAGGAAAGAGAACTCGTTGGTAAGATTACACAACTTCAGAAACAATACCAGGTTAAAAAAGTCCAGCTCGAAGGCAACCTCGAACTGAAAACTATCCTCGATGAAGCCCAGCTAATCAGAGACGAGGCTTCGGAGTTCCACAACGAGCTTGCCGAGTATGCCAGGCAGGCCCAGGAATACCACGAGAAAATGATTACCGCCTTCAAGGAAGCTGACAGAACCAGGGCAGAGTCGGATATTGCACACCGCGAATTTGTAAAAGCCCAGGAAGCAGCTGACGAGCAGCACAAGGTTTTCATCAACGCCCAGAAAGAAATCAGGGATCTTGACAAAGAAATCTTCAAGCTTAAGAAGAAAGACAAAGACGGAAAGTCCCGTGTTGTCAAGTCCGAACTCCAGAAGGATGCCAAATCCATCTTCGAGAAGTTCAAGGGCGGAGCAAAGCTTACTACCGAAGACCTGATGACCCTTCAGCGGTCTGGTTTAGTCTAATCAATCTCATAGAATAGATTTTACATCGCTGGAATTTTTAATTTCCATTGCAAGTGAAGGCAACTTCGCCTTTACCTGCACTCCTTTTTCTGTTACCATCTCAGTTTCCCATTATCAGCTCAGTACCGGAACCTGCGGTCTGTTCGCTGTTGGCTGTTTACTGCCTTTTATATTCCCTGCTTACGCTATCCAATCGAGTTTTTTGTTTTCAAGCTGTGTTTGTTTCGGACCTTGTGCTGGTAGTTTGCTTTCGCTTTTTTGCCATCCTCTTCTGCATGGTTAATATTTGACTGTCTGTATTCCAGGCGTGGCTGATGCTTTTCCTTTTATTTGATGTATATTGAGGTTCAAGCCGCATAAGGCACGTGAAAAAAAGAGCTGGAAATTCCTTTTACAGCTATCGGAATAACCCATAAATATTTTCTTCAAAAAGTCCGGAGCTCACTCCAGAAGCTTCAGATATTTTTCTCTGAATTCGGGGTCTCTCATAAGGCAGCATTTTGCGTTATATGCAGGTTCGCCCCTGATTTTTTTCCAGATATCTTTTATCTTGTCCCTATGGACATTTCCATAGGGGATAGGGATGCAGGCGCAGGGGAGGATATTTCCTTCAGGCGTGATGTGCAGCCATTTCCTGCCTGCCATGCAGCCTGTGGTCTTCATAACCTGTGGAATTGGAAAAACTCTGGGACCTTCTTTTTCCCTTACCCGGGATACAAAATTGTCAAATTTCCTGAGGTCTTTCGGGGTCATTATCTCGGATGCGTGGTCCATCCATCTGCCTGTCGGCACTATTTCGTAGAAAGAGAGTTCATGGGCTCCGAGATCTGCTGCAAGGGTGTAGAGTTCATCAAGTTCATTGACATTGTCCCTTGAAAGCACAACATATATATTTACAAGCAACCCGGCTGCAAGTCCGTTCCTAACCGCCTCAACCGCGCTTTTGAATACTCCTTTCCTGCCCCTTACATAATCATGCTTTTCCTCATATGCGCTGTCAAAACTGACTGTAAGCGAGTACAGCCCTGCAGCTTTAAGGCTCCTTGCGCGTTCTTCTGTCAGTCCGACTCCCGAAGTGAACATACCGGCAATGGCTTTTTCAGGGTCAACGTAGTTTATCAAAGCTTCCAGACCAGGATAGGTCAACGGTTCTCCACCATCAAAAATTACAAAAGTTGTGCCCATTTCGAGCACCTGGTCGATTGTATCTTTAATGATTTCGGGTGAAAGCTTTGCCCTGTTTTTTGTATCCGGAAGGGCGCAATGGATGCAGTTGTTGGGGCAATCCTCGGTAACTGAGATTGTTACCTGGTCAGGCATATTTTTTCCGAAAATTGACGATAGCTGGCTCTTCACAAGCCGGTCAAAGCTCGGACTCGGAATAGGAGGCATCCAGGTGGAATAGATCAGGCGGTCAGCTTCTACATTTGCAGGCTTTTCGCCGTCAAAGATTGAGATGTTTGCCGTAAGGATTTTTTTCATGAGTGGAGATGCTACCCCATCGGTTTTCATCTTCAAGCACCCATTTTCAATTTCGGCATAGACCCTGAAAAGGGGATTTTTATAAAACTCGTACTGCATATTTTCCCTGCATTGGCTTCTGGTGATTTTTTCCTTTCTGTGTTTTCCGTTCTATTTTTCCGGTTTCGTTTTTTCCGTTTCTTCAGTTCAATCTTTTCCAGCTTGCCTTTCGTCTCCGGTTTATTTATTCCTCAGGAATGCCCTGTATTTTAGCATAGCTGAAGGTTTCTTTTTCAACATGAATGTAAAGACATGCATAGCCTGTTCAAAGGCGCTGCCGTGGATAAAAGATAGGTCTTCTTTTTCAAATACCCTTACCATCTCATCGATTTCTCTGTCCGTCATCTTCCTGAGAGTTTCAAGCCCTATACGGCCCAGATAATGCTCTACCTTAAATTCTCTCTCCCAGGTTTTCCGATATTCCGAAAGAGCATTTTTTGAAATGTCCCCTTTTTTCACAGCATCTGCCGCAACGTCTCCGCATATCTGGCCTGCCCTCATTGCATAACCTATCCCGGATTGACCTGCAGCTCCTCCAGCTACCATTACTCCGTCCATTATGTACTCACCAGGTATGGTCACAATGGGGTCTCCCCCGGAAAGTTTTCTTACAACTTCTACTTCTTCGAGCCCTTTAAGCTTTTTGAAACGCTCAATCCAGGCATTCAGGTAAGGAGTCGCATCCTTGCCGCACCTGCGCACATAAGCTCCGATTGCAGCATTATCTCCTCCCCTGGGTGCATATGTAGTCTTCCAGCCGGGAGCATGGTTTCCCACATAGTACTCAAACATTTCAGGTTTCCCAAGCCCTGCCGCCCTGATATCCAGCTCGATTCCCCAGGCAATATCCTCCGGGTGCTTCATTGTTTTCAGACCCAGAAGGGACGCCATTTTTGAATTGATGCCATCGGAAATGATTACAAGCTTCGACCTGAATATCCCTGAAGAAGTCCAGACAGCGAATTCCCCGCCTTCCTTTCGGATATCGTTTACTTCTACTCCTGTCCTGAGGTTAACGCCGGTTTTAATCACTTTCTCTGTATAAAACCGGTCAAATTTTGTTTTGTCGATAGAATAGCCAGGTGTTTCTATGATAACTTCTCGTCCTTCCGGAGAAACGATTTTCATGCCCTTGAGGTAATGCACGATATAAGACGAGTCTGCCTTTTCTCCGCACCTGTCAAGCATCCCCTTAAAAAAAGAGTTTGCAGGGTGTGGTGGAGTCCCGATCTCTTCTTTTCTTTCCAGCAGAAGAACATCTGCACCCTTTTCACAGGCATTTCTGGCTGCCATGAGCCCTGCAGGGGACGCCCCCATTACAATGATATCCGCATCCATTTTTTTCTATCCTTTTTTCACCAGAGAATGGAGGTGTAAGATCCAAGATATATGCAGAGCACCACATCCAGGATCATTGACCCGAACATTATTGCCCTGTAGTTTGAGCCGTTAAGGAAAAGCGCGCCGCCCCTCTCAGGCGTCGGATGCTTGATAAAATCAAGGCACTGAGAAAGCATCCAGAGACCTGAGGCAAGAGCTCCTGCAAAAAATACCGGTCCGAGTCTGGCTGACCAGCCTATTATAACTGAAGCAATAACTCCGACAATCCACCAGAAGGTTACAAATCTGGCGGTAAATGGAATTCCAAAGGTTACTGGCAAAGTCGGGGCACCTTTTAGCCGGTCCCCTTCTACATCCCTGGCAACGCCTCCCAGAGTAAAAGCCCAGTCTGTAACGCAAATCATGAGTCCGAAGCAGATTGCAGGCAGGGGCAGGATCACTCCGTCACCGCCTTTAAGGATTCCTGCAGGGTCAAAGGCGAGCCAGATTCCCACAGGCACGAGCCCGTAGGAGATGCCGACAGGCAGGAAACTCAGGAAGGTGCTGCGCTTTGCAAAGATTGAGTAAATAGTAATAGTTGCAGCTGCGATAAACAGGACTGCAAGGGATTCCGGGTTCAGGTACGTAGCTGCCGCACCTGCGATAAGCAAAAGCAAGAAGGCGTACATCATCGCCGAATTCTTCGATACTCTCGAGGCAGGCAGAGGACGGTCCGGAATATTGATGGTGTCTATATCGACATCGCAGCAGTCATTGAAAACATATGAACTGGTTATGGCCGCAAAGCCTCCTATCACGGCAATCAAGAAGGGGACAAATAAGGGCAGCCCTCCGGTTGCCAGGTAGGAAGCAAGGATTGCGCTTGAGGCCGGGAGGGTAAGGTCCATGTAGTAGAGCTCGGGCCTCATCAGCCGGAGGTAGGGGCTGAGTTCCCCGATTCTTGCTGTAAGGGACAATCTTTTCACCTGTGCTTTTCTGGTTTGTATTGGGGGTTGGTTGTATTATCGGGAATTGTCAGATTTTTAGTGTTATCAGGGGTTTTACAGTTAGTCCTATAAACATTGGCATCTCAAAAAAGTTTCCTTTTTCTCTTTTTCAGGAGAATCCTGCCATGAGACAGCAACTGAGGGTTTATGAGATGTATGAGGACCCCTGGGACCGATTTAAGAATCCGTAAAAAATCCAGGCCCCTTTAGGGGCTATGATGTGCTTATTCTTTTTTCCAGGCATCCCTGTATACGAGCTTTGCTTTTTTCCCGATTTCTTCGATCAAAGGATGTTCAAACTCCCTTTCACAAATAAAGGTAAATTCTGCCCCAGGGTTCAGATCCATCAATTTAATTGTATTTGAGAGGGCTGTGCTGAGAGCTTCATAGTCCGGAAACTTCGAAATCTCGGCATTGAAGGGATAAACCTCTTCCATTTCTGCAGGAAAAGCTCCAAAAGGCGCTTTAAATATCAGGATCCGGTCATAGTCCTTTTCTCCTTTAACCGGGCCTGTTCGTATTATTGCCGAACCTTCTATGCTGAACCTTTCCAGCCGCTTTCCGAAACGCAGGACTTCCGGCCGAGAGGCGGATTCCGGGCCACAGTAAAAGTATGTGCTTTTGGTTGCAGGGTCATATTGTTCCAGCCAGGCAGAGTGGGTATAGAGTTTTTTCAATCCGTCAAGAAGTTTCGGGTGGGCACGGCAGCGCTGCTCAACAAGCTCGAGCAGTTTTCCGTCTTTTATGGACTGCTTGATCAGCCGGATTTCTGCAAAGGTTGCATAAAGGTTATGCCTTGCGAGAAGCTCCTCCTTATTTTTGGCTTTTCTCAGCTCGTCGGCAGTATATTTAGAACAGATAGGGCAGGAACAGGGAAGGTAGTTCAGTTTTTCTACATGATACGTCCCGTTAACAGTAATATAACGTCCGTCCTTGGCATAGAGAGCATAGGCTGCCGAGTCAAAAAGGTCGCAACCAAGAGCAACTGCAAGAGCAAACATCATAGGGTGCCCTGCCCCGAAAAGATGTACAGGTGAGGTTGGAGAAAGACCTTTTTTGGCTGCGGCAATTACATCCACAAGCTCTGCGTAACGATAGGATTCCATTAGCGGGACAACTGCCCCCAGGGGATAAACTTCAAAGTTCAAGTCTTTCAGGTAAGATGCAGCTTTTTCCCTGAGTTCGGGATAGGTCGAGCCCTGTACCGGGCCTGCAAGGAGCTGTTCCCCCTGAATGAATCTGCGGGCAGCTTCCAGGCGTTCGGCAGTGACTGCAAGTTCTTCTTCCGCTCTCCTGAAATGGACATCCGGAGGGGTCGGAATATCAAGTGGGACTATGATGTCGCTCCCGATTTTCTGCTGGAATCCTAGAATTTCTTCATTTGTAACTTCTACCGACCCGTATACTGAAAGCTGGAAAGAGCCCGAGTCTGTCATAATTGGCCCTTCAAAGCCAAGGAGTCCATGCAGCCCCTTTTCAAGGGCGACACTTCGCAGCTCTTCTTTCCGGTAAATAATATATGAATTGGTGATCAGAATCTCTGCCCCGAAGCTTTTCATCTCTTTCGGGGAGATAAGCTGAATGTTCGGATTTATTACAGGCATGACAGTAGGTGTCTCAACAGTCCCGTGTGGAGTCCTGAGTTTCCCTATCCTGCCGCCTGCGTCCTTGTCTAGAATTTCGAATATAGCTGACATGCCGCGGTTATAGATGCCTCTCAGATATATTTATCTTTGGGGACTGGTAAGGAAGACCACCTGGTGTAGAAAGCTGCATCTGCCTGCTTTGCTCCCCGGGACTTAAAAAATAAAGATTTACTCTCTTTAGTTTGAGTACAGTGTATTCGTTTATAATCAAGGGCCCCAATTCCTTTACTGATCTCAATCAAGTAGGTGAACTACAGGTAAGCAGGTAAACTGCGGAAAAACAGAGCAGAGCTGTAGCCCCTCTCTGCCCGGTTTTTTCTTATCTTATTCTTCTTTTTCTGAATCAGTCCTCTTTTGCCCGCGGCATTGCAATTATTTCCCTTATCTGAAGGGAGAAGAAATCATTGCTATGAGCCGGCCTCAGTACAAGAGCCACATCTGCACCCCACCTTGTGCCTCCTATGGCTATGATTTCGGTGTCGTCCGAGACCGGGATATGGCCTGAGTCTGCTGCCATAATGGCAACCTCTACAGCCACCTTGAAACCTTTTCCAAAAAGGGAACGCAGGGTATCGGCAATTACTTCAAGCCTTGAATAGCCTCCGAACTTCTTTGTTATCGAACGCTCTATTCCGGAAAACATATGTGACTGGGTGGTAATTATTGCTCCAAGTTCTTCAAGCTTCTTTTTGTACTCTTCTTCTACTTCCCATTCGCCTTTTTCTTTCTGCCCGTACTGGTGGCTTACTCCAATTACCTTTATGCCGCTGCCCTTTACTGCCTCTGCCATTTTTAGAGCGGTTTTCCCACTGGTACTGGCAACTACAATGTGGGATATTCCAAGGTCTGCTGCTCTTTTTGCTGCAGCCTCAACAACTGCGTCTGTGTTTCCTTCACCTACGCTGTCCAAATAAAGAACTGGTTTTTCCATGAATTACTTCCTCCTGTGTTTGATTTAATTTTCTTTCATGAGCTTCTTTCATTAGTTATTTTATAAACTTTTTAAGTTTATTTCTGCCACTTTTCTGTCTTTTTCCTGTTATTTTTCCTTCTTTTCTATGAAACTTTTTTCTATGAAACTCTTTTTCCTCTCCTTTTCTTATTCTTCATGAACGCAGTTTACATTAGCAGGCATCTAGAGGAGAAGGTATGTTAATCAGGATAAACGCTCCTAATCTGAATTATTTTTCCTCTGTCATGAGAAAAGATATATATTAAAAGGATTCTCTTTTAATGAAAAAGAGGGTTATGGCATTCGGAATCCCGGATTCATCGATATTTTTTTATTGATGTCTGCGCAGAAAGTAACACAGATCCGGGCTGGCGAGAAACTTGTTTATTTAGGATTAGATCAGATATAATCATAGGGGTTGTATTCATTGAGGTGGTTTTTTGTCAACTACTACAGACTATGACGACAATGACGTGAAGATTATTACCAAACCTGTGCAGTCAAAAAACCCTGTTTTGATTGAAGGTTTTCCCGGAATCGGGCTTGTGGGGAATATTGCGAGTCAGCACATGATCGAAGAGATGAATATGGAGTATATAGGCTCCATTGAGTCCAGGTATTTTCCTTCAATTGCAGTGCTCTATGAAGGGCTTATAAACATGCCTGTACGGATCTACAAAAACGTAGAACACAACATCATTATAGTCATCTCCGATATTCCTATCAGCCACTCGGTTTCCTATGATGTGAGCAATGCTCTCGTGGACTGGGCTGAATCTATCAATGTCAAGGAGATTGCTTCTATTGCGGGGATTGCCATTATGGATGGAGGGCACAAGGTTTTCGGAGCAGCTACCACGTCGGAAATGCTGGATAAAATCAGGGACAAAGTAGAAATTTTCCAGATGGGAACTATTTCCGGAATTTCGGGCAGCGTAATGGCTGAATGCTTGCTGCGTGGGATTCCCGCAATTAGCCTGCTCGGGGCTACAAAAACTCAGAACCCAGATCCAAGAGCTGCATCTTCTGTGATTGGAGTCCTTAATGAGTTGTATGGGCTTTCGGTCAGCACTGAAAGGCTTATAGAACAGGCTGAGCGCATAGAAATCGAACTCCAGAAACTTTCTGAAGATGTTCAGGCTACCGAGCGGAAAGGAGAAGTCAAAAAGGAGTTCCCAATGTACGGGTGATCCTATGGAGTACACCACGTTAACAGGAATTGCCGATTCCGTAATTGAGATCCTGAAAACACACGAGCTCAGGACTCTTGAAATCCGGAATCCGCAGAACTTCTTCGGAGTACTCGGGCTCAATGCAGGAGATAGTGTTCTCCTGACTTCTACGAGCCTTCAGGACCTTACTGATGGGACTCAGGGACTCATAGCGAGGGTTGTTCAAAAACAGGTATCGGTTCACTCCTTTGTCAGCTCAAATGAGCTATACCTTGAAGAGCGAGAAACCCTGTCAGCCCGCATTCAACTTGAATGCAGGTGTATGGCAAGGGTACGAAATGTTGTTTCAAATGAACTCGGGAAACCTGTAAAAGTAGATGCAAGGGAAATCTCGTGCTATGAAGCTCGGTAATTTTATTAAATTTAATTTACTGTGCCAGACTTCAATCTGAAAAATGTTTTTTTCCGAAATTTGTAACTCTCTTTAATAAGTAACTCTCTTTAATAAAGATCTGGCTTTAGCATGCCATCATCTTCCTGAAAAACGTTTTTTTCTTTACTTTTCTTGAACTAATTTCTAAGAAAATTTTCCAAAAAAATCTATTCTGGAAACTATTCTTCCTATAAAAATATATGCTGAAAATAGATTTCTATTCCTCTCAGATAAAAGCCCATTTCTAAAAGAAATTTCTAAAAGAGGTTTATAAAAAAGATTTCTAAAAGAGATTTCTAAAAGAGATTTCTAAAAGAGGTTTATAAAAAAGAATCACAAAAAAGGGGCCCGGAAAATTTGAACTTTTCCGGAAACCACCAGCTTAGTTTTAAATTCTTACGTTTAGTTTTGAATTCTTACATATCTTCCGGCATTTCGCCGCCCGGACCTGCGCCTGGGCCTGCTCTTCCCATACCGGATGAAGCAATTACATCATCGATTCTGAGAATCATGATTGCTGCTTCTGTAGCTGCATTAATTGCCTGGGTTTTGATCCTGAGGGGTTCGACAACATTGTTTTCGAACATATCCTCGATCTTGCCTGTGTAGACATTAAGTCCAGCCCTCTTGTTACCTTTTTCATGCTGGGAACGCATTTCCACAAGCATGTCAATCGGGTCAAGTCCTGCATTTTCTGCAAGGGTCTGGGGAATGATCTCGAGGGACTCGGCGAATTTCATTACAGCAAGCTGTTCTCTACCTTTAAGGGTTGCTGCGTATTCTTTGAGCCTCAGGGCCAGTTCTATTTCAGGTGCTCCGCCACCAACAACGATCTTCTGGTCTTCGAGGGCAACACCCACTACTCTGAGAGCATCTTCGAGGGCTCTCTCAAGTCCGTCCACTACATGCTCTGTTCCGCCGCGTAGAAGGATTGAGGTTGTCTTGCTGTCCTTGCAACCTGTGACGAAGGTCATTCTGGAGCCTGTAACGTCCTTTTCTTCCACAAGACCGGCATAGCCGAGGTCGGACTCCTCTATTTCATCCATGCTTGTGATAACCTTTGCACCTGTTGCCCTTGAGAGTTTGTCCATGTCACTCTTCTTGACTCTGCGCATTGCGAAAATGCCTGCCTTTGTCAGGTAGTACTGGGCGAGGTCATCAATGCCCTTCTGGCAGAAGACCACATTCGCACCAGTTTTGATTACCTTTTCCACAATTTCCCTGAGCATGGATTCTTCCTGGTCAAGGAAAAGCTGCATCTGGTCAGGGGTGGTGATCTTTATTTCGGCTTTGGTTTCCGTCTTTTTGAGTTCGATTGGCACGCTTAAAAGAAGGACTTTTGCATCCTTCACAACTTCCGGCATGCCGGTGTGAACGCGTTCCTTGTCGACAATTACACCCTCAATAATCTCTGAATCTTTAATGCTGCCGCCAGGTCTCTTTTCTGTCTTTATGTCCTCGATATCTACAGTTATCTTCCCGTCTTCGCTTATCTCGACAACGGACTTAACTGCCTGGACTGCGAGCCTGGAAAGCTGGTCTTTGTGGGACTCTGCGCCCTTTCCTGTAATGGCTGTGCCTGCTATTTTCACAAGAGTTTCAATGTCTTCCGGAGATGCACTGATAGTGATGGTCTCCAGGATCTTTGTAGCCTGGTCTGCTGCAAGTCTGTAACCGCTTGCGATCACAGTGGGGTGCACGCCGCTTTCCAGCAGGTCTTCTGCCTTTGTCAGGAATTCTCCTGCGAGCACGGCTGCTGTGGTGGTTCCGTCCCCTACTTCGGCATCCTGGGTCTTGGCGACTTCTACGATCATCTTTGCACCTGGGTGCTCGATGTCCATTTCTTTGAGGATGGTTGCACCGTCATTGGTGATGACGACGTCTCCCATTGAGTCTACAAGCATCTTGTCCATACCCTTGGGCCCAAGAGTGGTTCTTACTGCCTCAGCCACTGCCTTTGCGGCCATGATATTGTTGTGCTGAGCGTCGGAACCGTGAGTTCTCTTGCTGCCTTCTCTTAAAATAAAAATCGGTTGTGCTGCCAAACTTTAGTCTCCTTTATAATGATATGAATTTCTATGAATTTTTATCAGTAGTATTTCTGAGCACTTTATCTTTGTGCGTAATTTTTCCTATTCTTAATGCAAGCACTTCTATATAAGAATTCCTCTGGAGGCCAGGTTCTAAATCTTGAAAACAGGGTCTTCTGGTCCTTTTAATACCCCGAGTTTCGCTTCGGGAGCACGAGGTCCTTTTCGCTCGCTCCGCTTCGCTCAAGAGGACTAATAAAAATTCTAGTGTTTCGATCCCAAAAAAATTTCCTTATTTAGTGAAAAAATCCGTGATAGGTTAATCAATTCCATGCGCCTTCGGTTAAGAGAGGAATCATGATAAATTACTCTATTTCCGCAAAATATCTCATATATATTGATGTGAAGTTGGAACAAGGTCTCGATTTTAGTTTTGATGTTCGAAATTTGAGATTAACTTTTGCTCTAAAATCGATAGCATACAGGCAAGAAAATTCCTTCACCGATGACCAATGTAATCAATTCAAAAGTCAAGTTTTATAACTTATTTCAGAACCGCAGTACTAGAGCCTAATTGTCTCGAAAATTGGCAAAAAGACATCATTATTCATTCTTTATGAAAGTTACATGTTTACACAGATATTATTGATCCACTTACATATACTAAAAATTAATACAGTTTAGTTCCTTATTTTTAGTTCCTTATTGTAAGTTATGCCCATGTCAAGAGCTTTAATAGAGGGTTCAATTGCTGGAATTTTATTCGGAATTTACATTAAAACGGGCGTTTCTGTAGATGAAGGGGATACCATAATAACTGTTATAACAGGAGTATTTGAAGGATTGGAGAAAATTAGGGTTGTAACTCATAATTGGAGAGCATGGTTGTTCCTTTTTTCAATAATGTTTACTTTAGGGTCTTTTAGTGATGTATTGACAATATTGCGTGAAGAAGGAGATATGGAAACCGGTATTTTGCTCTACGGAATAGGATTTGTTTTCGGATTGTTTTTGATGTTGATAGCATGAAACGAAAATTGAAACAATAAAAGACTTTCTTGCTGCCCAAAGTCCAGAGTTTCGGCTTTATGGAAGAATAGGTTTAAATATTAAGTTAATTCCGGAGAGTACAGAAATAAAGTCGTGATGGAAATTATGGTAATATATGGGACCGTTCATTTGGTTAGGCTTGTAGAATCCTCTTTATTGCCTAATTTCAATCATTCTTCGGTTTCAGTTAGTGGTTGACTTTTTTGGTTTACTTTTATTCTGTAATCAATGAATGTGGTTGTAATTATAAGTGAAATCATGAATAACATTGACCAATTGAGTGATTTTGTAATTATCATTGGTATACTTAATGCGAGTAGTGTTGTTGCCATAGCTAACAAATCACGTGTTATTTTCAGTAATGTTTTTGCTCTATTTTCTTAAAAAAGGGTGTGTCGAAGGAATCCCTAAACTTTTCCTTCGATTTTTTTGCTTACCGGTTTTGTACGTTGAACTCTCGGTGCTTTTTTGATGCTTTTTAATGCGTTTTTATGTACTCGATCATCCGTGGGGTCAGCAATGGAATTATCTCGGGAAGCATATTCGGCATCAGGTTCTCCATTGCCTTTGGCATGAGGTCCGGGAGCTGCTCTCTCATGTAATCAGGCATAGGGACCCGCCTCTCAACAGCCTTGAGCATATCAGGCATGACCTTCGGCATGACAGAAGGCATGAGCATAGGCATCATTATGGGCATCATGGACTTCATCATGGCACCCATTCCGGGCACATACTTAACCATCTTCATCATGGCCTGAAGGGGAGCTGGCATTGTGGCCATCATCTGGGGCAGGAGTTCTACCATCAGGTCGGTCATGTTTTGGGTCTGCATGAGGTCGATCATCTTCTCAAAGGGCACCCAGGACTGCAGGGCGTAGTTTGTCGTGTCCGGGATGTCATAGCCGAGGCTTCTTGCAACAAGGGCGCCGAGGTCCTGGGACTCTATGTTCATGTTGTTTTTCTCGGCTGCAACACGGAACTGGACCGTACAGCAGGGACACAGAGCTGCAAGGATGTCTGCGTTTACATCTACAGCTTCCTGAAGCCTCATACCTCCAAGTTTATATGCAACCGGAGGCTCGGCAATAAGGCTCACCACCGAACCACAGCAGTGGGCCTGTTCCCTGTTGTGTTCAAGTTCTTTAAACTGGAGGCCAGGGATGGCTTTCAAAAGTTCCCTTGGGGGTTCGTATATCTTGCCCCCGGCTCTTCCCAGGTGGCAGGAGTCATGCCAGGCAACCACTTTATTCAGAGGTTTCTTAAATTTGGGCTTCAATACGTCCAGGCGCTCCACCAGGACTTCGGAATAGTGCTTTGTCTCAAGCCCGTATTCAATACCCAGTTTTTCCGCCCACTGGGGATAGACTGTGTGCCACATAAGCCAGCATGCAGGGCAGGAAGTGATCACGGTTTTTACGCCTTTCTTTTTCATGTTGGAGACGTTCATCCGCATGATCTTTTCAAAGACATCCCATTTCCCGGCAACCAGCATGGGAATCCCGCAGCATGCTTCCCTGTCTCCCAGCCCTGTAAACTCAACTCCTGCATCGTCGAGCATGCGGACTGCCCCTACGGCCACGTCTTTTTCCACGTAGGAGGCGGTACAGCCTGCAAAGTAGGCGTACTCTGCTTTGTCTTTCATTTTTGCCCTGATGTCGTCAGGAATCCATTTGTCTCTGTCTTTGCTGAGGTTTGCCCAGATGTTCCTTTCCTTCAGGAGGCTTGCAGCCATGATCTCGAAGGGTGGGAAGGTCATCTTTTTCTCTTCATCAACCAGCTTTCCGCGCATTGTCATCCAGGCATGTTCGATCGGCATGTCCAGCTCACAGCGGGCGTCGCACATCTGGCAAGTGGTGCAGGCAAGGAAGGTGTTCGTCTGCCTATGGTCAAGTTTTTCCCGGTCAGCCAGGTATTCCTTGATAAAGAACCATTTTCCTCGGGGCGACTGTGACTCCCAGCCCCTGCCGTAATACTGGTCACACTCGCTCACACAATACCCGCATTGGGAACAGGAGTAGGCAAGTTCGGCAATATCTGCAGGAATTTCTTTTTCATCTTTGAAGGAAACTTCCCCGATTCCTGACATATTTCCAACAAGCCTTCCCATGGGTTCGAAGGAAGAGCCGAGGGACACGGCGGTATTCAGGAGCCCTTTTCCTTCCAGGGTCTCAGGGTTCATGATCCCGTTGGGGTCGAATTCCTTCCTGAGGGCTTCTATTTCCGAAAGCCTGTCTCCAAATACGCTTTTTTTCTTAGAAGCGAAGAAAAGACCGGAAGAATAAGCTCTACCTCCGTTTTCTTCTGCAATTTTCAGGATGCTCAGGGAAAGTGCGAAGGCGGTATTAAAGAGTATAGAGCGCTCGGAATGGCGCATAAAGCAGAGGAGTACAACGTTTCCGTCACTGATAACCATCCCTTCGATAAGCACCGGCAGTTTTATTCTCTTTGCAATTTCTTCAAAAGCACTGTCCATCTTCTCAAGAGGTACCAGGATCTCAGCAGGGATGAAGGAGGGACCGAGCCTTTTAACCTTCATGGACTTGAACCATTCCTCAGTCTCGTGCTTTGCAATCTCATCAGGAAGAACTGTCCCGCCTGCATTCTCGATTGCTTCTTTCAGGCCGGAAACGTCCCTGGAAGCGGGGTACATAAAGGTACAGACGTAAGCAACAGGCAACACAGGCCTGTTCTTATCCACAATTTCCCCATAGTGGAGTTTTTGGGGCGATTTATTTTTCATGTCCGCCCATTCGGGGTTCAGGAAAGAGATTGACCAGAGGGGAATGTTTTTTTCCCTTATTGTTTCTACCGCCTTTTTCATGGCTGAAGCGTCTGGGAAACTGGCAGAAACAGCTCTTCTCTCTTCGAGCTTCTGGACTTTCAGGGTAATTTCGGTGATGATACCTGTGGTCCCCATCGTCCCTATCAACTTTTTCAGTTCAGAGCCTGAAAAATCCCTTATTTCTCCATTGGGGAGGACAACCCGGGCGTTTTCCATGCTCTCGTAGCCCCAGCCAAACTCATAACTCCCATACCCGGCTCCGCTCTGTGCCAGCCAGCCTCCTACGGTCGAGGACGGAGCACTTGAAGGGATTGCCCTGACTGAAAGCCCTTTTTCTTTCAGTTTCCTCTCTAACTTTTCCCAGATAATCCCACTCTGGACTACCGCTTTCTGCCCTTCGGGGTCTATGTTTATGATCTTATTCAGTAATGTGACATCGGCGACTACGCCTCCCTTTGTAGGGATTACCCCGCCGTACCCCGAGGAAGCCCCTGCACGGGGGACAACCGGAACCTTATGCCTGTTTGCAAATTCCAGAATTTTTACTGCATCTTCTTCTGTCCGGATTTTTACGACCGCAGCAGGGTCGGTGTTACCCAGTACTTTCTTGACGAGTGGGGGTAAGGCTCCTATATCGTGGTTATAATAGTGACGATCGCGTTTTTCAAGGTTAACATATTCCCCGAAGAGTTCGGCGAGCTCTGTTTTTTGGGCTTCTGAAAGTTCCGGTACATTTTTTGCTGTCATATTTTTCTGGCTCCCCTTATTTTACAACTATAATAAATATGAAAAAAATAGAAAATAATTAAGTTTGATACTTAAAAGTGAAGGGCATCTTTAGGACAGACACTCACACAGCGTCCGCATTTGATACAGTCGGGTTTTGTCTCGTTCTGGCAGACCTTAAGCTGCATTGGGCATACTTTCTCACACTTCTTGCAGCTGATACATTTGTCTTTCTCAAGTTTCAGCTGGTACCTCTTTCCTCCGAGCAGGCGCTGGGCTGTCCCCATTGGACAGAAGGAACACCAGGCTCTCGGGCTCAGGAAACTTCCGAGAAAGATTGCAATTGAGGTAGTCACAAGGCACATGGTGACCAGAACCATGCCTATTTTCTCGAATGTGTTAAGACTCCCGAAAACGCTTGCTATCCTGTAGCTCATAAACCCCATCATCAGGAAAAAGATAGGGAGACGCACCCACAGGCTCCTTAAGATTCCAGGGATCTTTCTTTTCTTTGAAATTTTGCTGATCCAGAAATCAGCAAGGCTTCCTCTCGGGCAGAGGTTTCCACAGAACCATCTTCCTCTGAAAGGGCTGCTCAGAAAAATTGCCGCAAAGACGAGCAGCATAAAGTACCCGAGTGCAGGGTACCAGAGCCCACCGATAGAAACGATCAGTACAAGAATTCCCAGGTAAGGAGTGATTTTGAGCATTTTAATTAACCTCCGTTTTCCCATCGTTCAAGTTCCTGTCCGAGTCTGTCAGCCCAGGACTGGACGATTTTTTGAATGATATTTTTAATCTTATTTTTGGAATGAATTTTGTAAATGAAGACATAGCCCCCTCCATCAAGGTTCTGCTGCGACCTCTGAAGAATCTCTTTTTCGTGCAGCTTTTTTACGGAGCGCTGGACTGTAGAAATATCCAGATCCAGAGATTTCGAAAGAGCATCAGTATCAACCCATTTTTCGGATTCGTTTAAAAAGTACTTCATTACATTCAGGTCAGCTTTTGTAAGATTGAGAGCGCACTTGATTACGTCTTCTATTTTGAATTCCCTGCAGGCAAAGTCTATTATTCCAATCCCTCCTCTCTTCTACAGTACTGTAATATTATGTCCGGAGTATATATATACTGGGAAGTACGGCATACTACCGGTAAAAATAGGAAGTACTATCATTTTTTGTTAATGTCCTCTAGCTATGTATATGCACGATATAGAAAACTAAAAGGCAGAATATTGATGCAAGTATTCTGAGATCTAAAATATGATCTCAGGAAAAGCATCAACCCTTCACCAACAGTATCAATTATTCAAAAGAAGTCTCTACTCACTGGTGAGTTATGAAAAGTTTTCAAAAAATAGAGTTTTGTACATCTTCAGCCGGAACACTCGGTTAATAAAAATTTTATTGAATCTAAGTCATGGCTGGTTCATTTATCTATATTATTAAACCATATTATGAATTTTGTTCCTTGATCTCTTCTAAGCTCGATACAGCCATCTATTTGTTCAACAAGGATATTTATAAGTTGGAGCCCAAGAGAATCCGCATCCTGATACTCTATTTCTTCTGGTATTCCTTTTCCGTCATCCGTTACTGTCAGCATATAATGGAAGCCGTTCTTTTCCATACAATCCGGACCAGGGGAAATGCCGCACTTTGAGGCAAAACTCTCCTTTTTGCAAAGGTTTACATGAACTTCGCCTTTCCTTCCGGCAGGGAAAGCGTGCTTCAGGGCATTTGATACCAGCTCATTTACAATAATCCCCAGAGGTATTGCAGTATCCATGCCAAAGTAAACCTGCTCAACATCTATTTTCAGGTTTATATTATTGCCAAGATTATATGAGCTGAAGAGATCTGCAGTCAGTTTCCGAAGATATGCTGCAAAATCAAGATTTTTCGCTCCTTTACCTTTATACAGCTCTTCGTGGATAAGAGCCATTGAAGCTACGCGGTTCCGGCTTTCCCTGAAGGCTTCAAGTATTTTTTCATCGCTAAACTTATCAGCTTCAAGACTGAGCAGAGAACAGATAACCTGCAGGTTATTCTTGATCCTGTGGTGGATTTCTTTTATGCGGATTTTATCTATCTTCGCCAGGGCTTCTTCAGCCTCTTTTTTCTCGGTGATATCGTATACTATCCCGGTGTATGTGGTTTCTCTGCCCTTTCTCTGGATTTTCTGGTGGATATCATGCACCCATTTTACATTTCCATCCTTAGACTTTATTCTATAGTCTAACTCTCCGTAATAGTCATCAAAAGATTTCATTTTTTTATTTTCTCTAAGGATGAGATTTAAATCCTCAGGCAATATAGCCTGTTTCCATCCCCCAAAAACTAATTCCTCCTCAGTATATCCAGTTATTTCTTTAACAGTCCCATGAATGAACTCTAAATTAAAATCCTTATCTAGCTGGAAAGCAATGCCTTTAAAATTCTGTATAAAAGAGCGGTACTTTTCTTCACTTTGCTGTAATTTCTGCTGAGCAAGCTTGCTTTCTGTAATATCCTGGATTGTTCCTTTCACTCCAATAGGGGCATTTTTCTCATCAAAAATAACTTCGCCTTGCTTGAGGACTATGCGCTCTATTCCATCCGCTGAAATTATTCTGAAATCAATACTAAAAGGACTTCCATTTATGGCTTTTTTAATGTTACTATTGACATAATTTCGATCATCGGGGTGTACATAATTTAAAAATTCGTTGTAATGTGGCGCTGATTCTTGAGGATTGAGTCCGAAAATACGATACATTTCCTCAGACCAGTATGCTTTATCAGCTACAATGTCCCACTCCCAATTTCCAATATGAGCCATTTTCTGGGCTTCAGCAAGACCTTTTTCGTTTTCTTTCAAAGAATTGTAGGCCTTTTCAAGCTCTGCAGTACGTTCTTTAACTGTTTTTTCCAAGTTGTCTAATGTTTCTTCTAGTTTAATTTCTGCTTTTTTTCTTCCGGTGATGTCGGTGAGCATGCTCATGGAACCTATAAACTTGCCGTTCTTGTCGAACATGGATTTAGCACTTATAAGCGTCCATAAAGGTAAGCCGTCCTTACGTATTAGTTTAAATTCATGGCTTTCATCGACGCCCTGCTGCCTCTTTTCCATATTCTTTTTGGAGATGGTCGCGCTTTCCTCATCGGTAAAGTTCCTCGCTGACCTTCCAATCATTTCTTCCTGAGTACATCCCAGCATCTCAGCCATTTTCTTATTTACATAAGTAGTCCTGGCTTCAGGGTCAACTATCCATATACCTTCATTTGCTGTTTCTATGATGGCGCGGTACTTCTCCTCGCTTTCCCGTAGCGCCTCCTCAGCCTTCCTGCGCTCGGTAGTATCTCTAAAAATTGCCGCGAATTTCCCTTTCTCAGTGCTGAACGCGTAAATATCCAAATACTTGCCAGTCTCCTGGCTAAAAATTTCAAAATGCTTTGACTTGCCTGAGAGTGCCACTTTACCTAATTCTTCGATCGCTATGGAGCTCGCGTTGGGAAATACTTCCAGGTGAGATTTGCCTACTATCTGTCCCTTTTTTACGCCTGAATTGAGCTCACAGGCAGGGTTTGTATCAAGGTAACGATAGTCATACGGCTTACCATCTTTATCACAGATGATTTCTGCAAGGAAGAAAGCTTCGCTCATGTTTGTGAAGAGCAGTCGGTAGCGTTCCTCACTCTCCCGCAAAGCTTCCTCAGCCTGTTTGCGCTCGGTAATATCCGCAAGAGTAACCACACAGCCTACGATCTTGCCCTCGTCATTTTTGAGAGGGTCTGAGTTTAAAAGTAAGTGGGACTTCTGGCAATCCTCTAATTCAAAGGTCGCATCCACTCCGATAGTAGAAAATCCCTTCAGAGCAGAGGAGACAGGAAGAATGCTTTTGCCGGCATCTTCTCCTTCTGAGAACTGTATATCAATAATATTTTCAAATATCTGGAACGTCGGATCGCACCTGCAGATCCTGGACACGGCATTGCTGAAGTGAGTTATCCTTCCCGATGTATCGCAAACTACTATGGCTTCGGCAGCCTGCTCTATGATTGATCGAGCCAGGCGCTCAGCAGCAACGATTTCTTCATTCTTCTTCTGCTCGGTCAGGTCTGTGACCACAAGACACCAGGCATTCGGAGACCCCTCTGACTTTAATGAGCTGACGGACAGGTACACGGGCAAAGAAGTGCCTCCACTAGCCTGGAAATTTATCTCCCCCCTGCCTGCCTCCTGCTTCAGGAGTGCCTTAAATTTGATAGCGTTCTCAGGCGCAATGAATCGATAGATAGATGTGCCTACTACAGCCTCTGAAGGCAGCTTCACGAGTTCTGCAAATTGACGGTTACAGTAAAGGATAGTGCCATCGAAAGCCAGGGTGGCAGTGCCTTCATTCATTGTCTCCACAAGGACACGATATGCTTGATCGGCACTATTCAGGGTGAAGATCAACTCCCCTTCAGGTCCGGATATCACCAGGGCATCGAGATCCCCTTCGCTGATGGCACGCTTGAGTTCTTCAGCCTCTTCCAGACGTGCTCTAAGATCCTGTATTTCAGCCTCTAAGGCATGATTCTTATTTGCCAATGCCTCATACGATACAGGCCCCCGACCTTTTGCCAATTTCGAACTCATATTTACAACGTCCTTCCCCAAACGTCGATCACTCTTGTTGTTTTTCATCATTTTCATTAGGTTTGGATATCAGGTCCATTCCTAACAGAACCCTTTCAGTATCTGACATGCTGCCTATGAGCTTCCTCAAAGGCGGGGGAAGCTCTTTTATGAGGGTTGGAGCTGCTACTATCTGACCTTCTCTGGCGAAGACCGGATTCTGATAGATATCGATAACCTCCAGCTGGTACTTGCCGGGCAGATACTCATCAAATATGCGCTTGATATTATCTATCGCCTGTATGGATTTGGGCCCCATCCCAGCAACATACAGGTGCAGAACGTATTTTTTATCTTTCGTTTTAGCCAGAGCTTCCTCAAAGGCGGCTGTGGAATCCTTGACATCCGATTTTTCGGTCTCTTCATTTTTGGACATTAGCTTCCCCCACAGGGAGTAGATCCAGGCCTACAAGGACGCGCTCAGTATTCGAGAGGTCTCCTATAATTTTCTTTATAGGTGGGGGGAGCCTTCTAACCAGTGTTGGGACAGCCAGTATCTGGTCTCCTCTGGCTAGCTGCGGATTTTCCAGAAGGTCTACAACCTCGATCCTGTATCTGCCGCCAAGATGCTCTTCGCAGATTTCTTTTAAGTTTGCGAAGGCTGTCAAACTCTTTTTAGTCTGGCCGGCCACATATAACCTCAGGATATAAAATTCCGGGTCAGGAGTAGTATCGGACTCGACAAGCTCAGGTCCGTTGTTATTTTGTGCTGCGTCTTCCATCGAATTTCCACCATTTAAACCTAAGAAGAATTACTTTCCCGGGCGGGCCTCTTCTCTGCAGTTTGGGCCCTCGATTATTTAACACGGGCTATAAGGCAAATAAAATGTCCATTTGTCCGGGTTTTGAGATCGTTGCCCGCATAAACCACTGCCGATGTAAGGCTGAAGATCGTCTTTCGACCTCTTGCTCCTCACGATACGAGCTTTCGATTCCTCTTCGGAGATTTTTTCTACAGGGCCTTTTTCATTAACAACACCTATGAAACTGGAGATTCTCAAATCCAGGGCTTCCAGGACTTTCTTCTGATTAGAGAGATCCCCTACTATTCTCCTGCCAGGGTAATTCTTTCTAATGAGAGTGGGAATAGCTACTATCTGATCTGCTCTGGCAAGACCTGGATTCTTTATGAGATCTATGACTTCGATACGGCACTTTCCCTCGAGATATTTATTACAGATATCTTTCAGGTTATCGAAAGCTAGCTGGCTCCTCCTGTTATTGCCTACCACATAGAGTTTAAGTTCATAAACACCCTCATCGTACTGGGCATGCATGGCCGAATCACTCGTCTGCTCTGTATCACCCATCGAGACCTCCGCTGTTCGTCTAGTGTAAGTCGGCCCTTCTTATTCTAGCCATCTCGCTTCTGTCTTTGGCTAGCGCATTACTTCTGAGTGCTTCCTCAGAGCTGAGCTTATCCAGTTCTTCTTTCTGCACCTCAAACTCAGAGTTCAATGCTGTTATCTGGGCATCCAGAGATTTGAGCTTGCTCTCCAGTTCTCTCTTCCTGCGCGCAGCATTCTTACTTTGAGCTGCAATTTCGGCTGTTTCCTTAGCTTCCTGGATATCTCTGGACGAACCCATAAGCAGACCTCCTGAAGGTCCCAGGTACACATCCCGAATCTCTATTCCGTGGTTAGTCAGCATGTACTCCCTGATCTGGTTTGAGTGCGCCATGCCTCTTGCCTTAACAACAGAGATGCCACGGTTACGCTCGTTATTACTCTCAAAGAAGCGGAGGTTAATCCAGGTATCCATGAGAGAGGATATTTCCTGAGCATTAATGCCCTCGGTACTCTCGCGTTGCACAAGGCTGGTACATATAGCGGTAATGTTTTTGAGCTTCAGGTAGTCGATAAGTCTTGTGAGCATGAGCTTAACATCGATCTCAGTACCTGCACTGATAAGGTTTGTGATAGGATCTATGACAATGACATCCGGGTTAAAAGTGTCCAGGATCTTGCGCATGCCCATTAGGTGCATTTCCAGGCCGTAAGCCATGGGCCTTGAGGCATGTATCTGCATAAGTCCGGAATCCAGGTAGGGCTGGAGTTTTATCCCAATGGATTTCATGTTTCTGGTTATCTGGTCTGGAGACTCCTCGAATGCGAAATACAGGCAGCGCTCTCCTCTTTCGCAGGCAGCTTTACAGAACTGAGCTGCAAAACTGGTCTTGCCTGTGCCGGCTGTTCCTGAGACCAGTACGGTGGTGCCGCGATAGTAACCCTGCCCTCCAAGCATTGTATCCAGACGCGATATGCCTGTTGATATCCTCTCTGTAGACACCTCGTGTTCCAGGCTCAGTGAAGTGATAGGCAGGACCGATATTCCGTCTTCCTCTATCAGGAAGGGGTACTCGTTGGTGCCGTGTTTCGAGCCCCTGTACTTAATAATCCTCAGGCGCCTGGTTGATATCTGTTCCTCCATCCTGTTATCCAGGAGGATAACACAGTCTGCAACATATTCTTCAAGCCCGTATCTGGTAAGGGATGCTTCTCCGCGTTCCCCGGTAACTATGGCTGTTACACCCCTATCCTTCAGCCAGCGGAAAAGTCTGCGAAGCTCAGAGCGCAGTATGGCTTCATTCTGGAACCCTGAGAACAGAACTTCTAATGTGTCCAGAGCTACACGTTTTGCGCCTATGGAATCTATTGCCAGGCCAAGCCTTATAAACAGGCCTTCCAGGTCGTACTCGCCTGTTTCCTCTATCTCGCTCTTATCAATGTGGACATGATCAACCAGCAGCCTGTCCCTGGATTCCATGCCGTCCAGATCGAACCCAAGAGATGCAAAATTCTCGGCCAGATCCTCAGCTGTTTCCTCAAAAGCCATAAAGACGCCCGGCTCGCCGTACTTTTGAGCTCCCTTGACCAGAAACTCCATTGCCATAAGGGTCTTTCCTGAGCCTGCACTCCCGTATACCAGGGTTGTGCGACCCTTAGGCAGCCCTCCATAAGTGATATCATCCAGACCGTTTATGCCTGTTGGGGCCTTCTCCAGACTCTTTTCTTTTAAAGTCCTGTCCTTTTCTTCAATCATTAAATTCCTCTTGTAATACTCTGATAAATAATATACATTATTATAAATTCTTATTTTTCATTAAGTCTGTCAGTATTGATACTTTAAGTATGTAAGACTGTTTTTTAAAAGATGATCGGGCTTTATATTCTTAGAAACAAATCATCGTTCATGGTGAGGATTTTTTATTTGTCATAATCTCTTCAACCAGTAGAAAAAACTTAAAATTTCTATTTTTTTTATATTTAATTTTCCCATAACTCTCACCTATGAGAACAGGAATCTTTCCGAAACTTTTTTCTCACTAAATAGTTTCTCTTCTATAATAAATTTTAAAGAAAAAAGATAGATCCCTGGGAATTTTTGCATTTTATTTTTTCTAAAATCAATTGTACAGCAATATTTTTATACTCCCTATCCAATCTGCAAACTAAGGTTTAATGAGCTTGCTTGCTTTGAGGTTTTTTCCACAAAGAAACCTGATTTTAAATATGCTTTCGGCTCATTAAAATCTACATATACTCCACAAGATGCCGGCAGGTTTCTCCTTTTCCCCTGCCGGATCCACACACCCTTTTTTTCTATTAAACTATACCTGACCGGAAAAACCTGCCTTCTTCTCCATGTCTCTCCCATAGGCTCTCCACTTCCCCTTTTGAAGGCAGGTTTTTTCCGGATAGCAGCTTGTCGAGGGAAACATTGCAGTTTCCCCGCCTATCTGACTTACATTCCGAAAGCTGTCTGTGTAATTGTGTTTTCTATTTCGTTCTTTAACTCTTCCGGGATTCCCCTTATCCCAACGTCCAGAAAACCCCTTATAATCATTCCGACGGCTTCTTCTTCGGTAAGCCCTCTTGCCATCAGATACTCGACCTGGTCTTTGGCAATTTTTCCTACGGCTGCTTCATGAGTAAGCTCGATGTCATCCACATTTGCCTCAAGGATAGGAATTGCGAGCTGGCTCCCTTTGTCAGTAAGGACAAGCCCTTTACATTCAAGGTGCCCTTTTGCGCCCTTTGCATTGCCTATCATCTCACCTCGTGCAATCAGCCTCCCACCGATGGTAATCGTTCTCGAAATTAGTTCGGCTCTCGTTCCAGGGGCATTGAAAATGGCCCTGCTTCCGAGGTCAAGTACGGAGCCTGGGTGCGCAATTGCTATGGTATTGAGCCTGGTTACTGCTCCCTTACCTTCGAGCCTGACAGTCGGGTATGTCTGTACGGAGCGTACGGGTTTCAGGCAAATGTAATTGCTTACGTAAGTCCCTCCTTCTTCCACATGGACAACTGTCCTCGGGCGGACTCCGATCTGTTCAGCCCAGTTGTGGATCATTGTGAAATTCAGGGTGGCACCTTTCTTTACGTACATCTCGGAAATCCCCATATGCAGCCCCTCCTCCACTCCTTTTTTGGAGGTACAGCCTGTGATTATGTCAAGACTTGCTCCTTCCTCGACGATTATAATATTATGCACTGTTTGGGATACCTTTTTGCTTCCCAGCATAAGGCAGGTCTGGACAGGCATGGCGGATTTCTTTCCAGCAGGCACCCGGATAAAGTAGCCGTCCGCATCTTCAAGGTAGGTCTTTGCAGTGTACTTGTCAGCGTCCACCTGCACCAGTTTCCAGGAGTAATCTTTGAGCCACTCATATTTTTCCATGGCTTTATGCGTGGACATTAGTTCCACATTCTCATCTTTCAGTGAAGAATGCGAGACTGCATTATCCAGTACCAGAAAACTGCCTGATCTGCCCTCTTCGCTCGGGATCACCCCTACCTGAAGCAGGGTCCTTTTGCTTTCCTCGTCAAGAGTCCGGAGGTCTTCAATAGGCTTGCTGACCTTGGAGCCTTCTTCATATTTTTCCAGTTCAAAATCCTCTCCGTAAGCCGCTTTTTTCTCAGTTGCGCTTTCAGCTCTCTTTTTAAGGCTCATTTCATCAGTCTGCATGTAATACACTCCTGGTACCCTTTGTTTTTTATTTCTTCCAGCATTTTCAGGGGGTTTCCTGAGCACATGACCGTCCCGTTACAGAGAATATATCCTCTATCTGCCTGTATATAATCCAGGACCTGGCCTGTGTGGGTAATAATAAGGGCTGATTTTCCCTTTTTGCACCTTTCTCCAGGGCAGTCTATCCCTATGTCGAGCAGTCCTTTTATTGTCAATCCTACCTGTTCTATGCTTACAAGGTCTACTCCGGACTCGGGTTCGTCCAGCAGGTAGAGGCTTGGGTCCTGGGCTGCAAGCTGCAGAAGCTCGGAGCGTTTGATTTCCCCTCCTGAAAAGCCCACATTTACGTCCCTGTCCAGGAAGCGGTTCATATCAAGGTTTTCGGCAAGTTTTTCAGGGTCCTTTTTTCCTTTCGATGCTACTTTTACAAGGTCCCTCAGTTTAATTCCTGACATATCCGGCGGGCGCTGCATCATGATACCCAGCCCACGGCGGGCTCTTTCATCTACTGGAAGATTTGTAATATCTTCTCCATTGAACAGTATACTGCCTTTCACAATCCTGTACTCGCTAAAGCCCATGATTGTCCTCATGAGGGCTGACTTTCCGGCTCCGTTTGGTCCGAAAAGCACGTTTGTATACCCTTTTTCAACTTCGAGGTTCACGTCATGAAGCAAAGTTTTTCCGTTGACCTCTACAGTCAGGTCTTCTATCTTCAGCATCGATGTTTCTCCCTTAATCTCATTTTAGATACGGTTTCCCCTGTTTCTTTCTCCGTATCCGAGAAGTAGCCGTTCGAAGTGCGCCTTTTTAATATACTATAATATGTAATTTCTATTATGTACGGCAGAAATAATAGCAAAGATCAGAGTATTCTGGCAATTCTATCTGATCTCCGGTTATCTGCACAAGTTCCTTTATTCTTGTTGGAGGACATTGTATTTCTAACCATATGTTCCTAAATGTCTCCGTGACCTCTTTTAAAATTGAAGGGTTAAGTTAAGGGCTATCTAATATAGAAAACAAAAACTGAAATCACTATAGGACTGAACGAAAGTAATTTCTCTTAAGCAGAAATGATTTTTTGAAACGAGAGTAGCTACTTGAAACGAAAGTAGCTGTTTAAAACAAAAATAACGATTTGAAATAGAATATTTTTCGGAAAAGGAGCGTGTCACTCTTAATGGAGTTCAAAGCGCATGCCAGCCCGAGTTTCCGTATATTTTGAGGGAAAAGCGCTCTTTATTTTTTCTTTATGAGCCGTGCAGTGTCCGGCTGCTATCAGTTCCATCTCTTTAAGCCTCTCAAACTTCTCGCTATTATGAAGCCCTCCAATAATTCCTTTAATATTCCCATGAAAAAGAGCAGCATCCATGATTGCATCAATGCCCGGGTGAGCGCAGCCTGTAAGCACATAGGACCCGTTTTCTGTGTCAAGGACAAGAGACTGTTCTTTTATTTTATCTCCCAGTTCTCCTGTGCTCCAGATCCCATCAGATATTTTTATTGCTTCCTTTATCTCTACAAGGTCAGCCCTCTTCTTAATTTCCCTTTTGAGATTCTCTGAAAAGGATGAAGGAACATATACCGTGAGTCCGGGATTTGCGCAAAGGATCTCGGGTAGACCGCCTATATGGTCCCAGTGCTGATGGGAAAGGACCAGTTTATCTATACAGGCAGGACCAATTCCAGTTTTCTCCATATGCTTCAGTAGCAGAGTCCCATCCCATCCGGTGTCGAATAGAAGGGTTTCTCTGCCTGTTTCAAGTAGAGCCGAAAATCCCCAGCTTCCTGTGAAACCAGGGCATGCTTCGTTGTCATATAGTATTGTCAGCCTGAGCATCTCCCCATCTCACGTTTTCGGCATTTTTGATTATCTTTCTATACGTAGCCGGTTTATATTCCCCGGTTTGTATTTCCCGGTTCGTATTACCCGGTTCGTATTACCCGGTTTATATTTCTGACATTGTTCGGTAATCCAGTACAGTGGAAATCGGGTTTGTTTCAATTTCAATTCCTGTTTCCTCAAGGGCACAGATCCCGTTAATTCCTCCCACTACTGCAACTCCGAACTTTCCGGTTTCAACCGGGGCTCCAAGTAAAAATTCGTCAATTTCTCCTGTAGTAATGCAGCCTGCCAGACCCACTTTTTCTGCCCTTTTCAAAATCTCTCCTGTCATATCATAAGCAGAGGCATTTATCTGCCGCATATTGGCAAGAATTTTTCCTTCCCCTTTCTCAAGTACTTCAAGAACTGATGTAGGAGCCCTATTCATAAAAATCTTTATAGGGTCAATAGACGTTCCGCTGTAGGAGATCAGGTCAAGAAAACGTGCCGGTTTTCTGTTTTCTATCTGGAGTATTCCTCCATAGGCGGGCTCTACCGGGACGCCTGCTTTCAGGAGAAGCCCATCAAAAGTGACACTGCACACCGTAGCAATTCCTATTTTCCCCGAGGGAAGGGGTATTTCAGGGTCGGAGCCTTCTTCAAAGATTCTTACTCTCGGGCTTATCATATATCCTGAATGGGCCGTATAAGAAATCAAATTTATAACAGTTTCAAAGTCGTCCTTATCAAAATAAGAGATATTTACTACGACGTCGCCTTTGTCTGTTTCGGGGTTATATGTGGTCCTGAACGCCATCTCTTCGATTCTGGATATTACAAAGCCAAAACGGTCACCTATAAGGGCATCATTCATTTCGCTTTCTCCAAGATCCGTAAGCGTACGCCCGGCATATCCATGTTTGTGTGTAAACCCTCTCTCATCTAGGATCCTCAGGTGGTAGCGGACAGCCCTCTCTCCTATATCATAGCCCCGGTTGTTCAGTTCGTCGGCTATGGCCCGGGCACCTATAGGTTTGTCACTTTCGTGAATCACCCTCATGATTTCAATGAGTTTTCTCTCTATTTGCGGATCCATCATGTTTATAACACCGTTATACCCTGTATTAATTTCGTAAACTTTATGGATAATCGTGATAAAACCACAAAGACCACAAATTGAATATTGTGAGTGGTCTCAATGAGTAAACTAAGTGGTTTCAGTAGAGTTTTAATAAGCAGTTTCCGGGACGTCTCTACGAGTTTTACAGGAAGTTCCGGATCAATAATTATTTTTGAATCTAATTTGCTATTTCTCGACAGCACAAAACGGATTCAGTCCTGCTTTTAAATACTCAATTATAGTAAATCTTTTCGTACTTAATATAAGTTTGTCTTATTTAGCTTCATAATTACTGTTGCTGAGAACTTGGAAATGAGAACTTTCCTGATAACAAAATGTCCTTTAGTAACCTTTTATTATTTTCTTAGCAACTTTTTATTAACTTTTTATTAACTTTTTATTAACTTTTTATTAACTTTTTATTAACTTTTTCTTTTTTTCTTTTATTACATCGCAGGTCATTTAAAGTGGCAGCCAGTTAGAATGACAATTTTAATAGGTAAATTTACGAATAATAAATTCCTGGCACAAGACTATCAATAATAAATTATCAGTAATGAACCATCAGTAACAAATTCCTGGAAAGAGATATCACTAATAAGTTCTAATAGAAATTTTCAATAATAATCATCACACTGTTTATAATCAATTAATTATTGATTAACCGGTCAGACTACTTATAGTTATATCATTTTTACAACCCCAGGTTCTGGAGAGTAAAGTTCTCCTGTTTCCAGGAGTTTCTTCATAATTGTCTCGAATCTTTCCTCACTTACCCCTTTCTCCAGAGCTCTTTCACGAAGCTCTTCGATTTTCATTTTTCCATCTGAAGCTTTAAGGATTTCACTCAGAATTGATTTCTGGTCTTTTTTAGCTGCTGTACTTCCAGAAGAAGTTCCGGACACTGGAAGTTGAGCTATTTTTTTTGTGGCTTGACCTCCGGAGCCTGAGCTTTCGGTTTCTTTCGGAAAGGTTTTCAGGGAAAAAGTTTCTTTTCCTTTTCCGGAAAGTTCAGCCTGAAGATGGGCCCTGAAGTCCACAGCTTCGGATAACTTTTCGAAAGAACCGAATATTCTGAGTTTCCGCGCCTGAAGAAGGGCTCCACAGTGCTGACATCTAAGAGTTTTCTTTCCGGTTTCGGTTATCTGGGCATGCTGCCTGCATTTAGGGCATACAATAATAACATAACGCAAATTTCCGGTTTTTTCTCCAAACTCCATCTTCTCTCACTTTCCGTACCTTCTCTGCCTTTTTTGGAAATCTCTTATCACTCTCAGAAGGTCTATTCTTCTCACATCGTTCCAGTTGACGTCCGTAAAATACAGTTCCGAATATACGGACTGCCAGACAAGGAAATCCGAAAGCTTCTGACCGCCCGAACGGATCATTATGTCAGGTTCATGCTTGACAAGAAGGTGTGATTCAAGCATTTTTTCGTCTACTTCTCCAGGTCTGGTATGCCCCGCCTTAACCTCCTCAAGAATAGAAATTACAGCCCTGGTTATTTCTCCTCTTCCTCCGAAACCAAGTGATACATATACAAAAAAATCCCTGCTCTGCCGGCTACTTTTTACTTCACCTTCAAGTCCATATATTTCATAGCCTGTCCCGGAAGGGAGGTCTATGAAATATTCTTCCAGCCTGGCTCCAAGTGTCGATGCAATCTCGGTTTTCACCGACTGGTCAGCCTTAAGAATGTCCACATAGATGCTTACGAGTTCTACCTTAAACCTTCTGAACGTAAGGATCGCAGTCAGGAGCTTTTCAATTCCTTTGTGTTCAAGGAGGTCGGTTTCCTTGAGTATGATAGCTACATGCACCGGGGTCTTTGTAGTTGATCTCGTTATTTGCCAGGCCAGGTACCTCTCATAAAGAGGATGACCAAATAAAAGCAGGTCCATTGAGTGTTCCTTCTACAAAAAGCCTTAAATGGCCCGGGATTTGTTTTTCATTTTTCATCTCAAGCTTCAGGTCTTTCCCGTATATGTAGTCTTTTCGGCTTGTTTTACCGCAGGTTACTTTGCAGTAGATACAATCTTAATTACATCCCCATTTTTCAGTTCGTGCTTTTCCCCAAGCCTGAGTCTTGTTCTTGCATCCACCGCATAGAGGAACCGATCTCCGATCTCGGTATGGATCTGGTATGCAAGGTCACGGCAGGTGGACCCTCTTTTCATAAGATAAGCATCAGGAAGCATATTCCCTACTTTGTCGGACCATTTTCCTTCATCTTCTACAGGATATACCACAATAAGGTCCAGAAGCTCGAAGACAGTCCTGTTTATACACTCCTGAATACCGGTGGTGCCAAGCCGTTCAATTACTTTATGGATAGCTTCAAGACCTTTCTTCTGGGCTTTTGTAAGTTCCTCTGTAAGCACCTCGAAGTTGCTGTCTCCTGGCACATACCCGATTATCCCGCTCTTTGCCGCTGATTTCAAAGCCAGTTCGGCTGCTGCACTGGTAGGTACTACTATCCTGTCAAGTTCTCTTAGTTTATCCAGGTTTTCTCTTGGGGCAATATCTGCCTTATTTGCAGCGATAAGCAGGGGTTTGCTGACCTCTCTCATAGTATCACAGAGCCGGATCATATCCTCTTCAGTCCATTTAATATGATCTGTCCTTGCAAGCCCTGTGTCCATTAAGGCAGCACTTACGTGAGATTCCTTTATTCCTGCTCCTGCAAGCTGCTCTGAAATTACTACTTCAAGCTTGAGCCCTTCTGCCTGGATCTTTCTGGAAAGCTTCACCCAATTTCTTTCCAGAATCCCATAGAGCCACATTGTAATTTCCCTGTTCAGGAAAACCACATCTTCAAGTGGATCATGGTCTCCTACTTCTACAGGATTGCCCTCACAGTCTGTCCCGCCTGAGGCATCTACAACGTGAACTATTGCCTGGGCCTGCCTGAGTTCATCCAGGAACGTATTTCCAAGCCCTCTCCCTTTGCATGCGTCCGGTACAAGCCCTGCAACGTCTATAATGTCAATAGGAACAAGCCTGACTCCGTCCGCGCACTTCCCGCACGTTTTTTCCTTCTCCTTACATGGGCACTCAGTCCGAACATATGTGACGCCGTGGTTGGCATTGATAGTTGTGAAAGGATAATTTGCAATTTCGACATCTGCAAGGGTAGCCGCTTTAAAGAAAGTGGATTTGCCCGCATTGGGCTTTCCTGCAAGGCCTATGGTCATTGACATAAATTATAAAAACGAACTTGTTGCATTTAATCTTTATTGATATTGAAGCCGTGGAAATAGGTTTTTTTACGCACTTTTCAGAGAAAACAGAAAGATGCATTGCAGGTTCAGCTATTTTTTCAGTAACAAAGTTTATATTCTAGAATGTGCTTATCAGTGGTGCTCGCTTGCGTCCCGATAGGGTAGTGGATATCCTTGAGGCCTGCGGAGCCTTAGACCTGAGTTCAAGTCTCAGTCGGGACGTAAACTTTTAATTTTGATTATTCTTAGATCATTTATTTCAGATTCATTGTGTCTTTATCTTTACGGTTTTTTATATCCTGCTTTTCCCTTACTATCTTTTGTACCAGATCTTTTGATTTCAAAGCTCTAGAATTCTTTTATTTTCTGTTTAACTTCTATTTTTATCTCTTATTTCTTCTGTTTTTCTCACCAATCTCTTAAATCTATCAAAAAGATAATGAATATAAATTAACTTATTAATAAAGACTAAAAGATGGTGATATTCATGAAAGGGAAAATTCTGGTTTTACTTCTGGTATTTGTGTTCTTACTTGCCTCAGGTTGTTCTGAGGACGGAGCGGAGCCTGTGACCGAAGAGTCCAATGATTCAGAAGCCGCCACAGCTGAACCGCAAGAAAATGTACCGCAGGAAAATGTTGCTTCAGGATCTGGAGAAAATCATATTATCTACCTTGAGTACTATAATGCAACAACGCAATCAGTAACACGTTCAGAACTGGATATTTCGGCAGGAGATACAGTCTCCTGGTGGAGTAAGAAAAGGCAGGGAGCTTATGTCCTGGTAAGCGAAGAAGATCTCTTTCCGGATCAGGAACTGGCTTACAGAGTCCCTTACAGCTATACCTTTACCAGTCCGGGGACTTACCTTTTCACTGTAAAAGACACTCCGGAAATGAATGTTACAATCAGAGTGAACTGAAAAACTTTTTTTCTCCTTTTTTTAAAAGGACTGTTAAAAGGGCTGTTTTTTTCTGCGTATATCTAACTTCTGCGTGGTCGGGCAGAGTTTCAGGGTTAACCAGTAATAAAAAAGATCGGAATGACCCATACTATCCGTTTACAGATCAAAGTCTCAGGCTCTTTATGAACGCCTGCAAAAAAAGGCATTACGGGATATTGTAATAATGCTCTTTTAGAAAAAGTAAATCTCGACTGCTTGCAGGGAAAGCACCCTTTAAAAGCCAATCTGTTTAAGAGCTAATATATTTAAGAGTTATTTTCAACCTAAAATTTTAATAGAAGGAAGAATTTAATAGAGGAAAGATTTCTTTCAAACCCTTGTAATAGGCCTTGCCACGCCTTTATAATGATCAAAAAGTTCTTTTCCCCATTTAAGTGCGCTTTCATCAAAACTTACCAGGTTATGGTTGTAATAGATCCCGCTATTGCAAAAGAGGGACAGAGCCATAAATTTCTCTGTAACTATGCTTGATGCGATTTTCATATTGTTGTTATTGCATACATACAATTTGGTGTATTTTAAATTCAGGAAGTGTTCAAGCTCTTTTTTGTAGTCGTTGAGCATCCTGTCATAGACGTACTCTGTGAATACAAGGGTAATATCCGTTCCCTTTGCGGCAAGTTCTATACAGAGAGAAGGATAGATCGGAAGGAAAAATGAAGATGAGATCATTACCTTCTCGGATTCGGAAAGGTGCTTAACAACTTCTTTTGGGTACTCGAACACATGGTTCCGGTCAGGGTTTACTTCAATATAATCTCCAAGCTTTCCTATGCTGTCCAGAAACTCAGGAGGAATTGATGTCATATCCTGATTTATCCAGTAATCGTGGTTTTTATCGAAAACATTAAAAGTTTCGAGAATTGCTTTCATCTTGGGGACAAGAATCTCTCCGATACTGGAAAGTTTGTAAAGCCTGTTAGTTTCAATAATTAAATCCTGCTTCACCAGGATCTTTATCTGGGTCATTATCGGGCTTGAGCGTACATCGAGTGTGTTTTTAATCTCTTCGATAGTCTTGGGCCCGTCCAGAAGCAACAGAAGGAGGTTTTTCCTTTTTTCTGAAAGAAAGAGAACATCCAGTAATGATGACTCCATCTGATTCCCTCTCTTATTTTTTCATCCTGTTATATCTAACATTGTATATATCTCTATACCAGAAGTTTATACACTTCTTTACCTTTCTCCCTGCCATTATCATTTATGGAAAAGGTACTTACAGGTTAATAACTGTAGGGACATTCTTAAAATTGCCATTTTTTGCGTAACAAACTACTACTATAAGATATATAATTATTTTTCATTTTTTTATTTCGAATGCCCTCTCATTCTTGGCTTTTATCCGACAAAACTCTTACTCCAGCAAAACTTTTACTTATACACTTTCATATACCTGATAACTAAAACATCATTTATATTTAAAATCAGTCGGAAGGTTCATCTGTACCTTTTCTCTTTTACACCATTTTTAAGTTATATCTTATTTACCAGTTTGGAAAGTCTCTTGAAATAATCAAACAATTCCTGGCCCCACCGCAGGGCAGCAGGTTCAAAACTCATAATAAATTGCTGGTCGAACTTTCCATTTCTATCAAAGAGCCCAAGGAGCATTATTTTTTCAGTCACTGTAATTTCGGATATTTTTATTCCCTCTTTTGAGATATAAAGGCTCACATTATCCATGCCCATTAGCTCTTTTATCATCTCTGAGTGCTCGTTTGAGAGATGGTCCCAGACAGACTGCGTAAAATTAAGAGAGAGTTCAGCATCTTTTCTGCCAAGCTCAACGTAAAGAGGCAGATAGGCAGGGTTGAAATAAGAAGCAAAAGTCGAAGCTATTTTTGCATTGGCCATACTGTCAATGATCTTCTGGGAAGGTTCATAAATGTGGTTCAGGTCCGGCTCTATCAGGGTGCAGTCTCCAAGCTCCGAGATTCTTTCAAGAAGATGGCGGGGGATTGAATTCAGGTCATGCCCTGTCCAGTAACAGTTGTTTTTTTCCACTACCTCAAGGGCACTGATCAGCGGCTTTACCTTTTTGATTATGAACTCTCCAAGTACCGTGAGCTTATACATCCGGTCTTCCTGGACGATGAGATCACTATCTATCAATTTCTTTATCTGGGGAAGGATTGACGTGGCAGTAACATCCAGTTCATCCCTGATTTCATCAATATTTTTTGAGCCGCTATCCAGCAGTATAAGAAGGTTTTTTCTTTTATCGGAGCGGAAAACAAGATCAATAAGTGAAGATTCCATCTCTTCCTACTTCCTGCAGTATAATATGCTGCGATATGCTGCCGGTCCTTCTTTCCGGCAGTCTGGTTCCTTGGTCGCTCTTTTTCAAATTCAGAAATTCTCCGGCATTTTTTAAAACTACATATTTCTGGGGATACAACTATAGATTTCAGTCTATTGAAAAACCAGGAGTACAGACTCCTACAAAAATCATCTTTGTCTCCATTGGCGTCTGCTTCCATCCCGAGGGGACGAGATACTCTATGCTGGTATCTATCTTTATTGAACTTTCCGGAAGCCCAAAGTCCTTCATCGAATCCAGGATCATTTCTTCCCCAGCTTTTTGAGAGTATTCTACTGCAGCCCTGTACTGCTCGAATTTTTTTCTTCCAGCCGGGGTAAATACAAGGAAATTCTGATCCGGGTTTTCCATCGAATAAGGCTTGATGGTTATCTCGATTCTTTTTATTCCTTTTCCTACAAGAGCTCCGACAGCATTTCCTACTCTTGCCTGCTCGGGGACAATAATTTCCGCATCAATGAGAGCCTTCAGTTCTCCATAGTAAGCTTTTACCGGCCCTCCCAGCAGAACGATGGGAATATTCACTTTGTACTGGACAGGAACTTCTTCTTCCAGCATCATCTTTATTCCATCTTTTCCCCTGCCTTCCATTATAAAAGACATCAGGCTATAGGCCATATTTCTGGCGACCTGCTGCTTTACTTTTTTACAGAAAGCATGCACTCCCATCTGGGTAAAGCGAGAGAGTTTTCTGGCTCCTATCTGGGCAGTCTCTACATCCCATTCTGTATATTCCCCCAGCACGTGCAGGGCATCGGTGGGTGTAAAGCCTATAGCCTGGATTACCCTCTGGTTGAGCAAGGAATCAAGGACTGCAGGAGAAGGAAAACGCTTCATTTTATTTAGTATCTCGTGGATCGAAAGAGGTTCATCTCCTATAAATTCCAGCAGTTTTTTCTCACTCTCGGTGGGGTTGATGGGTGTCACCCCAGTCCTGACAAAAAACTTGGTGGGCTGAAGATGCTCATTAAGCATGGTTCTCAAAGGTATGGGATTTTTCTCGAGTTTGTCTTTGAAGTTAGGGTATTTTACCGCAGCAAAACATAGAGGCATAACTCTTCTTGGTCCTATCCTTATGCATTTCTTGAACCATACGTGGCTATCTCCTCCGTTCGCGGAGCTTTCCATTTTTATAGCTTTTACGCGTGTCTGCCAGCCCCCAACAATTGCCCCTTTCTCGCAGAGATCAGGAACTCCGTTTTTAATTATGGAGACATCCGTGCTTGTTCCTCCAACATCAATTACGGCGCATGTATCAAGCCCTGAAAGGTGTGAAGCTCCCATAATACTTGCAGCGGGGCCTGAGAATATAGTTTCAATCGGGCGCAGTTTAGCTCCTTTTATATCTATAACCGAGCCATCACATTTTAACATCAGAACTTTCGCATCAAGATTTCTTTCTTTCACTTCAGCCATGATAGAATGGATAAACTGGTAGGTTATGGGAATTAGCTGGGCATTTAAGACTGCCGTAGCTGCTCTTTCGTAAGCTCCCAATTCCTGGGAAAGTTCATGCCCGCAGACTACAGGATGCCCTGTAAGTTTGAGGATTACGTCCTTTATCCTCAGCTCATGCTCCGGGTTTCTGGTACTGAAATAAGAAGAAACGGCAAATGCAGATACTTTCTTTTTAAGGCTTACTGCAAACTGTTCTACAGCAGTGAGGTCAAGAGGGTGGAGTTCGTCACCGTTGCTGTCATGTCCCCCTTTAACTGTAATACTGTAGTCGGCTGGCAGTTCCCTTGGAATGGTATAGTCCCCTACAAGGATCAGGCCAACAGGATATCCGGTTCTTTCCAGAATCGTATTTGTCGAGAGAGTTGTGGAAACCGACACGAGTTTTACTTGCTTGAGATATTCCGGGTTCAACTTATTGATTGCGTTTCGAATTCCGGTCATCAGGTTTGGATAGGTGGTAACCGCTTTGCTGGTATCAAGGATCCTGCTGTCCGAATCCCTTAAAATAACAGCGTCAGTATATGTTCCACCTGCATCAATACCCAGACTATATTGCATGTCAAAACAGCCCCATTTTTTATTCCATTTTAGGCAACCTATATCTTTTTTTAGCTGTACTAATCCCTTTTTAGCCGGATTTATAAAGTTATGTTTCAAGATATATATTTTTACTTATAATGTGCAGCAATTTCTATTTTTTACTATCCTTTCTTTCAGGCTGTCATGCTATTCCTGGGAACTCCTACTCCTACATAAACAAGTTTTGTTTCGAGAGGCACATCTGTCCAGCCACTGGGTGCCAGGTGTTTCCTGCTGACATCTATCCTTATATCCTCTTTTTCGAGACCTGCACTGATCATATAATTCATAACAAGCTGTCTCCCGAGTTTTTCAGCATACTCCAGAGCTTCACTGTATACTTCAAATTTTTTCCTTTCCGATGGAGAAAACACAATGAATTCATTTTTCTTTTCCTGCTGAAGCGCACCTTCTATTACTTCGCTCTCCGGCGCTATGCAGTGCTCTTCGCCTTCGGGAGTTTCTTCCCTGGACTTGGGAACAAGCCTTGTTTTTATAAGAATCTCTACCCTTTTAATTCCTTTTCCAACAAGGGCTCCAACCGCATTACCAACATCAGCGTGTTCTGGCACTATAAACTCGGCACTAATCAACCTTCTCAGGTTTTCAACGTATGCCCCTACAGGTCCTCCTAGAAGGACGACAGGAATTTCTACTCTGAAGCGCGTAAAGTTTTTCCCCTTAAGTACCCTGTCAATCTCGCCTCTGGGCATTCCCTCTATTAGATATGCGATAAGGTCTTCGGCAATGTTGCGCGCAACCCTGCGCTTTACTTCGGCGCTGAAAGCTTCCGGGTTTAGTTTCAGTGGCCTCCCAAGTATATAAGCCCCGATCCTTGCAGCTTCCACATCCCATTCTGTATATTCCCCAAGGACATGCAGGGCATCGGTAGGTGTAAAACCTATAGCCTGGATTAACCTCTTCTGTATAAGTGAATCGAGTATTGAAGGCGAGGGGCGTTTTTTCAGTGCTATGAGAAGGTCTCCAAAGGAAACAGGTTCTTTTCCTATATACCTGTAGATCTCACGTTCTCCTGCTTTCAGTTCAATAGGCCTGAAACCTGTCCTGACAAAAAATTTCGTTACCTGGATGTTTTCACAGAGATAACCTTTTGCTACTCTGTTATGTTTGAGCTTTTCTCTGAATTCGGGATATATAGCAGAAGCTCTGCAGAGAGGAATGACCCGGCGGGGTCCTACGTTGATCCTGTCGCCCTTTAGCCATACATGGCTATCTCCCCCGGTTGCCGAGGTTTCCATACGGATAGCTTTTACACGGGTTTGCCAGCCTCCGACTACCGCACCTGAACTGCTGAGTTGCGGGAGCCCGTTCTGCATCATCGCTACATCCGTACTTGTGCCTCCAACATCAATGACAGCGCATGTGTCAAGCCTGCTGAGGTGGGAGGCACCCACAAGACTTGCTGCAGGCCCTGAAAATATAGTTTCAATAGGCTTTTCCAGAGCTTCTTCGATTCCAACAACCGACCCATCGCATTTTAGCATCAACATGTTTGCGCTGATTCCACGGCTTTCGAATTCTTTAATTATTGACTGGATGAACTTATGGGTGATAGGAATCAACTGAGCATTCAGAAAAGCAGTTATTGCCCTTTCGTAGGCTCCAAGGTCCTGAGAAAGCTCATGCCCGCAAACAACCGGGTGCTTGGTAAGTTCCTTTACAGTTTTCTTGACGGCAAGCTCATGCTCGGGATTTCGGTTGCTGAAATACGAAGAGACTGCAAAAGCAGAAACTTTATCCTGAACTTTGAGTGCGAATTCTTTTACCGAATCAAGGTCCAGGTCTTTTAATTCTTCTCCATCACTGTTATGCCCGCCTGAGACTGCTACCCAGTAATCTGTGGGGAGTTTCTCAGGGATTACATAGTCTCCGACCATGATCAGGCCTACCGGGAACCCTGTGCTTTCCAGAATCGTATTTGTAGACAGTGTAGTGGATACGGATACGAGCTTTATATCCCCGAGATAGTCGGGATTCAGCCTGTCGATTGCATTTTTCATTCCAGGCAGGGGGTCAGGGTAGGTCGTCAGGGCTTTGCTCGACTCAACTACTACTCCATCAGAATCCCTTACGATAACGGCATCAGTATAGGTGCCCCCTGCATCGATTCCAAGACTGAAGTGCATTTTCTTACTTACCTCTTTTGTGAATTGGATAGTGGCTTCTTCAGGTTTTCTGAAAATTATCGGTTTCTGGTATTATACTATTAGCAACCTGATCATTTAACAACCTGGCCAGGTTTCGGACTCTGACTTATAAATTTTTAGATTCCGGTATTGGTTAAAGCCTGTTATTATATAATTAAAGTCTGAATAGATGTTAAAGATGTAGTAGCTAAGTGGATATCTAATCTGGATGTTGTTAAATATGTAGTAGCAGTAACTAAACGAATATCCGATGAACCTGAGTAATTAACTATTTTTTTAAATCCTGAAAAATCCGTCTGGATTTTTCTGATCCATATCCGAGTAACAGTTAATTAATTGAGTAAGAATTAATTGAGTAAGGCTAAAAGTCGTCATCAGTGGTTATTCATTAGTTAATTTCTAATTAAGGTTTCTTCATAACTGATTTTAGTTATAAGTTATTTTTAGTTATAAGTTATTTTTAGCTATAACCTCTTTTAACTTAAACAACTTTTAAATTGCAACCTTATCTGTTAAAATCGAAGGCGTGACAGGTTAACTAACGAATGCTATTCTTTCGTTTTGCTTTACAAGTTATTTCTCTATTATATTATTTCTCTATTATATTATTTTTTTATTATTTTATTTTTTTGGATTTATAATTCTTTTGCTGGTTTTTATCATTGTTCGTTTATGACACTGTCTTCTGTCTTCCTTCCTCAGAAACTCTTATTTTTTTCTGAAAAGAACAGTTTCTCTCAAAGGCAGGTTCTGCTTTTATAAGGGTGTATATCCCTTGCCCATAGGCTGTTTTCAGTCTCTCTTCTACAAGGTCCGCAATCTCTACAACTTCCTGGATATTTAGGGAGTTATTTACAGTTATACAGGCATTGATTGCAATCTCGTTTCCGATCCTCCTCGTTTTAAGCTCGTCGGAACCTATTACTCCTTCAGTTCTGTTTATTATCTCCCTTATCTTCCGGTTATTTTCTTCATCAAGGGAAGCTTCTATGAGTTCGTTGGCAGTGCCGTAGAGGAGCCTGCCCGATGTCCCGAGGAGGTACAGGCTTAAAAGTACTGCAATAAAAGAATCAGCTATAGCGTAATTTTTTCCGGGGAGGAATGTACATCCTATGCCCAGAGTAACAAAACAGGAAAGAAAGAAACCTCTGATATGAGTACTTCTACTGTAAGAGTCAATTTCTGATAAAACTCCTTCAGTTTGGCTCCCGATTTTCCTGTTAATAAGAGGAACAATTTCTTTTGATATAAGGATAAAAGCAGCTGTGAGGAGCGTAAACATTTCAGGGGTTTCTGTCTCTCTCCCCTGCACAAACATAAGTAGCTCTCCTGATGCCAGAGTAAATGATTGTACGCCAGCAAAAAGGAGCACACATGCCCCTGCTCCCATAAAGAGAGTTACAACTTTTCCATGTCCGTAATTATGGCTCCAGTCTTCGGGTTTGCTGGCAATAAAATGGTCAAGAAGCTTTACAAGTTCATTCATTAACTCGGAAAAAGAACGGACCGCATCTGCGAGAAGTGCAGTGCTGTTTCCCAGCAGTCCGGCAAATAGTTTAAAAAGAGTTATCGTAAGACTAAATAAGAGTCCTGTATACGATATGTTCCGGGTTTTATTCAAATTTTTGTCCGCTTCCATCCGAAACTCACCGTTAATGATTTTTAAATCCTCCTTCGTAAAAGGAGCCCATTTGACCGGGTTTAAAAGAGAGTACTTGATTATCTAAATTACTCTGAAAATTTAGTAAGAATCCCGAAGACCTACATTTCCCTAACGCGGTACATGACTCAGCATTTTAAGCCACTGAGATCAATAGATATTGGAGAGGGTGAGTATTTTGAAAACACAGATAATACATCTGTGTTTTCAAGGGTTGGGAATATTTTCGGGCTTTCTATCCTGTTTTTGCCCTGCCGTTTTTATGGGTTTTGTAGGTCTTCGAGGTTGGTGTAGGTTTTCCTCAGATTCCGTTTTTCTTTTTACTGAGGGTGTAATGCTGTCATTACTTTATCTTCAGAGTGGAGCAATTGTCTTTCCATGGACTTCATTCATAACCATGGCAAGAGCCGTGTATAAAGATCCAAGGCCCATAATAAGTCCAACATATCCGGCCACTACAAGCAGCCCGGTATTCCCGGTTGCGTTTACAACGGCCAGCAGCATAAATAATATAAATAAAGTTACAAATACAAACTGAAGGGCTCTGACTCCGATTTTCATTGTAATGATTAACATAACAAAGGTGTACACACCCCAGGTGAAGAGATATGCGGCCATAGCGATTCCAGAAGAGGCTTCAGCCCAGCCCATTGCAGGCATTACGATCAGTCCGGCCAGTGAGAACCAGAAAAGGCCGAATGCTGAGAATGCAGTTCCTGCAAAAACATCTCCTTTCTTCCAGCACATGATTCCTGCAAACACCTGGGCAAATCCTCCCAGGAATATTGCCATGGAGACAATCATTGACTCCACAGGGTATACCCCTATGTAGCTCAGACTCAACAGAACTGCAGCGAGACCCAGGCCGGTAAAGCCAAGAGGGGCAGCATTTGCAGTTTTGTCGACTATTATGGTAGAAGTTCCTACGTTTTCGCTCATGATTATTCCCCTGAAGCCATTTTTTAAAAAATTAAAAAAAGAAGTTTAGGGCTTAGAGCCCGTAGTTTTCAGGTCTGAAAACTGCAACTTCCTGTTTGAATTTGGTCAGGTTTTCGCTCATGAACTTGTCAGCATCATCGGTAAGGGCTACAAGGTCTGCTTTAACCTTTGCAAGAGCATTGGTTTCGAACCTTGTGAGTTTGAGCTTGCCGGAGTTGATGCCTGTTTCTACAATGTTACAGCACTCAATTGCAGCATTCTTGGAACGGAGGTAGTTGTTGTTTCCGTCCTTTGCAATTGCCTGTCCTACCTTGTAGGCGTTGTCATAGGCGAGGACATATCCCTGTGGGTCTCTGTATTTGTCAGAGAGTGCGAGGATGTCCCTGAGGTCCTTTCCTTTTCCGAGTTTCAGAGAGGTGTTCATCATTGCACAGTCGTATGCAAGAGTCTCGGACCAGCACTGAACAGTGGTACCACCGAATTCACCGTGGTATTCGACGGATTCGTTGGACCAGAGGTCACAGCACTGCATGGTCAGGTTACCCATAAGGTCAGAGTGGGCACAGGTTGAGGTCTTACCTTCCTGAGCAATTGGGACACCAGAGATGGATTTTATGATGGTGTTTTCGTATCCACAGTCCTTTCCTGGGCCAGTTGCGCCTGATTCGTATGCACAGAGGGACCTTGCTGCAGAGATTGCCCTTGCAACGATTGCGGTTGTGTGGGCAAGGTTCTTGTCAAGCAGGCCGCCTGCGATGAACATTGCAGTGTTTGCCTGGGCACAGTCTGTGTCACCGGCTGCAACTACACCGTTCTTCTTTGCAATGTCTGCAATATCGGACCAGATCATTTCCATGTCCATACTGCCGAGCACACCGATACCGAAGAGGATACCTGCAGTGTCGTTCCTGAGGATGGAGTAGTCGAATACTTCCTTACCACCCATGCTCTCTACGGAAAGCAGGTCAGCACCGTTCTGGGCACACTGTTCGAATGCTTCCATAAAGGTGGTGTACTTGTCTCCTCTGAGCTGGAGGTAGTCACGGTCTTCACGGATGTCACCGATTGTGTGGCGGAGTGCGCACTTTATGCCGTATTCATCGTGGTATTCTTCCATGATGGTCTTCTGGGCGTGTGCAACAGCGCCTCCCCATTCAGGGTTATTGGACATCTGTTCAACGTGTTCAGTTTCGAGGACTATGGAAGGTGCACCGATCTGGACCATTCTTGCCATTGCGTCGGTAGTAATCCTTTCGTATTCCTTAACGAGTTTGTCTTTAGATTTGCCTGCCTGAGGTCTCGGGGCGTAGTTCAGTTCAGGGGTTGTGAAACCAGCACCAATCTCAAGGCCAAGCCCTGCCTTTACTGGGAATTTTGCGTTCCCGAAAAGCATGTCATCTGCTTTAGCGTAAGCCATTGAAGTGTATTTTTTTACCATTTTGCTCCCTCCTTAGTGCTTGTGGAATTCTGCTCTTAACTTCTCAATGTCGTTACCGCTGGCAATGATTGCATCAGCAATCTTCACAGCGTCTGAAGCTTCTTCACCATAAACTCCAAGGTCATACTGAGCAACGAAGTCCTGGTTCACAGCACCGCCACCACATGCAAAGGGCAGTTTTAATCCCTTTTCAAGGAGCTTGTCATTGATTTCCTTGAATGCATACATAGTGGTTGTCATGAGAGCAGTACCTGTAAGCAGGATTGGCTTCTCTTTTACAACAGCTTCAATGACTTCGTCAACAGGGACATCTCTGCCCAGGTCAGTTACGTCATAGCCGGCTGCTCTCAGGAGGGCAGCAACAATGTTCTTTCCGATGTCGTGAACGTCTCCTTCTGCAACGTGGCAGACAACAGTTCCCTTTGGTTCAGGTACTTCTGTGGTCTGGGACTTGCAGTATTCAATACCATTCAGCATGGCATCGGCAGACATCATAACGTTGGGGAGGAAAATGATACCGTCATCGTAGAGCTTGGATACAACACCCATGCCTACCATCAGTGCATCATTGATAAGGTCGATTGGCTTCTTGCCTGCAGCAATTGCGGCTTTGAGTCCGTCAACCACGTCGTCTTCTTCTCCCTCATAGATTGACTTTGCAATCGGGTAGATGAGTTCGTCCTTCGGGTAAAGCTCTTCTGCTGCTTCGTCAGGGGTCATTTCCTTTTCGAGGGCGACGTTGTAGCGTACTAATATGCCATCGATGTCTTCCAGTTTCAAATCCAACATATTTTAACCTCCATTTAATGAAGAGATCTCAGATTGCTCAGATCCTCGATCTTGCAAGTTGCATCTTCCTGAATTCTCAGGTATTTCTTCCGAAATACTATCTGAACAATGCAAATGAATTCGAAAACCTCCAGATCGAATTCTTTCCATTGTGGGGGGTATGGATAACCTCTTGATGGTGTACTGGTTGCACAAAAGTGCCGAATTACAGGCCGTTTCATGTTTTTCAGGCTCCTTAGGAATATTATTGATTTCCTGGGTTTCAGGATTTCCAATTTATATTTCAAGGTGCCAGTAGACCTTTTCTTCCCAGTTAACTTATGAAAGGTGTACTCCCTTTACTATTCGGGAATTCACTTGCAGATGACAGTTGGATTTCCTGGAATATACCTTCATCTGTGCTAATTTTTGCGCAGCTGTAATTTTATAATCCTCACTACGTTTTTCTCCGCAAATGATTTTATAAAAAAGAATTGTTTTTTTGTTCCCATTGATCTAATCAATGACATCAAAATTTATAGAGCAATTATTCTCTTTTCAGGGATATTCTTTACTGCGGATATTGATTAAATATAGGTTTTTATTTGAGCTATGGAGGTTAACAAGTGGATTTGTTTTATCTGGAATCTTCAATAAGGAAAAATGCGCTGCATTGAAACCTCTCCTTGAAATTATACAAGTAAGGTTAACACACCTAATTGTTTTTCCCCGTTTTTCAGAAATTTTATTTTCTTTCTAATATATAATATGAATTTTTTAAGTTCAGGTTTTTTAATTCTCCCTGAATCTGATCAAATTCTATTTTTTATCTTTTTTCCGCTATTTTTTAAAATGTGGGCGGACTTTTTCCCTGGTGACTTATTGCATCTCTGCTTTTAATTTCTTCTTATGACTACTTATGAAAGATTTTCTATATATTTATTTCCGTCCCAAAGCCAGGTTACTCTGGAAACTGAAAGGCCACTTTACCTCTTAAATTAGAGGTCTTTTTCGGGCAAGGGTCGAGGACAGTTTTATCCTATATAAGGTTTTTGTATGTCCGGTCATGGCTTTCCTGAACCGGAAACATATTTCCTTCAACAGTTTCTCTGCTTAAAGGGATTTATTTTTGCATGACTGTATCCGTGACCGTTTTTTCCCACATTTATATATGAAAGCTGCCTATCATTCAGCTGTCCACTTACCGTTGTATCCACAGTTTCGATAAGTTCTTCCCTGGATACGGATGTTACCGCAGAGAGTACCTTTACCCTTGATCTGTAATTGCCTTCTTTTTTAAGGATTTCAATCTCGGGTTTGTCATGTGCTGAAGTCACACTTCCCTTTACAAAGTTTTCTTTGTGTGCAAAGGAAAGTTTGATGTGCCCTATAAATTCAGGGTTCAGCTGTGTTACTCTATTTCTTATGCCGTCCAGGATCTGCCCGGAAACAGAGACAACCGTTTCAAGAGATATGTCATGTGAAGTAATTTCGAACTCGGTTGAGTAAGCTGAAACTCCGGACATCTCAACTGAGTTTCTCGCTTCGTGAATTGTTTTACTCTGGCTGTCTCTTCCTATCAGACAGAATAGTTTGTCCAGGTCTTCTCCTCCCTGCCTGGCTGAGAAATGAACTATCCTTGCTTTCGGGTTCAATTTGCGTAGAAGCAGGCACGTTTCCAGAAGTTTTTCAGGTCCTATGAGATCGACTTTGTTGATGCCCAGAACCTCGGCATCTTCTATCTGATTTCTAACAAAATTCTGCAGATCTCCCGCATCAGGGCTCAGGCGGCCGGGATCCACGAGGCTTACTATTGGAGCAAAGTTGATCTCTGGAATATGCATGCTCTGTATATTGCTTTTGATCTGCCTTGGAAAGGCTATCCCTGTAGGCTCTATTATAATAGTATCCGGACGGTAAGAAGTTATAAGGCTTTTAAGGGTGTACTCCATACTGATCCTGAGAGTGCAGCAAACGCACCCGCTTGTAATTTCTCTGGTTTCCACTCCCCCTTTCGAGATGGTGTCCCCGTCTATCCCTATCTCTCCTATTTCGTTGACGATAATTGCTGTTCTCTGCCCCTGTGCTCCAAGATATTCGACAAGCTTTCTTATTGTTGTCGTTTTTCCGCTTCCAAGGAATCCTCCGATTATCATGCACTTCATGGCTCGCCACCTTCCTCAAGACTTCAATTAAGGATTGAACTTATTGAGCATTGATTGAATATTGATTGAACATTCATTATTACTGGAATATTGTCTGTACTGTCAGCAGTGCTATTGTCCTGACAGTGTAGTCATCCTGACTGCTGTACTGATCAGGAAAGGAGTACTGCCCACTTTTCTACCTGGAGGGATTTCAGCAGCAATTGGGGCGTACAGATTCTGCTTCAGGTTTCAAGTCTTTTCTTTAAACCCTTAAAAATGGCAAAAGAGTCTGAGAAGTACTTTTTACCTGATTTTTCCATGTCCTGATACTCTTTCTGCGAGGTGAATCGAGGTTTAGAGTATCGAGCGTTTTCCTTTCCCTTTTCTGGCTAGCAAGTCTTCGGTAAATGGCAAATCCGGAGTTTGTCGCTTGCCAGAAATTTTTCTGGATACAGGTTCCCTCCAGGAAAGGTATATTTAAATGGCAAATACATACCTTTCCTGAAAGAGTATTGCAGGTCTAACTTACTTTTCAGTTAATATGACAACAATGCTCATGGAGAGGGAGTAGCACTGTCATCAGCGTGATTTTTTGAACCTTCCCGGCTCCCTTGTTCTTTATTATATTTTATTGTCCGGCTTATTTCTTCGGGACTATCTCGTCTATCCTGAGGACACTCCTTGCTGTTTCCGTGCCTGCGATGATGGCGAGTTTCTTTAATGTTGCCGAATCGTATACTTTCGGCCCCTTATCAGTTACCYTTCGTGAGAGGTCTATTCTTGCTTCTATYCCTCTTGCATATGAATTCTTCATCTGCGCCATTGCATCWATTKCATTCATTCCCATATTTCTGGCAAGAATAGTCGGGATCTTTTCGAGGGCTTCTGCATACGCCTGAACTGCAAGCTGTCTTTTTCCGGTCTGTGTTGCCGCAAACAGCCTGACCATGTGCGCCAGTTCAAATTCTATTGCTCCTCCCCCGTTTACTATCCCTTTGTTCTTCAGGAGGAATGCCGCATTATTCAGGGCATCGTCAACTGCTTCTTCTACCTTRTCAAGCCCGTACTTTACAGGTTCCCATATTAAGATAGTGGCTACTGCTTTATCTTTCACGGCGATGAAAACAAAGTTTTCCCCGTTTTTCTTTTCAAGCCTTATGCTGTCTGCTTTTCCGAGGTCGTAGGGGTGAATCTCATCTTGCAGGACTTTCAGGGTTGTGCCTGTAGCCTCCGCAAGTTTTTCGAGGTCTTTCGCTTTCAGCTTCTTGAAAGCCAGCATATCACTGTCCCGGAGCAGCGTTTCGATGTAAGGGTCGATATCTCCTTCGCAGAAGAGGACATCTGCTCCCGAATCAATGATTTTTCTGGCTATTTCGCCGCACATTTGTTTTTTTCTTTCCTCAAAAAGAAGCGTTGTTTTAACCGTATCCATTTTGAGGTTATGTTGGGGATTTAAGTATCCGCTTTTTATCTTGAGGTCGTAATTTATTATCAGGACTGCAGGGTTCTGGAAATTTTTCGGCATATCCTCTCTTGCCGGATTTTCATCAAGGATCAGGCCTTCAAGRGCAACRATCTCAGGTCCGCCTTTCTTTTTGAGGATTTTGATGTTTYTGTTAAGGTCCAGCCTTCCAGCCTGTTTTTCGTTAAGGTGCTTTATAACCTGAAGGACGATAYCCGTAACAGCTTCTGCTTGATGCTTTTCAATTCCTTTTCCTGTTGCCGAGCACATTATAGTTGTGCGTACATCTTCTTCCGATGCCTGCTTTATGCTGTACTGCAGCATCTCATACGTTTTTTGCATGGCAAGCTCGTAACCTTCTATAATGATTGTCGGGTGTACTCCTGCCCTTATTAGTCTGACAGCGTTTTTAATGAGGTTGCTTGCAAAAATCACGGCTGTTTTTGTGCCGTCTCCGCAGGCTTTGTCCATGGATTCGGCAAGCTTTTTAAAGGAAGTTACGACCGGGTGAAGTAYATCYATTTCTTTTAAGATGACTTTCCCGTCGCTCGTAACGAAAATRTCCCCCACGGGGTTTACTATTATCTTGTTCATCCCTTTYGGCCCCAGGGATGAACCAAGCAGCTCGTCAATCTCTATGGCTGCCCTTTCAAGCTGGTCTATGAGCCCTTCTTCTTTTACCGGCTCGTCAATCTGGATCTTATCTCTTATCGTCCGTGCCAGTTTTGCCATTCCGTCCTGGCTTTCCAGGGTCGTGCTGCCTGATGTTTTTAATTCGCTTGCCATATCCTTTCCTCATTCGCTACTGTTCCTGATGTTTATGACCTGCTGGAAGCCTGATTTCTGGCTGATATTCTGCCTTCCTTAGGAATTTCGTCCGAATATCTGATCTCTTTCAGGTTTTTTATCCGGTTTAATGTTTTTCGGAAGGCTAAAAATTAAGGGGTTTGGAGGTTTTTGCTGATTTTGGACGCTACCTTTTTGGAGTTTTTCGTTCTTCTTATTTCAGATGGAAATTTCTGTTACCGGATTATTTTTTTCTTAACTGGCTGCTGAGTATCTGATGATTCAGAGGTTCTTCCTGAGCATTCGAGGTAGGTATCAGGATCTTCCATTGTAAGGTCTAGTTCTGCGGGCAGATCGGAACATCTGGAATCCGCGTAAATATCTGTGTATCCTGTCGATCCTGGAGATGAGCCCGATTCATAGTTAACAGGACTTGTTTCAATAACTGAATATCGGAAGAGGAATTTCTGAGATGAATTGTCCAGTCCAAGCTCATAGATTGCAGGGTGTACAGGACTCGAATAGAACCTCTTTTCCTCAGTTTCGGGTACTTTCTGATATCTCATCCAGTTTCACCTCTTTTATCAGGTTATTTTAAAAGGCTCTCTACTATTTTCTGGAAAATTTTTGCGTTTTTCGGCCCAAATGTGTGTATTCGTTTTTCATTTTCGTATTTCACTCTCGTATTTCACTCTCGTTTTTCTTCCTTCCCAATGCCTTTTACATCGTTTTTAGTTCGCTTGCACTTTTTGAGGCAAAGGGTACAGGAAATAGAGAGAACCTTGTTTTTTTATTTTAATAAATAAGGGGAATGGGTCGGAAGCCCATTCCGCATTTGGCAAGCCAGGCTTGCTTCTTTTTCTTAAATGGTTTCAGCGGGTTTACCCGATGATTTTCTTGTAGAGTTCCGGACCCTTTTCTGCTACTGTGTAGGTCTGGGCAGTGATGGAATCACAGGGTGCTCCGGGCGGCACTTCACAGCCGGTTGAAATCATGTACTTGGACTGCATGCCGTTTTCTTTGAGAGTGTTCAGGACGCTTTCCTGCAGGGCAATGGTGTCTGCCTTCATCTTCTGGAGGCCTTCAGGGCTGTTGTCAAGGAACAATATCGGGCTGACCTCTCCACCAAACATGGTTTTCTTACCGTGGGTGCTGATCAGGTACTTGTGATCCTTGGAACCCTTGCTGACTTCATCAGGGTAGAAGGTGTAGCTGTAGTACTCCGTGTTCCACTTGTCGATAAGATCCCAGTGAGGGACATCGGAACAGTTGTGGATAACTACTGGCTTGTTGTACTGCTTGTAGAGCGGGGCAATCCTGTTCTGCATGACCTGACCTTCGGACTTCATGTATTCGTCAGCGCTGAGGATGACGTTGTTGGTCCAGAGAGTTACCATACAGAGGTTGTCAGGCTGGGCTTCTTCGAACATTCCCTTCATTATTTCTTCTACATAGGTAGTGGTCTTGTCAAGGGCTTTGAGGACAACGTCGGGGTTTGTCCTGAGATCGGAAAGCACACGGGTTGCGCCCATAATCTGGGTGAGGGCAACCATCGGGCCTTCGATCAGGGCAGTCATGGGTGCTCCAAGGGCATGGGCTTTCTCTGTTGCAAGCTTGTTGCCCTGGATCAGATTGTAGGCACGGGTGCCTTCCTTAAGTTCGGGGACTTCGAGTTTCTCGTAGTCTTCGAGGTGGCCAACTGCTGCAGGGGTGTCTTCTTCAGGGTACCTGATGGTTGCGCCGAAGTCTGCTGCATCGACACAGAGGTCAGTCAGGCCAACGAAAGTGTCCATATTGAAGTACTTTATACCTGCTTCGACACAGTCTGCGTACTTTTCGGCGCTTGTTGAGTAATCCTTGTAAGAGCAGGGCACGAACTTTCTGGATACACCGCAGGCGAGAGGTGACACAGGGAGCCTGTCGACCTTCTTGTCCTGGAAGGCAGAGCCAAACCTCTCTGCTTTGGTCATGGTTTCCTTGAACTTCGGGACCACTGAGTTAAATTCGGCTTTGACTTTCTCAGCGGTTATGAGTCCAGTATCGATTTTCTCCCTGCCGCTCTTCTGTGCCAGGGATTCTTTATACTTCATTTTGCTTGCTGCAACTGAGGATTCGCTCCATAAGTCGGCAGGGAGTTCACTTACAAGTGAGGTAAGAGTCTCAACTGCTGTGCTTGCATCAAGGGCTGTGCCGTCTGCGCCAATGGTATCTGCAAAAGCCTGTGAAACAGGTGCACCGCCGACCATGACAACGAGGGAGTCTCTGATCCCCTCTTCCTGGAGTTGTTCGATAACAGTTTCCATGCCACCCATTGTTGTGGTCATAAGCGTGCTCATTGAGATTGCAGTTGCCTTCTTCTCCTTTGCGACTTCTGCAAACTTATCAAGAGGCACGTCACAGCCAAGGTCGATCATGTTAAAACCGGCTGCAGTCATCATGGTCTTGACAAGGTTCTTGCCAATATCGTGCACATCCCCTTCAACGGTACCGATTATCACATTTCTGGGGGTAGAGGTTCCGTCCAGTTTAATATAGGGAGTAAGGATGTCCATGCCGGCATACATCGCATCTGCTGCGAGTAGAAGGCTGGGGACAAAGGCCTCTCCCTTCTCGTACATATCACTGATGATCTTCATGCCTCTTGCAAGGCCGTCAACAATTGCTTCATATGCATCGAGCTCTTCATCAAGGGCTCTCTGTGAAAATTCTTCTGCAAGTTCGTCATCGCCGTCTACAACAGCATCCGCTAAAGCGTTCAAAATATCTTCTTTTGCCATAAAAAAATCTCCTTTTTTGTGAAGGATCCATCAGTCAGTTTTCTGCCTGTTCTTCCGGATCTCTATTTACTTTTTTAGGTCCTTAACGGGTTCCACAGCCCGTCAATTCTCTAAATCCACTGTTATACTCCTTAATCCACAAGATGACCATTCTCCTGAAAATCAATGTCTTCCAGCCGCGGTACAAACCGGAATTTTCCCTGAATTTATTACAGGTTATTCTTTCCTTTCAGGCTTAAATGGTCACTATTGACAAATTAACTCAATGGTATATAGCTTAACCGACGTTGCTTTTTGACCCAATGGCAATTTTTTCCCTCCCCGTAAAATATAGTTTTCTTCATATTTTGTATGGGCCGGATTTTTATCGAGGTTCTCTTATTTCAGGGTCAGGGGAAATTTGCTGTCCTTTACCTTTTACACTCACAGCCTCTTTGCAAGCGTGAGATTTTTACCTGGGTGGATAGAAAATTTTCTTCCGCTGGAAAATCAAAGGCTATTGAATATTGAAGGGGTATGTAAAAATGAGGGGTATTGAAAATTTGAAGGTAATGATCGAAGAGTGTACGGATTGAGGAGTCACAGAAGCCGGACAGCCTGTTGGATATAAACAAGTCTGTTGATCCGCTCCTTTGAGCTCACAGTATTTATATGATTTGGTGTAAAAGCAGATATTTTATTTCTTAGTACGCTGAAAACGGTAGAATATCCCTGACGTTTGCTTTATAGCTTTTGATTTTCTGCTTATTATGATAATTTAAATATAATATCTGTAATTTGTGTTATGCTCATCAGAATCAAAATTCAAATATAATAGTTGTAATATAATTGATATGGTTTTGATCTAAAGAGGTTTTCACTTTTAGATTATATTCACCTGAAAATATGTGCGTAACACTCCTTGAATGCAAAGGTGCTACAACAAGAGCTAAAGTTTCAAAACCTTTATTATAAGGTTAATATGGTGCATCCTGAAAAACACTGGACTTGTCCGGTAACGCTCTTGGCTAAATGCTGAAACTATCCTTCCCGGAAGATAATGAGGCGGGTTTATGGGTAAAGCTCCGGAAAACGATAGTCCGGCTTAATGTAACAGATGCAGGTTGGAAGCTGATAAAAAATGAGTTCCCTTATAGACTTGATTTTCTTCTCTGAAAAGAGAAAGAATCTCCTTGTTCAGTTAGCTAATGGCCCGATGTATATTGACGAGATCAAGGACACTCTTAATGTAAAGGCATGTGCGGTAATGCCGCAGATAAAAAAACTAAAAGATATGGATATCATTGTGCAGAAGGGAAATATCTATGAACTTTCTGACATCGGGGAAGTTATAGTTGAGAAGATGATCCCACTTACTTCTCTCCTGGATGTTTTTGATGGAAACAAGGACTACTGGTCAAAACATGACAGGTCTCCTATTCCAAGGCATCTGATACAAAAGATGGACATGCTGGGGAAATGTACTCTGGATGAGCCTGACCTGGACCACCTTTTTGAATTCCCAAGACATTTGCGGGATAGACTGGACAACTCAAAGACTCTCACGTCTTTTTACTCTTATTTCTGCCCTGATTGCCCTTCTATTCAGGCAAGCTGTGCAGAGAAAGGGGCTGAAGTGCGCCTTATCCTTGATGAAAAGGTCTATAACAGGTTGAAAAACGACTTTGAAGAGGAACACAATACCTGCGTGAAAAACAGGGTTTCTCTTTACATTTATTCCGGCAAGGTAAGACCTTCTTCCTTCATGGTCACGGATAACTTCATGCTGTTGAAGCTCTTTGGAAAAGATGGAGAGTTTGACCACAGAAAGATCATGAGTTTTACCCCAAGCGCTCTGGAATGGGGCAACGAACTTGCCCAATATTATATAGACCGCTCGGAGAAAATAAATTAAAAAGCATTAAAAACGATTAATCAGGAATTATCTCCTTACAATTATTCACGGAACTTCGGGAGAAATATTCCGGAAGAAGGAAGCAAGGGAAACTTTTCACTTACTCACCTTTCCTCTTTTTCATTTCATTCTTTTCTGCCTTTAATGCTCACGATCCTCTGTATGTGTTCTTGCTTATTTTCGTGATGACCATGCTCGTGCTTATGATCATCTTCGTGGTTGTGTCCATGCCTGGCTTTATGTACATCTATTCCCCTTTTCCCAAAGGTCTCCTGCACCGAGCTATTCACAGCATTTTTCAGAGCGCCCTTGTCAACGTTTGAAACTGCAGAGAGGATCTTGAATGTCGGGACAGCTCCTTCTTTTGACTTAATGATATCTTCCTGGGGCTCTTCGTAATAGATGGTAACACTCTGTTTTACAGTTTCCAGCCCATTGTCCAGGAAGAGTTTGATGTGCCCTACAAATTCGGGGTTTAGCTCCAGAACCTTTTCTTTTATTGTATTCATTAATTCAATAGTGAGCTCCCTGGCTGCTTCCGTGCTCAGATTTTCTCCGTCCTTAATTGCAAACTCTGCAGCATAGCTGCCAACTCCGGAGGCTTCAATGGAATCTTCGGTTTCCTGAGGTTCAGAAGGTCTGAACTTTTCTCCTGTGGCGGCTACTTGAGGTTTTTCCGAAACTTCCTTGATATCAGGGAGAACCACCTGCATGAAACTTTCAAATCTCTCCCCTGTATCCTTTCCTGAAAGCAGGATCACCCTGGCTTTTGGATTCAGCTGCTGTACCGAAGCTTCGAGGATCGGGATCCGGATAGGTTCAATCAGGTCCACCTTGTTTATCCCCAGAATCTCGGCATCTATAATCTGCCTCATCGCAAATTCTTTTACCTCTTTCATCAGGTGCTTGAAACGGCTGCCATCGATCAGGGTCACAAGGGGAGCGATTTTTACTTCCTCTCCAAGATTCATAAGCTCGACTTCGTTCCTTATAATATGTGGGAAAGCAATTCCTGTGGGCTCGATCATCAGGACATCGGGTTTATACTCTTTTGCAAGGAGAGTGATTGTCGTTCTCAGCCCGACTTTAAGAGAGCAGCAGATGCAACCGCTTGTGATCTCCTTGGTATCGAATCCGAACCTTTTGATCACGTCCCCGTCAATCCCTATTTCTCCGATCTCATTTACGATAATAGCAACTTTTTTCCCTTTCTCTGCCAGGTACTTGCCCATATTGATAATGGTGGTTGTTTTCCCGCTTCCCAGGAAACCTCCCACAACAATGACATCCACTATTTTTTCCTCCGTTTTCTGCCGCTTCTGTCGCTTTCTGCTTATTGTACCTTTCTTTTTATCTTCATTAAAAGTAGAGTAAAACCCTATCCTTTAATTCAGGGAATCTAAATGTCAACTTTTCTATTCTCAAACTATATTGTTTTATCTCTAAGTTGGGGTTTATCAAAGTCTTTTCTGTGTCTCTCAAATCCTTTTCTGACATCTATTGCCTCCGAGTTTTCTTTGCTTTCAGAGTAGAAAAGACCGAAATCAAAAGAAACATAAAAAAGTTAAAAATTAAAACTAGCTGAACAGACTTTGTGTATGCAAATAAAACAAACTTTATGTGTGCAAGTAAAAAAACCGTGGTTTGAAGGTAAATTTTTACCCTTTACTTAATCGAGACCCTTGACATGAATAAATTAAGCAGGAAGTTACGTGGTTTTAGCCCCGTCGCAGCCTGCTCCGTGTTTAATTTCAATAAATTGCTCTGACCTTCTTTTGTTTCCTTCTCAGATTCCTGCAACAGTCAGGTTTTCCCATTTGAATCTGTCATCAGGGCAGGCATGCAGGCAGCGCTGGCAGTTTGCTCCGTCACAGAGGTCGGTCCTTATTTTCACAAGCCCGTTATCTTCCATTCTCAGTGCCCCAGTCGGGCATACCTTTACACACTTCTTGCAGCCCTGGCAGTCCTCAATGACCATGGTAAGGTAGGTCCCGACTTTCTCAAGCACTTCAAGCCCTTCTTCTCCGAGTACAGGAATATCCCTTTCAACCTGACGGTCTATTTTCAGGATAGTCGAAGGCTCGCCGATCATGGGGAGTTTTTTCTTTTTCAGGAACTTCTGGAGCATCTTGAATGCCATACCCTCGTTCCAGTAAGCAAGTTCAAGCAAATAGGCTTCCTTAAAAGCTTCGGATGTTGCGAACATCACATGCGTGCCCAGGATTTCCTTTGCAATCGCCTGCAGTTCCCATAACCTGTCTTCAGAAAGCAGGATCTCTTTTGCAACCGTAAGAGAGGTGTTCCCTATCTGGGAGACATAGTTTGCGTTATAAGGGATCATCCCTACCTGGTGGGCTTTTGCGGCATCCATGTAAGTCCCGGCAGCTCCTGACATATGAGCTATCTTGAGGTCTTCCATCTCAATGCCTGCAGCTGCACAGAGCGTAATGTGCCCTGCTCGGAGTGCACCTATAGCTCTTCCGGCTGCAATAAGGTCTTTTTCCGTAAACTTACTTCCGTCCTGGAGGTGAATGATCTTCTCAGGAGTCTGAATTTGTGGCAGGACTTTCCGCTGGTTCCTCATCCCGGCTTCGATAAGGGCGAT
>NZ_WJBI01000001.1:247772-793177 GCF_020804225.1 Methanosarcina sp. DH2
AACCGTAAGAGATGTGTTCCCTTAATGGGAGACATTGTTTGCGTTATATTGGTTCATCCCTACGTGGTGGGCTTTTGAGGCATCCATGTAAGTCCCGGCAGCTCCTGACATATGAGCTATCTTGAGGTCTTCCATCTCAATGCCTGCAGCTGCACAGAGCGTAATGTGCCCTGCTCGGAGTGCACCTATAGCTCTTCCGGCTGCAATAAGGTCTTTTTCCGTAAACTTAATTCCGTCCTGGAGGTGAATGATCTTCTCAGGAGTCTGAATTTTTGGCAGGACTATCAGCTTGTTCCTCATCCCGGCTTCGATAAGGGCGATAACTCCTGTACCCGTAATACCTTTTGCAGTGACGTCTCCCTTTTCCACTATTTCCCCTGTCTTAGGGTTTACAAGGTCCCCCATGGCTGTTTTCATTTCCCTGTCCAGAACGTAACAGCGCAGGTTCTCTCCTTCAAATTCGACATCGCAGATGGTATGCGGGGATGCAATGGATCCGTATTCAATTTCCTGACCTTCGAGAGCTGGCCCGGCAGCAGCCGATCCGGTGTAAATAATCCCGTTTGATTTCAGGGCCATTTCGGCATTTGTCCCGTAGTCCGTCGCGATCGCAATCTCATTACTCTCGATCATGCCTGCCTTTACAATAAGTGCAAGTGCATCGGCACCGACTTCGTGCTTTATTGCCGGGGGCACAAACAGTTTACAGTTCTTAAATTCCTCAAAACCCTCTATTTCGGTCAGGGGTACTATTCGAGCATCTCTATTTTGCTCTTCAATGTGATACTTCTGTTTCTTACGCTCGCCTGCATATGCCAGGTCTTCAATGGGAATTCCCTGAAAGATAGAAAGCTGGATAGGGTTTCCACAGATTGAGAACTTTTCCATCTCTTCGGGTTTTACTCCGAGTTCCACAATGATATTTTTGACCGCGGTTGCCGAGAGTCCATGAGCTTTGTCAAGCCCGTAATGGATTGCAAAGTCAAGGTGATCCATTACGTTTGCCCCCGGCAGAGGGTTCCGGAGAGTTATCACGGTTTTCTTAATCTCGCCGCTTTCCAGGTCAATTTTCTGGGCCCTGAAACCGCTGGTTCCCAGGTCAATTGCAACTGCTGTTCTCATATCTTAACCTCCTCCAAAAAAGTTTAAGACTATTCAACTAAGTATCTCAGCGTTTATTGTCTTTAATAAATTTCAATAAGTTTTATGATGAATAAGCTGTCCAGATGAGTTTTACCGAACTATTTGCCCGGATAGAGCCTCCTGAGATAACAGCCTGTTAAGGCCATGCTCCGGATATCCTCAATCATGAGGGTCCCTCCTGGCAAAGTTAAAAAAATGTGAATCGGGACAGAACATTCCGAAGTTCTAATTGTTTTAGAGCTCCGGAATTTTCCCGTAAAAAATAAAGAAATTTCGTGCCTTTTCAGGCGTAGAATTCGTCTCTTGCTGCGACCATGGCTTTTATGTTCTCGAGTGGGGTCATGGGTGCAATTCCACAGCCTGGTGCGAGTACATCGATGCCGTCTGCAAGAGCCTGCTTGGAGTCGGCTTTGATCTTGTCAACAGGTCCGGGCAGCAGAGTGAAGGGGCTGGAAACGTTTCCTACTAACCTTGCTCTGGTTCCGATAACTTCCTTTGCCTTCTTAACGCTGCCGATCTTTTCTTCAACGCTGAGGCCTTCAAAGCCGCAGTCTGCCATGTAGCTGAGGATTGCGTTCACATTTCCGCAGATGTGGAGGACGGTCACAGAGTTCACGCTGGAGGAGAACTTCTGCAGCCTTGACTGGAGGTACTGCTTGAAGGAGTCAGGGCTCATGAGGTCAGGAGAGGCGACAGGGTCTGCAATGGCAATAATATCTGCACCTGCTTCGACCATTGCGTTTGCGTACATAATTGAAGCTTCAGTTGCGAGGTCCAGAGCCTGTTCAAAGAGGTCAATTTTTTTGATGGACCATTTCATGAAGGATTTTACACTTATAATGTCGGAAGCGACTGTGATAGGGCCTTCCATACCGCCAATGATTGGCACGTCAGGACCTACTTTTTCCCTGATGATCTTGATTGCTTCAAGTACTGCTGGAATTCTGCCTCTCTGCAGGAGGTCTGCAGGGATTGCTGCGCCTTCGAGGTCTTTAGGGTAGGGGTGACCGGTAACAGAGGGCTGCCTGTTCTTGGTACCCATGTTAATTTCACAGCCCATGGCTTCGACAAGGACGGTAAGGCAGTAGGGAACTCTTACAGCTTCAAGTCCGCTGAGCTCGTGGTTGGCGAGTGCCAGTTTTGCCATAAGTTCAGGGTTCGTGTGGGATTCAGGCCAGGGAGCTCCTACTTCGTCCATGAGTTCTACAATGCCGGTCTGGGTCACGGAACAAACAGGTACTTTGTCAACGGGCTTGCCTTCAAGGGCAGCTAAAAGTCTTGTTTTAAGTGTGAATTCGCTCATATCGGTCATACCTTTTTTTTACTTTTATCCGATTATATTTATTTTTATTACAATTCAATTGTCTACTTGACAATATTATATAGACCTTTTCAATCCAAAATGTTTCACACTCCGGACTAGAGTATCCAGAGTTCGAAACATATTAAAAATTGCAACATTTCCTGATAAATGGGAACAGATAATGCTTTCTGAATCACCCTGTTTGTCTCACCTGAGCAGGAGCGAGAATAAAGGCAGTAAAAACAATCCTCGAGCCTTTCAATTGAGCCGGGGTACGGATATTTTTTTAGTTAACAAATTATAAAAGCTAATTGCCAGGAATTTTTTTTTACCTTTTCTTTGATAAATAGAGTAATAAATTTTGACCTCATTATCCGACTTCTTATCTTCTTAAATGCCTTTTCAGCCTTCGTTTTCCGTCTTTTGTTTCCGTCTTTTGTTTCCTCGGTTATCCGGTTATCTGGAGCCGGTAGAGATTCCAGGTAGAAATTCTATTAAGATCAGCCTCAGGTAATTGACTGTTCTGGACTTGTTTTAAAGAATTAGTAGACTCGCAACGTTAAGTTTCTTATTCTTGTGCCACATTGAACTATAAGGGGTTCGATGGAAAAGGAATCGGCTGGGAACAAAACTAGATTATGCTCTCCACAGGGCAATGAACATCTAATTTCCCTTACTGAGTTTCTACAGAGGTTGGAAGTAACAGAAAACGGGCTAAGTGAGCAGGAAGCTACCCTAAGACTCCGCGAATGCGGACCAAATGTCCTCGAAGAAGCCGGAAAGGAAAGCATACTTAAAAGATATATCCGGCAGTTCCGAAACTTTTTCTCCATCCTGCTGACTGTAGGAGCTATTCTATCTTTCCTTGGCGAATACCTTGATCCTGGTCAGGGGAATCTTTATATAGGGATTGCTCTCGTCGGGGTCGTTGTCCTTAACGGGACTTTCACATTTGTTCAGGAGTACCAGGCTGCAAAGACCATGGAAAGCTTCCGACAGCTTCTACCTCCCCATTCAAAAGTCCTGAGGGACGGAAAGGTAAGGGACTCTCTGGCTTCGGAGCTTGTGGTAGGGGATGTTATACTTCTCGAAGAGGGAGATAAGGTTCCTGCAGACGGGCGTTTGATTGAAACCAATACCCTTAAAGTAGATAATTCAACTCTGACAGGAGAATCGGAACCGCAGCTGCGTTCTCTTGAATGTACTCATTCAAATTTGCTGGAGTGCCGGAACATGGTCTTTTCCGGAACTCTTGTACAGAGCGGGAACGGTAAAGCCGTTATTTTCGGAACCGGAAAGGATACCCAGATTGGAAGCCTGGCAACGCTTACAGAACAGACAGTATCCGTGGATACCCCTATCCGAAAAGAACTCAACCATTTCATAAAGATTATTTCAGCAATTGCGATTTTTCTTGGAATTACTTTTTTCCTGCTTGCATTTTTTATCCAGGATGTTTTTCTTGCAAGCCTTATCTTTGCCATAGGAATCATTGTTGCCAATGTTCCCGAAGGGCTTTTGCCCACAGTTACACTTGCCCTCAGCCTTGCATCAAGAAGGATGGCATCCCGGAATGCCCTTATAAAGCAGCTTGAGTCTGTAGAAACTCTCGGCTCGACTACTGTGATCTGTACGGACAAAACCGGGACCCTGACTCAGAACAGGATGGCAGTAAATTCTCTTATCATAGGGTTTGAGAGTCTGGAGTCTGAAAAACCTTCCATCCCTCAAGAAGGTTTTACGGGACAGGATGTAAAAGAAAGTACAAAAAAAGGTCTTAAAGATAAGATTACTGGCTCTGAGGAAGTCGCTGACTCCGGCGTAAAAGGATTTCCTGTAACAGGAAATCCCGGGTGGAATCCAGAAAAAGTTCCTCAAGTTTTCATAAGGGTTGCAGGGCTGTGCAATAACGCAAAACTTTATGAAGCGCCTCCAGGATACACTGGCGACCCGACAGAAGGGGCGCTTCTTGTTTTTGCAAACGGTTTCGTAGATGTAAAAAAACTCCAGCAAGAGTATCCGAGGCTGGAGGAATTTCCTTTCGATTCCCTTACTCGGCGCATGGAAGTAGTCTGCCAAAGTCCCGAAGGCAAACTTGAGGTATATCTTAAGGGCGCTCCTGAAGTGGTTGTGGAGATGTGCGGGTCAGTCATGGAGTCCGGAGAGATCCGAAAACTTGACGAAACAGAGCAAAAAGAACTTCTGGACAGGCACCTCAGGCTGGCAGAGAAGGGAGAACGGGTAATTGCCCTTGCGTTCAGGCAGGCGGAAGAGCAGAAAGAGTATACCGGAGATTTTATTTTCCTGGGTTTCATCGGGATTGTAGACCCTCCGCGCCCTGAAGCCAGGGAAGCTATTGCAAAATGCCACGCAGCCGGGATCAAGGTTGTCATGATCACAGGTGACCATCCGGTTACCGCAGAATCAATTGCCAGGGATGTAGGACTTGCAGGTCCAGGGAAACCTGAGATTATTACCGGAGACGAGCTGAAATCTCTCTCCCGCACAGAGCTCTCTTCACGGCTTAAAAACCCGAGCATTGTTTTTGCCCGAACCTCTCCTGTACAAAAGTTGAAAATTGTACAGCTCTTCCAGGCAGAAGGAGAGATTGTTACCATGACAGGAGATGGGGTTAATGATGCTCCCGCTATCAAGAATGCCGACATGGGGGTCGCTATGGGCAGCGGCACGGATGTGGCACGTGACGCTGCAGATATGGTATTGCTGGATGACAATTTTGCTACGATAGTAAATGCTGTGGAAGAAGGCAGAACTGTCTTTGATAATATAAAAAAGTTTATTGTTTACATACTTACAAGCAATATCCCCGAGATCCTGCCATTCATAGCTTTTGTTCTCCTTTCTATTCCCCTCCCTATGCCTGTCCAGCTTATACTGGCTATTGACCTTGGAACTGATATCCTTCCTGCTATTGCTCTGGGAGTGGAAAGGGGAGAGGGAGATATTATGAAGAGGCCTCCCAGGCCAAGGGATGAAAAGTTATTAACCTCTCAGGTACTTTTGACAGCCTACGGAGTAAAAGGGCCAATACAGGCTGCTGCAGGCTTCTTCTGTTATTTTGCCGTACTTTCTGAAGGAGGCTGGGCTTTCGGAGAGCAGCTTGCAAACACCAATCCTCTTTATATGCAGGCAGTAACCGCTTTCTTCTCAGCCGTGGTCATCTGCCAGATCGCCAATGTGTTTGCTTCAAGAACCCGGTTCCAGTCTGTCTTCTCAATGGGCTTATTCAGCAACCGCGTCGTTCTTCTGGGAATTGCAAGTGAGTTACTCATTCTTGCCATCATTATCTGGAATCCTTTTGCTAATCTGATATTTAATACAGCACCCATTGATCTAAAGTATATGCTGCTCGCCGTTCCTTTTGCAGTTTTCCTCCTCGGGGTTGATGAACTGAGGAAATATCTCCTGAGAAAAAATGTGAACTGGGCGGCTAGATTCTTTAAATGGTGATCCTTTAAATGGTGATCCTTTAAATGGTGATCCTTTAAATGGTGATCCTTTAAATGGTGATCCTTTAAATGGTGATCCTTTAAATGGTGATCCTTTAAATGGTGATCCTTTAAATGGTGATCCTTTAAATGGTGATCCTTTAAATGGTGATCCGACTACTGGTTCGAAGATAAATTACGGTGAACCCAAAACTAGCTGAAAGTGCAGCTTTAATAATGGGTTGGAAGAAAAAGAACAGGCTGGAAGAGAAGGCTGACGTATAATTTCTGAGATTATGAAGGTAAATTATGTAGCAGGTAAAACTTTGGCAAGTTCTGTTTTTTGACTCTCATTAAGATATTTTCTGTAATATACTTTTTAATTGCCTTTTCTGGATAATAGAGTCTTATTTATCCTATTAAATGTTGCTTCTGGATAAACTTTTATACTATGTATGTAGAATGTGTTTATATATAAACAAACTTAAGCCTGCCTGTTGTAATTAGTGTATAAACCTCCTAATCAGTTTCAACCCCCCCAGAGTTCAGAATATGAATGTGAGCAAAAAAATTTTTGTTATTATCTACATAATTTTTGCCCTTCTTACTTCGGTTGTCATTTTTGCATCTCAGAATATCCTCTACTCGAGTTTTTCCGACCTTGAGGAAAGAGAGGCGATCAGCAATGTGGAAAGTGTACATAACGTAATTGATTTCCAGATTGTACAGCTGGATGAGACAAATTCTGCCCTTTCTTTAAGGGAAGATATCAGGGCTTTTATGCTAAGCGAGAACCCGGAAGACCTTGGCGGGACTCTACTTACCGATCTTTTTACCCTGAGCGGATGCGACTTCATTTTTTTTGTCAATAGCTCCGGGGACATAATATACTCCCAGGTTTCGGATTCAATAAATGCCAGTAATGCTTCCAATGCCTCAATAATTTCCGATATCGATCAGAAAATCAGTGATAGAAGTCTTCTCTGCAAGGAGGGAACGAGTCATTTAAATGGGATGCTCTTGCTGAACAAAGAACCTGCAATTTTTTCCTGCCGACCCGTATCTGCTGCATCAGACAACAGGGAAATGATAGGAACAATTATCCTGGGGAAGAATCTGGACGCCGGTTTTGTTGAGTCAGTTCAGAAAATTACTGGAAATCCGGTTCTGCTCTACAGTCCAGATAACGTACCTCCTGATTTCCAGCAAGCCTTTTTAGAAAATAGAAACGAGAGTTACACACATACGGTAGATGGGGACAGGTTAGCAGGTTATTTTATCCACGAAGACATTAATGGAAATCCGACTGTTATGGTTTGGACGGATGCTGACAGGAGCATCTACATCGAAGGCAGAAAGTCTCTCAGGTATATCGTAATCTTCCTCCTGTTTTCAGGACTCATAGTCGGAGCAGGCTGTAAATTCCTTCTTGACAGGGAAGTCGTATCCCGAATTGTTGCTATTGACAATTTTGTAGAGAAAGTAGGAAAAGATGAAGATTACTCGGCTCATTGTATTATGGATGGGGATGATGAGCTTTCAAGGTTAACTGAAGGAATAAATCAGATGCTTGATCGTCTGAGAATAAATTCTGATACGTTTAAAGCTCAGGAACATGAGAAAAAGGTAATTCTCGATTCTCTCAACGAGCTTGTAATCTTTATGGACCTTGAGCTGAAAATAGTCTGGGCAAACAGAGCTTCTCTGAACCATGCCGGTCTTAAGCTTGAAAACATTATTGGGCAGAAATATGAGGAGTTCTCTCTAATGTCCGATGCTGTTTCTGGAAAGTCTCTCGCACGAAAGGTGCTTGAGTCCGGAAACGAGGAGTTAGGGGAGTTAGTTACTCCGGATGGAAAAGTCTGGATGATCTGTGCAAATCTGATAAAGGATGAAGATGGGAAAGCAACCGGTATCCTGCAAACAGGGCTCGATATTACATCACACAAACGTTCCGAAGAAAAGCTCCTTCAGGCAAAACTGGAAGCTGAGGCTGCTAGCTGTACAAAGAGTGAGTTCCTCGCCAATATGAGCCATGAACTGCGGACACCTCTGAATTCCATCATCGGTTTTTCGGATATCCTGCTTGAGAGAGTTTTTGGGGAACTTAATGGAAAACAGCTGAAGTACGTTAATAACATCTCTGTCAGCGGAAAACATCTTCTTGGACTTATAAACGATATTCTTGACCTCTCAAAAGTAGAAGCCGGAAAAATGGAGCTACATTACAGTGAGTTTTCTGTTGGCTCGATTTTCGAAGAGGTAAAGGCTACTCTTTCTCCTCTTGCCCAGGTAAAATCTCTTAAAATAGGCTTTAAGGTAGAACCGGATTGTACAGACCTTCAAGCCGACAGAAGCCGCCTTATCCAGATCCTTTATAATCTTGTTAGCAATGCAATTAAGTTCACTCCGGAAGGAGGCATGGTATCTGTCCACTGCAAAAAAAGCGGAAAGCGGGCTATTTTTTCAGTAACGGATACGGGGATAGGTATTTCTTCTGAAGACCAGAAAAAACTGTTCCAGCCCTTTACTCAGATCGACGCGTCATCTGCAAGGGAGTACTGTGGGACAGGGCTCGGGCTCGCCCTCGTGAAGAAAATTGTAAATCTACACCAGGGAGATATCTGGGTTGAAAGCGAACTTGAAAAAGGCAGTATTTTTACGTTCACCGTCCCCCTTACCAGACCGTCTGAAGCCCGAAAAGCCGATACTAACGACCTTGATGATGTAATGATAGAGTTTGAAATGAGTAAAGCGGCTGCCCTTTCCGTGAAAGAGTATGCAGAAGAACTGCAGGATGAAATTGAGCTTCCTGAAATCCGCCTTCCTGAAAAAATTATTGAAGCGCAGAATCTTGTTCTTGTGGTTGATGATGACAGAAATTCCAATGAACTGATTTCAGTTATTCTCAAGGAAGAGGGATACAGTACAGCCTCTTTATATCGAGGAAAAGATGTTTTGAACGTTGCAAAGAAACTGAAACCCGATGTTATTACTCTCGATGTTTTTCTTCCTGATATTAATGGCTGGCATGTCCTGAGACAGCTGAAGAGTGACCCTGACACAGCCCGCATTCCCGTACTCATTATTTCCGTGACAGATAATAACGAGCTGGGAATTGCCCTTGGGGCAGCTTATTCTTTTACGAAGCCCGTAAAAAGAGTCGAACTGCTGGACTCCTTAAGAGAAATCACAGGTAAGTTCAGGTTCGAAGAGCCAAGAATCCTTATCATTGACGACGATGAGAATGCAGTGGAATTGTTGAGTTCAATGATTGAACCTGAAGGTTTTGAGGTGATAAAAGCTTATAATGGGCAGGAGGGTCTGGACAGGCTCTTTTCCGAACAGCAACCAGATATCCTTATCCTCGACCTGCTAATGCCGGAAATAAGCGGATTTGAAGTAATTTCCCGCCTGAGGAATGCTGAACAAACAAAAGATATTCCTTTAATTGTATGCACTGCAGGAGAATTTACTGAGAAGAATATTGAAGAACTGAACGGTGAACTTAAGGGACGTCTTATTTCTATTATGAAGAAGGGTACTTTCGGAAGAAAAGAATTAATTAATAGGATAAAACAATTAGCTATGCTGAAGAGGCGTGATGATGAAAGAAATTCTTATTGTCGAAGATAACCCCATGAATATGGAACTGATCCTGGACCTCCTGGAGTTTTACGGACATAGTGTAACCGAAGCCGAGGACGGGATAAAGGCTCTTGAACGCCTTGCTGAGAAAAAGTTCGATATTATCCTCCTCGATATGCAGCTTCCTAAAATGGACGGGCTTGAGGTTCTGGACAGGATAAAAAAGAACCCTGCGACTGCAGATATTCCTGTTATAGCTGTCACAGCCCATGCTATGAAGGGAAGTGAAGAACATTTTATCGAAATGGGATGCGTGGATTATATCTCAAAACCCATAGATATCCACAGGTTCAGGTCCCTTATTGATAAATATTTGGGAGAATAAAACGAAGAAAGATAAACCACAACTTGAAAATGTAGTCTAAACTACAGACATTAAAAGTCATCAAAAAGCTGATAGGTTATCAAAAGATGCCATAAAAACAATTTGATTAGATGTTTGCAGCCTGAGATGGTATTTGTAGTCCAGAGATTTGATTTAAAACCCGGAAAGTGGAGAATCTCAGGAAAAGTAAACTAACGTTGACAGAAGTAAACTGAGGTTGACAGATTATTGTAGCCGGAAAGACATTTTTTGTTTCGAGCCGAGATGTTTTTCCCAATCCAGTTTTCAGTCCCGATTTGATTTTTCGTCTAGTTCCGGCTTCAGTCTTATGTTTCGAACAGATGCTGCTTCTATTTTAAAGGATAATATTCTGTGGACAATTATATTGTCTCCAGGAGTCTGGATGTATCTTTATAATATAGAAAAAGCTCTTCACACCATTTAAGTGCACTTTCATCAAAGCTCATCAACCGCTGATGGTCAAACTTTCCTTTTTTATCAAAGAGTACAAGTGAACAGAAACGTTCTGTTACGACGTCTTTAAGGGTTACGTTCCTATCACAGATGTAGATTGTCGTATTTTTTGATTCCACGAGAGTCTTCAGGTCTTCAAAATAGTCTTTTTTCATTCTATCAAAGACCGGCTCTGTCAGGATAAGGCACATCTCCGCTCCTTTTCTTACGAGCTCGGAGTATATTTCAATATGGAGAGGATTGAAGTATGAAAGAAACATTTTTATATGTTTTGACTCGAGCAGGTTATTTTTGAAGTCTTCAGGGACTTCAAAAAGCCGGTTAAGGTCGGCCTCAAGCATGAAGTAATTTCCGAGTTCGTCTATCCTGTTAAGAAGGTGTTCAGGGATTGCGGTAAAATCATGGTTAATCCAGTAATCATAGTTTTCCTCAAAAACTCTAACCGTATCCAGAAGAGGCTCCATCTTCTCGACAACTATTTCTCCCATATCCGAGAGCCTGTAGGTATTTCTGTCATCCTGTACTATCAGGCGCCCTTCCTTTAACTTCTTTATCTGGGGCATAATTGAAGTCGAATTCACGTTAAGGGCTGTTTTTATTTCGTCGCCTGTCTTGGGCCCTTCTTCCAGAAGGAGCAATACGTCTTTCCTTTTTTCAGATAGGAACGCCAGGTCAATAAGTGATATTTTCATTTTATTCCATCTCCCCTAGAAGCTTCTTAAGTATGACGGAGGGGTTTCTCCTTCATTCCTTTTCAGGAAGCAACTTTTATTGGCAAAAGTCCTTTCTTTCTCCCAGGAGAAAACCGTAAAGGGGACTTAGTGCAACACTCATGCGCTACTTTTCCGTTGATTGCTTATATTTTTTTCCAAAAATTACTTACTTTCTTAAAGTTAAGCTCCTTTCCCTTCCTTTTTTACCCAATTTCCTTTCTGTTTTTAATGGATCTTTTAACTCATTTTCCTTTACTTTTTATCCGGATTTCCAAATATGGTCTTTTTAAATCTTCTTCTCGCTTTTCGGGTTCCATCTTTTGCTTATTTCTCGTTTTAAACCTTCTCGCCCGCAGTCAGTACATAATTGATATTTTTAGTGCTAATTTTTTTTATAGCAAAGATATTTAGCCTTATCCGGCCGCTTAACTCTGCATTGTACTTTTTATTTTTAATAGGGATGCTCCTGCGCCTTTAAAAGCAGTCCTGTAAGAAATATTAAGATACGATACTGCAATAAAAATCAGATCTCATGTAAATCTCCCTGATCCACCGCTATCACTGCCTCAGAGGAAATTTATTCTCACGGATTTCACGAAAATCAGCTACGTCGAGAGCCTACTATTCTGAATATCTTTCAGGTATTTAAAAAATATCGGTGCAGATATAGTAAGTACTGGATAACAAGCCTGTCCCGGCAGATAAAGTCTCTTCAGGAAACAGGACTGGAGCAAAGATAGGTAATTTTGGATAAAAGGAAAAAAACCTCCTGCCTGGGGCAGAAGGAATTCTCTGGTTAATTTCTGGCTTTCTTGACAAGGGCAAAAATCCCTTGCAGGATTTCTTTCGGAGATGGCGGGTTCCCGGGAATTTTCAGATCCACGGGCAGGATTTTATCAACCCCACCCAGTACGGCGTAAGAACCTTTAAAGATCCCGCCGTCACAGGCATCGTCTCCTACTGCTACTACAAACTTTGGGGAGGGCATGGCTTCATAGGTTTTTTTCACTGCTTCAGCCATGTTCAGGGTGACTGCTCCTGTAACAAGGAGGACATCAGCATGCCTCGGGGATGCTACGAAAGAGATTCCGAATCTTTCAACATCATAATGAGGGTTTCCGAGGTTTGAGATCTCAATCTCTGTGGAGTTGTCACTGCCTGAGTCCAGTTCGCGGATGGCAAGGCTGTGCCCGAAAACTTTCGGGATCTCTTTTTTTATTTCTGCTCCAAGGGCTTCCAATTCTTCATCCCGGAATTCAAAGGTCTCCGTAACTTTCGGGCGGAGGAAGAGGGAAAGAGGGTTTACCATAATCATACCTCAATATGTTTCTTTAGTTCTCCGAGTTCAAAGGTCAGTTCCTGCATATGAAAGGTTAAGGCTTTTGTTTATCAGGGGGAAATCAGGAACAATATTCCCTATAACTGCATGTTCTATAGCCTGCCAGTTACAGAAAGATGCGGTTCTTATTTTATAGCGGTCAACAAGCCCGTTTTTCAGATAGATCCAGTGCAGGTTCTGTCCCCTTGGAGCTTCTACGAGGGCAAGAGAGTATCCTGTGGCGCCAGAGCCGCTGATTTCTCCTGAACTCTGCCCGGCGTATCCATCATATTCTGCGCTTTCAGCAAATACGGGGCCCTGTTGAAAGTTTTCTGCGAGGCGCAGGATCAGGCCTGCAGATGCACGGATCTCATCAGCTTTCACCTCAAAACGGGAAAGGACATCTCCTCTTTTTCTTACCGAAGGTTCCGGAGCAAAGTCCCTGTAAGCTCCATAGGGCCTGTCAAGCCGTGTGTCGGCAGGATAGCCTGAAGCCCTTGCAAGAGGGCCTGTAAGGTTAAGCGGAGATACAAGTTCCTTTTTTATTATGCCTGTAGTCGCAAACCTGTCGATCAGTGAAGATGAAGAAATTGCCCTGTCATAAGCAGACTCGAATGCCCTGGAAAACTTCTCAAGGAAGGCAGGAAGGTCTTTCAGAAGGGAATCCGGGACATCTTTTTTCAATCCTCCGGGAATGGTCATTCCGCGCAGGAACCTTGACCCTGTCAGTTTTTCGTTTTGCCTGAGCACTTCTTCTCTTAGCATAAAGAAAGGGCTTGCCACAAGAGCGAAACCCACATCTACAGCCATTCCGGCAAGGTCTCCCAGCAGGGAATAGGTGCGTTCGAGCTCAAGCATTATTGCCCGCAGACGTTCTGCCCTTTCAGGTATGTTTATTCCGCAAACCTGTTCCACTGCCATACAGAACCCTGTTGCATTTGCCATACTCTCGTCTCCGCTCACGGCTTCAGCAAGAGCGACACATTCTGAGGGTTTTTTTCCTTCAACCAGTTTCTCTATTCCCCTGTGCTTATAAAAAAGCCGGATTTCCAGGCTGAATATAGGCTCTCCTATAACACTGAACCTGAAATGCCCGGGCTCAATTATTCCGGCATGCACAGGCCCTACAGGGATCTGGTATACACCCTCACCTTTGACTTGCCTGAATTTGTATTCCCTGCCAGATGTTTCAGTCGGACGGATCGGCCCGTTTTTGAAAGCCTTTTGCAGGGGATGGAAGCCTTCAGGATAGCACTCGTGCAAAAAGAGCCTTCTGGTATCAAATGCACCTGTAAAATCAAGCCCGAATCCGTCCCTTACTTCCCTCTCAAACCAGGAGGCTGATGGGAATATTTCTGCAACTGAGGTAACCTTTTTTCCTCTCACTGCCTCCCGGACAAGTACAAGGGCAGGTGCCCGGCCTGCCTGTTTGAAAACATAAAAGAGGGTAAAACCCTCCTTTTTCTCAAAGTCTTCTGCGCAGAAGAGCCCTATCAGGCTGAACTTTCTTTCCGCAAGCGAAGGAGAGATATCCTTAAACCCGGTTTCCGAAACCTTCAGGTATATCTCGTTTTCACGGGCATTGAGCAGTTCGGGCTCCTCTCCTGCTATGCTCGAAACCATTGAAAGCAAATCCGTTGCATCCTTATTTATTTTAATATCCATATGCACTGCCCCTCCCTTAAACATACCCGAGTTCAAGAATTATCGCATTAAGCAGATCCCTCAATGAATCCGGGAAATAAAAGCCAAGGGCAAGGGCAAGAGCCAGCATGAAAATTGCTGGAACCCTCATTCCATTTCTTACCATATATTGTCCCGGAAGTCTGTCTTTTTCACGACCTGCTTTCACGATGACGTTTTCCAGTTCAATTTCTCCTGTTCCTGCAAGAGTCCTGGTTATTTGCCTGTGGTCCTCTTCTTCGTTCTCTTCCTCCTCTACAGTCACTTTTGAGAAGGCTTTCAACAGGAAGTTTGCAAAGGACGCAGCTGCAAGGATGAGCGTTAGCAGCACTATAAGGGTCAGGTAGGGAGAAATTGCCGCGCTTTCCAGCAGGATGAAAAATTTTGCCGGAAAGAGGGGAAAAGGTGGCATTCCTACGATTGCAATGCTCCCAAGGATCAGGCCCCAGGCTGCCCTGGGCTGGAGTTTAAAGACATCCTTCATATCTTCACGCATGTTGCTTCTGTATTGCCTGTGCAGGATGCCTGCGGAAAACAGCAGGGTTTCCTTTACCAGGACATGGACGAGCATGTAAAAAAGAGTCCAGAAAAGGGCAAGAGGAGTTCCTATCCCTATTCCTATGAGGAGAAGGCCCATGTGCTCGACACTTGAAAAAGCGATCAACCTCTTTAAATTCCTCTGCTGGAGCATGCTGAATGAAGCAAGAGCAATTGAAAAAACCCCTGCTGCAATCAGGATAGAAGATGCCTGTGGGGCTGCACTGCTCTCTCTGAGCAGGGCATACATCCTGATAATGCCATAGATTCCCAGGTTCTGCATTAGACCCGAAAGAATTGCACTTACCGAAGGTGCCCTCGCATAGGCGTCCGGGAGCCAGGTGTGGAAAGGAGCTACCCCTGCTTTTGCCCCGAAGCCTATGAACATGAATGTGAAGCTTGCAAGGAGAAGGGCAGGAGAAAACTCGGAAGCATGAACTGCCAGTTCTGTCCAGTTGAGGGTGCCCTCTCCGAGGGTCTGTTCCGAGAGGGTGAAGAGGAAAATCAGCCCCAGGAAAGCAAAGAGCATGGCTCCGGAGACTATGAAGACGTACTTTAAGGCGGCATCGATATTTTCCCTTGCCGAGAGAATTGCAACAAGCATGGCAGCGCAGACCGTTGTAAGTTCTGCAAATATCCAGAAGAGTGCCAGGTTATCTGAGAAGAGCGCAACAGTGGCTGTGACAAGCAGGAGATTGAAGGCAAGATAGAAGGTCTTCAGGTTCTTGGGGTCAAGTTCTCCGGCTTCCATAAGGCTGTCAGTATACCCTTTTGCATAGAAGGCTGCAGCAGAGAATCCCAGCGCCGTTATCAGTTCCACGTAAAGATTAAGGTGATCCAGATAGAGAGATTCTCCGAGCCTTCCAGGCAGGTCAAAAGTGAGCAGGGCGACGCAGCTCATAATAAGGTGCAACATTCCGTTTCCTGCGGCAAGCGCATTCATGAGCCTGTGAGACTTTGGAATAAGACCGAGTGCCAGGAATATCCCCATTATTAACAGGTAGTACCGGATCACTGGGATTCAACTCCTGTCCAGACCTGCAGTTTTCGGAACTTCTGCCTGTACTCCTCAATGCTCGAATCCATCCCTACAGCCAGAATAGTGGTCAGCATAACCAGGATGACAAGATCGATTATAATCAGGACTTCGATGATAAAGGGAAGCTCGGTCACAAAGAGGCCGAACATCAGGACTCCGTTTTCCATACTGAGGTAGCCAAGCGCTTTTGTGACGACCTTTTTTCTGCTGAACATCACAAGCATGCCCATCAGGGTCAGGGAAAGCCCTATTACAGCCCCGAAGAAGAATAGTTTCGTTAGAGGCAGGCCTTCGAAGACCTTTGAAAGAAAGGTGTAAGAGAGAAGGATAAGGCCTATGCTCAGCAAAAGAGAGGGCGTTGGCTCAAGATATGCAAAGTGAAGGTCTCTTCCGATTTTAATTTTCTCTTCTATTCTGGAGATAAAGTAAGGAATCAGAATCACTTTACTTGCCAGGGTCAGGCCTGCCAGCAGCAGAAGCTGACTTTTTCCGTCTATCAGGTAGAGGAGAAATGAAACTGCAGCCAGCAGAAAAGACTGGATTGTATATGTGGTGAGGACCGAACTCAGGTTACGGGTTGAGATGATCAGCCCTGCGCTGATAAGGACAAAAACGAAAAGGATCTTTATTATTCCTTCAAGGAAGAGAGGGTCAATCATGCAAACACCTCGATAAGGATGGTAAGGGCTGAAAAGAAAAATGCCATCACATAAAATGCAGGAAGCCTGAAGAGCCTCATCTTTGCAAGGGCTGATTCAAAGAGCCCGATTATTATTGCGAGCAGCCCTGCCTTCAGGAGGAAGAGAAGAGCTGAAACCGCAATTTTTCCGGCATCTATCTCGGTACTGAGCCCTACCGGAAGGATTGTGTTAATCAATATCCCCATCAGCAGGAACTGTTTAAGGGCGTGGGCAAGTTCGAGCAGAGCAAGGTTCTTTCCTGTCTGTTCAAGGATCATTGCCTCATTAATCATAGTAAGTTCGAGATGTGTCGCCGGGTTGTCTACAGGGAGCCTGCCGGTTTCCACTATTAGAATAATGAAGAGAGAGATCGAGACCAGGACAAGGGTAGGACTGATAGGAAGTACCGTGCCTGCAGTAAGTGCGAACATCTGGTGCAGGTTCAGGCTTTTCAGGACAAAGGCAAGAGCTGCAAAAGAAATTACCATTGTAGGTTCAATTACAGCTGCAAGGCTCATTGACCTTGAACTACCCATGCCTCCGAAAGCGCTTCCTGCATCAAGCCCTCCAAGGGCGGTAAAGAACCTTTCAAGCGCCAGAAGGTACAGGAAGACAATGATGTTCCCAAGCCCTCCTGCAGGTTCCGGTACAAAGACAAGAGGTACGAAAAGGGAGCAAACTAGCAGAGTTGAAAGGTTCAGGTAAGGCGTAAACCGCATTATCCAGGAGGATGTAGGGGAATATACTGCTTCCTTTTGCATCAGTTTTCTTAAATCGTAGTAAACCTGAAAGAGCTTCGGACCCCTTCTTCCCTGGGCGTATGCCTTTACTTTCCGGATCAAGGCCATGTACAGGGGAGCCGCCAGCAGGGCAAAGAGAGGATTTAAGAGGGCAAAGAGCAGGAACGATATGTTCATACAAAGCCTCCTGTTGCTATGATCAATACAATGACTGCCAGAAAGGCGTAGAGGACGTAACTATCAAGTTTTCCGTTCTGCAGTTTTGAGACATATTTTGAAAAGCTCTCGATTGCCCGTGCAGGAGGAATGTAAAGGTACTCTTCAAAGAAACGAAGTAGGCGTATTTCCACATTTCCGTTTCTAAAGAGGCTTTCCTGCCTGTCGAAATACTCAGCCCTGTGCACGATCTTTGTCCTGTAAATGTTTTTAAAGATCATCACTAGAGGTTCGGAAAAGCCTGCAGAGCTGTATTCCATGTAAGGAGCAAGGGTAGGGATTCCGCATCCCCATGTCTCGCTAATCCTGGCAGGGCTTGTTTCTTTTGAACGGATTATCAGGAATAGGGCTGCGTATATTAACCCGAGCAGAAGCCCCAGCAAAAGCAGGTCCGGAAACTCAATCTCCCAGCCTGCAAGAGAAAGTAGCTGCTTTGAGAAAAGCCCTCCAAGTATACAGAGGGCTGCAGGTATTGCGGGCCCTATCAACATGTGTTTTGGGACCTCTTTGGCAAGACTGCTCTTTTCCGAGCGCGGCATGGCAAGACAGGTAATCCCGAAAAGTTTTACGAAAAGGGCAGCTGCCAGCGCTCCTGTAAGGGCAAAGCTTGAGAGGGCAATTATTAGAAACACGGTGAGCAGAGGGTTAGTTACTGCAAAAGACTGGAAGAAAGCCTGGTAGAGCAGGAGTTCGCCGGCAAAACCGTTTGTTGGCGGCAGGGCTGCAATCGAGACCGAGCCTACCATAAAGAGCGCAGAGGTTGCAGGCATGCTTTTTACAAGCCCTCCGAAGGCTTCGATTTTCCGTGTGCCTGTAGCATGGACTATTGATCCTGCGCAGAGGAAGAGCAGGCTTTTGAAGAGGGCATGGTTAAAGGCATGGAAACAGGATCCAGCAAGGCTTAACAGTGCGAGGGATTCAAGCCCTTCGACCCTGAATATAACATACAGCCCGATTCCTGTGAAAATAATTCCTATGTTTTCAATGCTGCTGTAGGCAAGGAGCCTTTTTATGTCGTTTTCCTTGAGGGCATAAATTACTCCGAAAAGGGCTGAAAGGCTGCCTGCTGTAATGATAAGTACTCCCCACCAGAGTTCAGGCGTGGAAACAGAGAGAAGGAAACGCAGGAAGCCGTAGACTGCAACCTTCAGCATGACTCCGGACATCAGTGCCGAGACACTTGATGGAGCTGCAGGGTGAGCATAGGGCAGCCACTTGTGGAAAGGAACAAGCCCTGCCTTGACCCCGAAGCCAATAAAAAGAAAGAGGAAAGGGAGAGCCAGCTCACTTGCAGAGTATTCAAGAGGTCCGAATTCGGCAGAGCCTGTCAGCCTGAAGAGGATTATGAAGCCCAGGAAGAGAAAAGCCGTGCTGATGTTTGTCATCACAAAGTAGAAAAAGCCGGCTTTCTTATTTTCCTCAGAAGAATAATCATGAAGCACAAGCAGGAGCGAAGAAAGGGACATTATTTCCCAGAAAATCAGGAAGCCTACCATATTGCCTGCAAGTACAACCATAAGCATGGCAAGGATGAAGAGATTTGTCAGGGCTGCCTGCAGGTTTTTCCTGGCTTCGCTTTTAGCATGTTCCACATATTCGATTGAATATATTGAAACTCCGGGAACAACTGCTGCAATTAACAGGATAAATCCGGCTGCTAACCGGTCTGCAGCAAGGGTAAAGTCCAGTCCAGGAAGATATCTTATGGCTGGAAATACAGGCTCTTTTCCAGTGTAGAGGATTGCACCTGCAAATCCCAGAAGCAGGACTGATGAGATGAGAGAAAGGCCAAAGGAAGCCTTTCTTGTGTTTTTACTGCGGTACAGGAGAGGGAGGACAGTTCCGGATATAAGGGCGGCAATTGCACCGTACATTAAGACTTCGAGCAATGTATTCACTCCTCAAACCGTAATCCGGCAACTAATAGAAAAGCTGAAAACAGTTTCTCAGTCCTGGCAGAGAGTTCTGGCTTTCCAGCTCCTGCCTCGCTTAAAGCGAAACTTTCGAAATTATCCTCTGTATATGAGATGCTAGGTTTAGTTCTGTAATTCGTATTGACATTCCACCGTAATTTTCATCCCGGGGTTGCTCTCCCCGGGGACGTTTTTGCCTGATACTTTCTAATATTATATAGGTTTACATTATAAAGTTTATTGTACGGATTAATAATAATTATTCATGATATATATTTTTATAAAGGTAAAGAATCAGGACTTCAAGCATATTAAAAAAATTTGCTCTTTTGTTTCTCCAGAGGGAATCCCTGATATCTGACACTTATTACAGGAGGACTGGAATGGTCAGTACTATAATAACCTTACGCGACCTGGTATGCTCTCAACAGAATTACTTTTAAGTCCAAAACTTTACAGAAAATTAATATAGGTCTAAAAATTCAGAAAATGAAGCAGGTTATTACCCTATCTGCGGCATAGTCAAAACTATCTTCAGTTGCGATCAGAATGTATGAATTATCTCTACAGAATGTCTCTATAGAAATCTCTACAGAATATCTCCTATAGAAATCTCTACAGAATATCTTTACAGAATTTCTCTACAGAATATCTCTACAGAATATATTGCAAGATGTAAAGTAACTTTCGTAGAATGATTTCTGTTATTATTATCCTTTTAAAACCCTGTAAACCAGATGCACGTATTTTTTCTCCACGACTTCATTCCTTAGAAGTTCAAGCTGGATCCCGTTTTTCTCAATGTCTCTGAAAAGGTTTGTCCCATTTTTCCCCACAATCTCCGGAGTCAGGACCATGCTAATTTCCTCGACAAGTCCCTGTTCGAGTAAAATACCGTTCAGAATTCCTCCGCTGTCCGAGACTACGAGTTTAAAACCATACCGTTCATTTGCAATTTCAAGTGCTTGCTTGACATCGACCCGTTCTGCTCCTGCCCGGATAATATCATAATTTCTTTCCCTGAGGTAATTGATGTAAGATTCAGGAGTCTTCTCCGATACAAGAACAATTACATCTTTACTGTACTCGGAACGCCTGAATACATGCATCAGCCCCTCGAGAATTCCCCGTGAATCAGCGATCATCCAGTACGCCCGCGAGTCACCGGGTTGGATTTCAGGTTTTTTAAAGTCCAATTCATCTTCCGGAGGGATCTTTTCGCAAAAAAATTGTGTTCCCGTCTTTGCGGTATTTGAGCCGACTATCATGGCATCGGGCTCGTAACTGCCCAGGATTCCATAGTGGACATCAAGGTTTGCAGTAAAACCGGTAGTCGAGCCGTCGAGACTTATGGTGTTGTGTATAACCAGTCTGGGTAGCATGTCATCTGTTCCCCCAAATTAAAATCATTTATTAGCTCAAATTAAAGTCGCTTATTAACCCTAATTAAATATTCAATAAACTTATTCTATATTGGAATATATTTAATCTGGATGCATGCTCTGGAATTTGAAGGCGTATCAAAGTCTTTCGCAGAAAAAAATGTTATCAGAGATATCTCTTTTTCAGTCGAGAAGGGGGAGATCTTCGGGTTGCTGGGCCCAAACGGGGCTGGAAAAACGACCCTTATAAGACTGCTTCTCGATATCATAAAACCGGACTCGGGAGAAATCCGGGTTTTTGGGGGTTCTCTGGGTTCTGCTGCAAAAGACAGGATAGGCTACCTTCCTGAAGAAAGGGGGCTGTACAGGAAAACGAAGCTTCTGGACATGCTTATCTACCTCGCACAGCTTAAAAATGTCCCTAAAAAAAAGGCTCATGCGAGTGCAGAGTCTCTTCTTAAATCCCTGGAACTGTATGAACACAGGGAAAAAAGAGTAGAAGAGCTTTCAAAAGGGATGCAGCAAAAAATTCAGTTCCTTTCTTCAATTATCCATGACCCTGAACTTATTATTCTTGACGAGCCTTTTTCCGGGCTTGATCCGGTGAGTACAAAAACCGTTGAAGACAAAATTCTTGAGTACAGAAATGAAGGCAGGACTGTTATCCTTTCTACACACATGATGGAACAGGCACAAAAACTATGCGACAGGATCCTTATGCTCAATAAAGGCCAGCGAGTGCTTTACGGCACCGTTTCAGGGATACGAAAGGAACACGGAAAAAACTCCCTGCATGTGGAGTTTGCCGAAAAAAGGAGTCTGAACCTCATTAGAGAAATTCAAGGCATCAGAAAAATTACGGAGCATGACAGATCAGTTGAGATCTTTCCTGAGGAAGGCATAAGTGCACAGGCAGTTCTTCAAGAGCTTATACGAAGAGCCGAAATCCTGAGGTTTGAGCAGGCATTCCCTTCCTTGAATGAGATTTTTATTGAAACTGTGGAGAGTGCTTCTGGTGAGTAAATTATCCGGAAAAACCTTAATTGTTGCCAGGTACGAGTTCCTGAAAACCATAAAGCGTAAAGAGTTTCTCTTCATGACCTTTGCTTTTCCCCTCATCCTTGCCGGAATTGCTTTTATTCCTCCCTTACTTGCCGGTACCACTCCTGCAGAAGACCAGAGTATAGGCTATATCGACATGACCGATTCCTTTGATTTTCCGGAGTTCTCCACCAGTGAAGGTTTTTCTGTAGGACCTCTGGGGGCAAAGGCATCAACTATAGAGTTTGTAAAATACGAAGAAAGCTCTGAAGCCAGGAAAGCCCTGCAGTCCGGACAGATCTCTTCCTATCTTATAGTCCCTGAAGATTTCCTTGAGACCGGCGTAATTGAACTCTATACCTCAGAAAAGGGAACGCCAGTTCCGGGGGCCGAACTCTCGACTGAACTCTCAAATATAGCGATCGATTCCCTCCTGAAAGGCAGCGTGGATGAGCCCGTGCTTCAGAGGGTCAAAAATCCGGTCAACATGAAGCTGTATAATGTCGGAGATAATGGAGAATCATCAGAGCAGGGCATAGCTGAGATCCTGACCAATTTCGGTCTTCCTTTCCTTATGGCTTTCCTTCTATTTTTCAGCATTTTTTCAGCATCAGGCTATCTTCTCCGTGGGGTTGCTGAGGAAAAGGAAAACAGGATTATGGAGGTTCTTCTTTCTTCTGTAACTCCTTCAGAACTTCTTACCGGCAAAGTACTGGGTCTTGGTGCAATCGGCCTTCTGCAGATTGTCGTGTGGCTTTCAGTAGTCGTTTTCGGAGGTGGATATGCTCTTCCAGTAAAAATAGAGCCCATGCTTCTTTTTATTTCTCTTATCTATTTCCTGCTCGGTTTCCTCTTCTTTGCCAGCATGATGGCGGGAATCGGGGCAGTAACAGGCTCACTCCAGGAAAGCCAGCAGGTCGCGGGGATCTTCACATTTGCTGCCGCGTTTCCTCTTGTTTTCATGCAGTTCATCCTTACGAAACCTGACAGCTCCCTTGCAATCTTCCTGTCTCTTTTCCCTTTTACATCTCCGGTGGCCATGCTTTCCAGAATCGGAGCTTCGGAAGTGCCTCTCTACCAGATCGCAGCAAGTCTATTCATTCTTTTTGTTTCGATACACGCAGTAATCGTACTGTCGAGCAGGCTATTCAGGGTTTACCTGCTTATGTATGGAAAAAGGCCAGGGGTAAACGAAATCCTGAAAAATGTCCGGGCAGGGGGCAGGTAAAAGGAAAAAAGGTAGATAAAGAAGAAATACGCTGGGTTAGGCTGGCATGTCAAGGCTTTAATTGAATTTAATGGATTAAGTGCTGGACTCCCTATCCTTAACCCATCTGCTTCCTGTGAGGTGATCTATCAGGTAATCTACTAATACTGGAGGTAAATATTTTGTTAAATACTGGAGGTAAATGAAATCGATTTTACAGGTGAATAAAGGCACTAGATTATCAAATCAATTAACTGTTTAAATAATCTATAATTCTATCGCTGGTATTTTATATTATAACTTACATAGTATTAATTGGTTCATAAGGGAAGTACTGTAAAATGGAGCAAATTCAGGACAGCCTGAAAACTGATCCCGAAATCTACTTCATTGGCACGTGAGATGTAATAATGGAGCAAATTCAGGACAGCCTGAAAACTGATCCCGAAATCTACTTCATTAGCACGTGAGATGTAAAATGAAGCAAATTCAGGACAGTCTGAAAGCTGATCCCGTAATATACTTCATTGATACAGGATCCTTGTGAACCACCTGACTTTTACCTGAGATATTTTAATTCGAGAACCTTTTTTATAACAACTTTCCTACTAAGCAGACGTTCTCGACCTATCATGGTCATTTTCCGCATTAACAGGTTTTTTTCGCATGAATTTTTCCCATTATAAACATATTCTTCCTTAATCATGGTTTTTTAATATTGCACAAATTCCTAATTCTACTCGCTGGGCTCTATTTTTATTAATTGGTTTCAGGTTCTGGCTTTTGAGAAACCCTGGATTTTCAGTAGACTTTATTCCAGCCGCACCTCTATTGATTTTTTGTGAGGATTTCGGGAGAAGGTTAAAACTTACGATAGGTCTGCCTGGATACAGACCGGAGCTATATGGTTTACCACCTGGAGAGCTATGCTTTCAAGGAAGTTGCGGATACTCCATGGGATCTTATCCAGCGTATGGGAGGCAAAATTCAGACTCCCTATAATTTCGTTACTATATTTAAGAGGAATTACCGCAACTGCTGTAATTCCCTCTCTCCTTACCGCTTCAGTCATATTTTCGGAGTAAAAGTCCATTGAGTAGATGGGCTTTTCAATCCAGATCTGTTTTGCCTCGTTTGAATCTGCCTTATATCTTGAAACCTTTTCTTTAAACTCAGGAGAAATCCCGCGGGATGCAACAAGGTTTATCTGGTCCAGGAGCTCGTCCTTAATATAAATGCCTCCGGTATCTATCCCGTTTATCTGCAGGCATGCATCAAGTACCAGGTTAAGAATAGCATGTAGACTCCAGGTAGTGTTAAGCTTCATTCCCAGTTCTCTCTGGATTTCAAGCATTTTCTGGGCCTCTTTTCTTTCGGTAATATCTACAACGAGGCCCTGAAGGTGAGTTGCTTTGCCTTCTGCGTTTCTCTGGGTAAAGACTCTCTCATCCACCCAGAGCATTTTTCCGTCTCCTGTGAAAATCCTGTACTCAATTCCGAAGGAATCCTGGCCTTCTGCGATGTTTCGTTCAAGGGTTTCATTAACCTTGCCAACGTCATCTTCGTGAATTATACTTCCGTACATTATTTTTCCTGATGTGAAATCTTCTGCAGTATACCCGAACTGGACAACGTTCTCCGAAACATATTCTGCAGGCAGGTTTTCTTTATTTTCCCACAGAAAGGCTATTGCCTGGCTGTTGTTTATTATAGTCCTCAGAAGCCTCTGCACTTCAAAAGATTCCCTGAGAGCTTCTTCTTTCTCTTTTCGTTCGGTTACATCAAGGACAAGTCCCTGTAAGTGGGTTATCTCCCCTTCTTCATTTCGCTGGATGAATGCCCTTTCATTGACCCAGCGCAGGTCTCCGGCTTTTGTGAATATCCTGTATTCCGTATTGAGGTCAACTTCACCTTTCCGGATGCGCTTATCAAGCTCTTCCTCAACTCTTTTCAGGTCCTCGGGATGGATAACATCTCCATAAAGGATATTCCCTGAAATAAAGTCCTCCACAGTATATCCGAACTGAACGACGTTTTCCGAAACAAACTCTAAAGGCCATTTCTTCTGGTTTTTCCACAGGAAAACAACTGCAGGGCTGTTGTTTACTACGGTCCTGATTATTTCCTGCATCTTTAGGATAGATAATAGATCTACTATTCCTATCGCCGCAATAACCTTCCCGTCCTCCGAGAAAATAGGAGAAACAACCACATTCCTGCCAAGGTATGTTCCCCCTTTCGGGACTCCATGCACAGTCGTGCCGGTCCTGAGCACCTCTTCGAGTACCGGACCTGTATAGTCCCTATCAATTATTTTCCCATTTTCCAGGCGAAGCCCCTTTCGATTTAAACTGCGGATGGTAGTCGGAAGCCCAACCAGAGAATGCACTGCCACCGCTATTGCCTCAAGCTCTTCAGGCCCCGCATCTTCGGATATTAAAGAAGTAATTCTTTCACCCCCAGAAAGATTCTGACATTTCTTGCAATTAAAAACCGGAAGCATTTCAGCAGGAATAAATATCGATCTGAAAATCAATGCCCAACCTTTTATACTATATTTTTCAGAGAACATATAGTTGTTCTTTATATATAACTGAAATATAACTGAAATTTCTCAAATTTGGGGTTGTCCGTAAGATGATGATATCTGTTCGGGTTCAGGAAACGACATCATTTGACCATTATTTTAGTAAGAATAGAAGGAATGTATCCAGATTATGAAAATCCTGGTAATTATGGGAAGTCCTCGAAAAGGTAATACTTATCGAGCTGTACAAAAAATAGAAGAGTTCATGCATTCTATGGGTAGTGTTGAATTCGAGTATCTGATGCTCAAAGATGCCACTCTGTCTCAATGTCGTGGCTGTTTTGTCTGTTTTATAAAAGGAGAGGATCATTGTCCATGTAAAGATGATGCCCCTGATATTGAACAGAAAATGAATGCTGCCGACGGAGTAATTTTTGCTACGCCCGTATACGGCATGAATGTTTCCGCACTCATGAAGAATTTCATCGACCGTTTCTCCTATATTTTTCATCGTCCACGCTTTTTCGATAAAAAAGCCCTTCTTCTCTCCACCACCGGAGCTCTGGGCCTTAAGGAAGTTCTCGATTACCTGAAACTGGTAGCCAGTATATGGAGTTTCGAAGTATCTTATCGTGTTGGCATAGTAACTCCTCCAGGGCCAATTTCCAGAAAGAAAGAGCAGGAGAATAATCAGAAACTTGAGAAAGCTTCATTTGTGTTTTATAATTCCTTTCAGAAAGAGCGCCGCTCTCCAGGGCTTAAAGATATATTCGTTTTTCGTGCTCAGAAGGCAAGTTTTGGCGAACTTGGCCAGAGTTCTCCTTCAGATTATGCATACTGGAAAGAAAAAGGCTGGCTCAGTCCGGAAGCAAAATATTACGTGGATGTGCCGGTAAATCCCGTTTACAATGCTATTGGCTGGATATCTGAAAAGATGCTGAGGAGAAAAATGCGAAAGGATCTGGCTGAAATAGGGAGTTAAATCCTTTCTTACCCAGTCGATGATAGGCCTGCGCACGAAAATCTTAAAATCAATGAACCTTCAACGCCCTTAAAAAATGCAATTGGGCCGCAACAGTAAGCAGCTGCAGCCTCGTACAGGAGATAAAATAAGAAATGGTCAGGAATTTTTGCTTATTTTATGGGAATTTACCTTAGAACCAACCTTATTAAGATCACTGAGGTCCTGCAGACAATGCTTTATTCCATGGGAATTTTTTCCTCATAGATTCATTCTTACTTACCTGCTCAACGTATCCATTATCAACGTCAACGTCGGATGTGGAATTTGCATATAAATAATTTCCACCGGCGTTATTTGAAAGACAGTTGTTTTCCAGGATAAATGAATGGGTGTTATTCAACTTATTAAATATGGCATATCCTTTTCCGGCTGTGTGGCTGGGCTGTGTATTAATTATTATGTTATTTTTTACAACAGTCGTATATCCTGACTCAGGGGCTGAAAATGCTTTAACTCTTTTGTGGGCAATAGCTGCACCGTAGCATCCGTCGAATAAGTTATTTTCTATGAGGGTGTTTTGGAACCCATTAAGCACTACGCCCCCTGCCCAATCAGCACCCTGATTAGTGCCGGTTTTGTAAAACCTGTTATTATGGATGTATATCCCTTTTGCAGTGTCTTTTGAATACTTGGACCCGTAACCTGTGATCCAGATACCTGCAGCATTGGTCTCGTAAAGCAGGTTGTTGAATATTTCGATATCGTCCATAACAGTTGACGAGCCTTCTTTCTGGACTTGAATTCCTGCTCCTCCTTCCCCCTCGGAGTTAATGGTGTTGTTGTAAAATTTTGCATGGTTAGAATTATAAATTCTCAAACCGCTATTTGTTCTGCATGTTATTCTATTGTTCCAGGCTTCCACATTTGAAGAATAGATGACATAGAGAGCATCATGCCCGAGTTTATATATTGTGTTATTGTAGAACCGAATATTTGAACAGCTTGTAACTTTTAACCCGTCTCCATGGCTGTCATGCATGTACAGATCATGTGCCTGTATATTTTCGGAATTAAGGAAATGAATCAGATTATGATATCCTGCGCCTCTCTTCTTTTCTGCATTGCCGTCATGATTTCCGTCTATCTCAAAACCTCTTATAGTAATATCCTGATTTCCAGAACTGTCCATTTGAGTAATCATAGGCTTGTCTGCTGGCCAATCTGCTTCATCTTCAAGTTTGATTACAGCTGTAGGATCCCCTTCCAGGATTGTATTGTTTCCAATAAGAACGCTGTCTGAGATTACGTATGTAGTGTTCCCTTCCAGATGAACAGTTGTGAACTGAGAGTTTTTTGCCACGTAAGCAAGAGCTTTATTTATTTCAACCTGATCATCGATGCCATCACAGTTAAAATCTCCACTACCATTGGTAGTTATATAAACTGCCCTATCTGAAGGTTTAGCTGCTAGGAAGAGAATTATAACTGCGATTAAAAAAATCAAAGCCAAGCTGGAAATTATTATTTTTTTTCTTCTTTTCCGTCTGTTGATTTTCACTGTTTCGTCCATTTTGCATCCTCAAATGTGTTAAACTATACCTTTCATATATTAAAAAAATTAACTTGTAGAAAGTTGCAAAAAACACCTTTCGAAGATGTTTGACCGTTCTACAGGTCGTTAGATCGGTAAAATTAGCCTGGAAATCTCCTGAAACGAACTTTGAAGGCTTTAAACTCCGCCGGGTCTGTTTCTACATAAATTTGTACGCTACATCATTGAAGTAAATGAACTCTGCAGAATTTTGAGCAATAATGCTGGCTTCAATAATACTGGTTTCAATAACTCCACTGACTGCAAATCTCTTGAAAATACGGGATCGTAACTGCTTATTGTTGCGACCTCGTGCCGCGGATCAAATCGAATTTGATACGTATTGCCGGATAGAAAGTGTCTGTTTTTTGTTTTTCTGGAAACGCTTTAACTAAATTAATTATAAAAAATAGAGCTATTAAAATAGTAATTATAGTCCTGAGCGGATTCGAACCGCTGTCCCGGGCTCCAAAGGCCCGAAGGATTGACCACTACCCTACAGGACTGCACATTCAAGCTTTTACTTATAGCTTAATTCATGTACTTAATTTTTGTGCCATCTCAGGACTTTTTTGCGGTATTTTCAGGCCAAATATTAATTTATATATAAAGTCGTATACTAGCTTTGAAACTTTTTACATGACAATATTTTTTGTTTGAAAAGAATTTTTTGTATAATTAATTTAAAGTAATTTACATTATTACTATATGATGGAGCTGGAAGAAATAGGTATGACCGAATAGCGAAGTATTAGCGGATTGTGAAAGAATCGCCCGGAGTTACCTGTCCTGCTCTGGCAGTATGTTTGATGGGAACATATTTTCAGAGCTACTGGGTTGGGGGACACAGTAAGGGATAAAGTGACACCGGGCTTCTTCTTACATATGATTTTCTATTTTTTGCATTTTTCCATTTTATTTATATTCAATTTTTAATTACTTCGATTTGTTTTAATATTTTTAATGCTCTTTTTCTCCTTCGTCTTTCTCTTCAGTCTTATTGCGCAATTCTTGCAGCGTGCTTTTTCTGAGTATTCTGATTAAAAATTGGAGTTTGGATATAATTTATGCTGGTATTAAAACTTTTAGCGTGACGATATAATTTTTTACAGAACAATTTTTGATATAATTAATTTAAAATAATTTATCTTATTATTATATGCTGGAGTTGGGAAATAATAATTGGGAAGTAAAATGGGGTATCTATCAACATAATCTACCAACTATGAAATCGCCCGGAGAAAACTGATCCCTTCTTCGAAGCAATGCTTGGGGGAGCATAATATTCGAAGAGACTGTGTTGGGGGACACAGTGAACGATGCAGTGCCTCTGGGCTTTTTCTTAACGTTTTCTATCCTTTTTTCTACTGCTTTTTTAATTTCTACTTGCTTTTCTATCATTCTTTTTTAATAGATAGGGCTTTTTTCGATTATTGGTTATTTTACAACAGTTTTTACAATAATTAGCCCAAACTTTCTTTAATTTGTTTTTGAGCAGCTTTTATGGGCTCCAGATAACGGACTGTCTGGAACTATTTTAAAGAATATCCCGCTGGATTCAAACTTCGAGGAGGACTATAGGTTTGAAAACGAAGTTCAGTTCTACTTGCTTTTCCTTTTCCTCACGTTTTTTCTTGAAAATTACTGCAATTAAAGCGTATTTAGTGTTAAATCATTTTCGAGCCCTAAAATATTTTGAGTGGGAATATATTTCGCTAGCGGGCAATTTTTGGTATAATTAATTTAAAATAATTAAGAGTCAATTATATATTTGCAACGTGGAGTGAACCGAGAGAACGAGTGAGTAATGGGTATGAATGAGTAAGTAAAAGAATTGCCCGAAAGCCATTGATCCTGTTCCGGACCGATATGCTTGGGGGAGCGTATCTCTGGAACAACTGTATCGGGGGCTACAGTCAGAACATAGCGCTTTCGGGCTTTTTCTTATTCCGTCTATACTACGCTTTCCTTCCTAATTTTTCTTTATTTCTTTCTATATTTTTATTAATTTTTGCTTAATTTCTTATTATTTCTTTGAAATTTTCAACGTAAAATTAATTTTTGTTTAAATACAAAATTTTGGGTAATTAATTTGAAATAGTAATGGTATAATGTTATATTCGTGGAGTTGGGAAGTGAGTGAGTAAGGTATAAAATAAAAAAGAAATGCTTGGGGGCCGTTGATCCTGCTCTGGATCAATATGCTTGGGGGAGCATATCTTCAGGGCTGCTGTGTTGGGGGACACTGTAAATAAGGATAATAGTGCCTCTGGGCTTCTTCTTAAGATATTTTCTTTACTGTACTTCTTTACTGTACTTTTTTCTTTATTGTACTTCTTTTGCTCTGGGTCTTATTTCCTGTCACTCTAAAGGTTGTCAGAAACGGGCGTTTGACTGGAAGGGTAATGTCCTCTCTTTCGATGTAAAGTTCAACTGCTTCTTTCAGATTTGAAACTGCTTCTTCAATTGTTTTTCCCTGACTTGATATCTCCAGCTCCAGGCATGAGGATACGTATCGCTCGTTCTTCTTTTGCACCATTGCAGAAAATGTAAACGTTTCTGTCATTTCTGTCATATCTGTCATATCTTTCATACCTGCCATATCTTTCACACTTGCCATATCATACCTGCTATCTTTTTGTGATATTGCAATGTTTGTGTTAAATATTTTGCAATTAATTGTTTTTTGGATAGATGAAAGTTTAACTTGTGTTCTCATACATCAATAAAGATTGTGGCTTCGATGAGGACTGTGACTTTGTTAATCCTTTTTTAAAATCTCAATCCTAAATGTCTACGCGGGTTTGAGTTCCAAATATGGTCAGGCCCGAAAAAATATCCTTCTTCATCTCAAACTTCCGGGGCTTGTATTTATAAAAGTACTTTTATAGTGATATCTGGAAACTTAAAAAAGGAGATCTCATTTGTGGAAGCGGAAATGACTTCAAGGGAGCGTTTTATCAACGCACTCGAAAGAAAAGATGTTGATCGGGTCCCGTATGGCTATCTCTGGTTCGGAGCAGGGCATGCGGTACTGGAGCGTATGGGTTCAAGCCTCAAAGATGCCTACTGTTCTGCAGAGGGAATTGCAAGAGCGCAGATCCTTGCAAGGGAGATGTACCACCACGACAATGTGATGTCCCCCTGGGGTTGCCTTCTGGTGGAAGCTGAGGCGCTCGGGACAAAGGTAAACATAAAAGAAAATGCGTATCCTGCGGTTGCGAAATATGCTCTTAAATCTGCGGCTGAGCATGAACTGATAAATCCAGCGAATATCGAGAAGTCCGAGCGAGTAAAGACCATTGCCGGGTCAGTTGAGATTCTCAAGAAGGAAATCGGGGATGAAGCCTTTATCACAGGCGCAACTATGTCTCCCCTGATGCTTGCGTCTCAGGTCATGGGAGGAAGCAGGCTCTGCATTGATATGTTAAAGGATAGAGACAGCTTCCACGCCCTGCTGGAAAAACTCACGGAAAGCTGCATCCTGTTTGCCGATTCTCTGCTCGAAGCCGGTGTTGACGGCATTTTTGTCGAAAATGGAGAAAGTACTGCCGACCTTTTCAGCCCGCAAATGGCTGAGGAATTTATGCTACCCTACACGAAGAGACTTTATGACCACATAAAAGCTGAAGGAGGATACGTAATCTCTCACAATTGCGCAGCTGGTGCCTTCTATGACCTGGAAATGAAACTTGGACCCCATGCCCTTAACTTTGCCTTCGGGGATGTCAGGCTGCTCGGAAAAAAGTACAGGGTTGAATGCAAAAAGCTCCATAACCACAACAACATCGGATGCGGTCCGAGGCATTGCTTCAGGGAGTTTAAAGAATTCTCCGATGCCGGCATCTGCCTTATGGGAAATATCATTCCTGATGCCCCTCTCACCGGTTCCAGAGCTGAGATCGAGCATGAAATAAAAAGCTGTCTCTCGGTTGCGCCGGAAAAAGGCTTTATCCTGGCAACAGGCTGCGAAATCCCGTTGAATACCCCGCTTGAAAAGATGGAAATGCTCTGGGATGCAGTAAAAGCAGGAATTTGAAGTCTTCTTTCAGGGCTTTTGATTTTAGAACTTTTCTCCGAAAATACCGTAACATCATAAAAATCCAGTTATTCAGTAAAAGTCCAGTTGCTCAGTAAAAGTCAAGTTGCTCACTAAAAGTCCACTGTTCAGTAATATCCGATTTTCTAAAATTCCTGGGACAGCTCTTTTCCCAAATCTTTTTTTCAACTCTTTTTTTCAGGTTTTAATTTTAAGAAGGTACGCATGTAAGGATATAGACGGATATTTTGTCATAAGTCAGCTACTGCAAAAGAAGGGTTAAATATTATAAAATAAGGTTATATAGTTTCATTTCCCAGCATTACATATTGTCCAATACGCATTTTATATGCGAAATATTCAAATACAGTTGGCTTCCTCTTTAAGTCTGAGACCTTAACCCTGAGTATGATTTGAATTGAATCCGCTCTTAAAAATCTGCTCTCAGTTTGAGGAATTTTTATGAAAAAGTTAAATATAAAACCCCTAATAAAACTTTTAAGTATTTCTATAATTCTGTTGCTGACCGCTTCGGCGGCTTCTGCTGCCTGTTCGTACCATTCTGGAAAATACTGCTATAAGCATTATACTAATTGTGAATGGGATTATAATCAGTATTCAGACTGGAATTGCAAAAATTGTAACTCTGGAGAAAGTACTGAATCTGGAAATTATAACCAGTATCCAGACTGGAACTGCAATGATTGTAATTCTGAAGGACCTAGCGACTCTGGATCTACTGACTCTGGAAACACTGATTCTGGAAACGCTGATTCTGGAAACGCCGATTCTGGAAACGCCGATTCTGGAAACGCCGATTCTGAAAATGCCGTCCCCCCTGTCACCCCAACAGATGCAACCGGAACAACTACTATTGAGTTATGTAGAGATAATACTTGCACAGTTGGAGGAAATGGGCAAGTCCTAACCCTTACAAACTATAACAATGCAGTAAACCCTACCTATGACCAGCTCTTAATGTTTTTGGAAGCTGACAAGACCGATGAACTACCCTATACTTCAACATATGTTTGCAGTGACTTTGCAAAAGCCCTTCATGACAATTCAGAAGCTGCGGGTATAAAAGCCGGTTGGGTCGGTGCAATCGGAGCTAATCACGCGTTCAACGTTTTTGAAACGACTGACAAGGGAACTGTGTATATAGATTGTACGGGTGTGCCTGGAGGAGCGACACTTCAGGATAAGCAACTGGATGTGGTAATTGGTCAGCCTTTGAGTGGAAAGTATCTGTTCAGACAGGGAACAATTAATGGCATGGGAGGAACTGTTACAAGTTTATTAGTTTATTGGTAAGATTTCCTTTCTTTTTTCCTTTTTTGGCTCCCTCAGATATCTGCTGCCTTATATTTTTGGGTATTAATTTTCTAATTTTCATCATTTGGTCCTCTTGCAGAAGTTAGTAACAAAAAAGTTAGTAATAAACAATTTTCGAAAATCCACTGGACAGTTCTTCTCCCAGAATTTTTTCTACCTCTTTTTTCAGGTTTTCAATGGCTTCTTCAACAGTTTTTCCTTTACAAATTACATCCGCTTCCGGGCAGATTGAAACATAGGAATTCTCTTCCTTCTAGATGGTCGCAGAAAAAGGAAACCATATCGTCATATCCTGAAATATTATTCAGTCCATTTTAAGCGTTTCGTATCCCTTTATTCTATTTTACTCTCACCAGCCGTTATTCAGGAGGTAGCATATGCGAGCGCAGGAAATTTATACTTGCGAACATATCACATCCGAAGTTTATATTAATAGAATCTCGAAACTTACGTTAACAGGCTTGCAGGATTTATGGTAGCAGAGTCTTTAATAACCTCTTTTGTGTCTTCGCCCGACCTTTCGGTGCTTATCCTCCTTGGTGTTCTCCTACTGACCGCTCTGAGGCAGGTAGGGTCTTTGAGGCTCCAGATCTGGCAGGTTATGACCCTTGGGGCTTTCTCTGTACTGCTGCTTGGAGAGATCTCGCCCCAGGAGGCTCTCCGGGCAATTAACATGGATGTGCTCCTTTTTCTGTTCGGGGCTTTTTGTGTGGGCGAAGCGCTTAACAGGAGCGGATATCTTGCCTGTCTTGGGAGCAAGATTGTTTCAAGGGCTAAAAATACGGATCAGCTAGTTTTGCTTGTGGTTTTTTCTACCGGGCTCCTTTCTGCAGTCCTTATGAACGACACCCTTGCCATTATGGGCACTCCAATGGTTCTGCGTTTTTCCAGGAAATACGGCGTATCTTCGAAACTCATGCTCTTTGCCCTGGCTTTCGGAATTACCACAGGCAGCGTCATGAGCCCTATTGGAAACCCCCAGAATCTCCTGATTGCAATTGACGGAAATCTGGACTCCCCGTTTGTGACATTTTTGCGCTCTCTGGCTCTGCCAACTCTTATAAACCTTGTACTTGCTTACGTCGTACTCAGGCTCTTTTTCAGCCGGGAATTCGGGAAATCAGCTCTGGTTCATTCTAAGGAGGTTATTTCCGACCCTGAACTTGCAGGAATTTCAAAAAAGGCTCTTTTCCTTCTGCTGGCTCTCATCACCTGTAAGATCTTTCTTGTAGAGTTTTTGCCTGCCTGGGACTTCAGTTTGAGCTGGATTGCCCTGCTCTCAGCTTCTCCTATACTTCTAAGCAAAAGGTGCACTGAAGTTGTAAAGAATATTGACTGGACAACTCTGATCTTTTTCGTTTCGATGTTCGTGCTGATGGAAAGTGTCTGGATTTCCGGGACCTGCCAGGAGCTTCTCAGCAGAATGTCTCCGCAGTTAGGCTCGGTTCCTATGATCCTGGCACTTAGCATAGGACTCAGCCAGCTTATTTCTAATGTTCCCTTTGTTGCGCTCTACCTTCCTGCAATGGGGAGTGCAGTTTCTCAAGAACAGTTGATGGCACTTGCTGCTGGAAGTACAATTGCAGGGAATCTCCTTATCCTGGGGGCAGCTAGCAATGTCATAATCCTCCAGAATGCAGAAAAAGAAGGTGAAACGTTTTCTTTTATAGAATTCGCCAGAATTGGACTCCTAATATCATTTTTAGATGCGATTGTTTATTTTATATTCCTTTAAAGCCTAAAAGCAATAATATTTGCTTAAATAAAGCTAAAAGAACGATTATAACCTCAAATGCCGTTTTAAAACCTATTTCTCCTTTAATAGATTTCTCAGGTTAACCCTCCGATAAACTTGATATACTGAAAGCACATACACTTTTTTCTGGAAGATATCATATCATGACTCAGAATACCGCTGATTCAAATAACAGGCGCAAACGCGCTAAAGGTACCGTACAGATGAAAACCCTCGGGCCTGTTGAAGACCTTGAACCTTATGTTCGGTCTGACTGGTGGCAGACTCTTTTTAATTCCCTTTATCTCAAGACCGATGCCGATCTCCTGGATGATATGGAAGTTACAAGGAAAGAGGCAGATCTTGTTGTCTCTATTCTAGGACTTGATCCTGAGGACACGGTTCTTGACCTTTGCTGTGGACAGGGCAGGCATGTCCTTGAACTGGCAAGGAGGGGATTTTCAAACGTTGAAGGCTATGACAGGTCTCAGTACCTTATCCGGAAAGCAAGAACAAGGGCTCAGAAGGAAAATCTGCAGGTCAGGTTCAGGGAAGGGGATGCAAGAAAATTGCCTTACCCATCTGATACTTTCTCTGTGGTCACCATTCTTGGAAACAGCTTTGGATACTTTGATTCCACTTTGCAAGACCGAAAAGTGCTTGAGGAGGTTTTCAGGGTACTGAAGCCTGGAGGCAGGGTCTTTATTGATGCTGTAGACGGGGACCATATGAAAAAGAATTTCCAGCCAAGATCATGGGAATGGCTGGACAGGAAGTACTTTGTGTGCAGGGAAAGAGCCCTTTCTTCTGATGGCGAACGTCTGATCTGCAGGGAGGTTATAAGCCGCATTGATAGAGGAATAATCGCAGACCAGTTTTATGCTGAGAGGCTGTACAACAGGGAAAGTCTTTTTGAACTGCTTACGGCATCAGGTTTTAGCAGCCCGACTTTTCACACAACTTTTAGCCCTGTATCAACAGGTACCCAGGACGCAGGAATGATGGAACAGAGAATTCTGCTTTCAGCAACAGTAGAGAAAGCCTGGCCTTCACTGGTTTCTCCTCTTCAAACTACTGAAAGTAAAAAACCTCTTAATGTTGTCGTAGTGCTCGGAGACCCGAGAAAGGAAGACCAGGTCAAGCCTGCCTGTGTATTTGATGATGATGATTTCGAAACCGTTGATAATATGAAAAAGGCGCTTGCCGAGATTCCTTATATGAAATTCACTTTCCTGGACAGGCACGAAACCCTTTTCGAAGACCTTAAAAAGAGAGCAGGAAAAACTGACCTTGTACTTAACTTATGTGATGAAGGCTTTTATAACGACCCTATAAAAGAGCTTCATGTTCCTGCCATGCTTGAGCAGCTTAATATCCCTTACACAGGTGCAGGTCCTCAGTGCCTTGCCTTCTGCTATGATAAGTCTCTTGTAAGGGGAGTTGCCCGTGAAATGCAGATTCCTGTGGCAAAAGGATTTCTCGTTACCGGGGATTCTGACGTTTCAAGGCTTTCCCTCTCTTTCCCCCTGCTCGTAAAACCCAATTCAGGGGATTCAAGTTTCGGGATCACGCAGAAAAGCAAAGTCCACAGCAAGGAAGAAATACTAGATATCATGAAATCAACGCGGGAAAAAATAGGGTCAGATAAGCTTTTCCTGCTGGAAGAGTTCCTTCCGGGAAAAGACATCAGTGTCGGTATCATTGGAAATCCGCCTGCGTGTACTGTTCTGCCTATCACGGAAGAAGATTACTCTGCAGTCCCGGAAGAACTTCCCAGGATCTGTGGGTATGAGGCTAAATGGCTCCCTGATTCCCCGTACTGGAAGATCAAATCCGTGCCTGCGGGGCTCCCTGAAAATACGGAGAACGAAGTTGTGGGGTTCTGCCTCGCTCTCTTTGCAAGACTGGGATGCCGTGACTATGCCCGCTTTGACTGGAGACTCGATGCCGAAGGCAGGCCAAAACTGCTTGAAGTAAATCCGAACCCAGGCTGGTGCTGGGACGGGCACCTTGCAAAAATGGCAGCTTATGCCAGTATCTCTTACTCAGGCATGCTGGCAGCAGTTATTGAGGCTGCAAAGAAGAGATATAGTATCGGACCCGGAGGAAAAGCTGAGCTTCAAAAGAAAGTCCTTGAACAATCCTCAAGGAAAAGCCCGGCTGAGTGTGCTGCGGAATTCGAAGAGGAAGTCGAAGCTAAAGGCTCTATCGAGTCAGAAAACGACAGAAAGAGAACTGTTTTTTCCAGCAGTTCTGAAACAATACAGGCTCTTTAAGAGTGCATAAAATCAAAAGTAAAACCAAAAAGATCGGTTAAAGAAAGGTTAGATTAAAAAAGAATTGTACTGAAAAAACTGCAGTCAAAACTATGGGATGCGAAAGATTGATTTCTTCTTTTTCTACTCTTTCGCTTTCCCTTTTATTCCAAACACAATTTTACTTCTGGCTAATTTACTCTGGATGATTTTACTTCTGGATTATTACCGTGAGGATATCTTCATCCTGCATAGTGTGGTCAAGCCCTACTCTCTGCCCTGGGTGTTTTGCAGACGGACCCCAGATCTGTGCATAACGGAACTTCCTGCGGAAATCGCGGTGCAGGCGGTCGCAAATCTGGCCTATGTTTGTCCCGCTCATAACTATAAGGGGCTCTTCCATATCTGCTGGCTCTCCCTGAGGCTTAAGGTAGACCCTAATAAAGCCCAAACAGTCGTAAATAGCGTCCTTGAGAGCCTCGATATTGGTACCTTTATGGGCTGAGATAAAAATTGAGTTCGGGTACATTTTCCGGCATTCTTCTATTAGCTGAGGATATCCAAGGTCCACTTTATTGACCACGATCAAAGAGCTGACATAACTCCGGTTGTCCAGGACTACATCGATAAGCTGGTCCACAGTGATATTTTCCCTAATAAGGACGTGGGCATTGTGAATTTTATATTCGTCCAGCACGGCTTTGATGGTCTCTTCATCGAGGTCAAGATCAACGGTTGAGTTTATCTCTACTCCACCCCTGTCCCTTCTCTTGATTGTGACATCAGGTGGGGCCTCATCCACACGGATTCCTGCCTGGTAAAGTTCGTCCATAAGCACTTCATAGTGCTTTGGCTGGAAAACATCGAGCAGAAAGATAACCATATCGGAGTTTCTTATGACCGAAATTACTTCTTTCCCGCGTCCGCGCCCTGAGGATGCGCCTTTAACGAGCCCGGGCACGTCAAGGAACTGAATTGTTGCGCCTTTGTGCTCAAGCACGCCAGGCACTACAGTAAGGGTGGTGAATTCGTATGCAGCTACCTCTGATTTTGCGCCCGTGACTTTATTCAGAAGCGTGGATTTACCTACCGAAGGGAAGCCTACGAGAGTTACGGTACCGTCTCCCGATTTCTTGACCGAGTAACCATCTCCTCCACTTTTTGAGGAGGCTTTCTTCTCAATTTCGTCCCGCATGCGGGCCATCTTGGCTTTCAGCCTGCCTATGTGGTGAGAAGTTGCCTTGTTGTAAACGGTCTTTCGAATTTCGTCTTCTACTTCCTGTATTTGCTCCTGTATGCTGCTCATCTGGAACCTGCCGACTTCGGGACTGAAGAAATGATTTTCATATTATTTGAAAAAAGAAACCGTATCCATCCGGTCTCTACAAACCTTTTTTGATCCAAAACAGATCCGTTATCTGGATATTTTATCCTGAATAGTTGGATGAAATATATATACCTATGGAATGATTTCATTACCCTGAACGACTTCACTGAGATGGACCGATTCTATTCTAAGAAATGATTTTGCTGACTTATCTTGAAGTCGTGAGATATGCTTTATAATTTGTGAGATATGCGTTATAATTTATATCTCTTAATAAGTATAATAATATTTAAACCTTATTGATTCGACATATTCAGGCTAATATCCAGATCATGCGCTTTACTCAAAAGGTAATATCTCCCCGGTTCTCTCATATATCTGCAGTCCTGCCGGAAGTCTTGAGGCAAATTCTGCAGAACTAAGAGTTTGAAGGAATTTTTTGACTTCTGGAGTATCCAGAACCTCTTTTCGAATCAAGAAATCATACTCTTCTTCTGCGAGTTTTATGAATTTCAGGTCATTATTTCTTTCTGCACAATTCCTTATGCCCACTCCAGCATCCGCTTTTCCTGAAAGAACAGCCTCACAGACAGCAACTTCAGATTTCGCTCCGGAAACGTACCCTTGTATTGAGTCCGCAAATTCTTTTTTGCTAATTCCATTTTTAGCTGCGAACTCTGAAATTTTCAGCTCAAGAAGAGCCCTTGTACCCGAACCCCTGTTCCGGTTGATCAGACGTTTACCTGGTAGATCTTTAAGTCCGGAAACCGGGATTTTGTGCCCTACAAGGAGCCCCATTTCCCTCCTGTACCCTTTGAAAAGTACAACGCCTGCAAGCCTCATTGCCTCTATTGTGGGGACATTATATAGGAGTTCATTCGGGAGGGTGCCATCCTGCCCTTCTGTACTCCTGGAGGGCATGTTCACGCCTGCAATATCTGTGGTCTTTGCGGCGATTGCACTGAAACCCCCGGTTGAGCTGGTGTAAAGTGTCCTGAACCGAAGCCCGCTGAGGTCTTCCAGAACGTCAAGTCCGGGGCAGAAACCTCCTGCTATAAGCAAATCCGGCTTTTCAACCTCGCCAAAAAGGGTTACTTCCACTGAAGTTCCTGCTTCTATAAATTCTGTTTCCGGCGGGATTTCTATAAAGCCGTCTGCTCCGGAAAGAGAGGTTATGGCGCCTGAGCCCCGGTCTGCAGGATAAACCATTCCCCTCACTATTCCTACGGGAAGAAGCTGTTGCCTCCCTTCAGAACGGAGATCTGTACCCATTATTCCGTTTTCCGTTTTTCTGACTCCTGCCTCTGCTCCCAGGGATTTTCTCAGAAGAGATGCCACAAATTCGTTGAAGATCATTAAAGCAGATGTGGGGTTTCCGGGAAGCCCTATAATAGGGATACCTTTTATGACGCCAATAACCACTGGTTTTCCAGGCTTTATGTTGATCCCGTGAGCAAGGGTCTCTCCTGTCTCGTCTATTAACCGATACATCACATCCCCTGCCCCGGAAGACGTGCTGCCCGAAGTCAGGACAAGGGCACACTCAGAAACCGCAGTTTCAAGTGCCTTTCTCATCTCCTTTTCGTCGTCCTTTACAACTCCATAAAGCAGCGGAAAAGCTCCGCATTCCTGGACTCCTGCGTACAGAGTGTAAGAGTTTGCGTCATATACTTTCCCCGAAGTCAGTATCTCACCCGGACGGACGAGTTCGTCTCCAGTCGAAATTATCCCAACAGGCAACCTGAGTACGGGAATTTCTTTTTTTCCTACGGAAGCCAGGACTCCGATTTCTCTTGTGCCCAGCCTCCTTCCCCTGCGCAACACCCTTTCTCCTTTAAGGATGTCAGAGCCTGCTTTCATGATATTCTCACCCACGGTTACAGGCCTGAAGACAAATGCTGTTCCTTTTTCTTCAGAGGTATACTCGACCATGACCACAGCATCAGCTCCCTCGGGAATCGGGGCTCCTGTCGCGATCTCCACAGCTTCCCCTGTCGCGATTGTGAATTTCGCATCCGAACCTGCGGGGATATTTCCAAGTAGTCCCAGCTTTACAGGCTCTGTCTCACTGCAGGCGTAAGTATCTTCTGCCCTGACTGCATAGCCGTCCATCACAGATCTCGCGAAAGGTGGGACATTAATTTCGGTGACTATATCCTCTGCAAGGATCTTTCCGTAAGCATTTTCAAGGGTTGAGCTTTCTTTTTCAGGACGGACCTGAAGGCTGTTTATTATTCTCCGCGCCTCCTCCACAGAGACAAGTTCCCGAAATTCTTTTCGTTTCATGAGAATCAAATCCGAAGTCTTATCGGTTTTCAGTTGGATTTTTTACCTTAATAGGATTTCTTGGTACACATCAATCTGTCGTTGCATGCTTAATTGCTCTTGCAGCTAAAAAGTTCTGGCTCTTAAGGATAAGGTGTAGGACGGTTGAAAAGAATAGCTGAAAATATCGACTGAAATTATTGAGAAAATATCGACTGAAGTTATTGAACGAAAAATAGATGAAAATATTGGCTGAAAAAGATCCTCGTCGAAAAAGTCCTTGTCGAAAAAAGATTCTGGCGGGAAAACTCCCGCAGTTTTTGCTTTTATCTTCAGAGTCCCTCTCTGTTGTTGAGTAGCTCTTTATTTATAAATGGGTGTTCCAGTGGTCTTGGTTATTCTATCAAAGGCTTCAACCATTTTCATTGTAAGGGATCCCGGTTTGCCTGTACCTATGAGTCTTCCGTCAAGTTTGGTAACGGGAGCAGACTCGGCTGCAGTTCCGGTGACAAAGATTTCATCTGCTGTATAGAGGTCAAACAGGCCGAGATTTGATTCGATGACTTTGTATCCCATATCGTCCAGAAGCTCGATGGCTGTAGCTCTTGTGATGCCCTTCAGGTTGCTTATTGTGTGTGGGGTAAAGACCTGGTTGTTTTTGACGATAAAGATATTGTCTCCCGAGCCTTCGCACACAAAGCCGTTCTGGTCAAGGAAGACGGCTTCGTCTCCTCCTTTCTCATTGGCTTCAATCTTTGCAAGGATATTGTTGAGATAGTTCAGGGACTTGATGTTAGGGGACAGGGCATCAGGCGCGTTTCTGCGGACACAGACACTGACTCCTGTGAGCCCGACTTCATAAAGGTCACCGTACATGGCTCCCCATCCCTGAGCGATAACAACAATAGTTGGCTTTTCACACTTGCGGGGGTCAAGCCCGAGGTCGCCGATCCCTCTTGACACGATAGGGCGGATGTAAGCGTCTTTAAGGTCGTTTTTCCTGAGAGTCTCAAGGATTATCTCGGACATTTCTTCCCTTGTGATAGGTATGTCCATTGCAATTGCTTTTGCTGAGTCATAAAGCCTGTCAACGTGTTCCTTTAATTTAAAAACACGCCCGTTATATGCCCTTATGCCTTCGAACACGCCGTCTCCATAGAGGAAGCCGTGGTCATAAACCGAAACCTTGGCTTCGGCTTTCGGGACAAATTTCCCGTCTAAATAAATCAGTAACTCACTCATTTGCAAATCATCCTTTTTGGTTTTTATTACCTATAGGTATTTAACTGGAGCTTTCGGCCCAGTACAATCTTTAACCTACAAGCCAGTAGCCCATTTAACTTTTTCACTCTTTAGCAGTATGTAAACTCTATGCAAAGCTCTTAAAGGAACTTAGAACTCCGGGAGAGTCACCATACTGAGGTTCTTAAGAAACATTCCAATTAAAGCGGGTAGATACTGAATATATATTACAATTCCGCTTCCACATAAATATTTTAAGATTTTATACCGCTCGAATTAACACGTTCATACAAAAGGCTTTTATTCTAGAAGGCGCATTTCGTATTCCGCAGTAGAAAAGCAAACAGGGCTCGTGGCTTAGCCAGGATATAGCGCTGGGCTTCTAACCCAGACGTCGGGGGTTCAAATCCCTTCGAGCCCGCTTTATTCCTTTTGATTACTTTTGGTTAATCCTGAGTAAATAAACCTCAACTTTTTTCCTGGTTTTTCTTTCTTCCTGATGTTTTTATGCTTTTATTGAAACTCTCACTCGTTTTTAATTCTATTTTTCTTTTTTTGACAACAGGTTTCCATTATCGCTGGAGCTTTTTACGGAAACTTGCGTTACAAGACTTTTAATATAGCAGAAATTTAAAAACAGGTTTGAAAGTTGAAAAAATTGAAATTAAATAAAAATAGAAATCAAATAAAAAAGCAGTCTACCGGGGTGCTGAATACATGGAAATACCCGGTATAATCTCTCACAAGCCCTATCTCGTTCACTGATTTGGGATCTTCTTTTCTCTAACTGTGACCTCTGGGTTTCGGGTATTATTTGACGCTATCTTCCTGGGGCATGATTATTGTCAGAATAATGTATATAACGATCCCTATCCCGTCTAGCAGAGCAAGGAGGACAAAGCCAAGTCTTACAAGGGTTGGGTCAATCCCGAAGTATTTCCCGAGCCCACCGCAGACTCCAAAGAGCATACGATTAGTTTTACTTCTTGTCAGGCGCTTTTCCTTTTTATAAACCGTGCTTTTCTCTTCTCGGGTTTCTTCCCCGATTCCTATCCCTATACCTATTCTAGCTTCTTCTCCTGCTCCTTCCATTGTTTTCTCAGGCTTTTCCCATGATTTCTCTGTATAGCCGGTTTCAACTTTTCCTGAAATATTGAAGTCACTTGCCTTTGGTTCTTTTCTTTCCTGGTATACAGGATCTATGGTGGTGCCTTTTTCTTCCATTGTTTTCTCAGGTTTTTCCCATGATTTCTCTGTATAGCCAGTTTCAAGTTCTCCTGGGGCCTTGAAATTGCTCTCTTTCGGTTCTTTTTTTTCCTGGAAGTCTGGATTTTCCTGCATGTTGATTATTCTATCTATAAGGATTTATATTTCTGGTATCTATCTTACTCTTTTTATTATTTTTTCTTTGATTTCTGCCTGATTTCTTCCTGTTATCTATCTTCCTTTCAATGGCATTCCGTGCAGCTGCATTTCTGACCCCTGCGGAAGATTCCGTATAACATTAGAGGGAGCAGGAAGACCGCAAAACCGATCTTAATGCTTTCAGGAAGCAGTTCTCCTGCGCTTCCAAGGGTTGCAGTTGCGCTTATTCCCAGCTTAAGGTAAAGCCAGTCGAGAAGGATTCCCGCTCCAAGTGCGCAGATAGAGATTACTCCCAGATAAAGGGCTGCGGAACGTTTTCCAAGAAACCGGGCGACCATAGTTATGGTTGCCGCATTGGTTGCAGGCCCTGCAAGAAGGAAAACAAAAGCCGTTCCAGGGCTCATTCCTTTGGCTACGAGGCTTGCGGCAAGAGGAGTCGAGGCTGTAGCGCAGATGTAAAGTGGAATGCCCACTACAAGCATGACCAGCATTGACCCGATCCCCCCTCCAAGGTATTCCTGGATCAGGGTTTCGGGAACGGCATAGGAAATTATCCCTGCAAACAGAATCCCGATTAGCATCCACTTTGAAATGTCTCCGGGAAGCTCTATGTAGGCGTATGTCAAACTGTCCAGGAACTTTTCTTTTACGGATTTTTTGAGCTTCCCGGCAGGCAATGTTTCATTTTTCTCCTGCTCACAGTGCCCGCAGCCGCATGAGGTGGCTTTGTTTTCAGGCATGCACATTGTGGGTGAAAGTATGAGAGATCGGGCTCCTTCTCCAGATCCAGTCTTCAATTGCATGGGTCGGACTTTTAAGGGTACTGTATTTATGGCAGAATATTCCTTTTTTTCTATTCCTGGCATCTCATTTGTACTGCAGTTACAGGGAGGGGAGTTGCATTTGTTTCCGGCTGCCGATACTCCCACAAGAGCTGAGGCTGCAAGGATTTCTGCTTTTTTCCCGGTTTTTCCCTGTTTTTTGCTCTCTTTTTTTTCCGGCTCTTCTCCTATCAGCAGGTTGTCTGCGAGCCCTGCAAGAATTGCAGTTGCAAGGGTTGCAAGTGGACGAAAAACAGTCATTAAGGGGTCAAGTAGAGCGTAGGTGATTACAATAGAGTCCACTCCGGTCTGAGGAGTTGAGATCAGGAAGGATAGAGTTGCACCTCTATTTGCCCCCCTTTTCCTTATAGACATGGCTGCGGGGATCACTCCGCACGAGCAAAGGGGAAGGGGAAGTCCTGCAAGGGAGGCATTGACTACAGAACGGACTTTTCCTGCTGATGTTCCAAGATAGTCTACAATTTTCTGGTCCGGAACAAGGGTATTGAGGATTCCGGCGATCCCGAAACCAAAAATTAGGTAAGGGGCAGCTTCTACAAAGATTTCCCAGGAGGAGAGCAGGATACCCAAAAGAAGGGCAGGAAAAGGGCTGAAGATTTCAGAAATCACTTTTTCTCCTCCACATGTTCAAGGCACATCTCGATGAGCATGCGTACATGTTCGTCTGCGATATAGTAAACTGTAAATTTTCCTTCCCGCCTGACCCTAACAAGGTCAAGCTGCCTGAGGGTCCGAAGCCCATGAGAAACCGCTGATTGTGTGACTTCAAGAGCCTGCTCAAGTTCACAAACGCACATCTCTTTTTGCCTGAGTAAAAAAAGGATTTTCAGCCTGGTATCCGATTGAAGCGCTTGAAAGACTGCAGACATCCTTTTAATTATTTCTGTGTCCGGAACCTTCTGTAGCAGGACCTCGATATGCTTAGGGCTCACTCGTTCACACTTATCTTGCATGAATATATGAACAACTGTTCATATATTAATCTCTTTCTAAAAACTGCTCCGGCCTGAAATGGCGAAATGAGGCGAAGAGTAAAAGAGATGTTTTGAGCAGTATCTGGGCACTTTGGGCAGTACTTGATTAATTCGTTATTTTTCGACAATACAGCGGCCCTTTAAGGTCCCGATCGGTTTAGTTTGGTTTTTTCCACCACATCTTTACCCTTGTGGACCACCCTCTCTGAATAAGGGCCCCGTCATCTTCCTCTAGCACGTCTTCAAAGTAGTCCCTGAGGATGGCTTCCTGGGTATCGGAGCTTGCATTGTAGTATGACTTGAAATCCTTAACAGCTTCTTCAAGGGTTGCATACCTGTGGATGTGCTCGAAGGGAAAAACGCTTATGTTCGGGTAGATTCCCATGTCATAGAGCACATTATAGAGAACGTCACACTTAGGGGCTGGCTGGTACTCACTCCCGTGAAGAAGTGGCCAGAGTTTCCGGGAATGCATGTCCCAGGAAGTTTCCCCTGCAAACCAGTAGAGGTAAACGTACTTCGAAGAAACGTCCACCATCTTACGAACCGATGCGCGTATGTCTTTCATGCCCAGGGAGTATGAAGCAAAAACCACGTCATAAGGAGCGGAAATGTCGGATTCAACATCAACGGCTTCCCAGTCTTTGTGCACACAGTCGATGTTTTCGATTCCGTACTCATTGATGTTGTCCCTCATAACACTCACCATGCCTTCCGAAGGCTCTACAGCGGTTACATGGGCTACTCGCTGTGCAATCGGAATTGCAAGGGTCCCGGGCCCGGCTCCTATATCGAGAACCCTGGAGTCGGAGGAGAGTTTCATGCCTTCTATTCTCTTTTCGGTTATTGCCCTTGCCTTATCATCCTGGAACATCCTCCAGAAGCGCCTGGCGTTTTCCTTACTGTACCATATGGTCGCACAATCCACATTCCTGTTTGATTTTAACTGTTTTTCCAACGTCTCTTTCCAGATCTCGTTCCAGTCAATGGCATCTGATTCCATGTTTCAACCTCAACCTGCCTCCATCCCGGAGTTTTCGGTGTTACTAACGTAGTAATAAATGTTATCATATATACTTTGTTGGGATGGTGTTATGCGCCCGTATATTTTCAAATTAATTGTCGAATAGCTTTTTTTAGGGCGGGGTGGCCGCACACAATTTTATTCCTTCTTCAAAATCTCAGGAGGAGGGCTGCAAACAATACCAGGGCTAAAAGGGATATCCAGTCCCTTCTCTGCATTAAAAGCTCATGCATTGAGGTCCTACGAGTTCCCTGATATCCTCTGCTTTCCATTGCCAGGGCGAGTTCTTCAGCGTCCCTTATCACTCCTCTTATCAGGGGAATCGCAAGGGCAGGAACTGAGTGAAAAGGATTTTTCCCGAAATACATGCCCCTTGAAGCCTGAGCAGCTTTTGTCCTCTCAACCCTTTCAAAGAGAAGTGGAAGAAAAGCTATCGAGAGGTTCATCATTGTCGCAAGCTCAAAGGAGTTCACACCCAGCCAGCGAAGTGGCAGCGGGCGCAGCATCCTCTCTATCCCGCAAGTGATTGCAGAAGGGTCAGTACTGGCTGTCATAAGGGCGGCAAAAAGCAGGAGAAGTATAAACCGTGCAGAAAGTCTGAACCCGTTTTGAAGCCCTTCTAGGCTGGGATGCAGAATCCAGAAAGAAGTCAGCACTTTTCCTTCGGTAAAAAATAATTGTGCAAGAAAGATGAATATAATGAATAGGACCATCGGTCTTACTGCCCTGAGAAATACTCTTGCAGGCAGCCCGGAAAATGAAGTAAGGGCAACAAAAAAGGCAAAGAGGATTCCTATCCCGAAAAAACTTTCAGTCCTGAAAGCCAGAATGCCCAGCAGCATCACAGCTGTAAGTTTTGTCCTGGGATCAAGCGTATGTAGAAAGGATTTCCCGGGTATGTAACTGAAGACAGGTTCTTGCATTCTTATTCTTGTTCTCCCATTTCTTTTCTTTTCTTTTCTTTTCTTTATATGCTTTTTGAGGCGATCTCAGATTGATTTATGTTACTTTAGGTTTCCTGGGCTATTTTATTCCAATTTGGGCTACTTTGGGCTACTTTGGGCTACTTTGGGCTACTTTGGACTACTTTGGACTGCTTTCAGGTTATTTTTCAGAGTTTTCTTTTTCAATCATTGATTTTACTCTCAATATCTCTTTAAGAGCTTCCTCAACCGTAAATATGGCAGGGTTCACTGGCATTCCTCTTGACCTGAGTTCTCTTATCATGGACGCTATCGGAGGAAGAAGCACATTTTCGGTCTCAAGGTATTCTTCCCTGCTTCCCTCAAAACTTATCCTACCTTCCCGTAGAAGCACTATTCTTTCCAGCAGGGGGAAAAACCCTTTCAGATTGTGGGTCACCGTTATAACTGCAGTTCCCTGGTCCTTCATCTTTTTAAGAGTGTCCAGAATTTCTTTTTTCCCTGAAGGGTCGAGCCCGGTTATGGGCTCGTCCAGTACAAGGTAGTCCGGCCTCAGGGCAAGAGCACCCGCGAGGGCAACTCTCTGCATTTCTCCCCCGCTAAGGCTGAAAGGGTCTCGAGATAGCATTGTGCGGTCGAAAGAAACTGCTTCAAGAGCTTCAAATACCCTTTCTTCAGTTTCTTTTCTGGAGTATCCGAAATTTAGAGGTCCGAATGCTATCTCTTCATATACTGTCCTGCAAAAAAGCTGGTCTGCAGCCTGCTGAAAGACCATCCCTATCCTGCTTTTAACCTCTTTTGAAGAAGGAGCAAGTCCATCAACGGTTACTTTTCCTGAATCCGGGCACAAAAGCCCGTTAAACAGTTTTATAAGGGTGGATTTTCCTGCACCTTTTTCTCCCAGGATCCCGACGAATTCCCCTTTTTCGATACGCAGATTAACATTTTGTAAGGCTGCAGTTTCAAGAGGGGTATTTCTCGAGTAGAAAAAACTTATGTTTTCAAGAATAATCGGCATATTTCCTCCGCAAAGCTTGAAGGGGAAGAAGTTTTATCCCAGGGGATTACAACTCCATGTTTTTTCAGGTGCTCTGCAAGTTCTATCAAGGAAGGCGGAGTGAGCCCGAGGTCCAGGAGAGAAGGGTCTGAGAGTACGTTCTCTGGTTTTCCTTCAAGCAATATCCTCCCTCTGTCTATTACGATAATCCGGTCTGCAGCATGAAGTTCTTCAAGGTTATGTGTGATATGTACAACGGTTTTTCCTTTTTCATGCAGCCTTTTTACGCGTTCAAGGACATTTTTTCCCGATTCAGGGTCAAGCATAGAGGTTACTTCATCAAAAACAAGACATTCGGGCTCCATGGCCAGGACTCCTGCAAGAGCCACGCACTGTCCCTGTCCCCCACTCAGGGCTTTCGGAGAGTGGTACCTGTATTTCTCAAGCTCTATCTCAGCAAGGGCTCTATCTATACGCCTCCGGATTTCCAAAGGAGGAAGGCAAAGGTTTTCAGGCCCGAAGGCCAGGTCTTCTTCTACGGTCCTACCAACAAACTGAGTCTCAGGGTTCTGAAACACGATGCCAACAATTTTCCTTATTACCTGGAGCTTTGAAAAATCTCCGGTATTCATGCCTCTAACCATAACCTTTCCTTTTTGAGGTCTCAGGAGACCGTTAAGGTGGAGGGCAAGGGTTGATTTCCCGCTTCCGTTTTTGCCTATTATCCCTATATATTCCCCTTTTTTTATTCCCATATTTATGTTTCTTAGGGCAGGGGTTCCATCAGGGTAGCTGTAACTTACGTTTTCGAGCCTTATCATGCTGAATCGAATTCTATTTTTTCTTTTTAAATTACAGGAAAATTTAATCGCTCGGCTTTTCTGTGAATAGGGGATTACTCAGAGCTTTAGAACTTATCAGAGCTTTAGAATCTACCAGAGCTTTAGAATCCACCAGAGCTTAGGATCCACCGAGCTTAGGATCACCAGAACTTTAGAGTCCATCAGGAGTTAGAGCTCATGCCTGATTTAGAATTCATGGGTTGAAGCGATATATGCGGCAACTGAAGTTTTTATTATTTCTCCTGGCAGGAAGGGAATGGCTCCGAGGGCAAGGGCTTTCCAGGGTTCGATTTCAGCTACCAGCATCAACTGGAAAACTCCGAGGGTATATATGACCAGAATTCCTGTGCTCATATTAAGGGCATTGACCGCAAGCCCTGATTTTCCGGCACTTTCCGCCCTTTCGGAAAGCTTCCCTGTAAGGTAAGCCGCCAGTATAAAACCGAAAATGTATCCTCCGGTAGGCCCAAAAAGCACTCCTATTCCGGAACTGCCTCCCGCAAAGACCGGAAGACCTGCAATGCCAAGCAGGGTATATACAATCATGCTCAGGCTTCCCCATTTACTTTTCAACATGCTTCCTGCAAGTAGGACAAAGAATACCTGCAGTGTGACCGGAACAGGTGAAAAGGGTATGGGGATCTGTATGTAAGCTCCTGCAGCAGTCAGGGCTGCAAAGAGGGAAGCAAAGACCATTTTCCGGAGCTCGGGAGTATGGACGGGGTGAGAATGATCATGTCTTATATGCATATTTTTTCCTTTTTTGTTAATTTTATCTCTTTACCCTGCTTTCTGTCAGCTTCTTACATTTTTATTATTTACTTGAGTTCTCCCGCCTGAAAAAGCGTCAGGTAAATATTAATTAATTTTTGGAAATTTATGAATGTGAATTCAGTAAATTCGGTAATTCTAATGGGTATAATCATAGTACAGAGTGTATTGTTAACTCTTTTTTCAGCTAACCTCTACGGGCGATGTAACTATAATCATAAGCGTATTGTTAACCAATCGAAATTACATGGTTTACATTAGATTTAAAACTTTCCGGAAGCATCTGTTATGATCACGCTCGCAGACTTTCTGTGCTTCGGAGCGATAATTAAATATATATCTTATGCCGGTATTATGGATACTTCACCTGAAATGCAGTTTTAGCATACAGTTACATGCTGTATTTTCGGGAGATCATTGTGGGCGCGTGGCCTAGCCCGGATATGGCGGCAGCCTCCTAAGCTGTAAATCGGGGGTTCAAATCCCTTCGCGCCCGCTAAATTCCATTTTTATCTATTTTCTGTTTTACCTCTGTTTCCTTTTACCTCTGTTTCCTTTTACCTCTGTTTCCTTTTACCTCTGTTTCCTTTTACCTCTGTTTCCTTTTACCTCTGTTTCCTTTTACCTTTGTTTCCTTTTTCTGGCTTCTTTTTTCCTTTTTTTCTTCTTCCGGTCTCATTTTTTTCCTTTTTTTCTTTTTCCTGTCTTATTTTGCGTTTGCTTCTTCTTCCATGCCTTACTTCACCTTTATTCCATTTTCATTGTTTTTTTCTTCTGTTTTACTGATCTACTTTTGGAAACTTATTTCCTATAAAAAGCCCCGCCTGTAAATCCAGTGTCTTTTCATCAGCAGGTTATCAGTTTATGCTTTTGTTTTCTGGACATTTCTGCACGGCGTCCGTAAAAAACAGATTCTCTTCAGGGGAACGAAAAAGCAGATAACCAGAAAGGAAGAGCAGAGCAAGAAAAGAGGCTTAATTAGAAACCTGTTAAACATCAGCGCCCGGGTATTGCAGATAAGAGAAAATACAGAATAGGAGACGAAAATACAGAATAGGAGAAGAATATGCCGAATAAGAGAAGATACAGAATAAGAGCAAAGGCAAAAATATGGGAGTAACCTGTTATGCAAATTATGGATAAATTTCTTATTTAGAAATACAATTATTAGCTGCAATATAGTAAATGCTTATAATACGCATAACTTCTATTAAAAAACATAACTGCCGCTTAAGAGGAAACAGGAATTGATCAGAAAAGCCAGGATAAGTGATGTTGTCGAGATGAAGCAAATCATCAACAATTACTCTAAGGATGAGCTTATGCTTGCTCGCTCCCTGAGTGAGATGTACGAGAACATCAGGGACTATTATGTCTGTGAGATCGAAGGAGAAGTTGTTGGATGCTGTGCCCTGCATATTGTATGGGAAGACCTTGCAGAAATCCTTGCTCTCGCAGTTAAGCCCGATTGTGCAAGAAAAGGAGTGGGTACAAAGCTTGTCTCAGCCTGTCTTGAGGACGCGGAAGACCTCGGCATGAAGGAAGTCTTTGCTCTTACTTATGTGCCTGGTTTTTTTGAAACCATGGGATTTAATATCGTGGATAAAAACAGCCTTCCCAGGAAAATCTGGTCTGGATGTATCAGGTGCCCCAAATTTCCGGACTGTAATGAAATTGCAGTTCTCAAATCTATCAAAACTAAACCTATCAATGCCTGAGATATTCCCGGAACCCTCAGGAAGTCTTACTTTTCACGGCTCCTTAATTTCTTATTTTATTTTTTTCTGCCAAATATCAGGTGATAAATCCCGATTTTGAAACTTTTTTCAATCCGAATTTATTTAAACAGGCAAAAACCAAAAGCTATTTATTCAGTGATTATGTTTTTTAGGTTGTCCTAATTATCTTACCTGGAATATTTCGGACATGTGCTGGCGGGATGGTGTTAATGCATACGGATCGACTTGAAGAGTACTTAGAAACTATTCTTTACCTTATTACGAAAAACCAGAGCCCTGCAAAAACCAAACAAATTGCAGAAGAGCTGAACGTATCTTCACCCAGTGTGACGGAAATGATCAAAAAGTTGCATTCTATGGGGTTCGTTGAGTATAAGCCTTATCAAGGGGTTGAATTGACCGAAAAAGGGGCTGAGGAAGCTGTCCGGATCAAAAGGAAACACCAGGTGCTTGAGACATTCCTGGCTGAAGTCCTTGATTTTGACCGGAAGGAAGCTCACAGGGAAGCCTGCGAGCTTGAGCATGCGGTATCGGACTCAGTACTTGAGAGACTTTATGATTTTCTGGGAAGCCCGGAGTACTGTCCTGACGGGCACCCTATAAACATCGATAAAAATAACCTGAAGCGTGAGGAATGCTTCATTCCTCTCGATGAAATGAACGAAGGAAGTTCAGGCACGATTGCCAGGGTAACACTTCCTAGGGAGACAAAAGAGCGTTTAACCTCTCTTGGTATCCTTACAGGAGAGGACATTGAAGTCAGGCGCAAGCAAAAACAAGGATGTATCTCAGTCATGGCTGTTGGGTCTGAGATTGCTCTCGGAAGAGATATAGCTAAGAAAATTTTCATCACTCCTAGAGGCAAAAGTGCGTAAAAAAGGATAAATCGCACGTAACTGGCATGGAGCGCAATTAACGGAGAAGTGATAAAGATTTCCAGCTCATGCTGTAATTCAAGCAATGGAGATAAAAAGAATTCTCCTTATGATGTGACACTGGCTTTCATAGGCAACCCTAGCGTTGGAAAAAGCGTTTTTTTTAGCAGGCTTACAGGGGTTGGTGTTGAGGTTTCCAATTACCCGGGAACCACGGTTGCACTTAAAAGAGGAAGTGTAAAAGCCAGAGGCAGGACTATTGAAGTTGTTGACCTGCCAGGGATATATTCCCTTGGGGTTGCAAACGAAGATGAAAAGGTAACCAAGAGATTTCTGATTGAAGATGGGCCGGATGTCATTATCAATGTCCTTGATGCGAGCAGGCTTGAGAGAAACCTTTACCTGACCTTGCAGCTGCTGGAACTCGATATACCTATGGTTATTGCCTTAAATCAGGTGGATCTGGCAGCAGAGCTCGGAATTCTTATCGATGCGGATAAACTTTCAGACCTCCTGGGCCTGCCTGTAGTCCCCACTGTTGCAACCTGGGGAGTAGGGCTTGATGAGGTAGTGCTTATAGCTCTAGAAGAACAAGGAAAAGTCCAGGAGCACCACAGGGTAAGGTACAGCCAGTGGATCCGCCAGGCTCTGTCCGGTCTTGACCATTCTTTTCCGGATACCTCTCAAAGTGTTAAAATTGCAGCTCTGCTGAATGACGCCGAGTTTGTGGAACTCTGCTGTATGCCGCCTGAAGCCAACGCAATTCTCTCTTCTGCCAGGCGCTTCAGGCAGAACCTTGAGATCGAGCACGGAATTTCAGTTCCCGATACCGTCGCAAGAGACCTGTACGGAGAATCCGGGCATATCGTGGATAGAGTAGTCTCAGCGTTCGAGCCGAAAAAAAGGTTTCGTGATAGGGTAGATAGAGTTCTTACCTCTCCTAACTTCGGGATTGTAGTTCTAATATCTGCGCTGCTCCTTACATTTCTTCTCGTCTTCAGGGTAGGGGGCTTTCTTGAAACCTGGATCGTGAACGATCTTTTTGAGCCTTATGTGATCCAGCCAGTGGAAGCAATGACTCTTGGCATGGCACCTATTTTCAGAAACCTGATTCTTTATACTTTGCGGGGTGTGGAAGCCGGGTTTGCAATTGCAATCCCGTATATTGCAGTTTTCTATGCCATCCTTTCCATATTCGAGGACTCAGGCTACCTGACCAGGGCAGCTTTTCTCCTGGACAACCTGACGCATAAGCTCGGGCTTCATGGGAGAGCTGTCATCCCTCTGGTTCTGGGTTTTGGCTGCAATGTCCCTGCAATAATGGCAGTACATGCCCTTGGCACCCGGAGGGAGAAACGGATAGCTTCACTTCTCATCTCTCTTATTCCCTGTTCCGCAAGGACAGTTATCATCCTGGGACTTGTAGGGACCTTTGTTGGTTTCTGGCCCGCTGTCTCTATCTATGTACTCGAAATCCTCATCATTGCAGCAATGGGCTGGGTTCTCGGAAGAACTCTCCCGGGCCAGAGAAGCGGCTTTATTATGGAAATGACTCCCCTTCGAAAACCTGAGCTGAAATCCACTCTCAGGAAGACCTGGATGAAAAGCCGTGAGTTTTTATATATCGCTTTCCCACTGCTGCTTACAGGGAGTGCGTTCCTGGGAATTGCCGATGCCCTTGGTATTCTCTCTATTTTCCAGGATTTTGTAGAACCCGTATCTGTAGGGCTTCTGGGCCTTCCGGCTTTTGCTGCAACAGCTCTGGTCTTTGGAATTCTCAGAAAGGAAATGGCTCTCCAGATCCTTGCAGTACTTGCAGGTACAGCCAACTTTGCAGCTGTAATGACTCCACTTCAGATGTACCAGTTTGCAATTATAACAACCATTTATGTCCCGTGCGTGGCAACTATTGCAGTACTCAAGCATGAGCTTGGAACAAAGGACACGGCTATGATTGTTATTTTCACCATATTCCTTGCTCTTGTGGCAGGCATTTTAATCCGGATTTTCGGGCCTCTTTTTCTTTAATTCCCGAGTTTCGCTTCCCGAGTTCCGCTTCGGGATCACAGGAAATCGGAGATTTCTGGGAGTTGCACTGCAAGTGCAACAGCACGAGGTCCTTTTCGCTCCGCTCAAGAGGACTAATTTATGGGTTATATCAGTGAGCTTTGCTCAATAGGAATAGTGCAGGCATCTCTAACCCGTACAACCATATCCGCTATAATGAGTCATTTCTTTCTTGTACGCTAGACGCATAATTCCATTAAATAGAGTGAAAAGCGATATTTTAAGGAAAAGTTGCTCAATTTATGCTATTAATCAAAGGATCAAAAAACAGCCAGTATCTTTCATCGGTTTTCATGTTTATTCTCAGGAATGTGGGCTTTTATATACGGAGCACAATTTTTATATATTACTAAACTCTTTTACTTCTTTCTCTTCTATTCTCATGTTATCGTAAATTATTAATACTTCATGCATCGTGTTTATTGCCGATGACTCGGATTACCGATCACTTACACAAAAACGTGCTCAGTGTTATTATGGATATTTTCGAAATGGACCATTTTCGAGAGCCGGAAGATGAAGAGGTTCAACTTTTCCTTGTAAGCACAGGAACCCACGGTTCTATTGTTAACGAGAGTGCTCTTGAGATGGACTGCAGTACATCCCCTAAAATTCAGGAGAGGCAGAGTGTACTTCTCAATTTCGATGAATCTATTCCGTCCATTCAGTAACACTTTCCTCTATAAAATTTCCGACCCCTGTTGAAATCCAACTCTTTAACTCCTTTCGTTTTAGAGTTAATTCTTGGGTTTCATTCTCTATTTTGTAAAAACCCTGGACTGAAGGCTCTTTCTTGCTTACATGAAATTATTAATTGTATCCCGTATTCTGGACTTTATCTCTAACTTTTATATTGCCGCTTATTCCTGTAGTTTCACTTTACCCAGCCTTCCGTTTTATTCATCCTTCCGGGAAATGGATTTGCACCTGATATACCTATTTAACATTTTTCGTATAGAGTATATAGAAAAATATTTATCCTACTTTTCTGCTTCTTTTCTCTTCAATAAAGTTATTTTCTTCAAGGAACTCACTTAAATCTTGAATGATATTATTCTATGCTCGAAAATGAGATCTACCGATAGTGAAATCTGTTCAGAAGGTGGGCATTTTAGCAGTCAAACAATTCTTTACAGGAAGATCCAAGGAAAAAGATCCATTTTTTCAAGAGCATTTTCGGTCTATCTCTCCTGTTTTCAGTCTTCTTTGGCTTTAAAACTTCTCCCTTCGGAAATTTTATATTTTATGCAATTTCTTCTGTTCTGCTATATGGTTTCTGCAGCCGTTTTCAGAAAGATTAATAAAGTTATCTTATTATAATATAATTTAGAGTGATTTAGAGCCCGCTGAATACTATCGATTACCATATATATATAAAGTAAGATTACATCTACTTTATACACATTATTTAAATTTGTATGATCAAATCAATTTAATTATATTATACCGACTCTCCATTCTAATAAGAACTTCAGACATAAGGAAACCCGGGACCCTATTTATTATCAGAGGTATTTTCATGAGAACTGGACAGAGGGATGTGCACAATACACCGCTTAAAAGGCGACTGTCAATAACCTATGAAGAGCTCGAGACTCTCAAAAAATCAATCAAGATTTCGGTTCTCAATGAACTGCAGACCGAAATGGAAAACAATTCTGATCTGGATTCTTTTAAGGACCAGATCCTTTCCGAAATCAGGACCGAATTGATGGAACTCCCTGATTTTGCATCAATGAAGGCTTCGATTCTTGGTGAATTGCGAGCTGAATTAAGTTCTGGCAGAGAATATGAATCAGGAACAATTGACCGGCGGCTCAAAGAAATGGCAGGAATTCAGGACGGACTCGTCAGGGAACTGCTTGACCAGAAAATGCTTATAAAAAAATTGGAAGCAGACGTTGAAAAACTTTCCGGAGCTCTGGGATGCATGCAAAACACCATTTCTTACTCTCCTCCCCCTGTTTCCATTCCCGTCCTCGAAGACCCGCTTGACCTCCCCCCTCTTTCCAGAAAGCCAAAACGTAAACTTGAGTACAGGAAAGAGAACCCTTCCGCACCCGAGCTGATTGATTTCAGGGAAGCTCCTGCATCCCTGCCAGGCACAAATGCAAAAGTTCAGCTGAAAATAAGAGAGGTTGAGCCCAGAGAACTCGACGAACAGGAACCTGTCGAAACAAAGTGTGAATATATTATCGCCGAGAGCGGAGACCGAAAACGGCTTAGAAGCAATCTGAGGCAACCAACTACAGTAAGAGAGGCTCCTGGGGGACAATCATTTCCTCCAAGACAGCCATCTTCTGCGAGGCACCAGTCTCCTTTGAGATACCAATCTCATGTAAAGGCAGAACCTGTAAGAGCTCGACCTGATGAAGATTATAAGTGCGAGTATATAATCGCTGAAAAGGCTCAAAAAAAGCGTTTAATCGATGAATCCGTGGATCTTCGGGATAATGATGATGCGGAGATTATAACCTGTAACCGGAAAGACTCCCGGGCGTAATGAGGCTGAAAAAACGGAAATTTCCCCAAAAACGCAATAACTCAGAGGCATTCTGTGTACATAAAAGAGATTGAGTTCGTTAATTTCAAGTCCTTCGGAAAAAAAGTGAAGATCTCCTTTTACAATGACTTCACCACTATTTCCGGTCCTAATGGTAGTGGGAAGTCAAATATTATAGACGGGATCCTCTTTGCACTCGGGCTGTCGAGCTCAAGGACCCTCAGGGCTGAAAAACTCACGGACCTTATTTACAATGGTGACGAGGCAAAAAAGCCTGATTTTGCCCAGGTTACGATCCGTTTTGACAATACTGATCGCAAGATGCCATTAGAGCTTGATGAGGTTGAAATCTCAAGAAAGGTCAGGCGGACAAAAAACGCATACTACAGCTATTTTTACTTTAACGGAAAAGCCGTAAGCTTGGGAGAAATCCATTCCCAGCTTGCAAAGGCAGGGGTAACGCCTGAAGGTTACAATGTGGTAATGCAGGGAGATGTCACGCAGATCATTTCCATGACTTCTGTAGAGAGACGAAAGATTATTGATGAAATTGCCGGGGTTGCGGAATTTGATGAGCGCAAGCAAAAGGCGCTCGGGGAGCTGGAAATCGTCAGGCAGCAGGTCGAACGCGTGGACATCATCCTTGAAGAAGTACGTACCCAGCTTGAAAAACTTGCAGGGGAACGAGACCAGGCACTGAAATATCAGTCTCTGAAGACTGAAAAAATTAAATTTGAAGGCTATGTCCTTCTTTCCAAGCTCAAGGATGCCAGAACAGAACTGGAAAATGTGGACAAAGAACTTGCAGGCAAGGAAGAGCACTTTGAAAAAGTCCAGGTACTGCTGGATGAAAGGGTAAAGGAATTAGAAGCTCTTGAACAGGCCCTTGAAACAATTTCGCTTGAAATCCGGAAAAAAGGGGAAGATGAACAGCTGCAGGTCAAAAGGGAAATCGAAGAAATAAAAGGGGAAATTTCCCGATGTGTGGATAGCATTGAGCTTTCGGAATCCGAACTTGAAGAAGCTGATGCAAAGCGTAGAAAGGCATTTGTTGATATTGATTCCATAAAAGGCAAGGTCGGGGAGCTCGAAGAGAAAATAGAAACTGAGAATGTGAGAAAAGAAAGCATTTCTGCTGAGCTGTCCGAAAGAAAAACCGAGCGTATGCTGCTTCAGAGCAGGATTGCGGATGTGGATGCAAAGTTTGCAGCAACAAGAGACGAGCTTATGGCTGCCCGCAAGAAGCTCGAGGGTGTTAAAAACGAAAAGAACGAGCTTATCCGTAATGAAGACAGGCTTCTCGATACTCTCAGAAGAAAGTCATCGGAACTGCGGGATATTGAAAACCAGATACGGGATGCAGAATCTGCAGTCACTGCCTCTGACAGCGATACCCTTTCTGTCCAGTACGAGATTGAAAGACTTACTAAAAATCTCGACTCCCTAATAAAAGACCGTGACGATATCGAAAGCAGCCATTTCAGGATCAAAGAAGATATAAGGAAACTTGAGAGCAGACTTCACGGTCTCCAGCAGGAATATGCAATCGCTGAAGCAAGGGTCCGGGCTTCGGAACAGGGTGGAGGGTATTCAAGGGCTGTGGAGATGGTTATCGGGGCTTCCCGGCAAAACGAGCTATTCGGAATTCACGGGACCATTGCGCAGCTCGGAAAAGTTGATCGCAGTTATGCGGCTGCCCTTGAGGTTGCTGCAGGGAACAGAATGCAGGCAGTCGTTGTGGATAATGATCGTGATGCTGCAGAGGCGATCGAATTCCTGAAGCGGAGAAAAGGCGGGCGGGCTACTTTCCTTCCGCTTAACAAAATGAAGGATTCCAGAAGGCTTGAGAGCCTCAATTATGAAAACGGAATAATAGGGTACGCAATCGATCTTATTGAATTCGATCCGGATTTCGAGCCTGCTTTCTGGTATGTTTTCCAGGATACTCTTGTTATGGAAGATCTCGCCAGTGCCCGCCGCCTCATGGGAAAAGCAAGAATGGTCACCCTCGAAGGTGAACTCCTTGAAAAGAGCGGGGCAATGGTCGGAGGTTCCCTTTCTTCAAAATCGGGGATTTCTTTTGCTGCCGCGGAAAAAGACAAACTTCTCGAGCTTGCAGGGGAAATAAAATCCCTTGATGCAAGCCGGACTGCAGCGATCAGTAAACAGGACAGAATTGAAAGCCATGTTTTTGAGTTGAGCAGAAAGATCCGCGACTGTGAGGCTACTATCTCCAGAAAAGAGCTCGAACTTCAGGAGATTTCTGGCAGGGAAACCAAACTTGCAGAACTCCTTGAGGCTAAACAGGCAGACCTGCGGGCAATTGAAGAGTCCAGGGCAGATCTCAGGGCTGAAATGGACAGGGTAATTGCGGAAAAGACTGAGAAAGAAGGCGCTGCAGCTGAACTCGAGGTTCAGGTTGCCGAACTTGAGACAAAACTTGCTGATTCTCCTCTACCCGAGATAAATAAAAAAGCCGATTTTGTGGATGAGGAAATCCGCAGGCTTGAAGGCAGGATCAGGGATACTGAAGCCAGCCTGAATGCCTTGCAGCTCGAAAAGGAATATGCGGAACAGAAAATTGCCGAAGCCAAGGAGCTTATCAGGGAACTTGATGAAAAGAAATCTTCAAGGCGTGAGAGAGTGGATTCTCTTAAGGCAAAGATTGCAGAACTCGAGGCGCAGCTTGAGGAAAAACAGAAACGAGAAATTCAACTTTCCGACGAGCTTATAGGGCTCCAGAAAGAAAGGGAAAATGTTCAGGCCGAACACAATGCAGTAAAGCGAAGGGTCAGTATTGCTGCAACCACCCTTGAAAAGGCAAAACAGCAGGTACTTACGCTCACAGCTACGAGAAGCGCACTTTTTGACCAGGAAAAGCAGCTTCTTGAAGAGATACAGAGAAGGGGCATAGAAGAGACCTCCGAGGTCCCGAGTTACGAAACCGTTTACATGAGGATCCAGGCAATCGAAGAAGCCATGCGCAGGCTTGAGCCTGTAAATATGCGGGCAATCGATGAATATAACGAAGTAGAACTCAGGCTTTCAGACCTGCAGGGCAAACGCGATACTCTCTTTACCGAAAGGGAACAGCTCCTTGAACGCATTGACCAGTACGAGCAGCTCAAGCGGGATACCTTTATGGAGGCTTATACAAGCATAAATGCCAATTTCAAAGAGATTTTCTACGAACTTTCCGATGGCATGGGGGAACTTCTTCTGGAAAACCCTGATGACCCCTTTGCCGGAGGGATGACTCTTCGGGCTCAGCCGAAAGAAAAAACTCTCCAGCGTATAGAAGCCATGTCCGGAGGAGAAAAGAGTCTTACAGCACTTGCCTTTATTTTTTCAATCCAGCAATACCGCCCTGCTCCTTTCTATGCCTTTGACGAGATTGACATGTTTCTTGACGGCTGGAATGTAGAAAGAGTTTCAAGGCACGTTAAAGTTTCAGGATCAAAAGTCCAGTTTATCGTTGTTTCTTTAAGAAAACCCATGATCCAGGCTGCAAACCGGACGATCGGGGTTACCATGCAGGAGAATAATATCACAAGTATAACCGGAGTGAAGCTTAATGGCTGAACTTATAGATAACTCGGCACTCGACATTTCCGGACTTCCTTCCCCTGACGTTCGTGAATCCGGGGAAAAGGATTCTCTTTTTTCAAACCCCGAAATTTTCGGGCTTCCGACCACTCTCTCATACCTCGGCGTCGATTGGGCTCTTCTTGACCTCTCAGAATTTGATACCTATGAACCTCTGGGCATTATGGTCGAACTTGCAAAAGACGGGAAGATCAATCCCTGGGATATTGATATTGTGCAGTTAACTGATACTTTTCTACACAGGATAGAAGAGTTTCAGAAAATGGACCTGAGGATTTCTTCAAGGACTCTCCTTTATTCAGCTATCCTCCTCCGCATGAAGTCTTCAGTAATTCTCGGGACAGGGGAAGAGGAAGAAGATGACTTTGATTCTGGGTTTTTTGATAATGACCTCCCTGAGCCGGACGAGTTTCCTATCCCAAAGCTTCCTGTACGCCGCCTTTCTACAAGACCGGTCACACTGAACGAACTTATTCTGGAACTTAAAAAAGCTGAAAAGACACTTTCAAGGAAAAATGAAAAGAAAGCTCGTCTGGCTGCAGAAGAACCTGATATTAAGCATGATCCCCTGACTACCGGAGATGTGCTCGGGATTGCCCATGACGAGGCTATCATATCGAGGCTGGCACTTATCTGGGCAAGGCTCGTTGAGCTATTTATGAAGCAGCCTGTTGTGGAGTTTTCTGACTTTCTTCAACTGAGCGAAGACCAGATAATGGATTACCTTTCTCTCCTCTTTCTTGCTTCGAGCAGAAAAATCTGGCTTTTCCAGAATGAACTTTTCGGGGAACTGTATATTTATCCTGGAGAAGAATCCGGTTTTTCCACTGAGGGCAATCCGCTTCTTTTCCACCAGATGAAACAGGGTTTAACAGAAGATATTTCAGAGCCTGACTTTTCCCGGAGAGAAAGGTTCACAGGCAGTAAACCTCCGGTTGAGTACACAGATGGAGAGCCTGACGAAACCGGATATCCTGAGGTTCTTTCCTTTGAGCCGGAGCATATAGATGCGGACTTTCCTGAAGAAACACGTTAACTTAACTGAAGAATAACCTTATCCTTTTTTCTGGTCGTGAAACTTATGAGTGAGCTTGAAATTATCGAAGCGGCTCTTTTTGCTGCGGGCAGGGCAGTAAGCCTTGAAAAACTTATGAAAATTACCGGAAAGCCAAAAAAGAATGTCTTCTCGGCAGTACAGGAGCTGACGGAGGCTTACTCTTCCCGGGGGTCAGGCATTGAAATTCTGGACCTTGGAGAACGTTACGTCATGCAGGTCAAGCCAGAGTATTCAGAACTCATGCGGGAGGTTGCCCCAAAAGAACTTTCAGCCCCTAAGCTCCGGACCCTTTCCATGGTTGCCTATCATCAGCCCCTGCTCCAGTCCGATCTGATCGAAATGAGGGGCAGTGGAGCCTATGACCATATAAAAGACCTGATTGAAAGAGGATTTGTTGAGTCTGTGCCCAGCGGGAGAAGCAGGCAGCTTTCCACAACCCCGCTGTTTGCAGATTATTTCGGGCTCAAAAGGAACGATCCTGAAGCCATAAAGGAGAAAATCATTGAGCTGTTAAGGGTGCAGGGAGAACAGAGTGAGATCAACCTGTGGGTCGGAAAAAAGACCATTGCTGTGACTCCAATGTATGAGTCCCTTATGGGAATGTGCGGAATTAAAGACTATTTTGTTGCGAATGCCTATCGTCCTTCTAAGGAAGAAATATCCCGCCTGCTTGAGGCCGACGTGCTTGTGGTCTCTGCCGGCTATCTTGATACCGTGAGGCAACACTGCGATGGAGAAATCCTCGAGGTGCGTTCAACAACCTTTGAAGACCTTATCGAAGCAATCTCTCTAATCTCTGAAGAACTTTCCGATGAAGTGGACCCTAAAATGGTAGCAAACACTCTTCAGAAAATCAGGGATACCCGGGAAAAATATGTATCTTCGGCTTTCCTCGTTGAGAGGAAGGTAAGACCTGCAACTGAGATGGTTTCGAGGCTCGTAAATGACCTAAATATAAGAATTTCTACAGACGGCGTCCTTGTTGCTCCTGATTATGGGACTTCAGGTGAGGGAGTGAGCATAGGGAAAGGAGCTAAAATTCTGGTGCCCACCCACCGCACTGTAGAGGGCGACCTTCTTGAGAGGGTCTGCAAAAAATACGATTCTATCCTTGAAGGTTTGAATAATTTCGAAGATTGAGGCTCCAAAAAGCCAGCGCGGATGCCTCTAATCTTTCTTACTTTTTTTGAAAACACTGGCGCCCACAATTTAAGCTTTTCTGTCGTATTTATATTCTATATATATAGCATTTATATACTATGCGAGGCATTTAACTATAGCTTTATATACTGGTTAGAGGATATTACTTTTTGCTTTATATACTGAGGGTTGACTAATGAGCGAATCTAGCATTAAAATTGAAAACGTGGTCGCATCCACCAAACTCGCTGAAGAGTTTGATTTAACTGTGATTGAATCCAAGTTCGAAGGCGCCGAGTACAACAAGCAGAAGTTTCCGGGGCTCGTCTACAGGGTTTCTGACCCTAAAGCCGCTTTCCTGGTCTTTACTTCCGGAAAGGTTGTCTGTACGGGAGCAAAAAACGTTGCTGATGTGCACACAGTTATTGGCAATATGGCAAAAAAGCTGAACGGTATAGGGATCGAGACAATAGAAAACCCGCAAATTACTGTCCAGAACATAGTTGCCTCAGCAGATCTGCGCACTATCCTTAACCTCAATGCAATTGCAATCGGGCTTGGGCTTGAGAATATCGAATACGAACCCGAGCAGTTTCCCGGTCTTGTATACAGGATCGATGACCCTAAAGTAGTTGTGCTTATTTTCAGTTCCGGTAAACTGGTAGTCACAGGCGGAAAAACCCCCGAAGACTGTGAGAGGGGCGTGGAAGTTGTTCGTCAGCAGCTCGATAACATGGGGCTTTTATAAAACCCTCAACCCTTTTAATCTGGTGTATCCATTTTAATCTGCCTCCTGCGGAAGGGATACGGATAGAATACCTAAAATAAAAACGGATTCTGCGGTAAGCGTAGAGGCTCCGGCAAAGGATATGTGTGAAACGTGAACAGTGCAGATGTTTGCATCCTTATTCCTACCCTTAACGAAGCTTCAACTATAGGGGAGCTCATTAAAGATTTCAAGAGAGAAGGGTTTTCCAATATTCTGCTAATCGATGGAAACAGCAGGGATGGAACAGCGCAAATTGCAGAGGCAGAAGGCGCAAGAGTTGTCCTGCAGACCGGAAAGGGCAAAGGACAGGCAATGATCCAGGCTTTCGAACTTATCGAGAGCCCCTATGTAGTATTGGTCGACGGGGATGGGACTTACCTTGCAAAAGAAGCTCCTTCTCTTCTTGAGCCAGTTCTGTCAGGAAAAGCCGACCATGTTATAGGTAACCGACTGGAAAAATATTCCCCAGGGGCGTTTACAAAACTAAACCTGATGGGCAACCGCTTGATAAACTTACTTTTTGATATTGCTTATGGGGTACAGTTAAGAGATATTCTTTCAGGTTACCGCGCGTTTACGCTCGATAGTATTAGAGAATTGGAACTTAACAAGACAGGTTTTGAAATAGAAACCGAAATCTCTGTTGAGTGCGTCCTGAAAAAACAAATAGTCGAAGAGGTGCCGATTACTTATCTTCCCAGAAGTGAAAAAGGAGTAACCAAGTTAAATCCGGTAAAAGACGGAATAAGAATAGGTTCTACTATCTACAGGCTTGCAAAAGTGCATAATCCTATGTTTTATTTCGGGATTATAGGTTTTATCTTTATTATTGCAGGCCTGTTTACAGGAACCTATGTGGTAGTCGAGTGGTTCCGGAATATCACCCATATTCTCCTTTCAGTTCTCACGACCCTGTTTATTATATTCGGACTTCAGATGTTTATCTTCGGAATGCTCAGCGACCTTATAGTTACTCTCCACAGGCAAACAGTCAGCTTGATCCAGGAAAAAAATAAGCAGAGAAAATAATTAGAAATAATAAGCAGAGATATAATTAGAACCAATAAGCAGAGAAAATAATTAGAAATAATAAGCAGAGAAAATAATCAGGAGATCTCTCAGTTTCCAGGTTAGTTCTTAGCTTTTCTCAGATATCTTTTCAGCTATTTTCCTGTATTTCTCTTTCTCTGAATTTCAATTCATTTGATTTTTTTTTCTGTCTTATTCTATTTATATTCCATTTTCTTCTATTTTGTTATTTCTTTCTTTATTCTTTCAGAATTATTCTTCCTCCAACACAAGTTTACTTGCGTTTTACTCAACATTGCTTTGAGGCTTCTTTATAAAAGAATTATTTTAATCGCAAACTTTATATTTTCGACATCAATGGGCACGCAAGTAAAGTAAAGTTGATTATGGTTAAAGTTAATTTTTTAAATAGTGTTATATATAATTAATTGCCTTTTATGATCTAACTCACAATCCCTTTACTTACACATGAATCTTGCATTATATTCTTACAGACTAATCTTACAAATAAATGAAAGCTTGAGGTAATAAAGATGACAATTGTGGAAGATGCACAAAAAGGAATTATCACTGAAGAGATGAAGATTGTCGCAAAGGACGAAGGGCTTGACCCTGAATTTGTCCGCCGTGGTGTTGCAGCCGGAAGAATCGTTATTCCAACATCTCCTTACAGGCAGGTCAAGATCTGCGGTATCGGAGAAGGGCTCAGGACCAAGGTTAATGCCTCCATTGGTGTATCCTCGGACATTGTGGACCCAGAGATGGAAGTTCAGAAGGCAATAGCTGCAGAAAAAGCAGGTGCTGACACCCTTATGGAGCTCGGGACCGGCGGAGATTTCCTTGCAATCAGGAAAAAAGTCATTGACAGCATCTCCCTTTCAGTAGGCTCAGTTCCTCTCTACCAGGCTTTCATTGAAGCTGCAAGAAAGTATGGTTCAATTGTGCACATGACAGAAGACGAGCTCTTCAACGCAACAGAAGCCCAGGCAAAGCTCGGAACCAACTTCATGGCAATCCACACTGGAATTAACAATATTACTCTTGACAGGCTTAAAGCCCACGGCAGATACGGTGGACTTTGCTCCCGTGGCGGCGCCTTCATGAGTTCCTGGATGCTCCACAACGAAAAGGAAAACCCTCTTTTCGCAAACTTTGACTACCTCGTTGAGATCCTCAAGGAACACGAAGTCGTCCTCTCCACAGGAAACGGCATGCGTGCAGGTGCAGTCCATGACGCAACCGACCGCGCCCAGATCCAGGAGCTCATTATCAACTCCGAGATGGCTGACAGGGCACACAAGCAGGGCCTTCAGGTCATTGTTGAAGGTCCTGGTCATGTCCCCCTCGATCAGATCGAAACCAACGTAAAGCTCATGAAAGAAATGAGCGGCCACAAGCCCTTCTACATGCTCGGACCTCTTGTTACCGACATCGCCCCCGGCTACGACCACATCGTAACTGCAATCGGCGCCTCCGTATCCGCATCATGCGGCTGTGACTTCCTCTGCTATGTAACTCCTGCAGAGCACCTTGCACTCCCTAACCTCGAAGACGTTATCACCGGAGTCAAGACCTCCAGGATTGCAGCTCACGTCGGCGACATGATAAAGTACCCCGAAAGAGCAAGACAGTGGGATCTCGACATGGGCAGAGCAAGAAGGGAACTCGACTGGGAAAAGATGTACTCCCTTGCAATCGACCCCGAACATGCAAGAGCAGTCAGGAACAGCAGGGCACCCGAAGACACCGACGCATGCACAATGTGTGGCAATTACTGCGCCCTGAAGATCGTCAACCAGAGCTACAACCTCGCAAAATAAACTTCAAAAAAGTAAAGTAAGGCCCCAGGGCTTTACTTTCTCACCTTTTCTTTCATCCTCATTTTTTGTCTTTTACTTTCTGGGTTTATTCTGTGCTTTTTCCTGTGTTTTTTGCCGCGAATTTGCTTGGCATAGCAGGATTTATGCTTTTTCCGAAATTGATTCCGCAATTTTCAGCACTTCGGCCTTATCAAGTACTCCTCTCAGACTCAGGTCAACATTTCCAAGCTCCCACTTCAACACTTTCATGTCCCCTAGGGTAAGATACTTTCCTTCTTTCCCGTTGATCGAAACGTCTTCTGCAGAATTCATGATTGCAGCATCCGGGGCCTGACCTTCATATACGGTTTCCGTGATCACCATATTTTCTTCTCCCTCTTTGTAGGTCAGGACGACCGTTTCGGCAGCCTGTCCTTCAGGGGCCGTTTCACTGGTATTGTAGGCTGTAGCATAGCTGAACTCATAACCTTCTGGCAAGTACTCCGGGACCAGGATTTCAAATCCGACACGTTCCTCAGCTTCTTCGAGGCTTAACTCTTCAGGAAGTTCGGTATCTCCGGGATCCATGGTCTTTACGGTTGTCCCTTCCGGAATTTTAAATACAAACTCGGAATCAGGAATCCCGGTGTTTACTTTAAGGTCCCGGATTTCTACTCTTGAAGTCAGTGTTTCATTGCCATCGTACATTTCATATCCGAGGAACATCCAGGTTTCTTTGTCTATCCAGACTTTTATGCTGTATTCAGAGGCCTGTTCTCCTGTTTCTTTCGGAGTCCCCTCTAGCAGGTAAGCTTTCCTTCCTTCAACTTCCTCTGTTTCGAGCAGGGATAGACTCGTATCATTAAGGGCAATTTTTATGAGTGAGAGATAGTCGTTCTCGGTTAGTTCCTGGGTATCGGGGATCTTTGTTTTCATGACTGTGTTTGTCCCCGGGGCATAGGTCCACCTGAATTCCCCATCCGAGAGCACGAGCGTCTCTTCTTCCTTTCCCGGCTCTTCAATGAAGTTTTTTATCATGTGTGGTTTTTTGTACATTGTCTTAAATTCGTTTTCCACGACCTGCTCCCCTATATAGTAGGTCATGTGCATTGTGTACGAATAATCTTCAATGCTGTTCTGTTTCTCCAGCATCCGGGTTGCAATCTCCTCGGCACTCGGTTCTTTTTCCGTACAGCCCGATGCGAAGAGGACCGGAATCAGCAGAACCAGTAATGTAAGTGTTGTAAGTGTTTTCCTGTCTGTCATTTCCTTCACCACTCTATTTTCGGGTTTTTTCCAAACTTCTTTCCTGGCGGTTGAATCCCTCCCATCCCACTCAGGGGCAAAGATCCATGATGAAACCTAAAGCAATCTGTTCGTCTCCATCAGGGCCTGTCAGGTTTTCAGGAGGATATGATTTCCCAAACTCCCTTGTTTCTACAGTTACCCCTTCCGGAACTTCGAATTCAAATTCGGAGTCCGAGATGCCCGTGTTGATTTTCAGGTCTCGTATTTCGTATTTTACTGTCAGGTTTTCGCTGCTGTCATATGTCTCATACCGGAGAAGTGTGCCTGTCTCTTCATCTATCCAGAATTTTTCCCTATATCCTGAAAGAGATCCACCTTCTCCCTCTACTTCTCCCTCTCCCCCTTCTTCTTTATCTTCCTCTCTTTCTTCCCATCCATTTTCGTCGGAGTTCTTCACCAGCAGGTATGCGGGTCTGCCGTCTATCTCTTCTGTCCCGAGAAGGGATACACCACTTTTATTCAGGAGGTCTTTAATGAACCCTGTATCACTTTTTTCTCCAGACTCTTTCTCTGCAGATTCTTTTTCTTCGGATCCGGAAGTTTCAGGCAGTTTTACTTTTATGGTGGTGTTTTTCCAGGGGTAATAGGTCCACATGTACTCCCCGTCCGAGATCTCTACTTTTTCAGGATCTTTTCCCGGCTTTTTTGTTAGAATTCTGTACATGCCAGGGTTCTTGGACATAACCTCAAATTCCCTTTCCAGGTTTTCTCCTTCAAAAAATAAGTTCAGGTGTATTATACATGAGTAATCTTTGATATTGCCCTCTTTTTGCTGTATCTGTTCTGTAATTTCTTCTACTGTAAGTTCCTTTTCTACAGTGAGTTTTTCCCCGCAGCCCGAGTTAAATAAGGCAAGTGTCGTTGCAATAAATGCGACAATAAGTACGGGCAGTAATGTCTTTGTTTTCATTTTCTCCGTCTTCTAACTTTTCCTTTATCTTTTTCTTCGTTTTTTTACCTGAATTTATGTTTTCAGAAGCGTGCTCAGAAGTTTAACCCTTTTTTAATATAACTCTTCCGGAATAAGTTAACAATCATTTGTCTTAATTGCGAAATCTATGTGCATTCATTGGGATATTTTGCTGGCTAAAATTATTAATACTTTTTTTAAAACTTTTGTCCATTAAAAACCGGCAGCTTTTTATTCTACCTCTTAAATTTCTATATATATTTTACTATATTTTTTGGGAAGTTTGGACTTGCTCCTCCCGGAAGTGGGAATGAGCCTGTTTACATACAAATCGAGGTAAAGTTTTATGAAAAGGGACAACGGATGAATGGGAGCAGCTCTTTTCCGAGGAGCCCGAGCTTGAAGAGTACCGGCCCTATTTCGAAGCTGCCTATATCAGGTTTGCAGAACACAGTCCAGAGGACGAGGCCCAGGCCGCATACCTTGCAGATATAGAGAACCAGCGCATGAAACTCCAGACCGAGGCATTTTCTAAGATTACGAACAATGTCACAAGGGCAGGGAATATAACCCTCGAGAGCGAAGAAGAATATGCAGTCAACTCCCAGTCCTTCTATACTCTGCTTTCAACAGACCAGAGCCAGGAAAACAGGAAGAGATGTTATGATCAGAGGTTTTACCATCTGATTGACGAATCGGACTCGATGGCGACCCTCTATTTTGAAAAAGCCCGGCTTGATGACCTTGCCGCAAAGGAGTTGAAATATACTGACTCTTACGAAAAATGCCTTTACCGCCTTTATCTGACTGATTCTCAGGTTGACGGGATGAATTCGGTCTTCAAGGAACGAAAAGACATATTTGAAGGCTACAACGATTTCAGGAAAACAAAGCTCGAGCTTGAAACCCTGAAACCCTATGACCTCTTGCTGGAGTTAACTGAAGAACCGGGAGAAGAGTATGCTTATGTGGATGCTCTGAAAGGTATCCAGAAGTCCTATGCCGGAATGGACCCACGCTTCAATGATATCTTTCTGGAGATGGTTACAGGGAATTTCATAGACGTGTATCCTGATCCCGAAAATGGGAAGCAGCCCGGCGGTTACTGTTACAAACTCTGTGCCCTGCATGCCCCAGCTCTGATCTTCATGAACTATAACGGTCTGATTTCGGACCAGAAGACCCTCACGCATGAACTGGGGCATGGGATTAATTCCTACCTGATGGGCAATTCTGTTGATTATCTTTACTGCACAGGTCAGATTTACGAGATGGAGATTCCTTCCACTTTCAACGAAGAACTCTTTGTCGACTATGTGATCGAAAACTCCGATAGTGATCCCGCTGTTGCAGTGCTCTCCCAGCATATAGGTGAATATCAGAACTATTTCGCTTTCCAGCCTATGATCACGGAATTCGAGCATAAGGCCCACCAGCTCTGCGCTGAAAAAAGCGATGAAAACGGAATTGTCAGCGGAGCAGAACTCAATGCCCTCTGGACTGAATTATATAAAGATTACAGGAGCGACTCCATCGAATACTATGCCGAAGACTCTGCAGAATGGACCAACATCAACCACATCTATCTGGCAAATAACTACTACACCTTCAACTACGCAGTTTCGAAAGCAATAACTCTCGCCCTCTTCAAGCAGTACAGGGAAGACCCGGAGGCTTTCAATGAAAACTACATAGCCTACCTCTCTGCAGGCTCAACGCTGACTCCCGAGGAAAAACTGAAAAAATACTTCGGGATCGAAATCAACAGGCAGCTCTTTGAAGATGCCATGGACGTCGTGGAGTTGAGGATCCAGCAGCTTGAGGAGCTTGAAAAGGAGAGGAACGGACCTAAATTTGAGTCTGCCGCAGAAATCCTTAATATTTACTCGGGATCTTTCTGGAATATGCCACTGCAAAAATGATTAACTGGAAGGCTCAGTGAATTGAAAATCCGGGGCTTTTGAGGGCGTTCTGGATATTTAACTGCCCCTGCCTCCACCTTCCTCTTTTTCGCTTATCTTTGCTCCCGTGAAAAGCTTTTTTCCTTTTGTAGTGCTTCATGTTCTTCCCGGTCATGAGAGTTGCCTGCTGAAGATATATTGAATAAACATTTCTACCATAAGCGATAGAACTACCTGTAACCGGCAGGAGAAGACAAAAAATGTATTATTACATAGTTGAACACCCTATTTGCCCCATTCTTCTCGCAGGAGATGAAGAAGGGCTGAAGCACCTTATCTTCCTGAAAGGCAAAGAGAATGTAAAAATTCCTGATGACTGGGTAGAAAATAAAGAATTTTTCCGGGAAGCTTCCAGGCAGCTTGAAGCTTATTTTTCCGGGAAGCTCAAATCTTTTAATGTAAAGCTGGCCCCAGAAGGTACGGAGTTTCAAAAATCTGTATGGAAGGCTTTGTGCGAAATCCCTTATGGAGAGACCCGGACTTACAAAGATATAGCCGTCTCCATTGGAAACCCGAAGGCTTCCCGGGCTGTGGGGCTTGCAAACAACCGGAATCCGATCGCAATAATAGTGCCATGCCACAGGGTTATCGGGGCAAATGGAAAACTTACCGGCTATGCAAGCGGGCTGGATGTAAAAGAATTCTTATTAAAACTTGAAGAAAATAATTTGAAATAGGAAAAACACAAAGATTCTATCTCAATTCTCTGTGAATGCTGTTTAGTTCTCTGTGAATGAATCAATTTTTCTTCGATTTATTCCATTTATATACCATTTTCAAAAACAGCAATGCGACTATAAGATAGAATATTACCATAAGAGTAGCCATTATTTCAGTAACCCCTATCATCATTATAAGTCCCATTTTGTTATGTTTTTTAATCTATTTAACATCTGTCAAAAAGATAGATTTTCAGGAGAACCATTATGGAGCTCAAAAATAAGATCGAGAATATTATCAAAGAAAGCGCCGCAAATCCCGGCACTGAAACTCGATATCGTGAGCCTCTCGTAGGCTACGCTTCAGCCCGCGATCCAATTTTTGATGAAATGAAGAAAATCATTAGCCCTCACAACCTGCATCCTGAAGAGATCTTTCCCGAAGCAAAAACTGTTGTCTCTTTCTTTCTGCCGTTTGAAAAAGAACTTGTGAAGCTGAACTGGAGATCCCGGGAGCCTGTAGGGGAATGGATTCTGGCTAAAGGCGAAACAGACCGCCTGATTGGAGAAATCAACGAAAAATTGAAGGCTGAGCTGGCAAAAGAGGGTATAAAGGCAGTCGCACCTTCGATTATTTTCGATTATAAAAGTAAGGGTTTCGACGTTTCATGGTCCCACAAGAGCGCAGCCTACGCTGCTGGCCTGGGCACGTTTGGGGTTCACCATATGCTGATCACAAAGGCTGGGTGTGCAGGCCGCTTTGGAACAATATTGATTTCCGCAAAGATTCCTCCCACTCAACGCCCGACAGAAGAATTCTGCCGCTACAAAAAAGGAGAGAAATGCCTTGTCTGTGTGGATAGGTGTCCGGCTGGAGCTCTTACTATAAAAGGGCTTGACAAGGAAAAGTGTTTCAGGCTGCTTCAGGAAAACGCAAAAGCTTTCCCCGAACTTAACCAGCTTGCCTGCGGGAAATGTGCGACCGGACCATGTGCTCTCAAGTCTCGCTGAAACAGGCTAAATTCTTCTCCTTTTTCTATGGATTTAGAGATTTCTAATCATTCAGCTTTTCCTGGGAAAGTGGACTCACTGTTTAATTTCAGCCCAGTTGCTTATAACTCCGTTAACGGGGTTGAACTGTTCTCCAGGAGATTCTGCTTTACATTTATCCATAAATGAAGGTCTCTGTAAGGCACGCTGATATTCCCTTCGAACATGTCTTTTTTGTCCTTATTATAAAGCAAAAATTCAAGTTTCATACTTGTTCCTTCGAAGGGAGGAGTTATATTAATTGCTCTTTCCAGGGTCTCGTTGTTTTCGATAAATACATTTTTCCAATCCTCCGGCAAAGGCAGAGATGTCTCTTCGAGCCTGACTTCCATTGTATAATTCACGGGCTTCTGCTCATGATTTATAATTCCCACTATTACGGTACCGATTTCCTCGAGCATGTATTCTGTAGGATAGTTCTCAGCAGTACCTTCAGGCCCCAGGATGTAGAACTCAGTAAAGGGTTTCTGTATGGATTCCGCAATTTTCAGCATTTCGGTTTTTTCAAGAGATCCCTTCAGAGTTATTTCAACTCCTTCAAGTTCCCACTGCAGTACCTTCAGATCTCCTCGTGCTTCCAGGTATTTTCCATCCCTTCCATTGATACTTATCTTTTCAGCCAATTTTATGAGACTATTTTCTTCAGGCTTGTCTGGATAGATTGTTATTTCAGCTCCCCCAAGCCCCAATTTCCTTTCGTAAACTGTTTCCTTTATCTGGAAGCTTTCATTCCTCTTTTGATAATTAAGGATAACTATTCTGGAATCCTGACCTTCAGGGGTTACAGCACTGCTATCGTATACCATCGAATAATTGAAAGCATATCCTTCAGGCAGGTACTCTGGAGTGATGATTTCAAAGCTGGCCTGTTGTCTGGCTTCTTCAAGGCTAAGTTTTTCGGAGAGAGAATCCTCTTTAGGGTTTAGGGTTTCTGCACTCAGTCCTTCCTCACATCCCGATGTAAAAATAGCCAGGATTATCAAAACTAATATCAATACTACTCTTGCATGCTTCATTTTATATCAACGACCTATACTCTCCTATTAATTTACAATGCTTACCTGACTTTTTCACATCTTGATATATTTTATCAAATTTGCATAATATGAAATACAAAAAAAGCTGAGTGATATTTATGTCTATTATTTCTCTTACTACGGATTTTGGAGATCTCTATCCCGCAGCCATGAAAGCCGTGATCCTTGGAATCAATCCTGAAGTACAGATAGTTGATATAACTCATTCTATCAAGCAGGGAGGAATCAGGGAAGGCGCTTTTGCCCTGTATTCACTTATCCTGTATTTCTCGGCCAAGAGTGTGCATCTGGGAATTGTCGATCCTGGGGTTGGGACTTCTCGCCGTGCCCTTGCCTTAAAAGCCGGCCGTGAAGGCGAAGAGCAGTTCTTCGTGGGTCCTGACAACGGGCTCATGATCCCTGCAGCCCGCCGCCTTGGGAATATGGAAGTGTACGAAATCACAAATAAGGAAATAATGCTTAAGTCGGGGATCTCGGCAACCTTCCACGGCAGGGATATTTTCGCACCTGTGGGAGCCAGGCTCTCAAAAGGTATGCCGATCGAGGCTGTCGGGCATAAGGTGTCGGATTTTGTGGACCTTGATTTCGAAAATTTCGGAATTGACGGGTCATTTCTTGTAGGAGAAGTCGTTTTTGCTGACAGCTTCGGAAATGTAATTACGAATATTCCGGAAGATGCAGTCCTGAAGTTCCGTAATTTCGGCTCACAGGTGGAAGTAAACGGCAGGAAAATTTCCTTTGTCAGGACTTATGGTTTTGTCGGGAAGGAAGAGGCACTCGCACTTATAGGCAGCCATGGCTTTCTTGAAATTGCAGTTAATAAGGGAAGCGCAGCTCTGCAGTTCGGGCTCAAAAGCGGGAGTCCTGTGGCAATAAGGGTTCTCTAAATATCTATGAAACATTGTTTACTCTTTCCAGCTCCAGGCATGGCCCGTTAAATGCCGGAATTTTTATATAACTCTTCGAATACAATCTGCCTGTTAAGAATGAGATTTGTCGACCTGAGAACTTACAAACTCGAATTGCTTTTTTTCTCTTCTCTGGCTATTTTGAGTTTTTTCACGCTTTTCGAGAGCGAAAGCATGGGCACGGCCGGTGGAAGCTCTTCAAATACCTTCTGGCTTCCCTCTGCAGTGATGCAATCTACAGCTGCGTTATATGCCGTATTTATTGCTATTTTCATTTTGTCCCTGCAGAACAACAGGGAAAATATCAATTCTATTGCCAACCGTATAAAGCCCACCCTGAAGATCGTATCCTATACGGCAGCAGGCACGATTTATTTTAATGGGTTGATGCTGATCGTTTTTAGCCTGGGTGCTTTTTCTGAGACTAAAATGAAAATTCTGCTGTTTTTTTCCCTCTTTTCCATGGTAGCGTCACTGATAGCTATTGTCTATTCCTCTATGAACTTGCTAAGCGATGTTTCGGGTCTGAAGACTTCATCGGAAAAATTGATTTATATTTCAGGTCTTCTTAATGGGCAGGAAGGGCCGCGCTCTGAAAACGTTATAAAGCAAAATAGCAGGGACATTGAATTCTGTATTCAAGCGCTAGATGATGAGAGCCCTGAGGTCAGGGTAATTGCTGCCGAAGCTCTGGGACAGGTAAGAGAAAAAAGGAGTGAAAAGGCACTTATCGGGCTTCTTGAGGACCGCAATTCTGCGGTGAGAATTGCTGCAGTCAAAGCCCTTATCCTGGGAGGAAGCGAGGATGCCCTAGAGCCTCTAATTAAACAACTGGCAGATAAAGACCCTGCAGTAAGAATCCGTATTATAGAGGCTCTGGGAAACCTCCATGACAGAAGATCGACCGGGCCTCTTCTCAAAAGCCTGGATGATAAAGTCCCTGAAGTCAGGCTGGCCGCAGCCAGGGCACTGGGAGTCCTGGGTGATGAAAGAGCAGAAGAAGAGCTTATTGAAAAGCTTGACGACAGCCCTGTAGAGTTCCGTAGCCAGGTGGCTCTGGCTCTTGGGAAAATAGGGGGCAAAAGGGCAGCTGTTATGCTTATCCCCCGATTGATGGATACGGATTCCGAGCTTCGAAAACATGCTGCTGAAGCCCTTGGGAATCTGGGTGACCTTCAGGCGGTTGAGCCGCTTCTCAGGTGCCTGGAAGACAAAAGTTCTGGAGTAAGAAATGCCGCCGCGTATTCTCTGGGAGTCCTTAGAGCCGGGAAAGCAGCAGCACCCCTCATAAAAATGCTGCAGCAAAAGGATTCCGAAATCAGGATCACTTCTATCTATGCTCTTGGAGAGATAGGCAGCTGTGAGGCAGTCGATCCTCTTCTTGAGCTTCTCGATGACAGCAACCCCTGGGTCAGGCGGTATGCAGCCGAAGCTCTGGGAAAAATCGGAGATATAAAGGCAACAGGTCCCCTCGTTAAAAATCTTAATGATCCGGATCCGGAGGTAAAGTGGGCTGTAGCCGAAGCTCTAAAAACGCTGGATAAGCAAAAATAAAGGAGGAATGTGTATAAGCAAAAATAAAGAAGGAATCTGTATAAGCAAAAATAAAGAAGGAACGTGCGAACCCTGCGGAAGTCTCTAAACAGAGCAGTCCTTTTAAAAGCTTTTTAGTGCTGTGAATATAATTTTTTACTAAACCATCATCGACAAGGTTGATATTAGACATTAAGGCAGCCTGGACTCTGCAAGCACTTCGGGGTTTACAATATTCTGGGGTCTTCCGGCTACGAACCTTTCTATGTTTTCCACGCAAACGTGTGTACACTCTTCAAGGGATTCTTCCGAAAGGAAAGCTATGTGAGGTGTAAGTACAGCATTTTCCAGCCTGATAAGAGGGTCGTCAGGAGGGAGCGGCTCCTTTTCAAAAACATCAAGACCGGCACCTCTTATTTTCTTCTTTTCCAGGGCTTCTACAAGTGCAGTTTCATCAATTACCTTGCCTCGTGCAGTATTTATTAGAATTGCGCTCTTTTTCATTTTTGCAAGCTCTTTTGCACCTATCATTTTTTCCGTGGATGGGGTTAGAGGCACATGCAGAGTCACTACATCGGATTCGGTAAGCAGTGTATCCAGGTCGACAAACCTCACTCCCAGCTTTCTCGCTTTTTCCTCACTTGGATGCCCGGTTACGGAAAGTATATTCATGTTAAACCCATGCGCTATCTGGATAACCCTCTCCCCTATACTGCCAGTACCTACCACTCCCATTGTCTTTCCCATAAGCTGGTTCCCTATGTAATCCCTCCAGTCAAAATCCCCTTCTCTCAGCTTGCTGTCTGCAGTATGCACTTTCCTCATGAGATTGAGCGCCAGGGCAAAAACCATCTCAGCAACCGAATCAAAAGCATAATCAGGGACATTGGATACAATTATGCCGTTTTCAGTTGCTGTTTTAATGTCTATATGGTCATACCCGGTTTGCCATACCGAAACCATCCTGAGGTTCCGGGAAGCATGAAACTCTTTTTTAGAAAAACCGTGCCTGCCGACCATAACTATGTCCGCATCCTCTACCCTGGAGATAAATTCCTCATTGGAAGATGGCATGCTGTCAAAAACCTCGAGATCTCCCAGAGCCTCAAGCCTTTTTCTATACTCTCCTGGCAGGAATACAGGATCCGAAATAACGATTTTCACCTGTTTCACCTCCCCGGATGATAGAAGCTTATGTACTTTTCCGGATCTTCATCGAATTTCTTTTTGCATGAAAGAGAACAGAAATAGTAAGTCTTTCCCTCGTATTCACTCGTGAACTTTACGTCCTCTCTGTTTAATTTCATCTTGCATACGACATCTGTTTCCATTGACAGGGTAGACTCTGTACCGTTCATAACACTCCCCACATTGCCCCTCTATTTTTATAATAATTAGAAAAATAACTCCATTTAGTATACTTTCGAGATGCATATATGTGTTACCTTATCCGGGATATTGTCAGAAAAGCTTCCCTCCCGAGCGTATCATATAGTCCGGTTCAAGTGCAGTTATCCATCAATAAACCTTAATATTAGAGCTCACTCTATCGAACGGTACTTGAATGGTGCTAATTAACAAAAAATATACAAAAAAGTTAAATAAACCTTTTCAAGCGAAGCAAAAGATTACTTCCCACTAATTAGTCCTTTTGAACGAAGCGAAACTCTGGAAGTAAAACTCAGGTCACAGAGCTACAATTTGACTTCACAACTCGGCTTTCACATCCATTCATAATGCATCAAAACTTCAGGGTTGAAGCTCTGCATTAAACTGTTTTCCGTATACCCGAAAAAGAGGCAGCCTGCACAGTTCTCTACTATTTCCTTTCTGCGCCGTTCGGAATCTTTCCAGACTTTCTCAAAGCCGTCCTTCATCACATTCCCGAGAGCTTCCTGATGTACCCTGCAGGTCTCGGCAGTGCCGTCGTGCGTGACATTGATAATAACGCCGCTCGCCCGGCATTTGTAATCCATTTTTCCGTCCCTGACCATTCTCAGGTAGGTCTTGGAGTTAATTATAGGGTAGCCCTGTCCTTTGAGCTCGATTATGCGGTCAACTGTGTTGCGGAATTTTTCCTTATTACGGATCCCTATTTCGTTCCAGATATCTTTGCTGATTCCGGGAAACTCATGTACAGGCTCAAATGATACTTTTACACCCAGTTTTTCTGCAAGCAAAATAAGGGTTTCAATATCATCCAGATTTTTCCCTGTGAGTACACAGTTCATCAGGATCGGATTTTTCTGTTTCTGGAGTTTCCTGATCTCAATGGCTTTTCTTAAGCCTTTCAGCAGGGTTTCGAAATCCATCTTCCGAATTTCTTTATAGCTTTTTATCCCGTCTACTGAAACCGAAAGGTAATCTACGTCCTCAAGCTCTTCCGCTCTTTCATAGAGCAGCTTTCCATTTGTAACCATAGATGTAACCATCCCGAGTTTCTTTGCGTGAGCCATTATCAGGGGCAGATCCTTTCTGAGGAGGGGTTCCGTAGTCCAGGCATTATATACTCCGATCCCGAATTTTTTCGCATCATCGAGCAACCTGAAAACCTCCTCTCTTGAGGGTTCCTTCCCGGTTTCTTTCCAGTATTCACAGAACCTGCAGCGCATGTTGCAACTGGCATTTACGCCGTGAGAAAGGACAAACGGGCGCTTTTTGATTCTTATCTGCCAGAGGGCTCTTGAAGCAAGGATGGGGTCAAATCGGGACATAGCAATCTCTTTTGTTTTTTACAACAGGATTTTTTTCATGCAAGATTAATTCGCTCTATTCATGAGCTTTTTTATTATAACTTTTTTGTAAGATAGGCCGGAACAGGAGATTCAGAGGTGAAAACTCTCCAGAGATATAGAAATAATCTAAATTGGTCCAAAAGATAATCCCTAAATCGACCACGAAAAATTGTATGGAGATTTCATTCCTGAAAAGCATTTCCGAAAAACATTCCCGAAAAACATTCCCGAAAAACATTCCCGAAAAACATTCCTGAAAAGCATTTCCGAAAAACATTCCCGAAAAACATTCCTTAAGATAACTCTCGAAGCAGTTGAGAAAAAACCGGACTTAATATACTTACTTACTATTGTTGCAATGTATCGGGTCTCAAAAAAAAGGGTGCTCGCCCTGAGGCGAGCTTAGGTATTGAAATTATCCGAAGAGGGCGCCGAGACCGGCCATCCCATCTTCTTCAGAGGTGTCATCTTCTTCCTCTTCTGGCTCCTCGACAGGAGCTTCTGCTGCTGCAGGGGCTGCTGCTGCAGGGGCTGCTGCAGGGGCTGCGAATGCTGCCTTTGCAATTGCTTCTTCGATGTCTACACCGTCAAGGGCTGCAACAAGGGCCTTTGCCCTGGCTTCGTTTACTTCGATACCTGCTGCCTGAAGAACGGCAGTGATTGCTTCTTCGGTAATTGCTTTACCAGCGTTGTGCAATAAGAGAGCTGCATATATGTATTCCATCGTTAATCACCTAATTTTATATTATCGTAAATTGTAAATCTGTTTATCCGAAAAGGGCACCGAGTCCGGCCATTCCGTCTTCTTCGGCATGGTCCTCTTCTTCCTCTTCAGGTTCTTCTTCCTTCTTTTCTTCTTCTGCTGCTGCCGGAGCTGATACTGCAGCTGCTGCTGCGCTTGCGGCTGCCCCGAGAACTTCCCTCAGGTCTTCATCCACAGCATTTTCATCCTTGTCTGCGGCTTTGGACGCAACAGATGTCATCTGGATGTGTGCTTTTGCCAGCAGGGCATCCATGACTCCCGGTTCAAGGATAACAGCATTGACACCGAGGTTCTTTGATTCTGCATAGGCTTTTGCCAGCAGGGTGCCGATTGTTGCACTTGTCGGGTATGCGGTGTTGACTGAAAGGTTGAAAGCGTTCTGAACTGCACTGATAATGTCAGAGAAGTATTTGCTTTCGTCAACTGCAAGGAGTTCCGGCTCGTAAATTGTCCCTTCATCGTAGGCGGCTCTAAGATCAAGCCCTATAATGAGTGGGTATATTTCCAGCTTTGAGAGCATGGTGGCGAGCTTCTGCGGGACTGCCTCGCCTGCTTTACAGACAACTTTAGTTTCCTTTATTGCTACCTTTCCGGCTTCGATTGAGGCAGGAATTCCTGCGCTCTGGAATTCGCCAAGAATCGGACCAGGCGGGAAACTGGTGGGCCCTTTCTGGACAATTATGTCCGCAGGAGCTATTGCGCCTCCTTTGATTGGAGAAGGAGTCTTTGTCTGTTCGAGCAATTTGTAAAGCTTGAAGGGACTTTCATTGGTAAATACCAGAGCAGTCTGCTTGTCAAGATATTTGTTCATCTCGGGAATGGTTTCCCCGAGCTGGTCTAAAGCCCGCTCTGTGAGGGTGTTCCTGGAGACTTTGAGCACCGCAACGTCCTTAAGGTCCCGGCGAATCTTCTGGATCTTAGTTGCGAGGATGCCTTCGATCCCGACCATCCCGAAAACTTTGTGGGATTGGATGAGTTCCTTTATGTTTTCGATTTCATCCTTTTTCCACTGGGGGATGTGCTCGGTGTGATGCCTTTCTTCTGCCATTTACACCACCCTCTCTGATTTTCCCATGGTTGTCGTGACATAGACCGTTCTGAGGTTGTGCTTGCCCTTATCGAGGACACGCTCAAGCCTGGCCATAATAGTTTCAATATTCTCGGCAAGATCATCAGGATTCATAGTCCTTCTGCCGACAGCCACATGGAAGGTAAGTTTGTCTTTTGACCTGAGCCTGACCGCATTTTGCTTACTCTGGATCAGTTCGCCTATATCTTTGTTCGGCATGAGCGGGATAGGCATTTTGCCTCTGGGTCCCAGAACAATACCAAGGTTCTTACCGATTATCGGCATGAACTGAGTTTCAGCAATAAAAAGGTCACATTCGTTTGCAAGAGTTCTGGCTCTGTTTTTGTCAGCTACCAGCTCTTCGAGCTCAACGTCAGAAATAACATACGCAGCACCGGCAGCTTTTGCTCTCAGGCCAACGTCACCCTTTGCAAAAACGCCGATCTTCAGCTCTTTTCCGAGCCCGTGCGGAAGAATTACTTCTTCATCGACTCTGTTCTTTGGTTGGTTCATGTCAAGATTCTTTAAGTTAATCGCCAGGTCCACGCTTTCCGAGAAATTGCGTTTTGGCGACTCCTCAATAACTTTCTTGACAGCTTCCAGTATATTCTTTTCTACCATCTTGTTCCTCCCCGTAGTGTTTGAACTTAATGTCCAGACAGCCGTTCCGGCTTACTACGGTGGTCGTAGGGGCTCCCATCCGGGTTCTGTAATCTTAACAGTAAGCCACCAATAACTTCTTGTAAGCTATTCCAGTAGAAACACTGTTCAAGGCTCTTGTGCTATTAGTGGTATCCAATTTAAAACTATTGGTGTGTAAACAGAACCCGAATTAAAAGGTAAATGAAGAAGAAGGCTTACCACTCCTCGCCTGCAAGCAAATCATCAAATTTGCCTTCATCGAGTGCTTTCTGGCAGTCCTTGGCCTTCATTCCCTCTACATTCACGCCCATAGGGACACAGGTTCCCATTACCTCTTTCATTGTAGCTTTGAGGTCATAAGAAAGTACATCTTCCTTCTTCATACGGGCGATCTTTGCAACCTGCGGGATGGTGAGGTTACCAACAACCTCGCTTCCTGCAGTTCCTGACCCTTTCTGAATCCCAAGCTCTTTCATGACCAGGGATGCGGTCGGAGGGGTGCCTACCTCGATCTCGACGTTTTTCTTGTCGTCAACAATTATCTTCACAGGGACCTGCATTCCATTATAGTCCCTTGTTTTTTCATTGATCTTTTCGACCACTTCTTTTATATTGACCCCGAGCGGACCAAGTGCCGGACCTAATGGTGGTCCGGGATTCGCTTTTCCTCCGGGGACAAGTGCTTCAACAATACTTGTCATCTGAGTCTCACCGGTTTTTATAAGTATAAATTTTGTAGATTTGTATCAATCCACTCTGAGTACTGGTGATTTTTGTTTATTAATAAGCTGGAATTTTCGGTATTTCCCATACGATCTCTGGCTTAATCGTTGTCTTTTTTGAGTACCCGTACGGTATCGCCGCGAATCGTGATGGGGATCGGAACCACAGCATCGAAGAGTTCCACAGTAATTTCCTCATGCCCTTCGTCAACCCTTTTAACCCGGGCTTTCTCTCCTTTGAAGGGTCCGGAGGTGACCTCAATTATAGCCCCTTCTTTAATTCCGGTCACTATTGGCTTGGGTTTAAGGAAATGTTCTATTTCAGAGATTGAAGAACTCCCTTTGACAATGGCTCTTGCATGCGGAATTGTCTGGATTGCCAGTTCAACAATTCCGGATTTCGGGGCCTCGACAAGGACGTATCCTTTGAGCTCATCAGGAGCCAGGATTGCCCGTATGTCCAGTTTCTCCTTCTTAGAAATCCTTGCAAGGGCCGTTGCTACTGACCTTTCCTGGTTTGCTGTGGTTTTGATTACGAATATCTGGGAATCCTCACTCATTGGGCCACCCACTGGGGCAACATTGTCAGCAGTACATAGATAATAAAACCAATTGCGCCCACAGCCAGAATGCCGGCACCTGCAACTTTGGCAATGGTCAAGAACTCTTCCCTGGACGGTTTTTTCGTAAGTTTCAGGACCCGCAGGTGTGCCCGGATTGCCTGACCAACGCTTTTTGTGGTTATACTCGGTTCAAATGTGGATTCTACCAATTAATTCACATCCAGGTTTTTATATACATATTTATTTTTATCTGGAGTTTTGCGCGCGGCTCTTCCTTTGTATATTGTATCTCCGATATTTGCTTTTCTATCGCAGAACATCGGATTTTACTTCTCAGGAAGGACGAGCGGATTATATTATTAATTCCTATTATATGAAGATATCACTGGCACAATCTTTAACACATCCAAAAGTTTAAACGCAGGATTGGTGCTCACATAGTACCTTTAATCGTGTCAGTATAAATTTTCCTTTTTTGATGCCGAATTGTATCGGCATCATACTGCATTTACCATAAAAATAGTTTTCGATTGGATTTATATTCCTACGTTCCTTCTTTTTCCTTTCAGAGGAGGAAAACAGTATTTATTCCAACCGAACGTTTTTATCCATTTTTACTGTTTCGTTCCTGATTTGATCACTCTACGAAGTCAATTCCGTATTTATATGTAATGTTCTTATCGCTTCCATGACCGTAAATCTGGGCAGAAGTAACTCCTGTGACCACGATCATGGTACGCACTGTCTGTTCGAGGTCAGGGTCAATCTGGGCACCCCATATCAGGCGGGCGTTGCTGTCTATGCGGCTGTAGACTTCCTGAACCACACACTCAGCTTCCGAAATGGTCATGTCAGGGCCTCCAACCACATTAACAAGAGCAGAGGTCGCACCTGATATATCCACGTCAAGGAGAGGGCTGCGCAGAGCTTTCTGGACAGACTCAACAGCTTTATTCTCGCCGTCTGCCTCTCCAAGCCCTATCATGGCAACACCTCCGTTTTGCATAACAGTTCTTATATCTGCAAAGTCAAGGTTGACAAGTCCGGGCTTTGTAATCAGTTCGGTTATGCCCTTTACTGCTCTCATAAGAACTTCATCCGAGACCTTAAAGGCAGCCTGAAGCGGAAGTCTTGGGACAACTTCAATCAGCTTGTCATTGGGGACAACGATAACTGTGTCGGCAACGTCTCTCAGACGCTCGAGACCGGCTTCGGCATTTGTCCTTCTGACATGCCCTTCCACGCTGAACGGAAGGGTTACGACTGCAATTGTAAGGGCTCCTGCATCTCTGGCTGCCTCAGCCACTACAGGTGCAGATCCGGTTCCGGTTCCTCCTCCAAGGCCCGCGGTGATAAAAACCATATCTGAGCCCTGGACGATTTTGTTAATCTCATCAATACTCTCGATTGCAGCGTCTTCTCCTATCTGGGGGAGGCTGCCGGCTCCAAGTCCTCGGGTTTTCTTCCTACCGATGAGAATTTTTTTGCCGGAGCGTATATGAAGAAGGTGCTGAGCGTCAGTGTTCAGAGCAACAAGGTCTGCTCCCTGGATACCTTCACCCATCATGCGCTGGATGCTATTTGAACCGCCGCCGCCACAACCTACTACTTTGATGGTTGTTTTAAGGCTTCTCAGTATTTCTTCAAGTTCAGCATCTACTTCTAAGTTTTCATTAGAGTAATCTGAATTTGAATACTCTCCCTGCCCGGCACGTCCTTCCAGGGCAGATCGAGCAAGGGCTTCTTCCACAATGGATCTCATGCTACTGTTTTCCTCCATTCTGCTGGGGTGATCATTAACGGATTGTATTAGAAACAAGTATATTACATCAAGGATCAAATTATTTTAACCATCACATATACAGTTTCCAATTTAATAGTTTTCCTTTTCCAGTTTTTGAATTTACACTGTATATGTTTAAGAATTTTATTAATGTTACTCTATCATCCTGTTTGATATTATTATCTATTGCTCTCCGGTATTATCCGGGCCAGTTTTTTCTTTCGGCTGGATCTCTTTAAATTTTTTTGCTTCAAATGTATATTTTTTTATTTTTTATATTTTTTTGAGGCTGGTTCCTGTATTTTTACCTTTCCCTTTTTTCCTGATTTTTCCATGCTTCTCCTTGATTCTATATCCTTCCCGGAGCTTGTTTATACTCAATCTCTGTTCAGAAATCTGCTCAGAAATCTGCCCAACAGTCTGTAGGCTACCTGCCCGGTCCTCCTCCTGGAGTCCGGTAAAACAGGTTATTTTCTCAGTTATGCTTTTCCTCTTGACTCCCCTAAAATGATGCCTGTTGCAATTAGATGAGCAACCCTGAGAGGCTCCGGAATATTACTTCTTATTGAAGTAAGGCGGACTATCTTTTCTGCGCTTTTTGCCCCGATTCCTGCTTTCTGAATATAAATCGGAGTCCTGTTATTTTCCGTGACCAGCTTCTCTATTTTGCCAGCTTTTTTTATTATCTCCCAGCGCACATCTCCATCGGAAAAATGCCTTAGAGCAGATCGAATCTTGTCAAAGTCCGGATAGGAGCGCATAACTACAATAACAGGAAGTCCTGTCTCCCTGTAAAGCTCCTCTATATCGACAACATTGAAGCCTCCGTAAGTAATCCCATCAAGCATGATAATTCTGATCTGACCGTAATGCCTGCTGTTCTTTATCATCGTGACCATCACCACGGTGGCATCAAGCCCGTCTTTTGTTATTTCGGATCGCAGGACTCCGTCTATCCAGTCTCCTCCTCTGAAAACAGTTCCTACTATCATTATTTTCTCGTTAAGAAGCGCAGAATCATCTATGGCCAGAATTCGGATTTCGGGTTTGATATGAAAATCTGAACTCACAGGTATCTTTATGTACGAATTATAAAAAATAGTTTGCCGGTTTCCCATGAAGTCGCTTCCAGCATAAATCAAAAGGAAACAGGGATTTCTCCGGTAAAAACGGGAGCCCCTGAAGGGGGGCTTTTGTAGCTTACCGGATTTTACACGAACATTGTCGTCTCAGGAGGGGCGACAGGCATCATCTTCTGCGTATCCGCAGCTATAGATACTTTGTCTACTGCTTCGAGGAAATCTCCCATCTCAACGAGTTCCTTATCTTTTCTGACCGCGAACATGCCTGCTTCAGTGGCAATTGCCTTCAGGTCTGCTCCGCTCATCCCTTCGGTAGCTTTTGCGAGCTTCTTAAAGTCGATGTCTCCCGCAAGAGTCATCCTTTCACAATGGATTTTGAGGATCTTTCCTCTGGCTTCTATTCCGGGCATAGGAACATGGACAAGCCTGTCAAAACGGCCTGGCCTGAGAATTGCCGGGTCAAGGACGTCCGGTCTGTTTGTTGCTGCAATAATCCGGATGTTCTTTCTCTTGTCAAAGCCATCCATTTCTGCAAGAAGCTGCATCAAAGTTCTCTGAACTTCTCTATCTGCGCCAGTTGTCTCGTTTAAACGCCTTGCAGCTATCGAATCCAGTTCATCGATGAAGATGATACTGGGAGCTTTTTTCCGTGCCATCTCGAATATTTCCCTGACCAGCTTGGAGCCGTCCCCTATGTACTTCTGTACAAGTTCGGAACCTACGACTCTGATAAATGTCGCATTGGTTCTATGGGCTACGGCTTTTGCGAGCAGGGTTTTACCTGTTCCCGGAAGCCCGTAGAGTAGTACTCCTTTCGGGGGCTCAATTCCTATCCGGGCAAAGCGTTCAGGATCAATTAGCGGAAGTTCGACTGCTTCCTGAAGTTCCTGAATCTGCTCATCGAGACCGCCTATCTGGTCATAATCCACTTCAACACTTTCGATAACCTCCATTGCAGCAACAAAAGGCTCTTCCGTGGAAGGAATAACCTCTGCAATGGCAAGTGTATGCTGGTTCAAGGCAACTTTTGCCCCTGGCAGCAGTTTTTTCTCGTCAATGTATTGTGAGACGTTAACCAGAAACTGAGGCCCGTTACTGCTACGGACAATTATACGATCATTTTTTATCACATCAATAACCGTACCAATGATCAATGGAGAGGTCTTCATGCGGTCGAGCTCTGACTGCAGCTTTCGTATTTCTCTCTCATACTTGATCTTCTGGTTCTCCAAATAGCGTTTTTCGGACTCTATCTGGCTACACTGCTCTTCCAGAAAACTGTTGCGGCTTTCAAGTTGCCTCACTCGGTCCTGGACGCTTTCAGTTGACTCCCCCAGCTCTCCAGGCTCGATTCCGTCATACACAGATCCGGGCTTCACAAGGTGACTGCGCATGCTTTCATCCTTACTTTTGGTACTTTCCGTCATGGAGCTCCGAATATTATTTAAGTTCATACCGTATATAGCGTTTTCGAAGTGATCAATATGCAGTGCGAAATATGTGGTGCAGAGATCCGCGGAACGCCTATATGCGTTACAATCGACAACAGCGAACTCCAGGTCTGCCAAAAATGTGCACCGTACGGTAAGCCCGTTGACAAGCGGACTCCCGTATCAAGGAAAGTCTCTCCGGTAGTTCGTACGGTACCACGAACTGAAAAGAGGCCAAAGAAGGATTTCTTCGATATTTTGAAAGATGAACTTCTGGACAACTACGATCAGATTATCCGGGACGCCAGAGCAACTAGAGGCTGGTCTCAGGAGGATCTGGCTGAAAACATCAAAGAGAAAGCATCTCTTATCAAAAAGATAGAGAGAAGAGAAATAGTACCCGAAGATTCCGTTAGAAAGAAACTGGAACACACCCTTAATATCAAACTTACAGAACGCCTGGATGCCGCAGGGCAGGAAGTCTCTCACATGAAGAAAGACACTACTCTTGGCGATATAGTTAAAATAAAACGCAAATAAGTTATGAGTTTTAACTGTAAAGTTTTAAATTGAGGTTTTGTTCCAGCAAGCACAACTGTTTCCGGCAGGTTTTTCCTTCCGGAAACAACTGACGGATAGAGTTTTCATTCGAATAGGTTTTCCTTTAGGTTTCTTGAAATTGTTTTGCCCTCTGCTTTTTAATCAACCTTAATCTATTTTTTATTGTACTTTTAATAATCCATCTTAATCTGCCTTTTAACGATACTTTTAATAATCCATCTTAACTTATGGCAGTGCGCCTAATTTATCTTTTAACTGCAGTTTTAATAATCGTCTATAAAGTTAATCTCTAGAGTTTGTCTCTAAATCTCTTTCCAGGCTTCTTCTCGTTTTTCAGAACTTCTTTTTTCCAGGACCGACTCTTCTGAGTTGCGTTAAAGCTCGACTTCTATATCGTAAACCTTTTCCGGATTCTCCTTGTGGATAATCCAGAAAGGTTCTTCTCCATATATTTCCATCAGTTTTAGGGTCCTTTTCGGGATTGTCTTCGGGCCAAGTACCGCGCCCGGTCTGTCAGGGTCATCGATATAGTCAGTTTCCATCATAAAGCGGGACCCCTCTTCAAGCGCCTGCTCGATTGCCCCTTTAACAGATATGACCCCTGGAAAAATCCCGAGTTCTTCACATGTATTTACGAGCGGGGGAGAATAATGTTTGACTACCCTGTGCATTTTTATTCCTGTTTTTTTTGCCCTTCCTGCTATATCGCGAAGTTCGGTCTCTCCCACATTTTCGGTATGGAGCTGGACTGCGCAGTCCTGTTCTTTTCCGAGAGAAAATGCATATTCCATTATCTCATTCGAGGCTGTCCAGAAATCTGAGGGTACAGGGTAGTGCGGGCGTCCTGATTTTATTCCTACTGCAAGACCTTGTTCCACATATCCTGCAGCAAGCTCAAGCCCTTTTTTCATGGTTTCTGCAGCTTCTGATAATTCCATGTATTCCGTAAGCTTTGAAATTTCAGCAGGGTGGACCCCAAGGACCGGAAAAGCCCTGACTCCAATCTCGCGGATTTTTGATGCGATTTCCACTGTTTCGTCAAAGACCGCAAGATAATCCTCGGGTTTCCTGACCGTAACCCCAAGGGACCAGCTGGGTTTGGTGACCAGGATTATATGCGTCCCGCCAGATTTCTGAAACTCTTTTACTGCCTCAAGCCCTCTGGCTCTTGGATCTATATGCATATGGTTATCGGTAATCGGAATTTTTGCAGGCATGTTTATTCCTCAAATATTTCCTGAAAGCTTCTTCAAAACTCTCTATTCAGTAACATAAATCCTACATATCTGGGATCTTTATGAAAGGTTCCGGATTGAATATTATGATTTGAATACTAATTGAATGTACAGTTAACTGTTTAATTTGAACACCATACTTTTCTTCGTAGAGCGCGAGGGCAGGATTATATTCTGCGAGCCCGTATCTATTTTCGGGATGTATATTCTATACTATTATTACCCAAAAGTTGAAATATGAGCCTTACGTTGAGTACGCGGCGAGATTCAATTATACTTACCAAATTCTTCGAAAAGTTCCCCCTTTTTTAGCTTTTCAATAGCTACGGTTCTTTTAACACGAACCTTACAGATAACATGAACTTTACAGATCTGGTGATAACATGACTAAAACCGCAGCAGTAATCAAAGGTGATGGGGTAGGCCCCGAACTCGTGGATGCGATGCTTAAAGTCGCAGAAGCCGCTGGTACTGATATCGAATTCGTAATGTGTGAGGCCGGAGCAGGCTGGTGGGAGCAGCACGGAGGCAATTCCCTTGTCCCTGATGAGACCTGGCAGATTCTTGACAGCTCTGATGCCTGTTTTAAGGGCCCGACAACAACCCCTGGCGGAATTGGTTCCCCGAGAAGTGTGGCTGTATCTATCAGGAGAAAGTACGATCTCTATGCAAATGTCAGGCCAATAAAGACCTTCCCTAACTCAAGTGCACCCCTCGGAGACGTTGAGATGGTCTGTGTGCGTGAAGGGACAGAAGGTCTCTACATAGGAGAGGAAATCCAGCTCACAGACGATGTATCCATTGCGATCAGGAAGATTACCCGCACAGCTTCCAGTAAAATTGCCCGCTACGCCTTTGAGGAAGCCAGAAGTAGAGGTTACGACACTGTTGTGCCCATCCATAAAAGCAATATCCTGAAAATGACCTGCGGCTCTTTCCTGGAAGAAGTCGAAAAGGTTGCACAGGACTACCCGAAAATTGAGGTCTGGCCCTATCATATTGATAATATAGCCCAGCAGCTTATCAAAAACCCCCAGATCTTCAACAAAAAAGTTCTCCTTTCCACTAACCTCTTCATGGATGTAATCAGTGAGGAGTGCTCAGCCCTCGTTGGTAGTATCGGACTCATTTATTCTGCAAATATAGGGGACAACTTTGCAATGTTTGAACCGGCTCACGGCTCAGCCCCGAAGTATGCAGGCCAGGATAAAGTAAATCCTGTTGCAACCGTACTTGCAGGAGCTTGGATGCTGGATTATCTTGGTGAAAAGGAAAAGTCCGAAGCCATATTCAGAGCAACTGAACGTGTTATTTCCGAAGGCAGGTATGTAACCTATGACCTCGGAGGCAGCGCAAAACTCAGTCAGATGACAGACGAGATCGCAAGACACACAGAAAAAATACTGAAATAAGGTTTAAAGAATCTAAATACTGCCTGAGTAAAATAAGTGGTAATAACTGATATAAAGTTTAATTAGGCTGATATAAAGTTTAATTAGGCTGATATAAAGTTTAATTAGGCTGATATAAAGTTTAATTAGGCTGATATAAAGTTTAATTAGGCTGATATAAGAATTAATAAAACTGATGTAAGATTTAGAGAATCTTATATCATTTTATTTCATTCTTTTTTTTTTTGTCTTTTATTGATCCTTTACCCTTTCGCTCTTGATCGTTTGCTTTTACCCTGTATCTTCTTCTCTCTTTCTCAACTCTAATCCTTCTCTTCTGTCTCTTCTGTCGATTCCTGGATTTTTCCTTTGTTTTTGAGTTTTCTTCCGCCTGTACGTGCCGGGTCGCAGATTGGCTGGTAGAGGAAATATTTCTCAACGTAAGCGAGGAGCTCCTCATCTGAGATGCAGGAAACCCTTTCTTCCTTATCGTAGAGCTTCTGGATCTCTTTCTGGATCTTAAGCAGTCTCCGGTCGTCTTTTTCAACTATGGTTTCAACATCAAGGAGGTTGTTTAAGGTTTCCTGGACCTTGTAACGTATCACCTCAAGGCCTGAAGAGTCACCTATGAGGAGAAGCCTGGTACCTCCCACCAGTTCAGGGGGGTAGGGTTCATAGTTAAAGGGGTTTTTCAGGACGCCTGCAGCATGTATGCCTGACTCATGGGCAAAGATATTTTTCCCGACAACAGCTTTGTTTCTCGGGACTCTGAGCCCAAGTTCCTTTTCCATAAACTCTGCAAAGCGGGTAATAGGTTCAAGGTTGTATTTGTCAAAACCTTCAATCCTGTCTGCCAGAAAGAGCAGAATTTTTTCCATCTCGCTGTTTCCTGCCCGTTCTCCTATGCCCAGGAAGGTCACACTTGTCCAGTTGGCTCCATGCCAGAAACCTGTAATCGAACTTGCTGACCCGAATCCGTAATCATCATGTATATGGGTTTCTATGTTCTTTACCCCAATCTCTTTCTTGAGGTGCTGGATAATTTTCGGAATCCCGTAAGGCTCGTCAATATTCATGAACGGCATTCCATACCCAACTGTATCGCAAACTCTTATAATGCAGTCAGGATCGATCTCCATAATCCGTTTTACCAGGGGGAAAACAAAGCCATAATTGTCAGCTCTTGTCATATCTTCCAGATGAGCTCTTGTACGAAGCCCGTGGTCCACTGCATACTGAAGGGCATCAAGATATTTGTCTTCAGCTTCTTCTCTGCCTGGAAGCCTCATCTTTGAATGAATGTGCGTATCCGAGACAGACATCAAAATCCCGGTCTCTTCAAGCCCATCAACTTCCAGAATTTTGTCGATATCAGCTCTTGAAGCCCTTGCCCAGCCTGTTATTTCAGGGCACTCATATCCCCTGTCAAACATAAGTTCAACAGCGTCCCTGTCTCTTTTATTGAATACAAAAGCTTCAAGTTTCTCAATCCCTATCTCGTGCAGGTATTCATAGATTTGAACTTTGTGTTCTCTGCTCAAAACTATTCCCGGCATCTGGGAGCCGTCGCGAATAGTGCTGTCACTTATGAAGACCTCGTTTCCATAAGGCAACTTCAGTTTGGGCAGATCCTCATATGATTCGTAAATTTTCATCTATTGTCCTCCTTTTTCCTTCAGGCGGCAGAGCCCTGCATCGAGAGAGCGGGCTTACACTGCTGGGGTTTTTCCTGTCAAAAAGATACTGTTATGTATGCAGATCGGAAAATCAGATATTAAACAGAAAATAAACCGAAAATGTTCCGTTTCCTGTTTAAAAAACATTTATTTCGGGGAATAACCATCGTTTTTTACTTCAAAGAGCGTTTTAACCTTTCTTCAAAAAACATTTTATCAGGGGCGTTGGAAACTTAACTATTATATGCTATCCTAGTTAAAATCCCTTTCTTTTAAAATATCTATACATGTTCTTAACTTTGTAATTATAAAAATGTTTTGAAGTTGCAGCAAATTGAAGAAAATTTTTATTTCTTCCCCTCTTCAAAATTTATTTTCAACGCCATTTGAAGAATAATTGCTTGAGAAAAATACCCTCTTAAGAAAATACCACTTAAGAAAAACACTCACATCGAAGAGCTCCTATTTAAGTTTTGAAGGATTCTCTTTAAAGTTCGGCTTACATGTGGTACAAACTTTTTTGCCTGTTTTTTCCTTTTGCTTCTGGTCTTCCGTTAAAGTTTACTTTCCTTTACTGCCCTTCTTGTCGATAATAAGGTATATCTATAACAAGTTATATTTATAATCGGGTAAATCTGAAATGTTGAATTTATAACTGTCTCTCTATATGCATCTGCATATGGTTTGAACCTTATAAAAATCGTATCTTGTCAGCTCTGGTTATCAATTCCAGATTTAATATAATTTCCAAATTATATCGCCATATATTTAATTTACATCGATATATTTGCTTTACTTTTCCCGAGGTAGAACATGTCCGAAATAGTAAGTGTTAGCGGCGGTCCGACTAAACCGGAAATAATTGCAGTGTCCCTCTCCAAACTCGGACTTCAGGATGGGGACCGGTTCGCAGATGTAGGCTGCGGTACGGGATCGGTCTCTATTGAAGCAGCCCGAGTTGCCCGGAACCTGACGATCTATGCAATCGATGCCCGTAAAGAAGCCCTTCTTGCCACGGAGACGAACTTTAAGAATTTTAAGATCAAAAACACCAATATCTTAGCTGGTGAAGCCTCGGATCTTCTGAGCGCCGGAGGGCCTATTGATTCTGTTGACTGCGCTTTTGTTGGTGGGACAAAAAACATTGACTCCGTGCTTGAGAAACTTGTTGAAAAAAAGGCACGAAGCATTGTGGTAAATGCTGTCCGTATCGAAACCGTTGTCAGGACGATCGAGGTTATGAAGAGATTGGGAATTTTTGATGAGGTAGTCCATGTGGCGGTCTCAAGAAGTGCCCCGATTGCCGGAGAGACTATGTTCAAACCCGAAAATCCTGTGTACATAGTTGTCGGAAAAAAGCAAGCCTGAAAATTATCCTTTTATCATCAGGCTAAGTTACCATTAGTTTAATGAAATCATGCTTTATATCTACCTGTACATTTATGGAGCGATAATATGTTAATAGGAGTAGGACTTGGTCCCGGAGACCCTGAACTTCTGACCCTGAAAGCAGTGAATGTTTTGAAAAACAGTGACAAGGTATATGTTCCAGGACGCCTGGCAAAAGACCTTGTAGCCCCTTACGCAGATGCCGAAATTCTCGAGTTTCCCATGATAAGGGATATCGAAGTCCTGAACGCTCTCTGGAAAGAAAATGCAGACAGGGTGGCAGAAGAAGCAAGAAAAGGGACAGTGGCTTTCGGGCTTATAGGTGACCCTAACTTTTTCTCCACATTCACCCATCTGAAAAAGGTAATGAACAGACACTACCCGGATGTTGAAACCTCCACAGTGCCGGGAATAAGTTCTATTACATCTTTTGCTGCGAGGACTAATGTGGCAGTCGAAAGTTCCTTTGAAGTAAGCGACGGCTCTGAAATCGGGTATAAAATTCACCTTAAAGCCACACAGCCGAGAAAGATTATGGAACAGCTCGAAGCTGAAGGATATAATGAGTTTATTTTTGCAGAGAGACTCTTTTCGGACAATGAACTGATTATCGGTAAGAAAGAAGATATCCCTGAAAAAGGGAACTATTTCAGTATCATCTACGGAAAGAAGTGAAGTCGACTGGACGGATACTCCAGCTAAATAATCTTCTAACTGAATGAATTTTTTAATACTTAAACTACTCAATACAATTCTAAATATTACGAGCTTGAATTTCAGCATATAACTTTGAACCAGTTACAGTAGCAAAGGGAATGGTCAGATGGAAAGAAAAGTGTATTTTGTAGGAGCAGGTCCCGGAAACCCCAAACTAATTACCGTACTGGGGCGTGAGATGCTTGAAAAAGCGGATCTTGTTATGTATGCGGGCTCCCTTGTAAACCCCGAAGTCCTTAATTACACAAAGGGAAAGACAGTTGATAGCTACGGGCTTACCCTTGATGAGACCACGAAAATAATTGTCGATGCCGTGGAAGCAGGGAAGTTCGTAGTACGCCTTCACAGCGGAGACCCCTCTCTTTACGGATCTGTTATAGAGCAGATGGAAGAGCTGAGAAAATACGAGATTGAAGTTGAGAGGGTAGCAGGCGTCTCGTCTGTCTTTGCAAGTGCAGCTGCTCTTGGTACTCAGCTAACCCTCAATGGTGTTTCTGATACTCTAATTATTACCCGGCCTGCAGGAAAAACCCTGGAAAAAGACCTCATCTCCGAGCTTTCCGCTTATAATACCACCATGGCAATTTTCCTTGGCACGCAGAAGATCAGGGAAATTATGGAAAAAGTCCGCTGCCCCAAAGATACGCCTGTTGCAGTTGTTTTCCACGCGTCCTGGGAGGATGAAGAGGTCATTACAGGGACTGTAGAAGATATCGCAGATAAGGTGAAAGATGCAGGGATTACACGCTCGGCAATGATAATCATCGGTGGGGTTGTTGACCCTAAAAACTACAGGAGGTCCTACCTATACGGAGTAGCCCAGGAACCGCTGTAATTACCTTTGAAAGGAATAGAGAAATTGCATCAAGGATAGCGGAGCATCTTGAAGCTGACCTTCTGCTCTATGAAAAGGGTGTGTTCAGGAAAGCGTTTGAAAACTACGGGGCAATCGTTGCAGTTTTTGCTACTGGCATCGTTGTAAGGGATATTGCTCCACTTCTAGATAATAAGTGGTCAGACCCTGCAGTGGTCGTTGTGGACTCAAACCTTAATTTCGCAATTCCTCTCCTTGGAGGGCATCACGGGGCAAATGAAATCTCCCGAAAGATTGCGGAATTAGGCGCAGTTCCTGTGCTCACCACAGCAACTGAGGTTCACGGTAAACCCTCTGTTGAGGGAATTGCTGACAGGTTCGGCTGCGAGGTCTTCAATAAAGAATCCACAATCGCTGTAAACTGTGCCCTCCTTGACCAGCAGGTAGAGGTTCTTGAGATTAAGGGGCCCAGGATTGTTATTGTGGACGAGGATGTTTCCGTACTTGTTAGAAAAAAACGTGCTGAAGCAGAGGATAACAGCGCCGGAAACAGCTAACAATTAACGCTTATTAACCGATTAAATGAAGAAACTGCATAAAAAAGCAGTGGATAACAGATTACTGATGATTGTCGGAATCGGAACTCGCAGGGGCATTACAAAAGAAGAAGTCCTTGAAGCCGTAAAACAGGCGCTTGATGAGTGCGGCCTGAGTCTTAAAGAGATTACGGCTTTTGCTTCTGCGAAACTCAAAGAAAATGAGCAAGGTCTGCTGGAAGCAGGTGAAATGCTCGGCATTCCGGTTAAGTTTTTGCCGGATGAAGTGCTGAACAGCTACAACCCCCCTTCCTTGTCCCAAGCTTCACGCTTTGGGTTAAAAGGGGTTGCAGAGCCTGCGGCGCTGGCCCTATCGGAAAAAAACGAATTGATTTGCAGGAAGAAAGTCTATGGCAGAGTCACAATCGCAATCGCAAGATAAGGCATCCGGCGGAAAGCTCTACGTTGTAGGGATCGGGCCGGGCTCCGTGGAACAGTTGACCCTCAAAGCTCGGGATGTAATCCTCAATGCCGATTATGTTCTTGGGAACAGTACCTATCTGGACCAGATGGAAAGCCTTCTCGGCACCCAGGAGGTAATCCGAAGTTTTATGGGAAAAGAGGTTGAAAGAGCCCGGAAAGCCGTGGAACTTGCAAAAACCGCAAACGTGGTCATGATCAGTGGGGGCGACACCAACGTCTACGGCATGGCAGGTATCGTGCTGGAGGTTGCTGAACACGAAAACCTTGACGTGGACATCGAAATCCTGCCCGGGGTCACAGCAGTCCTTGCCGGGGCAAGCATCCTCGGTGCACCTGTGGTGACGGACTTTGCGGTAATCAGTTTAAGCGATCTCTTAACTCCCTGGGAAGTTATCGAAAAGCGGCTTCATATGGCTGCAGACGCTGATTTCGTGATAGGGCTCTACAACCCAAAAAGCCGCAAAAGACAGTCCAATTTTGCAAGGGCAATCGAAATCATCCGTAAGTACAAGACTGATTCCGTGCCTGTGGGGCTTGTCAAGAATGCCATGAGAGGTGAGGGGGAGGACCAGATCGTGACAACCCTGGGGGAAGTCATGGAACATGAGGACTGGGTGGACATGAGCACCGTCATTCTCGTAGGCAATGGAGAGTCCAGGATCTGGAAGTCTCCTAAAAAAGATATCATCATAACACCCAGGGGGTATCAAAGGAAGTATGACTACTGAAAAAAGAGCGAATGAAAACGCAGGAAATCTTGAAAACCTTGAAGAGTTTACCGAGCTTACAGTGGAAGTAGATCCCGAGCTTGTAAAGATCTGTAATGACTCGGGAGCAAGGACTGAAGAGGCAAAAGCCATTTACATGAAAAGCCGGACAATGATCCGGGAAATTGTCGGAAATTCCACACCCGAGGATCGTTTCCGCCAGCGCTGTGTAATTGCTACCGGAGACCTCTCGGTTGCAGATATCCTGCGTTTTATGCATGACCCCATACCTGCAGGTGTCGAAGCAATTAAAAAAGGCGCCCCTATCTTTGTTGATATTAACATGGTAAAAGCCGGGATCACAAGAGCCGGGCATAAATCCGAAATCATCTGCGTGCTTGACGAAGACCCGGATGCTGCAATTGCTAATGAGTACGGGATAACCAGGACATCGGCAGGTTTTCTGGCTGCCAGAGACAGGCTGGATGGAAGCATCATCGCAATCGGAAATGCGCCTTCTGCCCTCATCATGGTCTGCAAGCTGATCGAAAAAGGTGTAAGGCCTGCCCTTATAATCGGGCTTCCTGTTGGTTTTGTTAACGCGGCCGAATCCAGGGAAATGGTCCGAAACCTGAAAATTCCCATCCCCTCAATCAGTTGTGTCGGAACCCGTGGAGGGACCCCGATGGCAGTTGCCTGTGTAAATGAGCTCGTGGCAATCGCAAGAGAAAGTGAAGAATAATATAAGAGAAAGTGAAGAATAATATTTCTGCTTTCTTCTTTTAATTTTATTTTTATTTCAGCCTATTTTTTGTTTTTCTGCCTGCTCTTCACTTTCAGTTTTTATTTTATTTATTTTTGTTTCAACTCGTTAATTTTTTTACCATATTCATCAGTCCTTTTCATTTTTTCTTCCTTGAATTTTATTCTCGATCAGATTTTTTCTGTTACATCTATTTCTTTCATCTCAGCTTTTTCAAAGTCTGTTATTCTCGTATTTCTCTCTTGATTCACTCAGATTCTGAATATTTTTTCTTAATCTTTATTATATCTTTCAATAATTTACTATATAATTAATAGACATAATATTTCATTTATAGTCGTAGTTTTTATTTAATACTCTTAATAATTTGGGTTAAATATAGAATATATTTGGGGAGAGAAAGTGAAAAAAATTTGTGCATTAATGCTTGCTCTTATTCTTTTATTTTCAGTGGCCACCAGCGCAGCAGCACTGGAATATAAGGCAATAGCCCGTCAGAGTGGTATGTGTGCGCTTGCAGGCTGGACCGATATGGATGAGGATACAATTACTTCTACCGATCTGGTTGCAATCAAGACGCCTGTCGGGACTTTTGTTTTCCTATCAATCTCGACCTTTGATACGATGACAGGTGGCGGTTCTTATAAATCGGGATACATATTTACCCGGAATAATGTTTTCCATGCAGCCGGGAACCTCAATTCAGCGCGTCTTTCTGCAGTTGATATAGAGGTCTCTGATCTGGAGAATTATGAAACGGAAATTATAACTGTCAAAGCTAATTGGGCTGGCAAAGGCGAAACTCTAAAGGGCAGTTCAAAGTTTATTTCTAAATCCGGTGACTGCATAATAAAGAGTAGTGACAGTTCCAGTTATAGAGAGGCTACAGCCACGGCGAGTATAGATAACCTTGATGCAGGAGAAAATTGCTTCGCAGAGCTTGTGAGTTTCAAGTCTACCTCTATGGAGATGAAGAAATAAAACAGATCACAGTTTCCAAAAATTTTATTATTAACTTTATAGAGCTTTCTAGTTTTATCAGATCAGCATCTTAGTTGAAATTGAGCGTCAAGTTCAGCGTTTAAACAATCTGATCTGAACTCCTTTTTTATTTTTCTTAATTCTTTTTTTTGGTTGTATTCTTGTCCATAAATATTCTTACACAGTCTTTTTATACATACACGAGTAATTATACTTGTCTAAATAAAAACTAGTTAGATATTATGTGTAAACAATGGAAATAAAAAAATAAAAAACGTTCATATATTGTCTAAATTTCTAGATGATCGAGGAATAATATGAGAAAATCATGCACAATACTATTTGCCCTCATAGTCTTGTTTTCAACGGCTATGAGTGTAGATGCGCTGGAATCTAAATCAATGACGCGATATAATGGTGCTTATGCATATGCAGATTGGACTGAAACGAATGGTAATGTAACTACCTATACCTATCTATCTGTAACTGAAACAGATGATGAGACTGATATTTATGTTTCAGTATGGACGTATAACGAAATGACAGGTGAATCGTCCGATAAGTACGGATATATGTGTACAGAGGATGATGTTTTCAATATCGATAAAAAACTTAATTCTGCAAGCCTATCCGAAGTCGAGATTGAGCTATATGAGTGGTATTACGATGAAACGGGAGAATATTATATAACTGAGGGTGCTTTGACCGTTAAAGCCGATTGGACCGGCATTGGTGATGTTTCAAAGGGCAGCTCCAGGTACGTCTCAAGAGATGGAGACTACTTATTCAAGAGTGCTGAGAATTCGCTCTCCAGAAGAGCGTCAGTCACAGGGTCAATAAATGGCAGTGACCTTGGATCTGAGTATTATGCCCGCATGGTCAGTTTCAACTCTGCTTCTATGAGTGTGGAAAAATAAGCTCATTATCTTGTTTTTAAAGGACTTGGAAAGCTTCTAAATCCTTATCAGTTGATGCAGGCCTTGTGTTCGACTGATAAAAGGCAAGGGCTGAAAAACTCCTTTCACTCTTTTCTCTTTTTTTCTTCGTAATATAATAGATTCGCCGACTCTTTTTTTAGTTAATGACAGAGAGCCAATAATTGATATTTCATTATTATGGTACCGCATTATCAATAACATAGCTGATATGCCAGAATCATGGAAAAGAAAGGGAAAAAGAAGATGTGCCGGTATAATTGATACCGTAAATATGCTCTTTTCTCCAAAGATTACGAGAACGTTCTATCTATTTTACTATTTATATCATGTAATATGATGTTGCAACCTGTTGAAAACAAAAAAGGTGATTAAGATGGTTACAGAAGATGTCTGGTCCATTTCGGAATGTGGTGGATGGCTGCCCTCTGGATAATTATTTACGGTATATTCTTGTTATTTGTGCCGTTCTATAGAAAGAGCCAGGTAAAGCCTTCAGGGGTTTACGTGGAGTTTATTGTTGCGTTTACACTTGGAAATGTTTGGCGTACCGTTCAGTATGTTTGCTATCGGCTGGCTTTTTGGTTTTACCCTGCCTGAAAGCGTACTGTGGGGGCATACGCTGGTGCAATATATCGGCTTCTGGGGAATTTTCATTTTATTATAAGATCAAGAATAAATTATAAGAAGTAACGCATGTATTCTTTTTTTTACATTATTCCGGAGTGAAATCTAATTGGGCAATAATTCTAAGAAACTGGTTCTTTCAGGTATCATTATCCTGATAACCGTTTTAGTTTTCTATATCTCTCTCCCTTGTATGTTTAGGGGGCCTGCAGCGCCGCTTTTCATAATACACAACCATGATGTTAATGGTCATGAAGTGGCAGTTGAAGTATTTGATCAACACAACAAATCAATAATAAACGAGTCATACAGTCTTGAATCTGAAGGCGATTTTTCACAAGCCCGCCCTTTAAGTCTACGGTTCCACCGGGAAAAAAGAGATTATACGTTTAAGGTAACTATGGATAAACAGATTACAAATGCAGTTAAGATGGAGATTCCGCATAGTCATACTTTAGTCGACATATGGTTGTACGGTAAGGACTATAAGTCGGGCGAAATTGTTCCTATTTTCATGGAAATCGCAGAAGTGGTGTGAGAAGAAACAGGTCTAATTTACTGTTTCCTTCCCAATTTATGTTTCAAATTGTGTTTCAAATATACACTTATTTACAAAAAACTTAAAATAGCCACCAGAAGTGGTTCTGGTAGACCATTGAAAGCCCTACAAGGATAAGCACTATTCCGGCTCCCTTTTTGAAGGCTACGTCATACTTTGATATGAGCTTTATTTTCGAAGTGGAGAGGTGAGCTGAGTATGCGAGCAGTAGCATGGGTACCGCAAACCCCGCAGAATAAATGGAGAGGGTTAGTGCACCGGTAGCAGCGTTTCCTTCCAGGGCTACCATGGTCAGGATTGAGGCAAGGATCGGTCCCACACAGGGGATCCAGAGCACGCCGAGGGAAAGTCCTAACAGAAGGCCTGAGATCGGTCCCTTACCTTTCATGTCTGCAAGAAGGGGGAATTTTGCAAAGGCATTGAACAGGCTTATATCAAAGAGTATTGCAAGACCCATTGTGATTATAAGAAGCTCTGCCAGGATCTTCAGCTGACCTATGTATGCCTGAAAAGCTGCTCCAAAGGCTGAGGTCACAACTCCCATAAGGGTAAAGGATATCGAAACTCCAAGCACTATAGCAAGGGGTCTTAACTTTCCTTTTCCTGCTGAACTTGCAAGGACTGCAGGAAGAAGGGGTAGGATGCATGGAGACAGGACGCTGAGCACTCCTGCACTAAATGCAGCCAGGGGGGAAATGGCTTCATAATACATGGTTTTGATTCGATGTTTTTCTGTCTAGTTTTTAACGATGCTGTTTTTTTAATTCCGAAATTCGGCTTTGAGTCCAGAATCTGCCGAAAACCTGAGTTTTTCAGCTGATAAAGGGAGCTTGAAATTAGTTTTCTGGTAAGACCATTTTTTTACTCTGCATTTACATTTTCATAATAAAGAATGGATCTTTTAATGAGCTCTTCATACACCTGCTTTTCAATGAGTCCCTGAACTCTTGCTTGAGTTCTGTCCGTGGTAATATTTCCGTCTCTCTGCATGTAGACATATTTTCCGTTTTCAATGCCCACGACTACAAAGGAATCAGGGATATAGTATGCTCCGAAATAAGCTTCAATTTGAGGGCTCTGGACTAGATCTGCAGACATGACCGTGACTTGTCCTCCGTATTTTGCTGCCAGGTCACTCAGGATAGGTTCCATCTCCCTACAGGCATAGCACCCCTCGGATCCGAGTTTCACAAAGACAGGACCTTCCTGAACGGATGTGTTTATCTGTTCCAGATCGGTTAAATTTACAACAACACTTTCTTCCTGGGTTTCCTGAGCAATTGCAGAATTTTCCGGGTTTTCAGTACAGCCTGCCGTAAAGAGTACAGATACAAGCAGGATTAGTAAGATAATTAATTTTTTCATGTTCTCAACGTTAATTTTTCATTTTGTAGTTCTTTAGGTTTTCTGTATTAATAATTCTCTCTATCTCAAATAATTTTGTTTTTACCGATTATGAAAGCTTGAATTCTGCAATAGAATTCTCCATAATACACAAATAATTTACCGTAAACAAAGGTAATAGCTATCTGTAAACTTCCCAATTTAAGGGATTCTATAGAATAAGAATCAATAACTATATTAGAGACCTGCGGTAGGAGTGGAAAATAAATATGGGAAAGAAATGATAAAATAAGTCCGGAAAAGGAGAAGAGAGTAAAAGAATTGGTTCCGATAGGGGAATGCAATTCTGATAAAAAAGTTTAAATGGCTATGGGCTGTGTAAACTTTTTACTTTTTACTCTGACTTATTCTTCCTTAAGGATTTTTTCTACGGCGGTCACGACATTTTCAAAATTCTTCTGCCACTCCGTGCTGTGTTTAAGCTGGTCTTGAACGACCGTGCCCTTGTCTTCCATTTCTGCAATTTTGGGTTCTATGGGAAGTCTGGCAAGTATGGGGACGTTAAAGTCTTTTGAGGCTTTTTCAACGCCTCCGCTTCCGAACACATCTATAGGTTTATTGCAGTGAGGACAGATCAGCCCATGCATGTTGTCTACAAGTCCTATCACAGGCACATTTAGTTTTTCAGAGAATGTGATTGATTTCCGGACACTGATAAGGGCTACATCCTGAGGGGTTGTGACAAGCACGGAACCATCACAATTGGGGATAAGCTGTGCCACACTCAGGGGCTCGTCTCCCGTTCCCGGAGGAAGGTCGATAATTAGAAAGTCAAGTGTCCCCCAGAAAACCTCTTCCAGGAACTGCTTAATTGCTCCCATTTTGGCCGGTCCTCTCCAGATTATTGGCGAGTCTTTGTTTTCGAGCAGGAAACCAATAGACATTATTGAGAGGTTGGGAAGCACCTGAATTGGGAGAATTCCTTCTTCATTTACCTCAGGTCTTGCGGACTCCAGCCCGAAGATAGTAGGGATAGTCGGGCCATGGATATCACAGTCCAGAAGACCTACCCTGTGCCCGCGGAGGGCAAGCCCTACAGCGAGATTTGCGGCAACTGTACTTTTCCCTACTCCGCCTTTCCCGCTCATTACCATGATCTTACGTTTGATGCGCCTGAGGTTGACTACGATTTTTGGTTCCTCGGGCTTCTTCGATAGGCTTTCCAGTGATTGAACCTTATCTGTCATTTTTATCGCCTGTGTAAAATTTCCGCATTTTCAGTCTTTCCCCGTTTTCAGATGTCTCTTTTATGCGTCAGCATCTTCTCTAGTGTCAGTACTCTCAGCCCTGATATAGTTACCGCCTTTTATTTCGATTGCTTTTCCTTTGCTCAGGGCAAGAGCTACTTTCATTCTGGCGGCTTTCAAATCTTCCCAGAATGCTCTCCTTGATATCCCTACCCTGCTGGCTGCGTCCTCCTGTCTTAAACCTTCAATATCCACAAGCCTGAGGGCTTCAAGCTCTTCTACCGTGAGGGACACCACTTCAAGGTCTGACAGTGGAACCCCTCGGGGCTTGAAATATGTGACATCAGGGGTTTGCTCGACGCGCCTCGGACATTTTGGTCTTCCTCTGCATTTTTTCATAGGTTACTTATGCACATTGTGGAATAAATATATAACAATTTCTCTTTTCAAATAGAAAACTATAAATATTTATGTACATATGAGTGAAATTGTACTTTCTATATCTCTGACTTCTCTGCGTTTGTGCGGGACTTATTTGCCTCCGCTTTATTTGGAAATTTTACAGAGAAATGTATAGTTTGAGAGTCAGCGGATTTTATATTGGAGCATGAAATATGAAAATCTGCATAAGCGCCTGTGGAAAGGATCCTGATTCTGAAGTGGACCCTCAATTCGGAAGATGCAATTATTTCGTGATTATTGATCCGGACATAGGGTCAGTAACATCAATCAAAAATCCCGGTTCGGAAGCCTCCGGTGGTGCAGGGATCCGGGCAGCAGAAGCAATTGCGGGTGCAGGAGTAAACACTCTCTTGACGGGAAGTGTGGGGCCGAACTCTTTCTCCATACTATCCGAAGCAGGTATTGAAACCTGCTCTGGAATCAGAGGTACAGTAGCCTTTGCCCTTCGAGAGTATCAGGCCGGAAAACTCGCTGTCCTTGAGAGTCCGAATGCTTCTACTCATAGCGGTATAAAAAAGAGTTGATTTAAAGGTCCGAATTAAGAGCAAGAATCTCAAATAATACTAAAAATTTTGTAAAAATATTTTATTGAAAATCTGAAAAATTAAAGGTGAGCTGTATGAAAGTATGTATACCCACAAAAGATAACAACGGCATGGAAGGGACTGTAGAACAACATTTCGGAAAAGCTCCCACTTATACAATCCTGGATACCGATAGTAGAGAAGTTTCGGTGATCCCTAATACCAGCGAGCATATGGGTGGAGTGGACCTGCCGCCTGAATTCCTCTATAAGAATGGGGTGGAAGTTATGCTCTGTGCAGGACTGGGGTACAAAGCTGTCAAGATGTTTGAGTCTTATGGAATCAATGTTTTTGTAGGTGCCGGAGGTAAGGTCCAGGATACGATAGATGCATGGAAAGCAGGGCAGCTCCGCAGTGCCAGTGCCGAAAACACCTGTGCAGAACACGATCACCATCACTGATGATTGTTTCCTCAGTTTGTGTACAGGTGGGAAGGCGCAGCTTATGAAAATTGCAATTGCTAGCGGTAAAGGCGGTACAGGGAAAACCACAGTTGCAGTAAACCTTGCCCTTGCTATTGAAGAGGTCCAGCTTTTTGACTGTGATGTGGAAGAGCCTAATTGCAACCTGTTTCTGGAGTTTGAACTGGAGCCTGTAGAAGAAGTAATCTGTCTGGTTCCGGAAATCAATCCTGACATGTGTACTCTCTGCAGGAACTGTTCTAGTTTCTGTAAGTATAACGCTCTGGCTGCCCTTCCCAATAAAATTCTTTCCTTTCCTGCCCTCTGCCACGGATGCGGTGGATGCAGCTTTGTCTGTCTAGCAGGAGCCCTAAAAGAAAAGCCCAGGCCTATAGGTATGATCGAAAAAGCGTCCCCTGAGAGCTCCCTCACATTTATCTGTGGCACACTTAACATAGGGGAAGCTATGGCGACTCCTGTTATCAGGTCACTTCAGCGTCATATCGATGAAAACAGACCTGTAATCTTTGATTCCCCTCCTGGAACGGCATGTCCTGTCCTTTCAGTTATGGGGTATGCAGATTACTGTGTGCTTGTAACCGAGTCTACTCCATTCGGTTTCCACGACTTTCTTCTTGCCCTGGAAGCTGCAAGGGCTCTTAAGGTCCCTGTGGGAGTTGTTCTCAACCGGGACGGGCTTGGAGATTCAAGAGTTGAAGAGTTTTGCAGAGCTGAAGGGATTCCTATTCTACTCCGCATTCCGAATGATAAAATGATTGCCAGGCTCTATTCAGAAGGCACTCCTTTTGTTAAGGAAATGCCCGAATGGAAAAAAAAGTTCGAAGATATGTTCGAAACGATAAAAGCACTGGCCTGCAAAAACACGGGGGTATAATGAGGCAGCTGGCTATAATTAGCGGAAAAGGTGGGTGCGGAAAGACCACTCTTACAGCTGCCTTTTCGTCTCTCTCTAAAAATGCTGTACTTGCAGACTGTGACGTTGACGCATCTGACCTGCCTCTCCTCCTTAAGCCCGAGGTACTTAAAAAAGAAGATTGTCTGGGACTGGAACTTGCTTCTATTGACCCGAAGCTCTGTACCGGTTGTGGCATCTGCCTGGAGATATGCAGATTCGGAGCAGTCCTTGAAAACTTCACGATAAATCCGTATAGCTGCGAAGGTTGTGCAGTCTGTACTGTCGCCTGTCCTGAAAATGCGGTGTCTTTGACGCCGAGAATCTCCGGACAGGCAGTTTCCTCCATGACCCGTTTCGGGCCAATGGCTCATGCAAAACTGGGCACCGGAGAGGAAACAAGTGGAAAACTTGTGAACCTGGTCAGAAAGAAGGCCTTAGAACTTGCAGATAGATATTCCTGCAAACTCGTTCTTATTGACGGCCCTCCCGGTACCGGCTGCCCGGTTATGGCAGCAATTACCGGAACCGACCTTGTCCTTGTGCTTAGCGAACCCACTGTTTCCGGACTCCACGACCTGAAACGGGCAGTCGAGCTTACCAAACATTTCAGAATCCCAACCGTTGCCTGCATTAACAAGTATGATATCAACGAGAAAAAAAGCCTTGAAATTGAGGCTTTTTGTAGGGAAACCGGAATTCCTCTTCTTGCCCGCTTACCTTATGCGGATGTAACTACAGAGGCAATGATGAAGGAAGAAACCGTGATTGAATATGCCGCCCACTCCGGAGGCTCCGAAGCTGTGGAATTTGCAAATACTGTCCGTAATCTCTGGGAAGAGCTCGAAATGAGGCTTTCAGATACTTTCAAAGAAAAAATGTGCTCGGAAGCCCTCGATACGAGGGAGCTTTAAATTTGTCGAATATTAACTGAAGAATTAAAAAGTTAAATAATATAGCAACTGTTAACTGAGATAGCAGTTGTTAACTAATAATTAGTCTATCCTTTTATTATTATTTCAAATAATTGATAAATTAAGTAGTAATTAAGTAATAAGTTCAACAAATAGTTGGTGAGGGAATAAAATGGATTATACTCAGCTTGCAGAGAAACTGGTCAAATTCCTTGACCTTAAGTACGAACCGGTGGCAGTGAAAGTTGTTAAAAAAGGAGAGCCTGTGCCTGAAGGGTACCAAGAGCCCGAAAAAAACCTCAGGCACTGCCAGTCTATTATGAAAGCCAGGAAAGGGGAGTCCTTCATAATGCCTGCAGATAAGCATGCCTGCGTGGTAGGAGCCTCAAGCCTAGGGATTATTCCTACGCCTGAAAAGGTAGCATCAGGAGAATTCCATCATAACCTGGGAATGTTCAATAGTGTGGAGGCTGCAGCTGGAATGATAGCAAAGCGTCCGGCATTTGAGCCTGAAAGCAGACTTGCAACCGTTGTGGGGCCTTTGAAGGATGCAAAGGTCGAACCCGATGTAGTTATTCTTGTAGACAGACCCGAAACTGTTTACTGGATTATCCCTGCAAGTACCTACCACAAAGGCGGAAGAGTTAACTTTAGCAGTGCAGCTTTTCAGGCAACCTGCGCCGACACAACTATCCTGCCGAGCCTGACAGGGGAAATAAATGTTTCTTTAGGCTGCTTCGGGTGCAGAAAAGCCACTGACATTGAAAACGATGAAATGCTTATAGGGATCCCTTTCAACAAATTGGAAGAAATTGTCAATGCCCTTGAAAAACTTTATGAAGGCCCTCTGCCGAAAGCGAGGCAGAAATAACCCTTTAGAGTTTTTAATTTTTATTATTTCTTAAATGAGATTTCTTTGTTTTTCTCATTGAGTTTTTTTATCTATTTTCCTTATCATGAATTCTACCCGTTCATTTATTTATTTCATGTAAATATTTATACATGCAAAGTTTATTTATGTTTATAATGCCTATTCGTCCTAAAAACCCCGGGGAGAAAAAGTGTGCAGTGCGCGTTGTGCAGGAATAAGGAATGCCTGATAGGCAAAAACTGTTCTGTTATCAAATCGAAACTTGAGTATACCGGCGATGATCTTAAATCGATCCAAATTTCTGCCTGGCTTGAGTCGGATCCTGCAAAAAGGACAAAATTGGAAGAGATTGTAATTTACTCAAAGAGGCTTGGGTACAGCAAGATCGGAATTGCTTTCTGTATAGAACATGAGAGGGAAGCAAGACTGGTCTATGACATCCTTTCAAGGTATTTTGAAGTATTTTCAGTTTGTTGCAAAGTTTGCAGCCTCGAAAAAGAAAGTCTCGGTATCAGAAAAACCGGTAGTCTGGAGCTTGAAGCTGCCTGCAATCCTGTAGGGCAGGCTCTCCTCCTTAACAATGACTGCACTGATCTGAATATTACTCTGGGACTTAGAACAGGCTACGATATTCTCTTTGCGGAACACTCGGAAGCACCTTCTATAGCACTTCCTCTTCTGGAACTACCCTATCTCGGGGATTCAGAAATTGATTTTATTGAATGAGCTTTTAGAAAGAATTCTTTAATTTTTGTAATTTTAAGCTCCGGAGAAATATATGTCCGAAAAATCCAAATGCAGATTTGAAACCGACTATAAACCAGATTCCGAACTCTTAAAAATCAGGGCTCATCATCTCTGTTGTATTCAGGGGTTCCAGGGGTATGGGTACAGTCCGGCTTTTGTTGCAAATATGCGGGCTGTGATTTCGGATCTCGAAGCTCTTCCTTCCAGGCTTCTCAAGCTTGTAACTGTGTGTGATGCAATCTGTATTTCCTGCCCCAGCAAAAGGGAGTGCACCATTCAGGAATCTGCCCTCTCCCTCAGAATAAGACAGATGGATCTGGCTGTCCTGGAGAAATTAAAAATAGATGACGGAACTGTTTTGAAGGCAGAAGAAGCCTTCAGGCTCATAAATTCAAAACTTAACAGAGCTTCGGATCTCGAAGAGGTATGCGGGGCCTGCAAATGGAGGCAGAAATGCCTCTGGTACATGCAGGCAAAAAGGTAAGAAGGTCTGGAGTAAGGCTTTGAGGAAACGTCACCTTGAGGAGAGACTGAGTTCCTGGTTTCAAAAATATTCTTGACCTTTTTACCTTGAACTCCTTTTTCATTCGTTCTGCCTTTAAACCTCTTTTTCATGCATTTTACGTATTTTTCAGCTATTTTTACCTTAAACCTGCACTGATCTCATAGATTTTCGCAAGAAACTCGATATTCTGGACTGCATTCTGTTCTATTCCCAGTTCATCCGGGGAAAAACCTAGAGCAAGGCCAAGGAGCTGGGAGTAATGGAGAACCGGGATAGAGTAGTCAGTTCCGAACCTTTCATTGACTGCAAGCTGTCCCCTGTCAAACTGAAGATGGCAGAAGGGGCAAGCATTGATAATACAGTCTACTCCTGCATTCCGGATACATGCAAGCTTATGTTCGAGCATCTCCAGGGATTCGGCAGCGTATCCTGAACGGACTCCTCCGCCTGCTCCGCAGCACATCATTTTGTCGGTATAGTCCACACTTTTTGCACCGGTAGCTTCAACCAGCTCATCAAAGAAGACCGGAGCTTCCGTCTCTCCGAGGTTTCTGTCTTTTGAGGGCTTGATAAGATGGCATCCGTAATGAAGGGCTACTTTCAGGTCAAGGGGAGTTGTGAGGAAGCTTTTGAGTTTTTCAGGCCCGAATTCCCTGTAAAGAAACTCGATTATGTGCCTTACTTCTGCAGTTCCCTTATACTCCATACCTATCTCTTTCAGGCAGGTGTTTGTGCAGGCTTTCATCTCCGGGTCTTTTTTAAGTTCCATATTAGCGTCTGCCAGGGACCCGTAGCAACCATTGCAAACCGTAAGGATATCTCTCCCCATTCTTTCCGAGAGGACGATGTTTCGGCTAGCAAGGGCAAGCCAGGTCGCTTTGTCAAAAGACTTGAACACTCCCGGAGCAGGGCAGCAGGAGGCTCCTGGCAGGTCGGATACATCTACTTCAAGTTTCTGCAGGCAGAGTTTCGTTGCTTTCTCGATTCCGGGGTAACGGTTGGGCACAATGCAGCCAAGAAATAGCGATAGTTTTTCCATGATTTTCTGCCTCCTTATTTTTCAGCCACCAGCTCGTCAAATTTGCAGGTTTTGAGAAGAGTTCTCAGACCTTCCAGAGCTTCCGGATATTTCTGGACGGTTTCAGGTATCGGGTCCAGCCCCAGTTCCTCTCTTTTTTTCTTTGTTTCTTCATCGAGGGGGACTGCATGCCCGCACTCCAGCACCATTTCCGAAACACGGCGGTGTTCGGGGCGCATAAACCCTTCCCTGACTGCGAGTCTCCTGAGTTCAAGCAGGGCATCAGTAATTGGTATTCCGCGAGGGCAGCGCTCCTGGCATGTGTAACAGGTTGTACAGAGCCACAGGGCGTCATCTGAAAGAACAGTAGCTCTGTTCTTGCGTGCATCTCGAATTATTCTTCGGGTGTTGAGCCCGGTATGCCGTCCCGAAGGACAGCTTCCTGTGCATGTGCCGCAGTGCATGCAGGAAAGTACATCAAGTCCTGCCGCCTTTAACACTTTTAGCAGTTCTTCACTCATACAGTTTCACTGTCTGGTTTTGAGTCTGGTTTTAATATTGATTCTTCCGTTTTAGAAAAGCAAATATTACCGAAAGAAATAGATCTTAATAAACCCTGCACTCCGGACAGAATCTCTGATTTTCAAGATAATTCTCAGGATAATTTTCAGGATGAATATGCCTATCAACCGGATTATTTCCGGAGATCTCAAGCAAAATATTCTTTTCAGGTTTTTTCAGCAAGTATTTTTAGCCACTTTTTCGGCAATTTCCTCTTTCGCTGATCCCCTTCCGATAATTTCTCTGCTTTCTCTGCTATATGTTCGTATTACTCTCATGATATTTAACACAAACTAAATCTATTCAGGGTTAAAAGCCGGAATGAGAGATGAAACACAGGTTCTGAATTCTTGTTGGGTAGTTATTGAAAAGTCTATCCTAAAATTTAAAAATTACTTTCCTGGATGACGAATTTAGATAATCAATCAGGTTTCTGGCACTGGAAATAGTTCTGAACTCTTATTTATACGGGAATGGAATCGGTTTTGAGACGAGCTCGAAAACAAAAGTAGCATGTCTCTTTTGGAGTGATTATGACCTCATTCTTTAATCTCACCTTTCAGGTCTGGTTCCACGTCCATTGTAAAGGTTACATCTTTTTATGCTCCTTTGAAATCTTTGATACCTTGTTATATGTCTGAGCTTATATAAAAAAGAAGTTATTTGTCGTAAACTCCACATCCTCAGACAGATTTTATTTTTTCCGTGCAGCCTTCGCCCTGATATATTCTTCAGGCTTTTTCTCGATTTTATTTCTCAGGAGAAGTTTATTCCAAGATCTTTAAGCCCATTCAGTTTTGCGAGATTGATCAGCAGCGGTGTCAGAGATTCCATTGTGTTTGCCTGTTTAAGAGGGCCGCCATCCAGGGGTTTGAGGCATCCCATATGCCGTGTGAGCTCCATTACGAGTTTCTTTGCTTCGGCATCGTCGCTACATACAAGAGCATCATGTACGGCTTTACATTTAACAACATCTTTGAGTTTTCCTGCAGGGATGTTATGGAAAGCTGCAACAACTCTGGCGGACTCCGGGACATTTTTCTGGATGGCAAGAGCTGCCGAGCCTTCTTCCGGAGGTCTGTATGCCATAAGGCTTCCTTCTTTTATCATCGGAACCACAGGTGAAATAATGATTTTATTTTCAAGGGCTCCTTTTATCTCTTCCAGCAAAGGCAAAACATGGTCAAAACGAATTGTAAGTATTATCACTTCGGCTGCCTGTGTAGCATTAAGGTTGCTCATGCCGGTAATTATTATCTGTGATGTGTCAAATCCGAAATTTTCAAGCTCTGATAAAGCTTTTTTTGCAGCCTCATCTGCAGTTTCCAGGGATCTGGACCCGATAATTATTTCATTCTTCACACCATCAGGCATAAGGTTTTGAAGGGCAAGCCTCAGCACCATTCCTTCTCCTATGTTGCCGGTTCCTCCAAGAACAGCTATCTTCAGCTTTTTAGAATTCAATTTGAACAAGACCTCCAGTTTGCTGTGACTTCCCATAACATATGTCCGGAAGTTAATATATCTTCTGTCTTCAATCATTTAATTATAATACTTAATGTTATCTATAATTAAATTTATCAAGTCAGTCCCTGTTTTTATCCTATTTTTGAAGATTATGTCCTTACTAGATTACGTTTCTTTTTTCTTCTAATTTCTCTTCCCTGCAAAAAGCTCATGGAAATATTTATAATGTATTTCCACATATGTTTAAATAAGTTAATTCTGTTTGTGTATTGCTGCAGGAATTACTTCGGATATAGCTGTATCCTGTTTGCATTCTTAACTTACTATATAAGCAACGTCGGAGGGTTGTGTACCTGGGGAGTTACACCATAAGAGTATTGCACCTGTTAATATTAGCCTTAGTCTTTACAGGTATACTTTCTCCTTTAATTTTTATAATACATGATGAGATTGGATTTGTCGGATTTGAACAGGTAACTTCTGGTCTATTATCTTCCAAACTGATTTCATCCGGCTCCACAGTATTGCTCTCCTCTTCATCTCTTCCGGGACCACTGGAAGCATATTCAGGCAGAATTTACAAAGAAGTGGTAGAAGAGAACATAACCGCATATGTCTATCTTTTTCCAGGTAAAGATGCAGAATTGCCGGACTCATATACTATGGTTGAAGAATGGGATGGAACCTCCAGCATTGCCTCAGTCCGTGTTAACACGGAATCATTTGAGGAACTGTCTTCTCTCACAGAAGTACGCTCAGTCCAGCAGGATATTCCTCCTGTTATTAGAAAGGTGGACCGGAGAGAAAAGGCAACTTTTTTCTCTTCTTCGGAAGAGTTCTGGAAACCGGACGGTGTAACAGGAAACGGAATTAAAATAGGGATAATCTCCGATGGGGTGGAAGATATATCTGAAGCTACGACATCTGGAATTCTTCCTGAAGATGTGCATATCCTTTCTCCGGGAAAAGGAGACGAGGGGACTGTAATGCTCGAAATAGTCCATAAAACCTCTCCCGGTGCAGAACTGTACTTCCATAGTGCAGGTAGCAACAAGCTTGAATTTAACCGGGCTGTTGACGCCCTCATTGCCGAAGGCTGCCGAATTATATGCGATGATGTAGGCTGGCCTGATGAACCTTTTTTCGAAGATGGAATCGTAGCTTCCCATATCAAAGAAGTAATAGAAAGCCAGGATATTCTTTATGTGAGCGCAGCAGGGAATGATGCAGGCCGACACTATCAGGGCATGTTTTTTGACAACGGATCAGGCTGGCACGATTTTAGTTCCGGAACCAGCACTTTCAGAAATATTTGCATGGATGTCCCGCCAGGTGAAAAAGTGACTGTGGTTCTCCAGTGGAATGACCCGTGGAACTGTTCCGAAAACGATTACGACCTTTTTCTCTATGACTGTTGCAACGGAAAAGAAATTGATGCAAGTGAAAAAACTCAGAGTGGCACAGGTACCCCTCTTGAATATCTCAAATACACCAACACGGGAGAAGCTGTAAAAACACTAGGCATCTCAGTAAAAAAACATTCAGGAGAAGATAGAGTACTGGAAGTTTATATTTACCCGAACTCCTCTGTAAAGGTTCATCCTGACAATCTGGTTGAGGAGGACTCTGTCTTCGGGCATCCTGCTGTTCCGGGTGTTGTCTGTGTTGGGGCTGTTGATTCCGGAGATTCGGAAAACCAGAGTATTGCGCCTTACTCTTCCCGTGGCCCTGTAAGTATCTATTATCCAGAATACGAATTGAGGAACAAGATTGACCTCAGCGGACCAGGTAGTGTGAGAGTTTCAGGTACAAACGGAGCTGGCAGTTTTTTTAGGGGTACAAGCGCTTCTGCCCCCTCTGTTGCAGGGATCGGGGCTCTTATCTGGAGCATGTGCCCCGAAAAGAACGGCAGTGATATTCGCAGGATCCTGTGTTCTTCAGCTGAAGACCTTGGAGAGCCGGGTTATGACACTATCTTCGGCCATGGTTCAGTCAACAGCCGTACAGTCCACATTCTTGAAAATCCTTATACAGATACTGGTTTGTTGTCAGAAAAGTCCGGAGTCCCACCTGCGGAAGCAAAAGGAATGTTTACTCTAAAACTTTCCATGCCCCTTGAACAGATATCCTATCTGGCAAAACTACCCTGCAGGGGAAAGTAAAGTGATTCCTGATGGAATACCCCGGGTAACCCCAGGGGTTTAATTTTTATTGGAGATTCCGTCTCCGGCTCATTCAGATCAGATCTTCACTCTATTAGCAAAATCCCTACGCATGCGACTTTTTCCGGCTTGCAGAACTCAAGTACAAGCCCTGCTTCTTTCATTGCCTCCTGGATATTTATTCCAACAGCCTCAGGTGCAAAACGCCTCATTTCCGGCTTTACGCATTTTTCAAGATTGCAGACCTCGCATTCGTTACAGGAGCCAGGTCTCAGGAGATGTGCAAAGGTAAAGCCTTCCCTAAAAGCTTCCTGCTCAAGCTCGAACATCTTATAAAAAGAATCCTTCCGAAGCCCTGACCAGGCTTCAAGGACATCCTGAATTTCTGATGTATCACATTCGTCTACAAGAAGAAGTGCGCTATTATACTCTCCTATAACCTTCCTGAATTCATCAACTGACATGATATATGGAGGGCAACTCAATCTTTTTCCATAGCCTTTGCATCCGTAAGCGCACTTAAGAGCAATACGATTCTCAACCGGGATATCCCCTGCCTTCAGAAAATAAGCTTGGATTCCCATTTCTGATGCCTTTTCAACAAGATCTTCATATTTCCCAAGCATGATAACCCCTTTTAAAAAACCTTATTTTATTTCGTTTCTGTTTATTTTACTTTTTGTTTCCTTTTAATTTGTCTCCCTTCTAATTATTTTTTCTGTTTTTAAAAAAAATCAGAGTATAGTTTCATTAAATCCGTGCATACTCTCATCAAATCAAAAGTAATTTCATTAAATCAAGGTATAGTTAAATTGTTAGTTTGTTTTTACCTCCTTAATACTACTATGAAACACTATGAAAAACAGTAACATCTTTGTACATCTTTGTACATCTCTTACAAGTTTTTATTTGATTTATCTAACGGGCTATTAACGGGCTATTAACGGGTTATTAACGGGTTATACTTCCATAACCGAGTGCAGACAAACTTAGTACAGGGATTCTCATGATTAAAAAAGTACCTTTAACCGAACTGAAAAACCGCATGAAATGCTTCAGAAAAAGGATGGATATCTCAAATCCCGATTGGGAGATAGCTGTCATCTTCAGCAAAATCAACCTTTATTACTTTACCGGCACCATGCAGGATGGAATGCTGATCATCCCGAAGAATGAAGAAGCAACATTCTGGGTGCGCCGCAGCTATGAAAGGGCTCTGGACGAATCACTATTTTCCAGTATAGAACCTATGAACAGCTTCCGTGATGCTGCAGGGGGCATAAGTAAGGTAGGGAAGCTTCCGGATACGGTATATCTGGAAACCGAAGTAGTTCCTCTGGCTCTGTACCAGCGGTTTCAAAAATACTTCCCTTTTAAGAACGTTGAATCCGCTGATGCCCAGATTTGCGCTGTTAGAGCAGTAAAAAGCGAATATGAGCTGTCCCTGCTGCGAGAAGCCGGTCGTATTCACAAGCATGTGCTTGAAGATCTTGTGCCGGATATGCTGCGTGAGGGAATGAGTGAGGCTGACCTGTCAACTGAACTGTTTTCGGTTCTGGTAAAGGAAGGGCATCATGGGGCATGCCGTTTTGGCATGTTCGATACTGAGATGATTCTGGGAAATGTCTGTTTTGGGGAAAGCTCTATTTATCCGACTTATTTTAACGGGCCCGGCGGAAAGCTCGGTCTAAGCCCTGCAGCACCCGTGCTCGGGAGCCGTGGCCGGAAACTGAAAAAAGGAGACTTCGTCTTCGTTGACGTCGGGTGCGGAGTTGATGGGTACCATACGGATAAAACTACAACATACATGTTTGGGTCTTCCCTTCCGCAATATGCCATAGATGCCCATAATAAATGCGTGGCTGTACAGAACGAAGCTGCATCAATGTTAAAACCCGGCATCTCTCCCTCGGAGATCTACAATACCATAATAAACGGGCTTGATAAGGAATTTCTGCAAAATTTCATGGGTTTTGGGAACCGTAAAGTAAGATTCCTCGGGCATGCAGTTGGCCTGTTGATCGATGAAACTCCCGTAATTGCCGAAGGGTTTGATGAGCCCCTGCAGGAAGGAATGGTATTTGCCCTGGAACCCAAAAGGGGAATTGAAAATATCGGTATGGTCGGAATTGAAAATACCTTCATAGTAACTGCTGAAGGGGGAGAGTGCATTACGGGGGATAATCCGGGATTGATTCCTGTATTTTGATTACAATGACTGTAAAAAAGTCCTGTGCATAATTCCTCTTAGAAATTAAAGAGCATAACTAGGTAATCAAAAAAGTACAAAATTAGAAAGAGAAAAGATGGAGTTAGACCCCATCTAAAACTGTTTTGTACAATTATTCCTGTTTCCTTGCCATTTTTTTCTTTGCAAGCTTTTCGATGATCCCAAGGCTGACTTCCCCGCCTACGCTCAGTTTGCCATTGGCAACTGCGCTGTCAAGGATGTGCTGTCCGACAAGAGTGCGGACAATCAGGGTGGTGTAGCCGTCAGGACTTCCTACCGAGCCTGCTGAGACGTCTGCTTTAAGAGCGGTAAAGTCTGTACAGACCCCACAGCCTGGGCGGACTGTGTCCTCAAGTTCGGCAAGGGGGATCACATACTGTGTCCCGTCATTTAAGGTAATTTCGAGCTTGCCCTTGACGTCAATGCGGCAGACTTTCATGGGTTCGAGTGCGTACTCGCTTTTCAGCTTGCCTGCGATAAGCTTTTCGTAATCGAAGTTTTCGGTACAGAAGAGCCCAAGCACGAAACGGATGGAATTCTTGTACGGGCGCACGAGCTGGTGATCGGTCTCAAGCATCTTGCGAACTGCCTGGACTACACAGGGCACTCCGACAACTGCAATGTTCCGATATTTCTTGTTTATGACTGCTTCCTTTAGAGAAGAGACAAGAGGGACCCACCAATTGTAGCGACTTCCTGCCTGGCCGATAAGGGCTTCACTTCTGGTGATCACCATGGAGTGGGGCTTAAGGGTCCAGGGGTCTTCGGTGACTGTAACCACAGCATCTACAAGGCCGGTATCGAGGGCGTTTGCAAGGATTGCAGTAACAGCTCCTCCGCTCTGCTTTCTTGGGATATCGAACTCGGCTTTTCCGGCAGTGATCTTCAGATAGTCTCCAAGCAGGCTTGAAGGCTGTTCATCAAGCCTCGGGCAAACCTCGTAGCAGGCTCCGCAGGGCACGTCATCAACAGCGGCTTTACAGTAGTTGTTGCTCTTCGGGTGTGTGGAATCGCCGCCGGTTTCAAAGTACAGGGCGTCAGCAGGGCAGACTGCAATGCAGGCCCCGCAGCCTGAGCAAAGGCCTTCGTCCCAGACTTTTGATTTGAGGTCAAGGTAATTTTTGCTGATTGGTTTCATTTCTGCCATTTCTGATCACTCCCAGACGTATTTGCTTGCAAAAGGCCGGCTGCTTGCAGGTCCGATCCTTGTGTAATTGGTGTCCAGGAACTCTGCGGGGTCATACCCGAACTGCTCACAGAAGCTCTTTACGATTGGAGCTATACGTTCCAGGTCAGCTTCCGTAAACTCAAATTTCTTGGCTCCGACTCCGAGCAGGTAGTCGTCCACTTCCCCACGGATGATAATTTCTCCACCGTGGATTCCGCTTCCTATGCCCCTGTCAGTCATGGCCTTATCTTTGCCGATGCCGAGTACCAGCACGAGGCCTCCTGCCATGTATTCTCCAAGGAAGGAGTGGGCTGAGCCCCCTACGACAAGTACGGGCCTTGCTTCCACTTCATACTGCTTCATGTGGATGCCGCCGCGGTAGCCGATGTTGTTCCTTACAAAGACCTTGCCACCCCTCATACTGTGGGCGACTGCATCTCCTGCACTCCCGTGAATAACGAGCATGCCACTGTCCATAGTGTTTCCGGGGGCGTGTTCGGCGTTCCCGTTTACTATGCAGGTGGGTCCGCTCATAAACATCCCCAGGTCTCCTCCGGGAACCCCGTTGATTATGATGCGGGCATTGCCTCTTAATCCATCCCCTATAAAGCGCTGTCCGAGCACGTTGTCGATGACAATCTCTTCTGCTCCGTCCTCAACTGCGGCCCTTATTTTCTGGTTTAAGGGGGTGTAGTGCATGCCTTTAGCATCGATTCTTACAGTCTTCATGTTCAGGCCCCCGCTGGCAGTACGTCCAGGATTTTAAGCATTCCTTCATCCAGCATGTATCCGCGCAGGCGGTCCCTGTTTCCACGCAGGCTTTCAATGCTGTTGATACCTGCAGCACCCATAAGTTCGCTGAGTTCCAGGGTCCAGCCGTGTATCAGGTTTGAAACCTGTGCTGCTCCAGCCTCTGGGTCAAGCCTGCTCACAAGATCAGGACGCTGGGTAGCAATACCCCAGGGGCAAAGGTTTCTGTAGCAATTGCCACAGACCCTGCATCCCAGAGCAACCAGAGCTGCAGTTCCTATATAAACTGCATCCGCTCCGAGCGCAATAGACTTGGCAAGGTCGGCGCTGTTCCTTATCCCGCCACTTGCAATAATGGAGATCTCGTTCCTTACTCCCTGCTCCCTGAGTTTCTGGTCAACACTTGCGATTGCAGCTTCTATGGGGATTCCCACATGGTCCCTGAAGACTTTCGGGGCTGCTCCAGTCCCTCCACGGAACCCGTCAATGACCACTGCGTCTGCAGAGGATCTGGCAATGCCTGCGGCGATGGGGGCCACATTGTGCACTGCTGCAATCTTCACAAAGACCGGCTTCTTCCATTCGGTTGCTTCTTTCAGGCTCCTGATAAGCTGAACAAGGTCTTCAATGCTGTAAATATCATGATGAGGAGCAGGGCTGATCGCATCGCTGCCAAGAGGAATCATACGGGTCTTTGAGACTTCTTCGTTTACCTTTTCTCCGGGGAGGTGCCCTCCGATTCCAGGTTTTGCTCCCTGTCCGATCTTGATTTCTATTGCAGCGCCCCTTTCCAGATAGTCAATATTCACACCGAAGCGGCCTGAAGCGACCTGGACAATCATGCGGTCCTGGTAGGGATATAAATCCTTGTGCAGTCCGCCTTCTCCTGTCCCCATGAATGTTCCGGTTTCAGCTACAGCTTTTGCCATGCTGAGCTGGGAGTTAAGGCTGATTGCTCCGAAACTCATGTGCCCGATCATGATAGGAGTGTCGAGTTTCAGATTGGGAGCCAGCTTTGTTTCCAGTTCTACGTCTCCGCTCTCGGTTTTTCTAAATTTGAGTTTTGCCGGTTTCTTTCCTATGTAAGTCCTGAGTTCCATAGGCTCTCTCAGGGGGTCAATGCTAGGGTTTGTGACCTGGCAGGCATCAAGGAGAAGGCGGTCATAGATAATTGGAAGATCTCTGGCGTTTCCCATCCCTGAAAGGATGATCTTTCCGCTGCGTGCCTGGTTGATTATATCTTCTCTTGCTTCTCTCGTCCAGACTGGGTGGCTGCGATAGTCGACGGGTTTTTCCGTAAGATTAATTGCGTCCCTCGGGCACATGGAAACACAGCGGAGACATGCAGTACATTTCCTGGATTCTATCAGGATTTTGTCGCCTTCTCTCCTGTATACTCCATAGGAACAGTTTTCAATGCAGCGTCCGCAGTCCATGCACTGGTCGCGGTCAATGCTGACCTTAAATTTTGGGGGTACACTTCCGAGCGTCATTCGATAAACCTCCCTATAATGGGTTCTCCTGCCCTGGGAGTGTAAACATTCTTTACTTCGGGGTCGAGGGTCCTTATTGCGGCTTCTTCGCTGGAAATGTAGAGTTTGCTTCCGTTTTCTCCAACCACAAGGGGACGTAGTTTAATCCTGTCAGTGAAACCCACAATACCGTCATCCGTGCCAACAACAATCGCAAAAGGCCCGTTCATAAGGGCAGACCCATAGGTCAGGCGGACTGCCTTATTTAAGTCGGCTTCCTTTTCAGGCATCCTGTCTATATCGTCCCAGAACGGAGGGGCAAGAGCCCGGACAACCATCTCGTGGGAGAGTTCATGCTGCCTTCCGAGCAGGTCAAATAGGTAAGCTACAACCTCTGTGTCAGTAAGTGCAGTGCATTTGTATCCGTATCCTTCGACATAGCGCTGGTTTGTGCCATATGAGGTGATTTCTCCGTTGTGCACTACTGACCAGTTAAGCAGGTTGAAGGGGTGAGCTCCTCCCCACCAGCCCGGAGAGTTTGTCGGGTAGCGGTTGTGAGCAAGCCAGATATAGCCCTTGTAGTCCTCAATTCTGTAGAAGTTTGCTACATCCTCAGGCCAGCCGGAAGCCTTGAAGACCCCCATATTTTTTCCCGAGGAAAAGATTGTCGCGCCTTTTACATTGGCGTTTACTTCCATGACAATATACGTGACAACGTCGTTTTCAGAATTCATTCTCCCTGCCATCAGGTCTTTTGAGGGCTTGAAGAAGTATCTCCAGGGGGTATGGACTTTTCTAATTCCCGGCTGTGGGGTAGTCGGGATTTCTTCCTGGTGAACAATTTCTCCCCACTGCTGGAGGAGTTCATCAACCTTCCTTTTTGGTTCTGCCAGGTTGTCAAAGAAAACATGAAGAGCATAATAGTCTGCATATTCGGGGTAAATCCCATATGCTGCATAGCCTGCCCCGTCTCCACTGCCTCTTTCATTCATGAGACTGAGGGCGGCTTTTATGCTCGACCCGTCCATTCTGGACTTTGTTCGATCTATAAAGCCTATTATTCCACACATTTTGATCACTCTAGAAATGGATAGAAATGAACGTGATGTAAATACTTTTGCCAGTAATTTCCCCGAAGATTTCTGCGGCTCATTTTTGAGAAATAGTCAAAAAATTTGCCAGCTCGATAAACTGGATTTCAGGGGATATTTTATAAGTTTTCGTAAGTTACGGGGATATTTTACTTTAATTAATCTAATGCTTATTATATAATTAATGCGGATTCGTGATAGCTTTCCTGCCTCTGCTTTTACTTATCCTAACTAAATTGAGAGGGTCGCCGCTAAGGGAAGTAAGTAATTTAGTACCTATTTGACAATATATATATGTTTCTTTTTTCAGGGCCAGGTCTGTTTACAATAATACTGCAAAGCATGACGTTTTAACCGCTTAGTTTTCTTTCTTCCTACGTAATATTATTCATATTGTTTAGACCCGTAAGCAGTTTGCAATGATCCCCTACTCAGAATTACCAGCTTTTTTTGCTTAAAAGAACTTTTAGATACTGCGGCCTACCAAAAAAGTAAAAATCAAACTTGAAAAGGTTGAACTGAAATTCTAAATTTCTTGAGGAAAGCATTTTTATACTGAAATCCTTTTTCGGTCCGACTTTTCTGAAGAAAGTAGAATAATTATTTATCTAGATGAAATATATTCCTCTTACAAAGAGAAAATCTCTCCATTTCTTAGTCAGACTGATTTTTTAGAAATATAAGCACACCTGCCGGACAGGGTGTGCCTTCTGATTTCGAGTTCTGTTCTTAGTTTCATTAATATTTTCCGGCTTACTGTATCACTTCAGAATGATTATCCTTACAACATAGGGAGGTATCTGGCAAGTTCCCAGGGATGAACCATTGCTTTGTATTCATTCCATTCCATCTCTTTCGCACAGAGATAGTGGCCGAATACATGGTCTCCGAGAACTTCTTTTACGAATGCACTGCCTTTCATCTCATCCGTTGCTTCCTTGAGATCTGCAGGAAGGGAGCGAATTCCTCTTTCTTCGCGTTCTTTTTCCGTAAGGTGGAAGATGTTTACGTTGGTGGGCTCTCCAGGGTCGATCTTGTTTTTAATCCCATCAAGACCAGCTCTGAGCATGAGGGCAAAGGCAAGGTAGGGGTTACATGCCGGGTCCGGACATCTGAGTTCGACTCTTGTCCCGTTACCCCGGGTAGCAGGAATACGGATCAGGGAACTCCTGTTCGTTGCAGACCAGGTGATGTAAACCGGAGCTTCATATCCGGGAACGATCCTCTTGTAGGAGTTTACTACAGGGTTTGTAACAGCTGCAAACTCTCTTATGTGCTTTAAGAGTCCGCCAATATAATACATTGCGTCCTGGGAAAGTTTGGTGGGGGTGTCAGGGTCATGGAAGGCATTTTCTCCATCCTTGAAAAGGGATTGGTTGCTGTGCATTCCTGAGCCGTTTACTCCGAAAAGGGGCTTTGGCATGAAGGAAGCGTAGTACCCCTTGTGATATGCAATGGATTTTACTACGTATTTGAAAGTCACGACATTGTCTGCCGTGCTGAGTACATCGCCGAATCTGAAGTCGATCTCATGTTGGGAAGGTGCTACTTCATGATGAGATGCCTCTATCTTGAATCCCATATGTTCCAGGGCATAGTCAATGTCTCTGCGTACATCCTGTGCACGGTCAAGGGGTGCGAAGTCGAAGTATCCGCCCTGGTCAGTAAGTTCGGTTGTAGGGTTTCCGTTTGCATCAAGCTTAAAAAGGAAAAATTCAAGTTCCGGTCCTACGTTCATCGAGAAGCCCATTTTTTCGGCTTCTTTGATTGCGCTCTTCAGGACGTACCTCGGGTCTCCTTTGAAGGGGTTTCCATCAGGAAGGTATACGTCTCCAAGAATCCTGGCGACTGCGCCGGTTGCAGGCCTCCAGGGAAGAATCCTGAATGTAGAAGGATCAAGCACGAGTTTCATGTCAGACTCTTCAATCCTTGTAAAACCCTGGATCGAAGATCCGTCAAACATTACGCCGTTTTCAAAAGCTTCTTCCAGTTGTTCTGCGGGAATTGCCCAGCTTTTGATGATGCCGAGTGTATCCGTAAACTGAGTCCGGATAAACTTTACGTCTCGCTCTTTTACAGCCTCTAACACGTCTTCTTTAGTCGTACACTTTTTCATCTGCACCATTTGATTTCATCCTCACTAGGCATTAGGTAACCATTTACCTACCTAATATTATATATAGTTTTCTATATTTTGTATGGCATAGGATACGCTCAAAACTCTAGACAGGACTAAACAGGTTCTAAAATTATTTCTATAATTCATCCCCACTTCACTACATATATTTCAACATCCTATATATAAAACTCATTCCAGAAGGGATAGATTTCTCAATGGAGCTTAAAATTTAATTCTTTTTTCTGGCAGATTTGCCAAAATGCTTTAACACCTGGGAACAGGAAGTTAAAGCTTTTTTCTAATCTTAAAATTAATGAGCCTTGAAATGCAATATATTTGTGAGGTCTTATATGTTTCAGAAAGTAAATCTGTTCAGGCTTCTGGTATCCGTAATAATCTGTCAGTTAGCGGGAGCAATTGGTTCCATATTTACATCTTCTTCTCTTGAAAGCTGGTATATTTTGCTTGAAAAACCCGCTTTCAATCCTCCGTCCTGGGTATTTTTCCCTGTCTGGACTACTCTTTACACTTTTATGGGAATCTCCCTTTATCTTGTATGGGAAAAGGGACTGCAACAGAGAGAAGTCAAAGTAGGTATCTTCCTTTTCGGATTACAGCTGGGCCTTAATATACTCTGGTCTTTGTTGTTCTTCGGATTGAAAGCTCCTTATTATGCCTTTCTTGAGATTCTTGTGCTCTGGTTTGCAATTTTATTGACGTCCATACAGTTCTGGAAAGTCTCAAAAAAAGCTTCCATGCTCCTTATCCCTTATATCCTCTGGGTCAGTTTTGCCGCGCTGCTTAATTATCAGATATGGGTTCTCAATACATGAATATTATATTTCCACCAATAATATTTCACACAAAAATTGAATTCTTCAGTATAGAGCGATGGCTGTCCTGAAGTTCTAAGTTCTATTATTGACTGAACCTGCATTTATGAAAGAGCTCTGAAAAAAGACTATACCCGGAAAATCCGGGTAAACTTTGAGTTAAGGGGAATCAGTATGGAGGGCGCCACAACCGCAACTTCTTCCTAGAAGGGTTGATACACGATGCTTGAGATGGTGAATATCATCTTCGGACATCTTTTCAAGTTCTTCTTTGTGTTCTTTTTCTATATGGTCAAACATAGCTTTTTCGACTTCTTCAAGCTCATTACCAGCAGCCATAAAGTTGCATTTGAACCCCAGATCGCCGCACTTAACAATTTTCATAGTATCTCCTCTCGCAGTAAAAATTGATCAAAATAGTCTTCTTTCTATTCAAATTAAATATAATAAAAATTAATTGGATATAAAACTAAGTCTTTCCTGGTTTTTTCTCTCTGTACGGCGCTTTTTGCTATCTTCAATTTTTTAATCTATCGGAACATATCTTGCGCAAACAAAGCCTTCTTTGTAAGGGACTTTTATCGTGAGCATTCCATTATTGTTTACTGCAATAGCCTCTTCCGGGTCTACGGGCCCGTCCAGGAAAAAAGATCCCAGGTATTCAACAGTTTCACTGTAGGCTTTAATATAGAAACTATTTTCATGCACCACAAGCGTTATATGCTCGTCCATAACGTCCGGAAGTTCAACCTCTATGGTAAGGCTCTCATGTTTATCATCGTGATACATAGCTATAATCGGGGTTTTTATTATCCTGGGCACGGGACTTTTCATTAATGTTCCCCCCTCTGAGATAAATTATTCAACCTATTGTCTCAAATATCCACTTATTCAATCTTCACGTCCACTGCACTTTCAAAAGGCTGCTGATAAGGCACAGTGACCTTCAGTACACCATTTGAGTAGGTTGCAGTAGCTTTTTCCGGACTTATCGGACAGCATACTGCATAACTGTCTGCATACTCAACCCCTTCTTTGGTAGCCTTTACATAAAAGCCGTCTTCCACAACCTTGAATGAAATATTTTCCTTTTCCACTCCTGGAAGAACTACTTCTATCTTCAAATTTTCATATGTGTCGTCTGGATACGCGCAAATAGCCGGTGATAACCTCAAAATGTCAGCCATAACATTCCCCCAAATAAAATCGCTAACTAAGATATTTATATGTATCTTATCTATTTATTTCACTATATTCAGAATCGAAAACAGCGTGTATACAGGGAATGATATGTTTTTGATCTTTATCATCAATTAAGCTCAAAGAAATTCATATTTATGTAAAAACAAACTGTATAACTAAACTGTATAACTAAACTGTATAACTAAACTGTATAACTAAACTGTATAACTAAACTGTATAACTAAACTGTATAACTAAACTGTATAACTAAACTGTATAAAACAAAACGTGTAATACAAATAAAAAAGCATTCAAAGAAAAAAATATTAAAAGGTTCCTGTATAAGGGGAATCTTCTTCAAAGTTTCAGGATTCCCAGGTCAAGGATCAGGGACAGGGCAATTGCTATTACTGAGAACACTGAGATTACATAGTAATTTGCACGCTCTTTTGAGACGGAAAGGCTCCAGAGAAGATATTCCATTCCTTCAAGTTCTTTTTCTGAAAGTTTCTGTCTGGTCCTTACCTTTTCAAGTAGATTCAGGTCTTTAACTACACTAAACCTTCGCTTCGCGATATGGTACCTGTGTGTGAAGAACCATAAATAACCTGTGACTCCAAGATACCATATTGCCTTCCCCCAGAAAATGCTATAGTGGTCAGCTATAATTATACTCCTCAGCAGGATTGCGGAAACCAGTCCTACCCAGAAATACAGATTGATAACGGGCATGCCGTATCCTCGGGAAATCTCGAAGGTCGGAGTTTCTGATTTTAGTTCGGTCATTATGGTACCTTGCCTTATTCCGTGAATCTTTTCCGTATTTAATTATGAGTTAAGATTAGAAAAGAAAGAAGTTAAAAAGGAACAAAAGAGGTACCCGGTTAAAGGGCATCTCCATTCCTTTCTCCCGTTCTTATTCTGACTACTGTTTCAATAGGGATTACGAAGATTTTTCCATCCCCTATTTCTCCAGTATAGGCTGTGCTCTGGATCAATTGTATGATTTCTTCGACCTTATCTTCCGATACAACTACTTCTACTTTGGTTTTTGGAAGAAGATCCACACAATATTTTTTACCTCTCCATTGCTGCACAATCCCTTTTTGCTGGCCACGCCCTTTAACATCAATAACTGTCAGGCTTGGAAATCCGGCCTCTTCCAGGGCATCCTTTACCTGATGCAGTTTCAGGGGCTTTATGATTGCTTCTATCTTGCACATTTTGGTCATTTTATTCCTCCCTCATCAGGTATTCAGGGTATGCTCTGATTCCGTGCTCGCAAATATCCAGACCCATGATTTCTTCTTCTTCGCTAACCCTGAGCCCTATTACTGCATCCAGGATCTTGAAGATTACGAATGAGAGCCCAAAGCCCCAGACAATGGTCGCTATTACTGCCACAAACTGTATTAGCAGGAGGCTTACCCCTCCTCCGTAGAAGAGTCCGGGAACTGCGGCAGCGTACGAAGCATCTGCAAGGATGCCGTTTCCGATACCTATCGAGAAAAGCCCGACAGAGATCAGTCCCCAGCTTCCACAGTATCCATGTACAGCAATCGCACCTACAGGGTCATCAAGCTTCAGTTTGTTCTCATTGAACATGACTCCCGCATAGATAATTACTCCGGCAATTGCACCGATCAACAGGGCAGCCCAGTTAGAAACGGAGCCACAGGGTGCAGTGATTGCTACAAGTCCGCCTAGAAGCCCGTTTGCACTCAGCGAGGGATCTGGCTTTCCGGTCTTCATCCAGGTGATAGCCATGGTCACAACTGCGCCGGCAGCACCTGCCAGGAAGGTGTTGACTATGACAAGGTTCATGTAAGCGTCGTTTCCGCTAAGGGTACTTCCACCGTTGAATCCTATCCACCCGAGGGCAAGAATAAGAGTTCCCAGGAAGGCAAAGGTCAGGTTGTGACCAGGAATCGGCACAGCTTTTCCATTTCTGAATTTGCCTATCCTTGCGCCCACGAGAAGTACACCTGCAAGAGCTGAATATCCTCCAATAGAGTGCACAACTCCAGAGCCTGCGAAATCGTGATGAGCCACTCCGATTGCCTTTACTATCGGGCTTTCGGCTCCGCTCAGGAGGGCAAAGTCAGCTCCGCTCCATACCCAGTGCCCATACACAGGGTAAATTACAGCTACCATCATGACACAATATACAAGGTATGCCTTGAAATTAGTCCTCTCAGCCATTGCTCCCGAAACTATGGTAGCTCCAGTGGCTGCGAAAACCATCTGGAAGAACCAGGAGTTCCACATTGCGTTGTCCGCACCTGCAAGAAAGAACTGGTCCGTTCCTATAAGTCCCGCTGCATCAGCTCCATACATCACTCCCCAGCCTACGGCCCAGTAAACCAGGATCCCGAGAATTACCGTCATGAAGTTTTTCATCAGGATATTAGCCGTGTTTTTACTTCTCGTAAGCCCGGTTTCTACCAGAGAGAAACCAGCATGCATAAAGAATACCAGTCCACTTGCCACAAGCAGCCATACGAATGTGAGTGCAGTTTGCAATCCTTCAATAGCTTCTGCATTTTCCTCTACCGTTGCAGCAAATGCTGGTGAGGATAGCGCAATAAATATCATACAGGTAATTATCAGTAATCTTCCTATTTTTTGTACATTTTTCAACATACTGCTCTTTTGCCTCCTTCTTTTCTATAGGCAACCGGTAAGTGCTTGTCTACCTAATAATATATATAAATTGCGCTCATATATTCGATTTATTTTTTTGCTTGTTAAAAAACGAGATGATTAGTTATATAATTTAAAAATATGGCAATGTTTGGTTTTTCTGGTCTATATTAGATTGATACGCAGGCTTATGGCCGGGCATTTTAATACTAAAATTAAGCTTCTGCATAATTTTAAGTGCCTGATGGCTACAAAAGATTAGACGTTAATAGAAGTAGGTCACTACGCGGACAAAAAGCAAATCAATATAGACAGGAAGTATATCCCTGTAAGGATACAATGGAATTTCAGTCTCGCCTTTTTCGGAACTTTCATAAACCCTTAAGTTATTGTCATCGGATTTTTTAAGAGCAGTTTTTCAAAGTTTATTCTAATTAAAATATCCAGAATTTCTCAGTTGTTCCAAAAGAAGAGTAACGGCTTTCGCCAACCCTGATCTTATATAAAGATATCTCCTTCTTATTTATGGTCCCTGTTGAGCAAACATGGTTATGTAAAAGTTATTTTCAAAAAAACAAACTCGGGAAAGTTATCCGGCATTCAATCCATGAAAAAAGAAAGATTAAGCAGGATCTTAAATGTCTCATGTGCACTGAAAACGGAAAACAATGAGCCTATGAGAGGTTAGTTCAGAACCTTTATTTCCTAATTATATAAGCCTTCTGAGGCACAACTACTTGTGTAAAACTATCTAGATATTTATCCGAACTTAATTGTTTCAGCGAATATCCTTAACATCCTGTCATTCGAAATTGGGGTTCAATCGGGTGATGGAGTACGTTTTGTAGGTAAGGGAAAAAGGGGGTTGATTTACAGGTGACCGCAAATGTCATAGAGGTAAATAATCTTGAGCACTCATATGGCTCTGTAAAAGCCGTTGATAATATCAGTTTTACTGTAAAAGAGGGGGAAATATTCTCATTTCTCGGCCCAAACGGAGCGGGCAAGAGCACTGTGATTAATATTCTTACAACGCTTCGGAAGATCCAGAAAGGGGAGGCCAGAGTTAATGGGTATGATGTGGCAAAGGAATCAAAATCTGTAAGAAAATCAATAGGCATTGTCTTTCAGATGCTTTGCCTTGACCATGAAATGACTGTTTGTGAGAATCTGGAATATCATGGTAAGATTTACTCAATGCCAAAAAAAGACCGAAAAAACCGCATCGAAGAGCTTTTAAAGCTAACAGAGCTGGAAAATAAAAGGGATACCCTCGCAAAAGATCTGAGCGGTGGTATGAAGCGAAGGCTTGAGCTTGCAAGGGGATTAATGACAAAACCTGCAGTCCTTTTCCTGGATGAGCCAACAATAGGTTTTGACATCCAGACCCGAATGAGGATGTGGGAGTATTTGAGAGAGATTAAGAGAGAAGGCACTACGATATTCCTGACAACCCACTATATGGAAGAAGCTGATCAGCTCAGTGATAGGATAAGCATAATTGACCATGGAAAAATAATCGTAACCGGAACTGCAAATGAATTGAAGAATAAACTCGGTAAAGACCTCATTTATCTGGAAACCAGTGATAATAAAGCTGCTGCAGAGGTTTTAAGGGCGATCAGCTCGGTAAAAACCGTAACAGAAGATACAAAATCTCTTCGAGTGATGATCGGGGAAGATGTTACTCACGTACTTCCTCAGATTATAGAAAGGATCAGAAAGGCAGGAGTGGAGATTACAACCGTAAATATCAAAAAGCCTTCAATGGATGATGTTTTTGTCCACTATACCGGACATGACTTGAGGGAAGGAGAACCACAGGAAAAATACGAAGGAATGGAAACAGCGGGGGTCTCCGAATGAATTTTGAATTTCGTGCCATATACTGGAGAGATATGCTGAAATTTTTCAGGTTCAAATCAATGCTCATAACTTCATTGATTCAGCCTGTGATGTGGCTTGCATTTTTCGGGCTCGCAATGTCAGAGAGTTTTGATCAACTGACTTCTCTTGTCCCACCCATCGAAGGAGTCCAGAATGTTACTTACCTTTCCTATATGGGCGCCGGAATAATTGCCATGGATGTGCTGTTTAGTAGCCTTTTTGGGGGAACTTCTCTTATGTTTGACAAAAAATTTAGCTTGCTGAGGGAAACTCTCGCAAGTCCAGTCCCCAGAGCTCATATTATTCTGGGTGTCGGGCTTTCCGGCGTAACAAAGGCGTTTATTCAAACATCCATGATAATAGGATTCGGGAAACTGATTGGAATGGATTTCTTTTTGGGGTATACACTAACTGAAACTGTTTTCGCAATCATAGGCATCTTTTTACTTGTAGCAGTTTTCACTCTGGGATTCCTCTTCCTCTCAGGTTCTATTGCTATTACCATTGAGAACCCTGAAGGAATGCAGTCGATTCTTACCCTGCTCAGCATGCCCCTGTTCTTCGTAAGCAATGCATTATATCCCGTTGATGCCTTCCCTGCTGTCCTCAGGTTTCTCTCAATGTTCAACCCGCTGACACTTCTGGCAGACGGAATCCGCTACTTTGCTTTAGGGAATAACTTCTCTGTAATGGGTATTCATTATATGTATACGCCAGCGGATATTATCGTGTCTTTCCTGGGTCTTCTGTTCTTCGCCCTCGCAATGTTAGCCACGTCACTATGGAGGTTCAATAAAGTAGATGTGTAAAATACTGATAGGATTTCCTTTTTCCTCGCTTTTCATTTTGAATCACAACACTGTCTGCAAAGAAGGCAGTCTTAAATACGGGCATGATAGCCCGTAATATCTATTTTTCGAAAAAAAATTTCGAAATTATATAGTCGGACTCATGCGTTTCTCATTTCGAAGTAACCTCTGATTTTCGTTTTTTTAGATGAGAGTATTCGGTTTTCTTAGAGCGTGTCTGAATATTATATTTTTCTTATTCGGTTAACGTTTTGATACGAGCCAGTCTTTTAATCATATATGTTGTATTAATTGCAGCATATACCAATGCTTGACTTGATTCTGTCAAACCTTCGTAATCTTTACTCAAAGKCKATATCGACCCAGCCAYGCAAATGTCCGCTCTACAATCCATCTGTGAGGAAGTACTTTAAMGCCTTTGACATCGTCGCGCTTAACTATTTCCAGTACCCATCCACACATTACATTGACCCAATCAACCAGTTTATCCGAGTAACCAGCATCAGCCCAAATTAACTTCAACCGAGAAAATCTTCCAGTAACTTGTTCCATAATAATTTTAGCCCCATCTCGATCCTGAATATTTGCTGCATGAACTATAACCATTAACAGTAATCCTATTGTATCCACCAGAATGCGGCGTTTTCTCCCTTTTACTTTCTTGGCAGCATGATAGCCGCGTATTCCTGGTGTTTCTGTGGTTTTAACTGACTGGCTATCTAAAATCGCTGCATTTGGCTTTGTTTCTCTTTCATATGCAATTCTCAGTTTAGTTCTCAGTGAAGCATTTATACGTTCCCGGGTTCCTTTAAGTCACCAAAGACGGAAATAGTGGTAGACATTTTCCATGGTGGAAATTCGGGGGGTAACATTCGCCAGGCACAACCAGAACGTAACAAATAAAAGATTGCATTCAATATTTCTCGATAGGAATGAACGCGCTTTCTACCTCGATTCATTCTGGGATTCCGGAAATAAGGCTTAATTAGTTCCTGTCCTTTATCGGATAATTCACCAGGATAAAGTCTTCTAGATCGTTCTGGCATGACGACCAATCGGGTTATAAGAATTATTTAATTTTAAGACAGGCTCTAAGAAATCTAGCAATAGCTTCCTGTATGGTAATCCCTGTAATGCTCTTTTTATTTCCCTTTTATTTTAACTATACTCCGGTTCAGAATAAAAAAGCAGAAAAAAGGCAAATACTGATATGAACGAAAAATAGTTCCGGGTACAAAAATTAGAGTTAAATACTACCCAAAAAAAGCTTCCTATCAATCTTTTTGGTAACTATTCAGTGTATCTGAAATCAGTCTATAGATGCTGATCTAGAATTGTCTAAACATGTAATGGCCAGTCCGAAAACCTGAAAAAGACAATTAATAGCAATTAGTCAAAGAATCTAAGTTCCCATAACCTGTTCATTAAACATTAAATAAGACGGCTAAAGATATTGTTTTACCCTGGTTGAATAGTTACTTTTTTTGTTTCTTTATATTTTTTGGATACATTACAATTTGTCTGGCAGCGGTACTTTATAATTTCTGGATTAAATAATTTACAAGAACCAGGGAAAGTTTTCTCCGGCAGGAGTGTTTTTACATAATACTCGTGTTCGTACGTAATACTCGTGTTAGGTGGTATTTAACAGGCTAGATATTGCTTTTTTCTTTAGCGGTCGACTGCAAATTTGTGCGAAGCAGAAAGAAATAACCTGGGATGCCGTTCTCGGACATTTTGAAACATCTAATCAATTGACCAGGGATCATCTGAAAACACTTTTCGGAAAAAAAGCCTGTTTTTCAAATAAATAAGATTTAAGAAGCTTAAATTTTTATATTTTTCCTGATTCCTTTATTGATTTGTCAAAAATCCTCAAGATTTTGACTTTCAACCGGAATAAATCTCCAGATCGAATTAACTAAGCTCAGGAGGAACATCATCATATATGGTAGATTTATTCCGGCTGAAGTTCTTACTTTTTCACTTTCCCTTCCAAACAATTTCTCTCAGATTGGATCACCTGTTGAGCAGGTACTTTGAGACTGTACTATTTCATTGTTCAAAGACCGATCAGTAAACATCTAAACAGGCACTTACCTGTTAAGGACTCCATAGCCGCCAATCTGTATTATTTTTAACTGTATTATCTGTATATAGAAAGTTATCTTTGTATAGCTCAAGTAGAAAAACATTATACTTCCCTCCACTCCTTAATGCTGTTCTTTCTCGTTCAAAGCCATTTTTCCTTAGAAGCTGATCTCAAACCTATCTTATTCTGAAATTATAGTTTTTTCATGATCATTTTTCATTATCCGAAACTTGATTGGTTCTCTAAGCTCCTGGTTCAAAGGAACAAATTTGTTTTGAGATTAGCTCTTAACTTACTTCGGGTTGCTCTTAAACTGACATTGAGTTCAATTTTTTAATATTTCAGTTTATACAACTTCTTTTCGCCAACCCCCTCTCGCGCTTTTATACTCCCAGAACTTTATATTGGAACTATACTAGAAACCAAATAATTGCAGAGACATCCAGCTAAAAAACTTAAAGTTTCTAAGGTTTTTAAATTCGATATCTAGGATCTTTGTATGCAGCGAATGAATATATTTAGACGCCATCTTCTTTTTGAGGTTGCAAGTTCCACTTTTAATCATTGAAGGAGTATCAATATACAGGTGTATTACGAATTTATATATAATGTAAAGAACAAGTACTCCTTACAAATAGTAATCTTTAAGTATTTTGATACAGAATATTTCATTAAGTCAAGCAACTGTGCTGTCTATGCGTTCTGTTTTTTTCATTAAATCCTTTAATTCCTTTAGCATAGTCTCTGTCAGGGAAATATTACCTCTAAAAAATATCCTGTTCCTCTCTGAAATTAATGTTTTTTATGTAATCTCAAATTTGTGACGGTTACTTCTCTTATATTTCGAAGAGTATATTAAAACAGTAAAAGCCATCTCATAAATTAAAAAAATGCAGTTAAATAAGGCAAATATTTATAATATATGGAAAATGTAAAAAAGTTATACTTAAATACTTACTTCGTAAAGATAAAGTTGCCTGAAAAGCAGGCAACTTAATATGTATATTTTGATTTTTCGTTAGTATTGCTGCTTAATTAGAAGCAGTAAAACAGCTTGAGGAATGTTGACTCGTAGGTTACTTTGACAGTTTTATAGATAAGGCTGAAGTACATATCAGTTCCCTCCACTCTTTTCCTGTATTTTGTTCATACCCCGTTATGCACCTGTCTTCTGCAATGAGCTTATCAGGATCATATACGCTCCCTGTAGCCCAGCAGTTTCCTCCTTACAGCTCAATTAGAAGCAGTAAACTAACTTGAGGAAAGTTGACTCATAGCTATATGAGATAGTTTTATAGATAAGGCTGAAGTACATATCAGTTCCCTCCACTCTTTTCCTGTATTTTGTTCGTCCCCCGTTATACACCCGTCTTCTGCAATCGAGCTTATCAGAGTATCATAAATATAAATGCTCCCTGTAGCCCGGCAGTTTCCTCTTTACAGCTCAATTAGAAGCTGTAAAACAGCTTGAGGAATGTTGACTCGTAGGTTACTTTGACAGTTTTATAGATAAGGCTGAAGTACATATCAGTTCCCTCCACTCTATATTTTTGTTCACTTTTCACGGCTAACTATATTTCCAGGCTTTCGGCCTCAGTAGCCTATTTAGAATAACTTAATTGCAAAGTTGATATTAGTCAGGAATGCAAAGAACTGGCTAAAGTTGAATGTCAGGATCATGTTTATTCCCTCCACATTTCATTGGAATTTATATTCTTTCCACACGGTGCTTGTGTACATGCCTTTGAGTACACTTTTCTGAAACTTTTGTTTGCAGCCTTCTTTACCAAGCCTCCAAAGCTTGTTACTCTTTCAGCCACTTAGAAAGATTATTAATGGGAATTTCTTTTCTTCTTGGGATCTACAGTTTAAGATTCTAACCGGCAGTGGCTATATCTAGCTATATTTATCAGATTATATAAATTGGACAGAATTACATCTCCTTACGAATTATAGTTCTTAATTATTTAGAGGTAAATACCTGTATGACGGAATATATATTTTTAATTCGGTAGATGCCTAATGTTTCACTCCGGTTTTAACCTCTATCTAAATGTTTGGATGCTTGCCACGGTTTGATGAATAACTTCTTCGAACAGATTAGTTCAGAGGCTATGTTTTTCCTATTTTTTCTATTACGTTTATCAGCCGATACATGAGAGAAAGCAGTTTAAAATAAAAAAGTCAGTTCTTAGGATAAAAGCATAAATTTTCTGCTAAAGCTTTGTGTTTCCTAAAATAATCTCCAACTTTGGTTTATACTGTCCAAATTATGCTTATTTTGTGCATGACAATTTTAGGTAAAAATCGTGTCTGAAGCTTAAGGGTCTATTCAAGAGTCCAAAACAGTGTAGCTAGTGCTCGCTTTCAAAGTTAAGTTTTAAAAGCCTGCACAGGTAACTATAAATCGACATCAATTGAACTTGAAATTCTATAATTAAGAAATAATTTAGAGAGCATAGGTTAAAATGTATTTTCTTACATAAGGGATAAAAACAATTGAGATTATTCAATGTAATTTCTTCTGATCATGTCTCAGTAAAAATGGGGAGGGGGATATGAACATTAATAAAGATAGTTTACCTGACAATAGGTTACCTATTGTTGAGGTTTCTAATGTAAGGAAAAGTTATGTACTTGGAGACATGGAGGTTCCAGTACTCTCAGGTATTAACCTTACAATCGAAATGGGAGAATTCCTGGCGATTATGGGCCCATCAGGCTCCGGAAAAAGTACTCTTATGAACCTTATAGGCTGCCTTGACCGACCTACGGGGGGGCAGGTCCTTATAAGGGGGAATAATCTGCACAAAATGTCGGATGAAGAACTTGCCCGCCTCCGGGGGCTTGAAATAGGTTTCGTTTTTCAGACTTTCAACCTTGTTTCTCGCCTAACCGCTTTTGAGAACGTTTTGCTCCCTACTTTCGCCAATTCGAGGAGCACCGATCCACAAAAGCGTGCAAAGGAACTTCTGACACTTATGGGACTGCAGGACCGTATGCATCACAGACCGGGGGAGCTTTCTGGAGGTCAATCCCAGAGAGTCTCAATTGCACGGGCACTCATTAACGATCCTTCGATCCTCCTTGCTGATGAACCAACTGGAAACTTGGACTCTAAAACAGGCTCTGAAATCCTGCGAATATTCATGGATTTGAACAACGAGGGAAGAACAATAGTAATAGTTACACACGACCCTGAGATCGCAAAATATGCTGATAGGGTTGTCCTGGTAAAAGATGGAGTAATTCAGTATAACTTAGGTGGGGAATGAATGAAATTAATTAAAGAGCGTATTATTGCAGCCTTTTTTTCTTTAATTCTGATTGCCTCCGTTTTTGCGTTTCCGGCTTCTGCAGCTGTAGGGAGTGCAAACTTGAAAGTAACGATCGTCGAAACAAATCCTTATCCTGCAAAGATAGGAGAATATCTGACTCTGAACTTACAGGTGGAAAATATCGGAGGGGACAAAGCCGGTAACGTTGACATCGAAATAGTTCCTAAGTATCCTTTCTCTCTGTCAGAGGCAAATACTGTACAGAACATCGGAGCTCTTAATCCTGGCAGGACTGCTACAAAGGAGTTCTATCTATATGTTGACAAGGATGCTCAAAAAGGAGTCCGATCAATTGATATCCGTACAAGAGCCGATAAAAGCAGTCCATGGAGTGAAAAAACTTTCGATATAAGGATAGGTACTGAAACCTTTGACAGCAAAGGCACTGTTGAGCTTGCAGAAATAATCTCGTCTCCCGAAGTCTTTATGCCTGGAGATAAGGGTACTGTAACAGTAACTCTTAGAAATACAGCAACAAATCCTACTGTTTCTATCGATGGGAAAGATTACGATACCAATGCGAGGATACAAGCTGCTGTTTTGAGGCCTCTATCTAATGGAATAACGGTTCTGGACGCTCCATATTATGAAATGGGGCTTCTGGGCCCAGGGGATAGTATCAAATTAACCTTTAATGTTGAGGTTGAAGAGGATGCGAGGGAAGGAGTTCATAATTTTGAGCTTACAATCGAGGGAAACTCCTTTGACTACAATAGCCGGAAGAGCATTCCCCTTGAAGTTGATTCTTCGAATATAAAGGTAATTCCTTCAAAACCACTAAGGTTGGTAGATGGGAAAGCAACCGTAGAATTTGATGTAGCAAATACTCACCCTAATGAGCTCAACTCTGTCAGTATAAAACCTGAAGCTGAAGGTGTAAAGTTTTATCCTGTCGAATACTTCATCGGACCTATGGATCCTGACGAACTTTTCACAATAGAGTTTGATGCAATGACTGACAATTCCTCGGATGCCGGTAAGGAAGCTTCGGGATATACAAATATGTCTGTTACTGCAAGCTACAACAATGGGATTAACAGGCATGAAAACGTTGCAGGTAACCTGAATCTTGAAACTGATTCCATGCCTTCTGAGACAAACTCTACAGTTGCAATTGCGGGTGTAATTGCTATATTTATCCCTGCAGCCTTCCTACTGTACAGAAGGAAAAAATAATGAGTGGATAAGGGTTTACTAAATTATCATATTTATGGGGGTAAAATATGATACAATTTGTGCAAGCAGCCCGTATTGCTTCTGGGAGCATACGCAGTTCCAAGCTTCGATCTGTGCTCACAACACTGGGAATTGTGATAGGTGTTGCAGCGGTAGTCATAAATGCATCTCTTGGTGCCAGCTTTAACCAGTTTTTTACCGATGAGGTCACCTCTGTGGGCTCAAATTTTATAATTGCGTATAGTGACCAGCCAAACCTTTTTTATCAAAGTGAGCTTGAAATAATTGAAAATACTCCAGGAATCTCCGGAGTTTCTCCCAGAAAAACAATATCCGGAGAGATTAGTTATCTTTCAGATACTAAAAGCGTGAGTATCGTAGGTGTGAATGGGGACTTTCAGGAAATCCAGGGAATTAAGATGGAAGATGGGAGTTTCCTGACTGATAAGGATATTTACTCTGCTGTTCTTGGGTATGACCTTGCAAAAAAGGAATTTGGCAGGAGTATTTCGCATAGAAGTACTGTTGATATTGCATTCCGGCAGGAGAATGGTACACTCGTAAGAAAAAGTTTCAAAGTAAAAGGGATTCTGGAGGATTCAAAAGAAACCATTGTCGGGGGAGATGGCAGTACAGATATGATAATTTATATTCCTATTTCGACCATGAATGAAATGGCCGGGGAACAGGATTACGGGACTTTCTTCGCTATGGCAGAAAGTTCTGAGAATATTCGCGATATTTCGGATAATGTGGATAAGCGGCTTGCTCGGAACTTCGGAATCCCTGATAGGGATCTCGATGATGAAGACGCAAAACCTTATACCGTTTTTAATCAGGCAGATGTTCTTGAAGAGACTGGAGCATTAGGAAAAGCTTTGAGTTCTTTCCTGCTGGTCCTTGCTTTAGTTTCACTGTTCGTGGGTTCGATAGGAATAATGAATATTATGCTCGTAACAGTTACCGAACGCACAAGGGAAATTGGTATAATGAAGTCTGTAGGTTACAGCAGTTCTAATATCCAATCCCTTTTTTTACTGGAATCCGTAATGGTCAGCTTCTTAGGAGGTCTGGTGGGTACTGCAATAGGCGGTTTTGGAGCCTACATTCTTGAAGAGGCTCTCAAACTTCCCCCAGTATTTCCTTTCATGCTAATTGAAATCGGAATTCTGGTTTCGGTCCTTGTAGGTGTAGGTGCAGGACTGTATCCCGCAAGAAAAGCTGCAAGCATGAATCCTGTAGATGCTTTAAGGTATGAGTAAGGGTCTTCAAGTTTAAAGAAACGACCCTTATTCTTTAGCATTTTTCTTTTTTCAGCGTCCTTCAGCTCTTTTCATTCCGCAGTTTTTTCAGTTATCTTTTTTAGCCAGCCCAATTAAGAATTAACGGGTTAGAATAACTTTAAGTAACTTCTATTTACATTATTTTTACAAAATACTAAAAGTAGTAAACGATTGAATGATTATGGATCAGATTGATAGGGAGTTCATTAATTTTTATCAACGGGTTGGCAAAGCCTACGGAATGGACAGCCTCACTTCAACTATAGTTGCCAGGCTTTTTATCGAACCTGGAGAGGTTTCAATTAAAGAACTTGCTGAGGAGACCGGTTATTCTCTGGCTTCGGTAAGCAACAAGGTCCGTCAGCTTGAGCCCTCAGGCTTTATTGTGAAAAGGACAAAGCCCGGAACAAGGAAAATCTATGTAAGGGCAGACAAGGATGTATTAAGGGTCGCTATCGGACAATTGATCAGGACACAGGCAGGCGAAATTCAACCTGTAATTACTGAAATCCCTCATATGATCGAGCACTATCGAAATGAAGACCTCAGTGAGGTTCAGCAGAAAAAAATTGAAATCCTTAAACGGTACCATAAAGATATGCTCAAGCTTGATATCTTACTTGAAGAAATGATATCTAAACTTGAAAATATGAATCAAGAGAACTAATTCTTTTGTGAATTTTTCTTATTATATAATGTAGATGACAAACACTTAAGAGTAAGAAATGCTGATATTGTACATCATCTCAATAGGATAATACTTTCAAAGTTTGAACAAATGGCGGAGTGGACATGGAGCCCACAATATTTGATCGTAAAATTTCTTCTCCCGGAGATTCGAACCCGGAAGTAGACAGAAATAGTGGAACTGAAGAAGAGTTATCTCCTGAAGAAAGCCTCTTTGTCTCTGATGAAACTTCAGACGAAGGGCCCTTTAAATGTGAACTGCCCCATTCCGGTCGCCCGGACAGTGGTATCAGAAAAGAAAATCTGAATAAAGGAGCCCCTGTAATAGAAGTTATCAATGTCAAAAAGAGTTACATTCTGGGAGACACGGAAGTCCCTATTCTCAGCGATATCAACCTGACAGTAAGGGAAGGAGAATTTCTTGCTATAATGGGTCCTTCAGGATCAGGAAAAAGTACACTTATGAACCTCATAGGTTTTCTTGACAGGCCTACAGAAGGGAAGATCATAATTAAAGGACTTGATATCAATAAACTATCTGATAAGGAGGTCGCTAGGCTCAGAGGGCTTGAGATCGGCTTTGTTTTCCAGACCTTTAACCTGATTCCAAGGCTTACTGCTCTTGAAAACGTAGAACTGCCCACCTACGCTAACACAAGAGAAGGTGTGGATACGCGCAAAAGGGCAAAAGACCTTCTTAAAATGGTGGGGCTTGAGGATCGCATGAACCATAAACCCGGTGAACTTTCTGGAGGGCAATCTCAAAGGGTCGCTATTGCCAGAGCTCTTATCAATGACCCGGCAATCCTCCTTGCGGATGAGCCCACAGGAAATCTGGACTCTAAAACAGGTTGTGAAATTCTTGGTATGTTTACCAGGCTTAACGAAGGTGGCAGGACAATCATAATGATTACTCATGATCCTGAGATTGCAAAATATGCTGATAGGGTAGTGCTCGTAAAAGACGGAATAGTCCAGAGCAATTCGGAGTAATCTGGGCTAGTTCTGAACATTCCGTATATAGGATAATCCAATTGTCTGAACAATCCAATTGTCTGAACAATCCAATTGTCTGAACAATCCAATTGTCTGAACAATCCAATTGTCTGAACAATCCAATTGTCTGAACAATCCAATTGTCTGAACAATCCAATTGTCTGAACAATCCAATTCTCTAAATAATCCAATACACCGAATAGTCCGGGATACTCTGAATAGCCCCGAGTAATCCAGAACACCCTTAACAATTAATTTCCAAATTTAGTCAATCAGGATGAGTTAGAATGAAAATACCGGAAACCCCAATTACTTTTGTTGTTATTTTTCTGCTTTTAGTTTCATCTATTTTTGCGGTACCTGCATCTGCGGCAACTACCAGTGCAAATCTGAAAGTTACAATAGTTGAAACAAACCCTTACCCTGCAAAGATAGGAGAGTATCTGGACATGACAGTTCAGGTAGAAAATGTAGGTAGAGACCGGGCAGATAATGTTGACATTGAAATAGTCCCTAACTATCCCTTTTCCCTTGATTCTCAGACAAACGCAGTACAGAATATCGGGGCTCTTGCTCCCGACAAATTTGCATCCAAAGAGTTTCACCTTTTCGTGGACAAGAATGCTCAGAAGGGAATAAGGTCAATTGACATTCGTACAAGGACCGATAAAAACAGCCCATGGAGTGAGAAAACTTTTGATATAAGGATAGGTACTGAAACCTTTGACAGTAAAGGTACTCTGGAACTCAAAGAGGTAGTCTCTAACCCTGAAGCTTTCATGCCCGGAGATAGAGGTACTGTTACAGTAACTCTCAGCAATACAGCAACTGCGCCTACAGTGACTATCGATGGAAAAGACTATGATACCAATGCGAGAATTCAGGCTGCGGTTTTGAGGCCGTTGTCTGATGGAGTAATTGTTCTTGATGCCCCTTACGGAGAGATGGGGCTACTTGGTCCCGGAGATAGCATTAAACTCACATTTAACGTTATGGTTTCTGAGGATTCAAGTGAAGGGAGTCATAACCTTGAACTTGCAATCGAGGGCAATTCTTTTGATTACAACAGCCGGAAGAATATCCCTCTTGAAGTTGATTCCTCGAATGTAAAGGTTATTCCTTCAAAGGCCCTCAGGCTGGTAAACGGCGAAGCTACACTCGAGTTTGACGTAGCAAATACCCACCCAAATGAACTTAATTCTGTCAGCATAAGACCTGAAGCCGATGGGGTGGAATTTTACCCTGCCGAATATTTTATCGGGCCCATGGATGCTGATGAGCTTTTCACAATAGAGTTTGATGCTGTGACAGATCCATCTTCAGAAAACATAGGGGAAACCTCTGAACCGATTAATCTTAGCCTTTCTGCAAATTATGGCAACGGCATAAACAAACACGAAAATCTGGTAAGCAACCTTCGTATTCAACAGGTTGAGGAAAACCAGGGGACCAGTTCAGGTCTGATTTTAATTGGCATCCTGCTTGTCGTCCTGGCTGCTACCGGTGCACTGATTTATAGAAAAAAACAGCGGAAAAACAAATGAGTATTCCGAAAAGCCTGGAGTAATTCCAAAACCGTGCCTTTTAAGAGCTTTGAATCTCTATAAGTAGGAGTTCAAACAGGCTTTTCTATATTCATTGGAAGATAGGCAGTAACAGACTTCATACTGCGTTTACAGCCTCTGTAATGAGCCAGAGGCTGTTACAGTAATCCAGCAGCCTCTGGAGCTTACTGGTTTTCTTGGTCAGGCATATCCAGCCGGATCTGGCTTCTTTTTGAAAGACTTCTTAACTTTAGTTAGTTCTTAATTTCAGCTTTCTTTTTTAATTTAGTTCCCTTTTTTAATTTAGTTTCTTTTCAATTTAGTTTCCTTTCTCTGTAGCTGGTTTTCCAGTTTCAGTTTCCTGGTTCAGGTGCAGAGTTAGTTTTCTTGGATCTTTTTCCTTTAAGAGAAGAGTTTATTTTCTTCATTTTATTTTCTGAGATGGATGGTTTTTCCTATTCTAGCGGAAGGGTGAAGGTGAATGTACTTCCTTTTCCTACCTCTGAGTCAACCCAGATCTTTCCGCCGTGAAGATCTACGAAATTCCTCACAATATATAAACCAAGGCCGGCTCCACCGTACCCGCGGGCTGCGGAAGAATCAGCCTGAGTAAAGGGCATAAATATTTTTTCGTAGCTCTCCTTTGAAAGCCCTATTCCATTATCCGAAACCTTAATTTCAAGGTCCCCGTCTTTTTTGCAGGCACTGATAATTACTTTTCCTCTCGCTGGAGTAAACTTTATGGCGTTGCTGACCAGGTTGTACAGGATCTGCCGGAATTTTGTAATATCAGCCTTAACATTCCCTACGGATGAGTCTATGTTCAGTTCAACAGTAATTTTCTTAACCGAAGCAGGTGACAGGAGGCTCACTCTCACCTCTCCTATGAGGCTTGCAACGTCCACATCCTCGTACTTGAGGGTCGTTTCACCAGCTTCAAGTCTTGAGATGTCAAGCAGGTTATTAATAATTTCAAGCAGGTTTTTCCCGCTTATCAGGATATTGTTAACATACTTTGATTGTTTTGTATTCATGGGCCCAAAAGCTCCTTCCATCAACAGGTCAGAGAAGCCTATTACTGAATTAAGGGGAGTTCGAAGCTCATGGCTCATATTCATTATGAAACTGTTCTTTACCCTGTTTGTGGCTTCAGCATCTTTTTTTGCTTTGAGAAGGGTTGTTTCAAGCTCTTTTTGTCCATTTACATCGCATGTGTTCACCAGATATTCCCATTTGTCTTTTCTTTTAAAGAGAACGCCCCTTTTCTCCACGAGCTCAAGAAGTGTGCTGCCCGATAATCCTCCAAGCGGGAAACTATAGAGAAAAGTGAGGTTTCTTCTACTATCCTGATCAATTTCTTCAAGGTTTTTTTCTAATCTTTCAAGGAAGGGATTGAAGGAGCTCCCAGCTGTATTAAAATCGAGATTTATTCTGAATCCAGAAAATCCTTCGGAAATAGCTTTTCCACCCCTCCCCTCCATGAGTTCTTTTAATGCTGATTCAAACAGGAGGATACTTTCTGAAAGTGTGCCTACCGGCATAATCTCTAATTGAGATGAAGTGATATATTTTCCAACATCCAATCCTGTTTTCTCAAGTTCACTCTTTGCTCTTTCGGCTGCCAGCGAATCCGGGACGATCCAGATGCAATGCTCTTCCCTGTCAATTCCCTGCTTAAAATAGGCAACAAGTAGTTCTGTCAGTTCTTCGCTATTGTCGTATACGGCGGAGAGCTGGGAGCTCTGTGGAATGCTTGAAAAGAGTTCGGGGTATTCGTCAGTATTTTTTATCAAATTTTTCCCCCTCCATGTGTTTACAATAAGCGCATTCTCAGCGCGCAGTCCGGTTTTAATGGGGCATGAAGCAGAGGCTGTGGAGGTATATAGGATAACTTCTATTGCTCTGAATCCCGTTTAAAGTGTTTGGGAAATGTTTCTAAATTTCAGGGCAACATTTAATTTCTATCTTTTATTTCTTCTTAACTTTCTACATTTCATACTTATGCTTATATTTTCTATCATATAACATCAGCATATATAAGAAATGTGCTAATTTATAATGTTTTAAAGTTAGTTCAGCTTCTACACCTCTATTACAGCAGAATACCCGAAGGAACCTTCCCATTTCTTGTAATGGTCTATTATATATTTGTAAACCAATATCTATTGGTTTTTATAGAAAATTAATAATCATCGGATTGTTTGAAGGTAAAGCCTCCTTAAGAGGTAAAAGAACTTTAACGTTTTCATGCCTGCTTGAAGCTTCAGATAGAGTTTAAGCAGCCCGGATTTTTTGAATGGGAGGTCGTATGCTGAAGGTAAGGCAAGCTATCGGTATATCCCTTGGAAGTATCGCGAGTGCAAAGCTCCGCTCAGGTCTGACAACTCTTGGTATTATCATAGGGATTGCTGCAGTGGTTGCAAATGTCTCCCTTGGGGAAAGTTTTAATGTTTTTTTTGAAGAAGAAATTAATGCCCAGGGTTCCAACTTTATTATTGTTTACAGCCAGGAACCTAACCTTTTTTACAACAATGAGCTTCAATTAATAGAAAAAACTCCCGGGATCAGCGGAGTTTCTCCAATAAAACAGCAACTAGGGGAAGTGACCTACTTCTCTCAAACAAAAAATATTGACATTGCAGGAGTAACCGGGGACTATGAGAATACCGCTAACATTATTATGGAAAGTGGTAGTTTCATAAGCGACCAGGATGCTTTTTCCGCAGCCATCGGATCTAAGGTTGCAAATGAGAAATTCGACAGGAACATTTCTTCCCGCAGTTCAATAGACATTACCCTGCGCCTGGAAGGAGGCAGGACAGTAACCCGAACGTTCAAGGTTAAAGGCATCATTGAAAGCCTGAACACTTCGTTTGTCGGAGGGGGAATCGATAGAGACGTGACCATCTTTATCCCTGTTTCAACCATCAACCAGATGCTTGAAGAAGATGATTTTTCAGCCTTTTTTGCCATGTCTGACAACATTGAGGATGTGGTAGAAACCTCGGACGAAGTGGACAAGCGGCTTGCCCGGAACTTTGGAGTATCTTCAAGGGATCTTGATGATGAGGACTCAAAACCCTACCGCATTTTTAATCAGGCAGACGTCCTTGAGCAGACAAACCAGCTTGCTGATACTCTGAGGAATTTCCTTGTTGCAGTGGCCCTCATCTCCCTGCTTGTAGGCTCGATAGGAATAATGAATATAATGCTTGTTACAGTTACTGAGCGCACTAGGGAAATAGGGATTATGAAGGCACTTGGCTTCTCAAGTACTGATATCCTTATTCTCTTTATTATCGAGTCTATTATTCTCAGCCTGTTTGGAGGACTTCTGGGATTAGCGGTTGGAATTGTGGGGGCCTATGCCATCACAACTGCTCTTGATTTGCCATTCCTGTACCCTCATTATGTTTTCGAGGTCGGGATTCTCGTTGCAGTTATTGTAGGGGTTGCTGCAGGGGTTTATCCGGCAAACAAAGCAGCAAAACTGGCTCCTGTGGATGCACTGAGGCATGAGTAAAAAGGAGGGCAGGGAGCTTGAGTTTTTATAGTCCAGAAGTTTTCTTTTTCTTTATTTCTTTCCTCCCATTTTGTCTTGTTTCAGGGTTAGTATTTTTTCTCAAACCTTTTATGCTCCCATCTACGCAGGCATTTATATTCGGTGCAATTATATCTTAGTCTATATCACAGCAGAAACCGGAACGCTAATTAAAGATCGGGGGAATACTTCTACAATAACGGATTTACAATAGCAAATTTCTTAATTTATCCTTCCCGGGTTAGTAGAAAGGACATTATGTAATGTAAACCCAGATTTTTGTTTATACAGCATTGTGGAGGTAAAGGGTGGAAACCGGAGAAAAAATAGCCATTGGTGCCAGGAATTTCCTTTATCCTATGCCCACTATTCTTGTGGGTGCCGATGTGAATGGAAAGCCAAACTACCTGACAGTTGCTTTTTGCGGAATTGTGCAGGCAAGTCCTCCAATGATCGCAGTTACCCTGGGCAAAATGCACTATACAAATGAAGGAATTAAAGAAAACAATTGCTTCAGCGTGAATATTCCTTCTAGAGATATGGTTGAGGCTACGGATTACTGCGGCATAGTTTCCGGAAAAAAAGTAGACAAATCCGACATCTTCAAAACTTTCTACGGAAAGCTCGAAAAAGCTCCCATGATCCGGAAGTGCCCTGTAAACCTTGAGTGCAGGCTCGTGGATACTCTTGATTTCGGAGGGACCAATGAAGTTTTTATTGGCGAGATTGTGGAAAGCTATGCAGAAGAACAATACCTTTGTAACGGAGTTCCTGATATAGAAAAGGTCAAACCTATCGTTTTTTCAATGTACGACAATAACTACTGGGGAATCGGAGAACATCTGGGTAAAGCATGGTGTGCGGGAAAAAAATTCCGCGAAAACATTAATGAAGACAGAAACGAAACTGATAGGTAGAAGGATGGCTCTCTTTGCAGATGTCGATAAACGGTCTTAGACCTGCTTCAGGTTGTTTTGAGCCGTCTTTTCTTCAGCTCATCACATTTAGTTTTCATGGAATACAGGGGGTTGTTGTATGAAAATAACAGTATTCAGCGGGAGCCATAAAGGCAGGGAAGGAAACACCCTTATTATGGTCGAGGAATTTCTGAAAGGGGCAGAAGAAGCAGGGGCAGAAACTGAAAATATCATTCTTGCCGAGAAAAATATAAGACGTTGCAGGGGAAAATTTGAGTGCTGGCTCAAGACTCCCGGAATATGTACTATCCGTGACGATATGGATGATTTGCTTCCAATGTTTATGGCTTCGGATATCGTAGTCTTTGCATGTCCTGTATATTTTGATAACGTTCCTTCCGTAATGAAAAATTTTATAGAGAGGCTTGCTCCATTCCTTCTCCCTCAATTTGAGGAGGACGGAATGGGCGAGTACAGGCACGTTAAACGTTACGAGACGTATCCGAAATTCGTTGTGGTTTCAAACGCCGGGCTGCCAGGACAGACAAATTTCGATGTAGGACGCCTTTTTTTCAGGCGGCTGGCAAGAACTTTTCACACCGAACTGATTGCAGAAATCTACAGGGGAGAAGGGGAAATTTTCAGGGGCACAAATAATATTATGTTAAAGCCTCTGATCGGAAAATACAAAAAGCTGCTCAGGTCCGCTGGCAAAGAAATCGTCGAAAATCAGGCGCTTTCAGAAAAAACAATTAAAGACCTTGAGAAACCAATTGTGCCTCCGAGCCTGTACATAAAGTTCGGAAACGAAGAATGGGATCGGCTAATTAAAGAATATCAAAAAGGAGAAAAATAAAACGAGTATTCTTTTCCCTCTCCGGATTCTTTAGTAGTCTGCAGTAGCTGAACTCTGCTGGTACTAACTAAACAAAATGCTAAAATTAAATAAGAATAAAGAGCCTGGAGCAGACTCTCATGAAACAGACTCTCATATTACTCGTTTTCCAGGCTACCTTCAATGAGGTCTTCCAGGTTGTGTTCCATGTAAGGTGCATTACTTCTGTTTATCAGTTCCTGGCAGACTTCAACTGGCTTTCCATCCATTACAAGGGCTCCATTTTCTATCAATACAGCCCGATGGGCAACTTCCCGGACAAAGTCCATGTGGTGGCTCACAAGTACGATGGTAGTGCCGAAACGTTCATTGATCCTTTTTAATGAGTTCGTCACGTCCCTGAGGGTTACAGGGTCAAGGTCTCCGAAAGGCTCATCAAGCATAAGGTATTCAGGCGAGGTTGCAAGGCTCAGGGCAATAAAAGCTCTGACATGTTCTCCTCCGCTTATCTGGTAGGGAGTTTTGTCAAGTACTTCCATTGGCAGGTCAAGAGCTTCGAAGACCGGCTTTGCATAAGTCTCTACATCAGTTACCGGAATTGCAGGGAACAGTTCGAAGTAGATTGTGTCACTGAGGTTCAGCTCCCTGAGTGCGTTAGTCTTTTCCTCTTCAGGCATATCGGGCAAGCGGTAGATAGTATCCAGAGTTTCATCCGAAAGTCCCATTTCCCTAGCTTTGTTTCTCGCGTATTCAATTGCACCCTGTTTTTTCATGCTCAGCCTGAAGCGTATCTGGTCTCTTACAGTGGAATTCACGGACATTGAGAATTCCTGGTTCATAACGCTCATAATCCGCCTCAGTTCCATGCGTTTCTTGCTATATTCGGTAACATCCACCCAGTCCCCATTGCATAGATACTCAACAGACCCGCTTTTCGGCTTGATCAGTCCTTCAATCAATTTCATAATGGTTGTTTTTCCGGCTCCTGAAGGACCGATAAATGCCAGAATTTCTCCTTTGTAAACATCCAGAGAGAAGTCTTTAATATTGAGGACTTCCCCCATCCGGATAAGGGAATAACGCTTTGAAATCTCCTTTACTTTAATACAGATTTCTTTATTTCCATGTTCTGAGAGTTCTTCTCTGGATTTCATGTCTCTCAGGAAGTTTTTAAGTACCCGGGCAGGTTCTCCATCGGCTGCGATTTTTCCGTTTTCGAGGAAGATAAGCCTGTCTGCAAGATATGCGTGGATTTCAGGAAGGTGAGAGACTACTATAATCGGGATATTCAATCTCTCTTTCAGGCCCTTTATCACATCAAGGACTTCCTGCTTCGTATCCGGTCCCGTCATTGTTACGGGCTCGTCCAGGAGGAGAACTTTCGGTTTTGCAGCAAGCTGTCTTGCCATTACAACCCTTTGCTTTTCCCCGCCGCTCAGGAGATTGGTGGAGTGAAGGGCTTTGTGTTCCAGACCTACAAGCTTCATGTACTCCATTGCCTCAACAAAGAGGTTATCATAATCTTCAGTTTCGTTGTGCGGAATGGCTTCATTGCCTACTCTGAGGTAATTCAGTTTCCTTATGATGTTTTCTATTGCAGGCCCGTTCCAGAGCCCAAAATTTCGCTGGAGGTGTATCGCGGTTACGCTTTTCAGGAAGTTTTCTCCTTCAATCCCTGAATCAGGGGTTACAGTTTCTCCATCCACTTCCACAGTCCCCTCCTCGAAGGGTTCAACTCCACGGATAATCCGTAACAGAGTCGATTTTCCGCTTCCGCTTCTACCTGTAATTCCGAGGATCTCCCCGTCCTCCACCGTGAGGTCGATATGGTCCAGTACCCTTATTTTTTCGGAATGTACCTCATAATCTTTTACCAGATTGGAAATTCTAATCATAATCATACCTCTTAGTGTTGATAGCAAATTGACGCTGGGTCCCGAACGGATTTCACATATTCGATGTCTTTCTTCCTGCAGCATTTGCCTGTTCTCAACAGTTGCATCTCAGATCCGTCCGTATTAGTAGAAGATAATTAAAACAGGAGTCAATTATTACCTCTGAAACTATTTATTACAATCGGCTGCCTGTAAATTGATGCTGTTTTGTATTCTATAAATTTGAGTATCAGTATAGTTCTAAGTGTGAAAACAGTTTCTGAAATAAAATGTTTCGGTATTTATGGATTACAGTAAAATGAAATCCTGTATCGATGATTTGTTCGTAGACTTCCTCTCTTACGTTCATCTGCTGGTTTTGATCTTTATTCAGAAACGCACCCCGGTGTCTGTGGTGGGTCATTTGTTATACCTGATGCACCATGATTGAATTTACGAATATTATCTCCTAATCAGCCAGGAGGACAGAAAATCGATAGAGCTAAAGCTCTTTAAACTGAAACTCTAAAAATAAATATAAATAAAATAGTGAAATGAATATTTTTGATTGCTGAAAAGCAGGCAGCACACCTTGAATTCCTTTGTCAGGAGTTCATTTTTTTATGGCTAATACAATCTCAGCCACTTTTGCAGTAACGTCCTTTACTTCTTCAACAATTGTGCCGGTGACGATCATATCCGCACCTGCAGAAGCACAGAGCTTTGCAGTCTTTGCATCTCTGATCCCGCCGCCAACAATAAGCTTGTTTTCTCCGAGTACTTTTTTGACAGCCCCTATCATTTCGGGGTTGACAGGTAAATCGGCTCCGGATCCTGCTTCCAGGTAAGTATAGTGCATGCCAAGGTATTTGCCTGCAAGGGCATAGACCGCAGCAATTTCAGGTTTCTTCCTGGGGATCAGTTTTGCATCCCCCACCCAGCCAACAGTGCCGCCGGGTTCGACCACAAGGTATGCCATGGAGATTGGCTCAATCTGGCTTCGGTATACAAGCGGAGCTCCAAGCACCTGGTTTGTAATCACATATCCTATATCTCTGGAATTCAGGAGGCTCATGAAGAATACTGCATCTGCATATCCGCTGAGTCCGGCTGAACTTCCCGGGAAAAGGATGATGGGGACATTTACCTTTTCTTTAATCTTTACTACAGTTTCATCTAATAGGGTTCCCGACGCTCCGGTTGAGCCCCCTATCATGATGGCGTCGGTGCCTCCTTCAACTGCTGCAAGAGCAATTTCGGCGGCTCGCTCAGGCGTCTGGGACGCCGGGTCGATAAGGGTAAGATGAACTTTTCCGTCCTGTTCAATAATTTTCTGGAGGTGTGCTTCCACCTGCAAAAAAGATCATGCTCCCTTGGATTCCTTGGATTTCACACGAAGAGCACCGTAGCCGCATTTTCTGCAGCGAGTTGCCCTTACAGCGTTCCTGGCATTACACTTCATGCAGATCTTTTTGTTTAATAATCTTTCTTCTGCTTCTGGAAAACGAGCCATTTTTGTCACCTGCTATTATTTTTTATTATCAATACGGTATATAGCCCGCTTAAAGGATGTTAAGGCATATAATGTTTTTCATCAAGAAATTACACTACCTGCTGAGTTTGTAACTCTTTTTTTCTCATATATCCTGATTTCTTTTCTATCCTGTAGACTCAAAGTTTATTTATTGGTTCTGTTGTTTATTCCGTATCCCAGGCTGAAGTTATCATCTGCGGAACAGTAGTGTTACTCTATTTGACAGGTTACTCTATTTGACAGGTTACTCTATTTGACAGTAATGATATCATTAATACTGGCAGTTCTGGTAAATGTATTAAATGTATATTGCACTGCCGGATAGCAGGCTGATATTGAGGATTTGAAAGTTAATAGTGAAACCGTATAGTGTCAAAAATCATTTCGGCTAAGGATATTTTAGGCTAAAGGTAATTTAAGTTAAAGGCAATCTAAGCTAAAGAATAATCTTAGTCTAAGAGTAATTTTTGGCAAAACATATTAAATCCAGACTATTAAAAACTAAGATTGATTTAAGGTTTAAAATAGACCCGGGATTAAATTAAATTCCCGATTCCAGTAAGGTGATTTATGTGGCTATTCATCCTATAGAATACCGATACGGTACAGCAGAAATGAAACATGTATGGAGTCAGGAAAACAGACTTGCTAAGATCTTACAGACCGAGGCAGCCCTTGCCCGGGCAGAAGCGGATATGGGACTTATCCCCGCAGAAGCGGCTGAAGTCATCTCCGAATGTGTTACTTCAGTAAAGGCTGACAGAGTTGATGAAATCGAAGCCGAGATACATCACGATATGATGGCTGTTGTTGTTGCTATTTCTGAGCAGTGCAGAGATGATGCAGGAAAGTGGGTCCATTTCGGAGCCACTTCAAATGATATCCTTGACACGGCAACAGCTCTCCAGATAAAGGACGCAATCGATATCCTTGAAGATAAGCTCAAAATCCTGCTCAAGGTTCTGGTAAACCAGGCGGAAGCCCACAAGAACACCGTTTGCTGCGGAAGGACACATGGGCAGATAGGAGTTCCCACAACCTATGGGCTCCGTTTTGCAATCTGGGCTTCCGAGATTTCAAGACATCTTGACCGCCTTTACGAGCTGACTCCGAGAGCTACCGTAGGTCAGATGACCGGAGCTGTCGGGACCCAGGCAGCCTTTGGAAAATCCGGAATTCTTATCCAGAAACTTACCATGCAGCATCTCGGTATCGGGACTGTGGATGTCTCCAATCAGATAATTCAGAGGGACAGGCACGCCGAGTTTGTTATGTGGATGGCAAATGCGGTCACTACTCTGGACAAGATCGGCATCGAAATCAGGACTCTTCAGCGCAGTGAAATTGCTGAGATTGAAGAAAGCTTCGGGAAAAAGCAGGTAGGTTCATCTACCATGCCTCACAAGCGCAACCCTATAAAGTCCGAGCAGATATGCGGGCTTGCACGAATAGTAAGGGCAATGATTGAACCTGAACTTCTTAATAATACCCTCTGGGACGAGCGGGATCTTACAAATTCTTCCTGTGAGAGAGTTGTTTTCCCGGAAGCCTGTGTGCTTACGGACCATATCTTTAAACTTGGGATAAGTGTGCTTGAAAATCTCAGGTTCTATCCCGAAAATATCCGCAGGAACCTGGATCTATTGAGAGGTCTGAATATGGGTGAAGCTGTAATGATAGAACTTGCAAAAAGAGGCGTAGGCAGACAGGAAGCTCATGAACTCGTCAGGACTGCAGCGATGAGATCCCATGATACAGGGCAGCATTTCAAACAGGTGCTTCTGGATGCTCCTTCTGTTTCAAGGTACCTGAGTGCAGAAGATATTGAGAACCTTGTAAACCCTGATAAGTATATCGGAACAGCAGTGGAACAGGTTGAAGCGCTTGTTATAAAACTTCGTGAAGCTTATTCCCTTTGACTTCCTCCTCTTTTTTCTTTTTCCTCTTCTTCTATTTCTTCTGAAAATAAGGTAGTGTACTTGAGGTTTTTCACCTGTACTTCCTGGATACTATATCTATAAGATCACTTTCTTTTGTGAACAGTGCAGTATTTACAACCCAAACATACTCTTACGTAAGGGACCTGTAGAAAAAAACGTAATCATTTTGTAAGGAATAGAAATGTATTAATTACTTTGTACAATTATAGTCAGGGTTAAATATAAATATTTATATCTGATGAATTCTATCCCTATAAGAAGACTTTATCAAAGGTTTCATCCAAATTGGGTGATTGAGGCATCTAAAAAATAGGCGTTGCGTAACTTAAATATCTATTTGGGCTAGATGTGGTAGATGATTTACGGTGTGAAAGTGGATTAGATGCCTCATTAACTCCTACGTAGAGGTTGTTTATAAAATTTGTGCTAGTTTTACTTCTTACTCTTTCTAAATGATTCGCCCTCCCATTGCCTATTTTTGCCGTCTTCTTTATTTTCTTCAACTAGACTGTGTTTTATTTAAAATATCAGCCTTAAGGTATTATTCAAATTACAGGCCGTACGGGCCGAACCTGGATATTTTTTTCGGTCTGGCTATTTCCTTCAATTTCCGGTCAGAATCTCTGTATAACTGAATTTAATAGAGAAATGTATAAATTGTCTATGAATAATAATGCTTTTGATGCCCTGACCTGAATAAGCTTGAATAAAAAAGATGCACTTTTTCTAGAGTTATTAAAGCTTTTGAACTTTCGGAAGTTTTAATGCTTTATTCTGTGTGAAATTCACTTCTTCTGAATAAGGTCGCTAATCTAATTTTTATTTTAAAAATTGAATATAAAAGTTTATATATGATGATTATCTATCCCAGTTAACTTTGTTTTATGTGGTATTGAGGCATCTAAAAAACGGCGTTGCTTAACTTAAATATCTATTTGGGCTAGATGTGGTAGATGATTTATGGTGTGAAAGTGGATTAGATGCCTCAATAATCCTTATGATGAGGTTATTTATATAATTTGTGTTTATTCTGCACACAACCGTCCAAAACTTCCTTTTTGCTAAAAGTTACTTCTCATTTTTACTTGGATTCCTTAACTGTTTCTTGCTCCGGAAAGTTTCTTAAATCTTTTATGTAAAAACCTGAGTAATGCTGGACGCACTTTTAAATATATTGGGACAGACTCGCTCCTCGGCATTACTCTCAATAAGATACATTTGCAGTTTCAGATTGCTGTTTTTTCTTTGTCACAGTCACCTGAGTGCCGGTTAAGTAACAATCAGGCTCATTTTACTTTTGCGGCTGTGGTGGTTTGAAAACCTCAAGGTTCTCCCAGTTAAATTTGTCGGGCGGACAGGCTCTTATGCATTTCTGGCAGTGTGCGCCTTCGCAGAGGTCAGTACTTATCATAACCCTGTTTTCCTCGTCAATTGTAATGGCTTCATTGGGGCAGACCTTTATGCATTTTCTGCATTCAGGGCAATCAACGACCATGGTCATATAGGTCCCGACTCTTTCGAGCACGTACAGGCCTTCTTCGCCAAGCACGGGAATATCTCTTTCCACGCGCTTATCCACCACAGGGTTACTTATGGGGTCGTCGAGTGATGGAAGCCCTTTCTTTTTAAGATATTTCTTAAACATCTTAAAGGGCATTCCCTCTTCCCAGTATGCAAGCTCAAGGACATAGACGTCCCGGAACTCCGGAGCAGTCGCAAACATTATATGAGTGCCTATTATCTGGTTTGCAATGTCCTGAAGTTCCCACAGTCTTTCTTCCGAAAGAAGGATTTCCCTTGCAACTGCAAGAGAAGTATTCCCGAGCTGGGCAATTTTTCCTGTAGAGTAAGGGATCAAGCCAATTTTCTGGGCTTTTTCCGCGTCCATATACGTGCCGGCAGCGCCTGCCATATATGCTGTGTCAATATCTGTCAATTCGATACCTGCAGCTGCACAGAGAGTAATGTGCCCTGCCCTTATCGCACCAATGGCTTTTCCGGCTTCTTTAAGGTCTCTTTCTGAGAACGTTATTTTGTTCTGGAGATGAATTAGTTCGTCCGGAGTTTTGATTCTTGGAAGTTCAACCAGGCCGTGCCCCAGAGCTTTTTCTATAAGGGCAATAACTCCTGTGCCTGTAATTCCTTTTGCTTTGATCTGCCCTTCTTCAAGAATTTCTCCGGTTTTAGGGTCAACAAGATCTCCAGGATCAGGTTTCATTTCTTCGTTCAATACATAATTCCTCAATGCCCCGTCCTCAAATTCAAAATCCGAAATTGCAAAGGGGGAAGCAAGGGTCCCATGCTTTATCTGCTGCCCTTCAAGAGCCGGTCCTGCAGCTGCCGAGCCTGTATAAATAATATCTTTCACTTTGAGCGCCATCTCGGCATTTGTTCCGTAGTCCGTTGCAATCGAAATCTTATCGCTATTAAGCATTCCTGATTTGGTTATAAGAGCAAGGGCATCGGCTCCTACTTCATGTTTTATTGCAGGAGGGACTACAACTTCGCAGTTAAATTCCTCAAGCCCTGAAATTTCGCTGCTGGATATTATTCTTGCATTTCTATTCTGTTCCTGTATATTGTACTTCTTTTTCTTCCGTTCTCCTGCATAAGCCAGATCTTCAATACTGATTCCCTGAAAAATAGATAACTGGATAGGGTTTCCGCAGATTGAAAGTCTGTCAAGTTCTCCGCTTTGCACATCAAGGGTCTGGAGCAGGTTTTTTACCGCATTTACGGAAAGCCCGTGCGCAAGTTCCTGCCCGTAGTGAATTGCGAAGTCCATGTGGTCCATCACATTCGCTCCGGGAAGGGGATTTCTCAATGTTATTACTGTCCTTTTGATTTCCTTTGTATCAAGGTCTACCTTCTGAGCTCGATACCCGCTTGTTCCCAGGTCAATTGCAACTCCATATCTCATATAAACTCCCCTCATTTTTTTATTTTGCCGGGTGTTTTGACATACTGCAAGCCGTTTGAAATTTCATGTATCTATTTTATGTATTTACTACTTTGAAAAACGACATATAAATAAATAAGGCGTTTTATTCATTGTTATATATATTTTGAAGTCTGGTGGATTTCCTCCTCATTCTTTTTCTGGCTCTTAAAACTCATTTTTAATATGGACTTTGTAAAAAAAGTGCTCATTTCTGCTGGTTTTTCCCGGATGCATAGTCTCAAGGAATATTTCACTGATATTGTTTTTTTCTTCTTTTCGGGCCTATACTGTGTTTTTTGCAGGAGATCTAAAATGCACATCGGGAGGGATAGTTTTATAAGTGACAAATGTCTTTGTATAGCTGATGAGCTAGTCCGGGTAGCCCGGCGTTACCTGTAACCCGAAATCGCCGATATGCGGGGGACGAAGCCAAAGGAAGATGCGTCAAAGAGATCCCAGCCTGGAATCTCAACTGAGAAGCCCCGTCCTGCTTGGATGGTGCAGGTATGCGGACTTGCTGGAAAACAGGTTCTCATACCCTAACCGCGGAAACCGGTCGAGGCCCGGAAGGGAGCAGACTTACCGTGGGCAACCGTCGCTTGCGGGGTTGCGGGGTGGAGAAGAGATACCAGTCTACTGGAGTCTCCGAGATACAACGACCTGCGGTGTGCTCATCACTAAGCACATTATTAAATTTCTTTCCAAAACCTGGTTTTATATTATAACTGCAATCTTCTGGGCGAATTTCTTTGAAGTTTTTCTCCGGAAAAGGTTAAATATATGAAATGCATTTTAGGGGACGCGTTTCTAAAGTTCGATATGACGAGATAGCCAAGCCCGGTATGGCGCGGGATTGCTAATCCCGTGATGCCCTGCATCCCGGGGGTTCGAGTCCCCCTCTCGTCGTTTCTTTTTTTCTAAGATCTTTCTCTTCGTATTATCTTTTGTTTTTATCCCTATTTTTTCATAACTCTTCTGTATGTAAATTTTATATAAGATCTCGTCTTATACCCTGTAAGTAAAAGTTCCGTTTATGTCTCCTTATCATTCTCATAATTCAAGGGGTTTAGGGCTTTAACGTACAGAAATGAATCGAGTTAGAACAATGAAACGGATATCATCAGGAATACCTGAACTTGACGAAAGGATTGGCGGCGGATACCTGGCAGGCAGAGTTCTTCTTATCACCGGGGACACAGGAACTGGCAAGACTACTTTTACCATTCATTTTCTGCACAGGGCATGTCTTGATGGAAAAAAATGCGTCCTGGTCGCAACAGAAGAACTTCCAGAGGATATTCTTGATCTATCTGAAATGCTTGGCCTCGGGCTTACTAAATATTTTGAAAACGGCCAGCTTGCAATTGAGAGGTCTTTTCAAAGTCGTTCAGAGAAAGTTCAGACTTCCAAATTCGGGTTTACCCCTGAAGGTCTGGAAATTGAGCTGCCTACACTTTCAGAGTATGTGCCTGAAGGAACCGATATCGTAGTCATTGATAATATCGGAGTTTTTACTCTCAGGCTTTCTATTCAGGACTTCCGGGATCAGTTTGATGCCCTGAACTTTATCCTGAGTACAAGGGGAGACTGCACAGCAATGTTTGTCATGGACGATACCGCGTGCAAGATGACTCATAACCTTGCTGAATACTCAGTGAGCGGCTCCCTTCGGCTTATGGTGGACGAAAATCCGTATACCGGAAATATCGAACGTTATATAAGGATTCCTAAAATGCGAAGGACATGCCTCAGTCTGAATCCGATAAGGTTTGAAATAACTTCGTCAGGTATTAAGCTCCTTTAAACAATCTACATTTTCTCTAATTTCATTGTTTTTTCCTTTTTTTCTCTTTCACTTTTTTCTGCTTTTTTATCTTTTCTTGTTCATTTTTCACTACTTTTTTTGTCTATTTTTATTTTCTCTTATTTCTTTTTCATCATTTTGATTTCCTATCCTTTTTATATATCCATTTTTGTGTTTCAAGCTGTAAACAATTACTAAACAATTACTTATTAAATCATTTAATTATATTTTCTAATTAATTCATAAAAATAATTTTTACTATATATAACTGATTAATGGAAAGATTAATACTATTGAACTACATTTCTTATTTGAGTAAAAAATCAATACTCCGGTTATTTACTTTTATTTCTCTAAATTAGGTGAAATAATGCTTTATCGAAATACACAAAAGTATTAGTGATATTACTATTAATATTAAAAAGTTATTAACTCTTATACACAAAGATTATAATCAACTTAATTAATTATTTAATACTGATAACTCCTTTGTGAGGGGAAAATCCTTGGTGGGGTGAGCTTCTATGGTTTCCAAAAAAGAGAAATCTCCGGATGACTCCGAAAAACCAGACATGAATATGCGTAAAGGTGAGGGAAAGTATGTTCTGGCAGGGAAATCCTGTCTTCTACAGGTGCCTGTTAAAAGGACTTCTTATGAAGATGCTCAAAATATAGCTAACACTAACAGCCTTGAAGTTGATAACGACAACAGGGATATAGTAAATATTCTTCAGGAAGCTTCAGGCACTGGTATTACAGGGAATGAAAGTACAGAAAGCGGGGATGCCGGCCTTCCTGACCTGAAAATTAAGATTGAAAGCAGGAAAACCAAACCTGTACTCGAAACCGTAAAGTTTACTAGTTTTTCTCCCGAAACTGAGGATGAGGAAGACATGGTAAATAAATGCGTATCGGAAACTCCTCTGTTTGTAGACGAATCTGAAATTCAAAAAACCATCTCTCTTGAAACAAGTTCGAGTCTTGAACTGAAAACTTCCGTTTCTGCAGAAGTTACTCTAGAATCAAAACCCACTATTTCTACAGAAGTGGCTCCTGAAAAGAAAGTTGAACTTATCCTCGAAACTGAAAACAAAGGTATTTTCCCCCCTGCAGCCGGGTCTAACAGTGAAGAAATTACAGGTCATAAAGATGGAGCTGAAGAACTAAAGGGCTCTCAGAAGACAAAAGAGGATAAAAAAGTAAGAACTTCAGGTAAAATTAAAAAAGCTCCCCAAAAAGCGAAAATTAAGAAAAAGCCCGGATTCTTAGGCAATATGAAGGATTTGAGTCGCGATATAGCTGGGGTCAAAGAAGGCGAAAAATTAAGTGACAAGCTTAAAGAGTTCTTCAATGAAGTAAAAACCCCTGAAGGAGCAAAAAAGAAGTTCACAGAAATCGTCCGGAGTCTGAAGGATGAGGAGATCCGCATTCTTCCCCCCTATGATCCTGAAACCTGTGGTCCTCTTCTTGAGTATGAAATTCCTGCAGGATTCACTGAAATTGAACGTTACTGGGTAGAAGAGCCTTACGCCTTTATCAGCATAATTGAAAATATGGAGATGAAACATTATTATGCTGTTGAACCGACTCTCACTACTTATGAAAAAGCTGTTCTTGAGAGGGTCCGGGACAATTTGGAAGATGTCCTTACCCAGGAAGATATTACATCAGGGCAGGAGAAAGACATCATTCTCATTAATAGAGGCATGAGGCTTTTAGATCAGTATTACAGTACCCTGGAAGTTTCCTCAATTCACAAAATAATGTATTTCCTCAGGAGAAATTTCATCGGGTACGAAAGGATAAACCCGCTTGTTCTGGATCCGAATATCGAAGATATTTCCTGTTCAGGTATTGAGATTCCTATTTATCTCTACCACAGAAAACACAACAACATCGAGACAAACATTCATTTTGGGGAAAAAGAACTGGACTCTCTAGTTGTCAAGCTTTGCCAGAGGAGCGGCAAGCACATCTCTATAGGAGAACCGATTGTAGACGCAACTCTCCCTGACGGTTCAAGGATGCAGGCAACCTTTGGAAAAGAGATCACAACAAGGGGCAGTTCCTTCACTATCCGTAAATTCAAAGGAGATCCCATAACCCCGATTGATCTTATCAGGTATGGGACATGCAGCATCGAGATGATGGCTTACTACTGGATTGCCATTGAAAACAACATCAGTGTACTTTTGGCAGGAGGTACTGCCTCAGGAAAGACCTCCCTTATGAACTCGATTTCTCTTTTCATTCCAAGGCTGTCAAAGGTAGTGTCCATTGAAGATACCAGGGAAATCATGCTCCATCATGAAAACTGGATCGCAGGAGCAACCAGGAAATCGTTCACTGTAGGTGGTACCGGAGAGGTGTCAATGTACGAACTCCTGAAAGCAGCCCTCAGGCAACGCCCGGAATATATCATTGTGGGTGAGGTCCGAGGAAAGGAGGCTCTTACTCTTTTCCAGGCAATGTCAACAGGGCACACTACCTATTCAACAATGCATGCGAGCGATGTGCAAACGGTGGTTAACAGGCTTGAAAACGAACCAATCAATGTCCCACACGTAATGATGCAGGCACTTGGAATCATCAGTATCCAGATACAGACCTATGTCAATGAGACCAGGGTAAGAAGAACCAATACAATTGTAGAGATTACAGGGCTCGATGCGAGGTCAGGAAGTCTCAGGATCAATGAGTTTTACCGCTGGGAGCCGGTGCATGACAACTTCAAGCGGGCTGGGGATTCCTATGTGCTCAATGAGATTATGAAGGCCAGGGGATGGAAACCCGATAAGCTCTTTATTGAATTTAAAAACCGGGAACAGATCCTTGCCTACCTGACAGCAAAACAGATCCGTGATTACGTGAGTGTTTCCCTGATAGTGCATATGTATGCCACAAACCCACAGCTTGTAATGGAAGCGGTTGGAAACGATACCTTGCGGGATATGGTACTGCATCATAGTTAATGGGGGTATCCATGAACGCTATAAATACCCTGGCATTCAGGATTTTCGGAGAAAAAATCCTTGAGAAAGAGGAACGTTTTTCCCTGTTAAAGATAAAGCTTCGCCAGGCTCATATTCCATTGCCTGTGGAACAGTATGTCTCAACTGCAATATTATTTTCTTTGCTTGTAGGAGTCTTTGGCGGACTTGCAGGTTTACTTATAGGGGGGAGGATTTTCAGGGGTATCACCCCGGAAAGTATTGTCTCGACATTTGGCATTTCTTACAGAGTAACCAGGGTAGTTGAGACCCCTACATTTATTGAAGCGCACCTTTCCTTTATTCTTACAGCTATAGGGGGTCTCCTCTTTTTCTCGATGATCGGTGCTCTCACTTACGGGCTTATTATGACATACCCCCCCATGAAAGCTGATAGCAGGAAACGGGCTATCAATGCAGCAATGCCCCATGCAACAGCTTTTCTCTATGTTATGCAAAGGGGCGGGGGCATGACTATCTTTGATAACATGAAGTCGCTTTCGAAGTATTCTCACCTCTACGGGACTGCCTCAAGGGAGTTCGGAAACATTATAAGGGATATAGAATATTTCGGAAAAGACCTTAAGGATGCCCTATGGGATGCAGCCGACAGAACGCCTTCCGAACAGTTCAAAGATCTTGTAGACGGCTTGATTTCAATAGTCTCAAGCGGAGGAGACGTTACTCTTTACCTGAAAAATAAGACTGACGTCTATAAAGCCAATGCCAATAAGGAACAAAAGCGTTTCCTCGAGACTCTCGGGCTTCTGGCAGAGGTTTATATTACTGTATTCGTTGTGGGCCCTCTGTTCCTTATGGTTATCCTCGTGGTCATGAATATGATCGATAATGGGGGACCCACCCAGCTCTATATCCTTGTATACGGAGCAATTCCCTTCGGGACAATGATCTTCCTTGTTTTCCTGGATATGCTTACAGGAGATGCGGAAAAGATGCCTGAGGAGCAAATCTCCGGAATCAAGAAGGATTCTTTCAGTGATGTCAGGGTAAAACCAGTAACAGAAAAAGACGAGGAACTGCTTCAGAAGATGGAGTTCTTTGAAAAGATATCCAGGGTCAAAAGGGTGCTCCTGCACCCTATAAGGACTATGCTTGACAGGCCAGCATATGCTTTTGTAATAAGCGCTCCAGTTGCGCTTGGGTACTTTGTTTCTGCTTTCCTGGAACACAGACCGTACTATGGAGGGTTTGTTGACACGGCATCTACCCTTGATGACTATATCTATGTAACCCTTCTTGTCCTTTTCATCCCTTACATCATCTTCCACGAACTCGAAGTTCGGAGGGTCAGGCAGATTGAGGATCAGGTCCCGGAGTTTCTAAAAAGGCTTGCAAGTATCAACGGGACAGGAATTCTGCTTGCCGATGCTATTGCTATCACAGCCCAGTCAAATATGGGTAGACTGAAATCCGAAATAAAATGTACGGTTGCGGACATCCGATGGAACTCAAACCTGGTAGAAGCCCTGAAACGTTTTGAAGCCAGGGTACAGACCAACATGACCCGGCGCAGCCTGAGCCTTATAGCCAAAGCAAGCGAATCCACAGGGGATATTAACCAGATTATCAGCACAGTTGCGGATGATGCAGATATTGAGAAATACCTTAAAAAAGAGCGCTCTGCAGAGATGTTTATCTATGTCTTTATCATCTTCGTGACCTTCGGCGTCTTCCTGATCATAGTATATGTGCTTGCTGCGTTCTTCCTTCCTGCACTTGATGGTTCCAGCAACCCGGCAATGTCCATGGGAGGCTTCGACCTGAAGGAATATACCCTCCTCTTCTTCCATGCAGCTCTTCTGCAGGGCTTCGGCTCAGGGATGGTTGCAGGAAAAATGGGTTCGGGAAGTATAGCTTCAGGACTCAAGCAATCCCTTGCAATGATGACGATGTCCTACGTGTTGTTCGTCGTGTTTATCTGAATTTCGGGATTCCAGGCTATCCGTCAGGAAATTTCAAATCTGGAATTCCCATTTCCTTTTTTAACACGATTTTCCGTACTTCTCATTTTAAGGCTCTGGTTCCCTCTATTAGCCGAATTCTCATTTGAAGACTTTATCTCCCTGTGTAAACCCAGAATTCCCGCCAATACAGTTTCTTTTTAAAGATAAACATCTAATTTTGAGGAAGATGGCAGAAAACACAGCAATGAAGAAAATCTCCCTTTGCGTGCTCATCCTTGCGGTTGTCCTTTCTTCCTTTTATGTCCTGGACTTTAAGGCGGCGCAGAGTGAGACCCGAACTAATTCCGTGATAAGTGCCTACTCCACAGGCGACCCCCAAATTGACTTCCCGGGCAGGATCTACCTCTATGTAGAAAGTGAAGATCCTGTCTCGAAATCCCTCCGGGAAAGCCTTGGAGCTGAACTGGAAAAAGCAGGCATGGAAGTATTAGTTACAGATGCGGTCGAGGAAAAGTATGATTCTCAAGTCCTCTTCGTGAATATCAGTAAACACGGAGGGATCTATACGCCTGTTTACGCCTCTTCGGACCTGAATATCCTGTTCTTCTATACCTCCACGGGAGAAGACACAAAATATTTTGAACAATTCAAAGAAGGAAATGTAACTGTGGTCTTTGAAAACGCGGGCTCCCAGAAAGGGGAAAAGCTGATACGCGGGGATATGGAATTGCAGGATTCCACAAAAGGGATTGTGTCTTTAAAAGCTTATAGAGAGCATCTGGCTGAAGAAGCTGCGAAGAAAACCGTAGAGCAGCTTCAACAGCAAATCAGCATTTTTCCTTAAGTCCGATTTTAGCTCGGTTTCTAGTAAGGGAGAGTTACTAATCATATCTGAAAAACGGACACATTTGTCCTGTTTGGTCAGATATTTATTCTTTTATTTTTCAGGGGCATTCATTTCAGCATCTTGCACCAGATATTCATATCCTCAAACCCTCTTCCTATCCTGCAGTTATTCACGAGCCTGCCTGTGTAAGCATAACCCAGGGAGGCAAAGGCTGTGTTTATGCCGTAAGATGAAGCCCTGCAGAGAGTATAGGCGCTCAAGAAATTTCTGGCTGAAAGTTCTTTTTCCAGAGCTACGATAAGCTCTTTTATAAGACCTTTTCCCCTTTCTGAAGGAACTGTCAGGCAGTCGGTTATTTCAGCACTCCCGTTTTCAGAATCCATTTCTGCCGAGGCAAGACTCACGATTTTCCCTTGCTTTTCCACAAGGAGATAAAGGACATTGGAATACATGGTTTTGAGCAGGTAGCTTTCCATGTGAAGGGGAGTGGGGTAAAATTGAAATCCCTGACAGTAAATGCTTGCCATTGCAGAGGCGTCAGCCTGGACTGCGGGCCTGAGCGTGTAATCTTCTGGAAATGGGATTTTCTCTTTCTGTTTTTTCCAGCTTCCATTTCTCCTGGAATCCACCGGTTTTTGTGGGAGTTTTCCGGCCTTTCTGTCCTTTCTCAGGCAATTTTTGACTATCTGTTCTTCTTTTTCCTCATGGAAGGAAATCCTCCTGGAGTTTTGAGGGTAACATGAGAAAACAGGATAACTTGAGAAAATATGGCAGTCTTTTCTGGTGTAATATCCTCTTATGATCCCTTCTTCCATATATCCGCAGGTTTCAGGCCCATGCCTTTTTTCCGGCGGGGTATATACGATTATTTTTCCCAATTCTTCTGCTTTGGCAAGGGCTTCGAGGGTTCCGGAGATTTCTTCAAAAGGCCCGGTAAAATCCATGACTCTTATTCTTCTATTGTAATAATCAAATACAATTTCAGCCCTTGATTCAAGTACCTTCAGCTCTACTTTTTTCCAGTAGTCCGGGAGTTCTTCTTTAGTTTCAAGCGTTAAGGGACTGTTTTTTTCCGTAGCGACCTCTCCTTAAAGTTTTAAATTTGTTTTTATTTCCAGAACACCGGTTTTTTCTGGCTTTTGCCTTCAGAAACGCTGTTTTCTTTCCAGGTTTTCAGGTTCGAGGGATATGATCTCGTTTTCTTCGTCATAGAGTTTTGCAAGGCCTGTATCACTTTTAAGCCCGGGATGTTTATCGCAGATTGAACAATTTTGCTGGCATTTCCCGGAGTACTCTGCAGGCTCGGGGTAAAAGCAGATTACCCCTTCGTAGTTCCTGAGGGTAACTCCTGTATCCGAATTTGAGATCAGGTAATTGGGTCCTACAGGGATTTTTCCTCCCCCACCGGGGGCATCGACAACAAAGGTAGGGACAGCAAGCCCCGAGGTATGCCCTCTGAGCATCTCTATGATCTCTATGCCCCTTGCAACCGAGGTTCTGAAATGTTCCAGCCCGAAGGAAAGGTCGCACTGGTAGAGATAGTAGGGCTTGGTCCTTATTCTGAGGAGCTCGTGGCAGAGGTTTTTGATTACCGTTGGGCAGTCGTTTACTCCCCTGAGGAGTACGGACTGGTTGCCCAGAGGAATTCCGGTACGGGAAAGCATATCCATTGCCTTTTTAGCTTCGGTGGTGATCTCTTTTGGGTGGTTAAAGTGGGTATTGAGCCAGACCGAAGGGTATTTTCCAAGGATTTCGCACAGTTCCGGGGTTATGCGCTGGGGCAGGGTGACAGGCGCTCTTGTACCTAACCTTACAATCTCTACGTGAGGAATGCTAAAAAGTTCCCCTAAAAGCCAGTCCAGCCTTTCATCCGATACAAGAAGGGCATCTCCTCCCGAAAGCAGGACATCCCTTACTTCAGGACGCGTCCTGACATACTCGATCCCTTCCCTGATTGCTTTTTCAGAATAGTCATATTCTCTGTTGCCAACCCTGCGCTTGCGGGTGCAGTGCCTGCAGTACATTCCGCAGCGGTTTGAAATAAGGAAAAGAACCCTGTCCGGGTACCTGTGCGTTATACAGCTTTCTTCCGATGGTGAATCCTGGTCCTCACAGAGAGGGTCTTCAAGTTCCCATGAAGACGTTTGAAGCTCGACTGACTGCGGCACAGCTTGCAGCCGGATAGGGCACTCCGGGTCTTCCGGGTCAATAAGAGAAGCATAATAAGGAGAGATAGCCATCGGAAAAACTTCAAGCGCTTTCTTTATATCCTTCTTTTCCGAGTTCGAAAGCGGAATCAGTTTCTCGAGTTCTTCAACAGTGGTGATTCTATTTCTATACTGCCACTTCCAGTCTGAAAATTCTTCATCAGATTCATTAAAACAGCTTCTTATCTTGGATCTCACGTTTAAACCTCGTGAAAGCTGGAAGAAAAGTTAAGGATAAATGACCAGAATACAGGATATCCAGAATGTAAGAAAAATTGGATTCTGTTCAGTGAATTAAATTCTACCCTTTCCAGCTCATTTGAAGAAAATACGTCTTTAATTGGTCAATGTTAAGATTAAATGCATTTGATAAATACTTTTTTGCCTAAAGGAGCTATAATATTTCTTTTATTGTGTAATAATGCTCCAAAAATACTCCTTTAAATCCAGTTTTTTCAGTTTTAACCCTGTCTGATTCCTTTATTCTTTTATAATGTCTCTGAGTTCAGATAATTCCTTATTTAGTCATTTCTGAACATTGTAGGTCTGGAAAAAAAGATTTTAATTCTTTTAATTCTATTTCTGAGCCTTTAAAATAGATATAATTAAAATATGGGGTGAACATCAATTTCATAATTAGAGAAAAATCTTTCTATGAGACTTTAAATAAACCTTCTTTTTCAGTCAGTTTCTCAGCGTTTCGATTTTTCAGTATTTCGATAACAGATTGTATAATGAAATTTATATCATTTGAAAGTTAAATATATATTGATGGCAACAGACCTTTTAACCGACCTTCTAATCATTTTCGCGCTTTCCATTCCTGTAGTTTTTACTTTTTCAAAGATGAAGATAGCGCCGCTGGTAGGTTTTTTGCTTGCAGGCATCCTTGCCGGCCCTTTCGGATTGAGATTGATTCACGATATGCATAATATCGAAATACTGGCCGAAATAGGAGTCGTGCTCCTGCTCTTTACTATCGGAATAGAATTTTCCCTGCGGGAACTCCTCCAGCTTCGCAGGATCGTACTCTTTGGGGGAGGGCTACAGCTTTCTATAACCACTCTAGCTGTTGCTTTTATTTTCCTCTTTCTTGGAAGTTCCAGGGAAACTGCGATTTTCATCGGGCTTCTGGTTGCTTTGAGCAGCACCGCAATTGTCCTTAAATTACTGCAGGAAAAAGGGGAGATTTACAGCCTTCACGGGCGTACTTCCCTCGGGATACTGATTTTTCAGGACGTCGCCGCAGTAGTGATAATTCTATTAATCCCTCTTCTCGCAGGAACTCCGGGGACGGAAAAATCCTTTTTAGAGCTTTTACTGCAGGGACTTGGGCTCGTACTGTTTACCATCCTTAGCGCCAGGTATGCAGTTCCTTTTATCATGTTTCAGGTAGCAAAGACACGTAATAATGAGCTTTTTCTCCTGAGCGTTGTAGCAATAGGGCTCTCAGTTGCTTGGCTGACTTCTATTGTCGGTCTTTCTCTGGCTCTCGGGGCTTTTCTTGCCGGCCTGATCATCTCAGAGTCCGAATATTCAATCCAGGCTCTTGGAAACTTAATTCCCTTCAGGGATATGTTCATGAGCATTTTTTTTATTTCAATAGGTATGATGCTCGATCTGAATTTCTTAAAAGACCATCTTCCTCTGATCCTGACTGCTACTCTGGCGGTACTGGTCCTGAAGACTGCGGCAAACTCCCTGAGTACTTTCCTTATAGGTTTTCCTATGCATACAATGATTCTGGTTGGCCTTTCCCTGTCTCAAATCGGGGAATTCTCTCTTATTCTTGCAAAAGTAGGTCTTACAAACGGGTTGATATCTTCGGAAATCTATCAGGAATTCCTTGATGTAGCTGTGCTTTCCATGGCACTTACCCCTTTCATAATAGGTATGGGACACCGGACTACAACTTTTGCCCAGGCGCTCCCCTTCCCTTCAATATTAAAAGCCGGATGGTACAGAAGTTTTAAGGAACACTCATCATCTCAAGAAATGCTTGAAAACCATGTGATTATCATAGGTTTCGGAGTAAATGGAAGAAATGTCGCGGCAGCTGCAAAGTCATCCTCAATTCCCTACCAGATAATTGAAATCAATCCTGAGACTGTCAGGCAGGAAAAACAGAACGGAGAACATATCTTCTATGGAGATGCTGCTCAGAAATCTGTGCTTGAACATGCAGGTCTCCTGACCGCAAAATCAGTTGTTGTGACCGCAGGAGACCCTGCCAGCGCCAGAAGAATTATTGAAGCTGCCCGGAGGCTGAACCCGGAAGTTCATATCATTGCCAGAACACATTTCTTGAGTGAACTGGATAAGTTTTATGCTGCCGGAGCGGATGAGGTTATTTCGGATGAGTTTGAAAGCTCAATAGAGCTTTTCACAAGAGTACTCCACAAGTATCTGGTTCCCAGCAGTGAAATCAATTACCTGGGTTCTACCCTGCGCTCCGACCATTACAGGATGCTCCGCAGCCCTGATATTCCGCGGAAAAAGTTCTGTGACCTTGCACTTGATTTTGCAGATGTAGAAATCAGGAGTATCCGAGTTGGTAAGCTTTCCAGAGGAACAGGAAAAACAATTGGAGAGCTAAATATTCGAAAAAAATACGGAGTTTCCATACTTGCAATCTCCAGGCATCATAAACTGATTTCCGGGCTGCAGGCTGAAACCGAGATACTTGCGGATGATATCCTGCTTGTAATAAGCCCACCGGAAAAGCTTGACGAAGTTAAAAGGCTTTTTGAAGACGAAGTGGGATAAACTTTTCCTCTTTATATTTTTTTAATTTCAAAAGAGGCTTCCCTTCGCTAATTCTTAAAAATTAAGGGTGTAGAGTAATGAAAGGGTGTGTAGTGATGAGTATTTCAGGCTATTATGCTTGATTCTGTACTTCCTGTATGTAAACCTTAATACATTACTCATTCTTTAGCTATCTATCAATACTACCAATAAAAATACCTATATAATATTATTTCGAATAGGATAATATTAATCTCAGATATACATTTGACAAAATGAGACTTTTTACCGGATATTATTAAAAAATAAACAATTTTAGTGAAATACTTAAAACTTCAAATTCATGAATATTTACTTATAATATGTAAAATTATTAATATTTTATATTTCATGAATTTGCTGGGCTATAAACTGAAATTTTCAATGCACATTTGGGCAGATAAGGTTTCGATTATGTCTTGTTGGAAATTACTTTTAAATAACTTTAATGGTACTGTGAGTGATATCTCGCATTATCCATCTGGTGGAAAACTCTTATGATGAGGGATTTTAAAGAAATCTTTCTTGAAGTTATTCAGGCGGTATTGCCTTTAACACTGGCAGTGGTAGTAATCATGCTGGTATTTGTCGGTTCAAATCTGGGCCATTTCACATCCTTTTTGACCGGCACAGTAATGGTCATAGTGGGAATGACTTTTTTCCTTATGGGTGTCAAACTGGGGATGCTGCCAATAGGCGAGGCAATTGGAGCTAATTTGCCAAAACACGGTTCGCTGATGTTTATTGCAGCAATAGCATTTTTACTCTCTTTTCTTACAACCGTTGCGGAACCTGATGTAAGAGTTCTGAGCAGCATGATTGATTCAGTTTCAGAGGACAGCATAGACCGCAATTTACTCATCATATCAATAGCTTTTGGAGTGGGGTTCTTTGTGACTTTTTCCATTCTCAGGATAATCTACGGAGTCCCGATAAAGTATCTGTTTGCAATAAGTTATCTAATTATAATCGTGCTGTCATTTTTTACACCTCGGGAATACCTTGCTATTTCCTTTGATGCCGGGGGTGTGACCACCGGGCCTATGACAGTGCCTGTAATTATGGCCCTCGGGATCGGGACAGCTTCAGTATTGCAGGATAGGTCTCAACTTTCAGAAGGTTTCGGGCTCATAGGTTTCGCCTCGATAGGTCCCATAATCAGTATAATGTTACTGGGGGTACTGTCCTCATGAGCTCGGGGAGTACAGGGGGGATATTGCTTGTATCTCTCGAGGTTATCCAGGCACTTGTCCCTCTGGTGTTATTTTTTATCATATTCCAGCGTTTGTATCTGAAGTTGCCCTCATCACAGTTGATTAAGCTCTTTACAGGAATGCTTTTTACTGCAATCGGAATGATCTTATTTCTACACGGGGTTTATAATGGCTTTTTCCCTGTGGGAAGGGAAATAGGCGAATTTTTTGGTAGCTCTGACAAAAAAAGCCTGTTAATCCCGATAGGTTTTGTCCTTGGGTTTCTTGCTACCTTCGCAGAACCCGCCGTAAGAGTATTGTGCTACCAGATTGAAGAGTCTTCGAGCGGTTATATCAGTTCGAAACTTATGCTCTACACACTTTCTTCCGGAGTTGCTGTATTTGTCTCTATTGCGATGGCGAAACTTGTTTATGGAATTCCTTTCCATTATGTAATAGTTCCCGGTTATCTGTTTGTCCTTGTTTTGTTATGGTTTTGCGACAAGGACTTTATAGCGATTGCATTTGATTCCGGAGGAGTTGCAACAGGCCCCATGGCTGTGACATTTCTCATGTCAATGGCTGTCGGAGTGGCCTCGGTGCAGGAAGGCGGAAATCCTATTGTAGATGGTTTCGGCCTGATCGCAATGATAGCACTTGCACCTATTATCTTTGTTATGCTTCTGGGTGTCTATATAAGATTTAATGGAGGTAGAAATAATGTCAAATGAAGGAGATTTTGTACTAATAGTAACAATTGTAAAAAAAGGGTGGGGCGATGATGTCATTAAGGCTTCCAGAAAGGCTGGTGCCCAGGGAGGAACAATTTTATTTGGGCGCGGTACAGGTATACATGAAAATAAGAGTATCCTTGGCTTGATGATCGAACCTGAGAAAGAAATCGTGTTTACTATCGTCGAATCAAGAATAGCAGACTCTGTCCTGAATTCCGTTACCGAGGCGGTAAAACTTGATGAGCCTGGAACAGGTGTAGGATTTGTGGTTCCTATAGAGAAAGTGTTTGGTATTTCTCGCTATTTCTGTGAAATCCAGAACATGTCACAGAAGAATCTTGAGTCATAAGCCCGACATTCATAGATAATGTGATATCTTTCTGTCATCATGCGTTTGTTGCAAACATCGGGAAAATAGATTTTCAGATATTCATGTCTTATGAGTCTAGTTTCAAATATGTATTTTTTGGCGGACTTTTAATAGTAATTCATACAATAATCTAATAAGTATAAGACACGGTGATTCTCATGAGTAGAGAGAACATTGAGAACAGGCTCCTTGAAGAACTTAACTTTATCAAAAAACAACTTGGAGAAATAAAGGAACATATGGTAGATATAGATACCCTACTCACCGCAGAAGAAAAAGAGATCGTTTCTAAGAGCTTTGAGAACGAGAAGAATGGAAAGCTCATAAAATTTAAAGACTTCTAATAGTTTTTAATAATTTTTACTAACTGAGGCTCTAAAATGTTTGAAGTTTCTCTTGATACTCAATCTCAAGATTTTTTGAGATCTGCAGATGAAATTACTCATTCACGGGCCAGGGAAATCTTTGAAGAGCTTGCCCTTGATCCTATCCCTCGGGGAGCAAAAAGAGTAATTGAAAGTCAGGAAAAACTTTTCAGGTTGCGATCCAGGCATTTAAGATTGCTTTATAGAGTTGATTACGAAAAAAAAACCATTGTAATTATAATAATCGAGCCTTTAAGCCGTATGTACCGCTGAATAAAAATTAAGCAGGAAAAAAATAGGATCCGAATATTGAATATCAGGAATGTACCTAGAGGATGTCGAGCCTCATGGGAGGGAAATGTGAAAAGTCCTGTATTTTTATACAGGCTGCTGACAGCAGGAAAGCAAAATAATTATAACGAGGCAAATACAAAATATAATTTCAACATTTCTTAAAAAACGATCTGCCATAATATTAATAGTGTCTCTCTCATATATAAATTATTTTACACAGTTCTTATTAGAATTTTTATCTTTTATACTTTGAACATTTTATTCTTGAGTCTCTTGCTTCAACATTTCTTATCAGGTTCTATCTGTCTTGTGATTTTATGTGTTGTTTTTAAAGCTATATCAGTAAGATATGAAATATCTAAAACTTTTTTAGTTAATTACTTCTTTAACGCCTATTTTTTGACCTTACTTTGTATTTTTATTTAATATATCGTGCCTATTTTTATTTCATTTGTTTCTCTTCGGAAAACTGAATGTCCCAATTAACCGTATTTCAAATTATATTTTTTAAATGCTTTTTATTTTTCTCTTCTCATTCCGACATCTATAAATAATGTATATGATATTCTACTTAATGTAAAAAAGTAATTACATTTTGTATGATATTGGTGACTATGTGTCTTTAAAAGCATACTTGAGCTGAAGTTTGAGGGATGAAATTGATGATGATTAAGACCGAAAAAATATGTAGGAAGATTCTCAGATGAAACAGAAACAGTTTAGAATTATTTCTCTGCTGATTACAGTGGTCATGGGGGCTGTCGTAGGTTTTTCAGTCTCTATAGGAAATCCGGCGCTTGCAGTAGGTGTCGTACTTGCAGGTATGGCAGCTATGTACAATCTAAAAAGCAGGCTGGAAGGCGTAGTCGAAGATGAAAGGATTCACCAGGTTAGTCAGAAGGCTTCGCGCATTACTCTCCAGATAGTTGCGCTTGGGCTTGCCCTTGGGGGAGCATTCCTGATAGCAATGAGAGATGCCTATCCCGGATACATTGATCTTGGTTTCTTCATGGCATATGCAAGCTGCGGGGTTCTTGTGCTTTACTCCCTGTTTTACAAATATTATAACAGGGAATATGGTGGCTGAAATGAAAAACAATATTAAAGTTTACAGGGCAATGCATGACCTTACCCAGGAAAGCTTGGCTGAGAAGGTAGGGGTAACAAGGCAGACAATAAACGCTATTGAGAAAGGAAAGTATGATCCCTCTCTTGACCTTGCGTTCAAGATTGCCAGACTTTTTAATGTAAGCATTGAAAATATCTTTCTCTATGAGGACGGGGGGAATTGAGAGCTGCCCTGAAAAAATCTAATCATTTAATTTCTTTACTATATAATGAAATATTTCATTATTATAACAAAATCAAATAACCGATGTCGAATACTGTTTAATGAAAAATAACTCCTCTGACGTTTGATGTGGGAATAAAATCATATGTGGCTTTTATTTCACTCGAATACTCCGCTGCAAGCAACGGGGTGCGCCAGCGCAATTTTGATTCCGAGTTTGGAATGCTGGTTTCTTAAAGGGGTAGTAAAAAATATTTTCTCAGGAATTGCTTGAATTCTTGTTCTTTTTTGCATAAAAGCAGACTTCAAAATATTTCTTCCAGATAAACTTAGCTTTCCCTGGCTCTCCCGCGCAAATAAACCTGAAGTAAAAGATCATCTAATTATGATTTTATTTCCAGTAAAACCACTATCTGGTAAAGGAGTGTGATTTCAGCGTGTAAGCTAATTTTCTTATTTGGTACTTAAAGCCACTGCATCAGGAAAATCAATATCTGTTTTTAAATAAATTTATAAGGAATAAGCAGGTAGTTAAACATAGATGTCTGTTTCTAATATACCGGTTTGAAAACCGGTATATATAAAGAAATAATAGACAGGTAATAGGCAACAAACAAAAATAGCTACCAGAACCAAGAAGACCAGCAGGAGCAAAAATATGATGCAATCTTTTATAGTGGAACATTACCTTAACAGTGCCGTAGATGTTTACTGTGGCGGACCGGATATTTTCAGGGGAATCGTAAAAGCCTGTGCAGATAACGTACTCACTCTCGATAATGAAGGAAAACTTACACATATAGCCATCGATAAGATTATAGCTATGTGGGCTCAGTAAACCCAGATTTTATGTTTTAAAATCATTACATTAACGGGGGAATCTGGAGGTGGAGAAGGGCATTACTGATCCTTTCCCAAGCCCTGTCACACTGGACAAGTCTCTGGACTGGGGATAAGTTTAAACTTTTATTCTCACACAGAGGACAAAAGCTGACCCTTACTCAGCAGAATGAAATTTGATTATAATAGGACTTACGCACTTGAGATCCGAAATCAAACACAATAGGCATTGTAGTTAACTCCAGTTTTTAGACAGTTAAAGGTTTAAAGCTATTGATTTCTCGTTTCAACCGCGTAAGTCCTATATAAAAAACACCCAAAAGGGCAAGAAATGCAGCCTTTTATAGTGGAACATCAGCTCGGCGAAGTTATAGACGTTTACTGCGGGGGTCCTGACATTTTTAGCGGAAAGGTGGAAGCCTGCGCAGACAATGTACTCACTCTTGGAAAGGACGGAAAATACACACACATTTCAATTGATAAAATAATAGCTATCTGGCGAGTGTGATCAGAACTAAAAGAGTGTAATCGAATAAGATATTTTTTGAACAAAGAACTTTTATAAAGTAGTAGAATAATGGAAAGCCCGAAGTGGGAACTTCGCCTTTCCCATCAATTTTTTATAAAAAGCTGAAACTGCTTTATCAGCAACAACCGCCCGTAAAGTTTTGCATATCTAAATATCTCTATTTTAATGGCTTACATTTTATGGTAAATACTTTCTCTGCACCTGTGCTTTATATCTCATGCTCTTTTTGCACTTACGTTTTAACGCAGCTTTTTGCATTAGATGCAATGAACTCTCTCATAAGTTTTGCCCCGAGCATGGCTGTCTGTCCTGAATCATATTCAGGGGCAATTTCCATAATGTCGAAAGCTATTGAGAAAGGAGCAAGAGTCCTTATTGCAGTTCTGACATCCCTGGCGCTGAGGCCGAAAGGTTCTGGTGTGCCGAGACCTGGGGCGTAAGCCGGGTCTATGGCATCCATGTCCAGAGAAAGATACAGCTGGCTGCAGTCCAGCCATTCAATGACTTCTTTGAGGACTTCGACCATACCTATGGATTCGACATCATCTGCCGTATAGTATTTCAGGTTATTTTCCCTGGCAAAAACCCATTCTTCTTCCGGGCCGCTTCTTATACCTATAGAAACCAGATTCTTTGTGACACTATTAAGAATATTCCTGGATACGCAGGCATGGTTATGCTTGAATCCCCTGTACTCCTGCCTGAGGTCGAAATGGGCATCAAGGACAAGGACTCCGAAATCATCTCCTGCAAACTCGGCACATGCCTTAACCGTAGAATAAGTCAGGGAGTGTTCGCCTCCAAGCATGATAGGAAACTTTCCATCGTTCAATAATCCCTTTACCTCTTCGTAGAGATCCTTCAGAGTCTCATCAACCGAGGCTGATGTTTCAAGGTTCCCTGCATCATAAATCGGAAGGTCCACAAGGTCGATGTCGAAAGTCGGGTTATAACTCTCAAAATTTGCAGAAACCTGCCTCATAGCATCCGGAGCCCAGCGACTACCTGCGCGGTACGAGGAGGTGTTATCAAAGGGTACGCCGAAAATAACATAGCGTGCAGATTCATAGTCTGCGAGAGCATCTATAAAGGAATTGGGTAAAAACATATTCTTACCTATGTAAATTATTTACTTAAAAAAGAGAACTCAGGCTGCATTAACCTGAGTTTTTGCCTGCTTTTTAAGATCATGTCCTGATGTCAAGTTTTACCTTTCCGAGGGCTGTAATATAAGCTACCTCTTCACCTTCTTTTACCCTGTCCTTGTATTCCTCAGGGATTACAATCTCAAAGGTTGAGAAGTCTCCCATGTCCATAAGCTGGGCAATGTTTCCGGTAATTGAAATTATCTGCGCATTCTTTCTTTCCACGATCGGGATATATACTTTGTTTGCAACAGAACCAATGTAGGAGCGCTTCTGGCCGTCAAAGAGACCAATTACGTCTATTCTTGCCTTTGCAGATCCATGCTTCCCTGGTTTGGATTTTGTAATGCTTTTTATGATGCATGCTTCGTCGTCAACGATCATGTACTTTCCTTCTTTGAGCTCCTTAACTTCAACCTGCTGTTTCATAATAATTCTCCCTTACGTTTAGATATGTGTATCAATAAGTTGTAAGCGTCATACCGGATTTGCTGGAAAATTTTCCATTGCCAATCTTGGTGAAGTGGTATAAGATGGCTTTTCTAATTTTTAAGCCTGTCTACCTTTTATCCATACTTTGCTTAATTGCTCTGTATAGAAAAGCTGGAACGTAATTACTACCTGAATACATGCACAATATCACAGGTAGAGAACTAATACGGTTAATTATCCTAGAGTATATAACGCTTATGCGAGATTTTGTTTTCCCGGGCGTTATTTTTGAGAAAACCTTCTGAAATAATGGGATAATCTCTTAAATTTAAATGAAATATTCGGGATCAAAGAGCAAATCTGGCTATTCAAAATAATTCCATCTTAATTCTATTTCTGTTGAGCTTGCAATACATGTAAAAATCTCTGTGCATTCCTTGATTCTTCTTTAAAAGCTGAGTCCAGATTCTCTCAGTTTTCCCTGAAGGGGCACTCCCTCTTTATCCCAGCCACGATAACGGTAATACTCTTGGAGAGCAGCCTCAAACTCCTGCCTGGAAATTCCGTCTCCTTTTTCTTTGTTGGCGGCTTTAAACAGCCTTCCCGGAAGCATATCGTCTTCCCATGTGAAACCTGCCTTCAGATTGTAAATTCTCTCCAGGTTCCAGATTCTTTCTCCGGCTTTCAGGAGTTCTGCAGGTGATATTTCCATCCCGGTTCCGGAATGTAAGAGGGCAGAACAGAGTTCTTCACTGACTGCAAAAACCGAAAATGGACAGAGCACAAGTGAATCCAGCACAGCAGTCAGGTTTTCAAAGACCTGCAGAATTCCAGCTTTCCCGTTGAGGCTGAAACGGTTAAGGAGAAGAGGTTTTCCAAGCACTTCGGGTCCGACCATAAAGGCTGTAAGGTAATCCCCGCCGTGACAGGAGGTTGCGTAAGCAAGAGCCTGTCCTTTTATTTTCCTCGGGTCAAAACCTGAAAGCTCAAGACCTTTTACATCCATACTGAGATCTTCCCTCTTCCGGGCTGAAAAATATTTTCTGGCTCCTTTTCCGGGTTCACTCCCTTTACCCATTTCTTCAAGCAGGGTTTCAAGTTCTCTGGATTCGATTTTTCCAGATTTAAGTTCCACACAGGCTCCGAATACAGAACCTGCAGAGATAGGGTCAAGCCCGTAATCTTTGCAAATTCTGTCTGCCAGGAGCACGGACTGAAAGTCGGGGTTTTCAAGGTTAAACCCAAAAGCCCACAGAGAATCATAGTCCGGAAGGATCTGGCCTGTTTTCTTTATCCTCCGTTTGCATCCCAGGGGGCAGGTGGGGCAGCTTTCCTTTTCAAGATCGAAGCTGGCTTTTATATACTCCCCTGAGAACAGGTCTGCGAAAGGAGTTCCCCTTCCTGAAAAGTTTTTGCAGGGAATGAGATCCATGTAATCCAGAAGTTTTACAAATGCAGGCGTACCGTAGTTCGTAAGCCCCTTGGAGAGCACGGGGTTTGCTTCAAAAAGCTTCAGCATCTTTGTTTCAAGCTCTTTGAACTCTTCAGGGCTGGCTGGTAAAAGCTCTTTTTCCCCTTTTACAACCACTGCTTTTAACATCTTTGAGCCGGCCACCGCTCCCAGGCCCCCCCTTCCGCTATGAATGGAATCAACCACAATAGAAGAGATGAGGACCTGCTTTTCTCCTGCCCTGCCTATGCAGGCTACACTTCCTTTATTTTTGAGGGCTTTTGTACATTCTTCTGTGTTTTTTCCCCAGAGCCCTTCTGCAGGCACAATTTCAGCGTTTTCTTCTCTAATTTCCACGTAAAAAGGTCTTTTTGCCTTTCCGGTAATGACCAGAGCATCAATACCGGCTTTTTTCAGTTCTCTCCCAAAGCCTCCGCCCGCGTTCCAGCTGAACACTGTGCCTGTGAGGGGGGACTTTGATGTGACGACTGCTCCTGCGGACATGGGCACAAGACCTGTAAGCGGTCCGGATGTAAAGATGAGGTGGTTTTCGGGGCCAAGAGGGTCAATATCAGGTCCTACAAGCTCGGAAAGTAGTTTTACCCCAAGACCTCTGCCGCCTATATACTTGCGAATTAACTCTTTATCGGTACTCTTAACAGTAACTGATTCGGAGCTAAGATTTACATATACTGTTTTTTCTGTCCAGCCAACCATATCAATCCCTTTTTCTACCTTTTTTTTCTACCTCTTTTCAGACTTATTTTGATGTTTGAACAAGTTTTAAGTTCGAATCTTTTTCTTTCCTTCTTCATTTTCCTTAGTTTGTCTTTTTCCCTTCAGTCTTCATTCACTCTTTGTAATTATTTTTCGTGAAATTTACCGTTAAATCTCCGGTTGATACTATTTTTAATAAGGACTTGTACCGTGAAAATCTTGAAAGAGCCAGACTTTAAGACAGAGAAATCTTAGATAATATTACATGAATCTGGAGAAATCTTACATTATTTCAGTATATGCCATTCTCCGGAATGAGAAAGGTGAATTCCTGCTGCTCAGGCGCTCGGAAAACTCTCGTACCAATCCTGGGAAATGGGATCTCCCGGGCGGGAAGGTGAACCCGGAAGAGTCGCTTAAAGAGGCAGTTATACGTGAGGTCTGGGAGGAAACGGGAATTTCAATCATTCCAGGGGAAATTGCAGGGGAGGTAAACTTTGAGCTTCCTGAAAAAAAAGTCATTGCTGTTGTATTTGATGGGGGATATGTTATAGCTGACATTAAATTAAGCTATGAACACATGGACTATGCCTGGTTTTCCCTTGAACATATTCTCAATATGGATACGCTCCCTGTTTATTTCAGGATTTTTTTCGGAAGGTTTTCACTCGAAAACAAAAAACCTTACGAACCTCCGATTTGATTCGGAAATCTGTTTATTTGTCCTTTCTCATTTGAAACATTCATCTTTGAAACACTCATCTTCAAGTTTTTTTCTTTTTTTCCGGCTGTATTGCCAGCTTACGCCAAGGAACAGGAGAACTGCAAGAGCTATAAAACCTGCCGCACGAAGCACGGCTCCATACTTGCTCAGCAATATTGGATTTACATTATCCCTCAGTTCGTACTCGGGGTACATTATATCTCCCCGGTCATTGCTGTGCCCGAGACCAAGGGCATGCCCCAGTTCATGCTTTGAAATGGTAAGCATTGTTGCATCTCCGTACTGGCGCCAACCCCTGCCCTGGTAGTTCCCAACCTCGAGGACTATATCCACTTCAACGAAACGGTCTCCGGATATCCTGGGTTTTGCATAACCTGCCACTCCTGAAGGAGCACCTTCAACGCTTTCCAGATTTTCTACCCATCTTATTCTTATATCAGCTTCTTCGGAATCAACAATCTCAAAAACAGGACTGTATGCGAGGTTACCGTTTCCTCCGTCTTCCCAGTATTCGAGAGCCTTTTCTATCTGTTCGTAGTAGGTGGGGCTGTAATGGACAGGTGTATTTTTGTCGTCTATATACACCGTAATAGGAGAATGGCTCCAGGGGTTATCAAGAATCTTCTCTGCCTCTGCCCCGGATACTGTGGAAACGGTGGGTAAAGAAAATACTATTAGCAATAAAACGAAGGATATAATTATTACATGCTTATTTTTTTGATTAATGCAAATGAGCCCCCGTATCAGTAATTAATTTCCTTTAAGCTATTATTTATATCAGGTAGACCTGCTGTACACGCGTACCCTTTAAGTTCTGCTTGATTTTTTATAACGTCTATAGACAGGTTAATTTAAAACCAAAAATATCTGTCTAAAAATAGGTTTTAAGGTTATAAGAACCTTAACTCAGAAATCCCTTTTTTAATAGATTATCCGGAGTTTATTTACAAACTGATTTTTAATTCACAAACCAGAAGTATATTTGAAAATTAAGTCTTTTAAATTTGACTTTTATAACGGGCATGCAGGCATTCAATTTCCAGGGCTTTGTTTCTACTTACTTTATATTTGCCCCGGCGATATTACAGACCTCGCAATCAGGATCACAGCAATGTTCCTTTTCTTCGCTTTCCTCTTTTTTATTTTTCTCGTTTTCATCAGGGAATTCGGAGGCAAGAGCCCTTGTACTTTCTGCAAGTACTGCTGCATTCGACAGGGATGCTCCTATCATAATTGCTGAAAATATTTTTTCTTTTGTGATTCCTTTTCTTTTTGCTATCCTTAAATGCATTTTCAGACAGTGCTCGCAGCGAAGGGCAGAAGCCACACCGATGGAAATAAGTTCCACGGTTTCCTGATCGAGATTTTTGAACTCTCGCATTATGGAGTTGTCATACAGGGTCTTCGGGATGAAGATCTCAGGGAGATCCTTCATAAAATTCATAATGTAAGGGACTTCTCCATACTGCTTCCGGACATCATCCAGGAGCTCCGGGATGACTTTCTCGGGGTCGCTTTTTAAAATTTCCACAATATCCTCAAGTTCCATAAGAAACCACCAGCATACATTAACGTGGAAACCGGGTTAGACACCGTTTTCCGGGTTGGGCTTTACAGTTTTAAGGATAAGTGAAAAGGCACAAACCCAGTAAAAATGTAAAGTGGATAAATTTTAACTCAACAGAATCCGGGTCAAATTGCAAAACCAACGTCAGACTTAGATTTGATTTTTATCAATATATAATTTTTCATTTTTGATCGGAAAATATTTGCGAGCTCGGAAAGGTTTACTCCTTCATCAAACTCCATCTTTTCAATTTTTTCATGGAATTCATCGTATGGCAGTTTGACCCTGATCCCATCAAGTTGGAGGGTTAGAGGAGCAGGAGAGAGTACCCTGTGGATTTCAGGGACCTGATTTTCGATCTCCTTCATGGCTCGCGCAGGAAGCACTGCAAGAGGATCTTTTGCTTGCTGTTTGCGTATATTATCCGCAATCTTCGAAACCCCTTCGTTGAGTCTGTCAAGTGCGTTAATTTCCTCTGTTCTTCTTAACCTGTGAGAAACTCTTCCGATATTTCCGATGTAAAGGTCTGCTCCGGGAATCTCTTCTGTTTTCAGGTCAACAGGTCCTCCGGTAACTACAATGGGTACCTCGATGCCTTCAAAAAGCTTCGGTTTCTTTCTTGTAATGCAGTCGCTGAAAGACCCGAAAGTGAAAACTGCAATATCGTGTTCGTTAATCAGTCTCCTTTCATAGTCCATGGACAGGGATACCCTTCGTCCCATTCCTCTTGCAAGCCCTATCATATTTGTGTTGGCGCCGGGGTGGCGGAGATATTCTGCTACATCACAGGCTGAGTGAGGAAGATGATGAGAGGCAAGAGTAGGCGAGACAACTGCAATTTCCACACCTGTAAGGGGCGCTTCTATCAGAACACCGAGCAACTCGTCTGAGAGCTGTTTTACAATATGAATATCTTTTTCGGGGACAAGCATTATAAGATTGACTTCGGTCCCTGTAACTACTTTCTGGATTATGTAGCCTCCAAGGTCTTCCATCAGTTCGATTAAAAGCCCATGCTTATGGACCCCGCCGGTGTATAGATAAGGTCGGAGTACGGCCATCTTATTTTTTCCCTCCTTCCGTCAGTTCGTCGAGCATTACTCCTGCTTCTTCGATCCACTCGTGTTTCAACGCTTCCTCAGATGCTACAAAAACAAAGCGATTATCTTTATATAGATGATATCGGACCCTGAAACCTTCGGGAGTAGCCCGGATTGCGAAATCCACGAGGTTTTCGTGAAGCCTGTGTCTGGGATCCGCAACCATCATCTCTCTAATAAAAGCAGCTTCTTCTGCTGGTTTATCCGTGATTATGGCTACAGTCCAGCGGTCCGGCTGGCTGATGTTCGCTTTTCCGTAGCGTTCCCATAGTTTTCCGAGCAGTTCCGGAATATACTGCTCTTTTTTGATCGAGATCATTACTTCACCGGCGACAGGTTTTGCTTCCACATCAGCAATATCGATTGTCGTAACCCTGGTGCCAACATCTCTGAGAATGATTACCATCTGGAAGAGAGAATCTTCCGGTCTCAACACTACCTTGATCCGTCCTACTGCAGGGGCAAGCTTGAGACTTGCAAGGTTGTCCTCGATAATCTTCCTGTAAAACTCCTGCTCCGAATCAATTGCTGACTCGACAACAAAGGTCTCAAGCGAATCCATTTTGACCTCACTCCTCCACGTAGCCGGAAGCAAGAAGCGCTGCCCCTACTGCTCCTATCAAATGGGAATTTTCAGGTACAAGGACGTCGATCTTAAGAAGCTTTCCGAGAGCTTTTGGGACCCCCTCGATAAGAGAAGACCCACCTACAAGGATTAGAGGCTCTTTTACGTCCACTTCCTGCAACTGCTGCTCGTAGATCTGTTCTACCACACTGTAACAGGCTGCAGCTGCGACATCTTCCGGAGTGGCTCCTTTGGCAAGGGAGTTTACAAGGGACTGAATCCCGAAGACTATACAGTAGCTGTTCATGGATACGTTTTCCTGCATGCCTTTTACTGCCAGAGCTCCGAGTTCCGTAATATCCACACCGAGGCGCTTTGAGATCATTTCAAAGAAACGTCCCGAAGCTCCAGCACAGATCCCTCCCATTGTGAACATGCCAGGAATCCCATCTTCTACTGAGATCGCCTTGTTGTCCATGCCTCCGATATCAATAACCGTTGCAGAGCCTTTTTGCCTGCCTGCAAGGTAGACAGCTCCTTTTGAGTTGACGGTAATCTCTTCCTGGATAAGTTGGGCATTAAAGTGGTTTCCTATAAGGAAACGTCCGTATCCTGTAGTTCCAAGAGCCTGAATTTCTTCTCTGTTTACTCCGGCTTCTTTAAGAGCTTGGGAGTATGCTTCTTCAGCGCTTTCAAGGACTTTTGTTGTGGGCACCCAGCCTTTGCCTATGATTTTGTTATCTCTCATAACCACAGCTTTTGTGGTTGTAGACCCCGAATCGATTCCTGCAGTCAGTCCGGTCTGAACCTCTCTGGCAAGGAGATGCCTGCGCCTGGCAATTGTGGTCAGGGCTTCAAGACGGGTAAGCAGTGTGCCTGCGCTTGTCCGTTCGGTAAATGAATAGCTGATCACAGGAATCTCGGAATGCTTATGAATGTACCTTCTGACCTCGTTTCGAACAATAGCTCCTTCTGCACAGCGGAAGCAGGTCGTAATAAAGACCCCATCTACATGTGTTGTACCTTCAACAACAGCTTTTGCCCGTGCCATCATGAGCCTGAGGTCTCCGCTTGCAACTTCAAGTCCGAAGTCCCTGCCGATTGTATCAATAGATGCGATGTCAATTTCAGGATAAACGAATTTCGCATTCACTTTGGCTGCAGCAGCTTCAAACTCTGGTTGAACCCCGGAATATTCAGATCCGCAGGATACAAGAGCAATCTTGACAATTCCAGATTCTTCGGCACTCATTTTTCGTCCTCCTTTTCTGCCGGTTCTTTTTCTTCTCCCTTTTCGTTTTCTTCCGACTTTTCTTCAGGTAATGATTCCAGAAATGCTGCGATTCTGTTTACGAAATCCCGGGCTTCCTCGTCAGTTTCCGGATACTTTACCTCCAGAACCGGGACCCCTTTCGAGCGGATCAGGTACTTCATCAGTTCGTTTGTTCTGTTACAGCCCACGCAGCCGAAGTTTGTAGGTGGGTTTTCAACTATGATTGCAGCTTCGGTTTCTTCGATAAGGGGACCTATAAGAGCCATCCTGCCTCTTACTCCGGCAGGTACTTCAACTGCGGCATAGCGAAGCCCCAGTTTTGGGTCTTCGGGAGTAATGTTGATTGGAGGAGAATCCAGGCTGATATTTGTAACTTTTTCTCGTATCTGGTTCATCATAGTAAGTGGTTTGTGCCCGAAACGCTCCACAAGGTCAGCCAGAATAAGACTGTTTACAGGGTAAATGAAAACCTTTGCCAAAAAATTCACCTCGAAAGTTCCGCCTCAATAATTTTCTCCAGATCCGAAACTTTAAGCCTGCATTTTTCCCCTTGCTTCTTTTTTACAGACTCATTTGCTTCAAGTTCGTCAAGTGCAGCCCCTATGGCAGGAAGCATCTGCACTTCTTCCCTCAGGAAATGGAACCCCGGTCTCGGACCTCCTCCCCGGCTCGCCCGGCAGCGCCTTTCATCGCCTGCAGGGAATCCCCTATCTTTTACAAAAATATGGTTTTTATCCAGCTGCCGGATATTTTCGACCACTGCCGTGACATCCTCTTTCGGTCCTGTTACAATCAGTCCAAAGCAGGTCTCCTTTACCGTAACCGGAAACTCTGATTCATAAATTTTCATGGCTGCATCTGCAGGCAGCACCTTATCCGAACTGATTACAATGTATTTTGTAATCTCTTCTTTTTTTATTTCTGTCATTTTCTGTCTCTCCTTAGCCTCGGGAGACTTCACCTTCAATAAATTCAATATGTGAATCCGCTCAAGCATTACCAAGCATCATTATCAAGCATAAAATACTTACTTCGCTTATGTATTATTTTATTATTGCATTACTTATTTAATTTATCCTATTTTTTTTATATTTTAATAATTATCAATTCCCTTATTCTTGGTTCTCCTGGTCATCAATTCTCCTGCGTGCAGCTTCAATGATATATATCGAATCTCCTTCTTTGATTTCCTTGAGCCTCTCAGGCTCGACTATCCTGCCGATAATATTCGTTGAAGATAACTTTTCTCCGGTGGGACCGAAAAGGTCGTCATCTACAAGTCTCACTCCTATGGTCCCCATCCTTTTTGCTGCCTGATTTGTGATCCCTATTTCCCCTGCCAGTACCTTACCAGTTGGCGTGTTTTCAGGAAGAACCTCTTTGTACTTTACTACCTTCTCTTCTGTTTTGAAAAGGTAAGTGTCATCATATATCATATGGACAGGGAGTTTTCCGACGGTTTTTGTTTTGAGTTCAAGAGAGTGGCGGAAAAAATCTACAGATTTTGGAGCTCTCTCAGGGTAAAGCTCAACCTCAATGAGTTTTGCCCTGGACACTGCATAGGCAGTTACCTTTGCTTCTCCAAGAATTTCCAGGGTTGTAGGAGGGTCTTGCCTGACAATCACTGAATCTTTTCCTGTGTACCCGTCTCTTATCAGTTCAACACCTATGGAAGAAAGTACTGGCTCGGCCTCTTCAAAGCTGTGCCCAAGCAAAATAATCTGAGGAGGAAGGCTCTCTACTGACAGTTTCTGTCCCTTCTCCGCAAGTTTGATAAGTTCAAGGCCTTTTGTTACCTGCCCTACGACCGAATGCACCAGGCTTGAGGGCCTTTCCTCTCTGGAGATGTAGGTTCTGCCTGTCCCATATCCGACTGTCCTCATCGAAATGGTACCTTCTCTTCTTGCCTCAAAATTTTCATAAGGAACAGGCACTTCTCTCAGGATGTCGTCCGAAATAAAAGAGCTGGTAACCACATCTACATTAAAAGTTCCTTCACGGGTAAGGGCATAGAAGTGTTCTGCCCCTACGGGGGCATTTCTGGAAAGTTCCACCTCAAAATAAGTGAATATACTGTCCTCATCTTCGAGTGGAACCGAAAGGTCAGTGGTGCACGTTTTCTCTGCAAGCTGTTCCCATTCTATGACCGGGTCTATGCTCAGGATGGAATCTTCTCTCGAAAGTTTGAAGATGATTTTTCTCCCGGTTACAACTGCTGCAAAAACCCCCTCTGCGGGAGCTCCATATTCCGCAGTATGCCTTCTTCTTGACAGGATAAGATGAGTGTTATGGGAGTCAAATCCTCCTGCCCCGAACAGGACATCAAAAGCTTCAAAACTCCCTGTTTCACGTGAAGGTTTTATGTCGGCTTCAAAGGGACCGAAAGCCACAGCTTCAGGACTCGCCCAGTGAATACTTTTTCCTTCGTACTCTTTATAATGTTCAGCCCATAGTTTTCCAGAGGATGATTCAGGGTCTTTGATTTCTATCCTCAGCTCCCCTTTGGGTGTATTGATAGCGTATTCGGTGACTTCTTCTGTCCTCTTCTCAGCAGCTTTTTTAAGAATTCCAACTGCTGCACCGGCTATGTAGGGGGCTCTGGAAACTTTAAGGGCGTCTCCAAGGGTAGAGCCTGCAGGCAGAATGTAACCCTGCCCGTTCACCTCTACGCTGATCTCATTACTCGTAATCGGCACCTCATTTTAGTATTTTTCGATACTAAGAGGTGGCAGCATATTTATATTTCTTCTGCAGCTTTGATCTTCTCTTCTTCTGTAAGATGAACAAGTACGTTCTTCGGCTCACCTATATCTACAATCTTTCCGTCACGCATAAGCACAACACGGTCGCAGATCTCATTCACAAAATCCATGTCGTGGGAGACAATAACAAAGGTCTCTCCTATCTCTTCTCTGGCTTTGAGGATGGAATTTGTTACCGAGATTTTTGTGATAGGGTCCATAGTCCCTGTTGGTTCGTCCATGATGACAATTCTCGGTTCTTTGATCAGAACCTGCGCGAGTGCAATTCTATGCCGCTCCCCTTCACTCATTTCATCAGTCATTTTGGGTAAAATAGCTTTTGCCTTGTTCTCTTCAAACCCTGCAGCTTTGAGCGTTATTATGGCTTTTCTAACCCCAAGTTCGAATGGAAGGTCCAGGCTGATGGATTCTGTAAGGTTGTCTATTACTGAGCTGTGGGTATAAAGCCCGTATTCCTGGTGCAGGAATCCCATATATTTCGTTGCCCTGCCTTTGTTTTCAACCCCTAATTTCGTCATATCAATCCACTCGTCTCCGATGCGGACTTCGACTTCTCCCGAGGTTGGTGGTAAAATCCCCATGAGGATTTTTGAGGTTGTAGTCTTGCCTGCTCCGCTTACCCCGACAAGTCCGAAGATTTCTCCTTCCTTTACGTCAAAAGAGATTTTGTCCACAGCTCTTACCACGCCCCTGTCTACTGAGATATATCTCTTTGACAGGTCCCTTACACGGATAATAGGCTCCCCTACCAGAGCGTTCTTTTCCTGCCTGACCATGGATGCACTTTGCATAAAGATTGCAGAAACCTCAAGTGGATTTCCTTCCTGGACAACCTCTCCGTTTTCAAGCAGTATTGCCTTATCCGCCAGTTTTTCAATTACTTCAGGCCAGTGAGAGGTAAGAACCATGCTCATGTTGTAGCTTTTAACAGCCTTTATAACAGCTTCGTGAACCAGTTTTGCAGTCATGGGGTCAAGGGTACCAGTAGGCTCGTCAGCTAACAGGAGGAGGGGGTTTCTTACAAGCTGCCTTGCAAGCACAACTCTCTGTTTTTCTCCACCGGAAAGTTCCCTTGCCACATGCATCATACGGTGACTCAGGTTTACTTCTTCGAGGAGTTCAACCGCTTTCTTCATGGCATCTTCTCCCTTATACCCGATTTCATTCAGGGAGTTTATGACGTTTACCAGAACTCTTTCGTCCCCATAGAGGGCAAAGGTTCTCTGGAGCATGATTGCAATACGTTTAGCTATGTCCTTCCTTACCGGGTCGTAAAGAGAAAGTTTTATAAAATCAGCCTCGAACGCCTCGAGGTTCTCGCCGCATACCGGGCATTTCTGACCTATCCTGCTTGGACGTTCTATATATCCGCATTTCTCGCAACGGGCCAGATGATAGATTACTTCTCCTGAGATATTCTCAAAAGATTCGGTCCCGCGCAACACATGCATAAGGATTGTTTTACCGGATCCGCTTTTTCCCAGAATTCCAACGACTTCCCCTTCGTTGATACTTAAATTTACATTTTTCAGGGCCTTGAGACCGTCGAAGTCGACAGTTAGGTTTTTAATTTCTATAAATACTGGCATGCATTTTCCTCCGCAAATTATGAGCTGCAAATTAATTCTGGTGGCTTTCTTGCGCCTTCCTGGATGTATCGCTCAAGAGTGAAAAGTAATCACTTCAAAGTGGAATCTTGAATTAACATAATCAATAAATTTCACACATATGGGCAACAACTAGATAAGAGTAAACATTACATAAACATAACGCATTATTTTGTCACTGTTAACATCAATAAACAGCATCAGTTGGCAAATTCACTGGATTTTTGCTCGTTATAATCCTTTTACCACATCCACAACTTTTATTATATCATCGAGCACCACATCTGCTGCTTCCCTGAGTTCTTCGGGCCTTTCATCCCCCTGCTGGATTGTCATTATACCTATATCTGCTGCCCTGAGCGCCAGGATATCGTTAATTCCATCCCCTACCATAATTACTTTCTCATACTTGCTTTTGAGTTCAAGCACCACTTTCTCCTTCATAAAGGGATCCGCAATTGCAAAGACTCTTTCCAGGGGAATATTTATGAGCTGCGCAAGTTGTGCGAGGGCGGGCATTCTATCCCCGGATGCTATATATATATCAATCTCCATGGCCTGGAGTAGCTGGATGGTCTGCAGCGTCTTACCAAATACCTGCCCTCCCGTGCTGAGCACATAGGGTATTTTCCTTGCCTCTGAGTCCACTATCAGACCTGCCGCAAGATAAATGCTGTCAGGGCAGCGGGATGTAACTGCTTCGAGCACATCATGCATATCCCCCATGAGTGGAGAAGCCCCTCTTATGATCTCACATGCAACATCCGGGGTAAACTGTCCTTTTGAACAGCTTATACCTATTGAAACTCTGTATTCCCTTATAAACTCAAATAAAGACATATCCCTTCTTGAGCACATGATTACTTCTTTCTCGGTATTGAGGGCTACAAGGCCGCAACCGTTTTTCTTCGCGACAATGGCAGTGCTCTCTATATTTTCAAGAATATTTCCAGTACTGGATTCTTTTGCAACTCTGTACATATGAAGAAGAGTTCCGGCACTGTCAAAGACCACTGCAATTCGTTTGGCCATGTCAATTGATTAATCTATAAAATAAAAAAATCTTTGTGAAAGCCCGGAAAAATAGCCAAGAAACGAATATTTATAAAAATAAATGAAGTAGGAAAGTTAAACTTCTGTTTACATTTCCTCTCATAGGATTGATACTCCCGAAAGCAGGACTCCGGCAAAAAACCCGAGAATTGCTCCGGAATTCAGGAAGGGCAGCCCTGCCTGGGGTTTTCCTCTCATTACTAGGATAGACAGAAATACATGCCCTGCAAGAGTCCCCAGCATTGCCCCGAGTACAGGGTATGAAAATCCTCCATTTTCCATGAATACATTTGCGGAAACTACCAGCAGAGTGGGCATGACTGCATCTCCAAGACCCATAAAAAAGGCTTCACGTTTTTCCCCTTCTTTAAAACTTTCTTTAACAAATGAATAACCGGGATGTTTTGGGATTATGAAAAGAATGGGAAGTTTAAGGTCCATGACACCTTCTGCCATGGTTATCATATGTTTTGTCTTATATACCGAGATAGCATCATAGACTGCAAGCAGTATCAGAAGGACTACAACAGGGATAACGGAAAGGGAAATTCCTATCAGGGCACTGACTCCACCTGCTATGCAGACTCCCAGAATATCGATTACGTACCATTCCGGGTATTTGTAAAGCAGTACTGTCAATCCTGCAGAAATCAGGAGTGAGGCTGGATTCTCAAAGCCTGCGAAGGAGGGGATCAGGGTGAAAAGTGCGAAAAATACATAGTAAAGAGTACTGACTATAGCGAGATATATGAGTAAGCTGATAATCCATTTCATGTTTTTCTTTATCGCTATCAGGACAAAAAGCGTAAAAACCAGGATCATCCCGAGATAATAAATCGAATTGGAAACCTGTGTAGGGTCTTCAAAAGCCTGCATTTCATTAATTTCCATTGGCATTGAAAGAAGTAGGGCAAGAACCTGTACTATCAGGATTAACCCTGCCATGGAAAGAATCGGTAAATAATCTTTAAGTGAATGTTCGCTGGAACTCAAGTACTAAACTCCTTATTTCTTGACACTATGCCTTTTCTACTCCTTTATATATTTACTCTACCCTCTGTCTCAATTTTTATGTCCCTTAATATATAATCTATTTCGCCAATTGTTTACCTTACCCATACTTTTTCACCAATTGTTTACTTTACCCATACTTTTTCTGTAATTTTAGCCTGGATTTTTCAATTTTTACTGAATTTTTATGTTGCAACACTTCCTCAGATTCTGTTAGTTTATCTGACCAGAGTCCTGGTAATTCCTTTTTATGTGTTGTTTGGCTTTTTAATAGGGATATAGGAAAATACAAATTCGGGATAAAAGATACATAAATAGTTTATGCAAAAAATTATATAGAATAACTGTATAAAAAATAAGCAGGTATCGGATAATAACAAATATGGAAATGCAGTAAAAATAGAAAAACAGTAAATACTTTAATGGAATTATCTCCACCTAATAATTTTCATCCCGGTATTAAGGAATTTGTGTTTTTACACTAGATTTGTGACTGCATAAGGAGAAATTTCCATAACTAAGTTAGAGGTATACAATGGAGACCAGAGATACAGTATTCCTTGTTGTGATGGTTCTGTCCTCTTTCCTTCTATCCTTTGAATGGCTTAGAAGGTTCACATACAAGCCCACAAACCCTTTCATTGACCCTTTAATTATCCTATCTATAATGATTCTGGCAGGGACGTTATCTCTCATGCTCATCTCTATTAACAACAAGCTTCAGGATTTTGAAGACAAGATAGAGGCAAGGGATCGTGCCCTCCGGGTTAATATGGAAAGTTCGGATACGAAAATTGAAGAACGGATGAATGAGCTATCAAGTAAAGTTGATAATGCAGTATATGAGTTTAACCGCAGAAAATATCATTGATTTCTGCTCGTAAACTTATTTTTCTTTAAGGGATAAATACGTTTAGTCTTCTTTTGACGTCTGTAATTTGTTTTTGCTAAATGATCTATTTTTTCATCTTTCCTGCCGGTATATTGTTGTCTTTTTAAGGGTAAATTTAACTTTTACCGTATCCTTTTTCTATTTTCCCAGATCTTTTCAATTTATCTTGCAGATTTTCCTTTTCTATGTTTCTTAAATTTGCTTTCCTCTGTAAAACCTTTTTTCTTTTTTATCCTGCTTTTTCTTTTCACAGTATTTTCTTTGACTTTCCTCAGAGCATCTTTTTTCTTCCTGTGCTTTATCTTCAAATTATCTTTTCTTCATGTTCTCTTCTTTTTTCACGAATGTTTTTTCTGTTTATCGTTAATCAACGATTTTTTGTAAATTTTTAATTGTTTTTGTTTTTGAATCTCTGTTAAAGCTGGACAATATGCATTACATATGTAGTTATTTTGGCATGTTGGGCAAATCTTTATCTGAACATATATCATTTAAAAGAAAAGTTCATATACAGGTTTTGTGAAAGAGATTCTAACTTATATTCCAGTCAAATTAAATTTTTTATTACTATCTAATACATATTTAATAACTTATGTTATTTTGTTTCTACCTATTGTTATCTATCCTGTCATTTTCGGGCGCAAGCTCTACAATTTGGCAAAGTATATATACCCGATGTTCTGTAGTAAAGGGGAATATCTGGAATCCAGACATTTATAAATATATTCAAATTGATATAGTGTATCGTAAGTTATTATTACTCAGAGTTAGTATATTGATTACCTTGTGTAAACAGGTAAAGAAGGAAAGCTAATATGCACCTCAATCTGGAACCGATTGGCATTATCAAAAAGGTTGCAAATAAGTCGGAAATTTTGATCTATTCTGATTTTGAGCAGGTCATACGAAATATCGTGTCCAAAATAGGAGAAGGAGCTGAGATGGGCCAGAAGCTTCTGGTTATCCATAAGAATAATAACAAAAAACAAATCGATGGTCACCAGGTCCAGGTCACAAAGGCGACGCTTCTGGAAAGAAAAGGAAATCTGTTGACAATATCTAAGATAGAAGCAAATGAAGATTCTGTTATTGACGTCCGACTTGATCTTACAGCCTGACATCTTCAGACTTCGACATATGCCGACAAAACTCTTAGGTTTTTGAATATTCCCCTTTTCTCCTGAATAGCTTGGACTGGCATTCAGAGCGAGCTGAATTTGGGTGTAAATTCCATAAAACTGGATTTAACGTAATTCTTCTTATCGCAGCTCTTTTTTGCTTCTGGCCAGAGTTCGCCTAAAAGAAATTACAGATTTTGAAAAGCCCGGCCGTTGGCTGAAATAGAAAGCGAACATTCTGCCTGATCTGATGTAAAGTTTTGCCCTGAGGTCCAGAGACTAATTTTCGGAACTTGCAGTTAGTCTGATTCCCCTTGTAAATTTCCGGAGAATTTTTTTAGTCTAGTCAGGGCAGGATCAGGCCCGGTGTACTTAATACGTGAAAATATCTCACGTGAAAATATCTTACGTGGAAATATCTGGAAAAGCAACCTTCCGTTTGCGACTCTCTGCCTATAGGGATTTATAGCATTCTAAGCGGAGGATTTTCGCCTTAACTTCAATATGAGCGAACCTGCGAAGGTTATCATGAGTAACTTCCTGATAACTTCTTTTCTTCCCTCCACTTCAAAAGCGCGTTAATCTGGGAGAGTAAGCGTAAAACTTCAGTATACATAAAGCCTATTGTCCAGTAATAGAGATATTTGTAGCAAAGGGCATCTCCGGACAGACTTACCTGGAGACGGTGATTATCTGGGCGATAAAAAGATTAAAGATAAAAGAAAAAAAGTCGAAAATCACTGAGGCTTAAAAGGATTCCATTACCTGAGGGAAAATATGGGTACAGATATAGGAGATTTGCTCCAGAAAAGAAAAATAGAGCTTTCTGACCTCACAAACCGGGTGGTTGCAGTTGATGCATTTAACACTCTTCACCAGTTTTTGAGCATTATCCGCCAGAGGGATGGAAGCCCTCTGGTTAATTCCAGCGGGAAAGTTACCTCCCACCTATCTGGTCTGCTTTACCGGACAGCAAGTCTGGTTGAAGCTGGCATCAAACCTGTTTTCGTTTTTGATGGCAAGCCCCCTGACCTGAAATCCGGAACCCTGAACCGAAGAAAAGAAGTTAGAGAATCTTCACGGGAAAAATGGGAAAATGCAAAGGTAGAAGGAAATCTCGAGGCCGCTTATAAGTATGCTCAGGCTTCTTCAAAGGTTGACCAGGATATTGTTGAAGATTCCAAATACCTCCTCAGTATAATGGGCATTCCCTGGATACAGGCTCCATGTGAAGGGGAGGCGCAGGCTGCTCATATGGTCCTTAAAAAGGATGCCGATTGCGTTGCTTCCCAGGACTATGATTCTTTCCTTTTCGGAGCTCCGAGCGTCGTCCGCAACATGACTGTTACAGGAAAACGTAAGCTTCCCGGAAAGAATACGTATGTTGATGTTGAACTTGAGATAATTGAGCTGGATGAAACCCTCAGGGCTCTGGGAATCAACAGGGACCAGCTTATCGATGTCGCAATCTGCGTGGGTACGGATTATAACAAAGGACTGGAAAAAGTGGGTCCAAAAACAGCCCTTAAACTGATTAAAAAGCATGGGGATATCCATACCGTCCTCAGGGAAAAAGGGGTTGAAATCGAAGGACTGGACAGTATAAAAGGACTTTTTACCCATCCTGATGTCACGGATGACTACGAGATTAAATGGGGCAAGCCTGATCCAGAAAAACTCATAAAATTCCTTTGCGAGGAAAACGATTTCTCTGTAGAGAGGGTGGAAAAAGCTGCAGAACGCCTTAAAGCGGCTTCAGGTGCCAGGCAGAAGACCCTTGACCAATGGTTCTAAAGGATTTTAAGGGTTCGGGAATTATTCCCATTTAAAAGATCCTTTCTTTAATTTTTTCTTTATATGGAGTCCGTCCCCTCTGAAAGTCCCTCGCAGGAGATGTACAGGCAGGTATGAGGCTGACAAAGACTGAACCGGATCATTCAGGAGAAGAACGATTATATTCTCATGTTCACGGAACTGTAGACCCTGAACTCCTTTCCACGAATAGAGGGCTCCATGCTGTCAAATGGTCTTTTATCTGCCTGATGATAACTGCGCTTTTTCAAATTCTTGTCGTATGGGTTTCGGGAAGTGTAGCCCTTCTTGCCGATACCATTCACAACTTCGGGGATGCCGCAACTGCAATTCCCCTGGGTTTTGCTTTCCTGCTCTCCAGAAAAAAACCCAGTAAGAGTTTTACTTACGGCTATGGCAGGGCAGAAGACCTTGCAGGTCTATTGATTGTTTTCCTTATTTTTCTCAGTGCTGCAGTTGCAGCTTATGAATCGGTTTCCAGGCTTCTCTCACCACAGCCTGTTGATTTTTTATGGGCTGTAGCTGCAGCTTCAATTATTGGCTTTCTCGGGAATGAGTTTGTGGCAAAGTTCAGGATCAGAGTCGGGAAAGAAATAGGAAGTGCTGCCCTCGTTGCTGATGGATACCATGCACGTGCGGATGGGTTCACTAGCCTTGCCGTACTCTTCGGAGCCCTTGGTGTCTGGCTAGGTTACCCTCTTGCAGACCCGATAATCGGGCTTTTTATCACAGTTGCAATTCTCCACATAGTATGGGATGCAGGCAAATCCGTTTTTTCCCGCATGCTGGACGGGGTTGACCCTCAAATTGTTGACGATATCCGGCAGGTAGTCAACCAGGTAAGTGATGTAAAGGATATTACAGAGGTAAGAGTACGCTGGTTAGGGCACCGGCTTTATGCTGAAGTGAATATAGCAGTAGATTCCGGGCTCTCTGTTAAGGAGGGGCATGAGATCGCGGTAAACGTAAGGCACAGCATGCTGCACGGCCTGACTTACCTGTCAAATGCAGTTGTGCATGTAGACCCTCTGGGAGCGTCCGGAGAGATTTTCCATCGGCTTCCTGAACACGAACCCGATTTTCCTCCTTCTGATTCCACTGAGCTGGAGTTTTTCAATACTTAAATACATCAAAATTCTCTCATTTATCTCGTAAGGCGAGAAGACCCCCTCCTCAGAAGATCCGGTTTACCGGATCGAACAGGTGGGGGATGGAAGCCGTCAACTTTCTGAAATCCTGCCGATAGTAAATCTGTTAATCTTAACATATTTTCAAAACATATATAATGCTAATGAAACGAGGAAACCGATACAGGATTTACCCTAACAAAGAACAAAAAGTTCTTATGGAAAAACACTTCGGTAGTACTCGTTTCGTCTATAACAGACTTCTAAATATTAAATCTACATTATATAAAAAGTGTAGAATAAGTATTTCTGAATTTGATCTTAATAATCACTTGTTAGTTCTAAAAGAAATATATCCCTGGCTAAAAGAGATTAATGCCGGGGCACTTCAGCAAGCAAGCCGAAATCTAAATAAAGCTTTCACAAACTTTTTCAATTTCGGATTCGGTTACCCTCAAAGAAAAAGCAAAAAGGATCACCATTTTTCTTTCCAGCTTCCTGGAGAATGAAGCAGGAAGCACCTCCCTCAAAAGCTTGAGCCATCAGGCCAGAGCTTTAGGGAGGGGTAGTTCACACTTTAGATTCCTTGCACTCAGGTTTTAGATACCTCTGCTCCGCTATTTTTGGCTCGAATCATCATTGTGACTCCGCCCACCGATTCGTCAAGCATTTTCTGGACTTCTGTTTGAAGCTGCCTGCCTTCTTCTCTGTTATCCACAAAAGCATAAACTACGGGCCCAAATGAACTTACTCCGGCTCCGTAACTCCGGCTGCGCATCAAAGAGGCAATGTTCTTCACGAAGCCGGGCCAGATCGTACTCTCCCTTTTGTTAAAACCCACCGTCTGGACATGGTTTACTGCAGCTCCGAAGCTTTCGATATCTCCTTCTATCACTGCAGGCATCATTTTCATGAGTACCATGTGTGCAACTTCCCTAACCTCTTCTATCGGAAGGGGGCAGAATTCCTTAAACACATCGATTTCTTCCTGGTCGTGCATGCCTTTCTCATTTGGGATTGCAATGACTATATCCCAGTCAGGAAAATCTTCCCTGAAAAGTACAGGTCCGGGCGGCACCCTGCTGGCAGCCGATGGCATAAAACCACCTTTATCTTTGAATTTGTGCCCTCCGTCAACTATAAATCCTCCTTTCTCAAAAGCAGTTACCCCTATGCCTGAAGTTCCTCCTCTTTTTACTGTAAGTGCAAGTTCTCTGACGTTTTTTCCAAGCCCATAGAGTTCATTCACAGCTGCTGCCGCCGCCAGGGAAGATTGAGTTCCTGATCCGAAACCCACATGGGCTGGGTACACTTCCTGTACATTGATTCTGATTCCTTTCCCTTCAGGAAGCAGGGTTTTTGCAGCTTTTTTCATTCGATCAGCAAAACCTTGCAGACCTTCGATACTGACCTCCTCGGCTTCTTCTGCCGTAATCCTTATATTAGGAGAGGAAAGGGTCAGTCCTGCACCTCCATCGACTCTTCCGATTTCTCCATTCATATCAATAAGAGTCATATGAATTCGGCAAGGAGTAGTTATTTTGATCATGTGTAGTCAATCCCAGGACATTTGAAAATTTTATAATATCCTCTTTATCTTTATTTTCTATTGTAATTGCTCATATTTAACCTTTTAAAAAAAATCCTGCTCGGTAAGTCTTTCTGATATGTACTGGTACCGAAAACTCCGTAAAGAGCTAAGAATGCTATGAACAGGAGAAGAAACCAAGTTAAATTAGAAAAAATAAAAAGCCGCAAGAAGGGAGCAAGATGAGCAAGATTTCACCAAACAGGAAACTGAAACTTAAAAAAGAATAATAAATACGAAAAGAGAAGTTACTGAAAATTCTAAGAGCACTGAAGAAAATCAGTGCTTCCTTTCCTTACTATTGTCACTTACTTTTATTTGCAGTCTTTATCTTACAATTAATGATCTGCCTGTCATCTCTTCGGGTTTAGGGACCCTAAGAAGGTCCAGGAGAGTGGGAGCAAGGTCAGACAGTTTTCCATCCTCAAGGGCTTTTACTTCGCCGTTTCCTACGTAAATGCACCTTACAGAGTTTGAAGTATGAGCCGTATGTGGCTCTCCTGTATTTGGGTTTTCCATCTGTTCGGCATTTCCATGGTCTGCAGTTATAAGTGCTACGCCCCCTGCTTTTTTCAGAGCCTCTGTAATCCTTCCCACGCAGCTATCCACAGTCTCTACCGCCTGTACAGTAGCCTCAAAAAATCCTGTGTGCCCTACCATATCCATGTTTGCAAAGTTAAGTACAATTACATCATACTTTCCTGACTGAATCCTCCTGACTACCTCATCCGTAACTTCATATGCACTCATCTCAGGTTTGAGATCATAGGTGGCAATCTTCGGCGAGGGAATCAGGCAACGGTCTTCTCCATCGTAACATTTTTCCTGTCCGCCATTCAGGAAAAAGGTCACATGGGCATATTTCTCGGTCTCAGCAATTCGAAGCTGGACAAGTCCATGATTGCTCAATACTTTGCCAAGCACGTCTGTTAATTCTTCAGGTGGGAAAACGATGGGCAAATCCAGAGTTTCATCATACTGTGCCATACATACATAGTGAACTTTCGGGCGTTTTTCCCTTGTGAAACCTTCAAAGTCGTCTTTTACAAAAGCCCAGGTGAGTTGCCTTGCCCTATCAGGCCTGAAATTAAAGAAAATTACTGAATCATTATCTTTTATGACTGCTTCGGGTTTTCCTTCAGGGTCAGTAACTATAGTGGGTTTTACAAACTCATCGTTTTCTCCTCTATTGTAGGATTCAAGAACCGCAGTTTCGGCATCCTGGGATGTATATGGGGCGACTCCAAGCGTCAGGGCATCATACGCAAGCTTTGTCCTCTCCCAGCGTTTATCTCTGTCCATTGCGTAATAGCGCCCTGATACTGTCGCAATTCTGGCACTTTCGTTCTCCTTACAAAAAGCATCAAGCTCCTTGACGTCTGCAAGAGCGGCTTTAGGTGGTACATCCCTCCCGTCCAGAAAAACATGTATATAAACTTTTTTAAGCCCTTCCTCTTTTGCAAGTTTGATAAGGGCGTAGAGGTGGGTCATGTAACTGTGAACGCCTCCGTAAGAGACTAGCCCCATAAGGTGCAGGCTTGAATTATTGGCTTTGGCGTTTGAAATTGCATTCAGCAAAACAGGGTTTTTGAAAAAGTCTCCAGTCCTGATTGAGAGGTTTATTCTTGTGAGGTCCTGGTAAACAACTCTTCCTGCCCCTATATTCAGGTGCCCGACTTCAGAGTTTCCCATCTGGCCTTCCGGCAGACCTACGGCTTCTCCCGAGGACTCTAAAAAGCACCAGGGATATTCTTCCAGCAGGCGGTCGAGGTTCGGGGTTCTGGCTGCCAGGATAGCGTTTCCTTCTTCAGCTTCCCTGTAGCCCCAGCCATCTAGGATCATAAGCATAAGAGGTCTTCTTGCCTGAGTCATATGAAGGGAATTCCGCACCTGCTCATAAATAGCTTGTCATGAAACTACACAATATTCTGTACTAAGCTTCTCTAGAAGCTTCGTATGAAAACAGCGTATTATATATTTATGATGTATTGAAAATTTATCTACTGTCCGTAAATATAAGTATTAATAATTACATACTTCTCCAAAAGGTAAAAAAGAGACGTTAAAAACGGCAGAGTGTCTCTACGTAATTTTTATTGGAAGTTCTAGGATAAATCTCCGATTAACGGGAAGGAGGATTGAATTAATGAGTCAAGAAGTTAGAGATGTTATGAGTATTAGTGATATAAAAATAAGGGATTTAACCGCAAATCCTGCTCCTCTAGGTTTGATGGGTTTCGGAATGACAACTGTGCTTTTGAACATACACAATGCCGGCTTTTACCCAATGGATGCAATGATTCTTTCCATGGGCTTCTTTTATGGTGGCTTAGCTCAGATCATTGCCGGGATTATGGAATGGAAGAAAGGTAATACTTTTGGAACTACGGCTTTTACCTCATACGGTTTGTTCTGGCTGACTCTGGTTGGAATTGTTCTGCTCCCGAAATTTTCGGAGAGTTACATGGCCCTGGCACCGGCCACTGTAGCCTTTGCTGCATACCTCTTCATGTGGGGACTTTTCACCCTTTTCATGTTCGTAGGCACATTGAAAGGCACAAAGGCTCTGTCTGTTGTTTTCCTTGCCCTCGCAATCCTGTTCTTCTTGCTGGCCGCCGGAAACTATCTTGGCAGTGCAGCAATACTGAGAGTTGCAGGTTTTGAAGGGATCTTTACAGGACTTGCCGCAATCTATACGGCTCTTGGTCAGGTACTGAACGAAGCGTATGGGAAAAAGATAGTTCCTCTCTGAAAACTCGCTTGCGTTTCCAGAAGTACTTATTTTGGGCTTTTTAGCCCAGTTTTTTTTGCTGTTAAATCTTTATATTCTTTTGTTTTCCATCGTCTATTTAATCATCTTTTTTTGTTAACCGTTTTATTATCTATTGATCAGTTGCTTTAATGCCTGTCTTTATTGTCTTTATTGTCTTTATTGTCTATTTTGCCTATTTTTGTCACTATTATTAGTCCCGACAGTTCTTTAAAACAGAGCATCATTTCTCATTCTTTTATGTAATCTTTTAGTAAAATACTTATCTCTTAATACTCATATCTTTTTTCGTATCACCGAGGTAGAGATCTTGCAAAATGAAAGAGGAAGCAGGATGGATGTTAAAATCGACTGGAATGAACTCTGGAAAGAAAGACTGGAGTTGCAGAGTAAAGCGCAGCTGAGTACTGATTGCGCAAATATGTGGAAAAACAAAGAGAACGCAAAACGTTTCTGGGAGATGTCTCAGGAAAATAAGAACAGAATTGAAAAAACCCTGGCCGGAATGGTTCTTACCCCCGAGTCCCGAGTCCTTGACATTGGGGCGGGCCCTGGAAGCCTGGCAGTTCCTCTTGCTGAGAAGGTCGCGCATGTAACAGCAGTCGAGCCTGCAGAAGGGATGATGGAGATTCTGAAACAAAATATCGAAACTTATGGGATCAGGAATATCAACTGCGTCTATAAAGACTGGGAATCTGTTGATGCAGAATCTGACCTCTGCCCCCCTTATGATGTTGTGTTTGCATCTTACTCTCTGGGAATGAAAGATATCCGGGCTTCAATCCAAAAAATGATTGACGTATCTTCAGGATATGTTTATCTTTACTGGTTTGCAGGAGATACATCCTGGGATATACACTCTCAAAAACTCTGGCCTATCCTGCACGGGTGTGAGTACAGGCAGGGCCCAAAGGCAAACATCCTTTACAACGTACTTTACGATATGGGGATCTATCCGAATGTAAAGGTCTTCCCTTTTGAGCATAAAAACCGTTTTGAAAGCCTTGAAGAAGCTCTTGGGCATTTTAAGCCTCAATACGCTGCATTTTCACCTGATCAGGAAGAAATTCTCAGGTCCTACCTTCTGGAAGTGCTTGAAGAAGAGAACGGGACTCTTGTACAGAAGGGCTGGAGCATACGGGTGAAGATGTGGTGGAAATCCTCTTCCCCTTGAAGGAAATATATTTCGGCAATTTTTCAGCTATCTCTGGAGGATCTGCCCATATGCTATTTTTTACAGGAAGCCCTTCTGCACAGGCTTCCTGTAAGAGCTTTTCTGGCTATTTTTCGTTATTCAGACATGATTATTACACTTTCAGATATGATTATTACGCTTTCAGACTTGATTATGTTGTGATATCTTTATCACGAGCAGTCCTTATCTTTTTAAAGATTTCCATTACAACGATAACAATGGCGGCAATTATGAAAAAGCGGAACCAGCTATCAAATGAAACAGGGCTTATACTGAGAAGTTCCTGCATGAAAGGTATCTGCATTGCAAAAATATGAAGTCCCTGCATCATGACAACGCCAATAACCAGAAAATAATTGTTCCTGATAGGCACCTTGAATGCGGAGCGATATTCAGAACGGCAATTAAATACATGGAAATTTTCAAAGAGAACCATCAATAGAAGCAGGAGGTTTCTTGCCCCGTTTTCTTCGTATCCTTCTCCAAGTAACCATGCCCAGGCTGCAAACGCTATGATCCCAATAGTTACCCCTGAAATCAGGGTCTCTTTTACCATCAGGTCATTAAAAATCCCTTCTTCGGGCTTTCTCGGTTTCCTTCCCATGACTCCGGGCTCCCCTGACTCAAAGGCCAGTGCTACTCCCTGAATTCCATTTGTAACCAGGTTGAGCCAGAGTAGCTGCACTGCAAGCAGTGGTATTGATAAGCCCGCAAAAAGCGCCAGTATGAAAAGAATTACTTCTGCAAGTCCGGTCGAAATAAGAAGGAGAGTAACCTTTCTGATGTTATCATAAGCAATTCTCCCCTCCTCTACTCCTGCAACAATCGAAGAGAATGTATCATCGGTTACAATCATGGATGACGTGTCTTTAGCCACATCGGTTCCTGATCCCATCGCCACGCCAATATTCGCCCGCCTGAGCGCGGGGGCGTCATTGACCCCGTCCCCTGTGACAGCAACATAATGACCCCTGCGGACAAGTGCATCTACAATCTGCATTTTCTGCACTGGTGTTACCCTTGCAAAAACTCTTGCCTGTTCAAGGGTAGCAATAAAAGTGGGGAGTTCGGGGTCTCCAAGCTCTTCTATCTCTCTACCTGTGATCATTTCTTCTTTCGAATGGGCAATCCCAAGTTCACTGGCTATTGCAAGTGCAGTTTTAGGATGGTCTCCGGTAATCATTATCACATCAATTCCAGCCTTTTTACAGGTCTGGACTGCCTCATTGACATCGGGTCTCAGCGGGTCCATGAATCCCGTAATGCCGAGAAATGTGAGTTCCGGTTTTACCGATTCGAGTTCAGACTCTTCGCCCACTTTCCCTGATACGGAACCCTCGGCGACCACGAGAGCGCGATACCCTTTTTCCATCAGGGAGTTCAGTTCCCGGTTCAGGGCAACCGGATCAATCGGAACCGTGCCTTCCGATACATTCATATTTGTACAGTATGGAAGAACAGCTTCCATAGCTCCTTTAACAGCTACCCTGATGGGTCCGCTTTTATCCTCCTGATAATATACAGCCGCATACATTCTCTCGGATTCGAAGGGAACTTCAGCCACTACTTTTAATTCTTTTCTGACATCTTCCGGATTGATTCCCAGCTTAAATGCAAGCGCAAGAAAAGCGACATCTATAGCATCTCCATGATGGGTCCATTTTTCGCCCTCCTTAAAGAGGGTTCCTTCATTGCAGATCGTGGCAGCCAGTGCAAGCTTTCGAAGTTTCTCCATATCTTCTGCATCAGGAGAACCTCCATTCTTCTGCTTTACATCACCTGCAGAGGTATACCCTTCTCCCGAGACCTCAAAATAATCTCCTGGGGGCAGCAGGACCATTCTTGCAGTCTGCTGGTTGACAGTAAGAGTTCCGGTCTTATCGGTTGCTATCGTGGTGCAGCTCCCGAGGCTTTCCACTGCAGAGAGCGTGCGGACAATCACATTGCGCTTAGCCATCCTGGTAGATGCAATCGAAAGTGCAACTGTGACCCCTACAGGCAGCCCTTCAGGAATAGCCGACACTACAAGGGCTACAGCAAGGAAAAAAACCTCTATAGGCGCGGTACCCTGTGAAAGGGCAACTGCGCTCATCACACCGCTTGCAGCTATCACAAGAATTCCTATTTTCTGGGCAAAATCTTCCATCCGTATAAGAAGAGGTGGTTTTGCCGACACCGTCTCTGTAACTGCACGTGCAATCATACCAACTTCGGTTCGGCTTCCTGTCGCAGTTACAATTCCACAGCCGCGCCCTGTAATTACAGTGCTTCCGGCATATGCCATATTGTACCGATCACTCACGGGAGTATCTTCTTTGAGTATGCCTACTACCTTCTGCACAGCAGCGGATTCACCGGTAAGGAGTGATTCGTCAATAGTAAGGTTTGTAGCACGGAGAATACGGAGGTCAGCAGGGATACGGCTACCAGATTCAAGCAGGACAATATCCCCGGGGACTATCTCTTCAGCCGAAATTTTAATCTCGGCTCCTCCTCTCCTGGCCCTGGACATAATTTTTAAGATGGTTTGCAGCTGTGACGCACTCTGCTCCGCTTTCCACTCCTGGATAGTGCCGATTACCGCATTGATTATTACTACAAGGAAAATAAATCCTGCATCTCTGAGATCGTCCAGAAGAACTGAGATTATTCCTGCTATTAGGAGGATGTAAATTAAAGGGCTTTTAAACTGATGAAGGACAATTTCTACAATTCCCGGAGGCTTCCTTGCAGGCAGGGTATTTTTTCCATATTCCTGAAGTCTGATAGCTGCTTCTTCAGGGTCAAGCCCCCTGGAAGAAGTGGCAAGCTTTCTTAATATCTCTTCACTTTCCAGAGAATGCCAAGGAGTGGTAGTTTTAACACTGCTATCCGAAGTATCCGGCTCAGAAGGTCTTCTTCGGGATAGGCTGTTCCCTTTCTTTTCTTCCAGAGCTTGCTGCTCCCCGTCCCCTTCAGGAATATCTGGATCTGATGAGAACATGCTTGTCACCTCTCTTAAATCTCTTTTCTCAATAATTTGCTTTCTGGCAGATCTACCTCAATTATCCATTCTAATCACAGGTTAAGGTCTTTTTCTGCTCAGGAATAAAGATACAAATTGATGGTTTTCCCAGATGTGATCTCTGCGTGTTTAAAAACAACTGCATCCGTTGAACGCAGGAAATCCGCTTCGTAAAGGGTAATTTTCAGTCTTCGACCTATAGACGTCCTGACTATTCTCTATAGAACTGAGTTTACCCGCTTATATCCCCTTTTTTAACTATGTTGCTTATCTTATAAATCTCGTTTCGCTATATAATCAGTTTTTACATTCCTGTTTTAATTTTAATGGCTCTTCTAACATGCCCTCTCAGGTATAATTTTGATAGGCGATTATAATTGTTAAAAATAGTTTGCGAAACAGACTTATATCATTCTTTCACGTGCCTCCTCCTTGAAGACTTCTGCATCTAAGGTTCAGGCAAGGGTTTTATCCCCTGTAAAAAAAGGAAGGTAAATTCAGCCATATCCTTTTTGTCTTTGTTTTTGCCTATTTTTGCCTACTGTTGTCTATTTTTGTCTATTTTGTCTGGTTTTCTCCCCGAGCTCTGGCGTTTGCTCAAAGAAACGAGAGACAGAGAGCCTTCATAAAGATCCCGAAATTCATTCCCGTACTACTCAGAATCTGAAGTTATACAAAAATTTGGAATGTAATCGTTATGACAGTTGTCAACCCGGTGACAACTTCATTTTGGGTCATTTTTGTTTTCATGAAGCTTAAATATTCTTTCTAAATTCACCGTCGCCACTCAGAGTACAGTTTTGATCCTCTAGAATTACATATTTATATGCGCATTTAAGTACCCACAATAACGTCTCCGCGTCTTTTTTACTAAGTAATGGAATTATATTTTTTCTGTATAAATATAATTGGTAGTTTATTCTCTTAATGGTTAGTTCAATGATATACAATTTGTTCAGTTCCTTATCTATTATACTGATCTGTCTATATTATATTGAATTAATAATATTTAAAAGTCAAACTGTATTAGTTTCATGAGCTCCAATGTATTTTCTGGATGTTTTGGTCACATTTTCAAGCACCGTCGAACGACTTTTCCTAAGTGTGATGAGGAAAATGCCACTCTCGAACTGCTGAAAAGTTCTATTTTAGTTGCATTTTCTGGTGCGCTACGAATACACCTCGCATTTCTACTACTTCACATTCAATCAAGTATACTGACCTGTGTTGCAGGCGGTCTAATTATTTACACAGTTTATACACTTGACAGAGCTTTTGATTCCGAAGAAGATACTGTAAACCGGAAGGAATTGAATGGCTCGAATAAAAAAGTCGGACTCGTGGTTTCACTACTGGCTTTTATTCTAGGAACTTGCATACTGGCGAAAGAAGGAATGTTTGCACTTGCTTTCGTACCTTTCATAACTGGCTATCTGTACAGTAAAGGCATTAAAATCGGCAAGTTCGCTCTGAAGCTCAAAGGAGGGCTTGGAATTAAGAATATTGTTGTCGGGCTTACATGGGGCCTTTTTATTGCAGGACTTGCAGGTAGTGGGTGTGGAAATCTGGTCCCTATTGTTCTGGTTTTTATTTTCTTCGGAGTAAAACTCTTCATCAACTCCGCCATTTATGATTTCAAGGATGTTAAAGGAGATACTCTTGCAGGTATCAAGACTCTTCCCGTAAGCCTGGGGACAAGGAAAACTCGCAATCTTCTTACTTCCATGCACCTGCTCTCCCACCTGGTGCTTGGGATTGCCCTTATCCACGGAGTCCTTGCTTTCGAACCCCTTATAGTTCTCTACAGTTTCATTTGCGGACTGATATGCATCCAGAATTTTACAAGCTCAGAAGATGAGAAACTTTCTTCTCAAACACTTGAAAGGACCGTTCTTGTAGACGGAGAATCCACTTCTATTCTTGGACTCAGGATGATTGCAGGTGCTTTAATTGCATAAGACCTAATTTTACAAAATTCTAAAAAAACTATGAAAAAACTTAGTCTAATAAAAAACTTGATATGATAATACATCCGGAGCTTGATGTTTATTTTTTAATTCTAACAAAAAGTAGTAAGGAAAGTAAAAAACCTGGTTAATCACGTTTTAAACAGGTTAGACTGAAGATCGAGCATCTTCAGCTACACTTACAATTCGATTTCCAGCTCTTTCATCTTCATACCCTCCGAATAACTGCAACCTCAGGTCATTGCAACCTCAGGTCATTGCAACCTTAGGTCATTGCAACCTTAGGTCATTGCAACCTTAGGTCATTGCAACCTTTCGATTTACAGACTCCTTATTTCAACTGCACTTTCTTTATAATGCTTAAAAAGGTCTTCTCCCCATTTAATTGATGAAGAATCAAAACCTACAAGGTCACTTCTCGGGTCAAAGGTTCCGTTTTTGAAAAAGAGTGAGAGTGACATAAACCTGTCTGTTACGACGAAAGCTACCTTTGCGCTGTCGTAGACGTGGAAACTTGTGTGTTTATACTTAAGAAATTCTTCTATTTCTGCGTTATGCTCGCTTTTTATTTTAAAAAAGACATTTGGTGTAACAATTATGGAGATCGGAATATTCCTGCGGGCCATCTCAAGAAACATCGGCGGATAGCTGGGGAGGAAAATTGATGAAAAGCCCATAAAACGGCCGGAAGTCAGGACATTTTCCATGAACGCCTTATGGGAGTCATAAATATGTTCATGCTCGTCCTTTACAACTCTGCACTCCTTTAGCTCCTGTATTCTGTTTAGCAACATATCCGGAACCGCTATAAGGTCATGGTCTTTCCAGAAGTCTTCGTTTGCTTCTATAGCTGCCAGAGTGTCAAGGAAAGGTTTGTAATATATGGCTGAAACTTTTCCCAGGGAAGTCAACCGATACATTCCTTCCTGTCTGACAATTAAATTCGAATTTTCCATTTCTTTCAGGCGAGGTAGAATCTCCGGTGATCTTACATCGAAATAGTCCTTGATCTCCGAAAGGGTTTTTGGGCTCTCCTGAAGTAAAAATAAAATATCTTTTCGTTTTTCAGAAAAGGTTAGGATGCTTAAAAGTCCAGTTGATTTCACATTTATCAGCCCATATTTTTTCATACTGTTTCTGGAGTAATTTAAGAGTTGTTGCGAAAAGGTAAGTTCTCCGGTTTTTATTTAAGGTGAAGATAATTTGGTTTTTTTAATTTTTTTCATCTTTTATATTGAATTGAGGTGGCAGTTATATCAGAATGATATAATGTTGCTAGAATGGTATACGAATTCAATATATATTATCTTTTTCAAGAGTATACTTAATTCTTAATAATTTTTTCTGGTATTTAGATATTTTATGTACCGGTCTTTCGAAAACGCAGAATATCTTACTGGAAAAATATTCCTAACTTAATGAAAAAATAGTTTATGACAATGATATAAAATTATTCTACTAATATACGTTTTAGAACTGCTTATCCGGAATGCAGGTTGAAAATCATGGGTAAAAAATTGATATTTAAGATTGGCTTTTGATGAGTTTCTTAATCAAAATAGTTAGATCCGATAGTGAATTAAATAATAAGCCAGGTGCATTAATAAATTTTTTGAAGTACGCGGTAATCAAATAGACATATGCACTTAGCCAAGGAATTTTAAAACTCTCGCCTCTGGGAAATCTTTCGTCTTCTAACCCTGAAGCTCTGAAAAATAAGTTTAAAATGAGAATGTACCCTGCCCCCGGGTGCAGGGGTACTCGAGCTTTTACATTAAGATCAGGTTCAATACATTGGGTCCTTCTTTGTTTTTACATCGAACCTTTATCTTTTGATTTTTTAATGAAGAAAATGCCGCATGCCTGTAAAAACCAGGGCAACTTCAAGTCTGTTTGCAGTAGCAATAACTTCACTATCTCTGATTGAACCGCCGGGGGAAACAATGTAGCGTATGTTATTTTCTGATGCATGGATTACGCTGTCATCGAAGGGGAAGAAAGCATCCGACGCCATTACACATTCTGACATAATCTTCTGGCAGTACTCTTCAAAGGATGAAGCAAGCGGTTCCCGCTCATAAATTACCCTCAGGTTTTCAACTGCCTTTGTGGCTGCCAGTTTACGGATCGAGTCCACTCTGTTAGGCTGCCCCGCTCCCATTCCCAGTACCATGAAATATCCCGGTTCGTATTCATACGCGAGGATCACAGCATTGGATTTTGTGGCTTTGCAGGCTTTAAGGCAGAACTCCGAGAGGGCGCGTTTGTCTTCAGGATAGGGAATTTCAGTAACAGACTCCCATTTTTCATAGATCCCTATATCACGACTCTGCTTAAGCATGCCTCCGACCACGTATTTGTATGTGTATTCCGTTCCGAAAACCTCTCTGAGTTCCGGAAGTTTCAGAAGCCTCAGGTTTTCACTTTTATTTTTCAGGTACTCCAGGGCATCAGGCTTAAAGTCAGGGGCAAGGATGATTTCTATGAATTTCCCATTCAGAAAAGTTGCAGATTCGAGGTCAAAAGTCTCGTTTGTACATATTATGCTTCCGTAAGCCGAAATCGGATCCCCATCCCAGGCAGCCTGAAGTGCTTGCAGGAGTGTTTCTCCAGTAGCAAGTCCGCATGGGTTGTTGTGTTTTACAATTGCTACGGCAGGGGACGAATTTCCGAGTTCTTTGACCGTCTGGAGGGCATTGTCTGCATCTACATAGTTATTGTAGGAAAGCTCTTTTCCATGCAGCTGGACTGCTTTTGCCAGGCTGGGGCCTTCGATCTTAGACTCTTTATAAAAATATGCTTTCTGATGCCAGTTTTCTCCATAGCGAAGTTTCACGCCATCGGCAAATTTCAGGCGGAGCACCTCTTCTCCAAGCAGGGTCTTGCTCAGATAGGTATCAATAGCTGCGTCGTAATCAGCCGTATGCCTGAAAGCTTTGACTGCAAGAGCAGCTCGGGTTTTGTCGGATATGACTCCACTTGAACGCAGTTCTTTAAGGACATGTCCATAGTCTGAAGGGTCAGATAATACTGTTACAGAACGATAATTCTTGGCTGCAGAGCGGAGAAGGGTCGGGCCTCCGATATCTATATTTTCAATGGCTTCTTCAAGCTCCACATCCTCTCTGGAAACCGTTACTTCAAAGGGGTACAGGTTTACGGCTATCAGATCGATAAGAGAGATATCTTCTTTCGCAGCCTCCTCCATCTGTTCCTTACTGTTCCGCAGGCATAGGAGCCCGCCATGAATTCTCGGGTGGAGAGTTTTAACTCTTCCCCCCATCATCTCCGGATAGCCTGTGACTTCCGTGACATCAGTAACCTCGACGCCGGCGTCGCGAAGGATTTTCGCAGTCCCGCCTGTTGATATGATCTTCACGCCAAGTGCTTCAAGCCCGCGTGCAAATTCCGCAATTCCTGTCTTGTCTGATACGCTGAGCAGTGCCCTTTTTACCAAAAAATCACCAATATACTTGGTTTAAAAATTATTAGCTATAAAACTTATGGTTTACACATTATTTTATTGGAAAGATGACCTTTTTATTGAAAAAATCAGAATTTAACTCCTTAAATGCAACATTTCTGTTAACGTTTAACATGAATCTCTTGGATTTCTAGTTCTTTAAGTTTTTGGTATTTTTTAACTATTGCCCTCTGCCATCTTTATATGAGGAACATCTTTCTGAAAAAAAGTTCAGGTAGAATTCTTATTGCTTGGAAATAGAAATGATAAGGGGTACAGGATGGTGATATTGCTCAAAGTTACTTCTTACGTCTGCCCTTGAATGTTTGAACTTATTTTTTAATCATCTTTTTAAGCCCATTTTTTTGAGAAACAGGTAAAAAGGTTGGGGAATCGATGGAAAATAAATACGATATTATAATCATCGGGACAGGTACTGCAGGCAGAACTCTAGCAGGCAGGGCAAAGTCCTCAGGATTGAAATTTGCCATTATTGATTCAAGGGAGTACGGAGGCACATGCCCCCTTAGAGGATGCGACCCTAAAAAGGTTCTTGCAGGGGTATCCGAAGCCACAGACTTGAACAACAGGCTTATAGGCAAAGGTGCAGGGACAGAGAAGCCTTTACTGGTTTACTGGCCTTCACTTATTGAATTTAAGAGAACGTTTACTGAGGGCTATCCCCGTGAAGCTGAAAAAATGTTCGCAGATATGGGAATTGATATGTATCGCGGGAGAGCTCATTTTGAGAATGAAAACACCGTGCTTGTCGGGAAAGATAAACTCAAAGGGAAGTATATTTTCCTTGCGACAGGGTCAAAGCCGAGGAAACTGAGCATCTCTGGTGAGGAATACATGACAACAAGTGAAGAGTTCATGGAAATAGAGAAGTTTCCTGGAAAGATCATTTTTGTCGGGGGCGGATATATCTCCTTAGAGTTTGCACACATTGCAAGGCGAGTTGGGTCTGAAGTTTTAATCCTGCATAGAAGCGAAAAGCTTCTGGGAGGGTTTGATTTCGATCTGGTGAATATGCTTGTCAAGGCTTCCGAGGCTGCAGGCATCAGGATTCTTACAAACAGGCCGGTAGTAGCTGTTGAAAAAGGGAATAACGGATTTCTGGTCAGTGCTGAGTACAAGACCGAAAAGCAGTCCGAAATTCAGACTTTCAATGCAGATATGGTGGTAAATGGGGCAGGCAGAATTCCTGATTTCGAAGATCTACGGCTTGAGAATGCCGGAGTTGAAGCTGGAAAAAAAGGTATTATAGTTGATAAGCAGATGAGAACATCAAATCCTCGCGTTTATGCGGGCGGAGACTGTACTGCCGAAGGCATGCAGCTTACTCCGGTAGCAACACTTCAGGGCGAGGTTGCCGCAGCTAATATTCTCGATGGAAGTGGGGCTGAAGCTGATTATACAGGCATTCCCAGTGCAGTTTTTACCATTCCTGTCCTTGCTTCCGTTGGAATTAGTGAAGCAAAAGAAAATAGTAAATACAGGGTAATTTTCCGTGACCGCAGTAAATGGAACACCACAAGAAGAGCAGGACTGGAGTTTGCAGCCTCAAAGGTAATTATCGATGAAACAAAAGACCGTATAGCAGGAGCCCACATTCTGGGTCCGAATGCCGAAGAGGCTATCAATATCTTTGCTATGGCAATGCGACTTGGTCTCCGGGCATCGGACATAAGGAAAATGGTGTTTACGTATCCAACAGTATGTTCTGATATCCGTTATATGCTGTAAAAATCGGCTGTATGGATAGCTTATCTGAAATTATCCTATCGGAAAATGATCCTGAAATGTGTAATAAAAATAGTTATGTAAAGAGGTTAAACGCCTTTAAAAATCCTGATATTATGGTTGGGACATTGAGGCCGGGAAAATCGAAATGTTAATGGAGTTCTTTTGATGCCTGAAAAAAAATCGGGAAAGTTGACTTCTAATGAGCCCTTGCAGGAATATTATATTCCTGACAACAGACATAATTTTGACCGGGTCTGGGTCCTTTTAAAGGAAGAGTATCCGGGCGCAAAACCTTCTCTTAACTACAGCAATTCGCTGGAACTCCTTATAGCGACTGTCCTTTCCGCTCAGTCAACGGATGTCCAGATTAACAGAGTAACTGAATATTTGTTCAAAAAATACAGGACTGCCGAAGATTATGCAGGTGCAGACCTCAGAGAACTTGAAGCGGATATTTATTCTACGGGGTTTTACAAAAGCAAAGCAAAAAATATCAAAGCTGCCGCGCAGCTGCTTGTCGAGCTATATGGGGGCGAAGTCCCGCAGACAATGAAAGAACTGGTGACTCTGCCCGGAGTCGGGAGAAAAACAGCGAATATAGTGCTTGCCCGAGCTTTTGGAGTGATAGAGGGCATCGCCGTGGATACCCACGTAAAAAGAGTCTCTGGAAGGCTGGGCTTTACCAGGCACTCGGACCCGGTAAAAATCGAACAGGACCTCATACCACTTGCCCGAAAAGAAGACCTTGATTCGATTTCCATGACCTTCATCTATCACGGGAGGAAGGTTTGCCAGGCAAGAAAACCCAGGTGTCAGGTTTGTGTTGTAAAAGAGCTGTGTCCCTCCAGCATTATCTTTATTGGTGAGTAAGCAATGGAAATTTTTCAGGGACACTAAAGTATTACTAATAAAGGAAAATCTGGAAAGAGTCCTGATTATTTGGAACGAGTCATGCTGAGATACTTAATTCATGAGAATACTTATGGGGCAGCCGTTTCTTCCATGATCTGGAAGATAAACGGCTTTTCAAAAAGGAAATACAATTTTTTGTCAGGCTTTTTTATTGAAAACCTTTCCCAGCCCGAAACTGATTGCCAGTACCGCTATAGTTCCTATGGCAATCGCCATAATTTCCCCGCTTTTTCCCATTCCCTCTATTGAATAGTCAGTCATCGGAGAACTTATTGCAGGTTCCATTTCTTCAAGCTCGGACAGTTTTGATTCATCGATCACGCCCAGAGCAGCACTTTCCAGCCCGTCAGGGTTCGGAGAGGCAAGAAAAGGGGCAAGTACCGAGACCAAGAGAGCAATTGCAATTCCTGCATACAAAAACTTCATATTTTTCCCGCTCACGCCATTGCCTCCATTTCTACTCTCTCTTTTCTGGCTTCCAGACTGTTTTCTTCCAGGAGATCAGGACGGGATTTTGCAATAGCCGTTATTGCTATTGAGGTAATCAGTCCTTCTCCTATGAAACCAATTATCAGGTGGAAGGTTCCCATTGCCATAAGCCCCGGAACCAGAGGGAAAGTACCTGCAATCCACATCTGAACTGCGCAGACAATTGACGAGATGAAAAGCCCGAGCCAGGCGCCTCCGAAGGCTGCAATGTTTATGCTCAAGCTCCTGCGGAGCACAGCGTAAGTATAATACCCTACAAAACCGGAAACAACCCCCATATTCAGGATATTCGCACCCATTGTAGTGATCCCACCGTCAGCAAAGGCAAAACCCTGCACAAGCAGCACGAGCGTGAGTACAAGAACTCCTGCCCAGGGACTTCCGAAAACAATTGCCACAAGGGCTGCCCCGACCATGTGCCCACTTGTCCCCATACCTATGGGGATGTTCATGGCTTGGATAGCAAATATCCCTGCTGCAAGGGCAGCGAGGATCGGTACTTTCATCTCATCGAGCTCTTTTCTTGCCCATCTCATTGACATTATAATGAAAGGAAGGGCAATAACCCAGTAAATTACTGCCTGGTCAAGCGGTATAAACGAATCAGGTATATGCATTCATTTTCCTCTTTTTAACCCCATTTCTTGTCTTCTGAATTTCTAAACAGGAATCCCCGTTCTGGCACGGAAAAACATTCCTGAAGGGGATATGAGTATTCTTAAAATGAACGTCTTTGATCATTTCTCAGAAGTTAACCCTGCTTCTTTAAATATCTAATAACGTTCCCAATGATTATTCTAAAGAATTTCTTGATAATACCTGATTGTCCAGTATTACATATATACGTTTTGATATTACTTTGTCCGATAAATATTCGGTTTAATCAAATTCGTTATTTATGTATTTATATATACGTCAAATTGCATGTCCGTCGATTTCTTTCTGCACTGAAACGAGTATGCAGGTACAGGTTTTTAGTATTAAATAATAGAATGATTTATATTTTAAGAACGGAATTTACCCGAGAAAGAAGGTTTCATAAATTTTCAGGCAATATACGGCTTTTCAGATAAAATAATGAATATAAACGATGCATCCTGCGCTGAATAGCAAAAAGAAAATATCCTGAGCTTTGATTTTTCCTTTATAATATGCTTTTTCATATCCACTTCCGTATCCTCTGCAGAGCATACTTATATAGGTTTTTTCTCCCTGCTCGTAAGACCGTACGAAGATTGAACTGATGCTGTACCCTATCTGTTTTATAATCCACTTTCTTGTCACATTTTTGTTCCATATGTTAAAGAGGCGGGTTTGTTGTGCAATTTTTATTCTTTTCAGGACAGACCAGAAAAGAAAAAGGTAGCGTACCATCATGCTAAGCAGCAGGGTAAATTCCCTCGGAAAACCTATCCTATCAGCTGCTGAGACCATATCCCTCAACTTCGTGGTAGATGAAAGAAGTACGACTGATGTTACGCAGACAAGGAACTTTACGAGAAGTGAAGTCCCGAAGGCAATTCCCTCATATGTTATGCTGAGCCCTAAAGGAAGATCCAGAGGATAAAGAGTGTAATTCTCCACAAAAGAAGGCTTCAAGAAAGGCTGGATCAGGGCAATTCCAATTCCTAAGGGTAAGATTGCAAGAATGCGCAGGATAAAGTACCTTAAGTCCAGTCTGGCAGCAAGCACAAGAAGCAGAAGATAAGCCTCAACTGCAAGAAGACGAGTTATATTTTCTTCATGGATGCGGGGCAGGCTAACTACGTAAAGGATCACGGCAAGCGCAAAGAGCAGTTTTACCCTTGGGTCAAGCCTGTGTATCGGGCTATTTTTGTATGATTCACGCTCGATATCAGTAAGTGTTACCATCAAAAGCTCTCCTGAAAATGTCCTGTGAAAAATTTTCAGGTTTTTATTTTATTCCTGCCTTCTGATGCGCGGAGCCTATAATCCGCAGGATCTCGTCCCTGGCAGTTTCGGCTGTTATCTGTATGCTTACATCGACGCCTTTCTGTTTCAGCATTTCGAAGACCTCTGCAATCCTGGGCAGCCTTAAGTGGGCTTTTCTGAGGAGTTCGGGGTCATTGAATATCTCTTCGGGGCTTCCGTCAGCCTCAAGTTTTCCGTGGTGGAGTACGAAAACCCTTTCAGCAAAATAAGGGACAACATCCACATCATGGGTTGAAAGAAGCATGGTGATCCCGAGTTCCCTATTCATTTTCATGATAAGTTCCAGAATTCGGGCTGAACTCAAAGGGTCAAGTCCTGCTGTGGGTTCGTCAAGCACAATAACTTCCGGGCGCATGGCAAGGATTCCTGCAATTGCCACGAGTTTTTTCTGTCCTCCACTCAGGTGGTGCGGGGCTCTTTCTTCAAAACCCTTAAGTCCTACCATTTCAAGGGCTTCCTCTACCCTTGTTTCTACTTCCTCTCTGGACAGGCCCATATTGATTGGTCCAAAAGCTATATCTTCTTCAACACTCGGGGCAAGCACCTGGTCATCAGGATCCTGAAAAACTATTCCTACCGTTTCCCTGCACATCCGCACATTCTTTTTAGTAATCTTTTCTCCCTTTACCAGGACTTCCCCGGAAAGGGGGCGCAGAATCCCGTTAAGGTGTTTAAAAAGGGTAGACTTTCCTGCTCCGTTAGCCCCAAGCACTGCAACTCTTTCTCCACTGTGTACCTTCAAGTTTATCTTATCAAGGGCATTTGATTCCAGGTGTGGGTATCTGTGGCATAGATCTCTTACTTCAAGGATAGGGGTGTCGATTCTTTCTGAGGGATTGCCTGCTTTTTCCGGATTTCTCCCGGTTTCAGGGTTTTTTTTGCCCTTTATTTGCTCCGGAATATCTGCTTCTCCTCCGGGATTCCTTGGGGGGTTTGATTTGCTCATAACTGAAAACGTCCTGTACGGAGACCACTGCTTACCTTTATATAATTTTTAAAAAATAGTGTTACAGCTAATGAAGTTATCTTTTTTATGTGTTATGGTTTGTACTTCCCGATTTGCAGTTTATGCTCATTGCTTTATTCTATTTCAGGGTAGTGCTTTAAATTTCGGGTCAATGCTTCAGGTCAGCACTTTTTTGTTTATGCCTCCTTTTCCTTTCTTTTACCTTCCTTTTACCTTCCTTTTACTTTCCTTTTCTCTTCGACTTTAAATCCTGAAAGGCAAATAAGCTTGAGAGATAATTATACAAATCTTCCCCGCGTCTTTTACGGTGATGCATCGGGTCATTCTTCATATAGATATGGATTACTTTTTTGCAGCCGTCGAGGAACGGGAAAACCCTGAACTCCGCGGAAAAGCAGTTGTAGTCTGCATGCTTTCAGGGCGAAGCGAGCTCAGTGGATCTGTAAGCACATGTAATTACATTGCCCGAGAATTCGGAATCCGGTCAGGAATGCCCTGCTCAAGGGCAAAGAAACTTAATCCGGAAGCCGTTTTCCTGCCTGTCAGGAAGCCGTTTTACACTTCGGTTTCTGATAGGATTATGGGAATTCTCCGCAGCTATGCAGACCCTGGAGAAAACGGAGATTCTTTTGAACAGATAAGTGTTGATGAGGCTTTCCTTGAAATAACCGACAGAACAGGTGGAGATTTTAACCTAGCTTTTGAGCTCGGGATGAAGATAAAAGGAGAAATAAAAGAAAAAGAGAAATTGACCTGCTCTATAGGAATAGGACCAAATAAGCTAATTGCCAAGATGGCTTCCTCCGCAAAAAAACCTGATGGGGTTACGGTTGTGAGTCCTCAGGATCTGGATAATTTTCTCTGGCCGCTGAATGTGTCCAAACTCTGGGGGATCGGGGATGTAACTGCAAGAAAATTACAGGAAATGGGTGTAATTACAATAAAGGACCTTGCAAATCACGATGTTATCGAACTCATTTCCACCTTCGGAAGATCCAGGGGTACATGGCTTAAACATGCTGCTGCAGGAATTGATGACACTCTCCTTAAAGAAAGGGATGGGTCAGAACAGATCGGAAGAATTGCGACATTGCCTGAAGATACTCTGGATAAGGAACTTATCTTTCCGCTACTGGATAAGCTGGCAGGGGACGTTATTGAAAAACTGGACTCAAGGGAACTCTCCTTCAGGGTTGTAACCCTTACGGCCATAAACTCAAACTTCAAGATGTATACAAAGAGTCGCACACTCAGTCACCAGGTTTCTTCAAAGGGAGCCCTTCTTGGTGTAACCAGGGAAATCCTGGGCGAATTCCTTTCAGAAAACAGGACAAAGCTCAGACGCGTGGGAGTAAGGGTAGGAGGACTCCAGAAAAGAAAGGGCCAGAAAAGCCTTTTTGATTACTGAGTCTAAATGATGTGTTTTTGCATAGTTTAAGGGTATGTTGTCTTGCACTAGTTTTTGCTTACATTCGTTTTTGCGCGGTCAGGTTTTATGTTTGCCCTATTTTACATGTCCCGATCTTACATGTGCTGGAAAGTTATGTTTACCCGGTTAAACCTATAAACAGGATTCTCGCTCATTACCAGATTTATATTTATACTCAGTATATAATTAAGATATGCCTTAGTTACTCTCATTTTATTGAGCATACCTTCTTTTTTGTTAACCCATGAGATAATTTTTTCATAAAATTTATCACACAAGAAATGTAATAATAGTATGGCTAATATTCCGAAATTGCTTCCATAACCTGAATTTCTACCCCCATTTTTTGAGCCATGCTATTTTTTTATGTGGATCATTTCTGCATGCGGGTTTCTTCAAAATGGCACTTTATTCAAATTCGCTCAAAAAGGCGAAAAGAATTCATAGAGTGGGTAGGGAAGGACGGCTGCATAAGGACGGTTAGGAGAGGGACGATATGATTAAAAAACCGTTTACAATCCAGTTTCCGGAAAATCCAGTCAGCGGATTTAGCTGGGATATCGCGACCAGTAACGGGCTACAGGTGACGAGGGACAGGTTTGTCCCTGAAGATGAGGAAAAGACCGGCAGCGGGGGATACCGTGTGTGGGATATTCAGGTAACTTGCCAGGGCAGTCAAAAGATAACAGGCACATACCGGAGGGGTAACCAGATAGCAAGCTGTTTTGAGATCAATATTGATGCCGAATAATAATTTTTACAGGCTATGGAGCCTGGAGCTCTGGCAAGGTCGCCTTCTCTGGCAAAAGTCCAATCCGCCCTGCCTTGCCTTGGACTCACTTTTGTTTTCTATTTTCGCTTCCCAATTTTCGCTTCGGGATCACAGGAAATCAGGGATTTCCTGAGAGTTGCACTGCAAGTGCAACAGCACGAGGTCCTTTTTGCTCCACTTCGTTTCTCTCGAGAGGACTAATTAAAAAAACTGGTAGTTTTTCCTTGTCCTCCAGTCATGTTTTCCATGTTTCGTCTCTTAGTAACTCTCTTATTTCTTCCTTTTTTTCGATGGGTGCCAGACGAACTGACGGAAACATTTCCATAAACATATAGATAAAAATAGTTCCTCTATTCGGGGGTAGTTCTCTACAGTATTCTGTCCATCTCAAAAAGAATGCAGGTTTACCCAGGGTCATTTTTTCTCTAGTTAGCTGGCCGGCTACAGCTCTGCACATATAGAAAAAAACCTGGGTCAGCGGCACTGCACAAGAAATAAACTGGAGATGCCGGTCAGGCTGCCCGTAATAATATCAGGCTATTGTTTGTGGACAACCTGAGCGTTTAATGACGGATACTGGAACTCTAACACCGGATACTGAACATCTAACACGAATAATATTCACATAAATTTCACAAGCGGGCAGACTTCTATACAGGCTCCGCAGTGGGTGCAGCTATCCCTTATCCAGGCTCTTTTTCCTTTCATTTCAATTGCGCTGTGCTTGCAGTGCCCTACACAGACTCCACATCCCTGGCAGAGAACAGCTCTCCGCACTGAGAACTCGACCATACGCATTAGCTTTTTTAGTGTTTTTTCGTTTTCACTTCTTCCGTTCACATTTCCTGAAGCAAAAACCTGGGCTCTTGATTCACCCATGGCAACAGAAGCAGCCCCTTCTATGAAGGAGACCTTACCTGCAGGGGAAAGCATGCCACTTTCTTCCAGAGTTCCTCCTATATCTATTGCCTGCCCGAAACTTCCATCCGCAGAAATTCCTCCTGCTTTGCAGGGTCTGTATCCTGTGGCGACTTCAAATTGGAGTTCTTTTGGGGCATCCTGAGAAGGGAGCAGGGAAATCTCCTTTTTGTCCGCAAGTTCCTGCAGTACCTTCGGGTAGCGCTTATAGCGCCATAAGCCGTACTTCACCCATTCAGGAGAAAGCCCCATCTTCTCTGCATAAGCCTGAAGGTGAGAATTGAGCTTTTTTGCAAGTTCAGGATGGCTTTCCTCAAGCTGGAAAAAGTCGGATAGGGACGAAGAAGGACAGAGCCAGCATCCCATTCGGTCATACCCTTTTTCATAAGCAGGATTATAGGGAGCCTCTGTCCTGAAGAGGTAGAGCCAGATGTGCAGGGCTGTCCATTCCTGTATGGGAGATGCCCCAACCTGGTTTCCTACCCAGGGGTTTTTCCAGACCCTCTTACTGATGGACCGAGCATGGGATTCGTACTGGCGTTGCCCTATGAAGCTCAGGCAGCCTCCTTCATAGTTTTCATCAATCAACCTGGTAATAGGTCCAAGTTTGCATATCTTGCAGCACCAGCGCGTGTCCATTGTCGGAGGCCCGAAAACTCCTATGGATTCCCAGAAGGAATCTCCTGCGCTCGCTGTCCTCAGGGTTTTTCCATAATATTCTGCAACCTTTCTGACGTTTTCAAGAGTTTCCGGAAACTCAAGCCCTGTATCTGCAAACATCAATTCATAATCGTCCAGAGTTTCATCCACAAGTTGCAGCACTGCAAGGCTGTCCTTGCCTCCGGAATAGGATACGCTGACTTTCAGGTCCATACTCCCGGAAACGTTTCTTATGAAAGCATGAGCGTCTTCTATCATAGAGTCAAGAATTTTCTCATTGGCTTTTACGGCATCATCCCAGTTTCTTCCCGGTTCGAGGGTTTTTGCAGCTTCGGGCTCCGCACTCCAGCGCGGCTTTACCGCGTTCCCGCGCTTTTCTTCAAGCATCTCCTTTCCTGTCAGCCGTGCTCTCCCGCAGCAAACTACCTCTCCTGAAGGGATAAGGACAACAACCTCGTCCTCTTTTTCGATCTCAGGGTCTGCATCAAGGACTCCGGGAGCCAGGACACTTGCCCCTTTTTTCAGGATAAAAGGCATAATTTCCTGCTCGATAACCACCCATTTTTTCAGCTCTTTCCTTTCCCTTCCCTGGAAAAGCCGCCGGGCTCCTTCAAGCCTGGGGAGAAGAACCCATGTGCAGTTTTCTATTTCGAACCTGATAGATGCAAGGACTTCTCCATCCACTATGATTTCATCCATCCGGTCTTCATAAGGAGCTTTATTAAGCACCACAAGGTGACCTTCGGGGATAAGAGGAGCATTAAATTGTTTGTCAGAAACGGAATTTATCCGCCTTATATCGTAATCAAAAGCCGGGCGAATATCCCCTGGAGGAGTTACCTCAACTTTTTTTGTTCTATTGCCGCACCCACACTGTTTTCCGAGCACAGGCACATTGCAGGCATCGCACCAGTGCAGGAGCATTTTGCCAAGGTATGCTGGTCTGGACATGTCACGCAGATTGAGAGAGGTTCACCTTTAAAAGGCTTTGGCTTTTCCTGAGAGCCTGTCTTAAAATCAAATTGATTTTGCAACTGGGATAGGACTTCCGCATTTTAAATGAAAAAAGTAGCATTAAACTGTCAAATGTCTAAAATGTGAAGTTAAACCCTGATGTTTGTTGTATTTGATTTTTATCTAGGGTGCGTAAATTCTATGGAGTAATTCAATATGGTCTGCTGTCACGATTTATGATATGTATAATCAGAATTATAATTAAATAAGGAATAAGAGATTCCATTAAAGCCGCAATAATTATTGCTATTATAATTGATAAATCAGGTTGACCAATCACATTTAGAAAATTCAAAATAAAAAAAAAGGCAAAGCAAGCGATAAACAATATTCGATAACTTGATTTCTTCATAATAAATCCACTCCTATGTAATATCCACCACGTTTAGTAAAACCATTCTAGAATTAATCCAATAAGAATTTCAGTTCGATAAGTAACGACAGCAAAACCTATTTTGGCACTTCCTCCTTCCTGAGTTTCCATCCTCCATAAAGGCAGGTCAAGCTTCCCAATAATCCAAAACCTGGAGTAGAGTTATTTTTGCTTGATTTATCTCCACCTGATCTACCACCTTTATTAGATTCAGAATTATTATTGGTTGAATTATTGAGTTCGACAGCGTTTTTTTCTTCAGATGATGATAAGTTAGTTTCTTCAACTCCTTTGTCTTCAGTTGCGTTTAAAGTCTCCATTGTACTCTGGTCAGTTTCATTGTAGGTTGCCTTTATTCTTTGATCAGTCATGTCAGAACTTCTAAAAGGTCCAATGACAACTCCAACAGGACAGTTCATAGCATATTTTCCTGTATTCACAGTCGCTGTAACAGTGTTTATGGCTGTGTCAATTACCGAGACATTAGCTTCGTAGTCACCGGAGTATACGGCAGAGTTTGCCACATATACTTTTTTTCCATCTGGGGTGACTGCAACTCCAAAAGGAGTTAATCCTACAGGCACTGTGGCTGTAACAGTATTTGTTGCTGTGTTAATTATAGAAACATTGTTACTTTGCCAATTTGTCACATATGCCTTTTTTCCATCAGGACTGACTGCAATATCACTGGGGCCGTCTCCTACAGGTACACTTCCGGTAACATTGTTTGTAGCTGTGTCAATTACAGAAACATTGTTACTGCCTGAATTAATCACATAAACCTTATTTCCATCAGAGCTAACTGCAATATCAGTAGGATAATCTCCTACAGGTACAATAGCTGTAACTTTTTTTGTAGCCACATCAATTACAGAAGTAGTGTTGTTTCGATTATTTGTAGCATAGATTTTTTTCCCATCCGGTGTAAATGCAACTTCAGAAGAAATCATCCCCACATTAACCGGGTCCATTACAGTGTTTGTAGATGTGCCAATTACTGTGTTAATCACGGAAATAGTGGGGCTGTCACGGACCGTCACATAAACCCTTGATCCTTTAGGGTTAACTGCAACTCCCAAAGGATAGCCTCCTACATCCACTACTGCATCAACCTTATTTGTCGCTGTGTCAATTACAGAGACAGTGGTGCTGAATCCTGATGAGTCCGTCACATATACCTTTGTTCCTGCAGGATTGATTGCTGCTTGTCCAGCCCAGCCTTCTATAGGCACCACGGCTGTAAGATTGTTAGTTGCTGTGTCAATTACAAAAACAGTGCCAGTGTCGATTCCTATACTTGTCACATATGCAAATGGAGCTGCAACCGCGACGCCCACCAGTATTAATATCGCAAATACAGTTATTCCAAAAACTCTTATGAGGATATCTTCTCTGCGTAGTTTATTAGACATTGCCAGTCATGCCTCTTGGGTGTATTTTGTGGAGTTTGGGTTTTAATTACCACTATCTTGAGAAAAAAATGTCTTTTTCTACATTTCATGTCAAGACTTTGTGACGTACTCTGAGTTTTGGGATCAGCTCAATTGTTTCGAGTCTACAGTTACTTCTTATTCTTGATTGTTTGATGATTCGGTGAAAATAGATGTTAGCTCAGGTTGACCTTTTGAAGAGGTATGATATAATACTTAAAAAAATAAAAAAATTGAATCCACCTGGGGTTGTTGGGAGAGCACTTTGTACTTTTATCTCGCTTATATTCGTGTCTGTTCCATTTCCATTACTTGCTGTAAGTGTTACTGTGTAGTTCCCTTCTGTTGAATATATATGCTCAGGATTCTGTTCGGTTGAGTTAGTTCCGTCCCCAAAATTCCACTCCCATGCAGCAGGTTCGCCTGCAGTATTGTCAGTAAAACAGACTTTCAGAGATTTGTTTTCATATGTGGAAGACGTAGAGAAAGAGACTATAAGGGGACTTGAATTGAGAGTACACATGTAGATATCAGGGCTTTCATCGCCATTGCAATAATCCTCCCATACTATTCTGTTCCCATAAATAGATGGATTTATCTGATCTGATTTACTGGTTGTGACCTGAGTCTCTTTTTGAGTGGATAAATCGTAAACGTAGATATCCCTGTTTCCATTTTTGTAATATATGTTTCTGTTTCCGTTTCTGGAATCCTGCCATACTATCCAGTTACCATAGATAGCAGGATTGAATGCTAATCCACTGGTGCTGATCCGAGTTTCTTTGGAAGTAGAAAGATTATACATATAAATATCGGAGTTTCTATTGCGCCAATCTACCCAAACTATTCTGTCCTCGTAGATAGCAGGATACTCCTGACCTAATCCATTAGTGGTTATCTGCGTCTCCCTGGAAGTGGAGAGATCATACATGTAAATATCGTATCCGTTGCTGCTATCTGTCCATACTATTCTATCTCCATAAATAGCAGGTCTTCCCCACTGTTCGGATTTACTGGTAGTAATTTTGGTTTCTTTTGAAGTTGAGATATCGTACATGTAAATATCTCCGTCTTCATTGCGACGATCCTGCCACACAATTATGTCTCCGTAGATAGCAGGAAGATTTTGAGTTGAGTTATTGGTGGTTATCTGAGTTTCCGAAAAAGTAGGGAGATCATACATGTAGATATCGTCGTTTCCACCTCGCTCATGCTCCTCCCATACTATACGATTTCCATAGATATCAGGACACCATTGCATGGATTCGTTTGTTGTTATCTGAGTTTCTTTTTGAGTGGATAGATCATACATGTAGATATCGGCGTTTCCATTTCTGTAATCCTCCCATACTATCCAGTTACCATAGATAGCAGGGCTGCCTGCTGATCCGCTATTGGTGATCCGAGTTTCGGCGATTGTGGTGGAAACATTTTGTGCAGTAGCTGCAGATGCCGTGGATAAAACGAGAATTAAAAGTAAAATCAGGAATATTGTAACTAAGACTATTAAATCTAATTTTTTGTTAGTTATCATTTATTACCTCTAAAGATTTATCGCTACCTTTTTTCATACGAAAAAAGTTAATAATTCCAGTGTCCCCGATTCCGTTATCCTCATCAAACCATGGTAAATATAGACGACCACAGATAGTTTCAGCTTGTGTTTATTCATGTTCATTTGTGGTTCTTTTATGGGAAACTCATTGACTAGCGTTGATTTCAAAATGCAGTTTTATTACCATAACTTGGAATCGATGATAGTACCCAGACTACCATCTGAATTTTATTCATCCCAATAGACCATATTTACTGGTAGTTGTGGAAAGTTTATTTGAACTCCATAAATTCCTCTTACCTAAATCCTTATAAGTTTTCTGTCCATTCTATCAAACAATCTGAAAGGACGCTGGATTTATGATTTCTTTTTCCAGATGTATTATTTAATAGGACGAATTGTTTGAAACCTTGGATAGAAAACTTATATACTCATATCCAATGCAAGTGCATTCTTTGACTCAAAAAATGAGAGATGTTGTTTTAAGGAAGATACGAACTGTTCAGTCAAATTCGAAAAAAGTCCTTACAACTCATTACAGAGCAACAGGTTCGTTTTTAGCCTCTTCATTAGTGCCTTTGAGATTTATCTTCTATTACCCCGGTAGTTTACTTTCTTCCGGTTTTTGCCTTTTTTATTGTGCTGTAACTTTTTCCGTCTATTCCCGGTTTAGAAAAATTTGGACATAAGGGATGGATTCGAAACACAGTTCTCTGAAAAAGTGCATTCCGTACAGAACTTTTCTTCCGTTTTCTCAGGCATGAATCCGGCTTTTATTTTCTCCACACGCCTGCAGATTTTTAATACCTCTCTGCGGTCCGAACTTCGGATCACTACTTTTCGGAGCAGCCCGAAACTTACATACTCGACAAAGGCGAAGGGGACTTCCCCTCCGAACTCGGCTTCAAGCAGAAGGGCAAGTGATGTGACGTGCATCCGGTCAGATGCCCACACCCCCTGAACAGGACAGTTTCCCGGTTTTATAATCGAGGGAACATTCATGCCCTCGAAACAGACAAGCTTGGACGGAACACCCTTCAGATTAAGTTTTTCCGATAAAAGAAATGGCTCGGTTTTAACAGGTGTAAGTGCCGCAAGCATAGGGTCTTTTCCATATTCTTCAAGTCCTCTGAGAAGGTTAGCTGCAATTTCCGGAATTTTAGCTCTTGCCCGCGCGTTCGCTTCTTCCAGTATTCCTTCCTCTATGCGTGCAAATTCCCTCGGAAACATTAGTGGGAGGTCTTCACATGCCTGATTAAGGGCAGATTCAAGTTCTTTACAAAGGGTATCGGCGTTTAACGAACACTTTTTCACAATTTCAGGATAATTCAGGGAGAGCTCTTTCAGGAGCATTCTCTCGAGCCGTGAAGCGTTTATTTCCGGAAGCAGTTCAAATCCACGGCTGACAAAGTATACGCGCCGCGGGCAGTTGATATACAGAAGAAGGTCAGAAACGCTTATCTCGGGGTTCCGTGAATCTGCAGGCATTACATTCCAATTTCTTTCACATCTCTTATAAATTTTTTGGGGAAGATCTCGCTCTTATCTGATAGTTAAACCTATGCGACAATTGCCGAACTCGCATTCGTTAGATATATATGGTAATGCTTCCTCTTAGATTAAGTAAGTCATGACATCCAACGATTCCTCAGAAAATCTGCGCAACCGCCTGGCAGAAAAAATGGCTGGAGATATCACACTCTCTGAAAAACCCGGAGAGTCACTGAAAAAGTGGAGATTAAATTTTGAGATATCCCAGACCGATATTGCAAATTACCTTAAGGTTTCTCCTTCTGTTATCAGCGATTATGAAAGCGGGAGGCGAAAGTCTCCGGGGACGATGATAGTCCGGAAGATTGTGGAATCCCTGCTTGAAGTAGATATTGAGCGGGGAGGCAAAAAGATTCACACCTACGAATCGATACTTAACGCCGAAAGCAACTCAAAATCCATCTACTCAACCTATGAGTATACTCTCCCGATACAGCTTGCTAAACTGGTTAACCTTATTGAAGGCGATGTTGTCTATAAAGGAGCTGAGAGGCCTCTATATGGTTTTTCTGTCATCGACAGCCAGCGGGCGGTCCTGGAACTTTCTTCCCACGAATTCCAGAAGCTCTATGGCTGGAGTACGGACAGAGCCATGATCTTTACAAAGGTTACTACCGGAAAGTCCCCTCTGGTAGCTATCCGGGTCACCAACCTGAAACCCGGAGCTGTTGTGCTCCACGGGCTCCGTAAAGAAGATGTCGAACCTGTTGCAGTCAAGATGGCGGAAGTAGACCGTGTCCCCCTGGTCGCAACTACAATGGATCTCGATCAGATTGTGCAGTTACTGAAAAAATACAGTCAATACTCTGCAAGGGAATGACCCCCTGAAAGATGCCCTAAACACTCAAAAACAGGTGAACAAATGACTATTGGAATTGTATCTTACGGTGCATATGTTCCGAGATACCGTATAAAAATTGAAGAGATTGCCCGGCTCTGGGGTGATGACGCAGAGGCTCTCAAAAATGGCCTCATGGTGTATGAAAAATCCGTACCTGATGTCGACGAAGACGCAGCAACGATTGCAGTGGAAGCTGCAAGATATGCAATGGCAAGAAGCGGCGTTGATCCCTCCAGAATCGGGGCGGTATACACAGGTTCAGAAAGTCATCCCTACGCTGTAAAGCCAACAAGCACTATCGTAGCCCAGGCGATCAGCGCAACCCCCGAAATGACTGCAGCAGACTTTGAGTTTGCATGTAAGGCGGGAACAGCCGCAGTACAGGCATGTATGGGGCTGGTGGGTTCCGGAATGATTGACCTTGGCATGGCTATAGGAGCAGACGTTTCTCAGGGAGCCCCCAGTGATGCCCTGGAGTACACTGCCGCAGCAGGAGGAGTCGCCTGCCTCATCGGGAGAAAAGAATCCGAGCTTGCCGCAATCATTGAAGATACGTACTCTTTTACAACCGATACTCCTGACTTCTGGAGAAGGGAAGGAATGCCTTACCCTGAACATGGAGGACGTTTTACGGGAGAGCCCGGGTACTTCAAGCACGTGACAAACGGTGCAAATGGTCTTCTTAAAAAACTCGGGACAAAGCCTGAAGATTATGATTATGCGGTCTTCCACCAGCCAAACGGGAAGTTCCCTAGCAAGGCTGCAAAGATGCTGGGGTTCACAAAAGCCCAGATTACTCCGGGACTTGTTGTTCCAAAAATAGGCAATACCTATTCGGGTTCCTGTCTTATGGGAATCGCTGCAACCCTTGACCAGGCAAAGCCCGGGGATCGGATTTTCGCAACTGCCTTCGGGTCCGGAGCAGGGTCCGATGCTTTCAGCATAATAGTTACTGACAGGATTGAGGAAATCCGAAACAGGGCTCCAACGGTTTCCGAACTTATCAAGGATCCTATATACATCGACTATGCAAGGTATGCCAGACATAAAGGTAAAATCCGCCTGGCTTGAAAACGGGGTGAATACATGAGAGACGTAGCAATTATCGGAGTAAAAAATACAAAATTCGGGGAACTCTGGGAGCGCTCCCTTAGAGACATAGTCGTAGAAGCCGGAATCGGAGCAATCGAAGATGCAGGCGTAAGCGGAAAAGATATAGATGCCCTTTACATTGGAAACATGAGTGGAGGCCGCTTTGTTGACCAGGAGCATATAGGTGCCCTTATCGCGGACTATTCAGGGCTTTCAAGGAACCTCCATGTTCCGGCTACTAGAGTGGAAGCTGCCTGTGCATCAGGAGGGCTTGCCCTGCGCCAGGCTATAATAACTGTCGCTTCAGGATACAGCGACATTGTGGTTGCAGCTGGGGCAGAAAAGATGACTGATGTCGGGTCTGAAGAAGCATCTTCAGCTCTTGCAGCAGCTGCTGACCGGGAATGGGAAGGCATGGCAGGAGCAACATTCCCCGGGCTTTATGCAATGATCGCAAAACTGCACATGCACAGGTATGGGAGTACAAGCGAACAGCTTGCAGAAGTAGCCGTAAAAAACCATAAAAATGGGTGTTTCAATCCCATTGCTCAGTACAAGAACAAAATTACCGTAGATGATGTACTGAAATCAATAATGGTAGCTGATCCCTTACATATCTTTGACTGTTCCCCAATAACAGATGGGGCATCTGCACTTGTTCTGGCTCCTGCAGATGTTGCCCACAAGTATACTGACACACCCATTTACATTAAGGCAACAGCACAGGCAAGTGACACAATTGCCCTGCATGACAGAAGGGATATCACAACTCTGGATGCAACTGTGGTGGCTGCAAAGAGGGCATACTCCATGGCAAAATTGAAGCCTGAAGACATCGACTTGGTCGAGGTCCACGACTGCTTCACCATTGCCGAGATCTGTGCAATTGAAGACCTGGGATTTGCAGAGAAAGGAAAAGGTGGAATTGTCACCGCAAATGGAGAAACAGCAATTGGGGGTCGGATCCCTGTAAACACATCCGGCGGCCTGAAAGCCTGCGGACATCCCGTGGGAGCAACAGGCGTAAAGCAGGCTGTGGAGATTGTAACCCAGCTTCGTGGGGATGCAGGCAAGCGCCAGGTAGCAGGAGCTAAGTATGGAATGACCCATAATGTAGGAGGGTCAGGAGCGACTGCAGTAGTACATATTTTCTCGAGGGAGAGGTGATATTCGATGTCTTCTGTTCCAAGATTCTGGAGAAACCTCGGCAGCAGGTACAACCTTGAAGGAACTCGCTGCAAGGAATGTGGGGAATATTTCTATCCACCTCGTAATGTTTGCGTAAACTGCAGGCGTACGGGTGAACTCGAATCTTTCAAATTCAAAGGCACCGGCGAAATCGTAAGCTATACTTTGATTCACACGGCTGCGGAAGGTTTTGAAAACCAGTCTCCCTATACACTTGCAATCATCAAGCTGGATGAAGGGCCCAGTCTGACATCCCAGGTAGTTGGTGAACCCGAAAAAATGCATATCGGAATGAGGGTAAAACCCGTTTTCCGTAAGCTCGGGGAAGACGGTGAACGCGGTATGATTTACTACGGTACCAAGTTCGTCCCTGCAGATGCCTGAAAGGGTCCGGATTCTTCTGGATTCCGATAATAATTCGTTAAAGTGAGGATTTTTCCGGGCCTTCCGGATCGAATTGGAGATGTATTAAACTATGATTGAAGTGGAAGTCAAGGTAAGAGCGGATCACTCAAAGATCCGCCCTCTCCTTGAGGAAATTGGGGCAAATAAAATTGGAATTGAAGAACAGTCAGATACCTATTTTGCAGCCCCATACCGGGATTTTGCAAAGACGGATGAGGCTCTCAGGATCCGTTCTCTGGGCGGCCAGGCTGTGCTGACCTATAAAGGTCCTAAACTCGATAAAGTCTCCAAAACCAGAGAAGAGCTCGAAACTCCTGTAGATGAGGCTACAACAGCAAAAATTTTTCAAGCTCTGGGGTTCTCGGAAGCTGGTGTAGTCCGCAAAAAAAGAGAAATCTTCAGCGCAGGAGGGATTACTATCTGTCTTGATGCAGTCGAAGGACTCGGGGAGTTCCTGGAAGTAGAGATTAATGTTAGTGACGAAAAAGATCTCGAAAGTTCAAGGGACCAATTATTTAAATTTTTATCTCGGTTTGGAGTCGATGAAAAAGATTCTATCCGCACTTCTTATCTTGAAATGGTATTCGAAAAGAAGAACTGAAAGCCCTTAACTAGAAAGAGTAACTGTTCTGAAATCTTTTCGTTTTATACTCTTATTCTTCTTTTCTTATCCTCCTCCCCTTTCTTATCTGTCTTCTTCTCTCTTAGTTCTCTTTTCTATTCATCTTTTTCTTTATTGTGTCCAGTCTATATATTCAACAATCTTAATTTTCTACTATTCCACACTCTCATATTTTATATACGGGGAGCTGCTAATATTCCATAGATTATTTTGGATTTGGAGTGGAAAATGAGTGCGGCAGAGATTTTAAACAACAAAAGAGCTGTTTCACCGGTTGTTGGGGTCGCTTTATTAACTCTCTTAACTATTATTTTTGCATATGCTATAGGTTCCAGTAGTATTACAGGAATTTTACAGTCATATTCAACAGGTCTTGGAATGGGCGGCAGGCTCGATGGTGGAGAACTTGAGGGAAACCTGATAAAGCTTGAACACAACGGTGGAGAGCCATTTACCTTTCAGAATGATACAAAAGTCCTTGTAGAAGTCAAAGGAGATAGTTTCGAACTGAATATTTCCCATTTGTACGGCACAACCATAACTGCTGGGGACACATTAAGCCTTTACCTGACTCCCAGGTATCCTGAAAATATTGGCAAACTCGATAATATAACTGCAGGGGATAAAATTGTTTTAAAAGTAATTGACGGACAGAAAAGGCTTATGGTCTTAAGGCAGGAAGTAGTGGTCTGATCAGTCCGTACGATTGTCTTTCATGCCCGCAATATATACGTACGGGCACGAAGACAAGATATCTAACTTTCACATTTTACTTTTTACTTTTTTATCTTTTTAAATTTACCTTATTCTGGAACCTGACTTTATCTCTTTATCCGGCATCAGGGCTGCTACGATCGCTTCGCAGTCATCAGCTGCGAGCATCATGCCGTTTGACTCAACTCCGCAGAGTTTTACAGGTTTCAGGTTGGCGAGTATGACTACATTTTTCCCGATAAGCTCTTCGGGGGCATAATAGGAAGCCATGCCTGCAACAAGCTGCCTTGGTTTTGCTTCACCTATATCAACCTCAACACGCAGGAGCTTTTTTGACTTCTTTATGGGCTCTGCAAGGAGGACCTTTCCCACCCTTATGTCAAGCTTTGCAAAATCTTCATAATCTATCAGGGGAAGGACTTCTTTTTCCTCTACTTCTTCGGCTTTTAAGGCCTTTCCGGCTTTTTCGGCTGGTTTTACCTCTTCCGCAGGTCCCATTCCTTCGGACTTCGAAGGCTCCTTTTCTCCTCCCTTTGCTGCATTTTTCTTTGCATTTGCGGCTTTTACACGCTGGTTTGCAATTTCTTCCATCTCTCCTATCCTGTCATCTTCGAGCTTGGTAAAGAGGATCTCAGGCTTTGCAAGTTTTGTGCCTACCTTCAGGGGCACGAGGGCTTCTTCATACTGCGCGGCATGCACATCAGTTTCCTGCCCGAGCCCTTTCCAGGCTGTTTCCATAGTCTTCGGAATAACGGGTTCAAATATAATCGTCAGGGCTTTTGCCAGGTGGAGGCAGTTGTAGAGAACACGTCCGCAAGCTGCTCTGTCTTCCTTTATAAGGCTCCAGGGCTCGTGGGACTGGAAATAAGTGTTCCCGAAAGACGCAAGAGTCATGGCAGAATCAACAGCTTTTTTAAACTCATACTCAGCCATTGCCGCTTTTATCTCTTTTAGAGCCTTTTCTATTTCTGCTCTTACTTCAGGTTCGAGATTCCCTTCAGGGACTTCTCCATAGTTCTTGAAAGCAAAGAGCATAGTCCTGTACAGGAAATTTCCGAATACAGCCACCAGTTCGGTGTTGATTTTTTCCTGAAGCACTCGCCAGGAGAAGTTCAGTTCCTTTGTATGGGAGGTGTAGCTTGCCAGGTAGTACCTGAGGAGATCCGGAGAGAAACCGTGGTCAAGGTAATCTTCCCCTACCCAGACAACATAGCCTCTGGTCTTGGAAAATTTCCTGTCTTCTATTTTGACCATGCCTGAAGCTACAACGGCTGTAGGCACTGAATAGTCTGCGCCTTTAAGCATGGCAGGCCAGAAGATACAGTGGTGGTAAGTGATGTCTCCTCCAATGAAGTGGATTATTTCCCCGTCCCCTTTCCAGAATTTTTCCCAGGAATCCCCTGCCTGCGCAGCCCATTCCTCGGTGAAAGCCATGTATCCTATAGGGGCGTCCACCCAGACGTAAACCACAAGGTCTTCATGCCCAGGGAATTTAACTCCCCATTCAAGGTTCCTTGTGATGCACCAGTCCGTAAGCCCCTGCTTTACCCAGCCAAGTGCGTAGTTGATGGCATTGGCGGTCCCCCCAAGGTCATTTGAGAGATAATTCATCAGGTAGTCGCTGAATTCGGAAAGCTTGAAAAAGAAGTGTTCCTGCTGGCGGTACTCTGCAGGCCCTCCGCAAATAGTACATACAGGGTTATAAAGCTCTCCGGGTTCCAGATGTTTTCCGCAGCCCTGGTCGCATTCATCGCCTCTGGCAGTTTCTCCGCAGTGAGGGCAGGCTCCTTCCACATAACGGTCAGGAAGGAAACGGTTGCATTTTGGGCAGTAAGCGATTTCTATAATTTTCGGATATACATAATCTTTTTCAATCAGCCTGTTTACAATGTCAAGAGTCCGGTGATGATTTTCAGGGTCATCAGTTGTCCCAAAAGCATCAAAGTAAACTCCCAGCTGCTTGAAAGTTTCGTCAAAGTGTTTATGATAAATCTCTACAAGTTCTTTAGGGGTGATCCCGAGCTCCTCGGCGTTTACTACAATGGGGGTGCCATGAGTATCCGAGCCACAAACAAAAGTGACCTCCCTTCCTTCCTTCCGCAGGGAACGGGCAAAAATATCGGCGGGCACATAGGTCCGGAGATGCCCGATATGAGCCTTGCCGTTGGCATAAGGCAGGCCACAGGTGACAAGTACGGGTTTACTGGATGAGTCTGACATTCTTATCTCCATATATTTTTATAAGTGTATCCATTCTGGATGACTGCAATTCTGAAATATATTTCGCTTATTGTGTTTACAAGGTAACTTATTTGAGGAATAGTTGATAATCCTATATAAAGAAGGGTAGAATGCAGAGAAACATAAATAGTTGCTCTGACAATTCAGACCTGTTGAATTGACACTTTTATTTGCGGGCTTCTTAAAAACATATTTCTGGCAAGTCTTCTACCAGGAGAATTTGCCTGCCCCATTAACTGGAGTTTTCAGCAGTAAAGTAGCATAGACCGAAAATCAGAAAACAAACCCAAGAAATGCGGTTCTGTCAGACATGAATGATGAAAATGTAAATTCAGAAGGTACGGATTCTAAAAACACGAGCCCGGAAGAAGCACCTGGAGATGACCTTTCTAAAAATAGTGCTTACACTAAAAAAGAAATTATCCTCCCTGATGGGGACAATTCAGCCAGTACTATCAGGGAAAATTCCTCAGGCCCCAATTTTGCTCCTGAGATACAGGGTTCGGTAATTAAGGATGTTCCGGAGCCCCCTTTCCGGGATTCTGATAAGAAAACGATTGAAAAAGAGAGTTTAAGCATGAATTCGGGCTCTTCTCCTTCCTTGAAGAAAAAGAAGCATAGCGGTATGTCCTATATTTTGGTCTTACTGGCTCTGATTACTGTTATTGCGGTTAGTATGGCTGCTATCTTTTATGGTCTCGGTTTCGGAGGAAATTTCGGGACTTCCGAGAAGATAGCAGTAATTTATGTGCAGGGCTCCATGCTCACCGGAAATGTTCCTGCAGGGCTCGGTTATGCAACCTCGGAAGAGATTTCTGAGAATATTCACAGAGCTGTAGCGGATAAAGAAGTCCGGGCAATTGTACTCAGGGTAAATAGTGCTGGAGGGTCTCCTGCAGCCGCCCAGGAGATTGCAATAGAGATCGAGAAAGCACAGGAACAGGGTATCCCTGTTGTTGTTTCCATGGGAGACCTGGCAGCCAGCGCTGCATATTATATCTCTGCACCAGCAGATTACATCTACGCAAACCCCTCTACAAGTACGGGATCTATAGGAGTTATCTGGACCTTTGAGAATCTATCTTCTTACTACGAAAAGGAAGGTATAGATTATTACATTTCAAAGTCCGGTGAGTTCAAAGATATGGGAGGGTCTTGGAGGGGGCTTACGGACGAAGAGAAAGAATATGCTGATACCGTTGTCATGGACAGCTACGAAGACTTTGTAACTCAGGTTGCAGAAGGGCGCAATATGAGCCGGAGTGAGGTAAAAGACCTTGCCGACGGTCGCGTATATACAGGAACCAGAGCAAAGGAGCTCGGGCTTGTTGACAACTTTGGAAATCTCTATGATGCAATTGATAAGGCCGCGGAACTGGGAGATATTCAGGGCGAGCCAAAAGTTGTGTATATGAACAAGGCAAGCCTTTCAAGGTTACTTCTCGGTTCGGAATCCGGGGATTCCAATGAGGAAACCGGGCAGTTTGTCAATTACTTTGAGGAAAACCCTTATGGGAAAATTCTTTCCTGTCTAAGTTAATTAACGAACTCCCTCTCTTTCCTTTTTCCATTATTTATTTTCTTTATTTTTTCCGGTTTACTGCTTCTTATAATAGGCTTGCAGCCTGAAAATAGCAAAATATATATTAGCTAACATGCAGGATATCTCGGGCTTAACATGCTGGAACTCAAATTTGTACGTAACAACCCCGACATAGTTGGGCGTGCTCTTATTAACAGAAATATGGGCACCGAACTTATAGATAGCCTTCTTGAATATGACGTGGCCTGGAGGGAATGTATTGCCGAGGGTGATGGCCTGAAGCATAAGCGAAATTTGGTCACCCGCGAGATAGCGCAGCTTAAGAAGGAAAATAAGGATGCCTTACCCAAGATAAACGAAATGCAGGGCATCAATGATCGTATTAAAGAAATCGATGATAAGATACGTGATTATAAGTCAAAAATAAATGAAATAATGCTGAGTATCCCCAATATCCCATCTGAGACGACGCCGATAGGCAAGGATGAAAATGACAATCCGGTTGTGAGGATAGTTGGAGAGCCAAGAAAATTTACGTTCACTCCAAAACCTCACTGGGAGATAGGAGAGGCACTGGATATACTCGATTTTGAGAGAGGGGCAAAGATAGCAGGTCAGGGCTTTACAGTTTATAAAGGCATGGGCGCAAAACTTGAAAGAGCGCTCATAAACTTCATGCTTGATGTGCACACTGACCAGGGTTATCTCGAAGTTTTCCCGCCTGTGCTTATAAATGAAAAAGCTATGACCGGCACAGGGCAGTTGCCAAAGTTCAAAGATGATATGTACGTGTGCGCAGACGGCTTCTATCTCGCACCTACTGCGGAAGTTCCGGTGACCAACCTCTTTATGGACGAGTATATGGAAAAGCTGCCTGTGTTTCTTACAGCATACACTGCCTGCTTCAGGCGTGAGGCAGGAAAACACGGTCAGGACACTAGAGGCATTATCCGCCAGCATCAGTTCAATAAGGTTGAGCTTGTCAAGTTCGTAAAGCCGGAAACATCCTATGAAGAACTGGAAAAACTCACCCTCGACGCTGAAGAGATCCTCAAACTCCTTAAATTGCCGTACCGTGTAGTAAGCCTCTGCACTGGCGACCTTGGGTTCTCGGCTGCTAGGACTTACGACCTCGAAGTATGGGTGCCCGCACAGGAAAAGTACCGGGAGATATCCTCGTGCTCGAATTTCGAGAACTTCCAGGCAAGGAGAGCCAATATCCGCTTCAGAACTCCTGAAGGCCCGCAGTTTGTCCACACACTTAACGGCTCAGGCCTTGCTGTCGGCAGGACTGTAGTTGCAATACTGGAGAACTACCAGCGTGAGGACGGCAGCGTGGAGATCCCAGAAGTCCTCAGGCCTTATCTTCACGGGGCCGAAGAAATCAGATAAGTTTGAATTTGTGGATTACCCCGAAAAATCTTTGACAAATTTACAGGGTCGTGGAACTGAAGGAATACAGGGGAGCTTAGATTGAACCGGGAATTGTCCGTATGGGCAGGGTAAATTTCTCAAGGTTGCTTTTCGATATGCGGAAATTCGATGAGAAAGCTGGCAGTTCGTAAACTACCTTGAGAAAAGACCTTACGAGCTAATCTTTATCTTTTAAAGTGAGCAACGAGCTCCCTCACTTTCTTTTCCCACTCACATCTTCTCTTCGGTACTTATTTTTTCCCCTTCAGCATTATTCATGGCTTCCCGCGTTTTTTCTGCAGATCTTATCAAGAAGGAGGATGTTGTCAAGAATGAGGGAACCGCTCCAGCCTAAAGGAATTGCCCAGGCTGGTTTGCCTGTAGATTTATCTACCTGTTCAGGGAGAAGCCCTGTGCTTGTTGCTCCGGCAAGAGCCCATCTCAGGCACTTAATCCCTTCACTGGTCAATTTTTTCACCTCGTCTGCATATGGTCCCTCTTTTCCATTGGGGAGATCAAGGACAAAAGCAAACATAGCTTCTGAAAGCCAGAGAGTGGTTACTACCCAGGGATTTCCGTCGATGTAAGTATCATTTTCATAGCGTTTGATTCCGTAACCCGTATTGATAGGAATTGAGAGCTTTTTCTGGATGTTTTCTATCAGGAAAAGGATCATATCCCTTTCTACAGGGTCTTTCGGGGAGAGCATTCCAAAGGGTATATAGGCGCCCAGGACACTTGCATCAATTGTTTTATCCAGTTTTTCATTAATAATACCTTTCGCAAAATAGCCCTCCTGAAGCCAGAAACGGTCAATTGTAGCTTGCTTGATAAACTCAGCTCTTTTCTTCCAGCGCCTTGCCATGCCAGACTCACCGTTTTCTTCTGCAAGATGAGAAGCGCCCATAAGCCCTGCATAGATCGAGGCATTGGTGTACGTGAAAACTCCGTAATAAGTCTCCCACAGGTCCATACAGCTTTCATGCAGCCCGGACTTTGTCCTCTTCATCAGATACTCGGCAGCCCTGAGTACGGAGACCCAGACTTCCTCCAGGAACTCAACCTTTTTAAGACTTTCAAGAATCCTGTAATATACATCCATGGCATGAAGCGTGGCTCCGGTCTCGTCTATCTGGGTTGAATAATCAAAATTTCCCCAGGAAGGGGCTATGTCCCCATTGAGCCAGTAACGCTGGAACCAGGAGCCGTCAGGCAGCTGGGTCCGGATACACCACTTGAAAAACCTGTCACAATATTCGGGATATCCGGAGTGCTTAAGGGCAAGCACTAACTCCGAAGTATCTCTGTTCCAGCAAAATCCGTATCCTCCGCATTTCTCAAAATTGGAATCAAACTCCGGGGCAGCTACAAAAGATCCGTATTCATGGTCATTAAGAAGGTAAAGCATAAGGAGAGCACGGTTATAAGCATTGAATAGTTCCTGGCGAAGGTTGTCGTATCCCTCGATTCCTGGCATTTTAAGCACGTGCTTTTTTGCTAGCCACATCACCCAGTGTTCCCGAGTTTTTTCAAAGATGTGCTCAAGAGGCAGTTTGGATAACTCATGCATCCTCTTATACAGAAGGCTCCGGGAAGATGCAGCTCCTATAAAGATGACAAACTCATTTGCCCCATCAGCTTCCAGTTCAAGGTCCCAGCCAGCAGCGTTGTTGATATTTCCTATGTCTTCTTTATTCCGCTGCAGCTTTCCGTCTTCCATATCGTACTTGGAGTTTGTCCACCATATAGTATCCATTGCCTTTCCAACCTGCCATTCCGTAAACTCCGGCAGGGCATAGATTCCTATATAGTAATTTTGCCAGTACTGTGCAAGCAGGCGAGCTTCCGTATCGCAAAAACCTGAGTTTTTCTTGGAGGTTTCCCCCACATCGAAGTTCGAGTAGTAGAAAAATTTCCCGGACATCTTCTGCTGGGACTGCACCTTAAACCTGCGGATAAGGACAGGAACGTCGGGGTGCACAAGGTCAAGAATCGAGATCCTTATCCCGGAATCGTGGTAAAGTTTTGTGGATACGATATTGGTATCCTCTATGTAGTTTTGAATTGAGTGCCAGTCATTGTCGTTTGTCCAGAGAAGTCTTTCTCCTGTGTAGATGCAGGCAACGGATTCTTCTACATGCTGGGCATGGTCTCTGCGGGGATAAAATAACCCTAAGATTTCCCCTCTTTTTCCCATTGTTACGAGCAGCTCATTATTTCCCAGAATGGCGTTAGGTTGTCTGATCACCTGATCTCCCCTCTGAGCTGGTGTTCCTGATTTGGACTGGAGGGAGCCAGGGAGATTATGTGTTCGCAGACATTCTTCCCGGTGGCTTTACAGCTGACTTCCCTCACACTTATATTCTTCCCGAAATACTCGGTCAGGTAACCCGCAAAATAGCCGCTCATGAAGGCACATACCGGCTGGTCCGATCCACCGTAAACATCGGCTATAAACGACTCTTTTACAATAATTTTTCCTTCATAGGTTTCGGGGTTGCAGTCAATTTCCAGGATTCCCCAGCCCACAGCTCTGTAGAGTTCTGCAAGCATGCTTGCGAAGTTGCTGTCATTAATGGGCATAATGCTCTTGAAATATTTTGCGGCATGGGTACCTCCCCGTAGTCCGGATAGGGTAAGAAGCCCTTCGGCATGTGGCACACTCTGGTTAAGGGTTTTTATTATGTCGACAATAGTGAGTGCCCTTGCCATAACTCCCCTGACTCCTATGACGTTCAGGGGGAAGTCAACGGAGTAAATCATCCCGAATTCCGAAACCCCATGTTCCACTGTACTCACAACTTCCAGTTCTTCGATTTTCCGGGCAAGCTCCCCCATATCAACATCTTTCTTAAGCTCTGTAAATATTGAGTATTCTCCTGTTTTTTGTGTAATATTGTCGATATGCCCGAAAGTGATGAACGCATTTTCTTTTTCAAGAAAATCAGTTATTATAGATAAAGAGCCAGGCTCTTTTGAATATGTAATCTTGAACCATACAATTCGCGAATCTTCGTTGAATCCTGCAAACATGCATAAGTCCCTAACCATATAACTCAAACTCCAGTTGATCTGTACGCATATTCTGTACGCATATATTTCCTTAAGCCATTGTGCTGAGTTTTCTGAATACCTGGGCTTTGAAGTCCATAAGTACAGCCATGAAATTCACTGCTGCCTCGAAAGGAGTGGAATGAACACTGAAATAAGAATGCACGTCTCCGTCCCCGAGCCACTTGGTGCACATGTAGTAGTAATGGTCCGAAGTTAAAAGGTGCTTCCATATACGCAGGATTTCAGGGTCTCCTGTCTTTTTCACAAAAGGCTCAAGCAGTTTTATTTCTTCAAAACAACGTCTTTGCATATCGTTTCCAAGCCATGCGCTGGTGTCGCGCTCCATATCAGCCCAGGAAATCGTTGAAAAGTCTCCAACATCGATCTCAGCTACAGGTGAATATTTTCTGGCAACCTCTACAGGAGTACTGAATTCCAGGCCTTTTTTAAGGACTTCTGCAGGTAGTTTTTCCATAAAATCAAAAATCCCGGTTTCTCTCCACTGATGCTCTCCAAAAGTTTCATAGTCCATAAAGATATTAACGCAGTCCTCTTTAACCCCTGAAGCCCATGAAGCCCATTTTTCCGCAGTCAGAGGATAGCCTTCCCACCATCTTGCAGAGAAACGATATCCTATATCGTCGCTCAGTTTGTAGTTCCTGAAGAGAATGGGTAACCCTGAGTCTTTTGCCTTATAAAGGACGTTAGGAGATCTCTCCTCAAGCATATGGTCCGCACCTTCCGTGAGAATTGCCTTATAACCCAGCTCGGAAGCGATCTTTGCTACAGTATTGTTATAGAGCAGTTCTGTGTTTCGGAATACCTGAGGTTTAACTCCGAGGAGATCGGAAACAATTTGTTTATGTTCCTTAACTTCTTCGATAAATTCTGTTTTGTCATCAAAAAGGCTTGAAAGGGAATGGTAAAAGGTCTCGTCCAGAAGCTCCACAGCTCCTGTTTCTACAAGTTGACGGAAGCTCTCCAGCACCTCTTTTCCCCAGAATTCGCACTGTTCAAGCAGTGTACCGGTAATCGAAAGTGAAAACCTGAATTCTCCTTTATATTCGTCAAGTGACTCCAGAAGAGCCCTGTTTGCAGGGAGATAGCATTTCTGGGCTACTCTTTCGAAAATTTCTCTGTTGCTTCTTTCATCAAAGTATCGAAAGAAGCCAGACCTGTCATCAGGCCAGAACCTGCGCAGCCTGAAAGGCTGATGCACCTGAAAGTACATGCAAAGGGAAGTCATGCCCCTTCCTCCAGAACGGATCTTCTTAAATCCGAAAGAATGGAATAGTAGTTTACAGCTCTCTCATGTCCTTCACGTGCGTTTCCCGGGCCCATTGAAAAAAGGATTTCACTTTGCTGAAGGTAACCGAAAACCCGTTTCAGCTTTTGATAGTTCTTCTTTTCTTTAATTTCCGTAAGTTCTTCCCCTACTCTTACAAGCTCCCTTAGGTAGAGCTGCTGAGCATGGTTTCCGACAGCATTGTGCATTCCGTAGCGGATTGTCTGTTCGGTCCCAAGGGTTGGAAGCCTCAAAGGGATGAACCTGCTTACTGCTTCCGAAGGTGTGATCATCTCAATGCCCCGGTTCTTCAGTGCTTCCGGAAAAGCCCGTATAAATTCGGCTATCATGCTCTTGCTCCTGTGGTGAAGGCAAAGGCTTGTGTAATTTAGATAAAGGGTAAGTACATCCCCTTCAATGCCTGCAATCCAGTCTGCAAATTTTTCCGGGATTAGGGGATAGCCTTCCCAGCTTTTTTCCGAAAAACGCAGTTCAAGGTCTTCACTGAGATTTATGTGCCTGAGAAGGATAGGAAGGTCATTTTCAAAAACGCGGACGGGATCGTATCCGTCCAGAATGTTTCTTGACCCTTCGGCAATAAGGCACCTGAAACCCATATTCGCAAGTATATTTCCCACTCTCTCCGTATACAGTAGTTCCGTATTCACAAAAGTCCCTGGGTTTACTCCTAATAATTCCTTGAGCATTTCCCTGTAAATTGTTACTTCTTCTCTAAACCAGGAAAGGTCAGGATAAAGAGAGCTAAGGGAATGGTAACTGCAGCTTCCTGTAAACTCTACCTTTCTGCTTTCTGCAAGCTCCCTGAAAGACTCAAGAAGTTCAGGGTCCCACCTGCACTGTTCCAGGAAAGGACCTGAAAGGTCAAAAGTGTAACTTCCCCCTCTCTCAATTGATTCCATAAAAAGGTCATTAAGGCGCAAAAGTTCTCTGCCACTTTTTAAGAGTCTTGAAAAAATCTGATTCCGATCAAAATACCGGTCCATTTCAGGCACCCCGGAAAAACCCTCTACAGGCCAGTACCATTTTGGACTGTAAGGCAGATGCACTCCCACACACATGCAAACGGCTTTCATAACAAAATAGTCTTGTGCGGAAACCTACTAAAAACTATTGTTTCTCTCAGCCTTTTGCCTGTAATGGAATTCTTGGTCATACTCAAAAAGCTGGCCTCTGGTTAATTGTTTTCATCTATTTCCGGAATTCTTAAAGGAATCTTTCAGTTTTCTCTCCCTGCGCCGCATGAGATTGGGGTCAGCCTGTCAGGTAAGAATAAACAATCGGTAAACCAGTAATGCAATTAAGAGAGACAATATATTAAAGAAACATCCTCCTGTCCCAGGTAATAATTTTCCCTTATCCCGAAAATTGGTCTTAAATTCGCAGGTAAATATAAACGCCCCCACCAGCTTGTCCGGTGGCCTTCTCCCTGGGTAGAGGAAGAATGAAGTTGAAGGAAGAAACTCGGAAAGGCAGTAAAAAGCAGTAACGCAGGTGTAGATTACCATTTGTCTATTTTATATTTTTTTCTTCCTTTTTGTCTTCGAGGCTACTCCCCTTCGTCGAGCGTAATAAGAATGGTTCAGTATCACGAATAAGGTTGTATGAGTCGAGGTTTGTTGTTTTGTCTTTTTAGTCCTCTTGAGCGTAGCGAAAAGGACCGCGTACTCCCGAGGCGCAATTCGGGCGAGACGCAATTCGGGCGAGACGCAATTCGGGTGTGACAAAAACGACACGGAATAGCTGATACGGTTGTGCAGATCAGAGATAGGCCCGAAATAGTTGTAATTTAACCCTCTTGAACTCAATTACTGCTGTACCTCCTTATTTAGTTCTCTTGAGCACAGCTCTTAAAAGAATAGCTCTGAAAAAAAGTTGAAGATTAATGTGAAAAGCCGGAAAGCAGTCTATCAATAACATATTAAAAGTAACTGGGTAAAAACAACAGAATCAATAAAAGTATAAAAATAGCGGGCGAAATAAAAAGAGTAAAGGTCAACGGCTGAAAAATAGTCTGTAGCGAGTTAAAAAATACGCCGGGCTAAAAAGAATCAGGGGATGAATTTAATCATCCCATCATAAATCTGGTAAGGCTGCCGTATGCCTCTTTGATTTCTTCTAAAGAGAGGGAAACTTCGAAGTCTTTGCCTTTGATTTCAAGGGTTTCGCCTCCAGCCTTCCCGATTACGGTATGGGGCACACCTTTAAGAATTTCCTGCACAGCCTCGGGTTCGGCTGTAGCAATCAGTGCCCTTGCAGGAGCTTCTGAAAACAGAAATTCATCTGCTCCAATCTCACCGGCAACTTCGCTGAGGTCTACCTTTCCACCCAGGGTTTTGCACATCCTTGCAAGCCCTGCTCCGATCCCTCCGAGGGAAAGATCGTGTGCGGAGCTCAGTTTTCCGCTTTTAACAGCTTCAATTATGGCTTTTATAACGCCAGGGGCGTTCTCCGGGACTGCAGGGACTTTTCCGGCATTGCCAGACCCTATGCAGGCATAGTATTCGGAGCCTCCCATTTCAGGCGTTGTCTCTCCTACAAGTATAATGCTGTCTCCCGCATTCGTAAAGAAACTTGAGGGGAGAGGAGTTTCGAGATCCACTTTCCCTATCATTCCTATTGAGGGAGTGGGAGGTATTGCAGTTTTGAGCTCATCGCTCTCGTTATATAGAGAAACGTTTCCTCCAACGACCGGGATTGAAAGCCTTCTAGCTTCGTCTCCGAGCCCGAGTACGGCATTTTTGAACTGCCAGTAAGTTTCAGGGCGCTCGGGATTTCCAAAGTTAAGGCAGTTTACAATAGCCAGTCCTTCTGCACCTTTTACTGCAAGATTCATGGCGTTTTCGATAATTGCAGTCTTTCCGCCTGTGTAAGGGTCAAGCAGTGTGGCTCTGGGCTGGCAGCCGCAGGAAAGTGCAATCCCTTTTGTATTTGTAACCCTCAGCACTCCGGAGTCTTCTCCGGGCTTGACAACGGTCCTTAACTGAACCTCATGGTCATACTGCCTGTAAATCCATTCTTTTGAGGCAATGTTGTAGGAGGACAGGACTTTCAGGAAAGCCACTTTCAGGTCTTCTGGAGTTTCCGGTTTTCTGTCCTCTTCCCTTCGAGTTGGGGCTTCAGAGGGCTTTTCGCATGTCGGGGCCCCCCCTGTCAGGAAACCTATTGGAATGTCGGCAACGATTTCTCCTCTGAACTCAACTGTATAATTGGGCTCTTCTGTAAGGTATCCGATCACAGCCCCATTCAGGTCATACTTCTGTACCAGGGCAATTACTGCATCGACGTCTTCAGGAGCTACTTCAAAGAGCATGCGCTCCTGGGACTCTGCGAGCAGGATCTCATAGGCGTTCATGTTAGGTTCGCGCTGCGGAACCGCATCTGCAATAATACGGGCTCCCAGTCCTCCCTTTGCAGCCAGTTCCGAGCTTGCTCCTCCAAGCCCTGCAGCGCCAAGGTCTTTGCAGGATTTTACATATCCTTTTTCTATGGCTTCCAGGGTCATTTCTATAGCAAGCTTTTCGGTATATGGGTCTCCTACCTGAACGCTTGGGCGGTCTTCAGCTTCAGCTGATTCGGAAAGGTCTCTGGAAGCAAAGGAAGCTCCTCCAAGCCCGTCTTTTCCTGTGCTTGAACCCGCAAGAATGAGCTTGTTTCCGGCTTTTTGGGAGCGAGAGGTGGTAACGTTCTCTTCTTTGCAGAGTCCGACTGCAACAACGTTTACCAGCGGGTTTCCACTATATCTTCTATCAAAAAAAGTTTCTCCCTTGACCACAGGCACTCCTATGCAGTTCCCGTACCCTGCGATTCCTTTAATAATCTGCTCGAAAAGGAAAAGGTTTTTAGGGGTGTCCAGAGGCCCGAAATAGAGCGGGTCCATAAGGGCTATCGGACGGGCTCCCATGGATATAATATCTCTTACTATGCCTCCCACACCGGTAGCTGCCCCATTATACGGGTCTACATATGAAGGGTGGTTGTGGCTTTCCATGCCTATAGCAAGCACATATCCATCTTCGAATTTAATGATCGCAGCATCGTCTCCAGGACCGATAAGAACGTTTTCGCCCGTGGTTGTGAAGGTCTTTAGGAGAGGGGCGCTTGAGCGGTAGGAACAGTGTTCACTCCACAGATTTAAAAAACAGCCCTGCTCTACCAGGGTAGGCTCGCGCCCAAGTTCTTTTTTAATGATCTTCAGGTCTTCTTCAGGTAACATTGCCTTGCCTCTGATTCTTAAGCCTCATTTGGATGCCGAAGCTTAGTTTCTCTTGTAATTTCCCTAACTTTTAGGGTTTTCAATGTAGCGTTTCAATGTAGCGTTAATAGACTATGCGGACTTAAAGGAACAGGGATTAGATAAATATTTCTTTAAGCCTTAGAGGAAACTTTCTTTCGGAACAAGCATCTGTAAACGCTTTGTCTACAGATTTCCTGGATTTTCAGGATAGGATTCATTTTTACACAGGATATCTTATTCTCAGGCTGATATAGTACACAAAATGATATGAGAATAGAGTCAAAAGGGCTTATAGAAAAGATAATGGGGCTAAAAGGCTTTAGAAAAGGGATTAGAACCAAAAGGCTTACTTTAAAAATTAAATTTAAAATAAAAAAAGCATGAATTAATTTATAATTCAGATTTGCTGAACCATTTTTTCTATCTTAGTTCCGGTTTCGGTCAGGAAGTAAACCTCTTCTTTTTTTGCGATCAGATCTTTTTCTTCAAGTTCCTCAAGAGTCTTTGCTATGGTAGGGTATACTACCCGAAGAGTTTTAGAGATGCGTTTTCCTTCCATTTCCCCTTTTGAGGCGAGCAGAGAGAGCACTTTTTGCCTTATGCTATTTCCGTTCACAAAACCTATTAACTCGTTCATAGGGTACCTCCCGGATATGCTTGTTTTTTTCCGGACATTATTATATAGTTATATTTATATATCAATAGTTCATAAATATGTAATTATATAGGTTACATAAAAAGATGGGGTTCAAGATATATTTAGCTTTTTGCTGGCTGAAAAATGCTTTTTCTGCCAAAAGCACAAATTTTCGGGGTTTTATTCTTTAAGGTATAATCCGGGTTTTTTCGGAATTCCTGCTTCTTGAAGCTGCCTGTGCCCGAGTTTTTCAGATGTTTTGTCGGCGGTCTCCATACTTTCTACAAACCTGTTAAATTATATTAATTCAAATGTGTGAAAAGTACTTAATCTTTATAAGGTTATTTACTTATAATTCAAAAAATAAATAAATACAAAACTCTGGTTGGCTTTTTATATTATTGAGGATTTCTTGCTTATAGCGAAATTCAGTATAAAGTGCCTGAAAAATACCATTAGGCTTTAATATCATCATTGATAAGTACTTTATATCTATTCAGATATTTTCGGATGTAAATTACATATACAATGATTACAAATTTGGAGGACATACTAACAAATGAGCAGCGGAATGTGCCCGGTATGCGGGCTTCCAAAAGAACTTTGCATTTGCGAAGAAGTTGCAAAAGAGCAACAGAGAATAACTGTGAAAGTTAACAGAAGAAGATATGGAAAGGAAGTTACTGTTGTAGAAGGTTTCGATGCAAGTGAGATTGACCTTCATGAACTGTCCACTTACCTTAAATCAAAGTTTGCATGCGGAGGTACAGTAAAAGGAAACACTGTCGAACTCCAGGGCAATCACCTGACCCGCATGAAAGAAGTCCTCATGGAAAAGGGTTTCTCTGCTGAGCAAATTAAAAACTAAACTCTGAATCCGTCCCCCATCGGAACAACCGAACCTGAGAACAGGATTGTAAGTTTATAGATTCGGAGTTGTACGTATCTTTTTGCCAGTTTTTCGACAGTATGCCCCTTCTTTCCGGTGTATTGACTGGAACATGAGTTCCTTCCCGGAAAACTATACAAAAAGTGCGTTTTCATATATTTATCTATGCAAGTGTTGGTCTCCAATGAAAACAACATGCGAAATTATGGTACAGAAAGTCTTGCCTGCAATCAGGGCTGAACTTTCACGGGCAATGATTTTCGAGCATGGATGCACGCAGCAGGATGTAGCAGATATCCTTGAGCTTTCAAGAGCTGCGGTATCCCAGTATGTGAGTGAAAAACGCGGAGCTGAGATCGATTTCTCTGATGAGACCCAGAGTGAAATCCGAAAATTTGCATCAGTCCTCCTGAACGGGGGTTTATCCTCTCAGGAAAAGGTAAAAGGTATGTGCGGCATATGCTGTTTTGTTCAGAAGTCCGGCTGGCTGTACAGAAACGCTCCTGAAGCTAAAGCTTGCATTATCTGCAAGGATATGAATCTAAAGTGAGAGACACGTTGTGTATCAAGTGCAAGGGAAAAGGACTTTGCGGGCGTCCTCGCTGCCCAATTCTTGAAAAATTTAAATCCTTGCAATCAATTTCTCCTGTAATCTCAGGAGATTCTGTATTTGGGGCATCTCCCCCGGCTCTTTTTGTCGGAAGCTACGGTTACCCGAGGGTTTCGGCAGGTCCCATGATTCCTCCCTTAGCAAAGGAAGACGAAGCTTTGCTTTTCGAAGACCCTTCAGCATGGGGAAACATGCAGATAGAGGATATCATCTCCATGCGTTCCCGTATGGTTAGGGCAAACACAAACCTTCATATAAAAGATGCACGGAGCAAAGAGAATCCCCTCCTGCTAAAGGCTCAGGAACTGGCTCTCTCCAGAAAGCCGGTGGACACTGAAGCCTGGTTTTTTAAAACCCCCAAACAGGAACTCAAATTCGATGCAGTCCTTACGCCTATGGGCCCCTCCGGGCTTGTGAAAAACTTTGAGCTTGCCGAAAACCCCGATGTCCCGAAAAAAGTGGACTATCTGGTCTACGATACCGATGCTCTTGCAAAAGATGCCATTAATGAACTCTTAAAAAGCGACATTTCTACCGAGCACATTACACGTCTCTTTTCCATAGGCCTGCTCGGAAAAGAGCGTAAACTAGTGCCTACTCGCTGGTCTATCACAGCCGTGGACGACATGGCTGGAAAGGAACTTGCAGACCGTATAATGGATTTTCCCTGGGTCTCTGACATCAAGCTTTTCAGCGGGACCCATTTCGGAAACCATTTTGAAGTTCTCATCCTTCCGCGGGCTTATTCCTTTGAACTTATTGAGGTCTGGCTCCCAAAAACCGTCTGGTCAGGGGAATCAAGCTGGATCGGTGAGGACAGCGAAGGTCTTGACGGAAAGAAAGGATATTCCCCTCTTGCAGGGGGTTATTATGCAGCAAGGCTTCCTGTGCTCGAGTACCTGACAGAAATCAAAAGACAGGCTTCGGTCTTTGTACTGAGGGAAATAACTCCCGATTACTGGGCTCCTCTTGGGGTCTGGGTAGTTCGGGAAGGCATGAGAAAAGCTCTTCAAAATCCTCCTGAAACCTTTGGTTCCCTGGAAGCAGCAGTTTCGGACCTTTCGGGCAGGGTAAATACACCAAAAGCAGAATGGATGCAGCAGGCAAAAATGCTTTCTGACTTCCGCTTCCAGACTACGCTTGATTCATTTTTTAATATATAATTAAGTTCAAAATGAAAATAAAGCAGTTAAAAAATAAAGCAGTTAAAAAATAGAACGGTTAAAAAATAGGGCAGTTATAAAATAGGGCAGTTAAAAAACCATTTTTCCGATGTAAAAATTCATACGGAAGACGTTGAAAACCTTTTCAGGCTCATTCAAGCTTCCGGATTATGTAAGGTTTATTCAAACTTCTGGATTGCAGCAGGCTTACTCAAAGATTTCAGGTACAATGCGCCGGGCAACATCCTCATAAGCTTTGGAAATATCGCCTTTGTCAAACCTGAATACATCTTTGTCCATGGACTGTCCGGTTTTCTTATCCCAGAAGCGGCAGGTGTCGCAGGAAATCTCGTCGGCAAGGATTATTTCTCCATCCCTTCTTCCAAACTCAAGCTTGAAGTCGGGAAGCAGGATTCCTTTCTCGTCAAGGTAAGGCACAAGCAGTTCATTGATCCTGAGTGCAAGTTTCCGGAGTGTGGCAAGTTCCTCGCGTGTTGCAATGCCAAGCGCAAGGGCAATATCGTCATTCAGCATGGGATCTCCGTATTCATCGCTTTTGAAATCAAAGACGATAACCGGGAACTCGAAAATAGTACCTTCTTTCATAGGGTATTTCTTTGTAATTGAGCCTGCGGCAATATTCCTGACAATGACCTCAATCTTAATGATTTCCACTTTCCTTACAAGCATATCAATGTCGGAAAGCATACTGACAAAATGAGTCTTGATTCCGCTGGCTTCCAGCATCTCGAAGATTTTCTTTGAGATCTGGGCGTTGTAGTAACCCTTCAATTCCATTTCGCCTTTCTTTTCCCCATTGAATGCAGTAAGGCTGTTTCGGAATTCGGCGATAAAGGTATCGGGATCATCTGTCTTATAGATGGTTTTTGCTTTCCCTGAATAGAGCTGTTCTCTTTTCATGCAATGGTCCTCTCTAGGGATTATTCTGGATTTCCTTTGATAGAGAGATTTCCAGAAAGACTGTTCCGGAGTAACAGTAGTTTTAATATACGAGTTATTTAATAATGCTTGGGGCATTCCAGAAACGGGTATTCTCCGAAACTGTATGCTTGCGGAAGTGAGTTGCTCGCTTCCTGAATCCGTAAAGATACTCCCTGAAACCTGAAACGTTTACAGATTATATATTTTTCCTGAACGTACTCTGGATTTCATGAAGAGACGGAGTAAATGATAAAGTCTTTCTGCTAGATAAAGCTATCACTCGTGCCGGCTTTCAATCCTTCAACGGAGGTCTGCCTTCTGCTTCGTAAATTATATCTTTAAAGAAAGCCCATTACTAGGTTTAGCAACTCAAGCAAAGATTTAAGAACTTTCCGCTTTGGGCGCACATCACCTGATAGTGGTCTAATCTAAGTACTCAATAGGTAAAAAAACATGTCAGGAATTATACTAGACATAGTAGAGCTGCTGTTGACCGCAGAGATCTATAATCGCTATCCAGAACTGGATGTTAATGATCTTCCAAAAAACATTCGAAAAAGTTATTGGAGCAGCGCAGAAAAAACAGTTCCAAAACCCATAATAGCTTCATTTGTCAGGATCGAAAAACTATATGGGATCAAAGATATCGAAAAAAGTGTAAGGAACGTACCTTTCATAACTATTGACAGGTCTCACTTTGAACTCCGCCTGAGCGCATTTGAACTTGCCGCGGAATGGCTCGAAAAACAGGAAGATTCTCAGGAGAGGATCGAAAATAATCCTGTTCTCGCTTATTATTTCGGAGAAATCAGGAAGGATGAGGCTGCAAACTATGCAACTGCAAAAGCAAAGCTCAGGCCAAAGGAAGTTGACAGGGAATGGATAGAATCCCTGATAGCTGAAATCAGGAAAGAAGACAAGAGCGAAGAAATGCTCAAGCTCGTTGTCATCATCGCTCCTGAAGATGTCAAACAGAAAGTCAGAGACCTTGTGCTCACCAAAGAGCAGGAAGACGAAATTGAAAAGATTATGAAAGCCATCCAGCACAGGGAATACCTGCGCGAGATCGGGCTGCATGATATTGGAAAGCTACTGTTTGTCGGGCCTCCGGGTACTGGAAAGACCTCAGTTGCCCGTGCACTTTCAGAACAACTCTCCATTCCCTTTGTTGAGGTCAAGCTCTCAATGATTACGGACCAGTACCTTGGCGAGACCGCAAAAAACATAGATCGTGTTTTCCTGCTTGCAAAAAAATTGAATCCCTGCATTCTTTTCATAGATGAACTGGACTTTGTTGCAAAAGCCAGGACTTCAGATGAAAATGCTGCAATCAAGAGGGCAGTTAATACTCTCCTGAAAGCTATAGATGAAATCAGCCTGGTAGAGCACGGAGTCCTTCTGATCGCTGCGACAAATCACCCTCGAATGCTTGACAGTGCAGCGTGGAGACGTTTTGACGAAATAGTTCACTTCCCATTGCCTGATCTTGATATGCGTAAAAGTATCCTGGATATTGTTACCCGGCATATACAGGGAGACTTTGATACGGCAGAGATTGCAGCACTGACAGAAGGTTATTCGGGTTCTGACCTGCGCATGGTTATCAGGGAAGCTGTTTTGAGTGCTCTTCTGGAAGAACGCAAGGTACTCACCCAGCAGGACCTGCTGGAAGCAGTAAAGTCTTTTGACGAAAGGGCAGATCTCAAGTCCGATGACTACAAAGGGAAGAGTTCTTCATGAGGCTAACGCTGCTCGGAACCGGTGATGCTGTCGGGACTCCCAAAATTGGATGTAACTGCCCGACATGCGCTGACGCCCGCGAAGGTGGAAAAAGTCAGCGCCTTCGCTTTTCTATCCTTGTGGAGTCTGATCAGGGTAAAATTCTTATTGATACGAGCCCTGACCTCAGACAGCAGTTCCTCAGGCAAGGGCTTTCGGGCATAGACGGGGTAATCTGGACACATGGGCACTACGATCATTATGCAGGTTTCGGGGAGTTCTACCGTGTTCAAAACAGAGTTGATGTATATGGGGTTCGAGAAACCCTGGATTACATAGACCAGTATGTTTCTTTTCTGAAACCCAGGTATCACCACGTAAAACTCTATGATCCCTTCGAATTAATCGGGCTTCAATTCACCCTTTTTAAGGTTTACCATCCGCCGGTAGAAACCCCTGCCGGAGTCATTATCAGTGATGCGGATACTGTCAAGGTTGTAGTCACCGGGGATACGAGCCCGAATATCCCTGAAAAAAGCCTGGAATTAATGAAGGATCCTGATCTTCTTATTGCGGACGCCATAGTTCCTCCGCACATCCACATCAAGAAACACATGAACTCGGAAGAGGCTATGGCACTTGCGCAAAAGCTCAATGCAAAAGAAGTCGTCCTGACCCATCTCAGCCATCTCTTCCGTCCGCATCACATCGAATCGATGTTTTTACCTCTGGGGTATGACGGGCAGATCTTTGAGTTCTAATCTTTTTTGAAACAGCTTTGATTCCTTTTGAGTTAGTTTATCTTTTTCAGTCACTGTTAGTCACTGTTCGCTAAGATATGAATCCCGAAACATTTTTAACAGGAATTTCTTTTTAAACACAATCTTCATTTTTATTATTTAATTGTTAGTTCTATATACACCAGAGATCCAAAATAGGTTATGAACCCGAAACGCATCCGAATTCTCAAATCCGGAAAATCAGGTGATGGACCTACTGCTTACTGGACGAGCCGTGACCAGAGAGTTGAGGACAACTGGGCTCTACTGTTTGCGAGGGCAATAGCACAGGAGACTGATGTACCTGTAGTCGTGATTTTCTGCTTGACAAAAGAGTTTTTGGGTGCTGGAAGAAGGCATTATGAATTTATGCTCAAAGGGCTACAGGAATTTGAGGGTGCCCTTTCCCGGAAAAGGATTCCTTTCGTTTTTCTGCGAGGAGACCCCGGGCAAAAAATACCTGAATTTGTAAGAGAGTACGGTATTGGGGCTCTTGTCACTGATTTCAGTCCACTTCGTGTAAAAGCTGAATGGGTAGAAAAAATTATTACTGATATCGAAATCCCATTTTTTGAGGTTGATGCCCATAACGTCGTCCCATGCTGGGAAGCTTCTCCAAAGCAGGAGTACGCTGCACATACTTTTCGCCCGAAACTCTATGGTCGCCTCTCCGAGTTTTTTGAAGAATTTCCTGGGCTTGAGCCAAATTCCGAATCAGCTGAAATCCTATCAGGCAACGGCATGCTGGAAGTTTTATCAAACACAAGGGAAACCGGAATTAAAGCCCTTCTTCCTGAGAGAATCTCTGGCAAAAGTAATGATTCCCTCTTTGAGCCTGAACATTTCGAGCCCGGGGAAAAAGCTGCAAGAAAGGTAATGGAGAGTTTTCTCGCAGAGAAACTTGACTCTTACCGTACGCTGCGGAATGATCCAGCAAAGGATGGGCTCTCGAACCTTTCCCCTTATCTTCATTTCGGGCAGATCTCTGCACAGAGGGTCGTGCTTGAGGTGGAAAAGACAAAAAGCGACCCTGAATCAAAGAAAGCTTTCCTGGACGAGATCCTTGTATGGAAGGAGATTGCAGACAACTTCTGTTATTACAATCCCGGATATAATAGATTTGAGAGCTTTCCTGACTGGGCAAAGAAGTCCCTGAATGCCCACCGGGATGACTGGAGAAAGTATATCTACACCCTCGAAGAATTCGAAGCAGGAAAAACACATGATCCCCTCTGGAATGCAAGCCAGATAGAACTTCTCCGTACCGGGAAGATGCACAGCTATATGCGCATGTACTGGGCAAAAAAAATTCTGGAATGGAGCGAGTCCCCCGAAAAAGCCCTTGAAATTGCAATCTGCCTCAACGACAGATACGAACTGGACGGAAGAGACCCCAATGGTTATGCTGGAATTGCCTGGAGCCTCGGAGGCGTCCATGACCGGGCCTGGAGGGAGAGAGATGTGACAGGAAAAATCAGATACATGAGTTATGAGGGCTGCAAAAGGAAATTCGACGTTAAATTATATATTGCAAAATATTCAGCTCTGTAAAAACTCCCAATTTTATTTAAATAACTTCTACCAGTTTTTTGTTTATGTTGTATACTAAGATTTTAACTTCTATCGATATGTATATAGGCTTACTAAAGCTTAAATTTGCTTTTTTCCCAGATTATTGAAGTGTTTCGCCTGCTTCCAGAAGCAGAGCTTAAAATGTATCTATTTCTCTCGATAGACTAGCCTTCAAACCTAACACTCAGCAGGTAGATAAAATTCGCATTAAAGCATTAGATTAATATTTATCTTAATGTTTTAATATTACTAAAGGATTTTATACGGTGTACAAGCATGAATCAGCATTACTTTTCTTTGGATGATTATTATAAGTTCCTTATAGGTCTTGACGGCATGGATAATTATTATAAGTTCCTCATAGGTCTTGACGGCATTATACTTCCTTTCTTACTAATAAAGAGTTATCCAGCGGTTGTTAATTTAGCAACAGAAGCTAGCTTTCTTATTATATTAGTAGGAGTATTTTGTGTGTTAATTGATAATTGGAATCGAAAATCAATAGCTTACAGATTATACGTTGAGCTATATGAAAACGAGTATCAAGCTAATTCCGACTATAAAGCTGGTAAAGTATTTGTGAACTTAATTTTTTATGTAGTCTCTATATATTTAGTATCTGGTGTATTTTATGCTCTCTGACACTCGCCCGTAGGCTTGCATGAAGGGATTATTAACCTGGGCGGAGGTGAGAAACCCGCCCACCAGATTCGACGAGAGGACAGGCTTATCATACATTATTTTTTAAGATAATATTCAAAATCCAACGCTGCTTTTTATAAACATTTTTGAGAAACTAGAGTATAAGATTAGAATTTAAAGACTCACTATATTCTCTGATGCTTCAGGAAGTTATCTGATATGAAGGAGTTTTATTATTTCCCCAAGGACTAGAACAACCGTCTAACACAAAACGACCTTATAACTGAAAGTAATACATCTATGAATTACTTGGATTATCTCAAAATCTCCTGTTAGAAGAGTGCCTGAAAAATAAAAAATTCCTGTTCCAAAATAACGGTTAGTTTCTTATTTTCTATTTCTCTGTTTCTCTATTTTTCTATTTCTCTAGAAGGCTCTAATTTTTATGTTAGTCACATATAAATACAAGTACATCCAATTTTAATATTGAGGTTTTTATATTTCCTCTTCTTATAAATATAATGTAATAAATCACAATGGGAGTGATATATATGGCAGTAAGAAATCCAGTAGACTTGATTGCACTTATACTTGTTATAGTGGGTGGATTAAACTGGGGGCTCATAGGGCTCTTAGATTTTAACCTCGTAGCTGCTCTCTTTGGGGAAGGAAGTGCTCTTTCGAGAATTATCTACATACTTGTTGGTCTTGCAGCGCTTTATACGATTTATTTCGCTACAAGAGCTGATACATACCACACTCGAGATACCACAACACGTCACTAAGTGAAAAAAGATTGAAAAGCTCCTTTCCGATGTAATACTGTAAAAGGGGCCTTAATCAGCTGTATTTATTTCAGAAAGCTGAATATAAAATTAACAGAAGGTTATTTTTTTTCTTTTTATAAATTTTATTCTTATTTCTTTTTATCTTTATTCTTATCTAGTATTGCGATTCCGAAGTATGTTCACAAAAGTTGAAGTTTGAATATATCCAATGGTCACCAATTTTCCCATTAATTCCTAAATATACTCACAAAACTTGACTTTTGAATCCATTCAAGAATCACGAATTTTTTTATTAAATTAGGAATTCATTTTGGAATCAAGCACTAGTTTTTCGATTGTAACTAAATATCAGGTTTTATAGATATTAACAAATTTCAATACATATGATTTTACTGATATTTACTTTTATTAACTTATTTCTCATTTCATTTCTCTTTTTGAGTTTTCAATTCAGAAAGTACCTTTTCAGCATGCCCTGAAGCTCTTACGTTATCCCAGACCCGTACGATTTTTCCTTCCGGATTGATAAGGAAAGTTGTCCGAACAGCGCTTATAACATCCTTGCCCCTGAAGTGCTTGGGGTGCAGGACATCATATTTTTCGTGAACTTCCGCCTGCTCGTCGGAAAGAAGTTTTATTTTAAGCTCTTTCTTTTCTATAAATTTTCTGTGGGATTCCTCACTATCCCTGCTGACTCCCAGAATTACTGCATTTTCGGCTTCGATATCTTTTTTCAGGCAGCTGAAATTCTTGGCTTCCAGGCTGCAGCCCGGAGTATTGTCTCTCGGATAAAAGTACAGGACTACCCATTTTCCTCTGAGGTTTTCAAGGCATGTCCGATTCCCTTCCTGGTCCGGAAGGCAAAAATCAGGTGCAATTTGTCCTGGTTCTAGTGATGTCTTTGCCATATCTTTTCCCCCTGGTAAGTCCGTGCCGCATTATATGCGGTTGCAAAATAAATATTTAAAAATTATAGAACTTAATCTTATCATACAAGTTATATTTTTAATGTATTATTATTCTTACTTTATTTCTATTATATCTTTTGTTTTGCTCATCGTTCATTTTCCCTGCTCTGGTCTCATCTTTTTCTTCTCCAGGGCAGGACTGCCGCTTCAAATGCCAGGATCGGTCCTATTAGCCAGCCTGCCCAGAGTAAAAGCCCTGCAAGCCCTAAGCCAAAAAAGTAAAACTGCTTTCTTATGGGTTTTACGCCATATCCTTCATCTTTCAGACTCAGAATCAGGGCTGTAATTCCAAGCCCTATGCTGGCAAGGGCTAGAAAGACAGTAATGACTATTTCGGAAGAGTATGAACTCCTGCTCAATGAAATTAGCATCTGGAATATATATGATAGGCCTGTACCCAGAAAGAAAAGGCCTGCAAAAGTTCCTGACCAGCGCGCCGGATTGAATCCGGTTGCAGTTTCCTTTTTAAGTAAAATTGCCAGTACTCCGGCTGCAAGCGTCATTCCGAGAGGGAATAATATATAAAGCAGGCTCTGTCCTTCCCAACGGTAGATCCTTATCTGGTTCAGGGGAATTAACAGCCACTCGATAAGAGAAAAACTTTCCCTGTATCCCAGAATAACTCCATAATTGCCCCCTCTGTCAATGGAACTTACTGCTGCATAGTATATGCCGCTTTCCGGGGCCTGGAAGTCTGCCCGGGCGAGGGAATAGAAGGCGCTCGGGGTAAATCCTTCGTACGTTGCACTTTCAGTTCTTTCTCCCGAAAATACCTTTGTTCCGTATCCTTCAGGCACTTCTTCTTTTTGAGGCACCTCTCCTTCGTCAGGTAGCCCGGGTCCTATAAGAATCAGGTCCGGAGTAAAAAGCCGGCTCTCAGCCTGTACAGGGACAATCAGCCCTAATACGATTCTTTCCCCTTTTTCTACCTCAAAACTGTAGTACCGGGGGTCTTCTCCTGATAGCTGCCCGTAAAGGACCCTGGACTTTGCAGGATCTTCAATAGGAGTCGCTGTTTCAGGGCTTTTTCCTCCCCCTTCGAAAACAGGAACATGAGCAAGCGCAGGAGTAAGCAAAAAATACGTCCCTGCCACTAAAATAAACAGTAAGGCAGAATATCTTAATATCCACCGTTTCATAGACTATATTTTCACTTGCTGTCAGTAAATAGGTATCCGAATCTAGAATCAGAAACAAAATCCCGGACTTACGTTCTGGTTTAAAGTTAATTTCAGGCTTGATTGATTAAAATTCCCTGCCGAAAACCCTTTCTGAAATGCATTCAAAGTTCATCTTATGAGAATCTGGGATATTCCTCCTGAGAAAATGTGTCGGAACCATCTGTTAGGGGAGCATCGTGAACTACATGCCCTGTGGTCCATAATAACCAATAACAAAAAGGCTTATTCTCACCATCCTGAGACCCTGCGCTGGAAAGGGAAACTAAAAGCTCTCTACCTGAGGCATGAATCCCTGGTAAAGGAGATGACTGAAAGGGGTTATAAGCACCATACTCCGCTTGACCCTGCTCTTGCGACAGGGAAAGCTATGCAGGATGAGTTTGTAAATACTTATGAAGAACAGGTCCGGATTCTCAAGGAAAGAGGGTGCGAGTGCAGAGTCTGACCGTAAGTTTCAAAAAACTCACCGGTTATGAAAGTTCGCGTTCGATTTTTCCTGTACAGGGCTTTGCTCCTTCAGGAATTTCTTCTTGATAATGCTGGAAAAAGAACAGACAAGAGGAAATACATACAACGATTTGAATTGCAGTAATCTAATCCCATGTGAGTAGTTTCATAGGGTGAGAGAGGAATCCTAGTTGTGGACCGGGTGCCCAGGAAAAATAATATAATCTCGGATTTTTCCCCGGATATTCTCAACTTTACCTGAGACTTTTACATTCTTTATTTCAAATGGCTAGAAAGGAATTTTTGTACTTATAGTTATCGGTATCTTTTTATATAAAGAAGTCATTTATAGAGAGAGAAGTAAAGCAAAATGTATAAAGAGACAAGAAAAGCATATTCTGAAAGGGTTGCTCAAGAACTCCTCACCAGTTGAGGTATTAAAATATCAAGTGTTATAAAAATGTCATATCTCTTCAAGTACATCAGGCATTAGGGCAGTTCGTTTTCAAAATGCTACTTCTGGATTGGTTAAGAATCTAAAGGGATTTCAATGAATCTGGTGCTGGACGAAGAGGAAATATGGGTCCTTGAATGCATAAAAGAAGCCCATCTGGACCGGGGATTTCATATACGGGATGTGATTAAAAAAGCGAAGTCCGGATACGGATTATCCAGATCAACAGTTTACGAAATCGTAGGGTATATGGATTTTCACGGTCTGATAAAAACGAATAAATCCGGCAACCGCGAACTTGACCCGGATATACAGTATTTTGTAATCTGTCCGGGTTGCGGCGAAGAAATTCCCGGAAACGAATACGTCAAAGAAAACGGGAGAGCAATATGCGAGGACTGTTATCTGGAAGGGCACCAGAAAATAAAGTTTGCAGATCCTGTGGCAGTACGTTCTAAAAAACTTTTTAGAAAACAGCATGGGTTTGAAGGGACCGAAGGCCTGACCGAACTGCAAAAAGAAATCTATAATTTTATCCTGGAAGAAGGAGGGGCTACACCCGAAAAGGTCTCGAAACTCTTCAAGCTCACGCTGCAGGAAACCAGGAATCAGCTTGCAATACTGAGGCATTGTGAGCTTTTAAAATGGAGAAAAATGGGAGAAGAAATGTACATGGTGCCTTTTGACTCTTAAATTGTTTATGTAGCTTGATGCGCTCAGGCGGTGAAAGGTTGACAGAAAAAATCGATATGAATGAAAGGATGGAAGCAATGGCCGGACAACTTCCGGGAGTCATGAATGCTCTTATGGGGCTTCATTCGGAAGTTATCAAGGACGGAGCTTTAAGTGCCCGGACAAAAGAGCTGATGATGGTAGGGATTGCAGTTGCCCTGCGCTGTGAGTACTGCCTCTGGAAGCATGTTCCTGAGGCTGTAAGACTGGGAGCAACCCGTGAAGAGATTCTTGAGGCTGTAAGTACAGCAATACTGATGGCAGGCGGGCCTGCTGTAGCTTACGGGTCAGTAGTTGTTCTCAAAATTTTGGATGAACTGGATATCTGAAACTCTGGAGTGATAAAGATGGCAGAAGAAATAGTCAGCCCTGTTGCGTGTGCAGTCTGCGGGCGTGAACTGGCAGGGGAAGACAGTATCGAAGAAGAAGGCAAGGTTTTTTGTGAAGATTGTTATATAGAAGGTCACCACAAAATTCAGGCATGCAATCCATGGGCGGTTCGTTCTAAAAAAATATTCAGAGAAGAAGCCGGGCTTGAAGGGACTGAAGGCTTGACTGAATTGCAAAAAGCCATTTATGAGTTCGTTGTCTCCCGGGGTGGGGCAAAAAAGGATGAAATTGCAGAAAAATTTGGCATATCCCCACTGGAAACCGAAAACCAGTTTGCTCTCCTGAGGCACTGCGAGCTTTTAAAAGGGCAAAAACGGGCAGATGGCGTATACCTTGTACCTTTTAAGGACGAATAAGTCTAAATATATCTCAAAATTTATCATTAAATGTATAAATCTTTTATTTTTTCCCTTTCTAACCAGGCAGAGCCGTCTATAGGTTCTCTCCATAAGTGGAAACCTGCTCATAGCTGTATGCCTGCCCAAAACTGTTTCATTCTTGAAAACCAAATTCATATTCGAAACCCATAAATAACAACTTTTTATACGGTTAGCAGGTCTTTATAAGGTTGATAGGTTTTTACACAATTAAAGGCTTCAGGCAAGGTGTTTCATATGGATAGCTCAAAACCTTACTTTAATCCAGAAATAGAGGCCATGGATAGGGGAGAACTCGACGCTCTCATTGAGGAACGGGTACGGTATACGATAAAATATGCAGCTGAAAATTCCCCTTTTTACAGGAAATGGTTTGAAAAACACGGAGTAAGCCCGGGAGATATCAAAACCCACGAGGACCTTCTTGAACTTCCTATCATATCCGGGAAAACAATCCGGGAAAACCAGCCTCCTGAGATGAAGGATTTTATGTTCCGGAGTGTAGGCTGGGGAGATGTCTTCACTATTCATGAGACCAGTGGCACCAGTGGTACTCCCAAAAGCTTTTTTCTGACATGGGAGGACTGGGAGCGCTATGCGGAAAAATACGCCCGGATATTCAGGTCTCAGGGCTTCGGGCCCGGAGATAGGGTAGTTGTCTGTGCATCCTACGGCATGAATGTGGGGGCAAACACCATGACCCTTGCAGCCAGGCATGTAGGCATGAGCATTATCCCTGAAGGTAAGTGTACCTTTCCCCTGCGTGTTATTGAAACTTACAGGCCGACAGGCATAGTGGGCAGCGTGTTCAAACTTCTTAACCTTGCCCGCAGAATGCAGGCTGAAGGGATTGACCCCCAGCAGTCAGGCGTAAACAAACTGGTTGTTGGAGGTGAAGCCTTTGCTGAAGAGTCTAGAAACTATCTCTCGGAAATCTGGGGCTGCCCTGTTTATAACACCTACGGGAGTACGGAAGGGACGATGTGCGGGGAATGCAATGAAATCTCCGGACTGCACGTCCCTGAAGATTTTGTTCATCTTGATGTTTACGACCCGCACCTGAAGGACTTTGTGCCTGACGGGGAATGCGGAAGAGTTATCCTGAGCACGCTTCTGCCTGTTGGGGCAAAGGCAGGGAATCTTCTCCTAAACTATGATACCGATGATACTACTGTTGTCCTTACGCGCAAAACATGCTCCTGTGGAAGGACCCACATGAAAATACTCACTCCGCAGAGAGAGGCAGAAACAGTCTGGGTTGAAGGGACTCCTTTTAACCGCGTTGATGTGGAAAGGGGTGTGTTCCAGAGTGGAAATATGGACTACCTGACAGGAGAGTATGAAGCTTTTCTCTACGGCGGAGAAGATGAGGAAGAAACCGTCTTGAGAGTTAGTATTGAATGCGAAAATCCCGATGCCTGTGACAGAGATTTTATAATGGAAAATTTCAGCCGCTCTTTCCTTAAATATAAATATCCTCTTTCCCGGGCTTATGAAGACGGCACCTTCAAGATCCTCTTTAACTTTACGGGTCCCAGAGGGCTTGAGCTGTACAAAATTAAGGGAAGGCCGAAGAGGCTTGTGGACAGACGATGACTGGAAAGATCGGACCGAGTTATAAATACAAAGGATGATGACCAGCTCCAATTGTATAGGGGAAACTGCTGGTATTGAAAGAAAAACGGTATCAGTTGTTATAAGGAAAGTGGTACCGGCATTTAATGGATAATAAAATTATTTATTCAATGACTTCTCTATTTTCTTCGTTTTTGATTCTTTTTTAGTCCTGTTAACTTAGTTTTTTTTCTCCACTTAATCATTTTCTTTTAAATATTCTGCTTATTTATTCCTTTTGGATCCTTTTCCTTTTATTTTTATTTTTTATTTATTTTTGTCTCTCTTATTGGTTTATGGACACTTTGACCCTTTCATATATGCTAAGTTTTATAGTTCCCAAACATTAATATACTGAAGGATGAATTAACATATGAGCACAACTCTTTTATATTAATGGTCAAGTGAATAAAACATATATAGTAATACTCACAATAACTTAATGTATTATCTTTCGGATAAAATGCAAATTAATTGGTGATACGATGGAAACAGAACTTATGAGGATAGGGGTCTCCCTTCCCGACACTCTTCTTGGTAAATTTGATGAGATTATAGAAAAAAGAGGTTACTCTTCTCGCTCGGAAGGCATAAGGGACGCCATCAGGAGTTATATTTCCTACTACGAGTGGATGGGTGACATTAAAGGCCATCGTGTCGGGACTGTCGCTGTTATTTACGACCACACGAAACGCGGACTTTCAAATGCACTTGCAGATATACAGCACAACTACTCTCACCTGATTAAGTCCTCCGTGCATATCCACCTCGACCACGATAACTGTTTTGAAGTAATTGTTCTCGATGGGGACGGCGAAGAAATTAAAGAGCTTGCCGAAGCTATTATGTCCCTTAAAGGAGTAAAATTCTCAAAACTTACTACCGTAGCCTCAAACGATAAAATGTAATCCTCTTATCTTATCCTTCAGGGATACGAATCTACATACAAACGTTGTTACTTTAGGTTATTGAGAGACTTCAGATTTGTTAAATAGTAAACACTCTCTCAATTTCTTCAATTATCTTTTTTCAAAGTGCCTTTCAATGTGTTTCAGAAGAAGGTTTCCGAATTCCGTAAGGTAATATATCTGGAAACTGCGCTCTCTCCTTGAGTCCACGAGCCCTGCTTCCTTTAAAAGTTTGAGGTGGTAAGAAAGTGCAGAATGCTTCTGGTCCGTAGCTTCTACAAGGACACAGACACAGAGGCTCTGGATTTCTAGGGCTTTAAGAATCCTGAGGCGGGTTGGATCTGCAAGAACTTTAAACAGACTGACGATCTCTTCAAAGTCTTCATTCAGTGCCTTATGAACAGCTTCAAGCACATCTTCCGGAAGAGAATAAGCATCCCGGACTTCTATTATTTTTTTCTCAGACATTTCTTCCACTCGTACCTTTTTTGCACTTAACATAGAGCTCATCCAAAAACTAATTGCTCATAGATTAAGGCAAAGCATGCGGCTGTCAATTTAACTCTCTGGTTAAAGATTGCGTTTATTCATTTTTCCAATTTTAAATTAACTTCTTTTTCATTTCTAAATTACCCTGTTTTTATTGCAGCCCAAAGCTTCGGGACGGAATTTAAGCTTCCTTACTTTTCAGCCTTGAAAAATTTTATCTGCAATTTTTTTGCTGGTTTTTCTTTTCAGGCTTTTTCTTTTCAGGCTTTTTCTTTTCAGGCTATTACATTCCTTTTAAAGTCTCGGTATTCGTTGAAAGAACCTCTCTCCATCTGAGCCCGAGGCCAGATAGGGCAAGCCCTCCTCCAAGCAATGTAATTGAGTTCTTTATTATGTGATCAAGTACAGCGACCGTAAATCCCAGTTCCGGTCTGATACCTCCAAGCCCGAAAACTGCAGTAAGGGCAACTTCATAAGTCCCTATAGCTCCGGGAGTGATCGGAAAAGTTTTTGCAATATTTCCCAGGGCCACTGCCAGGAAGATCAGGGATATCGTGAATGGCGAAGACATATCTATCCCGGCTGTCGGAAATGCTTTCAAAACCAGAAAACAGGTGAAGATATCCATAGCCCATATAAGAAGGGAGGATGCAACCACTGCGATAAACGCTCCAGGACGGACCGTAACAACGCTCATCTGGTGGATAAAGGTGGATGCGAATTCCTTTATTTTATTAAATGGTTCACCGGAAGAACTTGCAGAAGCCTTTTCTCTACTTACTTTTTTCCTGTGGCTCTCCCTATAAGATAACGCAAAAAGGGCTGCAAAGAAGAGGATGACTGCAATCCCTGATAACTTGATCAGGGATTCCATCCAGGAAGCAAGTTCTAACCTGGCAGCTACACCTGAAGAAGCAAGTATGGCAATGAAAGTGATTGCAATTATGTCAAAGACCCTTTCCACGGTCAGAGAGGAAAGGCTTGTTGTAAAGGCAAGGTCTTTACTTTTCTTCAGGATATACATCCTGCTAAGATCTCCGATTCGTGCAGGAAGGATTACGTTTGCAGATTGGCTGATGAAAATACTTCCTGTAAGAAACCCAAGCCCATAATGATTTCCGAGCCTGTTAAGGATCTGCTGGAAACGGACTCCCCTGAGCGGCCATGAGACACAATAAACAAGAGAAGCAAGACCCAGGGTGCCCATAGACACCTGTTTTATATTTTCCAGAACATCGGATGCACCCAGAAAGGTCGCAGCAAGTGCGAGAATCAGAAGTGCAAGAAAGGCTGTTATAAATATTTTTCCTTTCCCTGAAACTAAGCTCGGGAAGAAGAGCTCCCACCAGAGGCGGAAAATCTCTGATCCCATTCCAACAATATCCTTTGCAAAATTGACCTTGCTTGACCCTCCGTGCCTCCAGTACACAGGGAACTCAAGAACGCTGTATCCGCGGTGCTGGGCTCTTACCAGCAATTCTGTATCCCAGAACCAGTGCTGGTTCTCAATTTCATCGAGCAATCCAAAAAGAGGACCTCTCCTGAATGCCTTAAAACCGCACTGGTGGTCATAAAGTTTTGAATGCAAAAGAAACCTGACCATGGAGTTGTATCCTCTGCTTGCAAACTCCCGTTTAAAAGGCCTTTTTGCATCGCTTTCGGGCATTATTCTCGAACCGGTGGCAAAATCATAGCCATCCGTACTTACAGCTCTGACCAGTTTTTCCAGATAACTCATATCTGTTGCAAGATCAACATCAATATAGCAGAGCACCTCTCCTGAGGCTGCCTTAAAAGCTCTGTTCAGAGCTCTTCCTCTCCCCTGTCGTTCATCGGAATGCAGGTGTTTGACATAAGAGTACTGTTCCGAAAGCCTTGAAGCTATCCGGTCCGTACCGTCCGTGCTTCCGTCCTCTGCTATGATGATCTCAAAAGAATTGGTTATCTTTGAAAGAGTCTCTGCTGTTATCGAGACTGTATTTTCTATCCTGGCTGCTTCGTTGTAAGCGGGCAGAACTACCGAGACGCTGGTTATACGAACGACCTCTTGATGTTTATAATATTAATTGAGTTTTATGCTGATTGCAATTTCATATAAATTTTATAAACTCGAATAATTCCATATTTATAAAATGCATTTGTGAAATCTGTTTTGAAGCGTATTTATGAAAAGTATTTATGAAACAATGTTTAGATATTGAAATAAATGATATATTTGTCTAAACTGCAATTTTTTTGCCTGAACCAGCTTTCTCTCTGAAAACAGACAATTATATCTCCTTTTTACGGACCTTTCTTTAATTTATATATTGTGACTGAGCCCTGATAAACCGGTTCAAAATAGGTTTCGTTTTCGAATTTATCCAGGTTTACCTGATATATCTGCCGTTCAAGCTGACCGATATATACATAACTTATGTTATATTTATTCATGAGCTCAAGAGCTTCCCTTTCACTGCCAGATGAATAAATCGAGCGAACATCTTCTATCCTCTCTCTGACTTCTGCATGGTCTCTTCCCCAGAACCGCTCATGCCTTGCCCACCCGACAACTGTGGGAAGCCCGGTATTTGCAGAAACCCGGGATGTGTAACTGTAACTGCTATCATCCTCAGAAGCCTCAAGAATTATCGGAGATCCTTCGATATTCTCCTGCATCCACAGTATGGCATTGTAGTCTCCCCTGTCCAGTTCTTTCATGTATTCCATTCCGTCAAGGGAAGGCATAGCATCCATATCTTTTATCCTCGTGAAGGTTGATACTACAGGAAAAAAGGCACAGGAAATGACAAGGAGCACAAGTACAGCTACCCATGCTTTTTTTACAGCTCCTTTCAAAGATGTTCTGTTTCCAAACTTACCCGGGTAACGAAAACTAAATTCGTAGTACGAATAAGAGGCTGCAATAGCAAGAAAAATCCATAAATGCATGTAAAATTTGAAAACCGTGTTCATACGGGCAAACTCCCCTGATATGGGGTCGTCAAGGAAAATAACTTCGCAGAGTAAGGCGATAAAGGCAGCTGTCGCTATCAGAAGAGACACAAATCCTGCTGCGCTCCTTTCTGGGAGGTCCTTCAGAAAGATAAACAAAGAAAGAGAAAGTAGGGGTAAAAAGATCGTAAGCAGTGGAATAGCATATGCTTCCGAGAGCATTGCTGAGACCCCAATCCAGAGGGCAAAAAATCCTAATTTTTTTCCAGAGTCCAGGCGGGTTACAAGGAAAGAGAAGACCAGAAACAGGAAAAGTCCGAAAAGGATCAGGAATTTATTGACCTCTGTCCTGAATTCCGGCACAACAAAATCAAGTCCTCCTGCTGCCTGGGGATTAAAAAACAAATAAAAAGGCAAATAGGGCAGGAAACTGAAGATAGAAATAAGAATGATTGAATTGGAAAATCTTGCAACAGCACCGAATAAATTTCTATTATATCTATAATTTCCGTAATAAAACGCAAAAATAACAAAAAGTGTCAGACCGAAATATACAGGGAAATCCCAGGAATTGAATGGAAATAAAAAGCCGAGGGAAACTGAAAATATAAGAAGTGCCAGGCTGTTTTCAAATATTGAGCTACCATTTTTCCTGAAATAAATATTCAGGAGAAAGACAAGTATAAGCAACTGGAACGGGATTGCAAGCATATGAGAATGCAGGTCTCCGTGTATGAAGCTGAAGTATGGGAATTCATTTATTGTAAAAGGGATGACTCTTGAGCTGCTCCAGTAGTACCCTCTTGAGATTGGTTCATGATGGATATACATGGATATGAATTCTATAAGCCCCTGCAGGTTTCCGAGCAGCATTCCGAAGCCTGCAGTTAGGAGGCCGTATTTAATTTTTCCATGTGTGAGATTGTACCCGAGACCGAAGAAGGCATTCAGGGACAGGGCAAAGGTCAGTGCAATTGCCAGGTTAAAAAGTATAGAGGGTTTGACGGCACCGAGTTTTCCAATGACTGCTACAGAAAGATACCCGAAATAGTAATAAAAATCCATGAGCCCGCCTGCAAACCAGGGATCCGGGGGAGGGAACGAAGTTGTTTTTACCACTGCGTTTAAAAATGCAAAATCCATAAACTTCTCGTGTCTGTATATCTCGGGCAGGTAAATGCGTACGAGCAAGAAAAAAAAGAAACCTGAAGCGAACACTAATTCATTCATGATCAAAATTTTCTTGCTCGGGAAAAACCTCTGTTTTCGGTAAAGGACAATAGATATAAGGCAAAGCACAATGAATGCGATCAGGACCGTAGTACGGCTGAAACCCAGTATATACGAAAAAACCCAGGAAAGATAGGTGACAAGTATAATTCCAAGGATCCTGGCTACAGAATATCCTCCGTCAGCAAGCCTGCTTCCTGCACTTTTAGTGAGCGGAATCGAAATAAAGCCCAGGGCTTCTATAAGGAAAAACCATAAAATTATATGTAAATATTCTAACACTTTCCCCTTCCCCTACGTGTAAAGCGCAGTCTTTCAATTGAAGTTCACTCTTCAGTTTTCTGGCAAAATGCAGTTCCTTAGATATGCTTTAAACTGAAACCCCAAACTTCAAACCTGAAGCACGCTCTTCAAACCACGGTTGTAATTCGTACCCTCCTCAAATTACACCGCTGGAAATTTCATTTAACTGCGATACTAACGTATTTTCCGTACGTTGCATTCTGCACAAAATTATGTCCCTGAGTTTTCCGTACAAAGCGCATCCGGTGACCCCACTCTAATCCGGAACAGCTTTTATGATCCAGTAAACCCTCAGGAGGTTTTTTAAATATGTCCCCACATGTATTATTTCCGTTTTTTTAAATCTGTCAGGAGAGACATATTCTGATAATATATATTTTGTTAATATGCTTATATTTCTGTCGAGCGCGAACTTCTTTTTCTTTTCCTTTCTGTTTTATTTTTCGAATCAATCTTTCAAATTATTTAAACAAATTCATAATACGTTTGTTATAACACATTTTTAAAATAGGCCTTTGTAAATAATGGTAACCATGAAAATGCAGATTAACGGAAAAGCTGCAGGAGCTTCCGGAAGCGAGTTTTTTGATGTTAAAAACCCTGCAACAGGTGAACTTATCGAGCAGGTTCCGAGAGGTACGGAAGATGATGTTGCTCTTGCGGTAGAAGCTGCAGTATCAGCTTTTCAAGGCTGGGCCTCCACATCTCCGCAGCATAGAGGTGTGGTTTTTTACAGGGCTGCAGGGATTGTCAGGCAGAGAAAGGAGGAGCTTGCTGCCCTGCTTACACAGGAACAGGGAAAACCTCTTGCAGAAGCCAGGAACGAAATAGAAGGATTTGCACATGTGCTTGAATACTACTGCGGGCTTTCAAGCAATCAGCGAGGAGATTTTATTCCTGTCCCGGGAAATGGGTATGCTTTTACCGTTAAAAACCCCCTCGGAGTCTGCGCAGCAATAATTCCCTGGAACATGCCTGCCCTGATTATGGGCTGGAAAATTGTCCCGGCTTTGATTTCAGGCAATACTTTTGTGTTAAAGCCGTCAAGCAACACTCCGCTTACGAACCTTACTCTGGCTTCTATCCTGACCGAAGCCGGCTTGCCTGAAGGTGTGCTTAATGTGATCACAGGTCCTGGCGAGACTGCAGGAGAGAGCCTTATCCGCAATCCCTATGTAAAAAAAATATCTTTTACGGGAGAAGCCAGAACAGGAAAACGAGTAGCCGAACTTGCAGCCGGCGGGATGAAAAGGGTTACTCTTGAGCTGGGTGGAAGTGACCCCATGCTTGTGTGTGATGATGCCAATCTCGAAAGTGCAGTTGCAGGAGCCCTCCGGGGGAGATTTTACAATTGTGGTCAGACCTGCACGGCTGTCAAGAGGCTGTATATTTTTGAATCCATTGCTGAAGAATTCATAAAAAAACTCGAAGCAGGCGTCCGGAGCTTAAGAGTCGGAAATGGGCTGGATAAAAGTACCGATATGGGACCTCTTAACAACCTCCGTCAGATGGAGTATCTGAAAGGGCTTATAGACGAAATTGAGGAGAAGGATGAAGGCAGGATAATTACCGGTGGAAAAGTTCCTGATTTCAAAGATTCTGATAAAGGGTACTTCTTTGAACCCACTCTCGTCTCAGAAGTTCCCGGAGACTCGAGGCTTTTAAAAGAAGAAGTCTTTGGTCCTTTACTGCCTGTAGTCACGGTAAAAAATCTGGATGAAGCAATAGAAGAAGCTAACAATAGCAGTTACGGGCTTGGTGCATCTATCTGGACAAAAGATTTAGACCGGGCACGGATGGGATGTGAGCAATTAAATGCAGGGATTATATGGGTTAACCAGCACCTGAAGGTAGCTCCCGAAGTTCCTTTCGGAGGAGTTAAAGAAAGCGGTTTTGGAAGAGAGAATGGGCCTGATGCTCTTTCCGAATATCTGGAAACCAAAACCATAATGTTAAAAACCTGAATACCGGAGCTGGCTGTTAAAATCCTTTGTTAAGACTTTGATGCTAAAAGGTTGAAGACTAAATACCTTACAGACTAGGCAAAAACAGAATCTGGTGAACAGAATCTGGTAAACAGAACCTGGTAAACAGAGTTTAATAAAACAGAATTTAATCGAGCAAAATCTATAAGTTCTTTCGTTTGAAAGCCATAAAATAAAGATTTTCGATGAGCCTCCATCAGCCGGCTCACCGAGTTTTTAAGTAAACTGATAAGTAAACTGATGTTTTATCTTTGCAGCTTACTTTTTGTACTTGGGCAGAAGCTGCATGAATTCGGAAGCTTCCATTACGGGGACGCTGTCAATCACGCAGACATCGGACCATGGCAGGTTGAAGGCTCCGTAAGCCTCGGCACTTTCTGCTTCGTAAAGAATGTAATAACGGTTTCCGGAAAGGTCAACCCACTGGTTGATAACATCAATTCCTTCGGGAATTTCAAGTTTCTTAAAGTGTTCAAGGATTCTATCACGATTCGAAGGATCCCAGGTACTAACGTCCATGAATAACATCTTTTACCACTCCTTTTATTTTTATGCCACCAATACCCCTTCCCGGAAGCTCAGGCAGCTTCTTTTCAGCATCCGGGTTATTTTTTGAGAGATCGGGCTTAATGGAAAACATATATGTTGCCCTATGCCAACCCTTGCGGGTATGACCTGTGCGCCCCCAAAAAGCCTTTTTACGGCGAAATTCTGAACATTTTTTAAGTTTTCTCTGCCTCTCCTTTATCTGCCACTTTCAAATCCCCAAGAGTGACAGACCCGGTAAGACAGGTAGCCTTGCAGAAAGAAATTCTGCAGGCACAGACAGTATAATATCATCCCTTAGGCTATATAATAGTTCGTCCGAAGGGATTGTTTTGAGTTAAATATTCTCATTAATATACATAACTTTATTTTTCAGATTTTATATTTAAGCCTGAATGGTCCCCAATAAATCAATTAATATTATTCAGCGTACTCGAAAAGAGATTCTCCTATTTTTATCCTTTCGCCGTGCTGGTATACAACCGGCCCGCAAGTAAAGCGTGAAAAAACAACAGTATAGCCAATAATATTAAGAAAAGTTGATGCTATAGAAAGTATGCCTGGGTTGGGAATACTTTTCTTGATCCCGAAACCACTTTTCTGCTTGTTTTTCTGGTCATTTTACTTCTCTGTTATTTTCCAGCTTCTCATAAGTTACTCACTCCACCTGCTGCTTTTTACTTTCTTTTTTACCGGGTTTTAGTTTCTTGTTATTTATTTTTAATTTCTTTTTCTTTCATGAGTAGCTCCGCCGATTCAAACCCTGCTTTCACCGAGCCGTTCATGCTCCTTTCCGGGTAATTGGTTGAAGAGAACATTCCTGCAAGGTAGAGTCCGTAAGGACCTGCAGCAAAAGGAAGTACTTTTTCAAGATAACCCTGTTCGTATACGGGAGCAGTATCTATTCTACGGTAGAGCTTTGTCCAGTGAACTCTACTTCTTGAGAATTCGGGAAACATTCTTTCAAGCCCTTTCATATAGGATTCTATAACATCTTCTTCTTTTTGTGTCCAGAGATTGCTCTTTTCGTTCTGGAAGTAAGATGTTATGTACACAAGGTGTTCTCCATAATCTTCAAAAGGCACGTAATTAGTATGTTCGATTACGGCTCCAAAAGGCACATCTGCTTTTATGTTCAACCAGTAATTTCCATTTTTCATGAGCCTTATGTCAAGTCCTATCAGAGCACATGCTGTTCCTTGATAACGGATATCCCTTAGGGTTTCATGCAGAGCTCCAAGCTTGCCTCCGGTGATTGCATCCAATACCACTGGTTCTACAGTTGAAATAATTGCGTCGCAGGCGATGAATTCCCCACCAGTTACCACTCCCTGTACGGCATTGTCTTTAATCACAATTTCCGTTACTTCCCTGCCTGTTCTAATTTCTCCTCCGTTTGCAGTTATTTCCCCTGCCAGGGCTTCTACGAGGGAATTAAACCCTCCTCGCATGTACCCCAGTTTCTCTCCTTCTTTTCCCCTATCAGACCTTATTTTCACCCTTCCGATAAGCCATGCAGCAGAAACACTGTCGGCATTGTCTCCGAATTTACTTTTCATAAGAGGAGCAAAAAAGTTTTCGTACACGGATTTTCCTGCAGTATCGAGAATCCAGTCCTTTGCCTTTATCCTGTCATAAGGAGTTGTATCTTTTATCAGTCTGATCCTGAAGACCAGCAGGCCAAGCTTTACCAGGTCAAGCGTGGAAAGAGGTTTAAAATGCAGGATCTCAAAAGGTGTATTCATAGGGTAGTTTTTACCGTCCACGAAATAGGCGTTTTTTGCTTCCAGCCACAGCATCTGCTTTTCGAGCCCGAGTTCTTTTATAAGGGTAAGAAGTTCGGAATCACTTCTGAATATATGATGGTAGTACCTTTCAATAAAATATTTTTTTCCGGAGTGTTCCAGACAGTAGCTTGCTGCCATTCCCCCAATATCCGGATCTCTTTCAAAAACGATTACTTCGTTAGATTTACAGAGTCTGTAACCTGCTGACAAACCTGCAAGCCCGCTTCCGATTATTACTATTTTCATGCTATACTTTTTCCTTCCGTTCCTTAAATTTTTTTAAACTAAGCCCTGATAATTGGTATTTTAATCCCTGATAATTGGTATTTACAATATGTGATTTCTATATAGAGAAATAGATAGATTTAACATTTTTTTCCAGGAAAATATTTTGTAGAATTGCAAATTACATAAAAACCCCTTTGCATATCGATGTGTCTAACCGCTATATATACATTAAACTCATTCATATTAAAGCACAGGACATGCTAAGTTCAGAGATGTCTCATTAAAAAGAAGTGAGGGTAAGGGTTGTACTACGATCAGGAAATTAGCTCGGTTTTTGAGAAGCTCAGGACATCAGAAAAAGGCCTGGACTCCGGAGAAGTCGAAAAGAGACTGGAAGAATATGGAAAAAATGAACTTAAAGAAAAAGAAAAAGTCCCTATCTTTCGACTTCTTCTATCACAATTCAAAAGTATTTTAATTGCTATCCTGATAATTGCTTCCATTGTGTCGGCTATACTCGGTGAGGCCATTGATGCAGTAGTGATTTTATTTACTGTTTTTCTTGCTGGAATTCTAGGTTTTGTGCAGGAGTACAGGGCTGAAAAAGCGATCGAACTTCTTAAGTCCTTGACATCTCCGGAAGCAGTAGTAATAAGGAATGGGGCTGAAAAAAAGATCCCATCAACAGAACTGGTTCCCGGTGATATTCTTCTGCTTCAGACCGGAGACCGCATCCCTGCAGATGCCAGGGTAATTAAAGAGTATAACATCAAAGTCGATGAGTCCTCGCTCACAGGGGAATCTGTGCCTGTCCAGAAAACTCCCGATGCTCTACCTGCTGACACTCCTGAGGCTGACAGAAAAAATATGGTCTATGCAGGGACTGCAGTTGCCTATGGAAGAGGAAAAGCTGTTGTAACGACAACAGGCATGAAAACTTCTTTTGGAGAGCTTGCCGGGCTTCTCGGGACAATCGAAAGGTCCAGAACCCCTCTGCAGGAAAGCCTTGATAAATTCGGCAGGTGGATTGGCGCGGCAACTCTTGTAATCGTAGCTTTTGTTGCAGTGCTCGGCGTCTTTTCCGGCTTTCCCCCTATCGACATGTTTCTCTGGGGCGTTGCGCTCGCAGTTGCCGCTATTCCTGAAGCCCTTCCTGCAGTCGTCACAGTAGGGCTAGGGCTCGGGATAAGGCGCATGGTCAAAAGGCATGCCCTTATAAGAAAACTGCCTTCAGTAGAAACCCTGGGTGCTACGGATATTATCTGTACCGACAAGACAGGCACGCTCACTCAGAACAAAATGACGGTTGAGGGGATATATGTTAATGGGACGGTTCTCAAGGTAACGGGAGTCGGGTATAATCCTGAGGGGAAATTTCTAAAAGGCAGTTCAGAAAAAGGGGATTCAGAAAAAGAGGATTCAGAAGTACCGGAGGATGATAAGAATCTTCGAGTACTTTTACTCGGGGCTGCTCTGTGCAACGATTCAAATCTTTATAAAGAAGAAGATAGATGGAAAATTACAGGGGATCCGACAGAAGCAGCTCTAGTAGTCGCTGCGGCAAAGGCTGGACTTGAAAAATCCGAACTTGATCGAAAGTATCCGAGACTTGCGGAAATCCCTTTCTCTTCCGAAAGTAAGAGAATGACAACCTTCAATAAGCTGGAAGACGGTCCGGGCAACTTTCTGGATTCCGAGCTCGTGGCTTTCTCAAAAGGAGCTCCTGAGGTAATTCTTGGCTCATGTACAAAGATTCTTCTCAACGGTGAAATAAAAGATTTAACTCCAGAACAGAAGCAGGAGATCTCCGAGCAGGTTAAAGAACTAGCTAATCAGGCTCTGCGGGTTATGGCCCTTTCTTTCCGTTCGTTTGATGAAGGTTTTTCTCCAGAAAAAGTCTCTTCCGGGGAAATTCCTGCAGAAAAGGTCGAAGGAGACATGGTCTTTTCAGGGTTAATTGGCATGAGAGACCCTCCAAGAGAAGAAGCGAAAGCTGCAATCAAAACCTGTGAGGATGCCGGCATAAAGACTGTAATGATAACTGGAGACCATAAGGTTACAGCAGCTGCAATTGCAAGAGAACTCGGGATTTTGAAAGAAAACGACCTTACTCTTACTGGTTCGGAACTTGACAGCCTTGACGAGAGCGAATTTGAGGCAAGAGTTGAAAAGGTCTCGGTTTACGCTCGGGTTTATCCTGCTCATAAACTGAGGGTGGTAAAAGCTCTTAAGAAGAAGGGTTATGTTGTAGCAATGACCGGAGACGGGGTTAATGATGCGCCTGCCCTGAAAGCTGCTGATATGGGCATAGCAATGGGCATTACAGGCACTGACGTCAGCAAAGAAGCCTCAAGCATGATCCTGACCGATGATAACTTTGCGTCCATTGTCTCAGCGGTTGAAGAAGGACGAAATATATTTAAGAACATTAAGAATTTCATCACCTACGGACTTACAGCCCATATAGGAGAAGTCCTTATTGTCCTCATAGTAATTCTAGGCTGGCAGATCCTTCCTCTGCTTGCCGTACAGATCCTGTGGATTAACCTGATAACGGATGGTCTCCCTCCGATGGCTCTTTCTGTTGAACCTCCTGACAGGGGGCTTATGAAACAGAAGCCAAGGAACGTTAAGGAAGGGCTTATCACCCGCCGTGAAATCGTTGCCGGGCTGGGATTGGGAGGGCTTATCGCCTCTCAGGCACTGATACTTTTAGTCTGGTCCCTGGATAATGGTTTTTCTATTTCGAAACTGCAGACTATGGTCTTTACACTCGTGGTCTTTTCAGAGATGTTCAATGCATTTAACTGGCGTTCTGATAAGTATTCAGTTTTTTCTCTGGGGCTTTTTACAAACAAAGCTCTGGTCTATGCGGTCCTGACCACAGTGGTCCTGCAGTTGATGGTGATTTACGTCCCGTTCCTCCAATTTGCTTTCAGGACAGTTCCCCTTTCACTTTCTGAGTGGGGAGTCATACTGGCTTTAGCTTCCACCACACTCATTTCGGTGGAGATTATAAAGTACCTGAACTCTAGGAAGAGCGCTGATCAAAAGGAATATGTATAAAATGGGGTATCTTTTCCGGCTCTAAGTCTTAATAGCATACCCTATTTCCTTTCCATTTTGGATAGTTGTGTCCTTATTCCACACTTATTTCTCTATCTGTTTTATTTTTTCTTTCAGTTTGAATTGCAAATTTCAACGCTGAAGGTGAAATCAGAATGGATATAACCACCATAAGCACTACCGCCGAAAATATTTCCTGATTAATGATCCCCAGGTCCCTGCCTATGGTTAGCACGACAAGTTCTACCCCTGCTCTGGGCATGACTCCTACCCCGAAAATAAAGCTCTCGTAAAAATCAAAACCTATAGCTTTTGATCCTATAAAACCCCCTATTAGCTTTCCTGAGAGGGCGAGGAAGATGACCACGAGAGCAAAGAGGCCTGTATTTCCCAGGGTGTACAGGTCAATTGAAAAGCCTATGAATGCGAAAAAGAGTGGGATCAAAATTCCATAAGCTAGCCCTTCTACTTTGCTCTGCACATCCTGGAGCTTGGCAAGGGGGATTTCCGAGATTAATATTCCTCCTATGAATGCTCCTATTGTTGCATGAAGCTCAAAAAACTCTGCAAGATAGGCAGAAAAAAGGGCTACCATGACCACAAGGGAAAATACTGTTTCTTTTGCATGCATTTTCTGAGCATAGCCAAAAATCCTGGGAAATAAGTATTTTCCGAGAATATACATAATCAGCAGAAAAAGCAGAATTTTTCCTGCAATCGTAAGAATACCCAGAATTGAAGGCGCACGGTTGAAGCGGGCAAAGGTGACCACTACAGAGAGCAAAAAAATCCCTATTATATCATCCAGGATCGCCGAGGAGAGCATTACTGTACCTGGCTTGCTGGAAAGATAATTCAGGTCTATGAGGGTCCTGATCACCACCCCTATACTTGTCGGGCTGAAAGCAACCGCCATAAAAAGGCTCTGAAGAAAAGTAAAATTAAAAATCCTTCCGAGTAAAAAACCGAAAGCAAAGGCAAAAATAATCTGGGAAAGCGTAGGAACAAGGGCAGTTAATGATGCGGATTTCAGTTCCTTGAAGTTAACCTCTTTATATCCTGCAGTGAAAAGAAGAAAAATCGAACCGAGTTCGGCAAAGAAGGCAATTACTTCGGTCTCTATGTCAAGAAAAAGTACTCCAAATGATATTCCAGCCAGAATCTCTCCCATAACTGAGGGGACACCAATTCTCTCTGCTGCCTCACCCAGTATTTTCACGCTGAAAATAAGAAATAATATTTGAAACAGAGCACTTATGGCTGTAACCCCCTTACTTTTTCTTATCTCAACCCTGTCTAAATTGTCTGTTACTTAAGACTCTTCGGAGGCGTCTTTCACTTCCTTTTACTTCCCTCTTAGCCTTTATTTCTTTAACTCCCTTCTTTACCTCCTTTTTCTAATTCTCCTTTATCAGTCCTCTTTTTCCTTAGAGCCTTCTTTTTTTCTTCTTCTGCAAATCTCTTTTACTAGGTCTCTCTTGGATATGATCCCTACAAGTTTTCCATCATCATTGACACATATATGGTCAAACCTGTGCTTCATCATAAGATCAGAGGCATCCTTCAGTGTGGATTTCAGAGAGATTGTCACAGGATGCTTAATCATGATTTCTTTTGCATTTTCTCCCAGAGACCTTCTAGCTGTAAAAGGCGTGTGTTTCTCTCTGGGCATCAGGCACAAAAGTAGAATCTCAAGAATGATGTCCAGGTCAATAATGCCTGCAAGCTCCCCTTTATTATTAACTACTGGCAGGGTATGGTAAGGATGTTTTGCAAAAAGTGAGAATACTTCTTCAACAGGTGCATCTTCATTTACTGTTACCAGGTCTCTGGTCATAAGCTCTTCAATCGTCATCCAGAGGCAGCCTTCAGATCCCTTAACGATTGATTCGAAAAATGCTTCTGAGTTTTGAGAAGATTCCTGAGAAGCTTCAGAAAGTTCGTCTCCTTTTCGGAAACTTTTTTCAGGTTCTGCATTATCGATGCCGTTTTTCCCAGAGTTTTTTCCCTGTGTAAAACTCTTTACCAGCATGAACACCCCAACTACAGCTATCTTTATATCCTGATTCTTTCTGTTCCTACACTTACTATGTGAATCTTTATTTATATAAAAAACCCAGAATTTCAGTTTCGCTGCCTGGAAAAGGATTATTCGGTTTTTTCAAGTTTGTTCTTATAATAGAGGGTGAAATCTCTTCCCGGGCGCAGAGTAAAGTTGTAAGAGGAATATTCTTCTTCAGGGATTTCCCTGTACATATCATAGGATATGGGCACGATTATAGCATCATATTTACTGCTCTCGGGTAGTTTTGAAGAGTACCCTATTTTCTCATAGTCTCGCAGGTACCAGGGCAGGGGCCAGTACAGTTGATTCGGATCGACCACGTAAAGCCTCAGGGTTTCAGGCCTTCGGTCGAATCCCTCTATCTTTTCCATGAGCTCGCGAATCTCTGGAGAGGCCTGCGTGTATGTGATCAGTTCAGTCGGTTCCATACTGCGGTAGTAGTTTACTGAAATGCACTGACCTATAAAGATCAGCAGAGTGAGCGCCAGAATTCCTGCCAGTAATGTGCTGGTTTTGCCAGAATAATTTGCCTGTTTCGGTTTTCCGCCTTCAGTATCTCGGGAAAATACCTCTCCAAGGAGAGCTCCTGCAAGGAGTCCGAAAGGCAGGATGATATGTACGACAAGCCAGGGGACTTTTTCCTGCAGATAAGAATAGAGCAGCAGGCTGGTAAGTGCCCAGTAACAGAGGAAAAGGAAAAATGAATAATTCTGTCCTTTACTTCGCCCTTTATTTTCCAGAAAATGGATAAAGCCCGCAGTCCCAAAGAGTATAACCGGAATCTCATATCTAAAAAGAATGGGGAGATAATAGTAAAAAGGACCTCCTATCCTCTCTATCCTGTGCATTTCCATCCAGTGGTTAAAAGCTCTTTCCACGATTGAAAACAGGGATACATCGTTCCTGAAAAAGCTGGAGTAAAAAAACAATATGATAAAAACAGACAATGCTCCTGAAAGAAGGAGCTCAGGAAGGTAAGGTAAAAGAGCTGAAATTTTACGGAGAAGAGTCTTCTGCAGCCCCACTCCTTCTTTTTTCCAGTCTGAATAAATCCAGTATAGTAAGCCCAGTCCGGCGTAAGCCCCGAAAATGAGGATGATAAGATAGGCATTTTCTTTTGAAGACACGGCAAGGGCAAGAGACGATGCTGCCAGGATGACGTAAGGGTATCGCTTTGAGCTGTGAATATTGTCGAGATAGCGGAATGCGCCTGCAACAATAGCCAGGGTACAGAATATAATTATCATATCATTTCTGAAGAACCTTGAGAAGTATACCATGCCTGGAGAAAATGCAAGCAGAAACATTGACCAGAGCACTCCGTTTTTTCCCAGTTCTTTTCTCAGCAAGAAGAGCAAAAGAAGAGTTGCAACTCCGAAAAAGACAGGAACCAGGCGGGCTGTTGCATCATTTACTCCCAGAAAATGGAAGATGGCTGCAGTAGAATGAAAGAGAAAAGGACCATGGTAGGCTGGATTATAACTGTACTCTCCGTGTTCGAGCAGTTTGAGGGTAAAACTGGCATGTACGCTTTCATCATGATGGAAAACCCTCTCCCCAAGCTTAAATAGCCTGAGCGTCAGGGCAAAAAACACAATCAGAAACCCGAGAAGCCAGTACTTTTTATCCGGGAGCCCCGATGAATTTGCGGTTTCGTTATCTGGACTTTGCTGCATTGTTTCCCAAACCTTCCGGTGATGACTGCTTCTTATGAGGCATAGGTATATTTAAGGAGTAGGATGAAATAGTCTTCCTCATGGCTGAAGTAAAGGTTAAGTTATTTGCAAATCTGCGTGAGGCAGCAGGCACACCTGAACTCCTGCTTTCCGGAGAAAAGGTTATCGATGTCCTTTTATCCCTCACTGAGAGATATCCTGAGTTAAAAAACCTTATTTTTGAAAAGTTAGATGAAAAGGATGAAAGCCCGGTCCTTTGCGGCTCTATTAATGTCCTGATCAACGGAAATAATGTCCGGCACCTTGAAGGGCTTGACACTTTCCTTAAGGACTCGGATGAAATTGGAGTTCTGCCTCCTGTTTCCGGGGGATGATTTTTTCCAGGGGCGAGGATATGGGCAGGATATTCAAAGAACGCACTTCAGTTGATGAAGCTTTACAGCTTTTCCTTGAAAGCATTTCCCCTCTCAGGCATACCGATGAGGTGCCACTTGAAGCCTGTGCGGGCAGGGTACTTGCAGAGTCTGTAGTTTCCGGGAGGGACGTCCCTCATTACAGGCGTGCTGCAATGGACGGATACGCTGTAAGGGCATCTGATACGCAGGGCTCCTCTCCTGCAAATCCCGTGCTCTTACAGCTTTCTGACAGTATAGAGGAAGGAACTTCTATGTGGGTTCATACCGGAGCTGCCCTGCCTGACGGGGCTAATGCGGTTGTAATGGTTGAGGACACTGTTACAACCGGGGATATGGTTGAGATAAGGGCTCAGGTTTATCCTGGAAGGAACGTCGGGCAGGTTGGAGAGGACATAAAAAAAGAAGATCTGGTTTTTGAAGAGGGGCATCTCCTTCGTCCCTGTGATGCTGCAGTCCTTGCATCCCTCGGGCTTGACAGGGTGAGTGTTTTTCGAAAACCTGTGGTTGCAATTATCCCTACAGGAGACGAGCTGGTAAGCCGTGAGAAAGCTGACGAAGTTCCCCCTCCTGGGATGGTAATTGAAACCAATGGGCTTATGGCTGCCCTTTATGTGAACCGGTGGGGTGGGATTCCCAGATGCACAGGGATCGTGCCTGATCGCCCTGAGAGCATAAAAGAAGCAGTAGAGGCAAACCTTGACGCTGACATGATCCTCCTCTCAGGTGGGACTTCGGTCGGTAAAAGAGACCATGCTCCGGGAGTTGTGGAGTCCCTGGGAAAACTGCTTGTTCACGGCATCGGTCTCAGCCCTGGAAAACCTGCAGCCCTTGGTGTGATAAGTAAAACTCCAGTGGTTTGTCTTCCAGGCTACCCTGTTGCCGGTCTTGTTGCCCTTTATTTCTTTGTCCGCCCTGGAATCCGAAAACTGGGCTCGATACCTGAAATGCCGGAAATTGTCCTTCGAAAGCGCCTGGCTGCAAAAATAAGTTCGAAAATAGGGTACGTCAACTTCATCCGCGTTGTCTTTGAAGGGGACAGGGTGCGCCCGCTTATGGGGGCTGGGGCAGGAGTTCTTAGTTCGGTTGCAAAGGCTGACGGTTATGTACTCGTTCCTGAGCATGTGGAAGGCTATGAGGAAGGACAGGAAGTAGATGTCTTCCTTATCGAATAATTGTCTTCCTCATCAATAAAACAGATAAACAGAGACGAATTCGGCTAACTCTTTTTATTTTTTCGCTCTCTGGAAATGAATAAAACTTTATACTAACAGGAGGTAGAAGGAACAACGTAACCGTCCTTTACTCCATTTTTTACTAACAATATAAGTGAAGAAAATGCCCTCTCCAGATAAAGAAATGGACAAGATTTTTCTAATAGGAGCTGGCGGCTTTCTGGGAGCAGTTTGCCGATTTTTACTCTGCGAGCTTGTGGAAGGGCAGCTTGGCATCCTGTCTGTAAACGTACTAGGGAGTTTCATGCTGGGCATGATAATGTATGACACTGAGTACCTGGGATTCATAGGCCCTAAAGGAAAGATCGCATTCGGGACCGGGTTTATGGGAGCATTTACGACCTTCTCTACATTTGCAGTCCAGTCTTTCAGCATGCCTTTTATTCCTGCCCTTGGAAACATCAGTGCCAATCTCTTTCTGACCCTTACGGGCGTATTCTTTGGCAGGAGCGTTATAAAAGCCCTCTCGAACAGGGAGACCTGATCATGTTTCCCGTTTCAAGCCTTGGTGAGCTCTTTTTGATAGGTACGGGCGGCTTTATAGGGGCGTCTCTCCGCTATACTGTCTCAAGCCGTATACCAAAAATCCGGAATATTCCGGCAGGAACCCTTATAGTAAATTTTCTGGGCAGTATGGTGCTTGCTCTCCTTACTTTTTCCTCTGAGCCCGAATCAATGGTCTATCTGGTGAACATAGGAATTCTCGGCTCCTTCACAACTTTTTCAACCTTTGCCTATGAAACTTTCAAGCTGCTCGAAGAAGGGCAAAACATCTCATTTTTTCTCAATATCTTTCTAAATGTTATTCTCTGCCTCATGGGGGTAAGCATTGCGTATCTTGCTCTCAGGTTTTGATCTTGAAATTATTCCTCCGGCAGGCGAAGAAGGTCAGATGAAGAAGGTTCAGATGAAGAAGGTTCAGATGAAGAAGATCAGATGAAGAATATTTTAAATGGTTATTTCAAGTTTTTCTGTCTGCTTAAGTTATTACTTTTAATTTGTTCTTTTTATGAAGCATCAGCTATTAGAAGCAGTGAATTTAAAAACATCAATTAAAATAGGGTTCTGGAGATTCGAGGTCGGTATTGCTTGGAGTAAACTAGCTCCTTTAATTCACGTAAAAAAGGCTGGCAAATAGCTAAAAAATATAACTAAAAAAAAGGTAAAAATAGAAAAGCCCTTAAAATTACTTTACAAGGGCTTTTGCAGATCTTCTTATGAAGCGCCTCTTGTGACCTGAAGAGGTGAAGCGCTGTGAAGGTCCTGGGTGTGCTTTCTGAGCTTTCGATTTCGGGACCTTAATTACTCTGCCTTTTCTGCCTTTTACCTTTACCCAATCAATGCTGCCGGTTTTGCCCATTATCATTCCTCGTTGATTTTGATTTGAATTTATTCTGTATTTGCTTTAATTTACAGGTGATTTATTCACATACCATATTTGCCTTATTGCTGACCACTGCTGTTTGCCGCGGATTTTTTTCCTCAGCAGTGTTTTAGCAATAGAGGTATTTTGATTCGATAATGTGTCAAATCGATAATCTGTCAATAATCTTAATCGGAATACTTGATATTCCTTGAAGCCTGAAAGTAAGAAATTATAAGTTTCATCAAGCCTTGAGTTTATCATAAAGAGAAATGCTAGTAATTAAATGTTACGGACATAGCCCAAAATCCAGGCATAAAATGTAACAGATATGCGTAAGATATAAATAATTCTACCTCTGGAAAATGCATATAAATCCATGTGGAACTGTACAGTTACTCAGATGGTGCTATAAACAGGATGAATAGCAGGATAGACGAATAGCAGGACAAATATTCAGTATTTCTTTTGAAAAGGTGATTTCCGTAAAAAACAATCCTATTGAAATCAGGCTTGCCGACGCGCGAGAGGAACTTGGGGATTTAATAAGCTTCCCGGACTCTGAGTTTGTCGGCATAATCAAAGAACTGGGATTCAGGTGTGAACTCTGTGCCCGCTGCTGTACTAAAGAGTTTAATGACCATGTGTTCCTGCTTGATTCAGATCTTGAAATTATACAGCAAATAGATCCGGATGCCGTCACTCCTGCTCCCTATTACGAATTTTGCGACCAGAACGGCAGGTTCTATGTTTCAGGCTATGCCCTGAAAACAAAGCCTGACGGCTCCTGTATTTTCCTGGAAAACAAAAAGTGCAGGATCTATGGAAGCCGCCCTTCAATCTGCAGAGTATATCCCCATATGCTTCACAGGGAAGCCGATGAAACCGGAAAAGTAGACTGGCGGCAGATAAGCGGCTTAAACGAGCACGGGAGTTATCATTCAGAACTCGACGATTCAACCTGCGAAGCAATTTCACAGGAGACCAGGGCTTATGAAGAAGCTTATCTCAAACAGATGATTGGTTTTCTCGAAGCTTTACAGGCTCATTTCAGGAAGAATGGTCTTAAACATGTCCAGAAGATCTATGACCGCAGAATGCGGGAATTTCTTAAAGGGAAATGCGAGCTGGAAGTTTTCGTATACTGCAGAGGCGGGTTTGAAATGCAAAAGCTCAGGTCTGGATCAAAAAGGTAACCGGCAGAGTCAAACATGTAACCTGGAGTCAAAAATGTACTCTATTGAGTCAGATCACAACTCACATGGTCAGAAATATACCCGTTGAGGCAGATAGGTAAAACTGACAGATTTCCTCAATTCACTGGACGGACCAGCTGTTTATCTACCAGTTGTTTATATCAGTTGTTTATATCAGTTGTTTACATCAGTTGTTTATCTACTTTTATGAAGTGTTCTGCTGTAAACAAAATTAATTTTTCACTTAATAAGATTAAAAATGATATTTTGCTAAAATAAGTTAGAAGAGGAGAGTCTAATTCCTTTTCCCTTTAACCTTCCATTTAAGAAGTATTCCGTCCTCTATTTTTTCAGCCGAAAGCAATTCAAGCCCAAGAAGTTCGGCTTCTGTAAAACCTTCCCCGTCCGTAAAAGTCGGGGCTGTTTTTCCTCCTATGATAAGGTTTCCAACGAAAGTATATATCTCATCAACAAGGTCTGCGGAAAGCATGCCCCAGTTAAGGGTCGCACCTCCTTCGACCATGAGTGTGTTTATGCCCATTTCCTTTAATTTTGCCGTAAGCTCTGTAAGGTCAACTTTAAGGTCTCCTGTTTTAAGGACCAGAGCTTTTTCTTCCAGACTTTTGATTTTTTCTGCGGGGGCTGAATTTGAAACAGCAATTATCCTGAGCCCTTCTCCTTTCTTGAATAAATCAGCATCTAGAGGAGTTCTTGCGACACTATCCACGATAATTCTTACCGGATTTTCGCTTTTTCCGGCAGCTTTTCTTGCGGCTTTCCTTTCAGGAGATTTTACAGTGAGACTTGGGTCATCGGCAAGTACGGTTCCTATCCCTACCATGATCGCATCTGCCTGAGCTCTGAGCTCATCCACTCTCTCAAAATCTAGTCTTCCGGAGATCTTTACCTGCTTTCTCTCTTTTGTTGAGAGCTTGCCGTCAGCTGACATAGCAGAGTTTATAAAAATAAAGGGCCTGTTCATTTTATGGCTCCTGAAAAAAGTATTAAGTTGAGAAAAATTGAGGTGCTCTATTTTAAAGCGTCTTTCCGCACTGGAATTCTGGAATAGACCTGGCACCTGGCTTCAAGTCTATTTCCTTCAGGCTTTTTTTCAGTCTACTTCTATTTTTTGACTGAGATAAGTTTGAGCAGGGGTTTGAACTATTTCTGGCCCGGCTCAAAACTGATTTCAGTCAGACATTTAAGCTATTTTATTCAAAGTCTATCAGTGGCTTCAGGAGGTCGTGGTCTCTTAAGAGGCCCTGAAGCTTGCGGTTTGAATTAATGATCGGTATCTGGTCGATCCTGTTACGCTTCATTTTTCTTGCGCAGTCGCTGACTGATGCAATATAAGTAGCTGTGATCGGTTCCCGGATCATGATATCGCTTCCGATCATATTGGGGACCTTAATTCTGGACACACTGTAATAAATGCTCATGGTATCTCGCATGGATTCCCAGGTCCAGGCATCGTCGTCCTGACCTGCGGACATGTCCGACATCTCCACACTGTCTTCAATAATACTCGCAGAGATGACGTCCCTGTCCGAAATGATCCCTATGAGTTCCAGGGCAGCATCGAGTACAGGCACAGCCTTAACACCGGCAAGCTCCATAATCCTCGCTACGACCGGCAGAGGTGTTTCACTATAAATTGCAACTACTTCCGTTTCCACATAGTCCTTGATCGGAATATCAATATTCATATCCGCAATTGTGCCCACGACGTCTGCAACCGTAACAAGTCCCACGAGCTTTCCATTATCAACCACAGGAAGCCTTCTGATGCCGTGCTGCAGGAGCAGGCGTGCGGCAGTCTGCAGGTCCGATCCAGGGGATATGGTTATCGGATCTCGTGTCATAAGAAGGGCAAGCTGTTCTTCTTCAGGGTTTTGTAAAAGGTTTGTCCTGGTCACGATTCCAACTACTTTGGAATCTTTGAGTACCGGCACTCCCGAGATGTGTTTGTTCTTAAGAATTTTAAGAACCTCGTCCCTGGAACCAGGCAAGGTCGCGCATGCGACGTCCCTTACCATGATATCTTCTATGAAGATGTTTTTTGGCATTTGATCTACACCTGTGTTGTCCTCTGAATCCTGGATTTTTTCTTATATCGCTTCTTCTTCAAAAGGCTTCAAGTTGATGGCACTATCAGCTTGTTTCTCCACTCCGGACAACCATTACCGGAACGGTTGAGCTTCTGACCACTTTTTCTGCAACGCTTCCCAGAAGGAACCTGTCAAGCCCGGTTTTTCCAAGTGTCCCCATAACTACCAGGTCAATATTGTTATTTTCTGAGAACTCGATAATCACGTTACTCGGGTTCCCTTCCCATACAACCTCTCTTATCTCTACTCCTGCAGCCTCTCCCTGATACTTCACGGCAGAAACAGCTCTCTCCCCCTCCTTTCTAAGGATTTCGAACATTGCTTCCCAGCCGCCGTCCGAGCTCATCGGTATTGAAGAAAAAGAAGATGTGTCCACTACATAAAGTGCATGAACTATAGCCCCACTGAGTTTTGCAATCTCAATTCCGTAAGAAATTGCCCTCTGGGTATTCTCGGATCCGTCTGTTGCAATTACTATATTCCGGTAAAACTCGCTCGTCATGTCTTGCTCTCCATTTTCTTTACGAATGAAGCACCGCTAATATATCGTCGGGCCTTGCCCTCTTTGTGATTCCACTTATAGGGTCCTTTATCCCTGCCAGATTGTTTGAACTCCCGTTCAAGATCATCAAATTAGCTTTATTCCCCTTTTCTATAGAACCCGTGGAACCAGGCCCCATTACAAAAGAACCATTAAGTGTGCAAATTTTAAATACTTGCCTATCTTCGATCGAAAATACTTTGGACATAAACTCCATTTCAGCAAACATATTTACAGAGTTTAACATTACGTTGTCTGTACCTGCTGCTACCCGGATTCCAGCCTCAAGCATTTCAGCTATTGGTGCCATGCCTGCTCCTGTTACGAAGTTCGACCTCGGGCAGACAACAACTGGAATTTCTGTCTGAGCTACTTCATCAAGATCTTTTTTTGTGGCTTGTGTCAGATGAATCAACAGGTCGGGCTCCAGAGATAGGGCTTTTTCAATGTCACTTCTGTTCTTTTCCCCTGCATGGATTGCAAAGAGCTTTTTTATATTTCGTGTGCAGGCTGTAATCTCCTGCAAGAGTTCCATATCGAGATCGTTTGCTCCGCTTATTCCAAGTCCATCGGAGTGCAATAAAACTCTTCTTACTTCGGCAAGCACCACCCCCAACGGTAGCTCGGGTTCTGTAGGTCTACCAAATACAAGGGAGTGCAGTTCAAGTCCCTCAAGAGCTTTATTGAGGGCTGCAACTCCTACAACTCCTCCTTCTCTAAAATCCGCAAAAGCACAGGTTCCTGTCTCAATCATGTCTAATAGGGACTTTCTAATGTACTCGATAAGTATTTTATAGGAAGTTTCCCTGAGGATTCTGTGTTTCAATCCATCCGGCGGCTTTACCAGAGAGTCAAGGTCTCTCTGAACCCGAAAACCGGAAGCATTTCCCAGTGGAGGGTCTTTGCAAACTGAATCTCCTAGATGGGTGTGGGCATTGACAAAACAGGGAGCTATTATATTTGCAGAATATGTACGCTCTTCTCCAACTTCCGTGATAATCCCGTTTTTTACACAAATGTACCCCTCTATGGGATCCAGTTCGGGACCTGCAATAATTGTTCCGGAAATTATCTGTTCAGTGCCGTACATATATACGCACCTCTGCTGATCATCAAACGCCTGTGCTCAGTTAATGGAAGACCAAACATATACATCATATATAACTTTTCCTTAAGCCCCTTTTATACTATCTTGACATCTTTCTCTGTTCCGGGCATCCAGAATCTTTTTTCTTATGTTTTAAACGGATTCTTTTAATTATATTTGCACATAACGATGTCCTTTTTACCGGCATATTTATAAGTTAGTAATTATATATAACTGCCAGTCGCATTGTATAGGTCCTTGCACGAGATAATGGTAAATCCTAACTGTGAGTGTACAGACAACCCCAATGCGATACATCGATAGTGTGACACTGCCCGGCACGAGGGTAACTGAAAGGGACTGCGGAAAACCAGAGGATGATCTTTCGGAGTTAGTGCGTCCGGGCCACAGCACTATTCTACACAAATCTATTTTTCATAAAAAATAGCTTACAATAACTTTTATAGTGATCCAAAATGCACGCTTTATTAGCTGACTCTGATTTTGTCAGCCCCTAATTCACAGCTTATTAGTTTCCGGCTATTTTTGTTAATTTGATGATTCTCATTGCCAGTTGTTGCGGTTACTTCGTTACTGCTTTATATTATATCTTCAAAAAGATGACACACATGTCCTTCGAAGAGGCAATAAAAGCTCTGGATTCCGGTGTTATGATTGATATCGAAGTCACTCCGGGTTCCAGGTCGCTTTCCGTTCCAAGCGGCTATAATGAATGGCGCAGGAGAATTGAAGTAAAGCTGACTAAAAACGCCCAGAAAGGAAAGGCAAATGAACAACTTATTGAGAGCCTTGCCGAACTCTTCGGGATTAGCAGTTCGGATATTCTGATAAGCAACGGAGCCACAAGCAGCAAAAAGTCCTTACTGATAAAAGGGGTCTCCTATCAACAGGCTGTTTCTGTTTTTGGAGCCCGCTTAAATAAATAAAGGCCGAATAAAGGCCGAATAAAGACACAATTGCAAAGAATAATCTTCGGACTCAAAGAGTAATCCTCTGACTATATCTCCTGTTTAACGAAAAAGGTTGCAGAATAACGTGACTGATCTTGAAATCTACCGAAAAAGACTGGAAAGGATTGAAGAATTGCTCTTAGAACTTTCAGAACACTCTGAAAGGGGAGCAGTAATTATTGTTGAAGGAAAAAGGGATATTCTTTCCATGAAGCGGCTTGGCATTGAAGGCAGCTTCGAACTTGCAACCCGGCACTCTCTTTTTAATTTTTCTGAGAGGATAGCGAGGCTTGGCTGTGAGGTCATTATACTGACAGACTGGGATCGGAGAGGTGACCTGCTTGCCGCCAAACTTTCAGAATATTTCGGAAGTTTTGGGGTAAAGCCTGAACTTCAGATCCGAAATAAACTGAAGCTAATAACACAGAAAGAAATCAAAGACATAGAAAGCCTGTACACTTACGTTTCCAAACTCAGGTCAAAAACAGGCTCATCTTTTGATCAGGAATATGAAACAAATGCTAGATTTGACAATTAACAATTAGAACAGGTAATTAGTCTAATTAGATAAAATCAGGAATATGAAACAAATGCTAGATTTGACAATTAACAATTAGAACAGGTAATTAGTCTAATTAGATAAATTGAGGTTTTTTAATCTCTAAAAATAGAGTTCCCTTTTTCCCGGTATGTTTGAGAGAAAAAGGTAGTAAAAGTTAATACTTATTACAGTTTAAAAAAGAGGAAGCCTTATTCCTTATGCATTGGATTGGACGATTCTCCTTTTTCCTGAATCATATCCATACTTTGCGGGTTCTTTTGATGATTGAATGTTCTGTCGAACTCCGGATACTTTTGAAATTTGCCAGCCAGCTCTTCAAACATTTTATGCCTTGGACTGATAATAATTATATGCGCAGGGGGGTGAATCTTCTTCAACCTGCTTATAGCTGCTCCAGCGTGGTTATTCAACTCTACAAGGGCTGCAGAGTTGCATTTTGACTTGAGTGATACGCCCATTACACTTACAAGAAGCTCATCAGCATAGTTAGGTTCTATACATTTAGGAGTAGCTGAAAATTGAATATGTCCGTATCGTTCTAGGTCATGTAATGCTATTTTTACTTTATCCGAGTCGTCTGTCCGGACTAATGCGAATGATTTCATTTTTTACACACCACCAATCTACTGAAGTTATCCCCATTTCGATATGGATCTGCCCCTATAATAAACTTTGTGTATGAAACGGCTTAGTAGACGACCATGATTTATTCCGGGCGAATGCGGCATCCTCATCATATTAATAATGCTAAAAATGACCATTTCCGGGGCCGTAGTATTTTGTCCGCCTTCTTTCTTATGCAGAATATGCTCAAAAATTACAGGGGTATTCCAGAATCTCTTTTTTCAAGATTTAGTATGCATCTCCATGAAATGAAGCCGCATATTCTATAGTTATATGCATCGTATATATATTCGTTTTGAAATAATATTTCCTCCACAAGATAACTTTACTTTAAGCCTTATTTTAATTGCGTTTTTTAAATAATATTTTTTTCTTTTAATAATATAATACTATTTTTTTTAAATCTTGTAAACTAGATTTTTTATTTCCGGTCTCAGCCTGAATGAAGTTTTTATCAGTGTTAACTATTAAATAAACGAGCTCTTCAGCCTTATATATTTTTATATACTTACTAAATATCATTTTGACTTGTATAAAAATACTAATATATATAAATTTAACTGATCCTATTTTATCAAAAAAACAAAAACTACTTCACCAAATGGTATCTTTTATTTAGAACCTTACCATATCATATACCGAAACAGTATACAAAAATATTTATCATAGGACTCTCTGTGTTCTTTTTTCATCTATGTGTATGAAAAAACTCAAATATTCTGTGGACTGAGTCCTTCTTCTTAATATCCCGGTTAGCTAAATATTATGTGAATCTTTGATCCCGTAGCTGGCTAGATAGATCGGATTCGGTTTAAGAACCTGTTATCATTCTATTGGACATCAACTATTGGACATCAGTCTATTGGATGTCTGTCTATTTGATATCAATCTATCCGGTTGAAGTGTTCAAGGTTATTACATAAAGACGGTGAATATATGGCTGAAGATATTGAAACTAAAGTGGTTACGGCAAAAAAAGCTTCAATTGAGCTTTCCAGTGTAAGTGAAGAGATAAAAAACAGGGCACTTGAGGCCATGGCAAAAGCCCTGGACAGGGAAAGAAAAGTTATCCTTGAGGCGAATTTAAAGGACATTGAGTATGCAGCCGGACTAAAAACAGCAGGAAAGCTTACCCAGGCACTTGTGGACAGGCTTAAGGTCACTGACTCAAAGGTTGACGGGATGATCGCAGGAATCAGGGATGTAATAAAGCTCAAGGATCCTGTAGGAGATACCCTTTCCACACTCGAGCTGGATGACGATTTGATCCTCTATCAGATAAGCTGCCCTATAGGTCTGATAGGAGTAATTTTCGAATCCCGGCCAGACGTAGTGCCTCAAGTGATGTCACTCTGTCTGAAGAGCGGGAATGCAACTATTTTTAAAGGCGGGAGTGAAGCAAGGGAGTCAAACCGCATTATTTTTGATATTCTTGTAAGAGCCATAGAATCTACAGAGGGTATGCCGAAAGGCGCCTTCCAGCTAATGGAAACCAGAGAAGAGATCATGAGTCTTTTGAGCCTTGATGCATATGTCGACCTCCTGATCCCAAGAGGCTCCAATGAGTTTGTCAAGTTCATTCAGGATAATACAAAAATCCCGGTACTCGGGCACACGAGCGGGATCTGCCATATCTACGTGGACGAGTTTGCAGACCTGAGCACAGCCTGGAAGGTCTGCTTTGATGCTAAGGTCCAGTACCCTGCAGTATGTAACGCCATTGAAACTCTTCTTGTAAACCGCGGGATTGCAGATGCTTTCCTGCCGAAGATGGCAGAAATGTATCTCGGGGCAGGAGTGGAACTGCGCTGTGACAAGGACAGCTATTCCCGACTTACAGAAAAGGGGCTTTCTCCTCTCTCAAGAGCCGCTGAAGAGGACTGGAGCCTTGAATATAACGACCTTATCCTTTCAATAAAACTCGTAGATACGATAAAGGAGGCAATTGACCACATAAATACCTTCGGCTCCCATCACACGGATGGGATAATTACGGAAAATGCTTCGCGGAGAAAAGAATTCATAGGGCTTGTTGATTCTTCAAGCGTTATGGTTAATGCCTCAACACGTTTTGCAGACGGTTACCGCTATGGAAAAGGCGCCGAGGTAGGGATTAGTACGAATAAGATCCACTCCCGTGGACCTGTTGGCATGGAAGGGCTGCTGATTTACAAGTATATCCTCATGGGTAAAGGCCAGGTTGTTGCAGACTATGCAGGAGAAAACGCAAAACCCTATACCCACAGGAAGCTTGACCTTAAGTTCGAGGATGTAAATTAATACATCCTTGAATATTTATGATATGTTTATATATTTGAATTGAAATACCACGCAGGTTAAGTGCAAAAACCGGAAATCCTGGATGCGGCTGAGATCAACTGCAGTCGCCTTCCAAATAACATTAAGAGGCACTTCCATTGATAGATAGAGAACAATTCTTCCGTGATGTTAATAAAATCGTTATTAAAATTGGAACTTCTTCGATCACCAGAAAGGGCTGCGACCACACAAAGGAAAACTGCAACATTGACCCGGCCTTCATGGAAAGCATAGCTGCTCAGGTATCTGAGCTTCGGAAACAGGGAAAAGAAGTAATCCTTGTAAGTTCGGGAGCAATAGGTGTCGGACTTAACGAGCTGGGCATAGCCCCTAAACCTCGTGAAATCCCTATAAGGCAGGCAGCTGCAGCTGTTGGGCAGAGCATACTGATGCAGGACTGGAGCAGGGCTTTTTCCAGATACGGGATGAAAGTAGCTCAGATGCTTCTCACCTATGAATTCTACTCCGATAGAATAACCTATCTTAACCTGAGAAACAGCATCTCGACCCTTCTGGAATATGGTGTCGTCCCGATAATAAACGAAAATGACTGTACCTGTACAAACGAGATTGAAGCAATCTTCGGGGACAATGACAAACTCTCTGCAATGGTTGCAAGCAAAATTGATGCTGACCTACTGATCATCCTTTCGGATATTGACGGTCTCTTTGACAGGAACCCAAAAACGCATAGTGATGCAAAACTTCTGACTCTTATAAAAAAGATCACACCTGAAATCGAAAGTTACGGGGGTGACCCTACAAGTTTCAAGGGCGTAGGAGGGATGCGGACAAAGATAAAAGCTGCAAAGATCTGCAGCATGGCAGGCTGCTATGTCGTGATTGCAAATAGTGATGTAGGGGATGTTATTCTGAAGATTGTCTCCGGAGAAGAAATAGGAACTCTTTTTCTCGCTGAGAGGCATATTCAGAAAAACCGTGCTCGCTGGATTATTCTTGCCCGGGCTTCCGGTATTGTCCGCGTGGACTCAGGGGCAAAAGCTGCGGTTCTCAGGAAAAACAGTCTGCTCCCGGCAGGCGTTGTGGACGTTGAAGGGACATTTGATAGAGGGGATGTTGTAAAACTCGAATGTGAAGGCAAAATCTTTGCAAAAGGGATAACAGACTATACCTCTGAAGAACTAATCAAAATAAAAGGAACTCATACAGACCAGATTGAAAGCATTCTGGGCTATAATAATTATAACAACGTTATAAAAAAAGAAAACATTGGCATATTGGAAGAGTTAAACTGAACCTATCGGACTCAAGAAGAGTTCCCGGATTGCCTCTGTCGCTTCGATTCCAAAATAATTCATTATTTAACAAGAAATTAGTAATGAATGAATTCAAAAATGAAGTTTTGTGAATATATTTCAGAATCACAGTATTAATTCTGGAATCAAGCATCAGTCCTGGAAACAAGTATCAGTCCTGAAAACAAGTATCAGTCCTGAAAACAAGTATCAGTCCTGAAAACAAGTATGCCGATTTTGAGAGTTTGAACGGTAATATCGGGTTCTCTGGAGCTTCGACAGGTAACGCATGCAGATGCGTTTGAAATTAACCTCCGCAAATGGGTTTCTGAAGCATTCTCTTTCAAACTTATAGTTTATTTACAGTTACTTTTCTGGAAATAAGGAGATTTTACATATGACAGATAGAAAAATAGGATTCATCGGGGCAGGAAAAATGGGTTCTGCTCTCATGCAGGGCATCATTAAAGCCGGAATTGTAAAACCCGAAAATATAGGTGCAAGCGATGTATACGAGCCTTTTTTAAAAGAGCTACAGGCAAAGCTGGGAATCCGGATATCGACCGATAATGCTGTTATTGTCCGGGAATCGGATATTCTTATTCTTGCGGTAAAACCCCAGACCCTTGGCTCGGTGCTTTCAAATCTGAAAAATGAAATAACCTCAGAAAAACTCTTGATATCAATTGCTGCAGGAGTACCTCTTTCCACTTACGAGGATGCTCTTCTCGAAGGCACGAGGGTTGTGCGCGTTATGCCAAATATAGCAGCCACAGTCTCAGAGGCGGCCTCGGGAATTTCCCCTGGAAAGAACGCAACTCCCGAAGACCAGAAAGCTGCCCTTGAGATTTTTTCTGCGGTTGGCACAGCAGTCCAGGTGCCGGAATCTCTGATGGACGCCGTTACAGGGCTTTCGGGAAGCGGTCCTGCTTTCATTTTTCCGGTCATAGAGGCTATGGCTGACGGGGCGGTTCTTGAGGGGATGGACAGGAAAAGTGCCCTTACCCTTGCAGCTCAGACTGTACTGGGAGCCGCAAAAATGGCACTTGAAACAGGCATGCACCCCGGAGAACTCAAAGATATGGTTACATCTCCCGCCGGAACTACTATTCAGGGGATTCACGCCCTCGAAGAAGCCGGAATAAGAGCTGCCTTTATGAATGCTGTCATAAAAGCAAGTGAACGCTCCAAGGAACTTGGGAAGAAATAAAATCAGCTTCTTTCCTTCTCTTAATTTTCACTCATTCTATTTCTTTTTTCATTTATTCTGCTTCTTTTTTTCATTCATTCTGCTTCTTTTTTATAAGTTTTCAAAGCGTAAATTTCTTAAGATAAAATTGGGTTTTCGAGACAAATTTTTCTTTTTTCTGCTTTCTGGCATTCTTTCTGCTATTTTTCTCTAATTTTTTTCAAATAGTTAATGATCAATTATTATAGATACAGATAAATTTTATATATCAGTGGTTTCAATATTACTTTCTACCTGACAATTAAGCTAAGCATGCATAACTGAGGTTAATGGGGGTTATACTTCATATTGCATGCCTGGGTTTCAGTTCTGAAGATACTCTTATCTCAGTGTATCAATATTCAGGTTCCTGGAGTTATGAATTTTCCATTCATAGCTACATGCGTCAGTGAACTTGGAATCATGATAACTGTAAAACTGAGACGAGAACGAGCTGAACATAAATTGCGATGAATTATGGCGAAATGGAGTCCTGGACCTTCTCCTTTCGCCATGGGGGATCTCTTATGGGGGTAAGAGGTTCCTCTTCAAATTCTTTTACATAAGGCGGGAATACCCTCTTTCTCGACTCTGAAAGAGGCAGGTGGGAATAGCCTACTGAATATAGCCCGAAAACCTGCTCTCTGCGAGGCTCCTATATGAAAGATAAAACCCCTATCTAAAATAAAACCCCTATCTAAAAAATAAAATAACGTTTTTTACTGTTTTTAAGTTATTTTTTGCTATCTTTTTTCAGGCAGATAAACCAATCAAGGCAGCACCTGCCTTCTTCTTCCTTCCCAAGCCTTTCTTTCACTCCTTCCATTGTATTCGGAGCCGGAATGATTACGTCATCTCCTGGCTGCCAGTTAGCCGGGGTTGCGACTTTTTCAGCCGCATTTTTCTGCAGAGCAATCACAATTCTCTTGATCTCCTGCATATTCCTTCCGGTTGACTGCGGATAGTAGAGTATTGTCCTGACTTTTGCCTCAGGATCAATAATAAATACGGCTCTTACAGCCTGCGTGGTCGAGGCTTTTGGCTGGATCATGCCGTATTTCTTCGCGACATCCATCTTCAGGTCTTCTATCACCGGGAATTTGATCTCGAGATTTTTCATCCCTTTATATTCGATTTTCTCTTCTATTCGCTTCAGCCAGGCAATATGGGAAAAGACGCTGTCTATGGAGAGACCTATAAGTTCAGTGTTCATTTCCCTGAACTCGTCCTGCATACTGGCAAAGGTCATAAATTCTGTAGTGCATACGGGAGTAAAGTCTGCAGGATGGCTGAATAGAATAACCCATTTCCCTTTATAATCATCCGGGAAATTGATTGTTCCCTGTGTTGTCACTGCAGTAAACGAAGGGGCATCCTCTCCAATGAGAGGCATGTGTATCTGCTCGGATGTTGCTTCTATTATGTTCTCACCTCATACTTTAGGTTGCAATCTTTTTACGTTATCAAAAGCGCAATTTCAGGCTACCGGTACTTAATCCTGAAAAGTACTATCTATTCCCTTAATCGTCCCCATAAACTACCTAACTATTATTTCCCGTTGTTATATATCTCTTACCAATAACGGGAAAAAGCCCCCTTTTCTGGAAATACTGCTTTTATAATCTCTTTTTATAATATTTCCACTTATCTTCTGAATATGTCTCATGCTCTTTTTTGTCTGGAAAGCAATTTATGCAAGCAACTCCTTTTTGTATGGGGGTTAAATGAGAGAGTTTTCTCGGCCGAAGGTTGTCGTTAGCAGGTGCCTTGAGTTCGATCACTGCCGATATAACGGAGATATGATTAGCAGTCATGTTGTGGCAAAACTTAAGAAGTACGTTGATTTCCTGCCTGTCTGTGCAGAAGTAGAAATAGGGCTTGGAGTCCCAAGAAATCCGGTGAGGATAATCCTTGACAGAGGAGAAAACAGACTTGTTCAGCCCTCGAGCGGGAAGGATGTCACTGAGAAAATGAAAACTTTCTGTACCTGTTTCCTTGACTCTATAGAAGATGTGGACGGTTTCATAATGAAGTTCAGGTCTCCCTCCTGCGGGCTCAAGGATGTGAAGGTTTACCCGTCTGTTGAGGGAAAAGGGGCAGTTGGAAAAACGTCGGGATATTTTGGGGGTGCGGTTCTGGAAAGGTACTCTTTCCTTGCTATTGAGGACGAAGGTAGGCTCCGCAATGCCCGGATAAAAGAACATTTTCTCACAAAACTCTTTACACTGGCAGCTTTTCGGAAGGTAAAGTCCGAAGGTAATATGAAAGATCTGATAAGTTTCCACACGGAGAACAAACTGCTTCTCATGGCTTATAATCAGGCAGAACTCCGTAAATTAGGCGAGATTGCTGCAAACAGAGAGGGCAAGCCTTTCAAAGAGCTGGCTTCCGACTATGAGAAACATCTGTACAGTGCTCTCTCCAGTGCTCCAAGATACACCTCCATCATCAATGTGTTAATGCATGCATTCGGGCATTTTTCGGATAAACTTTCGAGCGGTGAGAAAACCCTATTTTTGGACTGGGTTGAGAAGTACAGGGAAGGAAGGGCTTCTCTCTGTCCTGCAATAAACACAATCAGGTCATGGATCATACGTTTTGAGAATAGCTACCTTATGCATCAGACCTTTTTCGAACCATATCCTGAAGATCTGATGGAAGTGGATCCGATAGAGTCCCACTTAAGAGAAGATCTCTGGAAATAGGACTTTATTAAGGTATTTGTGGGTGGGCGCTAAGTATGAAAGCTAGAATTAAACTGATTTTTCTTTTCTTACTCGTTTATCTGGCCGGGGTTCTTTTCTTCTGGCCTTTTTCTGAGGTCTCCGGGGATTCTGGCAACGAAGGAATTCAGAAGAGCCTGCTGGAAGCAGAAAATGAAAATATTGAGATTTCTGATAGTCTGGTCACGGAAGAGTCAATAGCACCAGGGGAATCTTCCAGAACCTACTCATGGAACTATGAAGGCTACCGATGGCATCTTACTTTACTGCTTGACGATAAGCTCTATGATGCTTACAAGTCAAGGACGCGCAAAAGGGATTATGACCTTTTTGCCTCTGATCCGTATGATGACTGGTTGATTAAAAGTATTGCAGATACTCTCTTTTCCCTTTCAAAGGAGTACGGACTTGAAGAAAACAAGGTGCCGGGTCTTTGTGTTTCTTTTATCCAGTCACTGAACTACACATCAGACTTTGCAAGTTCCGGATATGACCAGTACCCTCGTTTTCCTTATGAGACCCTTTATGATAATGGGGGGGACTGTGAGGATACCTCCATCCTTTCCGTAGCAATCCTGCAGGAGATGGGATACGATGTCGTCCTCCTCGAACTCCCGGAGCATATGGCTCTCGGAATAAGATGTGACTCCAAACAGGAGGGCAGGGGTTTCGAATATAAAAACAATCGTTACTACTATCTGGAAACTACGGGGAGCAACTGGCAGATAGGAGAGATGCCTGTAGAGTACAAGGACGATCCAGTTCAGGTCATCCCTGTGTACAGAAGACCCCTTGTAAATCTTGATTTCAAAGCCCAGTGCGAGTACTCGCAAAAAGAAGGGGTCGTGGATGTTAATGTCACTTTGAGAAACGTAGGTTCCGAAATAGCTGAAAATACCACCGTTTATGTTGCCCTTCAGGCTGATGACGAGAATAGGGTATGGGATCAGATAGAAAGTGATCCTGTTAAAGTCGAACCGGAAGGAGCTTATCAATTTGCTGCAAAAGGGCTCAGAGTGCCTGGGGGAGAGACTTTCAGGGTATACGTGCGGGCTATCGGTGAAAACCTGTTCTCTGAAGAGATAATGAGTGAGTGGGTAAGTATCTGATAGAACGTTGATAGAAAGTCTTTCTTGATTCACAGGTTAAGTTTAAAGCCTGAAATCTCGATGACTTCGACAAACTCAGCAAACTGGTGAGTTACTTATAAATCGTATATAATCAATCCATTATATGGGGAAAATCATATAAAATCCGGTATAATTAAACGGAACCCGGTAAATTAGACGGTCGGATATCTTTCAGGTAACCCCGGGTGTTTTCCTGGAGTGGAGGTAGTTATAATGAAGAAACTGTACAGGTCAAAGAGAAGCAGGATTATTGCCGGTGTATGTGGGGGCATAGGCGAATACCTTGGTGTAGACCCTACGCTTATAAGGCTTTTATGGGTCCTCCTTTCTCTGCAAGGGATTGGAATAGTTGGCTATGTTATAGCCTGGATCATAATTCCCGAAGAGCCTTAAAATCCAGGAGCTTTCAGGTTACTGAAATGACTCTACCTTTCTAAACAAACCTGCAGTATTACTTCTGCAATACTTTTTTTGCAAGTTAAAATCCCGGAAAAGATTTCGGGAATTTTTCTATTTTTCTGTTTACCGGTAGCTTCCAGTTTACTGATGGCTGACTGCCTGGATTCTAATTCCCGAAACTTGAGGATTTTTACTGGTTGAAAAGCTGGTCCACAAACCATTCGGGATCGAATTTTTTAAGGTCTTCGTAGCCCTGGCCTATCCCGAAAAAGAGAATCGGTTTGCCTGTAATGTAGGCAATTGATATGGCAGCTCCTCCTTTGGCATCGGCGTCGATTTTTGTAAGGATGGACCCGTCAATCGGGACAGCATCATTAAACTGAGAAGCTCTTTCTACTGCATCGTTTCCAGCTACGGCTTCATCCACGAAGATAATAAGGTCCGGAGAACTAACCCTGCAGATTTTCTCCATCTGGGCCATAAGGTTCATGTTTGTGTGCATGCGGCCTGCCGTATCAGAGAGCACAAAATCTATTTTATGTGCTTTTGCATACTGGACAGCATCATAAATAACAGCTGCGGGGTCGGCTCCGGCCTGATGCTTGATCATCTTTACCCCAAGTCTGCTTGCATGAATCCCCAGCTGGTCAATAGCGCCTGCCCTGAACGTGTCTCCTGCAGCAAGAATTACGGAATAACCAGATTTAAGCAGTCTATGCGTCATCTTTGAAATGGATGTTGTTTTTCCGGTTCCGTTAATCCCTACAAAGACTATATGAACCGGTTTTTGCCGGTTCCTTACATAATCATCAAAATCAAAGGTATTAGCAGATACAATATCAAGGATTGCTTTCTTCAGAGCTGCCTCAACTATCTCTCCGGTATTACTTCCAATCCTTTTTGTAGTACCTGTAAGCTGGTCTTTCACGGACTCGACAACAGCCTCGGAAACCGACAGGGCAAGATCACTTTCCAGAAGGCCCATTTCGAGTTCCCAGAGGGGCTCTTCCAGGTCTTTAGCATCCAGATATACTTCCCTGTTAAACACGAGAGCTTTAGCTTTCTGAGCAAACCCTACTTTCGGGATGACCTTTTTGAAAAAAGACTTTTTCTCTTCGGGAGATTTTTCCTCTTCTACTTTTTTCTCTTCAGCCTTTTTTCTGCTTTCAACTTTTTTCCTGTATTCAACTTTCTTCACATCCTCTACTGAAACACGGGCGATTTCCTGAGAAACAGTTGTTCCAGTTTCGGCTCCGGGGCTTTCTTCTTTCAGGGCAGCCTCGATGGTTTCCTCTTCAATTATCGGTTCAATTTCCTCTTCAAGGCTTTCTTCGCTTTCAGGCACCTGCTCAACAATTACTGGTTCGACTTCTACTGCCTTTTCATCGATCGTTTTGCTGAGTGCCTTCTTAAAACTCCCAAGTTTCTCTTTAAATTTGTTGAACACAGGATCCATCCCGAAAAGATTCCGTAAAAAATAGGTAATTGAGGTTTAATGTAGTAATTGAAATCAGTAAGCAATTATCAGTTAGGTAATTAGAGTTAATGAAATTAATGAAATTTGAAATTATTCAAGTTAATGATATATTTATTTAAGTTAATGATATATTTATTTAAGTTAATGATATATTTATTTAAGTTAATGATATAWTTATTTAAGTTAATGATATAMTTATTTAAGTTAATGATATACTTATTTAAGTTAATGATATATTTATTTAAGTTAATGATATATTTATTTATTCTTAAATACTCTTCGATTTTTTAATGCGGTTTCTGAGTTCTCGAATCCGTTAACTTTTTCCTGAGCCAGGACTTTTTCAGGCCTGGCCAGGTTGAAGTTTTGCAGCTTCTGCTTCAAGGGCCTGCATACCCTGTGCGAGTCTAGTCAGTGAAGCATTCATCTGTTCAAAGATTTTCGTAAGCTGCTCTTTGCGGCGGTTCAGAGTTTCGATAGCTTCCTCTGCAGTTTCCTCTGCACTGAAGCCTGCACCGAGATTAACAATCACTCGGTCTGCGTTCTTGACTTCAGCATAAACATAAGAACCAAAACCTACCGGAACCATCGTTTCCGCAGTTTTGCCTGCTTCCGAAGCTGCTTTCAACTCATTTATTGTTACAATGGTCTGATCGCAGCTGGAAATGGAAGCCTGTACCATGCTCATCTCCTGCCTGAGCGCTTCAGCCTGCCTCTGGAACTCCTGATGCCTGGCTGCCAGATTCCTGATCTCTTCACTGACTTCTGCCATATCCTTCACTCCTCAGCTATTATGCTTTCGATCTGGACCTGGCCTCTTTTAACGCGGTGCTTGCTTCCGAAGATCGAGTATGTCTTATCGGTTGCATTCTTTTCGTTCTGGCTTTCGATCTTCTTTGTGAAGTTTTCCCAGGTATTTCCTGCTTTAAATTTGCCTTTAACAATAAAACTCTTCATCATTACCACTCTCTTGCTGTAACTTTGTTCTGGAACAGATGGATGATATGAGCTCATTCCAGGAACCCAAGGGCGTCTTCGATTCTCCCGAGTTCCGGCCCTGTTGTTTCAGAGCCTGCTACAAAGCTCTTTGAGTTCGCGAGCAGGCCTGAACCAAGCATCTGGGTTCCGAAGTTAGTAGTTCCTATGTTTACCGGAAGTCCGAAGATCTTTTCCAGAGTTTCTCTTTCCGAAGCTGTGACTTTAGGGTGCACCAGAAGTCCTTTATTTGTAACGACTCCTGCCATCCCTACATTCTTAATCCCGGCAATTGTTCCCCTGTAAACGTCCACCTTAAGGGTCTTGGCAATGGCTTCCAGAGCCATATCTGACAGTTCGGGGTGAACAAGGGCGGCGGAATCGTTTGCAAGCACAATGTTTCCTACTGCATTCAGTCTGTCCGGAAGAGTTCCCGCAGGAACGCCGGTGAGCTTCTGCATCTCTTCGGCATCGGATCCGTATGGAAGCAGAAAACCGTTTGAGTTGCCTCTGGAAAGGGCTCCCACTACAAGGCTTCCATTTATAAGAGTCTCGACGACCCTTACGCCCAGCGCTTCTTCGAGTATAGCGCAGACCTCCGGTTTTGTCAGAGGGGGAACGAGGACAACATCCTCGGTGCAGGTTGCAAAAACCCCGATTATCGGGGTATCGTAGATATCCACTGTTCGAATCATATTCTTTGACTTTTCGCTTTATCTGGTGTATTTACTGAGCAAGTTCTGCCTGTACTTCACCATCTGCGAATTTCACAGCCCGTACCCGGATTGAGAGAGGCGGCTTTTCACAGCCTTTTTCCCAGAGACGTTCATTGATGGATTTGTCCAGCTTAACCTGCGTCAATTCGGTTTTCATGTGCCTTACGAGAAAACCCCTTATTTCAATAACTGCCCTGTTGGCTCTTTTCCATGAAGGGACCTTTCTTGTCTCTCTGAGGGGAATAGTATAGATCTGTTCTTTAACCATGTCGTCTGCCATTTTTTCCCACCATCCTCGCTTATTTTACATCCAGACTTCTTCTTCTCCAGTGCCTGCGCCTGGGATGACTCACTACCTTCCGGTTAGTTTTCACAATAACCCACACCGGGACTCGCGTATTCTGTTTGTGCGCCTTTGCAAGACGCTTCTTCTGTCCTTTCATGTTATGACTCAAGTGGACCACACCTGTTGACTTAAGTAATTTGATTCTATTAATTAGTTATATCCGGTAAATTAGCTGATCGTGATTTCAACCCTTATGTAATTGCGGCTCTGTCATGCCGGAATGAATCGGCAGGCCTGTAAACCATATACTATAAATTCTATGATAGTCTGTGGTTAATCTGCAGCAGTATAGGGGTTGAATATAACTCGATTATTGTATAAATCTTTATTCCAGACTTTTCCCTTTCAGGGAGGCTTTCAGTTTTCAAACGTATCTGCTTCTTTTTTCAGGGAAATTTCTTCCTTGAAAGCACATGGGACTGGAAATGAACAGGAAACAGTTCCCTGATTTTCTCCTCTCCCTGTCTTTGCCGGATTAACTCCCTTAGTTCTGTTTCATAATCCGCTTTCTGGGTACTCTCACTCGGACCCTGTTCAACATTCAGGTAACATCCGACAAGAGAATCCACAACTTTTTTGCCGTATCCTTTAAGGGGGCAGAAATACTGAACTCCCAGTCGGTCTTCAATGCTTCTTACCTGTGAGATCGAAAGCACCGGAACCCTGTCATCTCGCCTTGTTCCGTCGGCAATCAGTTTAACTGCCGGATCCAGAGCAAGAGATTCGACAGCTCTTTCGTGGATATAATTGATGGCGCTTTTCGGAAACCCTTCTTTCAGTACCATCTCGTATGCCTTCTCCAGGATTTCTTGCTCAAGAGAAAGGACCCTGTGTGGAAAATGTAACTCCTTAGCAGTTTTTGCTGCGATTTCTCCTGTAGGGAGCAATCCGAAGTTACAGGTTACGAGTTCGACCTCAAAAAACGGCTCCAGCAAAAGGGCAGAGAGTGAACTGTCCTTACCTCCACTAAAGAGGACCGAGACTTTCATTGTGCTTAAACCCGGGTTATGGACGTCTTGCGTTTCTTTGGTTGCATCCGCATCAGGAGCGTTTTCAGCTGCTCGTCATCGATTTGAGACTGGAGCCTTCCACTCTGGGCAAGCGAGATCAGCTGCATCTCAAGCTGTTCCCCAAGGGCCGGCCTTGACATCTTCAGAGTTGTCAGGCGTTCCCTTGCTTCGGGAGTGAGAATTTGCCTCAGTATAGCCTGCTTCTGAGCTTCCATTTCAGCTCTTGCCTGCTCTTGCTGGTACGCCGCCTGCATATCAGACGGCTGTTGCTGTGCCTGCTGCCTCTGGACTTCTGCAAGTCGTCTTTTTCGGATTTCTTCGAGTTCATCATCCATATTAGCCATGGCAATCACCGAAAAAACCGGTTTTCTGGAATATGATTAATAATATATGAAAGGGAATCCGAATTTCTCAGACACCTTTCTGAAGGATTTTCTCTTTCAGTACTTTGCAAGTTCAGGAATCTTTTCTAACAGTTCCTGCTTAAGTTCGTGTGCTGCGTTATCCATCATGGAACGCCCTTTTGCCGATACTGCCCTTCCATTCTTTACCTTCTGCAGGAAGCCTGCAGCCTCAAGCTGCTGTACTGTCTTTCTGGCAATAGAACCGCTGCCCTTTGCCTTGCTGGAGGGCTGGACACCTTTGTCCTTCTTTCCTCCATATACGGATCGGAGTCTCTCGATTCCGATTGGTCCGTCGGTATAGATCTTTCTCAGGACTGCTGCGCACCTGATGTACCACCAGTCTTCATTGGTCGGGGGAAGTTCTTTGTGAACTCCGGTTTTCACGTTCCCTGCCCATTCAGGGGGAACGATCTTTTCATTTTCTTTAAGAATACCTGCAAGCTTTTCGATCATTTCCATTGCAGGGACATCGAATACTGTTGTCATGCTCTCCTCCTTATGCAAATTACGTTAGTTTTGCAGATTCGGGAGATAGCGCCGATTCTTCCCCCGAATCTGTCAGGAATGTAACTCTTGTTCTCGAAAAGAGGTAACTCTTCTGCTCTTCCGAGATGTCCATTGCTGGTCTTTAAGCTGGCTACGGACTCTTAAAATTTGGGCCAGAAGGCCCGATAATGCCGGTTAATATGAATTTAGTCTAAACTGGAAAATGGGGTTGATAAACGTATTGGTTGATATATACATTTTTCGGTAATTTGCCGGGGCAAGTTTACTGAATTATATTATTCTTTTTTAAATGTTTGTGCTCTTCCCGGGCCTACAGATATATAATTGACAGGAACTTTCATAAGTTCTTCAAGCCTTCTGACATAGTTTCTGGCATTTTCGGGAAGCTCTCCATAAGCTTTCACTTCTGTCAGGTCGGATTTCCAGCCAGGAAGGTCTTCATATACAGGACTGCAGTCCCCGAGGTCTTCTGTAAGTTCCGGAGGATAGTCCAGGCTCTCTCCTTTATATTTGTATCCTACGCAGATCCTTATAGTGTCAAGGCCTGTAAGCACGTCCAGTTTGGTGAGGGAAATTTCCGTATATCCGTTAAGGGCAATAGCCTTTTTAAGGAGCGGAAGATCAAACCAGCCGCATCTCCTGCCTCTGCCTGTGGTTGTTCCGAACTCTCCTCCGGCTTTCTGTATCCTTTCTCCCAGCTCTCCGGTAAGTTCTGTTGGAAGCGGCCCTTCTCCAACTCTCGTTATGTAGGCTTTTACTATGGCGATAACACTGTCGACCCTCGTAGGCCCTACTCCCAGGTTGGCACATGCAGAGCCTGCAATTGTAGAAGAAGAGGTTACGAATTTCTGGGTTCCATGGATAACGTCAAGATGGGTGCCCTGAGCGGCTTCGGCCATTACATTTTTCCCATCATCGAGAGCCTGATTGATTTCCCGTGAAACATCCGTAATATAGGCAGCAAATTTTTTTCCCAGTTCAAGGTATCTTTCTATGAGGACCGGGTCTCTGACGATCTTCGGGTCCCCGCCCATTGCCTCGATTTCTTTTTCTTTCTGAGGAGCAAGCTCTTCAAGCCTTTTCAGGAAACGTTCCCTGTCTGCAAGTTCAGCCATGCGGATCTCGTCTCTTGCTACCTTATCAATATAGGCATAGCCGATTCCGCGCCTGGTGGTTCCTATTTTTGTTTCCCTTGCAGCTTCTCTAAGCCCGTCCAGTTCGATATGGTAAGGCATTATGATGCTGGTTTTTGCGTCTACTCCGAGTTTTTCTGAATCTACTTTTATCCCATGCTTCTCAAACATTTCTGCTTCTTCAGCTAAAACTTCAGGGTTAAGGACAACCCCAGGCCCGATCAGGACTCTGGCATCAAGCAGGATGCCTGAGGGGATCAGGTGCAGTTTGTAGACCTCATCTCCTACCCTTACTGTATGGCCTGCGTTGTTCCCACCCTGGAAACGGGCAACAATATCATAGTCTTTTGCAAGAAGGTCGACAATCTTGCCTTTTCCCTCGTCACCGAACTGCGCGCCTGTGATTATCGTAAACATAAGCCCTGAATCGGGCTTAACCTTAATAAGGTTTTGTCCGGTATATTTGGCTTCGGTTCCGGGCATTTTCAACCCGAAATCCCTCAATGTGTTATTTTCTAAGTCCGTATGCCATTTAAGTGCCCTGACTCCTTTTTCTGAAATTAACTGGCGGCAAACTCCCCAAATCCTGAAACTATCCCTTCAACCGGGAAGTATCATAATTTTCTAAGTTGTCTAATCCTTATTGTGGGACCAGCCGCAGATCTAAAGTATAATAATTAGGCCGGACACATCGAAACAATTCATGACGTGATTTTTCTCATATCGTGAGGCAACAGCTACACTACAAAGTGGCAGGATAAGGGTCAGGGAGTATTAGATATGAAGGAAGAAGGCACAGTAAGAAGTCCTCTTCCTCGGAGGGTGTCAGCTCGACAGTGGGAAGTTCGCACTCTGCACCTTTGATAACAGGTTAACTTTGAAAACAGGTTAGCTTTGAAACAGGACAGATAAATATTTGAATTCAAATGCAGGCAAATTAGAGTATTATACCTCTGAAAATAAGCAGACTGAGAATCATCAGGATTATCGCAAGGATCGTTGCTGTCTTTGCACTTTCTCCATCGCTTCCGAAGATAATCGGAATCGGGCCGAGCATAATTACTCCTCCACCCCTTATCCTTGATCCGACTTTTCCTGTGCGAGAATCTTTATCATCGGTTCCTTCAAAACCGAAAGGATCTCCTGAATTAGCTTCTTTTCCGAACCTCCCTCTTGTTTTTGAATATCCTTCTCCAGGTTTAGAATTCTCGCGCATGCCTATGGCTGTCCCGATTATAAGTATTAAAAACCCGAAGAGTATAATGAAAATTCCAGTTAAAACAAGTAAGTTCCCAGTCAACGTTTCGTCTTCCACAGGAATAGATAAAGAATCGTTATTAATAACCCAAGCCCAAGCATATTTGTTGTAATTTCGGGGGCAGAGCCGAATACTATCGGGATAGGCCCGAGCATGATCAGTCCACCCATTTGAGTACTTGCGGGATGCTGTAACATTGTGAGAACAATACCTAACAATACTATAATAAAGCCAATAAATGTGACTGTTGCGCCTACTCTTAGAAAATCTTCTGATGCACGCATGTGGAATGATATTATGCTTTTATTATTAAATCTATCCTTTGAATTTTTTAGGTATGTAGACGAGTTTATACTTTTTATTCTCTCTATTGAGGAACTATGCACAAAATAGAGAGGGATACTCTCTAATACGTTGAAGTTCCGGATCTTATTTATCTATTTGTGCCAGGCTGCCACTTTTCAGCCCGGGATTCTGCATCTTTATATCGGAATGTTTTTATATCGTTCTTACCCCGGGGCAGAGTCGTATAAAAATATCATTATATTTTGCCTCTGCTTCTTAAATTCTGGATCTTTCAGGGAGAAATGCCGTGACATTGAAAAATGACAGTTATGTATAATTAATCGGAAGAATTATAGAGTGTCTGAAACAAAAAAGCTGATGTATATTAAGTGAGTATTAAGAAGCAATTTAACAGGGGTCGGCAATGGGCTACAGGTATTGCAGGAACTTATATATATCCTTTTTATATTTATGTATGCATAATTATTTCCGGCATCTTATATATACTGTGAACACGATAAGAACCTCTTCGATTGCATTTTAACCTTTGATGTAAACTATCCTGTAAAAAGCATATGTATAAATTGTCCTGTACCGGGTAACATGCAATTGCCCTTTGAAGGGCAATAGTCATGATAAGTATTGTTCCGTTCTGGCCAGTTTTCAGGCTTTTGCTTTTTTGTAAAAGCCCTGAAGGTAACGGAAGCATCTCCCGGAAGAATTGTATATCCGGACGAGATCTGCAGGGTAATTGCTAAGTTCTCAGGGTAGTTACTAAAACCCTGTTAGCCACAGAATATTACCTGCAAACCGATTTATTCGTAGACCTTTGGTCTTCAAATCAACCAAATCAACCAGATAACACACATTTAGAACTCGATTAACCTGAAACCAGATATTCAAATCAATTTTATTCGATAAAACAGGTGTTTTCAAATGTCAGAAGACAGTGCCATAAGATCATCCCTGGAAGATATCAAATCCAGGGTAGAGTTTGAGCTTGAGTGCGGGGAGATCAGTCCTGAGGATGTGAAGTCTCTCTTAACCGAGATAGAGATACTCAAGGTCCAGAACGAAAATATGAAGGCACGGCTCCTTGAAGCCAGTGTAGCCACAGGCAGGCACCTTCAGGAGATTAATAAATTAAAAGCCCATCTGGAACAGCTCACTGAACCTCCGCTTTTCATTGCAACTATTCTCGAGGTAAATGGGGAAATTGCCCTTATCAGGCAGCACGGAAACAACCAGGAAGTCCTCACGCAGATCCCTGAAGAATGCCTTGGAAAAATAGAGCCCGGAATGAGGGTTGCTGTAAACGGGGCTTATTCAATCATCTCCATAGTGAGCAGGGCTGCCGATGTGAGAGCTCAGGTTATGGAGCTTATAAACTCTCCGGGTGTAGACTACAGCATGATTGGCGGGCTGGATGAGGTGCTTCAGGAAGTCCGTGAAAGTGTAGAACTTCCTCTTACAGAGCCCGAGCTTTTCGAGGACCTGGGAATTGAACCTCCATCCGGTGTTCTGCTTCACGGCGCTCCAGGTACGGGAAAAACCCTTATTGCAAAAGCCATAGCCTCTCAGGCAAAAGCCACCTTCATCCGGATGTCAGGCTCTGACCTTGTCCAGAAGTTCGTCGGGGAAGGCTCAAGGCTCGTTAAGGACATCTTCCAGCTTGCAAGGGACAAGTCCCCAAGCATTCTTTTCATAGACGAAATCGATGCAGTGGGCAGCATGAGGACCTACGATGGGACAAGCGGCTCTGCAGAAGTAAACAGGACAATGCTTCAGCTCCTTGCCGAAATGGATGGTTTTGATCCGAAAGGCAATGTAAAAGTGGTTGCGGCAACAAACAGGATTGACCTGCTTGACCCTGCCCTTCTCAGACCTGGCAGGTTTGACAGGTCAATTGAAGTTCCGCTTCCCGATGATAAGGGCAGAATCGAGATCCTGAAAATCCACACTCGCAAGATGAAACTTGCCGATGACGTGGACTTTGAGAAGCTTGCAAAGGTCCTGTCAGGAAGAAGCGGGGCAGATATAAACGTAATTGTCAAAGAAGCCGGAATTTTTGTCCTGCGCAGGCGTGGGAAACAGATAGCTATGGCAGATTTCCTCAAAGCTTACGACAAGGTCGTAAACGTGAAGGAGCCGACAATTCCGCAGGCTATGTTCGTCTAACCCTGCTAAAGCTCAAACGGAATCGAAACCGGATCTCAACCGGATCTCAACCGGATCGAAACCGAAACAAAGGGATTTTATTCCGGGCTGAGGGGCTATCTCCCTCCTGCCCTCGCCGGGTAAGGCACAGGTCTGCCTGGCAGTTTTAATATTTTTTTAAATATCAGTCGAAAGGTTTATATTTTATAAATCACTTGAAGGTATGCTGCCTTAGTGGCAGAGCATATTGACAGCGTGCTCCGATAGTGTAGCTCGGCCAATCATTCAGGACTCTCACTCCTGCGACTGGGGTTCAAATCCCCATCGGAGCACTTTTCCTTTTTACACCTTTTTTCATAATTCTTTTATGCTGTATGTTTAGAACTTTTACAGTAACTCAGGGATTAATTGCGTTAAATTTTAAAAATCTAAACATCTGAACATCTAAATCTAAACAGACATCTTTTTATTTTATCTATATCAGGCGCATAGACATCAACATCTAAAAAGAGGAAAATATTTAATTCCGGTAAAAAACGACATCAAAAGAATGAATCAGTGATAGGTTATCAAATATAGGTGAAGTTCAGGTTACAAGTTGCTAATTTTTAAGTATTTTCATGAAAATGGTTTTTACTGAAACGACACTCTCTGCCTTGACTCCATAAGTTTTGAACATGTTTTCAATTGAAGTTGCAAGTAATTTCGAAAATGCAAAACCAAGACCATGCGTGATTATAAGCTTATAATAGCCTCCGTTATCTGTATATTCTATAGTATCAACCCAGTTAGTTATGTTAAGATTAATAACTAGACCGTCTATAACTTCATTTAGGCTGCATTCCTCAAGAGACTTTTGAAAGTAAAGCTCAATTGTATATTCTATCGTTTTGTTTTGGCTAAAAAGTTTATCTAGGAACTCGATATCAGTGGTTTCTATTAGATATTTAAATGCAGTCTTTTCAATGATAACCAGTGATTTTGCCCTTCTAAGGCGCATCCAATATTTCTCTTCAAGGGTTAATTCCTGAATCTGTTTTGAGCTCTTTTCCAGACTTTCTAATGCAAACTCCAGGGCTTTTTGCTGTGTTTCGTATTTTTCGGCATGTTTTTTTAATAATTCCCAGTGTCTCTGCGAGATTGTAGTGGAAATGCGGTGGGTGTTCAAAAAAATACATCCAGTAGTTCCATTCTCTTTTTGAATTCATTAATTTCTCATGCGCATATCAAACGTATTGTACGCATACTAAACGTATATTATCCGTATTACCTATTTTTACTTACGTATTTTATTCTAGCACAGCTAACAGTAAAGAATTACTGTGGGATTAATCTTTCACTTTTTCTATCTACGCGTCAAACAAATCATGCGCAGTGTGCACATACGTTATCTGGATAACCTATTTTTACCTGCGTATTTTATTTAGCTTTGTTCACAGCAAAAAATTGCTGTGGGACTTACGCAGTTGAAGTGAAAATAATATACTCAGACTTGTGCACTTGGAATACTAAATCAAGCAAATTCATGTTACTATTGGTTCAGTATTTTATATTGTTTCAAGTTTAATGATATTGTTTTTTCAGCTCAACAGAGTAAATAGCACATGGATTTTTTCTCCCAATTTAGTATAGTATTGATAAAGTTGATTAAATAAGAAGGTGAAAAATTGACAAATTTTGATCAAATTGTCATGGAAAGAACAGGAATAAACGAAGAGCAGATGAGAAAACTAGGAAATGTATTGCAAGATGAATTGATATCAAATGGCTCGATTCCAATCTTGATACATGTAATAAATGGTCATGGATCAATAGATAAACCCGTACCTGTTCCTTTCCCTCTAAGCCGTGATGTTACTGGAACTATCACGGCTCCAGACGAAGGTAGCTGGCGGGTAGTCATAAAAAAAGTACACTTTGATGAATCCGGATTAAAAAAAGGTGATAAAAGGACAGTCAAATACTCTAAGGGTTGGGGTACAGATACTATACATGTTGATGTTTACTGGAGTATAAAAAAGGATACAACTTTCGAAGCTTCTATAGATTATTGAATCGGAGTCTACTGTACAATTGTAGGACTTATCTTTAGAAGCAAATAGTCAACAGCTAGCTATATTTTGTTAAAAATCAATTTTTAACTATGATCTCTAACGTACTAATATGCATCTGAAGTTAAGTCATAATTGCTCTCCGTTTGTATTTAGTAGGACTTGCGTATTGAAGTACTAAATAAGACTTACGCAGTTAAACTGAAAAATCGATAGCATTAGGCCCTCAACTTTCCAAATCCTTAATTCAGTTACAACACCGATTGTGCCTAGTTTTGTACTTCAGGTGCGTAAGTCTTAAACATAACAAAATGAGAGGTGTAAACTAATTATGGTATCTGAGAACCCAATTATTGATCTTTTAAACGAATTTATTGAAATTAACATCGTAGGCATCAATAGAATTATACCAGATTATATTAAACAATTAGGACTCGACCCGATGAAGGACGCGGGTTCTGGTAAAGACTCAGTGAAAATTTCTAATGAGTGCACGGCTACTGTGAACTATAACTTTTCATGTCTTAAAGGTCTTCATTCACTATCAATTTCACGCTTCGAAATTATGAGCATAGAAAAAGCAAATATCACCAACTGCCCTAAAAAGCTTGAAGGCTCCTTTATAGTCGGAAATGTACAAATTGATGCGGAGCTAGGTTCTGAAATTCAATGCAACGTAAAAGGTAATGTGGAAAAAATAGAATGTAATGGGATTTCAATACCATTACCGAGTGAGTTAAAGTATTCAGCCATTATACATGCAAAAAACGTTGAGTCAAATAATGCCTATATCTCATTATTTGCCCATATTAATGATAAGAAATTAGCTTTGGAGTGTATCAAAATAACCAAGTTCCAGATTTCTTATTCTGAATCTTTTGTAGATCACTTTACACTGGAATGGAAGAACAAAAATATACATACTGAGATACCGTACCAGCAAGAAATTTCAAAGGCCATTTTAGCTCTTCTTAAAGAAAAAATAGACCCTGTCATTACTCCCAAGATCCAGTCAACGGTAGAAGAACAGGTTAATGACAATCTACCTCTCTGTGTAGGTCTAGACGACCTAAGAAAAATCATTCCAAAAAACGCACATGATGTTCCTCAAATAACATGCCCATAAAATGAAAATACTTAAGAACACTTTCAGCCAAAGAACAAAATCGCACTTGATACATAAGAACAAGCATGAGCTCTTTACATGAATAATATGTTTTAGAAAATTTGGTACTTCATGCTGCTGTTATTGTTCAACTGCGTAAGTTCTACTATACAACATATGAGCTTATCCAAAATCAGTTTTAATCCCAATTCTCAGAATTATTCAGGATTGCTTTCATAATCAGAATCTCTTGGCTGTTTAAAATATGAGACTATAGAAGCAAATTTTGAGTTTTGGGATAAGCTCTATAAGTAAACCTAGTCATACATAATAGTTACATTTCTCTTTTGAATTTTGGAATTGAAATAATGAGTACAAGAAATATGCAAGCTGCTCCTGATCTCAAAAGCAAACTCCGAGGCTACCTCTTCGGCACAGCCTGTGCTGACGCCCTCGGCCGCCCCGTAGAGCTCCTGACCCTTGAGCAGATAAAAGAGAAATACGGAGAACAGGGAATTCTCGAATTAGCTCCTGATGCTTTCTGGACCGATGACACTCAGTTGATGCTTGTACTTGCCAGAGGGATCCTGCATGGAGTTGAACTTGAACTGCCCGAGCTTATGGATAGAATTGCAGAAGAACTTATCCTCTGGCTGGACGAGCCTGACCTGGGGGCAGGAGCAACTACAAAGGGTGCGGCTTTGAGTCTTAAAGATGGAATTCACTGGACTGAATCCGGACTAAATTCGAAAACCTGTGGAAGCCTCATGCGGGTTGGAATTCTTGGCTTCATTTTCCAAAATGATCCTGAAAAACTGATTAAAGCGGCTTCGATTTCCGGAAAAATAACTCATACCCATCCTACTGCAGACGCTTCTTCGGTTGCAGGAGCATACTCCGTAAAATTGGCTCTTGATGGAGTAGCTCCGGAAGATATGTTTCTACCTCTTCTCAGGGTAACGGAAGGAATTTCTGATGAGTTTACGGAAGCTCTCAAAGGCTCTTATGACCTTGCTCATAGTAATTTGAGTGACGAAGAAGCTCTCCCGAAAATCGGACAGGGCTGGTATGCGGATGAGACTTTTGCTCTTGCTTATTTCTGCATCCTGCGTTATCCTGATAACTATAAAAAAGTAGTCCAGACTGCTGTAAATATAACTGGAGATTCGGATTCAGTAGGCAGTGTTGCAGGCGGAATTCTTGGGACAAGGCTTGGAATTAAAGCAGTGCCTTCCTTCTGGATTAAGTCATTGAATGGTAAAGAAATACTGGAGCAAATGGTGGATCCTCTGCTTGAGAAATATTTTCTGGTTTCCGGGATGAAATAAAGTCCTGAGATTTTGAGGTCTTAAAAATGGACTTTTCCGAAAAAGGTGTTTACTGTCTGGTGTTTGAAAACAGGGATTGTATAATTGAAGTAGGAAAAAAGGGCACTTTTTCGTTTTCTGAAGGTTTTCATATCTACACAGGCTCAGCGCTCGGATCAGGGGGCATGAAGAGAGTAAAAAGGCATATTGACCTTTCTTTGAAAAGAGATAAGGATCCCAGATGGCACGTGGATTACCTCCACCTGAACTCTTCATTTAAACTGGCGTGGGCAGTTTGTGCCCGCACTTCTTCCCGGCTTGAGTGTGAACTGGCCCGCAGGCTTGGAGGAGATTCTGCTAAAGGATTCGGGTGCACGGATTGTTCTTGCAGATCTCATCTTTTTTACCGGGAAAAGAATCCTCTTTCTGAGGTTACGGGAGCTTTCGAAGCTCTTGGACTGTTTCCTGTCTTGCTTGAGTGCTGAATTTCCTATTTTGTTTTACTTTATTTTACTTATTTTACTGTATTTTACTTTCTTTTCTTTTTTTTCCTTTCCCTTTCACGAAAACAGGAAAGCTTTAAAGTAAGGCAGGATTTTATAAGTTTAAAAAAACGTTTTTTGTCTGCTCAGGGGATGTTTCATGGAACAATTCTCTTTTATTGCCTGCATGCCTGATAAGCCCGGAGCACTGCACAGGGCAGCCGAGATTATAACGCGGTATGAAGGGAATATCAACCGAATCCAGTATGACCGGAGAATCGACAGGAATATCGTCTTTTTTGAGGTGGCAACTGCTTCAAAGGCTTATGAAAAAATCCGTGAGGAACTGGAAAGAATAGGTTACCTCCAGACCTCTTTGCAGCCTGTAGCTTTTCTTAAGTTCAATGTCTATCTTCCTAACTGCCCTGGAGCCTTATTTGATTTCCTGAACCATATCACCTCTTCAGAGGCAAATATAACTTTCCTTGATTTCGACGACCGGGGGCAACATTCTGAAAGACTTGTTGTGAGCCTGAATATTGAAAATGCCAGCCTTATTGATGCTCTCCTGAACCAGCTCAAATCAAAGTACAGGCTTGAGATTGTTGAGTATGACACAACAGGAGAGAAACTCGATAATACGGTTTTTTATCTCAGGCTTGCCCAGAAGCTGAGGAACTATGTCGGAAATGCAGAAGATGCCTTTTTAATGAAATTCCTGCACGACATGAATCATATCGCTCAGGAACTCTCTAACCTGCGGAAAGACCCTGTTGAAGTCTTTGAGAATATCCTTAAGGTTGGAGACACACTTAGCCGGACATCCGGAGAAGATTTTTATGCCGATGTGCAGAGGGTTAGGATAAAGGACGGCATTGAACTTTTTTGCTTCCAGCTTCCCTGCGGGGGAAATATCTATCTTTTCGACACTCCTGAAGAAAGAGTAATGATCGATACGGGCTATGGCATATACCAGCCGGATGTCGTAAATATGCTCCAGCAATACGGGCTTGGGGATCTTAGCCTGCTTAAAAGGATCTACATTACTCATGCAGATGCTGACCATTGTGGGGCTGCAGGCTATTTTTCCGTTCCCTCTTTCCTCAATGAGGAAACCCTTAAAATCACAAGGGAAACCAGCAGAGCTTATGGGTCCAGCAATCAGGGATGTATTCTGGAAGAGGTTTATACAAAAATGATTAACCTCTTTTCAAGGTTCACTCCTCCTTCAAATGTAATCCTTTTCCCGGATATCTCAGCTAAGGATGAAGATACTAAGAGAAGAAGCGCTTTTCCTATTATTGCTCGCTTCAGGATAGGAGACCTTGAATTTGAAGCTCTTGAGGGTCTTGGGGGACATATGCATGGGGGAATCTTTTACCTGTGTCCTGAAGAAGGGCTTGTCTTCCCTCAGGATTCAGTGATCAACTTCAGGAGCCTGAGCCCGGAGAGGACTGAATATAATATCCTGGCTGATTACCTCATGACATCGGTGAATGTGGACAGCAGCCTTGCAAGAGAGGAACGAAATGCTCTCATTTCCCTTATAGTGGAACTTGATAACGAACTTGTAAAGAAGGGCAAAAGATGCCTTGTTTGCTGCGGTCACGGTTCGGTATCCCTGCTGGAAAACGGAAAACTTGTCGAGCATTCAAACCCGGAGAGGTATCTAGCAAGAAAGTATCTGTAAGAGAAAATCCGGATATGCAAAATATGGAAATTATATCAATAATAAATAGTTTGATATCCGAAAGTAATCTAATTGATTAAACCTAACTTGTAAGGTAATCGGTTTTAGCCCGGCACCCGGCAAAGATAAGAAGTGATCCTGCTTGTCAATGGTCTCTCAGTTTGATTACTATGTTCTGACACTCCTGAATTCTTTCTCCTTTCTTGACCCTCTTATGTTATTTGTAAGCCTCCAATTCGATTATTTTCTTTTCCTTATCCTTGCCACTCTCTTTTATTACAGGGGCAGGCAGGAAACAATACTTTTCCTTGCCTTACTTGTCTCGTCATGGGCTTTAGCAATGGCTCTTAAGCCTGCTTTTGCAGTCCCAAGACCTGAAGCTATTCGTTTTGTTGCCTGTGCCACAGGATACTCGATGCCGAGCGGGCATTCTCTTATGTCCTTTGCTTTGGCTATGTTTTTGCATCCAAGAGCAGGAAAGTTTAAACTTTTAGTCTGGGCATTTGCTTTTACGGTAAGTTTGAGCCGGATATTTATCGGAGTTCATTTCCCTTCGGATGTGTTTGTAGGCTCAATTATAGGCTTCATACTCGGGTTTTTCTGGCTTTATATAGAAAAAATGCTGATAAAGTCCGGACTTTTAGGGGGCGCTCTGGAATCCCTTGAGGAGAGCGAAGACGAGATTTTTGATCAACCTCTTCAACAGCCCTGATCCGTTTATCCGGAAATATTCGGCCAGGGTCTCGAGTAAATGGAAACCAAATCCATAAAGGTTCACTGAAAAGAGCAGGATTAACTCGGAACTAACCGGAGTAAACATAAATTAAAAATCTAGAAATTAAAAACCCTTGCAGGATTCAAGTTAAAACCCATAAAAACGAATTAAATATATAAAAGCGAAATTACAAAGCTGCTAGATTCTACAGGTTTTTGTTTTAAGTTGATCAGGGGTAAATCCGATCATTTTTCATTCTTGAGTTTTAGTCGACATTAATTATAATACTGATATTTCTCATACTGAATATTCAGTATAATTGAGATTTAACTCTCTGAAATCTGATGCATTGAAACATAATGAGCTGAAACTTAATCCTCTTGTCACTTGATATCTAACGGTTCCTGCGTACTCATACGCAGATAAAGGGATTTATTTTCCTCCTCTTCCTCCGAAAGATTGGCTGCTTCCTCCAGTCGAAGGGCCTCCTCCTCCTGATCCACCAGTACCGGTTCCGCCAAAGCCCTGACTCTTTCCTCCTCCGCCTCCACCAGCCTGTTGGCTGGACTGCTTGCCGGATGCTTCCAATGCTTTCATAACAGATTCGGCTGACTCGTATTCCCTGTCCGGAAGCCTTTGCAGATCTTCAATTACGTCGTTAGTGACATTCTGTCCTCTAACGTATTGTAAAATTTGCTCTTTTCTCACTGGAAACTTCATACCTTTCAATATATCTCCTGTCAGAACAGAACCGGATGACTCGGATACACCCTTCGTCACATCGCTAACTCCTTTCTGAAGGGAACCTGTTGATTCGGAGACCCCCTTAGTCACATCGCCAGTTCCTTTTTGAAGGGAGCCAACTGATTCGGATACTTCTTTCGTCACACCGCCAACTCCTCCCAGAATAGAACCGACTGATTCGGATACTCCCTTCGTTACACCGCCAATTCCTTTCTGAAGAGGGTCCATAACAGATTCCGCTGACTTATACGTCTGATCGGGAAGCTGTTGTAGATTTTCTATTATCTCGCTAGGAGCATTCTGTTTTCTAGCCTGCTCTATGATTTCCTCCTTTCTCGCTGGAAACTGTACATCTTTTAATACATCCTGTATATTACTGGCACTCGCCCTCATACCCTTTCACCTTCCATATGTTTTATGGATTTACCCCCAATTTAAACAATTATATTAATATTTATCATATAAATAAATGCTTAACTATATACTTTATAAATGCTTCTCTTGAGATTGAAAATCTTTATCAAACTGATTTTATTTCATTGAATAAGCATTTACAAAAATGCAGAACAGAAAGTTAAAATAAACATTATTTAAAAAGAAATGCGAGGGGTGCGATTCGAACGCACGAATTCCTACGAAAATGGGTCCTAAGCCCATCGCCTTTGACCTGGCTGGGCAACCCTCGCAATATTGTTGTCTTTTTTAGTGGTAAAATAGAGAAAGGAGAATTAAAAATCTTTGAAAAAGGTTAAATGCGCCGACCGGGATTCGAACCCGGGTTTTGGGCTTGGAAGGCCCAAGTCATAGCCACTAGACCATCAACGCAAACTGCAACACATCTAGAGGTATTTGTTAAATATAACGTTTTCGCTTGACATTTGATATTTTTTTATAATATCATGTGTTACTGTGATATATTTCCCTTTTTCCCTTACTATAATTTTCTCCGGTATTTATGAAATCTTCAAGGTTAGCTCTCATTATTCTCTTCTTGACTATCTGTAGTTCTGGTTAATTGGTTGATATGGTTGACTATTCCGAACATTAGAAAATAGCTCTCTGGATCTTTCTTCTGCATAATGCAGGGCTGTAACTTCCCTGTCGTCGACAAAAAAACTCCTGATTTATGTTTAAATCCGTAAGCCATCTTTCAATCCAAACATTCCTATGTCTTCCCTATCCTGTCTGGTAATTTCTTCAGATAAATTTAGATACAATAAACTGAGATCCAGATGAACTGAGATCCAGATAAACTGAGATCCAGATAAACTGAGATCCAGATAAACTGAGATCCAGATAAACTGAGATCCAGATAAACTGAGATCCAGATAAACTGAGATCCAGATAAACTGAGATCCAGATAAACTGAGATCCAGATGAAATTGAATAGATAAATAAAGGTAGGCTATCGACCATTCTGTAGATAAAGGAGATTGCATCATTTTTGGGTCAATATAGCAATAAAAGCAGTGGATAAGTTATGACAACATATCATTATGTCTGAAAATACACCATTAAAAGGTAGCAATCAGGTATTTTCGGAAAAGAGGACAACTACAAATAAAGTCAAAAGTAGATATCTGGCCTTTTTAATATATCCAGCCTTTAATCATACCAATTTTTTATTTTTCTGTCTATTCACTTCAACATTTTTACAGTTCTTCGTTCAAATAGAAGCTTTTGTCCATTAACTCAACCATATTTTGCTGAATTACTTCGTTTAAGGTTTCAAACCCGCAAATCCAGGTTAATGATATTGAATCATGTAAAGTGCCTGCCGAATTATCATGATTATTATATATCTTAATTTTATACACGCAGTTTTATTTTATTGTCAACCCTGCCTGCTGTAAAATTGGATTTTTAATACTAATACTTCAGAGTAAATTCAACCAAATATATCTTTAACTATATAATATTTTTATCCTTAATAGAAGCAGAGTTTCTGGTTAAATTCATCTCTTTTTGCTACATCTTGAACGAAAAACGCTTAATTTCGATGTATCTGCTTTGCAAAGATTCTGATTTATAAATTTGCAGATATCATGCTTTTACTGCAAAAATAATATTCTCCTCTTAAGAGTAAAATCAATATTATTATTTTTACTGTTAGAGTAAAACTTTGACTTTTTTCCTGTTTTTCTTTCAGGAATCTTATTTCTCTGATAAGGAATATATACTCTTATATAGGGCTAGACATAAGTTCTCAAAACTAGCTTTCTTCTCTTAAACTGCCCTGGCTTCAAAGGTGAGTTGAAGAAACTGATAGTGCAAAGACGTGATATAAATGGAACCCTTTATTCTGGCATTTGCAATCAGCTGGGTACTCATATTTGTGTACCTCCTTTCATTACTTAAGAATTATGCAGAGTTCAACAAAAGGTTAATGTAATGATCGAGTTATACGGGGTTTTAGTATGAATAAAAAAAAGAAATCATTGCTTGCAGTTGCTTTTATTGCTGGTGTGTTCCTTATAGGGTTATATGGAGTTGACTCTTCAGACGGATACCTTGCGGTATCCGAGCTTCTCTCTGACCCTCAGGGTTATACCGGCCAGATTATAAATGCCATGGGAATTGTAGAGGATGGAAGCCTTGAAAAATCTCCTGGCATAACGTCATTTGAACTGAAAGACGAAAATGATGAAAACCTTAAGATACATGTGAATTATGTAGGAGATCTCCCTCCCAATCTTGCCGAAGGAAAACAGGTGACCATCACCGGAACAATGATTTCCGAATCTACGTTTGAGGCAAATAAGATAGTTACCGGATGCCCGTCAAAGTATACGGAGTAATATTGATGAATATTGAAGAATGGGAAGAATACAGATATGTAGAAGCCGGGATCGAGGACTCAATTGCCCGAATAGAGGACTCCGGCTTAAAAAAAATGGTTGGGCATGTCTGTCATTCCGGTGGAAAACGAATTCGACCAATTATCCTCCTTCTGGTCAGTGAGATCTGTTCAGGCTCATATTCCCGGAGTCTTAATGCAGCCCTTGCCGTTGAAATGATGCACTCGGCTTCCTTAATTCACGATGACTTGCTGGACCAGGGGCTTATCCGGAGAAATATGCCTTCTGCCCCTGAGAAATTCGGGCCTTCCAGAGCGTTGCTCTGTGGAGACTATCTTATTGCAAAATCAATTGCATTCATTTCTCCTTATGGGGAAAAGGTAGTTCGAGATTTCGGAAAGGCGGGAATGGATATGGCTGAAGGGGAAGTCCTTGACCTGAGGCTTGATGATGATAACTTCGGAGAGAGCGATTATTTCAAATGCATCTATAAGAAAACGGCTTCTTTATTCGCAATCAGTGCATCCATCGGGGCTTATACGGGAGGAGCTGATGAGACGCTTGCAGAACGTTTTAGCTTTTTCGGTAATGCTCTCGGAACCGCATACCAGATTGTTGACGATATCCTTGAGTTTCTTGAAGTGGTCGAGGGTAAAGAGTCTAAATTCACATCTGAAACCCTGCCGCACATCTACATGAGAAACATGTCAAAGGAAGAAGCCTTAAAGAAGTCTATGGATTCTGTAAAGCTGCACGTTAGTGCCGCAAAAGAAACCCTGGGGACATTCCGAGAATGTCCGGCAAGGAACAAACTTTTTCAGATAACCGATTATATTACCGTTGACATGCTTGAGAATGTCTGACTAAATCTCACTTTTCCTGAAAAATGAATTGATTTTGCCGAACTTCTATTTATATAATGCCAAAAATGATATAATTCAGTTTCTTAATTCAAACTTAAAAAGTTCCAGCTTTTGCCACTAACTTTATCAGGTGTATCCATGCGAGTATATGATAGTCCGGTGATTAAGGTAAATGCCAGCACAGAAAATGAAAAACTGGTTCTCGATGCAGAGGGCCCTCTTTCCCAGCTTGCAAAACCTTTTCTGAAACGTATAAACAACATCTTTGCGGAAGAAAAACCCATTTCAATAAGTGAAGACGAGATTATTTTTTCTACCTGGATTCCTCCTATCCCGGGTCCTGTTTTCAGCCGGGCCATAAGCGCTGAAATTGCAGCCATAAGGAAGAAGCGGGTTCCTGACCAATTTTCAATAGGTATTACTGCCCGCTGCCCAAACCGGTGTATTCACTGCGGAGCAGCCGATATCAAACCTGAAAAGGAACTGACCCTTGATGAGATCTGTAATGCTGTGGACCAGAGCCTTGACCTCGGAGCCTATCTGATTTCCTTTGACGGCGGAGAGACGATGCTCAGAAACGATCTCGTTGAGATGGTATCCAGGGTAGACAAGACAAAGGCAATTGCCACTTGTTTTACTTCTGGCTTCAAGCTATCCGAAGAGCGGGCAAGAGCACTTAAAGATGCAGGCCTGTACGCTGCCAGGATCAGCCTGGACAGTCCCTTTGAAGCTGAGCATGACCGTATCAGGGGCCGGAGCGGCGCATACCGGGATGCGGTTGACGGAATAAAAAATGCAGGCGCTGCAGGAATCCTTACTGACGCGTTTGTGGTTGTTTCTCCGCATAATATCGACGATCTTGAGGAGTTCTATTCCCTTGCAGCCGATCTGGAAATGTCGGAAATGTCTATCTATGAGATCATTGCAGTAGGGCGCTGGCTTGAACATGAGGATGAGGTAATAAGCGAGAAGGATGTATCCAGGCTTCAGACATTCCAGAAAGCTATGAACAGCAAACCCGAAGGCCCAAGGGTAACAGCTTTTCCTTATTTTATGGGTCCTGAACTTTTCGGATGCTTTGCCGGCAGGCGCTGGATGCATGCCGCTTCGGATGGAGAGGTTATGCCCTGTGCATATACCCCACTCTCTTTTGGCAATATCTGCGAAGAGCCCCTTGAAACTATCTGGAAACGCATGGGGAAGCATAATGCCTACAAGAAGGATGACGCAGCTTACTGTATGATGCGAAACCCTGACTTCCGGAAGGAGTATATACATACTATCCCCAAAGGAGCCAGGATCCCTTATAGGCTTAAGTAATTTCCTTTCTCGCTTTAAAAGGAAATTTTACTTACTTCGGCTTTCCTGCTTTTTCAGGATCTCTTTTTTTTGGATTTTTTTTACATTACTCCCTCTTTTTTCTCTTTTGTCTTCATATTTTTCTGCAGTATTTTCTCTATGTTTTAAGGTTTGATGGGAATTTTTCAATTATTATTTATTCATTTTCTTTCTAAACTTTTGTCGAATAATAAAAGCTTTATTTCGAATCTTTCTCTGGAATTACTCTCTTTTATTCCCTGTCTCCGAGCAGTAATTTTTCATTCCCTGAGTTTTGTATACATATTCTGAATAAAATCTCTATTTAAATGAGATCCATACACCTCTAAAAATAACTTGTTTGCCTTTGTGAAAAATGGTTTACATTACTCGAAAATACATTTTCTATTTTAAAAAATTGTTCTATCTCTCACCCTGAATAAATTCATTTTTTTCTTTTTTAAAATCGCTTTAAATCTCCTACTTCTAAAAGCAATGCTGTCTGTGTTTTAAGGCTAATACTGGCATGTAATTTATTTTACAAAGTCTTAAATCAAAGCTGTAAATTCACATTTATTTTAAAATGACCTTCAAACCATCTATTAAAACATTAATGTGAAATAGTTATTTTTATGGCTTTATTATCCTTTTATGCAGGTAAGAGTCAGTATTTTTTACCAATTAATTATATTCTACTGTTTCTATTTAATTATTTTTTACTGTTATATTTAATCTTTTGGATTTAAACCATATATTTTGCTATTTATATTACTAAATTTCTTAAAAATTCCCTTCCAATTTGATATGTAACTAATAATCATTATAATTATTCCTCTCTTCTTCGACAAAACCGAAGCTGTTATATAGTTCTTTCGCGAAGGATTTGTTAACTACCTCCATTGGAGTAGGGATTTTTAATTATTAATTTATATATTAAATTTTGAGAGACGGAGATTCACATGGCTAAAAATGAAATCTTATCCGAAATAAAAAAAGCGGAAGAGAGCGCTAAATCAATGGTTGACGATGCCATTGATTCCAAAAACAAGCGCATCTCCGATGCTCGGGCTGAAGCCAGGGAAATCCTGAGGCAGGCCGAAACCGATGCACATAAAGCTGCACAAGACTCTTTTAAAGTAGGTGAAGAAAAGATCCTGGAGGAAAGAGATAAGATCGTCAACGATGGTGAAAAAAACGCATTAGCCATGTCCCAAAAAGCTCAAGCTAATATCGACAAATCCGTCAATTACCTAGTACAGGAGTTTGAGAGGGCGGTCCTTAATGAGTAGACCTAAAGAGATGACAAGGGCCGTCATTGTCGGGCATAAAAGCATTCTAAAAGAAACCATCGATTCATTGCATGATACGAATCTCTTTCATATTGAAGATTTTGTCGAAGACGAGTCTGGTTTTAAGATCAGCAAGCCATTGAAAAACGCAGAAGAAGTCTCGAAAAAGCTTGTGAAGATCCGTTCTATCGCCAATTATTTGGGGATTGTAAAAAAAGAACCGGTAGTTCAGAAAACTGACTCTGTTCTGCGCGACCTTGATTCGAAGCTGAATGAGCTGGACAGGGCAATTGCAACCAAAACAGAATCAATTGCTCAGCTTGATAATGAGTTGAAAGACCTGGATTCCCAGAAGAGGGAGATCCTGCCTTATCTGTCCATCAATCTTGATTTCGATGATTACCGTGGCTACGAGAGCCTTAAGGTTTTCGCAGGTATGGTAAAAGGAAGCCTGGATGGAAGTCAGATTTCAAGCATCACCAAAGCTTATGAACTGTACTATGACCCTCAATCAAAAGCGGTCGTATTGTTTGTAGCCAAAAGCGATGCCGACAGAGTTTACGAAGTACTTCAGGATCTTGGATTCAGAGAACTCAGAGTTCCGGAAAGAGGTGGTGTCCCAAGCGAGCTGTTAAGATTTATCGAACAGAAAGAAGCCGAAGTCACCAGAAAGATCGAGTCCTTAAGGGTTGACATCGAATCCTTGAAAGCCAAGTATGCCGATTTCATCCTTGCCAGTGACGAGATCTTGAGCATCGAGAGTCAGAAGGCAGAATTGCCTCTAAGAATAGCTACATCTGCAAACGCATTCATAATCGAAGGCTGGACTCCAACCGAGGATTATGACAAAGTTGTCAGTGCAGTCAACAGTGCCACTAATGGCAAGGCATACGTCACAAGCCTCGAAATTGATGAAGAGGAAGAGGAGCATGTCCCTGTTGAGTACAACAACTCAAAAATTGCAGCGCCGATGCAGCAGATCATGGACCTGTATTCCAGGCCCAAGTATACTGAACTCGATCCATCCTCAGTGATCTTAATTACTTTCCCACTGATGTATGGGCTGATTCTCGGAGACATCGGATATGCACTGATATTGGGAGCAATTGCACTGGCTGTCAAAAAGGCAGTAAAGTCAGATGCAGTGAAGCCTCTCATGGACATTCTGATCTATTGTCAGATATCAACATTTATATTCGGAATTATTTATGGCGAGTTCTTAGGGTTCTCGTTAGCGAGTCTTCATACTGCGCACGGTGTAGTTCCGGGCCTGATTCCTGGCTGGGAAACTATTGTTCTGTTTGAAGGGCTCGGAGGCGAGGAATTTACGTTCCCTGTCCACAGGACTCACATGGTAATGACTATGATTGCAGCAACTGTCACAATAGGACTGCTTCAACTTAATCTCGGGTTCCTGCTCGGATTTGCAAACATCTCCAGGCACCACGGAATGAAGCATGCGGTTCTTGAAAAAGGCAGTTGGCTTGTTATTCAGCTCGGTGCACTCGTTGCAGCTATCGGCTACCTTGGCGGCAATTCGGGACTGGCTTACGTCGGTGCTGGAATTCTTGTTCTCGGAATTGTGATGCTCACCATGGGTGAAGGTATCAAAGGTCCGATTGAGTTGCCATCTCTTATGGGTAATGCATTGTCGTATGCCCGTATTATCGCAGTCGGTCTGTCTTCGATTTACATCGCTTCAACGGTCAATGATATTGCTTTTGAAATGATCTGGTCTGATCACTCCAAGATCGGTTTCTTAGCAGTAGCTGCAATACTTGTGTTTATACTCGGACATGCTCTTAACACTGTCTTGAGTATCATCGCTCCCGGGCTGCACGCACTCAGGTTGCAGTACGTAGAGTTCTTCGGAAAATTCTACGAAGGCGGGGGCAGAAAGTACAACCCATTCGGATACATAAGAAAATACACGGAGGAATAAAAACATGGTAGGAGAAGAATTAGTTGGTGGACCTTTCCTGGACGCAGACGGAATGAAAGCACTCGGTGCAGCACTCGCAATCACAGTAACTGGGCTTGCATCTGCATGGGCTGAAAAGGAAATCGGTACCGCAGCAATCGGCGCTATGGCAGAAAACGAAGGGTTATTCGGTAAGGGTCTTATCCTTACTGTCATTCCTGAAACCATCGTTATCTTCGGTCTTGTCGTTGCATTGCTTATCAATTCTGCTTAAATTTAAGAGCGCATCTCGCTCTTAAATTTCTTAGAGCATCACTCCGAGCTTCTCTGGGTGTTTTTTCCTTGCCAGGCGGAGTTGGAGTGGTTATGTGCTCTAAGTTTCCCCTTAGGTATCGTTGCACTCTAAGCAGCTTAGAGTTTCTGCTCTAAGCTTTAGAGCACTTTTTTGCTCTAAATTTATTTGGAGGTGTAAGCATGGGACTAGAGATCGTTATAAAAGATATCCAGGAGGGTGCAAGAGCCGAGGTTTCACGTATAAAAACCGAAGCCGATGCGAAGGCCTCCGAGATCACAAATGAGGCTAAAGAAGTACAGAAGAAGATGCTCGGGGACAGCCTTGCCAAGGTGGAAGAGGACCTCCAAAAGCTGCACCAGCAGGTTATATCAAGTGCAAACCTGGAAGTAAAAAGAATTACGCTTAACAAGCGCAAGGAACTTCTAGATAGCGTTTATAGCCAGACAGTTGAAAGCATCAAGTCAATGCCGGCGTCCAAAAAAGAAGAGCTGCTGAAGCATATTATTAACAAGTATGAGGCTAGCGGTGCTAGAATTTATTCTTCTAAGGCTTCAGAAGAGACCGTCAGGAAATTATCTTCATTAACTTATGCTGGTAACATAGACTCTATCGGCGGCGTTGTTATTGAAAACGAAGACAGGACAATCAGGTTAGACTTCACATATGATTCAATCCTGAAAAACGTGTATGAGCGTTCATTGAAGCAGATATCTGATATTTTATACGGGTGATTTTCGATGCGGCTTTTGGAGAGACTCTGGGGAAAAAACCCCTACCGAAAATCCGATAAGAAGAAAAAAGGCACTTCTAACTATGCTTATGCCGTAACCCGTGTCCGTGCGATGAAGAGTAAGCTGCTTCCTAAAGAAACATATCCGCGGCTTCTCAATATGGGTATTGATGAAATCACCCGCTTTATCCAAGAGTCTGAATACAAAAACGACGTTGACGAACTGGCAATGAAATACAGCGGTGGCGATCTGGCAGAACATGCATTAAACAGAAATCTTGCGCTCACCTATGATAAGTTGCTCAGGATCACCTCAGGAGAATTGAATTACCTGATCACTGCATATCTTCGAAGATATGACATCTGGAATGTAAAAACACTTCTCCGCGGGAAAATTTACAATGCATCCGTTGAGGACATCCTCGAGTCTCTTATTTCTGCCGGGGAGTTTACTTATACCTTCCTGTCAGAACTTGCAGCCAAGGCCACATATCAGGAAGTCATTGATACCCTGAAAGAGACTGACTACTATCCCCTGCTGCAGGAGTTTGACGGAACTAACCTGGCGTATATAGAAAACGAGCTTGACAAGATGTATTATTCAAGCCTGTTTGCCGCAATCGGAAAACCAAGATCCAAGGACCGTAAGCTCTTTGCCAGGTTCATCAAACTCGAAGTCGATGTCAAGAACCTGAGTAACCTCTTCAGGCTCAAAAAAGCAGGAGTCGAGAAGTCTGATGATATCATGCCCCTTATGATCGAAGGTGGCCTGGAGCTTAAGCCCGAGAAACTGGCATCGCTTCCCTATGAACAGTTTATCGATGAACTTCGAAAAACTCAGTACTGGGATGCAATTTCAAGTGTCGCGGGTCTGGAGACGGCTTCTCTGACTATTGTTGAAAGCAGGCTCATAAGATACTATCTTGAATCTGCAACCACTTACTCGCATGTATCTCCGATCTCAATTGTACCTATTATGGACTATATTATCCATAAAAATAACGAGGTCAGCAACCTCCGGATCATTTTCAGAGGCAAGGAGGCTAGCCTCGATGATACGCTAATTAAAGACCAGTTGGTGGTTATCTAATGGAATTGGCAGTGATCGGAAAGAGCGAGTTTGTCACGGGCTTCAGGCTGGCTGGTATCAGAAAAGTTTATGAAACTACTGATAACCCAACCACCGAGTCCGCGGTAAAATCGGTGTTTGAAGATAAGAGTATCGGGATTCTTGTAATGCATAATGATGACATTGGTAATCTGCCGGAAAGTTTAAGGAAAAACTTGAATGAGTCTGTCCAGCCCACAGTAGTAGCCCTGGGAGGCAGCGGGACAGGCTCAATGAGTTTAAGAGAAAAAATAAAACAAGCGGTAGGTGTTGATTTGTGGAAGTAAAAGGTGAAATTTATCGTGTGGCTGGGCCTGTCGTCACCGCCATCGGCTTGCAGGCAAAAATGTATGACCTGGTCAAAGTCGGTAATGAAGGTTTAATGGGTGAAGTCATCCAGATAGTAGGGCCAAAAACCATCATCCAGGTATACGAAGAGACCGCAGGCGTCAAGCCAGGGGAGCCCTGTGCAACTACAGGAATGTCTCTGTCTGTGGAACTTGGTCCGGGTCTTCTTTCCAGTATTTATGATGGAGTTCAAAGGCCTCTGCACGTTCTGCTTGAGAAGATGGGCAGCTTCATCCAGAGAGGTGTCAGTGCAGACGGACTTGATCACAAAAGAATCTGGGAATTCAAACCCATCGTCAAGAAAGGCGACTTTGTAAAAGGTGGAGAAACAATCGGAGTTGTTCAGGAAACCGTGAATATTGAACACAAAATCATGGTGCCCCCGGATGTCTCAGGTACAATCTCCGAAATTAAGAGCGGAAACTTCACTGTTGTAGACACTGTCTGTACTCTGACTAACGGGACCGAGCTGCAACTGATGCACAGGTGGCCTGTCAGAAGACCCAGACCTGTGGCGAAAAAGCTACTGCCCACAAAGCCTCTGGTTACAGGACAGAGAATCCTCGACGGACTTTTCCCTGTAGCAAAAGGCGGAACAGCTGCAATCCCCGGGCCTTTCGGATCCGGAAAGACTGTTACCCAGCAGCAGCTTGCAAAGTGGAGTGACACCGAAATTGTGGTCTACATAGGTTGTGGTGAACGAGGAAACGAGATGGCAGATGTTCTGCACGACTTCCCCGAACTCGAAGACCCGCAGACCGGAAGGCCACTCATGGAGCGTACTGTTCTTATTGCTAACACTTCAAACATGCCTGTGGCTGCAAGAGAAGCATCTGTATACACAGGGATCACCATTGCGGAATACTACCGTGACATGGGATTAGACGTTTCCCTCATGGCAGACTCCACCTCAAGGTGGGCAGAAGCAATGAGAGAAATTTCCTCCCGTCTGGAAGAAATGCCTGGTGAAGAAGGTTATCCGGCATACCTGTCTGCAAGGCTCGCCGAATTCTACGAACGTTCCGGTGTTGCACAATCCCTTTGCGGTGAAACAGGTTCCATTACTGTTATTGGCGCAGTATCTCCTCCTGGCGGTGACTTCTCAGAGCCTGTCACGCAAAATACCCTGCGTATCGTGAAAGTGTTCTGGGCTCTCGATGCCAAGTTGTCTCAGAGGCGGCACTTCCCAGCTATCAACTGGCTGAACAGTTACAGTCTGTACAAGGAAGATCTCGACGGCTGGTTTACTGATAATGTGGCTCCTGACTACGTGTCTATGAGGGAAAGAGCAATGGAAATGCTCCAGAGAGAATCCGAACTGCAGGAGATTGTACAGCTTGTAGGTTCCGACGCTCTTCCAGACGATCAGCAGCTCTTGCTTGAAATTACCCGTATGATCAGGGAAATTTTCCTGCAGCAGAATGCATTCCATCCAATAGATACTTACAGCCCGTTCTCTGAACAGTACAAAATCATGAAGGCAATCATGAAGTTCGGAGACGATGCACAGGAAGCTTTGAAATCGGGTGTTCTGGTTTCGGAAATTGTCAAGATGTCATCTAAGGATGAGCTTCCTAAGGTTAAGTTTGAGGAGAACTTCGATGCTTCTATGAACGCAGTCCTAGCAAAGATGGATAAGGAGTTTGCATCCCTGAGAGGTAGGTAATATGGTAAAAGAGTATAAGACAATCACTCAGATTGCAGGGCCTCTTGTCTTTATCCAGAAAACAGAGCCTGTAGGTTATAAAGAAATCGTTACTATCAACCTGCCTGACGGAACTACCCGCAGAGGCGAGGTGCTGGACTCTTCAACAGACCTAGTGGTTATCCAGATTTTTGAAGGTACTGGCGGTCTGGACAAGGATTGTGGTGTAGTCTTTACAGGGGAAACCCTGAAGCTTCCCGCATCCATTGACCTTCTCGGCAGGATCCTTTCAGGTGCCGGTGACCCTCTGGATGGTGGGCCAAGGATTGTGCCAGACCAAATGCTGGATATCAATGGGGCTGCAATGAACCCATACGCCAGGTTGCCTCCAAAGGATTTCATCCAGACTGGCATCTCCACAATCGACGGAACAAACACCCTGGTCCGTGGACAGAAACTGCCTATCTTCTCAGCATCAGGTCTCCCACACAACGAAATTGCCCTGCAGATTGCAAGGCAGGCTTCTGTGCCCGGATCCGAAGCAGAGTTCGCAGTGGTTTTTGCTGCAATGGGTATCACCAATGAAGAAGCCCAGTATTTCATGAGCGACTTTGAAAAGACAGGCGCTCTGGAAAGGGCAGTTGTGTTCCTTAACCTGGCAGACGACCCTGCTGTTGAGCGTCTCACCACCCCACGTCTGGCCCTGACAGCAGCCGAGTATCTGGCATATGAGCACGGCATGCACGTTCTCGTCATCCTGACTGACATAACTAACTATGCAGAAGCTCTCCGTCAGATGGGTGCCGCCCGTAATGAAGTGCCTGGCCGTCGTGGGTATCCGGGTTACATGTACACTGATCTTGCAACACTCTACGAGCGTGCTGGTATTGTCAAGGGAGCCAAGGGATCCGTTACCCAGATTCCGATTCTTTCGATGCCTGGTGACGATATTACCCACCCGATTCCTGACCTTTCCGGGTATATTACCGAAGGCCAGATCGTGGTTGCCAGAGAACTGCACAGGAAAGGTATCTACCCGCCAATCAATGTGCTGCCATCCCTGTCGAGGCTGATGAACTCCGGTATTGGAGCAGGCAAGACAAGAGAAGACCACAAAGCCGTTTCTGACCAGATGTACGCAGGTTATGCAGAAGGTCGTGACCTGAGAGGTCTCGTGGCTATCGTCGGTAAAGAAGCTCTGTCTGAGAGAGACGTCAAGTTCCTTGAATTTGCTGACCTCTTCGAACAGAAATTCGTTACACAGGGCAAAAACGAAAACAGGACAATTGCAGATACCCTGGACATCGGATGGGGCATTCTTGCGCACCTGCCAATGAACCAGCTGGGTAGGATTGACAACAAGTACATCCAGAAATACCATCCTGCACATAAAAAGGCTCAGTGATTATCATGGCTCAAGACGTAAAACCAACTCGGTCGGAGCTAATCGAGCTCAAGAAGAAAATCAAGCTCTCTGAAAGCGGGCACAAGCTCCTTAAGATGAAAAGAGACGGTCTTATTCTTGAGTTCTTTAAGATCCTTAATGAGGCAAGGAACGTCAGAACTGAGCTGGACGCTGCTTATGAAAACGGCAGGGGAAAAATCAATCTCGCCTGTGCTGTGAATGGAATGGTTGCAGTCAGATCAACTGCTTTTACAGCAAAGCGATCCCCCGAAATCCAGCTTTCAGGGCATAACATCATGGGTGTTGTGGTGCCAAAGATCAGCTCTACCGGAGTCCGCAAATCCCTCTATGAGAGGGGATACGGTATCATCGGTACAAACTCATACATCGATGAGACTGCAGAAGCCTATGAGGACCTGGTAGAAAAGATCATAACCGCCGCTGAGCTTGAAACAACAATGAAAAGGCTCCTTAATGAGATCGAGAAGACAAAGAGGCGTGTGAACGCTCTCGAATTCAAAGTAATTCCCGAGCTCATTGCAACCATGAAGTACATCCGCTTCGTCCTTGAGGAGATGGAAAGGGAGAATACTTTCCGGCTGAAGAGAGTCAAGGCGAGAATGAAATAATTAACTTGATTTGAATATGGCAGCGTGTAAGGATCGACCGAATCTGGTTGAAAGAGCAATAACTAAATTAGGTGAACCCGAAAACCAGGCCCGCCTGCTGCAGGCAGCCTGGCGGATCTCCCTTTTAATGATGGTTTTAGGGTTCATCATTATGTTAAGAACGATCTTTCCGAATTTTACCTTGACCTGAACTTCAGGACAATTATTTTTTGAGTTCGGCACAGCATATTTTCTTTTCTGTTTATTTTTTATCTTCCTCTGGTCTGATTAACGTTAGAAAGCTATTTTAACGACGAATATCAATCCTAATTTCCTCATGCAAAACGAAGCCAGACTTCTTCATGTGACCGGCACGGTGCAGGGTGTCGGCTTTCGCCCATTTGTATACCAGCTTGCAAAAGCCCACAGGCTTTCAGGGTACGTGAAAAATCTTGGAAATCACGTGGAGATCCTTATAGAGGGATACGAGATAAATATTCAAAATTTCCTTTCCGACCTTCCTGAAAAAAAGCCTCCACTTGCCAGACTTAAAGAAATTAAAGTCAGCACTGTCTCTTTTTTCGGTTATTCAAAATTTATTATCATACACAGCGAACCCGGGGCTTTTGAAAACTCTATAATTCCTCCGGATACGGCTATCTGTGAGGAGTGCAGGCTGGAGATCTTTGATCCCTCTTCCAGGTACTACCATTATCCTTTTACTGTCTGTACAAACTGCGGCCCTCGCTATACTACCGTCCGTACGCTTCCCTATGACCGCGAAAATACAAGCATGGCAGATTTTCCTCTCTGCAAGGAATGTGATATTGAATATACCGATCCTCTCAACAGGAGGCATCATGCCCAGCCTGTCTGTTGCCCGAAATGCGGACCCGAACTCTGGCTTTCGGACTCTCGTGGGAAAGTGCTCGCAAAGAGTTATGAAGCAATTTTAACAGCTTCTGACCTTCTCCAGCAGGGTTCAATTCTTTCGGTCAAGGGTTTCGGGGGCTTTCATATCGCCTGCGATGCCCGAAAAGAAAAGCCCGTACAGGAACTTCGAAGACGGTTGGGTCGTCCGGAGCAGCCTTTTGCGGTCATGGCAAAAGATACCGAGGTTGTAGAGTCTTTTGCAGAACCCGGAGATTCAGGCAGGAAATGCCTCATATCTCCCCGCCGCCCCATAACCGTGCTTCCCGGATTAAAAGACTTCAAACTGGCAGGATCAGTTTCTCCCGGTCTGCACAACATAGGGGTCATGCTACCCTATACAGGCACACAGAACCTGCTTTTTGACCTCATGCCGGATTCTGTATACGTTATGACCTCTGCAAATCTTCCGGGACGGCCCATGATTGTCGAAAATGAAGAAGCGCTTGAAAAACTTAAAGGGATTGTGGATTTTCACCTGCTGCACAACAGGGTTATTGCAAACAGAAACGACGATACGGTTATCCGGGTTGTAAACGGACAGAAAGCCTTTATTCGGCGTTCCAGAGGTTTTGTTCCCGAACCTGTAGAGCTGCCTTTTGAAGTCGAAGCTTCTGCAGGAGTGGGGGCTGAAATGAACTCGACGGTAACTCTGGCAAAAGGAAAGCTGGCTTACATCTCTCAGTACATAGGAAACACCAATCATGTGGAGACCTTCAGGTATCACTCTGAAGTTTTCGAGCACCTGATCCGACTTACGGGTATAGAGCCTCTCAATTGGGGTTGTGACCTGCATCCCGCTTTTAATACAACCCGATTTGCACTGAGCAAAGGTGGAGAAAAAACACTTCGGATCCAGCACCACTACGCCCATATCCTAGCCCTTATGGCTGATAATTCCCTGCCAGTTGACTCCCGGGTCCTGGGAATTGCCCTTGACGGAGCCGGGTACGGCAGAGACGGGACAGTCTGGGGAGGGGAACTTCTGGGTTCATCCTATTTCGGATACGAGCGCCTGGGACATCTGCTTCCCCAACCTATGCCAGGGGGAGACCTTGCCGTAAAAACTCCTTCCCGCATGGTCCTGGGCATGCTGTCAGGGAGGCTTGGAGAAGAAGAACTGAAAAAACTGCCTCTCTACTTCCCCCTGGAAAAACAGGAGTTTTCTACAGTTATGCAGCAGCTTCAAAGAAAAATAAATGTTACCACGAGTAGCAGCGCAGGGAGAGTGCTGGATGCGGCTGCGGCGCTTCTAGGGATATGCAAAGTGAGGACTTATGAAGGAGAGCCTGCAATGAAGCTTGAATCTGCAGCAAAGAAAAGTATTCATCGACCAGACCTCCCTCTGGTTTTTAGAAATTGGGGACAGTCCAGAACCTCTGTGCTTGATACGACTGAGCTCCTTCTGGGGGTTTATGAGCTTTCCGGTGGAAAGTATTCCCCTGCTGACCTTGCGTTTGCAGTTGAAGAGAACCTTGCAAAAGGAATCTCAGAAATTGCCATCTCCCTTGCTGCGAAAAACGGTTTTGAGAAGATAGGCCTGAGTGGAGGGGTTGCTTATAATGATCATATTACTTCATGCATTGCAGGAACTGTGAAGGAAGCAGGTTTTGAATTTCTTACGCACCGCAGTGTTCCGTGTGGAGACGGCTGCATTTCCTTTGGGCAGGCTGTAGCAGCTGGGCTTGGAACATATTCAAAAGAGCTCGATGATGCTGGAAGCACTTAAGTCCCGGGATCTAAAATTAACTTTCGCCACTTCTGATGTTCCTTATCTGGAGCATACTCATTCAACATACTGAAATTTGATCCGAAAAACAGAAATACAAAATTAAATAAATGATCCGTGCTTACATAGGAGTGGGAGCATAAATGGGGCTAGGTAGTATACGGATTAGAGTGGTAACCAGCAGGGATGAAATCCTTAGCCTGGAACACGAGGAAAAGGCAGTACATCTTGCTTTTCGGCCCTCGGACAGGGATCTCTTCAGTCTGGTCAAGACCTGTCCCGGAATTGAAATACTTCAGCTTCCCGCATCTTCCTATGAGGGGCTCTCAAAATTTATTAAAATGTACCTTGCATCTTCAGGAATTCACCTGGTAAAGGGAGATGTGAGCGGGCACTGGCATGACCTTAACAACTATTTTGTAATACCGTCTTATGTGCTTGAAAAGATAAAGGAACTGGAAGTTCAGGGTCGGACTGAAGAAGAGATAATCGGTGAGATAACAAGCCTCAGGAAAATCAGCCCTGATATGGTTCTTCATCTGCTTCATAGTTCTTTTCTTACTACATTCCCGGAAAGGCCTGAACTGAACAAGGTTTAGAGAGATTTTCAATAAGTGTTTTGTATAAGGAGACCATTTTATTTCCGGTTTACAGGCGTTTCCACCATTTCCTTGAGGCTTTCTGTTCTTCTATCTGTCTTAACCCTTCAGCTTCAAATTTCTGCTGCATCCTATACTTCCTATTTTCGTCATTAAGCCTGGAAACTTCTTCCTCTTTGCTTACAAGTGTTCCTTTGATCTGTCTTATTAGCTCGTTTTTTTCCCTGAGCTGCCCTGCAAGTTTCTCCTCCCCTACATATCCAGAGAGTTGCTTTTCAAGCTTTCTGACTTTTTCTTCGCTTGAGGCAAGCATGGCTTCTATTGTGTTTATCTTTCTCTCTTTTCCGGTGAGCTTTTCTTCAATTCTCTTTACTTCTCCACTCTTTGCAATAACCTCTCCGGCAAGAGTGTTAAGGTCCCTGTCCTTCACTGAAATGCTTTCTTCAAGTTTTTCCATAGCCCTTTCTTTTGCCAGGAACTTTTCTTGAAGTGCCCTTATTTCTTCAGCTTTTACTTCCAGTGCCCTATCAAGGCTATTTCTCTCGTTTTCTTCTTCACTCAGCTTTGACTGAAGTTTTTCTATTTCCGTATCCTTATCTGCAAGTTCTTCAAGAAATTCTTGAAGCTTTGTGTTCTTTTCCTGAAGCTCTGCTTCAAAAAAGCTTACAATCTCTTCTTTTTCGTTCAGTCTGGTTCCAAGTTCTTCAATAATGCTATTGTTTTTAGTAATCCGACCTTCAAGCCTTTTTATTGCTTCATCTTTTTGAACTAACTGATTCTCCAGGTCTTTTATAGTTTCATCTCTTTTAGAAAGGCAGTTCTCAAAGTTTCTTATATTTTCTTTCTTTTCAGATATTTCCTTCTCAAACTCTTCCAGTTCATCTCCCTTTTCGGAGATAAGCTTTTCAAATTCTTTGAGTTCAACTGCTTTGCCTGCGAGGCTTTCTTCAAGATTTTTTATGATTTCTTCCGAATCCGATAGAGACTTTTTAAGGCCATCTATTTTTTCGGTTTTTATTTCAAGTTCTTCCTGTAACCTGCTGTTTTCTCTGTCCCTGCCTGCAAACTGTTCCTCAATTTCCTTTATTTTTTGCAGGCTTTCTGAAAGTTTTATTTCCAGGCTATTTAACCCGGTATCACTGCCTGCGACCTGGGTATAAAGAGAACTTATCTCGTCTTTTTCTCTAATTTCTTCTACTGCCGGAGTAAAAGAAATCCTTTTTCCAGAGAAGTCTTTTTCAGAGAAGCCTTTATCAGGAGCATCTTCTTCAAGGATATCCTTTTCAGGAACATCTTCTTCAGGAATATCTTCTTCAGGGATATCTTCTTCAAAAAGGCCTGTCTCATTGAGATTTATTCCAGGAAGATTTTTTTCCGGAATATCTGCCTCAAGAATAGCCATTTCGGAATTATCGGTCTCAAAATGAGTTTTTTTGGACTCTAAAGTTTGAAGTTCTTTTTTTTCCGAAATAAGGCAGACCTGTCCTCTTGAGTTTTCACAGATCTCAGCCCAGGCAAGGATGGAAGCTATCGGCGTAATCCTTTTCAGTACAGTATCTCCTTCCTTGCAGCCATAGACTTTACTGGCAATATACCCTTCCACGGTACTCAGGTCAAGGTTCGGATCTCCCAGCCTGCAGCCTGTTGCGTTTCCTTTTTTTGCCTGACCTCCATTTTTCTGCAGAAAATTAATAGTTTCGGAAAATATCTCCCATTGTAGAAATGGCTGGTTTTTCAGGTTATCAACGTAGATTCCATCCTCTTCAACTCGGGCTTCGAAAAACTGCTTCCCGCTCATAAGTGGAATCTTTGCTGGATTTCCTTCTTTCATGAACTGGTTTTTTATTTTTGCAACAACAGGGTCTTCCATGCATGGGCCTCATAACAGTCTTAGTTTCTGGAGTATAATATGTATAACATTTAATAAAAGTTATGTTATTCTCTCAGAAATTTATTAAGTGGTAAGTAGGAGTAAACGGCCGGCAGGGGATATAATGTACTTTCCGGCACGCCAGTTAATTAGTTTTAAGGGAATTATTAGTAAGGAGTTTTAGTTTGAAGCTTAGTTTGGAGTTTTAGTGTGAAGCTTAGTTTGGAGTTTTAGTTTGAAGCTTAGTTTGGTGTTTTAGTTCGGAGCCTCATATGCTCTGCTGAATATTTCAGCGTATTACAAAAGGTTCTCTAAGTGAAATAAGGATGAAAAGGAAGGATTAAAATGAGAGAAATAAGTTCATAATTCTTATTCTTCTTTTTTACCTTTATAACTCTCAAATTTTGAAACCGTATCGATAGTATTTTTATAATGATTATTCATTAATTTACTTCTTAGCTTCTTCGACATAATCGAAGCTGTTATATAGTTGCTTCACAAAGAATAATTAATCTAGCTACATCCATCTATACAGGATTTTTTTAGTTATCAATTTATATTAATAAACTCCTGGGTAGGTAAAATTACAGAGCTGAAATTAAAGCCCTGCTTTGAAATCATTCAATAAAACCGAATAAACAAAATCAGCTTAATGCGTATCATCTGGTTTTGGGCTGAACAATGATATCAGTTTAAAGCTAAGTGTTCAGGAGAAATTATTTCAATTTATCAATACAAATGCTTATTTACCTGGATGTAATTTCACTCAAGTCATGCTTTAAAGGCCTTTTACTACCTCTGTGCTATTGATAGTGCCGCCGATTGGCTGAAATACCTTTAAAATTCTATCAGCCTTTGCTTGCGAGAGGAAGTTCTAGACACTTACAGGATAATTCAATCGGAGGGAAAACATATTTGGTTAATATCAGGGTAAAAGCCTGGGTACTGGACCTGGTTTTTATGCATATTTTGTTTATTGCGATCCTGTATATAGTCTACGTTTTCATCGTGCCATTAATGGTCCCGGGTTGATTGCAGAGGAAATGAATATCAGAGTAAGGTTATTAATACTAAAAAATGATTGTAAATCGGATTAAAGGTGGTCTCAAGTGACGGAAGGAATGAAATCTCAGATAGGCGACAATAACGCAAAAAAAAGAAAACAAGATCCGGCTAATGAGCAGGACAGGCCAAAAGGACTGAAGTCCAAAAGTTACTATCTTGACGTGATCTTCATTCAGCTTTTGCTTCTGTTACTTCTGTATGGAGTCGCCAAATTTGTTGTGCCCATGCTGTCTTGAAGTTTTTCAATTTGACTGAAAAAAGTTCTGGTTTTCTTCGGTGAAGCGTTTCAATCCTTCCCGAAGCAGTACCACACTATTTTAAGTATATTTTTCTCACATTCAGGTTCGTTGATTAATTATTTCGGGCTCTGTTTTCTTCCAGATTCTGGATTATTCCCTTAGTCCCAGGTATTCTCTCAGTTCCAGGTTATTCCCTCAGTTCCCAGGTTTTTTTCGGTTATCAAGATATTTTTCTTAGTTACGAGATTATTTTTTAATTATGAAGTCATCTTTTCAGTTACTACATGCTCAGGTATATTCTTTCTGAGCTCATCCCAAAACCAGTTTTCTATCACATCAATAAGAGTTTCAGAACCATTTTCCTACTCAGGAGCTCGACTGATTATCTCTAAATTTGAGATTTCGTGATATGGTTTGAGTTTTGGGATCAGCTCTCTAAGTAATTCTCTTGCTCTGTATCTTTTTCTCGGTTCTACAGGTCTTCTTGTATCTCTTTCTGATAAGATAGCTCTTCTGTATTATTACACTAAATAGATAACTTTATTAAAGATTGTTTTATTGATAATAAATCTGAATCCGATCCCCTGGAAAAATCGATAGGCTCTCAGGATTTTAACTCTCTCCAGATTCTTTCTTTTTTACTCGCAAAAAAGGAAACCCACACAAACACAGGAAAATTCGGTTCTGGGACATATCCTGAGTCACGAGAGTTCGCTACAGTTTCAGAGTTCGCTACAGTTTTAGAATTCGCTACAGTTTTAGAATTCGCTACAGTTTTAGAATTCGCTACAGTTTTAGAATTCGCTACAGTTTTAGAGTTTGCTAACGTTTAGAGTTCGTTAAAATCTTAGCTGAAAATTAATCATTAGGAATTAGATGTATAATTGGATAGTTGGGCACATATAATCCGGATGAGTTTATACTAAAGTTCACAGAGGTAAATATGTTCAATCTTGAAGGTGAATCTGTATTGAGAACTTCATCAAAAGAGAGACCCAAAGAAAAATTTATTAAAACACCAGGTTTAACCTGGACTTTATCTAGCTACATAACAAAATATTGGAAATGCCCTGACCTGCGACAAAACAAATATTGTTTTGATAATATCCTGATTTTTTGTTGATTTTATTTATCATACTTTTCAGACGGTCTGGTTGGGCTTTTTTTAATATGTTAAATAAAATGGCGCTCATCATACTGGTTTACGTTATGTTTCTATGATAAACACGAAAATAAAAGAAAGAATGTAAATACTAGTTCTCTCTAAATAAATCATGTAATTATAGAAAAATATTTAATGAAGAATTTTTTACTATCAAATGAAAAAAAATCAATAGATCGGGAGGACAAACTTTGAAAATTAGGGTTGTGAGTTCTAGAGAAGAAATCTTTACATTAAATCCAAACGAAAGAATAGTTCACCTGGCCTTCAGGCCTTCGAACAAGGACATTTTTTCCCTGGTTGAGAACTGCCCCAAGATTGAGGTAATCCAGTTACCCAAATCATACAGGCGCACGGTCTCAAAGTCCATAGAGATGTTCCTTGAAATGCAGCGCATCCAGCTCATCGAAGGAGATGTCTGGGGTCACAGGAAAGACATTAACGAATATTACCGTATTCCTTCCTCTATAATTGAGGAGATAAAGGAACTGAAAATTGAAGGCAAATCCACTGAGGCTATCGAAGAAAAAGTCTCAAGGGAGAGCAAACTGAACCCTGAAATGGTTGCATACATCCTCAGAAAGGATGTTACTGCATGAGCCTCTGAAAATTATTTTCAGGCTCTTCCCATTTTATTTTCTTTTAATTTTTATTGCTTCGTAATTTTTATTATTTTTTTATTTGTGTTACTTTTTAAGTTTAGCTTCTTACAGCTTTATTACTTTTAAAGTTTTGTTACTTTTTTATTTTTATTACTTTTTATTTTTAATTACTTTTTTATTTTCGTTGTTTTGTAACTTTATATTATGACTCGTTTTTCAGTTTTTCTTTCTTGCTAAAACTACCTGTAAAACGCAATTCTGTGGCACTTTTATCTTGAGGTTCTCCGTTATGCGAAAGTGTACAAGTTTTTCGAAGCTGATGCTGTAAACTTTGTTTAACAGAATGTTCTGAAAAACTCTCTAAAACGCTGTAAACCTCTTAAAGTCCTGCAAACCTCTTTTTAGATACGTTAAGGTGTTGTTTACAATATTAATCCCTTTTTCTATTTTCCTATGTCTGTTTTCCGGTGTCTATTTTGAGTGAAATTACTCTTTTACCGCTTCCAAACCCCTGGTCTGGAAAAAATATAAAAAAATTCTTAGATTTGCGATTTTCAGCAGTAACTCCCCCGCTGCCAAATATTCAATCTCATCAAAATATTATTTCAGGCCGAAGAACCTGTGATCCTGTGCTTAATTTTTGCCTGAATAAAGCTTACAGGATTTTAAGTCTACAGGCTTTTTTAAGTCACAGGCTTTTTTAACCTACAGGCTTTTCTCCTTTTCAGGATATTTTAACTGATTTTTATTTCCAGACGGTTATTCACTTTTTTGAGCCTCCGAACAGGACTGTAAACTCTGTCCCCTGATCTCTTCTAATCCCTACGCATCCGTCAATCTGATCAACAAGAATATTTACCAGCTGGAGCCCGAGAGACCCTGCATTTTTGAAGTCTACACCTTCCGGAATTCCCTTCCCGTTATCAGCTACGCTCAATATGAATCGCAGATTCCTCTCATCTACGCATTCCTTATCCAGTCCTGAACTCCGGATATTTAAGGCAAAACTATCCACTTTGTAAAGGCTTATACGGATCTCGCCTTCGGTCCCTTCGGGAAAAGCATGCTTCAGGGAGTTGGAAACAAGTTCGTTAACAATTATGCCCAGGGGTATTGCGGTGTCCATATCAAGATAAACTTTCTCAAGGTCCAGTTTGAGGTTAATATTATCTTTCTGTACGGAGTATGAACCAAGCAGGTCTGCAGTCAGTTTTTGGAGATAAGCTGCAAAATCAAGGGTATCGATTTCGTTTCCTTTATACAGCTCTTCATGGATAAGAGCCATGGAGGTAACACGGTTCTGGCTTTCCCTGAAGGCTTCAAGCATTTTTTTGTCGCTGAACCTTTCAGCTTCAAGGCTGAGCAGGGAAGAGATCACCTGCAGATTATTCTTAATCCTGTGATGAATTTCTTTTATGCGTGCCTCATCTATTTTTTTCAGTACCTCTTCCGCTCTTCTACGCTCTGTAATGTCGCGAATGAGACCCTGCATTTCTCCAGACAATCCGGAATTTGCCGGAAGCTTTTGCAGTATTACGCTTACCCATTTTACTTCTCCATCTTTTCTGCGTATCCTGTACTCAATTTCGGTAGAAAGGTCCGGGTTAGAGGTAAACCTTTTCATGCTTTCAAGAATAATGTGCAGATCTTCAGGCACTACTATTTCTTCCCATCTAACCTTGCCGGAAAGGAGATTTTCCTTACTATAGCCTGTAATTTCTTCGATTTCTCCTTCTATGAACAAGGGCACAAAGTTCCTGTCAAGCCTGAACCCTATAAACCCTTTTATATTATACATGAGCGAGTTGTAGTTTTTTTGTTTTATCCGATCTCTTTCCAGCATCTGATTCTTTTCCAGCTCCTGTATGCCTTTGGAATCAGCTATCTTTACACCGAGCATATTGTAGATCCTGCCCTGGTCATCCTCGAGGAAAATTGTTCTCTGCTTGAATGCCTCCTCACTCTTTTTAAGCTCCCTGAACAGAAGGCTGTAAGGTGCCTCAAATCCTGTCTCAATTATAGCTGTGTAAATCAGGTAAAAAGAAAGAATTTTAAAGTAGTGCCCCAGAAGGTTGAAAAACCCATATACATCTACATACAGAGTAAAAGCGAGTTCTCCGAGGATTGTGACAATTATTGATGCTTCTACCAGCCTGAAAACATGGGTTTCGAACCGATCTCGTTTTGTGTATAAAAGAATAAGTGAACAGAAGAGAATTAGTGATATAACATATTCACTTACAATCTTAAAAGGAGTAAGTCCGGAACCTTCAATATAAGAATCGGGAAAGTTTCCGATAATAAAGATTGAGAGAATACAACCAGCCATAACTACTGTATATATGAGAAAAGTTTGCCAGAAGAACCTGTTTTTTTCTCTTGCTCCTGTATCTCCTGTTTTATTTTCTGCCTTGTAATCTTTTAACAGCAGTGGAGCTACGAGCAGGGAGATACTTTCCATGTACCTTGCGGCTATCCAGAGCTGGGTGGGAAGGTTTGAATCAAACTGAGGAAAAATCCCCATTCCTTTGTATGCAAATGTATGGAGCAGATCCAGGTTCGCAACAAAGAAATAAGCAACTCCTATGAGTATAAGATACCTGTTTTCCAGGCGGGTTTTTGATTTCGATACTATGAGAAAGACGACGTACGCTACATATATACTGAATAATTCTGCCAGAGTATGGAAGAGAAGGTAGTTGCTCCGGCTGATTATATAGAGCAGACCGGCTAATGCTACCCAGAGTATTATTTCATAGGGCGATATTTTCATTTTTTTCCCTAATGTCATCTGGTATCCATCCATCTTCTTTAAGTTCCTGCCCCTTCTAAAGCTCATTTCTTTCTGTATTTAAATAAATATCTTGCTTAATATAAAGCTAGGTTAGATTGTTTTGGGGATATACCTTTTCTTAGAATATACATTTATTTGAGCGATTCCTTTTTTCGAGAATAGGTATGTAGTTTAAATACGACATAAACAGCTCGTCGTCTTCAGCTCTTCTCTCCCTGTTCTTATAAATAAACCTGATTTTTACTTGCAGGCATGTCACTTTCAGTACAGCAGGATGAAGGATAGCCAGATATTTATGGTAAAGCAATTAAAATGAATATGGGGGATACAATTGACTTCATCGAAACTTTCTGCTGAATTGACTTCAATAGTCAAAAATAAGCTTGAACTGGGATCTGAAGAGCGTGTCAAAGTTAGAGTCCTTCTGGAACAAGATGCTATTCTTGAAAAAGTAACAGTTGCCCTGGAAGGGAACGGGCTTAAGATTAAAGATATTCAGGAAGGTCCGGATGTAGTAATTACCGGCACGCTTGCGGTACAGAACATTATTGCAATTACCAGTGTTCCTGAGGTGGATAAAATCGAGTATGATCGAAGATCATAATCCTGAAAACACGATATATACAAATGATACGAATTCTAGTTTTTCATTTTTATTTTTTCTTATTAAAAACTTCAATTCTTAAAAAGTTCCAGTTCTTAAAGACTCTAGTATTGTGATTCCGAAGTATGTTCACAAAAGTTGAAGTTTGAATATATCAATAGTCACCAATTTTCCCATTAAATAAGGAATTTATTTGGAATCGAAGCACTAGTTTTTAAAAGATTCTAATTCTTAAAAAAATAATCTCAAAGAAAAAGAACCGCAGGAAAAAATCCGGACGGAAAAAAATCTAAAAGAAATAAAAATGTCAGGTTCCGGAAATCAAAAATTCAGTCCTTCTCTACCCAGTTCCCTTTAGAGTCTTTCTCATACTTCTTTTTGACTGCGCTCCAGGCGACCTTGTGTGCAGTTTCTTCCCTTGAAGCATCCCCTTTCCTTTCGGAAGGGTCTTTGTATTCTTCCCAGGCGCTGTTGAATGCTTCTCTGTAGATATCCTGACCGTGTTCAGGCAGGTTTTCCTTAACGGTCTCCGGCAGTTCAGAATTACTTTTATATGGCATTTATTTCCCCCATTTTAGGTATAGGGGGTTATTTTTTAAAAACATTCTGTGTAGCCATTTATATCGCTTTACTTCTGGGCCCTTAATTTCTGGAGTTAATTTCTGGAGTTAATTTCTGGAGTTAATTTCTGGAGTTAATTTCTGGAGTTAATTTCTGGAGTCACGAATTACCTCTTACACTGATTCTGATTGTGAACTCCGTTCCGTTATCTCTTTTCAATTCAAGCTCTCCGTCCAGCTGTTCTACCAGTATACTTACCAGTTGCAATCCAAGGGTATCTGAGTTTTCAAAATCGACTGCTTCTGGAATGCCAACCCCGTTATCCAAAACTATTAGGGTAAACTCAGTTCTCTTGATATCTCTTTCTCTGCGGCTGCCATAGCTACTTCTTTTACTCCTGGAAACTTCCTGCCTGTGAAGCTTTATCTGGATTTCTCCTTCTTTTCTGCCGGAAAAAGCATGTTTCAGGGAATTGGACACAAGTTCATTAACAATTATCCCTAACGGGACCGCAGTATCCATATCAAAGAACACATCCTCTTCCATATCTGTTTTCAATCTGATGTCGACGTTTTCAAACCTGTATATATGGAAAAGGTTCTCAACAAGTCTTTCAATATACGGTGAAAAGCTCAGGGTATCACTTTCTCCGCCCTCGTGCAATTCTTCATGGATAAGAGCGATGGATGCCACCCTATCCTGGCTTTCTCGAAAAGCTTCGAGAATTTCCGAGCGCTTTATATATTCTTTACTGCCTAATTTTTCAGCCTGGAGGGCGAGCAAGGAGGAAATTACCTGCAGGTTATTTTTGATCCGATGATGAATTTCTCTTTTACGGGCAAGCTCTCCCATTTTTTGTTTTAACACTTCTTCTGTTTTCTTAAGCTCAGTAATGTCCCGTGCAGCAGCAAAAACCCCTATGACCTTTCCACTTTCGTCTTTATAAACCGAAGCATTATACAAAACAGGAGTTATATGCCCGTCCCTGTGCTGGATTTCAAGAGGGTAGTCCCGGACCTCTCCCTCCACGAACACCTGTTGATACCCTTTACTGGCTTCTTCAGGTTCTGTGAAATAGTCCGAAAAGTCCGTTCCGATCAGTTCGTCTCTTGAATATCCGGTGATCAATTCCGTAGCTGCATTTACATCTGTGATCTTGCCATCAGGCCCTATGGTTACTAAAGGATCCAAGCTGGCTTCAATCAGGCTGCGGTTATAGATATTTGATAGCCTGAGTGCCTCTTCTGCCTTCCTGCGCTCGGTAGTATTCCTGGCAATCGTTGAAACGGCAATAAGTTCTCCAGACACGTCAAAAACCGGAGAGAGAGTTATCGAAATATTTATTATTGTACCGTCTTTTTTTAACCTCAAAGTTTCTGAGTGGTGGATCTTTTCTCCCTGTTCAATCTTTTCAGCTAACTGTTTTGTTTCCCCTTTAAGATTCTCCGGCTCAATTATCGATACGTTTTTTCCCAGGACTTCTTCAGCAGAATAACCGTAAATTTGCTCCGCTCCCCTGTTCCAGCTTGTAATCATGCCATCAAGAGACTTGGTTATAATAGCATCGTCCGATGATTCCACAACATTCGCCAGCATCTGGATTTTCTCTTCTGCTTTCTTACGTTCAGTAATATCGTGTACAGATGCAAAAACCCCTCTAACCTTCCCATTTTCGTCTTTATATACTGAAGCATTAACCAGAACGGGCGTTATATACCCATCCCTGTGCTGGATTTCAAGAGGGTAATCCCGGATTTCTCCCTGCACGAGCACCTGTTTATACGCTTTAATGACTTTTTCAGGCTCAGTGAAATAATCCGAAGAACGAGTCCCGATCAGCTCGTCCCTTGAATATCCGGTGATCAATTCCGTAGCTACATTCGTATCCGCTATCTTGCCGTCAAGCCCGATGGTTACAAGGGGGTCAAGACTAGCTTCAACCAGACGGCGGTTATAAATGTTTGATAACCTCAGCGCCTCTTCTGTCTTCCTGCGCTCGGTAATATCCTGAACTATTCCCTTTGCTCTAACAGGGATGTTGTTTTCATCGAGAATAATTTCGGCCTGTGTATGGACAGTACGTTCCTCTCCATCAGGCAGGAGAATCCTATAATCAATGCTCTGCGGCTCTTCACTTAACCCTTTCTTAATGGCATCAATGACATAGTCCCTGTCTTCAGGGTGTACATACTTCAAAAAAGAATTGTAAGTTGATCCGAATTCCTGAGGTCCACGTCCGAAAATGCAATAAACTTCATCTGACCATTGTAGTTCACCTGTTGCGATATTCCAGGTCCAGCTCCCTATATGAGCCATTTTTTGGGCTTCCGCAAGTCCTTCTTCACTTTCTTTCAACGCTTTATAAGCTTTCTCAAGCTGCACCGTTCGCTCTTCAACCAGTTTTTCTAAGTTGTCATGTGCTTCTTTTAAATTAGCTTCTGCTTCTTTTGAAGCCTGAAAAACTGTCTCTTCCGCCTTTTTGAGCCTGGGACTCTCTATTTGCTCCCACTTTCCTTCCCTTTTGATTAAAGAGAACTGATGGTTGATGGCCGCATCGATGATCTCAGTTGCTTTGCACCTGTCGAGGGAATAGGTGCATAGAGCTATTATACGATGGTTGCCGATTATATTGTCTGCTTCTTTCTCATAGCCCGCGAAGCCGTGCCAGTTCTCTTTTTCCAGCCATAAAGTATTTCCGAACCTCAAACCCTCATAGCTATCTTCCATGGCACTGTTGAGTTTTTCGACCCAGCTGTTTAAGACTCTCTCCGGATCGAAAGTAACCTCTGTCAGGTACCAATCCGTATAAGGAATAATCTCGATTTGCCCTTTTTCCATGTAAGCATCGATTGCAGGAATAGCTCTTTTCAGGTCTTCTTTTGCCTCTTCTATATCCTGGACTTGTGATGTAACCCAAATACAGAATTCATTATTTTCCAACCCTGCTTTGAAATAGGGAACAAGTATACCCACCAGATCTTCTCTTGTCTGGTAGAACTGGCAGAAGTGCGTTCCCCAGGGCACATCTCCAATAACGTCAATACCGGATTTTCTCAGGCTTTCTCCCATTCTACACCTTCTTCGACCATTAAATACAGATTAAATCCAATTCAATATTCGGTGAGCAATTTCTCATAAATCTTTTTGTGTCTGTTTTTTTGTATCTCTCTGGCTTCTCAGACCCGGTAATTAATCGGTAATTAATCGGAAAATAATCGGAAAATAATCGGAAAATTGATCGTAAAACCATTTCCTGTTCTCCACCTGAAACCTGGTTCCCTGTCTCGCTACCTGCCAATTTTTCTCCCCAATACAATTTTTAAGCTTTTTACTTCTTTATTATCGTCATCTGGCAGCACTTTTTTTTATAAATAAGTTATTATGAAATATTTTAATCGATTTTCAAGTCCGCAGGTGCTTATGAATTCTCTTTTATGAAGAAGGGTTTCCATACTCTTATACTGGCAAACAGAAAAACTTATCAGTATTATATGCTACTATCGATATTTATTAATTCCGATGCATAAAAACCTATACATTATATAACGTTGCGTAATAAAAAACAGGTTTATTTAAATACCTACTTAAACGTGAGTCTTGAGTCCAAGGTACTAATAAAAAAGAATCTTAGATAAAACTCGAAAAATTTAAATTACATTCATAGGATTGAAAAAGAGAATTGAAAAAGGACTAAAAAAGGACTAAAAAAGGACTGAAAAAGAGAATTGAAAACAGAATAGATTAAGAATAGTAAGAAGAAACCCAGAGGGACTGCATCCGTACTGTATCCCCCAATACAGCCTCTTCGAATATTTTGCTCCCCCAAGCAAATTGATCCGAAGAAAGGATCAGCGCCCTCCAGGTGATTCTTTATGTGGTAGATTATACCCCACCTTACTTCCCAACTCCAGCATATAATAATAACATAAATTATTTTAAATTAATTCTATCAAAAATTGTTCCATAAAAAATTATATCGCGATATTAAAAATTTCAAAGCAAACATAAAGTTCTACATTTATCTGCTTTCAGCAGGGTTGTTGTGTTTCATTTTGACAGCCTTTATCTTTCTATCTTGTTTCAAAACAGATTTTTCTTTTACTCAGAAAACGAAAGAATTCCTTTTTCGTCTGCAGTCTTTCTATTTCAGCTTTGATCTCGTTAACTGACAAAGCGATTATATAGTAAATTCCTTGTTGGTCATCTCTCCGAGTGCCAGCCATAAATACTGTCAAATATAGAGATAAACGATCTTGCTTCTGGTTATGCCCCCTCAGTTTGCAGAAAAAATTCAAACTTCAGATGGACGGAGCGTGCTAGAAGTCAATCTTCAAGCAAGTATTCCTTTACCCCTTTCCATAGATATCCTTTAGCTAGATTCTCTACAGGAGCTGGTTTAATGCCTTTCATTCTCTTTTCGATAGCTTTGAGATCGTATCCCTCTTTCAGGATGATGAATTTGAATGTTCCCGCCTTAAGGGCTTTATTGGGACATCCATAGATGCACTTCAAACAAAGGAAGCATTCCCTACCAAAAATCGGTCTGTTGTCCAATATGCTGATGTTATTTGCAGGACATTTCTTTTCACACCAGCCGCAGCCATTGCAGTTCTCATTTACCCTGATTTTCTGCCCAAAGAACTTTGTTCCCGTTTTTTCCATTTCCCCTACCCTGGAGAATATGCGGCCTATGAGCTTCGGCCTGGTTCTGTATACAACCCCTGCCAGAAGGTCGTCAGCGATACGCTTAGCCTTTGATGGCAGGATCTCAAGCAGTCTGATAGCTAACCTGTCATCTGTTTTAACAAACCAGTTTGAAGGCATTACTACCATTTTTTCATAAACAACTTTGCAGTTCTTTCTTTCCAGTTTGCGTATAGAACTTACGCGGCAGGCTGTGTTTGGTGTCATTTCCCCGCCCCCGGAAACAGATATCACGGCAGCGTGAACTGGCCTGTTATTGTTACTGCACAGGCTGTCAATCCACTTATATACAATCTTTGGGGCATTAAACGCATGAACAGCAAATAGAAGTATCAACAGATCCTCTTTATCACCGGAAACAATATTTCCTGCCCTTATCTCAAGCTTTATAACAGATATACCGTGCGCGGTAAACTCCCTTTCAAGGGCATCAGCAACCCGGGCTGTACTTCCTGTCCCGGAAAAATAGGCTATTTTGATTTTATTGATTTTCCGTGATATTTCCATGATAATCTTTCCTTGTATGTAAGAGGGACAGGCGACTCCTTGTTTTATTATGAGCTAGCTTTAGAAATATAAAAACTCTTCATGCAAATTATAGAGGGTTTAATTGGTTTGTAAAAAAGATAAGCTTCGGGTGAACCTACCCACAAAGATCTGGGCACTTTCTATACCTGTTCTATTTCATGACTTATATATTGTAGATCTCCGGTCAATATAGGCTCTTCAAGTATTATAGGTTCTTTGAAAATTATCAGTTTATAATGTTATTTATCCTGAAAGCTCTAATATAGATGAGAAGCTTATTTTAAATATCGTCTAAATACCTAAATATTCTGCACCTTTGCCGATTGATGTCTCATTTATCATCTGGAGGCCAATCGGCATACACTCTTTTCAGAATTATTATTATTATTATTATTATTATTATTATTATTATTATTATTGAAACTGTCTGATGCTAGTTTCCACTTTAGATTAAGAACCTAAACGAGGGTATGCAAAGCAAACAGCCCAGATTCAAGCGCTGACCCGGGAGAAGGAAAATAACAGCTTAAACATTAGGCTGCTTTTGGAGAATAAGGAAATAAAAAAACATAATGATGTTTTCGGTAATATCTGATCATTCAATTAATCTGGTTTTTCAAAAAGGGCAGGATACTTCTCTTTTAATGGCATGAGGAGTCTTTCGTCTAATTTTGCATCATAGAGTGTTTTCACTTTAGAAAGCTGGTCAAATGATAAACCGTAAGCATCTCCAAGGAAAGCCGCCTCAAGGTTTGCCCCTTCAAGGTTAGCTCCTTCAAGATTCACTCCTTTAAGGCTTGCTCCTTCGAGATTCGCTCCTTTAAGATTAGCCTTTATAAGGTTAGCCCCCTCAAGGTTTGCCTCTTTAAGATTAGCCTTTTCAAAATTCGCCCCTTCAAGTTTAGTCCCTTCAAGATGAGTCTTTTCAAGGTAAGCTGTTTTAAAGTTAGTCCATCTGAGGTCAGCCCATATAAGGTGAGCCTCTTCAAGGTGAGCTTCTTCAAGGTTGGCTTCAAAAAGGTCAGCCCCTTTAAGGTTAGCGCCCTTAAAGTTAGCTTCGCTGAGGTTAGCTTCTATAAGGTTAGCCTTTTCAAGATTAGCTCCTTGAAAGTCAATTCCTCGAAGGTCAGCACCTTTAAGATCAGCTTCTCGTAAGTCTCTTCTACCCGCGATATCTGCCATATACGATTAATCGTCTTTAAATTACAATAAACATTACTATGCGAGGGAGATACTTTCTGTTTCTCCTTGATTTGGTTTTAAATTTGTATCGATTTACAGTTTGAGTCTGTCAGGTTCTAAGCAACTACAATGTATGTCAGTCGTCTAAAACTGTCTTCGAGGAGAAAAGTTTCAATAACTTATATTCCGGGATTCCGGAGAAAGATATATGGTCGGAAAAAGAGCGATCAAGATTTAAGCTGGAAATTGATGGAGATTAGACATGAAAGATCAACCCATTTCTATCCTATCTAATCTCCATTAAACACCTTCTAATTTAATTTTCTCTGTTTGTTCAGACAGGAGTTTCTTTTGTCAGGATATAAGCGACCATTCCAGGGTTCAGTTTGCTTTCCCTTGAAACCTTTTTCTCAATCTCCTCAGTGGCTTTACCTTCGATTTTCATATCCTTTATTTTTTCAATCACTGAATATGGAATTGCGTAATATTCGTTAATGTCCTTTCTGTGTCCCCAGACATCCCCTTCAAGAAGCTGGACTCTCTGCATCTGGAGGAATATCTCTATGGACTTTGAGACCGTGCGCATGTAAGATTTAGGTAACTGGATTACCTCAATCTTGGGGCATGTTTCAACCAGTCCAAAGATGTCCTTGTTCGAAGGCCTGAAAGCCAGGTGAACAAGACGCTCATTCGGATTAAGTGTAAAGATTTCTTCTCTGGAACTAACTACTCTTATTTTCATGTTTTTTCCCCACTGTTGTGTTCTTTTTTGATTGTGCCTTAATATAAGGTACATATACTTGTTATAAATAGTTATCTCATTAGACTAATATTATTTAGATAGTATTCCGGAGATACTAGTTATATCACATTTACTAAATTGATCTCAAAAAGCCAAAAATAAGAAACAAAAACGATTTTTTCAAATTATACGTCCTATTTTTTGCTCCAATTTTCTATTTTTGCTTCAAATTCCACTTTCTTTCATAATACAGTTTTTTTCAAAATATGGTTAAATTATTTTAATCCTTAATCTCTTTCAGCTTTTAACTCTAATGAGACTTTCCCGTTCATCGGGTAGAGGAAAATTGGTCGTAGAGCCAGCCACTGAAACTAAAAATGATAAAGGTTTTTAAATCAGATATAACGAGTTTATTTCTCGTTTTTAGATCTAACAAAAAAGCAAACGTGGAAAATCCATATTCTTTTTCTGGAATCCAGCAGCATTCTTGTGCCCTCCACCGCCGTATTGCTGAGCAATTTCGGCACAATCAGGTGAGTCGGGATTCCCTGAATCAGACCTCAGGCTGAATACTACCATATCCTCTACAGCCTGCCACATAATAGCAATATCATATTCGGGCTTCTTGTAAATGAATTCTCCAAGCTCGGAGATGTTCCCGGTAGTGTTCACAAGCCTGGCTTTCCAGTTATGAAAAGTGCAATCTACCCCACGTTCGAAGGCTTTCTGAAGCTTGTAATTTTGAGCTTCTAGGAGTAATTCACCGATAGATACCATTCTATTTACAATATCTTCGTATTCGGAACTGGAACCAAGAAGCGCGTCCCATGCGCTATCATCAGGGTTTTTCACCATCAGACTGAAACCTGCACTGAAAGCCCTGGTCTCAATGTATTCAAACTTCCATATATCTTTATCACCAATATAAGCAACAGCTGCAGGAGGCGGAACATATTCAGGATGCGTAAACTCCCATGTAAGTACACAGGCTGCTTTTTCAATGGATCTGATTCCCGGAATATTACTTGAATTCCACAGGTCCGGAAATTTCTCCATAGCGGTCTTATGATGGTCTATCCATATCAGTTTAGACCCGCAGGCTTTTACGAATTCATCCATTCTGTCACTTGCAAAATCAACAAGCCATACTTTTTCGGCTGCCCTTATTTCTTCCTCATTCCACGACTCTTTGCCGTAATTTATTGGAACAAACTTTATGGCAAATTCATCCCGGTCATAGTAATTCGCAGCGACAGCGGCTGAGCAGAGTCCGTCATTATCATCATGATAATAAATTAAAATCGTGTGTTTATCATCCGTCATTTTTTATTCTCCTTTACTCCAAGGATCTCCTATGAATTCTATCATGTTTTCTACTGCACATTTCATAGATTCCAAACGTGCAGAAATATTTAATTTATGTGCCCATTCTGAAACTGAGAGTGAAAAGAGCCTCGGGCAGGATTTGAACCTAAGACCTCGTCCTTATCAGGGGCGCACTATACCTCTAAGCTACCAGGAAGTAGTTTTCCAGTAAAACTACAGAAACTTAGTGTTTAATGTCTTCTTTTATTTATTGTAATTTCTAGTAAATTTAATGTATTAGGGACCTTCAATATTCAAAACTCTCCTCATAAAGTTCCTTATATAATTCTCTGCAGGGCGAAAGGAAATCTCTGGTGTGAGAATACTAAATCAAGTGACAACACGTTAAAATAACAATATTTTTAAATATCTAGCCCGATATAAATTATATAAGGGCCGAAAAGGGGAATAAAACTAAGTGAAAAACGGGAATAATAAAACCTCTTGCAGGCTTGGTACTGGATTTGTGAGAAATACTCTGAAGAATAGAGGCGACATAATGAAGGGAAGCGACAAAATGAAGGAATTTTGCAATATCTGTGGTCGGGAACTGCTGGAAGATGTGCTGGTCGTCGATACCAGCCAGGATATGAAACCAATAAAATTCAAGGATGTTCACGGGGATAAGTCCGATCTGATATGCGTTGAGTGTGCAGCTGATTCGGTTGAGAATCCACCCTTCTTATGTTCGAGATGTGGGCAGCCCGTCGAATTCGGTGAGCATTTCTATATCTTAAAGGTAGGAACCACAAAACCTGGCGGTCCCAGGTTGGACTCTAAAGAAACATGCCCCGAAGATAAATATATCTGTATCACATGTTATGATGAGTTTATGAACCTTGAAGAGGAGAAAGAAAGAGACTAAACGGAAATCCCTGTCTCTAAACTTTGTTCCTTATTTTGCCCTTAATTTTTTTTAATTCCTGGGCAAAAATCAGGGTCAAGTGCCTGAGACAATACTATATACATGGAAAAAACAGAACTGATTTTTCAAATCTGTTCATATTCTTCTCTTTTTTCTAGCTCTTTTCGTTATTTTTCTCAACAGATGGAACGCTTTTAATTAGGAGAGTCTATATAATTCAGAGGGAGGGGAGGAAGAAATAATTTATTTCTTATTTTCTCTTTCTCTGTATTTACCCCCTCCCATTACAAGTGTTCTAAGTGTTCTTGATGAAAGAAAGTGTAAAAAGCAAAATATAGTTCAGTAAATGCCTTTAAGATCTTTTTATCATGCCTTAACTTTCACACATTCTAGTCCTTATACAGGTGGTGTTTCCCTTGGCAGTGATATAATGTGTTCATAAAGACCTATTCGCATGAGTTGTCTTGAGAATTACACTTGAAACACAGAACCTTTTATAAGACAATCCTAAAGGAGATGCCAAACCAGACTATACAGGCGAATCATTGTTAAAAAATAATTTTCAAATCTGGCAAGCGGGCATATTTATCTTGGTTAGCTAGATTTGATCAGCGACTCCCAATTACGATTAGCCTGCTTTATCTTCTTCTATACAGGAATGATCCAAGCAGCCCTAATATCCCATAAACAATTTCAAAGCTAGGCATTCTTGTACTCTGTTCCTTTTCTGGTTCCTGCTCAACGTTTATCGTTGAACTTCCATTGTTCTCAATATCTTTAGTATCAAATTCAGGCGGTATTTCAGTGTCAGCTTTTTCTACTATTGTCTTACCTGTTATTGCAAAAGGAGATAATCCAGGGGTTTGTGCTGTGAAATACAGATACTGGTTATCCTCATCTGAAAGACTGGTTGGTAGCTCATTCCACTTGTTATCGTTAAACCTGTTCAGAGCGATAGAAGACTGGTCAATGTGTTTATCCTGTACCCAGGATTTCTCAACCTTGAAACAAACAACTGTGTTTTCTATATTCTTTTCAGTTGCATATCCGCTGTTGCCAACCCAGATATTGAGATAATTGTATACTCCACCTTCGGGGGAGTTCGGGGTAAGCGTGGATTTGTTTTTCAGCATCTCAACAATGGTTGTTGTCCTGCCAACCGTCTTCTTTGAGTCAAAGCTCACATATATGACAGAGGTTGCGTTCCTTGTGAAATCAAACTTTATGGGCTTGTCATTTGTAATGAAGACCTGGGAAAGTTCCTTTACTTCAACGTTCTTTTGAGGCTCAGGTGAACCACCAGCACCTCCACTGCTGCCGCTGCTGCTCTTTCTCAGTGCACTTATTGTTATTACTTCAGAGGAACTGCCGCTTTCAGTGGTTACGGTGAGCCTCACTGGATAAGTTCCTTTGGAACTAAACTCATAAACAAAGCTCGCATCAGTGGATTCAATAGTTCCGTCGTTGCCAACATCCCAGATCCTTGAGATTATGTTCTGGGAAAGGTCAGTGAACTGGACGCAAAGAGGGATATAGCCGCTGGTAACATTCGAGTTAGGCACAGCTGCAGGGAGTATTTCTGTTACTGGGACATAGCTTATAAACTGCCCAAAAGAAATAGGCCTGCCTTCTACAGGTACTGTGGCGGTAACAGTGTTTGTAGCTGTGTCAATTACAGAAATAGTGTTGCTATCGGAATTCGCCACATATACTTTTTTTCCATCAGGAGTGACTGAAACACCTATAGGTCTGATACCTACATTTACAGTGGTTGTGACGTTGTTTGCAGCTGTGTCAAGCACAGAAATATTGTTGCTACCGAGATTAGTTACATATACTTTTTTTCCATCTGGGCTGACTGCAACTCCCAAGGGAATGATTCCTACGTCCACTGTAGCTGTAATCTTGTTTGTTGCTATGTCAATTACAGAGACAGTGTTGCTACTACCTTTAGTTACATATACCCTTGTTCCTTCTGGATTTACTGTAATTCCTGTAGGATAGGATCCTACATTCACTGTAGATATAACAGTGTTTGTAGCAGTATCAATCACAGAGACAGAATTGTTGAGAACTTCAGGGCTACTCGAATTCGTTACATATACCTTTGTTCCATCAGGGCTGACTGCAACTCCACAAGGCCAGTTTCCTACATTTATCGTAGCTGTAACAGTATTGTTTGCTGTGTCAATTACAGAAACGGTCTTGCCAGGAAATTTAAGGTTGCCATTGTTCGTCACGTATACCTTTGTTCCATCCGGGCTGACTGCAATTCCGTAAGGACTGGACCCAACTTCCACTGTGGCTGTAACATTATTTGTAACTGTGTCTATTACAGAAACATTCCCATCAGCTTTTGCCACATATACCTTCGTCCCTTCTGGGTTTATTGCAACCCCCCAAGGATAGGCTCCTACATTCACTACAGTCGTAATAGTATTTGTTACAGTGTCAATCACAGAGACAGCATTGCTATCGTAGTTTGTAACGTATGCATGTTGAGCCATAGGGGAGGAATTTTGAGAACTAGTCGCCGATGCAATAGGTAACAAAGAAATTAAGAAAATAAAAAAGAAGGCTATTGCAGTTAAAGCTATTGAATATGATTCTTCTTTATCTTTCATTTATTTCCCCTTAATAATCTTTCACTCTCTCTAAAAGTCATAAAAATATCAACAAAGATTATTCATTGATGGCCTTTAAATCTTTTCTTTAAAGCTTGGCTTTTATAGTCCTTTAATTTTAGAGTATTTGCCTAAAGAAATGGATAGGGTTGAAAGGAATATAAGTACAAACAAAAACGTGAGAATTTCAAATGATACTAACATAAGTGAGGGAATCAGATACAAAGAAACCATCATTGAAAATACGACTCAAAGTCAATATCTTCAATTAAAGTGATTTCACCAATTTCTTCCATTTAAATTCATCCTTTTTTCAGAAATTACACCTTATCCACACCTAAAACTTCAAAGTGTAAACTAAAGGGCAATTTCTACTCCTTATTTATATACAACTAGAACAACAATACCTTATTTATATATAATTAGATAAACAATGATAGTCTGAACTAAATATACAAGATTACATCTCCAGAACAGATATTTAACGCGAGTTAACCGGAGCCAAGAAGTAATCACTACGCTTAACAAAGGCTGATTAACAGCTACAATATAATCTTTTATAAATCTAAATATAGATTTGCTATATCAAAAGCTACTTATTCAAAACATACGACAAATTTACCAAACCCATGGGTATGCCCCGTAGCCTTCGAAATAATAAATGTACTGTCCCAATACAGAGATTAGAGTATTGCAAATCTGAAAATCAGAAAAGAGAATAGATCACTTTAAATCGTTGATTTTGAAAAATAGAAGCTATATGTCCCTGAGATCAGAAATAGACCAAAAGTCTTTTGCGTATCATGACCAGAAAGAATTCAATAAGTTTAAACCAGGAACACTATTTTCAATTATAGTGTGCCCAAAGATGCAATCGTTTAACTTTCTCTTTAGTTCGTCCCTTTTGCACGGAGTTTATGGTTAATGTATCTTTTTCGCTGACTTCATTAGCTTTTAAAACGTCATCTACATCCCTGCCTGACAAATGAACGTATACTCCTAGCATATCTGAGCCCTGAGTCCAGCCAAAATATATGTTCATCTGAGCTTCTGTCAAGTAATTGTCCATGTAGGTGCAGCGAAAGTGTCGGAACAAGTAAGGATGGATCTTTTTGTTAATCCCTGCTTTCTTGGCTATTCGTTGTAGCTTCATTTTATTGCCCCATATTGCATTGGTTTCAACGAATTTTCTTTACTTTTCAGTGTAACCCATAGAGGAGCATCTGGATAGTATCCTTCTGGATGTACTTCAATCCAGGCTTTCAAGTATCCTACACTCCAACTGCTCTGACTCGCTTATATCCCGTCTTTCCCTTGACGCTTCTAATTGCTCCGTGTTTATCGAAAGAAACATGTTTGATATGTAGAGTGCCAATTTCTCCAATTTCTCCAATTCTTGCTCCGATGTCCCCTTACAAAGCAATTATTGCCCGATCTCTTTCATGCTCAGCACTTCTATCAACTTCAAAACATCTAATTCAGTCAACATCTTCTATGGAAGCTTCTAATCTTTCTTCTTTAGGTGGTCTTAATCCATCGTGTAAGCTCAGGATTTTCTTACTTGCGGTATCTTTTATAGAATTTTTTTAAAGCTACCTTATAGTCATGTTTTAGCCATTGACTTTTATCTGACCTTTCCAATTCAGAGATATATATAAAAAGATCTCTTTTTTCAACTTTGTCAAGGTCAAGCTGAAGTTTCAAAGCAATGATTTTCAGGACTGAAATATATTTCAAAATACGATGTTGATCTAATCGCTCGGTAAAACAGTTATCAGCAAAATCTAAGATCAATTTCTTGTTCTTGTCAGAAATCGGTGCCTTACTTAGCGATTCTAGCCTCTTCTAAAAACTGTAATTATAAATATCCACATTTACTGTACCACTTCTTCCAGTGAATAAGTGGGCTTTAAACAAAAAAGAAAAAAGCCTCGGGCGGGATTTGAACCCGCGACCTCGTCCTTACCAAGGACGCGCTATACCCCTAAGCCACCAAGGCACTGTTGCTGTAAGAGCATCTCCAAAATATCACACCAGAGATATAAAGGTTTCGACTGATCTGGCTGCATTCCGGGAAAAATCCGGTTACAGGCTAAAAATATGGGGTTTTATCCTAAAAAATTCGGAGAAATGGCAGAGAAAATTGCCGGTTTCTTGACATTTATTTTTTAGGACTTCATGTTTGGACTTCAGGTCAGGAACTCAGGTCTATTAGAGCTTCCAGCGCTCATCGATGGGAAAGCGTTCATTGATCCACATCAGGACCTGGTTGTCATGCACAATTTTATAGGAGCGGGAAAGGACCGGGATTCCGTCAAAGGTGTTTTCTCCTTTAAGGACTTTGAGTTCTCCCATGTCGCGCCTTGTCTCGAGGTTGTGGCTGCGCAGGATCCTGCCTATGGGGATGTCTGCACGCATTAGCTGTTCTTTCATGGTTGCAGGCATGCGTTCGAGGGGGGAGAGCGACCTTGCCTGGACAAATACTGTATTTCCTGCAGAGAGCCGGACTGTCCTGTTGTTTACGTCGCTGCCCTCTTCCACTCCGAGAAGGTCAGCCATTTCTTTATCGGCTTTGACTATGTATTGAGACTCGGTTTTTACGTTTACAGTTTTTCGGGTCATGATCTCAAGGAGAAAGGTTACAGAACCGTCGGTCCCACAGCAGACCCGGAGGCATGTGGGAATTTCAAGGCTTTTCAGTTTTTCAAGGAAATCTGCTTCCAGAACGATACCTCCAGGTAAGGGCTGCAGGATGTTGTTTTATGTAAAATAAGAATGAGCAGTCAGGAGATTATTCCTCTCCGACTTCTTTTTTAGCCTGCTTCAACCGCTCTTTTGCCGTGTAGCCGGTGGCATTGAGGAGAAAATCCCGGTAAGCCTTATTGGTCTGCAGGATTATTGCGTCGTCCTTTACAGTTACATCGGAAACCGTGTCCACATAGAGCATTTTGTTTTCTATCCAGACTGTTATCCTGGACATTGCCCCATATGATGTCTCAAAACGTCCTCCGTTCTGGGTGATTTCGCCAGGGAAGCTATCCTGCATTACCTGGAAGATTCTGTCAGGCTCGGGTTTAAAGCCGCGTTTTAACTTATATTTCTGCATTGCTATCCTCTTATAAGATATTTTCATCTCAGATAAAGTTTGCTCAGAGCCGTTTTGCCCGGGAGCTGCATTGATAATCCGGAGCAGTCGGAATAAATGATCCGGGAAAATGAATTAATTTCCAGGGCCTCCTCTCTCCGCACTTTTGCTTCATATTTATTAATTTATTATTCCTTAAGAACACTTGTTTTCTGTCTTCTATAATTCGTTTACTACAATTAGTTTGCTATAATCAGTTTGCTGTAAAATTAATTTGCTGTAATTAATGCTGCAGCTATATCTTAATCAGGTTTTAAGCCAAAAATATGATCCAGTTCAAAGCTCTGGTTCAAAGATCCGGTTCAAAAACAGTCTATTCCGAGGAAAAACAGATGTACCGGGTTTAAAACATTGATACTCAGTTTAATAGCTTAATTATAAATAGCTCTAATCTATAATTGTCGGATTTTTCTAAAAATACCTTGACTGGACGAAATAATACTTGAGAGCCGCTGTCAGTACGTACATGCTTTCTGCCCCTCACTTCTGCTTTGGTTTTTACAACTGCAGGTACAACTCACAAGAAGCAACCATAAATATGATTATACTTATCATAGGTTCATACAAAAAAGAGATATGACTGGACGTCAGTACTCTGGATCATACAAAAGGATTTTAAAAATTTTTGAATTATTCTGATACATTCGATCAATTGCTTCAATACATTTAGATAAAATTAATTCGATTTAATCTGATTAGAATCAGTTTACTGTCTGGTAAATAGTAGTCAGCAACTGTAATCAATAAAAGAAGAAGGTGACCCTTGATGCACAAAACACTCAATCTTGAAGATTTAATTGCCAAAAAGCAGAATGAAGCTGCTGGGATAGGTACAAATCTGGAACATGAAGAGCTCTATGATCTGCTGATCCCCCCTGGTACGGTTGTGTCCATAATTTACGATCTTGTGGAAGAATTTGCTCTTGAGCCCGTAACGCGGAAGATGCCCGTTGGTATTGCAAACAGTGAGGAAAGAGAAATTCTCGCTCTTCGCGGTCCTCTTGAAAAGGTTCAGGCTGCTGAAGAATTTCTCTATAAGGAAATGAAGGCCTGGGTCGAAGGCAAGTAAGCCTGCGCGGGCCAGGTCAGATGGGAATAAAAGCAATAGGAGCATGTGCTAAATAACATGTGCTAAATAACATGTGCTAAGAGCCTATCCGAAAAGTGGTTACCTGCTATAACTTTTACAATATGCAATATGCAAAACCGGAACGGATACTCTGACATTATGGACCTATTGTGACTTTTCAACATGCATTACTGACTTTTCGGATAGGCTCTAAATAACATGTGCTGAATAAGTGAAATAACCACTTTTCAGCAAAAAATATCTTTTTCTTTGAAATAAATCCTGAAGATGCGGTAAAGTCACGATTATTCGGAACCGATGCCTGTAATACTATCTTTTGAAAAGTCAAAAACAGTTATCCTGCCTGTTTGATCGTGTATATCGAGTTTTGGTCCTTCTTCGATTTTTCCTATAACTGCAGCTGTGAGCCCTGCCGCTTCAAAAACACTTACGCACTCTTCTGCTTTTTTCGGGTCTGCAGTGAATACGTAGCCTGTTCCCGGGTGCACTTTCAGCCACTGCTCAAAGTCCACATCCACCGGTCTGGGAACTTTCTCCAGATTCACTGAGGCTCCTACCCTGCTCGTCTCGCAAAGCATTCCGAGAGTTCCTATGAGCCCGGGATTGCTTATGTCCTTGCCCGCGGTTGCAAGCTTTCTCTTTGCTATTTCCTGGGTTACAAGGTAGCTTTCCCTTATCACTGAAGGTTCTTTAAAAGAAGTCGTGTCCCAGCTGTAAGGGGAATTCGGACCGATTTTACCATCCATATCATAGGCTGCAATTACCAGGTCTCCGGGGTTTGCGGTATCGCTTCTGATCACGCAGTCTTTTTTGACAATCCCTATGATAGCAACGGAAAGAGAATTATATTGCGTATCAGGATGGACATGTCCCCCAACTACAGGAACTCCGAATTTCCTTACTCCTTCAGCCAGCCCTTCCATCAGTTCCCTGCAGGCTTTAGGAGAATTTGCAGAGGCAATATCCACCATGGCAAGGGGTTTTCCACCCATGGCTGCAATGTCATTTATGTTTACAACCACAGCCCCGTAACCCGCCCACCAGGGGCTTGCATCCAGCAGCCGCCCCCAGATTCCGTCTGCTGCAAAGAGGATTACGTCATCTCCTCCTATATCAATAACTGCGGCGTCATCCCCAAAATCAACGATAGCGTTCCCATATTCAGGACGGACGGCTTCGAAGATAGAAACTATATCCTCAATCTGTCTTTTTCGGGTAACCCCTTCGAAGTTCTTTATCCTTTCTGCTAGTTCTTCAAGGTTCAATCAAAGGCTTCCTGTTTGTTTTTAAATTGTATAACTGCTGGTTAAACAATAAATTAACGGTATGATCACAATAAGCAAACTAATAATAAGACAGCAATAAAATGATGATCTAACGTCAGAGTTGCGATAAGTTACAGAAACTAATGGCAAAGTACTGGTAGCTAATGATAAACTTATTGCAGGTCAATGGTAAGGTATAGATAAATTAATTGTGAGCTGACGGTAACAATTGCCGCATTTATAAACTGATCTACTCAATAATCCTTGAATATTCAATAAGTCTTACCTTTGCAACAAACTTAACCTATTCAATAAGCTTTACTTTTGCAACAAGCTTTGCCTATTCGATAAGCTTTACCTATTCGATAAGCTTTACCTATTCGATAAGCTTGACATATTCAATAAGCTTGACCTCTCCATTTTTCTTAATAGCTGGTCAATGAGAGGTATTATGATCGGTATGTAATTCAGGTCATCCTTTATCTGTTTTTTTCTTTGTTCCGGGAAATGGAAGCGACAGCTTTTTATTAAATTATTATCTCCTAATATGTCAACCTAATATAATTCCAAGTCTATAAAAGTCTCAATTTGATGAAATAAGGAGTGAAAAACATGGTAGCAAAAATCGATGCAGATGCCTGCACAGGCTGTGGAAGCTGTATAGATGAATGCCCTGCAGCTGCAATTTCCCTCAGTGACGATGATATTGCAGTTGTAGACGAAGATGAATGCCTTGACTGCGGTGCATGTGAAGATGCCTGCCCGAATGGAGCAATCACCCTCGAGTAACGCTTTTAAAAATAAGTCTGAGAAGCGGAGTTCTTTAACTCCGCCTTTTTGGCTCCGGATGTCAGAACTATTTTTAACCCGGAACTGAAAAAAATAAGTTTATTCACAGGACTCTTCTTTTCCGTTCTTTTCCAGAATCTCTCTTGCTTTTTCCATATCTTCTTTTGTCTGGATTTTTATAACCTTTCTGCGCTCTTCGCTCATCTGCGACATGTCCTGGGCAAGGAGCCCGTAAGCATCGGCTCTGCACTGTCTGCAGTGGCGCATCTGCATAACGTAAGGCTCACAGGCTTCCTGAACGGCTTTCCTCTCTTCGGCTGTCGGAGGTTCGATATCTGCAAAAGCTCCCTGGTTGATCAGGGGCATAACGTTCATAATGTAAACCCCAAGTTCATTGAGTTTTCTGGCAATCTCGACCACGTGTTTGTCATTGATGCCCGGGGTAAGCACAGTGTTGACCTTGACGACAATTCCTGCATCAATGGCTGCCTTTATCCCATCAAGCTGGTTTTTAATCTGGATCTCTGCAGCTTCAACTCCCCTGTAAACCTTTCCGTGGTATACTATGTGGTTCACGATTTTCGCCTGAATTTCGGGATCTATTGCGTTTACCGTGACCGTTAATGTGGAGACTCCCACACGCAACATGTCCTGCAGTTTTTCGGGTAGCAGGAGCCCATTTGTGCTCATGCAAAGAGTTACTTCGGGAAACTCTTTTCTTATAAGTTCAAAGGTCTCAAAAGTTTCATCATTGGCCAGAGGATCGCCAGGTCCTGCGATTGCAACGACCTTGATAAAAGGATATTCTGCCAGGATCTGCTTTGTCTTTTCAAGTGCTTCCTCCGGAGTCAGAACCTTACTGGTAACTCCTGGCCGACTCTCGTTTACGCAGTCGAATTCCCGGACGCAAAAGTTGCACTGGATATTACATTTTGGGGCCACAGCCAGGTGGATTCTCCCGTATTTATGCTGGGCGTTCTTGTCGTAACAGGGGTGCTCGGAAATCTTTCTCAGGAGCTCCTCTCCAAGTATGGAACCGTTGTTGTTCTTGTTTATAGATTGGTTTTCTTCTGGCAAATTATTCTCCTCCGTTCGGAATTTAAAAGTGAAGTAAGATCTCAGTAAAGGGGATTTTAAGATGTCTAAATGTCTAAAGCACCTATGATACCGCCCCTTGATATATATTGTGGAATATTGTGGAATCAATGAGAACCATTTCGGGACATCTTTGAAACTTATTCTAATCCCTTAGAAACATTTTAGAATCGCTGTAGAATCCGAGGTGGTATTCCGCTTTTTCAATCCGAAAAATTGTCCATCTCACACCACTTGCCTTCCCCTTCCCAGACTCTTACCAGAAGAGGAAAGCCAAACCTCTCCAGAAGGCGGGAATGTATACTCTGGCAAAGATGCTCGGAACTTGGGAACTCTATGAGTTCGTTTAACAGGGTATGGTCATATTCTTGAAGGGTTTCCTTAATGCCTTTTTTAAGGTCATAAAAATCAATTACCATCCCGTTTTCCCTGACTTCCCCTTCTACCACTACCTCAATTTTATATGTATGGCCATGTACTCTTCCGCATTTTCCGTGCCCTGGAAGATAATGGGCGCTGTCGATGTAATCAATAATTCCCAATCTCATATTTTTCATTTTATTCATCCCTTTTTGATCTTACTGCTCCTGCCATTTAACTACGCTGTCTATCGATTCTTATTTCGTCTGTTGACTGTTATTCCACTTTTGACTATTATTTTACGCTTAATCGGACCCTTCGTCGGACCTTTTCTAGAATCCTCTTTTACGGTTATAAGCAACCCCACATCCTGTGGGTCTGCGGAATAATGCGCGTGTCGGTCAGCTCAAGCAGTTTTTTCTGTAGCTTTAAAATAGTCTGTATGGATGCCTGCGTAAACCTTGGAGTCCTTATGGCACTACCCAGAGGTGTTTCTGGCTGGAGGATTATACAGGATACATAGGAAGCTATTGCTTCGGCAGCCAGAACCACGGAGTCGGGCATTGTGTCCCTGCCCACTACCACCTTGCAAAAACAGTCTCTTGAGCTGTTTTTTCTCAGGAGTTTAAAGCATTCGATTGTATTTTCCACATGTACTTCCCGGGTCTCAGGGCAAATGTCTCGAATGGCTTCCGGGAGTTTAAAATCCCCGGAAACATATGCGATATTCTCACGCAATTTCCTTGCCTGCTCAGGCAGGGTCATATTTGATTCCAGGTACAGAGGTACGGGAAGGTCCAGTTTCTCTATGAAATCTGCATGCAGAAGAGGCTCTCCTCCTGTCAGGGAAATGGAATGGAGCTTATTAAAAGGCTGCAGCATAGATGCCAGCTTTTCGACACTTATGGGGTTCGGAACTTTTTCAAAAATGCCGCTTCCTTCTACTTTTTCATAATCGCAGGTCCCTGGGTTTGCAAAGTTCGTATCACAGTAGTTGCAATTGAGGTTGCAGCCTGAAAATCGGACAAAAGCCTGCCTTGTGCCAACGTACGGGCCTTCTCCCTGCACAGAGCAGAATATCTCTTTTACTTGAGCGGACTCTTTGTCTGAAGAAGACATTCATACCACTCCGAGAGGCCGGGATTTTCTGAGGTCCTTTTCTATGTCCTCAAATTCCCTTACATAGGTTTCCCCGATTTCCTTCATGAATCGAACAATGCCTTCATTGTCCCCTATTCCGGCTTCTCTCAGGTTTCCGTAGATTTCATGGGAAACATTGATGCCGAAGTGGATCTTCTGCGAAACAGCCGAGGTGCTGGCAATTGAAACGGTCAGTTTTTTTCCTTCGAGGAAAAGGTCATCTCCTTTCCTTGAGGTGGAGATTCCCAATCCGGCAAGGTGTTCCCTTACAAGCGCGGTAAAAAGACGCTGACGCGCATAGACCAGTTTCAGGTCAGTAGAATCGAAATGTTCGATAATGAAACTCACCATGTCTTCGGACCAGATAGACTCGTTTGCCCTGCGGTCTTCAAGGTCAATCATGTGCTCGATTTTTACGTCACATGCCCCTCTGAAAATAATAATCGAGTCTTCCTGCACTCCGAAGCTGTTGTATGCCCAGAGGGAAGAAATCTGGCTCCCGTCATAGTCATATTTTTCGGGTAAGATGATACACTTCATGAAAATCGCTCTGTAACTCTTTCTGTGATGCATTGTATTAAGTGGAGGACTTTGCAGCTTTTTGATCGGTGGATTTTTGAGATTTAGATTCCACACCTTTCCAGAAGCGGGTCTTTTGCGCCTGCGTTTTTGAATGCCCTTACCCTGCGAACGCAGCTTTCGCACTCTCCACAGGGAGTTTCTTCACCATGGTAGCAGCTCCAGCTGTACTCGAGGGGAGCTTTTACTTCAAGAGCCTTTCTTACAATTTCTGTTTTTTCCAGCTTGATCAGGGGAGCCAGCACTCTCACTCCGTTCTGAGTCGAATAAGAAAAGGCGCGGTCCATTGCCCGTACATAGTCCAGGGAATTGTCAGGGAAGGTCCCGGCTTCTTCTCCATTAAAGCCAACAATCAGGTAATCACAGCCGCTGCTTTCGGCAAAGCTTCCTGCAATATTCAACATGACCCCATTCCTGTTAGGGACCCAGACAGCTTTTGCAGATGCTTCGGTAATTGCGGCAGGTGCAGTTTCATCAATGTCTTCAAAAGACAGGGAAGGAACATCTTCGTCCCTGTTTACGAGAGATGTGTGTGTTATCCCTGCAAGCCAGTCAAGTTTGATTACCCGGTGTTCGATTCCATAATGTTCGCAAACTTTTCGGGAATATTCGATTTCCCGCTGTCCTGCCCGCTGCCCGTAATCAAAGGTAATTGCCATCTCAATTTCCAGGCTCTCGGCTGCAATCGCAAGAGCTGCAATCGAATCAAGCCCGCTGCTCAGGAGGGTTATAGCTTTCATTTCCTAACTCACTAACTCTAATTTTATGGAACATTTTCCTGTTCTACTATTCTACCAGGGTTCCTGTGGTATTCTTCAGAGACTACTCAGATAATACCCGTAACTTATATTTAAAAATAGCTGCCTTTCTGGCTGGAGAGTTCCCTTTTCTGAGAACCCCGGGGCAGTATTAAATATTCAGATGATCTAATATTATAGGAGGTGGGATTACTTGATAGGAATTGTTTCGGATTCGCACGATAACCTTGCAGCTATTCGGAAAGCTGTGGAGTTCTTCAACAAAAAACAGGTAAAAGCGGTGCTGCACGCAGGGGATATCATCTCTCCTTTCACGGTAAGAGCCTTTAAAGAACTAAATCCAAAACTCTATTTTGTCTTCGGGAACAATGATGGGGATAAAGTGACCCTCACAAAATGGTTTGAAGAAATAGGGGCTGTCTCCTGCGGGGATTTTGGGGACCTGACAATTGACGGACTGCATATTGCCCTCCTGCACGGGACAAATGAGTCGCTGGTCAAAGCCCTTGCAAGGTCAGGGGATTTCGATGTTGTGGTCAGGGGTCATACTCACGACCCGGGCGTCAAAATGATAGACGGGACTCCGGTGATAAATCCAGGGGAATGTTCAGGAGTGCTGTCAGGAAAAGTTACGGTTGCAACCCTTGAGATTGCAAACCTGAACGTTGAGATTACTGAACTTGAGATTAACTGACGGCTCCCGGCTCCTTTAAGATTTTTTAGCTTTTTTCGCGCTACCGCCGTACCTGATTGGCTGGCAATAAAAAGCGCCTCCGCCAGCTTCTCATGTTGCCCGTCAAAAGAAAAGCGAATGCTATTCTTACCGATGGTCTTTTTCTGTAATTTTTACTTTCTAGCTTTTCCCATTCATTTCTCTTCCTTTTGTCTGAAAAAACTATTCTCTTGCGTCGAGCGTAACAGGAACGACCCGGTACAGCAAATAAGGTTGTAAGGCTCAGAAAACTTTATAAATTAGTCCTTTCGAGCTAAACTCACTGCAATCAATCATATATCAGTCCTCTTGAGCGAAGCAAAGCGGAGCGAAAAGGACGCGTACTCCCGAGGCGCAATTCGGGCGAGACGCAATTCGGGCGAGACGCAATTCAGGTAAGTCGGCTGGTGTTTTTGTTATTAATCAAAACATCAACCCTATAAAGGTGAATGACCTATTTTTATTTCAATATATTTTGAAACAATTCCCCCTAAAGGTTGTAATAACAATGGAATCGAAAGGAAAAGAGCAAAAAGAACCTCTAGAACAAAAAAAATCCCTGCCAGGCAGCATCAACGAGGCGAAGACTCCTTCTGAAAAAAGGAGAAGTACTCTCATTTTTGCCTGTTCTGGCCTGTCAAATACCGGGAAGCTCACCATGCAGGCAGCGTCAACCCTTGCTTTCAGGAGGCCTGACCTTTACAGGGCTGCAGCTGCGCTAAAAGGGACATTTGCTGTTGAAGATGCGTTATCCGAAGGCTTCAAAATTCTGGCTCTTAACGGCTGTACGGACAGGTGCGCTACAAAAAAGCTTGATGAAGCCGGTATTCAGGCCGAAGTTTATCTTACGGTTACCGAACTCGGGATTGAAAAAACCAGACCATCGGATGTGAAACCCGAGTACATAGAAAAAATTGTTAGGGCTATAAAAGAGGCCTGAATCCCATAAGTTTCTGAATTTTTTACTCAATCTGAACTTTTTACTCAGTCCGAGTTTTTCTATTTATGCGGGCCTGTTTACCCTCAATAACCCCGTCTGAGAATGCCTGTCAGTTCCTCTGCATGATGCATCCGTTCTTCAATTTTTGTGCAGACTGCATCAATGTCATACTCCAGACGTAAGAATTTCGTCTCTCCTGTTTCGGTATCGAAAACAGCACAGCCTGCCCGAGTATCCCTATCTCTTGGCTGGCCCACGGAGCCCGGATTTAGAATTGTAAGGTCACCGATTTTCCTGTTCATTGGAATATGGGAGTGCCCGATAGCAAGAAAGTCCGCATCTAAAGGTTTTGCCGCTTCTTTAATCATTTCCATAATTTCTTCATCCGAAGTTTCGGGTCTTATGTATTCGAACATAGAGCGTGGGCTTGCATGGGTCAGGTAAAGCTTTTTCCCGTCAATTTCCTCTCTGATCAGAAGCGGGAGTTTCTTCAGGTATTCCATCTGTGATTTATCGAGAACTTCCCATGTGTATTCCCGCGTTGCAATTGAGAGATGCTTGTACTTATATCCGCACTGGCAGTCTACCTTAAAGGCAACAGCGTTATCATGGTTGCCCCTGATGGTTGGGATGTTCTTTTTTTGCAGAAGATCTATGCATTTGTCAGGGTCAGGCCCGTAGTCCACTATATCTCCCAGACAGATTGCTCTATCGTGCGGAACACCAAGAACTGTCTGGAGGGCTTCAAGGTTTGCGTGGATATCGGCTATCAGCAGGATCCTCATATTTATTTCCTTTCTAGTAACAGGCTCTGTCTTCTATTTAGTTAAGGATATTATACTATATATTTTTTTAACCCATCGCTTAAAAGCTGAAACCTACATTTTAGAAAATGTTTGGATCTACTGACCCCTGTCTACTAATTCTTGCCTACTAATTCTTGCCTACTAATCCTTGCCACTAATTCTTGCCTACTAATCACTGTCCACTGGTTCTAATCTGCCGGTCTTCAAAATAAGAAAGAAAAAGGCCTGAGATTTGAAAGATTTGTTTCAGGCAGGCAGCCCCCTCATTCCCACTCCCATTACGAGCAGATTTGTCTCCATAGGGGGGTGGTTCCAGCCTTCAGGCGAGATAGTCTTTTTCTCAATAGAAATCTCAATTTGGTTTCCGCTGAGGCCACAGTCTCTCATATAGTCCGTAACAAGTCTTTTCCCAAGCTCGATTGCGGCATTCAGGGCTTCTACATAGAGATCGAACCTCATCCTGCCTCCTGGTGCAAAGACAAGGAAATCTTTATCCGGAGACATCAGACTTGCAGGCCTGATCAAAATTTCCACTCTTTTGATACCTTTTCCTGCAAGAGCTCCTACTGCGTTTCCCACCTCTGCATGTTCAGGAACGAGAATTTCAGCATCTATTAACTCTTCCAGTTCTTTCCTGTGTGCTCGCACAGGGCCTCCTAGCAGGACAACGGGGATTCCCAGCTTGAATTTTGCAGGATAGTTCCCGTCCAGGATTTTTTCAATGGCTGCGTACGGTACTCCCTGCAGGATATATGAGAGAAGGTGAAGCGCCATGTTCCTTGCGACTCTCTTTTTTACGGAGGTACAGAACTCTCCGGGTGTCATTCGCATGAGCCTTGCAAGCCTTTCGGCACCTATTCTGGAAGCTTCTTCATTCCAGACTGTATATTCCCCGAGCACGTGCAGAGCATCGGTGGGGGTAAAGCCAATTGCCTGGACGAGGCGTTTTTTGATGAGGGAGTCCAGAGTCTGAGGGTGAAGGTCCTTTCTGATAAGGGCTTTGATTTCGTTTACGGAAACAGGCTCTTCTCCGATAGCTTCCAGAACTTCGGCTTCTGCTTTGCTGAGTTCGCCTGCAGTGTAGCCTGACCTGACAAAAAACTTTGTGGGCTGGATATTTTCACCAAGGTCTTCTCTGGCGGGCATTTGTGTCCTTTTGAGGTTATTTAGAAAATCCGGGTACTGCACTGCAGCCACTGCGAGGGGCACAACTCTTCTTGGTCCCAGATGGAGCTCTCTGTTCATGGTCCAGACATGGCTATCTCCGCCTGTAGCTGTTGTTTCCATTCTGATTGCCCGGACCCTTGTCTTCCAGCCTCCAACAATAGCTCCTTCGTCGCTCAGGTCAGGGACCCCCATGCAGATTGAGGATATATCGGTACTTGTTCCCCCTACATCCACAACCGCGCATGTCTTCAGCCCTGAAAGATAAGAAGCCCCTACAAGGCTTGCCGCAGGGCCTGAAAAGATTGTTTCTATTGGTTTTTGCAGAGCATCCCTTATCCCTATAACTGAACCGTCGCATTTGAGCATAAGTAGCCTTGCGTTAATCCCCCTTTCCATCATATCTGCAATAATGGACTTTACAAACTGCCTGGTTACAGGAATCAGCTGTGCATTGAGAAAAGCTGTAACTGCCCTTTCGTAGGCTCCCAGTTCCTGCGAGAGCTCATGTCCGCAAACCGCAGGCAGCCCTGCAAGTTTCAGTACGCAGTCTCTTGCTTTAAGCTCGTGTTCAGGGTTGCGTGTGCTGAAATAGGAGGATATGGCAAAAGCTGATACTTTGTCTTTTACGCTCAGGGCAAATTTTTCAATGGCTTCCAGGTCAAGAGGAGAGACTTCTTCTCCGTTGTGGTTGTGCCCTCCTCTGGCAAAGAGCACATGCTCTGCTGGAAGTTCCTTTTCAAGAGGGTGATCCCCTATTAGAATCAGGGCTACTGGAAAACCTGTCCCTTCAAGTATGGTATTTGTGGACAGCGTGGTGGAAACCGATACAAGTTTTACGTTTTCGAGATACTCCGAATTAAGGCCATCAATTACGTTTTTAATGCCGGCGAGGGGGTCAGGATAGGTAGTAAGGGCTTTATTTGAGTCTACAATTTCTCCGTCCGAGTCCCTTACGAGCACTGCATCGGTGTAGGTGCCTCCCGCATCAATTCCAAGGCTATAATGCATAAGAAAATGACTCCTTTTTGTATTTATTTTTGTTTTTGGGTTTATTGCAATCCGATACTTCAGTGCAATAGTTTAGCTTGGTTAAAACTGATTGTGGGTTAGGTATACCGAACATCAGATAAAAGGAATTGCTTATCACTGTGAACATCAAATCAGAGATTAAAAGCGATTTTTATCATGACTTTTTATCTCTATCCTGCAAAATTCAGGTAAATTCGGATTTAAAACTGGATTGTCAGATAAAATTGATTTAGATAAAAATTGGATGTACTCTTTTAAGGAATCGTTACTTTTAAGGACCCGTTAATTATCTTAGAATGATGGGGAGATGGAGGGAAATACTGGAGAAGACCCGCCTGAAAAACCAGATTTAATTTCGTCTTTCCATTCATAAGCAGTAGAGTTTACCTCTAAAGCCAATTGGACAAACCTTGGAAGTGACTCCATGTGGATACACACAGATAGCATCTTACGGCTCTTCTATTCAGTGGGTTGTTAAAGATATCAATAATGTTTTAAGTTGAATCATTTCTTCTAGCTCATTTTACAAGAATTGCATAAAGTTATTCACGAGGGTAAGTAAACTTCAAAGAGAGCACAAAAGCTTACCATATTTTTTTAATTATACTCAGTCCATCTTTTACTGATTCATAATCAAGGCCCATTAAAACAGGAATTGAAACTTCGGCACTGGCTCAGAATGCATTTTTCGCAGGAACTGCAAAGCTCATCTTTATAAAAAGGGAACTGAAAGCTTATTATTCAGGATCTTGAATATATTTTCTAAAAATGGATTTCAAAAGGTGTAGGGGTGTATGTCAATTCAACCATTTCAAATAAATGTTCCACAGGCTGTACTTCAGGATCTCAAGGAACGTCTTGCACGAACTCGCTGGCCGGATGAAGTCGAAGGCGCTGGCTGGGACTATGGCACAAACCTGGATTATATGAAGGAACTTGTCGACCATTGGCAGCACAGGTACAATTGGCGCGAACAGGAAGCAGAACTGAATAAATTTGCGCAGTTCAAAGCTGAAATAAATGGTAAGGAAATCCACTTCATCTACGAACATGGTAAGGGTCCTAACCCAATGCCAATTATCCTCTTCCATGGCTGGCCAGACTCGATCTGCCGCTATCTCAAGCTGATTCCAATGCTCACAGATCCAGCAAAATACGGAGGTGACCTCTATGATTCTTTTGATGTAATCTTACCTTCGCTAATTGGCGGCTATTCAGATGTATCGAAAGCACCGAGAAAGCAGCTGCTGAAGCAGATTGCTGAGTTGTGCTGGCGGTTGATGACTGAAGAGCTAGGTTATGAACATTTTGCTGCAGGGGGTGGGGACGGCGGAAGTCCGATTTCTCAACTGCTGGGTGTACATCATCCCGAGTCTATCATTGGCCTCCATCTTACCGATCTTGGCTTTTCCATTACGCAGGCCAACTTTTCTAATCTTTCCGAGGCGGAGAAGCAGTATCTTGAGACGCTGCAAACTGTGGGCTTTCAAGAGGGTGCTTACGCAATGCTGCAAGGGACAAAGCCGCAAACTCTCGCATACGCTTTGAACGATTCGCCTGTCGGTTATGCCGCCTGGATAATTGAGAAGTTCCGTTCCTGGAGCGACTGTGATGGTGATCTTGAAAAGATCTTCACGAAGGACGAACTATTGACCAACATCATGTTCTACTGGGTAAGCGGCCCTTCAGTTCGCGCAATCAGTTACCGCGAGGAGTGGATATCGCCTTCGCTCAAGCCGGATCAGCAGGTTTACGTGCCGATAGGACTCGCTCTTCCCCCTAAAGATATAGACCCGGTACCTCCACGTGAATTTGCTGAGCGCAACTTGAAGAACATTCAGCGCTGGACGGTGTTGGCTCACGGCGGCCACTTTGCAGCAATGGAATTTCCAGAGCTCATGGCAGAGGATATGCGAGCATTCTTCCGAACTTATCGTCAGCCATCCAAGTAACGGGTGACGATTGTTATCAGGAAATCACAGTAATGCATTAAGTAAAAGTCTAGGAGGAATATGTCAATTCAACCGTTTCACATAGATATTCCACAGGCTGTACTTCAGGATCTTAAGGAGCGGCTCGCAGGAACTCGCTGGCCGGATGAAGTCGAAGGCGCTGGCTGGGATTATGGTACAAACCTGGACTACCTTAAAGGTCTGGTAGATTACTGGCAAAATAAGTACGACTGGCGTGCTCAGGAGACAGATCTCAATCGGTTTAATCAATTCCGTGCTAAGGTTGATGGCACAGGCATCCATTTTATTTACGAGCGAGGGAAAGGTCCGGCACCGATCCCGATTATCCTCACTCATGGCTGGCCTGATTCGTTCTATCGGTTCCATAAGGTTATTCCTATGCTGACCGACCCTGCAAGTTATGGGGGCGATCCGAACAGTTCCTTTGATGTAATTGTACCTTCAATTCCAGGATATGGCTTTTCAGACCACAAGGCAATGACAGAAGATGCTGTTGCAGATTTGTGGGTAAAACTCATGACCGAAGTACTCGGATACGAAACATTTGCAGCCGCTGGCGGTGACTACGGCACACTTATTACCAGATCTCTGGCACTTAACTATCCTGACCTGTTAATTGCTATCCACCTGACTGATGTCGGATATCCGGACAGCAGTACCGATTTCTCTACCCTATCTCCGGCAGAACAGGAATTTGCGAGTTTCATTCAAAAATGGTGGATGGAAGAAGGAGCCTTCAATATGGTCCAATCTACAAAGCCGCAAAGTCTTGCTTACGGCCTGAACGACTCCCCGGTAGGTCTGGCGGCGTGGATATTAAGTTTCATGAACGCAAGGGCTTCTATAGATATCGAGGAGCGTTTCACCAGAGATGAACTGCTTACCAATATTATGATCTACTGGGTAACCGAGACCATCAATTCCTCTATTCGTGTATATTATGAAATGGCTCATGCGATGCCATCACCAGACCGGGGGAAACGCAGCAGTGTCCCTGCGGCTGTCGCACACATGCCACTGGATGCTCCACTGCCACGCGAATGGGCTGAACGCAATGTGAATCTGAAGCATTTTACGGAAATGCCCCTTGGTGGCCACTTTGCTGCTTGGGAAGTGCCTGAATTATACGCAAAGGATCTGCAGGAATTCTTCGGTGGGTTTCGTAAATAACCAGCAGCATCTGTATGGCAGCACCTGTATTATACTGAAATGATCACTCCAGATCGAGTCTGACTACTTTTATTAGTCCCGAGTATGCCCTGGTGCAGGATACGGGGACAGTAACTCTTTTTCTAATTTAATAATTCGCCTGCAAACAAAATATATAACCAGAACTCATCGCAAAGTAGAGTATTTTGTGATTTTGTGTTAAATCGGATTAAAGGGCTGTAAATTCCGAAGATTTCTATTTTTTCAGTGTGAAAAAAAATACCGACTGCAGTTGTGGACATATATATGCTTTCTGTCCAGGGTCTCAAACAATCAAAGATCAAGGAGCAATTGTGAGCTCTGGAGAAACATGAAAAACTGTCAGTTTGACGATCTGGCTAGAAAACTTATATAGAGTATATCAAAAGTTAATTATGGAGTTCAAATATACTTTCCAAACTCGCCTGAACTCCATACTCCTGAGGCAGGGTTATGCCAGTTTTGAGTGTACTTAAGGCTTGCTTGATCCTGCTTTCCGGGGAACTTTAATTTTTTAGTTCTTTCTGAGTTTTCTTGCTTGAATCAAGATGTGAGGTATTTTACTTGAAAATAAGGGCATTGATAGTTATTTTCCTGCTGGTGACGGCACTTATATCTGGATCCGGCTGTATTGGCAGCAGTAGTGAACCAATAAAAGAAGCCAAACTGGACGAAGTAACAGACAATCAGGGCAGTTCATCCAATACTACAGTAGAAACTGCTCTTGGGGAAAACTTCTCAGAAAAGACCAATACTACCCTTGAACTTGAAAAGCAAAACTCTTTTTCCGAATATTACAGTAAAAAAAGCCTGCAGTTCGAAGCAATTGTTTCCCCTTATTCTTTACCTCTACAGGCCTCCGAAATTGCAAATTATGACAATTTCACCCAGAAAATTTCTCTGACGAACAAAAGCAAGAATTTATTATTCAAAAATGGATTTGTTGTAATTGAAAATGGAAATACCGAAAACCTACGCACAACAGGGCAGATACTGGTAAATTATACTTACAGGGATCTGAAAGTAGCTGATGTTCCTATTTTTATCACATCAGATTCTCTTCTTCATCTTTACCATATCCAGTTTGACGAGACCTTAAAACGGGTAGAAGAAGAGGAGTTTTACGATGAACTCTGGAATCTTGACAAAGCTCTGCTTGAAGCCTCAATAGATGATTATAACATGTCAGTGAAGGACAATGATTCTGAAGAAATAACAGAAGCTGCAAGAAAAAATGTTGTCTACTTTGCCGTTGCTTTGAGTCTTCTCCAGCCGAAACCCGAACAAACAGAGCAGTCATGGGAAAATCCAGAAAAAGTTATACCCTTCGATCCTCGGGATATGAAACAATATAGTGTCGAAGTTCCTTCATTCGTAAAAGATGATGTAGAAGCCGAAATACGCTTGATAGAAGCTCACGAAGGCTTTGCAGCCTCTCCAATTTTCAGTTATGAGGAAGACTATTCTCAGTATGTGCCCAGAGGACACTACACTCACTCGGAAATCTTGAAGAATTACTTCAAGGCCATGATGTGGCACGGTAGAATAAGTATGCTCCTTCAGTCAGACGTGATCACTGCAGAAGAATCAACGGTAGAAGAATTAGCTGCAGAAGGTCTGGAAAAGGAAGCTAAAATTCAGACCATACAGGCTCTTTTGATTTCTGATCATTTTGATAAGGACAAAAACCTTCGGGATAGATGGGACCGGATCTACAACGTAACAGCTTTCTATGTCGGTTTTTCCGATGACCTTGGACTCTATGAATATGCAACAGCTCTGGATACCGTTTTTGGGAATAATAGAGAAGAAATAAGTTTCGATAACAATAATCTTACAGCGCTGAAAACAGAATTGGAAAGATATGAAGGCCCGAAACTCTACGGCGGAACAGGGGAAATAATTCCGGCAGACTCAGAAACTGAAAACAAGACACTTGAAGCCACAAAAGGATTCAGGTTTATGGGTCAGCGCTATGTACCGGATTCTTATATTCTCCAGAGACTCAATCCTCCTGCCCTGAATATCATGGATCTCCTTGGTTCTGAACGAGCTAAAGAATACCTGAAAAACTTGGGTATTTCTGAAAATGAAGAATACAAAAGCCGCTACCTCTCTCTGGAAAATGAGTTTGGAGCTTTTGATGAAGATGATTGGAACAAAAACCTCTACTGGTCTCAATTGTATGCTTTAAAGCCTCTCCTTGTAAGTTATCCAGAAGGTTATCCTACCTTTATGCAGACCGAAGCCTGGGAAGATAAGCAGCTTAACACAGCTCTTGCCTCATGGACTGAACTCAGGCATGATACTATCCTCTATGCAAAGCAGACCTACTTCATGGGTGCTCCCCGTATTCCGGAAGAAAAGCCTGTTCAGGGATATGTTGAGCCAGTACCTGAGTTCTATGCCAGAATGCTTGCCCTTACTAAAATGGCACATACCGGGCTAGCTGAAATGGAAGTGCTTGATGAAAAGTCGGATAAGGATTTCACAACTCTTGAAAATACACTTGAAAAACTGCTCTAAATCTCGATTAAAGAACTTGAAAACAAAGAGCTGACAGATGAAGAGTATGAGTTTATCAGAAATTTTGGCCAGAACATTTCTCCAATGCTTGAGAACGTGGATATAAAGTCCCAGAGCTCCATTCTGGTTGCAGATGTTTATACGTCTTCCGGCGAAGTTCTGGAAGAAGGGACCGGGAAACTGGACCTGATAATAGTAGCGTATAAACAGCCTGACGGAAGGATCGTGCTCGGAGCAGGGCCTGTAATGAGTTATTATGAATTCTGGCAGCCCTCGGGGGAAAGATTGACTGATGAAGAGTGGAGAGAAATGCTGGCAAATGATCCTCCTGAAAGGCCTGAATGGGTTGAGTCTTTTAGGGTGTAAAAAATGTGCTATCTTTGATAGCTTATCTTTTTCATCCATTTTTTCTTTTTAAGAATCCGTCATACTCCCTGCAAACTTACAGGGATTTAAAGAAGAAGCTTTAAAATTCTATGATTTTCTTGCCTCCTTTGTTACTGTATGGGGAGCACTTAAAGAGCCTGTAAGGAGCAGTTAAAGAACCTGGCCAGGAATAAGGTCTGGATAATTACTGCTTGTTAAACACATACTGTATTTTAAGACCCTTAAATTAAATTCTGCAACAGATATATAACTTCAGACACTTTTTATAATGTAACTATTATAAAAATAGCTATTATAGTAAAGGTTACTCTGTATTTGAAGAACAGGTGTAAAAAGTTAGTAGAAAACCTTTACAGGCAGAGGACCCTTATCAGATCGGGGTGATTTTATAAGAGCTGTTGTTTATAGGGGACCGAATAAGGTTGCTGTGGAAGAGGTAGAAAATCCAAAGATAGAGCATCCTGCAGATGCTATAGTCAGGATTACCTCAAGTGGTATTTGCGGAAGCGACCTTCATATGTATCAGGGAAGAACTATTGAAAAGCCGGGTAAAGTGCTGGGGCACGAGCCTCTTGGAGTCATAGAGGAAGTGGGAGATGCTGTGTCCTCCTTTAAGAAAGGAGACCGGGTGGTCGTCACTTTCAACATCTCCTGTGGGCATTGTATAAACTGTATCAGGGGGTTTACCAGCGCCTGCCTGACTGTTAATCCCGAAAATGCGGGTGGAGCTTTCGGATATGCCAAAATGGGCCCGTATAAAGGGGCACAGGCTGAGTTGCTGAGAGTGCCGTTTGCCGACCTCAATTGCACCAAACTTCCTGGCTCGCCTGGAGATAAATGGGAGGATGATTTTGTCATGCTGGCTGATGTCTTCCCCACAGGCTTTTTCGCCACACAGCTTGCCATGGTGCAGCCCGGATTGCCTGTAGCGGTTTTCGGGGCGGGACCCGTAGGTTTGCTCGCAGCTTATTCCGCGTTGCTGCAGGGGGCAGGCCAGGTATTTGTGGTCGATTATATACCTGAGAGGTTGAAGCTGGCGAAGAGTATAGGTGCTATACCTATCGATTTTACCCTGAGTGACCCGGTAGCCATGATTGAGGCGTTAAGATCTCAGCACTCAGCCGTGGATACTATCTTGCCAGGCGAGGAAAAGCTACAGGGAATAGTGTCCAGTGTAGAGAACCTTGCTAAGAGTATAGGTGCCGACATTGATATTGCCAAGAGTGACCCGGTAACCATGATACAGATGTTAAGGGCCGGAAACCCTTCAATTGTGCAGTCGTTGTTACCAGGTGAGGAGAAAATGAAAGGAGTCATGTGCGGCATAGATGCAGTCGGCTATCAGGCTAGGGACAGGAGTGACCCTTCAAGAGAGAACCCAACCCAGGTGATAAGCGACCTGGTGAGGTTAGTCAATCCCACAGGCCACCTTGGAATTATCGGGGTTTATACGGCGGATGACCCTGGAGCTTACAATGAACGTGCCAAGAAAGGAGAGTACATTCTGCCTTTTGGACAGCTCTGGGAAAAAGGCTTAACCGTTGGGACAGGCCAGACTCCGGTGAAGAAGACCATTGTTATGCTCAGAGACATGATAATTGCAGGAGTGGCAAAGCCCAGCTTTATAGTAAGCCACAAGATTTCCATAGAAGAAGCGCCTGATGCTTACAGAGAATTTGCTCAACGCACGGAAGGCTTTACAAAGGTGACAATTCAATTTGAAAAATGAGTTTTTAAATTTATTTTTCAATTTTTCTTTTGGATTGCTTGAAACCTGAAGCGGTTATGCGATTATTATTTTACTTTTTTATTGAATAAGCGTAAATTCTATTATTATATGATTTCTGAGGCTTGAATTGGGGTTTGGGTGTAGTGGATGGTGTTCTTTTAAGGAAAACCATTATTACTTCACGTCCTAAAAATAGAATAGCCTTCAATTAAATAATGAGTTTAAGATGAATTATAAGGAATTTACTGCTATGACTTTTACAAAACCTACCCAGAACGCTACTCCTCATCTTCCTGAGGATTACGATGCTCGGATCTCTGATGTTCTCCCTTACTATTCGTCCTTTCATCAGGAAACTATAAGCCTTGTCAAATCGCTTCCCTCAAGCCCGAATGTATGGATGGATACCGGATGCGGAACGGGCTCCCTGATCAACAAAGCTATCAGGGAGTTTCCCTCTACAAAATTCCTTTTACTTGACCCTTCGGAAGGAATGCTGGAGCAGGCAAAGCAAAAACTATCCTCCTGCCCTGCCGGAAGGCTGGAATTTCTGAAAGCTTCCCCTACCCAGGAATTCTCTCATAAATTTGAGGAAAAACCAGACGTCATTACTGCTATACAGTGCCATCACTATCTTAACCGCGAAAACAGGACAAAAGCCACCAGAGTATGTTATGATCTGCTTAAGGACGATGGAATCTACATTACTTTCGAGAATATCAGGCCACTAACGGAAGAGGGTGTCACCATAGGAAAACGATACTGGGGCAATTTTCAGTTAGCCCGCGGGAGGAACGAGGAAGAGATAGAGAAACATCTTGAACGCTTCGATACGGAGTATTTCCCCCTAACTGTCGAAGAACATTTGAAACTGCTGAGAGAAACAGGGTTCAAGACCGTGGAGTTGTTCTGGTACTCTTACATGCAGGCTGGTTTTTACTGCATTAAATAATACTATCCATTTGCTATGCGGAACTTCATTTATTTGTTAACGGGACAAATCCACTGGTGAAAACATTAAGAATCTATTTTGTAACTTCAAGCGGCTCACTACAAAACAAAACAAAACAAAACAAAACAAAACAAAACAAAACAAAACAAAACAAAACAAAACAAAACAAAACAAAACAAAACAAAACAAAACAAAACAACTACCGGTCAAAGAAAAAAACTTATCTAAAAATAAAGATCAGGATTATGAAATATACACCCGAAATTTGCCGGACTCCCTGAAGCTTTGCAGCCTCGGGAACCCTGAAAAAGTAAAATTTAAAAAAGGAAGTAATTATTTTTTCGTACTTCTTGGCCTGCTTTCGCTTCTGGGCCTACTTCCACCACTTCCGCTGCTTCCGCTGCTTCCACCGCTTCTGCTTCCACCGCTTCTGCTGCTTCCGTTATTTGGACTGCCGGAGCTTCTTCCCCTGGATTTCTGGGCAAGTTCCACGAAGGGTTTACTTCCTCTTCTCTTGTTTTTGAAGATTTCGAGCAGGGCTTCAGCCTGGGCAAAGGGTATGGATATGAAGGAGAAGTGCGGGAAAATCTCTGCGTCCCTTATTATCAGTTCGCTGTCCCCGAGTTCTTCCTGGATGAAATATGCCAGTTTCTCCGGGCTCATACCGTCGACTTTTCCCATGGCTATGAATAGCCTGGTTTTGCCTTTTTTGTCAACATAGGAGCTGCCGCCGGAAATCTCCGTGTACATGCTCTCGTCGAACTTTTCCTTGAAAGCGTATTTCAAAAGAGCAGCCAGAATTTTCTCTGCAGGGTACTCCTCAAGAAGTTTTTCGCTCATCTCAAGGCAGTCGCCATATTCTTCTGTCTTTATAGTATCTTCAAGTTCGGCTTTTACTCTCGTCCTTTTGGCTTTTATTACATCTTTTATTTCGGGGAGGCGTCCCTTTTTCATTTCGGACTTTGAAGTCTTTTTTATGTAGGTAAGCCGCCTGAACTCCGTGGATGTAACAAAAGTGATAGCAGTTCCCTGTTTGCCTGCCCTTCCTGTCCTTCCGATTCTGTGCACATAGGACTCAGGGTCCTGGGGCAGGGAATAGTTGATGACATGGGTCAGGTCCATGATATCGATGCCTCTTGCTGCAACATCGGTTGCTGCGAGAATATTTATTTTCTGCTTCCTGAACTTATTCAGGATTTTCTCCCGCTCCTGCTGGGAGAGGTCTCCATGCAGGGCATCGGCTAAATAACCTCTATCGCTGAGTTTCTGGGCAAGCTGGCTGGTGTCGGTTTTTGTCCGGCAGAAAACGAGCCCGTAGAATTCGTCTTCGATATCGATGATTCTGCTGAGAGCTTCAAACTTATCGCTTTCCTGAACTTCAAAATAGATCTGTTCGGTCAGGGTTGCAGTAAGCTCTTCTTTCTCAATTGTAATATGCTCGTAGTTCTGCATGTACTTCTTGACGATTCCAAGGATTGCCTTTGGCATTGTGGCTGAAAAGAAAAGCATCCTTTTATTCGGCCCTGTTGCCTTTAAGATTTCCTTTATGTCGTCAATAAAGCCCATGTTCAACATTTCGTCGGCTTCATCAAGTACGAAATACGAAATATGTTCGAGATTGAGGCTCTTTCTTTCTATGTGGTCAATGACCCTTCCCGGAGTCCCTACAACAATGTCCACACCGGTTTTCAGCACGCGAAGCTGCTGTGTCATGGACTGCCCGCCGTATATAGGGACGATGAATAGCTTTTTATCTCCTTTTATGGAGTTAAGCTCTTCTGAAACCTGGATTGCGAGTTCCCTTGTAGGGGTCAGGATTATTGCCTGAACGTGTCCTGATTTCTCAGGAATTTTTTCTATAATGGGGGCTCCAAAGGCTGTCGTTTTTCCTGTGCCTGTTTGAGCCTGCCCTATAATATCAGATTCTCCTTTCAAAAAAAGCGGGATGACCTTTTCCTGAATCGGGGTTGGTTCTTCAAACCCTTTCTTTTTGAGGGCTTTCAATGTACTGTCCGAGAGCCCAAGCGCCTTAAATTTTGCTAATTTTTCCATATACTCACTCTATAATTTACAATTATTTTTTCTACAGGTCTTGCAGATTGCAGACCTGCTGTTTGCATACTGTCTGCAGCATGCCCGGCAGTTTCCTTTACGGAAAAGTCCACTTATCAACACAGGTACATGATACCGCTAAAAACAGGTAAACATGCCGTATAAATGGTTGATCTCCCCGGGACTGCGAAAAGTTGCCTAAAACCAGGGAAATTCAGAATTAATATTCATAAACTTATACAGCAAAAAAATGGCTTTCTTGGATAAGTTCCGGACACTTTTGAATTCTTCCCCGTGATACAGGCAAATGAGTAATTAGACAGTGGTCTTTTACTCCAGTGGATACACACTACACCCCTTTCCTGTATATAATTCTTTGCTACCTTTCGGGCAGTAATCTCTCAGAAGAAGCTTTGAAATCAGGGGAAATTCGCGATTGAAAGTTTCCAGGTCCAGAATAAAAAACCTGTTGTCTTTTAAATATACTAATTCTTACAGGTCACGGCTGACTCAGTACCAGCCCTTAAGATGAAGCTCGTCTGTCAGCATTTCCTTTAAAAGGTTCAACCTGTCTATGGAATTTCTGATCTGCTCAGGTTTGTCCAGCAGCTCTTCGCATCCTGTTTCTTCCTGGATGGTTGTGACCCTCAGGAGTTCTGCAAAATTTACGCACTCATCCAGAAAGCTGTTAAACAGCCTGCGAGCCTGTACAAAATAATCCGAAGTCCTGAAATCGGGCTGGAGAGTTTTTTCATACTCTGCTCTCTGTTTCATCTCTGCAGCCAGTACCCGGGCTTCAACATAGTCCCCGGTGTTCAAAAAACTTCCCAGATTCTGCAGAATTGTGCCCGTGTGCTGGATAAAATATGCAATCTCAAAAGCCCACTGCTTGTCATAGTTCGTTTCGGAGCCGGAGTTAAAAGAAGAGGTATCCATCTACAAGGGTCATCTCCTGCTATTTATTATACTATTCACTTTCTCTGTTGTTTATTTTCTCTGTTACTTACTCTTCTCTATTATTTCATATTCTTTATTGTTCATTTTCTCTATTACTTACACTTCTCTATTATTCACATTCTCTATTATTCACATTCTCTATTATTCCATATCCTCTACTATTTCACTTTCTCTTTTACCTGTTTCTAATCTTTCCGGAATAATAGGTGTGAAAGGAAATAATAAAAGGTTAACTAATTCTTTCTGCTACGATTATTTTTTTCCATAATTACTCTTTATCGGAGAAGCTTCTGGATGCCTTACGGAGCATCTCCCTCCTCATTTCCTCTCTTTTTTCCTCTAAGGACTTCTTCCCTAGCCCTTTCATAGCACCTTTCAATCAGATCCGGACTGCCTTCCATATCCACAATCTCAAACCCGAAACTTTCTGCAAATTCTCTTACTTTAGTTTCGAACTCTTTTTCGTAATGAAGCCCTGTATCCACTTTAGCGACATTTTTGTAGCCTGAATAGTCAAAAACCATTTTTGTCATTTCAATATTTTCCGGATCAGGTGTGATCCTTGATGCGACCAGCATCTCTTTCCAGTAAGCTGCTCCCACGGGCGTTAGAAAATAGGTGCCAGTTCCCTCTGACTTCAGTTTCGAAAGAAAAGCTCCCCTGCCCCCAAGCACGGCTCCCACACAATCATCTACAATTTCTCCTCCCCTATCGGTCAGGATAAAGACCGGAAAGCCTGAAGCTTCAAAATCTTTTTCAATGCTTCCGAGCACATTTCCACAAAGGCCGTATAAGAGCAGTACTGCGTCAGAGTACTTTTTCATATCTTCAATGGTTTCATAGACTGCTTCTCGCAATCTGTCCGGAAAACCATCAAGTGCAAACTCCAGCAGGTTAACGACAAGGGTTAAACCGCTGCTTTCCTCCCTTTTTTCTCCTTTTCTCTCTTCATTTCTCTCTTTTCTTTCTAATACTCTACGGATTTCTTCAATTGGAAGAACAATATAGGAATTCCCGTTTTCTTCCAGTTTCCTGATAAGTCCTGCATTGTTTTCGTTCTTAAGAACTATAACCCTGTCAAGTCCGGATTCTTTTTCGATGAGGTGTACGACTTCGTCTTCAAAAATCCTGCACCCGATAATGGTCATTATAGGCATAGCAAATTCCCCTTTTTTCAAAAGTGATAAATGACGCAAGTAAAGCCTGATATGCACATATATAATGCAGTTTATATATTAGTTATTTTCGTGATATGGTCACTTCCATGTCCTGAATCCTCTTCTTCTTTGTTTCTCTTTCCGGTTTACTCATCATTCGACGTGTCTCCAGGCTCTCTCAATGTGCTGTACGGATATACTTTAATACTGGCACACGGATTTTTTTCTTAGAATAGGGGGTCGGAATAAAATGGAAATACAATACGCTGTCAGAGAAGGCAAACCTTCGGACCTGCACAAAGTTGCAGCCCTTTACAGAACTGTTGCATCCCGTTCGGGCGGAATCGCAAGGGAAGCCGATGAGGTTACGGAAGCATATGTCAGGAACTTCATTGAAAAAAGCCTTGAATCAGGTATTATTCTGACAATTGAGGATCCCGAAAATCCCGAAGTTCTCATTGGTGAGGTCCATACTTATAATCCCGGCATAAAGGTTTTTGCACATATCTTCAGCGACCTGACAATTGCAGTGCATCCTGACTATCAGGGAAAAGGGATAGGTAAAATTCTCTTCAGAACCCTTTTGAGGGAAACGGAATCAAAGCACCCTGAGATCATGAGGGTCGAACTTATCGCAAGGGAAAGCAATAAGAGAGCTATCGAATTCTATAAAAAACTCGGTTTTAATATTGAAGGCAGGCTTGAAAACAGGATTTGTGACAAAACCGGAAGACTGGAAGCTGATATCCCGATGGGCTGGACCCGCCCTGCGTGCAGGCTCTGGGTTTGAAAAAGCTCGGAGACACGTTTTAATCTTCCTGACTTTTTATTCACAGGCTTTACCTGATATTTAAATCATACACCACTTGGTGTTTCTTTACATCAATTATTTTTGATACCCGCCCACGTGTTTTTAAAGTCTTATTTTCAATATTTACTAAGCAGAAGTTAAGCATTGCTTAAAAACTATCGAGCTAAGGAGACTGGATAATGGAAGACAAAAAGGACACTCTGGCAGAGGACGAAAATTCTGAAAAGAATACCCCTACAAATACTCCTGACGATGACGAAGACCTTCTATACACGCATAAGTCCGAATCCCGTAGCGGTGAAATGCGCTGGAATACTACTCTATGCAGAAAGCCCGGGCGCTGAGCCCTGATTGGTAACTGAGACATGTTACGTGTTTTGAATATATTTATTCCGTTTTCACTAACCCGGAGGAATTTAAGTGCCATTTTTAAATGAAATGTTACCTGAAACCGCTGAAGCTTTCGGACAGATGAGAAATTCTATTTTCAAGGACAGTTTCCTTGATATCAAAACAAAAGAACTAATCGCTGTTGCCTCTTCAGTCCTTATGCGCTGCCAGTTCTGTGTTGATGTACATTCCCAGAGAGCAGTTGCTGCAGGAGCTGCAAAGGAAGAAATTGCCGAAGCAATCGCAGTTGCCACCTTCGTTGCTGCCGGATCGCAGCTCGGCTGGACTAATATATATGGTGAAAATATATACGACAAGATTTTTGAAAAAGATAAAGATGAAGAGGACTGCTCCTGTTGCTGTGAGGAGTAAAAGCCAAGTGCGGAGCAGCCCGAGCTTCGCTTCCCGAGTTTCGCTTCCCGAGTTTCGCTTCGGGAGCACGAGGTCTGTTTCACTCGCTTCGCTCGCTCAAGCAGACTAATTTATAAAATCACAGATTTTATTTTCCAAAATGCGCTTACCCGAATTGCGCCTCGCCCGAATTGTGCCTCGGGAGTACGCGTCCTTTTCGCTCCACTCCGTTTCGCTCAAGAGGACTAAGAACCTATCCGAAAAGTAAAATAATCGCAATACAAGCTAATGTGCTGTAAAAACAAAACGAAAAATTGGACACAACTACGAGAATATGATAAGAAAAAATAGGATTATGCTTCTGTGCTCATTTCCGCATAACAATGTTTAGAGCAGTAGGGCTTTTCGGATAGACTCTAAATTAAGAACAATTCAATTACAAATGTTTCTGATCCGCCCGGCCTTATTCGCTATATCGGGTCGTTCTTATCACGCTCGACGAAGAAGAGCAGTCTTTCCCGTAAAAAAGAAGAGAAAAAATGAGCTGCAAAACAGAAGAGAAAAATTAAAAAATAAAAGCTGCGAACAAACTGCTGGTAAGAATAAAAACACTTGCTTTCGTGCTCTTTTTGCTTCTTTAAAGAATCATCAGGTAAACTGGTGGAAAGCATGGAGTAGCTGCGAATTAAAAAAGGGCTTTTAGGATAGGGTTTTTTTATTCGGACTTTTTATTTTGCATCTGAGATATAGTCTTCAAAATACCTGCAAATTCAGGGTTCAGTCTGTAAAACCGCCATTTTGAGCTGTTATAGGCTTCGATGATTCCGCAGTTTTTTAAGATAGACAGGTGATGGGAAACAAGGTTTTGCCTCTCGTTTAATTTGAATATCAGCTCGCAGACACAGTGTTCTCTCTGTGAGAGAAAATAAGCAATTTTTAATCTTATCGGATGCCCGAGAGCACTGAATATTTCGCTGGCTTTTTTAATATCGTTGTCCAGAAAATCTATTTCCTGGAGCATTTTCTCTTCCCATTCCTTTTTTTTCTCGGGGTCCGCAGGGCAGCAATAGCTCATAAATAAAAGAAGTTAAGCTTCTAAATAAGGATTTTCATATCAATTTTGTTTGATATCAAACATATTATTATTTATATTTTGATTTTTTCTCTAACTGTGAGTCCTTTATTGATCTCATATCAAGATTTCTTGATGTCTACCTTGCAGTTCTTTATTATCACAAATCCTGAATTCAATTGGTAGAACCAGGAAAACTTTCTTGGATGAATGGTGCCAGAATACCCTGATAATTACATAATTTTTAAGTCACAACATTATTTACAACGTCATTGAATTGATATTAACCTTTTAGATTATTTTGCATATGTGTGGTGTATGTGCAACTCGGACAAGATATTTATAACACTGTTAACATTAACTTTATTAACATTTTAATCTTAAATATTTCATTTACTGTTTCTTACTTAAAAACCTGAAGGCTTTTGGAGAATTACAATGAAGCTATTAGATAATATACAGACTAAAAAACGTCTTTCTTTTTGGTTTCCGCTCTTTTTGAAAAAATCGCTTTTCTTTCTGGTGATTTTTTGTTTTCTTCTTTTCAGCTCAGGTTGCGCGGATGTTGATGATTCCGGCAGTGAAACAGGGTTGATTGAGGTTACGAATCTGAGCCAGATTGATGAAGCCCTTACAAAAGGCCCTGTTGTGCTGAAACTTGGGTCTAAAAGCTGCATTCCCTGTCAAAAGCAGGAACAGGTACTTTCGGAGCTTCTTCCTCTGTATAAGGAGTCTGCTTCAATCATGATTATTGATGTCAAAGAGCACCCTGAATTTGCAGCACGGTTCGGAGTAAGAGTCATTCCGGATACCTGTATTATTACAGGCATTGAGGACGGTAAGTACATGTACATACGGCAGGACGGAAGCAAAAGTTCGGAGAGAGCGAGTGCAAGGTTCCTGGGTGTTGCTGATAAAGAAACCCTTTCAGAGACTCTTGAGAAAGCTATCGAATCCAGAAATATAGAGGAGTAAACCTATGTTTTCCGACTTTCTACCGGTTGCTGCTTTCTTTGCAGGGGTTGTCAGCGTCCTCTCCCCCTGCATCCTTCCCGTAATTCCGGCAGTTTTTGCTTATTCAACTGAAAAAGGAAAGTTCAGGCCCTTTGCAATTGTATTGGGGCTGTCTCTTTCCTTTACCAGCATGGGAATCATCACCTCCCTTTTCGGAGCAACACTCACGGCTTATCTCGATCTACTTTATATCTTTGCCGAAGCTCTTCTGATCACAATGGGTATTTCACTGCTCTTTGACCTCAATATTTTCAATGTTTTTGGAAATTTTTCTTCACTTGCAAATTCCAAAAAGGAGGGGCTTTTCGGGGGCTTTTTGCTTGGTCTTTCTCTAGGGATTGTCTGGCTTCCGTGTGTGGGTTCAGTACTTGGGTCTATCCTGACAATGGTCGCAGTTTCAGGTAAAGTTACGTATGGAGCGCTGATGCTCTTTATCTATTCCATTGGCTTTTCTATTCCAATGCTTTTTGTTGCTTATTCTGCAAACTTTTCTTCCACAAGGCTTCAGAGATTCTCAAAACACAGTTTTCCCTTAAAAAAAGCTGCAGGCCTTATAATTCTGGCAGTCGGCTTTTTTATGGTCTATCAGAATCACTTCAGTAGTTTCTGAGACCTTTACTTCGAAAACGTGAAACTTCATCCTGAACACTAAGTAACACAGAGGAAAAAGTAGCACAGAAGAGAAGTTCAACCTGTGCTATTTGCAATATGCATCAAGAGCTTCCTACCAAGTCTTCCAAAGCAAGAGAAGTAACTAACAGAAGTTTCAGGGACCCTGCCACAGTGTGGGTTTGAGGGGGAACCAGTTCAAGGTCTTCCAGCAGGTCAGAGATGAGATAAAGACCGGGTCTACCGGATTTTTGGGAGATGATGTTAGGTTTCCGGGTTTGCCTGAACTATTCCTGGCTCTTTTTTGACAGCTTTCATAGTATCAGCAGATTTGCAAGATATCCCGTAGCTATGGCTATGGTGAAGACTGTCGCCACGAAGGCTGCCAGCAGCCCTTTTTTGAAGATGGCTGAAAGAAGGGCCAACTCGGGTATGCTGGCTCCTGCGCCGCCAATTATCAATGCCAGGACGGCTCCCACGCTCATTCCCTTTTCAATGAGTGCAAGTCCAATGGGAATCATGGTCTCTGCCCGGATATAGATGGGAATGCCGACAATTGCAGCCACAGGAATTGCCAGAGGATTGTTCGGTCCGGCAAGGCGGGTGATAATATCCGTGGGTACAAATCCGTGAATAAATGCGCCGATACCTGCTCCAAGAAGGAGATAAGGCACTAGCTGACGGAACAGGCTAAATGCGAATTTTACAGCCCTCTGTACTCTTGATTTCGCGTCTGTTGCCTGTTTACAATCACAACTGTTTCGTACAACGGCCACCGACTTAACCTGACTTGAGAAGCCAAGCCCGTCAAGCAAGAGGCCAATAACAATTGTAGCCACGAAGGTAATGGCAAAATAGAGAGCAGCTATCTTCCAGCCCAGTAAAATGATAAACAGGGATATTATCACCGGGTTTAACAAGGGCGATGAGAACAGAAATGCCATTGCTGCAGCAAAAGGCACACCAGCCTTGAGCATTCCCAGGAGAAGCGGTATGGTTGAACAGGAACAGAAGGGGGTGAGAGCACCAAATCCTGCCCCAAATATGCTGCCTATTACTTTGTGCCTCCCTCCCATAGCTTTTTTTATGGTTTCTTCCGGCACATACTCCTGGATCAGCCCCACCAGAAAGGTTATCCCTATAAATAAAACAATAAGCTCTACGGCGATTTCAACGAAGAAATTGGCCGCTACAATTAAATTATTCCAGAACATCTTGATCTTCCTGCAAAATTTATTTTTCCTTGAAATCACCCAAAGCTTCAGCTATTGGAAACCAAATTATTCTGATTTTCTCCGGAACCCGACACCTCTAAAAATTAAACCGTTTTCAAAGGGCTCAATTCTGCCCTCGAATTCTCCGAATTTTACTTCTAAAAAGGGAACTTTACCAGAGTTTTACTCCTCAGTAAGCAACCTTGCCTGGTTAAGCATCTCAATAACTGCTCCATCCGACAGGCGAAAGTAAGACCATTTTCCCTCTTTTCGTTCTTTGATCAGGCCTACATTTCTCAATACAGACAGATGGTGGGAAACAGTGGATTGAGAATTGGAAAGGGCAACCGTTATTTCACAGGCGCAGAGTTCTCCTTCTTTCAATAATTTTACAATCTTGAGTCGATTTATATCCGCAAGGGCTTTAAAGATCCTGGATTCCGAATGTAATGCCTCTTCATCAAGCCCATTTACCAGAGAACTGAGTCTCTGCGTCCTTACCTCTAACTGATCCCGATCAAAAATAAAACGCTTCAATCTTTCTATTTCCACTTCACTCTTTCTTTTATCCACACCTGATCTCCTGTTTACATCTTATTTCCTTTCGGTTCCTATTGATTCATCTGCAGCAGCTGCCTTTATCTTCTAAAGGAAGCAACTTCTCCTTGCTATGTTCTTTCGACCAGCATCCTGCACATAGTTTTATGGCTCCCAGGTCCCTATGATTAGCCCGGAATAACGAGTCTTCTTTTCCGCAGATTGAGCATTTAATGTTCATCTCTGATACCTCATAACCATATTCTTATCAGGATGTGGCAATATTTCATATCCATTTATATCGATATGTCTACACTTTCTTCTCCTGCCAGTATATTTTATATTCTTTCAGCACTGCAACTTTAAATTTTTCCATTTCTTCTTCTGAAATCTCATTTATTTTTGCAAGGTTTCGCATAAGTTCTTCGCTGTTTATATCCTCTGGAGCCTTGCCAGCAGCACGATATTTTTCAAGCTCCTCGTCCATCCCGGCAATATCCATATCTTTGCCATCAACCATTATTTTTTTGACGCTTACTATAGAAGGGCCGCAACAACAGCAACTTTTATCGCTTCCAACAAGCTTTCCAAGCAAGTTTTTCCCTAATTTTCCCATTTACGTACACCTCAATTTAAAACAAATCATAGTATGCTTATATTTAAGTACATCGATATGAAATATAAAGATGCCGGATTCAAAAAGTAGTTTTACAAGAATTATGCCTCTATCCAAGGAATGAATGAATAAAATTCAGGACCATGCCGCTAACAAGTATTTGAGGAAAAATGCGCTTGCGGTTTCATTTCCATTGTTTGCTATTTCCATTGTTTGCCATTTCCATTGTTTGCCATTTCCATTGTTTGTCATTTCCATTGTTTGTCATTTTCAGTCTATCTTCCCTCTACATGAAATGGGTCCATAAAATTATTCAGTTTCCTCTTACTGAAATAGATACATAAAATATTCAGTTATCTGCTGAATATTTTAAGTGATCTGCTGAATGTTTTAAGTGATCTCCTATTTTTTTAATTGAATGTTCAGCCATATCTTCCAAACATATTTTATAGCGAAATTTTTATATAGCTTATTTCAAATACCTTTGAAATAACTCTGGATATCGTACGCTCGAGAGCAAAATTAGTCACATTCAAGTATCTCTCCAGTTTCATATCAATCGAGCTTCAGCGGTTGCGATTTTTAAAAACAAAGGGTGAAAGCAATAAAGTTATAAAAATTTAATAATATAGGAAAAAGGATATTTAGTCCGAAATCTATAAGTATTTATGTGCAAATGAGTGAAATTAACTATTCTCTTCTCTTGGAGAAAAAATCAGCGAGCTTAAACACCAACTAAATTATCCGTGTAAAGCCCTGGTCGTATGGAGAAAAGTATTATAATTAAGACTCAGGGGTATGAAATGTCAAAACCAAAAAATGTCTGGGAAGAATTCTTTGCAAATAGGAGAAGCGGAGGTCACAGGTCTTCAGCTGAGCAATTCCTTTTCAAAGAAGCTAAAGAAAAACTCTTTCATCTGGATGGGGGCAAAACACTTCTTGACTTTGGTTGCGGTGCCGGAGAGCTCCTGGTTTATTATGCACCGGAATATGAAAAACTTGTAGGAGTCGATTTCTCCGCATCAATGCTTGATGAAGCAAGTAAAAAAATCCGGGAAAGAAATCATGGAAATATAGATTTAATCCTTGCTGACGATAAAACTGTCTGGGAGAAGCTTGATTCCTCCTTTGACCGGATAACTGCAGCTGGGGTGATTCAGTACCTCACAGATGAAGAAATTGACAAATTTATTGCCAATGCGTCAAGGCATCTAAATAAAGGGGGTAAAATAGTCTTTTTTGACGTACTTGATCCTCGCTTATATCCATTATGGAAAATAGGGCTATTCTCACGAGATGCCGGATGCTGGAAAATCTTTCGCAAAATAGGTTTTGAAGTTCTCACCATTATATCAGCAATCTTGAAAAATCGCCCAAAAGATATTCTAGGATATACTCACAAGCCCTGTACAATAGAAAGTATTGCAAATAAACATGGTTTTGATATGGAGTACGTACAGTCCATGTATTACGAATACAAGTACCATGCAATAATATCATGAGTACAGCGGTGTATCAATTAGCACAGTTCTTTCGGTCGTTTGAGGCATTTCTTCCCAGCTATTATCCAGTTATTCTGCATTGGAGGAATTGACGTTTCCCCTGGCACAGTTAATCCGGAAAGCCCTGAAAATATTAATCAGGGTTTCATCACCCTGTTTTCGCAGGATTACTCTAAAACCAGCAGTATTCCGAATAATATTTTCATTGCAAAACTTCAGGGGAGCAAGATTTATGATCGGCTATATTCAACAATTTATGGGACACTGAGGCCGCAGATTCTTTTTAATAGCAGTATTTCAAAAGGGCTAAAATATAAAACTACACGAAGCCCCTGTTTATCTCCTTGCAGTTTACTTCCGGTTGCAGATACTATCGTTGGTTCTGTCAGTTCTGGAATACACAGGCACTCCGGAAATTTAATGGAGATTTCAGATGCTCACAGGTTCTGCGAAACCGCTTCTCTTCCACTTATTCACTATCGTGGGCAGCCAAGACAGGCCGGATCCCTCTACATCTGCGGGCTTACGCCAATGGTTAAATGTACCTACCAGATCTCAATGGATGTAAATACGGATGATAACCATAGTTTTGTTGAACTTAACAGCCCGGGTTCAAAACTGATAATTCAGGAAATAAACAAGAAGGTTATTTTAAAAAGTTATTTTGAAAACTCTTCTGGAGATCTCGGTTTTGACTCCATACACATCGGGAATGCCGCAGAGAAATTGGATTTTGAAATTACATTTGATGGATGCAACAAGACAAATACCATCTCTACGAAAGATGGTAAATATATATTGACTCCTTTTTATAATTCTGAGAGGCAGAGACTGCCATATGTTGATTTTTCAAACGGGTATATCAAGTTCACAGCTTTTATCACTGGAAAAGGAACGTACATTGATGTCAATGTAAACAATATCAGCCAGAGAGCAGACCGAAAATTCATAACCGCAATTGGAGATGGCAGGTTAGTTCCTTTCGGACTTGATGGTCCTCATGTTCGAAATACAACCGAGCAGGGTATACGTTATCTTAACAGCAAAAATAACAGAGGAACAATCTGGTTTGATATCGAGCTTCTTGAACAGTGCAGTGAGCCCGATCTTGAATACCTGCGCAGTCTGGTTTTCAATGATTCCTGGGATGCAGGGGTGCACTATTCTGAAGAATTGAATAACCTTCCTCCTGAGCAGGCTTATAAAGTAATGGATGAGGGATATCTGTATGTTCATGAGAAAATCGGGCGAAAACCAACAAGCTGGTGCTCCATGAGAAACAGGGACAATGTTGCGCATGCCATTTACGCGTATGAGAACCTGGGGATGTTCTGGAGAAACGGGGACTCGGGAATTCATGCGGAAAAAGATGTTGGGAACCTGGATGACGATACCTGGGCATGGTGGGAACCGGCATCCAGGGCAGGCATGGTGTATCCGGCTTTCACCCATGAACTTGATCTGGAGCCAGCCATAAAATACTCAATTAGCAGTTCAAAATTCCGAAGCTGGGTGGACAATTACAATTCTAACAACGCATCCATAGTCTCTTTTTATGATTACGGCCAAATAAATCGCAATACCTGTGAGGCTATTTTTGACATCCTGCAATATACTGAGAACTCTACTATGTTTAAGGCGCATACAAACAGCTCTTATGCCCTGGTAAATGTAAATATAAGATCTGGAGAGTATACTCGGGTCTGCGATAGCACATCAGATAAATTTCTCCATTATACAATAGAGCAGGACAAATCGATTACATTCCGGGTCGAAAACGACCATACCTATTATATATTTGAACAATTTCCTGTTTGAACACTTTGCATAAACATAATAACTTGTGCACAACTGACCCATAAAGAATTATGTCATATTCCTGCATCCTTTTTCATATCTGGAAGTTTAAGTAGCTTATTTCAAATTGATTTGAAATAGAAAGCTTTATATATGTTATTTCAAATTTATTTGAAATAATAATAGAAGTTATGCATCAAAGAGCAAAATCCGGGCAATTTCCAAACAATCGGAGAAGAGTAATGTTTAGTAACACTTTTATATTTTGGTCTTTGAAAGGGGGAAGTTTATTTCGATTTTTTGTTTCGGAGAGAGATAAGATACCTCTTAGCTTAAATAAAGTCAAAAAAAAGCTCTTTAAAGCTCTTTTTCATTTCTTCAATATTTTAATCCTTATAAAAATAATACTTTTCTTCGTCCCTAACTCCTTAGCTGTATGTTATCTTGGAGCCAATTCTTGCTGGTATGGTTTTGGAACATCTGCACTTTCTGGATCAATTACCCAGCTACCCGTTTTCTTATTACATCCCATTACCTGTACTTTACTTAAGCCAGGCATAACATATACTCTTATTGAAGTTTTTATAACTGCTGTACTGGTGGTAGGAATTATCGCATTGCTTTTTGAAAATAAATATTTTAGTCAAAAACCAGCAATAGAAAGGAATGCCTTGAATTTTAGACAAATGAGAGATAATCGGAGCCCACTTTACTATTAAACGGGAACATAAGGATAAGAAAAATTTTGTGTATATACAGAACGGTATGCTTCCTGAAGTCCTTAGGACATCCGGAGGTTCACGGTTCTGCTGGATAGACATGTATGGTAGAAACATGTATGGGCCTATTTTTTGGGAGGAAAGATCTGAAGAACCGGAAAACGAGGCGGATATCGTTATGAAAACTGAAATGGAATTGAAATTTCGAGCCTGAAAAAGCTAATTTACGGATTTATCAACACATCTCAATATCATGAAGTCGTTTCTCGTTTCCTGGCGGAAAATCATGTACATTCCCAGATGGTCGGAGAAAAATGGTGTTTAGCAATACATTTATCTTTGGATTGTTGACCGGGGTAAGTTTACTTTTATCCTTCGTTTTAGATAGAGAAAAGACATTTCTTGGTCTGAAGAAGGGCGGAAGAATGCTCTTCAATATTCTTCATCCGTTCCTCAATATTTTAATTCTTATAAGCATAATGCTTTTCTTCATCCCTGAACCTTTAATTGTGCGTTATCTTGGAGCTAATTCTGGGTGGTATGGTTTTGGGATAGCTGCATTTATCGGGTCAATTACTCTGATACCAGGTTTTATCTCATATCCCCTGGCTGCTACTTTACTTCAGCAGGGTGCAACTTATGCTGTCGTTGCAGTTTTTATGACTACAATGATGATGGTAGGAGTTGTCACATTGCCTCTTGAAATAAAATATTTTGGCAAGAAAGCCGCAATACTGAGGAACTTTTTGAATCTAATTGCGGCAATAATAATAGGCATTTTTATGGGCTGGTTAATGTGAAGAAATACCTGAAAAACTATATATGGGTTATACTGTTTGTTATCTTTTCTATAGGTTCATATTTCATAGGATTTAAGCCAGGTCTTGTTATATACTCCAATTTTAATGAATTCTTTTTAGAAATGATTTCATTTATTCCCTTCCTGTTCATAATAATCGGACTCTTTGATGTTTGGGTTCCAAAAGAAGCGCTTGAGAAGCATATAGGTAAAGAATCCGGAGTTAAAGGCATTTTTTTAGTTATCTTGCTGGCAATGCTTCAGGCAGGGCCGCTTTATGGGGCATTCCCGGTTGCGTATATTTTATGCAAAAAAGGTGCATCTGTAAGAAACATTTTCATTTATTTAGGAGCTTTTTCATCCATGAAGTTACCTATGCTTGGGATAGAGATAGGTTATCTGGGGATAAAATTTACGGTTTTAAGGACACTAATAGCACTGCCGCTGTTTATACTCGTAGGATACATGATGGAGAAAATCGTTGGAAGTAACTTTAAAGTTGAAGAAGTCAAAACATGAAAACTCAAAGACCAAACTATACGGTCTAAAATATTGGTTATATTATTTCTCTCTGAGTTCCAGGACTTCGGATTAAAAAGGAAAAGAATATGCAGTAAGCACATATTATGAAACAATAATAGTATTCCCAAGATCGAAGTGCAAAGAGCAACATGAGAAATTACTTGATTTTGAACAGGGTAGGAACAGGGTAAGGTGTTAAAAAATGCTGTTACTCAGCTTCTACAAACCCAAAGTATGCCGTAATGTAGAAATTATAAAAACTGGAAAGTGGTTTGCAAAGCAACCAGTCCTCAAATCCTATCCAATTAAAAAGATTATCTTCCAAAGTAAACGAAGTTGATATTAATATACAAAATCCTATCCAATTAAAAAGATTATCTTCCAAAGTAAGCGAAGTTGATATTGATATACAATTTCAGACACTATTGAATTCGATACTGATGCTACCCGCTTTTTTTGCAAGAGACCTTGCCATAAAACCACTTTCCAGCTTGCAGAGGTTAAGTACAGCACAGGGCACCAGGCAGTTTGAGGAACACTGGGCTTTCTGTGCTCTATCAATCACATAATTATTCTTGATATCCAGAGTTTCCATCATGGGAATTTCCATATGCGAAAGCTTTTTTATTTTTTCACATGGGGTTTCGATATCTACAATAATCTTGTCGCCTTTCATGCTCCCCTTAATTTTATGGGTAAAACCGCAGATCGTAGAATTTACTGTAATTTCGGTCAATCTGTCACCTTTATCTATTATTCGCTTACGATTTCTTCTTTTATCGTGGATTTCGAGATTCTTTAAGAGCTGACCTCAAAACTCAAAATCGCACCTCTGAATTTCAAATTCCGAATAATCAATCAAGCTTCTGATCGTGGAAAATAGTTCTGAAACTTTAAGGATTTTAGAATAAAATTTGTTTTGGGATGAGCTCTAAAATTTTCCCTGAGTATTCTACAAGGACTTTTTTCTATTTCTTTTTTATTATCTTTCTTTTAATATTGATGTTTTGAATATCAATGAAACTTGATATGTGACTTTCTGTATTTTATAAACTAAGATTGTAGAATTAAGTGGAGGAATAAAATGCCATTCATGAACGAAATACTTCCTGATACTGCTGAAGCATTCGGAAAACTGAGAGATTCTATCTTTGAAGGTGGAGAACTTGACCGCAAGACCAAGGAACTTATAGCAATTGCCTCCTCAGTCCTTATGCGCTGTCAGTTCTGTGTTGATGTACATTCCCAGAGGGCTGTTGCTCACGGGGCAAGCAAGAAAGAAATTGCCGAATCAATCGCTGTTGCTATGTTTATAGCCGGAGGTTCTCAGTTAGGCTGGACAAACATCTACGGCGAAAACGTTTATGACATTGTCTTTGGAGAGAAAAAGCCTGAGGTGCCGGAAAAAGAGAAAAAGGAAGAACAGAAATCCGAAACAGAGAAAGGGTGCTGCTGCGGAAACTGAATAAAGAGCTGAAGCTTTGAATTCGAACTCATCAGCTAACTTTACAGTTTTTTCTACTTTCCTCTTTGTACTTTTCCCTTTCCACTTTTCCCTTTCTACTTTTCCCCTTTGTACTTTTCCCTTTGTACTTTTCCCTTTCCACTTTTCCCTTTGTACTTTTCCCTTTATACTCTTCCCTTTCCACTTTTCCCTTTGTACTTTTCCCTTTATACTCTTCCCTTTCCACTTTTCCCTTTGTACTTTTCCCTTTATACTCTTCCCTTTCCACTTTTCCCTTTGTACTTTTTTGCTTTCTGCTCGTTTCCGTATTGCTTCTTGTTTTCTCTTTTTTTCGATCAGAACCTGAATTTTTCCCTTTTCCTGTCCATAATTTTCACAAGGGAAAGCATAACAGGCACTTCTACAAGCACTCCAACAACGGTTGCAAGAGCAGCCCCGGATTCCATTCCGAAAAGGATTAAGGCTACTGCCACTGCCAGTTCAAAGAAATTACTGGCACCTATAAAAGTTGAAGGCGCAGCTTCTCTGTAGGGGATTCTCAGGTATTTTGCTCCTGCGTACCCGATCGCGAAGATCAGGTAAGTCTGCAGTACGAGGGGAATTGCGATCAGAAGGATGTGGAGGGGGTAATTTATAATGTTATTTCCCTGGAATATAAAAATCAGAACCAGAGTTATTAAAAGTCCGGCAGGAGTGATCCATTGAGTTTTTCGGATGAGGTTATTTTCAAACCAGGTAACACCTTTTTTCCTTATCACAACCTGCCTTGTCAGCACAGCAAGGCCGAGAGGAATTGCCACATAAAACAGGACAGAGACGAAGATTGTCATAAGAGGAACCGGAAAATCAGTTGTGACCCCCAGGAGGAACTTTCCCAGCGGAGCAAAAAGGACCAGAATAATAAGGTCATTTACCGAGACCTGAATCAAAGCATAATTAATATTGGCTCTTGCAAGATATGTCCAGACAAGCACCATAGCCGTACAGGGGGCAAGGCCCAGCAGGATCATGCCTGCAATATATTGCGCCTGAAGGTCGGCAGGGATCAGTGATTCGAAGAATACGCGCATAAAAAGCCATGCAACAAAAGCCATTGTAAAGGGCTTGATTGCCCAGTTTACAACCAGTGTAAGGAGGAGGGGTTTAAGATTTGCTTCAACTTTCAGGATTTCTTCAAAATTAATTTTAAGCATAATGGGGTACATCATGATCAAAAGTACAACAGCCACCGGGATCGAGACGTTTGCAATCTCAATACCCCCAAGGGTTCCCGCAAAACCTGGAAATAGATAGCCTATTACGGTTCCGAGAATAATGCAGATTGCGACCCATAAAGAAAGATATTTACTAAAAAAATCCAGCTCCCTTTCTTCATCGCCCTCAGGCATATTCTTCCCCCTCATCCCAATCTTCTCCCTCAAACTCTTTGCTTGCAGGGATAATCAGCACGGGCTTTGTGGTTTTTCGGAGTACGCTTTCTGCCGTGCTCCCGAGCAGCAGGTCCATCAAAGTCCCTTTCCCACGGGCAGTCAGCATGATCAGGGTGGCATCTTCTATGCTGGCAAATTTTACTATCTCATCTGATGGAATTCCTTCAACGACGAGGAACTGGCTCTTTATGCCTGCAAGCCGTTCCTTTATTCTCCTGAGCTTTTCTTTTGCCTCTGCTCTCTGTTCATCCACCAGGTCCATATCTTTTATATCATCTATTACATGCAGAAGCAGAACCTCTTTTACTATCCCTTCAAACTCTTGAAGCTGTTCTACCGCTTTCATTGCCTCTTTTGAAAAGTCGAGAGGCACAAGGACTTTGGAGAAAGTTGCCCTGCATGCCTTCTCATAAACTTCTTTTCCTTCTTTCAGAGCGTCGTACTTTTCAACCAGAAGTATTTTCTTTGAACTGCGTGCTATGTATTCCGTAGTTCTTCCGAGGAGCTTTCCCTTTATGAATCCTTTAGTTGTGGCTCCCATTATTATCGCATCAACATCTTTTCGGTCTGCAACCTCTGCAATTGTCTTTCTTATATCTCCTACTATCACCAGGGTTTCGGTTTCAATTTCAAGTTCCCTGGCAAAGCCTGCATAATCTTCAATTCTCTTCTCTGCATTTCGTTCAAACATAGGGGCAAGCCCCTGGCTCTTATGTATGTCCACCACATGCAGCAGGATAACTTTCTTCAGGCCGGCGTTTTTAAGTTCCCCTATGCAGCCGAGCAAATCTTCCGTTTCTATTGTAAAGTCCGCAGGAACAAGTACTGTTTCAATCAATCTGGTGCCCCCTATCTCAGGATACAATGTTAGCGCTTTCACTAAACTGTCCCTTTAAAGCTCATTTTGGCGTCCCCTTCAAACCTACTTTCCTTCAACCTATTTTTAAGTATCCTTCTGTCAGTATAAATAAGCCATGCAGACACAAGCCATGCAGACACTCTGTTTTCGGGCAAAAAGCAGGTAGAAGCGTTGACAGGATCTAAAATAAAAGAATATAGGATAAAAAATAAGGAATAATCGAAAACGGGATAAAAAATACCGGGATAAGAAAAGAAATAACATATAACAGGATAAATGGATCTCGGATAAAGATAATAGCCGGATAAAAAAACAACCGGGACAAAGGGACTCTGAAAATCGGAATAAAAAGGCTAGAATAAAGAAGAAGGAAAAATAATCCAAAAGATGCCTTTGATACGTTAAAAAGTCAGGCTATCCATTTCCTTACTTCTTTTTCATCCGGAACCTTGCCTGCAAGTTTAACCTCTCCATTAACCACGACTGCAGGAGTGATCATCACGCCATAGTTAAGGATCGTTTCAAAGTTCTCCACTTTAACGACTTCAGCTTTCTTACCCGTTTCAGCAAGGACTTTCTCGATGATTTCTTTTGTTTTCTTACATTTTGCACATCCGGTTCCAAGAATTTCAATTTTCATTTTTATCTCCTCTATTTTTATCTCCTCTATTTTTATCTCCTCTATTTTTATCTCCTCTATCCTTTCTCTGTTCTTATACTGATTTTATTGCCGCTTTGCAGTACGGGTCACAGCAGCAAATTAAACAGGTATCCTGTAAAAATAATTGATACGGCGACGATCGAGACAAAGATTGCGATCAATTCTTTTTTCAGCACTTTTTTGAGGATAATCATCTCAGGCAGGGACACGGCAGTAACCGACATCAGGAATGCCAGAGAAGTCCCTATCGGAAGTCCCTTTCCAATCAGGCTTTCTATTATAGGGATCATACCCATAACATTGGAGTAAAGAGGTACGCCAACAAGGACGGCAATCGGCACTGCAAGCAGGTTATCTTCACCTGCATACCTTTCAAGAATTCCTTCAGGCGCATATCCGTGGAAGAGCCCTCCTATGCTGACTCCTATGATCACGTAGATCCATACCTTTTCCACGATTTCTTTTACGCCTTCAAAGGCGATACCTACTCTTTCTCTGACATTGAGTTTCTCAGGCTCCGAAGCTTTCTGGCCCACCTTTATTTTATAGACGAATTCTTCTACATACTTTTCAAGCTTCAGGATACCTATCAGATAGCCGCCAAGTACGCCCAGTACAATACCTGACACCACATAGAGTGCTGTTGCCTTGAAGCCCAGAGTTGCCCAGAGTACGGCAACTGCTGCCTCATTTACCAGAGGAGACGTGATCAGGAAAGAAAAAGTGACCCCAAGAGGAACACCTGCTTCAACAAACCCTATGAAGAGAGGTACGGACGAACACGAACAGAATGGCGAAACAGTCCCTATCAGGGAAGCCACAAAGTGGTATCGAAGACCTTTTTTCCCTCCGAGCACTTTTCTTGTCTTTTCCGGTGTTATATACGTCCTTATATAAGAGATAGCAAAAATCATTACAGCCAGCAGGACGAAAATTTTCATTACATCATAAATTATAAAGTTAACACTGGCTGCAAGGTTAGTATCGGGTGCAATCCCGAAAACTCCATAGGTTATTTTGTCAGCAATCAGTTGGAGAGGATAGAAGATGTCAGCCATTATTTGCTCCTTCTTTTCTATTAGATTCTTACGATTTATGGATACTCAATCTGCTGAATATATTACTAAACATTATATCAATATATATTGATATGATATTGTTTTGATATAAACTTTTCTATTTACAGGAGATTTTGTCTCAGGAGGCATTTTCATAAGATATTTGATTCCGGGTTTGGTACCCGGTGCAGCAGAAACTCAAAATAGGTCTGGAAAATATATCTGTTCAGAAAGCAGTCAGAAAGTTTGCCGAAAAAGGGTGGAAAGGTCTTCATGAATTTCCCGGAAAAATACTTTAAAAGAGGATTCTAACATGGTAAAATGCTCTATCTGTGGAAAGGATGAAAATTCGCTGCTCAAAGTTAAGCACAGAGAAATTGGTACGGTAAAACTCTGCTTTGAATGCTGGGAAGTAGAAAGGGGCAACCAGAACATCCTTCCCTCATGTGAAAGCGGCTGCGATTGCTGCCGTTATTAAATCTTTATGTTTCTACTCTGTGGAGATTTATGGGATTTTATTCCGGAGTTTCCGGAATATCAAGATTGCAGCTGAAAAAAAGGACTTAAAAGGATTTATTCTTCTGCTATTCTCAAAATCTTCCGGACTTTTTCGTCATCTATGGAATAAAGTCTCATCTTTCCGTCCTTTCTCGCCTTGACAATGCCCCAGTCCTGCAGTTTTGCCAGGTGCATCGAGGTATTGGACTGAGTTTTGCCGATCAATTCCGGGATTTCACAGGCACATTTCTCCCCGTCCAGCAGGACTTTTATTATTTTGTATCTGGTTTCTTCGCTGAGGGCTTTGAAGAGCTGTAAATTTTCTTCTTCACTCATATCAATATATCTTGATATATGAGAATATATACCTTTCCAGTTTTTAATTACATGGAATTAAATAGGGCCTTAAAAAATCAGTTAAGGACCTCAAAAAATTGAAAAGCTCGAAAGATAATTAAACAGCTTGAAAGATAATTAGAAAGCTGAAAATGGATTAAAAACTGATTGTAAATTTGATTAACAGTTAAAACAGTATAATAAGAATTAGAGGGAAATTAGAGTGAAATACTTAAATAAAAATAGAGTGGAGATCATTCGGATTGCAGGATCTCCATAACTTTTCCCATAACCTCGGCGACTTCTTCGTCCTTTGGATCTCTGTCCTTGGTTTTCTTAATTCCTAATTCGGAAACCACTATCTGGCGGTCAATCTTGAAACCTGCAAGTTCAAGAGTTTTTGTTGCACAGTTTACAGGGCAGCCGTCAATTGTAATAATCCTGTCAGAAGCTTCCGCAGACTTCATGAGCCCCGGAGCTCTGGCTCCGATCCCGACTGTGCACATCAGGTTTCCAATCCCCTGCTTTTCGAGTTCAATTGCAACTTTGTTTGAGAGCTGTCCAACATTCGCTGCCCCTACGCAGGGGAAAATCGCTACATTTGCCGAACCGCATGAACATTTAGTTTCGTCTGCCATTTTTTTCTCCTTCTATTTTTAATAATTAGCTCATCTGGTGATCCATTTTAACTTATTTTGTGATCCATTTCTTGATATCTTCCACGCTTGGGACCTTACCTGCGACTTTGACGTCTCCGTCAATAACGAGGGCAGGGGTAATCATGACTCCGTACTCCAGAATTTTGTCAAAATCTTCTACCTTGACAATTTCCGCATCCACGCCTGTTTCCTTTACGGCTTTTTCGGCAAGTTCTTTTGTTTTGTTGCATTTAGAACAGCCTGAACCCAGTATTTCGATTTTCACTTTTTCACCTGCTGTTTAATTCTCTTTAGTCATTTATTGCGATACGTTTAGATGTAAGCTTTTTGAAATTATTTATGATATTACTTTTATTTGATTTAATTGGATTTGATTGGATTTGATTGGATTTGATTCGACTAAATTTGATTATATTTGATTAAATTTGATTATATTTGATTAGATTTGATTATATTTGATTGGATTTGATTCGGTTTCTATTTCACACAAACATGGCTCCGAATATATACCCCGAAACGGTTGCAATCAATACTACCAGGAAGATATAAGTCATGCCTTTTTTTGCTCCCATTATCCTGTTGATAACTATCATATTCGGCAGGCTAAGTGCCGGACCTGCAAGGAGCATGGCAAGGGAAGGTCCTTCTCCCATTCCGAGCAGCGTAAGGGCTTTGATGATTGGCACTTCCGTTAAGGTGGAGAAATACATGAGAGCTCCGGCTACTGAGGAAATAAAGTTTGAATTCAGGGAATTTCCTCCTACAAGAGCTGCTACGTATTCTTTTGGGAGTACGACAACTGCAATTCCTGCAAAGAAAACTCCCAGCAGAAGCAGGGGTGTGATCTGTTTTATCAGGAACCAGGTTTCTCCCATCCAGCTTTCAAGTTCTTCTTTTGAGAACCATTTGAAAGACAGGAATGCTGTAAGCCCTATCATGGGAGCCCAGGCAAGCAGCTGAGTTGTATACTTCCAGCCCCAGGAGGACATCAATTCTGGCGCTACAAGGACTGCAATTAGCAAAACAAATAGTTCGACGTTGTGCCTGTGCTCTTCTTCTCCGAAAGTCTTTATGGACTTGCGTTCGGTTACTTTCCCTTCATACGCAAAGGACATCATCAGACCAACAAGAACGGAAAGAGTAATTGCTGTAAAGGCGCGGGCTATTCCAAGGTCGTATCCCAGGATTTTTGCCGTATAGACAATTGCAAGGATATTGATGGCGGGAGCGGAGAATAAGAACGTGGTTGCAGGACCTATACCTGCCCCCCGTTTATATATTCCTGCAAAGAGGGGGAGCACCGTACAGCTGCAAACTGCAAGGAGGCAGCCCGAAACAGCAGCTACCGTATACGAGACATATTTGGGGGCGTCCGCTCCGAAGAACTTCAGCACCGATTCTTTGGAAAAGAGGGAAGCTATTGCGCCTGCCAGAAAAAAAGCAGGTACAAGGCACATGAGCACATGGAGCGCCATGTATTCCTGTACTGACTGAAGCCCTACTGATATGAGATAAGTGATATAATCAAGAGTCATTTTTCCACCAGGGATATTTTCCAGATTTTTCCTGTTATTTCAAATGTATTTGAAAGAACCTATATAAAATTTCCTATTTCAAATATATTTGAAACAATTTTTCCGGCGTGTATTTACTCTCCAGCTTGCAATCTTTATAATCTCTTTCTGGAACTCCAGCGATTCTGTTCATACTCTGCAGGGAGCTTTCGCTTATGAGTTTGTTTATATATATTATTCACAATTTTTAAGACATGAAAATTAAAGTCGAATCCGCATGCATATCCCGAAAAAGATGCTTTCTGTATACTATTCTCCTGTTTATCCTTGCAGGTGTTTTTGAAATCGGAGGCGGATATCTTATGTGGTTATGGCTGCGTGAAGGCAGAGAATTGGTTTTTGCATTTCTTGGGGCAGCAGTCCTGTTTCTATATGGTGTCGTACCCACTTTCCAGCCATCATACTTCCACAGGATATATGCGACCTACGGAGGCATTTTTGTTGTCGTGTCTCTTTTATGGGGCTGGATTTTCGACAAAACGCCCCCTGATACCTATGATCTGATAGGCGCCCTGATCATTCTTATCGGAGTCTCGATTATCTATTACTGGCCAAGAAAGGAGGAGGCTTTATGATCGACCCGGGAATTTCCCTTGCCCTGTTTTTCCTGGCTGCCCTGTTTGAAATCGGCGGCGGATATCTTGTCTGGTTGTGGTTAAGAGAAAATAAAGGAGCAGTATTCGGGCTTCTGGGCGGGCTGATACTGGCTATCTACGGAATTATCCCAACTCTTCAGCCTGCACATTTCGGCAGGGTCTATGCCGCATACGGAGGAATTTTTATTATTTCCTCTCTGATCTGGGGCTTTCTTGTCGATAAGAAGAAACCTGACAGATATGAAATTATAGGGGCATTGATTGCACTTGTGGGCGTTTTTGTAATGTTCTATATCCCACGTTAAATCTGCGGGAAGAAAACTGAACTGACACGCTTGTCCTGAAAGCTTAAATCGAGGGTAAATATTTGTTTCAGTCCAGATTTCAATCCTCATTTACCTGCTGCCATCTGTGCCTCTTTTGCTACATCTTTTATCATTTCCCCTACAAGCGTTGCTTTTTCGCAATGGGAAGCCTCTTTTGGGCTACAGTTTATAAGGACGCTCATCAGCCTATCCGCTGTCTTATAAAATTTCATATCCTCGAGCCTGACCAGAAGGTCGGATAGCTTTTCGCTAAATTCCCTGCATTTTTCGTGGTCACAGACTGCCTGCTCATGCAGCCGGCTCACTCGTTCTAATTCCTTAATAATTTCAGGTGAGAGCTTTTCGGTCATATAGTACCGTCCTGTCCGGTGACCCTTTATTATTAGTATTTTTATCTGCTAACTTTTGTTTAAAATGTATACATATTCCTGCAGTGTTCCATTACATCCTCTATAAAAGCAGCGTAAAAGTTGTCTGGAACTGTAACTTTTTCTCTGTCCCTTATTGCTCTTGCCTCGAGATCTTCCTGGCAGGCATAAATCTCGCAGCCCGTCAGTCTCTCTATTCCGGAAAACAGATGGTAGACCCCGTCTCCTGCAAGGTAAATTCTGGAATTTTCGGAGCGAGCAGCAAGTTTGAGGCATATCTCCGATCTCGGACTGAAGGGAGGTTTTGTCAGCAGGAATATATCATATTCTTCTTGCTCCATATTATTCTCCGTGTCTGTTTCTTCTTGATAGCTGCCAATTTTTAGTACTGCCGATTTAACAGGTCACTTTAAATCGGAATAACGCAGTCCGAGCTTTCCATTGCTTCGAGAAAGTCCTCTTCATCAACAAGTTCCACGGTCTCTATCAGGGTCTCCTCAAAAAGGCCCCTATCAACCAGCGAGGGTTCATGCACAAGTACTCTTAACTCCCCATATGAATAGAGAATATCTGAAAGGTTTGGTACTCCAAGCTTTTTGCTGTCCTGGCCTGCAACTACAAGATAAACTCCATCTCCATAAAGGCCGAGAGTCACATGCATCCTTGTAAGACTTACTGCAGCCGCATTCAGTGCTCCGAAGGCTTTTTCACTGCCGTATGGGGCAGTATCCAGCAAATAGAAAACCGATCTCATTGGTCTAAACCCATTTTGACGAGCTTATCTTAATTTATTTTTATAGCGAGATTACTCTATCGCTTTTACTCAGCATCTCTGAAAGTTCGTAGAGACTGGAAATTTTTATTCCGGGTATATAATCTTCGCAGTTATTTCCGTTCGCTGTCTCTTCTTCTGCAATATAACCTCTAGCAGCAGCACACCGTGCACAGGCCCTGATCACAGCTCCTTTCTCTGCAAGTCCTGTGAAAAGTTCGCCTGCGCTGGTAAAAAAGGACGGGTTCTGACTCTTTTTGGGGATATGCACTGCGTCCATGTACAGGAATATATTCACCTGATATTGTTTAAGTGCGCTTTCGGCTATTTTACAGGCAATTTCAGCGTATTCGGAAATATAAGGGCCGTCAGTAAGCACTATGGTAAGCGTCTTCAAAATTTCCTCCGAATAAACTATGTTAATTAATAGGGCTCAGATGTAATCGGCCAAAACCTGTAGTTGCTCCTGATTATTTGCGTACTCCGGTTCTTTAAGGAGCGTACACCTGTCCAGAGCGATCTGTCTGGCCATAAGCTTGATGGCAAAGCTGTAACACCCCTGTTCGCCGCACTTGCCACAGTTGGTCTGGGGCAGGTATTTGTAGAGCTCCATGAGCTCAACCCTAACCTTCTTCCTGGGAGCTGGGGCTACACCTTTTGCAATAGCCGCATTGATGGTGCTCTTCAGGCTTTCAAGCTCTTCTTTAGCTTCATTCTCGTTTTTAATCATCCTGATGGAGATTTTTCCACTACCGTAGATAGTTGTAATAATTTCTCCTTTTTGAATTATCAGGCTATTTTTTCCATCCGAATAATTACTTCTGGGAAAAAGAGGCTCAAGCAGTTTCAGGATTCCACCCGGAGGTGGGACCATGTTTGCACTCGCCCTGAGTTTTGAGGAATCTACTATACAGGGCGAAAGCTGCCTGATTTCAACAATCTCCACTGGCCTTGCCTGAGAAAAGTCTGCTGTTCTCTCCTCAGCTTTTCCTGTTTTATTCTTCAGAAATTTCTTGCCGTATTCACTCAACTTCACAGTCTCTTCTTCTAACTCAGCCAGACCTGCCTGTTGCAAAATCCTGAGGTGAAAGTCAAGTGTAGCCTCCCCGATTATCTCTCCTATTTCTCCGGTACTTCTAGAACCATTCTCCAGGAAGTTAATTATCTTCCGTCGGGTACTATTGGCCATCGCAAAGTTTACGAGCTTTGTCTCATTGGGGTTTTCCGGCATCCTTAACACCTGGTGAAGCTATTTCTGCCAGGCAACCTTTTGCAACCTTTTACAGCAATATGCCATTCCCCGGTCCTGATTACAGTCCCTTTCTCAACGATCCCGGATAAAATTTGCCTGTGCTGCTAAAACAGAATAAATTCTGATCTTTTTGAAATAGCACTATATACAGGTACATAACTTGTTGCTGTTTAAATGCGCTCTTTGCATTTTCAGGTAATTTCAGCGTATTCGGAAATATAAGGACTGTCAGCGAGTACTATGGTTAATGTCTTCAAAGACTCCTGGTTAAAGTAACGTTTTTTAACTAACTGCAGCTCAATGCATTCTGTTCAAATATACGCACTCAGGACCTGCAGGTGCTCGAAATTGGTTGAATAGCCCGGTTCTTTGAGAGGTGTGCATTTGTCCAGGGTGACCTCCCCTCCCATGAGCTTTATTGCAAAGGTGTAACAGCTTTGCTCGCTGCACTTTCCGCAGTTGGTCTGGGGCAGGTATTTGTAGATCTCCATGGGTTCGACCCTGATTTTTTCCCGCGGGGCCGGAGCAACGCCTTTTGCGATTGCTTCATTGAGAGTGCTCTTCAGGTTCTCCAGTCTATCTCTAGCCTCTTCCTCGCTTTTGATCATGGTCATGGTAACTTTTCCAGTGCCGTATATGGTAGTAATGACCTCATTTTGCTGTATTATAAGAGCGCCTATCCCATCCGAATACCTGCCTCTGGAGAAAATAGGTTCCAGGACCTTGAGAACTCCTCCCAGCGGCGGAGCCATGTTTGCAATTATCCTGAACTTCGAAGAATCTGCTATGCAGGGCAAAAGCTGCCTGACCTCTGTAATCTCTACAGGTTTAGCCTGTAAAAGGTCTGCACTCTTTCCCTGGTTTTTTTCCTCTTTACCTTTCAGGAAGTTCCTGCCATATTCGGTCAAGCCTGCAGTTTCTTCCTTTAGCTCTATAAGGCCCGCCTGCTGCAGGAGCTTAAGATGGAAGTCGAGCATAGCTTTCCCAGCTGCAGCTCCGATTTCCTCGACTGTTCTATCGCCATCTACAAGGAAGTTCATAATTTTCCTTCTAGTAGCATTGGACATAGCATTATTTACTAGCTTTATCTCATTTGGGTTTCCCGGCATCTTCAACACCTTTAAGAATCCTGAAATATTAACCCCTAACTTTATGATGTTTTATTGATTTCAGAATACATTTCCTAAAAATCAAATTAAATCCATGCAACTCTAATTATTTCTAATTCTGATTTTGATTCTAATTCTAATTCTGATTTTGATTCTAATTCTAATTCTTGTAATTATTATGTACTTCACTTCTTAAAAAGCCGGAAGCCTGATATCAAAAAAGCTTGATACGAAAGTCTCTTAGTGCCAGTTCCTGTGAAAAAGATATACATGCGGCAGTTAAGTCAGTGGTGCAGTTAAGCCAGAAGGCAGTTGAGACTGAAAAAAGAGGGGCTGAGGTTTGCCCTGACCCCTTAACTTAGCCAAACTTTTGCTTAATAAAATAAACCTGCCAATACAAGATTTTTTTCAGAAAACTCCCGTATCATAGGCACATTCGCCGTGGATTGAGATATCCAGACCTGCAAGCTCTTCCTCATCCGAAACCTTTACAGGGGTTATTACATTTATGAGCATCAGCATAATGTATGTAAATACAAATGCGTAGATTGAAGTAATTACAACAACCACAACTTCTTTGATGAAGAATGCAGTGCCACCGTAAAGCAGCCCGTCAGCGCCTGCCGGATTTATAACCGTTGATGCAAAGATTCCAAGGAGAATTGTCCCTGTTACTCCTCCGATTCCGTGAACGCCCCAGACATCAAGGGCATCATCCCATTCCATCCTGTTTTTGATATGAACCGCAAGATAGCAGGTAATAGCTCCAATAATACCCATTAACGCAGCCACAGGCATACTAACAAGGCCTGCTGCAGGAGTAATTGTTGCAAGACCTGCAACTGCTCCTGTCATGAATCCTACAAATTTTGGCTTTCTTTCTCTGTACCATTCTATTATTAGCCAGGTGATTGCTGCAAAAGAAGCTGCAATATCACTGTTCAGGAATGCAAGTGCGGTAATTCCATCCACATTGAGTTCACTGCCAGCATTAAAGCCGTACCAGCCAAACCATAACAGTGCAGTTCCGATAGCCATTAAGGGAATGCTGTTTGGTTTTGATTCTTTATATTTCCTTGAGCCTACGAAAAAGACTGAGGCAAGGGCTGCAGCTCCTGCTGTCGCGTGAACAACTATTCCGCCTGCAAAGTCAAGAATCCCCATTTCTGCAAGCAGGCCATCTCCCCACACCATATGGGCAAAAGGATAGTAAACAAAAAGCTGCCAGACGACCAGAAAAATAAGATAAGCCTTAAAAGTAACCCGGTTTGCGAATGCTCCTGTAATCAGAGCCGGGGTAATGATTGCAAACATCATCTGGTAGGCCACGAAAACGAGTTCCGGGAATCCCGCGTTTTTAAATGGAGTAAGCGGAGTAATCCCATGCAAGAACATCTTGTCCAGGTCTCCTATAATTGCGCCTTCTCCTCCACTGAAGCACAGAGAATACCCGACAAAAAACCATAAAATAGTTGTTATTCCCAGAGAAACAAAACTCTGCATCATAATTCCTAAAATGTTTCGTTTACAGGCAAGCCCTCCGTAAAAGAATGCCAGACCAGGGGTCATAAGCATCACAAGACTTGTCGCAAGCAGCATAAAACCTGTTGAACCAGTATTTAACATTTTTTCATCCCATCTTTTTTATACAATAACTCGGAAGCCTCATACACGCTACCTTTTTCCTAGCTCCTTTTATTTAACTCTTTTCACTCTTTTGATGCAAAATTTAATCTCAAAACAGGTTTTCCGGTAAAAAGGGTTAAGAAATAAGGCTATATCAGTACCGAAAAGGCGGAAAAGGGGCCGATAAAATGCTCGAAACAACTTGTAGTTGAAAAATGTATTGGCTTAAAGTAGGTGAGGATTTTCATTTCTTTTACTAAATTTTTTTCATAAAACTTTCATTTAAAACTTCGTATTTTTAAAGTTGCCGGCTTCTTCCTCATTTTTGATCACGGTCACGGTCAATTTTTCCGGTGCCGTATACAGAGGAGCGTCTGCAAGAATTTTAAATTTAATCCCACACTTTTTTCCTGATACTCGTCGCTATCAGGCAGATTTTTTCTCAAAAATGAAGTTCGATTCTTCTTATTAATTCTGTAATCCACTTTTTAAAAATCCCGAATCTCAATCTCAAAAAAGACTGATACGATAATTCTTCGATCATCGGTTTCCAGAAAAATAAGATAGGCTGCAGACTATTAAAATGGGAAAAAAACGGAAAAATGTAAGGGCCAGGGTTTATCCTAACTCCTTTCTCTTAATCAAGCAAACCTGCTGAAAAGAACTTCTTCTTAAAGAACTCTTGTTTAGAGAAATCTGTTTTGTAAGTCCGTTTACTATGGATAAAGATATTCATTTTCATTTAAGATATTCATTTTTGCGATTTTAAGGGATTTTATCAGTGAATCGCATCGTAGGCACATTCACCGTGCATAGATATATCCAGACCCGCAAGCTCTTCTTCATCTGAAACCTTGACCGGAGTTATTACATTTATGAGCATCAGCATGATGTATGTAAATACAAATGCATAGACCGAAGCACCTGCAACAACCACAACTTCTTTGATGAAGAATGCAGTGCCACCGTAAAGCAGCCCGTCAGCRCCTGCCGGATTTATAACCGTTGATGCAAAGATTCCAAGGAGAATTGTCCCTGTTACTCCTCCGATTCCGTGAACGCCCCAGACATCAAGGGCRTCATCCCATTCCATCCTGTTTTTGATATGAACCGCAAAGTAACAGACAGTAGCTCCGATGATGCCCATTAATGCAGCCACATGTAAGGAAACAAGACCTGCTGCAGGGGTAATGGTCGCAAGACCTGCAACAGCTCCTGTCATAAGCCCCACAAATTTTGGTTTTGCTTCCCTTAACCATTCTATTATCATCCAGGTAATAGCCGCAAAAGAAGCTGCTATATCGCTGTTGAGGAATGCAAGTGCGGTAATTCCATCCACATTGAGTTCACTGCCAGCATTAAATCCGTACCAGCCAAACCATAACAGTGCAGTTCCGATAGCCATTAAGGGAATGTTGTTTGGCTTCGAATCTTTATACTTCCTTGAGCCTACGAAAAAGACTGAGGCAAGAGCTGCGAATCCTGCTGTCGCATGAACCACGATCCCGCCTGCAAAGTCAATAACTCCCATTTCTGCGAGCAGGCCGCCTCCCCAGATCATATGGACAAAAGGATAGTAAACAAAGAGCTGCCAGACGACAAGGAAAATAATGTAGGCCTTAAAAGTAATCCTGTTTGCAAATGCTCCTGTAATCAGAGCCGGGGTAATGATTGCAAACATCATCTGGTAAGCCACGAAAACGAGTTCAGGGAATCCCGCATTTCCAAACATATCAGTAGGAGCAATCCCATTCAAGAACATTTTGTCCAGGTTTCCTAAAATTGCACCTTCTCCTCCACTGAAACACAGAGAATACCCGACAAAAAACCATAAAACAGTTGTCAGCCCGAGAGAAACAAAACTCTGCATCATAATTCCTAAAATATTTCGTTTACAGGCAAGCCCTCCGTAAAAGAATGCCAGACCAGGGGTCATAAGCATCACAAGACTTGTCGCAAGCAGCATAAAACCTGTTGAACCAGTATTTAACATCTTTTCATCCCATCTTTTTTATATGATAACTAGGAAGCCTCAAATCTCTTACCTTCTTCCGACTTTATTCTACTTAATATTTTCTACTTTTACAAATAAAAATAAAAGTATTAAAATAAATCTCAAAGAATAACTGACCCCGAAAGAGCTGAACAATACTGAAAAGACAGAAAAAGACCGGGTGAAATTCGGGAAAAAATTGACTGTAAAGAATATATCAATTTCAGGAAAGATGTGTTCGTTTTAGAGAAAAAGTATTCGTTTCAGAGAAAAAGTATTCTTTTCTGAAAAGATGTATTAGTTTCAGAAAAGATGTATTAATTTCAGAAAAGATGTATTAGTTTCAGAAAGATGTATTAGTTTTCCATGGTGAATGTATTATTTTCAGAGAAGGCGTGTTAGTTTGGAAAGTTGATCTCTTTCTATCCGTAGCACAGAATAAATTAGAAAGGTACAGGTGGGTTTACCTGCACTCAAATATTTACCTGTACTTAAATGTTATATGCTGCTTCACCATGCTGTGTCCGGTCAAGCCCGATATTTTCCTCACTTTCAGTAACTTTGAGGCCTATCGTCTTATGGAGTACAAACCCGATGATAAGGGTGCAGACACTTGCGTAGAGAAGTGTGATGACAACGCCTTCTATCTGGAGCAGCAGCTGCTCGGAGTTACCGAGGAGGAGCCCGGTAGACCCGACACTTGCAAATACGCCTGTTAAAATCGCTCCCGTTATTCCACCTACTCCGTGAACCCCAAAAGCATCAAGGGAGTCATCATAACCGAATCTTGCTTTGAGCATTACGGCCTGGTAGCAGATGAAGCTTGTAACCGCACCTATCGGGATTGCTGCCATAGGGGTAACAAAACCTGCAGCCGGTGTTATTGCAACGAGCCCTGCCAGGATGCCTGTTGCAAACCCGAGGGCAGTAGGACGCCCTAAATGGCTCCATTCCAGTGCCATCCAGACAAACCCTGCAGCTGCAGGAGCTATGAGTGTTGTGATGAATGCAAGGGCTGCGATCTCATTTGCAGCAAGGGACGAGCCAGCATTGAACCCAAACCATCCGAACCAGAGAAGCCCGGTCCCTAGGAGAGTAAGAGTAACATTATGCGGTTTTATCGAGTCTATTCCGTAACCTCTCCTTTTGCCAAGGAAAAGCAAAATTGCAAGGGAGGAAATGCCTGATATTACATGGACAACTGTACCGCCTGCAAAGTCAAGAGCTTCCCCTGTAAGGAATCCGCCGCCCCAGACCCAGTGGCAGACAGGTGCATAGACAATAAGTCCCCAGAGTGCAATGAACGCGATATATGACTTAAACTTGACACGCCCTACAATGGCCCCTGAAATTAGGGCAGGCGTGATTATTGCAAACATTCCCTGAAATGCAACAAATGCATATGTGGGGATTGTACCTGTTACCGAGTAAGGGTCAATTCCCCGCAGGAATATGTGATCGAGGCCGCCTATAAACCCGTTGCCTTCTCCAAAAGCAAGCGAGTAGCCTATTATCACCCATTCGAGAGCCATTACGCCCATTGCAACAAATGAGTGCATCATACTGCTCAGGACATTCTTACGCTGAACCAGCCCGCCGTAAAATAGTGCGAGCCCTGGAAGCATTAATAAAACGAGTGCAGATGAAATCAACACCCATACGGTATCTGCTGCTACAATAGTCATTCTTGTCCACCTCAAATAGCAGCAGATCCGCTTTCGTCTGTGCGGATTCTTATAACATCCTCAAGTGGGAGCACGAATATCTTGCCGCTTCCGATATACCCGTCATTGCCCTTTGCTCCCGTTTTAATTGCTTCAATCGTTGGCTGAAGGAATTCATCATTTACTGCAATTTCGAGCTTGATTTTCTCAAGAAGATTTGCTTCAAACTCCATTGCTCTGTAGATTTCCAGATGCCCCTTTTGAGCACCATAACCGGAAACGGACGATACTGTCAATCTGTTGACTTCAACTCTCTGAAGCTCTCGTTTGACAGCATCAAGCCTTTCAGGCCTTATTATTGCAATTACATATTTCATCGCGACCACCAACAGGTATCTTTTATCCGGTTTGATACTATTTAACTATGTCGTAATTGATATTAAATATTTACATAGTTTGGAGAAGGAACTTTCAAAGTATGTAGAATTAAACTCTATTAATCTCGATTAAACCAGGTTATAAATTGAATAAACTCGAAATAAATCTGAAAAAAGACAGGCCCGATACATGTTCCTCGCCTGCAACATGCCGTTTTCTTATCAGCTTCCCATAAGAGAGCTTTTATTCTCTGAAAACAAATTCAGGGATATGTTTGGAGAAATCGGAAGCGTAAGAAATGAAGCAGATGAAACTGCCCTGCAAATTCTCGCCCTTTTCAGGGAAAGCATAAGCGAAATCCGCCTTAACGAACCCGAGTCCGTATCAGCATATTTCAGCCCGGACTATTCACATTATATTGTAGTGCACACGCCCCTGAATATCCGATTTCCTGAAAAAAGGGAAGAGTGGAACCTGCGCTTTTGCAGGGATGTCGGAGTTTCCGTTGTAGAACTGGTCATAGCTGAGACCTGCGGTGCTTATGTGCGGGGCTTGATGGCTGTTAACGGCTCTAAAGTCTATGCTATCCTTCCTTTTATATCAATAGACGCAGAAAAGGCAAAAAAGGCGGAATTCCCTGAAGACCGCATGGCTCGTGTAAGAGCACAGGTGCTTCCTGCCGTGCTCCCGGGAATAAAGGGAGATACCCTCCTTGATATCGGCAGCGGTTTCGGGAGCCTTACTCTGGAGATTGCAAAGAATAACCCGGATTCACAGGTTTATGGCATTGACCTCCATGATTCACTCACAGGTCAGGCACAGATGAATGCCGAAGTCCTCGGCATTGAAAATGTTGAGTTCAGGACAGGGAGTGCATATGCCCTTCCCTTTGAAAGGGGATCGGTGGATGCTGCTAGCTGCTTTTTCATGCTTCACCACCTTGAAGATATTAAGTTCGCGCTTTTTGAGATTAAGAGAGTGCTGAAAAAAGGCGGGTCATTAACTGCAGTTGAGCCGCTGGCACATCAACACCATCACGGGCCGCAACTCTCGGAAGCTGAATGGAAAGAGCTTTTTGAGGACGTAGGTTTTAGTGTGGAAACGGAAAATCTGGAAGGAGCAGTTGTCCTGAAAGCCGTAAAAAGAGACTAAAACCGTGTAAAAGAAGATAAATCAGGAAAAATAATCTAAAAAATGGATCTAAAGACTGTCAGACAAATGAATATGGCGCTGACTTTCCTTCAATCCATCTCAAAAGTTTAGTTTTTCCTGCGCTGGAATATAAACATCATACCAATCACTGCAGCAATCGGAAATGCAACAGTAGGAAATTCAGGGATCTGGTTATAACGCAGGTTATCGAATTTGATCAAATTTATACATTGACTGCCGTCTGAGATTTCGATTTTCTGTATGTTTTCAGTCTTACTTTCAATTCTTAGTGTATTTGTTGTGATAAGCCAATTCCATTTAGATGTGGAAAGTTTTTCTCCATTTACAAGAAGTGCGTCCATATTACCTATAATCGCGTCCTCAAACTCTATTGAAACCGACTTTACAGCAGGTGAAAAATATATTGTAGTAATATGATTATTTGGATTCCAGAATCCTAAGTCTTCTCCTGACCCAAATTTGGTATCAATAATTTTTGCTCCCGGTGAGAATATTACTCCCAGGTCCGAATAAGTACTACCGATTTCGTCGCCTGCATCTAACCGACCTTCATCGAAGGTTATGGTTACCTCTCCTGCACTTGCTGGTATGGCTATTATTGTAATGGTGGCAACAAGCATTAGTAGAATAGATAAAAAATTCGTTTTCATGTTTTTTCCTCTTACTCTTCCTTTATTATTTGCCAACTGTGATAAATGAACCAACTTGATTATTTATGGGGGGATACGGCGGCTGAATAATATATATTTATAGAAACTTTGTTTCTTGAAATGTCAGAGTGTTATTTTTAAAAGTCTGGCTTCAAGAGTAAACCTATTGCATTACACGAGCTGCCGGTTTCGATAAACTCTATTTGATCAGGACTATTCTCCCTTACTCCGAAATCTCATTTCAATCTGCATTTATATCAGCACACACGCCAATTTTTTAGCTCTGTTTTCTCTTTTTTTAATGGGAAATACTGCGAGTATGGGATGTAACAAAACCGATTTAGTAACACGAATAAGGTTGTAAGAGTCAGAATAAAGAGACCTTTTATGCAGTTAAAAATAGATATTTAAACATGCTCAACTTTCCCTGAGAAACATTTTCTTTGAACCATTATTTTGAAACCGAAAACTGATCTCAGATACATGGATTACATAAATGTCCCCGTCAGCTTATCTGGTGGTCATTCCCAAAAAGAAGGAAGAAATATGGAAGAAAAAGTTGAAGGAGAAAAGAAGTAAAAAGAAGAGAAAAGGCTTAAAAAACAGTAATAAGAGAGCAGTAATAAGGAGCTCATCCCAAAACCAGGTTTACTCTAAATCAATAAGAATCTCAGAACTGTTTTTCGCGATCAAAAACTCGATTGATTACTCTAAATTCGCAATTTAGAGAAATGGTTCTGAGTTTTGGGATCGGCTCAGAAATAATTCTTATTTTCCTCTTCTCTTTTTCTTTTTTGAGGGGAAGGCCGCTCTCCTTCGTCGAGCGTGATAAGAACGACCCGATATGGTGAATAAATGGATGATCCGATATGGTGAATAAATGGATGACCCGATATGGTAAATAAATTTACGGATTAGAATTGTTTTCATGCGTCTTCGGTTAAGTGAGGAATCATAATAGATTGCATCCATTCACAGGATAAATGTCCAAAATTTAAAGGGTGTTTGAACTGGAGCAGGATATCGATTTCAGGTAAATATGTTAAAATTTGAGGCCAATTTCTGCCATAAAATCGATTTTATAAAGGTGATAAAATATCTTAACCAATGATCAATGGAATTGTTTTTAATCTATCTTCTTTTTGTCCTCTTAAGATCCTTTCACTCTATAACTTTCAAATTTCCGAGCTCCTATCATATCCCCGCTGCCACTCGATCATCAGCTCTGGCGGCATTCCGGTCAGGGTCTCCGTACTTATCGTACCCCATTTCCCTACTTCAAGCAGGAGCTTTACCATTGCTTCTTCCGATGGGAGGTCAATGATGATCACAAAATCGTACCGGCCAAGTGTATAATAATTGGCAAGAAACTTGCTGCCCAATGCCCGGATGATCTCCTCCCCCCTGGCGTTCCGCTCGGCAAAGCCTTTCGTCTGCTCAATCGCTTTTTACATCAGTTTTCCAAGGATAATATCGATTGACATGCCAAAATACATAAGCCCGAATGTATATAATATGATAGATATTTAAAAAAGAGTGCCTGTTCGCGGGATATTGCACACTCCAATCTTAGCCATGTATCCCCTCAAAAGGGCGTTCTTTTGCAAATGGTGATGAGTATCAGTATTTAGTATCGGTATTTATATGTTGATAGTAGACTTTTCTCATGTCGCTATCTTTACGATATATGTATCTTGTTCTTATTACAGTGATGCTTGGAGCGCTGCTTTCAGCTACCGGATGCCTTGAGGAATCTGAAGCTGCATCTGCAGACATGAACAACACCACAATGTCGGCCGACCTGACATACTATACAGAACAGCTACCGCCCTATAACTACATGGAAAACGGTACGCTGAAAGGTATCTCAGTTGATCTCCTTGAAGCGGTCACCGAAAAGATGGGGAAGAAAGTAGCACGGGAGGAGATAAACCTTGTTCCCTGGAATGAGGGATATCAGGCTGCTCTCACCCGGAATAATACGGTTCTCTTCGTTACAGCAAGGACTCCCGAACGGGAGCAGTTATTCAAGTGGGTTGGACCTGTTTATTCTGATAGATACGTTCTGTTTGCAAAGCGAGACCGTGGGATCACAATAGAGAGCCCTGAACATCTGAAGGAGTACCGCATCGGAGTGATCGCCAATGATGTAGCGACTCAGCAACTGCTCAATATTGGGGTGAACCAGAGTCAGATCATTCCCGAAAGTAACGTGTCCGCAAACATCGCCGGACTAGAGAACGGTGAGATCGACCTCTGGGCATGTCCTGAGGATGCAGGCAGGTATTTCACCGAAGAGGTAACAGGGAACTATTACTCCTACACTGTTGTGTATCAATTAGAGAACCAGGACCTCTACTATGCCTTTAATAAAGACGTTCCCGATTCAGTCATCCAGTCCTTCCAGCGGGCACTCGATGCCGCCAAACAGGAAAAAGATGCAGCGGGCATCAGCACGCATGAGCGGATCCTCGGGAAGCATATTCCATCTGTCGGCCTTGCCCAGCTCAATTACCTGACCGAAGAATGGGCTCCCTTCAATTACCAGGAGGACGGGAACGTCACCGGTATCTCTGTCGAGGTACTCGAAGCAGTCTTCAAAAACATCGGTGTGAACCGCTCACGGGCAGATGTTCGCATTGTCCCCCTGGCAGAAGGTTTCCAGACAGCGCAAAACAATACCAGTACGGTGCTTTTCTCCATTGTCCGCACACCAGAACGTGAGCTCCTCTATAAGTGGGCAGGACCTTTTACCAGTGCCAGTTTCGTTATCTATGCGCCGATGAGCAGTAATATTACAATATCCTCTCCTGAGGATCTCAATCAGTACAGGATCGGTGTGGTACAGGCCTCCATCGAAAATGACCTTCTCACCAGCCATGGCGTGAATGCACCGCAAATCGTCAACGGCCAGAAACCCGAAGACCTCCTCAGGATGCTGGAAGAAGGTCAGATCGACATGTGGGCAACGGGAGATCTCGCCGGAAGGCATCAGATGCTGCAGACTGCAGCGGATCCCAATGCCTATGAGATCGTGTATACTCTGAGTGAGAGTGACTTCTACTATATTTTCAGTAAGGATGTCCCGGACACAATGGTCGGCGCTTTCCAGCAGGCACTCGAGACGGTGAGAGGTCAGAAGGACGAGCAGGAAGTCAGCGATTATGAGCGGATTATCTACCGGAATCTCGGGGTTGGATGCACAGGGCAGACATTCACTGATGACGCGGTGGTAGAGCTTGTAAACACAACCGCCGCAGCAATCGAGAATAATACCTCCGATACGTTCCGGCGCATCAACGCAGGCGAAGCGCCGTATAGGGATCATGAGGATCCGAGTCTCTACGTCTTCGTATACGATGTGAATTTGACCATAGTTGCTCATGCAGACAACATTCAGGTTGTCGGTAAGAACTTCAAGGGCAAGACAGATGTTACTGGTAAACCGTTCCGTGACGAAATTTTAGAAGGAGCGCTGAAGAATGGGACTGGCTGGGTGGATTACATCTATATGCATCCTGTCCAGACGAATCTGTACTATAAGACCACTTACTACAGGTTAACCCAGGGAAGCGATGGGAACTCCTACATTGTATGCAGCGGCAATTACAAGAGATGCCAGAACCAGTCTGAAGTAACACTGGCTAACAATTCCACTGCATCTCCTGAGGAGCTCGTTGCATTCGTCGAGAAAGCCTTCGAATATGCGCACGTAAACGGACAGGAAGCTGCTCTTCGTGAGTTCAACAACCAGACCGGCCAGTTTGTCGACGGCGAACTCTATATCTTCGCATACGACATAAACGGCACCACGCTGGCTCTGCCCTTCCAGTCCGAGACTCTCGGGACAAATCGGTGGAACGCCACCGACGCGAATGGCACCTCATACATCCAGAACCTGGTCACCACTGCACAGTCCGGTGGAGGCTTCGTCCGGTATCTCTATGCAGATCCTGCAGATAATTTCACAGTCAAACAGAAACTCAGCTATGTAATGATGGTGAACCAGAGCTGGATCCTCGGGGCTGGCATCTACGATTCGCAGGAGGACTCGCCTATCGTTAGAGTAGGGATGGATCCCGAAGTTAGAGAGAGCCTGAAATCCTTTGTCGGGGAGGCGATTGAGTATGCCAATACGAGTGGAAAGGACACGTCGATTGCGGAATTCAATGACCTGAACGGGACTTTCGTCCGTGGCAATCTCTATGTCTATGCCTTCGATTATAACGGAACGACTCTGGCGCTCCCCTATCAGCCCCAGCTGATTGGAACTGACCTTTCCGGTCTCCAGGATCCCTACGGTGTTAATTATACAAAGGTCGAGATTTTCCTCGCGCAGCAGGGAGGAGGTTTCCTCTTCTACCATTACTACAACCCTGCCCGCAACATGACCCTTGAACCAAAAATGAGCTACGTCCAGAAAGTAGACGAGACCTGGTGGCTCGGGGCAGGAACCTACATTGAAGACCTGAACCAGACCACTCAACAATATTGACCAGCAGAAATTACCCCTGGGCATCTTGTCTGTCTGGGGAATTTATTTTTTAACCTTAACTCCGATGAGTTAGGGAATAAGTATTGAATATTGGCCTCATATTCCGAATCGAGAGACATATTGCAATTCATTTTTTTCAAAATGATATATTCCCTATTAGAGAATGTAAATAATAAACCAAAGTTTTCATATTAGAGGCGATTGACATTGGAAATTTATGAATTGGAATTACTTATTCCCTATAGATGGCGGAGTTATGGTTTTTAATTAATTCTTCCATAATAGGACTTACGCGGTTGAAACGAGAAATCAATAGCTTTAAACCTTTAACTGTCTAAATACTAGAGTTAACTACAATGTCTATTGTGTTTGATTTCGGATCTCAAGTGCGTAAGTCCTACATAAATTAGTCCTCTTGAGCGAAGCGAAAAGGACGCGTACTCCCGAGGCGCAATTCGGGGAGCGAAGCGAAAAGGACGCGTACTCCCGAGGCGCAATTCGGGGAGCGAAGCGAAAAGGACGCGTACTCCCGAGGCGCAATTCGGGGAGCGAAGCGAAAAGGACGCGTACTCCCGAGGCGCAATTCGGGTTAGAAAACAATCATATCCGAAGTCCTTAGCCTGACCATGCACTCGTCTCCGGTCTCTATTTTTAATGAGTCAAAGACGTGGTTTGCAACCTCTACTTTCAGGACATCTTCGCTTTCCTTAAGTATGAGAGACATGATCCGGCTGGTGCCTTTGTTTACCACGTTCATTATCACGCCGTCGAACAGGTTTTTCCGGTCTTCCTTCTGAATGTTATGTACATTCCTTCTGTCCACAAGCTCGATATTTTCGGGCCTGATGCCCCAGCTAACTTTGTCTCCTGCCATGCGTTCTATATAAGGGGCGGTAATCTCAGTGCCAAGAGTCCAGAGGAAAGTGCATTCGTCTCCCTTGCCGTGACCTTCTACCACAGCATCATCAAAGAGGTTTGAAAAGCCAACGAGTTCTGCAACGTAACGGCTTTTCGGATGATAAAACACATCCTCAGGGGAACCCATCTGCTGCACCCTGCCACAATCAAAAACAACCATCCCGTCAGCCATGGTAAAGGCTTCTACAGGGTCATGCGTAATGAAAATTACAGGAATTCCAAGCCTTTTCCGGATCGTACGCAGTTCTTTTCTCAGTTTCAGGCGAACAACGGTATCCAGGGATGAGAATGGCTCGTCCAGAAGCAGGATCTCCGGGTCGGGTGCAAGAGCCCGGGCAAGAGCAACTTTCTGTTTCTGGCCTCCAGAGAGTTCGTCCGGATAGGCAAACTCAAACTCTTCAATTCCAACAAGGTCCAGCATCTCGTTAACTCTCTCCTTCTTTTCCATGGAGCTCAGGCCTTTTAACCCGAATTCAATGTTTTGCCGTACATTCATGTGTGGAAATAGGGCGTTTTCCTGGAACATGTACCCGATTTTTCTTTTTTGGGGAGGCAGATTTATCTTTTTCTTGCTGTCGAAGTAGATGGTACCGTTAATCCTGATAGATCCTGAATCAGGGTTCTCAAGTCCTGCAATGCAGCGGAGAGCTGTGGTTTTTCCTGACCCCGAACAACCGAAAAGGACCATAAAATCGGAACTGGCATCAAAGCTGCAGTGCATTGAAAAGCTGGGATTTTCCGCCTTTTTCCCATGTTTTCTTCCATAGAATTTCTTTTCAATATCAACTTCAACAGTCATTCCTGATCTCACCTGCTTTTATCCTTTTTCTGTTCTATTCCCGTTACATGCTCTCGCTTTCACGCTCTCTTTTACTTTTGTTTTCACTCTCGACTTTTATCGTTCACCTAACCTGCTCGTAACCGCAATCGTACCGAGGGAAATCACAACCAGGATAATTACCAGCAGATCCGCAAGTTCACTGTTCCCGGTCTGGTACGCCCCATATATGGAAAGAGGCATTGTACTCGTTTTTCCCGGTATATTCCCCGCAACCATAAGGGTTGCTCCGAATTCCCCTACTGCTCTTGCAAAACTCAGGACGCAGCCTGCAACAATTCCTTTTTTTGCAAGGGGGAGGGTTATGAAGAGTGCGGTTTCGAGTTCACTCCTGCCGAGGATACAGGCAGCTTCCTCGACGCTTCTATCCACTGCTCCTATTGAAGACGAAGCAGTCTTCACCATCAGGGGTAAGGATACGATAAAAGCTGCAATAACTGCTGCCTGCCATGTAAAAAGTATCCCACTGCCCGTGAGTTTGGTAAAGACACTTCCAAGGATCCCTTTTTTTCCAAGCAAAATAACCAGGATATACCCGGTCACGGTTGGAGGCAGAACCAGGGGAAGGGTAACAAGCACGTCAGCCAGCCATTTTCCGGTAAACTCTTTTTTTGCCAGCACGTAGGCGATCAGAATTCCCAGAAATGCCACAAAGAAAGTTGAAACTGCAGCAATTTTGAGAGTAAGCATAAGCGGGCTCATGACCACCTGAAGCGTTTCCATCAAATCCCTTCCCAATTTTCTGGTTTTGTTCTGTTGAAAATCTGAATATGATCCTTTCCTTTTTCATCCTTCCGGGAATCTTCAGCCTATGATTTTCTTAAACCTATGATTCTGATTTTCTAATTTCTGTATTTATGGCTCTTTGAAGCCGTACTCTGCCAGAATCTCCTGTCCTCTGGCTCCGGTAACGAAATCAACGAATTCCTGGGCTTTTTCTTTATTCTTTGAGTCTTTTATCACTGCTACGGGATAGGAAATCGGTTCACTGACCGGAACTGTAAATGCTATCTCGTAAAGCTTTTTCTTCCCGTTTTCAGCATCTGTCTCGTATACGAAACCTGCATCGGCTTCTCCGGTTTCTACATATGTCAGCACCTGTTTCACTGTATCTGCAAAGATGGCTTTACTTTCAACTTCATCCCAGACTCCTGCTGTTTGCAGTGCCTGTTTCGTATACTTCCCTATCGGTGCAGTTTCAGGGTTTCCTATCGCGATTTTTTCTATGTTCCCTGCAGCCAGATCTTCTAAAGTCTTCGGAATTTCAGAGCCGGTTTTTTCAGGCATAACTATTACAAGAGTATTTGCTGCAAAGTCTTTTCTTGAGCTTTCTTCAATTAGACCTTTCTCAGAGAGGAGGTTCATGTCACTCTCAGAAGCCGAAGCAAATATATCAACAGGAGCTCCGGATTCGATTTGCGTCCTAAGCGTTCCCGAACCTGCAAGGTTCAGTTCTACCTTTGTACCCGGATGATCTGCTTCAAACTCTCTGGCAATGTCAGTAAAAGCTTCAGTGAGGCTTGCAGCAGCCGAAACAGTAATTGTTGTCGGCTGATCTTCTGCTCCGGGGGAAACTGCAATTAAGGCAAATATGAAGAGACAGAGAATTGCTGCAAGAGCCGGAAGTACCAGTTTTTTTGCTTTACTTTCGCTCATTGAGCTCCCTCTATACATTCATCTTTTTCTCCCTGGCCTGCATATGCCGCTGGCTCTACCTGTACAGGTACGGTGAAAGTATCCGTAGCTTCAAGGATGGTGTTGGTGATCCTGTCCAGAAGTTCCAGGGCTCCCCTGTATCCGACAGTAAGGATGCGCTGTGCGCCTATCCTGTCGTGGATTGGCAGGCCAACCCTTACAAGGGGGATGTCGCGTGCCTTGGCAATGTATCTCCCGTTTGAGTTTCCTATAAGGATTTCAGGGCTGCATTCGCTGACTGCATCGTTGAGGCTGTCAAAGTCAATCCCGTCCAGAATCACAGGTTGTAGTTCCGGCCTGATCTCTTCGAAGATTTGCTTTATTCTCTTTCCAAAGTCCCGGCTTTTACTTCCCGTTGCTACAAGCACCGGGTTCATTCCGAGTTCCAGCATGAAAGTAGTCAGGCTAAATACAGTGTCGGGGTCTCCGTAGACAGCCGCTTTTACCCCGTAAAGGTACTTGTGCATATCCACCATGGCATCAAGGAGCCTGCCCCTTTCTTTCTGGTATTTCTCAGGGATTGGACAGCCAATGATGCCGATCAGTTCCGTAAAGAATCTGTCAGTGTTCAGAAGCCCAATCGGGATTGGAACACTGTGCCCTGGAACGCAGTGAGATTCCTCCAGATATTTCAGTGCCAGATTCGTGCTGACAACACCCAGGCCAAGAGTTGCCCGGCTGTTCGGCATATCTGCAATCTCGGAAAGCCTGGTGCCACCGGGGGCAATTTTAGGGAGCTCTTCTCTCAGGGGTGCATCAAAAGTCTCGGAAATGTCTGGCAGGATAATGTAATCTCCTGCAGTTTCTGCAAGGATTTCTTTCAGTTCCCTCACGTCAGCCGGGGAAATGCTCTCGACAGGGATAAGGTTGAGTTTCCTATTCAGAATTTCTTTCATATCAGGATTTTTTGCTTCCTGGGAGTTTTCCTCTGCCTTTTCTTTTTCCAGGATTTCCGTATACTCTATAATTTCCATGTTTTCCATGTAATCCATGATTTCGATGTCTTCAGGGATTTTCGGTTTTTCCGGACCTTCCGGACTTTCCGGACTTTCCGCAAATTTCCTGACAACTGCATCAAGGGCTTTTATGTACCCGCTTACATGGCTTTCCCCATAACTGGGAGTGGAAACCGGAACGATTATAATATCTTTTTCAAGATCATCTCCGATCCCTTCCTCTTCTTTAAATTCCCTTATAATCGCAGGGACATCATCCCCAATTGTTTCGGCAAGGCAGGTGGTTGCAATACCTATTACCTTCGGGCTATACCTGTTGATAACGTTTCTCAGTCCTTTTTTCAGGTTTTCCCTGCCTCCGTAGACAGCCCCTTTTTCACTGAGAGAGCTTGATGCAATGTCCACAGGTTCCCTGAAGTGGTGGGCGAGGTGCAGGCGCATGTAGGTGCTGCAGCCCTGGGAGCCGTGGTAGAGGACCATGGTATTTTCAATTCCCTTGAAAGCAAGAGCACTTCCCATGGGCTGGCACATGACACAGGGGTTCACAGTAGCATAGTTTCTTTTCGTCATTTCAATGCCTCCTCATACCTGACTCTCAACTGCAGTATCCTCATTCTGGCGCAAAAACTCAGGGTCCACAGCCATGTCTTTACATTCTTTTGCGCATGGCTCTCCGAAAATATTTTTTATATTTTCTTTTCCTGCTGACCTTTCTGATTTCACTGCTTCGGGTTTCAAAATCCGCTGCCTGACAGCTTTCCATACGGGGCTGTTGATAGAGGCATCCACTTCCTTCGCGAAGTTTACAAAGCCGTCAAAGCCTTCGAACTCCACCACTCTGTCGTGGTTGAAGTCGCAGAAAGCAACACCCAACTTGTACGCGATAAACCTCTCTTTTACACCTGCAACCATCAGGTCGGTTTTCTGTTTCACGAGCAGTTCGGCAAGTTCCAGGGGGTTTGCGTCATCTACAATGACCGTTCCGTCCCGGACAGAATAACTGATCTGCTCGTAGTCTTCCTTTTTCCCGGTCTGGGTCCCGATGATAACCACTTCCATGCCAAGCTCTGCAAAGCCTTTGATAAGTGTGAGGGCTTTTGCAGGTCCTCCCATGTAGATGGCTGCCTTTTTCCCTTTGACTCTCTCTCGAACCCGGGAAATTTCAGGCATTATCCGGTTCGTTTCGGTCTCCAGCATTTCTCCTGCTGTCTTTTTCATTTCTTCTGAACCAAAGTATTCCGCAGTCTTTCGCAGGGCTATGGAGATGTCTTCGATTCCGAAGAAACTCACGGTTAAATATGGAATCCCATACTCTTGCTGCATCCATTTTGCAAGGTAAGTCATTGACCCGCTGCACTGTACCAGGTTAAGGTCAGCTTCTGCAGCTCTTGAGATGGATTTTGCAGTCGAATCTCCGGTCATGGAAACTATGACTTCGATTCCCATCTGCTCAAAGAGAGGTTTTACGAGCCAGACATCTCCTGCAACATTGAAGTCCCCGAGGATGTTGATCCTCGGTTTTTTTAATCCAGGGTTTACTCCGGGTTTCTTTTCTGCAGCCTTATCTTTCTCAGGTCTTTTGATTAGTTGCTTTAAAGCGTCGCAGGCGGCTTTGTATCCGTCGGATTTGTTGCCTTTGAATCCTTCGGATTTTACTGGGAGTACCGGGATATTATGCTTCTTGCTTGCTATTTTGCATACGGAATCAAGGTCATCTCCGATAATTCCTACAATGCATGTGGAATACACGAAGATCACCGGGGGGCAGTAGATGCCCACCAGTTCGTCGATCGCGTTTGAGAGTTTTTTCTCTCCTCCGAATATGATATCGATCTCTTTCATGTCCGTGCTGAAACTGCTGCGGTTCGTTTCAATCCCGCTGGACTTTGCGCCCCGGATATCCCAGGTATAACCTGCGCAGCCAATAGGGCCGTGGACCAGATGGACGGCGTCGGTTACGGGGTTTAAGACAACCCTGGCTCCAGAATAAACACAGGCCCTCTGGCTTATGGCTCCTGCAAGGGAGTTATTGTCACAGGCAAGGGGGATTATCTGTCCCTTTTCCTGCTTTCTGGTAATGTATGGTTGCCTTTCTTCGAGAGTATCCACTATCCCGGTTTTCTCAATCATCTCTTTCACTCCCCTCTGCTTCTGTTTCCAGGTTTGCAGCGGCGGTTTTCCACTTCTCCCGTTTTTAAATTATCAGTTTTAACTTTCAGGTTTTAATTTCCAGGTTTTAACTTCCCAGTCTTACTTTTCAGCTTAAACTTCTTGTTTTTCCGGGAATCAGTTATCTTAAAGCCAGGCTCCTTACTGAATGGTCTCGAGTAGCCAGTCTGGCGCATCTCTGTCTTTCCTGTCAAGCAAGGTATTTCCTATGCGCTCCACCAGTCGTGCAGCTCCGGCGTACCCCATGATCGGGAAATAATGCAGGTTTGCCCGGTCCATGATCGGGAAGCCTACCCTGACCAGGGGCACATCCTCTGCCCTTGATATGAATTTCCCATATGTGTTGCCGATTAGGAGGTCCACGGGCTTTCGCTTGATGATCTGGTGGAGCATGAAGAGGTCCCCTCCCGAAATAATATCGGCGTCCGGGTACTCGGAACCTATTAGTCCTTCTACTTCTTTTTCAAACTCTGAATTCTGGGTCCCGGTGAGGACAACACCCGGCTCCATACCCATTTCCAGCACAAGGCTCGTAAGCCCTGAGATTATGTCCGGGTCCCCGTAAATGGCTACCTTTTTTCCATGGTAGTGGGGGTGGGCATCAGTCATCATGTCAACCAATCTTCCCCTCTCGTCTTCAAGTTCGGGGGGAATCGCCACACTGGCAAGTTTTGCTGCATTCATGATGAAACGGTCAGTGTTTCTTATCCCTATTGGGGTGGGCCCTATTTTTGCCGGGACTTTGTAGCGGCTTTCCAGGACCTTTGCTGCAGACCCTCCTGCCATCCTGCAGGGAGCGATTGTTCCCACGGAGTTTGCGGAATCTTCTATATCCCCTATCGGAGTCCCACCTTTCGGGTACATGCCCTGTTCTCCGGTGAGAGGAGCGTCAAAGACATCAGTCGTGTCCGGGAAGACTATACCTGAGATCCCCATGATTGAGAGTATGCGTTTCATTTCCCGGATATCAGCAGGTTCCACAAAGCCAGGGATGATATTGAGTTTCCCGTTCGGCTTGCTTTTTCTGGCAAAAGTAGTCACAAAGGACTTTACCATGTTGTCATAGCCAGTAATATGGGTGCCCACATAACTTGGAGTGGAGGCTGCACAGATCTTTATGGACGGGTCTATAAGCTCTTCCATCCGGACGTCTTCTACGATGGTGTTTACGTCGTCGCCTATGGTTTCTGCTACACAGGTGGTGTGGATAGCAATTACTTCGGGTTTGTAGATTGTAGTCAGGTTTTCGAGGGCTTCCTTGAGGTTTGCTGCTCCTCCGAAAACAGCGGTTCCTTCAGAGAAACTGCTGGTCGTTCCAACCGAGTTTTCACGGTAGTGCCTGCTCAGGCACATGCGCAGGTATGAGAGGCAGCCCTGTGATCCGTGACTGTGCGGCATGCAGTTGTGCACACCAAGGGCAGCATAGACTGCGCCGATTGGCTGGCAGATTTTTGCAGGGTTGATAGTTACTGCTTCTCTAGTTACTTCTTCACATGGGGTGTAATCTAACATTTTTTTCTCCCTCCTTACTCTGCTTCTTCTCCTTTCCATGGCGGACGTATGAATCTCCAGGTGGGACTGTGCATAGCCATATCTATGTCCCGTGCGAAGTTCACAACCCCGGAAAAGCCAGTGTAGCGGCCGCTGTAGTCATACGAATGGATCTGCCTTGAGGGGACCCCGAGTTTCTGGGCCCAGTACTTGTCCTTGATCCCTGAACAGAAGATGTCGGGTTTAAGGGTTCTTAAGAGGAATTCGGTTTCGTGGTGGTTGAGGTCGTCAATGACAATGGTTCCATCTTTCATTTCGGGGAATAGCCCCTCATATTCCATAAGTCCAAGCTTCTGTTTCAGCTCTTCAATCCGTTCCGGGCTGATTGCGGGCTCGACATTTTCGTCCCTTTCGTAGTGCACATCTTCGAGAATTGATCCAAGAGCGTTTCCCTTCATCTGAGGGATGATCTGCCTGCCCTCGTAGTCGTCTCTGTGGGCGAACTGGTAGCCTGCAACAACTACTTTCATGCCCAGTTCTTCGAAGAGATTAGTATAGTGATGGCTCCTGGAACCTCCGGAGTAGATGAAAGCGGTTTTCCCCTTCAGTTTCTTTTTGTACCTCTCGATCTCATCCGCATAATTTGCGGTTTCTTCGGCAATGATTTCCTCAGTCTTCCGGGTAAGATCCGGGTTCTCAAAGAACTGTGCCATTTTCCGGAGGGATTTGGCGGTCATCTTCGTGCCTACGTAATTGACCTTCAACCAGGGAATCCCGTATTTTTCTTCCATCATCTGGTTCGTGTAGTTGATGGAACGGTGGCAGAGCAGGATACTGAGCTTTGCCCTGTGAGCCTGTGCAATTTTATGGAACGAGCCGTCTCCTGTCAGGCTTGAAACGATCCGGTACCCGATTTTTTCAAGGATTGGCTGGATTTCCCAGAGATCTCCGCCTATGTTGTATTCCCCGAAGATATTAATGTCAAAGGGAGTAGGGTTTTCCAGTTCCTCGGTTCCTATCAGGTTTTCCATCAGAGCATTGCTGGCAATGTGGTGTCCTGCTGACTGGCTTACTCCTCTGTATCCTTCACATCTGGAAGGGATAATTTTGATTCCATACTCTTTTTCGGCTTCCCTGGCAACAGCTTCGATGTCGTCTCCTATAAGTCCTACAGGGCAGGTGGCAGAGATACTGATTGCTTTGGGCTTGAAGATTTTCATAACTTCGTCAATGGCTTTTTTGAGCTTCTTTTCTCCTCCAAAGACGATATCGGTTTCCTTCATGTCCGTGCATACGCAGTAGTTCATGAAGTTATCTCCACCCTCCTCTGCTTTTGCAAAGTTTCTCCTGGTTCCCCAGGTAAAGTATGCGCAGCCTATCGGGCCGTGGACGAGGTGTACCATATCTTTGATCGGTCCGAAAACCACACCTTTTGAACCGGCAAAAGCGCACCCGCGGTTTGTAATGATTCCCGGGATTACCTTGTCATCGGCTTCGATGTGCTGTTCGGCGGAACAGTCCCTGACAACTATATGTTTTCTCCTGTTCCTCGCAGCCTTTTCCGGGAGCACCTTCAGCATGTCATCGATAAGCTGCTGTTTGTCTTCAATTCCCGAACCTATTTCCGCTCCCATTTATACCAGCTCCTTGTTAACGGTCACATCTCCGCTTTCTCCGGTCCGGATGCGGAGAGCTTCGCCAATGTTTGTCACGAAAATCTTTCCGTCTCCTACATGCCCGGTCTGGTTTACCTCAATGATTTTTTGAACTACTTCGTTTACACTTGAGTCGTCGACAACGATTGTGAACATGCGTTTTGGAATGAAACGGATGCAGGTTTCAGCTTCCTTTTCCGGGTCAGGCAGGGGCGGGTTAAACTCAAAGCAAAGCCCTTTTTGCTTTCCGCGGCCCATGACTCTTCTTACGGTAAAAGAAGGAAAGCCGCACTCCAGCAGGACATCTTTGGTTTTCTGAACCCTGTTCATCCTGATTATTGCCGTAATCTCTTTCACGGAATTTTTCCTCCGAAAATCCGGTTTAAAGTCCGGGCTTTCCAGTCCTTATGGTGTAGGCTTCTTCGACCGGGTTTACGAAGATCCTTCCGTCCCCATACTTCCCGGTCCTGGCAGATTCCATTATGGTCTGTATGACTTTGTCCTTGTGTTCGTCTTCGACTACCATCAGGAGCAGGGTCTTCTGCAGTTCGTCGTAGTGCACATCCGCAATGTGGATCCCTTTCTGTTTCCCTCGCCCGAAGACTTCCATTTTTGTAAGGGAAATGCAGCCCTCTTTTTCAAGGCTCTCTACAACCTTTGACTCCATTCCCGGCCTGATGATTGCTCTTATCATTTGCATCTTTTTCAGCTCCTCTATTTGTTTCAGCAGTTACCATTTTGACAGTTACAGCTCAACAATTCCGAATTCCACCATCATAGCTTCCAATTCTTCCATAGGGAGAGGGGTCGGGACAACGAGGTTGGTATTGTTCTGGACATTATTGGCAAGGGTCAGGTACTCTTTGGCCTGGTTGCATTCAGAGTCGAAGTGAATTACGGTCTTTCTGTTGATCTCCGCCCTCTGGACAATGTTGTCCCTGGGCACGAAGTGGATCAACTGGCTTCCCAGTTTCTTTGCGAATGCCTCAAGGAGTTCTCGTTCTCCGTCTACATTCCTGCTGTTGCAGATAATGCCCCCCAGGCGGGCTCCACCTTTGGCAAACTTGGCAAGCCCTTTGCAGATGTTGTTTGCTGCATAGATGGCCATCAGTTCTCCACTGGCCACGATGTAGATTTCCTTGGCTTTCCCTTCGCGGATAGGCATGGCAAAGCCTCCGCAGACGACGTCACCAAGCACGTCGTAGAATACATAATCAAGATCTTCGGTGTATGCCCCCAGATTCTCGAGCAATCCGATGGAAGTAATAATACCTCTACCTGCACATCCTACACCTGGTTCTGGCCCTCCGGACTCAACACATTTTATGCCGCCAAAACCTGGCTGTACCACAGTTTCAAGGTGGACTCCTTCGTCTCCTTCACTTCTAAGAGTATCAAGTACGGTCTTCTGGTTCAGGCCGCCAAGCAACATTCTGGTAGAGTCTGCTTTCGGGTCGCATCCTACAAGAAGAATTTTGTTTCCCATAGTTGAAAGGGCTGCAGTAAGATTCTGCGTGGTAGTTGATTTTCCGATACCGCCCTTTCCATAAATTGCTATTTGTCTCATTTTACCTTTCTCCTTTATTTGTTTCTCATCAGCTACCGGAAGCCGGTAACCGTTGTACTATCTTATAATATTTAAATTTTTCCATAAATCGAATATTTCCTGTAATTATCTTTATAATTCTTGGATTCAGGAAAGGATTAATAAACAATTCCTCAGTAAATTGCAGAGGCAAAAATAAACAACAGGAAGACCCTTTCATGATTCCAGAAGCCTCTTATGACCTCATAGTGGTGGGCGCAGGCCCTGCAGGTTCCACTGCTGCCCTGTATGCTGCAAGGGGTGGAGCCTCCGTCCTTCTCCTTGACAAAAAAAGGGAAATCGGAAACCCGATTCAGTGTGCAGGTTTTCTCCCGGACGCCTCGGAGGTTAAGGCTCTTTTACCCGATGCTGACCTGCCTGAAGCGCTTATAATATATCCTGACTCCTGTATGCTGCAGACGATCAAGACCCAGCGCATTATTCCTCCAAACTGCAATGTAAAAGAATTTGCTGTAAAAGGGGCTGTTCTTGACCGGCGCAGGTATGATCAGTTCCTTGCTGAGCAGGCGGCAGGGGCAGGGGCTGAACTTATGATAAAAACGCGTGTGACAAAAGTGGAGGGCACAACTGTTGAGACCTCGGGAATTTTCGGGAAGCACAAAATCAAGGCAAAAGCAGTTATCGGAGCTGACGGCCCAAACTCCCTGGTCGCAAAATCAAAAGGTCTTGCCATGAAACCCGAATTAAAGGAAACCTCTGTTGCCATTGAATACCAGGTCAGGAACGTTGATATCGACCCTGATGCCCTTGAGATGTATTTCGGAAAAGATTATGTCCCAGGTGGTTATGCATGGATTTTTCCCGAGGGCGGGGACCGGGCAAATGTAGGAATCGGAATCAGAAACGGAATGGCTGAAAAAGGGGTTTCTGCAAAAGAGTATCTGCACCGTTTCATGAAGGATCATCCTATGGCAAGTTCAAAACTGAAAAACAGCGTCATCATGAATGTTATTGCAGGAATCATCCCTGTCAACGGAGCCCCTGCAAAAACTGCAACTGAAGATTCTCTTATTGTAGGGGACGCTGCCGGGCACATTATCGCAACAAACGGAGGGGGAATCCCTCCTGCCATGATTGCCGGAAAAATTGCAGGGGAAACTGCAGCTGAATTTGCAGCCGGAAAATGCAAGCTTGAAGAATATGACAGGCGCTGGAGAGCTCAGTTCGGTTCAGCTCTTGAAACTTCGGTACAGGCAAGGCAGATAATGGACGGCATTATGAAATCCGATGCCCTCATGAATGCTGCTTTCAAGTTTATTTCCCCTGAACAGATGAAAGTCATGCAGTGCGGAAAACTTCCCGGACCTGTAAAACTCGGGCTTCAGGCCTTGAGCCGTGGGAAGAAATAGATGTGTTTTCTCGCAAATACGTGGTCCCGGCGGTCAGGCAAAATTTACCTGTCCGAATCTCTTTTTGTTTTTAACTTTCTGCCCATTCTCCTTTTGTTTCTTCTTCCTTTTGTTCCCTTTCCTTTTGTTCCCTTTCTTTTTGTTCCCTTTCTTTTTGTTCCCTTTCTTTTTGTTCCCTTTCCTTTTGTTCCCTTTCCTTTTGTTTTTTTCTTCCTTGCCCTTTTATGTCTCTGATGATCCTTCTTTATTTTCTTCAACCGGATTTTCTGCTGCCCTGATCTTTCTTAATTCGGTTTCGGCATCTTCTTTATTGTACCTTGCTTCCGGATAGCCGGGCCTTATTTCAAGGGCTTTGTCAAAAGAGGCAATGGCTTCTTCATACCTTTTCAGAACCACAAATTCAAGCCCTCTGAGGTTCCAGGCTCCTGCAAAGTCAGGTTTTAACGCAAGGACCTTATCGAAATACTCGATTTTCTTTTCCGGGTCAGTTTCTGCTACTGCAAGCCCGTACCACTCTTCTACTGTTTTTCCTTCGATTTTCTTCTTGAACAGTTTATCCAGAAAAGCCAATGGCATCACTTCCCATTGAATATACGCCGGGTCGATAGAAATATGTAGTGATGTTAATTGATGTAGTGATGTTCATTGTTTCCCTGTTTGAAAAAAACAGAAACAATCATACTGAAAAAAGAGTTTTTTTCCTGCCGTTTTACTGTGGAAATTGCAAATAAGCTGGTCTTTGATTTTTCATTTTCAGTTCATCTTATCGCTTCCTCATGGAGGCTGATTTTTCTGGATTTCGTGCCTCTTTTATGTTCCTGTTTTTAACGCGGCTTCTCCCATTTTTTTCTCCAGATTCTTCTTGTTATACTTTGCTTCTCTATATCGCGGGCAGATCGAAAGGGCATGGTTGTAACATTCCATAGCCTTTTCATAGTCTCCCATATCGGCATAAGCATTCCCAAGCACGGTCCAGCCGCCTACGAACTCCGGTTTTAGCTTTACGGTATTTCTGAAGTATTTTACCTTTTTTGGAGGGTCTTTTTCTTTTGCCCCCTGCTCAAACCAGTCATGGGAGTTCTTGCCATCTATCTTTTTCAGGAAAATCCTTTCAAGTAAGCTGGAAAGTCCCAGAGCCTCACCTCATTTTTCACTTTTATTTAATCACGTTCTCTTTCTATATTTATTCAACCTACTTTTGCTGTCCTTCCCGAATTGCACCTCGCCCGAATTGCACCTCGCCCGAATTGCGCCTCGGGAGTACGCGTCCTTTTCGCTCCACTCCGTTTCGCTCAAGAGGACTAATTTTTAAATATTGGTACAGTTGCTCAATCAAGGAGAGCGATCTTCCCAAAAGTCCTCTAAACGCGGATCAAAAAAATAGTCTCCTAGTGAAGGAGGTGTTTCTCAGCCTGGGAATATTCTTTCCATGATTTTTGGTATCCCTTAGTCGCAGGCCGGTTTCAATCCTGTATGTGCGGAAAAGAAAGCCTGAGGATGCCAGAAAAAATAGAAAATAAAAATAAAAAATTAAAGAAGAAAGTTTACCTGCTTATATTGAAAGCAGGATACTTTCATTGTACAGGCTCTCGAAGTCTGAGCTTATTACCAGTTTGGTAATATTATCCAGGGTAGTTACGTTGTAGGTAACCCCACGTTCACTCGAGTTTGTTTGGTAAGCTGTGATTTTTTCATTTACTTCAGGATCCGGGTTAAGGTAGACAGATGTCTGCGTGTAACTTCCGTCATCCAGCTTTTTGAGGTCTCTGTAGTATTGTTCGGCGGGCATATCAGTAGTGGAATTTGTTCTTTTGGCTACTTCCTGATAGATGCTTCCTTCAGGGTCCGCCTGGCTCAGAATCTGGTCATATTCGTTAGTAGATGTTTCATTTCCTTCAAGAATACCGATTACGCTCACCACACTCTGGATGGGACCTATTATTGCAGGGCTTCCGACAACGTTCCAGATGTTGTAGGTACTGTTTGTTCGGTCAAGGATCTGATATCCCTGATATGGCATTACCTGCGTATCAAGGGGCATGCTAATTTTTTGCTCCGGAATCTGGTGCAGCTCAAAGCCGCTTTCATTGCCATAACTTGCACCGTATCTCTTCGTGACATCAGCGCCGTAAGAGAAGGAAACATTCATAGTCTGCCTGTTTCCGAAGACTGTTTCTAAGGGGGTTCCTTCTGTTTTTTGGAGGTCAACATAAACTGCACTCGTTACTCCGTCAGGCGACATTTCCAATCCGTCAATAATAGAGTTAAACTCGTGCTGGACATGTTTGCCCTGGACCTGGGAAAACGGGACTGTAATAAGTTCTTCTCCAGTTTCTGAAGTGGGGACGTCATTGTTATCTGTTTTCGAATCGGCCGTGAAAAATATCAAAAAGGCAGAGAGAAACATTGTTACGGCCAGGAAGATAGCCAGATACTTCTGATTTTTTGTTGCTGGATCCTTTCGTTTCATAAATGAAACCTCATAACATAAGGTAAATTATTCTGAATGTAAAAAACACACATGGTATCTAAATCTATTGCCATTATATTTGTATTGTTATTATATTATAAAAATAGTGTTCACATCCGTTTTCTAATACAGGAAAGAATTTTCCGGATAATTGCAGTTTTTAAGCCTGATTTCAGTTTTTTGAAGTTATCTGCCCGATCATAAATTCAGTCAAGGTTAGTCAGGATCTTGAGCATCAGTCAAGGGTGAGAATCTTGAGCATATTTGTGCCTCCGGCTTTTCCGGAAGCGGGCCCCTGGGTTAAAATTACAATATCTCCGCTTTCTGCAAATCCCAGTTCTTTTGTTTTTTCGATGGTCTCATTTTCCCAGCTTTCAATTGTTTCCTTCACAATAACCGGATAAACGCCGTAGGATAGGGAAAGGAACCTGCAGGTTTTGGGGACACGGCTGAAAGCCAGGATCCATGGGTCGGGGTTAAAGCGTGAGATCCTGCGGGGGGTTGCCCCACTCCTTGTAGGGGTCAGTACGGCTGCTACAGGCAGTTTCTGCAGAGCTTCATAGACCTGGAGGGTGATCACTTCGTCAACTGACATTTTTCTGGAAGTTATGGCTTTGATCATTGTATCGATCCCCCATTTCGTCCGGGAACGCCAGTTTTCAGTGGTCTTTGCAATCTTTGCCATCATCTCAACGGCTTCCACAGGATAATTCCCAACTGCGGTTTCTTCCGAGAGCATGACAGCATCCGTCCCATCAAGGATGGCATTTGCAACATCTGTGGCTTCGGCTCGTGTAGGCCTTATATTGTCGGTCATGGAAGCCAGCATATGGGTTGCGGTAATTACAGGAACTCCCAGGAGCTTTGACCCCTGGATAAGTTCTTTCTGGACTGAAGGGACTTCCTGGATGGGAATCTCGACTCCCAGGTCTCCTCTTGCGACCATAAGGGCATCGGTTTCTTCAAGAATTTCCTCAATATTTTCTACAGCCTGCCTGCGTTCTATTTTTGAGACTATGTATACCTGCTTTCCCCTGGACGCAGCAAAATTCCTGACCTTTCGGATATCTTCGGCACTTTCTACAAAAGAGATGCTGAACATATCTATTTCCTCATCAAGGGCAAACTCAAGGATTTTGAAGTCCTTTTCGGTCACTGGGTCAAGGAAAATTTTCGCTCCTGGCAGGTTTAACCCTTTATGGGAATAGAGCTCTCCCCCTATCATAATTTCGCAAAGAACATCGTTTCCCGAGATCTCCAAGCAGCGGAGCTGGATGAACCCGTCACTCAGGTAAATGAGGCTTCCGGGAGATACGCTTTCAGGGAGCTGTTTGTAGTTGACAGGAATACGCTCCTCGTTTCCCGGTGAGTCGTCAACAGTAAGGGTTATCAGATTTCCCTTATGGAGCATAATAGGTTCTTTCTCTAGCTTGCCTATACGGATCTTCGGGCCAGGCAGGTCGGCAAGGATTGCAATTGTCCTGTCCAGTTCTTCTGCGACCTTACGTACGCTTCGGATAACCCTGGCATGGCTCTCGAAGTCTCCATGGGAAAAGTTTATCCTTGCCACGTTCATGCCCGCAAGCATAAGCTGCCTGAGAATCTCCTCCGAAGAGGAGGCAGGCCCTATTGTGCAGACGATCTTCGTCTTATGGTCCGGGATTTGCATATTTACACTGCCTTGATATTTGATTCTTTATTCGATGCCGCTTTTATTTTTTCTTGGTTATTCTCTGAGCGCTCCGGTTGCCCCCTTTTATCGGTCCCGGATGGAAGAGTTTTATTCCTGTTGCCTGTCCGTGTTACAGGATTCTTTAGTTTTTGCGTACAGTTTTGTAGGTCTCTACGCCTGCTTATTCACCTTTATAAATTTTCAGGGCTTCCTCAACGCTTGAGTCTTCAACGGTTATGGCGTAGACAGCGTTACACATGCGAACAGCTTCAGCCAGGGGTTTCTGGTGGATATTTCTTCCGGTTGCGTTCCCCTCGGCTCCGGAGATATGAATCTGGTCATAGAGCTTTTTAAGGAAGGTTTCGGCTTCGTCACTCGTACCGCCAGCGCAAACTACTCTGGTGCGTCCGGCTGCTTTGACGGCTTCCTTGAAAATCTCTGCAGATTTTGCCCCTTCCTTTTTCGGGTAATTAACCTTTACAAAGTCAGTCCCGAGGCAGGCTCCTACTCCTGTTGCCCCTGCAATCAGGTGAGGGTCTTTTTCATCTTTTACGGCAGTTCCGCGGGGGTAGATCCAGAGTACAGATAACATTCCATGCTGGTGGGCATCATAAATTACCTGGGCAGCCTGCACGAGCATCTCGGCTTCAAACTCGCTGCCAAGGTAGATTGTATACCCAACGCCAAGTATATTGAGCCCGCTGTTTTCCTTAAACTCAGCTACCTGGTCAACATCATACCAGAGGTTGCTAAAAGGATCAGCCTGCGCGGTCTCAACCAGGTGGGTTTTGGAGTTTACTTTTATAAGGTAGGGTATATCCCTGTAGTCCATACCGTAGCGGGCAATCAGCCCGAGCTGGGTTGCAAAAACCCCTATTTTTGACTGAGACGCAATCCTGAACAGGTGTTCAGGGTCTGCGTCATCTTCAGGGACTCCCTCTCCGAAAAAGTCGTCATTTAAATGTTCAACTTTCTGGTCTCCAGCAAAAAGCATCAGCCTTCCGCTGCCCTTTGTAATTTCCATGTAGTTTTTCGTGTATGTCTCGCGCATTGTTTTCGGGACATCTAAAGGTACGATTACGTCCTCTTTGTTAATTGAAACCATGTGTATAAACCTCAGTCTGATTGAGTAGCAGTCAACTGGATGTTAGAGTAGTATCAGAATAATTTAGTTAGAAGATAGTAGTAATGCCAGAAGTGATTTATTTACTTTATTCATCAGAAGTCATTCATTTACTTTATTCACCGGAAATGATTTATTTACTTTATTCACCGGAAATGATTTATTTACTTTATTCATCAGAAGTCATTCATTTACTTTATTCACCGGAAATGATTTATTTACTTTATTCTTTCCCACTATATTTAATAATTTTCTCAGTTAGACTAATGGCATGTTACATCAGGAATTCTCCCCTGTTCAAAACTTCCTGATATCTCCCAATCCTTACTGCTTAGTATGAAAAAACTATTCGATTATGGATTATTAAGCATTTCGGAAAAATTAAAAATCCAGACAATCACCGGTTTGAGTATGAAGAAATAGAATCCAAAGCTCCAGATATAATAATGAAAGAACAACTAATGAAAGAATTATAATATTCAAGGAAATAGATATTAAAAACAAAATATTAAAAAAAAGTCCGATTTTCTACGCCGCTTGCAGGGCTCGAACCTACGACATTCTGGTTAACAGCCAGACACTCTACCAACTGAGTTAAAGCGGCTTTCTGATTGGAATAATGTTCCATTTTCGATTTTTTACCTTTGAACCTTCTCATACAGGAGATTCTTAGGATATAAATTTTATGGGTAAATTTTATGGGCCTGACCGGATTTGAACCGGTGACCGCTCGGTTATGAGCCGAGCGCTCTAACCTGACTGAGCTACAGGCCCGTTCTGGTTTCTATAACGCTTAGTAGTTTTAGTACGGCTTTAATAATAAACTTTTTGCAAGTGTTTCTATTTTTCCTGAAAAAACGCTGTGAAATATGCAAAAGTCTTACGCCGCTTGCAGGGCTCGAACCTACGACATTCTGGTTAACAGCCAGACACTCTACCAACTGAGTTAAAGCGGCTTATATGATCGGGTGTGTTCTTTTTTACTTACCCTGTCGCGAACATTCCTAAAGCGATAATGGTATTTATATATTTCGCTTGAAACTCTTTTTATAGGCAGCCTTATGGATATTTATAAAGGGTCCTGTGACGCAAATCTTCATTACACCGGTAGCCGCTCTTTTTCATCAGCATCTTTATCTGTTCCAGATCAGTTTAGTTAATATTCATTTCACTAATATTGCTTTCACTAATATTGCTTTCACTAATATTGCTTTCACTAATATTGCTTTCACTAATATTGATTTCACTAACATTGATTTCACTAACATTGATTTCACTAACATTGATTTCACTAATATCGATTTCACTAACCATTAAACCGACATCTTTGTCCTGTTAACTTAATATTTTTATTAATCTCTTCCAGTTGATGCCCGATCAAAATCTTTCTTTATTTAATCATATTCTTTCAGTGATTATTCGACAGATATCTTAATTCGATAACTATTGAATTTAACATACGTTTAACTGAAGTTTTTTATCCAATCAACATTGGATTTATCATTCATTCAACCAGTGTAAGCAGTTCAGTACTTGCCTTCTTTTCTCTATCTGTTTCTGCTCTCTTTTTATAGTATTTCTTCTAATGGCATCCTTTTGCCTTCTAATCACATATAACAATAATTGTTTTCGAGCCAAAACTTATATCCTTTCAGGAATAATATATTTGATTACTTGTTGTAGCATTGATGCAGCGAGATCGGGCAGATCTAATTTTTAAGCAGTACATGTTCAGTTAGCTTAAAACGCCTTTATCTGAGGCTCTGTCCGGGGGAATTCGATTAATTTCAGTATAAAGGTCGAAAAAGGCTTTTAAATTGTTAACTTCAGGGGTTAGAGGTCGACTGCTTTCTCTGTATTGCGGGGTATCCTATATCAGGTCGTTTTAAGGTACTGTCAGGGAAACTCATCGGTTTTGTCGGGCTTTTTACCACTTAAAACTGAGGTTTAAAAATGGATATTCAAGGGGGTTTATTCACGAAACATCTAAAAATATGTCCAAAATGCCATGCCAAACTAAAATTGAGCTTAGACGGCAAGACCCAGTATTGTAATATTTGTAAGTACTGGACAAAAATAGGCACTGCAAGGCTCGATTCAATCATGATTTATGGATGAGGAGTTTCAATGGAAAATTCCAGTATTCATAAGTTTTGCAGTGTATGTGAGACCAGGCTAAAACGCCAGGTAATGGGTTCGAATGTTTTCTACTATTGCCGGAGTTGTGGGCGTGTGAGTTCGGAAGCATGTTTGTCAGGGGGAGTTGATGTGCTTCATGTCCAGAAATCGCTGTCTGCCCACAGGGTATCTTCCACCACTGATCTTAAGCTTTCTGAAGACACCCGAAATGCTATAGTAGGGACTTAATCTGGAGACAAAGGAGTTTAACTTTAGAGAATCGGGAAAAAAATTGCTCTTTTAAAAATGAGCCTGAAAAGGCTCTTACTTTCTCTTTTTAATTTTATCTTTTTTTGTTTTTAATTTTTTCTTTTTTGTTTTTAACTATAAGGCGGGAAGTTCCCTTCCTCGACACTTCCGGTTTACCGGAAGTGGCAGGTGGGGGATGAAAGCCGTCAACTTCCACACCTTCTGTTTTTATTGAATCTGATAAATTTATTCTTCCTTGAAACCATATAGTTCTTGTTGCATTGTCACCCCAATCTGAAGCGAGAACCAAGCTAGGAAGTGGGCAAACAGGATGTGACAACTCCCGAAGGGATCGGGAACAAGGCGGGGAAAGCCGCAAGCCGTTGTGCATCTCAAGCATCATCACACTCATATCTTCCACTTTGATTTTTCTTCACCTGCGGAACGCAGGGTAGAGCCTCTGGACTCGCTCTCATTAGAGAGGGGGATGAAGGAAGAGGATCGCTCAGATATTGTTTTTAGGCTGAGTAGTCTCAAGGAAGCCCCTCCCTCAGACGATCCGGTTTGCCGGATTGGACAGGGAGGAGTAGTTCACTAGACATGAGATCTTTCCAGTTGTGAGATAATTTAAGTTACAAGATGGTTTAAGTTATGAAGTAGTTCCGGGGTAAAAGAGTTTTTCGAAGGCTGTTTTCGGCCTATTTTCTAAGTCTTTAGCCTGATTCTATTTTAAGGCTTGCAATTATGTTTTGTCCGATATTTCAAAAAGCTTACTCAATATAGTTTCAAAAAATTCAAAGGCTGTATGAAAGGAAAAAAAATTGTTCTTCAAGCTTTCTTCACATTGATGATCCTTGATTAGCTATTTGATCTCTTCCTGAATCCAGAAGAAAATCTATCTTTTTTCTCTCCCTGCACCGCACCGGCTCTGGGCCGGCCTGCCAGTCTGGTAAAAAACAATCTGCAAACCAATACCGAAATTAAGAGAAACAATATGCTGAATAAATGCCCCTAAGATCAGAGGATGCTTTTCTTAACACCGAAAACCAGCTCTTAATTTCAGGCACTCTTAATTTCAGGTATGTATCAACGCCTCCGCCAGTTTGTCTGGCAGTCCTGCAAAAAAAGAAAGAAAAACATATTTGAAAGAGAGATGAGACCGAAATTTATGTCTTCTTGATCTGTTTTTCTTTCTTTCTAACTCAAAAGCGTTCTCATCGTTTTTACTTTCAGGGTTTTTCTCTTCTTTTTTTCTTCTCTTTGAAAAGACAGCTTTCCTGCGTCAAGCGTAACAAAAACGACCTGGTACAGTGTAACGTTGTACGGGTAAAAAAAATCTATAATTTGATTCTTGAGCGAAGAGAAAAATAACGTTAATTGTCCATAATTAGTCTCCTCGAGCGAGCGAAGCGAGTGAAACTAACTGCGGTAGAATTTTCAGAAAACTTTTCAATTTCAGGATAAATTCCGGAATAAGCAGGCAAATTTTGTTGACGGATATTTTTAAATAGTATTGCATCATCTCGAATACCATACGTTTGTTGATTTTGCATCAGTCAGAATTCTAACTGTCTGTATCTTTACAATTGAAATTTCATTTATACTAAATTATCACCAGTTCTTGCTCGTAAATCCCTGGAGGAAACATGGACCCTGAATGCGCTAAAAAAGTGAGGCTAATGGATCTTGAATTCCGAACGCTTCACAATAAATTATTTGAAGATCGGTTTTTTCAAAAAGTAGCCGCCTCTCAAAACTCCGAACTCAAGGAACTTAACAAAAACCAGCCTCTCGTTATCATGATAATTGGATTGGTAAAGGAAATCATGCCTTCTACTATCGGAACGTATGTGGGAATGGACAGGAGTAGCCTTTCACGAATGGTGGATTCCCTGGAAGAGAAAGGATTTGTCAGGAGAAAAAACGATCCTGAAGACCGGAGAAAAGTCCTTATTTCCCTGACCGAAAAAGGAGAGCGGTGTTATGATTTCCTTAATAGAAAATCTGAGGAGATGGCTACCGAAATCCTTGGGTTGGTTGAAGAGCAGGATTTGAGGGATTTCGAAAAAGGTCTTGAAACAATGCTGCGAGTCCTGAGAAAAATCGATTCTGTAATGGAAAGTAGAAAATAAGCAGGGAGCCGGAAGTCTCGAAGCCCCGGAGTCAATAATAACCGGAATTAACGTCGAATCAATATAGGACTTTCATTTTTAGCTTTTTTTCCTGAGGAAAAAGCATGACCCTGAAATTGATCAATAACCTTCAGAAACTTGGCTTTACGGAAAATGAGGCCAAGATCTATGCCACCCTTGTTTGTATGAAAACGGCAACTGCAAGGGAAATCTATGAAACAAGCGGGGTTCCCAGACCCAAGGTGTACAAAGTTTTGAGAGGGATGGAAGAGAAAGGATACGTACAGATAACTGAAGGGGAACCGATTCATTTCAGTTGCATACGTCCGGAGGAACTGATCTCAAGAATCAGAGCTAATTTTTTGCTTTCTCTGGATGAAACCTTCTGTGGACTCCATGCTTTAAGCCTTAAAATGAAGCCCTGTCTTCAGGAGAATCTGCAGGACTGGGGATGAAGTGTTAAAAAGAATTCAGCGCATTTTTTCAGGTTCTGCTCAGGATATTTTGCAGCAAAACCAATGCCTGTTAGCTGCTGCTTTGGTAATGTTTGTCCCGTGGCTGTCCTGAGTAATATAAAATGAAGTGGATGAAAAACAAACTTGATTGAAAACTTGATTGAAAAACAGACTCAACTAAAAACAAGTCTCCTAAGGGGGATTCCTTATAAAAAACATCTTTGAAAAACTAGGACTTTTTGTTCTGAACAACCGTGCAGTCATACTGGCTGTCGTACTTATGCTGGTTCTGCTATCCTTGCAGGGAGCCCAATACATCGAAATGGCATCCGGAACCGAGACTCAGGTGTCGAAGGATTCGCAGCTGTATAAGGACTATAACCACCTTTTCCTGAACACCTTCAGTACAGAGAGCATCGTTTTGATGGTCGAGGGAAATGATGTGAAAACCGAAGCCCTCGCAAAAGCCTCCGACAGGCTGGAGCAGCAAGCTATGATGGTTCCCGGAGTCACCAAGGTTTCAAGCGCTGCATCCATCCTGAAGCAAATTAACTATGCTGAGTCCGGAAGGTCAAATGTTCCGGATTCTGACCGGGAGGTCCGGGAGATGATGGAGAGTTACCCGGAATATTTCGAGAGCCTGGTGATTGATGAGACCCACATGCTCACAGTTATCCAGATCGAAGGAAGCAGTACGAGCCAGCAGCAGAAAGACATTATCAATAATATAGAAATCTCATTAAAAGAATCTGAATTTCCCCCTGGCTACAAATTGACTCTCACAGGCAGGCCTTCGCTGGTGCTTGACATTGAAAGTGAAATGGGAACAAGTATGGGCATGCTGCTCGGGATCGCCGGAATCCTTATGGTAGTCGTCCTTCTCCTTGTTTTCAAGCATGTCAGATGGGGACTGCTTCCGCTTCCTGTTGTGTTGCTTGGAGTCCTTTTTACTTTTGGGGTCATGGGATACCTCGACGTGCCAATGACAATGGTTTCCATGGCAGCTTTTCCGATACTGATCGGTCTCGGAATTGATTATTCCATCCAGTTCCACAACCGAATGGAAGAGGAAATCCAGAGAGGCAATACTTCTTCGCAGGCCCTTGTCTCTACGATCAAGAACACCGCACCTGCCGTACTGGTTGCCCTTATAATGACAGCGCTTGGTTTTGTTGCGCTTTTTACTTCAGTTGTCCCCATGATCCAGGACTTCGGAAAACTCCTGCTCATCGGTGTTATCATGTGTTACCTTTCTTCGCTCTTTTTCGGGCTGGTTACTCTTTACAGTTTTGACTGGATCTCCAGAAAAAATCCTTATGGGCTGTTTAAGAAGAAAGGGGAAGAAAAGGGTAAAGCAGGTAAAAACGGCAAAAATGGACCCGGAGCAATTGAAAATATTCTGAAAAAACTCACAGGTCTTACCCTCAAATATTCTACCTTGATTCTTGTAATTTCCTTCTTGACCTGCTGTGCCGGGCTTTATGCTGATCAGTCAATTCCCATCCAGACTGATACTAACTCTATGATTCCACAGGACATGCCTTCCCTTATCAACTACAAAAACATGCAGAGTCTCCTGTCGGGATCCGGAGACCACCTTAATATTATCCTGAAAGTCGATGATGCAAGTAATCCGGAACTGCTGGAATGGATGGATGAGTTTTCCCAGCATGAAGTTGAAAACAGAGGGCATATTTACAGTGCTTCAAGCATAGTGGACCTCGTAAAGGAACGAAACGGCGGGACAATCCCCGCGACCTCTGGAGAAATACAGGCAATATACAATGAAATTCCGGAAAGTCAAAAGCAGGAATACATCGAAGGAAACCAGTTGCTTCATATTAACCTGGACATCGGGACTGCTATGGCAGATCTTGAAATTACGGGAATTGAGGAGCTTCGAGATATTGTCCTGACAGACGTCCAGTGGATGCAGCCGCCTCCTGGAGTTTCTGTTACGGTTACAGGCAGCTCGGTAGTTACCATTGATATGGTTTCCGGGCTTACAACAGGCCGAAGTCAGATGACCCTGCTCGGGGTTCTCCTTGTATTTGTGGGCCTCCTGATTGTTTACAGGGATATCGTAAAGGCTCTTTCTCCCATTATCCCCATGCTGGTCGTAATCGGCTGGTCAGGTCTTGTAATGTCGGCCCTGAATATTGCATACAACCCTATGACTGCAGTTATGGGCTCTCTGATTCTTGGAGTCGGGTCCGAATATTCAATTCTGATGATGGAGCGTTATTTTGAGGAAAGGGATGCCGGAATGAGTCCTGTGAATGCCATATATCAGGCCTCGTCTACTACAGGCACAGCTCTTATTGCTTCGGGAGCTACAACTGTATTTGGGTTTTCAGCCCTGATCGCTTCGCCATTCCCGATGATGAGTAGTTTCGGACTGATTACGGTAATAGATGTCCTCCTCGCAATGGTTGTAACCTTTGTGATCTTCCCGCCTCTTATCGTCCTGATGGACAGTTATCGGGGAAAGAAGCTGGGAATTTTTGAGAGATTACAGGATTTAAGGAAAAAGCATCTGACCGGACCTATCAATACATGAGTAAGCAGGATCTGGATAAAATTGTACGGTCTGGAGAGAGAAAAATAGCATGAACTCAAGGTTACTTGATCTATGGGACTTTACTAAGAGCACACAGGTCCCTGGAAAAAATACGACTCAGGCTCTCTCTCCCCTATTTCTCTTTTCCCTGAATGACATGTTTGGGAGCTGGGCAGATACAGATTCGTATCTCCAAATGAGATATAATTGCATCCGGTATTAATCAGACAGGATTTCTTAATTAAGCCCAGGCTTACTCCCTTGCTCTTGTCATACTCGATGCAGGCGCAAGATCTTTTCCAGAAAGAGGAAGAAAGAACAAGAATAAAATATTATTTTTAAGCTTAGTTTGAGAAAGTATCGGAATATTTATATGCCATCAGATATTAGTTGAGTTATCAACCATACAAATGTCAATTATTCAATTTAGTATAATTGAAAATTCAACGTATATCATGATAATTCATTATAATTCTAAAAATTATGGGCCAGTTTTTTAGGGAAAGGGCTCAGAAGGATCCGAAAGATCCGCAAAAAGGGATGATTAAAGAAATGGATGAGGCAACATTGAGTAAAATAATCCTTCTGTCAATGGAAAGAGATGCTCTCGATAACCTGATTTTTGAGCAGACCTTTCAGAAAAAAATTGCAGGCAAGTTCAGGGAACTGAGCAAGAACCAGCCAATGGTAATTAAAATCATAGGGACAGAAGGAGAAATTATGCCTTCTACTCTTGGAAAATACACAGGAATGGAAAAGAGCAGTTTAACGAGGATGGTTGACGACCTTGAAAAGAAAGGGGTTGTGTTCAGGAAGACCGACCCTGGTGACAGGAGAAAGGTGCTCGTTTCCCTTACCGAAAAAGGGCTTGATTATTATAATTGTTTAAACCGGATTACCACTGAAATGGCTGATGAAATCCTTCAGTTTGTGGATAATAAGGACGTTGAGGATTATATGCATAGCCTCGAGACCATGGTAAAAATCCTGCGGAAAATTGATTTCAGCCGGACTGCCTGAATAAGGCGGCTGCGATCTGATTCTGGAAAATTACTGGCTATGTGAAATTATTGGTCAATTAAGCCGTTAAATTATGAAGAATACCAGATAGATCACATTTTAGCGCGTGAAAGACGGAGGAAACCCTAATGACTCTTAAGCTTGTTGAGAACCTTCAGAAACTGGGTTTTACAGGCAACGAAGCCAAAATTTATGCATCACTTATCTGCCTGAGGCAGGCAAAAGCCAGTGAAATTGCTGAAAATGCTGGAGTTCCGAGACCCAAGATCTATGGAACCCTTAGAGGAATGGAGAAAAAAGGCTACATCAGGATAATCGAAGGCGAACCAACCCTTTTTTGCTGCATCCAGCCAGAAAAGCTAATTTTAAGGATAAGGGCAGACTTTATGCTTTCTTTAAGTGAAACCGCCAGTGAACTGAATTCCCTGACTCCTGGAAGTAATAACTTTGCTTCAGAACGTTTCTATGGGGAAAGGGTAAGGGCCTGAAAATAGAGGAACGGAAAAGGGCCTGAAAATAGAGGAACGGAAGATATCAGACTCTTAAGATTCTTTTTTCCCTGTCGATGCAGAAGTAGTTCAGAATCTCTTATTTTTTCAATTTTAACGGACTGAAAGGAGCTACTATTTATATTTTTAAGGAACTATCTGGACACTAAAAACTTCTTATTGACAATAACCAGGTAAGATTTTAAAGGTAGGATTACATGCCTCTCAGTACCAACAGGAACATATGGCAGTTTCCGGCATTAACAACTATACTTTTCACGTTTTTTTTTGCAATACTTTTCTATTTTGAGGACATTTTCATAGTCCTCATAGCAGGTGCAATCCTTATCTTGATTACGGAAAAAGTTATAAAAGCATTCAACAGGTGCATGAACAGGTTTCCGAACTGCAATCGAAGGTAGTGAGTCTAATCCTGCTTACAGGTGCAGGGCTTGCTTTCCTGTTTCTTCTGGGCAGTCAGGTCCAGAGCCTTGGAGTCCTTATAGGGGATTTCAGCATACAGCAGGACTACGCAAGCGGAGCTTCAGCCCTTTTTTCAGAACACGAGTCCGAGCTTTCAAAACTTGTGGATTCCGGAGTTATTAAACCTCAGGATCTGCAAAAAATAGGAAATACTATTTTTTCAGGGATTGCCGATCTTGTTTCGAAGGCATCTTATTATTTTTTTACCGGCATATTGATAATTCCTCTCATGTTTGGTGTATACTTCAAGCACCATAATAAAATAGGGAACTACATTCAGTACTACGCTCCTCCTGAACATGCGGATGGAATTGTCAGGGCCTTAAAAAGTATAGGCCGTGAGCTTGAGGATTTCTTCAGTGCTAAAATGCTTGAGTCTGCTATTATCGGTCTGATTTGCTGTATAGGGTTTTATCTGGCAGGTATTGACGGGTGGCTTTTCCTGGGCATCCTGGCAGGTTTTCTAAATATTATTCCTTATATTGGCCCTCTTCTGGGGGCAATCCCTCCTGTTATCGTGGGTTATATCGCCAGTCCGATGACAGCTCTCCTTGCAGTGATAACGGTTATTATTGCCCAGCTAATTGACAACCTTTACCTCATTCCATTCATGATCTCGGAAAAAGTGAATATTAACCCGCTTTTAAGTGTGGTTTTAACACTTGCCGCCTCCAAGCTCCTGGGCCCCCTCGGCATGGTACTCGCAATCCCTATATACATTGTATACAAAATAATTATTAAAGAGTCTTATAGGGAACTAGTAAATATATATTATGAAGATTAATATTCCTTTATGCCTGTATAGTTCAAACACTCTTATGAAATAAGGACTAAAATAAGGACTTTTGAGTACAGGATTAAAAATGCCGGGAGATTTCTCATAGTACTCCGGAACATAGAAAGGTTTAAAAATATATTAAGAGTATTTGATAAGAGTTATTTGACTGTTGGAGCATTACGACTTTGAAGAACCTGAATTACCACTTTGAAGGAGCCTGAAAATATGATTGAGGTAAAGGGTCTTTCTAAATCTTACGGACAAACGAAAGCAGTAGACGGCGTAGACCTTTCTATCGGGAAAGGTGAGCTTTTTGGTCTCCTGGGCCCAAATGGCTCCGGAAAAACAACTATGATCAAAATGCTTACAGGGCAAATAAAGCCAACCTCCGGTACCCTTAAAGTGCACGGCATAAATGTACTCGAAGATCCTCTGAGGGTCAGGGAGCTTGTAGGCGTTATTCCGGAACAGGAAACCCCCCCAAGTTTTCTGACTGCAGAAGAGTATCTGCATTTTGTTGCAAAGATTCGAAAAATGGAACATTATGAAAAAGTCTGCGAGAAATGGTTCGAATTCTTCGATTTTGGGGACCAGAAAAATTCACTATGCAAAGACCTTTCAAGGGGTACAAGGCAGAAACTCATGTTTGCCCAGGCTTTTTTACACGAGCCTGAACTTGCCATTATCGACGAGCCACTTATCAATCTTGATCCTGTAATGCAAAGAAAGGTTAAGGACTTCTTGCAGGATTATGTGAGGAATGGGGGGACTGTTTTCATTTCCACGCATATCCTTGAAATTGCAAAAGAAATCTGTACAAGTATAGGAATAATTTACAGAGGAAAGCTGGTTTATAAAGGCCGCCTTGACGACCCCGTGCTTCAGGGTAAAAATTTTGAAGAGTTTTTCCTGGAGCTTGTCAGCAAACGAAAAGGAATTTCAAAAGATATGCTGGAGGGAACTTTAAAAAGAGTCTCGGCAATAGCCTGATAATACTTTATATAATATTTTATTGGGAGGCCCATAAAATAGTCATTTATATATTTATGTAAATAATTATATGAATGATTATATGAATAATTATATGAATACTTATATGACCTAGCATATAAGTTATTATTACTATTATCGTTATTATTGTTATTATTATATAACTCGGTATGTAAATTGTAATTATTATTCTTATTACATGAACAATTATGGTATTAATTATATAAATAGCAACTTAATTAAATTTTATAATATCCTGTAACATATTGTCTGTTCTCTAATACCTATCTGTTGCTACCTGTAATACTGCTCAGGGATGTAAGAACAGAATTTATTAGAAGACAGTCACCTGTGTGAGCAAAAACAGTTGTGGAAAAAGCAAGCATAAAAGTAAGCGTAAAAAATAGCAAGTAAGAAAAACGGTGAGTATAAAAACAATTGACTGAAGGGATTTTATGTTTGACATTTTCAAAAGTATGATTAAAGAAGAGTGGCGGATGCATTCAAGTCTCTTCGGGCACAGTGGTTTTGCCTTATTTCCGGTCTTCATTTTCCTGTTTACATTTTTTGTAAGCCTGGTCCTGCCTGTGTTCAGGGAGATCATTACTGATGCACAGATAGCTCTCGGGATGCATTACCTTTTCCTGCTTGTGGGGGGCATGGTGGGTGCTTTCGGGCTTATGGGCCGCGAATTAATGAACCGCCGCTTCGGGCAGGCAAGTCTGATTGCATATTCTTCAAGAGTGCTCCCTGTTTCTGAAAGGTTTATCTTTGCTAACTTCCTTGGAAAGGATATTGTGTACTATTTTGTCCTTTACATCCTGCCCTTTGTTGCAGGCTTTGCCCTTGCTGCAGTTTTTGTTCCTGCAGGTAATTTCGGTGTTCCTTCAACCATTCTAACTCTTCTTCTTACTCTTTCTATTTCTTTTATGATAGGAATTTCTGCAGTATTCTTCCTGTCTACCATTTACGCTCACTCAGGAAAGATTTCTCTTTTCTGTCTGTTTGCTGCTTCTCTTCTCCTGCTCCATACTTCCGGAAACCTGAGCCAGGACACTCTTTATGCCCTGCCAAGCCTCTCCTTTTTCCTTGTCCCTTCCGAAAATCAGCTCCTGCTTTCCGGTGTTCTGATCCTTGCTCCTTCCGCTATGTCGCTTATTTTCCTGAAAATTGACTTCCCTCAGGCACAGAAGAGCTTTTCCAACTCCTTTTCAAAGCTTTGCAGGTATCTGGGTCCGTACAGGTACGCGGCCTTTGTTGCGAAAGATTCCCTTGACCTTAAAAGAAGTGAAGGAGGGATCGGGAAAGTTATTTTCTCTTTCGTGCTGCCTCTTTTGCTAGTCTGGATACTGCTGTCCGCTCTCGGGAGGGTTATACCGGCTTTGAACACACTTACACTTTTTGCCCTGGTGCTGGGAGTGCTTTCATCTTCAATGTATAACTGGCTCACCGAGTATGATATTTTTGCTTCCTATGCCTTTCTCCCCCTGAAGGTCTCTGACATGATAAAGAGTAAATTGAACAGCTATCTTATCCTTAACCTGGTCCCACTGGTAATTCTTGCACTGCTCGCCCTTCAAAAAGACCCTCTGTCCCTGATCCCGTCCCTGTTGCTTTTCCTCACGATCTCACTTTACATGGTTTCGGTACTTGTTTACCTTACAGGGCTTTCCCCTTCAATTAACCTCTACAACGGAAAGAACTTTGCTCTTTATACGCTCTCAGTTATGCCGCTCCTTATGCTTAACATAATCCTGTCCATGTTTGGAACATACTATGCGCTTGTAGACCTGTTGCTGATTCCTGTTGCCCTGTATCTTCTCGGGAAAGGTTTCAGGAAGTGGGATCGCAATGATTGCCTGTGTTTTTAAGGGCCAGCAGTTTCGGATACCCATGATTTATTCTACAATGGAATAACTCATGGGTTTATTTCCTCAAACCATGAATCTATTACTTCAAACCATGTGTTTATTACCTTCAAGCTTGATTCTTTCCTATTAACACGGTTTTATCTCCTTCATAGATGTCTTTTTAAGCCTTAAAGGAAACATATGAAGGAGAAAGGGTTCTACAACCTCTTTTATTTAGAATAAGGGGAAAGAGATTTAGGTAGTTTAAGCAGTCAGGGGGAAAGGCTACGATACCATTTCTTTTTACGATAGTAATGCTTTTAAAGGCGTTAAGGACACTACTTAAGGACCCTAAGTTCCGATCCCTACTGTATCTTGTTGTACTAACCCTTTCTACGGGCACTCTTTTCTATCATTCTGTTGAGGGCTGGGGCTGGCTTGATTCTTTCTATTTTTCAGTTATTACGCTGGCAACTGTGGGATATGGAGACTTTACACCTAAAACCGATGTCGGAAAGCTTTTTACTGTAGTCTATATTTTTCTGGGGCTCGGAATTCTTGTTGGTTTTGTCACACCAATTGGAGAGTATTTAATCGATAGAAGGGTAGAAAAAGTTGAGAAAAAAACGCAGGAAAAAGAAAAATCTGAAACTGAACTTGATTTCTCTGGAGTAGTTGGAAAGTTGGAAGGAAAAAGATAAAGTTCACTCTTCACCAGGCTTCTTACATCAAATTAATTCAATGATTCATTAAAATACTTTGTTTTGTAAAGGCAGTGCTTATTACAGTAACATAGTTTGCTTCTGTTTGTTCTCAAATGCACCTGAAGAAGATATATGGACAGGGCCGAAGTAAAAGTGACTGAAGAACCAACATTTTGGGATAAGATTATTTGAGTGTATAGTGTCACCATCGTAAATTGATTAGAGATTAGTAAGTTCAATTATAGTTTGATAGGTTGATCATATACAAGTTTTTTGAATAAGTGAACATTTGGGTTAGAAACTAATATATATATTTAAAAGAGTATAATTGCTACTTATATAATATATTAAATCAGAGGTGTCTTATGGCAAAAACAATCAGTGATACTCAAAAGTCAGGAGCTGCTTGTGGAAAAACACCAGCAAAAGCTTCAGCACCGGAAAAATCTGCAAAAAAGGACGCAAAAGCTGATAGCAAATCGTCCAAGGGTGTAAAGAAGTAAATACAGACCAATCACTACCTGAAAGCCAACCCTCTCAGCAGCAACTTATCAAGATTCAAGACTTCCAAAAACTGGGAAACTCAGTGAATTCGTAAAATTAAGAGCTCAATCGTGACTGAAAAACGGAATAATAAATAAAAAACGGAATAATAAATAAAAAACGGAATAATAAATAAAAAACGGAATAATAAATAAAAAACGGAATAATAAATAAAAAACGGGATAAGGAAATAATAAATTATAAGTTGCTGCTCTTAAATCCATCGTAAATAGACTATAGATTGGTAAGTTCAGTTATATTTGATAAATAATTCTATGAGATGAAACACTTATATAAAAATATAAGTAAAGAAGTGTTTATTTATGGCAAAGACAATAAGTGATACTCAAAAATCAGGAGCCGCTAGTGGAAAAACCCAGGCAAAAGCTCCAGCACCGGAAAAATCTGCAAAAAAGGACGCAAAAGCTGATAGCAAATCGTCCAAGGGTGYAAAGAAGTAAATACAGACCAATCACTACCTGAAAGCCAACCCTCTCAGCAGCAACTTATCAAGATTCAAGACTTCCAAAAACTGGGAAAYTCAGTGAATTYGTAAAATTAAGAGCTCAATCGTGACTGAAAAACGGAATAAGAATTAATAAAAGATAAGCTGCTGCTCTTAAATTTATTATAGATCAATTATAAATGGTAAGTTCAATTATAGTTTAATAAGTTGACTCTATAAAAGTTTCTTGAATAATTAAGCACTTATCTAAAATATAAAATATAGAGGTGTTTATTTATGACAAAGACAATCGGTGATACCCAGAAGGCAGGAGCAGCACATGGGAAACCCCAGGCAAAAGCTCCATCACCAGCAATCTATGCAAAGAAGGACGAAAAATATGAACGCAAACCGTCCAAAGGTGCAAGGCAGTAAAAACAGACCAATCACTACCTGAAAGCCAACCCTCTCAGCAGCAGCTTATCAAGATTCAAGACTTTCTAAAATTGGAAAATACAGCAAATTTGTAACATTAAGAGCTCAATCGTGACTAAAAAACGGAATAATGACTAAAAAACGGAATAATTACTAAAAAACGGAATAATTACTAAAAAACGGAATAATGACTAAAAAACGGAATAATTACTAAAAAACGGAATAATGACTAAAAAACGGAATAATGACTAAAAAACGGAATAATTACTAAAAAACGGAATAATGACTAAAAAACGGAATAATGACTAAAAAACGGAATAAGAAATAATAAATGATAAGTTGCTGCTCTCAAATCAAATCTCCGGGACCCGGGCTGCCAGAAATAAGCAGTTCGGAAAACCCGGTAAATTAATCAGAAATGGATTTTTATCTGTTTTGTCCATTTCAATCAAAATTCGTCTCTTTTTTTCATAAAGAGTAGATAAGAAACCAGAATCCTGGTAGTTAACCTTTTAATCAATATCTCTTCCTTTCCTCTGTCAAGGGTGAAGGTTGAAATAAATGGGATGAAAGTTGAAATAAATGGGATGAAGGTTGATTTTACACCCTGAATACGCTCTAAATATTCTTTACGTTTAAGATGTTTCTTACAACGAATAAGTAAAAAGAGCAGGTTACTGCCCTTAAATTAATTCTCTCGGCTGCTTATGCTCCGGCAAAACCGGAAGTTTCATGGTATTGATCAAAATCGGGCTTTCGATATCCTTTGCCCTTTCAATCACAAGTTCCTTTCCTTTCTGCGTGAGAGCAAAGAGAGGGATCGCAGCTGCCACCTGTACAAGAGGCTTTGCAAGTTCCCTGATATGTTTGGAAGCGCAGCTGATAACAATATCCGCGTTATCCAGCAGCCCCTGAGCTTCTTCCCGGCTGACACCTGTTACGTGTACTGCAATGATGAGCAGGTCGAGCCCGAGTTCGGATTCGATTTCCCTGACTTTTTTGGAGGTTCCGGCATCTGCAACTGTAACTGCGATTTTCCTGTAGCCAATTTCTGCGGCCTTTTTTACCCCGCCTGCAGGGTCGATGGATGCGGTTGAGGGGTCGAGTACGGTTCCTCCGCGCTCTTCGATACCTTTGATGACCGCATCTATCGGCTCAGTTTCGACCAGGCCTGACATCCTGCCTCCGATTCCCTGGACGAGAGCCGGGTTGCTGGAGATCACTGTTCCTGCGCCGTCGCAGGCGGTGACGGTTGTATCAAGGAAACCGCTGTTGAGGCCGCTCATCATTATTTCTGAGGCGCCAAAAGCAACAACAGTTGTCTCAAATTCAAGCTTGCGGTTTTCCGTAAACATCCCTAACTCGCTGATCCGAGACTCCATGTTTTTCCTAATTTCTTCCGGGGTCATTTTCTGGACTCCGCGCAGCTTGACAAAGAGAGGGCACCATTCTACTTCCGGAGCTCCAACTTCAACGACCTTTCCGTCTTTTACGACTACCCTGGCTTTCCCCATTAATTCCATTATATGAGGCATATTGAAACACACCTTCCAAGACTTGAAGAAATCGTATTACTTAATATTGTGATTCCTGCCTTAATAATTCGCACTTTAACCTTAAGGGCCCTGTCTTAGAAGTAATCTGATCTAATGCAAAAAAATTAGATCAGTATAGATTTCTTTGCCCCAAAATGGAATCTCAAATTTACTCAGGAAACAGAGTATAGTAAGAAAGTAGTATGCGGCTTTTTTCGTTATATAAAAAAATGATAATAGAAATATTATATGGTTGAGCCAGAGAAAGCAGCAGTCTCAGCGGGTGGGTGTAGCGGGTGTAACCTTACCTGAGCCCCGATCCCTATAAATAGTTATCTTTTCCTTAAGCCCGAAAAAAATGGACTTCAGGAGCCTGTATACTCAGCACCTGATATGCTCAAATCCGCGAAAAAAGCAGAATTCTATTAAATCATATTCCGAATCCTGATGTATCTTCAACCATGCCCAATCCACTACCGGTTTCCTTTAATGTTATAACTTTATCATCGGTCTCGATCTGGAAATCAACGACATCGACAAGGTTCTCTATATAACTGAAATTAAAGTTATTCATAAAACTGAAAGACTCCTTGCAATAGCTCTTCATGACCATGAATACTTTGCCTTCTTCAGCGGTAATAACCCATCTTTTATCCCCTTTTTCTGACGGGTACTCGTACACTTTTGCCTTCTTGAAGTTGTGCATCTTTTTGTTTTCTGTGTCATAGAATTCCATGAAATTGCGTATCTCGTATTCTAATCCTCCAATCTCGATATTCGGGATATAGTAGGTTAGAATCGACCCGTTCATGAAAATGATTCTCGACCATTTCCAGGGGATAAAAGGTCCGACGACAATTACTTTCTGTGCATAGCACTTTCCGGAGAAATTCTTATCAAGCAGCACACCCTCGAAATCGAAATACAGGCTAGCGAGCCTATAACCGAATAAGCCTCTGAAGTTTTCAGCCACCTCTGAATTGTAATTACTATTCTCCGGCTCCCTTATATCTAAATAGCAGATTTTTTTGCCGCTGCTTGAAATATCAAGCATATATTTAGGAAACGACCCATAAAAATTCGCTTTCAGATCTTTGTTGGAGCAGGTCACCCTGTCATCTTTCACTTCAATGACTCCCAGATCATCAGTGAGTTTTAGCTTTTTCTCATCATATGCCCAGGAGACAAAATACCCATCTGTTTTATCGTCTATTATCCTGCTATTCTCTACATATCTGCCATTGACTTCAGTATCCCCTGCGCTCCTGCCGAAAGTGACAAAAAACTGGCGCCTGGACCCGTCATCGGCTGTGAATTTCATGAACCAGTATTCTTTTCCGAAAAGAGGAAGGTCTTCAAAAGAAAAAAGAAGGTCGTCAATGCCTCTTTTGATGTCCTTCTTCACCAGCAACCTCTCTATTTTGTCTTTACTTTCCTTTACCTTCTGTATTGACTCAATAAATGCTTTTTTTTCAATTTCAGGCAGATTCCTGATGTAATCATTCCTTTCTTTTATGAAGAGTAAAAGCTTGTTTTTTTCGGTGATAATTCTCTCTTCAAGAGTTATGTTTTTAGGCTCTCTGTCATTTAATACGGCAGTCATTTCATCTTCCCTGGAACTTTAAGCAATACTTTTTCAGAAATAGAACATTCATAAATTCTAAAAAATATAACCTTATCGTAGAAAATGCTGCGTATGAATTTTTTGTTGACAAAAAGAGAGGAAGAAGGAGAAAATTAAAAAATAGAAGAAAGGAAAAAGAAAAAAACTAAAAAATAGAAGAATGGAAAAAGAAAAAACTAAAAAATGTAAGAAAGGTAAAGAAAAGAAAAAAAGTAATAACGGTTTTGGCGCCGTTTTTATTTCAGATCTCTGGGCTGTTTTTCTTCAGGAAGCACAGGCAGCTTCATGGTATTGATCAGGAGTGGGCTCTTGATATCCTTTGCTCTTTCGATCACAAGTTCCTTTCCTTTCTGAGTAAGGGCGAAAAGCGGTACAGCAGTTCCAACCTGAGCAAGGGGCTTTACAAGATCCCTGATGGGCTTTGAAGCGCAGCTGGTCACGATGTCCGAGTTTTCAACAAGTACCAGGGCTTCTTCCCTGTCTAAACCTGTAACATGTACTCCAATTACTATCAAATCAAGCCCGAGTTCGGCTTCAAGCTTCCGTAACTCTTTTGCTGTTTCACCGAAAGCCGCGGTTACTGCAATCTTTTTGTATCCGAGTTCGGCTGCCTTTTTCACTCCTGCAACCGGATCCATTACGGCAGTTGAGGGGTCAAGCACAATTCCGCCACGTTCGGCAATCCCGTTTATAATGCCTTCAATGGGCTCGGTTTCGACCAGACCGGACATCCTGCCGCCCATGCCCTGAACAAGGGTTGGGTTATTGGAAATAACAGTTCCTGCGCCTTCACAGGCGGTTACGGTTGTGTCAAGTAAACCTCTGCTCAGGCCTGTCATCATAACTTCAGATGCTCCAAACCCTACAAAATCCTCGAGTTCCAGCCGACGCTTGTCCGTAAACATCCCGAAATCGCTGATCCTGAATTCCATATTCTTCTTTACTTCTTCAGGGGTGATCTTCTGGATCCCGCGTATCTTGGCAAAGAGGGGGCACCATTTGACTTCAGGCTCTCCTACTTCGATAACTTTTCCATCTTTTACGACGACTCTTGTTTTTCCAAGTAATTCCATTATATGGGGCATAGTTACACCTTTACTATCTGAGCAAAAATATGATTGTTAAGAAATTAAGGTTCGGTAAAAATTGCAGGTAAGGTTTGTGGCTGCTTATTTAATAGTTTATTGGTTTTGGGGTTTTTGATTTTACTTGTGACTTTTACAGAAATTTTTGTTACTTGGATTGCGGTTCTGCAAATCAATTTCTTAGCTATTGGGTTTGAAATAAAATACTTGTTGACTACTGTATCCTTAGCGAAAAGTTATTGCTTCTTGCTTTTCACTTCATGGTCGGGTTTCCAATTTGTATATTCCCCAGGCAACGTCCCCGTTTGCTTCGCAAACGGCTTTTCCCATAAAATTAGAACAGAAAATAAAAATCAACCTTCAGCCCCTTCAAGTTCCTTCAATTTCTTCTCGCAAAGCCTAATTATTCTTGGATCTTCAATCGTTTTTCCTATAGCTAGGGATTGCTTCAAGAAATCAATTGCTTTTCTTTGCTCTCTCAAATCACTGTATACTACTCCCAATCTTCCAAGGTGATTCCCTTCTCCACGTTGATCTCCAATTTCTCTTGAAATATTCAGTGCTTTCTCGTAATATTCAATTGCTTTTCTGGGCTTACCCAGACGACGGTAGGCGTTCCCCAGATTTCCAAGGTGGTTTTCTTCTCCGCGCCTAGCCCCCATTTCTCTCAAAATACTAATTGCTTGTTCAAAATATTCAATTGCTGTTCTAGTTTCTCCTAGATCGTTATATGCGTTCCCTAAATTTCCAAGCAAATATCCTTCTGCGCGTCTGTCCTCTGTTTCTTTAGCAATTCTAAGAGCTTGTTCGTAATACTCAATTGCTTTTCTTGATTCTCTTAAATCACTGTGTGCGTTTCCCAAATTTCCAAGCAAATTTCCTTCTGCTCGCCGGTCTTCTACCCCTCTTAAAATTTTTAAAGCTTGTTCATAGTATTCAATGGTTTTTTTTGGCTTGCCCAGATGACAGTATTCGTTCCCTATATTTACAAGGGCTACGCCTTCTTCGCGTTTGTTTCCAGTTTCTCTTACAAACTTCAGTGCCTGTTCAGAATATTTAATTGCTTTTCTCGGCTCTCCCAGATTACTGTGTGCGCTCCCCAGGTTTCCAAGAATAAATCCGTGAATCGATCTATTATTGAGAAGCGTTTCATCTTTGAAGTGGTCTTTTGGTAATAATTTTTCGTAAATTTCGATCAGGGTTCTTGAATTTCCCCATAGGTCTAGGAGATCGGGGAGATTATACATCCATATGATATTTGCTGCCAGATCGTACTCTTCTGCTTTGCAAGCGTGGTAATGAGCTTCGATAGCTGACCGAATATATTCTTTCTTGGTTGGATTTTTTGGTAGTGAGAATAAAAGATAATATTTTACTGCAAGCATATGAGCTTCTTTTTTATTTTCAAGATCATCGTAGGAAAATTCCTGAACAAGGGGGTGGAGCCAGTAACTACTATTGTGGTTGGTTTCGAGAAGGGATTTATCGATAAGCTTCCTGACGGCATTTTTTGGAGTGTTTTCCGTAAACACTTCCTTGAGCCCTTCAAGACCCACAGATCCACGATAAACCGAGACACGCTCAAGAAGCTCTTTTTCTTCACCTGCCAGTTTGTCAAATAATTTCCTTGCCTTTTTGATGGTATCATCTTTACTTTCCTGATACATGCTCAGGTCTTCGAGCGTATCCTTCACACCGAATTCCTTTACCAGCTCCACAAGTAACTTTAAAGCAAGGGGATGACCATCAACACCTGTTGCCAGTTCTTCCAGCTTTTCGGGTTCCACTTTGTCAAGTCCATTGCCGGCAAGGTAGTCAACTGCAAAGTCCTTTCTTAAACCGTTGAGGTGCTGCTTTTCCTCATCCTCTATCCTATCAATAAGACTTTCTCCATTTTCAAGTATTGGCAGAATCCGGCTTGTTACGATGACTTTTGCGTTATGGGTGTTGTATCGCAGGGATGAAAAGATAAGTTCAATTCCTTTGTCTGCAAAATGTTGATCTTCAAGAATGGTGCTAAGGTCATCGAAAATGAGCCAGATTTCGCTCCTTCTATGAAGTTCGCCAGTAAGTTTGTCGACATCAGTTTTTCCTGGTTCTCTTCTTTCGGCTTTAAATGATACAATTTCAGGAGCATTCATGTAAGCGGCGATTTTTTCAAGAATATCACCCAGTTTTGCATCCTGATTATCATAGAAGCTGAACCAGAAAGGTTCAGGAACGTTTACGGGTCTGAGATCTACAAGAGCTCTTGCTAAAGTAGACTTGCCAACACCACCAACTCCACTGATTAGTAAAATTTGGTGATTTTCGAGGTATGTAAGGGCTTTTATTAATTCTTCTGAACGGTTTTCGGTAACGAACTCTTTTAATCGGTTTGGATACTTCGGTAGCGTTGAAGGATTATAACGAGTCAGGATTTCCTGATTCACCGCTTCTTTTCTTTTTTGGTCAAGGTATTCAATTATCTTGATGAATTCGTCACCGGAAGGCGTTTCAAAGTTGAAGAAATTATTGTAATTTCCTACTGCGAATTGATCAACATTTTCCACATTGAGATTTATAGTAAATTCGATTTCCCTGGCAAGCTCTGGATTTTCTCTAAGTAGTTTCAGGATTTCCTGCTGAAGCTCTTCCTTTGCTTTTGGGTCTTCGGAGTCTCTGGAAACTTTTGTGAGTGCTTTTTCAAAGGATTCACTCATTCTTGGACTTATTTTCTCCAGTATAGCCTGTGCTCTTTTTCCACCCTCTGAACCGAGTTTTTCAAATGCTTTTTCATAGATCATATCTACAAGGACTTCCTTGCCTCTATCTGATGCAGGTTTTCCTGCAATACACAGGGCAGATAAGGCGGGAACGAGAATATCTGTCGCTTGCTGGGCAAGGGCTACCAGATCCATAAACTCCTCCAATATCTTTTTGGTATTGAAGGCGTTAGAAAATAAATCTTTTTATTTCAAACGATTAAAAAGAACAATTTTCTGAATTCAACTTTTTTTCAGCATCATTTGATAATATACAAGAATTTCTGCTTTTTTGCAAACTTCGTGGAAAAGGCCGCTCTCCTTCGTCGAGCGTGAGGTTGCCTGGGGTCATGAAAAGTAGTATTTACAATCTGCTGCTATTGTAATAAATCATGCAGACTGTTATCAAATTTACCATATAAATTTAGTTAACGTTCCACCGAGGTTTCTAATATATTTAATGATAATTATAGTATCGATTGCAAAGATTTACACTTAATTTTTAGGAAGAATTAAAAACGTAATGTCTTGGAAGATGTTGAAGAGATACTTCCTTTTTTAATGTAATTCTTCTTTTTTAAGTGCAATTCTTTGCGAGAATAAATTAGATGACAGGGGGATATAGTATATGAAAAATTATTTAGTAGTTATACTACTTGCCGTTTTGTTCACAATGATAACGGGAACTGCCCTTGCACAGAATGAAACTGCACAGAATGAAACAAATGAATCGGAGGCTTTTCAACAGGCTTTAGAGCAGGATGGGTTCACCGTACAGGAAGGTGAACTGGCTTACTTTGATTTACTCAGGTTATTGGAAGAAGGAGTATTGCCTTCTGCGTATGGAAACAATCCAACCACGAAATATCTGATATATTTTGTTCCACCAGCACCTGGTTATGAAGTAGAAGAACGAATTTCTCAAATAACCAGCACGCTTGGAGTGAGCGGGAACCTAACTCCCTTCTGGAACCTTCGTCCTGATGAAGCTGTTGTTTTTGTAGGAAGAACACCGCCGGAATGCAGGTACTTCAGCTACGATAACTTCATTATGCACAGGACAATTGGGGACGAGAGGAGATGGCTCTTTGCTAACATAGCAGATACGGTGAACAACCTTGTTATCAAAACCGAAGGAACTCCAGATGGGGAGCCTGGAAATCCTTTCAACCAGACTACGGTAATAATCATCACGGCTGACAAAGGTATTGATCAAAGTATTCGGGATGCTGCCCAATCTGCAGGGTATTCGGACAATATAATTAACACCCAGGTGCTTCCCTCAGTCATGCTGAATATGGGCCTGGAGAATGATTCCGATACATTTGCCTCATTTGTCCGCCCAGCTCTATTCAATGACACGCAGGCTGAAGAGAATTACATCAATAATACACCTGCAACTGTTTTCAGGATTACTCCAAACAACACTACTGAGCTTGACCCGTATGATTATCCGGAACTGAGGGTACGTGGAACCGGGCAAACAGAGTTTGACCTCATGGATGATCTCGAAGAATTAAGGATTGCGATTCTCGAAGAATATAACGCATCGAATGCAACAGAGCTTCCGACCAGTCAGGCAGTTCCTGTAGGGAGTGATGCTATTCAGAGAGGAATCAATGGAGTAGGTCCTACCAACGATGCAGCCTATCTTTGGTCAGCAAACCAGACAGCCTCTTCGCCTACGCCTCCTTTCTTTGACACCTCGCAGTACTATCCATTCCTGCAAGATCCAGAAATTACACTGGGCAATGATACCAATGAATTCATAATTGTCTATGGAGTAAACCATGTAGCCACAGGAAAGGCGACGTACTCAAACTTCGCAATATACGGAGCAGATACATGGAACGGCGTTAGAGCAATCACAGACGCAGATTTCAGTGGATCTGCTGAGGAATATCTTCCTGACAATCCTAATGCTAAATACCTGTATGTTTACAAGCTCGCCAGGAACTGCGGTGAGGATGATCAATACTGCTATGAAGTTCCTTATGGTCAGGGAGCTCGTGGCATAGAGCTGGATCAACCTCTTTTCATTGGATGGAGACTCTATATGGAAAACACTACAAAAACCGGGCCAGCCTACTCAGAGATAGTGTACGATCGGGCTATAAAGTTTGATCCAATGAATTCTGGTAACATGAGCTCCTAATATTAAGCAAGTTCAAGCTTTGGTTAAGAAATTCAAGCTCTGGCTGGATGTGTTATTTACAAACACATTCTTTATCTTTTTGGCTATAATACCAGAGCCTTATTTTATTATACTATTGCTATTTAGAACATTAAAATGAATAATTTTCAGGTTTTAACTGGTTTTTAGGGCTCTTCTAATAGGGTCTTCTTCTAAAATTCAAGAAATTCACCTTTTTTGCAGCTTTTACGGAAAGGCCGCTCTCCTTCGTCGAGCGTGGAGTTGCCAGGGGTATTAGAAAGCAGTATTTATTATTGGTTGTCTGGGGTATAATATGAGAAATATGCTTAAAAATTTTTAGTTGTTTTGGGTATTTCTATACTTTATTTTAACGAAGTAAGAACAGGTGAAAACAGGATGAGAATAAGGAATCATTTGAACAATTAACAGATTAACTATCCAAGTTTAGTTGACGTTCCACCAAGGTTTCTAATATATTTATTGATAATTATAGTATCGATTATAAAGAATTACATTTCATTTTTGAGGAGATCAAAAGCATACAGTCTTGGAAGACATTGAGAGAGATTCTCTCTTTTTAAGTGCATTCTTCTTTTTTAAATGTAATTCTTTGCGAGAATAAATTAGATGACAGGGGGAATAGGATATGAAAAATTATTTGCTGGTTATACTACTTGCCGTTTTGTTCATAATGTTAACAGGAACTGCCCTTGCACAGGATATGGAAGCAAATGACACAGAGGTAAATAACACAGAGGCTTTTCAACAGGCTTTAGAACAGGATGGGTTCACTGTACAGGAAGGTGACCTGGGGTTTTTTGATACAATCAGGTTATTAGAGGAAGGAATATTGCCTTCTGCGTATGGAAACAATCCAACCACGAAATATCTGATATATTTTGTTCCGCCAGCACCTGGCTATGAAGTAGATGAACGTATTTCTAGATTAACAGGTATTCTTGGAATAGGTGGGAACACAACTCCTTTCTGGAACCTTGGTCCTGATGAAGCTGTTGTTTTCGTGGGAAGAACACCTCCGGAATGCAGGTACTTCAGCTACGATAATTACGTAATACACAGGACAGTTGGGAACGAGAGGAGATGGATCTTTGCTAACTTAGCCGATCCGATTAATAATCTGGTTATTAAAACTGAAGGGACTCCAGATGGTCAGCCTGGAAATCCTTTCAATCAAACCGCGGTGATAATCATTACTGCTGACAGAGGCATTGATCAACGCATCCGGGCTGCTGCACAATCTGCAGGATACTCGAACAATACAATTAACACCCAGGTGCTGCCCTCGGTCATACTGAACATGGGCTCGGAGAATGATTCCGATACATTTGCCTCATTTATCCGCCCAGCTCTATTCAATGACACGCAGGCTGAAGAGAATTACATCAATAATACACCTGCAACTATTTTCCGGATTACTCCCAACAACACTACGGAACTTGACCCATATGATTATCCGGAGCTAAGAGTCCGCGGAACAGGGGAAACAGAGTTTGACCTCATGGATGATCTCGAAGAATTAAGGATTGCGATTCTCGAAGAATATAACGCATCGAATGCAACAGAGCTCCCAATCAGTGTGTGGGCTCCGGTAGGGACTGATGCTATCCAGAGAGGTATAAATGTCCTGGGTCCCAATAACGATGCAGCCTATCTCTGGACAGCAAACCAGACTATCTCTTCGCCGACACCTCCTTTCTTTGACACCTCGCAGTACTATCCATTCCTGCGAGACCCGGCAATTACTCTGGGCAATGATTCCGACGAATTCATAATCGTCTATGGGGTCAACCATGTAGCTACAGGAAAGGCGATGTACTCGAATTTCGCAATATACGGAGCAGATACATGGAATGGAGTTAGAGCGATCTCTGATGCGGATTTCAGTGGATCTGCTGAGGAATATCTTCCTGATAATCCAAACGCGGAATACCTGTATGTATACAAGCTCGCCAGAAACTGCAGTGAGGATGATCAGTACTGCTACGAAGTTCCTTATGGTCAGGGAGCTCGTGGCATAGAGCTTGATCAGCCGCTTTTTATTGGTTTCAGGATTTACTTGGAGAATTCTACAAAAACCGGGCCAGCCTACTCAGAAATCGTATATGATCGGGCTATAAAGTTCGACGCAAATGATTCTGGTAACATGAGCTCCTAATATTAAGCAAGTTTAAGTTCTGGCTGAATGTGTTACTGCAAACACATTCCTTGTTTTTTTGGCTATAATGCCAGAGCCGTACTTTGTTTTTATCTACTACGTTTTTGTCTCCTAAATAAACAAGACATAAGGCAGGAACGAAATATCTGTTGTTTGCTGGATGGGACATCATATCCATAGTTACTCCGAATTTTTCATGTTGAAATCATTGGAAAATAATTTTGTCTTTTGGAGTGGTTGAGATCGCAATTTCTGGACTATGACATGAAAGATAGACTTTAAAGTTTTGTTTATATTTTGGGTATTTCTATGACACTATTATTAATGAAAAGGAGCAAATCAAAACAGGATGAGAGTAGGGAATCATTTGAACAACCAACAGATAAACTATCCAAGTTTAATTAACGCTCCACCAAAGTTTTTAATATATTTAATTAAAAATTAACTTGGGGGTTATATATGAAAAAATATATAATAGCTATAATAATTGGCATTTCTTTTATACTGTTAACAGGAACTGCCCTTGCACAGAATATGGAAACAAATGACACAGAGGTAAATGACACAGAGGCTTTTCAACAGGCTTTAGAACAGGATGGGTTCACCGTACAGGAAGGTGACTTGGGGTTTTTTGATTTTCTCAGGCTATTTGAGGAAGGAGTATTGCCTTCTGCATACGGAAACAATCCCACTACAAAATATCTGATATATTATGTTCCACCGGCGCTTGGTTATGAAGTAGACGAACAGATTTCTGAAATAACCAGCACGCTTGGAGTAAAAGAGAATACAACTCCTTTCTGGAACCTTGGTCCTGATGAAGCCGTTGTTTTCGTGGGAAGGACCCCTCCGGAGTGCAGGTACTTCAGCTACGAAAATTTTGTGATACACAGGACAATTGGGAACGAGAGAAGATGGATCTTTGCTACCTTAGCAGATACGATTAATAACCTTGTTATCAAAACCGAAGGAACTCCAAATGGGTCGTCTGGAAATCCTTTCAATCAAACTACAATAATAATCATTACTGCTGACAGAGGCATTGACCAGCGCATCCGGGATGCTGCCCAGTCTGCAGGATATTTGGACAATATAATTAATACCCAGGTTCTTCCCTCTGTCATACTGAACATGGGCGTGGAGAATGATTCAGATACATTTGCCTCATTTATCCGCCCGGCCCTGTTCAATGACACCCAGGCTGGTGAGAATTACATCAATAATTCAACCGGTACTGTTTTCCGGATTACTCCCAATAACACTACTCAGCTTGACCCGTATGATTATCCAGAGCTAAGGGTCCGCGGAACCGGGCAAACAGAGTTTGACCTCATGGATGATCTCGAAGAGCTAAGGATTGCGATTCTTGACAAGTATAACGAATCAAATGCCACAGAGCTTCCAACCAGTCAGACAGTTCCTATAGGGACTGATGCTATCCAGAGAGGTATAAATGTCCTGGGTCCAGCTAACGACGCGTGCTATCTCTGGACAGCAAACCAGAGTATCTCTTCGCCTACACCTCCTTTCTTTGACACATCGCAGTACTATCCTTTCCTGAGAGACCCTGGAATTACTCTGGGAAACGATACAGATGAGTTCATAATTGTCTATGGAGTAAACCATGCAGCTACAGGAAAGGCGACGTACTCGAACTTCGTAATATACGGAGCTGATGGGTGGAACGGTGTCAGAGCAATCACTGATGAGGATTTCAGCGGGTCTGCTGAGGAGTATCTCCCTGACAATCCCAATGCGAAATACCTGTATGTTTACAAGCTCGCCAGGAACTGCAGTGAGGATGATCAATACTGCTACGAAGTTCCTTATGGTCAAGGAGCTTATGGTATAGAACTGGATAAGCCTCTTTTCATTGCCTGGAGACTCTATATGGAAAACACTACAAAAACCGGGCCAGCCTACTCAGAGATCGTATACGATCGGGCTATAAAGTTTGATCCAATGAGTTCTGATAACATGAGCTCCGGATATTAAGCAAGTTAAAGCTCGGGTTAAGAAGTTCAAGCTCTGGCTGGATGTGTTATTTACAAACACATTCTTTATCTTTTTGGCTATAATACCAGAGCCATATTTATTATACATTTTTGGTATTTAGACCTGTCAAAAAGAATAATTTTCAGGCTTTAGCTGTTTTTTAGGGCTCTTCTAATAGTTCAGGAAATCCATCTTTTTTGCAGCTTTTACGGAAAGGTCACTCTCCTTCGTCGAGCGTGGAGTTGCCTGGGGCCCTAAAAAATAACACTTCAAATCGGCTGCTGTTTGAAAAAAGGAATTGAAACTGGTTTAATGGACACAAAAAAGTTAAAGAAAATCAGAGAATAAAAATTCCCTGAAGATTTTAAGCTACTAAACAGTAATTTTTCTAAAAGACTGTGCGGCGCTCAGATCTCCGGCCGCCTGTCAATAACCCTCTTTGCCTTTCCTGCGGTCCGCTCGATGCTACCTTTTTCAAGGAGTTCGACGTTTGTGCGGATATTCAGGACAGCTTTGAGTTCGTGCTGGACATGGTTCTGGACGGCTTTGAGGTCTTTGAGATCGCCGGTAAAGGCGTTTTCTTCAAGTTCGACCTCGATTGTGAGTTCATCGAGCATGTGTTTATTGCGGTCAAGGATAAGCTGGAAGTGTTCGCCAACCTGCGGGATTCTTGAGATAACGTCCTGGATCTGGGAAGGGAAGACGTTGATGCCTCTGACGATCATCATATCATCGGCTCTGCCGAGCAGGCGGGAAATTTTTGTGGTCGTCCTGCCGCAGTCGCACTCGCATTCGAGGAGCTTTGTCATGTCGCCTGTGCGGTATCTTATGTTGCAGAAGCCTTCTTTGCTAAGGGAGGTTAGAACTAGTTCGCCTTTTTCGCCTTCTGAGACCTGCTCTCCGTTTTCGTCAAGGACTTCTACGAGGAAATTGTCGCTCCAGATGTGCAGACCGTCCTGTTCCTGGCATTCGAAACCGACTCCGGGCCCGAACATTTCTGAGAGGCCATAGCAGTCATAGGCTTTAAGGTTAAGGCGCTTTTCAAGCTGCTTCCGTGTATTTTCCGACCAGGGTTCGCCGCCGAAGATGGCTGCTTTTAAGGAGAGCTTGTCTATGAGGTCGAGTTCTTCTGCAGTTTCTGCGAGGTAGAAGGCGTAGGAAGGGGTGCAGTGGACTGCTGTTACCCCGAAATCGATCATCATCTCAAGCTGCCTGGCAGTATTTCCTGTTGCTGCTGGCACTATCATTGCTCCCATTCTTTCAACGCCGTAGTGGAAGCCGAGCCCGCCTGTAAACAGCCCGTAATTCATGGAGTTCTGAATAGTGTCGCCTTTTGAAAGGCCTATCATTGTAAGGCTGCGGGCGATCAGATCAGACCAGGTCTCTATATCTTTTGCAGTATATCCGACAACCGTAGGTTTCCCGCTGGTTCCTGAGGAGGCATGGATTCGCACTATATCTTCTTTTTTTGCAGCAAAAAGGCCGAAAGGATAGTTGTCCCGAAGGTCTGTTTTGCGTGTGAAAGGCAGTTTATGGACATCTTCAAGGGTTTTGATGTCATCGGGAGTGACCCCTGCCTCCGTGAACTTCTGCCTGTAGAAAGGAACATTGTCATAAACCAGCTTTGTGCTGTGTTGCAGGCGTTTTAGTTGAAGTCTCTTCAGTTCTTCGGGATTCATTGTTTCATATTTCGGCTGCCAGTATTTCATTAAAAGGACCTTCTTTTAATTTGTAAAACCGTTCTCAGGTCATAAATTTTAATGCATGGATGCCATGTCTCTACATGCCATGCTATATTAAATAATCCTATGAGTAATATAAAATGTTCGGAAAACTCAACCTGTACAGTAATCCTTTCTAAATATAAACATTGTTGAGGTGAGGTGTTTGGTTGGGAAGGTTGAGAAATCTTAATATTTTGCTTGTGAAGGAGAAGCAATGGATGTGAATTGACTTACAGGCTGTCCGACAATCGCTGATAATAATAATAATAATAGTAATAATAATTTAATTCCTTTTTTTTCTATTTAAAGGCTTTATATGGCTTATTTTATACCTATTTTCGTCCTGAAATTGAATTGTTGGACGGTCTGTAAAGGGCGGGGCATTCGTACCCTCCACACTCTCGTAATAATAAAGAACTTTCTTAAGATCTAGTATGATATAACTTACTCATAATCCTTGTTTTTTAGATTGTAACAATTGAGAACAGTATTGAATGAATTTATAATGTTATAATGTTTTATGCAAAAAAATAAAGCATTATAAAGCTTTAAACTCGCGTCTCGATTTTTATTTAATTCCCTGAAAATAAGTATGTTTATATGTTAATTTACCCTGTTATTTTTGTTTACAGATGTTCCCTGATAAAACAAAGGAAAAAAACAGGAGGAAATAAAATGAAAAATAATAGAAAGTTTATGTGGAAAATAACCCTATCTATTTTCACCATATTGATGATGTTGACTTTATTGTCTTCAGCAGCCTCTGCATCACTTACCATATACAAAACCCCCCTTGGTGCGGGAACTCCTCCAGCAACACAACGTCTAACCGGTGGAGGTAATTCCATTGATTATACAGCAGTAGCCGCTTCGAGTACTGATCCGCGAATGGTACAGTTCAAGGACCTATCAAAAGGTACAGAGACATATATCCGATGGGACTTTGGAGATGGGACCTCTCTCTCAGGAACAAAAATTACTCCACAACTAAAAAATCCAGTACACAAATATCCAAAAACCGGTTATTATATTAGTGGTCTGACTATCAGGTGCACTGGTTATAATGGGTTGTTGTGGGTTCATAAGACACTTATTATTAAAGCGTAAGACTATTGTTAAATAAATTTTAAAAATTCAGAAACTTACTTACCATTCCAATTTTTGTACATCGTGTTTGTATGTAATCTCCGTAGTGTTTGTATATAATCTCCGTAATTATTACCCCCAGCAAATATCCTCCAAAAAATTCCTCACTTTTAACCCCTAACTTTACACACCAATCTTTTGAGGAGTCTAACACCGAAGACTGCATAGAATCTGAAAATTTTCCCAAAATATATATCACGATGTACACTATTTTTTCTAATGTAAAATAAGTAAACATTCTTGAGCTGATAATCTTATTTTTTACCATTCGTTTACAGTAAAAACTCGAGTCGTATGCAAAATAAAAACATGTGAAACTTTAACAGAAAACAAATTAACATTTTGTTTTGAATGTGAAAATTTTCCCTGCAAGAATTTAAAAAATCTGGACAAAAGGTATCGTATAAGATACAGTATGAGTATGATTGAAAATCTTGAAAACATTAAAAAATGTGGGATAGGGGAATTTCTAAGAAATGAACAAATAAGATGGACATGCACCGAATGTGGTGGTACAATCTGTGTTCATAAAGGTTGTTGTTATGATTGTGGGAGAAAAATTTGAATTGAAAATTTTATCTTTAATTTGTCTCTGGAGGTTTGACAAACTCTAATTTATCAAATATTATGTCCATATCAATTCTTGTCCATATCAATTTCCTGCAATTTCCTGCAATTTTCTGTACTTCTAATATTTTTAAGGCATTATAAGTAAACTTTTCATACTGGTGTGGCGATATATACTATAAATAAAATAAGGGGGACTGCTGGAATTGGTTTCTTCCAAAATTACTGCTGTTTTTTCTCTGGTTGCATTTGCAGTTATTCACAGCCTGACTGCGAGCCTGCCCTTCAAACGCCTTGTCATGAGAGTCGCTGGTCCCGGAGCAGAAAAGCTCTATCTGCCGGCATACAGCCTTACTGCGGTGCTGACTATCTTGCCGCTTGTCTATCAGCTCTACAAAAATCCGGGACGGGTTCTTTACAAAATACCTTCGCCCTGGCGCTGGCTCATGGTAGGGGGACAGTTGATTGCCGGAATGCTTGCCCCCATAGCTTTTCGGGATGCCCAGCACCGGTTCAAAATACGCTCGCAGCTATCAGGCCCGCAGGCTTCCGAAGCAGGTTCCCTGAAGATCCGGGGCATTTACCGGTGGATAAGGGACCCCTTTCTGCTCTCGGGGTTGGTCACGATGTTGCTCACTCCCTTTATGACCGTCAATCTGCTTGTCATATACCTTTTGACTACCATCTATCTGTTTCTTGGGTCCCTGCACTGGGAGACAAGGCTGGTGGCGCAGTTCGGTGACGAATATCTGGAGTACCGGAAACGGGTTCACAGAATAATACCCGGATTAAGGGGAAGCATTAAAGAATCTGATTAATCCCCAGTTAATATATAACGTTAAATATAATTAAAACCCAATTTAACGTAAACCTCGGAAATACCATAAACCATGCCCGGGCGAAACCGGCAGGTTGGCGAAAGCTTATGATAAAATCAGGCAATTCTTTTTTTCACAATGGAAAACGCGGTACTATTGGCGCTGTAATCTCGCTCAAAGGAGTGCTTTACATGGTCACGGTTTCCCATATATTCCAGGGGGAAGGAGACCGCCTGACAGTTGATGGAAAGAGACTCGCTGTTACGAGAATTTTGAAAGACCATGGTTTAGCCCTGATAGAGCTTCCTGCTGGCAGCGAGGTTGAAATCACGGAGTTTGGCAGCCCGGCAGAACTGGAGCTGGCTGTGCTTATCAATGACATCCGTACTATCCATTATTGCAGGGTGGTTAATTCCGGAGCTTCATTGCTTTTCCTGGGCTTCCAGTGCCATGATATGCCGGAGCCGGAGGATAGCGGCTCTCCTATTGTGCAGGGAGGGAAGGTAATAGGGATAATGTCCTCAACAACACTGGACACCTGCATGGGAATGGCGGTTTCATCCAATGTTCTCCGCAGTCTGGAAATATAACGAAAAACTCATTTTTAACCAGGTTGATAACAGTCAGATTTACAATTATCTAAAATTCGAATCAAATAGCAGAAATTTTCACAGAAATTTTCACGAACTTCATATTCTATGCAGATAAAACGCTATTGGGAATCCTATCAGTGTTGGAATCCAGAAAGAAAACATCCTGTAACTGAGTACGACAATAATTGCAATTGAGCCAGGCAACTCTATGCCTGTGTAAAGGGCAACCACCGTGCTCTCTACAATACCTACTCCTCCGAGAAGGAGAAAGGCTATTCTCCCCAAGAGGGAGGGGGAGCCCGTATCCCACAAACAGGACTGAAGGTCTTACTGGATGTCCTGCAGCTGTAAAGAAGAAGTAAAGAGTCCAACATATCAAAACTTATGGAAAAGGCGCTCTCAGAGCTGGACGCTGCCAGCCTCCGTTATTCAGCATGTCAAGTGCTTCAAAGAGCCGACTAAAGAGTTCTCTGTTGGAGCTGGATTATAGGGTCTGTTCAGGATTCTAGCAAAGAAAGCTGATATTTTCCCGGCTCCGGCGTAAAAGCTAGTCCTGTGCCTTTTTCCCCAGCTTACTGCCAAAACACCCAGGCTCAGCAGAATGGGGCTCAGGAGGAAGGCATAGAATTGCACGAAAGAAAGTTCATGAACGAGAAGCATGTGGACTATTCCAACTGCTGCGAGTACCGTTAGAATTGCATTATTGAATATTGTGGGCAGTGTACCTGCAAGTCCTGAGCCTTCTGCGTTTACGCCAGCTTTCCTTACCCATCGGTAGGTAGCTGCAGCATTCCCTAAAGTGTCGCCTGCCAGCATTCCCATACTCGATGCAACAAGAGTGATGGCAACTCCTTTTAATATTGAAATATGCTGGTTTGCTATTGCCAGAACCGAATTAATACGATAACCGTATCCGATATAACCTATAATCTATGCAAGTCCAGCTAGCAGTACAGCCCATAAAGCCATTGTACTGATTACCTGAAGGGACTCTTCAAAGAAGTAATCTGGGGAAGAATCAGATGAACCGCGAGTCCCAGGAAAACAAGGGTTAGAAGGTGACGTCCGGCTTTCAGGATCAGAGGTTGAGACGGTGAACTACCGCTAAACTAAAGATTTACCGGCTTCCTGAGTCATCCTTCCCTCTACTGAAGACAAGTCATACAGGCTCTACCCCGCGTACCACAGGTGAAATRRAATATATGATCGTGAGATTACTTGAGATGCTTAGAGCTTCCGGTTTTCTCCGGCTTAATGTTCCCGATCCCTTCAGGTATACGATACCCTGTTATCCAACTCCCTCAGCTTGGTTTTCGCATTTTGGGTTGTGGTGACAGTATCTACTATTAAAGTAACTTAATACGAAAAATAGTTTAGCAGAATCAACAATTGAAAAATGTATGGAAGTTGACGCTTATATCCAGCGAAGCTAAAGGTTTCATGGGTTTTACGCTTCTTCCTATAAAAGGCTCCAATAATTATTGCTTTTATTTTCCAGATTTTGTAAACCTTCCCGTTTGTTTATATCCATTTTTAATCCTCTTAACTTAGATATATGTAATTTCTTTGAATCATGATCCTGAAGCTAAACATTTAAAAGAAGAAATTAAGCAATAAGTTCAGCGATATCGACATATTTAATTGTCCTACTGTTCTGCGAGGTTCAATCCCTGGAGGCTTTGGGGTATCCGATTGAAGAAGAAGCCCAGCCCTTCGGACACAATCTTCAACTCACAAAGAGCCTCTACACCTGGTTAAAAGCAGCTTCCTTAACTTCTTTTATTATGAAATAGTGCAAGTATACCCTACGAAAGCAATAGAGAACTTATGTTTTAATTCTCTTTTTCTTCTGCGCCGAAGCTAATTACAAATTCAGTCCCATTATCTCTTTTAAGCTCGACCTGACCGTCTAACTGTTCTACCAGAATATTTACAAGCTGCAGACCAAGAGTCTCCGTATTCTCTAAGTTTATTTGTTTGGGAATACCAATCCCATTATCTGAAATAATTAAGCTATACCTTTTACCTTTCTCGAAAAGCTCCCCTCTGGTATCCAGCTCACTGGTAGCTTCTTCACTAAAGAGTTCAATCTGGATTTCTCCTGTTCTTTTATCTGGAAATGCATATTTTAGGGAATTGGAAACAAGCTCATTAACAATCATCCCTAATGGAACTGAAGTATCCATGTCAAAGAAAATATTCTCTTCAAGATCTAGATTTAGGCTGATATCAGTATTTCCAAATTTGTATGTCTGAAATAGACTCTCAACGAGTCTCTGCAGGTATAGAGAAAAATTCAGGGTATCGGTTGTTCCTTCCTCTTCGTGTAGTTCCTCGTGAATCAAGGCGATTGATATTACTCTATCCTGACTTTCCCTGAAAGCTTCAATAATTTCCGAATCCTTTACATATTCTCTGTTATTGAACTTTTCAGCCTGAAGGTCTAAGAGAGAAGAGATAACCTGCAGGTTATTTTTAATCCTGTGATGGATTTCCTTTTTACGAATTATTTCAAGGTTTCTAAGAGCTTCTTCAGCCTTCTTACGCTCCGTAATGTCCTGAGTTGTCCCCTTCATTCTAATAGGGATATTTTTTTCATCAAAAATAATTTCTGATTGTGAATGGACTGTGCGTTCTTCCCCATCAGGCAGGATAATCCTATAATCAATTCTATGGGGCCGTCCTTGTAAAGCTTTTTTGATAGCATTACTCACGTAGTCTCTATCTTCGGGATGGATATATTGTAAAAGTTCCTTGTAAGTTGCACTTGGTTCTTGAGGATTGCGCCCGTAAATAAGATACATTTCATCAGACCAGTATGATTCACCAGTTACAAGATTCCAATCCCAACTTCCAAGATGAGCTATCTTTTGAGCTTCAGCAAGACTTCTTTCACTTTCCTTCAATGAGTTGTATGATTTCTCAAGTTCTGCTGTACGCTTTTCGACTAGTTTTTCTAAACTATCATGTGCTTTTTTTAGAGCTTCTTCTGCCTGTCTGTGCTCGGTGATGTCCCGCGCCACTCCTATCAATCCTATGATGTTGCCCTGTCCATCATAGTACGGTGCTTTTACGGTCTGGAGGATGCGCCATCCATGTGATGTAAATATTCTCTCCTCTAAGGTTGTCCCTTTTCCTGTCTCCATGACTCGTTTGTCATCCTCCGCTAGCTTCCTGGCTATCTCAGGAAGGTGAAAATCGGCAACGGTCTTATTAAGGACCTCTTCGGGGGATTCGCCCATAAGCCTATAGTAAGCCGGATTTGCCAGGATCATCTGGGCTTCTCTATCCTTGACGAAGATGGCGTCTGAGACGTTCTCCATGATGTCTCGGAGGAAGGCCTCGCTCTCCCGGACCTCATTCTCGATGCGACGCAGCTTCATAATCTTATTAAGCTCATTAGCCACCAATTGGAGCTGCATGACATCGCGGTCATCGTACTCATCCACCTTGTTGCCCACACCGAAGATGATCCTCACTTTGCCGTTCTCGGTGACCGGCACGCTCATGAATCGCTTCACTGTAGCGTGTCCTGCAGGCAGCCCTTTTTGGTTCGGTGAGGAAGGAAAGTCGTTGTAGACCACCGGCCGCTTTAGCCGGACGCAATCGACCCAGTTACCTGCCTTTTCAATACGGTAGTGCCCTTCGTTCCCTGCCGTGCATGACTTCAATGCTTCCTGGTTCCAGGTGGTGAGGATGATCTCTTTCTCGCCCTCGGAGACTAGGTGGAAGAAGCCGATCGTGCTATCGGTTATCTTGACAGCTTGATTGAGTACGAAATTGTAGAGTTCGCGGTCTGATAGGTTCGATGATCGGGTATAGAGCTCGTATAAGCCGGTCGCTCGTGCCAGTTCGTTGCTGAGCTGGTGCTCCGCCTGCCTGCGCTCGGTTATATCCTGGGTTATACCAAAACCGCTTACGACAGCTCCATCTTTGTCAAACTCAAGATATGCTTTTTCACGTACCCACTTGATCTTACCGTCTACGATAATGCGGTGTTCGATGTCATATGGTTTTCCAGCCATCCCTGCCTTCGACTCATTATCAACATATTCCCTATCATCCGGATGAACTGTTGAAAGAAAAGTCTCATAGGTCAAAGGAGTACCCTTTGGAATGCCGAATATACGATGGTTTTCATTGGACCAGGTTAATTCGTTTTTACGCACATCCAGACGCCAGCTTCCTACATTTCCCACGGCCTGGGCACGGTCTAAATCATCAACCAGAGTATTGCGTTCCTCTAGCGACTGGGATAACTTGATGTTACTGTGGCTTAGCTGTGAGAGCATATTTGCAAGTTTCATGAAGAAGGACATGCTATTTTCAACAGTTTCTCTGCTCAGCCGTGGAACTTTTTCTAGAGCTGCTATGTATTCCTCTTCATTAAATCCATATTTTCTAGCCTGGGTTCGGAAAAGTTCGTAGTCCACAGGCTCGTCGTCAAAAAAGAACTGACCTGAGAAGATGTTGCCAACATGCTGGCCGGCAACAATGATAGGAGTTACTATGTCCCACATGTTATTTTTGCACCTGTACAGCTTAAACTCTCCAGGAGGAACGCCTGCGGACAGCTTTGTATCACTTTCCGCACAGTGCTTGCAGGTTTCGGGGTGAACCCTGTGGAACCTGGTGCAGATATCCTGCCATCCAATACCTATCAGAACATTGCCTTTGAGATCAAGTAAGGCCATGGTGATGTGAGCAAATTTATAAAAGTCATCCATGATGGACTGAACTGCCTGAATATCAATTATCTCTGCCAGCTCAAGGTTTTCTGCCTTCCTGGAAGTTGAGAGGTTATTCTCCAGCTTCAGTCCAAAATGTTGCTCATTCTGGCCCGATTCTTCCTCAGCCTTTTTGTGCTTGGTGATATCCCGGTTCAGTGCCATATTCTCGGCACGCAAGTCTTGATTAGCCTTTTCCAATTCAGTAATCCGTTTTTGCATTTGGATCTCTAGTTCATCTTTCTCTGGAAGGTTAGAAGCCCCCATAATTCCCCGATCCCTCTTTTAAAGCAGAAAGTTAGCGTTTATTAGACGTTCTTTCGTCTGGTCCTTTTATTTAATAGAATTTGACATAAATGTGGTCTCAAGCAGATCTCTAATAATATCTTACAACAAGTTAATTCTTTACCTATTATTTATAAAATTGCTCTATAATTTTGTTTTACATACTAAGAAGCCATCTGGATACTATTTTTAACTCACAAGAAGCCTCTACACTCAATACAAAACAGCTCTTAACTCTTTTATCCTGGAAATAGCACAGGCTTCAGAGTACTCGAAGGCGCCACTCTGATATTGAAATTATGGACCATGGGCATCTCTACAGGCAATCTCAAGTCCAAACATTTTTTTGAAGCCAATCGATAACTTCATCGACTACTTATGTTGGTTACATATTTTTTGAGCTATCTTTTCAAGTAAATTAATCAAACCAAATTAATTAACCTAAAATAATGAGTTCAAGATAATTTAGAATGCTTTAATTATTATTAAGGAGAATCCTTTCCCATGACAGAAGTTATTTACTTTCTTTTCCCTCTCATTTATGCCGCCCTCAACGCAGCTTCTTTTGCCCTTTACGGGCTGGACAAATATAAAGCAAGAAAGGAAATGTGGCGAATATCGGAAAAAACCCTGCTAATCCTTTCCCTTTTCGGCCCGATTGGCGCATGGCTAGGAATGATGCAGTTCAGGCACAAAACTCATAAACCCATGTTCAAGTACCTTGTGCCGGTTTTTGTTGGAGTTCACCTTCTTCTGGTACTCTGGATAAACATGTAAGGTCATATCAATCTTAAATGCCCCTTAATCTGGATTCTGTTAAAGTTTCCCGTTAAGAGAGTAAATTGATTGTAAAAGGTATAAGAGCCGGATAACAGCATAAAATAGCCTAAACCACACAGAAAAGCTGGATCTACAGTGTCACATTAACTCTTTTTTTTGTAAAACGTTTTTTATAGTATTTTCTTCATAAGATAAGAAGCATTACAGTTTTCATTCCTTATCCTGGATGGGGGTATCTCTGGAGATTGGCTTTGGGAACTGCAGATAAATGAGAACCGGGAAATTAAATATATCTCATATTATTTTGAGCTTATTTGGGGGACTCCAATGGCAGGTAAAGACGGTATAAGAATTGCCATTGCAGGAGTTGGGAACTGTGCGAGTTCACTTCTGCAGGGGATTGAGTATTACAGAAAAAAAGAAAACGCAGATACAATTGGTCTGATGCATCGGGACCTTGGGGGATATTTACCATCCGATATTGAAGTGGCAGCAGCCTTTGATATTGATAGAAGGAAAATTGGAAAGGACGTATCAGAAGCAATATTTTCCCTTCCGAATTGCACAGCTGCTTTCTGTCCTGATGTGCCGAAAACAGGCGTTGAGGTGAAAATGGGAAGGATTCTGGACGGCTGTTCCGAACATCTTATCAATTATCCTGAGGACTGCAGGTTTCTGCCTGTGGAAGGAGAGGGTGCGGTAAAAGAGGATATTGTAAATGTCTTGCAGAATTCAGGAGCCGAGATTCTTGTAAATTACATGCCTGTAGGTTCCGAAGAGGCTGCCCGTTTTTATGCCGAATGTGCTCTTGAAGCCGGCTGTGCTTTTATCAACAGCATGCCTGTTTTCATTGCGAGCGATCCTGGATGGGCGAAGCGCTTTGAAGAAAAGAAGCTTCCTATCATAGGTGATGACATCAAATCCCAGCTAGGGGCGACTATCGTTCACAGGACTCTTGCCGACCTTTTTAAGAAGCGCGGTGTAAAAGTGGAAAAGACCTATCAGCTAAATACAGGTGGGAATACGGATTTCCTTAACATGCTAAACCGGGACCGGCTTGCATCCAAAAAAACCTCTAAGACAGAAGCTGTCCAGTCCGTGCTTGCGGAAAGGCTTGATAACGGAAATATTCATGTTGGTCCGAGTGACTATGTTCCCTGGCAAAAAGATAACAAAGTCTGCTTCCTGAGGATGGAAGGAAAACTCTTCGGGGATGTGCCAATGAATCTTGAACTCCGGCTGTCGGTAGAAGACTCCCCTAACTCTGCAGGTGTTGTAATCGATGCCATCAGGTGCTGCAAACTGGCACTTGACAGGGGGAGAGGAGGAATCCTTTATCAGCCGTCTGCATATTTTATGAAGCACCCTCCCATACAGTATTCGGATGATGAGGCGTATCGTATGCTTGAAGAATTTATTGCAGGAAATCAATATTAAGAAATATTTTAAAGATTACTTTTAAGAAATATTTTTAAGAAATCTGTATCTAAGAAAATTAATACAGAGGCAAATACAATCCAGAAATAAATTCAAAAATAAATACGATATAAAACTAAATATAATAATAAATATAAATATAAAAATAAATATAAATATAAAAAGTAAATATAAAAATAAGAAGTAAATATAAAAATAAGAAGTAAATATAAAAATAAAAAATAAATATAAAAATAAAAAATAAATAGAGATGAATGCGATACACAAATAAAAAAATAAAAAACAAAACGATCTATAAAATAAAAGTTAAAAAATTTAAGCAAGGATTTTTCCCTGGAATCTGAAACCATCCGGAGAAATTCGAAACCTGGAAGTCAGAAGGCTTATCCGATCTGTTTATTTTGACAGTTCCTCCTCAGCCTCCCTGGCTCCGGCTTCAAGTTCCTGTTTTTGCTGGGCATCGAACCGAAGTAAAAGCGCCTGGAACTCCCCTATGTGTGTTTTTTCTTCTTTTGCCACGTCCATGAGGACTTCTCTTATATTCTCATTTTTAGTAAGGGCAGCCATCTGCTCGTAAAGGTTTACAGCATCGATCTCGGCAACAATTCCGGCTCTGAGAATTTCCTTATCAATATCCTCTTCAGATACTTTCTTAAGGTCTATAGGAATTTTAGATAACAATTATTCACCCCCTGCTTATCGTATATGAAGATATAATCATAAGTATTTTTACCGAATCCGAGATTTACCGAATCCGAGAAGTTTTTAATTATTCTGGCTCCTTTAACATGCTTGTAAGGTATCAGTTTTAAGATGTCAGCTTTTAGATTTTGGTTTGTAAAGTATCCTGGTCAGCTGTAACTGATCCTGTAGACCGCATTATTCTTATCGTCCGATACAAGCAAAGCTCCGTCAGGCATTACAAGGACATCCACAGGCCTTCCCCAGTCTGCAAACCCCTGGAGCCAGCCGTCAGCAAAAGGTTCATAGCTTACAGGGGTTCCGTTCTCCAACCTGACCAGAGTTACCCGGTAGCCTATGGGAGTTTTCCTATTCCATGAACCGTGCTCGGCAATAAAGACCTGATTCCTGTATTCTTCAGGGAACATTGTGCCTGTGTAAAAGATCATCCCAAGGGCAGCAACATGCGGACCCAGTTTAATCTCAGGCGCTGTGAATTCGGAGCAGTTCCGAAGTTTTCCAAATTCCGGGTCAGGGATATCGCCTGCGTGACAATAAGGAAACCCAAAGTGCATACCGGGTTCAGGTGCCCTGTTAAGTTCATCCGGAGGCAAATCGTCTCCAAGCCAATCCCTGCCATTATCCGTAAACCATAACTCTTCGGTTTCGGGATGCCAGGCAAAACCTACAGTATTCCTTATTCCTCTTGCAAAGATCTCGAGCTGGCTCCCGTCAGGCTCCATCCGCATGATCGTTCCATAGCGTTCATCTTCCTCTTCGAGGTTGCAGACATTACAGGGCATCCCCACAGGCACATACAGCTTTCCATCGGGACCGAACTTTATGTATTTCCAGCCGTGTGAGCTGTCGGAAGGGAAGTCTGCGTTGACCACAACCGGCTCAGGCGGGTTTTCAAGCCTTGCTTCGATATCATCGTAGCGAATCACTCTTGAAATTTCGGCTACATACAGGGATTCGTTCATGAATGCCACCCCATTTGGCATATCAAGGCCTTCGGCAAGTACGATTACATCATCAGCTTTATTATCCGCATTCCGGTCAAGAATGGCATAGACCTTTCCTTCACTCCGACTTCCGACAAAAAGCGTCCCATTCGGACTGAGAGCTATAGACCTTGCACCTTCAACATCCTCAATGTAATAGTCAATCGAAAAGCCGGGCGGAAGCTCAATACAGGCAAGCCCTGTCTCGTTTTCCCCGCAGTTATTAACGGGCACTGTTCTCAGGACAGCATAAGCCGAAAAAATAAGGACAGCAAGAGCGAAAAAACCAAGTATTATCTTTGTTCCTTTCATTTTCCCCTCCATTTCCCCTCTATTTTACTTGAAATTTTTACTTGAAATTTACTATCATTTAAGAGTCACTTGAAGTCATTTGAGAGTCATTTAAGAGTTATTGCATTATTGAAAAGTTCTTTTTCGGTTTCAGGGCTGGCGTATCCCTGTCCTTTCCAGCGGACAATGCCTGCCGGATCCAGTAAGAAAACATAGGCAAAGTTCGTGTTTCCCATCCCAAGAGCTTCCTGGTAGCCGGAGTAATCCCCATAAAAGGTAACCACTTTATCATGTTTCTCCACCGATATCCCACTTCTCATACCGGAATCAATCATCCAGGAGAGAACCTTCCAGCCTGCGTTTATCATCGGGACTTCGTAGACCACAAACCTGCTGTTTTTTCCGAATTCCTGCTCAAAAGGGAGAGCCCAGGAATCGATCATACCCTGTGCACTTCGCACAAAAGCAATACAGATGAGTGCCACCTTTCCTTTCACAGCTTTCGGAAGGGTCACAACCCTACCTGTAAGTGATTTTGATGTAATTTCAGGAAAAGGTTGTCCGATTATTTTCTTTTCAATTTTTGAACCTTCCTGCTCTACTCTAATGAAATCCCCCCTGTTTTAAACTAATAAATATCGAAAATATTAAGATTATATTTCTCGGCTTTATAGAAATGTTTTTTCAAGCTGCGGTCAAGCTGCGGTCAAGCCGTAGAGTTCGAAAACTGAGATTTATTTATCGGGCCAGAAAGGCATTTCTGTATTAGTTTCTCCTAATACCGGCATGAATTCACTGCTATTTTTTCTCGCGGGCTGGTAGCCGGATCAAGTCTTATGCAGCGCAGAAGAGAAAAATGAAAGATTCGATTTTCGGATGTCCCGGAACATATCAAACGAGCAATTACGGAACGCTAAACTATTCAACAGAAAGAAAAATATGGACGGATCTGAGCTGGCTTAAATATATGGACGGATCTGAGCTGGCTTAAATGTTCGGGCAGCTGCCAGCTGGGCATTTTTCATGTGCTGAAAATACTTTAAAATTCATTAATCTTTTAAAATTATTCTGATCAGTTATCAGGCTGACTTTAATTTGGAAATTAGTTGTAAGAACTCCCATGAATCCTTTACGCGTCACAAAGAGCTGTTTTTGCCTGTATTATGTAAATCCGGGGTATATAGATGTCTACAGGACAGACGTTAGTATAGTAAGCTATATTTAATATTCGATCTAAGGTTAGGGTGTTCATTTCATGCGATGGAAAGGGAGCTGCAGCACCCTGTATGAAGGGTCTGTCACATTGGAGCCAGCAAGAATCGGCTGTCAGTGTTTCATTATTATATTATGACAGCCCGTTTCATACTCACATGACTTCCATTTTACGGTGATGATTTAATGAGGATAAACATTGCGCTGGCGTTGACATCGGTTATCTTTATGATGACCTGGGTTACAAGCTTCGTATCCGTTATATTCCGCTCGATGTCTGTTATAAGCCCTAACTTTATCGCGTCCGATTTGCTAGCATCTGATTTACTTTTCATCGCCATCATCAAAGTACTGAGCGTAATCTCCCTTTTTGGCTCCGTACTTTTCGTACTGGAAGCCAGAAAAATGTTATCCCGATGGTATCTGGCAATTCCTCTGTGTATTTCCCTGTCTGTATTCGTTATAACGAATTTTCTGGCTTATTCTAGTGGAAAACCATTTCTTAGCGACCCCATAAGCACAGTAGAAGTACTCTGGATAGCTGTGCTGGCATTGCTATCCCCATGCTCGGTATTATTTTTCTTATCCTCATATGGACACGATAGTTCGAAAAATGTATACATTGTGATTTCATCCGCAGCAAGTATCTTTTCTATATTTTTCCTTCTTCTTGCATTCAGAGAGATTTCAAAATGGTCGAGTATTGAGACGGTGTTGTTGCCTCTGGCTTTTTACTGGACTATTTGCATGCCGGCTATAGGGGTATGCTTTGTATCAAAAACGGCAATGTACAGAGGGGACGATGACCTGCAGGAATCATGAATATGATCCGTCACGCCATTCAAATTACCTGATGTCTCATTTTAAGGTTATACTGTTATTTTTAGACCAAGCGAATTAATACTTTCACCCGACTTCCTCAATCCTTTTTTACATGTTTTATTCTATCTTACATGATGCCTTCTTCCAACCCTGAAAAGAACATCTCCGAAAGGAGAATTACCTTCCATGTAGATATGGACAGTTTCTTTGCGTCTGTAGAGGTCAGGGAAAAGCCAGAACTGGAAGGGCTGCCCGTAGTTGTGGGTTCAGACCCAAAAGGAGGGTCAGGAAGGGGAGTTGTAAGTACCTGCTCTTATGAGGCAAGAAAGTATGGTATCCATTCGGCAATGCCGATTTCTCAGGCTTACAGGCTCTGTCCGGGTGCCGTATTTTTGCCTGTGGACATGAAGCTATATGCAGGGGTTTCGGCAGGGGTAATGGAACTTTTGCGTGGGTTTGCAGAAAAGTTCCAGCAGGTCAGTGTTGACGAAGCCTACCTTATACCAGGGCCTGAGGTCAGGAGTTTTGAAGAGGCTGCAATCTATGCTCTCAGTATCAAGGACGAAGTACAGAAGCAACAGGGGATTACCTGTTCTGTGGGAGTTGGGCCAAATAAGCTTATTTCAAAAATTGCTTCGGGTTTTCAGAAACCTGACGGGCTTACTGTTGTCAGGCCTGAAGATGTCAGGGAGTTTCTCTTTCCGCTGCCGGTTTCTAAAATTCCCGGAGTGGGCGAAAAGACAGTGGAAACCCTTAAAAGGATAGGGATAAGCAGGGTAGAAGAGCTTGCAAACTGCGATATCCAGCTACTTTCGGAAAGGTTTGGAAAACTCGGACTCAGGATGAAGCAGATGGCAAACGGGCTCGACTTTGAAGAGGTCGTGGAAAGGGAAGGCGTAAAATCAATAAGCAGGCACGGAACTTTTGCAGAGGATACGAATGACCCTGTGAAAATATCCGGGTCCCTGGACCTTCTTATAGAGAGTGTGCACGGATCTCTCCTGAAACACCGTTTCCTTTTCAAAACCGTAACTCTCATAGTGCGCTTTGAGGACTTTTCCACCTATACGCGATCGAGAACTCTTCCGATCTGGACTTCCGACATCTTCGTGATCAAAAGGACAGCCATTCAGCTTTTATCGGAATTCATGGGTAGGCGGAAGTTCAGGCTTGTAGGTGTAGGGGTTACGAGATTGAGAGAAAGAGATGAGAGGCAGACTATGATTACGGATTTTCCTTAATTGAACTTTACCTTTAACCCCAGGTAGCAGATCACACTGCAGACACGGCTTTTGCAATATCATATTCGGGCTCCGGGTCCAGGCTTGACAGGAAGGAACTCTTATGCTTATATAATTTTATAATACAAAATCAGATTATATCTGATGGAAAAGTATGTTAGAACAGCACTGGCTCTTCTTCTTATCATTGTTCTGAGTGCAATTATTGTCTATGCAGTTCTTCCATACATAGACTATTTTTTTGGAGCCTTTATTCTTTCTGTAATCTTCAAACCTCTGTACTACTTTCTCCTCAAAAGAGCCCGTCTTAACAGGCAAATTTCGGCAGCTCTGGTAATAATAATTTCTATGTTTCTTATACTGATTCCCCTTTATTTTCTCCTGAGCATGGTTATCAGCGAGATTCAGCAGATTTTACTGAACCAGGAATCTATAATGGCATCTGTTCAGTCCGGAAGCCAGCTTTTTAGCAGATTATTCTCAAGACTTGGTATTAACGGTACCTTACAGGCAAGCCTTGAAGAGAGGGTGATGGACCTGGCTACTCAAGCCGTCAATTACCTCAGTTTGCTTGTTCTGGGCTCGATTCAAAACATAAGCCAGCGAATTATTGGTTTTCTCCTGATGTATTTCCTGCTCTATTATCTTTTAACAGGAGAGGACTCGGATTTTATGCAAAACGTCTTTATGGCAATTCCTTTCAATACAAAGAACACAATTATCCTCCTCGATGAGTTCAGGAATACTGTCCGTACGACCCTAATTGCCAGCGGTGCTATTGCCATCATCGAAGGCGGAATTCTTATTGCTTCCTTTATTATTTTTGGAATCCAGGGAGCTTTCCTCTGGGGGTCTATCGCAGCAGTCCTGTCTTTCCTGCCCGTAGTCGGAGCGCCTTTGATCTGGATCCCTGTAATAATTATTCAGTTGCTCCAGCAGGATTATACTGCAGCAATAGGCATCCTTGTGACAGGAGTTCTCCTGAATATAGCAGATAACAGTTTTCTCAGGCCTGTTATCCAGAAAAAAGTAGGAAAAATTCATCCTTTCCAATCTTTGCTCGGGATCGTTATAGGAGTCTCACTCTTCGGACTTGTAGGAATTATTATCGGTCCCCTTCTGCTGGCTTACTTTTACCTCACTGTAAAAATGTTTTCAGAAGAATATCTTTCGGATAAGGAGTAAAAGATACTTTTGACTTCTAAATCAAATCTGTTGGAAGGTCAGCTACCCCACTGCATAGTGACGTTTCTAAGTTAAAAGAAAATAATGGCTGGCTCGCCCGCGTTTCGCCTCCCGCGTTTCGCTTCCCGAGTTTCGCTTCGGGAGCACGAGGTCTGTTTCACTCGCTTCGCTCGTTCAAGCAGACTAATTTATAAAAATAACAGATTTTACTCTCTAATTTCGCTTCGGGATCACAGGAAATCAGAGATTTCCTGGGAGTTGCACTGCAGGTTCAACAGCACGAGGTCCTTTTCGCCCCGAATTGCACCTCTCTCGAATTGCACCTCGCCCGAATTGCGCCTCGCCCGAATTGCGCCTCGGGAGTACGCGGTCCTTTTCGCTCCACTTTGTTTCGCTCAAGAGGACTAACTTATAGGTTTTAACAGTGTGCTTTAATCAGGAGGACTGAATTGCAATATCTCTGACCCATAAAACATTATTCGTTTATCAAATCGTTCTTCTTTTTTGAAGAGCCACCAGATAGGCTGGCGGAGGCGCTTGGCTGGCGGAGGCGCTTGGCTGGCGGAGGCGCTTGGCTGGCGGAGGCGCTTGGCTGGCGGAGGCGCTTATATTTATCTGTAGATTAAGATACGATTTCCGGGCTCAAGAGATATATCTCTCAACTAGTGTAGGGCAGTTCTTCAAAAATTTTTATTTGAAAAGAGCTTTTATCCCTGTAAACAAATAAAAACATATGCAGATTGACATACTGGGGTGCGAGTCCTTCGGAGCGAGGTCTCTTGCCTGCGCTGTAAAAACCGGGGAGAGAAAAATTCTTATCGACCCTGGAGTTGCTCTGGCTCGCCTGCGTTACGGGCTGCTTCCCCATCCTGTGGAGGTTGCAGCTGCCCTCAGGATAAGGAAGAGAATTCTTGCTGAATTTGAGGGTACAACAGACATAGTAATCAGTCACTATCATGGGGACCACATGCCCATGAAAGCCGAAGATCCTTATCAATTGCCAGTAGAGGCCCTCCCTTCTGTGGAAGGGGTCAGGTTCTGGTGCAAAGGTCCTGAAAAAATTTCAGGGTTGTCTGCACGCCGGAGAAAAGAACTCTCCCATTTTCTTGGCTTCCCTCTGCCCGCTTCCGAAGGCAGTGGTTCCGACGGCATAACCTTTTCGTCTCCTGTTCCGCATGGGACAAAAGATAAGGGTTTTGGCACGGTAATGATGACCCGGATCTCCGAAGGAGATGATGTGTTTGTCCATAGTTCGGATATCCAGCTACTGGACAGAGAAACTGTACTGGAGATAATTTCCTGGAAGCCTGCAATTGTTTTTGCCTCAGGTCCTCCGCTTTATCTCTCCCACCATGTCCCTGAAGCTTCAAAAGAGGCGTTTGAAAATGCTCTTCTTCTTGCCAGGAATGTTGACACTCTTATCCTGGACCACCACCTACTCAGGTCTTTTGAAGGCTACAGGTGGTTAAAAGAGGTGGCAGGAAAGGTTGAAAATACAGTCCTGTGCGCTGCAGAGTTCATGGGAAAAGAGCCAGAACTGCTTGAGGCGAGGAGGAAAATCCTCTATGAAAAATTGCCCGTGCCCCGGGAATGGCATGAAAGCTATGCAAGGGGTGAGACAGACCTTGAAGAATATTTTTTATAGACTCAGTAAGAATATTCTATGGATCTATGAAAAATATTTAAGCTGTATAAGTTATTTTTGCGCTGTACTTATAAACTGTCAATATCTTTAATCTGCTCCGAATTCTGCTCGTAATAGTCATGGAGTTCTTTGCCCCAGGCAAGAGCGCCAGGCTCAAAGCTTATCAAGTATTTTCTGTCAAAAGCAGCATCCTTTGGGAAAAGAGATATTCCCATAAAATTGTCTGCCGCCACAATATTGGGGGTCTTTTCACAGTCTTTGCAGATCAGAAGCCTGGTGTTTTCCATTTTAAGAAACTGCCTGGTTTGTTCCCTGTAATCATCCTCAACCCATCTTTTAAGAATTGATTCGGGAAGAATGAGTGACACCGATGTACCTTTTTGTGCAAGCCCGAGATAAAAGGAAGGAAAGAGAGGGTGGAAATAAGAAATTAATGCCTCAAACCTTTTCGCTTTCTCAGCATTTTTAACATATTCGGGAATCATTTCGAACATATGTTCTATCTGGGGCTCGACTATGATACAGTGCCCAAGTTCACCTATACGGCGGAGGAGAAAAGGCGGAATTTTACTTATATCCCTGTCAGCCCAGTAGTCTGTATTCTCTTCCAGCACAGCAAGAGTATCCAGCAGGGGTTTCATTTTCTCGGCTATAATTTTTCCTATCTCGCTAAGCCTGTAGGCATCTTTATCCTGGACTACAAGGTGTTTTTCCTTCAGCATTTTTATCTGGGGCTGGACTGATGTTGCACTTGCTTTAAGGGTTTTCTTAATTGTATTGATGTCTTTTGGTCCCTCAAGCAAAAGGAGAAGTACATTCTTTCTTTTTTCGGATAAGAAAATCAGGTCGAGTAGAGAGTCTTCCATGTTATGCACCTGAACTGGACGCAACAGTTTTTGGCCTGTACTTTTGCAGTGTATTTCAACTTAAAATATGACGACTTAAATTATGATCGTCAGGTCTCTAGCCGATCACAATAGCCGATCACAATAGCCAATCACAAAGTCTATAGTATTATACCCAAATCTATTCTACTATAAGCAAACAGTACGCATTTTTATAGGCATATAGTATACATTCGTATATTTTATATCATCTTTTTTATTAATTATAAATATATTTTCTTTCATCTTATACATATCGTTCGTATAAGCACCTTTTTTCTTATAATTGGTTTTTCTTCAGGTAAATTTTTCGAAATTAGACAGAGAACTCTTTACTATTGTTTTTCAGGACAGTTTCCAATTTTAATAGTAACAATAGTAAAGAGAATGGGACTATAAAATAAAAGCTGATTTGTTCTTAAGTCACAGGAAGAAAGGTTCTTCTTATAGAATCTAAAAAGGCCCTAATCTTAAAAAAGCCCTTAAACTTAAAAAGCTCTTAACTTAAAAAGTTCTTAAACTTAAAAAGCTCTTAAATTTCAAAGGGACAAAAACTCAAAAAGGGACATAGTTTTTTAAGGAGGGAATCTCGGTCCTCCCGGTCGAGCCAGTTTCCGGTTCTGGCGAGAAAATGCATGCCAGTAAAACTAACTGACTGCGAGTTCACAGAGATAAATAAACTTTGAGATAATAGACCTTGAGATAATAGACCTTGAGATAATAGACCTTGAGATAATAGACCTTGAGATAATAGACCTTGAGATAGTAGACCTTGAGATAATAGACTTTGAGGTGATCTCCTGGATATTGATTATTTTTCAGCTTTTTTGATCCTTCCGGTTACGTCTTCAATGATTCCCTGGAAATTGGTTACCTGCCCTTCCTGATTGCGCTGAATAAAGGTTTTTTCTTCCACCCAGCGTACCTCTCCGGTCTTCGTCAGTATGCGGTACTGTCGGTTGAACTCTTTTCCGCCTTCTTCACAGTTCTCCTCAAGTTCGAGCTCCACAAGGAGAAGGTCTTCAGGATGGATGATTTTTCCATAAAGGATCCTTCCTGAGATAAAGTCTTCAGGAGCATACCCGAACTGACGGACATTGTCCGATGCATAAAGTGTGGGCCAGTATTTTTCTGCTTTCCAGAGAAAAACTACCACAGAACTGTTGTTGATCACTGTCTCGAGGGCTCTCTGACGCTCAAGGAGGGCTTTTTGTTTTTCCATAAGTGCTTTTTGGCTCTCAAGGGCATCACGCAATGCTCTTTCATTTTTTATCTCGGAAGTAACGTCCCTGACTATACCTTGAAAATTCACGACGTTTCCTCTCTCATCACGCTGGATAAAGGTTTTTTCTTCCACCCAGCGTACCTCTCCCCCGCCTGTAAGAACCCTGTATCTATTGATAAAATCGTCTTTTCCGATTTCACAGCATCTTGTAAGTTCTTTTCTTACCCTGTCTATATCCTCGGAATGAACTATATTCGCATACATTATTCTGCCTGTAAGGAAATCCTCTGCAGTGTACCCAAGCTGTGTCACGTTTTCCGAGACATACTTTGCAGGCCAGTCCTCTTCCGGGGTCCAGAGAAAAGCCATTACTGGGCTGTTATTGATCACGGTTTCCAGAATTCGTTGCCTTTCAAGTGCTTCATCAAGAATCAACTCGTCGCTTTCAGTTGCCTGATTAAATCCCATAATATCCCTTGTCCTCCAAAGCCTTTTTAGATCCCGGAGCCCTCTGGCTACAGGTGAAAATGTATTTATAAAACCCTCAAGCAATATACAATATATTTTGACATCTTATAAATTAGTGTCTTTTTTTGTACAGGGGGAATATTCTGGACACGGATTCTGAGACCTCAGCGGAAGACAGAGAAAGTACCGAGGTGGCAGAAGCAGAGGAGTTCTCGGAGATGCGCGACATTATCCTGAGAGGCAGGGAAACATATGGAAGGTATTTTGGGATCTGCAGCTCATACCATCACCTTAAAGCCTGTATCTGCAAGACCTGCCCATCTTATCCAGGGGGTAAAGGGATGTTCTGCGCCAGGGGAGGCACAGCTGATGGAGATAGAAAAGGAAAAGATTGCCTATGTGAGGCATGTGAGCTTTATAAAAAGTTCCGCCTTGAGGGTGATTACTTCTGCCGGCCTAAAGAAAAAATGGAAGTTTTTGAAATAAACCGAACTCCTCCGAATATCTGCACGGACTTCCGGACGAGTGCCGGAACAATCAGGGTCTGCGTACTGGATAACCAGAAATAACCAGAATGACTATTAAGTAAACGAATAAGTAAAGGTCAATTAAAAACAGGTTCTTAAAGGACAGGTCCATTAAAGACGAGTCCTTAAAGGACAGATTCTTAAAGAAATGATCTTGAATCGAGCCCCTTTCCAATTTCTGAAGTTATCCTATCTCACCACTGTCTCTTCTTACCTCATCTTTGCCTCATCTTTGCCTCATCTTTGCCTCATCCTTATCTCAATCCTTACCTCATCCTTGCCTCATCCTTGCCTCATCCTTGCCTTATCCTTGCCTCATCCCTGTCTTATCCCTGGTTTTTTGTCCCTGGTTTTTTGTCCCTGTTTTAATCAAGATTGAAAATTTTAATGCTATTAAAAAAGCTCATCCTTTATTCCCTGACCAGATAACCTGTCCTTTACCCTTCGGTCTTCGTAGTGCTTTCTGGAAGTTCCAGATCCACACCGTTAAGAAAAAACAGCACAGGCTGGGCTATATAATTCTACATATATAATACATACAATCAGAAATTAAGCTTCAGTAGCGATATTTCAGATACTGAGGAAAGGCTCTGACGAAAATTGGAGGTTAAAAAATGGCAACTAAAGAAGAACTTATCCAGGAGCTTTCGGACGCGGTAATCTCCTGTAAAAAAGATGCAGTACTCGCTGCGGTTGAAAAAGCAAAACAGGTTATGGAGCCCGCAGAGATTATTGATAAAGGGCTTGCTGCCGGCATGAACCAGGTAGGAATTCTTTTTGAGAGAGGGAAACTTTTCCTGCCCCATGTAATGATGGCAGCTGATGCAATGACAGCAGGAGTAAAAGTCCTTGAAGCTGATCTACCTGCGGGTACCGAGAGCAAAAAGCTCGGAGTAATTGTAAACGGGACTGTTGAAGGGGATGTACATGATATTGGCAAATCGATTGTGTCAACCATGCTCCAGTCCGCTGGTTTTGAAGTCCATGACATAGGCAGGGATGTTCCTATAAAGAACTTTGTTGATAAGGCAAAAGAAGTCAATGCTAACATGATAGGGCTTTCTGCTCTTATGACTACAACGCTTCCCGGACAGAGACAGGTTATTGAGCTCCTGAAAGAGGAAGGGCTGCGCAGCCGAATCAAAGTAATGGTAGGCGGTGCTCCTGCAACCCAGGCCTGGGCTGACAAAATAGGAGCGGACTGCTACGCTGAAAACGCAAGTGAAGCCGTTGCAAAGGCAAAAGAACTGCTCCTCTGAACCCTAAATTTCAGTAAAACCATCTCACTCTAACTTTAGTTACTCTCATTTATTAATGGAGGATTAAAAATGGCAACTGAATATGCTTTGAGAATGGGAGACGGGAAACGTATCTTCCTTACGAAAGAAAAGATCATGGAGGAACTTGAGGCAGGTGTGGCAAATGCCGCCGACCTCGGTGAGATCTCCGGTCTGAGTGCCGATGAAGTCGACAAGCTTGCAGAAATCCTTATGATGCCCGGAAAGGCAGTCAGTGTGGAACACGGCATGGAAGTGCCYGTAACTCACGATATCGGGACTCTCAGGCTTGACGGTGACCAGGGTAACAGYGGTGTAGGTATTCCYTCAAGCCGGCTTGTCGGCTGCATGATGCACGAAAGGGCTTTTGGTGCCGACACCATGGAACTCGGGCATATTGACTACAGCTACAAACCTGTAAAACCTGTGGTCTCAAAYGAATGCCAGGCAATGGAAGTCTGCCAGCAGAACATGGTTATCCCKCTCTTCTACGGTGCAATGCCTAACATGGGACTCTACTACACTCCTGACGGRCCTTTCGARAACCCYGGTGACTTGATGAAGGCTTTCAAAATTCAGGAAGCCTGGGACTCCATGGAACATGCAGCCGAGCACCTTACAAGGGACACTGTCTGGGTTATGCAGAAGCTCTTTGCCTCGGGTGCGGATGGTRTTAACTTTGACACAACRGCTGCAGCAGGCGACGCTGACATGTACGGAACCCTGCACGCAATCGAAGCCCTCAGGAAGGAATTCCCTGACATGTACATCGAAGCCGGTATGGCTGGAGAAATGGTGCTTGGGATGCACGGGAACCTGCAGTATGACGGCGTGACTCTTGCAGGACTCTGGCCWCACCAGCAGGCTCCACTTGTTGCAAAGGCAGGAGCAAATGTCTTCGGACCTGTATGCAACACAAACACMAGCAAGACTTCTCCRTGGAACCTGGCACGGGCAGTAACTTTCATGAAGGCAGCGGTTGAAGCGTCCACTATCCCCTGTCACGTTGATATGGGTATGGGTGTGGGCGGAATTCCGATGCTTGAGACTCCCCCAATCGATGCCGTTACAAGGGCAAGCAAGGCAATGGTCGAGATTGCCGGCGTAGACGGCATATAGGTCGGGGTCGGCGACCCTCTGGGTATGCCGATCTCCCACATAATGGCTTCAGGTATGACAGGTATGAGAGCAGCCGGAGACCTTGTAGCAAGGATGGAATTCTCAAAGAACATGAGGATAAAAGAAGCAAAAGAGTATGTGGCAAAGAAGCTCAGTGTTGACACAATGGATCTCTCAGATGAGCACRTTATGCGCGAACTCCGTGAAGAGCTCGATATTGGCGTGATCACCTCAGTCCCGGGTGCCGCAAAGGGCATTGCTGCAAAAATGAATATCGAGAARGTTCTCGATGTCAAGATAAACTCCTGTAATCTTTTCAGAAGACAGACCAGATAAACAAACTGAATCGCAATCGGATTTGCACAAAGAAATTGCCATAATAGCTAAGAAAAGGTATCAAGAACCATAAAAGGGATCTTATCTCCTCTAGAGTCCTTCAGGAAAAAGGGCGAAACTTTTTAGGGAAGCTGTAGCAGGCTGAAAAAAACCCTGAGCATCTTCCCTTTCTGGTTCCTGAATATCTTTCCGTTTCTTCTGCTTGCAGGTCTTGCAGGCTTATTTATGCTGCAAGAGCTGTGCGAATCGTCAGGCTATGTCAACAAACAGTAATGGAGTGTGTGTTGAAATGAGTGATGAAAAAAGTGAATCCGGGGGGCTTCAGCGGACAATTGACTGGAAACAGGGGCTTGCAATCGCCCTTGGTGTTCCCGTGCTGATCCTTCCATCTATCGGTTACTTTGCAAGCTATGTCTGGGCTTTTGCAATCATTATATGGGCATTTTCTGTCTTCCAGGGCTTCATGCAGAACTTTGCTTATGGTGAGCTTGCAACAATGTTCCCGAAAGCTTCCGGACTGCCCGGATATGCCCAGAGCGTTTTCAGGGCAGGAGACGGAAATAAACGTTATGAAAAGAGTAAATTGCTTGGAGGTTTCAGCGCCTGGAGCTACTGGTTTGCCTGGAACCCTGTGCTTGCTATCTTTTCAATCCTTATAGGAAGCTACCTCAAAGGGCTTGTCCCTGCATTTGCCGGAGTGCCTGACCTGGCTCTATACCTTGCGTCCGGCGCGGTTGTATTTTTGTTCCTGATCCTTGTAAATTACCGCGGTCTTTCAGGCGGAGCAACGCTCGGGTATATCCTTGCAGTGCTTTCGCTTGCCCCGCTTATAATTATCTCTCTTGCACCCTTCGCAACAGGGCACTTTGAGCTGAGCAATATCACTGGCGCCTGGCTTCCGACGGACTGGACCTGGGATATGGAGCACATCCTTATCCTGTTCGGGCTTATGGCAATGGCCCAGTGGAGCGCCTGTGCCTGGGAAACCGCAGCTATCTACGGACCTGAGTATAAGAAGCCGAAGTCTGACGTGCCCAAAGCCCTCTTTATCTGCGGGGCAATCTGCCTTGTGACCTTTATCCTTGTCCAGGCAGCCTGTACCGGAACCCTGGGCATCGAAGGAATCCTGGATGAGCCCTTCTCGCCAATGCTTCCGCTGGCTCAGATGACTCTGGGTCCCATAGGTGCGTCCCTTACCATCCTCATGTTGATTGCGGCAATGGTTCTTATTATCCAGACTGCTTTCCTGGGAGCTTCAAGGGCTATGTACTCCATGGCTGAAGAAGGAAATCTGCCGAAGTTCTTCGGAAAGATGAACCTGCACGGAACCCCGGTTAATGCAATGATTGTTATTGCCCTCTTTAACATGGGTTTCATCTTCCTGGGGACGCCTGCTGCTATCCTGGCAGCATCTGCAATCGGATATGTCTGTGCCAATGGGATCAGTCTTTTCGCATACGTAAAAGCAAAGTTCGACCCCCGTTTCTCGACACTTGAAAGGCCCTTCAAGGCTCCGGGAGGCTGGCAGTATGTTGCCGCTCTCTTCGGGATCTTTAACCTGCCTTTGTGTCTAATAGGGATTATTTATCTCAATAGCCTTGAGGTGGGCTGGACTTCCACAATAGTCGGTTTCGTAATGCTTTCCCTTTACATCCCGCTCTGGTTCTATTCCCAGAATGAGAACCCGACCAGGGTTGGAAAAGAAAACTCTGTAACGGGCGAAACTGTAACATAAGTTTTAATGGGGTGCAGAGATATGCCCTGCACTCTTCCTTTTTACCGTATCCAGTTATTTTTATCGTATCCGACTTTTTACCAGACTTGCTTTAATTGATACTATCTTAAACAAAACTACCTCAAAACAGTTAATCTGAAAACAGGCAACGTGTTAAATAAATGTAAAACAAGACTTCTCTACTGGAATTTTGAGTTCCATTTTTGAGGTTTCTTGTGGGCGTTTTTTAGGAGTATTTAAATATTTTAAGTGCCCATAAAATTTAATTCTTAAAAACCTGATAGCGCCTGACTTTTTTCTCAGATTAGTAAATTCTTCTGATTAAAAAGAGCGTTCCAGAATAAGCATGCAGAGGATAAACATGCGGAAATTAAAAGTTTCCCTGCACGGATTCTTCTGCATAATTATAGAGATATCCTGTATAATTATATAGTTAATAACTGGTTTTTCCCATAATCCATGGCGTGGAAAAATTACTCTCTTTTTCCCTGCTGGTAGCTAAAACGAGATAAATAGAAAATGAGGATTAATAAATGTTTAGCAACACCCCGTTAAGAACAAAAATGATCGTTTATACCGTGCTCGGGGTTTTTCTAATCCTTACAGCTTCCACAGCTGTGATCATTTCCACGGTTACAACGCAGGAAGAAAAGCTGGCTTACCAGCAGTCAGTTGAGATGGCTTCCAACTATGCAAATCAGTTCGATACGGACATGAAAGCCAACCTTGTCATTGCAAGGACAATCTCCACTACGATGGAAAGTTATGAGACTGCAGACCGGGATGAAGCCCTCCTTATTCTGGAAAATCTGCTCCGTGACAACCCTCACCTCCTCGGGACCTATGTGGCTTTTGAACCCAATTCTTTTGACGGAAAAGACTCAGAATACATAAATGCGCCTGCTCATGATAAAACTGGCAGGTTTGTTCCTTACTGGAATAAAATAAACGGGACTGCTTCAGTTTCCCCTCTTCTTCATTATAATACTTCGGATTACTACCAGCTCCCAAAGGCTACGAAAGGGGATGTGCTCACTGAACCCTATTTTTATGAAGGAATATTCATAGTGAGCTATGTTTCTCCAATCATTAAGGACGGAAATTTTGCAGGGATTGGAGGGGTTGATGTTTCCCTTGACTACGTGGACGAGGTAGCAAGCAGCATTCGGACTTTTGATACCGGATACGCTTTTATGGTAAGCAATACTGGAATTCTTCTTTCCCATCCGACCCATAAGGACTGGATAGGGAAAAAGCACCTTTATGATTTTGAAGGGCAAGAAATCAAAAAAGCCGCCCTTGATATAAAAAACGGAATTAGCGGGCGCCTTGAAACCAGGGATCCAGCCACAGGTAAAACCGTCATTATGTTTTACGAACCTGTTGAGACCGGAGACTTTTCTTTCGTGCTGGTTGTCCCTAAGGAAGAAATGCTTGCCGGGGTAACTGACCTTAGAGACCGGCTTCTTATAATTTCTGCAATTTCAATCCTGTTCATGGCTGCCCTTGCTTATATGATTGCAAGATCCGTAACAAAGCCAATTAACAGAATTGTTGATGACTTCAAGAGCATTGCCGAAGACGCGGTTAAAGGAGAACTCGGAGTAAGGGCTGATACGGATGTGGAAGTCGATTTCCGGGAAATCCCTAAGGGCTTAAATGAAATCCTGAATGCTGTGGTGATCCCTATCCGGGAAACCATGAGGGTGACCAATGCCCTTGCAAAAGGGGAATTGAAGGAAAGGGTCAATGTGGATGTATATGGAGAATTCAGGGAACTTGAAGATACCCTTGATAAGTTTTCCGAGACCCTCAATATGATTATTGATGACTCAAATACTGTCCTTACGGCTTTTCAGCATAATAACTTCAAGAGGCCTATCCGGGTGCAGGGACAGGGAGATTTTAAACTTCTCACGGATGGGATTGAAGAGACCCGCCTTGTTCTTGACAGGGTCACAACCCAGCGCAGAGAAGCAGAAAAAGCCTTAATTGAGTATGCGAGGAAGCTTGAGCACTCAAACAGGTTAAAAGAAGAGATGGAGCTCATAATTAATAACAGCCCTGTTATCGTTTTTTTGTGGAAATACGAGGAAGGCTGGCCAATAGAGTTTGTCTCGGAAAACGTTACAAGGCTCGGGTATGAAGTAGAGGACTTTACCTCAAGGAAAATCCTTTACGGGGACATAGTCCATCCGGAAGACATGGAAAAAGTTGAGGTCGAACTTGCAAGAAATGTGGGATCAGGCTGTGAAGATTATAGTTCCGAATATCGTATCCTTACCAGGTCAGGAGAATTCCGCTGGGTGGATGAAAGGACTTTCATACAGAGGGACGAAAAAGGTGAGGTCCATCTGCAGGGTATTATCCTTGACATAACCGAGCACAAAAAGGCTGAAGAGGCTCTTTTGCAGATGGAAGAAATCCGCAAAAAAGAGATTCACCACAGGATAAAGAATAATCTTCAGGTAATCTCAACCCTGCTATACCTCGAGTCCGGAAATTTCAATGATGAAAAAGTAATCGAGGCTTTCAAGGACAGCCAGCACAGGGTCAAGTCCATGGCTCTGGTCCACGAAAAGCTCTACCAGTCTGAAGATATGATAAGCGTGGACTTTGCAGACTACATCCAGAACCTTGCAAATTATCTTTTCGGGGCATATTCCGTAGGTGATAGAAATATCAGCCTGAGACTTGATGTTGATAATGTTTTCCTTGGCATGGATACGGCTGTTCCCCTGGGCATTATTATCAATGAACTTGTCTCAAACGCCCTTAAGCATGCTTTCTCAGAGGGGGAGAGCGGTGAGATTTGTGTCTGCCTCAAAAAAGAAGAGAAAGGAAATTGTTTTTCTCTCATTGTCAGGGATAATGGCAGAGGCTTCCCTGAAGAAATCGATTTCAGAGAAACTGATTCCCTGGGCTTGCAGCTTGTGATCACTCTTGTGGACCAGATTGAAGGAAGCATTGAACTTAATACGGGTGAGGGAACCGAATTCAGGATAAGATTCAGGGAATTGAAATACAGGCAGAAAATATAAATTATCCATAAACGGAAAAATGCAAAAATCCTATAGACAATACAGAAGCTAGAAAAATGTCCTGAAAAGATTAAACGTCAAACTCTCAAGAGATCTATCGAATTGACTACCCGGGTTTGAGATATCTCAGGTTGAGATATCTCGGGTATTAGATGCCTGGGTACAGCCGCACAATATGCGGCTCTTTTATCTTTCCAGATCATCATAGGCTTCACTGCTGTGGTTGCTGTGTCTTTTTCTGCCCTCGTCCTCCCCCGGCTTTTTTCTTTTCACCCTCCTGATCAGATTTAGCCTCAGCTCCTGCTTCAGCAGTCGGTGAAAGGACTGATATATCAGGGAGCAGACCACCTCCGATACCCTTTGTGGTGTCCGTGACCGACTTGAGAGTTTCGCTTACAGTATCAGTGAGACCTCCTATACCTCCTAAAGGCCCTCCACCTCCGCCAGTCTCCTGCGGCTGCTGTGCCTGCTGCGGTTGCGGCTGTGGCTGCTTTTCGGTCTCTTTAGGCTCTTCCTCCTCAGGCTCTTCCTCCTCGGGCTCTTCCTCCTTTGGTTTCTCCTCCTTTGGCTGCTGTCCAGCCTGCCCGAGACCTCCTGTGAGACCACCTACAGTCTCTCCCAGGCCTCCTAAAGGCCCTCCTCCCTGCTGTGGTTGTCCCTGTTGTGGCTGTCCAGCCTGCCCGAGACCTCCTGTGAGACCACCTACAGTCTCTCCCAGGCCTCCTAAAGGCCCCCCTCCCTGTTGTGGCTGTTGTCCCTGTTGTGGCTGCTGTCCCTGCGGTACAGCCTGTCCTGCCGTATCTGTGACCTGTCCTGCAGTCTCCTGTACCTGCTCTCCAGCCTTCTCAGCAGTCTCCTGTACCTGTTCTCCAGCCTTCCCGGCAGTCTCCTGTACCTGTTCTCCAGCTTCCCCAGCAGTCTCCTTTGCCTGCTCCTCAGCTTGCCCTGCTGTCTCCTGTATCTGTTCTCCAGTTTTTCCTGCAGTTTCCTTGGCCTGTTCTCCAATCTGTTGTGCCTGCTGTCTGGCTTGTTCTGCAGCCTGCTGTGCCTGCTGTCTGGCCTGCTGTGCCTGCTCTGCAGCCTGCTGTGCCTGCTGTCTGGCCTGCTGTGCCTGCTCTGCAGCCTGTTGCGCCTGCTTTGCAGCTTCCTTGGCCTGATCTTCAGGTTTACGAGTTTCTCCTTCTTCTTGAGCCTGAGCGCTCATGATATTCCTCCTTTCTAAAGTCTCTTTTCAACTTTGGAGAATGATCACAGCTATTGCTCTTTCTTAACGAGCATAATCCGAAAAACTCTTAAAATTATCGGCATTACTAGCCGTGATACCCCCACTCCAACTACTTTATAATGATACTATTATAATAATGAGCTAATTCCTCTTAAAACCTTCATCATAATGTTTTTGAGAAAAAAGCCTGATGGTACAATATTTGAGATAACTATCAATATTATAGGCATTAGACGGAGAAAACAGCTGGAACACAACTATCCAGATTAAAAAATAGGCCACGGATAATGGCTAGTGTCGCGACAATTTAATTATTGAACATAATATTTTGATAGTTTGTTATCGATATAAAGAGATTCGTAGCTTATTAGGTGATCAATAATTAGATTTCCATAACACGAGGCTCATGTGATTCAGAGAAAATTGAGATATTTCTTCATAGTTCAGGCAAGATCAACCAATAATTAGGGATGACCAAATACAAAAGAAAGAGAAAAATCCGTCTGGTAAAAAGCTTTTATGAAAAGTAGAATCCGTCAGGAAAATAAGGGAAAGAATATATTTCAGTATTTAAACCAGCATTTCTTTTTCTATTTGTTTTATCCAGATGGGAGAACGAAAAGGCTAGCTGCCTTGAATCAGATTAAGGTAAATCTCTGAACCTGATTATTTTAATTCTCTCGGTCACGACATGAGTTCAGGTTTGCCATATCTCAAGTCGCCATTAGGACCATTGTTATCATAATCCTTACTTGAAACCCTGACCTCTGTCTGACCGGCAGTTTGCCCAATTAATTTCTCTCCAAACGAAGATATTTGTAGGAATACAACTGGCTTTTTCTGCTTTCAACTGACTTTCTCTCTTAATCCGTTTCCTGACGAATTGTCTTGATAAATCCCAAACCCACATGTTTTTTTATCGAAAACATTTTTAATATGCTTCCAAACAGATTTAATCAATTCACAGATTTGTGCACCGCTTATTTCAGTGAGTTCCCAAACTCATATCCAGTACACTCATTGTATATTTTGAGATCCTTTTTGACATGTTATAAGTTTACATGTCTTCTTTCTTTGAAGCATCGGCTTTATGTGCAGGAATAAAGCCTCCCTTCTTTTTAGCCTCAAATCATGTCAGGTTGAATCTCCTTTTCCTGACACCTCTCTTTTATATATCTGATAATATATAGCCCAACCTATGAAGTTTCTTCTGCTAGCTATGGCTGGAGAAGGAGATTATGGACATTACCTTTTTCATGAGTTTTTTCAACGGCTTTAAAATTTTCTCAGGCTTGAGATTGCAGATATAGATTCTGAAATCAAAGTTGCGCTGGCGCATCCCGCTGCAATCAACGGGATATATTCGCGCCACCGCTCGAAAGTCCGTAAAAGAAGAAATAAACCTAATAAGGTTTAGTTCGAGCAGAAGTCAATAAACAAAAAATGGAATTGATAAATCTTATTATCATTAACGGTTACCTGGGAAGTTTTCTATCCCCGCAGCAAGCTAGCGGGGTATTCGACTGAAATAAATTATGAAATAGAAAATCTAAATTCAGAAAAAACAGATGTAAATTCGAAATAATAAACGTAAATATACGTAAATTATGAAACTCCAGATACAAATCTTGAAAAAAGATCTTGAAAAAAGATCTTGAAAAAAGATCTTGAAAAAATATCTTGAAAAAAGATCTTGAAAAAGAATATCTGTTCGAGAGCCCTGAGGAGCATAACATTCCCACTTGCTATTCCCCTCTGGATGTCTCGTAATGCAATTGCAGGATAAGGAGCAGTAGACTAAAAGGCTGATCGCCATTAGATATTCAGCTATCGTTATGCTCCTTTTTTGTTTTCAGGCACTTAGAATTTTCCGGATTGGATTTATAAACTGGATTTATATCTATCCGGGGAGGTTTTTATTTTTTTGAGGATGCAACAATATTTCTGGTTTTGCCATTTTTTGTTTAGATTATTATTTTACTGTTTTAGTGCCGTTTTCAAACTGCTAACTGGTTTATACCGATTTATTCCTCTTTGAAATGTGCCGGGTATATTCTCCAGACAATTTGACTGCACTGAACAGGTTTTACTTTCCCTGTGCCTGATTACTTTATAGTTTCAATAATATTTAGCCCAACCCTCAATGCTTTATCAAAACTTTCAGGTAAAAGATAGAGTGAGAGGTAGATTCATCTGGCACTGGATTTTTTGGCGCCGTTAAATTTTTTAAAAGGCTTAAAATGATCCTGGCTCAAAAAAGTATATTTTTCAAGTTAAGTGGACGGTCCTTTAATTGCTTTTCCTTGATAGTGGACCATATAGCCTGTCTGGTAGATTGAAAACCGTAAGTATTTTTTCCATGTAGTGTGGAAGGCATAAACCGATTAATCAGAGGCCACAAAAACATAACATATTAATAAAAGATTATTTATATAAGGGAGTAGCAATGAGCTCCTCTTTATGCGATACTATCTGGCTTTCTGAAAAAAGAAAAAATCTCCTCCTTTTGCTTATGGAAGGACCAAGGGACATCGAGCAAATAAAGACCTCACTCAATGTGAATTCTAAAGCGATGATGCCTCAGGTTAAGATCCTGAAAAAGCAGGAACTGGTTCTCCAGAAAGGTGAGACCTACGAGCTTTCGGAAATCGGGAAACTGGTTGTAGGGAACATGCTCCCTCTTTTGAATACACTTGAGGTCATCGAGGAAAACAAAGAATACTGGGCAAGCCGGGATACCAGTGTCATACCCCATGATCTGTTCATGCGCCTCGGTGAACTTGGAGAATGCATGGTAATTGAGCCTGACCTGAACCATCTCTTTGATCTTCCCAGAGAGTTTACGGAAAACCTTACAAAATCCAGGTGCATCCTGAGTTCCCTTTCCTATTATCACCCTCTTTACCCTTCTCTTTATTCGAAGCTTGCAAAGAGTGAAGCTGAAGTAGAACTTGTACTGACGGAACCTGTATTTGAGAGGCTGAAAAATGACTCCCCTGACGATCTCAGGTCCCTTCTGGATTCTGAAAATACGATTGTAGTGGTCTGCGAAGAAAGCCTTAATATTCCTACAATTGCTGTCACGGACCGTTTCATGTACCTCTGCCTTTTTGACAGGCAGGGAAGATATGACCACAGAAAGGTGATGAGCTTCGATGCAAGTGCACTTCGCTGGGGCAGGGAGCTTTTTATGCATTATAGAAAATCTGCCAGGAAAGTAACGGAGATTTAATGTTCTGTTTAATATTTCCTGCTTAATATTTCCTGTTTAATATTTCCTGTTTAATATTTCCTGCTTAATATTTCCTGTTCAATATCATCGGTTTTTCAACACGATAGCCGCCGACCCATGCTCAGTCTTTCCCCAAAAAACCTGATTTGCGGGAGTCCAGTACTATGAGGTTAAAAAACGTCCCCCTGAAACCAAAGCTGGTTATTTTTATTGTTGTCGGAGTTTTTCTCATTCTTGCCGTATCTACAGCAGTTATAATCGGGACTGTGACCTCTCAGGAAGAGAAGCTTGCATATGAAAAATCCATTGAGATGGCAGGTAACTATGCAAACCAGTTTGATGCTCAGATGAAGGCAAACCAGGCTGTTGCAAGAACACTTGCGTTTACCATGGCTGAATACAGGGTCGCAGACAGGGAAGAGGCAATAGGTATTCTTGAAAACATCCTTAAAAATAATCCCACTTTAATCGGGGTTTATCTGGGTTATGAACCGAATGCCTTTGACGGCAGGGATAGGGACTATGTTAATGCCTCAGGGCATGATTCAACAGGCAGGTTTGTCCCTTACTGCAACAAGATTGAAGGTCCTGTAGCAGTTGAGCCTCTTGTCCATTATGATTCTTCTGACTATTACCAGTTGCCAAAAACTACTGGGAGAGACATCCTGACCGAACCCTACTTTTATGAAGGGATATTCATGGTGAGCTATGACTCTCCTATTTTTAAAGAGGGGGAATTTGCAGGAATTGCCGGTGTGGATGTCCCGCTTGAGTATGTAGACGAGGTAGCAAGCAGCATTCGAACTTTTGATACGGGATATGCTTTTATGGTAAGCAATACCGGCGTTTTTCTCTCTCATCCTGCGCAGAAAGGCTGGATCGGAAAGAAAAGTCTCTCGGATTTCAATGTTAAAGAAATCAAAAATGCCGCAGCTGATATCAGGCAGGGGGTCGGAGGGCACATTGAAGTCAAGGACCCGACTACAGGCAAAACCGTCATTATGTTTTACGAACCTGTTGAGACCGGAGACTTTGCTTTCGTGCTGGTCGTCCCTAAGGAAGAAATGCTTGCCGGGGTAACTGACCTTAGAGATCGGCTTCTTATAATTTCTGCAATCTCAATTCTGTTCATGGCCGCTCTGGCCTATATGATCGCCAGATCCATCACAAAACCAATAGATGATATTGTTGATGACTTCAAGAACATTGCACAGGAGGCTGTCAAAGGCAAACTGGATGTAAGGGCAAATACCGACGTGGAAATCGATTTCAGGGAAATTCCAAACGGCCTGAACGAAATTCTTAGAGCCGTGATCGTGCCTATCCGGGAAACCATAAGAGTAACCAACGCCCTTGCAAAAGGTGAATTGAAGGAAAGGGTAAATGTGGATGTGCAGGGAGAATTCAGGGAGCTTGGGGATACTCTGGACAAATTTTCCGAAACCCTCAACAGGATTATTGATGATTCTAATGCTGTTTTGACTGCTTTCCAGAACAATGATTTCAAGCGAGAGATCCTTGTTCACGGGCATGGGGATTTTAAACTTCTTACGGACGGGATTGAAGAGACACGCAGGGCTCTTGATCTTGTTACAACCCAGCGCAGGGAAGCAGAAAAAGCCCTGCTGGACTACGCAATGGAGCTGGAACGTTCCAACAAGCTTAAAGAAGAAATGGAACGAGTGATTAATAACAGTCCTGTGATCGTTTTTTTATGGAAATACGAACCCGGCTGGCCTGCAGAATTTGTTTCGGAAAATATTACACGGCTGGGGTATGAAGTAAAGGATTTTACCTCAAAGAAGGTTTTCTACGAGGATATCGTCCACCCGGAAGACATCGAAAAGATGCACGAAGAACTTGCAAGAAATGTGGAATCAGGCTGTGAGGTCTATACCTCGGAATACCGGATCTTCACAAGGTCCGGGGAAGTCCGCTGGATGGATGAAAGGACTTTCATACAGAGAGACGAGAAAAACGAGATCCATTTGCAGGGCATTATCCTTGATATAACTGAAAACAAGAAAGCTGAAGAAGTTCTGTTGCAGATCGAAGAAATCCGCAAAAAAGAAATTCATCACAGGATCAAAAATAACCTTCAGGTAATCTCAACTCTGCTATACCTCGAGTCCGGGAGCTTCTCAGACACAAAAGTAATGGAAGCTTTCAAAGAGAGCCAGCACAGGGTCAAGTCCATGGCTCTTGTTCACGAAAAACTCTACCAGTCTGAAGATATGGTAAGCGTAGATTTCGCAGACTATATTCAGGACCTTTCCAGCTATCTCTTCCAGTCCTATTCAGTAGGAAATGGAAAAATCAGCCTGAGACTCGATGTTGATAACATTTTCCTTGGGATGGATACTGCTGTCCCTCTGGGTATTATAATCAATGAACTTGTTTCAAATGCCCTTAAACATGCCTTTTCCAGAGGAGAGGACGGAGAAATCTGCATCCAGCTGCACAGGAACAGAAGAGGTTCTCGCTCAAAAAGAGAAAATTATAAAAATGCAGAAGGTCAAGTTGCTAAGTGCGAGAAAATCGATTGTAATGGAATTAACAGCAGCATACAGGGAAAAAATATGTTAGAGGACAGGCTGACCCTGATTGTCAGGGACGATGGCAAAGGGTTCCCAAAATGCCTTGATTTCAGAAATACAGATTCTCTCGGGCTCCAGCTGGTGACCGCACTTGTTGATCAGATTAACGGGAGTATAGAACTTGATACCAGCAGGGGAACCGAGTTTAAAATTATTTTTCAGGAGCTGAAGTACAAACCAGGGGTGTAAGTAATGGCAGAAGGACGAATTCTGATAGTAGAAGATGAACATATCGTTGCGATGGGAATAAAGCGCATGTTGAAGGGCCTGGGATATACGGTTACGGGTGTTGCTTCATCCGGAGAGGACGCTATAAACAAAACGGAAAGTACCTTTCCCGACCTTGTGCTTATGGACATAATGCTAAAAGGGGAACTTGACGGTGTGGAAGCTGCAAAAGAAATTAGAGAACGATTTGATGTGCCTGTGGTCTATCTAACTGCTTATTCCGACAGCAGTATTCTTGAACGGGTTAAAATTACCGGTCCGTTTGGCTATATTGTAAAACCTTTTGATGAAAAAGACCTGCACAGCAACATAGAAATAGCCCTGCACAGGTACAGGAAAGAAAAAGAAAATCCCGAAGAAGGAAATGAAGAGGAAAAACAGGCTGAAAAATAGCCATTGGAAGATCGGTCTTTAGAAGGATAAGTCATTATAATCTGTTAAGTCATTATAAACTTTTCAGCGTGCTCATTCTTAAGCTCAGATCTTCAACTCTGATTCAGCTCCATTATATGTCGGCTTTTATTACCTGTTTTACAAGATTTGTTTTTATGGAATTTGTTTTCATGGAGTTTGTTTTTATGGGGTTTGTTTGTTGGATTTGTTTTTATGGGGTTTGTTTGTTGGATTTGTTTGTAGAGTTTTTGTGAGATTTTTTTCCTGCCGGTACCTTCCTATATTTGACTGATTCCTTCTGAATTTGAGTGCATCTTTTCTGGTTTTCCGGGTTATACTGTTATAAGATCTCGTAAAAGGGGAAAAAAATAACAAATTCCTTGGAAAGGGCAATTCTTGTAGTTAAAATTTTGGACGGCATCAAAATATCGCGTATCCCTTGCAATAACCTTTCATTTCTGCACAGGACAAAGACTTGAAATTATCTATTCTCTTTTGTCAATACCGTATAGTGGAGGCTATATAGCATCATTTAGATATAAACTCCATATAAGAAGAACTCCCGGTTTGAGGCTCTCTTTGACCATATAGTTTTCTACGGTTGTAGATCCGCTGGACAGATAAAATGATGGTAAGCCGGAGGTCACACGGAGGATTTGCAAATTTGCAAATCATTTAGAATAGTTATTCAAGAACACTATTGATGCCTCTTATCTTTAGGGGACAGAAAGGAATGTAAGTTTGAAGCTTGTGTTAATAGTATTTTTCGGAGTGGATGCCGCAGATACTCTGTATGTCATTATTAAAATGCCAGTTTCAAATGGCTTCAAAATGCCTTTTCTTAAGGGAGGAAGATAAGATTTGAATCCAGTTGATAGAAAGATTGATAAAGATATCAGTAGTCAAACCAACAACTTCAGCAGGGTAAACAGGGGAATAAAAACAGTTCAGGTGCTGAAGTGCAAAACGAAGGTGTAATGAATGCCAGAAGGGCGAATTCTTATTGTCGAAGACGAACATATTGTTGCGATGGGAATAAAACGGATGTTAAAGAGTTTGGGATATACACTGGTAGGCGTCGCTTCATCCGGAGAGGATGCCATAAACAAAACGGAAAGTACCTTTCCCGACCTCGTGCTTATGGACATAATGCTAAAAGGGGATATGAACGGGATAGAAGCTGCAAAAGAGATAAAAACCCGCTTTGATGTGCCTGTGGTTTACCTGACCGCCTGTTCAGAAAGCAAAATAGTGGAGCGTGCCTGGAAGACAGAACCTCTGGGGTATATTGTAAAACCTTTTGATGAGAAGGACCTGCAAAAAGGTATTGACGTAGCTCTATGCAGGCACAGGGTAGAAAAACATGAGCTTGAAAACGGCTTTAATTATGCTGAAAAATATTTCGAAAAATCTGAGGAATCCATCGAAAAATGCGAAAAAGATCCTCGAAAACTTCCTGGATCTGTTGAGTGCACTGAAAGTCTTTAGAATTAAAAATAATCTCCCGAACTAATATTTATAGGGATTTTGATTACATATTCGACTTTGATCATTCTCAACCTTGATTATATTCAATTTTGATTATATTCAATTTTGATTTTTATTACTTTTTGATCGTCCACTGTCAAGCAGTTGATATTTTGACACTTTATTTTTCCAGCGCGGTTGAAGATTGATCCTTAATTTGATCGAAGCCAGTCGGTCAGGCCGCGCGCGACGTTTATAAAGAAAGGTTGAAAGAAAGGTTGAAAGAAAGGTTGAAAGATGCCATTAAGGCTGCCCTTTAGTAATATCAACCGACTAACTACGGGCCGCCTAATATTTGGTTATACACTTAATTCTTTTTCGATGGTTTCAACTACAGTTTTCAGAACCTTTACTCTTGAAAAGCGCTTGTCCCTGGATTCAATAACAATCCATGGGGCACCTGTAGTGCTCGTTTTCTGAAGCATCTCATCGGCTGCAACTTTATAGTCGTCCCATCTTTTCCGGTTCCGCCAGTCGTCTTCTGTGATTTTCCATCGTTTTTCCGGTTCATTCAGCCGGCTTTCGAAACGCTCTAGCTGGGTTTCTCTATCTATATGGAGCCAGAATTTGAGGATGATTGTTCCAGCATCAGCAAGGATTTTCTCAAACTCGTTGATCTCCCTGTAGGCTCTTCTCCATTCTTCTTCCGTACAGAAACCTTCTACTCTTTCTACGAGAACACGCCCGTACCAGCTCCTGTCAAAAACAGTTATATGTCCAGCCATAGGGACTGAATCACAGAAGCGCCAGAGGTACTGGTGGGCTTTTTCAGTATCATTTGGGGAGCCTACAGGCACAACCCTGTAAAGCCTGGGGTTCAGCTCTTCCACAAGGCGGCGAATGTTCCCTCCTTTTCCTGCAGCATCCCAGCCTTCAAAAATTATTACAACTGAGCGTTTTTGTCTAAAAAGTTCATACTGGAGGGCTTCGAGCCTGTGCTGGTAAAGCTTTTTGGACTCCCTGTATTCTTCCACGGAAATGTTTTTTGAGAGGTCAGTCTTTTCCAGGGCTGAACCGTTAAGTACAGGAAGGTTAATAGTTGCCATGTCAAGGTATTTTATTATCTGTTGCCCCGGAATCCCTGTTACCTTTTCAATATATGTCTCGATTGCATGAGTTACTGTTACCATGATTTTCAGGACTGCATAATTCCTGTCGTTTGCCTCAACTATTGTCCAGGGGGCATAGGGAACATCTGTTCTCTCAAGTATTTTTTCTATGACAGGCAGGTATTCATCATATTGATCGATAAAATCCAGCTCTCTTCCGTTTTTCCCTTCATATTCATCGATAATAAGGGGAATGTCCCTTTTTTTAATCTCCTTGAACCGCTCTTTCTGCTCTTTTTCACTGATGTGAAGGAAAAATTTGAGTATCAGGTACCCATCGTCCGCAAGCTGGCGTTCAAAATAAGTTACTTCCTCCAGGATTTTTTCCAGGGCCTTTTCGTCTTTTTCTTTTCCGAAGAGCTCGATTATTGCTCTGCTGTACCAGCTCCGATCAAAGATTCCAATCCTTCCTTTTACAGGAGTCCGCGCCCAGAAACGCAGCAGGAAAGGCTTAAGACGGTCTTCATAACATGGCCTGGTCATTGTATGGAAATCAAATCCCCTAGGGTCCAGAGGCAGGATAAAACGGTTAATATCCTCCCCCATTCCTGATGCGTGCCAGCCTTCAAAAACAAGTATAATGGGTATTTTCAGCTCCCATGCTCGTCGTTGAAGTTCACCGAGTTTAACCTCAAGTGCCTTCATTACCTTTTTATATTCTTCGTTTGTTATCGCCTGGGAAAGATCAACGTTTTCAAGCATGTTTGAGTCCTGTATTATCTTTGAAACCTGATTTCTTATGGTATGTTTAGAGTAATATTAATATGCAGGTATAATTTTTGCCTTAATTTAAGACATAGAACTCATCCAAAAACAATTTTATTCTCAAATCATAAATATTTCAGAACTATTTTCCCTGATCATAAACTCGATCTATTATTTGAGATACCGGATTCAGAGAAGCAATTTTGAGTTTGGGATCGGCTCATATTATAAGGATTCCAGATATGCCTGTGAGGTTTATAAACATCTATTTCAGATATTTCTAATGGCGTTAGTAAGTATGTCTAACAATATTATAGGTTATTATAGGCTAATTCACTATTTAAATTTTTGAGATAAATCGAAAGTATGCGGATATAAAGAAGTAATAAGTAAAAGACAAGTAAGAAGTAAAGGCAAGTAAGAAGTAAAGGCAAGTAAGAAGTAAAGGCAAGTAAGAAGTAAAGGCAAGTAAGAAGTAAAGGCAAGTAAGAAGTAAAGGCAAGTAAGAAGTAAAGGCAAGTAAGAAGTAAAGGTAAGCAATGATAGAAATAGGTAAGTAAAAAATAATAGTATTTTCCATTTTACATGCATTATTTTAAGTTATTAACTGTCGTGTATAACCTGCTTTTATAGATTAATTTTGGACATATATTTTAAAAATTGATTAAATATATTCAATATTTGCTATAATCTTATGAATGTGTTTTTTATGCATAATTCAATTTGAATAGTACACGGAGGGAAGCAAAAGTAGTTTTATAAATATAGTCTAATAATATGCTGAATAGGTTTGAGGCTAATCGCTATCTTTTTTAGGCTAACTGTCGTTTTTTCAGGAGATTATTCATGAAGATATATACATAATTAAATACAATGGGGCATAAATTAGTTCTTTGTCAAATATTATATATTAAATATCATATGTGACTTAAGATATAATAAATGAATCATTCACATGCAATTTTCAGGCAATGTGGGTTATACAATGAATATATTAATTTAGGCATATATAGTAATATGCTTTTTACTAGGTATTATGTAAATTACAACAGTTGACCAGGCTAAAATACATATATATTATAAGATAATTATCGCACGATATTCAATTACCTATATGTTTAAGCGCGTTTCAAATAACAATGTTAATTTTACACATATTAACTTTAATGCATATATCTTATTGGATGCGTTTCAAAATTTAATATACTACGGTAATTGTAGCGTCAAAATATATGTATTTGATAGGATGTTATTGTCTGGTTACCTGTATATATTCTTTTATAAACCATTCATCATGATATATTCACAAATATAGCATAATCATTGAGTGGATTCTAAAATAATGAATGCATTTAATAATGTGTTATGGGTAAAACACTATTCTGGGGAGTTCATTTAAATAATGACTTATTAATTCATTGCCTATTTTAATAAATATATTCTATTATAATCTAAAATAAGCATTTAACTTTAAGTCGATTATTTTTTTGATGAATTTTTAATATAATCTTAATTATAGATAATTCTTCACTTCATTTAAAAAGATACTCAACAAATAAATCCATGTCTTAGAGCGCATAGATTATTTTTGAAGTTATAATCTATTTACAGTCAATGGATTTCTAAGATTTCTTAATATTTATAGAAATTATTCATGTAGCTACATTTTATTAATCTGTATTTATAATATGGTTTTTTGAGTGAATATGGTAGACTATTCAGTTAAAATTTCATCAGAAACACATAGGTAAAAAACAGGCATAGAAATCGATTTATCCAGCGGAGTCTTTATTAATGGAAAGCTATGTATATTTTTTAAGAATAATTGTTTAGAAGAATGGAATTAATAGAACGTTCTGTACATAGATACTATATGTATGGTTATAGAGATTCTCAGAATTATTTTACCTCAATATTGTTTCATATTTACTATTGCGGTGATCGGCAGAAAGTACTCTATTCCTATAGTATCTGAAATAATTGACTTAACAAAATAAGGGGTTGATCAGGAAAATTCACCCAAAGCAAAATTGATTCCTATATATTATAGGAATAATTCATCCGAAGCGTTTCACCGGGTCGAAGGTATGGATTAAAAAGGGATGCCTGAAATCAAAAATAATCCCTATGCAAATAAATAATAATTAATGCGAAGATATATTATAAAAGAGCATTATTGTTCAGTAAAAACGCCACTTAGATGTTTTGAGAAATAATTACAGTTTTTTGTTTACCGAGAAACTCCATAATTCTAGCCTCTGGAAGAAAATAAAACATTTTCTGAAATAAGTCTTTTTCTACTTAACTATTTTATTTTTCTATTAATTCTTTCAAAATACTCTATTTTATAACTGAATAAATATATATTTACTACAATAATGGTATTTTATTAACCTATTTTTATATATTACTATTTCGACCCGATCCTCTACACTATTCAATTTAAAAATAGGTAAAAACACATAGGTAAAAAATAAGGAAACGATACGAAATATTCTGATAAAGTACCTTTATTTAGAATAAATAACTTTTGTTTAGAACATCCGACTTATTATATTTTTTTGTCCTAAAGAACTTTTTACTATGCCATATTCTGGCATGATCCGGCAAATCATTAAATGATTACTTTATCAATAAGCATTTTGGGATAATATTCTCACTTTATTTCTCATCAAACTGATCCTACTAATACATCACATTTAGTACATTGTTATATTTAACATTATTACATTTGTATTCTTATTCAAGCTTTTCATTATTTAATCCAGAGCCTTGTTTCTTAATTTTTATCCCAGATGTTCTGATTCAAAAAATAGTTACATATTTATTCTGAAATGGATTTTTACGTTATTGTTCTTTTTTAGCGATCTGGATATTTTTAATTTCACGTAACTTTATATTATTTATCACATTTAAATTAATTTTAAGAATATCTCGGTCCAGATCCTACTAAAAAAATAGATGTTCTCATGTAACGAAATTATAATTCCAGCTTTAAATCAAAAATTTCTTCAAAAAGCTCATATTTTTTGCGTGCCCTGTACAGATACTGGCGAACCGGAGTCCTGTCTTTTGCCCGGGCAAAAAGGGCTTCAATTTCCCCTTTTGAGAAAACTGCCTCAAGTTTTTTTATGGGTACGGCTTCAAGCTCTTCCCAGCTTTCAATTACGGGATTGCTTATAGGTATGGGGATGGGAAGGAGAGTTACCTGAGCCTCATCTACCCAGTTCCAGTCGGAATCATAAATGTTTGCGTAGAAGGCACCGCATGTAATACATTTTGTTATGACTGCTATATTCTCCCCTGCAGAATGGTAGCTGAGGCTCATTATCATGGAGTCGCAAACAGTGCAGTTCCCAATCTCGTTTTTTTCCAGGCTATACGCAGGTATTCGGTTTTCTTCGATATAAAGAGTTTTTTCATTAAGGTCGTACCTATATTCCATATTATCCGCTCCTGAATGAGGCCTGAAGTCCCTGAAAGTGAATTTTTCTTTTTCCGGACTGGTATTTAATTTCCTCTTTGATTTCTGTTTAAGGTAATAACCCTATTAATAATAATCGGATATAGATACTCTTCATTTTGGTGACATTTATTCGACCAGTAAAATAAAAAGCATCCTTTTCTCTAAATTCGTAACACTAAAAATATAATTTTATCTAACAGTTGTAATAAAAATAAGTCACTTTAAATTTTCAATCCTTTCTAAATTTTGAATCGAATCTAAATTTTTTCTCCGATATTTTTAATTGCTATTTCTTCAAAGGCAGTAATCAAAAAAGTTACACAAGATTTTCAAGGTAACTAGCTTTTTAATCAATTTAAATCCTATCTTTTTGTTAGATCGTTTGGTAAAATCCTCAAATAGTATTTTTTTAATACGAATATCTTTTCTAAACTAGTCACATAAAAAAGAGCATTAAAAAATCAGTAAGATGTAGAAATTGTAAGTTTAATTGAAATAGTTGGAAAGAAGACTGATAAATGCGTTAAACAAATTAATAATATTTTCACTATATACAGTCACGATTACTCCAATAACAGCTGTAAGAATAACTAATATCAAAGTATTAATGTATTTGATGATTAGTTTGAGCATATTCACTGTTTTTATCAGAAACTTTTTTAGAGCTGATGGCTCAGACTCTGGAAGTGTAAAACATGGAGTAATAGTTCCATCCCATGTTTTTATTTGTTCTCTATGTATGTCCATCTGTTCAGCGGAACTGTATAATATTTTTTGAAGAGGACCCTCAATATTATTAGTAACCTCTATTAGCTCCATAATACATTCCTCAACAGCCTTCTCGTCTAAAAACATAGCGTCTTCTTTATATTTTTTAAGATTTTGCATACAATCTATAGCCTTATATAAAGAATCAACAAATAATTCTCCTTTATTATTTCCAATGTAGACTTCGTGAGAGTAACTTAATTTGTTTTTCCATATAGGCACTTTATTATCTAGATCTGTAAAAGTTCTCTTTTCAATTATTGCTCTCATACAATCAAGCATATCTGCAAAAACCGACATTGAAACGAAACAAGCATTACAGATTTTGTTTTCTTCTGTGGATGCTTCAGCGGCCTTTTTGTAGAACTCTGCTGCCTCCTGTATACCATTTATAATTTTCTTAAAATTTTCACTATCAGAACTATTATTAGGATAAATTGTATAAAGAACAATTTTTCTAACTCTAGCTTTTCCTTTCTTTATATATCCTAAAGTTAGTAACTCCCCCTCTGACCCCTCTCCTGACTGTTTGCCGGCTTCAATATATTCGTCGCCTGAGATATCGGTATATTTCCAACATTTTGAATTAGTTTCCTCAATATTATATTTTTGTGCCAACTGATAGTATTTATTTGCCAGTGCATCATAAATTATTGCTCGAGTTATATGCTCATAAAAATTATTTCCACTTTCTGCAAATAAGCGAGCGGCTTTTTCCATTTCTTTTTTAACTTTTCTATCTGAAATCCTAGGTAAATGCAAGATCGTAAGACTATATAAAAAACGAATGTCTGCATAATTAGGGTCATATTTTAAGAAGTTTTTACAATGTTTCGCGGCTTCTTTTAGTCGATCCATATCATAAAGGATATGGGCGTAATTGTAATTTAGCTCTCTATTTTTCGAATCATTGGCTAAAAGTATTTTGTAGTGTTTTTCAGCCTCTTCAAACCGATTCCTCGTATTAAGAAGATTGACATAATTTGCATGAGTAGTTAAATTTTGAGGATCAATATTTAAGGCAATTTTGTAATGTTCTTCTGCTTGGTCTATTCGACCCGTTCTATCTAGTAAATATCCATAATTGTTGTGGTTTATTGAGTTTTGAGGATCAATCTCTAAAGCAATCTTGTAGTGCTCTTCAGCTTCTTCGAGCATACCCATTTTATCAAGAAGAATTGCATAACTCGAGTGGGCTGCTAAATTTTTGGAATCAAATACCAAAGCAAGCTTGTACTCCCTCTCTGCCTCTTCTTTTCGGTCATTTTCATAAAGGAATTGTCCATAATAATAATGGAGATCTGAACTTCGAGGATCAATTTCTAAAGCAGTTTTAAATTCGTTTTCAGCTTCCTTTGGACGATTCATCTTATCTAGCATAAATCCATAATCATAATGAATCGCATTTTGGAATTTACTATGATTATCAACTTTAAAATGTAAACCACGATAATTATAGTTTGAATTTTCGGGGTCAATTTCTAAAGCGATCTTAAATTCTTTTTCTGCCTCTTCCAACCGACCCAAACCATCGAGGAGAATACCATAATTGTAATGAATAGCTGCACATTTTGGGTTAGACATCAAAGCAAGCTTGTGTTGCTTTTCAGCCTCATTTACTCTATCTAGTTTGTAAAGGATAACTCCATAATTTGAGTGGATCACTGGATTTTGAGGATCAATTTCTAGGGCTTTCTTATACTGCTCTTCAGCATCCTCTAGTCGGTTCATTTTATCGAGAAGAGTTCCATAATTCACATAAGCAGTAAGGTCAGTAGAATTGGCTAACAAAGCAAGTTTGTACTCTCTTTCTGCCTCCTCTAGACGATTCGTTTTTTGAAGTAAAAATCCATAATTTGTGTGAGTAGCCGCATTTTTTGGGTCAATTTCTAAAGCGATCTTAAATTCTTTTTCGGCTTCCTCTGGATGCCCTAATCTATAAAGAAGGCGTCCGTAATTTATGCGAGTAGCTACACGTCGGGGATCGAGATCTAAAGAACTCTTAAGCTCTTCACCTGCTTCTTCTAACTGACCCATAACCTCAAGGAAGTATCCATAGCTTGCGTGAAGAGCTGCATTCTTGGGGTCAGCCAACAAGTCAAGCTTATATTGTTCATCGACTTTTTCTGAGAGAATACTTCCAGCAATAAGAATTATATTATTTAACTGAGTGGATAAATTTTCAGGATCAGGCTTCATTTATAACGATTTTATTTAGTCCGTTCTTAATATACTTTTTTATTTTGTATTAAGTTTTATTTACACTTTAAAATTTACTAGAAATTCCTGCATGGTTTTACTATTTTACCTGTAAAATTTACCCAATACTGTTTTACTTTTTATTGTAAATGTTTACACGCTCGCCCACTAACAGTTTACACAATTTACTGTAAATTTACTAAATTTACAATTTACAAGTAAAAACATACATATTTTTACACTCGCCTTAATACAAGAAATCAATATCTTCTCTTCTTCCTTCTACATACTCCGCTAATTCAAACCCTTTCCTTTCTATTACTTTCCTTCTTGGGATAAGTTTCCCTTCATACTCTATTCTTTCACTCATTCGGGTTTCATAAGCCTTACTTAGCTTATCGGTTCCACCTACTCTTAATCTGAGAGCATAGTTACTCATTCTCAAAAAGTCGCTTTTAGGAACCCTATAACCTTTTGAAAGTAATCTATAGACTATTACATCTATCTCCCCTCTAAAAATCTCCTGTAGGTCATATGCTAAACTTCTTTTTTCGTTTCTCATTTCATGCAAAAAAACCTCTTCAGGAATCTAAAACCCTACTGTGTTAATCAATCTCAAACACTCAGCCTCAAGCCATAATTCAGCATGGCACCATATCTCCTGAACCCATAGGCATTCTATACTGCTCTATCCTTGAACAGAACTCATACCTTTCAGGAATTAGTTTGGAAAACGTATTCCGTATTTCCATGCTAAACCACCTTCAAGGTATAATTCAGATTAGCTGTCATTTAGTAGCCTAATTTCTAATAATTTTTTCTTTTGTTTTTATATAATAGGCAATTATATTATTGATTTAACATAGTAGATATTATTATAAATTTTAAAATGTTCAAAAATTCTGATAAAAAAATAAATCTGTTTAATTTTATAACAACATTTTAAATTTAAAATATAGCGTTTAATAGGGACACAAATGAAAAAGCGGGGCAAAGCATATCCAATCGTTTTAGCTTCAACAGCTTTTCTCTTACTTTTAATTATTTTTTCATTTACGGAGTCAACACCCAATGTACAAAGTAATTTATCTGCTGCGTATGCATATGTGCCGAATGAAAAAAGTAACGATGTCTCTGTAATTAATATAACAACTGACACCTTTATAGCAAATATATCTGTAGGAGCTAACCCTGCTGGAGTTGCAGTCAGTCCTGATGGAAAAAAAGTATATGTAACGAACGAGGAAAGTAACAATATCTCTATAATTGATACATCAAACTATAGTAATATTACAAGTGTGTCTGTACAAATGTATCCTTTAGGGGTTGCAATTACACCTGATGGAAAAAAGGTATATGTAGCAAACTACTACAGCAAAAGTGTCTCCGTAATTGATGCCTCAAATTACAGTGTTAACAATGTATCTGTAGGGGCCCATCCGATTGAAGTTGCAATCACACCTGATGGGTCAAAGGTATATGTGGCAAACTCCGGCGAGGCAACTGTTTCTGTAATTAACACAGCAACAAACGCTCCTATAAAGAAGATAGACGTAGTAACTGATCCTTACGGAGTTGCAGTCACACCTGATGGAACACAGGTATATGTGACAGGTCTAAGCACCAGTACTGTTTATGTAATTGACACGATAACAGATACTATTATAGGCTCACCAATAGTAGTAGGAAAGTATCCTCGCGGAGTCGCCTTTACGCCTGATGGAACGAAAGCATTTGTAGCAAACCACGAGAATCCTGGCGGCAGCATCTCTGTGATAAATGCCATAACAAATACTGTTACAGATACCGTTGAGAATGTAGGAAACTATCCTTGTGGAGTTGCAGTCACACCTGATGGAAAAAAGGTATATGTGACGAACTCAGGCAGTAACAATATCTGTGTAATTGATACCAAAACAAACGAAGTAATAAATAATAACATAGATGTAAAAGGATATGGTCCTGCTGGCTTAGGTCAGTTCATAGGTCCTCTTCCAGAGCCCCCACAGAATAGTTCCACCTAGAGATTACTCTATAAATATATTAGCCTTACATGGTATTTTATCAATAATCTTATTATCCCGTATATTCGTGAGATTATCAGTGGATTAATTGTATCCGTTCTAATAGCCGTAATAATGAAGAGATATTCCAAAACATTCAAATGATATTTCTTTGACTCTCCTGTACGTAAGCTTTCCAATTCGATTTTCGGCTTTATAGAAAACCTGCCTGAATAAGCTTTTAGGGGTTGAAAAATTGTTCATTAAAACGGATCAAGCAGTTAAGTTCAAATTAATAAAGACTCTTTATCACAGATGATTTCTACAGAGCCAGGAAAATATATAAGTCAAGCTCTTTCTCTCTACTATAAGCTAGTTTTTGAGTAAGTAAAAATCAGTTCGGGAATTAAGTTTACTATAATAACTAGTAACCTTAATAACCAGCAACCTTAATAACCAGTAACCTTAGAAGTTCTCTTCGAGTTCTTTTCTTAAACCTTAACCTGACCCTTCAAAACAAATTCTCCCAAGCTTTAACCCTTTCTAAAACACGACTGTTAAGGTAATAGGCTAAAATGCTTATCACTTTTGGCATTTTGCTTCATATAAATACAGGGTTCCGATAGAGAGCGTTTTAAAATTAAATTTATTTCTATAATCTGGATAGGGCTTACACGCTTGAACTGAAAGACAGTAGCATTAAACCGTAAATCTCTAAAGTGCAAATTCAAACCATGATGTTTAATGTGTTTGATTTTATGTCTCAATTGAGTGAGTCCTATGTAGTAGATTTACAGTCTGAATTTAAAGTTAACGCTGCCCATTATCCAGATATAGAAATGGTTTGAATTTTAAGACAGCCTCTCAGGATTAATCTACGAAAAGAAAATTTTCGAATTGCCACGGATCGGAATTATGTTCCACGGCTGGATTTTCTTTGAAAAATATTTTGCGATTTTTAAGCGGTGTCCAGTCCGATGGTGTGGAAATAAATTTTCCAAGATACGGTCTGGCAATATCCAGGATAAAATCATGAGGCAGGTCCTCAGGTGTTTTAATACCTTCTCGCGGATTTTCAAGCATCCAGAGTACAGCAGCAACAATGCCTGCAGCTACCTGAAGGGTGGTAGCATTTTGACCGGGAGCGAGGGATCTGGCTTCCTCAATGCTCAATGAGCTCCCGGTCCACCAGGAATTATAAGAATGGCCCATCAAGAGTGCTCCCATTATATCCTTTCCAGATGTGACTTCATCTGTCATAATCCTGAGTCTGGGTTGAAGATCATAATTCCGGCCTCGCAATTCGCAAAGAGAGGAAAGTGTATCATTACAGGGCATATAAGCATAATGTACGGTAGGCCGATAGATCGCCTTGCCATCTTCCCAAATAGTTAACAGTTGTGAAAGGCCATATGCTTCGCCATGACGGATCGCCATACCTACAATTTCTTCATCTGGTATCCACGATCTGACCCATGTATTAATGCCCATCTGGGGCAAGAAAATCATATTTTTCGGTTCACAAGGAGGCATATGCGCCAGGGGCGGCAATTTGCTCTCATGCGTTCCCCAACCTATTTCAACCGGAGCTATTCCTTCTTCCCTCAATCCTTCAATGCTCCATGTCCCTACAAATTCATTAACCTCCTTTGGTCGGTTAGAAATTTGAGTATCTCGCTCGCTACAATGGATCACTTTAATTCCCAGTTTCTTAGCCAGGCGGGCAAAATCCTTGTTTTTCGCAAGGAGGCAAATTTCCTTTTCATCCTCAGGAGAGACTTTCTTATCAGCACAGGTGCGCGTGGCAATATCCAGCAGGGCTTGCTTTACGAAGTGAGATATCAAGCCAGGATTTGCGCCATGGTCAATAACAGCAGTTGGTGCATCTTTCCAATCACGGGAAAGTTCAACCAATTCCATTTGCCGTAAATAAAGCGATTTTTCTAATAGACTTTGAGTCAGAAATCCCTTCGTAGGATCCCATACTTCAACCGAAGTATTAAGGTACAATACTTTGTGATCATGGCACCACTTAATGATATCATTAGCAGCGATATTCCACGCCAGATCAATGAGCAAGCCCTCATTTTCCAGATATTGTGACAAAACTTGATCTAAATTTTCCGGGGTAATTTTTTCACAGACATATCTTAACCCTTGATCAGTATATTTTTTCAGAGCTTTTGATTTGTCTTCAAAATCAATTAAGGTAATGTTTTCTAGCGGAACATCGAGTTTGTCCATTAAAAGGGGTAGGGTGCATTGTGAAACTGAGCCATAACCGATAATGAGGATTTTATTGGAAAATTTTTTTTTCATAGGTTTTCTTCCATTGTCGACAGTGTTTTAATACCATATCCATTTAAGATAAGCACATTCCCCAGACATAATAATAGGAAGTATATAATAAAAAGATATCAGGAAAAATAAAAGGAAAAAGAGATTTATTTTTTAAGAATTCTCATTTTTCTAAGATCATTTTTGCAAATCTTTAAAAAATTAAATACTGTTTTATCATTTATTCTGGCAATTCTTCCAGTAAACATTAATTTCCTTACTTCCAGTTCAGGCATTTCATTTGTGCTCATCCTGTTTTTGTCCCTTCTTTTTCCTTCTTTTCCCTTCTTTTTCCTTCTTTTTCCGGCATTTTCAATACTTTTTCTTTCTTTACAACAGTAAAAAAATATTGATTCCACCACTTTCACCAAAATAACCGAAGAAGATGTTTTCTAATCTTGAGACTTTAAGTAACTTATTTTGATTACGTCCCTTTAGATTCTTGTTATTGTTTCTAGTATTACTCTTCAGAAAATTTGTGTTAAAATTAGTCTAATGTTACGAATTGAACTAAAAATATAAAATACTGTGGAAATCTAACAGTTCAGGTATACAAAACAAAGAGTACCTATACCCGATTAATATTAATTCCTTTTTTGATGAAGAAGTTGCGAGTTCAGGACCGTTCAGGTTTTTCTTACTTTTACTTATTCCATTTCCCTATTTTACTTATTCCATTTTCTTATTTTACTTATTCAATTTCCTTGACTACTAACACATTGTCACATATTCTTCAACGATAGACTTTTAAACCTGTTTTGTGTATGTAATCAATTTACTTTAATGAATCAAATGATTTGATTCATTAAGAGTGAATCAATTTTTAAAACAATAGCATCCGAAGGTTTCTCTGGATTTTACAGGGTCCTGAAATAATACGTAAAATATTATAAACTAACAGAAAATTCGGAGTCTCGTTATACCAATCAAATAAACTCAACGTGTTTTTGAGTATTGAACACAAACTTAATATATCCGTTAGTAAGAAAATAATAATGTTGTCAAGTAAATATATTATCTAAGTGTTCAATTTCTCGCAGGAAATTTTAAGGTTTTTTCAGCCCCCCAAGGAGTACAAAGGATTATCAGAAAAAAATAGTTAAAGACAAAAATATAAAAATCATTACCTGTTCAGGACAAATACGGGATAATGACAGAGGTATAGAGAATGGAAATGGATAATAAAAAGCGATATATTGGAGAAAGGATATATCAATACACGAAGCTGAATTTGAAGCAAAGTAAAATTGCCTGAAAAGCAGGAGCTTTAATATCCATTCCCATCAGGACGAATAAATTTACAAACCTATATATAGAGCTATAACTGACATAGTTTACTACATCAGTAGAGGTGGTAATTTATGGTATCCATCCGAGCTAAAATTAAATCCAGACTAGAGAAATTTCTTGAAGTTGATTCCAATGGATATCGAAGGGCAATACTGTGTATCTTCATCAAGGTAAAAAAAGCAACTATTGATGAGCTGCATGAAATGCTTTCAAGTAGATATAATGTATCAAGGAATACAGTAGCATCCATGGTAGGGTATATTCATTCGAAACTTGGAATTCTGAGGGCACATAAGGAGTCCTACAAAACCCCGATGGTTTATCTTTTAAGGGAAGAGTATATAGACCTGCTTATGAAGATAGTTTCTTCACCCACAAAAACATCTACTGACTCCTCAGTCTGAAAAGCTTACAACTTCAAGCCCAATTACCTGATAGACAATGTCACTTGTGAAAAACGCACCCAGAACAGCAACTACTATCGTTGTACGATCGGATGCCAATACCCGTATAAGTCACTCAAGAGACCCATACTATAATCTTATGCGGCGTATTTTCCAGGAAGATGCCACTGCCGTTAGAGGCCAAAAATTTCTGTCAATGGTTGAAGAGCGGCAGGCAGCAGGCAATGCGATCCGAACCGATGAATGGAAGACCATTCTGGAAGAGCTCCAGATAGGCCGTGCCTCTTTTTATTCTATGCGCAATAAGCTTCTCGGGGCCGGGCTTATCTCTATTAAAAACAGAGAATACAGACTTTCCGGCCAGTTTACGAAAGACCTTATAGATATGGCCCGCTGGTGGTGGACAGCTGTCCTCAATCAGCCTGAAGAAAGCCTTTGACTTGATACCAATAATAGAAACTTTTGGCCAGAATAACTTTTTTTTCTCAAATTAGACTATTTAAAATTATAATACATTATAGATTGAGCTTCTTCCTGAACCTTTAAAGAATTCAAAGCGCTCAGCCGAAAGTTATATATATATAATCTTCCTTTAGAAGATACGCTTCAGGGCGCAAGAATCACGCCCCACAGCGAAAAATCATCGAAGCCCGGTAGTGTAGCGGTCAATCATGCGGGACTCTGGATCCTGCAACCTCGGTTCGAATCCGTGCCGGGCTACTCTATATTTTGAAAGTTATAGTCTTTTGACTGAAAGGCGAAAGTTTTATTCTTGTTTTTGATCTTTAATATTCTTGTTTTTGATCTTTAATATTATTTTTGTTTTTGATATTTAATATTTAACCTTTTCTGTAATTTGATAATTTGAGACCTGCTTTTATAGACCTGCATACTGCAGGAGCAAAAACGACACCATTCCACGATATCACCCCTCGTATTATCAAAAAATGCGGCTGTACAATGACCCGTTCAGTGAGTTTCAGATTTTTTATGAGGGCAGATTGCTGAGATTTACAGGTCTACAGCTTGATCTGAAATACCTTTAAGGTGATAACGGCCAGGTTCTGAACCTTCGAATTTCAACTGGATAGATTTCTGAACTTTTTTAAAACCATTTTTTAGGTCTCTTTTTAAAAACGTGTTTGACCACAAATTAACAAAGTATATAACATATAAGTCAAATAAAATAATTAGAGAGAAAGAGTGATTTAAAGGGGTTTTAAAGTGATGGGCTTATTTTCCAGAAAGGCATCAATCGGGAATAGAGTCAATCTAACTTTGATCAATGGAAGTGTGTTTGAGGGAGAAATAGAAGGTATTGGTGAGGATTTCACCATAATTAAGACAAAAAGAGGGACTGCCGGCGTATATTATAAAATGATAGGGGCATGGGAAATCTTATTAGACTCAATTTCAGACCAGGGCTTGGAAGGACCTTTAAGTAATATGGACCCGAGCTCTAAACCTGTAGAACTGAGTGTAGAACCTGCACTGGAATCTGCTTATCCCGGATCTGCAAACGAGAAAATAGGGCAGCCTCAAAATCCTGAAACTGGAAAAGAAACGTCAGAAAACGAAGACGAAGATCATAATCTGATTGAGAGTCAGATCGAAGAAGTTCTCGGAGATTTTAAAGTAAATGTAGCCTCTGCAAAGCTGACACTTAATGGGCCGGATTTATCATTTCCCTTAAACAGCCTTGATTCAACCCATCTGCAAGAAGACAAAAAGAAGTGGGACAAAATAAACAGCCAGTACCAGAACTGCATAAAAAACAAAAATTACTCTCCCCTATCTTCCCTGATTTCGGAATTATCGAAATTTGCTGAAAAATACCCGGATATTGGTGTTTTCCATTATAATGCAGGCTGCTGTCTGGCACATCTTGAGGCTTTTGAACAGGCTCTGGGCTATTTTGAAGAAGCATTCTATAGAGAACCCCTGCCTGAATATATCCATAATGCGGCATATGCTGCCCTTAAAATAAATAACTGTGAAAAAGCCCATATCAACCTGTCAGTATATTTTAACCTGATACTGCCGATAGAAGATCCTGATACCTGGTACATATTCTGCGTCCTGACTGAAGACGGGAGAAGGTACTCAATATTCAAGGACGTACTTCTTTCACTACTGAGCAAAAATGTCAGAGTTGAGGAAACTGCCGGGAAAGGGAATGAAAAGTATAATGATGATGTTCTCCCTCTTTTGTTAAAATCCTCTATTTATATTCTGCAAAGGGACAAAAAATACAGAGCAGCTGAATCTCTTATAACAGCCCTGCAAGAAAAAAACAGTGAGCACGAAAGTACTCGCCTGGAAAACGTGATATCCCTGTTTGATTCTGCTTTTAAAGACTATTCCGGACAAATATGTGTAGAATATGAAAAGCTTATAGGCTATGGAAAACTCATGGGCGTGTTGAAGGAATATAAAGGCTCCAGGATAGAAAAATCTGTCAATTCTTCTATCGAGTCCTTATCTATCGGCTCTCTTTTTATTAACTCCCCCTCCACTAACTCCTCATCTATTAACTCCCCTTCCACTAACTCCTCATCTATTAACTCCCCTTCCACTAACTCCTCATCTAATAACTCCCCTTCCACTAACTCCTCATCTATTAACTCCCCTTCCACTAACTCCTCATCTATTAACTCCTCTCCTCCCTTTATAAGCCCCTCTAACTCTTCTCTTATCCCTGAAAAGCTAAAACCTGCCCCGGATGAGGTGGATCTCCGTTCCGAAGATGATCACGACGATGAAACCAGGCAGTTAGAGAAAGATTTCTGCAGTAAAATTTCTCGCAGGCAGGGCCAGATTTTCAAGTATATTGCACCACAGGGTTACGGGTTTATAACAGGTCAGGATGGAAAAACATATTTTTTTCATGTCAGTTCAATAATCGACAGTTCAATATCTAACGTTGATTTAAAGAATGTATACTGGGGAGCTCAAATTCAGGTTGTGTTTCAGCCTACAAGAGGACCGCAGGGGGATATAGCTGTCCAGATCTCTGCATATCATGCAGTGAATGAGATGCAAAAGCTGGCTCTGCGATATGCGGATTCGGGAGATTTCGGGAAAGCAATAGAACAGATAGAGTATGTTCTCTCAATTGATTCGGAACATCCTGACTCAAGATCCCTTCTTGAAACCTGGAAAAACAAACAAAATAAAATTCTTGAAGAGGAAAAGTCCCTTAATGAGTTGATTGAAACAGAACCTGGCAACCCAGATGGCTGGCGTTTAAAAGCGGAATTTCTTATCAAACATAAAAGATATGAAGAAGCATTTTATGCGCTTGATGAAGTAATCCGCCTTACTCCGGACTTTATAAACACTCTTTCGTCAAAAAGACAGTTATCTTCTTTTAGCGAGCTATGTAATTTCAACCCGGAATATGTAAAAGCCCTGTGTAAAAAGAGTTTTGTGCTCTATCAATTAGGAAGGTATAAAGAGACATTAGAGATTGCAAATAAAGTACTTGAAATTGAGCCGGACAGTGTGGATGCTCTCCCTCTTAAAATTTCAAGTCTCCTGGAACTCCAGAGACCTCAGGAAGCCCTTGAGCTTGCGGACACCGCACTCGATATGGACCCGGAGAATAGTGAATTCCTTTTTTTGAAAGGAAAGACCCTTCTAAAGTTCCATAAATATGAAGAAGGGCTCGAGTACCTTGAAAAAGCATATCAGCTTACACCGGAAAACCCTGAAATAATGCTGAGAAAAGGATATGCCCTCTCCAAGCTAAACAGGTTTGAAGAGGCTTTAAAAGCCTATGATAAGATAATAAACCTTCAGCCGGATAATGCAAAAGCGCTGTCAAACAAAGGTTTCATCCTTATAATGACCGGAAAATACGACGATGCACTCAGCATGTATAACGGGCTGATACAGCTAAATCCTTTCAACCCGGTCCTCTGGTCAAAGAAAGGAGCAATCCTCACCAGAATGCACAGGTCAGATGAAGCCTTAAAAGCTGTTGACCGAGCTCTGGAAATTGTCCCTGAAAATTCGGATTCTCTTTTTACAAGAGGATACATTTACTCCAAAAACGGGATGTATGAGGAAGCATTGAGACATTTTAACAGCGTACTGGAACTCAACCCATATGACCAGAAAGCTCTTGCAAAAAGGGCCTTTATGCTTTCAAGGTTAGGTAGACACGATGAAGCATTTATGGCTATTGAAGACGCGCTTAAAATTAACTTGCATAACTCAAGAACCTGGTATTATAAGGGTGTCCTCCATTACAACACAGGAGAATACGATAAAGCACTTTCAGCTTTAAACAGGTCTGCAGAATTGAACCCCGAAGATACCCGGATTGAAAGAATGAAGCAGTTTACTCTTGTTGAACTTGGCATGCCTGAAGGAAAAACCGGAACTGGAACCAGTACATTGAAGGTTGAAGAAGAACTTTTTGATAGGGAACTGCAGGAAGAGTATGAACTGAAATTTGAAGATTAAACCCGCATAAGTCGAAAATAGGTATAGAGTTCCATTTAATGTTTACTGCAGAGGGTTTTTGAATATGGATCTCCCTAAAAATTTCCAGTGGTCTAGACCCACCTCTCAAATATTTTCTATTTAAGTCTCTCATTTTCTATTTAAGTCTCTCATTTTATTTTTTAAATCTCCCATTTTATTTTTAAATCTCATTTTCTTTTTAAATCCAGTATTTATTAATCTATTATTTAGTTTTAAATCCATTATTTAGTTTCAGATTCATTATTTATTTATTAAATATGTCATATTCATTGGTACGAAGCATAAACCCTGTCTACATGGATGGTTTCCATGTCTTTTGTAAAATTATCAAAATCTTAAGCTGAAAATATAGGAACTCTACGAGTTAAAAGTCAGGATAAATTGAAATGTTTGTAAAAAAAATTATAGTAAGAAAGATAGCAAAAACCAAAGAAAAGATGAGACAATCGTCTGTATAGAGTGATTTTATTCGGTTTTGAGCTTTTAAAAGCTATTTTAAGGAACCTGATAAAAGTAGAATACCCAGTATACTATCTAAATAATATTAGTCCAATGAGATAACTATTTATAATAAGTATAAGTAGTTAATACTGTAGTAAAAACATAAAACTACCTGAAGATAAAACTGCCTAAACATAAAATATCTGAGCATAAAACAACTTAAAACATAAAAAAACTTTACAGTGGGGGAAAAACATGAGAATAAGAGTAGTTAGTTCCAGAGAAGAAATCTTTACACTTAATCCGAATGAGCGTATCGTCCACCTGGCCTTCAGGCCTTCGAACAARGACATCTTTGGACTGGTTGAAACCTGCCCCAAGATTGAGGTAATCCAGTTACCCAAATCATACAGGCGCACGGTCTCAAAGTCCATAGAGATGTTCCTCCAGATGCAGAGAGTCCAGCTCCTTGAAGGAGATGTCTGGGGGCACAGGAAGGACATCAACGAATATTACAGCATTTCATCCTCGGTAATTGAAAGGATTAAAGAGATGAAAATCGAGGGCAAATCCTCCGAGGAAATCGAAAAAAGAGTTTCAAGGGAGAGCAAGTTGAACCCCGAAATGATCTCTTATATCCTGAATAAGGAAATCCCTGCCTGAATCCGTACATAATAAGGTGTGACCCTTAAGACTTTGCTGGAGATTAGACTGTACAGAGCATCGATTCCACATTTATTATCTAATCTCCAGTTTAAATCTTCTTTTGAAAAGAATAAGAAAATTGGATTCCGGGATTTGAAGCATCCATTAAATCAAAGGACTTTTGTACGTAACTGCTGCAACGGATGATATACAGTATAGAAATGTTAAGTGCCTTTTGCGTTATGGGACTCTGCATTAACCGCAGCTTTAAGAGCTTCCGATGTTAATATCCTTTAATCTCCCGATACTTCGCAAATAAAAGTGACTGGCTCCGGGATCTTTGATATACCTGCTGGTGTGTTTTTTAGTTATTAATAGCCCTTTCCCCTAATTCTTTCTGTCCGATGCTGTCTTCTCCCCATTTCTGTTTCATCTCCTCACTCCACTGAAGTTTATCCTCCCCAATCATAGATATTGGAATTGTAAAGACTTTTGCTCTTGTATTTCTGGGAGTGCTGCATTTTAACCATTTATACTGGTTTTTTTCAGCATCATACACAATGCAGTAATCAAGTTTAAATGCGCTTGGAATCTCTGAGGATTTATAGTAAACCTGCTTTAATCCTCCTTTTGGTTCCTTTCTTTGCCTGCTCTTTCCGCTTGTTATCTTGAGTTCTTCTTTTCTTATATCTTCCAAATACCTCAAGCTTCTTTCGACTTCACTTTTAAACATAATTATATGCCACTTTAGTGACAGCGAATATGGTTTTCTTAGAAGTTCATTTAATTCGGCTATCAGATCAGAGTCGTTTGTTGTGCTTTCAATTTCTTCCATTATTTCTTTCATTCTGGCCAGATTTGTCCTCTGTCTTTCTTGACTTGTTACCATAGCTATCACCACATTTTAACTTAAATTAAACTGTTAGTATGTTAACATCATGTTATTAAATTTTTCCATTAGTTGGGCTTTTGTTAGTTAGCCTAAAAGCGAATCTGACTACGAAAAGAAAAAATAAAAGAAAAATAAAAGTGTCTGAGAAATTAATGATATTGTTGTAAAATCTTTGTCAGGAAAGTGAATATGAAATAAATATGAAAGTGGTATGAAAGTGGTATGAAAGTGGTATGAAAGGGGGTATGAAAATGATATGAAAGTGAATAAGAAAGTGAATGTCAATGAATTAAAGAATTCTTCATCTGAACGTTAATTTTTCAGAATACATCAGTACTTACGTACCATCTCTTCTTGCCATTTCACCTCAGGCCATCCTTTTACGCCCCGAAGTCTATTTATTCTGTCCAGATAAATTACTATCTCCTCAGCACGAAAACCAAGTTCCCTGAGTACGCAACCCAGCACAGTACCAGTCCTGCCTATTCCACCCATACAGTGGACAACAATTCCCTTACCGGCATTTATTTCTCGTTTTATTACTTCGGTTGCTTCTCTTACAAGTTCCTCCTGCATTTGAGGGTTAATTGGGGGAAGACCGTGATGCAGATCTTCTAACTCTTCAGAAAACAGTACTTCGAGAGGATAGGGATTATATGAAACCTTTGAATCACAAAGACAGACAACTCCTGAGAAACCAGCGCCCCCTATGTTTTCCCAGGGCGTGCGCATCCCCGGATAAGACATGCCAGCAAGAAGCGCTGGCTCCTTAAGCACGACATACAAATTTAGCGGGATTCTGATGCCATCTATTACAGGCATTTCAAGAGGGCTCAATAGAGCAGGAACCATACGGAGGGTATGAAGCCAGAATATATAAATTCTTTATTCAGTTTTAAATTAATTTTGACATTAAAACCAGAAAAAGTCAGGCTCTGAGAAAATGGTAAAGCCTGTTATCCAAAAGAGTTATCCAAAAGAGTTATCCAAAAGAGTTATCCAAAAGAGTTATCCAAAAGAGTTATCCAAAAGAGTTATCCAAAAAATATACAGGGGTGGAGGTTAAGAAATTGCCGTTTTTTATTACCGACCCTGTAAAGTACCTTCCTGAAACTAAAATTGCTGATAAATTATAATCCAGATTTCAGATTCAACTTCGGGCGCTGGTTTTCACTTCCTGCTTCAGTGCTGTAGAAAGCAATATAGTTATTGTTTTCCGTGCGGGCTTTTATAAGGAAACCTGTATTTTCGTATTTACCTCTAAGGTACTCATTTACCAGGTCAGTTACATCCAGCTTATAATACCTGTTATCAGGAAGAATACTGCCTTTCAGGGTTATTGAAGCATAGGGAGTACTGCCCTGAGAAACGCCATTTTTATCGTACCAGTCCCCTCCGGGATTTTTCCAAGCAACACCTTTATCTTTTTTGTTCCAGCTAACATAATTTGGATTCCAGGTAGAAGCAGGCCTGTAAACCTCAATTACAGTGTCCTGAGGTCTTGAACTTCCTGCAGGATAATACCAGTAGAGAGAAAGATTTGCACTACTAATTTCAGCAGAACCGGTGTACTCGCTCAGGTCAAACCACATGACATCTCTGTACTTGCCAGTGCTCATTCCACCAACATCAATAAAGGAGCTGTCCTGATAGACTACTTCAGAGGAAGCTTCACGCAGGCGGTTATCCTTCGCACTGGTAACGGTTATATCCATAACAGGATTTACAGATGGCTTCTCAATTATAGTAAGCTCGGGTTTCTGGTTCTCATTTCCGGCTTCGGAACTGTAAAAAGCTATGTAATTGTTATTTTCAGTCTTTGCCTTGATAATGAATCCCGTATTTTCGTATTTACCGCTAAGGTATTCATTTACCAGGTCAGTTATATCCAGCTTATAGTACCTGTTATCAGGAAGGGAACTGCCTTTCAGGGTTATTGAAGCATATGGAGTGCTGCCCTGAGAAACGCCATTTTTATCGTACCAGTCCCCTCCGGGATTTTTCCATGCAACGCCTTTATCTTTTTTATTCCAGCTAACATAGTTTGAGTTCCAGGTAGAAGCAGGCCTGTAAACTTCAATTATAGTATCTTCTGATCTTGAGCTTCCTGCAGGGTAATACCAGTAAAGAGAAAGGGTTGCATTGCTGATTTCTGCAGAGTCTGTATATTCGCTCAGGTCAAACCACATGGCGTCCCTGTACCTGCCAGTACTCATTCCCCCAATGTCAATAAAGGAAGTGTTCTCAAAAACAGTTTCAGGGGAAGCTTCACGCAGACGGTTATCGTAGACTTTCCCTGTTACGGGTGAGGAACTTTTCTGTTTGATGACACTTATACTTGCTGTAGCCGAGTCCTTAAGCTTTCCATCGCTTACTTCAAAAGTTACGCTGTACTTTCCTTCCTGTTCTGCAGTCGGCGTCCAGCTGAAAAGGCCTGAATTACTGTCAAAAATTGCTCCTTTGGGAAGATTTGAGGCGGAATAAGTGAGGCTGTCTCCGTTTGCATCCGATGCGCTTACTGTAATGGTCAGGCTTTTTTCAGTTTCAACAGTGACTTCCTGGATGGGATTCAGCACAGGAGCCTGGTTGTTAATTGATGTCAATGTTCCGGATTTAGAAGCATACTTTGTGTTCCCAAAAGCCCCTATGTTAATCCTGTTTCCGTTGTCCTGAGGTTCTGCTGAATAGTCTGAAGAGCTGTACCCTGCGTCGATGCAGGGAGAACTTGTGCTGTCAGTTACCCAGCTGACTCCATTCCATCGTCCTGCTTTTGATTTCAGGTGATAGTCATGGTTAGTTCTATCAGCATACTGCGGATCTACTTTTATATCGGAGGACGATGCCTGAACATTTTTGTATTCTCCTCCTGTATTCCCGTAGAAGCAGTTGTTCTGCAGGACAAAAAAGTGGGTGTCTGTAAGTTCATTGTTAATACCATACCCGCTTCCTCCGGCTGAAGAAGATCTGGAGTTTGTAATTATGTTATTTCTTGCTGTAAGAACAAAGCCCGAGCCTGACGGTGCTGGAGAATATACGGTCTTCTGGACAATGCCAGCTCCATAGGCGCCATCGATTACATTGTTCTCAATGAGTCCACCGAATCCGTTGGATACGATTCCTCCTATTATACTGTTGCTGGATTTGGTTCCGGTATCATATATCTGGTTATGATGGATATGGACGTTTGCCGAAGAAGCGGAATAAGACCCTGATCCGAAAATCCAGATTCCGGCAAGAGCAGTTTTGTATATTACGTTGTTGTAGACCTCAATATCGTCCATTAAGGGAGTGTTATACTTCTGGATTTCAATCCCTGAGCCTCCGGAACCCTCCGACGTTATAACATTATCGTGGAAAGAGGCTTCGTTTGTGTTATATAACCTGAGGGCACTGTTTGTCCTGCAGGTTATTGTGTTGTTGTAGGCTTCCACGCCTGAACAGCCACTGGCATAAAGCCCATCATGCCCGAGCAGGTAAATTTTGTTGTTATAAAGCTTTACGCTGGTGCATTTATCAGCTTTCAGGCCGTCTCCGTGATTATTGGTCAGATACATATCATATACATTTAGATTCTGACAGTTGCTCAGGTGGATAAGGTTATAATACCCTTTTCCACTAACCACATTTGTATTACCTTCCCGGTTTCCGTCAATTGTAAAACCGTGGATGATGATGTCGTGGCTGCCAGAACTTCTGTCTTTGATCATCGGTTTCCAGGCTTCCCAGTTAGCATTGCTTACAAGCTTTATTTTTGCACTTGAGTCGCCCTCAAAGATAGTGTTGCTGCCTATCAGAAGGGTCTCATCAATGCTATATGTAAAAGGTCCCTTGAGATGAACAGTCGTATATGCGGAGTTTTCTGCTACGAATTTGAGAGCCTCGTTTATCTGTATGTGGTCGTCTTTTCCATCACAGTTGAAGTCCCCACTGCCGTCTCCGGTAACATAAACAACCGGTGCTGAACTCATGCATAAAGCTGCAGGAACGCCTGACAGGACAAGACAGTTTACTATGAAAAATATTACTAACTTTCGATTCAACAGAGCTATCACCTTTAATTATTGTTAAATAATTTCTGTTAAATAAAATTTAAATATACTTTGAAAAAATATACAATCTCTTCAAAATTGCCATATTAAAATATCTTGAGTAATCTGGTCTCGATTACTCACTCAAATGAATTTCGTTTTTGGGAGTCTATAATGTCGGATCTGACAGATAATATCCAGTTATAAACGTTTAATTCACAAAAGAAATCCTTAAAATGAATCCGTAAGAAGCTATTATCTTTGTATTGGATAGGATAAATAGCTCAGGACTGTTTCTTTTGCAGGACTTAGTCTATTGTTTTAACTGGCTCATCAAGTTGTAAACTGGATAAATAAATTTTATTACATTGCTTAAATTATTGAGTAAGTTGTGTAGTACTTTATTCATTATATTATAAAAATATTTGTGCAACCAGATAAATACATTTTATGAGTTCAGAAAAGGAGATCGTGTAGAAGCAGGAATGCAAAAAAATCATTATCGTTAGCATCTAAAAGTTCAGAACCGCAAAAAAGAAGTGTTTATTTCATAATGCAAATATCTGGAAAAATTTTAATAAAATAAGGTTTTTGTAGATCATACCTCAACGATTTTGAAATCATTCGTATAACTTTCAGAGCGGTTGTTTCAAAATCATTGAATTCTTTACCTTTAGATCAAGCATCTTCAGCTACTTTATACCTTCACTTATCTTCCACAGTGTCAGCACCTTCTTTTATCTTCAGCATCGCCAGGTATCTTCAGTATCTTCAATAGTTTCAGTCTTTTACCCACTCATCTAGAGATAGTAAAAAATCCGGGCCTGAGTATAAATTACTTGCTGATAGCTATTTCAATGCGTGTATCAGGAAAATAAAAGGTACACCTTCGGAGCTCAATGCGCTTGATCTTACAAGTAGGTCCTTTCTGAAATCTATCTTCAGGTCACTTTTGCAGGCCAGGATAAGCTTCCTATTAAAGATCTTAAGGCTACTATAGATTTTGCTTTATCTTCTCTTAAAGGTATGACAGCCAGATAGATTCAGGTAAAAGTCGAGATGAATAAAAGTGATTCACATTAAAGATCTTAAGCCAAAAACATAGAAAAAATAGTTTTGTTGTTTATAGTAAACAAAAAAAGATATAAACATAAATAAAGATTGCTATGGTGCTATATTTTTCTCCGAATTATCTATTCAAAAAATCTCTAAAAGGTTTTTTTCAATAAAACTATTTAATAGAAGATATATTGCTTTTTTCTGCTAACTCGTGTAATTATATTTGTAAATAATATTAAATATCATAGGATACAATTATTGTATCGAATCAATATTTTGTTACTCAGTTAGCTAAATTTTAGTAAAGTGAGTGATCGGGTGGGGATTATAAATATATCGCTCTTTTCAAAAATTAGTAAGTTGAGCGGTTGACGGTCGGTATTCTTAAGAAAATGGATATGTATTTTCGACTTTAAACTATATATTTTTTAAACAGTCGCGTGTTTTGCGGTAAATATAAATAGGTTAAATATGATACGGTAATAAACTTTGTGGATATATAGTCTTTGCGTCAATACGGAGGTTGATATGTATTGAGCTGAGAACACAAGATGAATGAAGAATTATGAAGCATAATTAAAAAATCGGGGAGTACTGCTTAATTAAGTATTGTTAGGTGGGGAGTAGACTTAATTAAGTGCTTTAAAAGCTCTATTAGCGAGAAGTACGGCTCTGATTACCTTAAGTTTGGGGGGAAATAGTTGAATAAGCAACTGAAAGTTTTGTTTATAGGAACTTATGTTCCGAAAGAATGTGGGATTGCTACATTTACTTTTGATCTTTTGAATTCAGTATCCGGGGTGCATGACGATATACATTGTGAGGTCATCGCCCTTAATGACCCTTCTGAAACATACGATTATCCGGAAGAGGTCGTTTTTCAAATAGAAAGGGACAAAATAGAGGATTACTACAGGGCTGCAGACTTTATAAACCAGTCAGATGCAGACATAGTATGTCTTCAACACGAATTCGGTCTTTTTTGGGGAAACGCAGGCGATTACATTTTCACTCTCCTTTCCGGAATAAACAAACCTGTGATTACTACAATGCATACTGTGATTCGGGAGCCTGAGCCGGAATACCGTACATCTACAGAAAAACTCATAAAGTACTCTGAAAAGCTGGTTGTAATGAGCCAGACTGCAGTCGACATGCTAAAAGATGTTTATAACGCTCCTGAAGACAAAATAGAGATTATCTTTCATGGAGTGCCTGACTATCCGTTTAACAACTGTGAAAAATATAAAAAAATACTGGATCTTAAAGGATCTCCACTTGTTCTTACTTTTGGTCTGCTGAGCCAGAACAAAGGTATCGAAAGCATGCTCGAGGCTCTCCCTGATGTTGTAAGCCAGTATCCCGACCTTGTCTACCTTGTACTGGGTGCTACCCACCCGATGGTCAAAAAACACAATGGAGAAGCATACAGGCAGTATCTTATGAACAGAGTTTCCGAACTCGGGCTTGAGAATAACGTGATATTTCACGATAAGTTTGTCGAAAAAGAAGAGCTCTGCAATTATATCCTTGCCAGCGATATTTACGCGTCTCCCTATCTTTCCAGAGAACAGATAGTAAGCGGCGCCCTGACCTATGCTATAGGCATGGGGAAAGCAATAGTATCCACTCCTTACTGGTACGCACAGGAAATGCTTTCCGATAATCGCGGGATGCTCGTAGATTTCGGAGATAAGGACGGTTTTAAAAATTCCCTTTTATACCTGATTGAAAATCCGGACGAGTGTAATAATATGCGTAAAAATGCATACGATTTTGGTAGAAAAATGACCTGGAAAAACGTAGGTAAAGAATATAATGCCGTTTTTAGCAAGGCTTTAAAGAAATACAGTACCTATCCAAGAATACAGAACAGATTTAATTTCCTTCCAAACCAGCTTCCCGAAGTTAAACTTGACTACCTTAAACTGCTGACCGATGATGTAGGGATTATACAGCACACTAATCTGGGTGTGCCTGCCCGGCATCACGGATACAGTACCGATGATGTAGGCAGGGGACTTGTTGTATTAACGCAGCTTATCGATAGCCATGAAAAAGCCGAAGAATTCTGGAAGTTAATTACCACCTATATGAGCTTCCTTGAACATGCCCAGACAGATTCAGGGCACTTTCATAACTTTATGAGTTATAAAAGGGAATTTCTGGACGAGGAAGGAAGTGAAGATACTCTCGGGCGTGCGATTTACGGGCTTGGGCATGTGGTAAGCTGTCCTTACCTATCAAAAAATATACGTACGCTTGCACATACGCTTATCAGCAAGTCAAAAACGCAGATGGAAAAACTGAGTTATCCGAGGGCAAAAGCCTACACCATGTGTGGGCTGTATGAGATGCTCAAGGCAGGCGTAGATGCGGACTCTTTTGAATCTGTATTTAACTCCCGCAGGGACGCTGTCAGACCCATAGACTCTCTTGTAGACAGGGACACCTTTGAATCCATATTTATCAGCCATGCAGATTCTCTGGTTGACCTTTACAAAGCTAACAGTAAAGAAGGCTGGGACTGGTTTGAACCTACGGTCACCTACAGCAATGCAAAACTGAGTGAATCCCTTATACTGGCATATAAGTACACTAAAGACCGGACTTACAGAAGAGTTGGTCTTGCCACTCTGGACTTCCTTACTGAGGCCCAATGGAAAGGCGATTTTTTTGATATCGTTGGAAATCAGGGCTGGTACTCCTGTGATGGAGAAAAACCGATTTTTGACCAGCAGCCCATAGAGGCAGGTTACCTGACTCAGGCTTACATTTCGGCTTATGAGACTGTCCGCGAGAAAAAATATCTGGATCTTGCAAGATACTCTTTTGAGTATTTCCTGGGCAGAAACCGCCTGCTAATTCCGATGTATGATGTCTCAACAGGTGCGGTCTGCGACGGGCTCAACTGTGATGGAATGAACTGCAACCAGGGCGCGGAATCCGTAATCTGCTTCCTCATGGCTTTAAGTTCATTAAATAAATATGCAGATAGAGCCTATGGTGCCTTATTCCAGCAGGTAGTAAGTGAAGAAGTCCTGCCAAAGAGAAAAAGCCTATTATCAACAAATCAGGCAGAGTGAGTGGTGATATGGTAATCTGGAAAGACCATGGAGAACTGTTTGTAAGGCATAAAAAGAACCCTATACTTACCGTTGAAGACTGGCCGTATCAGGCCAATTCAGTTTTTAATCCTGCAGCTGCGATAGTTGATGGTAAAACTCTGTTACTGGTGAGGGTTGAAGACCACAGGGGCTTTTCTCACTTTACGGTAGCCAGGAGTAATAATGGAATCGATGGATGGGAAATTGACACTGAACCGACCTTTACTCCCGATCCTGTAAACTATCCTGAAGAGATATATGGCATTGAAGACCCTCGTCTGACTTATGTTGATGAGATGGGAAAATGGGCTGTAGCATATACTGCTTTTTCGGATTCCGGCCCCTTAACATCTCTTGCCTTTACAGAGGATTTCCGCAATTTTGAGCGGGTAGGACCTACCATGCCACCTGAAAACAAAGATTCAGCCCTGTTTCCTGTAAAGTTTAACGGCAGGTGGGCAATGTTACACAGGCCGGTCTCTTTAATGGGAAATGCAAAGGCAAATATCTGGATATCTTTTTCCCCGGATATGAGATATTGGGGTGATCATCAGGTTCTTCTGTATGCCAGGGAAGGAGGGTGGTGGGATGCCAATAAGATAGGTTTGTCCCCTCAGCCAATCCGTACATCTGACGGATGGCTAATAATGTATCATGGAGTGCGCCCAACAACATCAAAAACAAGTTACCGGCTCGGGCTGGCTCTTCTTGACCTCGAAGATCCCAAAAAAGTCCTCCACAGGTCAGAAGGATGGGTTTTCGGGCCCCGTGAACTGTATGAGCGCAGTGGAGACGTCAATGATGTTGTTTTCCCCTGCGGCTGGGTCTTGACTAATGACGAAATTCGTATTTATTATGGAAGTGCAGATACTTCTGTATCCCTGGCAACCGCAAAAGTTTGCGATGTCCTGAAATATATCCATGGGTGCCCTGAGGAACAATGTCCTGAAGAGTTCTGCAGAACATTTGAAGGGCACAGACATCTTGATTCCGAATAAGAATTGGGAAGGTAGTTTAAAACAGAGGAAAAGTGAGCTTATAAGTATAGAGTTCTGGGGGGATCTTTATTAGAATTGCTATGTTATCTCCGATTGCCTGGAGCACGCCGCCTAAAAAGTACGGTCCGTGGGAGGCAATGGTATCCTTATTAACCGAAGGACTGGTAAAACGGGGTATTGACGTTACGCTGTTTGCAACAGCTGATTCGCATACTGCAGGTAAGCTTCATGCAGTATGCCCGAGGCCGTACGAAGAAGATAAAGATATGATTGTAAAGGTGTACGAAGGCCTGCATATATCAGAGGTCTTTGAAAGGGCAAATGAATTTGACATAATCCATAACCATTTTGATTATCTGCCTCTTACTTACAGTAAGCTTGTAGATACACCTATTGTAACAACTATACACGGTTTTTCTTCACGGAAAATTCTGCCAGTTTATAAAAAATACAATAACAGTACTTTTTACGTATCCATAAGTGATGCCTATCGGTGCAACGAGCTGGACTATATAGCAACGGTTCGACACGGGATAGATGTGGAGAGTTTTCCTTTTAATGATAAGCCTGAAGATTATCTTCTTTTTATATCGCGCATTCACAGAGATAAAGGCGCAAAAGAGGCAATAGAAGTTGCAAAAAAGACGGGAATGAAATTAAGAATTGCTGGCTTCATTGCAGATTCTGAATATTTCAAGAATGAAGTCGAGCCCCATATAGACAACGAGCAGATAATTTACGAAGGGCACGTATCCCAGGAGCGCAAAAAAGAGCTTTTATCAAATGCCCGTGCTCTCCTGCATATGATCAATTACGATGAGCCTTTCGGTCTAGGCGTGGTTGAATCCCTTACTTGCGGGACACCTGTAATTGCAATAAACAGAGGTGCCATGCCTGAACTGATCAGTGATGAAGAGACCGGATTCCTTGTAAACGGCGTGGATGAAGCTGCAGAGGCTGTCCAGAGGCTGGACACCATATCCCGCAAAAAGTGTAGGGAGAGCGTGGAAAAACGCTTCTCCGTTGACAGGATGGTAGAAGATTATATCAGGGTATATGAAACAATTCTGGAAAAGTGCAAACGTGAATCAAAAAGGCCCTGGGGTTTCTATGAAATACTTACCGAGAGACCAGGATATAAGGTCAAACGCATTACGGTCCTGCCTCAGCAAGAAATATCACTTCAGCGCCATGCTCACAGGAATGAGCACTGGTACATAGTCAGCGGAGAGGGGCTCGTAACTAAAAATGGTGACCAGATAAGGGTACTTGTAGGAAATTCTGTCGACCTGCCGGTAAACGAAATACATCGCGTTAGAAACATAGGCGGCCAGAACCTGGTATTCATTGAAATTGCGCAGGGAGATTACCTGGGAGAAGACGATATCGAAAGGTTTGAAGACAAATACGGGAGAGCATAGAAGGCTTATCCGGGTTTGTATTGATTTCTCCGGACCTTATTGATCAGTCCCTGATAAACTGTAGTCACTAATTTAAGAGCTGCATTCACTGATTTAGAAGCTGCATTATACTGCATAGAGTAAGTAAATGGTACCTGTCTGAACTCTCAGCACAGTACCAGAGCCTTTTTTAGCCAATTCTAATTTACTTAGTTTTAATCCTTACTTAATTCAATCCTTACTTAATTTTAATCCATTTTCTATGGCTTTTTCAGGTCTTTCAGGCAGGACATTCGGAATCTTCGTATGACTTCCTGACCTGAGCTGCAATCTCTTCACCCAGCCTTTCTGATACATTTTCCACAAAGAGGGTAATGTAATTAAAAGGCACACACCCCAGGCTTTCTTCTCCTGATAGAATGAGCCTGACAAGGTATTCAAGGTCATATCTGGATAGCAGCTTAATCCTTCTCAGGAAATCGGCTGCATCTTTTGAGTAATGGTTTGCCAGAGGCGGAAGGATAGAACGGTAATTCACTCCTGACCCTGAACAGAGATATCCTTCACACTCCGGGGCAACCGTTTTCAATATTCCAATATCTGTTTCTGAAAGTATTCTTGCCATATGATCACCACAATAGAAGCATAAGTCTGGTTAAGTCTGGTTAAGTCTGGTTAATTTGGTTAAGTCTGGCTTAGAGTTATTCCTCAACAAAAGATGTCTATTTTTATGCTATTTAAGGGATGGGGCTGCATGCCTTTTGATAGTTTCTTTATTTCCCGACGCAGCAGTAATATACTCCACCCGGTCCGAAAATACTTTCCTCACTCCTTAAAACCGTTTTTAAATTAAATTGCTTTCAAATTCACAGGCAATATACTCCTCTGCCAACCTGTCCGGAAGCCAATCAAAAGAAAAGAAAGGTAAAGAAGAAAAAGAAGCCGAAAAAAAGTATTTTTCATATATTGGAAACTAAAACAGAAGGCACGGAAAAAAGTAAAGTTATACTCTTTAACATTTACCTTTTTTCTGCCGTTTTTACTTTGTAGCTTTTCTTCTCTCCTATTTTTTCTTCTTTTTCGCGGAAAAGACCGCTCTCCTTCTTTTAGCATGATAAGAACGACTTGATAAAGCAAATAATGTTATATGGATCAGAAATATTTGTAGTTTGAGATATTTGTAATTAAGTCCTCCTGAGTGAAGTTCACTGCTATGAGCCATAAATTAGTCCTCTTGAGCGCAGCGAAGCGTAGCGAAAAGGACCTCGTGCTCCCGAAGCGAAACTCGGGAAGCGAAACTCGGGCGTTACAGCTCAAGCCTCATAAGGTCTTCTGCAAGAATCACCTCTCCTTCAACATAGTCTTTGAGGCGATGTATTGCTTCTCTTTCATGCCCTTTCATTTCGGGATAGAAATGTGTAAGGCAAATACTTCCGATCTCTTTGTTATAGTCTTCAAGCATTTCAGCCAGTGTGCTCGGAGTTGTGTGGTTTGTTACTTTTGTGCCGGGAGGGAAGGAGCATTCGTGGATCAGGAGGTCGGCTTCAACTGCAAGGTCCATTATATTCCTGCAGGGCTCGGTATCCCCTGAGTAAACAAACTCTCCATCTTCTGCAGTCACGCGGTATGCCAGAGTCGGGACGCTGTGGGCAGCAGATGCGCAGGTTATCTCGCAGTCAAAACCCTCAGGCGTAAACTCCTTTCCGGGAGTGAGCTCTATAACATCCACGTCCACTTCGTCCTGAATATACTCGTAAGCCCCGAGCATCTTTGATAGCCAGTCTTCGGTCCCGTCAGGTCCATAGATCCGCATATTGGTCTTTCCTCTAAGCCAGTTTGCCTTCAGGAGGGGAACCAGGTCAGCTACATGGTCAAGGTGAAGATGTGAAAGAAGTACGGTATCCACTTCGGTATGTGAGATTCCGGCATCGGGAAACCTGCTTAAGACGCCGCTTCCACAATCGACAAGCAGAGGTTTTTCCTCAAGCCTGACAAGTACTCCGGACTGTACCCGACCCTTCTGAGGGATCGCAACTCCAGTGCCAAGAAATATAATCTCCATAAGGTAGAGAATAAACTTTAAATAATTTAACTTTATTTAGAGCATGTCCGGATGATGAAATTTTGCGGCTCAAAATAAGCCAGCTTTTCTCCAGGCGCGAGGGTTGCCCAGCCAGGCCAAAGGCGTCGGACTTAAGATATAACATGTCGGACTAAATAATAATTCAAAGTAATCTCGGGCTTAGAAAATTAGCAAAGAAATATAAGGCAGGAAATAATAATAAGTTATTCTTCTATTTGCGAGGGTTGCCCAGCTAGGTCAAAGGCGCCAGACTTAAGATCTGGCTTCGAAGGAATTCGTGGGTTCGAATCCCACCCCTCGCATCTGTTTTAAAATTCCCTATCTCTCTACAGATAACACCAAGTCGATACTCCTCTAGTGAATGCTCTAATCAGATTTTTGAAGTTACTTGTTTTGAAAGCTTCAGGCGCTTTAGATCTCGTTTATTAGCTGTGAACTGAAGAATGTGTCAACTTTTTGGAACCAAATTCCTTTATTATGATAATGGAAAAATTTTGTTATCATGTCATTCCTCAATAGTTCCAGAAATCAATATCAATAGGCTTCTGTAATTATAAAGAGTTACAAATTTTGCATTAAAAACTATAGTACCTTTAAATGCCAAGTCTCTAAGAAAGGATGAATTTATTGATTCCGTCTAGTGTGCTTTATCAGACTGCTTTCACATAACTCTCAAAGTCCACATTTCCAAGTATGTACTTGTTTCCTTCCTTTGATTCGAGAAGCTCCTTACTGGAAACTAAAGGTGAAGGTCGAAAATTAACACTTGGAGTTAATGAGCAACTCTGAACTCATAAGAAACTAAAATTGAGTGTCTTAAACATCTAATTTAATTTATACAGATAGAGGCTTATTTATGAGTCACTGTATACCCAAAAAGCTGAAAATAGCTAAATTCTTTCCTTATCCCGAATTTGACAGATTCTGCTAATTAATACAGTATTTTATTACAAAAAACACGTTGTATCGACATATTACCTTTAGTTAACATGAAAAATGTCAGAAATCAATAAACACAAGATATAAATTTGAATTATATGAAGAAAACAGAAGCATGAAGCCCACTTATACATTACAAAATGTGTGCTTCTGTCAAATTCGGGTTATACTTCTTAATATTTAAGGGTAAATTAGTAAGTTCATCGAGAGAAATAAAGAGAACAGTTTCTAGATAATTATTTCCTGTAAAAATTTAGTCGCACTAAGGAATTATATCCAAGATATTATACTCAAAATAATTAAGGAAACTAGAAAAATATTCAGACTAAACAACGAATTTGACAACTAGCGGGTTTAAATAAGCGATCGTGAATGGCTCAACTGCTTCGCGTAGGTGTTAAGGGATTTGATTCTCTTTTCCTGCACTAAAATGATTCTAGTGCTTCGATTCCTAATTAATTCCTTTTAAATTATATTGTAATTCCACCAGGCATTTTGTCCCTTTCTTCCATTTTATATTTCCATTTAAAAATGACTGGTTTTTCGTTAATCTGGTCTATATATTGACCAATTCTTTCCCCTAATTCCTTTATTGAGTCGACTCTTATTCCTCTTAACAAGCTTCTTGCCATTTTACTGAAAAAACTTTCAATAATATTTAGCCACGAAGCATGTTTGGGTGTGAATACAAATTCAAATTTATCAGGAACAGTTTCCAGGTATTCTCGAGTTTCCATTGAGGTATGTATTTTATGATTATCCATCAGAATTTTGATCTTTTCTTTTGGATAAATTAATTCAAGTTCTTTAAGGAATTGAATGAATTCCCAGCTTTTATGTTTTTCAAATATTTTGTAATTGATTCTTCCGGAGATCAAATCAGTTCCAGCTAACAGCGAAAGAGTTCCATGTCTTTTGTATTCATAATCTCTTGCTATTGTAGAATAATGCCCTTCCACCGGCATTAGATCTGGGTAAACATTTCCAATTGCTTGAATACCTGGTTTCTCATCATAGGAAATAATTACTGATTCAATTTCTTCTTTTTTTATATTTTTCACTTAATTCATTAGCCTCTCTATATGTGGCTAAGACATTGGCTGCTTTTTGATCAAACTCTGGATCAACTTTAGCAATATAATATTTGATCTTATGTGGTTTTATGTTGCTTGCATTGAGAATCTTTGAAATTGTTCCCTGATTTATCGAAGATAAATCAGGGTGTCCTTCTTTGATACAGTTCTCCCGTATATGCTTCGCAAGAAGTCTCTGAGTCCAGATTTCATGAGGATAACCAAGATCTTTTGGCTTCRTACATGCAAGTGAAATTACAAAARCCCGTGATTCGGCACTAATGTCTTGAGGTCTCCCACTTCTGGATTTGTCTACTAAACCYTCTTTAACCCCTAAATCTAAAACTCTTTTTATCCATTTTCTTACAGTTTTATAATCTACTTTCAACTCTCTGGAGATCTCAGTATCGTTTTTTCCCTGATAGCTTAAAAGTATGATTTTAGAYCTTTCAACAATGCTTGCTGCTTGATTTCTAGATCGGCTGAGCTTGATAAGATAGTCTAAATCTTTTTGAGTAAATGATAATTTGGGGCGACGGCTTATACGAGACATAAGGTCATTTATCTAACAATTAATATAATTATTTTATGGATTTATATAAGAATCGACTAGTAGTCGATTCTGCAAATGATATTAACTGCCTTTAATTCAGTTTGAACACATCTTTCAATGACGGAAATAATTTTGTTCCAAATAATTTTGTTCCGATTGTGGCATTTGAGATTACATAGATACTTTTATTCGTTACTTAGGAAGCTCCAGATCTATTAAAATCTCTGCTTTAGAGACATTAGGAAAATATAAAACCCACTATGGAATATTATATACAGATTACTTCATTTCTTTTACAATATCTATTGTATACCCTGGGGAGAATAGAATTGATTTTAAAAAAAGATATTTATATTAAAAGAAAATAGCACCTATAACTTAAATAATAAAGGTATTAGGGGAACGTTTTTAGGTTCATACTGGAAGGGGAGAAAACTTGAGGAACAGCTTAGAATCTCCAGTCTAGTTACTATTAGATATTTTCTTGGGGATACACTATTTCAATTTTACAAATTAAAAGTATCTAGTGGAATTAATCCATTTTACAGAAGCATAATAGGAGGAATTATGAGCAGCTTTGACCGCTTAGATACCAACGAACTCAAGTCCCGTGAGCAGAAGCTGACCGCAAAGCTTGAAAAAGTCAATAAAGAGTTACACGCCGAGATTCTCGAGCGCAAGCAAGTAGAAGAAGAGTTGCATTATATTGCTGAACAGAGAAAACTTGCTTTAGAGATTGCTGGATTGGGCACTTGGGAATACGACGTGGCAAGTGGCCTGACACGCTGGGACGAGAAAAGTAGTGAGGTATTTGGTCTATCTCATAATCAGCCTCATACACAGGAAAAAGTATTGGCGTTAGTCCACCCTGAAGATCGACAACGTGTAATTGCAGATATACGTGCCGCGATAGACCCAACAGGGCCAGGGATATATAACTCAGAATATCGTGTTCAACGGAAAGATGGTACAGAACGCTGGATTGCAGTTCGTGGGAGAGCATTCTGGAGAGACAAGGAACAAAAACTGAAGCCAGCACAATTCCTTGGTACTCTCATGGATATTACTGAAAGTAAAAGGGCAGAAGTAGCTCTTGAAAAAGCTTATCAGAATTTAGAAAAAAAAGTCAAAGAGCGCACAGTGGAACTTCATGAAGCTTATAATTCACTAAAAGAGAGCGAGGAACGGTATCGATCTATATATGAGAGTAGCCTTGACGGAATTATGCTGACTAAACCTGATGGTACCATTCTTTCTGCAAATCCCCAAGCTTGTATTCTCTTCGATATGACTGAAGAAGAGATCAAACAGGCTGGAAGAGAAGGTCTGGTAGTTAAGGACGAAAAGCTTGCATCAGCACTTAAGGAAAGGAAGTTAAAAGGTCAGGCAAAAGCTGAACTAACATTCAGACGAAAAGACGGATCTACTTTTATTGGTGAGACATCCTCTAGCCTCTTTAAAGATGTTTATGGCAATATAAAAACTAGCATGATAATAAGAGATATTACAGAGCGTAAGCGAGAGGATCACAAGATACGCAGATATAATAAGGTTCTTGAAGGAGTGAACCGGATCTTTGGCAATATTGTGAAAGATGAAACAGAAGAAGAGCTAGGAAATGCATGTCTATCCGTAGCTCTTGAAGTAACTGGTAGCCAAATTGGTTTTGTTGGTGAAGTGGGGGCTGATGGACTATTACATGACATTGCAATTAGCGACATGGGATGGAGTCAATGCACGATGTACAACAAAACTGGTCATCGTCGCCCTCCTGGGAATTTTGTCCTGCAGGAACTATATGGTAGTGTAATTAACAATGGAAGAAGTTTCTTTACTAACGATCCACAGTCACATCCCGATAGTATCGATCTTCCTCGGGGTCATCCACAACTTAAGTCATTTCTTGGTGTTCCGCTTATTTTAGACAAAAAAAAGATGGGTATACTTGCAGTTGCAAACCGTGAAGATGGATATAACCTAGAACAGCAGGAAGATCTTCAAGCTATCGCGCCGGCAGTAGCGCACACCCTACAAAGAAAATATGAAGAACAGCAGCTCAGACGTACCGAGAAAGCGTTGCAGGAGAATGAAAAGCGCTTTAGGGCCCTGGTAACAGCCAGTTCTGAAGTGATATATCGCATGAGTCCGGATTGGAAAGATATGAACCGGCTCTGTGGAAAGGGTTTTCTCGCTAATACAGAAAGCCCGAACCAAACCTGGCTTGAGGGATACATTCTCCCGGAAGATCAGTCATATGTAACCTCAGTTATAAATGAAGCTATCCGGAAGAAAAAAATTTTCGAACTCGAACACAGGGTCTTGCGGGCGGATGGTAGTATCGGATGGACATTATCACGTGCAGTTCCGATGCTGGATGAAAATGGAGAGATTATTGAATGGTTTGGTGCAGCCAGCGATACTACCGAGCATAAGACTGCTGAAGAGAACCTGAAATTAAGTGAAGAAAGATACCGCTCATTCGTTGAGAATTTTAAAGGGATTGCTTTCCAGATAGATAAAAACTTTAACTTGGAGTTCATTCATGGCGCTGTTAAAGAAATTACCGGATATAGTGAAAAGGAATTAGTTTCCGATACTTCGTGGAGGCAGCTTGTAGTGCCTGAAGATGTAGACATGTTCCTTGAAGCAGAACAAAAAGCAGTACAGTGGCCTGATGACTATAATGGAGAGATTGAATATAGAATAAGAACTAAGGATGGAAAAATAAAATGGATGCATGAATTCCATCAAAAGATCTCAGGAAAAAGTGGAAGACCTGAAAAATATACTGGCGTAATATATGATATTACTGAGAAAAAGGAGATTGAAGCAGCTCTAGAAAAAATTGAGATTGCCCGCCAGAAGGAGCTTCACCACAGAATTAAAAACAACCTTCAGGTTATCTCTTCTCTTCTGGATCTTGCGGCTGATAAGTTCAATAATAAAGAGTGTATTAAGGGCTCGGACGTTCAGGACGCTTTCCGTGAAAGCCAGGATAGAGTAATGTCAATTGCACTTATTCATAAGGAACTGCATGAGACAGGAGGAGACGATACACTTAATTTCTCACCATATCTACGGAGACTTGTTGATAATCTCTTCCAGACTTACAGAATTGGAAATACCGACATAAGCTTAAATCTGGATCTTGAAGAGAATGTCCTCTTTGACATGGATATTGCAATCCCATTAGGGATGATTATTAATGAACTCATTTCTAATTCCTTCAAGTATGCATTTCCAGAAACTGATAAAGGTACAGTCCAAATTAAACTTTTTAGTGAACAAACTGGAGACGAGTTAAGCAACGAAAAAAGAGAGTACATCGAAAAATGCACTAGGTACACTCTCATAGTCTCAGATGACGGGGTTGGTATCTCCGAGACAGTTAGTTTAGAAAATCCAGATACACTTGGTTTGCAGCTTGTAGACGTTCTTGTTTATCAATTAAATGGTGAAATCGAGTTAAAAAGAGATAAAGGTACTGAGTTCAAGATAAGTTTTATTGTACAGAAGAGTTGATTTGGACTCAGATGATTAAACGATGAATTCAGCATCAATGTCTTTTATTTACAAGAATTAAGATATCCAGATAACCAATTGAGTTTTTAATCATCAAAAAGTCCTGAGGAATTTTGATTGATAAAAAATGGTTTTTGGGGCCAGCTCTGATAACTAAAAGTTAATCTGTTGTAGTAATTATAGATAAGGCGTTATCAGCGTTATTAAATGAGCGTGTATGTTCTAGACTGACAAAAGCTCAGTTACTTGTATATAATCGAGTTGAATAAAGAAGTGAATGAACTCTGGCGCAGGCTTGGAGCCGTTTTATTAATTGTATTGAGATATGGGGGTATGAAAAATGATCTCAGTCAGAAGCATCCAGAAATGGCTGGCATTTGGGTTGAGTGCGGAGCAAGAGGATCGCTTTCGACAGGCTAACTTTGGTGAGGACATAGTTCAGGCCCGGATTTTCATTCTTCTTATCCTCCTGCCCTTTGTAGCTCTTCTAGTCAATGACTACGGTTTTCTTGGGCTTTCAAGTACATTCTATGCGCTTTTAGCGCTTAGACTTGCTTTTACTGCGTACACAGTTCTGTTCCTCAAAAGCCTTAGAGAACTTTCGAACTATCACTCCTATGACCGGGCTGTATTCTTTTGGGTTCTTTTTTTGGCGCTTGCCAACATCGCGATTAATTCGACCCGACCTGAAAACTTTGTCGCCCATACCATTGTCACAGTCCTCGCGGTCTTCGTCATAGTTCTCGCTATCCCAAACCGGTTTACAAACCAGGTTATTATGGCTCTGGTGTACACTATCGGGCAGACATTGATTATTGTACCCGGTCTGAGGGTATCTCCACAAGCTTCCTCTGTGGTGTTTCTCAGCATGTTCATGGTAAACGCCATTGCTATTGCATCTAGCTGGCTGTTTCACTTCTGGCGAAGGCGGGAATTCCTGACTCACGAGGAAATACAAAAGGCAAAGATGCAGACTGAGATACAGCGCGCTCACCTTCAGGCTATCATTGACTCCCTGCCCGTGGGTTTGTGGACTGTAGATGCAGCAGGGAAGATGGTCTTTATCAATGATATTGCAAGCAAAATCTGGGGCGGTACAGCTCCTTTTGCTAGGGACGTTGATGAGTACAGTACATACAAAGCCTGGTGGGCGGAGACAGGGGAGCGTATTGCTGCTGAAGATATGCCCCTGGCCCATGCGATCCGGGATGAAACACTTATCGAGAAAGCCGTAGATTTTGAGCGTTTTGATGGAACACACGGTACCCAGATAGTTTCCTCTGCGCCGATAAAGACGTCTGATGGCACTATCGTTGGCGGTGAGCCATAGTTCAGGATATTACAGAGCACAAGAAGGCAGAAGAAAAAATTCAGCACCTGGCAGACGTTGTGGAATCATCAGATGATTCTATTTTTTCACTATCTCTTGAAGGCATTGTTACCAGCTGGAATAGAGGAGCAGAGCAGGTATATGGTTATTCGGCTGAAGAAATTCTAGGGAAAAATGTCTCAATACTTGAGCCAGAGAATTTAAAAGGGGAAATAAAAAAGTTAATTGAGAGAGTTAAAAATAACGAGAAAATAAGATACTACGAAACTTTACGATTAAGAAAAAATGGTGCATTAGTAAATGTTTCAATAACTCTTTCTCCAGTTTTCAGTTCGTCTGGAGAACTTGTGGCAGTCTCAACTATTGCCAGAGACATTACCGAGCGCAAGCGGGCAGATGAGGCTTTACGGAAGAGTGAGGAGCGCTTTCGCGCTCTTGTGACGGCTAGTTCGGGAGTGATATACCGCATGAGCCCTGATTGGAGATATATGAACCGGCTTTGTGGCCGGGGTTTTCTCGCCGATACGGAAAACATAAACCCCACTTGGCTTCAGGAATACATCCTCCCGGAAGATCAGCCGCATGTGTTAACCGTCATTAATGAAGCCATTCAGAAGAAGAGCATGTTCGAACTGGAACATCGAGTTAGAGAAGCTGACGGCAGCATTGGATGGACGCTCTCGCGTGCGATTCCGATACTGGATGCAAATGGCGAAATAGTTGAATGGTTCGGTGCCGCCAGCGATATCACCGAGCGCAAGAAGGCAGAAGAAAATCTGGCAAAAATGGACATTGCCCGCCAGAAGGAAATTCATCATAGGATAAAAAATAACTTGCAGGTTATATCTTCCCTCCTGGATCTTACGGCTGAGAGATTCAATAACAGAGAGTGTATTCAGGATTCTGAAGTCCTTAAAGCCTTCAGAGAGAGCCAGGACAGAGTTATATCCATGGCTCTGATACATGAGGAACTGTATAAAGGTGAAGGGTTCGAAACACTAAACTTTTCGCCGTATATCAAGGAACTTGTTGAGAACCTTCTACAGACTTATGCAGTCGGAAATCTAGATATTAACTTAAAGCTGGATCTGGAGAAAAATGCATTCTTTGATATGGACACTGCAATTCCTTTAGGAATAATTGTCAATGAACTTGTTTCCAATTCTCTCAAATATGCATTTCCCGATAGAAAGGAGGGAGAAATCCGGATAGAATTACACAAAGAAGAAAACGGATTATGTACAAAAAGAATAAAAGAAGACTGTAAGATTACCAATTTCGTTCTGACAGTCTTAGATAATGGTGTGGGCTTACCTGAAAACTTCGATGTGGAAAATCTTGACACTCTTGGCATGCAGCTAGTAACTTCCCTTGTAGACCAGTTAGATGGCGAGCTTAAATTGAAAAGGAACAATGGGACAGAATTCACTATGAGATTTACAGTGACAGAAAAAGATAATCAGGCATCAATGCCAGCCGCCCAACAATTAATTGAATAAGAGCCTGGATTTGAGCAATTGAACAGAGAAAACGGTTCCGTTGCAAAAAATTAGAGCATTTACAAAACCGTTAAAAACCATCACAACAAGGCAATTTGAGTGATCAAATCTGGGTTAAAATAACATTTAAAGAAAATAAAAATGGTCTCAAAGTACACGAAAATTATTTTTGCAACGGAACCAAAAACATAAGTATAGGTTGTATGATGATTTTATTGTATATGAAATATTTTTAAATAAAGGGTCATGTTTGTGAATTACTGAAACCAGTAATCACTGGTATCTCTCTTTATTTTTCTAAATATCTGACCAAATAAGGTATAGAGCTAAAAATTCTAAAAAGGTGTTAAAACTGATGAAAGATTTAACAGAAAACGTGAATGCGCCCATCGAGGCTGATACTATTTCTGACCAAGAATATTATGTATTGAAGCTATATGTGATTGGTCAGACTAGGAATAGTAGGAACGCAATCCACAACTTACAAAAGATATGTGAAGAGCATCTGTACGGCAGGTACAGCATAGAGGTTATAGATCTTAACGAATACCCGCATCTAGCCAAGGAAGAACAAATATTAGCTGTCCCAACGCTGATAAAAAAACTTCCTGCATCGGTAGGACAGATCATAGGAGACTTTTCGAATACAGAGCGTGTTCTGGTCGGTCTGGATCTACGCCCATTGAAGTGATGCTCAAGGGTAGTCATACCTTACTTATCCATCTGTTCCGCCAACATTTTAACTAAAATATATGATAAGCCTTTCACAATGATCTGATGGCGTTTTTCTTCTATAGTGCATGTTTCCACAGTTATTTATATTTTCGAAAAATATTTTTTTGGCAAATGCGTCCATGAAGACCTGTGAGACCGGCTGATGTTATTTCTTATTAGATTCCATGGTACAACCGACTTTCCGCAGATGTCTGACAAATTTATTCCTTTTTCTCGCTAATATCTAAATATCAAAAATGTCGTATTCTGCTTTGGATTTCATTATGTTTGTTACAACACGTTCTCTTGATCATCATGGAATCKTTTCTGGCATTTATGATGAACTTGAAATTGGAAAAGTGATTGATGAAGTGCTGCCCAAGTTTGGGCAGCACAAGTTAGCTCATTCTATTGTAGTAAAAGCAATGATCCTCAACTGTCTTGGTTTCGTAGACAGTCGTCTTTACATGTACTCTCAGTATTTTGAAACTCTTCCTGTTGAAAGACTCCTCGGTTCCGGGATCATTGCATCTGACCTTACTGATGATGTTTTAGGTAGAACTCTTGACGAAATATATGAAGCAGATTCTACTCAACTTTTCATGAAACTTGCCTTGAAAATGATGGAAATCGTGAACGTCAGGACTCAACTTCTCCAATGTGACACTACTAATTTTAGCGTTTATGGAGATTACAAACATATCGATTGCAGTTCTGCCATCGAAATCACCTATGGTCATGCAAAAGACGGTAGAGATGACCTTCAGCGTTTTGGACTTGGAATAATAACAAATCAATATGGAATCCCATTATTTGCAAAAGCTTACTCTGGTAATGCATCAGACAAAGAAACCATAATTGAAGCAATGAAAATGCTTCAAGAAAACATAACTTTCCCTGATGATGTTTATTACATAGCTGACAGTGCTCTCTATTCTGACAATACCATCAAATCAATGAGAAAAGGAATGAAGTGGATCACTCGTGTACCTTCAACACTAAACCTTTCAAAAGATTTGTTGATTTCTGATCTTGAGTTTAAACAAGGAGAAGACCCCCGATATTCATTTTACGAAACCATTGTTGAATAT
>NZ_WJBI01000001.1:793187-916655 GCF_020804225.1 Methanosarcina sp. DH2
AAAGAGAATCCTTACTGTTTGCTTGAAACTGTAGAGATTTCAACAGTTTCAACAAGGGAAAACGGTAAGAGAGGAAGGCCAAAGAAGGATGAAAAGCTTATCGTCCACTATGTTGTAAATGCAACAGCAGTCAGGAATGAAGAGATTACACTGAATGAAAAAGAGCATCAGGGAAGGTTTATAATTGCAAGCAATGATCTCAATCTTGATGCTGAAAAGATGCTGGATTACTACAAGAATCAAAGTAAGGTTGAAAAGGGATTCAGGTTTATAAAGGACAAAAGTTTCAGGGTTTCGGAGGTTTATTTGAAAAAACCTCAAAGAATTGAAGCTCTATCAATGGTAATGGTATTAACTCTAATGGTTTACTCGGTAGCAGAATGGAAGCTAAGAGAAAGGTTGAAAGAAACAGGGGAAACAATACCTGACCAAGTTAAAAAACAAACTCAAAAGCCCACTTTGAAGTGGACTTTTATGCTAATGAGGGAGATTACAGAAGTAAAAGTGGAAGTTGATTCAAAAGTAGTAACTCAAATTGCCAACATGGATGAAATTAAGGGCAAGATAATAAGGTTGATGGGGAAAAATTGCGAAAAATACTACTTTTGAGTGGGGATCTGCGGAAAGTCAGGTATAAGTATATTCTGTTGAATTAAAGAGGATCAAACAACAATGAAACTGCTCACATGGAATATCAATCATCGCACATTCAATAGAAAGATTCCATATCACATGGCTAATGCGATTGCCTCACTGACACCTGATGTCATTGTGCTTACAGAATATGTCCCTAGCTCGGCACATCAAAGATTCATTGAACAACTTTATTCATATGGATTCACACATCATGTTATGTCGAAGCGAGTACTCAAAGAAAATCAAGTTTTCATCGCTGCGAATACGACACTTGAATGATTATGGAAATTTTAACTGCTTATGTTCGAAAAAACTCATCCATTGAAGATCAGAAAGTAAAGGAACTGGGTAAAGTACAATTTGATATTCAAGCAATTCTTTCTGTTATCAAAAAACGCAATAAACCCGATGATTTTATAGAGCCCTATGGTCTAGATCTGCAAGACACTTATCTCTGCAAGGCCAATATCTCAGGGGCTCTTCTTCAGGGAGCTAACCTTCAGGAGCTAACCTGAAAGGAACTAACCTGAAAGGAGCCGATTTTACAGAGATTGACTTCACTGATTATACTATTATCAAAGAGGCTAACTTTGAAGGGGCTCACCTTGAAGGAGCCGATTTTACAGAGGTTGACTTTGCAGAGTATGATACCGATAGTTCATTATTACCTGGGCTTCACAATAAGCATGACTTAACAATTAACCAACTTTCAAAAGTAAAATCACTTTATGGAGCAACAAACTTGAATCCTGAACTCCAAACACCATTAAGAGAGAAACACCCTGAGCTTTTTAACGAAACTAATGAACATAAACGGTATCGAGAATTCTTTATTCAATCACGACCGGCGTTGTAACCTCATTTTTTGCTATTTTTTTCTTCTAGAAAAAGCAGATCTGCACTTATCACTGCATGTCTCTTTTCTGGGGTTCGAAGTCTCAAACAGCTGATTACAGTTTTTACATAACTTCTGGTTCCGTTGTAAAAAATTCAAAAAAATATGTACCCTACGTTCCGCATTTTTAAGCGCATAAAGGCCCCTGATGTTGGATTATGCGCTTAAAATATAAGCACATAATTTTTTGGACTGAATTTCAAAATCGGCATCAATTGAGATTATATATTTGTAATAATGCTTAATATGCGCTTAAAATATGGGAACTAAGTGTTTAATCTAGAGTTCCCCTGATTCTTCTCTTTCTAGTTGTGTTTAGTCGATTAGCCCACATCTTCTGTTAAGTTTTTGGTGCAAACTGGATAAATTAGTAATACCTACTAATCGTGTGTCGCCTTACCAGGGTCATACTTGAAACAATGCTTCATGAGAGTGATTTTACCGATATAAGCCACAAAGCCCTCTGCTTCAGCTTTTGAAAAAATGTCAAATTATGGACCGAGGCTTCTGCTAATTCAGGTTCTCCCCTGAAATCATATTTTGTATTACCTTTAACGAAACCGCGAATAAGTCCCGTCTCTGGAGAATATTCGATAAATGAATTGTCTCTCTGGACAGTGCCGATGATTGTGATGTCGTCGGAAGCGGAAGTCAGAGTATACAGGCCTGCCTTTTCATCAGAGACTGTCAGCAACCGGACCTGTTCCGAGGTATCTTCGGAAATCCCGCCACTGTTCAGAACGGTGACGTATTCCTGGTTCACGTTGTACGACATGTTAGTCCTCGCCCACCTAGTCCCGACCTCTGTCAGGGACGAAAATGAGACTCTGCCATCAGCATAGAGAACATAGGAAATTGTTATATTATGCGTGCTTTCGTTGACATTGCCTAAGATGAGGTTGCCTTTCTCACAGAGCATAACAATCTCGACTGTACCGTCCTCAGCAACCGTATCGATGTATCCGGCAAACTGTGTGGATGTTGTTTTCCCATGTGGGGTGATTTGACCGTAAAACACGTTTCCTTCCTGGCTGTCTATCAGGTAAACACTGTTCTGGGCAGTTGTCCACGTCCCAATGAGATCAGGAATCGCAGTTCTGTCATCGGGGACTGTTGTTCCGTTACGAACTGCGAGAGCCGTCTGGACCGTGACAACCCCACCTGAATTGGCAATCAGCCTCGTTGAGAAAAGATCGTCTGACTCGATGATACCGCTTCGGAACAATCTGGTATTCCCGTTATTTTCATAGCTGAAGAAATGCGTACCGTGTTTATCGTCAATGGCAAAAAACAAAGGAGAGCAGAAGATATCCTCCTCGATCGTAAACAGCCGGTCATACTGAGTGACGGTGTAAACTATTCCTGAGTTGTCTGCGGCAAACCAGCCGGAAGCAGAGTCGTAGGTGATACCTGACACGGTCGTAAAAACGCCGTTGATATCATATGGCACTTGCTTTAACCCGGTATTTGTCGCCGGGTGTTCAGGGCTGACATAACCCGCGGTGGCTGTTCCTATAATTAGAAAAAGAATTGCCAGGGAAAGACACAGTGCAATTGTTGTTCTGTAAAATGTTTTCATATCTCAATTCTCCTAATTTTTCTCATTACATTTTACAGGCATTTATTATTTTAAATGTTATTATGTTGAACTGTTGATTGACTTTATAAAGTATATTTTTGCTAATCAAAACAGGATAAGAGCTTATTCTTGTGCTCTCTATGAAGCTTTTAAGGATATGGTAGAGCAAGTACATTGAGCATTTTATAAGGCCTTGACAAGCAATGGCACTAGATTGGTTTCGGCTTTTGACGTTGAACCGGACAGTAATCGATCACAACTCTATATTCCGATATGATGCAGAACAACTGAATTCAGAAAAGCACAGTGTGAAGAGAAATAAAAAAATAAGAAAGTAATTAAAATAAATTGAAATTAAAAAATAAAAATTGTATTGCTAACATATGACTTTTTTAGTTCACTTTCTCTGATTTTTCTTGGTATCACTGCATAGGCCAGCATAGCCATACCTATGGATGAGAGAATCGCACCAAGAAAATAATATTCGAAGCAAGCTCCTGCAATGATAAAAAATAATCCTAATAGCAAGAATCCTATGCGTTCTATGCGTTCTATGCGTTCTATGCGTTTAGAGAAGTCTGTAAGAAATTCAAAGAATCCCAATAAACTATCACTTATAATATCACTGCTTCACAATATTTTAATGCATGTACCTGTTGATGTATTATTTGGTCTCTTGTAACAAGACTGTTATTCATGAAATTTTACACAGCAACAAATAATAAAAGGTTGCTATAATCAATTTATATGTATGAAAAAAATGCCAGAAACAAGCCTAAAAAACAGAGAAATAACAACATTATTAGATCAAAACGTTGCTATCATTTCTAATCATTGAAGTTTAGGAAGATTTTAATCTATCAGGGATATCCTATAAGACCTTGATCAGACTTAGAAGCCTGCGTCTTGCATTTCAGAAAAACCGGATAATAAAAAATAATGGTGGAAATTCTGGAAATAATATATTTCTTGCTGATAGCTCAGAGGACTGCAATAAAGATATATAATCCTAACATAGATTAATCAATTAAACAAAAGAGGTATTCACAATGGCAAAACCTATTGAACTCGGGCTTGTTCTTGAAGGGGAAGATGCAAAAGAGTTCTTCAGAAATGAAAGAAATCCGGTGGTATCAGAGGAACTAATAGGATTGTTTAGGCGAGGAAAGAAAATATATGAGAAAAACAGGTTTTAATTTTGCCTTCTATTATTCCAGATTCTGAACTTTACATAGTACCCCTTGATAAAAGTCATAATCTTTCTTCTTTTAATTGCCTAAGTCCGGAATTGAATGATTTTTTGAAAAACGACGCTTTAGATGATCAGATTAATATGATCAGTAGAACCGGTTTGTGCTTTTGGAAAGACAAATTCGTAGGATTTGTTGCTCTGATAGCTGATACGATTGAAGCTAAAGCTGTAACAGATGGAATCGAGCATTACGAATATCGCAAATATCCAAGAGTTAAAATTGCAAGATTGGCAGTTGATTCCAGATTTGAAAGAAAAGGAATAGGCACGTATCTATTAGCAGCAGCAATAGGTAAAACGCTGTCAGTTTGTGAGAGCATAAGATGCAGATACATTCTTGTTGATTCGAAAAAAAATTCAAGTGGCTTCTATCAAAAAAATGGATTTAAACTTGTAGAAAAATATAGAAACAGGGAGTTTATTCCAATGTATCTTAACCTACAGCCGATAGTTGCTGCAATTGAAAAAGCAGATTTTGATAAATCAAAAAGCAATTGAATCACATGGAAATAAGAAACCATTGTATAAATTTTGGTAATTACTTTTGTATGATAATTTGTAACTCCCAGAACCACACGTATACAAAGAGATTTTCATTGAGTTTCTAAAAAAGCTAACAAGTTTTTAGGGCAGTACTCCGCATCTTCGTATATTCAATAAACTATTCTTTTTTCTATCTTTTCTCTATTCATTTAAGATAGCAACTTTTAGGACAAAAGATTGCTATCCGACAAATGAAAGCTTCAAGAAAACCCACTATTATCTTGTATGTGACAAAGATAAATCAAATGAAATAATGAATTTGGTTAGAAAATGCGAATCGACATCAATTAAAACCTTATTTCTTCAAGCCTTTTATCAGTTCTGCAATATCGCCCATGAATTCCAGACCGGCATTTCTCCCTGTCCCCGAATAGATAAGCTCTGTGCCAGAACCGTTTTTCTTCAATAGAGTCACATTGATACTGGAGCGTAACGACTCATTGACCTTTGCCGTCATTTCTCCCAGTTTTGGCGCCGGGAGCTCGACACCTTCCGACCTGTCCGCATCGATGTCGAGCCGGTATTCTTTATTTTCCAGCCGGATCCGAATGTTATTGTCGGTCACATCGAGTGCGGTTACCTTTGCCCCGGAATACGTCGTAAATCTGTATAATTTTATGTCATATAAGAAGCCGAAGATGTAACCCGTGAAATAATTGCCGAGCCAGGGTATCTTCGCGATCGATCCAGAGAGTGATATACCTTCCCGGCCGAAGTGGTTAGTTTGCATCCATATCCAGGAGGAAGGCATCGAAACGCCCCAATCCTTTTCGATATAGCCCCTACCACCCGTCAGGTCTGTCCTTATGCTGTCAGCCTCTATGAACCCCTCGATGGCATGGTCCATGCTCAATATGCCGTGATAGCATTCCATGCCCGGCACGAACGCATACCAGCCCATCACCCCCGGGGACAGCAGCTTCACGGGCCAGGGATGCATATTCTTGAAACTGGTTTGGGCAGCTATCAGGTCTCCACCCTGTTCGAGGTTGAGTCTCATCCCATCAATGCTGAACGAAGATCCACCAATGGTAAGCTCGAACTTTTTATCGTTCGCCTTAAGGTCGTCGAGCGGATACTTGAAATAGCGCATTCGCTGTGCTCGGCATCCATGAACATGATGAATGCATGGGACTTTAACGGGTTCCTGGCTATGGAGACTCCGGGGATGACAGCATAGGCGTTCTTTTCACTGCGATCCACCATCTTAAAATACCAGCCCTCAAAGAAATCCTTTTTTTTTCTCCGGCCGTGGAATATTCCCGGCTTCAAGGTATCGAGCATCACATATGACAGGAGGGCCGTCTTTAAAATCTTGTGGATTATCCCTGCTTTCGCCTGCCTAAAAAGTCACAGCAGCAGGCGAGACCATCATTTAGGAGAATTTTTAATCTTTTCTGAAACGACAGGTTTACCATTATTCCTCGGGCATTCGACTGTAACTAAAAATAGAAGAATATGAGAATTCTCTCATTTGTATTTGAACTGATCCCAAAACTCAAAAATACATGTCTAAATTTCAAATTCCGAATGACCAATAAAATTTCTGATCCTGAAAATTGTTCTGAAGCACTTATTGATGTGAAAATAAACTCTACATCTATGTACATCTACGGGATGTAGGTTACCAGGTCTTTTTCTCCCATTAGTAATACAATTTTTGTCTTCCTTTTCTCTGTCGTTTGGAATATAAGAATTTAATTTAATTTAATTTAATTTAATTTAATTTAGTTTAGTTTAGTTTAGTTTAGTCTAGTTTAATTTAATTTAGTTTAGTCTATTTTAATTTAATTTTAACAGTAACGTCACTTTAATTTTAATTTCAAACAATCAACAATTTAAAAAATATAACTCTTCTTATATGTAAATTATTACAGAAAAACTATAATTCGCCCTCTTTGGTTAGATTTTAGAGAATATTCTTTTGTTTGCAATTTTCGTAATTGACCCATGCCCTAATCTCTTAACTTTTTTAAGCTTATTTAAATTTCAAGGCATATCTTAACGTTTCTTGCGCCGAAATACCCTGATGTCTCTACGCAGATTTGCTTTGATTCCGCCCTTATCCCGAGACAAATTCTCTCAAATTAGATTATTTCTGTAACGCCTGAATCCAAACGGAAATGTTTGAAAATTATGAGTAAGTATTCAGTATTAAAATTGTTTTAATGAGCTTTAAAGAAGGAAAAAACAAGTGAAAAATAAAGAGATTGCAGAGAAGAATTTTCTAGATTTCAATCTTGAGTTGACTAAAATTGGTTTACAAGTCGTCAATGGCTGGGTAACAGAATTCTGTTTTTGTCCGTTAGTTCGAGAATATTGGAACGACAATAAAACGGTGTTAACATGTCAGTTAACGACTCTGTCAACCGAATAGTGCTAGGCTCCGGTGTAATATTTACAGGCACATTTATTGGATTGCTCTTCGATATTACTATTAAAGGAGTGCTCACTTCATATCTGTCGCCGGCCGACTTTGGAACATATACCCTGCGCTTACAGTAATATCGATTACAGGGGCTATTCTCTAGGGCTTAATGAAGGAGTGCCAAGGTATATTGCATACTTCAGAGGCAGGAATGAAGACTACAAGATTCATGAATTAATTATATCAGCAGCAGCCATGGGTCTGATAGCAGCTGTACTTGCCATGCTGGTCTCACCGGCATTATTCGAGTGTCTGGTTGGAGAGGGATTCGACATAAAGGGAAAAATCCTGTCCGTCGTTAAAATTATGATTTTTGCCCTTCCTTTTACTATACTTTTGAATGTGGCAGTAGCAATCTACAGAGGATTCGATCGTACCAACGTAAATATGTACTTCTATAATATCATAAGACCCCTGTCCCTGCTAGTATTTGCTTCAACTGCCGTATTCTTCGGCGTATCTTTTCACGGAATAGTGTTTGTGGATCTGCTTTCCATGATATTTACATTTGGTGTAATGTCAGTATACTTTATGAAAAGGCCCCCATTTAAACTGAAATTAAAACTTAAGTTTAATGAACCTACAAAGCAATTGATTAGATATTCTTTCCCGCTTTTAATAACTGCGACTCTTTTAAACTTTATGACCTGGACAGACACTATAATGCTTGGTTATTTCAAGTCAGCCGAAGTGGTCGGAGTTTATAGTGCAGTGTATCCCCTGGTAGGTTTTTTGTCCATGATAATCGGTTCTATGGGATTTGTATACATTCCTGTAATCTCAAAGCTTTGGGGGGAAAACAGGACTGAATTAATTGGACCTATCTACCAGATAACGACCAAATGGTGTTTCCTGTTCACCTTTCCAATCTTTGTGTTGATGTTTGTGTACCCCGAATTTCTTCTCACGAGAATCTATGGAGCAGAATACGCAAGTGGAGTTACAGTCCTTCGCATCCTGTCCCTGGGGTTCATAACAAACTCATACTTCGGATTTAACTATCACACAATAATGGCATATGGAGATTCTGACTTCCTTATGAAGTGTTCGATGGCAAGTGCGGGAATGAATGTCCTTCTCAACTTCATACTTATACCTCAATATGGAATGATAGGAGCAGCAATTGCATCTTCCGTATCTTTTGCGTCAATTGAAGTCTTTATGACCTTAAAAACCTGGAAGAAACAGAACATGCACCCTTTCACTTCGACGTACAGAAGATTAACCTTCATCGACATTTTTATGGTCGTGGCTATGTATGCAGCCGGAAAAGCACTTCTGTTGACTGGAACAAACCTGGAATATACAGCTTTTATTATAGTTTACTTTGTGATTATCCGGTACGCAAATGTGCTGGAAGACGCAGAGATGGACATGACGAGAAAAATAAGTAATTCTATTAGGTATAATATAGACATCCACATCCTTCAAGCACTTAAAGCTCTTGCATCCTAATTTACTTTCAGAATTGTCAAGAAGCCGGCAAATATCCCTTTGAAGAATGCCGGTAATTCTATTTTTGCGCAGTTTTTAAGTTAAAAAGTTCTGTATCATACTTTTGGCAGGTAACTTATTTTTTCCCGAGTATTATTAATGATAGCGCTTTTGTAGGAAAACATATCGCTTCCCAGACTAAACATCGTTGCAAAATGTTCGTTGATTATTATAGTGGTGAGATTTGGGCCATATGTTAACACTTTAAATACAATTTATAGGATGTTCAAAAACAATATTGTCAAAATATCTAACTCTTTATGTCGACCCGCTGAATATAGGATCGTGGGGGAAGTTACTGAAAACAGCAAACAGAGAGTAATTTCAAATTTGTACAGACAAAACAAATATGCCCGCTTTGTCAGATTTAATCAATAACACACGGACACAACCCTTATTTTTGATCATTATTTCTATTAATCAATTTTCCAGGCTATATCTGAGAGCCTGTCCTAAAACTAAATAATTCCTATAATCTGATTGTTCGTCAATGCCAAAACAATATAGAAGACTTCCTTATCCCAGTGATTTAACCGATAAAGAATGGAAATTAATTAAGCTTTATTTCCAGAATCCCAGAACGAATCGAGGTAGAAAACGTGTTCATTCCTATCGAGAAATATTGAATACCATCTTCTATTTGTTACGTTCTGGTTGTGCCTGGCGAATGTTACCTCACGAATTTCTACAATGGAAAACTGTTTACCATTATTTCCGCCTTTGGCGGATTAAAGGAACCTGGGAACATATCAATGCTGCATTGAGAACGGAATTGAGAGTTGCGTATGGCAGAGAACCAGATCCGAGTGCAGCGATTTTAGATAGCCAATAGTTAAAACCACAGAAACACGAGGAATATGCGGCTATCATGCTGGCAAGAAAGTAAAAGGGAGAAAACGCCGCATTCTGGTGGATACAATAGGATTACTGTTAATGGTTATAGTTCATGCAGCAAATATTCAGGATCGAGATGGGGCTAAAATTATTATGGAACAAGTTACTGGAAGATTTTCTCGGTTGAAGTTAATTTGGTCAAATGCTGGTTACTCGGGTAAACTGGTTTATTGGGTCAATGTAATGTGTGGATGGGTACTGGAAATAGTTAAGCGCGACGATGTCAAAGGCGTTAAAGTACTTCCTCACAGATGGATTGTAGAGCGGACATTTGCATGGCTGGGTCGATATCGCCTTTGAGTAAAGATTACGAAGGTTTGACAGAATCAAGTCAAGCGTTGGTGTATGCTGCGATCATACACATAATGATTAGACGACTGAGTCGTATCAAAACGTTAACCGAATGAGAAAAATATAATATTCAGACACGCTCTGAGATATAGGTTTAAAAGGAGTTGGCTCAAAACCCAGTCTTCAGTATATTCAGTTTCCAATACGAATAGAAAAAGCCGGTTGCTATACCTAAATAACCGTCTTTTAACAAACGTTTGGGTTGAATTTTTTTATAGATACGTCAACATAATATTTAATTAGGTTTGGAAAAAGACAACTATACATTTATATAGTATATAAACGGTATATAATGGAAGGTAGGTAAAAGACAAAAATGCCCTAATCTGGGAGGATTAACTCGTCAAGAGAAGTCCCAGCCAGATTGAGAAGTCTATAAAAACATAAGGCAGTTATGGAAGTTATTGATAAGCTAACTTTTTAATGAGCTAAGTTTTTGATAAGCTAACTTTTGATAAGCTAACTTTTTAATGAGCTAAGTTTTTGATAAGCTAACTTTTGATAAGTTAACTTTTTGGGGGACTTCCAGATTAAATCATGGAAGTTTTGATGAGCTAACTTTTTGATGAGCTTCCAGACGGAGTCATGGAAGTTTTTGATGAGCTTCCAGACGAAGTCATGGAAGTTTTGATGAGCCAGGTATTTGTAAATAGATAATTGGGAAAGTGAGAAATAAATTAATGCAAGTTTGGAGGGATTACTTGAATAAGCAATTAAAAGTATTATTTATAGGGACTTATGTTCCAAAAGAGTGTGGGATTGCTACATTCACTTCTGATCTTTTAAATTCGGTTTCTGGAGATGACAAAGGAGTTCATTGCGAAGTTATTGCATTGAATGATCCTTCTGAAACTTACAATTATCCGAAAGAGGTCGTTTTTCAAATTCAAAGAGACAAGATAGATGACTACTACCGCGCTGCTGACTACATAAATCAATCTGATGCCGATATTGTGTGCCTTCAACATGAATTCGGCCTTTTTTGCGGGGATGCAGGCGACTACATATTTGCTATTTTATCAGGAATAAACAAGCCTGTAATAACCACAATGCATACTGTAATTCAGGAGCCTGACACTGAATATCTGGTATCCACTGAAAAGCTCATCAGGTATTCCGAAAAACTGGTTGTAATGAGCCAGACGGCAGTCGATATGCTAAAAGATGTTTATGAGGTTCCTGAGGACAAAATAGAAGTCATATTCCATGGAGTACCGGACTATCCGTTTAACAACTGTGAAAAGTATAAAAAAATACTGGGTCTTAAAGGATCTCCACTTGTTCTTACTTTTGGTCTGCTGAGCCAGAATAAAGGGATAGAAAGTATGTTAGATGCTCTTCCTGGGGTTGTAAGTCGATATCAGGACCTTAAGTATCTTATTCTGGGCGCTACGCATCCTATGGTTAAAAGGAAGCAGGGAGAAACATACAGGCAATGTCTCAAAAACAAGGTTTCAGAACTTGGGCTTGAGAATAACGTGATATTTCACGATAAATTTGTCGAAAAAGAAGAACTCTGCAATTATATCCTGGCCAGTGATGTTTACGTATCTCCTTATCTTTCCAGGGAACAGATTGTCAGTGGCGCTCTGACCTATGCCATGGGTATGGGAAAAGCGATAGTATCCACTCCTTACTGGTATGCCCAGGAAATGCTTTCCGATAACCGTGGGTTGCTCGTAGATTTCGGAGATAAGGACGGTTTTAAAAATTCCCTTTTATACTTAATTGAAAATCCAGAAGAGTGCGATATTATGCGCAAAAAAGCGTACGATTTTGGTAGAAAAATGACCTGGAAAAATGTAGGTAAAGAATATAATGCCGTTTTTAGCAAGGCTTTAAAGAAATACAATATCTATCCCAAAATACAAAACAGATTTAATTTCCTTCCAGACCAGCTGCCTGAAGTTAAATTTGATCACCTTAAACTATTGACCGATGATACAGGCATTATACAGCACACCAATCTTGGTGTACCTGCTCGCCGTCATGGGTACAGCACTGATGATGTGGGCAGGGCTCTTGTTGCTCTAACACAGTTAATAAATAATGGGGAAAGGTCTGACGAGTTCTGCAAGTTAATTACGACATACACGAGCTTTCTTGAACATGCCCAGACAGACACGGGTCATTTTCATAACTTCATGAGCTATGAAAGAGAATTTTTAGACAAAAAAGGCAGTGAAGATACTCTTGGGCGTGCGATCTATGGGCTTGGACACATGATAAGTTGTCCTTACCTTCCAGAAAATATGCGCACGCTTGCACATACCCTTGTAAGCAGGTCCAAACCGGAAATGGAAAATCTGCGCTATCCGAGGGCAAAAGCCTATACAATGTGCGGCCTGTATGAGATACTCAAAAAAGGCGTAGATGCAGACGAATTTGGGTCTTTATTCTACTCACGCAGAGACGCTGTCAGGGTCAGAGACTCCCTTGCAGAAAAAGATACTTTTGAATCTATATTTACCAGCCATGCAGATTCTCTGGTTGACTTATATGAGGCGAACCATAAAGAGGACTGGGACTGGTTTGAACCTACAGTTACCTACGCCAATGCAAAGTTAAGTGAATCCCTTTTACTGGCATATGATTATACCAAAAACAGAACTTATAAAAAAATTGGTCTTGCTACTCTTGATTTCCTTACTGGGATTCAGTGGAAAGGGGACTTTTTTGACATCGTTGGGAACCAGGGCTGGTATTCTTACGATGGAGAAAAGCCAATTTTTGACCAGCAACCTATAGAGGCAGGTTACCTGACTCAGGCTTATATTTCGGCTTATGAAATTGTGCGTGAGAAAAAATATCTGGAACTTGCAAAATACTCTTTTGAATATTTCCTGGGCAGAAACCGGTTGAAAGCTGCCATATACGATTATTCAACAGGTGCAGTCTGCGACGGGCTCAACAGCGACGGCATGAACTGTAATCAGGGTGCAGAATCCGTAATCTGCTTCTTTATGGCTTTGAGCTCTTTAAATAAACACATAAATAAGCCCTTCAGTACGATATTGCAATCCAAAGTAAGCGATGAAGCAGATAACGGGGCTCTGCAGAGAACAAAGAATCTATTATCAGCAAATCAGGCGGAATGAGGGAAGTAACATGACCTGGAAAGAACATGGAGAACTGTTCCAAAGGTATAAGAAAAATCCTATACTTACTGTTGAAGATTGGCCGTATCAGGCCCATTCAGTGTTTAATCCTGCAGCCGTTATAGTTGATGGTCAAACTCTATTACTGGTGCGGGTCGAAGACCACAGGGGCTTTTCTCACTTTACCGTAGCCAGGAGTAATAATGGGATCGATGGCTGGGAAATTGACAGCGAACCAACCTTTTCTCCTGATCCTGTAAACCATCCTGAAGAGATATATGGCATTGAAGACCCACGTATAACTTACATTGATGAGATGGGAAAATGGGCTGTAGCATATACGGCTTTTTCGGATTCAGGTCCCTTACCAGCTCTTGCCTTTACAGAAGATTTCCGTAAGTTTGACCGAGTAGGACCTAGCATGCCTCCTGAAAATAAAGATGCTGCTGTTTTCCCTGTAAGATTTAATGGCATGTGGGCAATGCTACACAGGCCTGTATCTGGTATGCAGGGTGCAAAGGCAAATATCTGGATCTCTTTTTCTCCTGATATGAAATACTGGGGTGGACACGAAGTTCTTTTATATGCTCGAGAAGGCGGATGGTGGGATGCTCACAAGATAGGTTTATCACCACAGCCAATCCGTACACCTGACGGATGGTTAATAATGTATCATGGGGTACGCCATACAACATCTAAAGCAAGTTACCGACTTGGATTGGCCCTTCTTAACCTTGAAGATCCCAGAAAAGTGCTCCACAGATCAGAAGGATGGGTTTTTGGGCCCCGTGAAATGTATGAACGCAGTGGGGACGTTAATGATGTCGTTTTCCCTTGCGGATGGGTTCTGGTGAACGATGAAATTCGCATTTATTATGGAAGTGCGGATACTTCTGTATCAATGGCCAGCGCAAAAGTAAGCGATATACTTGAGTATATCCATGAGTGTCCTGAGATACAATGTCCTGAAGAATATTGTAGATCGTTTGAAGAAAACAGGGGTCTTTCCAATGATCCTAAAAAAGGTGATATAAAATTGAAATAAAATTAAAATAAAATTACAATTAAAATAAAATTACAATTAAAATAAAATTACAATTAAAATAAAATTACAATTAAAATAAAATTACAATTAAAATAAAATTACAATTAGATTCGAAGATAAATATTAAGAAGTGAGTATTTAGGGGGGGATTATTATAAAAATTGCAATGTTATCTCCGATTGCCTGGAGCACACCGCCTAAAAAATATGGGCCCTGGGAATCGATAGTCTCTTTATTAACCGAAGGACTGATAAAAAAGGGTATTGACGTCACGCTGTTTGCAACAGCAGATTCGCACACCGCAGCCAAACTTCATGCAGTATGTCCAAGACCCTACGAAGAAGATAAGGATATAATCACAAAGGTCTATGAATGTCTGCATATCTCAGAACTTTTTGAGAGAGCAAATGAGTTCGATATAATACACAATCATTTTGATTATCTTCCTCTTACCTACAGTGCACTTGTCGATACGCCTGTTGTGACAACAATACACGGCATTTCTTCAAGGAAAATTCTGCCTGTCTACAAAAAATACAACAATCGAACTTTTTATGTGTCCATAAGTGATGCCTGCAGGTGCAATGAGCTGGACTATATAGCAACAGTCCGACACGGAATCAAGATAGAAAGCTTTCATTTTAATGATAAGCCACAGGACTATCTCCTCTTTTTATCACGCCTGCACAAAGACAAGGGCACAAGAGAAGCAATAGAAGTTGCAAAAAAGACCGGAAGGAAACTTATAATAGCTGGCTTTATCGCGGATCAGGCCTATTTCGAAAAAGAAGTCAAGCCCCACATAGACAATGAACAGATCATTTATGAGGGTCATGTCGATCCTGAGCGGAAGAAAGAACTCCTGTCAAATGCATACGCTTTGCTGCACATGATCAATTATGATGAGCCTTTCGGGCTTGGTGTTATTGAAGCCATGGCAAGCGGTACACCGGTAATTGCAATGAACAGAGGTTCGATGCCTGAACTTATCAGTAATGGAGAGACTGGCTTTCTGGTTGATAGCGTTGATGAAGCTGCAAATGCTGTTCAAAAGGTTGCTTCCATATCCCGCAAAAAATGCAGAGAGAGCGTGGAAAAACGCTTCTCTGTTGACAGGATGGTGGACGATTACATCAAAGTGTACGAAACAATTCTTGAGAAATGCAAACGTGAGTCAGAAAGGCCCTGGGGGTACTATGAGGTACTTTTGCAGAAGCCAGGATGTAAAGTCAAAACTATTACGATTCTACCTCAGGGTGAAATCTCACTTCAGCGCCATGCTCATAGAAATGAGCACTGGTACATAGTCAGCGGAGAAGGGCTTGTAACTAAAAGCGGGAGTGAAATAAGGGTTCTTGCCGGAGATTCTGTCGACTTTCCGGTAAACGAGATTCATCGTATAAAAAATATAGACAATGAAAATCTTGTTTTCATTGAAATTGCACGGGGAGACTATCTGGGGGAAGATGATATCGAAAGGCTTGAGGACAAATATGGAAGAGTTGAACAGATCTGTATTTAATTAGTTTTTAACTGGTTTTTAACCAGTTTTTAGGTTGGAAATCCTGTGCATACATGAAGAAGTCGCTAAAGTTATAATAGTATAATATTCAAAATTAAAATGATTTTAAGACCCTCAGGGGACATTGAGGCGCGGTTAGCTTATAAGACAATTAACTAAAAAACTCCCACCTTCATGTTCAACTGAGAGAGCCTCAAGAAAATCGTTGAATAGAGCTTCGATTTCTTCCTGATCAAAATCATCGAGACAAAGATTGCTTTATTAAAAAACAGATACAAGAAACACTACAAGATGAACCACTAATCAGTAGAGAAATTTTTAAAATATCCAACTTTCATAAAAGTTATAAAACTTTATCTGTGCTTTTAATCCAGTTAGGACTTACGCAGTTGCCTGTTTTAAAGGCAATGTCATTTTCTCACTTCTCATACTAAGGATCCACCGCGAAAATAACATAGACCTATTTTTAGGCTGTACTCAACCATTTTCACACGCAAGCCCATCGATTTTGGTCCAAAATAATTATGTATTGCCTAAGTTATTTAGTAACGGTCCTTTAGCTTGATTGCTAATACTGACTAAGTGTTTTATCGAGCTCGACATTTTCAAGGCTCAATCCTTTTTAAACGAATATTACTTTTGAACTGATGTTTTTAGCATACAGGTTTCGGGAAATTTTTTGTCTCGGCGTTTCTGAGGAATCTCAGTTATTTTGAAATATGGCAGCCCCTTGACTGCCAGACGGGCCATAGAGTCTTCGATGTCCAGACTGTTGTGTTCTTTGATCTTTTCAGGTCCTGCTATGGTGTTGAGCAGCTCCGCAAGGGTTGGGCTGTTTGATTTCCATGTGCCATCGCTCCGCGTTTCTGCTGTAAAGATTTGCCATTCGATTTTTACTGACATAATATTCCCCCTCTTTCCATTCGAACTGCAAACTCAAAAAAACTGATTACTACCAGGACATACTTAGAGTACAAAATCAAGTACAATAAACGTTGTAACCCAATTTAAACGTTATACAGTTAAACTTTTAATACAATTGAGTTTTTCAGTTTAACTGCGTAAATCCTGTTTAGAGCCTGTCTGAATGTTCCTTATTGTTTACTTAAGGTTTGAGACTAGCCAATCTTTTAATCATTATATGGATCATAACAGCATAAATTAATGCTTGATGATTCTGGTAATCCTTCGTAGTTTTTACTTAGAAGCTGTCTTAAAATTCGAGACTTTTATTATTTTCTGGATTTACTATTTTCTGGATTTACTATTTTCTGAATTTACTATTTTCTGAATTTACTATTTTCTGGATTTTTGATTGCAGTCACTGGATTCTGAAAACAAATATAAATTTTGGCAATCTCAGAAGATATTAAAAAATCTCGGCATTTTTCATACAGAGTCCTCATCCGTAAATCATTATTGAATCGAGTCTTGCAGTACCTAGTTTTGTCCAGTAACTGCAAATACTACAATACTGGGTCTCGCCATCTGGGCGCAATTTCAGTTTAGCGTCGCATTTTGGACATATGTTTAGATGTTTCATGAATAAAACCCTTGAATTGTTATTTTTAAACTTGATATTTTTAAACTTGATAAAGAATCTTCTGAATATGTAATGCAAGAAGAAGCCCGAAGGCGCTGTATCTACTGTATCCCCCAATACAGCCTCTTCGAATATTATGCTCCCCCAAGCATATTGATTCGAAGTGGACCAGCAACCCCCAGGAAATTCTTTATGTGGTAGATTATATTGGTAGATACCCCATTTTACTTCCCAACTCCAGCACATAGTAATAGCATAAATTATATTAAATAAATTATACAAAAAATTGTTTTCAAGCAAAAAATTGCCTGGCGTAAAAAAATTCAGGCCTATTATAGCCCTTTTCTGAAGTAGGACTTAGTGGTTATGTAAAACAAGTAACAAAAGCAGAGTCTTAAATTAAAGCCTGCAATTTATTTTAAAACTTGCAGGACAGGAGATTATAGATGATATAACTGACAACTAACAAGCAGTCCCGTATTTCTCAGAGATTCAGAGATTAAAGACTGGATTTTTCGGCCTGCAGTCATGACTGGTTCGCTTTTAAGTCATAAGTGTTTTCAGCTACGTGCGCTAGAATTTGTAATGATGTTATTCGATATACACATTTTTTTCGAATTTTTGGAGCTAATTTTCGTCAAAGTCGGATTGTTTTATATGAAATAATCTTTTCAGCATATCTGTTAGAAGCCCAATACAGGATATCTTTAAGCTTGAAATCTTTTGTATATCAGATTTTTCGAGTCTCTTTCTATAAGGGCTTGTAGTAGGTTATGGTAGGGCTTTTCTGACATTAGCAGACAGCTAATGAATGCAACAATCAGATTGGTTAAAAACAAGAATCAAGGAACAAAATGAGGCTATCTGAATGGTTAAAGCAAGAACATTATCGTTAATATTTTCCACAACATGGGCCTATAAAGATTACAAGCCATAGTCACCAATTTAATAATGCGACATTTTATGAGCTCATCCAAAAAAACTTTATTTCCACGTCAATAAGATTTCAGAGTCATTCTCATAATCAGAAACTTGACTGATCAACAGGAGTCTGAGAATACAGAGATACAATTTTTGTGTTCAGGAATGAGCCCAATAAGAGTTTCAAAAAATATCAGAATCGGAAGCTCAACCGGTTATTTCAAATTTGAGAATCCAAGAAATAATTTTGAGCTTTGGAACCCACTCGATAAAAGACAGCAAGCCAGGGAAAAATAGATGAAATTATAAGTATAAAAGGAAACTGAGAGTAAAAAGAGAAAGCTCCTTCAAAAAAATGCTCAATTCAGACTGACCTTGGACATACCTTTTTACTGTTTTGGTCTCATCTCTTCCGGGAACCATTCCTGAATTTCCGCGGGCATGTTGCTTTTTACATGTCCGAGCTCACCTTCACCCATGTGCCTGTACATGACACGTAGAACTCCCCGGATAACCTCAGCCGGATTTACACCGGAATCAAGTCCAAACTGCTCATGCACCCTTCTTGCAAATTCTTCTTTTTTGAACTTTTCCGGCTTGTCCCGGGGTGTCCAGCCGTCATAGTACATTCCTTTAATTACAAGAGGCAGCTGTGCCGCAAGCTGGACTGCTTCCTCCATCGGCAGCCTGTCTCTGAGTGCATGTAGCGTGCCCCTGAGAGCTTCGTATGCACTGTTCTTGCTCTGCCATTTTAACTGTTCAAGAATATCCTTAAGCCAGACATTGGTAAGTTCAATACTGCTGTCAAGATTGGTTACACCTGTACTCATTCCATTTCCCCCTTGATGTCATGAAAATCAATAGCATTCGGCAGAATCAAACTAGGGTCTGTATTTATATAATTATATCTAAGAATAAAATTCGAGAAAGAAATCGGGAAAAAACAGGGCCTAAAAAAAGAGTTTAAAGCAGCGGGTTTACGCAGTCTGCTGAGTCTCAATGAACCCGACATTGACCCGGAAATCTTTATCTATAACCCTGGTGAGGCGGTTGTCGATTTGAATAGCAATATCCTGAGGGACTTCCTGTGCAGCAGGATGAGCCACAACAACATCTACACTTACAGGCTCTTCGAAAAGAAAGTACGCAGGCTCATAATTGACAGTAACTTCGGCAAGTGTCAGCCCCATATCTGTGTAAACGGGTTCTTCAAACATAGTTGTAACTTCCTCGTTTACTTGCTGCTCAATAATATAAGCCTGGAAAGAAGCAAAACTTGTCAGGATCAGGATGACAGAGAGGACGGCAATTGCGCTGAAGAGCACTGCACTGCGTGATATTACAGCGTATCGGGCATGGTCTATAGCAGAAGACTCAAGAGGCCGAAAGCCCGCAAGCCAGAACAGAACGAGTGTGGATACATTAATGGCAAGCATGTTAATAACAGCAAGCAAAGCCGCAGCAAGAGCTACTTCCGGAAGCCCCCAGGCAAGCCCCAGCCCTGAAGTTGCTGCAGGAGGAATCAGGGCGATAGCAATAGCAACCCCTACTAGAGCAGAACCTACATTCCGCATTACGCTGATAGCGCCTGCAAGGCCCGATCCCAGGGCAAGTAATACATACAGGAAATTCGGGCTTATGCGCTCAGCAATCTGGGGCACGTCCCGAATATCAAGACCTGGAGGGAGAAAAAAAGATTCTTTAATGAGGAAGCCGAGCAGGGCAGAGACTGCAATTGCCAGCAGGAGACCCGTAACCTGCAACAATACTCCTCGAGAGGCAAGTTTTCGGTCGTCCACTACTGTTCCGACGCTGGCAGTGATTGCGGGTCCCATTAATGGGGCAACGACCATTGCTCCGATAATGGTTGCAGCCGAGTCAAGCAGAAGCCCTGCAGTTGCAATAATTGTGCTAAGAATAAGAAAAGCAAAATAGGTTGAAGCTGCAGGTGCGAGGTGCTGTGCACGTGCGACCAGTTCTTCCCTTGAGATGCGCTCTCCGGAATACCGTCTCTTCAACACCTCAATATGTTCGGAAATAACTGTCTCAGGGGACAATACTATTGTGTATACCCCTTTAATTACTCCAGCGTCGCGCAGCTTTTCAAGCACAGGCTCGACACCTATGGGAGGGATGGGAAACTGGACAAGAGCCTCGAAGTCTCCTCTTCCGGTCTCATCCCAGACAGCGTAATCAATCTGTTCTTTATCGAGAACAGCCAGCACGGACTCTCGCTTTCCCACAGGAATAAGCACCTGGACGAGACGCATGACATAATATAAAGTTGTCCGAATATATGAATTATGAAGAATAATCGATATGTAATTGCATGGAACTTGCAAATCGGTTCTCAAATATCCTGCTGCAAATATACTAAAAAAAACTCAGGGATCTCCCTTGATTAAATAACAAAAAACACTAAAACAAAAATATTAAAAGGGTATTGAAAAAAGGCATCAAAAAAATAAATGTTCAGGGCCGCTCGTCGGCTCAGATACTCCTGCTGCCGTTGATAGCTTCCCTTGCACGGTCTATTTCACTCTCCTGAGAAGGGACCCTATCAAAATCCCCACGCAAAGCCTTCAATGAATATTTTTCGAGCTCTATTTCTTTTCTGGTACGTATGAAAAGCCTTCTGAATACGGACACAGGGGGGCACCAACCCTGTACAGCGTGCTGGAGCAGAAAGATTGCAACCAGGATAGGCAGAATAAACCATTTTCTGCTCCGTTTTAAACCAAGCACTGCACCAATGAAAGAAAATATGGCTGCATTGGCTTCGATATAGCGTTCTATATCCCACTCATGATCAAGTTCTTTGATCCTTTTCGAAATCTCGTAATCGGTCTTGCCTGCATAGAACCTGACTGTTGCTGCGGTTTCAGAGTCGATCGCCTCATTAATTTCTTGAGGCGTGTTAGCCCTAACACGATCTCCCCTCACGAATTCTCCAAAATCAGTCATCAACATAACTTCCCCTTCTAAATAAACAGAGTTTCAATTTTATAAATGAATTTTCAAGCATTTATAAACATTAAAAGTAAATGATTAAGGCCTGAATCTTAAACCCTTTACTTTCATTGCCAGCCTGTGTTGTGCGCCCTGCTTTTGCTCTCCTGAGAAGAAATCTCATCGAAATCCCCACGCAGGGCTTTTAAGGCATATTTTTCCACATCGATTTCCTGTCTCGTACGGATTCCAAATCTTCTGAGCACGGGTATCGGAGGAGCCCAGCCCTGTACAGCGTACTGAAGCAGGAAGGTTGCAGCTATTAAAGGCAGGATAAACCATTTCTTGCCCCTATTCAAACCAAGCACCAATCCAATCATAGAAACTACAGCCGCCCGAGCTTCAACATGACGCCCTATATCCCACTCATTATCGAGCTCTTCAATCCTTTTTGAGATTTCGTAATCGGTCTTGCCTGCATAGAACCGGACTGTTACTGCGATTTCGCGATCGATTGCCTCGTTAATATTGGGAGATGTATTTGCCCTTACTCTGTCTCCCCTGATAAGCTCCCCAAAATCAGTAATCACATAAAATTCCCCCTCTTCATAAAGCATATTTTAAGGCTTTACCGTCTCCCCTGATACCCTGAACGGGAATACCTGTTACTAAAAGAGGGTGGAAGTATGACCATATAAAATTAATCATAGAAATTTATTTGATACTTATACTACGGGATAAAAAATTCGGGACGTTGCTCTGCTTTTTAAGCCTTTTCGATTTTTAAAATAGGTATCAGACACGTCTTAGGACCTCTTGATTGAGGTATCGGTCTTCAGCTCATATTATCTGGCTGACAGGCTGCCTGGATCAAGCGCGGTGCAGGATCAAGCGCGGTGCAGGAAGAAAAAATAAAAAGATCCTTTCTGGGTTCCGGAGAGGTCAACCAGTTAATCAGGCACCAGCTGAAGGTTGAAACCGGGCAAAGTTTGCATTTGTTTCTGCTTCAAAAATCGATCAGACCGTTCGGGTAATATATAATACATGTCCCCCGGAAGTATTCGCCTCCGGGATGTCTGTACCCGTTTGATCCGCTCCAGTCGAAGTTGAGCCAGTACTGAGTTTCCTGACCATCTTCAAGCACTCTTTCCGAGTACCAGACATTTTCGGCAGAAGAGTATCTCTCTGCTACGTAGTCAAGTATCTCGTAAGCCGTATCCCTGTTATTCCCTATGTAAATTTCAGGATAAGCGTGCCCGTAAGACTCATTGTATGCCGTAACTATCCTTGTATTGAATCCCATATTTTTCAAAAGAGCAGACATAACAATTGAATAGTCATCGCAGTCCCCTGTATATCCGCTGTCGATAGTCTGTGAAGCCCCAAAAAAAAATTCGGCATTTTTGTCGTACCTGTACTGCCAGTGCCTGTTTACGTGATTAAAAACATTGCAGGCATCTTCCATATTGTATCCTGAAGCTTTTCCTGTGATATTGCAGACTTCTGCCTCTATCCTTTCCTCTCCTGATCCTATAGCCCTCCGAAAGTTGAGAGACAGCAGCCTGTATTCTTTTGGATAAACAGCTCCTGATTTCTCTTCGGAATACGTCGGCACCTCAGGTATCCCCGGAGAGGGAGTACTTTCACTCACCCCAATTCCGGTGAGATCAGTTTCTTCGGCTTCGAAATCTTCTGCCGGCACCGTACCTTCAGGCAGCAGTTTATTAATTTCATCAGTGATGAGGTTCTCCTTAAGGTTACCAGTGTCCATACAGCCGGCTGTTAGGGAGACAAGAAAAATAAGGAATAAAAATTTTAAAGCCTTTATACAGGCCACAAAATCAGCTCCAGAAGTACGTATAAGAAATACTGTACAAAAAGTACTGTATAAGTTTAATAGATTATTAAACTTTTCTAAATATAATAGAGAAAATCTCTTTAAATTCTAATATTATCCTCTGGTTTCTATACCAGAGCTTATACTTCCCTTCTTCTTTTCAAAAATACCCCGCATTTAGGATAGTCTAGCCCTTCGCAATATTTTCCTTTAGGTTGGAATTGAGGGCATGATGAACAATATTTGCATTTCACGTGTGAAATAATGGATAAGATTCCCATAAATCTTCCCTGCTATTATTTCATTATCAACTATGTATAGAATATCAAACTAAATTTCCCTGCAAATATTACATTTCCATATTTTTCTCTTCAAGCATGGACCTGCTCCGTTTTAATCCCTGATGCCCCCGTATTTCCTGAAGTAACCTCAGTTATTCTAAAGTAGGGCAGTCCCTTAATTGCCAGTTGAGCCATCGAATGCTCGATATCCGGAGTATATTCTTTAATCCTGAGAGGGCTGGCTATAACATTAAGCAGTTCTTCAAGACTCGGGCTGTTCGACTTCCAGGTCCCGTCACTCTGTGTTTCAGCTGTAAAGACTTTCCATTCAATTTTTACAGACATTAGTATGATCCCCCATAAAAAATTGTTTATTTGGTTGCGCTAAACGCTCAAAAAAATAAATGGGTAATAATCAGATTTAAGTATTTTTATATGTTTGCATCTATAACCTTTTATTACCCATATAATCGGCTTTTTCCCTTTCAAAACCTTAAAGTATTGACAAGGAAAAAAAGTAGAGAATAAAATCAAAGGAAAGAGTTACTGTCTCAAGAAATTCAAGCCGGCAAGTGTACAGCTGAGTGTGTACAGACTGAACATGAACAAATTGAGCGTGTACAGACTGAATATGAACAAATTGAGCGTATACAGACTGAATATGAACAGCTTGAGTATTTACAGATTGAACGTGTACGGACTAAATATCACAGATTGAAAAAAAGGTTATTCAGCAGAGAGCTACTTTAACCTTAATTTAATCGAGCAGTTAAGGAATAGAAATATTTACGTTAAAAAGTGCTCCTGAAGGTTGCTTTTAAACAGGGAATTTCACTTATCTTTTTGCTGCCTCATAGATGACTCAGGAAATCCAGCACAATCCTATTAAATTCAGCAGGTTTTTCCATATTTGGCACATGGGCACTATCAGGAATTATAATCTTTTTTGCCCTTTTGATTTTGTCTGCAAGCAGGTCAGCAGCCCTGAGGATTTCAGGATTATCAAGAGAACCGGCTACAATCAACGCAGGGATATTGATCTCATCTAGCCGCCCGGCAGCCGGCGGATTGAGAGGATTAAGAGGGTTGGCATCGGCTATAGCCCATGTTTTATTTTCAACTGCAATCCGGTTCATTTCAGCCGCATACTGGCGGACGCGAGAGTCAACCTGCTCTGGCTGGCGGAAAATACCATCAACCCATAGACGGATTTGCAGATCACTTGCGCGGTCCAGATCCCCCTGCTCGAGAGCCTGCAGCATCTCCATAACCTGAGAAGGAGGAGCCCCTCTCATTTCAAAGCCACTCGGAGTCCCGTTAACAATGATTAGAGACAGCACCATTTCAGGGTGCTCAAGCGTGAAATCAATGGCTGTTTCTCCGCCCATGGAACAGCCCAATATGTGTGCATGTTCAATGCCGAGTTCCTGCAGCACAAGGTATAAATCCTGACGGCGGGAAACCGGCCCTGTTGCAGAATCGGATTTTCCGAACCCACGCATATCAAAGCGAAGAGCCCTGTAATGTTGTGTAAAGTCATTCCACTGCCCGTCCCACATGCGGCTGTCAACAAAGCCCGCGTGTATGAGCACAAGCACCTCGCCCTTTCCCTCAATTTCATAGTAGAGCTTCCCATCTCCAATGTCAGCGTATCCTGCAGTCATATCTGGTGCCTCTCTTCCTGCAATTCAGCCCTGATTACTATTATCACTATATTTCATTAATTATCTGAATCCTCGCTCCTTATTTAGGGGCTTTCTCTCATATTGCACCTGATAACCCCGGCCTTAATCCGATTTTAATCAGGGTTTTAGTCCGACCTTAATCCGATCTTAATCAGGGCCTTAGTCCAGGTCTTAGTCCGGCCTTAATCAGGACCTAATACAAATAATTCGGGCCTAACCAGGATCTTAATCAAGACCTTAATCAGTATCTTCTTCTTTCCTGATCCTTGCGTAGATCTTCTTAGCAGATTTTTTCAGCAGATAATTCAGGCTCTCTTTTGATATCGGTTTTGATTTTTTAACTATCATTACAGGCTTCCTGGAATGTCTGGCAATCCTCTGGGACAGGGTCCCGAGGAAAGAAATCTTAAACCTCTCGCTCGAGTCGCCAATAATTGTCAGGTCGTAGCCGTTTGAAACTTCCAGTATGGCATCTTCTATAGAGTACCTTTCGAGCAGTTTGAAGCTGACAGGTACCGAAGTTATCTTTTTTGCCTGTTCTTCAAGTTCTCCAGCAATTTTCGCCTTTTTATCCGGGTCCTCATCAGGACTGATAATACTGATTATTCTAATTGCAGCCCCGGTATTTACAGCAAGTTTTTTTGCCAGATAAAGACCATGTACCGAATTTTCTTTTCCATTATATGCTACAAGAAGTTTCTTAATGCTGTCAGGCAGATGTCCTTTTAATAGAGCAATCTGGCTTTTTGAGGACCCGAGAACATCATTTGTTACGTCTCCGAGTGAATACTTAAACCTCTTTGATTCATGCCATCCCATAATGATTATGTCTGCATTTTCAATTTCAGCCTGTTCAATAATTGAATTTGAGATTCTGTGATCAAAAGCAACGATAAATTCTCTCTTATTTCCGAACTTTGCAGGATAAACATCGAAATCTTCCTGAAAACGATAATCCAGCTCTATTTTTTTCTCGTGATAGGCTTCCTGAGCCACCTTTAAGGTTGTCTGGCGAGGAACTTCAATTATATGCAGACAAATTATCTCATTTCCCAGGAAATCTGCCAGTTTCAGAAGGTCTCGTTCATGCCCCGGATTGGAAACCGGCACAAGTACCCTGCCAACAGAAACTGGTTCAACACTCACTCTTTCGACATTGTTTTCCAGCAGGTCAAACAGGTTATAAGCTGGCATGGCTTTGCCTTTTCCATAAAACATGTACCAGCCAGCTCCGGCAAATATCATCAATACAGAAAATAGTAAAGGTAAACCACCAAGAAGAGGCAGCAGTAATAAGCTCCCGACCACCCCGAATATTTGCGTGAAAGGGTATAAGGGGTCACGGAATGTCGGTTCATATCCGGGTAGAGTCCGCTTTCTAAGGATCAATACTGCCATATTTAGCAGGATGAAAATCAAAATGTTAAAAGCCCCGCCAAGTCTTGCCAGCTGCTCTATGTCGAACAAAAACAGGAGCGCAACCATTACAGACCCGGTGACCAGTATGGCATTGTAAGGAGTTTCATACTTTTTATGGATCATGACAAACCATTCAGGCATCAGTGCATCTCTGCTCATTGCGAAAGGAAATCTGGAGGAGGAAAGGATGGCACCATTGGCTGTTGAAAGCGTTGCAAGAAGGGCAGCAAAGGAAATAAAGAATTTTCCGGAATCTCCTCCAATCAGGCCTGCTATATCTGCCAGCGGAGTGACCGTTGTTGCGGTCCCTTCAGAGCCTGAAAATCCCACAACTACTGCCATTATACCAACATAGAATAAGGTCACTACAACTGCTGAGGCGATAAACGCCCTTGGCAAGGTTTTTGAAGGATTTTTTACTTCCTCGGCTACTGCGGCCGCTTCTGCCAGACCAAGATAAGAGATGAAAATAATCCCTGTTGTAGTAAATATTGAGGTTATCCCGTGCGGGGCTACCGGGAAAAAATTAGCTGGCTTAACCATGAAAGACACTTCGCCGATGAACAGGACCAGTATTACCAGTAGAATAATAACGATAATGTTCTGCAGCGAACCACTGCTTTTTGCACCCCGGTAATTAATAACTAGCAGAAGTATTCCTGTAACAGCTGCTACTAAATAGAGAGGTAGGGGATGAAAGACCTGAGAGTATTCTGCAAGCCCTATAAGTGCAAATGTACCTTTGAATACGAGTGCCAGCCAGGAACCGAGCCCGATTACTGCACCAAATGCGGCTCCCATTGTCCTGCTGATATAGTAATAGCTGCCGCCTGCTAAAGGCATGCCTGTTGCCAGCTCGGACATGCTGATTGCTGTAGCTATTGAAATGAGCCCGCCCAGCAGAAATGAGATTATTGCTCCTGAACCTGCATTCGCCATGGCAATTCCGGGAAGGAGGAATATTCCTGCCCCTATCATTGTTCCGGTGCCTATTGCAAAAGTTGAGAAAAAACCCAGGCTGCGCCCCAGTCTTTCCGTTGTTTCAACTGGCGCCATCTATATCTCCGTCTCTCCAGGGTTCGCGAATAGGTAAATCAGGCCCTGTATAAACTTTCATTTTATAATTATGCCTGCAGTATTGATTATACACTTCCGCACCATACATCCGGGCAGGCAAAGAGAGTTCAAATCCCTGCTTAATGGATCCTGCTTTCGAATAAAAATCTCCGAAAAACGTCATTTTCCTCCTGCAGTACGGTTTCAATCTCTGTTTTAGCGGGTCATGAATTATAAGTCTTTAGAGGAAGAAGGCAACCTATTTCTGATCAAAAGGCTTCGATCCTGTCTTAGTGATTCTTGCTTTCAAATAGTACATATAATTATCCGTCGAGGGCATATTTAAGTTTCAATTCACATTTAATGGGCACTGCTTTCGAATCAGTTACTTTCTGCACTTATAACTTATTATTTTTACTGTCCTGCCTTGATGTTTCCTGACATGATAATAGCTTTCCAGATCTCCTCAGCCTCGCTACATCCTTCTTCGCTACATTTCTTCTTCGCTAGATTTTTCTTTATTGATATCAACCTTAAAACCTTGCTCCCGCAATTCCCTGTACAAACCGGAAATGTCTAGGATACTGTTTTTAGAGTTCCACTGCTGTATCGGGTTGACCTGCTCTTCTCCGGCTGCCTGGAACTTATAACAGATGATTTTCGGAAAATTTAGCTGCTTCAGTATTACCATATGCCATTTTTCACTATATATGTTAGACTCACGAAATTCCTGAAGGTCACAGTGCTCATTTTTAGTAAATTTTGCTTATGAACTCCTTAGTTCCATATTATAAAATAGAAATTATTTATGGAATAATTGAAGCGAGACCATAATGACTAAAGCTGAATAATATGAAAGCAAGAGTCCTTATAAGTTTAAATCAGGGATTATAGTATTCATTTATACACTCTCCAAATAGCTTTTTGGATTTTTCAAACCCTTCATAGATCCCATCTAAATGGTCCTGAGAATAATTTGGTTTTTCTTTAACAACAATCGTATCTATAATACGATTGAATCTATCCTGCAGGCTCTGTACCTTTACAGTCGGATCTTCGTCTGATACGGGTGAAAGAAAATTTTCCACGTTTTCCTCAAAAGTGTCTTTAGCTATTTCCAGACCTTCATTTACTCCTTCTTTATAATCTGAATAAGCCCGCCTATCTTTATTTCTTTCAATTAAGTCGCTAAATTTTCTCACTGTCCTGTTAATTTTTCGTTGATCCAAATTTACCCCTCCTATTTTAAGATATAAAAAAGGATATTGATATATAAAGAAGCTCAAGTACTCGTTGATCAATTTGTTTTAGAAAACCGATTTTCATAAAGTGGGAGAAAAAACGGAAGAATTTAAGACCCTATTTTAATAAATCTTGGTTCAGGATAACTAATTAATTTACTGTTATTTATATCTATTTTTAATAAAATTCCTGTTTTAGAGAACCTTATATCGAGGCGCACCTTAGAGAGATATTGCTCGCTTATTCCTTACCAAAGCAATTATAATTTGCAGGTGTAACTGATTATTATAGCCGACATAAGCGGTCATTCTGACTAAAAAGCGGTCATGCTGATTAAAAAGCGGTCATGCTGATTGAAAAGCGGCCATGCAACTAAAACTCATGTTCTGTAAAAAATTGTAGTTCAGGGCTTCAGTCAGGGATTATAGAATTCTTTAATAAATTCCCCAAATCGTTTTTTAGACTTTTCAAATCCTTCATAGATCCCGTCTAAATGGTCCTGAGAATAATTTGGTTTTTCTTTAACAACAATCGTATCTATACATACGATTGAATCTATCCTGCAAAGTATGTACCTTTGCAGTCTGACCGCCATCTGAAATAGGGGAAAGAAACGTCTCTATGTTCTCTTCAAAAGTATCTTTGGCTATTTCTAAACAGCTGTTCATTCCTTCTTTAAAATCCGAATAAGCTCGTCCATCCTTATTCCTTTCAATCAAATCACTAAATCTTCTAGCTGTCTTCTTAATTCTTTGCTGATTCAATTTTCGCCCCTCCCTAAATATAAAAGAGACTCTTTATGTCAATAACAAAAGTCCCGGTGCATGTTTTTATCGAATCTCGCTTTGAATAAACCCTGAACAGTTATGTAGATGTAGAGTCATTGTCCGAATTCCTGTTTTAATGGATCTGCTCCCGGATAATCAATATATTTAGTATTATTTATAATAATTTAGTTTTTATTATTTAAAAGGGTCTTGCTAACGAGTTTAAGGCCAGTCTGAGAAAAAACAATGAGCTGCTGGCATCCAGCATCCATTCCTGATTAGTTAGCCTTGCTTGTAGATTTAGTAACTGAACAATTTGGTGATAAAATCACAGATTTTACCTTTAAGGCGGGAAGTCCCCTTCCTCGACAACCGTAGGCTGGCAGGTGGGAGATGAAAGCCGTCAACTTCCCAAAAATTTACTTTGAGCTGATCCCAAAACTCAAAATTACTCTTACGAACTTCGAATTTGGAATAGTCAATCGGGGTTCGGATCATCAAAATAGTTCCAGATATAGGAATGAAAATGGTTTTGGGATGGGCTCACATAATGTTTACTATTTAATACACGGATGATCTCAAAACCGATTACTCTCTATCAGCTGGATCTTTTAGAACAGATCTGGAATAAATTTGAGATTATATTATTATGAAATATTATTATGGAAGAGGTAGAAACCCAGAATTGACTCTGAAAAAGACAAATCATAAGTCAAAGATCCATAGAATACGTTAACTAAGAACTAAACTGAAAATAAGAGAATAGAAAATAGAGCTGTTAAGAATATGGATATCGAAAACGAATTCTTGAGAAAGGAGCTTTCAAGCTAAATCAAAGTTATAAAACTGATAGAGGCTTTTCATTAATTCTCCAGAGGAAAAGCCTCCTGTACGAAATCTCCAAATATTTTTTTGGATTTTTCAAATCCGCTGTGTATTCCATCCAGACGCTCCTCAGAGCAATTTGGCTTTTTTGGCAGGATAATACCATCTAAAAGCTGGTTAAACTCATTCTGTAAGTTCCCTGTCATTAAAGCCCGGTCTTCATCTGAGAGGGATAAAGAGAACTTTTCTGCGTTTTCTTCGAAAGTATATCTGGCTATGTCCAAGCCTTTATTCACTCCTTCTTTAAAGTCTGAATAAGCCTGATAATCCTTATTCATTTCAATAGAACTGTTAAATTTTCTGACAAGACTTTTTATTTTTTGTGTAGTCAAACTCTTCGCTTCCTTTTTTAGTTGATCTTGATTCTGGAAATGTATTTCAGATTGTAAACAGAAAACTTGTTTTGTGGACGTTAAATTATCAGTTGCCATAAAAAATTTCAAATCAAGCTGTTTTGAAGCTTTCGGTTATAAAACCTCATCGCATTAAAATAAGTTTCTATAAATAAAAATAGTATTCACAAGTATTTAAGGTTATTGAAGTAGAATTAGAGGACTTTAAATCTTGCAAACACGGCCTTTATTTTGTAGTCTTTAAAAGATCCTTTTTGTATGGTGCCACTTTCTCCCACTACTTTTTCTTCCTTTCGAGATTCCGGAGCAAGTCATAGCATTCCCGATCCCCTCAGCTTTTCCGTTCCTCCTGGGGTAGCAGGAAGTTTTCTTTTTCTTATTCTTTTTCTTTTTTTTGTCCACTGTCCCGGGCTCCGATTTAATTCATTACTATGGTCTGTCACGCAATTTAGTTGATTATCTCAAGTCTGTATATCAGTTAGGGGCTATGAAGTTCCAATCTTTGTTTTAATTGATCCTGCTTGCGAATTTCCCGAATATGGTCATCCTAGCAACCTGGAAGGTATCCGTACGCCGGCATATATTATCACACCGCAAAAATATAATATAATATAATGTAATTTGAGTTATTTGAATTTTGGAGTTATTTGAATTTTGGAGTTATTTGAATTTTTGAATTATTTGGATTTTTGAGTTATTTGAATAATTTATTATATAGTGTAAAAATAGAGCTCGATAATGGTTCTTGTTTTATGTGTCCGGCACTGTTATGTGTGCGAGAATTGACCAGTTTTATATAAAAAACTCTAGAGAGTTCTACGCCAGCCATATCGATATACTTATAAAAAAAATAGCTTAACGGTATTATTAATAGTAACGACAGTACGCATGAGATTAAAACAGCTGCGCCATATGATAATACCGGGTACAGGGCCAGGAACAATGCACAGGTGAAACTGCTTATCACCAGGAAATGTATCAGGTACAGAGAGTAGGATATTTTTCCGAGGAACACCGGCACCGGGGAAGAAAAAAAGTTTTGCAAGCCCTGGCTGTTCAATAAGGCATACATTACCATGCCGGCGCCTATAATATGATAGGCTACTTTTGGTGTTTCAAAGAAGCCGTTATTAAGAAACGCGTATAAAGAATCGTTTGTCAGCGGGCTTATAGGATATGACCCAATAAACAACCCCGAAACCAGTATAATAAACAACACTATTTTATTACCTGTTTTAAATACCTGCAACACAGGGGTCTTATTGTTGAACGTGTCAGCGAGTGCCATTCCTATTACAAAAGCCAGATAGTAAGAGTTGAGGAAAAGCACGACTGCGGCAAGATAGAACGTCCAGCGGTTTTTCAGCGACCCGAACAGTAATGCCATTGTGAAAACAAGCATCGACCCATAAAACTCGATTGTCATTGTCCATAAGACCGGGTTGTAGTAGATGTTACCACCTAAAAAAAACGAATTCCACACCGCCTGTTTAACCGCATCGAAGATGTCCGGCGTAAAGGTCCAGTAGTGACGGTAATTACTGCCTGCAGAGACAATCATAGTTTCAATATAATAATGGTATAATCCGGCTGACGCTAATAAGAATGACAGCATTACTGCTGCAAATACCGGAATAAACAATCTTATATACCGGCGCAGTGCCCCGCTTATAATTATACTGTCGTCCCTTATTTTAAAATATTTTTGGGTCAATACATAGCCGCTCAGGACGAAGAAGATGCAGACTGAAAAGTTACCAGCGCCAATTAAGCCCAGAGGTGTGGTCGAAAAAAACCGTTCAAGGTTTCCACCGAAATGCGATGGCAGCTCACTACCATAGACCATCGCCGGAGCTAATGCGACAAAGAAATGCATTATCATAACATTAACCGCAGCTACACCGCGCAGCCCGTCAAGGTAGGTGATTTTCCCGGACATATTTATCGCTCAAAGAACATTCAGAGTATTTGGTTTAAGCTATTTGATTTAAGCTGATACAATTCTATAGTAAAGCAGTATGTAATTATGTAATATCCGGCTCATAATAGCACGAGTGAGGAACAGGGTTGACAGTCTCCGCTTCGACTTCGTCACCACTGCTATCTTCTGTTTCAATCCCTGTTTTAATGGGTCTTGCTCTGGAATATGAAATAGATTTCTATTTGTTCACGCATTGTCCGTTTATTTCAATTCCTGTCTTAATAGATTTTGATCTCGAATCAGAATGATATTCAAGATAATTTGTAATATATAGCTGAACTCAAGGTCAATAACTTAACTCAGGGTCAATAACTTAACTCAGGGTCAATAACTAAACTCAAGGTCAATAACTGAACTCAGGGTCAATAACTAAACTTAAGGTCAATAGCTGGACTCCGGGTCAACGTTTAATGGTCAGAAAAAGTTCTTCAGCTGCTGGATATACGACCTGATGTAAAAAAAGTATGTTGGAGTATATAAAAAACTATGTTTTTTCAATTTAACTAAAAATTCTGGAAATGTTTTTGAAAGAAACGGTATGAAAGAAATTCGGGGGGATTAGCTTCAATCCCTCTAAAACCTTATTTTAATTTTAAATTTTAGTATTTCCTTCAACTTATTTCAAATAATACTCCCACTATCACTGTTAGCTATGAACACCCCATTATTAAGAATACCGCCAGGGACATTCATTATTCTGTCTTCTATCCAGACTCTGTAATTCTCAGAAATAAGACACCCTTCTTCTTTCTGGAATATTGAAGAGTGCTTAAAATAGTCCAGTTTTACGGTGTCCGGGGTTTCCTCATAGAGTCCGCATTCTTTGAATTTTCCATTTATATAAACGTCGAATGTACCATCGTCATGGAGGATGAAATGGGTTGTCTTGTTGGCATATTTTCTAGGCATGTTGGATCACACATTTTAACATCTTAAACAGTTGCATGATTTACCTTTTCATCTTCATGCATAGGGTTTTGTTTACGATGTTGTTTTATTGAGGTTAGGGTTTCGTTTTTAATTTTGTTTAATTTCAGGTATATATTACTTCCTGTTTTTATAATCCTTATAGAACTTAAAATGTTAACAGGCCGAAATAATAGAGATTCAGTTCATCATACCTGATTTTAACACCCTATTGTATTAACCTATTATTATATATATCGACTAAAAGATAGGGCTTTGTGATAAAAACTGTAATCCATAAGGGCTCTATGTATGCATACCGTACGTTCGAAAGATGGGACCATGATCACTTTCTGGAAGAGCGGTTCGGGACCGCCTCTGGTTCTAATTCACGGCAGCACCGCAGATCACACTCGCTGGAACCCCATTCTTCCAGAACTTGAGCAAATGTTCACTGTGTATGCCGTCGACCGGAGAGGGCTTGGTAAAAGTACCGATGCAGTCAAATATTGTGTTTAGCGCGAATTCTAAGATATTGTAGCGGTTGTGAATGAAATCGCTCAACCGGTTAATCTGCTCGGTCATTTATTCGGGGTATTTTGTGCTCTTGAAGCAGCACTGCTCACGGAGAACATCAACAAGCTGATCCTTTATGAACCGCAGGCTCCGGGCGTGAAACTTATGTCGCCGGACGTGGTGAATAAAATAAAACAGTTACTGGATGTGGACGACCGTGAGGCGGTCTTAAGCATATATATTCTTGAAGTCGGCAGGCTAACACTCGATGAACTCGAGATACTGCGTTCATTGCCAGCCTGGTCCGGACGTGTAGCAGCAGCGCACACAGTACTGCGAGAAGATCAGAAGGTTGGAGACTCCCTCGTTTTAATCCGGATCGGTTTAAATCCATGAAGATGCCTACCCTGCTTTTGCTTGGAGGCGATAGTCCCGGTATACAGCGATTTTATTAAGCAGGTAAATGCAAGCATTCCCAAACAGCACAATAGTCGTGATGCCTGGTCAGTAGCATATCGCAATACTGCACCAGAATTATTCATTAAAGAAGTAGTGTGGTTTCTCACCAATCAGCATATTGAGACAGAATGACGGAAGAAAGGAAATTTTTCGCTACATCAATGGACAGGATGTGAGGACGCTTGGCCGGACCAGTGACGTTCGGAGTTTCGCAGCCGCGGCCCACAGCCCAAGAATCCTAGATGTAACTACGTTATGCAGTTGAATTCGAAATCCCCCACTCAATTTTTTTCAATAATCAGCTATTTTTATGTTTACCTTATTTCCAATGTATGTATTCCCTATCATTCCCGGGGGGATAGCAGGCAATTGCACACCAATATCACAGTAAGAAAACGTATTTCCAGTTATACTTGTGCATGTCGCCCCTTCATACAAATGGAGACCGATTCTGGCTTTTGTAATTTTATTTCCTTTGACTACGTTATCCCAGGTCTCACACAGCGTAACAGTTCCATTTGTGATCTGGTTGTTCATGATGGTATTTTCGCTGCAGGTCAACCCTGTGATGTCCACACCACAGTTATAAAAATAATTATTACGGATGGTATTATTACTGCCTGCACCCTGGAAATCAATGCCGTTCTTTTGTATTGAGAACCCGTTAATGACTGCTCCGCCCTGAGTCACCTTGAAACCGTTAACTTTTGGATAGCTTGTTCCGTATATGCTCACGAATTTCCCTGATACAGAGACATACTCGTTATATGTCCCGGAGGCTACCTGTATTGTATCACCGTTATTTGCCGCGTTTACCGCGCTTTGAATTGTTTTGTATTTGGCTGTACTTCCTGCATAAAGGGTAGCTGCTGACGCGCTCCCTGTGAGCAGGAGGGTTATTAAAATTGCCAGGATTAGTTTTCTTAACATTGTAAGTGCTCCTTTGTAAAAGAGAGAAAGCGAGAATACAATTTAAAGTTATTGATATAGTTATGCTCGGAATTTCAACCCCTACTTTGGATCTTAATCACGAATCTACCACAGTTCAAGAACAAAAGCGGGTGAAATATATTTCAATTCAGTTATTAATAGACCTTATTCTCGAATAATTCTATATACGATAAACCATTAATTAAAAGGATATGAAAGGATTTTCCATTAATATAGAAGAAGCCACTCTGGAAAACGACAATTTCCGCAAGGTGCTCTATACCTCAAAACACAGCCAGCTGGTACTTATGACCCTCAAGCCCGAAGAAGACATCGGGATGGAAGTGCATGAGGAAAACGACCAGTTTTTCCGTTTTGAGGCAGGACAGGGTAAGTGCATAATCGACGGCAACGAATACGAACTCAGTGATGGGGTCGCAGTTGTAGTGCCAGCCGGTGCAGAGCACAACATTATCAACACCTCGAAAACCGAAGAGCTGAAACTCTACACAATCTATTCCCCGGCGCACCACAAGGACGGAATCGTTCGCGCCACAAAAGAAGAAGCCGAAGCAAATGAAGCCGACTTCGACGGCGTGACCACGGAATAAGATCATAAGAACATAGAATAAACTGTTACTCTCGGCCAAAAAATTGCTACGCTTTATGATCGGTAGTTGATTTAATTAAAAAAGCAAGATAAAACGTTTTATCAAAGTAAAGCGTTTTACTTTTTTATATTTAGAATTGAAAGATCGGAATTTATTTACAAATGCTGCTGACCTGTTTATTTGTATCCAGTGTTTCAATTCTGATTTTAGTGGATCTTGATAATGAATTTTTGAAAATTGGTATTCCATCACTCAGAATTTGTTTCAATCCTTGTTTTAGTGGATCCAGATTCGCGAGCGAGAATGATTTACTACGATGGCACAATGTTTCTTTTTTCACCATGGCGGCACGGCAGAAACAATAACTTGTAAAAATGGGCATCTCTTACCACTTTTTTACTAACCAATATACATATAAGGAAAGATACCAAATTTTGCACCTAAGTGGTATTATGCCAGATATGCTCAGAGGTATTACGATCGATGACGTGACAACCCGGGACATGGATGATGCAATCTGGGTGGAAATCACGGAAAATGGCGGCTGGCACGTCGCGGTCATGGTCGCGGATGTCGCAAAGGTAGTTCCCAGGCATTCAGAGCTTGATCGGCTTGCGATGTCCCGGGTCGAGACCAGGTATTATGCAAACGGTAACAGCCCGATGTTGCCCAGGCGGCTCGCAGACGGGAAGCTTTCCCTGTGGCCGGGAGAGGCGAAGTATGTCCTCGTCGTGGATATCATCCTCGGCATAGATCTGTCGATCCTCGAAACAAGGCTTTTGCGGACTGCGATGACCAGCGAAGCCCGGCTCGCCTTCTCTGACATCCCCCGTATTCTATCCGATCGGGAGCACCAGCAGCATGCTCTCATCAAGCTCACAAGCCAGCTCGCAAGCGGTCTTTTGATGCAACGCCGTAACCGTGGAGCGCTGGCATTCTACGACCTGGGGCGCGGGCTGGTGACGAGTGAAGAAGGATCGCTTCGGCAATTGAGATGCAGGGAGGATACCATCGGCTACGTCATCATCCAGGAGCTGATGATTCTCGCTAACATGGCTGTAGCAGAGTATGCGGTCAAAAATGACATTCCTATCCTTTTCCGTAACCATATAGCCCGGAGCGCTACTCCTGAGCGGGGGGACTTGCTGAAGCTGCTCGAAAGCATGGCTGTTATCCCTGAGGTAAATATAGCTACCTTCAGGCATACCGCGTACATGATGCTCAACAGAGCGGAATACGGCCCAGTCATCCTGGGTCATTTCGGACTGAACCTCGGAGCGTATACTCACTTCACCTCGCCCATCCGAAGGTATGCTGATCTCGTGAACCACCAGCAGATCCGGGCATACATCCGAAACGAGTCCTTGCCCCATTCTAAAGAAGAGATTCAGGCAATTGCATCACACGTCAACCTGACGCGCCTCGAAAACGACAAGGCTAAAAGCGAATACATGAAGGAAAAGGCGTATAGAAAAGCTGAGTCGGTCATCCTGGGGAATCGGATCGAGGATGCAAGCGATACAGACTTCGAGCGCATCACCAAATTCCTGATCCGCAAGGGAGAAGACTGCCCCGATGCTTATTGCGATGCTTTCCGGAAACGCCTTGGCAAGCTGCCGATCATCTGTGCAGGGCTGGTACTCCTGCAGGCTCCTGATGGCGAAAGATGGACCGGGCTTAAAAGAGCACTGCTGGAGGAAATCGCAACTGCGCCTCATCAGGCCGTCTCGATCTTCGACATCGCACAACATATACCGGGATGGCAGATGCCCGTATACGACGTGACCGAAACTGCACGGAGCAACCTGCCAGTATTCATTGCTCGGAGCGCCATTAGAGTCGATAATAGAGAGTACCAGTCCGCAGCATACGAGGACATGACAAAGAAAGGCGCCGTGCAACGGGCATCTGTAGACCTGCTCGCGGCTATTGTGGGCTTACCCGCTCCGGACTTGAAGATCACGATCGCAGATCAGTCCGCCAGTAAGGAAGAGATGACGATTAACACGTCGAAAGACCCGATTTTTGCCCTTCAGGAGTATTGTCAGGCGAAGAAACTTCCCTTGCCAGCTTATTCGTTTGAGATGGAAGGCTCGACCAACAAGCCGATTTTCACCTGTACCTGCACCTTTGGGTCCTCGACCCGCACCGGACAGGCGGGAAAAAAGCAAAGGGCCAAACGGCTGGCAGCTAGAGCAATGATATTGACTTTAATATCTGAGAGTTGATATCGAATTCGAGATTGTAATGAGAAGCTCCGTGCCGCCGTGGTTCTTTGGTTTCAATAATTGTTTTAATGAGTCTTGCTATTGAATTATTAATTGTTACCCTGTGCATCTCTTTGATTCTATGTTATCATATTCTTTCCGTATGTCGATTATCATATTCTTTCCGTATGTCGAATTATCCATCTTTTTATTTCTTCAATTGACATTTCATTTTCTGTTGTAGCTACTCTAATTATGAACTCTATCATCTCTTCATCTGTAGATGTAAACTTGTATCCTCCATCTTCAATAATAAAATTCATGGCTTCATAACCAGTTCTTTTATTCCCATTGAAAAACGGATGTTTTGCAACAATAGTATAGACTATTATTGCGGCATTTTCAAAAATAGTATTAGATTCTTTTATTAAATATTCAAACATTAATTCCAATGTAGCTAAAGAACGTATTGTGGGGGTATAATCATCTGGGTCTTTAAATTTATCGTAATCTATAACCTTTTGATGAATTTTCAAAATTTCAATTAAACTGATCAAAGCATCACTTTCTTCCAAGTGCATCTAAAATATTTTTATCTTCTACCAGCTTTTTTTCTAACCAAACATTAAAATCTTTTATGTGAGATTCCTTATGTTCTTGTTTTTCTTCTTTTGGAAACATTGGTTTATAATCTTCTTTCTTTTTAACTTCGCTAATAAGTCTCTTAACTACTGAATTATAAGACTCTTCAGGAGCTAATTTTAGCTCTCTAAGAGACTCTTTTACATCCGGATCTATAGCTATTGTAGACATATATTATAATATGTTATAATAGAATAAATAAATATACATTAAAGCATGACTGATCAGTAAGCTCAAGAATTGTCAGTGAGTTTCCTAAAATCAAATTTATCCTTGCAGGCGGATTAAATCCTGAAAACGTCCGCAGCTCCATTAGCAAAATCAGGCCTTATGGCGTTGATGTAAACAGTGGAACTAGAGGCAAAGATAGCACAAAAGATATCTGTAAGATAAAAAAGTTTATAGAGCAGGCTAAAAATAGTGTTTAATCCGATTTTTGTGAATTGTTTTTTTCTAAACTATAAATTTCTTTAAATTTAATAGAAGCATCACCTGTCAAAGGGGTGTTTTATAACTGTTTCAATCCTTGTTTTAGTGGATCTTGCTCGCGAATTTTTAAGCGATGTAGACGACACAGAGATGGAGTATGGTTTCAATCCTTGTTTTAGTGGATCTTGCTCGCGAATTTTGAAGTGTGGGACGAAGACGAAGAGCAGTGGGGTTTCAATCCTTGTTTTAGTGGATCTTGCTCGCGAATACTCATTCAGATGCTACGAAACTGCTAGGAATCCCTGGGTTTCAATCCTTGTTTTAGTGGATCTTGCTCGCGAATCAATCTGAATTGCTGCATTGCCAGCGGACCAATGAGTTTCAATCCTTGTTTTAGTGGATCTTGCTCGCGAATAGACACCAAATTCTTTAATGAAAATCGATACCCCGGGTTTCAATCCTTGTTTTAGTGGATCTTGCTCGCGAATAGTTGTGCGGGGGTCACTTCTACCATAGTCATTTTTGTTTCAATCCTTGTTTTAGTGGATCTTGCTCGCGAATAGTTGTGCGGGGGTCACTTCTACCATAGTCATTTTTGTTTCAATCCTTGTTTTAGTGGATCTTGCTCGCGAATTGTAATTATTCAAAAACCAACCGGGGAAAGATATTTCCCGTTTCAATCCTTGTTTTAGTGGATCTTGCTCGCGAATCTTCGATAAGATTCTCGGAATGGTAGACAAAATGAGTTTCAATCCTTGTTTTAGTGGATCTTGCTCGCGAATATATAAATCAATCGACTTGCTCTGAATTAAGAATTGTTTCAATCCTTGTTTTAGTGGATCTTGCTCGCGAATATGGGGATTCGCAATGGATCTCCGCCTGGAAGACAAGTTTCAATCCTTGTTTTAGTGGATCTTGCTCGCGAATTTATTTAGAGGAACCGGGAATCAAGTGTTAGTGTGGTTTCAATCCTTGTTTTAGTGGATCTTGCTCGCGAATCCGGAAAGGTCATATTCTGAATTGTGAGCGTAAAAAGGTTTCAATCCTTGTTTTAGTGGATCTTGCTCGCGAATGAGAGTATGGTGTATCATTTTGAGTCATTTGGATCGTTTCAATCCTTGTTTTAGTGGATCTTGCTCGCGAATCAAATTTCGGTGCTCCGTTGTTGTTTGAGCCTGAAGTTTCAATCCTTGTTTTAGTGGATCTTGCTCGCGAATCAGATTGAAAAAATAGGATTCCTTATGGATGCCATGTTTCAATCCTTGTTTTAGTGGATCTTGCTCGCGAATGCTGAGCCGTCTTTTTCAAAATCGCTGAAAATATTGTTTCAATCCTTGTTTTAGTGGATCTTGCTCGCGAATGGACCGGGTAGAGCAGTCTGTAACATCTCAAGTTGGTTTCAATCCTTGTTTTAGTGGATCTTGCTCGCGAATCCTGAATAGAGCAGTTAATGACCCTCGTGATTACAGTTTCAATCCTTGTTTTAGTGGATCTTGCTCGCGAATCAGTACACTTTTTGTATGACCTGCAAGATAGTCTTGTTTCAATCCTTGTTTTAGTGGATCTTGCTCGCGAATAAGATTTACTTACTTTTGTTTTACCACAATTCTTGAAGTTTCAATCCTTGTTTTAGTGGATCTTGCTCGCGAATATTCCCGATGGTGTCTTTCAGGCACCCGGTAGTCTTGGTTTCAATCCTTGTTTTAGTGGATCTTGCTCGCGAATACTATGAATAATACCACAAGGACAATGCTTGCAGCATGTTTCAATCCTTGTTTTAGTGGATCTTGCTCGCGAATATTCCCGATGGTGTCTTTCAGGCACCCGGTAGTCTTGGTTTCAATCCTTGTTTTAGTGGATCTTGCTCGCGAATACTATGAATAATACCACAAGGACAATGCTTGCAGCATGTTTCAATCCTTGTTTTAGTGGATCTTGCTCGCGAATCCAGAAATAACACGTATATGTATAAGAGCAGTATTTTTGTTTCAATCCTTGTTTTAGTGGATCTTGCTCGCGAATCTCTTCAGGACAGCTTTTCTTAAGCAGGACTATAAGGGTTTCAATCCTTGTTTTAGTGGATCTTGCTCGCGAATATGTGTAGCATTTCGCTGTACTGCAAGAATCAGTTTCCGTTTCAATCCTTGTTTTAGTGGATCTTGCTCGCGAATCTAACGGGGGCTTTATACAGTATGTGGGTGGGTGATGTTTCAATCCTTGTTTTAGTGGATCTTGCTCGCGAATAATTATCCGCTCCGTCCTCGTATCATATCAGCTCAAGTTTCAATCCTTGTTTTAGTGGATCTTGCTCGCGAATAGGATAATATGGGGGGTTTAAATCCCCCAATTCAAGTTTCAATCCTTGTTTTAGTGGATCTTGCTCGCGAATCTCTGGCGTGAGAGCTCCAATTACACCAGGAAGAGTTTCAATCCTTGTTTTAGTGGATCTTGCTCGCGAATAGGAGCATAAGAGAGTACAGCTTTTATCCTACACTTATGTTTCAATCCTTGTTTTAGTGGATCTTGCTCGCGAATGAGTTTGCAGGCAGTGGAGCTGGGAGCTTCGACAAGTTTCAATCCTTGTTTTAGTGGATCTTGCTCGCGAATAAAGTTCAATTCTTACCATGTTCGGTTTCACCTTTGGTTTCAATCCTTGTTTTAGTGGATCTTGCTCGCGAATTGGTCCCTTTGTATTTTCCTATGATGGTGTTGAGTTTCAATCCTTGTTTTAGTGGATCTTGCTCGCGAATACCGATTACTTTTCCTGTACCATCCGACTCCTTGACAGTTTCAATCCTTGTTTTAGTGGATCTTGCTCGCGAATTGACCAGGTGTACATCTTCCCGGCTACGGTATGATGTTTCAATCCTTGTTTTAGTGGATCTTGCTCGCGAATGCGGGCAACTTCTTTTTGAGTATATAAGCCGGTTGAGTTTCAATCCTTGTTTTAGTGGATCTTGCTCGCGAATAGGGCAAAATTTTCCGGCGTTTGGCCAGAAAAGGCCTGAAATGAGCCCTTTTTCGGGGCTAAAATTCTTGCTGGAAAATTATCAAACCCTTTATAAATACAAGAAAAATTCTCATACGCAGATATTCCGGTAACAGCAATCTACGCATTTTCTAGAAGATCTGGATGTCTTGGGATATAAGCCTTTTTCAATGATATCTAGTATTTCCTCGATTATTTTCTCAGCTTTCTTAAAATCAGTGGTGCTGATCTCCATTTCTTTGACAAGGCTGTTGCTGCGGGTAAAACAGAGGTATGCATGGTTTACTTCAATATTGTAGTTTTCACGAATCAAAAGTGCCTGCAAAACCAGCTGGAATTTATATGTTTTAAAAATTTTGTCCTTATACTCGGCAAATTTGTATTCAAGAGGGGCAGCAGTCCCATCTTCAAGAAACAGCACCTCGTCAACGATTCCTTTTATATGGTGCTGTTTCGAAGCAATAAAAACTTCACTCTCCTTCCTTGTGCAGTTCAGTTTTTTCCTAACATAATCCCTGTTTGCGAGTTTCCTTGTTTCATGGACCTCGCGGCCTTTGACAACCTTAAACCTTTTCTCTTCATGCTGTGGGATATCGAGGCAGTACATATAGTAGGTAAAGCGGGGGCAGAACAGGTATTCAAGAACATCTGAAATCCGTATTATTGTTCCTGAATCGTTATCAGAATCAGGTTCAACGGCTATCTCGTCCTTGTCATCGGTATCGTTTTCAACGTCTGTTTCAGCCCTTTCCTCATTCACCAAAAACTCAGAACTCGTCATATGCGCCTCAGAAAAACTTAGAAGAATTTAGTAATTATTTCATCGCTGACAAGTTCCTTATCAAAGGCCTGACCGATCAGCTGAACCTTTTTAAAAGATTGGTCATCCATGGGGAAAATATATACAGAATCCTGTTCGGTATTGATCAGTTCTTCACACTCAATTCCCAGGGAATCTCTATCATTTGAATTAAGGTCTCCCAGAAAAACACTTTTTTGAACCCTATAAAGACCATAGTTCTTACAACGGTCACTAACTTTCTGACGGACTCTATCTTCCGTAATGTCATATATTACCCAGACAAGCAAAACCAATCCCCTCTACTCTTATTTCCTTTACTTTTATTTTTACCGAATATCAAATTATTAGCTTCACGAACTTCTCGCATTAAAATTATTATTTCCCAATCAGGCTGTTTGCAATCCTGTGACAGTCGAACTGGATTGTGTTTCCAATTTTTATGTTCCTGCCCCTGTAGCTTATTTCCTTATCAAAAGTTTCATTGACAGCCTGGATCAGAACAGCTTTTCCTTCTTTATTAAGCGTCATTCCGTTTGGAATTTCATCAAACTGAGATTCAGTTACCTGTTTTTTAGAAAAAAGGTTGAAGACTGTCCTGTCAATGTGGATGCGGTACATCTCAATCAGGTCAAACACAAAGGACTTTTTGTTATAGTCATCTGTGTGATTAAAGCCAACATAAGGGTCAAGTCCGGCTATAATGCACGCCTTTTCCACCCTGGAATACAAAACCCCATATCCGTAATTCAAAAGGCAGTTGAATTCGTCCTTTGCAGGGTTCCGGCTTCTGCCTGAAAACTTCCATTTATCGGGCAGAAGAAAACTTAAAGCTCCGAAGTAATTGCGCGATGCCATCCCCTCAAGACCCATAATTTTTCCCCGCATCTCATCAAGTTTACCCTCCAGAGCTTCAAGCTGGGATTTCATATCTTCCATTCCAGAGATATAATCATCAAGTTCGTCCTTCTGGTCAGGCCGATTCTTTTTTAGGTCTTTCAAAAAAAGGATCTGGCCATCGATCTTCTGCTCAATCCAGCTTTTTGCAAGCCTGAACCCCTCAGGCTCTTCCGAAATTTCGAGCTGCCTTCTCCTTATGTATGTCGTGCTCCCGAGTTTTGAGTGCCATACTCTCCCATAAGGATCCCCGAAATTGTCCAGAAAAACGATATCGATATTGTTTTCCACAGCAAATTTGATCGCATCGGTAGTTATGGTTGCAGAAGTCGTAATCAGGATACTTTCCACTTTCTTTTCGGAGACTTCGAAAACTTTGTCGTCAACTTTTACAAGAAAACAGTTGTTCTGCTTTTTCAAAAATGAGCCGTGGGTGTTGATTACAAGCTGCATGCCGTCATCTCCTTTTATTGCTTTTTAATTGAACCATAACCTCGAGATACAGATTTTCCAACTCCAGCATAATCAGGGAGACAAAAATTTGATTTAAACCCACCTTTAAAACCAGCCATCAATTTACCTTTAAAATTTACCGTTATGGGCTTAACATTCAGTTTTACTCGAATTTTGTCTTCAACACGGCAGTTCAGAGATTTTGCCATGGAAAGCAAATTTCCGATTAGAATCTTAGTCAATAAGTCATCTTTATCGATCTCATCAACAGCATTGTAATTTGTTATATTTTCCTGATTTAAAGCAAGCCAGGGGGTTTTGAAAATATACTCATTAATCTTATCGGTAACACCAAAAAAAGTAGATTCAGTAGTAATTTCTGCTCTTTCAAGACAAAATCGGGTTCCCTCAATATTTAGTTCCTCTTCACAAATACCGATATCCAGAATAAGATTTGCACCTTCATTTAAACCCAGAAGAGTAGGTATGCCATCAATAACCTTGTATTGAACTAAAGGATATCTGTAAATAGGTCCTTTTTCCCCATGATTATGCATAAGCTCTTCGAAGGAATATTTTTTAGCAAAAAAACCTCGGAGTTTTGAACCATAACGCATTTGCAGACGAATATCCGGATATTGCACACAACTGTAACTTATATGCAAGAAAACACCTCAAAAAATCATAACATTAGGGGTATCTAAAATAATCCCCTTTTCATCTGAATAAAGCTGCCTTGAACCACAACTTTTTGGAAGATATTCGACATCAAAACCATTTAGTTCGCAAAGATCGTCATGGATCAATGAATAAGTACTCTCATAAATGGATATTTTATACTGATTCAATTGGCGGAATAAATTTTTAATTTTGAAATTATATTCCCATTTATCCTTAGTTGATTTTCCATTCCTTTTAATTTCACTAAGTTTATTAATAATTTGAGAACATTCTGGATCTGCTTCAATAATGACATCCTTCTTGAAAGCATAATCATTTTTAATCAATTCAAAGGAGTCTCTTAATTTTTTAAGGTCAAAATCCTTTATATGTTCAAGAATTTCTGTGGAAACGTCAGGACTCACTTTTTCAATAATCTTTTTTGCATAAGCTTCGTTAAGGGAATAAATATCTTTTTCCAGAATAATCTCTTTATCTCCAAGAATATCCTTAGTAATATCGGTCAAAAATGCAGGATAAATATAACTGTGATAATATAAACCAGTTTTTTCATTTTTTAACCGATATACATGAACTTCGCTAAACTCTTGACCTACTCCATTTCTGTTAGCTCTTCCTGCAGTTTGGTTTATTGAACTAAGAGGAGAAAAATCTCTGTAAACAACATCCATATCAATATCGACACCGGCTTCTATTAACTGTGTCGAAATAACCACTAATTTATCAGAACCATTCTTGATGAATTTTATTTTATCAAGTCTTGCTTTTGGATATATTTCAGTAGAGAGATAAAGGCAATGTCTATCTGTATTTTTCTGAAGAAACTCAAATATTTCCTTTGAAGACTTGATCGTGTTCAGCACAATTAAAAAACTCTTATCTTCTCGGCTTTCAATATCTTCGATCAATATATCTTTGAAATCATCTAGAAAGATATCCTCGTGGATATGATTGCAGATCCTAATTCTGTTAAGATTTTCAAAATAAGCTTTCTTACCAGGTACAAGTTCATGTGCACCAATTAACAAAGGCATTGTTGCGGTTACAAAAATAAATTTGGTATTGTATTGTTTTGCCAGTAATTCAAAAAACTTCCGAACTACAGGATAAAATTTCTCATCCACTGCCTGTATTTCATCAAGAATGATTATTGAATTTGCAAGTCGATTAAAGCGATGTGCTACGGAATTGTCTCCAACTTTAAAGATCGTATTGAACAATTGTACAAAAGTAGTCGTTATGATTTTACTCTGCCAATTATCGTAACAAAACCTAGCATCGTAATTTTTGTATTCTTTTTCACCAGATTCATATTTAATTTCAGAAAGAGAATGGTGTTTTAATATTTCCGTATCCTTAGGTTCCTCATCCATTCCCTGATTAAATTTAATTATGTTTACTAACTCATCATAATTTTGATCAATTATACTCATGTAAGGGAGAGAATATATGACCCGAGATTGCTCTCCATAAAGATCTTTAAGTTTGTCTGCAAGGCAAAAAGCAGAATAATAAGCAAGAAATGTTTTACCAGAACCCGTTGGAACATTAATTGAAAAAAAAGATTCAGAATTCAAATCAATAAGATCAAGCTCCTTTTTCATTTCCCCAAAGATCTCATCTCTTATTCTAAATATTTGGGAATCTGCAATTGCTGCATTCTTAGACAAAAGATTAGCACGAATATGATCTTTATATTTTTCAACAAACCAACAGGGTTTTTGAGTCGGCAATTTTGGTAACTCGGCAATCAACTGCATTTTGTCTGCGTTTAGTAAAAGGGAATACAAATAATTAAAATCTAAAGTGTCTTTCACGGAAAAATTATTTAATTTCCATACTTTACGAAAATGTTTTTTCATTGTTTTTATATTAGTTTCATTAATGAAAGCAAAAAACTCATTTAAATCAAAACCATAAATTCTTTCAAGTTCAGTTTGACTAAATTTCTTAATATCCTCTATTTGCTCCTCAATGACACTATAATCGTCCATCAAATTAAACTCGTCACGGGCATCCTTCACACTCCCATGGTGTCGTTTCACGATTAAATAACCAAACAGTTTGTATTCCTCTGGAAGCCACCAGTAAGCAAAAATAGCAGACAAAAGAGCATGATTTTTATTTGGCCCAAAGACTTTGTCTTTTTTCCCAAACTCCTCTTTTTCTTTTGCTTCCTGAAAAGCAAGATATTCCTGAAAAAAGGAAGTGGCTTTACCAAAATCATGAGCCATGCAGATTTTTTTTATAACATCTCTCTTTTTATCATCCTGATTTTGAGAATCAAAGATATGAGTTGCTATGGAAGTAACTCCATCTAGATGATCTTTTAATGATTGATGAGGATGTGACTTCAAAGTAAAGTCATTATTCAAAGAAGAAAATGTTGTTGTCATCAACTTTATACACATCCCTTTTTAGATCACCTATCAAACTGCATGGATTGCCTTTTTTGAAAGCAAACAATATTTTTTCATAACTCGTATATTCCCTTTTTTCATTATTGCATACAGGAATATTGTCTGTAAACATCTGGTAATCAGAATGTTGCAGTTTTATAAAACGTGAAGGAATGATACTCTCCACGCTGCCCGCTCTCCCTGCTATTTCTACATTGCATCGATTTTCATAAACCAGTTTTGCAATGTATTCACTTACACCCAAATAAGGAGTGAAAACAGGACTTTGGTTCATTAACCTCTTCTCAAGTTCATCAAGCTTATCAGGAAGCCACGATATAAATATTCTATACTCTGGATCCCTCAGAAATTCGGCATTCACAGGGAAGTTAAACAGATCTTTTTCGGCCTTCATACTCACTAACTTCAGAACCTGCATATCCTTACGAACAGGAGAAAGCACTTGAATACCGATTCTTAGATCCAGAGTAGTTCTATAAATTTCAGTCTTGTCAATACCCATAACTGCTCCAATAAGCCCCTTTACAGCCGGAGGATGGATACACAAAAAAGTCAGAGCTGATGTAGTGGTATACGGTTTTCGAAATTTAGCGTATCCACTTTTTGCCCTAAAAACCAAGCAGTCCATCAAAGAACGCCTCATTAGAAGTCAATTACCTCAAAATCATCTCTTAGGTTGTCCACTCTAACGCTACTATGTTTAAATATGCGTATAGTGTCTATTGAATCTTTTTTACAATCATAATATTTGCAAAGTTTTTCAAGATCGAGAGTAACCTGGGAGATCTCTCTAACTCCCTCTGCCTCAGTATCAAAATTTACATCAACATAATTGAGTTCACCATCAATTCTATGTTCTTTGTATACTACTTCAACCAATAATCTGGGCATCTGGTTTTTGGAAGTGCTCCTGTAATTAATTAGTCCATTAATCAAAGCTTTAGTGAACTCACTTAGGTCCTCATCACTAACTTCAATACCCTGTCTTTTTGCTGCATTATCATTATAAACAGCATAGGTTTTGAAAAGTGCATAAGGAGATATGTATTTGGACCAGATTGTAGACTGGCTCTTTCCTTCTCCACTTGCATAAGCAGAATTTCCCTGCATGAATTTTATTTCTGCCGGATTGACTGATTTGCTCCACATCACTTGTAAAGGACCTGTAATATCATATTTGGGCTTTGTAATTACTGCACCAAATAACCTGACATCAATATACTCCTTTAAGAGATGGTTCGGCAGTTCAGCTTCTTTTACACCGGAATTTCCCATAATCTCTTTGATCAAATTAGTGCATGACATCACTTTTCCAGAATCATCCTTTTTTGTGCGAACGAGCACGTTGTGACCCATTGACTGCCATTCATCCCTGATAAAACGCTTTATTCGAACATCGGAAACTTCAAGCTGACCTGTAATTTCATCATGTCGGGGTTTGTTGTCATTTAGCATATCCCCATTTGGATTTGCCATCGTACTGTCCCAAATTAGTAAGTATTCTCTTGTATTAGCCATTATTCATCATCTCCATTAATATCGATATCTTCACTCTTTGATTTTCCAATCCACTGCTGCATTCCCCAGAAGAAAATGTATTTAGCTTCATCACTTGAGAATTTTCCATCACCTGTTCCCATCAGTTCTTTTGACGAAGAAATAAGATCTTTTAAATATCCTTTATTTTGCACCCCATATTTATACATCAATTCAGAGCATTGATTTGAGAAATAAACAAAAGTCTTGAAATCATATTTTCTTCCGAAGAAGAAGTTCTTTTCTAAATATGATTCAGTATTTTGTTTTTCAGCTCCACCCTTGTATATTTTAGATTCATATATCATATTTCCATAAAGACGACCAAGCAAAAACCATGCTTTTTTAGATTCAAGATCGAAAAATTCTTTGTTTACATCAAAGAAATCTTCAATATTCTCGTATGTTGTCATATCGTAACCTCTATCATTTTGTTCAACAAAATTCCAACCCTTATCAAGACAACCACAGTCCACAAGGAAACTATATACCCTATGGATCATGGACATACTTTCATACCCGTCAAAGTAGTCGTGTTTATACTTACTCATTGAATGGGAAAAGAAAAGATTTCGATTCAAATTGTTTCCATGAAAAATAGCTTTCAGGAAATTTTTAGCCTCGTTTGTATTGAAGATTTCATTTTGTTTTGAAAAATCTCCAAGTAAATAAGCAAGTACCAACCAGAGAGCCAGATTATTTCCCGACTTGGCCTTATACTTACGTTCAAGTTCTGCAATTTTTGTAAATCGAGAAGGTATCACGTCTCTTATGTGATAGGTTATTTTCCATTCTGATTTTTGCTTTGGCGCAGAAAAGAATACAATATCGACTTCAGTACCACAATTACCAATATTATCCATTACTTCATCTTCGTTTTCACGAATATTCTCAAGAAGTGTCCTGCCTTTAAGGTTACCAATATTAGAGAATTCAAAAATTTCCTTTATTTCCTCATTATACATATGAGGCAAGAATAAAATATCACTTCCTCCCCACCATGTATTGAGAAATGTGTTTACATGTTTTCTTCCATAAAGTATGTTAAAAATACAATCTTTACAAACACCATAAGATAAACCCTCTGTATTTGAGAAAATCCCTTTGTCATTTGTATAGCATTTATAGATGATGCTATCATACAGCGTGTCTGTGTGTATACCACACATCTGACAATTCCCAGAAGAAGATACTTTTTTTAATCCATTTTTTTCAATTTCATCCAGAAACTTATTTTTGGAGATATCTATTGGTTTTTGACCGTTTTTCATGAAAAATACTACAAAATTTACTCCATCATATTCTTTGAGTTTTGAATCAAGCAACGACTTAACATCATTGAATCTATCAAGAGGAACATCAATAAATTTCAAACAATCTTCTATTTTGCTATCCTTCAGTGAGTCTTTTTTGAGAACACCGCCAATAAACCAGTTTCCTTGAGTAAATAGTAATCCATCCCTGAAAACATTTTTTTCAAAATCTCTGGTATCGATTTTAACAGAATCACTGGAGATATCAACATCAATTATTAATTCATAATCTCCGTTCTCTTCCTTTTGCCATAAATCGACTAAGTCCTTTTCCCCTTCAATTTCTCGGACGGTCTTGCCTATATTGCAAATAGTTTCAATCATTTTTATTCCTGCAGTAAGGTATTTTCGTTAATTATATCAGTGACATCTGTTTGAGTTATACTCCTCAATGTCTTTCATTCCTAAGACAAAGGAAATCAAATCTGAATATAATTATTTGGTAGAAGACCACATCAGATATGTAATAATATTCCGTTTTCAAATCCAACCCTTAACTTGTAAACCCTAAACATTCATTTTCAACACTATATATATACGTTTCTAATTTAAATTATATTAATTAATAGATAATACAAACTAGCCTATATGCTGCATAGTAAAGCATATAACCAACCCCACAATAATAAGCATCTAATGCCAAAACTCACACTCATCTCCACAATCTATTCTTTTGAGCCTGTTATTATTTGTGTGACTAGGCTTTCCCCTTCAAAAATTATACTTCTTTCAGAAGAAGGAGCGGTTGAAAAGAAGTTGCAGTCCGAAGATATAATTGAAAAAACTTTTAAAAACGCTCTTGAAGTTGAAAAAAAATATACTGCTCTTTATGACACCGTCAGAGTAGCAAAAGATGTTGCTGAACTGATTGAAAAGGAACACGATAGGGGTAACCAGGTTATTGTGAACGTCTCAGGAGGCCGGAAGCCGCAGGCTTTTGGGGCGCTTTTTGGGGCATATGCGAGAAACGATATGGTACAGAGAATCGTTTACGTGACCGAAGAAGACAATTTGATGATTGATTTTCCGGTGCTGAGCTTCAACCTCTCAGAAACCAAGAAACTGATACTTGAAGAGATTCAGAAAGGGGGTTCCTCGGTTTCTAAGATTGCGGCAACTGCCGGAATTTCTAAAGGGATGACTTACAACCACCTCAGAGAGCTCAAATCGATGGGATATATTGCAGACGGGGACAGCGGATACGTAATAACTGATGCAGGAAGAATTGCCTCAATTTAACAGCCTGGGCAAAAAATATAAGAATTGAATTAAAAAGCCCTGTTTAACGAAAATAACTATTACCACCTCTCGTCCCAACTTATCACATTTTCACATTATATCTCAAGAAATAAAAATAAAGACTCTCAGATGCAATACATTATCAGGCGAAGCATAGAACAGGCAGGTGTGAGTTAAACTTTCTCATTAAAACTTAGGTAGTGCTAAATCTGTATCATTACTGGACAAATAGACAAAAATACTTGTGAAGACATTCATTTAATTGGCAGACAGACAAAGCTTGCATCAATGGATCCGCCTGCAGACCAGACTGCTGGCAAATATATGGGAATAAAAACCAGGGAATATGGGGGAGAAAGGGGCTCATAGATGTAGTATGGGGGTACTGCATCGGAAAAACTCCCTGCTCCCTTCAATCTTCTTTATCTTTAGTCTCAGAAGTTTTCGATCTTTTTGCCTTAAACTGCTCCTGTACTGTTTCCGATTTGCAGGAGGTTTCTGTCACGGTTTTTTTGTTTCCTCTTTTTATTTTTTCATAGCTTCAGCCCGCAGGTCTGCAGGGAATTTTTCGATTGCGTACCTGAGGGAAGTTCTGGGCATTTCCTTTTTATTTTTCATGACATAATCGAAGACTTCCTGCTGGTGGGGTTTGCTGGCTTCTTTCAGCATCCAGCCGTAGCCTTTCCGGACAAGGTCGTCTTTATCTGTGAGGAGGAGGTCTGAGATTTCAAATATTTCAGGCAGGAAAAGGCCTTTTCTTGCGGGCAGGACAAGGGTCACGGCTGACGCCCGCCTGAGCCAGCGGTTGTCCGACTGTGTCCAGAGCTTGAGGTTTTCAATGTAGGACGGGAATTTTTCAATAAAAGAGCCAACTGTGTGGTTGCAGAGAGTGTCGCACTTCGCCCAGTTGTTAACGTAGCTTTTGACCCAGTGCTCAAAAACAGAAAAGTCAGCTTCGGTGTATTCGGCTCTTACCTCGTATGCCCATTCGAAGGCGATGTAGGCTTCCTCGCAGTAGTCCGACTGCAGGAGTTCTTCACACAGGAGAAATATATTTATTTTCTTTGCCTGCCCTGCCTGCTTCAGCTCCCTAAAATAGTCTTTCGCGATTTTTCCGACAGTAGAAGTCTTGACTCCGTAGCATTTCACCTCTTCTTTAAAAAAGCGGGAACAGCTATTTTTTGTATTTTCATCAACATTTTCGATTAAATCTTTTCTGATCCTGGCTATAATATCGGCTTGCACAGTTGTATATTTAATCAAAGGTGTTACTTATATTTTGTTTTTCTACCCATATCGTGCTTTCAGGCGTAAGAAATAGCCAGGTACCAGGATGGACAGGTAAGAAAAAAAGTTTGCTGGTCCGTGTGCCTGTCAGGATGAAAAACTAAAAAGAAAGTAGGAGAGAAAGTGGGAAAGAAAGTGGGAAAGAGAAGTGGAAAAGAAAAATAAGGAAGAAAGGTAGAGAAGGAAAATAGAGAAGAAAAGTGGGGAAGAGAAGTGGGGAAAAGAAATGGGGAAGAGAAGTGGGAAAGAGATGTGGGGAAGAGAAGTGGGGAAAAGAAATGGGGAAGAGAAGTGGGAAAGAGATGTGGGGAAGAGAAGTGGGAAAGAGATGTGGGGAAGAGAAGTGGGGAAAAGAAATGGGGAAGAGAAGTGGGAAAGAGATGTGGGGAAGAGAAGTGGGAAAGAGATGTGGGGAAGAGAAGTGGGGAAAAGAAATGGGGAAGAGAAGTGGGAAAGAGATGTGGGGAAGAGAAGTGGGGAAGAGAAGTGGGAAAGAGAAGTGGGAAAGAAAAATCGGAGAGGCGTTAAAAACATTTTTCATGAGGGAAGCTCAATTTTCCATTATGCCTCGAGTAAAGATTCGCCCTCAGGAACTATCCGATGCCGAGCGTCTTTTTGAAATTCTTATGTACACTGACCTGGAGTTTATAGAAATTCCGGTAGAAACCCTTGAGGATGAAAAGCGATTTCTGAAGCTGAATGAGGTAAAAAAGAAAACCAATTTTGAACATAATTATTCAATCCTCTTTGACGGAAAACTTGTAGGAGCCTGCGGGATAAGGATCGACCAGCATAGGCCGTGGATTGGGGAAATCGGTTATCTTGTGGATAAGGCTTATCACGGGCAGGGAATTGCAACCGAAGCTGTAAGTCAGCTTGAAAAAATTGGTTTTGGTGAACTGAAATTACAGAGGATTGTTATCCTTATGGATATTCGAAACCTCGCAAGTGAACAGGTTGCCCGGAAATGCGGGTATGAAAAAGAAGGGATCGCAAAAAAAGTTCACAGGATCAGGAAAGAGTACTACGACTGTTTCGTATATTCCAAAACCAGGTAAGCAATAGGGCAGCAGCAGGGTAACAGCAGAGCCGGATGCAGAAAATGAGTAAATAAGCAGCAGTGGGCAACAAATAAGCAACAGGTGAGCAACAATCGGCGAGCAGTAACAGGTGAGAAGTAATACAGGGCTCAGATCAACCAGTGAGGAAAAAATAAAAAGAGAGGAAAAAAGGCCTGAATTACAGGGTCTGCAAAAACTCAGACCAGCCCAAGAGTCTCTATAAGGCTGCTCCCGTACCAAACGACCATAAGGTTGTTTACAGTGACAAGGATACCTACGGATTCAATAATATGTTTTGTAAGTTCCCAGCGTCCCTTTGACGTTTTTATTACCGGAGCTACGTAAAAGAGCAAAAGGACGAATGCAACTTTTATAAGCAGGAGATGGTAAATTCCATACTTTTCCAGGATCATTGCAGGAACAGGGTTATATTCTGTGCCAAACGGCAGGGCATAAAAAGTAGAAGCCCAGTCCCCTATCACATAGAAAAGAATAATAAAACGGATATCGTACAGATAAGACCTGAACGAACTCCGAATATAGCTAACTTCCAACAAAACCCCCCTATTACTTCTCTGTTTTTCGGTTAAAGCGACTTTATTTTATGAGATTATATAAGCGTAAGAAACTAAGATAGAGGTTTACAAATTTTAGTAAGGAAGCCGTCGAGGGTTTTAATAATATTTAATATGTCTATGGGCTACCGAATATAGAACAGAGATATAAACGAGTTAAGATAACCGAATAGACAGTAAAATATTTGTTTAAGGGGATATTTTGTAAATTAAATCTAAAAAGAGAAAATCGGAGGCTTCTGATGTCTTTTAGGACTAAATTATAGCAGTAATTCTAATTGATGCTCGATGCTTTCAGAATATAGTCTGGATGGATTTTTCTGGTCGAATCTTCCTGCCAGTTAAGGACTATGCTGAAGGTATGGAAAAGATTTAAAAAGGGGAATTTCGATTAAAAGGAAAACTCCGGGGAAAAGTGAATTCCAGTAAAAATAGCTTCAAATGATCCCAGAAAAAATAGTTTCAAATAGCTCCAATATAAAAGGTCCCGGCAAAAGTAGTTTCAATAAAAAGTGATCCAGCAAAGTCCCGAAGTGAGAAAACGACTGGAAAATGGATGATCTGGATGAATTTCAGTTTTAAACTAAAAGATGATACGTATGGCTGAACAATTTCAAAACACAGGGAAGGAAAATTCCCCCTCCTTACTGGAAATGAAAAATGTAACAGTTGTCAGGAGCGGGAAAAAGATCCTTGACTCCGTATCCCTTTCCATCAAGCCAGGGGAACACGTTGCAATCATAGGACCCAATGGCTCGGGCAAATCCTCCCTGATAAAAACCCTTACAAAAGAGTACCACCCGCTGGCAGGAGCTGACGGGCTCGTACTGAAAATCATGGGTAAGGAGACCTGGCACGTTTTTGAGCTCAGGAAACTTCTCGGGATAGTCTCTGGAGAACTCCAGCAGACTTGCTGTCGCCAGATCCGGGTTCTTGATACGGTACTCTCAGGATTTTTCAGCAGCATAGGAATATATTACAACCACAGAGTAACCCCTGAAATGGAGACAAGAGCCAGAGAAATTCTGGAGTTCCTTGAGATTTCCCACCTTGCAGACAGGTTGATGTGCGAACTTTCCACAGGGGAAGCAAGAAGAGTGCTTATAGGGAGAGCTCTTGTGCACGACCCGCATGCCCTTATCCTTGACGAGCCTGCAAACAGCCTCGATTTAAAAGCCATGCACAGTTTCCGTGAAAGTGTCCGGAAAATAGCATGCTCCGGGAAAAGTGTTATCCTTGTCACCCACAACCTGCAGGATGTCATTCCCGAAATCAGTCGTGTGATTCTCATAAAGGAAGGAAAAGTCGTCATGGACGGAAAAAAAGAAGAAGTTCTGACAGATGCAAACCTCTCCGAGCTTTTTTCTCTTCACGTACAGGTTATGGAGAAAGACGGCTACTACCAGGCCTGCAGCTAAAGGAAATTGCTCAATTCAACCCTTTTGATTCTGTGTACAGACCCACCTCTTTAGTCAGCACCAGGCATCTCAGCCTTATCAGGCATCTTACCTGATACCCGTTTGTTTAAAAATATTTCATCTGACACGAAACCACTTTTCAATTCACACTGTATGAAAGCGCTCCCGCGATATGGCGACAACTACCAAAAGAAGCAAAAAGGAACAAAAGACCGATCTGAAAAAGCAAGAAGAAAGAAAAAGAAGACCTGAGAAGAGTATCTTTTAGATATAATTTAATTCCGTATTTTTGCATTCTTACCATTTTCTGACTGCTCTTAAGTATTGGTTCCTTATTAGTTTCCTACTGGATTCCCGGTTCGTTTTCATTAATAGTTTTTTCCTCTTTTTCGCGGAAAAGACCGCTTGCAGGCGAGCGTGACAGAAACGGTTCGGTAGAGCAAATGCGTTGTACCGGTTAGAAATATCTGTCATTTAGTCCTCTTGAGCGAAACGAAGCGTAGCGAAAAGGACCTCGTGCTGTTGCACTTGCAGTGCAACTCCCAGGAAATCTCTGATTCCCTGTGATCCCGAAGTGAAACTCGGGAAGTAAAATCTGTGATTTTATGAATCAGTCTGCTTGAACGAGCGAAGCGAGTGAAACAGACCTCGTGCTCCCGAAGCGAAACTCGGGAAGTAAAATCTGTGATTTTATGAATCAGTCTGCTTGAACGAGCGAAGCGAGTGAAACAGACCTCGTGCTCCCGAAGCGAAACTCGGGAAGCGAAACTCGGATATCAAAAGAATCTGATATTCAAATCTTATCTTTAATACAAAGGAGATCATATTTGCTTTTTAATACAGGTAATTGCATAAAACTAATGGAATATTTAGAATTTAGAATAGAATTTAGATTAAAAGTTTAGGATTGTATGAAAGCTTCAGAGTCATATGAAGTTTCAGAATATGCTTCAGATATACTATAGTAATGCGATTCCGAAGTATACTCACAGGACTTGGCTTTTGAATATATTCACCGATCATGAATTTTTCCATCAAGTTAGGAATTTATTTTGGAATCGAAGTACTAGAACCAGAATCCCTGCAAGTATTCTGCAGGAAAACAGAGGAGGCTACATGCCAGTAATTACCATAATAGGGTGCAGGATGTTTGAAGATGAGATCATGCACCTCCTTGAAAACGACCCTGAAATTGGAAAAGTGCTTGTAGTGGAAAACGAAGACTGCGGCGGGATTATGAGAAAATTGACCGAAGCAGGAATTGTACACACAGCCCTTCCCCTTGAAGGGATTCCCGAAAAAGCTGCAGGTAAAGACAAAAGTTTGACCCTCATAATATACATACTTGAGCTCGCCCTGCACGCAATCCCTGAAAACCTTAAAAAAACCGTATATTCAAAAGTAGAACTTATGGCTCCCCGTTCGGACGGGGTCCTGCTCTTTTACGGGCTCTGCGGAAACGTGCTTGGGAAAATTGAAGAAGACTTCAAAGACCTGGACTGCAGGGTCTCCATCCTGAAAGAAGAAAACGGAGAGATTGTTGATGACTGCATCGGTGCCGTTCTTGGAGGCAGGGGACATTACCTGGAAGTCCTGAAAAGCTGCAGAGGTGTGGGCACCTTTTTCCTGACCCCCATGTGGGCTGTGAACTGGAGGGAAATGATCCGGACTGCAGGCCTTAGTCAGAACCCGGATGATATAACGATGTCGAAGTTTGTCTTTGATTATGCAGGCTATAAAAAGGTTGCCAGAATAAATACAGGCCTTGCCTACGAAAAAGATTTCGATGCCTGTGTAAAGGAATTTTCCACACTCTTTGAATTTGAAATTACGGACCTGAATGGGACTTTGCAGCTTGTAGAAAATTGTTATGCAAAAACAAAAGCTTCAGTGATCAATGCCTGACCTCACATCCGGGTATAAATCCTGACCTTTAAGCTCGGGTCGAAAAACTCGGGTTTGAGAAATATTTTTTTCGACCCCTTTCTTTCCCGGCATCTTTCCAATCTTTAAACTTTTTTCGCTCTATATCTTACCTTTCTTTCCTTCTTTTATTTTTCTTTCCTTCTTTTATTTTTCTTTCCTTCTTTTATTTTTCTCTCTTTCTCTTATTTTTATATCCTTCTTTCATTCAATTCCTCCACATATTCTTTTGGAGTATCAAATGAGTTCGAGACATTTAAGCTATCAGTTTCCTTTATCAATTGATAGGTATTAATATTCGTAGGCAGATTTAAAATAAACACGAAATCTAACGTCAAAAGACCTGAGGGGGAATTCAGGAGTTGGGAAACCATTTTATTATGATTGCCGGAGAAGAGGCAGGTCCTGCATCAAACAAAATGGGCGGGATCTGGAACGTCATTGATGAAGAGGCGCATACCCTTGCGGCTCTTTTTGACTCCGGAAAACTCAAGGCAAAAGAAAGTACAGAGATCCTTGTTGCAGGGCCATATTTCGGGCACAGGGGAGCAGACTGGAACCGGGGCTTGAACAGGATTACTAATATGGACGGGCTTGCCCCTCTCAGCTCTGACGGAGAGCTCCGGAAAAGTCTCAAAGCCCTTGAAAACGAAGGTATAAAGGTTTTCACAGGAGAAGAGATGGTTGGAGAAACCAGGATAGGTTACCTGCAATTTCAGACTTCGGATTTTGGGAAACTCCGCTCCTCATATATGGGAAAAGAGATGACTCTCGAAAGCAGGGTCAAAGCCGAAGCCTATGAACTTCTTGGGCTTGACTCCCTGAGGTATGAAAGCATGCCAAATGGAGCTGAATATACTCATTACCTTTCTCTTTCGCATTCGATTTCCGAGCTTATCCGGCTTCTTGTAAGTTCAGCTCCTAAAACTGGCGATACCTGGGCAGAAGAGGCAGGTTCGGGTAAAGATTCAATTCCCTGTCCCGGAATTTCCCTTCATTGTCATGAATTCGGGACATTCTATGCACCTGCAAGACTTAAAAAGCTGGGAATCCCGATAAATACTGTCGCGACCCTGCATGCCACCCTTCCTGGCAGGGCTGCCGGATATAATTCCATTCAAAAAAGAAGAAACAATGACAGCACATGGTCTCAGGGCGTGCCTCAAAACCTTGCCTCCCTCGAAGCACTTGCCCTCTATGCAGATACGGTTACTGCCGTTGGGGAATCAACTCGCCAGGAGGCCAGGCTTTTTTACGGGATTAACGGGATTGTCATTAGAAATGGAATAACCATTGCGCCCGAAAAAATAGACTGGAACCGCAAAGAACTTTGCCTCGCACATATAAGGAATTTCCTTTCCGAAAACATGCACAGGTACTATGGAGGGGAAAAGGTCGAGCCCGAAAAGATTATTCCTATTTTCACAATCTCCCGTATAGAGGTCGAAAACAAAGGATACCCTGACCTTCTAGATTCCCTTCTAGCTCTCGAGCACATAATAAGGAACAGCATCATGGAAGGGCATATGGAAGAGGGGACAAAGGTAATTTGCTTCCTTATAGCAGCAGAAGGCCCGAAAACTAACCTCCCAGAAGGGTTTCCGGTACACCTTCCAAAAGATGTACTTGTAGGAAACGAACTCAGGCTTCAGCAGATGATAGAGGAAAGAGGGCTGGATTTCACGAGACTGGTAAGAGGAAAGCGTTCAGTTGCAGCAGTCCTCTATCCCCAGATTATATCAACGGAGGACGGAGGGCTGGGCATGGGAGTCAGGGACTTTATGGCAGGCTGCTGTGCCGGGATATTCCCCTCCCGCTATGACCCGTTTCTGCTCACAGGGCTTGAAGCCGGAAGAGAGGGAACCCCGAGCGTGGTAAGCCGGGTCTGCGGCTTCAGTGATGCTATAAAAACTATCGAGTCCCTGGTAGAAGGTCTGGGAGGAGTGATAGTGGTAGACAACATAGACCTTTCCTATTACGAGACAGTCCTTGACTATGCCCTGGCAGTCAGTTACTTTACCAGAAATTTTGTGGATGACAGAGTAAAATACAAACTGCTCTGCAGGGAAGCTTTTCTCCTTGCAAAGGATATGGGCTGGGAAAAGCCCACAGAGCAGTACTATGAGCTTATAAGCGGGGCACGCTTCTGCGCGCAGGAAGATGAAGTCTCTGAAAAAGAGTAAAGGGAAATAAGGGAAAGGCTGAGGTTTCAGAAAATGTCAGAAATCAGAAAGCATTATTTTCTCCCCGAGTACTGCATAATTGCTGAAGAGAGGGCTAAAAGGCCTTCGGATTTTGTGGGGGCAGCCGAAGGTTCTGAAGGTTCAGAAGGTTCTCAGGAAAGCTCCTTTGAAAGCTGCGTTTTTTGCGGGGGAAATGAAGAAAAAACGCCTCCTGCAACTGCAGTATATAAGAATGGGGAGGTCTTTGCCGATAGCGGGGAAAAAAGAGTACGCAACTGGGATTTTCGCTGTTTCCCAAACCTCTATCCTGCACTTTCTCCTGCCCCACCTCCTCCCGGATTTCAGGGGAAAGATCCTGAAGTTCTCCCGGGATTCGGTTTCCACGAAGTAATAGTAGAGTCGCCTTTGCACGGGAAAAAGCTGGAAGACTTCTCAGATAATGAAATCTCCGGGCTTATGAATGTCTATAAGGACAGGGTATGCCATTACACAGCCCATGAAAAAATTCGTTATGTATCCCTGTTCAAAAATTCTGGAAAAAACGCAGGTGCTTCCCAGGACCATCCGCACAGCCAGCTCATAGCCCTGCCGGTTTGTCCTCAGGTTCTGGAAAGGGAATTGAAGGCTATTAGAGAAGTAAAAGAGTGCCCTTACTGTGCTATCATTGAAAAAGAAAAAGTCTCACCAAGACTTATCCATGAAAATAGCAAATTTATGGCTTTTGCCCCTTACTATTCAATAGGACCCTTTGAAATATGGGTCCTTCCAAAAAAACACATAAGCTTTCTCGGGGATTTTAGTCCTGAACTCCTTTTTGCCCTTGGTGAGATTTTGCGAGTTATCCTCAGGAATTACGCAAAAGTGCTTGGAAACCTGCCCTATAACTATATGTTCTACCAGCTTTTTGAAACTCCGGAGTACCACCTGAACCTCAGGCTGGTACCCCGACTCTCTACTGCTGCAGGGTTCGAACTTAACACCGGAATCTACATTAATACGGTTTCTCCGGAAAAGGCAGCCTCATACCTCAGAGGGGATGAATGAGTGTTCAGAATAACCCGGGAGAGAGAAATCGACATGGAACAAATAGCCAGCAAACAATTGGAGCAAATAACCTGAATAAACAAAAGGGATAAAAAATGGAATAAACAGTTAGAGTAAAAGTTTCCAATGTAAAAACATATGGAAAAAATCAGAGATATGTTTATGTACAATTAATAAGGAATAAAGTTAGGTAAGTATAGAGATATATTCTTAATGCGAAAATTGTCCTGTAGACCAGGTATATTTAGATAATTCCTGTTCTGAACAGGTACGTGAAAGGGTTTAAGGGGAATAAGTACAGAGAAATTACAGCAGGAAAGACGTAACCTGAGTTTACCAATCTGGAAAATATTTGACAAATCTGGAAAAATATTTGACAAATCTGGGAAATATATGTTTAACCCGGTAAGCTGAAGGGTTTGAACAGCACAGGCTGGGGGAAGCCTGTAACTTTTAGCAACCGTGATGTCATTTACTTTGACAAAAAGGAACAAGTGAGTCTATGAGAAAGATTCGAATAGGAATGTTTAGTTGGGAAAGTTTGTATTCAATACGTGTAGGAGGGATTTCGCCCCATGTATCCGAACTCTCTGAGGCTCTTGCAGCTGAGGGTCATGAGGTTCATCTTTTTACCCGAGGCCTTGAAAACAATAATGAAGTAATCAGTGGAGTCCACTATCACAGAATTGCATGCGACAGGACTGGAGGAATAGTGGAACAAATGAACAGGATGTGCGATGCCATGTATTGCCGGTTCCTTGATGTGCAGGAAGAGGCAGGAGAGTTTGATATCCTCCACGGGCATGACTGGCATCCTGTAAACGTACTCTGCAGAATTAAAGCCCAGTTCGGGCTGCCTTTTGTCCTGACATTCCACAGTACGGAATGGGGCCGCAACGGAAACCGGCATGGGGACTGGTGGGAAGCAAAAGAGATTTCGCACAGGGAATGGCTTGGAGGGTACGAGGCTTCCGATGTAGTTACAACCTCCACAGTTTTGAGAGAAGAAGTCAAGCACATATACAAAATTCCCGATTACAAGCTGTGGGAAATCCCCAATGGAATAAATGTGGGAAAAATAAAAAGAGAAGTTGATCCCGGAAAAATAAAAAGAAATTACGGGATACATCCATGCCTTCCTGTGGTGCTTTTTACTGGGAGGATGTCCTATCAGAAGGGACCTGATCTGCTAGTTGAAGCTGCAGCAAAAGTCCTTAGGAAGCGGGCTGCCCAGTTTGTGCTCATAGGAGAAGGGGATATGCGGGCTCAATGTGAAAACCAGGCTCAGAGGCTTGGAATTGGGGATTCCTGCAATTTCCTTGGTTACGCCCCGGACAATACTGTCATAGACTGGTTCAATGCCTGTGACCTTGTCTGTGTCCCAAGCCGAAACGAACCCTTCGGGATAGTTGTGCTTGAGGCATGGGATGCAAAAAAACCTGTGGTTGCAAGCGATGCAGTTGCTCTTGTTGAGAACTTCAGAACGGGAATCATTGCTCATAAAGAACCCTCTTCCATTGCCTGGGGCCTTAATTACGTACTTGAGGGTCTCGGACGTAACAGAATGGGAGAGAAGGGGTACGACCTTCTGAAAAAGAGATACAACTGGGAGACAATAGCTGAAAAAACCCTTGAAGTATATGAAAAAGTAATAGAAAAAGCCTGAGTGTTTAAATTATGAAGAATATTTAAAAAGCCTGTGTACTAAAACACAGTGTCTTTAAAAAACTTAGCACTTAAAAAATAAAAAATATATTACTTGAAAAAGTTTGAAGAGAAAGTGTGAGAGGAAGGTATTATACAGTATCTTCCTCGTCGTCTTCGTCAAATTCTTTATAACTGTCGCTTCCTACCATAGCTGCCGAAATTGAGTCAATCCCGTCAAGCCACTCTGCAACAATTCCATATGGAAGCTCAGCCATTATCTCTTCAGGCAGGCTCTGTCCTTTGAGTACGATTGCGCCGCACTGTGCAGTGTAATCAAGAGCAGTTTCAAGGTCATCCGAGGCTTCGGCGTCGATTGCTACTTTTATAAGTTCTTCGATATTTGCCTCCTCCTCGTAATCGCCCATGACATAGCATTCAAAGGCGACGAGTGCCCCCATCAAAGAGGTCTGTACCGAATCGATCATAAGGTCAATATCTTCAGAAATGGGTTCGACCTCGGAAAGCACTATATCCCTGATCTCCTCAAGAATCTTTAAAGACATTTCTTTGGAGAGCAGATTTTTTTCAAAGCGAGCGGTTAATTTGAGGCAGGCAAGAATCACATCGTCAACCATGTTGACGAATACAGCACTTTCCTTTCCGGCCTCTTCTTCGGACTCTTTGATTTGAAAACCGCTTTCCTTTGCCCGTCCGAGCCAGTTTTCCCAGCGCTTTTGGGTATAAAATTCATAGGGGGGGACCTGGTTCATATCATGTTCAGGCACTTATAACACCGCTTATATACCTTTTTTATTAATTAATAATCAGTCTTACTATTACTAAAAGGTGTTTGTTTATGTTCACCAGGCAAGTTTCACTTTTTTTAAGGAATTGCCGGCTTCGCACTTTGCGTCAAGGCTCTCAAGGACCTCTACAATTTTGCATTTGTCCCCTCTTAAAAGCCCTTCCGGGTGGCAAATCTCATACACACCGCACTCTCTCTTGCCACATTTGGCGGGCTCATACATAATTTTTGCCCCTTCAACTGCTTTTCTCGACTCCATTGTTGTCAGGATGGGAGCCCTGCTGACGTCCACAGCAAGTACTCCGCTGTCGTGCAGGAAACATTCGTGTATATCTTTACTTTTGATTCTCTCGACTCTATACCTGCGCCCGGGTTCAAGGTTAAGGCAGGTATTCTTCAAACGGCATTTCTTGCATTCAGGCATTTCACCCTTGAATATGAATTCCAGCCCTTCCCTTGCCAGCCGTGATCCGATGAGTGTTATTTTGGTATCGCTTTCTGTCATAATGGTTCTTCCATTTAAATTTTTTTCGGGCATTTATTGATTCTACGGGATTCCTGGAGTTTATCCCGAAACATTTTGAATTGAGTATTGAGATTAGACCTGAAGTAAGGCATTTAAGTAAGATTATCCTGAATAAATCAAATCATTTAAACTTGAGTGAGCTCCTAATTACTTATTAAATCTGAATCCAGGTCTTAAAAGGTTCTTGTATTCCATGGTATTCAGTTTTAAGATATTTCAAACAGTTGATGATTTTCTGTTTCCGCCTCAGTTAGAACAACTTTTCAACTTATGACCTTTGTGATTCTTGCAACCTTCTCAGCTGCCGAGGGGGTAAGCCCGTTTCCGAGAATTGTATAGCGGTCCGGGCGGATACTGTGTGCATGTAACAGGGCTTCGACTATATATTTATCTTCTATGCCCAGTTCTTCTGCAGTCGTAGGAGCCCCGATCTTTTTTAAGGCATCCCTGATCTCCTGCCAGTTTCCTCCGTGCAGGTACATCATCATTATTGTACCAACTCCGCATTGCTCTCCATGCAGTGCAGACTTTGGGGCAATCCTGTCAAGGGCGTGGCTGAACATATGTTCAGACCCCGAAGCCGGCCTTGAAGAGCCTGCAATGCTCATCGCAACTCCGTTTGAGACCAGGGCTTTTACCACAAGTCTGACAGAGGTTTCGTGCTCAGGCTTTATAGAATCTGCATATTCGATAACTACGCGGGCAGCCATTCTTGAGAGAGCGGCAGCATATTCCCCGAAATACTCATTCCTGAGCCTGCTTGCAAGTTCCCAGTCCAGAACTGCCGTATAATTGGAGATTATATCTCCACAACCCGCTGCAAGAAAGCGGAAAGGGGCTGCTGAGATAACTTCGGTATCCGCAATCACTGCAATAGGAGCCTGAGCCTGTACAGAAGCGTTTTTCCCGTTATCCATTATTGAAGCGCGAGAAGATGCTATCCCATCATGAGAAGCTGCCGTTGGCACACTGATAAAAGGGAGTTCAAGCCTTGTGGAAGCAAGCTTCGCAAGATCAATCGATCTACCGCTCCCGACTCCAAGGAGAAAGCTGGCCTCTGTTTCAAGAGCTTTTTCCATAATTCTCTCGATTTCTTCCATCGTAGCCCTGCAGGTGAGGACTGTCTCTGCACTGCCCCCTGTATCTTCAAGTAGTCTGCAGACTCTTCTGCCTGCAACATCCCACGTAGTGCCTCCGGTTACTACCAGCGCATTTCCTTTCAGTTTAAGATCCCTGCAGACATCTCCTACTTCTTCAAGCACGCCGTGCCCGATAAGTACATCTCTCGGGAACTGCATCCATTTTGCGCTGTTTTTATTGATGGTCAATTTCATACCCGCATGAATTTTTGATTGTAATAAAGATATACTCTAACTGGATTTAATAAACCCGTTATATATAATCCAGCAAGGCACTGAAGTTAGCTTACTGGAGATTACTTACTGGAGATTACTTACTGGTGATTACTTACTGGTGATTACTTACTGGTGATTACTTACTGGTAATTAACATCTCAACTGTTATTGCAGATATTTCTAATCATCCGGTATTTAACACCAGCAGATAACATGCAGGCATCAACACTGCAGATGATAATACTGAGAAATAGTGCCTGAGAAAACCCGACAACTTGTTTAATATGATTTACTAGTTTAATAGGAGAACTTAATTCATTAGCTTGATCATTAACTTGATTTGTTAGCTTAATTCTCAATAATGTAAAGAACAAAATGCTCCTGACCAGTTAACTTCCATTTTTCGTTCTTTAAGTTCTTCAGAGCCTATGAAAGGAGTTTCGGCACCTGGCTGTAAATCAAAGATTGATATTTTACCAGGGTAACTTACTTAAATCAATTCTCTATCTATTGATAAGTTTATTAACTATAACCTTTTAACAGATATAAATATATAGATAAATTATAAAAATATCGAGATATAATAAACATATAATATAATATCAGTATAATATGTTTACTTTTCCTGAAACACAGCTTCGAGAAGGTAAAGAATATCTATAATTAAACCGAACACCGTTCGCCAGTTGAGACTCCTACATTTACAGTTCGGAAATAAGTTTGTTTCATATATATAAGCCAGTACATAAATTCAGCTATGTACAGTAAGTATTAATTGTATTAGGTTATTGCCATTTTGACTGAGTGATAAGATGAGTTTTTTAACGGATAAGATTTCACAATTTATCAACACCTACTATCTGGACCCCATAAGGACCGATGACGGGTATAACCTTGTAAACACCTTTACCTGGGCAGTGGTACTGGGCATCTGTATTTTCGGGATTTTCAGGCTCCTTGAAAAGCTGGAGGTAAAAATAACTCCCAAATTCATTATCTCAATCCTGCCGTTCGTACTTGCGGGTTCTTCCCTACGCGTGCTTGAAGATTCTCCGGCTGGCATCTTTCACCCTCCTTTCACCTATTTGCTTATAACCCCGAATATTTATTTCCTGGTCTTCGGGATAACCGTTATCTGCCTCTGGCTGTCAATCAGGCTGCAGAAAGCTGGGTTTGTGAAGGAGTACTACCCCGTTTTTGCAGGCTTCGGGCTTGCATGGTTTTTATTAAACCTGGGCACACTGCTGTACTTTGAGAACATTGTAGCCGGGTATGTTCCGATATTCGTACTCGGAGCAGGAACAGGGCTGACCTTCGCCTTTTACCTGGTTGCGCGCCGCTTAAAATCCTCAATTTTTACCGACCCTCTTAATCTGTCCATCCTGCTTGCCCATATGCTGGACGCTTCCTCGACATACATCGGGATAGATAAACTGGGATACTTTGAAAAACACGTGCTCCCTTCTTATCTCATTAAACTTACGGATACCGCATTGGTTATGTATCCATTGAAGCTAATTATCTTCGTAGGGGTTCTTTATGCACTTGATACCCAGTTTGAGAAAGATGAGGAGTCAACCAACCTGAAAATGCTTATTAAAATGGTTATTTTGATCCTCGGGCTTTCTCCGGCAACCCGGAATACAATCCGAATGATGCTGGGAATCTAAAAGAAAGGCAAACAGGTTCCTGTATCTGACACCGGGACCCTGTGTATTAAGTTTTTATTAAGTTTTTATTGGGGGATAAACATGGAAAGAGAGGAAGAATATTATTTGCGGGAGAGAAACGGAGAGGTAAGGGCAGAAACTCCTGAAAGAGTGGGGGAAGGAGAAATAGATTCCCCAGAGGAAAATGTTTTTTTAGCTGACAGTGGAAAAACAAAAACCCGGCCTGGAGGAAGAAGTATCTCAAAAGGATCCGGGTTTACCAGTTACGTTCGTTTTATCTGGCCGTATTTCCTTTTCATCACCTTTGTGTTCTTCGGAGCCCTGTCTGCAGGCTATACTTCATCGGCAAATTTTCCGGACATGGCTGATACGCTCATGGAAGGTTTTAGCTCCCGTTTCGCACCCCTTCTGGCTATGCCCCCGATATTCATTATGCTCGGAATCTTCCTTAACAATGCCTTTGTAAGCCTGCTCTTTCTTGTACTCGGGCTTGCTCTTGGTGTCCTTCCGGTGATATTTATTGCCTTCAATGGGTATATTGTCGGAGTAATTTCACACATCGTAGCCCAGGAGAGAGGCCTGCTTTTTATTTTCCTTGCTCTTCTCCCGCATGGGATATTGGAACTACCAATGGTCTTTCTTTCAGCCGGAATAGGGCTCCGACTTGGGCACCAGGTTTTCTCTGCGCTTATAGGCAGACCCACCAAGATTAAAAAAGAATTTAAGGAAGGACTGAGATTCTATTTCCGCTGGATTTTGCCTCTCCTTTTTCTGGCAGCCGTAACTGAGACCTTTATTACACCTTTGATCCTTAGTTTCCTCTAAAAATCAGATAAAATGGAGACTGCCGCGAGAGGCAAACCAGCACTTCGGCTTACCCTCCATTATATAAATGATTACTTCTATTAGAAAGGGTTTTAATAGGTAAAGCTGTTAATGGGGAAAAATCCAATCAAAGCTTTTGTTTAATAAAACCTGGCAGGCTACCTCCGGGATCTGTATTTCAGGCATATCACCTCGATTGTCAGGTTAAGAATCATACAGGATCACACCTGATCACCATCTCACAGAAGTATCAATACCTCGAAAAAGCTGAGAGACATCACATATGATTGACAGGAAAGAAATTAAGGAAATTGTTGAAGGCTATTACGCGCATGCTGATAAGATTAAAGTAGGGACAATTGCCTCTCACTCTGGACTCGACATCTGCGACGGAGCAGTTGAAGAAGATTTCAGGACCCTTGCAGTCTGCCAGGCGGGAAGGGAGAAAACTTACACCGAATATTTCAAAGCTCAGAGAGACCCTTACGGGAGAATAAAAAGAGGAATCGTCGATGAGGCAGTTGTATTTAAGAAATATAACGAAATCCTCCTGCCCCAGAACCAGCAGAAACTGGTTGACGAGAAAGTTCTTTTTATCCCTAACCGCTCTTTTACTTCCTACTGCAGCATAGATGAGATCGAAGAAAATTTCAGGGTGCCTATGGTAGGGAGCAGGAACCTCCTCAGGAGTGAGGAAAGAAGTGAACAGCAGAGCTATTACTGGATCCTGGAAAAGGCAGGGCTCCCGTTTCCTGAAAAAATAGAGTCTCCCGAGGACATTGACGAGTTAGTAATGGTAAAGCTCCCACATGCAGTAAAGACACTCGAAAGGGGATTTTTTACGGCTTCAAGCTACGGGGAATACCTGGAAAAATCTCAAGCTCTTATAAAGCAGGGAGTGATTACGCGCGAAGCTCTTGAAAACGCAAGGATCGAGCGTTACATCATAGGACCTGTCTTCAACCTTGATATGTTCTATTCCCCGATTGAACCGAAAATGAGCAAGCTGGAACTCCTTGGCGTTGATTGGCGCTTTGAGACCAGCCTTGACGGGCATGTAAGGCTTCCTGCCCCTCAGCAGATGGCTCTTGCCCAGCACCAGCTTACCCCGGAATATACTGTTTGCGGGCACAACTCGGCAACCCTTCGCGAATCTCTTCTTGAAAAAGTGTTCGAAATGGGGGAAAAATACGTAAAAGCTACTCAGGAACACTACGCACCTGGAGTTATAGGGCCTTTCTGCCTCCAGACCTGCGTGGACAAGGACCTGAATTTCTATATTTACGATGTTGCCCCGAGAGTAGGCGGCGGGACCAATGTGCACATGTCAGTCGGGCACTCCTATGGTAATTCACTCTGGAGGAGGCCGATGAGTACGGGCAGAAGGCTTGCCTTTGAGATCAGGCGCGCTCTGGAGCTCGAGAAACTTGATATGATCGTCACATAAATTTATTAAGGCTTTCCGGCATTAGTAGATATGAATTGTGCAGGATACCGTAAACTTTAAAAGTATCACCTGAATCTGCTAGGTTCAAGCCGTAACTAAAAATTTAATGACAGATTTTGCCCGGGTTTTCAGTTTGGAAATAAAGAACTGCCTGGAGAAGGGGTTCGGGCTAATGTAAACCCGTTCCGAAAAAATCCCGCTTCAAGTTACAGATTATAATAAAACTAAGGATCACATAGTGAAAATTAAAGATCAATAAGGTTTAAGCTTTGAAGTCTGCAGACTCCGGGAAAAAGCAGTTAGAATTCCTGAAGGTACAGATTTCGGAAAAATACTGCCTTATATCAGATTATCTTCACTTTACTGGAGGAAACTACAACTTGAGTCAGCCCTGTGTTAATATCGGCATGGTAGGCCATGTCGACCATGGAAAAACCACACTTGTTAAAGCTTTATCCGGCGTGTGGACGGATACGCATAGTGAAGAAGTAAAAAGAGGCATTTCGATAAGATTGGGGTATGCAGACTCCCCATTCATGAAATGTCCGAAATGTCCTGCTCCTCAGGGATATACTGTGGCAGAAACCTGCCCTACCTGCGGAGAAAAAACAGAAGAGCACAGGACAGTGTCTTTTGTAGACGCCCCGGGGCACGAGACCCTGATGGCAACTATGCTTTCCGGTGCTGCAATTATGGACGGCGCAGTGCTTGTAATTGCCGCAAACGAAGACTGCCCGCAGCCCCAAACAAAGGAACACCTTATGGCTCTGGACATAATCGGAATTGAAAACATTGTTATTGTCCAGAATAAAATCGATCTTGTATCAAGGGAGCGCCTTGTCGAGCACTATCACCAGATAAAAGAATTTGTCAAAGGTACGGTTGCCGAAAATGCGCCTGTAATCCCGATTTCTGCCCAGCAGAATATTAACATCGATATCCTGATCGATGCTCTCGAAACCCAGATCCCGACTCCTATACACAAAATAGACAAGCCTGCCAGCATGCTGATTGCCCGGTCTTTTGATATTAACAGGCCCGGAGCTTCAATTGATGAAATCCGCGGAGGAGTTATCGGAGGCACCCTTACAGAAGGTGTACTTCACCCCGGAGACGAGCTCGAGATAAGGCCGGGAATAAAAATTACAACCGAAGGTACAACTAAATGGGTTCCTATTCTGACCACGGTCTCATCCATTTATGCAGGCGCAACAAAGGTTGAAGAAGCAACTCCTGGAGGCCTTCTGGCTGTTGGAACCTATCTTGACCCTACCCTGACAAAAGGCGACTCATTAACCGGACAAATCGCAGGCACCCCAGGCACTCTTCCTGATACAAGGCACCAGTTTGTAATGGAGCTGCACCTGCTCGAGAGGGTTGTGGGAGTCACCAGGGAAGAAAAGATCAACGAGATCAAGACCAGCGAACCCCTTATGCTCAACATAGGGACCGCAACGACGGTAGGTGTGGTCACAAGTGCCCGGAAAAATGAAGCCCAGGTAGCACTCAAGCGCCCGATAAGTGCAGCCATTGGAGCTATGGTTGCTATCAGCAGGAGAGTCGATTCCCGCTGGAGGCTCATTGGAGTAGGGGTAATAAAGAGTTGAAAATTATAATAGATACTAACGGGTTCATGATCCCTGTCCAGTTCGGAGTGGATATTTTCGAAGAACTGAAAAGGCTGGGTTTTAATGAGTTCTATGTGCCTGAAGCTGTTGTATTTGAAATAGAAAAACTCATAAAGCGGGAAAAAGGTTCAAACAGAACAGCCGCAAAGGTTGCCAGGTCCATGATGGACAGGTGCAGGCGAATAGCCGGTACGGGGCACGCGGATGACTTGATTCTCAGGCTCGCCAGAGAAATGGAAGCGGCTGTTCTGACAAATGATATAGGGCTGAAGCGCAGGCTTGCTGAAAACGGGATCCAGACCGTATCTCTGCGCCAGAAAAACAGACTGGATTTTGTTTGAAAAACCCACCGGACATCTCCGGGCAGCAGTTCCATTGATTAGGTTTACGGGTGATTAGCAGATGTATAAATTAATGAAACTCGTTGATACTGTTCGCATTCCTCCTACCCTTCTCGGGGAAGAAATAATGCCTACCATTAAAAACGCGTTACGGGAAAAACTTGAGGGACAGGTTGACAAAAAGCTTGGTTCTCTTGTCGCGGTCTATAATATCGACGAGGTCGGAGAAGGGCATATCCTCGTCGGAGACGGGGCTGTATATTACGATGTGACATTTGAAGCAGTAATGTTCCTTCCTGATCTCCAGGAGATTATTGAAGGCGAGGTCGTGGAAGCTGTCGGCTTCGGAGTCTTCATAGGACTGGGACCAATGGACGGGCTGCTCCATGTCAGCCAGATTACTGACGACTTCATTTCTTATGATGCAAAAAACGCAAGGCTTGTAACTAAAACCGGAGGCAAGTCAATTGCCGAAGGGGACCATGTAAGAGCCAGAATTGTTGCGGTCAGTATCAATGAAAGGGAGCCAAAAGAAAGTAAGATAGGGCTTACCATGCGCCAGACTGCCCTTGGAAAACTGCAGTGGCTCGAAGAAGCCCGCAGGAAGAAGCAGCCTCAGGAAATCGCAGGTGAAGAGACAGCCTGAATAGAAAAGAAAGGCAAAAGAGAGGATTTGCAATGCCAGAAAAAGTATGTCGACACTGTTTGAGAGTCCTGGAAGGGCAAACCTGTCCTGTTTGCGGAACTTCGGACCTCGCAGAGGAATGGAGTGGACTTGTTATTATCCTTGACACGGAACGCTCGGAAATCGCAAAAAGACTCGGGGTTGACATCCCGGATAGATTTGCCTTGAAGGTGCGCTGAGTTGAGTGTTCATATCGAACTTCCGAGAGAACTTCGCCCACTTATGAAAAAACCCCTTGGTACTTTATACAGGGGTAAGGGCAGGGATACCGTAGAAAAGTTTGTAGGGAAGCTTGCAAGCCCCACAAAACTTATATCCGTAGGGGATGTTACTACCTTCCACCTGCTCGAAGCCGGGATTATTCCGGACATCTGTATTGTGGATGACCGCACCAAAAGGAAACCGGTATCCAAAGATGTGTCGGCCCGGAACAGGGACAAAGTCTACGAAGAAGTTTCGGTTGACAACCCGGCAGGGATTATCACCGATGAGCTGATAAAAACCCTTTGCGAAGCGTTTGCCTCAGAAAAGCTTCTCCGCATTTTTGTAAAAGGAGAAGAGGATCTGGCAACCCTTCCTGTAATCCTTATGGCTCCACTGGGGTCTGTGGTCCTTTACGGACAGCCCGATGAGGGAGTGGTCTTTGTAGAGGTCACTGAGGAAAAAAAAGAAGAAATAAGGGCTCTTTTTGAAAAGCTCATCAGCAAAAATCAGAATAATGAATTGGATAAGATACGGAGAATTTTAGATGGACATAAAGATCCTTAAAGATAAAAAAAATGCACTTTTAAACAGAAGGGAACTGGATTTCATAGTGAAATATGAAGGTTCGACTCCTTCCAGAAGTGACATCAGGAACAAACTTGCTGCAATGTTAAACGCCCCCCTTGAACTGCTGGTCATCCAGAGGATCAAGACCGAATACGGGATGCAGGAAAGCAAGGGCTATGCAAAGCTCTACGAAGATGCAGCCCGCATGAAACAGGTAGAACAGGAATACGTCCTGAAGAGGAACCCTGCCCCGGGAGCAGAGACCGAGGGAGAAGAGGCTTAAGCCTTACTGAGGTGTATAAACATGGCAGTAAAAGATTACTATAAAGTCCAGGGCGACTCCGTAACCAGACTCAAACAGTTCTGTCCCAGATGCGGACCCGGTACATTCCTTGCCGAACACAAAAACCGCCTTGCCTGCGGAAAGTGCGGCTATACCGAGTTCAAGAAATAACCCGCAAGGGAAATCATAACTTATTTTTCAACCCGGACCGCAGGAGTTTTCCTGCGGCTCCTTTCACTCAGATTACTAAGAGTCTTTTCTTCAACCAGCTTTTCAATTTACTGACCTTAATTTTACCGTCTTTTTACCCGTCTTTTTGATCGACTGCAAGCCGCAGCTTTCGGAAAGTAGTTCCCGAAAAAGGATATTATTAAACACTCTCAACTTCAGATCCCGGAAAATAAAATTTAGTTCCTGAATTCAACCGGGTTCCCGAACTTCAACTGGGGACAGAAAGCGGTTTATTTATGAAATATTATATTCAACCAGAAATATGAGACTAAAATGAAATATACGCTTTCAGATAAGAAAAGGGGAAAACATGTCCGAGAAAAAAGAGAGAGTAAAGATTATTGAAATTAAGGATATGCATGTAGAAAACCTGAAAATAAAAGGGTTCAGGCAAAAACCTCTTGTTATCAAAAACCTGACCTTAAAAAATGTCAGGCTGATTATCAGGCTGCCGCCGGAAAAGAAACAGAATTAAATAAATAGGATTAAATACTATGTCAAAACGAATTTTTTAAGTATCCTTTTCTTCTGCCCTATTTTTTACTCAAGTCTCGTGTTACTCCTCGCTTCACTTTTAGTTTTATTTCTCGTCTTTATTTTTTGTCTTTATTTTTTGTCTTTATTTTTTGTCTTTATTTTTTGTCTTTATTTTTTGTCTTTATTTTTTGTCTTTATTTTTTGTCTTTATTTTTTGTCTTTGTTTCTCGTCTTTGTTTCTCGTCTTTGTTTCTCGTCTTTATTTCTTCCGACATGCAGCCAGACGAGTTGTGGAGTTGTATTTATAACTATAACTAAAAAACAGTTTTGGGGCTCAAAGAGAATCTGAGCTTTAAGCTTAGGCAAATACCGGATTTAGTAAATCAGTAACTCTTTTCTGCAATCGTATTTATATCTGGGCGCATATATAATTCCATATAAATATTTTTAGAAGATAATGCCAGAGGTCTTATGCAATCTCTTTACGCCAGAGCCTGGTACAGTAAAGCCCTTGCTCTTTTGAACCTGAAAAATCCTATCGGGTCAGAGAAAAACTTTGAAAAAGCTCTTGAAGCCTTTGATTACCTGCTTGAGATTAATCCTCATGACACGGTCGCCTGGCAGTACAGGGGAAATACACTTCGGTACCTCGACCGCCCTGAAGAAGCTCTGGAGGCTTTTGAAAGGGCTCTCGCTTTTGACCCGGACAATGTTCTTGCCCGTTACTTTAAGGGGCTTACATTAGGATATTTGAATCTTCCTGAGCAGGCTCTGGAGGCTTTCGGAGGAGTGCTTGAAAGGGATTCGGAACATGCAGGTGCTCTTTATTACAGCGGGCTTGCTTTGAACCAGCTAGGGAAGCACATTGAGGCAGTTTCAGCGCTCTCAGGAGCACTTAAAACAAATCCTGAAAATCCTGGAGCCTGGTATTACAAAGGAGTGTCCCTATATATTCTGGGAAAGAATGCAGAGGCCCTTGAATCATTTGAAGAAGCCCTGGCGCTGGAACCTTCACATGCAGGAGCATGGGAAGGAAGGGCAAAAGCATACCTTTCCCTGGGCAGGAGAAGGGAAGCTTTGAGAGCATGTGAAAAGTCTCTGGAGCTTGAACCTGCTTCTGCAGGTGCATGGGAAACTCAGGGTAAAATTCTGGAAGGCATAGGAAAAAGAGAAGAAGCACTTGGAGCTTTTGAAAAAAGCCTTGTTCTTGAGCCCAAGAATGTAAGAAACAGGATAGAAAGAGGCAGGCTGCTCGGAAGTCTGGGAAAGTATGGGGAAGCTCTTCAGGCATTTGAAAGTGTACTTCAGATGGACAGTTCTTATAAAGAGGCAGAAATCGACAGGGGAAAAGCCCTGCTGGCTCTTGGGAATTACCAGCGTGCGCTTGATTCTTTCAGTAAAACCCTTAAAGAAAATCCTGAAAATTCAGAAGCCTGGGGAGGAATGGGCAGCTGTTCCCTTGCCCTCGGAAAATATTATGAAGCAATGCAGGCTTACGAAAAAGCCCTCTCTTTCGGGCCTGAAAACAGCTGCATCCTGAGCGGCATTGGAGAGGTCTATTATGAGCTTGGGGATTACTCCAGATCTCTGGAGGCTTTTGAGCAGGCTCTAAGCCTTGATATCGAGAATGCCTTTGCCTGGAATGGAAAAGGAAATGCGCTCTGTAAGCTAGGGAAATATAGGGAAGCTCTGGAAGCTTATGAAAATCTCCTTACACTTGACTATGAAAGCCTGCCTGCCCGATACAACAGGGGAGTTGCCCTCTCCATGCTTAAAACCAGGCAAAAAGATACCGAAGAACCTCTTGAAAATCAGCTGCAGACAGCTTTTAAAAAATACCTTGAGCTATCCGGGAAGCTTCCTGAAGACAAAATCGGAGCCGAAGGATGGAAGTACAGGGGGCTTGCTTTTGCCGAACTTGGGGAATATAAAGAAGCGATTAAAGCCTTTGACAGGGCAACAAATTATAGCTCAGAGGACATATCTTCCCCGATCTATAGAGGAATTGCCTTCATATGTCTTGAGAAATATGAAGAAGCTCTGGAGGCTTTTGAGCAGGCAGAAGAGATTTTTTATACAGCCATAAGCACAGAAAAGGCTGGAGAAAACGGTGGAGAAAAAAAGGCGGAAAAGTTCTGGATTCCGGACCCTGCCAGGAAAAAGCCCATGCTGGAAGTGCTCAGGACAGGGAAAGGTTTTGCCCTTGACGCTCTTGGCAGATACGAAGATGCCCTGAAAGCCTTTGAGAGTGCCAGAAAACTTTCTGGATACGGAAAAACCTCCTGCTTCGGGAAGGGAATTGTTTTTGTCCACTGCGGAGTATGGAGAAATGCCCTGGAAGTATTTGATAGCGTCCTTATCTCCGACCCCGAAGATACACTGGCTTCGGTAATGAAAGCTTTTGCTCTTATAAGGCTTCAGGATTTTGAGAGAGCTGCCAGGGTCCTTGAGAGGTTCACAGTAGAGGGTACAGATTCTGATACTCCCTCCTGCCTGCTGGGTTTTGCCTGTTCAAGGCAGGGAGATTTTGAAAATGCCCTGCGGGCGTACAGGAAAGCAACTGAAGCAAACCCGAAGAATATTCATGCCAGAAACGGGCTTGCAGAGATTTACTTCAGGCTGGGGAACAGCAGGGGTGCATTAAAAGAGCTTGAAGCTTCAATTGCAGAAGCTCCGGATAATGCATTTTCAAGGAGCCTTAAGGGTAGAGTAGAACTTGAAGAACAGGCGTGCGAAGACGCTCTTGAGTCCTTCAGGCGAGCTCTTGCCCTGGATACGGAAGACCAGAAGCTCCTGCTCTGGGATGCGTATGCCAGGTATATGTATGCAGAATCTTCTTTTGAGGAGGATAGTGCACGTTTCAGGTATATGCTCCTTGCAACTGCCGGAAAACTTGAAAAGGCAGCCATTTGCCTTGAGCCCGGAGACAACGAATTGAAGGCTTATGCCCTGTATTTCCTGGGCCTTTTCTACTGCAAGGTCCGTTACTTCCGAAAAGCTTCCGAAAGGCTTGAAGAATGCTTGAAGCTCGAAAATTCCAGGAAGGTAAAACAGCCTGCATCCCTGCTTCTTAAAAGTATCCGTGCAAGACACCTCAGAAATGCCTGGTGGGAATGGTGGCTTGCTCCGGAAACGTATGGTTTTATTAAAAAAACAGGGTTCAGCCTAATTTTCTTTTTAATTTTCAGCGTGCTGCTATCTCACCCCGCAGCCTCGACCCTGCCCTTCATATCCTGGCCTGCAGCCATTATAAGCCAGACTTTTTACCCGGCTGGTGCAAACAGCGTTTCATGGGCTCTTTATGGAAAAGAGTATGTGCTCACGATTCTGATTTTATCCTCTCTTCTGGTCCTTCCAGGGTTCAGGCCCGACAGGACGGAAAAAGAAGAACTCGAACTTGAGACGCTTACCCCTCCACCTCCGGATTTTGACATCCCTGTATCAATTCTTGAAGAGTTTACAAAAAGGCTTGAAAAAAGCCTGTTCTCTCCAGAACCCATGAGAGAAAGCGTGGAAAAGCTTGGAAAATTCTGAGACCCTGTAAAAGAAACTGAAAAAGGGAAATTAGAAAATAAAAAAGCAATTGAAAAAGAGAATCTGAAAAGGAGAACTGAAAAAGAGAAATTGAAAAGGGAAGCTAGAAAAAATAAATCAGAAAGAGGGGCTGAAGAGAAAAAGATTGGGAGAAAAGGGGGATAAACCAGAAATCCTTCAAGGATGTCAGAAAAGCAAATGTATATAACCCTCTCCGGTATTATCGAAGGCAGTGACAGCAAGCAGAGGAAAAGGACTGGAAAGGAGACCGGAAGCCTTGAAAAACACATTCATCCTTGGAATCGAAGGCACTGCCTGGAACCTCAGTGCCGCAATCGTGACCGAGACCGAAATTATTGCCGAGGTTACAGAAACTTATAAGCCTGAAAAAGGCGGAATCCACCCGAGGGAAGCCGCCCAACACCATGCAAAATTTGCAGCAAGCGTTATTAAAAGACTCCTTGCGGAGGCAAAAGAAAAAGGGGTAGAGCCTTCAGATATCGACGGCATAGCTTTTTCGCAGGGACCAGGGCTCGGACCCTGCCTGAGGACTATTGCAACAGCAGCCAGGATGCTTTCCCTGTCCCTTGGAATCCCCCTGATAGGGGTCAACCACTGCATTGCACATATAGAAATAGGGATTTGGAGAACTCCTGCAAAAGACCCTGTTGTCCTCTATGTAAGTGGGGCAAATTCCCAGGTTATATCGTATATGGAAGGGAAATACAGGGTCTTTGGAGAAACCCTTGATATAGGCCTTGGAAATGCCCTTGATAAATTTGCGCGGGGAGCAGGCCTGCCTCACCCGGGAGGGCCTAAAATTGAGGCGTGTGCAAAAGACGCAAAGAGATACATCCCTCTCCCATACGTAATTAAAGGAATGGATCTCTCATTTTCAGGGCTTTCCACTGCTTCGAGCGAAGCCCTGAAAAAAGCTTCTCTTGAGGATGTCTGCTACTCCTATCAGGAAACCGCTTTTGCGATGGTCGTGGAAGTTGCAGAACGAGCCCTTGCCCACACAGGAAAAAAAGAAGTGCTGCTTGCAGGCGGAGTAGGTGCAAATACCAGGCTCCGTGAAATGTTAGACAAGATGTGTGAAGCCAGGGATGCAAAGTTCTATGTGCCGGAAAAACGCTTCATGGGCGATAACGGGACAATGATTGCATACACAGGGCTCCTGATGTACAGGTCCGGAAATACCATCTCCATCGAGGATTCTCGTGTAAACCCGAGTTTCAGGACCGATGATGTGGAAGTGACGTGGATAAAGGAAAAAGAGATGAAAAAGGTCCCTGAAATTTCCCCTGAGGCTTTCTTCAGGATGCCACCCGGAGAAATGCTGGACAACGGGGCTGAAGCTGTTATTTATCTTGAAGAAGGACCTGAAGGAAAGAAAGCACTTATTAAGGAAAGAGTTCCCAAAGTTTACAGGCATAAAGAGATAGATGAGAGGATAAGAAGAGAGAGAAACCGGACAGAAGCCCGCCTTATGTCTGAAGCCAGGCGCGCAGGAGTGCCAACACCGATCATCTATGATGTTGAGGACTTCAAGCTCAAAATGCAGTTCATCGAAGGAGTCCCCATAAAGTACCTCATAAATCCTGAGGTTTCGGAAAAAGTTGGAGAGCTTGTAGGCAAACTGCACAGTTCAGGTATAGTACACGGGGACCTTACCACCTCAAATCTCCTTCTTGCAGGCGAGAGGCTTTACCTTATTGACTTCGGACTTGCTTATTTTGACAAAAGCCTGGAAGCCAGAGGCGTGGATGTTCATGTACTGTTCCAGACCTTTGAGAGCACTCACCGCGACCATGAAACCCTTATTAAAGCTTTCGAAAAAGGATATGCAAGTACTTTTATAGGTTCAGAGGAAGTACTCAGGCGAGTTGAAGAGATAAAAAAGAGGGCTCGCTATGCATAAGATCGTTTTTGTTACGGGAAATAAAGGCAAGTTTGCCGAAATAAAGGAGATCCTCAAAACTTTCGGGATCGAAGTCATTCAGGACAAAAATGGTTATCCTGAACTTCAGGAAGATGAACTTGAACCAATTGCGGCTCATGGGGCCGAGTATGTTGCAAACAAATTGAACATGCCTGTGATGGTAGATGATTCCGGGATCTTCATAAATGCCTTAAACGGCTTTCCTGGCCCCTACTCCCGCTTTGTAGAGGATAAACTAGGAAACCCGAAAGTACTGAAACTGATGGAAGGAGAAAAGGACAGGGCAGCATATTTTAAAACCGTAATCGGATACTGCGAACCCGGAAAAGAGCCTCTGATCTTCCCCGGCATTGTTGAAGGAAGGATCGCATATGAAGAGCGTGGAACTGGCGGCTTTGGGTACGATCCTATCTTCGAATACCAGGGCACGACCTTCGGGGAACTCGGGGACGAAGAGAAAAATAAAGTTTCCCACCGGCGCAGGGCTATCGATAAGTTTCTTGAATGGTTTACCAGCAGGGCGTAAAAACCCTGCACTTTCAGAAGCTGTCGTTTCATTTTTCCGATAGTTACTTTTTCTCTTTTGGTTTATGCTTGAGCAGATCAAGGGCTACACTGAGCTGGTTTAAGCCCAGTTTCAGGGCAATTGTGATTATCTGGTTGTTTGAACTATGTCCGAATTCCCTCTTAATGGAAAAGAGATCCATTATGCACTGCTGATCCAGTACGAGCGGCCCGTCAAGCAGGTCTTTTGAAGTCGGCTTTTTGCTTTTGGCTTCTACTTCCTTTGGCTCGATTTTATGTCCGTTTTCTGATTTTGCAGCCCCACCCGCAACTTTAGATTCTTCAGGTTTCTGCCCGTAGACATATTCCATCTGCTGGAGGCAGTGAGTCAGGCAAACGTTTTGTATAAATTCTTCAACTTCCATACCGTTAAGGGCTGCATACTTTTTGATTTCCTCAAGCTGCTCCTCAGTAAAAGAAATACATAGCAGATTTTCGTCGCATTCCTCGATTATTCCAGACCCTCCTGTGTTTTCCGATGAATTTTACCTTTCATATCATTTTTATCTTTTGATCATTATTTTAGTCAAGCTTTCTTTTATCAGTCGTCTCCTGTTATCCTTTAACCTGTTATTTATCTTCAAGTTTTCCTTTTAGTTATTAGCAGTCAGAAAACTGGCCCCTCCCGTAGAGTAAAAATTTTTATTATGTAAGGATCATTCACAGTTATATGAAAAATTTTATTTCCAACACTATAGCCGCAGATACGATTCCTCTTAAGCTTGTAGTGTATCTTGCGCTTCTGGCTGCAGTAGTGATCCTTCTGGCCCATGCCTGGAATATAGCCTCGCCTGTCCTTCAGGACGCAGAGATAAAAGCCCAGGCAGAAACCGCCTCCCTTTCTCTTCTCTCGATCCAGGAAGGGTACGCCCGTGACTCTGCGGACAGGTATAGCCCTGAGGGAAGTATGTGCACCCTGACCTTTTCTCTCCCGCCATCTGTCAGATATATCAGTTTCGGAGTAGATCCTGATCAGGAATGTAATGGCAACCTGACCGACTCCGAGTGGATCCCTGAAAATAATATCATTATATATCAGTACAAAAACGGAGTTAAAAAAAGAGTACTTCTTGAAGGAAAAACAATCCATTTCATAAAAGGTATCCCGAATTCTGAAGGCGTATGGGTTCCTGCCCGGACTCAGGAGGGCAGTGAAATGCTGTCAGTTGTTGAAGAAAACACGGCAGTGGTAATAGAATACCCTGTCTCAGGCGAGTTCCTGTTTGAAATGGTCACCCTGGACGGCATGAGATATACGATGGCCAGGTTCTGAATATCAGAAAAAAATTAGGAAAAAATCAGGAGTAAGAAATCAGAAGTAAGAAATCAGGAGTAAGAAATCAGTAATGCTCTTGCCGGGGCACCATCACATCCATCAATTTTCAGGGGCAAGCACAGGAAAAAATATATTCCTGTTTCTATTGCGCTGAGGTCAAGGCATTCTACGATGTTCACGTTATTTGAAAGAAGTGTGTGATGAGCAGGCAGGACTTCTGAGGATAGGTTATCAACGGAAAAGCCATCAGTTCCCACTGTTTTGAACCCGTTCCGAACAATCCAGGATGCGGCGCCTGCATCAAGATAAACAGATTCCTCAAGTGGCTCCTCAGGTTCCTTCTCCTTGTCGCTTTCTTCTTCCTGAAGACCTGAACTTTCGGGATGGATTCCTTTCCGGAAAGAAAATCTGGTTTTCAGAAGGAGTATAGGAACACTTTCAGTAATTTTCCGGTCATTGTAAGCCTCATCAAGAATATAGTCTGTCAATGCCCCATTTCTCTGAGAAAAGTCCAGAACAACCGCCTTACCCATAAGGCTCTCTATGTCCAGTCTATCAACTGAAAATCCGTCTTTCAGGATGTGAGATGGCGCATCAACGTGCGTGCCTGTGTGGCTCCCGAAACTCAATCTGGATACTGCACACCCATCCTTTTCGAGAGTACAGGTCATTTCAATTGAAGGTTCCGGATCTCCTGGAAAAATGGGAGTCAAAGAAGAAATTGGGACTGTAATATCTGTGACCTTTCCCTTAACTGGAACTTTTTCCGGGTCAAACATCTCTTTCCACCTTGTCCTGATTTTCTGATTCTGTTCAGCCTCATTACGACGTCATTTTCATATCAGTCCATGTAGATGATGGACCTGTTATTACATTCGTCAATACATTTCATGCAAAGGTTGCACTTTTTAGGATCGATTTTCGCAAGCTCGTTTTCTTCATAAATGGCTCCCACAGGACACACATCCTTGCACTTACCACATCTTTTGCAGCCGAAAACTACGACGTATCCATCCATCTTTGACATCAGTGAACCTTTAGCACCTGATAGATATATTAGTTTCTAAGCCGGATTCGATTAATTTCTAAGCAGGTTAGGAAAATCCCTTTCTATTGGGTTCCCATTCATCATTGGGGAAAGAAGGCATCAGGAAACAAGCCTTATATAGGACAAAAGAATATGCAGTCTCAGGTATGGAAAAGTTCACCGAGGATGAAACAGGCTCTTTTTGCAGTTACCTCTCAGAGGGCTGTAGGCTCTGTCAGCAGGGTGCCAAAATGGTGCTCTTTGTAACGGGCCTCTGCCCTAAAAGCTGTTTTTACTGCCCGCTTTCTGACGGAAGACATGGAAAAGACCTGGTTTTCGCAAATGAAAGGCCTGTAAAAAGCGATGAAGACTTGCTTAAAGAAGCTGAGACTATGGATGCCCTCGGGACAGGGATTACTGGTGGGGAGCCTCTACTTAAGCTGGAGAGAGTCTTGCACTACGTCCGACTGCTTAAGTCCTCTTTTGGGAAAAATCATCATATTCATCTTTATACGTCTCTAGCTCCTGATAGGAAAACCCTTGAAAAGCTGGCAGAAGCAGGCCTTGATGAAATCCGCTTTCATCCTCCGCAGGCATTATGGGGAGAGCTCATGCACAGCCCCTATGCAGATACCCTGCGAAATGCAAAAGATCTTGGAATGGAAACCGGAATAGAAATCCCTTCTCTGGAAGGTGCGGAGAGGGTCGCAACTTTTGCAGAGGAAATGGGAATTTTCCTCAACCTGAACGAACTGGAATTTTCCGATAATAACTCAGAAGCTCTTCTTGAAAACGGGTTTTCCCTGGAATCAGACACTTCCTGTGCCGCTGCCGGTTCCTGCACGCATGCTGAAACAGCTTTCCATGTTTGTAAGAAAGTACATTTCTGTTCTTCGACCTATAAGGATGCAGTCCAGCTGCGCAAAAGATTTCAGAGAATTGCAAAAAACATAGCAAGAGAGTTTGATGAAATCACTGAAGACGGAACTCTCATCTATGGGGTTATCAATGGGGGGAATCAGGAGCTTGCAGAAGAGATCCTCAGGGAGATAGAAGTTCCTGATGAACTTTTCGAAGTAAAAAGCGGAAAAATTGAGATCGCCTGGTGGGTGCTTGAAGACCTTAAGGATGGGCTTAAAGAAGAACTTGAACCTCTTGGAACAAGAATTTTCATTATTGAAAGGCATCCTTTTGAAGACGGGTTACTTGTAGAACTTATTCCTTTATGAGGATATCTTCTCGGGCTTTTTTCCGAATTCCTTTTAAAGAAAACATATCGACACTTATTCAGCGAGCCCAGAGAGGAACAAAATTTTATAGAAGATTGATCAATAGAGATTATAGAGATATCGATCTTCTCAGGTTTGATCAGATTGGAAGATTCTAAAATCTCTTAGATACGTTTCGTGTGAAAAAGATATTTCAAACATTTGAAAAAAGGGTCTCTCATGCCATATCCGGTTGTACATGTTCTGTTTTTTTTGTTTTGCGTCGGCGCTGTAGGTGTATATGCTGCAACAACAGCTCTCTCTCGCAGAGAACTCTCATTTAAAGACTCAAGGAAGCTGTTATTGCTGGCATTCGTAGGCGGTTTATCTACACTGTTTCCGGATATAATGGTTGTATATAATATATTCGTAAACAGCACTTTAGAGCACTGCTCGATTGGCTCGATCCCGACACATTCATTAATGTTCAGTTCTACTGCAGTTCTGTTCGGAGGAGTTGTCGGATATATTGCATATAGGCAGCTCAGCAAAGCAGTATACATGGCAATTTTTGCAGGGTCTGCTTTCCTTACACATCTGCTTTTAGATGATATTGCTGAAGGAGGATGTGCTTATCTTTATCCGCTGTACAATAAGCCTATAAGTGTATTCTCAATAATGGATACCGGGTTCGCAGAAGCTGGCGGCTTGTTTAACTATCTAATAGTATCTCTTGTATCTGTTTTCTGTGTTTTTATTGTAATAATAATGGTATTGTTTGCTCTGAGTCAATTTGGGTTTGAATTCAGTTACAAAGCTGAAAAATGATTCCAAATCGGGTTGATATATTAAACAAAAAACGTCAGGCAAAAATAAAAATTATTGATTAAAAGCCTGTCTTGTGGTCAGGTAATCAGAAATTAATAGTAAAAAAGTTAATAATTGATAAGGAGACAAAAAGAAAAAAAAGATTAAGGGATCTGTAAATCAGTTTTGGAGATCACCCACACCATCGAGCTTTTTGACAACTCGAGCCGGATAACCCAGGGCAAGACTGTTCGGAGAGATGTCACGGCTAACTACAGAGCCAATCCCTATTATCGAGTTTTCTCCGATCTCGACGCCCTGGGTGATTATACATCCTGGATTCACAGAAACCCCACGCCCGATTTTTATGGGAGCTATGGTCCTCGGATACGCCTGTCTTGTGGTCAGGCTGCCTCTTGAATGAGCAGATAGGAAGCAGCGGTCCCCGATTTCAGCGTAATCCCCCACTGTGATCATTTCGGGATGGAGCCTGTCGAAGACCACATCATAACCGACATATACATTTTTCCCAAGGTTCACACCTCGCATTTTATGTAGTTTTGCTCTCCAGGAGGGAACCGGGGCACACGAGGCGAGACGTTCCAGAACCCAGTTTTTAAGATACTTTATCCCGAAGATGAGTTTATTGCTATGGTAGTGATCAGCCACTTCACTGAAAGTTACTTTATCTCTGTTAGATATTACAGCAGTCATGGTAATGCCCCCCATTTTGTGGTGAAAACGCGTGATACTTACTTTTCATTACTCTTCCACCGATAAATATATTTCCTATAGTTAGTCTTGGACTACGTTAATTGAAGTTCGAACCATATTATTGAAATTTGATAATACACAATTTAGAAAGAAGTTTTATTCCATGATTTATCTTATCATGTGATACCTGATCAGGTTTTACTTCGGGTTACAATTTTAAGGAGTAAGGACTTTTTTATTTCTACCGCATCATTAGGGCACAGTTCACGGCAGCAATAACACTGGATACACTTTTCCTGATTAATTTTCAGTGTCCTGCCTATTTCCTCAATTGCATGTGCTGAACAGTTCAAGACACAGGCTTTGCAAAGTGCGCAGCTTGAGGTGTTGATAAAAGGCTTTACAGTCAAATGTTTCCTAAAGGCTCTCATAAGAAAAGAGGGCACCATTGCGGTGGCTCCACCTTCGGACATTTTAAATCTGACTTTCACCTCCTCCAGAGGTACTCCTGCAAGTTCCGGATACCTGGTCCCGATCCCTCTTGAAAGTGCGGCTTTGTTTGTAGGCACCTTCAAAGGATCGATTCCTATCAGTTCGGAAGCAACCATGTCAAGGGCTACACAATCGTAACCTGCCATGACCACTCCTGAAGCTACAGGTGTTCCGTTGGCAGGGCCATTTCCCTCCATCCCGATCACTCCGTCCATAATTGCAAGATGAGGTTTGATTATTGAGTAGATATCAATTATGGCCTCCCCAAAGCGGTCACGGTCTTCCAGAGCATGTGCCTGTTTTCTGATTTTCTGAGGTACAGCTCCAAAGAAGTTTTTGACAGCCCCTGTATAAAGTGTCAATTCATGGGTCTTGAGTTTCGGAAGTGAGATTATCACATCAGCTTCAAGGAATGCTTTTGCGATATACAGGCGTGGAAACTGCCTTGCACCGGGAACAGAGATCTCGGTGTAACCTGAAGTCTCGAAATTGATAAGCTCCACACCGTAAGCTGATGCGACATCTTCAATTCCCGATGCATGAAAAGCCTCCGAAGTTGTAGTAGAACCCGGTTTCACAATCCCTGACCCGTCTCCTATCACCGGGATACCGCCTGCCTCCTTAACCAGTTCACACATTGCAGATACTACTGCAGGATGAGTTGTGACAGCGTCCTCAGGAGCCCGGATAGCAAGCACATTAGGTTTAAGCAGCACGCGCTTACCCGGAGTAATAATATTCTCAAGTCCGCCTATCAGGGAAAGTGACTCTTTAATTGCACTTTTTACGTTTGAGTAGTCGGAGCAGCGTACAATAGAAACTGTGGTGTTCATGCTTATCCATCTGGATTATTAACCGAGATATTATCTTGAACTTTGACTTCAAGCCTCGACTTTGAACTTAAACTTCTGGATTTTCTAGGGTAAAGCCCTCAAATAGTTTTTCTGGCAATTCACCAGCTTACGTTTAGTATAAGGCTTACTCTATGCAGCTTACTTTCCCAGATAATAGACAGGAGGAGTAGCCCGCACATATTCGGTCGTATCCCTTACTCTGTCGATGTGCCTCCAGGCTTTTTCTATAGTATCTCCGGGCAGACCGGTGTTCTTTTCAGTAATCTCTAAGGATAGTTTATGTTCCTTAGCGTACAGCAGCTGGTCCATGATATGCATGGGCATGCGCCAGTAAAATTCCTCATCGGTTGTATAATGGCTCCATGTATCGGCACTTGGCGGACGCTTTATAATTGCCTCATTTACCATGAGGTGTTTTGCCAGGGCATAGATCTGAGTCTTATAGCAGTCTGCAAGAGGCTCGAGGTCGACGCCGCCATCTCCGTATTTCACAAACTGACCAAGGACAAGTTCGGTCTTATTGGTTGTGCCACAAACAACGTAATTCATCTTTTCGGCATACATATACTGGACTATCATTCTGGACCTCTGTTTGACATTCTGCAGGCCAATTAATTCCAGATAATCGTTTGCTTTCAACCTGTACCTGGCAACCGTTTCCCCATCCTTTATCAGCCTGATATACGGAACATTTAACAGCCCCTGATTGAGGAAGTCAGGTAGCACGAGCGAGGTTTTGTGCACCTCGGGGTCGTATTCCGGGCAGGTCCTTTTTATTATCTGTTCCTTTTTGTCGTAGATGCCAAGGGCCTCAATAATTGGAGAAATAGGGACTTCCTCATATGAAACTCCCAGGCTTTCACAGATTTCCGCCCCCAGGGTTCTACTTGAAGGAGCTGACTCTTTTTCAGGGAGGAGAATTCCGTACACGTTTTCCTTCCCGAATTCCTGTACGCAAAGCGTAAGGGCTACAGCTGAATCAATACCTCCCGAAACTCCCAGGACTACCCCCTTTTTCTTAAAAGCGGTAACCTGGTCTCGTATGAAACCCTTGAGCTTTTCAGCAAGCTTATCAGTATCTCTGTTCATTTCATCCATGATCTGTGCATTGATGTAATTTATTGACCCCTCAGTGCTATTTTTGGATAACTTCCCTATATTACTCTCTGTAGTCTGCGCTACGCTACTTCCGATTATCTGCATAGTATTACTCCCCTGATCGATTATTTGTGATGGTAATTGGTTATACGTTTAGGTGATTGGTCACATGTTAAACTTCTATATTTAAACTGCTGGCAATTAGTTATTAATTATCTGACCCTTTGCCTGGATAGTTTTTGCCGAAATAGTTCTTTGCCGGATAGCTGTTGATTAAATTTTAAGCAGGATTTTTTGTGGACTATTTATCTTTAGTTCAAGTTTTTCTGCAGCTTCCTCTATCAGTGGCTGCGATAGTTCCTGGTTAAGTTTTTCCAGCCCTTCTTCCCTTGACATTTCCCCGCTTCGGACAAGCCCTGCTATGTCAAAGGCGTATGGATGGAAGCCATACTTTTCCAGATGGTTATAGCATGCAAAAGAATTCAATGTACAGTTGGTTGAATTGCTGTCATTGAGGTCAGGAGCTTTCCATCCAAGTCCAACTATGGTCTCAAGTACTTTATCTTCGCTGTACTCCCACAGGCAGAGTGGGTGCAAAATGGATGGAGCAATCTCGCCTATATTTTTAATGACCTCGTTTTTAATAAGAAACTGCTCATCTCTGTCATCAATTCCTATTTTTTGCAGCTGCTTTTCAAAGAGGTTCCTTGACCATTGTATGAAATTAGCTGATAGGTTGATTATAGGATTGGGCGACTGTCCTGCTGTAAAAGCAAATATTATAAAAGGTGCTTTCTGCACTATTGCCTGTTCCAGCAGTTTCTGTTTTATTATGCTGATGCAGATATTGCATATGTCGCTTGCCCTGTATTTGGCAAACTTCGGGAACGCGTCACGTGATTCGGCTGCCTTTCGGAAGAGCTCGTACAGGACCTCCTTTTCTATTGTCAGCTTAAAATAGTCGCATCCCGTAATCTCACACATTTTCTTTGCGTTTACCACGGCATAATCTGAAGTAAATCCGTTATCAAACTGGACAGCAAGTACTTTCAGGAATGGGTAGTCTTTTTTAAGTTTGTAAAGTGTGTATGAAGAGTCTTTTCCACCTGAAAGTGCAAATATCACATCATAATTGCCCCTGCCGCTGTATTCCTTAAAGAGCCCTTCAATCCTGTTTAGGTACTGCTCCTTTTCCTGAGAAGAAAGAGGGACATACGTCTCACAGAAATGGCAGGTGCCGCTTTCTTTATTAAATTCTATGCCTGGAATATCCGAGTCCAGAACACACTTTTTACATACTAGCTTTGACATGCTGATACTCCTCTATAATAGACCTGTTGGATATTTTCCCGTTCTCACTTAGCGGAAGATGGTCGATGAAGAGGATCTCCCTGGGGTACAGGTAGCCTGGCAGGTTCTTCCTGCAGAAGGCAAAAATCGCATCAATTTCAGTTCCCTGATTTGGTATAACCATGAGGCTGATTGCATTGCCCATAAGCTCATGGGTTACAGGCACAACAAAAACACTGGAAACCTCACTGTTCTTTTCTATCTCTTTTTCAATCTCTCTCGGGTTAACCCGGTGATCCCCTATTTTTATGAGGTCGTCCTTACGCCCAAGAAGCCTGATATACCCGCCTGGTAATTTCTGTGCCAGATCCCCTGTATGAAGCCACCCGTTGATAACTCTCTTCTCAGTTGCGTCCTCATCATTCAGGTAACCCAGAAGGATATTGTCTCCCCTGGCAACAAGCTCGCCTGTTACATCAGGCTCTACCGGCCTGTTTTCAGAATCAAAGACATCAAGTGTGACTCCAGGAATTGCCTTTCCGATAGTATCGATAAATTCGTCCACATATTCTGCTGGCAGGTAGGCAAGTCTTGCTGTAGCTTCGGTCTGGCCGTACATTGGCAGAATCTGCGTACCCGGACTTAACTCCCTGATACTCCGTACAATAGCCCGGTCCATGGCTCCGCCAGCAGATGCAGCAGTCCTGACATTCGTAAAGGCTTTTTTGAACCTTTCCGGATATCTGAGAAGAATACGATAGGTACTGGGCACTCCATAAAATATAGATACTCCGGATTCTATAAGATTGAAAACAGGGTCTATGAAATTCATTGTTCCGGTATGGATTGACCCTCCAGCTATCAGGTGGGAGTTAATAATCGAATTCCCGAAGGCGTGATGAGGAGAGATTACAAGTGCTGCTTTATCCTCTGGAGTTATGCTCAGAACCTCGATTATTGACCTGGCATTTGAGACCAGGTTTTTATTGCTTAACATAACTCCTTTAGGAGTGCCTGTCGTGCCTGAAGTATAAAGCACCAGCTTCAGTTCGGGATTGTTTCTTTCGAGTATCACTCTTTTACTGCGAGTCTCTACTACGTTATCGTCTGAAACGACGATCACCGTTCCGAAACGCTCAAAAAATCCATCTCCAAATCTCAAGTACTGCTTTCTCGTTGCAATTATATTGTTAATGCATGCAGCGTCAAGGATTCTTTCAAGGCTTAACCCCGGCAATTCTATTGGAAGAGGTATTGCGATGTTGCCTGACCGGTATACTGCCATAAGTATTTTTATGTATTGTGTGCCGGACTCAGCCAGTATTGCAAATCTGCAGTGCTCAAAGTCAGTCAGAGATGAAGCAATTATGCTTATATCCTCATCAAGGCGGCTATAAGAAATAGACTTTTTACCCTCTTCAAGGGCAGTCTGGTGAGGAGTTTTTCTGGCGTGTTCAGTGATATAAGCATCAATTTTCATGCCCCTCACTTCGCCAGTCTGGTTATCAGGTCGGTGATCCCCTGCAGGGAGTCGAAATTCTCGGGAGTCAGCATATCTTCAGGAATTTCGATAGAATATGTTTCACAGATATAGTCTATCAATTCGAGTAAACCGATAGAATCTATGATGCCGTTCTGGGTGAGAGAGTCGCTATCTTTAAGAACAGCTCCCCGCTCCATGAAAGAATTGTCCTTCAAATAATCAAGTATACCATTCTTTATATGTTCCATGTAATCTTACCCCTTAATTAAATTATTAATTGCAAGTAACACACATTTTGTCCATAGTAGTTGAAAGCCCCACAGGTAGTTATGTAATACAACTATATAAATAATTTGAGAGTATATATCCCAGATAAATGTTACTGGAAAAACAAAATAGAAAAGAGCTCAAACGCATCAGGTCATGATACTCGATTCATACGGATTTAGCAGTAACATGACTGGAATTAATTAATGGAACCTATCTATCCGTGTACTACCTTAGAAAGAAATGAACTTTACGCAAAACAGTATCAAACTTTCTACCTTAGTTATAGTTGATTTTTCCAAGTCGACTTATATTAATAGTATATGGATCTGAACTGGTAACGACAGAAAATGTATATTTATTGTCCAGTATGTAAATAGAATAACAGATATTATTACAGTCCGGCTCTTTACCAAGAATGGAAAATATGCTTGCATTAGAAAACTTACAGTAAGCTTCTTTCATGGTCCATGTCTTCAAGAGGTCGGTGCCACTTAATGATTTGTCTATGCATGAAGGTTTTGTTTGAAAGTATTTTAAAGTATTTTTTAGTACCAGTGGTCTTATAACTTCAACATCAATCCCAAGTTCAACCCTGGATATTGCAAGAGTTACAATACTTTCAGAGTAGGATAAGCAGATGTGCAATTCTTTATGGTTTAGTATATGGACTTCTCCATACTCGTCTTTATAAGTAGAGACATCCATGATAGATTTTTTATTAAGAAGACGATATAGAACATGTTTCAAAACCACTCTGGATACAATATATCTTTTTTTGAAATATATGGTTTTCAGTTTTTCCAGATGCTCTTTCTCGATATTATTGAGATATTCCTGATTTAGTATGTCATAATCATCCAGATCAATAAGAAAAATAAGAATATCGTTTCGTTCCCATAAGTAGGGTATATTTTCCAGAGGAACGGAAGAAAGCATCATTAAATTCTCAGTATATATGCAGCTCACAATATATTTACTACAATTGGCTGTATATAAAAATTCATTTCACAACTGGTGAAAAAATACAAAAATCAATTTGATTTTCTATCAGCCAAAAATTCCAAATTCGATGATACTTATTCCACGGAATCTCTAAACACACATAGATTTACTCTGTAGATGTCAGTTTGTTACCTTTCATCCTAAATGTTTCAATCTTTACCCGTTAATTTTTATTTGTTATTTCCTACCTGACTTGATTCATGAGTCTGTTCTGAAACGGCGCTGGTATAAAGAGAGAGTTGATTTGAACAGCAGAAGAAAGCTCCTGCAGGAAAGAATAAAGGAAAGAGAAAAGACTTGATAGGTCAGGGCAAATTCTCTCTACATTCTCCAAAACTCAAACCGTAAGACAGGAAAAAATGGTCACTAGCTGTTTCAGGATAAGTTTCAGGATTACACATGCCAGACGACGTTAACATATAATCTTGTTCTTGTAGCAGCTCACTTTTTTACGACTATTCACAAACCACTTATCTCAGAAGAGCCCTGGATAACCCCAGATAAATATAATCAATAAGATTCAGGTTGCTTGTTCAGGTAACTTTAACAAGGGAACTTAGACTATAATTTATACTTCGAATTTATACTTCTAATTCATACTTTGAATCCATACTTCGAATTTATACTTCTAATTCATACTTTGAATTTATACTTCTAATTCATACTTTGAATCCATACTTCTAATTCACACTCTAATTATCTTTTGCCGTCTTTCTGCTTGCAGGCTGAACTGGTAACATTAGTTCAAAATTGTTTCCATCAATTCTAATGTAAACTACTTATACATAAGATCTTATTCTGCAATACTAATGGATCTTCAAGCAGGGATCATTTCAGTATAATAACTGACAGTTAACCTTCACCACTCCCTGTTATTATGAAGTTGAAGGTTAGACAGATAAAGACTATGAGGTTTCATCCTTTTCTGAATTGATCGGTGGATCTGCATAACATATCTGGATATCCATAATATACTTCAATATAAATATTTAAAAAAAAGTAATCCTAAAATATATAAACGATAAGGATATAGGGTATTCGATTCTTAGCGCCCTTACGTAAGGGTTGCATCTGTTTGGAAATAACAACCAGAATGAGATGAATACAGCATAAAAAAGAATATAGTTTAAATTATCATTAAAACTGAGGTGTCCGAAACTGCAGACTGCGGAAGAAAGGGTAAGAGCGAGATTGATAAAGTATCTCGGCAGGGATGAAAACGGGATACGCAAGGTTGTGCTCAATCTCTTCCTGACCGGAGACAAGTTCACCACCGGTGAAGTTTATGACTACCTTGATAAAGGAAACTTCGAGGTAAGCTACCGGGGAGTGTCAGCCATGGTCGGGCTTATGAATACGAGACTCGGGATCCTGAGCATAAATGTCACCGGGGATCACAACGTTTATTCCCTGAAAGAAAGTTACAAAAACATTGTCGGCTCTGTTCTTGAGAACTACTGAGCCGCCTTAGTGCTGTAAATCCTGTTTTTCGTGTGACGAGAACTTCACAAATTCCCTGTTCTACTCTGCTGAAACACAGATAAATCAAGTGAACTGCAGGTTTAAAAGCTCTATTGAAAACTCCTTTTTTCTGGAGATAAAAACAGGTATATCAAAAATGAGTTTCCGGTTAAAATCAGCATCAAAAACTTTAGCCTCTCCTCGGAGTTGATACCCTGCTCCTGGCTCTTTGAAAACAGGATGATCATCTTGACGGGTTTGAAAAAAGTTAATATAGTTAGTTGTTATACTTAATTACGATTCCTGTTAATATATCATATGGCTTTTTTATTCACCTGTACTATTATATAATAGCATAAAACAAAGCTTGACTATTTCAATTTAGCAAATTTATGAGGCAACTGAAGTAAAAATTGAAATATAATAAATAAACCTGAGTATAACGAATAAAGCTAGACAGTAAAACCCTTTAAGAAAAAAATTAAAGTTTTGGTCTGAGGAATATTAAATTCCATACCACAAAAAATGTATATGAATATTCCTGTTACTTATGTATACTGCCAGGGGGAAAACAGATAATTAGCCTGAAAATAGAATCGTGGAATACGGGGGCCTTCCGGGCAGGGCTTCGCTTCATGAAAAACCGGGCTTTCGGCATATTCTACCAGAAGTATGAGCAGATGCTTGAGAAGGAGATTTTAAGATCTGAAATCCCTGACCACATAGCTGTAATTATGGATGGAAACCGCAGATATGCGGGGCAGCTGGGAAAAGCTCGAAGTTTTGGGCACGCTATGGGAGCAGAAGTTACTGAACAGGTTATTGAATGGTGTTATGAGATAGGAGTAAAACAGCTTACACTTTATGCCCTTTCTACGGAGAATTTTCACCGTTCGGAAGAAGAAGTTGATGGACTCTTCAATCTGATCAATGAAAAGTTTTTAAAACTTTATAGCGACAAAAGAACCTACGAAAAAGAAATGCAGGTCAGGGCAATAGGAGACCGGGCAAGACTACCGGCTTTTCTTAATGAATCAATTGAAAAAATTGAGAAAGCCACCGAACACCATAAGAAGTTTAACCTGAACGTGGCCATTGCTTACGGAGGCAGGCAGGATATAATGCAGGCGGTGCGGGATATTGCAGCCTGCGTATCGAGTGGAAAACTTTCTCTTGAAGATGTTGATGAAAACCTGATCTCAAAACACCTTTACCCTGCTCCGGGAGTATCAGTCCCGAATGTGGATCTGATCGTCCGCACCGGCGGAGATGAGAGAGTCTCAAACTTCCTGCCATGGCAGGCTAACGGAAGCGAGTGTGCAACTTACTTCTGTGCTCCTTTCTGGCCCGAATTCCGAAAGATCGACCTCCTTCGTTCGATCAGAATATACCAGGCGCGAAAAGACGAAAAAAAGCGCGAACACTCATACCGCGTCTCAAAAGTTATAAATTTCCTCAGGGTAGGAAAATGCGGGGAAAAAAACGAAGAACTCGGACAACTTCTGCCAATAAAAAAACAGGGAGTATCCTGAGGGATTAAATATCTATGAAGGGTCGACGCGGGTCGACATATAACTAAAAAGTTTCAATAGTAAGGGAAAACTAAATATGGGAAACTCACAATGTCCTTGCTAACCTGTAAATATAGACTTACATCATAAACTTTTTTAACATTTCGCGAATTTCATACTTCTTTTATGCTTCTTTCTTTTCAAAATTGCCTTTCTGATCTATCAGCCTGCTAGAAAATAGCCCCAGTAGCACCGATATATTGATATTCCGGTGAGAGCTATGTAAATTGGGGAAAGTTTGGCTATATATGATTTTCAATTTCCATGAGTATCAGATTCCTCTGAGAACTTATTGCATACCCATAAAAGTAAAAACATCCATCGATGGGATTAAAGCTATCCGGCAAGATTATCCGGTAAAGGATCAAATACATTGTAGCTACTTATATGGATAAGGGGAGTTATTATGGATACTTTTAAAGAGTTTAATCCTTACTCCTGTGGGGCACATATTTTAAAGTTCAGAGGAGTGGATGGTGCTGTACATGCCTATCTGGCACAGGGCCATTTTAAGGATTATTTAAAATTATTGGAAAGACGAAAAATAAAACTCTTGAGAGCTGAAAGCATCTACTTCTGTCCGGGAGATGTTTCAGGAGCTTCTGCCCTGAAAACCCTCAAAAGCTGCAAATATGCAATGAATGAAATAAACTCTTTAAGGACCGAAGTAAGAGAAAAAATGAGTTTTCAATTCAGAATTTACGGAAGAAATGAGAATTATAAAATGACAGAGGAACTGAAGGTTGGATCTGCAAGCTGGATGAAAAAAATTCTTAAACCCGGAGATTCTGTCATCCGAAGATCCCAGGCCTCCAGAGAAACCAGCGAGTCCGGTAGCTCAGGTGCAGGAAAAGCCGCATCCAGAAGGGAAGAGGGTTCGAGTACAAAAACCATTTCGGCCTCTGAACTGCAGAAGGAACTTGATTCTGGCACTTCGTTTCTTATCCTTGATGTAAGAGAGGAAAATGAGCTTTCCGGAAAACTGGGGCATCTGGAAAACTCGGTAAATATTCCTGTCGGAAGCCTGGAGAACAGGGTTCTGGAACTTGAAAATGAGAAAAATAGGGAAATAGTAGTTGTATGCCGTTCAGGTATGCGTGCGATCAGAGCTGCTGAGATTCTTGCCCGAAACGATTTTGAGAAGGTAAAGATCCTGAGAGGTGGCATGATTGCCTGGCGGGATCTGCAAGCTTGAGGAGACTCAGGAGGAATTGTACTGGGAAAAGAACAAAGAAAACCTAACCGCCTGATTAACGAAAAAAGTCCTTATCTTCTACAGCACGCCTATAATCCTGTGGACTGGTATCCCTGGGGAGAAGAGGCTTTTGAAAAAGCCAGAAAAGAAAACAAGCCTGTTTTTCTCTCAATTGGATATTCTACCTGCCACTGGTGCCATGTAATGGCACATGAGTCTTTTGAAGATGAAGAAGTTGCAAAACTGATGAACGATGCTTTCGTTTCTATAAAAGTAGATAGGGAGGAACGACCTGATATCGACAATATTTACATGACTGTTTGCCAGATTATCCTTGGGAGAGGGGGCTGGCCTCTTAATATAATCATGACTCCTGGCAAAAAACCGTTTTTTGCAGGCACATACATTCCGAAAAAGTCCCGTTTCAATCAGACAGGAATGCTGGAACTGGTACCCAGAATAAAAGAAATCTGGAACCAGCAACACGAAGATGTACTGGATTCAGCGGAAAAGATCACATCTACTATCCAGAATATAATTGTGGAATCTGCAGGGGAAGGACTCGGTGAAGAGATAATTGAAGAAGCTTATGACGAAATGCTGAATTCTTTTGATACGGAATACGGAGGTTTTGAAGGAGCCCCAAAATTCCCGACTCCGCACAAAATTTCGTTTTTGCTCCGCTACTGGAGGCGCAGCGGAAACCCTGAAGCCCTTCAGATGGTAGAACATACACTGGACAATATGCGCAGGGGAGGGATCTATGACCATCTGGGATCGGGTTTCCATCGATATTCCACGGACAATATGTGGGTCCTGCCTCACTTTGAAAAAATGCTCTACGACCAGGCTCTTACCGCAGTTGCATACACTGAAGCCTATCAGGTTACCGGAAAAGAGCTGTATAAAGAAACAGCAGAAGGAATTCTGGATTACGTGTTAAGAGACCTCACATCTCAGGAAGGCGGGTTTTACTGTGGGGAAGATGCGGATGTCGAAGGAGAAGAAGGAAAGTACTATCTGTGGACCATAGAAGAGGTCAGGAGTTTACTTGGCCCTGAGGATTCCGAATTGATTATTAAAATGTTTAACGTTCAGGAAGGGGGCAACTTTGAAGAAGAGATAAGGGGAAGGAAAACCGGAACAAACATATTATACATGGTCCGCTCTCCGGGATCCCTTGCAGCCGAACTTAAGATGCCCGTAGAAAAAGTTGAACAACGGGTAAAAGATGCCAGAGAAAAACTCCTTGCAGCCAGGTACGAGCGCAAAAGACCTTCGATGGACGACAAAATCCTGACCGACTGGAACGGGCTTATGATTGCAGCCTTTGCAAAAGGTTTCCAGGTTTTCGGAGAGCAAAGGTATCTGAAAGCTGCAGAGAAAGCCGCGGATTTTATTCTTAAAACCCTTTATAGTCCCGACAGCAGGCTACTTCATCGTTACAGGGAAGGAGTTGCAGGAATTTCCGGAACTTCCGATGACTACGCCTTCCTGACACAGGGGCTACTGGAACTTTATGAGGCAGGGTTTGAACTGCGTTACCTCAAAGCAGCCGTTTCCCTGAATGGAGAGTTGCTTGAACACTTCTGGGACCCGGCTAACGGGGGACTCTATTTCACAGCTAACGACAGCGAATCCCTGATATTCAGAAAAAAAGAGTTCACAGATTCAGCGATTCCATCCGGGAACTCAGTTGAAATGTTAAACCTTCTGCGCCTCTCCAGAATAATTGCAGATCCTGAGCTTGAGGAAACTGCTGATAGGCTCGAACGTGCATTTTCAAAGTTGATTAGAAAAGTGCCTTCGGGGTATACCCAGTTTCTCTCTGCCTTTGATTTCAGGCTTGGGCCTTCTTATGAAGTGATAATTTCAGGAAAAACCGAGGCTCCGGATACAGCACATATGCTGGAAGAGCTCTGGAGCTACTTCGTGCCTAATAAGGTGCTAATTTTCAGGCCCGAAGGAGAAAATCCCGAAATTGCAGACCTGGCAAAATACACAAAAGAACAGTTCCCTATTGGGGGAAAGACAACTGCATATGTCTGCCAGGATTATGAATGCCAGCTTCCAACCACCGAAATCAGCGAGATGTTAAAAATGCTTAATGTTTAAGGTTCGTATTCAAGCCGGATGCAAACCTGAGGAATACTGTAAAAACCTAATAATTACTGCAAAATTAAAGAAATGTGGAGGAATGGAAAATGAAAGAATACACACTGGAAGAACTTTCAGAGTACAATGGTAAGAACGGCAAGGCTTACATCGCATATGATGGTCAGGTATACGATGTATCAGACAGTTATTTATGGGAGGATGGCACTCACCAGGGGCTCCACGAAGCAGGAGAGGACCTTACGGAAGCAATGGATGAAGCACCTCACGGCCCTGAAACGTTTAAGGACTACCCTGTTGTGGGAACTCTTAAAAAGTAATCTGTTTTTTAACAGATCGTAACTTTTCAAGTGAAAAGAGAAATAGTGAATTAGGGAGCTGTGACTGTGAAAGATGAAATCGCATCGGTTATCCCTCACGAACCGGAAGAGGGAGTAGGGGAAACTTTTGTAGAAAAAATAGGACTTGAGAAAGAAGAGTGTCTCGGAAGGTTGAGGAAGTTTTTTGAGTCCCAACCCCTTGCTGTTCTGGCGACTCAAAACGGAACGGCACCTTATTTAAGTCTCGTTGCCTTTGCCTCGAATGAGAGGCTTACGTATATTCTTTTTTCAACTACCAGGGCTACAAGGAAGTACTCAAACCTGATGGCAAACCCTGAAGTATCTCTGTTGATTGATAACCGGAAGAATAAGATAGAGGATTTCCGGGATGCAATGGCAGTAACAGCCCTGGGTAGGGTTGAACCTGTAGAAGATTTCGAGCTAAGCATAATGAAAAAAATTTATTTGATGAAGCACCCGTACCTTGAGGATTTTCTGCACTCTCCTACAACTGCTTTTCTAAAAATCAGAATAGAAAAGTACATCGTAGTTACCCGTTTCCAGCATGTTGTAGAAGTTTCGGTCTGACTGCTTTTCCAGTCAGAGCTTTTTATTTTCCCGGTAGAATATATCCTTTTTTTGTATCCTCTTTTTGCCCTGACAAATGAAATGATACCGGGAAAGTATCAACCCGGATATGGAGGGCAGGATAAAGTAAAAATACGAAATTGGGGGGGCAAACTACGAGAAGGTGGCTTATACCTATAGAAGAGACCTGGGGGAATACCGGAAAAGCCTGCGGAGGAAAAGCTTCTGTACTGGGCGCCCTGCAGAGGAAGGGACTGACTGTCCCGGCAGGTGTTTGCATTTGCACTGCAACGTACGAAACATATCTTGACAGGACAGGGCTAAGAGGAAGAATTCTTCTTGAGCTCAGCCGAAAGCCTTTTGAAGAAATGCGCTGGGAAGAACTCTGGGACATTTCGGAAAAAATCAAGCACATGTTCATAAGGACTCCCTTTCCCGGGGAAATGGAAAAAGAACTGGAAGAAGGGCTTGCCAGTTATTTTGGAGGCAAAGCAGTCGCAGTCAGGTCTTCTGCCCCCGGGGAAGACAGCGCAAAGACTTCTTTTGCAGGTGTTCATGCCTCATATGTAAATATCCATGGAGCCAGGGCTATCCTTCGGCATCTCCGCCTTGTCTGGGCTTCCCTCTGGTCGGATGCGGCTCTCCTGTATCGAAAAGAAATGGGGCTTGATATCCTCAGCAGTACAATGGCCGTGCTGGTACAGGAAATGATAGAGGGAAGGGTATCCGGAGTCGCTTTCGGGAAGAATCCGGATAACGAGTCCGAAGCCATTATCGAAGCTGTATATGGGCTTAACAGGGGGCTTGTTGACGGCACTGTGGAGCCTGACCGCTGGATCCTTTCCAGGCAGACAGGAGGCATAAAAACTTACACGCCGGCTAAAAGGGAAAAAGCGATATTTGCAGGAAAAGAAGGTACGGAACTTAAAGCCCTGCCTGAGGTTTTTCAAAAAAACCCGCCTCTTACCCATGCTGAAGTCCTGGAAATCTTTAAACTGGCCCGGAGAACAGAAAAGCTGCTTGGAAGCCCCCAGGACATAGAGTGGACCTTCAGAGGATCAGCTCTTTATATTCTCCAGGCAAGATCGATAACAACCTTCCTGCAGGAAGACAGGGACGAAAAGAGGCGCTGGCACCTGAGTCTCAGGAGAAGTTTCGAAAATCTCAAGGGGCTCAGGAGAGCCATAGAGGAGAAATATGTCCCGGCCATGCAGGCAGAGGCCCGTGAACTGGAAAGAGAAAAAATTGAAAGACTGTTAGATTCTGCTCTCGCGGGGGAAATAGAAAGAAGAGCTGAAATTTACAGGAAATGGTATGATATTTACTGGGAGGAGTTCATACCTTTTGCTCACGGAGCCCGTCTTTTTGGAAAAGTCTATAATGAAACCGTAAACCCGGAAGACCCCTATGAGTTTGCAGACCTCCTTTCCGGAACTGAAATGTTGAGTCTCGAACGTAACAGGAAACTTGAGGAAATCTCCGAAAAGCTCCGGAAGAGTACGGAACTCATAAAGGTGATAAAGGAACGAATTCAAGCTGAAGAAATTTTCCCGGAAAAAGAGAATGTGGATGATACTGGGATCGGACATGAGGGTAAAACTGAACCTGCAGACACAAAAGGGATTGAGCTTGAGGAGAAACCGGAAATTAAATCTGAGCAGAAAGCTGTAAATGAACTCGAAGAGGAAATTGACTTATTCATATCCAGATACGGCGGGAGCTATTCTGAAAGCCCCGGGACAAAAAAAGGCATTTACAGGTTACTCCTTGAGATAGCTCTCTATCCTCCTATCCCAGTGTCTGCAGAAAGTAAGAGCAATAACCGTATACAGCACCTGAAAGAAAAATTTCTCACCGGTTTCGAAGGCAAAAATAAACAGTGTGCAGCCGAACTGCTTGACCTCGGCCGGGCAAGCTACCGTCTCAGGGATGATGACAATATCCATCTCGGGAAAATAGAGGCTGAACTCAAACGGGCGTTTTTTGAAGGCAGAAAACGGATAATTGAAAGGGGTTCTGGAGAAGTCAGGCTTCCGGAAGATCAGGTTTTTTATACACGGGAATTCGCTGCAGAGCTTATAAAAACTCTTCGAGACCCTTCTTATAACCCGGAATGGAAAAAACTCCTGCCGAAGCCAAAACCTCTCCGAGAAAAGGTAAAGCCAAGGCAGCTCCTGGGAAACCCTTCCGGGCGAGGAGTAGCAGAAGGAGTTGCAAGGGTTATCCTGAAAGAAACAGATATTTTCGACCTGAAAGCAGGGGAAATCCTCGTCTGTGACGCCATAGACCCAAATATGACTTTTATAGTGCCCCTGTGTTCTGCAATTGTGGAGCGCAGAGGAGGAATGCTAATCCATGGAGCTATCATTGCAAGAGAATATAGGATCCCCTGCGTTACCGGCGTCCCGGATGCAACAGAACTCATAAAAAACGGGGACTACCTGGCAGTGGACGGATACCTGGGGATCATCACGGTGTTGAAGAGACGGGAATAAACAAAATTCCGAAAAATCCTTAATTCGCGGTCTCAAAATCAGCAAGTCAGCCCACCTTAACCGGGATTAATTATAACTGCGATAAACCCTATTTCCCTCTCCATGCTCATAGGACTCACAGGTACGCCAGGTACGGGAAAAACCTCGGTAAGTAAGCTTCTCGAGAAAAGAAGGCATTGGAAAGTGATTCACCTTAATGATCTGATCAAAGAAGAACACCTCTACACCGAGGTTGATGAAAAAAGGGACTCGGTAGTAGCGGATATGGAGCTTATCCGAAGCCGCCTTCTTGAGCTTACCGATGAAATGGAAAAGGAGTCAACAAACAAAGTGATAATTCTTGAAAGCCACCTTGCCCACTACATAACAGACATTGCAATCGTGCTCAGGGCTTATCCACCAGAACTAAAAACAAGGCTTGAGAAGCGCGGGTACTCTGAAGAAAAGGTAAATGAAAACGCAGAAGCTGAATCAATTGATTTGATTCTTGCAGAAGCTTTTGAATGGTGCGACAAAATTTTTGAAGTAAATACAACTGGCAGGACTATAGAAGAGACTGCAGGAGATGTTGAGAAAATTATAGACTCTCTTCTGAGCGGAAAAGAAGAGGAACTGCAAGAATACATCCCTGGCTCCCTTGACTGGATAGATTCAGTACCCTGAAAGAAAGTATTGCTAAAGAAAACTGCTAAAAGAAACTAAAAGAAACTAAAAGAAACTAAAAGAAACTAAAAAGAAAAGTATTACGTGAACTACGCCCACCTAAAACCTTCGTAAACTCAGATTTTGAGGAAGGTGCTTCCTACGAGTACATCCTTTCATATGGCTTCGATTCCTGGGAAYCTCAGTTCCTCTGGGAGCCTGTTTATCGTAGATTYCCAGTAACAAGTTACTGAAAGCCTRTACACAAGGCATTCTTTGATAGAGCGAAACGCTCAATATCAAAATATAAGTACGGTCTACATTACTTTGTAACCACAAGGGTGTAATGTATGATTACGCACGAATATTATAATAATTWCAGAGTATAAGTAGTTAAGCAGAAYCAATAACAATAGARGGTGTGGAAGTTGACGGCTTTCATCCCCCACCTGTCYGATGCGATTTATCGCATCTACCGAGGAAGGGGACTTCCCGCCTTACAGTTAAAAAGAATTATAAAGAAAAATTGCTATCGCTTGCAGAGACATTCCGGAGGCGTGTTACTCCATCGATTTCTCGTATTGATTCCACAACAGGTTTTGGGACAAGATGTTCCCACTTTTCTCCTGCAATCATCCTTCTCCTGATTTCAGTACCTGAGTATCTCTCCCTGATATAAAGAGGGGATTCTTTAACGCAGAACCCGGCTTCCCGGAAGAGCTGAATAACGAGAGGGTTATTCGAGTACACCACGTCAAAACGAGGAGTTCTGGATGCGACATGGTGAACCCAGATAGAGTTATACCTGACATCTTCGATGGGAAGGACGTAATGACGGATAGGGAGGTGTTCAAGTGCATTGTAGAGCATCAGAACCCTTTCCCCTGCAGTAAACGGGTCGGTGGCTTCATGGCTTTTCTGGGCACTTCCTATGCCTATGACCAGTTCATCCACCTCTTCTGCAATCCGCGTAATTACGGCATGGTGTCCGAAATGATACGGCTGAAAACGTCCTATATAAAAAGCTCGTGTCATTCGGATCCAACTCGAATTTGTACCGGGTTTCTCTTTTTGAATTGATATTGATTCAGATCGTCTCGTTGCGAATTCCTGTTTCAAAGCTGAATTCTTTGCAGACTTCCAGGAAATGTTCCGCGTTGTTCTTGCGCTTCATATCAATAAGCTTTCCGACAAGTTCGAGGCCCGGCTTGGGGTCTTCCATGATCTCCATCTCATCGCGGACCTTATCGAAGTATTTTTCACCGGTTTCGGTCCTGATGAAAACAGAGTTCCATCCATCAGGAGCTCCGACTGAACCTACAGAAATATCGGCAAAGACAGAGGTGTAGTCACAACAGTGGTGGCAGGGATTTCTTGCATACTTTGCAACATCCTTGATCGGCACAGAGTGGACCTCTCCGTCTTTTGTGTAGACCCAGAACTTACCTTTTGTAAACTCCATCTTCACGATATCCTGAACATTGACCTTCAGGACATCGGGGATAATCGTGTGAAGCATTACTTCATGATGGAAACTTTCCATGCAGAGCAGGCCGATAATAATCACGATCTTCTCGTTTACGTTCTCCCTGATCAACCTGGCAGCATGAGCTTGGCAGGGTACCCCTACAACTGCAATCCGGTCGTACTTTTCGAAGGCTTCTCTGAGAGCTGCTACTACAGGGTCAGAGGTATATTTTGTTCCTCTTGTCCTTTCCACGTCTTCTGCACTTGTCAGCAGAACGACTTCAGGTTCCCAGTTCTCGTTTCGGGTAATCCCTACAGCGCAATCAATTTCGCCTTTCTTGAAGAGAGCTTTGAGAATTCCGCTCGTTACGCCTCCGTCCTGGCTGCCGATATTATCTTTAGACTTTGCGCCAAAGAACTTGCGGACGTTTGAGAGTTCATCTCCGATGAAACCGTCCACTACCGGACAGATCCTGCTGCAGGTTAAGCAACCTTCGCAAACCTGGTATCCAGCCCCTTTTTCATACAGGCCCAGATTGTTCGGATCTCGAATTTCTGCCGCCTTCTTTACGGAAACAGCTCCAATGGGACATACGGCTTCGCACGCCCCACAGGCTGCGCATACGTCATGTTCAATGACTTCTGCAATCTTTGGTGGCAATCAGTTACCTCCAATGGCTTTATAAGCTTGCCTTACAGGCAAGGTGTTTTTAAAAGTATAATGAAGTAAATTAAAAAATAATTATTGCAGGATGTAATAAAATTACATCTTTGCAATGATTTCTTTACCTATAAGCTTTATTGCTTTTTCTTTGTCAGGACCGATAGGGGATCCGGCGACAATCTGGGTTACTCCGATTGCTTCAAGGTCTTTAATCCTCTTCATGCAGTCATCCGGAGTTCCGCAGATTGCAAAGGCTTCGATCATCTGGGGAGTAACAAGCCCGCCCATAAGAGATCCGAAGTCTCCCTTGGCAATAGCTTCACCGATCTGCTTCTTGGCTTCGACCGGGATTCCGTGGCGTTCGAGGACAAGGTCAGGGGATCCTGCGACGATAAAGGCAACCACTACTTTTGCAGCATTAATTGCTTTTGCCGGGTCTTTGTCAATGGAGAAACAGGCATATGCGGTAACATCGACTTCACCTGGATCACGGCCGGCTTTTTCGGCACCCTTGCGGATCTGTTCCACAGCGACTTCAAAGTCCTTGGGGTGAGAAGCATTGATCAGGACACCGTCTGCAATTTCACCGGCAAGTTCGAGCATTTTGGGACCCTGGGCACCCATGTAGATAGGGACTTTTCCAGCGTTGAAAGCAAGCTTGGCGCCTCCGAACTTAACCATTTCGCCGTCCATGGAGACCTTCTGACCTGCAAGGAAACCTCTGATCGCCTGAATTGCTTCTTTTGTGGTTGCGAGAGGCTTTTCCCATGCAATGCCCATAGCATCGAAAGTTGCTTTGTCTCCGGGTCCGAGACCGAGGACTGCCCTGCCGCCTGAGATTTCGGCAATAGATGCAATACTGGATGCTGTAATTGCAGGGTTCCTGGTATAGGAGTTTGTAACACCGGAGCCGATCTGGATGCTGTTGGTATTCAGAGCGAGAACGGTAAGAGTGGAATATACGTCACGGTTGTTGTAGTGGTCAGTGATCCAGACGTAGTCAAATCCCTGCTGTTCTGAGAGCTTTGCGTAATATGCGATCTTTAAGGCAGGATCGCTTGGCACAAATTCGATTCCGAACTTCATCTTTGATTACTCCTTTAACTACTGCTTAATGGCTAGATGGGTTTGTTTTTCGTCCCACATAAAAGTATAGAGTTTAAATTATAATTAACATCCATTATAGTAGGTGTTAATTACAACCTCTAACTAGAATTCACATAACAGTATTTAAGAATCTATATATAATTAACTGTATTAAATGAAATGTATATAAAAGGACTGATAAAAGAATTCCTTAAACAGTCCTTATGGCGAAGACCTGTTCAAGACCTGACCCATTCAAAAGAAATAATCAAACCTTATAAACCTTTTCCAGAACAGGACATTTTTAATCCATATTTCAAACGAGAACGATAAAGTGTAGTAAAAAGAACAATTCGATTATTTTAAAGGAAGTTTTTCTTCCGGAAGCAGGAAAAGGTTTATATCATAAAAATATAGGAGTCGAAATTTGAATAATTTTTTCCATGATAAGTAAGTGATATATTTCGTGTCTAAAGCTACCGAAAAGATGAAAAGAAAAAGCTTCAAGCCCCTTGACAGAAGTGTATGAAAAAAGTAAAACAGATGTGGGTAGAAGGGGAAGATTTATGTTACTTTTTAAAAAATCCTTACAATTATATACAAAGAATGGTTAATATGTATGGATGTTAATAAAAACCCGAAGTAAGTACCGGGAATAACAGGGCAAGGGGAAAGCCCTCTTAGAGGTTTTGAGGAATTTAAACTAAAAAATAAGGAGGTGAATTAGCTATGGCTGTATCCAAAAAAGGAGAAAAATACCTCTGCGAGATCTGTGGCAACGAAGTTACCGTAACAAAAGTAGGCGGTGGAACGCTCGTTTGCTGTGGAGAGGACATGACCCTCATAGAAGAATAATGAGAGGGTCAGAAATTCTCTCACATAAAAATAGGTAGGATGTTTTAGACCTTAAAATTCGGATAAATTCGAAAAAACAGGATTTCCTGATTTTGGAGGGAAAGTGATGAAATGTTACGAATGTGCCAGAGAAGGTAAAGATATGGATGCTGTGGGAATTTGTATCGTATGTGGGAGAGGGGTTTGCAAAGAGCACCTTATCCATGAGGAAACCCCTGCTTGGGAAGGCAGCTATCCTATTGAGCTCAAAGCTGACCAGGAACACATTAAAAGAATTGTTTGTGTCCCCTGCCATGTAGCCCTGAAAGAAAACTGTTTGTTTGATGAAGTTTGTTGAGGTGGTCAAATATGCTGAAATGTTACGATTGCCTTGAAAAGAACAAGGATAGCGAAGCTGTAGGTGTATGCATCATCTGCGGGAAAGGTCTATGTATGGAGCATATCAAGCAGGTAGAATTCCCCATGAAAGGGGGATATCCGCTGCCTCATGTGACGCTCAAGAAAGAACTTCCCAGGATGATGTGCCGTGAGTGCATCGACTCTACTCTTGGTGAGGACTTCTGCGTATAATTCCAATGTTTACACCATTGAAAATAAAATGCCTTTCTTTCCTTTCTTTATTCATGTATGAACAATAAAAAGCAAAAGTCATAGAAGGGTGTTCCTTATAGCAAAAGATATCTATTGAATTAATCAGGTATCCGATAACAGACATAACAGTTAAGAAATAAAAACGTAGTAAAGAGGAGGTTAACAATTGACAGAACATAAAGAAGTAGTGGAAAGTATAGGAAAGAAAATGGGATTCAAACCCCATATTCTGGAAACTCTTGAAGGACTTGATCCTGAATTCCTTGGGAAGTACAGGCGCTGTGATGGAAAATTACTGTCTGATGGAGCACTGCCTGCAAAGACAAAGATCCTTATGGCTCTTGCAGTCGTGGCATCCAAACAGTGTGAAGCCTGTACCGTGGCTCAGATGAAAAGCGCCCTGAACCACGGAGTAACTAAAGAAGAAATTATGGAGACAATGGATGTCATCTTCATTACCTCGGGAGCTCCGGCTGTAGCTGCCTGCAGAGAAGCCCTCAAACTATTAAAATAAAGGAATACTTAGAGTTATCCAGAATAGAAACCTGTTAAACATCTGGATACGTATTCAATTATAAATATAGATGCAGAGAGAATAGTGTGTATCCAGAAATCCAGATGGAAAGAGACTGGATACATACACTCAAAATGCAAGGGGTAAAAAGTTCGGAGTAAAAACAGATTGTAGAAGACGGGGTTATGACTATGATTGGAACTGAAGAAAAAATAAACAAACCTGTGGACCTGGCAAACCTTACAGAAGGAGAGAAAAAACACACACCTGTTATCGAAGCTCCTGAAACGGTAATTGCGGGCGAGCCTTTTGAAGTTATTGTTACCGTTGGCAGTATTCCTCATGTGATGGAAGAAAAGCACTTCATAGAATGGGTTGAGCTTTATCTTCAAAACAAACTCATAGGAAGAGAAGAACTGTCTCCTTCCGGCGAGAAAACAGCAAAAGTGACTTTCAGAGTAGAAGCTGATGAGGCTCTGATTGCTATCAAAGAAATTGAAACATGCAGGGTGCGCGGAGTAAATATCTGCGGCAACTGCGGAGAAAAATCAGTGATCGCAAACCTTCGTGCAGTGGAGAAGTGTAATATTCATGGGGTCTGGGAGACGTACAGACAGATAGAGGTCATGTCCGGAGAGGAAAAGGAAGAAGGCAAGAAATGCGTATGGAAAGCCTGAAGACCAGAAAATAAATGGGGGACAAAAGTAACTGGGGGAAAAGGCAGTGAAAAGCCCTGGACTTCTAAGTCTAATCATAACTACTCTTTTTGCAGGACTGATTGTATTTACCGGAGCCGCAGCGCCGAGCGAGCCCGGAGATTTTACATCTGACCAATTTTCGAAATCCGGCATCTGTTCGAACTGTCATGGTAGCAGTTTTGGAGAATGGGACGGCTCCATGCATTCAAATGCGGACAGCGACTTCTTTTACCAGGCAACGCTTCAGGAATATGGTGTGGCTGCAGAAGCCCAGGGGCTTTCCCCCGATTTTTGTTCCCGCTGCCATACCCCTATAGGGGTGGTTTCGGCTGAAATTCCGCCCCTTGACGGTTCTCACCTGAGTGAGGTTTCAAAAGAAGGGGTACAGTGTGATTTCTGCCATTCAGTTGCCGAAAGCGAAGGGATAGGAAATGCTCCCTTTGTCCTTGAACCCGGAGATGTAAAATGGGGAAACAGGCCAGATACGGAGTCTGCTTCCCATGAGACAGAAGCACACGAGTTTTATAACGAATCCGCGTACTGCGGTATGTGCCATAACATCTACCATCCAGTAAACAATTTGACTCTCGGAGCCACATATACCGAATGGGAGGAAAGCCCGTATGCTGAAGAAGGAGTAAATTGTCAGGCCTGCCACATGACTCCCGGGATTATCGGCTTCGAAGAGAACCCCGGAAAAGCTGCCTCGACAGGTCCTGAGAGGGAACATGTATATACTCATCATTTTGTGGGCGCAAATGCTTTCGTAACAGATGTTATGGGCGAAAACAGGCACGAAAAGAGAGCTATTGAATATCTCCAGCACGCTGCAGAACTTGAAGTAAATGCTCCTGATTCGACAGGACCGGGAGAGAGCGTAGAAGTGGAAATAAAAATCACGAATGTAGGGGCAGGGCATAAAATTCCAACCGGAGTCACTGAAGATAGAGAAATGTGGCTTGAACTTACAGTAAACGATTCAGAAGGTAGAGAACTTTATCACTCAGGAGCTCTTGACAGCGCAGGAAAAATTGATTCTGGAGCAACAATCTATCATACGGTCTTTGCAGACTCTGGGGGAAAGCCCACAGTTAAATTATGGGAAGCAGAAAGTATTCTATCGGACAACAGGATAGGTCCGAAAGGATCTGTAGTTGAAAAGCATTCTTTTGTAATGCCTGAAAATGCCTCGAATCCTATCAGTACAAAGGCAGTTCTTCACTACAGGTCGGCTCCTCAGGAGCATATCGACAAGCTCTTCGGAGAGGGAGCCTATAACGTGCCTGTAATTGATATGGCAACGTACCCGGAGGAGGAAAAAACCTCGACTCCAGGCTTTGGAATCACAGGGGCTATTATTGCCCTTTCTCTAAGGATCACTCTCAGAAGGCGTAAGAAGTAAAAATAAAGGCAGGAAGAGGAGAAAAGTTAAAAATCAAGGATAAAGTAACTCAGGCATAAGATTATTGCCCTGAAGAGACACTATCATACAGACATATTCGAGCAGGCACTTTTTATAATAGATACAGGCGAGGGGACATGCAGGAAACCGAAACCAAACCAATAAGGATTCTGGGAATATCGGGAAGTCCCAGGAATATGGCAACTGATTTTCTGGTTCAGGAAGCCCTAAGGATTGCAAAGGAGAAGTACGGCGCAGAGACAGATTATTTTTCTTCAAAAGGAAAAAAGTTAAACTTCTGTATCCACTGTGACTTCTGTATTCGAAAAAAGGAAGGCTGCATCCATAAGGACGATATTGCGGCTGAGCTGTACGACAAAATGATCTGGGCAGACGCCTGGATTATAGGCACTCCTGTCTATCAGGGAACCGTGAGTGCTCAGACGAAGACAATTATGGACCGCTGCAGAGCTGTGGTTGCAAAAGATCCTAAGGTTTTTTTGAACAAGGTTGGGATGGGGATCGCGGACGGAGGAGACCGGATAGGAGGGCAGGAACATGCTATCCAGACGATTCATAACTTTTATATAATTAATGAAATGATTCCCGTTGGTGGGGGTTCCTTTGGGGCAAACCTGGGAGGAACTTTCTGGTCAAAAGACAAAGGAGCAGAAGGGGTCTCAGAGGATTCGGAAGGTATGAGAAGCCTTAGAAGAACTCTTAAGAGGCTTATCCAGACAGCCCAGCTCGTGAAGAGAGCTGCTTCCGTAGAGGAGTCTCAAACTCCGGCACCTGAGAAAACGAAAGAAGAGGCAAATAAACAGTAAACAAGCACAATAAGCAGTAAATCAGCATGATTGAATAAAGGACTGGAGATTTAGAAGTCCGATTAGAGACTATATAATCAGGATAATAAAGTATTAGAGTTTAGATTGAAACCTAAAGAGGTGTTATCTTGGTAGAATCGTTAGGCAAGCAAGTTAAACGCATAGCATGGGGAATTACGGGTTCAGGAGACCAGATGATTGAGACTTACAGTATTCTGGTGGACATTAAGAACCGAACCGGGGTTGAAGCAATGGTTTTCCTGTCCAAAGAAGGGGAAACCGTAATGAAATGGTATCATCTGTGGGATAAAATTCAGAACGATTTCCCTAACTTCAAAGTGGACGCAGGTCCCAACTCCCCGTTCATTGCAGGCCCGCTGCAGATGGGATACTATGATTTTCTGCTGATAGCCCCGGCAACTGCTAATACAGTGGCAAAGATCGTATACGGGATTGCAGATACCCTTGTTACTAATGCGGTTTCTCAGACCGCAAAAGGAAAAACGCCTATTTTCATCCTGCCTGTAGACCAGAAAAGGGGGAGTGTAAAAACTGCTGCGCCCAGTGGTAGAGCATTTGAGCTAAGCATGCGTGAAGTAGATGTTACAAATTCGGAAAAACTTGCTCAGATGGAAAATATAAACGTACTTGCCAGTCCTTATGAAATATATGACATATTCGGACTTGAACGGCCTTCTGAAGATATAATAATGAAAGTGAAAGAACGAAAGAAGGCGAAAATGAAGGAAGAAATCGGGAAACTTTAAGATGAGGAAATCTAAAGAGATAAGACATCAGTGGGGGTAAGAAGTATGAAAAGTGCATATCAAAATGTAATAGAGGAAGTAAAAAATCTTAAAGGAATCGAAGAAACCATAGCTCTGGCAATTGAGAGAGAAATAGAGGCAAAGGACTTCTACATGCAGCAGGCTGCCTTAATGGAAAACCCGAAATTTAAGGAACTGTATGAGCATCTGGCAGGTGAGGAAGTAAAGCATCTCAGTTATCTCGAAGAATACCGCGACAAGAAAGAACTGCCTGCAATCAGTACTGAAGTTCCAAGCGGGCAGTCTTTCAGTCCTGAGTTCGATCCAGCCCGGACAAAAGGGGGAGAGATCACCCTTGGAGATGCAGGGATTCTTCTTGCAGCCATGAGGCATGAAAGAAAAAGTGAGGATTTCTATTCGGAACTGGCAAAAAGAGCCGAAGACGAAAACCAGAGAAATTTCTTCCAGATGCTGTCAAGGTATGAAAGAGGTCACTACGAAATTATTGACAACTACCTTGAAGATGTCACTCAGTTCCGGATGCAGACCTGAAAAAACTGAGAGGGCTGTTAGGATATGGACTGTTAGGATATGGACTGTTAGTAATAGATATAGAAGAAAAAGAACTGGAGAGATGCAGAAAACTTGCAGAACAGCCTGCGATTGTTGTAAAAAAGCTGTAAGCAAATCTCTCTATAACTTTTTTATTTTAAATTCTTTTTTAATGCCTTCTGATAAATAAATACTATGGAGAAATAATACCTCTGACACGAGAAAGATTTCCATTAATCTCGAACTGTTTTTAACCCAAACTATAAAGTGACTTCACCAGCCTGTCTTGCGGTGCCTTCCCGAAAGAGAGTAGAATCAATGCGGCGAATGCAGTTATATAGTTCAGGATACAGGATTTAAAGTTAGCCGTTTTTTTTATTTTTGAAACTTTCCGAGATTTTTCCAGGCGCCTTCTTGAGAGATTTTCAGGCTTAGTAGTCATAGATTTAAAACCTTTAGCTCCGAGACTCTATCAAAAAATACTTTCACCCTGCTTGGCGGAGGTTAATAAATACAGAAGTAGTTTTTAGGAATAGAGGTGAATACAATGGAAGAGATATTCAAAGGATTGGTTGAACGAGCTCAGTACTATGAACAGTTTGAAAGCTTCAGAAACGCAGAGATTTCCGGTCAGTTTGGGGACATAACGGGAATGAACCTGAAACTGAAAGTTTCAGTACTGAACTTGTAAGACCAAAATAGAGTTAAAAGATATATCGGGAATAATGCATAAGGAATAATAAATCAGGAGAGTAAAAGCTGCAAAACCTCTATGAACAGGCGGAGTGTTGAGATTCATTTCTCAACAAAAAATTAAATTAAGAAAAAGTAAAGAAGAAGTAAAGAAGAAGTAAAGAAGAAGTAAAGAAAAAAATAAAAAAGTAAACAGGACTAACAGACCTGAAAATTTACAAGAACATATTAAGTGCAAAACGGAAATAGGCAAAATATAAATTAAACTAAAAAGGAGTTAAGGGAAACAGGATAGAATAATTAAAGGAAAGTTACGGAGGAATTAACTAAAAAATTAATAGGGAGTAAGAGGAATAAAAACAAAATCAAAAGGGGAGGGGGGAATTTTCCTCCAAAAATCGAAAGAAAAATATAAAAGTAAAAATTTGAGATTACTTTTCAACTTTTTCCAGATCAGTCTGTAGATCTTGACCCAGCTCTACGGTGTAGAAATCCCTGCTGGCAGGAAGCTCCATGAAAAATGCGCTGGTAGTGTCCAGGGCAGCATCTCCATTTTCCATTTCAAGATCCAGAACATGCCCTCCTGCATTTCTGTCTGCTGTAATAAAGTGAAGATGATATCCCGGCACATTTACACCTTTCACGTATTCGGGGGCTCTGAACCCTACCAGTGTGCCGCTTATATTTTCAAATTCGAAGACGGACTGGGTGGATACAGCATCCGCAAGTTTGGGATAGGGCTTTTCCTGTATGGGTACGCTTCGCGCCTTTATGTAAGAGAAATTTCCATCAACCCGAATCGCATAAAAAAGATTTTCCGAAGGCAGGTTCAGGTCAAGAAAGGCTTCAAGCTCGGTAAGGTTTGCAGGTTCCTCAAGCCGGAAATTTTCATCAGCTTCAAAGTAAGTGACAGTGGCAAAAGGAGTGGTCATTTCCCCGGATACCGGATAGGCAATTCCATCTGTTTTTATCTGATAGTAGTTTCCATCGAGGGCAAGCATTTCCCCTTCGAGCCCGTCAAAGGTTCCTATACCAAAATCCCCATGGGTTTCAAGTTCTGCAAGTGGTAGGACCCCATCATAAACACCCTGAAGCAGAGCGTCGATTGTTGAGACCTGATAGAGAACATCAGCCTCACCCCCGCGACTACCTGAGCCTGAGTCTTCATTGCTCTCAATATTGTCAGATTCTTCGGAAAAGCTATCTTCAGAACCGGTGCAACCTGAAGCTAAAATAACTGATAAAAGAATTAAAACGATCAAAAAACTTTTTTTATTCATGTATGTCCCTCACAGAATTTTTAGTAAGATTCTCGTTATCGATATTATAAATTTTTTTAGTATAATAGGAGATAGACTTACAAATATTTATCAAACAGAAGACAGAAGTATTGTGTGGGAAACGAGAAGAACTTATGGATGTTTCAAAGAACTTGCTGGGAGAGTCCGATATTATGCGATGTTTGAATTTTTTAGATATGGATACCAGAAAGTTTTAAATGGAACTGAGCAGGAGTGTACAGTTCCGGAAGAAACGGAAAAAATAATTAAGAATTAAACAAAAAGAATATTAAAGGCCGGATAGCAAATACTAAATGTGGAGAGAGCATATAAGGTAGAATCAACCTGCATTTCATTTCTTTTCTGGCTTGTGAACTACTCCTCCCTGAATTCTTCGCCTTCCGGCTCAGTTTCGCGGGGTGAGCTTCCTACGAGTACATTATCTCRTATGGCTTCGGATCTCAAAGATCCTCAATTCCTCAATAAGCCYGTTTATCGYAGATTTCCAGTAGCAAGCTACCGAAAGCTCGTYCACAGAGCATTTTGCAATAGGTTTCACAACCTTCARTTGCGAGATACTCAGTCAAGCTYTACTGTTCAYCGTTCAAACTTTTACCTTCGAAACTTCTTCGAMGAACCTTATAGTCTAAGTTCAGAAAGTTTGTACCTGACAGTTCCGGCTATTCCCTACTTTGTTACCACGAGGGCGAGGAAGAGCTACGGATAACATTCAATAGGAGTTGAAAGTATAAGAAAATTTACTGAATCAATAACAATAGAAGGTGTGAAAGTTGACGGCTTTCATCCCCCACCTGCCATCTCGGATAAATCCGACCTGTAGAGGAAGGGGACTTCCCGCTTTAGAGTTAAAATGTAATGGATTACTGTTTTTGTCTAGACAACTTTATTGTTTTTCATGATTTTATCATTCTTTAACCAGTATAACTCTTGCCGGAGCTCCATCAGTATCTATAAGAAGAGGCAAACCCAGAAACATATATTCCCCTTCGTGAACACCGGCAAGGTTGAGCCCTTCAAACAGGGTCATATTATTGATAAGCAGTTCATGAACCTCGTCATCCCCTTCAAGCTTTTTTACGCTCAGGTAATCAAATCCCAGGGTTTTGACTCCTGCATTGACAAGGTATTCGGCTGCATCCATTTTAAGGTGCACATAGTTCTCAAGGAATTTTACGTACCCAAGGGTAGAGTTTCTTGTCTTGAGGACCACTATATCTCCAGAATCTATTTGGAATTCTTCAAGGTCCTGCCTGTTAATCTCTTCTTCCACATGGACAAGGTCAAAAACCCTGCATTTCCCATAAAAACTTTCAAGAGGCAGGGAAGCGACTCCTTCTCTACCTTCCTTGAGATGCAGCCTTGAGTCAACATGTGTGCCTGTGTGACTTCCTAGAGTAAGAATAGATTCATTTACCCTGTCCTTCGGTAAGGATGCATACCTCTCGATCGAAGGTTTGGGATTTCCGGGATATACAACCATCTCTTCATTAATAAGCTGTGAAACATCGAAAAACTCTGGCAGAATGAAACCCCCATTCATTCGTAGCGACATATACGAAATTCATTACTGATTGTTCTTTGTAACAGCCTTTGTAACAGCATAATTCTATGCCGTATAACTCTATTGCCTTTAACAGCAAAACCATGCCTGCAATAAAAATGGATTTTAAAATATTAAAATCCCTCCTCAGGCAAGGAGTAAAATGAGAATATATGGTTTATTCCGGCATTTATTTACGGATATTCTGCTCTACATATTTCTGTTTACAGGTTCTGTATAATATATTTCGCAACCGCATGCCCTACTTCTGCCGTGCTTGCCCTACCCCCGAGGTCAGGAGTAATAGTCTTTTTCTGAAGTATATCGGCTATTGCATCATCAATCAGCAGGGCTTCGGGCTTGTTCATCCATTCAAGAAACATTTTTACACAGAGAATTGCAGCAAGAGGGTTTGAAATTCCTTTTCCTGCAATGTCAGGCGCACTCCCATGCACAGGTTCAAAAAATGCGTATTTTTTCCCGATATTAGCGCTCGGGACGAGGCCAAGGCTTCCTACAAGGGCTGCACACATATCGCTCAGAATGTCTCCGAAAAGATTGGTTGTAACCACAATATCGTACTTTTCGGGATGCATCATAAGGCTGTAAGCCATAGAGTCAACCAGCATATCGCCATACTCAACTCCATAAGCACTTGCAGTCTGCCTGCAAACATCAAGGAAAAGCTTGTCTGACTTCAGGACATTGGATTTGTGGACAATGGTCAATTTGTTAGACCTCTCTTTTGAAAGCTTGCAGGCGTATTCCGCAATCCTTTCGGAGCCTTTTCGAGTAATTACCCTTTTAGTCCAGGAAAGATCATGACCTATTTCCTCGATCCCTGAATAGAGCCCTTCAGTATTTTCTCTGACAATAATAAAATCAAAATCATTTCTCCCGGTAACGCCCATTATACCAGGGAGAGGTTTTACAGGCCGAACATTAGCGTAGAGGTCGAGTTCCTTCCGGATGGTGAGAAGCACACTTTTATAATTAGGGTCAGGAACCGTTGTAACTGCCCCGAAAAGAACGGCATCACACCCTTTTATAATTTCTATATCTTCTTCCGACATTGCAGTGCCTGTTCTTTCCCACCTTGCATAGCCAAGTTCCAGGGGAACTTTCTCAAGCTCAAGTTCGAAAGCGTCCAGGACTTCCACAGCTGCAGGAATTACTTCCCTGCCAATTCCGTCGCCTTCGATTACCGCGAGTTTCATGTTACTGCATCTATGGCTTGAGGTATATGAATCTGGCGTAACTTTTTCAGGTTCTCAGGATATACTTTAGACCCAGAGCAGGTGTTCGGCAAGGATTTTTCCGCCAAGTCCTATCAGGATCAGCCCGCCGAGGATTTCGACCTCATGCTCAAAGAAATGGCCTATTCTGTATCCCAGAATTGCCCCGCAAAAGGACATGACAAAAGTTATACAGCCTATGATAATCACGGGCTCAAGAATAGGTGTCCCCATAAAAGCAAAGCTTATGCCCACAGCAAGGGCGTCTATGCTTGTTGCAACTGCTAACAGGAAAAGCAAGGAATAATTAAGGGAATTTACCTTTCCGTCCGGATCTCCGTAAAGAGCTTCATAAATCATTTTGCCCCCGATAAAAGCCAGAAGCCCGAATGCAATCCAGGGAGCGTAATCCGAAACAAAACCACTTACCGTACTCCCTCCAATCCAGCCCAGTACCGGCATTAGAGCCTGAAAGCTTCCGAAAAAGATAGCCAGTTTAAGAGCATCGCTGACCCGAAAAGGCCGAACTGTAGTGCCACTTGACATGGAAACTGCAAAAGCATCCATTGCAAGCCCGAGCCCTAACAGGAAATTCGTTAGAAAAGACATTAAAAAGTTACTCCGCCTTCGTTTTATACATGAATTTTCGGGATAATAAGTTCCCTGGCACTTAAAGGTTTCTCAAATGAGCCAAAAGTTAAAAATTTTAGGTATACCATAATAGATGTTCCCATATCTGTATGGTTGATGTTTTGGAGTTAGGGTTCCGGTAAAACTTGTGCTTTTGTTTTTATTACTCGTACACGGCGGACTAAAGCGGCAAACAGAGCTGCAAAGAATAAACATATCATTCAGATTTTCAGGAATAGTATCAACCGATTTTTCTCAATCTGTTTACAAGATTTCGGACCGCTTCAGCAACCTGATATTCGGATGCTCCCCAGTGGACAACAGCCCCTTCAAAACCTGAAATATTTACAAAACCCGACTTTTCGGACCTGCAGCAGCGCGTAATAAAGGGTTTTGAGGGCACTACTATGTCGGATTTAAAAGGGCAGATGTTTATGAAGGAGTACTCAAGTTCCGGAAAACGCATCTCAAAAAGAGTCTTTGAGATCTCACATCCTACAAGCAGATGACCATTTTCAGTAAGGATATCCGAATCCAGGCATTTTCCCTCAAGCCCTGATGCACTGCATGGAAAAACAGTTTTGTCTCCTTCAAAATGCCTGAGGTCAATTATGTTTTCAGTAAACCGGACCTGCAGGTCTCCGAAAATCCCACTGGCTTCAAGCCTCTTCACGACCTGGGAAAGCCAGGCAGGTTCGGGTGGGGCAACGTCAAGAATTTCTATTTCGAGAATACAGGAGGGATCGGGGTCGTGAACGATTGTAACGTGCCTGTCAACGCCTGTAAAAATGACAGTATTTACTTTGCCGGTACAGAGTTTTAATGCTGTCTCAATCAGAAGGGCACGATCTTTTATATTTAATTCACTTCCATATTTGACAACCTTTTCTCCTGAAGCGATCAGCTCGAGGGCTTCAACCTTTCTGAGAAGTCCATCTCCGCTCTTTCTAACGCTGTAGAATGCGTACTCCGAGCTACCTGTTTCGGGATTTTCTCTTTCTTCAATCAGATAATCCGTAAGGAAATAAATTAGCTCTTCGGCGCCTGCAGGGAGTGCTTTTGTCACTCCCACATGTTTGTATTCATCTGGAAAAATCATAAATATCGGTTGTTTATGCTGTTATCGGATTAATCAGATTAAGGAATTGATCAGGTGGCATTTAGGCCAGGTATTTAATTAATTTTGTTGCTTAAATGATCTATCATTACAATGATTCTTCTTTCTGCTGGCTCTGAACTTTCCTTCTATGGGCAACAAGCCCGCCGTCCGTAAGCATATCGAGCAGGAAGTCAGGCAGTTTATTCCCTTTGAACACGCCTTTTCCGGGAACTCTAACTTCACCTTTGAGCAGATCAACTTCAATTTCGTCCCCTTCCTCACATTCAATATCAGCCTCTATAAGGGGCAGCCCAACATTAATCGCATTTCTAAAAAAAATTCTTGCAAAAGACTTTGCCACAACGCAGGCTATTCCCGCATGCTTTAAAGCAAGAGGAGCCTGTTCCCTTGATGACCCGCACCCGAAATTGTCCCCTGCAACAATAATATCTCCGGGTTTTGCTTTCTTTGCGAATTCAGGATCAATACCTTCCATTGCATGAGCTGCAAACACCTGCATATCCTTTGTCCGCAGATATTTTCCCGGGATAATCACATCAGTATCTATATCGTTTCCGAATTTCCAGACTCGGCCTATAATAGGGTTTTCCAATGCACATCACCTGTGAAGTAGGTTTTTTTAATAGTATATCTAGGTAGCGGATATAAAAGAAAAAAGTAGAGGAAAGAAAAATTAAAATTGGAAGGGAAAGCAGATGTGCAGCAGAACCTCAACCGCACATCTCACTGCTCTAGTTGTATTTCTAATTGCTTAACATTCATTTAGACCTTTACTTCTTCTCCTTTCAACACGGCTTCCTCACCAACCCTTATTTCCCTGGTTGTATCCCCGTAGCTTATGACATACGGACCTGAGGGAGCGGTATCGAACTGGGTTTCCCCGGATACAGGGCCCTCGGTTGAGTAAGGCACGGTAAACTCATACCTGCCTTCAGAATCCGAAGTTGTGGACTGAGAATACTCAAAGGTCCTTCCCTGACCTGTTAAAATTGTTGTGTTTATATTAACGCCCTCATTAGGGGAGGCAGTTCCTGTAATTTTTGCACCCTCAACGTACTCAAAAACTTTAACATAACCTGTATCCACTTCAGGAATGCTGCTTCCATAAAGGAAATTATAAACCTGTTTGTACCAGGTTTCCTGAGTCTGATATGCCCAGGTCTCATGGACAAGACGATACCGCTTAAGGCCATTTCCGTCGAGCAGGTGCAACCTTGACTCCATTGAGTTAAAGTAGCGTGCGGAAGGAATGTACTGATACCCACTCCCTGTCCAGTAAGGCTCGCTGTATCCTTCGGTATCAAGAGTCCACTCAGGCATTGCCAGAAATATATCTATAGCCATTCTCTCATCGGACACGATGTAACGTGCTCCGGCTTTATCAGGGTCAGGGTGGATGGCTTCGAGCACTGAAGTTGCTTCTTCTTCGGACTGAGCAGTTAAAAAGGTYGCAGCCCCTGGCTGATTTTCCTCMTCTATGCTTCCCCTGCGCCCTCCTATTCCWGCCTGGAAAGGATTAGCATTGGGCATTCTATGGCCCAGAGTTTCTATGTAGTGACCGTAATCCCACCAAGACATAACTCCGTATGCAGAATCCGGGTAATTGAAAAGTTCTCCATCCTCAGGAGCTTCATAGATGCCGTTGTAATCCATACCAGGGTCAGGGGTATAGGACTTGAGCCATAAACAGGTTTCTATCCAGGGCTCGTTAGGGTCGTTTGAACCAGTTGATTGCTCCAATGCAGCTCCGTATACAGGGTAGATAAGAACAACCACTATAGCCAGGACAGCAATGATCTGCTCTATTTTGACGAATTTCAGGAAACCTGAGAGATCTCCCGGAGATTTCACACGGGATTTGAACTTCTGATCGAGTTCATTCCATTTCACTTTTTCAAGCAGCAGGCTTCCTAGATAAGCACTGAGGACTGCTACATTTATAGAATAATAGTATGCAAAACGATTCTGGCCGTAAATTGCAAAGAGCATTAAAATACTCCAGACAAGAACCAATACCTCTTCAGGTTTTGCTTTCCGGAATACATTAACGAGAAGGATAATCATACCAAGGATTGAGGCAAGAAATCCAGAGGTTGTGAAGTTTCCGAAGGCTCTCGATAGAGTGAAACTATTACCATAATAAAACATAGAGCTAGCTTCACCAATCGTCGCTGCTCCACCTGTCTGGACTCCAAATACAGTATGTGGAGCATTTATGACAAGAGAGTAAATAGATGGAGATATGACTTTTGCTGCTATCAGTCCCAGAATGCCAATCCCGAATATTGCCAGAGGATAATAGTAAGCTTTTAGATTTCTATTTTTGAACTCCCTTTGAATAAAGCTTAAAAACCCGAAACCTGCCATTGCTCCAATAGCAGTAGCRACATGGAACCATGAGTAGTAATACAGAGAAAATCCCATATCAGCATGGACAAATGGGAGTATAAGTATTGCACTTACCAGGAATGTGATTATACCTGTAAACCCGAGATAGTCACTTGACTTACCATGGAAGTTATCAAGAATGTACTGGATCACGGCATAAACCAGAGCAATCAGTAAGAAAAGAGAAGCTCCAGGCCACGAAAGCTGGTAAGCCGAGTACATGACACCGGCAATAACGGAATAGATTAGCGGYTCTTTAAWKACAGTGAGATTTTTATTTAATACATCTTCAAAATGAAGRTTTGTCTTCTTTGCAGTAATTATTGCCAGCATGAAAAACATTATGAAGAAAGTACTGAAYAGAGATTCGGCTACGTGATGGTCTGTAAAACCAAGCAGTGAACGTGAAAGAAACTGCCCAGGAGCAAACGCGATCAGGATYGCAGCCAGTACCCCTGTTTTATGCCCTCCGAGATATTTTCCTATGTAGTAAACAGGAATGACAGTCAGGGCCCCAAGCACTGCAGGGAAATAGGCTCCTACTGTATTAATCAGATCCTGGCCAGGATTACCCAGTCCCARAACCAGGGATGTTATGGCCATCATCTGATCATAAAGAGGACCAAAATGGATGTAACTCCCGTTAGGATAGTTGGTCATAGGGTTGAAAAACATCCTGTTCGGGTAGTTTTCAAGAAGAACATTTAAGGTCCGCATATGGTACCAGGCGTCATTGCTCGTGAACTTTACAAACCCATTGGCTAAAAACACAGAATCATAAGGACGCATTCTGATCCATAGGGCTACAAAACCAATTATCGCAACTGCCAGAGTATAAGGCAAGCTGGATTTGATTTTAGACTGAAACGTTGATACAGGATGATTCTCAGAATTCATAGTAATTCCCTTTTAGGAGTAAATTTTTGCAATCAAATATATAATTTATGTGAAAAGAAAGTAAAACAGATTGTATTAATTCAATCTGGAGGTTTATAATTTTATCCCAGTTCTGGTCTCATTAGTTACACAGTGCTTTTTATTCCCTGACAGGATGGCTTTCCAGGATAGAACACTGTCACAGGGAGAATGAATGGGTAAAGACAATAATAGAAAAGCCGGTATTCTTCACATGGGGAGAATTCCGGCAAAGAATTTATGATAGAGCTGATCCCAAAACTCAAAATTGAATCTCCGAATTTTAAATTCCCAATAAACAATTGAGTTTCCAATTACGAAAATTGTTCTAAGATCCTATTGATTTGAAAGATAAAATTGGTTTTGGGATGAGCTCATAGATAAAGTACAGAAAAGTAAAAAGTCCAGGAAAGATAGATGTGCAGGGAAATTTAAACTGCACATCTTACTGATTTAGATTTTTACTGATTTAGATTTTTACTGATTTAGATTTTTACTGATTTAGACTTTTACTGATTTAGACTTTTACTGATTTAGACTCTACTTTTGGCTACCTATCCTCATTTAGACCTTTACTTCTTCTCCTCTTAATACGGCTTCTTCACTGACCCTTACTTCCCTGGTTGTATCCCCGTAGCTTATGACATACGGACCTGAAGGCGCAGTATCGAACTGGGTTTCCCCGGATACAGGACCCTCGGTTGAATAAGGCACGGTAAACTCATACCTGCCTTCAGAGTCTGAAGTTGTGGACTGAGAATACTCAAAGGTCCTTCCCTGRCCTGTTAAAATTGTYGTGTTTATATTAACGCCCTCATTAGGGGAGGTGGTTCCTGTAATTTTTGCACCCTCAACATACTCAAAAATTTTAACGTAGCCCGTGTTGACTTCGGGAATACTGTTTCCATAAAGGAAATTATAGACTTGTTTGTATCCAGCTTCCTGAGTCTGATATGCCCAGGTCTCATGGACAAGACGATACTGTTTCAAACCGTTTCCATCAAGGATATGTAGCCTTGATTCCATCGAATCGAAGTAACGTGTGGAAGGGAGATACTGGTATCCGCTCCCTGTCCAATAAGACTGGTAATATCCTTCTGTATCAAGAGTCCAGGCTGTCATCGCATAGAATTTACCTGTGGCCATTTCAACGTCTGAGATAATATAGCGAGCAGCAGCTTTGTCAGGGTCAGGGTGAATGGCTTCAAGCACTGAAGTTGCTTCTTCTTCGGATTGGGCTGTAAAGAAAGTGGAAGATCCGGGCTGATTTTCCTCATCTATGCTTCCTCTGCGCCCTCCTATTCCTGCCTGGAAAGGATTAGCATTGGGCATTCTGTGGCCGATAGTTTCAATCCAGTGTCCATAATCCCACCACGACATAACTCCGTATGCAGAATCAGGGTAATCGAAAAGTTCTCCATCTTCAGGGGCTTCATAGATGCCGTTGTAACCCATGCCAGGGTCAGGCGTATTGGACTGAAGCCACAGACAGGTTTCAATCCACGATCCATCAGGACCGCCTGTGCCTGCTGTAAGTTCCATAGCAGATCCGTATACAGGGTAAATAAGAATAACTGCAATAGCCAGGACCACAAGAACTTGCTCTACCCTGACGAACTTCATAAATCCCGCAAGATCTGCCGGAGATTTCACACTGGCTTTAAACTTCTGACTAAGTTCATTCCACTTTACCTTTTCAAGCAGCAGACCTCCTACATAAGCACTGAGGACTGCTACATTTATAGAATAATAGTATGCAAAGCGGTTCTGGCCATAGATTGTGAGAAAGATTAAAACACTCCAGACAAGAACCAGTACTTTTTCAGGTTTCGGCTTTCTGACCAGATTTGCAGTTAGAATAAACATTCCAAAAAGGGAAGCAAAGAAACCAGAGGCTGTGAAGTTTCCGAAAACTCTTGACAGAGTAAAATCCCCGCTTTCGTAAAATATCGAGGATACCTCAGCAATTGTTGCCGGTCCACCCGCCTGGACTCCAAATACAGTATGTGGAGCATTTATGACAAGAGAATATATGGACGGCGACGCAATTTTTGTTGCAAGCAGTCCCAGAACTCCAATTCCGAGTACTGCCAGAGGATAATAGTAAGCTTTTAGATTTCTATTTTTGAACTCCCTTTGAATAAAGCTTAAAAACCCGAAACCTGCCATTGCTCCAATAGCAGTAGCGACATGGAACCATGAGTAGTAATACAGAGAAAATCCCATATCAGCATGGACAAATGGGAGTATAAGTATTGCACTTACCAGGAATGTGATTATACCTGTAAACCCGAGATAATCACTTGACTCGCCATGGAAGTTATCAAGGATATACTGGATCACGGCATAAACCAGAGCAATCAGTAAGAAAAGAGAAGCTCCAGGCCACGAAAGCTGGTAAGCCGAGTAC